>NZ_VRMG01000005.1 GCF_008040105.1 Lacisediminihabitans profunda
CCCGCCCTCACCCGCCCTCACCTGCCCTCACCCGCCCTCCCTCGCTCACTCACCCGCGTGCATAACTCCGGCAGAATTTTGCGGCGGGGTACCCGGCGCCCGGGATTCCGGGGCGCGAGCCGGTCGGCGCGGATTTCTGCCGGAGTTATGCACGGGCGACCGGCGGCCCAGCGAGCCGTCGCGGCAGGCGCAGCGGGGCGGCAGGCGCAGCGGGGCCGCGGGGCAGCGGGGCGGCAGGCGCTGCGGGGCGACAGGCGCAGCAGGCGGCAGCGGGTGCGACCGGGCGGACCGAACTCAGAGCGCGGGGCCGAGCCCGGCGATGCTCGCGAGCGGCAGCGTGCGCTCGATCGCCGACTTCTTGTCCCGCCCACGCAGCCGCCCGCCGGCCACGCTCGTCGGCTCCAGCTGGTAGTCGATGACCGATCCGTTGGGCATGCTCACGCTCACGGTCAGCGCCGACCGCGCCTTGATCGCCACGTCGAGCTGGCGGATGAGCCAGGCCTGACTGGCCTCGCCCTCCTCCGGCTCGCCGCCGAGCCGAAGGCGTTCGATCAGCGTCTCGATGGGGTTGACCGCGCCGGCTGCCGCCGACCGCGCGGTGCGCTGTCGTCGGAGCGCGATGATCTCCCCGGTCGCATCCTCCGCCGCGATCGGGTAGCGCGCGTCGCTGAGCGACCAGAACACGACATCGCGCGAGAACCGGCTCTCCAGCCGACCGGCGTCGAGCCGGGCGAGCCCGAGCGCCGACAGGTTCTGGTCGACCATGATCGTGCCGAGCAGGTGCTCGTCGTCGGAGCGCAGATAGCTTCTCGCCTCGGTGCCCGGCGCATCGACCACGCCCACCCGAACCAGTCCGTAGCGGGCGGCGGCCTCGCCGACGAGGTAGTCGAGGGGCTGCGGGATGCCGGTGAGCGAGATGCTACGCAGGAATTCCAGGATCGACTCGGCGGTCTCTCCCGAGGCCATCGCGCGGTTGACGCTCGAGGTAGACACGCGGTAGCTGGAGGCGAGGGCGCGGCTCTCGGCATCCGCGATCGACCGCAGCCGGGCATCCACCCGGGGAGTGAGCGGCCCGGGCGCCACGACCGAGAGGTCGTGCTGCAGGTACACCTGCTCCACTTCGGCGGGCAGCAGGGCCGCCATGGCGGCCGCGGCGTCGTCCAGGGCGTCGCCCAGCAGGAGGGAGCCGGGACCGGTGGGGGCCTGGTTCGCCGTGATTCCGAGCAGCTCGGCGTCGCGGGTGTAGACGGTGATGCGTTCGTCCATCCAGTCGCCGCCCGCCGGGTACAGCCAGTCGACGTAGCCCCTCAGCCCCTGGCCCCAGACGGCGTGGGTTCGCTCGCCGAGGAGGGTTCGGATGTCGCCGGGCAAGTGACCGAACCAGGCGCCGGCGAGCACGGCCCAGCGCGCGCCCGAGGATTCGAGCAGCCAGGACGCCCCGGCCTCGGTGATCATCCAGGACCCGGTCTCGCGGGCCACCAGCTCGGCCCGGTCGGCCACGGCGAGGAGGTTCGCGACCGACTCGAGATCCACGGACATCGCGTTGGCGAGCCGCTTGCTGTCCGGCAGCGCCACCCCGCCCTTGGCGAGTTCGCGGGCCGGATCGCGTTCGATCTCGACGAGCAGTTCGGTGATCGCGGTCGTGGCGGCGAAGGCGCGCTCGGCGCCCAGCCGGTCGATGAATCTGCGGTCGACGTCTGGCACGGGTTCGAGCGCGGCGGGCGGGGTCGCAAGCGCGAGGTCGGCAAGTCCCGGAAGGCCGAAGGCCGGCCACGATCGCAACTGCTGGCGCACGCCGTCGTAGGGGGCGACCGTCAGCGGGTCCTCCTCGAGCAGCAGCATGGCGCGCGCCTGGTCCGCGCGTTCGGCGATCACCTGGGCGGTGGGGGCGCTGCCCGCGATCGAGGACAGCAGGGCCTCCACCCTGGCGAGGTCGGGGGCGTCCCCCGTCTGGTCGGCGAGCTGGCCGGCGGCCGCGAGCACCGCGAGGGTCTGCCGATCAAGCCGGGTCAGGGCCTGCTGGATCGACGCCCTGTCGAGAAAGGCCTCGGCGAGGTCGAAGAAGTCCTTGATCCCGGAGGTGCCGACGCCTCGGTCGTTCATCGCCCGCGCGAGTTCCGCATCCGACATGGCGCGGAGCCGTGAGGCGAGCGACAGGGTGTTGCTCATGGGCCCTCAATGTGAGTCGATGTCCGGCGGCGTCGCCGGGCGGTTGGGCTACTTCTTGGACTTGGATCGTGGCTTGGGCTTGGCCGACCGCTCGGCCTCGAGCTGGGCCCTGGCCTCCGCGCTGCGCCGGCGGGCGCTGATCACGGTGAGTGCCACGATGAGCAGGATGCCCAGCGGAAGTCCGATGAGCGGCAAGACCCCGAAGATCGGCCAGATGGATTTGGCTCCGGCCGCGGCGGCGATGAGCACACCGATGAGGTCGAGGATCGCGACGGCAATCACGGTCACGATCATGTACGCGAGCACACGTTCGTTACGATGAATGGTCACTGGGGTTTCTTTTGCCACAGTGACAAGGATAAGGCCCCCCGACTGCCCGTAGGCTTACAGCTAGGTCTAAGCGAAAGAGGTATTGCCATGCCAACCGGCAAGGTCAAATTTTACGACGACGAGAAGGGCTTCGGCTTCATCAGTTCCGATGATGGCCAGGAAGTCTTCCTGCACGCGTCCGCCCTCCCAGCGGGAACCACGGTCAAGGCCGGAACAAAGCTCGAGTTCGGCATCGCCGACGGCAAGCGGGGCGCCCAGGCGCTCTCGGTTCGGGTCTTGGAGGCTCCACCGAGCCTCGTCAAACTGAGCCGCAAGCCGGCCGACGACATGGCCGTCATCATCGAAGACCTCGTCAAGCTCCTCGACGGCGTCGGCACGAACCTCAAACGGGGCCGTTACCCCGACAACAAGCACGGCAAGACGATTGCCGCGATGTTGCGCAAGGTCGCGGATGAGCTCGATGCCTGAGTTGGACACAGTGCCTGAGTCGGCCTCCACGCCTGAGTCGAGCACGGCGTCGATCGCCGCGACGCCGGCCGACTTCGAACTGGGCCGCACGGCCCTGCTCGAGATCACGTCTGCGGCCTCGGTCGGCGCGCCGGCCGGGTCGATCGACCTGGGCGACGGCGTCGTCACCGTCTACTTCGACAGCCTGCTGGCCGGTTACCCCGGCTGGCGCTGGACGGTGAGCATCGCGCACGTCGACGGCGAGGCGAGCGCGCTGGAGACCGAGCTCACGCCGGGGGACGACGCGCTGCTGTCGCCTGCCTGGATTCCGTGGGTGGACCGTCTCGCCGACCTTCAGGTGGCCGAGGACGGGTTCGAGGCAGACGACTCTGACGACGACGATGACGATGAGGACGAAGACGAAGACGAAGACGACGATGACGACGACGACCTCGGCAGCGATGTGCTGCATGGCGGGGATCTCGATGGCGTCGACATCGACGAGGCGGTCGACCCCGAGCTGGGCAACTCGCTCGACGACCACATCGAAGACGACGACGAGCTCGAACTAGGTGTGGCGCCAGTTGGTGTAGAGGATTCCGACGAGTCCGAGGGCGATTCCGACGACGCAGGTCCAGAGCCAGAGGCCGTTGCCGGCGGCGAGGAGTGGCCCGAGTACGGCCAGGAGCACGACAAGAGCTACTAGCCACAGGCTCACGCCCACGAGCATCGCCTTGCGGTCGTCGGTCTTCACCGGCGACGGATCCGGCCGGCGCTCGGAGTCCTTCAGCCAGAGCCGCATGGGCTAGAGGCCTTCCACCACGAACTCGATGCACGCGATCAGCTTGCGCACGTCATCCGGGTCGATTGCGGTGAAGGTGGCCACGCGCAGCTGGTTGCGTCCGAGCTTGCGGTACGGCTCGGTGTCGACGATCCCGTTGGCTCGCAACGTCTTGGCGACGGCCGCGGCATCGATCGACGGATCGAAGTCGATCGTCACGACCACCTGCGAGCGGTGCTCCGGGTTCTGCACGAATGGGGTGGCGTACTCGGTGGCGATCGCCCAGTCGTAGAGGGCGGATGACGACTCGGCCGTGCGCGCGCTGGCCCACTTCAGGCCGCCGTTGCCGTTGATCCAGTCGATCTGGTTCTCGAGCAGCAGCAGCGTGGACAGCGCCGGGGTGTTGAGGGTCTGCTTGAGGCGCGAGTTGTCCACAGCATTCTTCAGGCTGAGGAACTCGGGGATCCAGCGCTCGCTCGCCGCGATGCGCTCGACGCGCTCGAGTGCGGCGGGGGAGAACAGGCCGAGCCAGAGGCCGCCGTCCGAGGCGAAGTTCTTCTGCGGGGCGAAGTAGTAGACGTCGGCCTGCGACGCGTCGAAGTCGATGCCACCGGCCGCGCTCGTGGCGTCGATCACGGTGAGGGCTCCGGCGTCCCCGGCGACACGGGTGACCGGCGCCATGACTCCGGTGGACGTCTCGTTGTGTGGCCAGGCGTAGACGTCGATGCCGGAGGCGACCTCGACCTCGCTGCGCGACCCGGCCGGGGCGTCGATCACGCGCGGGGCCTTGAGGAACGGGGCGGATGCCGCCTGCGCGAACTTGGCGCCGAATTCGCCGAAGGTGAGGTTCTCACTGCGCTTCTCGATCAGTGAAAACGCCGCGGCATCCCAGAAGGCGGTGGACCCGCCATTGCCGAGAACGACCTCGTAGCCATCCGGGATGCTGAACAGGTCGGCGAGGCCCGCCTGCACCCGGCCGACGAGGTTCTTCACCGGCGCCTGGCGATGCGAGGTGCCGATGATGGCCGCCCCGGCACCGGCGAGGTAGGCGAGCTGTTCCGGCCGAACCTTGGACGGCCCGCAGCCGAAGCGTCCGTCGATGGGCAGGAGGTCGGTGGGGATCGTCAATTCCGGCATGTCGCCAAGTATATTGCCGGGGTTTTGCCGCCAGTGGCGCAGGAATTCTGCCGACCGAGCGCAGGTTAGGCTTACCTGAGATGCACGCACGAGCTGGAGGCGACGATGACCGATCTCATTGACACCACAGAGATGTATCTGCGCACCATCTACGAACTCGAAGAAGAGAACATTTTTCCCCTGCGCGCGCGCATCAGCGAGCGACTCGGGCACTCCGGCCCCACGGTCTCACAGACGGTCGGACGGATGGAACGCGACGGCCTCGTCGTCGTGGAGGGTGACCGCCACCTGGCGCTCACGACGGAGGGCCGCAGCAAGGCCGTGCACGTGATGCGCAAGCATCGCCTGGCCGAGCGCCTCCTCGCCGACGTGATCGGCCTGGACTGGACCCTCGTGCACGAGGAGGCCTGCCGCTGGGAGCACGTGATGAGCGAGTCGGTGGAGCGACGCATCATCGAGCTGCTCGAACACCCCACCCACTCGCCATACGGCAACCCCATCCCGGGCCTCGACGAGCTGGGCGACCACCCGGTTGGCCAGTTCTCCGATGGCGTGGTGAATATCGTCAACTTCGTGCTCGGGGCGGTCGGACCGGTGCGGGGCGTCATCCGTCGCCTGGGCGAGCCGGTGCAATACGAGGTGGAGCTGCTTGAGCAGTTGCGCTCGGCCGGCGTGATGCCCGGCGCCAAGGCGAGTTTTTCGGCGGCGGGCTCCTACGTGCTCGTCGAAGTCGAGGGTCACGAAGACGGTCTCGAGCTGCCGAATGAGGTCGCGATTCACGTCTACGTGGGTATCTGATTTTCGCCACTTGGTGAACGCAAGGTGACAAAAAGGTAACGGTCCCGTAGCCTAGGCAGGTCCACACCACCCGAAACGCGGTAATTGGACCCGGAACTGCAACGTCTCACATCCAACCTGCAGACTCCGAGAATGCACTCGATGAGCGAAAGGGATGGGGCGACTGCCTAGAGTCGTCGGGACGCAGGAGTCGAACTCTTGACCGAACTAGAACCACGCGGAACATCGCAAGAAATACCCGCCAAGCTCGAAACCCCGGCCAGACAGAAGAGTCTTTCGCGCCTCCGTCATCGCGGCGGCCCGCTCAAGCTCGTGATTATCGCCGTCTCGACCGGGCTCATCGCCACTCTCGCCATCCCGGCCTACGCCTCCAACGAGAGCGCGGATGCCGAGAAGACCGCCGCCGCCACCGAGCAGCTCAACTTCGTGCACGCGAACGCCCAGACCCTCAACGTGACTCCCGCCGTGGCCCTCGGCGCCGTCGAGCGCGACGCGTACACCGCCACCTCCGCGGTGAAGATCGCGGCCGCCAAGGCGGCCGCCAAGGCAACCGTCAAGACGGTCGCCGCCACACGCGGAACGGCCATCAACCCGGGCCTTCCGTCGTTCAGCCTCGACGGCATCTTCGCCGAAGGGATGAAGTACGTCGGAGTGCCCTATGTCTACGGCGGGTCGACGCCGGCCGGCTTCGACTGCTCCGGGTTCGTGCTCTTCCTCTACTCGCACGTGGGCATCAGCCTCGCCCACAACGCCCGGATTCAGGGACAGTCCGGCACCGTCATCTCCCAGGCGGATGCCCGCCCCGGCGACCTGGTGATCTTCTACGGTGGAGCCCACGACGGCATCTACGCCGGCAACAACATGGTGCTCGACGCGCCAAAGCCCGGAGGATCGGTGGGCGTCCGCGCGATCTGGACCTCCGACGTCTTCTTCGTTCGCCTCGGCATCTAGCTTCTGCCAGCCTTCCCGCCGCTTTAGCCGCCTGTAGCTGGCCTTTTCTGCCGCGCCCTGCGCCCTCCCCTGCCCCTCGGCCCCTCGGCCCCTCCCGGTCATCCGTCACTAACTGCTGGCTGGGGCACCTGAGCGAGCACTTGGTGACGGTTGAGTGGCGGGGGAGGCGGGCCGCCGGGTGGCCTGAGCGTCACTTGCCGCACCCTCCCGGTCATCCGTCACTAACTGCTGGCTGGGTTACCTGAGCGAGCACTTGGTGACGGTTGACCGGGAGGGGCCGGTCGAGTGGCGGGGGAGGCGGGCCGGCGGGTGGCCTGAGCGTCACCTGGCGCACCCTCCCGGTGATCCGTCACTAACTGCTGGCTGGGGCCCCGGAGCGAGCACTTGGTGACGGTTGAATGGCGGGGGAGGCGGGCCGCCGCGAGCTAACGGCTGGTTAACGGATGGCGCTCGGGCGCGCCAAGGCTCAAAAGCGCCAAAATTCTGGGTTACCCTTAGATCCTTGCAATTCTGAGAGTTGATTTTTCGGGAGAGCCGATGTCAGGAACGAGAGCCATCCAATCCGTGGATGCGCGCGCGCTCTTTTTCATACGGCACTGCAGTCAGCGGCGCGTGGTCACCCTCGCGCCATCGAGTTAGGCACTGTCTTCGACAGTGCCTTTTTTGTTGGCCGCGTTCTCCCAACTCCCAGATAGTCAGGGTGCATCGAACTGCCTGGAAGCCGTCCAGGCGTTTTCGAAAGGATGAGAATGCGCACGCTGGTCCTCAACGCGGGCTTTGAGCCCCTCGCCGTGGTGTCCTTCAAGCGAGCACTCGTGCTCGTGATGAACCAGAAGGCTACGATAATCGCGGCGGATGCCGAACATCCGGTCTGGGGCTCGTCCGGCTCCTACGATCGCCCGTCGGTGATTCTGCTCACCCGCTACGTGCGTATCCCCTCAACGAGGCTGATCCCGGTCAGTCGTCGCGGGGTTCTGCGCCGGGACGGGCAACGCTGCGCGTACTGCGCCGGCTCGGCCAACACGATCGACCATGTGCTGCCACGTTCGCGCGGCGGCCAGGACTCGTGGGAGAACCTCGTTGCCTGCTGCCTGCACTGCAACAACGCCAAGGGCAACCGCACGCCGAGCGAGATGGGCTGGAACCTGCGGGTGCGGCCGAAGCCGCCGCACGGCACGGCGTGGCTCGTGCGCGGCGTGGAGCGCGCCGAGCAGCAGTGGGAAGAGTTTCTGGCGCCCGCCGCCTGACCGCTGCGCTCGCCCTCACCCGCTAAACTCGTTGAGCCAGCCTCTGTAGCTCAATGGAAGAGCAGTTCCGTCCTAAGGAAACGGTTGGGGGTTCGAGTCCCTCCAGGGGCACACTGATTTCAACGAATACGGCGAATCGCGGACGACAATGCGATTGGGCGTCAACCGGGTCAGTTCGGCCTCGATTGCCGTCGGGATCGAATCAGCCGACACCAGCAGAACCGGTTCACCGTCCTTGCTAAGCGCGAAGAGTCAGTGCTCTTCGTCAAAGCCAGCTTGAGCGGGGCGCTGGCCGTCGAACAATCTCTTGGCTGCGTGGGCGCAGTCGTGATCTTCGGCCGCACTCGCTCCACTGACGCCTATTCCTCCGACGATGACCGGTCCATCGTGCAGTGGCACTCCGCCCCCGAAAATGACGTAGCGTCCGTTCCCGTTAGCGTGCAATCCAAACAGTGGACCGCCCGGCGCGGCGAGTATCGCCAACTCAGCCGTCGACACACTCTGCGCAACAGCGGTGTAGGCCTTGTCGACGGCGAGCGTCGGACCGGCAATTTCAGCACCGTCCATTCGCTGGAACGCCACCAGATGACCGCCTGAGTCGACGACGGCGATACTCACGTTCACCTCGAGCGCCGTGGCGTGCCGGTGGGCAGCCGTTATGAGCTGCTCCGCGATGTCCAGGGTCAGCGGTCGCGTCACGAGACGTTTGTAGGCTCTGAGTCTGCGGTGTCGTCAACTTCACCCGTGGCAAGAACCGCCCCGGCCCGTTGAAGCACTTCCGGCCGACGACGACCGATCCTGAACGCGATCAACGCCATGACCGCGATGAAGACAAGGACCAAGTACGGGAAGTAGGTTAGCGGGGCAGGCGGTGCCGGATAGACCTGACCGAAAATCGGTATTGCGAGCACGAGGATGCCCAGGATGGGGAGCACGACATGTCGCCAAATCGACCTCTCTGAGCGACCCGGTCCGGCGAAATGACGCATGCAGGCAATGTTGGTCAAGATGTAGACCGGGATGATCGCAAGAGTGAGGATCGATCCGAGGTAGATGTAGGCGTTGAACGGGCCGGAGAGAAGACCGACGCCGAACGTGAACACGACAGCCACGATGGCCTGCAACCAGATTGCGTTTGTCGGAGTGCGGTGCACGGTGTGCACTTTGCCAAGAGCCTTGGGGAGCAATCCCTCGCGGCCCATGGCGAACACAATGCGCACGATGCCGTTGTTGGCATTCATGGTGACGGCGAAGATGCTCGAGATGCCGGCGAGGCCGACCAGCACCTGCAGCCACGGTGCGTACATGTTTGCCAGCGTAGTGAACGGCGCCGTGTCTGCGGTGAGCTTGCCAACGTTGGCGGTGCCGAATCCGATCATCTCGCTGTAGGTGCAGAAGAGGTAGATGAGCCCGACAAAGAGCAAAGAGAGAACGATCGCGCGGGGAACGTTGCGATGCGAGTCACGCACTTCCTCTCCGAGCGTGGTCGCCGCCTCGAAACCGACGAACGACAGGATTCCAAAGGTCATTCCGAGCGCGAGACCAGACAGGCCGGTCGGTGACGACGCGGGATTAAGCGGCGCGAGCGACAATCCGTGTGCTCCGCCTTTCGCCAAGATGATTGCGCTCAGAAGGACAATGACGCCCACCTCGACGCTGAACAGGATTGCAGCTGTTCGCAGCGAACCGGTGATGCCTCGCAGCGACAGAACGACCATCAGCACGATGAAGAATGCCGAGATGATCGTCCAATGGATGTGCACTCCGTAACCTGCGAGAAGGTCCGAAGTGTAAATGCCGATCAGGGCAAGCTCTGCAGGCACGAGAAGCGCGTACGCCACGAACATCAGGCCACCGGTGACAAAACCACTCCGTGGACCCACCCCGCGGGAAACGTAGGTGTAGAAGGCTCCTGCGCTAGGAAACACTCGTGCCATTTCCATGATGCTGCTCGCCAGCACCAGCATGATCACCAGTGCGACGATGAAGACAAACGGGGTTGCAACTCCGGCACTCGCCGCCACGACCTGCGGGTTGAAGTAGACCGACACCGCGGGGCCCATGAGCGCCGCGGACATGATGACCGCACCGCCCAGACCCACCGCGTTAGTTCGTAGTGCGCCTCCACCAGACATGACAACTCCCATCGTTGCGCTCAAACAGTGCCCGAGCCGTGGGTCAGAAGCTAGGGCTCTCGGTCGGAGGCTGTCAACGAGTTCTCAGGCAAAGAAGGCATTTCCGGACACTCTGACTAATTCAGGGCCCTTTCGATCCGCTTTGATCGGCGACGACCCAGACCATGAGCGGCGTGGCATCCGCGCTCAGCGCGTGGATCTGCGTCGTGCGAGGAGAGCCGTGTGCAGCGCGCTCACGGTCTCGCCGTCGTTGAGGTCGGCCCCGAGCAGCTCTTCTATGAGCGATATGCGCTGGTAGAAGACGGATCGGGAGAGGTGGCTCGATGCTGCTGCCTGGGTTCGGTTTCCGGGGTGCGAAATATATGAAAGGAGCACTCTGAGAAGGTCGCCGCCTCGTCGCAGGTCGTAGTCAATCAGCGGGCGCAGCATCTGCTCGCTGTGGGCTTGCAGCCGCGGGTCGCCTCCGAGCGAGTTGACAAAGCGCAGCAGTGGGCGGTTCTTCACCCGGAAGACTGCGAGCCCGCGGCTGTGCGTGCTTCCGTGATGTCGAAGGAGTTCCGCCGCTTCTTCAAGCGACGACAATAGTCCGGCGACGTCAACTGCCTCTTCGCCGACCGCGACGACGAGTTCGTCGCCGTCAATTCCGCACTCGAGAGCGAATCGTCGAGCAAACAGGGCGAGCGCCTGGTCGGTCAATAGCAGGTTCTTGGGCAATGACAGAGCGACGATCAGGTGCGCTGACCCTGGCGTGGGGGCAACGCCGGCCAGTGCGTCTCCCCCGATTTCTCGTGCAGCTGCCCGTGCCGCTGCCCCGCAGGTGGCGGCATTCCAATGTGACACCGCGACGCCGACCCATCGCCGATCGCGCACGGGGACGCCCGCCGCTTCGAATCGCGCCGCAAGCCCCGTTTCGCTCCTATACCTACGCCCGAGGAGCGCGGTCAACAGGTGTTGATGACTCTGGCGGGTCCACTCGTCTGCATCCCTGTCGGCGAGGCGGCTGAGCGCGAGCGCGACTGCGGCCTGTTCGAGAACGTTTACCCTGCCGGCCGGATGCCGCTGCCCCGGCAACGCGATCAGGTACCCCCACCTGATTCCGCGGGCTTCGACGGGTGTGATGGTCCACCTCTGGTCATCGTCACTCTCGACGCTGTCAGGTGCCCTGATCGCGAATTCGCGATGCGCCATGCGCGACCTTTGTTCCCAGTCGATCAGTACGTCGTCGCCGAAATCCAGGCTCTCGATCGCAACGACTTGATGGTTCAGGTTCTCAAGCACGACGGGCGCACCCAGTGCTCGCCCCACTTGGGCAACGATGAAATCGGCTGGGCTGCCGCGGAGGCTGAGTTCGGTGAAGAGCGCATGGATCTCGTCGCGCGCGCGCAGGGCAATCATCTGATCTGAGATGATGCGCCCATGCACGGCTTCCGTGATGGCAATGAACCGGGTCTCCCGATGGAGCACGATGAGCGGAAAGTCGTGCGTGCGGCATTGCTCGAGCAGCCGGGATGGCGCTGTTTTGAAGCGTGCGCCGAGTTCGAGAATGAGGCCGGCGACACCTACCAGTGCAAGGCCTTCGACGTAACCGTCAAGTCCGTGCTCGCCCTGCGGCCAGCCAACGCCGGTCGACAGCAGCAATTCGCCGCCGTTGACCAGGCTCGCGGTGCCGGTGGTTTCGGTGACGTGCACCCAGCGAACGGGGTTGTCGAGTTTGCTTTCGCCCGCGAGCACTTCGGGCATTCCGCTTGCGACTGCGTCAAGCCGCAGTATGTCCCGGATACTCGGCAGGAGCGCACGGTCCGCGGCATCCAAGTTCAGACGATCTGTATTGACTACGGGAAATCGGCGACGATCTGGCACCGATCAAACCCCTGTCGCTCTGCAAACATTGAGTCATCAGCATAATGCCTTTGTCGGGCATTTCGTCCGATCGGCCATTCTATTCGTGCGCCCGGTCGAATCTTGAGAGAGAAGACCGCCCATGGCCCTCATCAGACACTTTGTCAGCGGAGAAGAATTCGGGAGCCCTGAGCGCACCGGTCCGGTCTTCAATCCGGCGACTGGTGAGCGCCAGCACGAGGTCATCCTTGCCTCAGTCTCCGATGTTGAGACCGCAATAGCGGCTGCGCGGACGGCGTTGCCCGCCTGGCGCAAGACCAGCCTCACCAAGCGTGCCGATGTCTTCTTCCGGCTGCGTCACCTGCTCACCGAACGTTCAGGCGAACTCGCAGCGATTGTCACCAGCGAGCACGGCAAGGTCCTGTCGGATGCTGGCGGGGAGATCGCTCGCGGTCTCGAGAACGTGGAATTCGCATCCGGCCTGGTCAACCTGCTCAAGGGCGGGTTCAGCCAGCAGGTTTCGACCGGAATCGACGTGCACAGCATCAAACAGCCCGTCGGGGTCGTCGCCTGTATCACGCCGTTCAACTTTCCCGTCATGGTCCCGCTCTGGATGATTGCAAGCGCCATCGCCTGCGGGAACACCGTCGTGCTCAAGCCGAGCGAGAAGGACCCCTCCGCAGCGGTATTCCTAGCGAAACTCTTTCTCGAAGCCGGCCTGCCTGCCGGCGTGCTGAATGTCGTCCATGGCGACAAGGTGGCCGTCGACGCGATCCTCGACAGCCCAGGCGTCGACGCCGTGAGCTTCGTCGGCTCGACGCCGATCGCCGAACTGATCTACTCCCGCGCGAGCGCCATGGGCAAGAGGGTGCAGGCCCTCGGCGGTGCCAAGAATCACATGGTCGTGCTCGAAGACGCCGACATCGAAGCTGCCGCCGACGCCGCCGTATCCGCCGCCTACGGGTCAGCCGGCGAGCGGTGCATGGCGGTGAGCGTTCTCGTCGCTGTGGGCGGTGTCGGCGACGCGCTCGTCGGGGCCATCCGGGACCGCCTTGGCAGACTCGTGATCGGCGACGGCACTCACTCCAGCTCCGAGATGGGACCGCTCATCACGCGCGAGCACCGCGACAAGGTCGCCTCGTACGTCGCGGCCGCCGCCGCCGAGGGGGCAACCGTGGTCGTCGACGGCACCCAGAAGCAGTTCGACTCTGCGGGCTTCTACATCGGCGCGAGCCTCGTCGACAACGTGGGAACCGGGATGAGCGTGTACACCGACGAGATCTTCGGGCCCGTGCTGTCTGTCGTCCGCGTCGCGACCTTCGCGGATGCCGTCGCTCTCGTCAACGGCAACCAGTACGGCAACGGGGTCGCCCTCTTCACGCGCGACGGCGGGGCCGCGCGGGACTTCGAGTTCGAGATCGAGGTGGGCATGGTGGGCATCAACGTCCCCATCCCTGTGCCCGTCGGTGCCTACTCGTTCGGTGGCTGGAAGAAATCGCTCTTCGGCAATGCCCACATCTACGGTCCCGAATCGATCGATTTCTACACGCGAAGCAAGGTGGTCACCTCCCGCTGGCCCGATCCCGCCCACTCGAAAATCGAGCTCGCCTTTCCGGGCAACTCCTGAGCGCGAAAGGCACTTTCATGGTTGAATCATTCACCGACCGGCGTGGTCAGGTTCATTCGTTCGGAGATGCTGTCGAAGAGCAGCGGGTTCGCGCTGACGACCGCGGCCACGTGTTTCACTCGTGGAGCGCGCAGGCCCGTATCAATCCCCTGCCGATTGCCGCGGGGAAGTCGTCGACGTTTTGGGATTACGAAGGCAACGCCTATCTCGACTTCAGCTCGCAGTTGGTGAACCTGAATCTGGGCCACCAGCACCCGGATCTGGTGCGCGCAATTCAGGAGCAGGCGGGCAGACTGACCACTATCCAGCCTTCCATGGCAAACGACGTTCGGGGCGAACTCGCTCGACGGATCGCCGAGGTCGCGCCCGGCGACCTGAACAAGGTGTTCTTCACCAACGGCGGAGCGGACGCCAACGAGTACGCGGTTCGAATGGCGCGCCAGGCCACAGGCCGCCGCAAAGTACTTTCGATGTACCGTTCGTATCACGGCGGTACCGCCACGGCGATTTCGCTCACCGGTGACCCTCGGCGCTGGGCGAACGAACCGTCCGACTCATCCGTCGCGCACTTCTTTGGCCCCTACCTGTACCGTTCGGCCTTCCACGCAACCACACAGGCGGAGGAGTCACAGCGCGCGCTGGAGCACCTCGAAAACGTCATCCTCCTCGAGGGCGCTTCGACGATCGCCGCCATCATCATCGAGACGATTGTTGGCACCAACGGCGTGCTCGTGCCGCCGCCGGGATACCTGCCCGGTGTTCGCATGCTGTGCGACAAGTACGGCATCATCTACATCGCAGATGAGGTCATGGTCGGTTTCGGTCGGGTCGGCGAGTGGTTTGCCGTCAACTCGTTTGACGTGGTCCCCGACCTCATCACCTTCGCCAAGGGCGTGAACTCGGGATACGTCCCGCTCGGCGGCGTCGTCATCTCTGATCGCATTTCGTCATTCTTCGACGACGTCGCGTTCCCCGGCGGTCTCACGTATTCGGGGCATCCGTTGGCGTGCGCTGCTGGCGTCGCAACATTTGAGGTGTTCGAACGGGACGGAATTCTCGAGCGCGTGCGGGATCTTGGCGCACGTGTGATCGAGCCCACCATTCGCGGCTGGATGGAAAAACACGCGTCGCTCGGGGAGGTGCGCGGGAGTGGGCTGTTTTGGGCGCTCGAGCTTGTGCGTTCCACCGAGACACGGGAGCCGCTTGTTCCGTTCAACGCCGCGGGGACCGAGGCGAAACCGATGGCGGAGATCGCAAGCGCCTGCAAGGCTGCCGGCCTGTGGCCGTTCATCCACTTCAACCGCGTTCACATCGCCCCGCCTTTGGTGATTTCCGAGGATGAACTGCGGCGCGGTCTCGACATTATCGATGAGGCGCTCACCGTCGCCGACTCCTTCGCGGTGCAGGAGTAGAGCAGCATGAGCAGCGCGCAACTGAGCAATTTCGTCAACGGCGAGT
The DNA here is from genome assembly GCF_008040105.1 of Lacisediminihabitans profunda. Lineage (GTDB taxonomy): Bacteria > Actinomycetota > Actinomycetes > Actinomycetales > Microbacteriaceae > Lacisediminihabitans > Lacisediminihabitans profunda. Next base: position 14,920 of record NZ_VRMG01000005.1, read on the forward strand.
ACGTCGAGGCGACCGCCGAGTCGTCCTTCGACCTCATCGATCCGGCCACCGAGGAGGTCTACGGCTCGTCGCCCGTCTCGAGCGCGGCGGATGTCGATTCCGCGTTCCGGTCCGCGGCGAAGGCCTTTCAGCAGTGGGGCGAGACCACCCCGGGGGAGAGGCAACTCGCGCTGTTCCGCATCGCCGATGCGATCGAGGCCAACGCGGAGAAGTTCGCCGACCTGGAATCCAAGGACACGGGCAAGCCGCGGGCGAGCTTAGTGGCCGATGAGATCATGCTGTCGGTCGACCAGATCCGCTTCTTCGCCGGCGAGGCCCGTCACCTGAGCGGCATGGCCTCCGGGGAGTATCTGAAAGACCACACCTCGCACATCCGCCGCGAGCCGATCGGCGTGATCGCGCAGGTCACACCCTGGAACTACCCGCTCAACATGGCGGTCTGGAAGTTCGCCCCGGCGATCGCCGCTGGCAACACCACCGTGCTGAAGCCGTCGGACACGACGCCGTCGGCCACCCTCTTCCTCGCCGAGATCGCGGCCGAATTCCTGCCACCGGGAGTGCTCAACGTGATCACCGGCGATCGCACGACCGGTGCCGCGATGATCGAGCACACCACCCCGCAGATGGTGTCCATCACCGGCTCTGTCCGTGCGGGAATGGAGGTCGCGAGGTCCGCGGCATCCGACCTCAAGCGCGTGCACCTCGAACTCGGCGGCAAGGCTCCGGTCATCGTCTTCGACGACGCAGACATCGAATCCACCGTCGCCGGCATCGCGGTCGCGGGGTACTTCAATGCCGGTCAGGACTGCACGGCTGCGACCCGCATCATCGTGCAGGCCGGCATCCACGACGAGTTCGTGGCCGCGCTCGCCGCCTATGTCAGGGCGAACGCAGTGACCGGAGCCCCGAACGACGGCAACATCCTCTTCGGGCCGGTCAACAACGCCAACCAGCTTGCCCAGGTGCAGGGATTCATCCAGCGGCTACCCGACAATGCGACGATCGAGGCCGGCGGCCACCGCCAGGGAGCCATGGGATATTTCCACGAGGCGACGATCATCTCCGGGCTGCTGCAGTCCGACGAGGCGGTGCAGAACGAGATCTTCGGACCGGTGATCACGGTGCAGGCGTTCACCGACGAGACGCAGGCACTCGAGTGGGCGAACGGCGTGCAATTCGGCCTCGCGTCGAGCGTCTGGACCCAGAATCACGGGCGAGCCATGCGATTCGCAAAACACCTGGACTTCGGCTGCGTGTGGATAAACACGCACATCCCGATCGTGGCGGAGATGCCGCACGGGGGATTCAAGCACTCCGGCTACGGTAAGGACCTCTCGTCCTACGGCTTCGAGGACTACACGCGAGTCAAGCACGTCATGAGTTTCATCGGCCGCTGAAGGCACGTCGAGCCGGGTGTCGCCAGACAATAGAGACATGCGACCGCACGATGGCGACGACACCGTCATCCGGGTAATTCGATAGGTCCCCCTGTGGTGAGCCCGAGGTTCGTGCCGTGCTGATGCGCGCGGTTCACCGTCGCGTCCACCGACACTTCCCGCTCGATCAACCCACCGGCATCGGCTTGGGCGAGCAGCTCCGCGAGGGTCTTGTCCCAGGTACTGAATCGCCCCGGATTTAGTGGAGGGCGGGTTCTCCCTGTCGCGGTTGCGGCTGGGCGGTGTTTTCACGGCAGGGGACTGCGGTTCGTATTCGATCGGGGTGAGGTAGCCGATCGAGGAGTGCAGCCGGTTCTCATTGAACCAGTGCACCCAGGACAGGGTCGCGAGTTCGAGCTCGTCGATGGTCCGGAATGGGTCTTGACGCACTCGGTCTTGTAGAGGCCGATCACCACAGCATTCCCAACGTCGACGTGATGGTCCTTGCGCGGGCGTCCATGTTTTTCCGACTCGTCGATGTCCTGCAGGAGACGACCAACCGTCCGCTGCTGTCCAGCGCCCGAATGGGTTTCACGTATCTCGCCGTACGCGTCGCGGACCTGTAGCGCTGACGGTGCAGCAGCGACATGTGAGCCGCTGTTCTCATTGAGCGTTGACCGGCAGGAGGATCGCAGCAGAGAACCCGGTCAGGGGACGTTCGGCGAAGGATTCGCAGTGATGTCCGTTGAGTGGCTTTCCCAAATCGAACTCATTTCAGCGGACGCTCGCTGCATGATTCCCAGCATCGCTTCGTGCGCGTCCGCCGGGTTACCTCGCTGAATGGCGCTGGCGACGTTTACATGGAGTTGCAGCGCTTCGTTGTGCGGGTGGCTAGGCATGAGCCCGTATTGGGTGCGTCCGGTGAGCACTTCCGCAACGAGGGCGTTGAGCTTCGCGAACATCTCGTTCCCCGAACTCGCCAGCACAAGACGATGGAACTCGATGTCGAGGGTGAGAAACGCGGCCTCTTCGCCTGCCTGTCCGGCCGCCCAGAGTTTTCCGGCAAGGCCCATGAGCTCACTGGCGTTCGCCAATGGCGCACGCACGGCGGCCAGCCGGGCCGCTTCCGGTTCGATCGCGGTTCGCAGCTCGGTCAGGGAACGCAACTGGGATATCCGGCCTGGCGAGGCGAGACGCCACCGGATGACCTGCGGGTCGTAGAGATTCCACTCCGTCGCCGGTCGGATCTGCACGCCGACCCGCCGACGTGAGGCGACCATGCCCATGGATGCCAGAACTCGGATCGCTTCACGAACAACCGAGCGGGACACGCCGTAGCGTTCTTCCAGCTCCTCGATTCGAAGAACGGAGCCGCTGCGCAAGTCGCCGGCGCAGATTGCCAGGCCGACCTTGTCGAGAAGCTGGGCGTGCAGTCCGGTCCATGGTGACCCGACGTCCCCAATCGCCACGGACGCGACGGACGAACCGTCTTGCGGGCCTGATTCTGCGGCTTCCGTCATGGGCTGATCATATCGTTACCTCTTTGAATTGAAATAAGTATGCTTTATTAGGTATCGTCTTCAAACGAGGCAGATGTAAAGATGCATCCGTTGGGTGTCTGCGCGTTACGGCAGGCCCATCAAGATTGGAGACACAGTGAAGCGTCATTCAGTTCGAATTGCGGTCATCGCGACCGCGGCGATCCTGGCAGCGGGGGTCCTTTCCTCCTGCAGTTCAGCAGCCCCAACCGGCGGTAGCACCGCGGCCAGCACGGGCTCGAAAACCATCCGGGTCACGCTCGCGAACCACGTGTGGACCGATGCCATCAAGGCAAAGCTGCCCGAGTTTGAGAAGGAAACGGGCCTCAAGGTAGAGCTCAGCCAGTACGGTGAGGATCAACTCTCCGCTCAGTACAACGTCAAGCTGAACGCTGGGACGAACGAGATCGACGTGATGATGTACCGTCCGCTCCAGGAAGGCAAGCTCTTCGCAAAGGACGGCTACCTGGCGAACCTCAGCACGGACGTGAAGTCCGACCCCGCGTGGGGGTGGAGCGACTTCCAGTCGGGCCCGGTCGGGTCCACGACCTACAAGGACAAGGTGGTCGGAGTACCGATCATCACCGAACAGGAAGTGCTCTATTACCGCAAGGACCTGCTGGCGAAGGCCGGCCTGAAGGTTCCGAAGACCATGGCTGAGCTCGAGCAGGCGGCCAAGGCGATCAAAGCGCAGAACCCCGGTGTCGCAGGGTTCGTCGCCCGCACGGCAAAGAACGCCGCGGTGACGCAGTACTCCAGCTTTCTCTACAGCTTCGGCGGGGACTTCATCGGCAAGAGCGGTAAGTCCGCGATCGCGAGTGACGCGGCCAAGAAGGCGTACGCCTACTACGGCGGCCTGATCCGCAATTACGGGCCGGCGAACGTCAGCACCGACATGAGCTGGCCGGAAGCGATGGCCATCTTCACCCAGGGCAATGCCGGCCTCTACACCGAAGCGGACAGCCTCTATAAGAACGCCACCGATCCGGCCAAGTCGAAGGTCGCCGACACCGTCGGCTTCGCACCGATGCCGGCCGGTCCCGGCGGCTCAAAGGCCTACAACGTTCCCTCCTGGGCGCTTGGCATCAACGCCGCCTCGGACAATCAGTCCAACGCGTGGAAGTTCGTCAAGTGGGCCACCAGTAAGAAGCTGACCCTGGCGGTCCAGCAGGCCGGTGTTCCCAGCGCGCGTACCTCGGTCTGGGCGAACAAGGCGGGCACCGCCACCTACCCCGCGGACCTCGCGGCGGCGATCGCGGCCAGCACGAAGAACGGCATCGGCCACGACCGACCCCTCGTAATCAAAGTGCCGGAGTCGCGTGACATCGTCGGCGACCCGCTTGTGGTCGCCATCACCGGCGGAGACTCAAATGCCGCCGCCGACCAGGCGAGCACGGCGTTCCAAAAGCTCCTGGACGCCGAGAAGTAGTAAACGGCGCGTGAGGCTGCCTTCCCCGATCGGGGCTAGGCAGCCTTGCGCAACCCGCTTTCCATTCACCATCACCGAGTGCGAGGTACACGATGACCGCAACGGTCGCCATCAGGCCCACCGCGTGGAAGACATATTCTGCCTGGGCAAATCGTCACCGCAAGTGGCTCTTCGCCGCCCCCGCGATGATTTTCGTCGGATTGCTCATCGCCGTGCCGCTAGCCTGGACGGCGTACTTGAGCGTCACCGACTCCCAGGGCTCCGTTCGAGCCCCGTCCAGCTTCGTTGGCATCGCTAACTACCTGAAGGTGCTCGGCGACACCGATCGCTACTGGCCCGCAGTGCTTCGCACATTCACTTTCACCGGCGGTGCGCTCGCGGCCGAATTGGTGCTCGGCATGGGGATCGCCCTTCTGCTCTGGCGTCCGTTTCGGGGCGAGAAATGGGTGCGCGTCGCGATCCTCCTGCCACTCGTGGCGACCCCGGTTGCGGTGGGGATGATGTGGCGACTCATCTTCGACCCCAACATCGGCTTCGCAAACCAGGTCCTCCGCTGGATCGGGATTCCGCCGCAGCCGTGGTTGTCCGGTCAGGCGACCGCACTGCCCACCCTCATGTTCGTCGACGTCTGGCAGTGGACCCCGATGATCGTGCTGATACTGCTGGCTGGTCTGACGTCCCTGTCGGAGGAGCCGGACGAGGCCGCACGTATCGACGGGGCGAACGCCTGGCAGCGCTTCTGGTTCGTCACCCTCCCCCTGATGCGCACGACGGTCGTCGTCGCCATAGTGCTGCGCGGCATCGACGCGCTCAAGACGTTCGACATCCTGTACGCGACGAAGGGCACGGGGGGCGGCTCGTTCCACGAGGTCGAGACGCTCAACGTCTACGCCTACGGGCTGAGCTTCGACTACAACGACTATGGGACGGCATCCACGGTGCTCATCCTGTTCTTCCTGCTCATCATCGCCATCATGTGGATGGTCACTTATCGCAGAAAGGGAAACCGGTCATGACCGACACCCTGACAGTCCAGCCCGAGCTGATTCGTGCCAAACCCGAACCGGAACGCAGCGTCAAACGGCGCTCGAAGGGGCGGGCCTACCCGATCTTTCGGGTGCTGATGCTCACGCTCACAGTCGTCCTCTTCGTGGCCCCGCTGGTCTGGATGGTGATGGCGTCGTTGAAGACAAACGTGGACATCTATGACCCGGGCAAGACCTTTGCGTTCACACCGACGTTGGACAATTACATCAACGTCTTGAGTCGCAACAACTACTTCACGTTCATCTTCAATAGCTTCTGGGTGGCCCTCTGGTCGACCATTTTCTCGTTGATCCTGGGAGTGCCGGCCGCGTACGCGATGAGCCGATTCACCATGCACCGTTCGGCAATGGTCGTGCTCATGGCTCGCATCATCCCCGGAGTGAGCCTCCTGGTGCCGTGGTATTTCATCTTCGCCAACCTCAAGATGGTCGGCGGTTTCGGCGTGCTGATCCTTTCCCACATGTTCGTGGCGCTCCCGCTGATCGTGTACATCATGATCAGCTACTTCGACTCGATGCCCCTTGAGCTGGAGGAACAGGCGCAGGTCGACGGATTGACTCCCATCGGCGCATTCCTCCGGATCAGCCTGCCGTTGTCGGCGCCGGGACTCGCGACGGCGGGAATCCTCTCCTTCATCTTCTCCTGGAACAACTTCATGTTCGCCCTGGTGCTTTCCGGGGCGAACACGAAGACGCTCCCGGTGGCGATCTTCAACTTCGTGTCCTACGCGAGCATCGACTGGGGGAGCCTGATGTCGGCGGCCGTCGTTGTCACCGTGCCGATCATGGTGATTGCGTTGTTCACCCAGAAGTACATCGTTTCCGGGCTCACCGCCGGCGCGACAAAGGGCTGATCGCCATGATCGACGCAGCAAGGGACGGCAGCCAATGAACATCAGCAGAGTTGAGACATTCCTGGTGGCGCCGCGGTGGCTGTTCGTGCGGATCGAAACCGAATCTGGTGTGGTCGGCTGGGGCGAGGCAAGCCTCGAGGGGCACTCGGATGCCGTGCGCACGGCGGTCGAACAGTTCGCCGAACTGCTGGTGGGCACCGATTCAGCGCGAATCGAAGACCATTGGCAAGTGCTGACCAAGGGCGGTTTCTACCGCGGGGGGCCTGTTCTCGGCAGCGCCGTGTCCGGTATTGACCAGGCGCTGTGGGACATCAAGGGCAAGTCCCTCGGGGTATCCGTCTACGAACTTCTCGGTGGCGCGGTGCGAGACAGAATTCGAATGTACGGCTGGGTCGGGGGAGACGACCCGAGCGGCATCGCCGATGCGGTGCAGGCCCAACTCGACGTCGGGTTGACGGCAGTCAAAATGAACGCGTCCGGGGCGATGAGCCGATCGGGTACCGTCGCTGAAATCGATGGAGTTCTCAAGCGGGTTGCCGCGGCGCGCGAAGTCCTCGGGCCAGAGCGCGATGTGGCCGTCGACTTCCACGGCCGCTTCACCCTCGCCAATGCGCGCCGAATCGCGCCGCTGTTGGAGTCCTTGCACCCGTTCTTCATCGAGGAACCGGTGGTGCCGGAAAACTCGCACTTAATCGGGCAACTCGTGCAGGCCACATCAGTGCCGGTCGCCACGGGGGAGAGACTCTACAACCGCCAGGACTTCCTTCCGGTGTTCCAGGCCGGCATCGCCATCGCCCAGCCAGACCTCTCGCACGCGGGCGGCATCTCCGAGGTGCGCCGCATCGCGGCCATGGCCGAGGTCTACGACGTGCAACTCGCCCCGCACTGCCCCCTCGGCCCGATCGCACTCGCCGCCTGCCTGCAGGTCGGATTTGCGACACCGAACTTCCTGATTCAGGAGCAAAGCATCGGGATCCACTACAACCAGGGCGCCGAGGTGCTTGACTACGTGCTCGACAAGTCTCCGCTCCAGTTCGTCAACGGCAACATCGAACGGCTCACTGGCCCCGGTATCGGAATCCAGATCGACGAGTCGGCGGTGCGCGCGGCCGACGCTCGCGGCCACTCCTGGCGGAGCCCGCTGTGGCGACACTCGGACGGGTCGCTGGCGGAATGGTGACCCGGCCTCGGGCGGCTTCCTCGCCGCGCTCGGTCAGGAGCGAATTGGTGCCATCATTCGAATTCGCGCATCGCTCGTACGACGAGATGCTGCACCCGGCTCACGAGCGGCCGTCGATCGTTGTAATGGGCGTTTCGGGCGCCGGAAAGACGACCACAGGCATCCTGATCGCAGACGTCCTCGGCGTGGAATTCGTCGATGCGGACTCTCTCCACCCGCAGGCCAACCGGCTCAAGATGGCCGGGGGAGAGCCGCTCACCGATGAAGATCGCTGGCCCTGGCTCGATGAAGTCGGCCGCGCCATGGCACTCAGCGCGAACGTCGGCATCGTCATGGCGTGCTCGGCACTGAAGCGGTCCTATCGCGACGCAATCGTCCGCCTCGCTCCCAGCGTGCAGTTCGTCCACCTTCACGCCCCGACGCAACTCCTGGCCGCGCGAGTCGAACAGCGCGCGGGACACTTCATGCCGTCCCGCCTGCTGGCCTCGCAACTCGATGCGCTGGAGGTTCTCGCCTCGGAAGAGTGCGGTGTAGAGGTATCCGTGGACGGACCGATCGGGGATGTGGTTGCCCGAGCGATCGCGGCGCTGGAATCCCTGGCGCCCCATCGACGGGGGCCGGTTGGGGCTCGGTGACCATGTCCCGAACGCGGCCGAGGTGTCCAGAGAATCCCCAGGAATAACTAGAGCGTGCACGTTCCCAAGTGGGGAACTGCATCCAGAATCTCTTCAAGGGCGAAGCGCCCAACGCAAGAACCACCCGCTTGTTGGTGGGTTACTTCTGGCGCTCGTCGATGATCCGCAGAGGAGCGGCGACGAGGGCCCGTCGCGGTGTGCCGCCCTCATGGGACGTGGCCCGCATTGATCGACTGTTCCGCGTGCATCGCGAACCTGCAATTACCGCGCCCCTTGCCCTCGTGGCTGGCGGCGGGGTTCGCCTCGGGAAGCGGCGAAAGTGAGGTTGATCTTCGGCCTCGTCCGCGCAGGTGCAGCGTGCATTAATACCACCGTCGGCCATGGCGCGGAAGAGCGTTGCGCGGCATGCTCGCCTGGTTAGATCGCCAGGTGTCCCTCCAGCAGGCGACGCGCTACCAGAGTGAGCCGCGCCGCGATGAGGTCGTGTCCGAATTGGTCGGGATGCAGGTTGTCCGGCAGGTGTCCGTCTTCGACCCCGAGCAGTGTCAGCCCATCAACGAGGTGCAGCGCCGGGTCGTCACGGGCCGCGACGACCTGCTCGAGCAGCGAGCGGGTACGCCGAAGGGTCAGACTGCCGTCGCCGGCCCCAATCTCTCGCGGTGTCGCCCCGGCCTTGCCAGGGGAGGCCTCGCGGGTTGGGCCCGTCGCGACCTCGTGGATGGGGCAGGCGAGCGCGGTGATGACCGCAAGCGGTGTGAACGGATGCCCCTCCCTCACGAGGTTCAGAAAGTTGTGTGCGGCGGGCACGAAGGTGCGGGCGCGCATCGCGTCGCCATTGACGACGTTGATTCCGATCTTGAGGCTGATCAGGTCTGCGGGTGCCTGCGCGATCGACCGCGCGACGAATGGGTCGAGCATGGCGTTGCCGGCGAAGCCCATGTTGGCTAGATCCAGGTCGAGGCGGCGGGCCACCTGCTGCGGCCATGGTCCGCGTGGACCGTCCAAGTCCGAGCCGTGGCTGATCGAACTGCCGTAGTGAATCCACCTTGCCCTCTTCTCGGGCGCGGGCCGCAGCGGTGCGTCGGCGCTCATTTCGTGCAAGATGCAGGCGGCGGAATGCGGCAACCAGATCGTTACGACCCGCTCGGACTCGGTGGCCTCGAGCGCAAAGTGCACGTGCGAGCGCTTACCGTGCTCACGCACCGCGGTGCGGTCGGACGCCTCGACGAGCACATCCCCTTCGTCCATCGTGATACTGCAGCTAACCATGGCAGTCTCGGCAACGAGACGAAAGGGCCGCGCCGGATGCGCTCGCGAAGCCGTGCGGGTGAACGTGGCCTCGAGTTGGATGCTGTGAGCCGCCGTGAGAAGTCGGATGCAGACTCCGCTCAGCTGCGCCGACATCCTGTCTATGCCCCCGTCGGCGTGCTCGGCGCGTGTCCAGGCTGGCAATCGCAACGGTGCAATTCCGCCAGGAACCGACTCGAGCTCAAGGGCACCATGCACGCTGCTCGCGAGATCTTGCAGCGTCATCACGTACTCTGACACGTCGCCTTGTCCTTTCGCCGTTCCTGCCGCTAGGTTAGAGAAACCGCTTTCACAAGAACGTTATCCCATGCTGGTCGACGAAGAAACTGTCAGATGCTCAAGCCCGACGAGAGAACCACGCCACGCAACGGCTGGGCAATTGACTTAGCACCGCTCCGAGGCAACCCCGCCTATGCGCGCCTCTGGGCGGGCGGAGTGACCTCAGGAATAGGCGCCCAACTCACCGTCGTCGCTATCGGCGTGCAGATCTACGATCTGACCAAATCGACCTTCGCCGTCTCGCTCGTCGGCATCATCTCGTTCGCACCGATGATCGTCGTCGGCACCTTCGGTAGTAGTCTCGTCGACGCTTTCGACCGGCGCATTGTGCTGCTCTGTGCGGCCCTCACCTCCTGGGTGGCCGTTGGCGGGATCGCTGCCTTTGCCTGGGTTGGCGGCAATAATCTCACGCCGCTCTACGTGCTCGCGACGCTCAGTTCGGTCAGTTCGACGATCGTCGGCACTGCGCGGTTCTCAATACTGCCGCGACTTGTGCCAGCGAGCCAGCTGCCAGCCGCGGCCGCCCTCAGCGGCGTCTCCGCGGGTTTGCAGGTGACGTTCGGTCCGGCGCTGGCCGGACTGCTCATCGCGGGCTGTGGATTCGCTTGGACTTACTCGATCGACGTCATTCTGTACACGACGGCATTTCTGGGCATCGTGATGCTGCCGCCGATTCGTCCGGAGGGGAAGCGCATGAGCCTCGGGTCGCGCTCGGTGCTCGACGGCATCCATTTCCTAGCCACGAGTCCGGCGCTACGGGCGCCGATTCTCCTTCACGTTGTGTGCATGGTGTTCGGTCGTCCCCAGGCCCTCTACCCAGCCCTCGCGGCGACGGTCCTCGGAGGCGGTCCCATGGTCGTTGGCCTGCTCTCGTCGAGCGCGGCGATCGGGGTGCTCGCGAGCAGCGTGTTTTCCGGGAGACTAGTGCGAATCCGCAGGCAGGGTGTTGTGGTCGGGCTTGCGGCAACCAGCTTCGGCGCCTCGATCCTCGCGGTCGGAATTGTCATTGCCAGCGCGGGCAGGGACGCTCGCGGCACCGAAATCGTCGCGGTGCCCCTTATCGCCGCATGCGTTCTTCTGTTCTTTTCTGGCGCTTCGGACAACGTCGCATCGATCTTCCGCACCACGATGATGCAGTCCGCCGCGCCCGACGCCGTGCGCGGCCGCATCCAGGGACTGACTACGGTGGTGCTCACAGCTGGTCCGCGTGTCGGCGACGCGTGGGTCGGGGCCCTTTCGGGTTTCTCATTCTGGGCGGCCCCGGTGGTCGGTGGCGCGATCATTGTGCTTGCCGCCGCCGCGACGACGCGCTGGGCACGAGGGATGCGCGAATATGTGCCCGTCGAGGTGCCGCAATGACCGCCCGGGAACGCGTGCTCGCGGCGCTCCCGGTCGGGGTCGACGGAGTGATCCTGGAGACCCCTGCTGTCGTGTCGTGGTACCTCGGCGGGGCGCGCACGAGTGTGCCGCTTGGCGGGGCATCTGTCGTCGCGGTGCTGGTCGGCCGCGACGGGGACGAGGTGCGCTGCCACGTCATGGAGGCTGAGCGCCTGATCGCGGAAGAGGGCATCACGGATGCGACGGCCGTCGATTGGATGCAGCCGCTGGTTCCCGAGGAATGGCGTCGCAATCCGCGCATCCGCTCTGAAGAACAACTCGAGTCCGAGTTGCGGATCGTGCGATCGTCTCTCACCGAAATCGAGGCCGACCGATACCGCACCCTCGGTGCCGAGGTTGCCGCCGCGCTGACGACCGTGGCGGCGGCAACCCGGCCGGGGGACACGGAGCGGTCGGTTGCGGGTGACCTCGCCGACAACCTTTTTTCCCTCGGTGCCGAGCCCGTGGTCTTGCTGGTTGCAGGCGCAAGCCGGGTCGGATACCGACATCCGCTGCCAACCGCAGCGGCCCTCGGCGAGCGCGCGATGCTTGTGGTGGGCGCGCGCCGCCACGGGCTGATCGTGAATCTCACCCGGTGGGTGCAGTTCTCGGGGTCCGAGCACCCGGGGGAGAGCGGCATCCGCACCGTCGAGGCCGACGTGCTCGATGCGACGGTGCCGGGCGCAGCGATCGCCGATGTCTTCGCGGTGCTCCTGGCCTCCTACGCCGCCAACGGCTTCCCGGACGAGTGGCGCCACCATCACCAGGGCGGACCGACCGGCTACCTCGGTCGCGATCCCAAGGTCACCCTGAGCACGACCGGCGTGATCGCCGAGCGGCAGGCCTTCGCCTGGAACCCCAGCGCGCAGGGCGTGAAGGTCGAGGACACGGTGCTGGCGACCTCGGCGGGAATCGAACTGCTCACGCGCGATCCCGCCTGGCCAACCGTTGAGGTCGCCGGCCGGCCTCGCCCCCTGACGATGCACCTATGAGATTGGAAACCCAATGACAACCCTTCCCTGGATCCACGTGGACGGCACCCGGCTCGTAAACGAGTCGGGCGAGACCGTGCTGCTCCGGGGCGTCGGCCTCGGCGGCTGGATGAACATGGAAAACTTCGTGACCGGGTATCCAGGTTCGGAGCAGGGCATCCGCCGACAACTGCTCGCCACGATGGGACCGGAGGCCTACGACGCCTTCTTCGACGCCTTCTACGTCGACTTCTTCGACGAGGCGGATGCAGCGCATCTGGCGTCGATCGGAATGAACTCGGTGCGCATACCGGTGAATTATCGCCACTTCGAGAACGACGACCGGCCATTCGAACTCACAGAGGAAGGCTTTGCCCGGCTCGACCGGGTGATCACCTTGCTTGCGCGGCAGGGCATCTATTCGATCATCGATCTTCATGCGCTGCCCGGCCACCAAAACCAGCACTGGCACAGCGACAACCCGACGCACCTCGCGACCTTCTGGGACCATCCGCACTTCCAAGACCGGGTAGTGCACCTGTGGGAGGCCCTTGCCGACCGCTATAAGAACCGGCCCGAAGTCGCCGGCTACAACCCGATCAATGAGCCGTCAGACCCGAGCAACGAGAGGTTGCTGCCCTTCTACGAGCGAGTGGAGAAGGCCGTTCGGGCCATCGACCCGCGGCACGTGCTCTTTCTCGACGGTAACAAATACTCCACCGACTTCAGCGCGTTCGATACCAGGCCCGAGCCGCTGCCCAACGCCGTCTACACCGCGCACGACTACGCGCTGCCCGGCATCACGAGCGCCACCGCGTACCCGGGTGTCACGCGCGGCGAGTACTTTGACCGCGACGTGATCGAGCAGACCTTCCTCCGTCGCACCGAGTACATGCGGCGCACGGGCACCCCGATCTGGATCGGTGAATTCGGCCCGGTGTACTCGACCGACCGGTCGCAGGACAGCTGGCGCTATCAGTTGCTGCGCGACCAGCTCGAGGTCTACCGCGATCACGGGGCGAGCTGGGCGCTGTGGACCTACAAGGACATCGGCCTCCAGGGTCTCGTTCACGCGGCCCCCGACAGCGAATACATCTCGCTCATCGAACCAGTGCTCGAGGCGAAGAAGCGGCTGGGCGTGGACTCCTGGGGTGGGTCAGACGCGGGCGTCCGCGACATCCTGGATCCGATCGACGCGACCTTCGATCGGGAGTTCCCCGGGTACGCGCCGTATCCGTGGGGGCGCCAGCCCCACATCGCGGTCCTCGTGCGCCACATCCTGCTGGCCGAGCCGCTCGCGGAACGCTTCGGAAAGCTCTTTGATGGCGTCGATGCCGATCGAGCCCGCGCTCTCGCGCACTCCTTTCGCTTCGAGAACGCCATCGAACGCACCGGGCTCACCGAGGTTCTGCGCTTCCACCTCGCGGGATAGCGCCGATCAGGCCCGGGGTGCGATGAACCCCGGGCCCGAGCGCTCGACGACACGACCGTCCCGGAACGAGACGCGCTCGTTTGGCCCGACGACGAGCGGGATCGTGCGTCCCTCGGCCACGAGCTCACCTGGAATAGCGACCGGCGACAGACCCACGACGGCGCTGACCGAGCCCGCCCGATCGGTAACCACCCGCCATCCGCGCGGGAAGCGCACATGCTCGACGCGGTCGCGGTAGACGATCACCGACTCGTCGTCACCGGCCAGTTCGAACTCGACGGCGTCCACCGTGCGCGCGTAGGCGGAGGCCGTGGTCGCCGTTCCGTGCTCGAGGCGGGTTGGGATGAGACCGCTGAACCACAGCTCACCGTCGGGACGGGGCAGGATGCCGCTGTGCCGCTCAATCGCGTCCAGAAGCCACAGGATCGACGGCGAGTACTTGCTTGTGAATCCGGGCGTTCCTGTCCACGGGTCGAGGCACTGAGGGAACCGGTCGGAGGACGCGACCGCGGACAGCACCGGCATTGCCGAGACTGCGAGTTCCGCGAAATGTCCGTGATGTTCGAATGCGTGAGGCGCGCGAATGAGGCTGAGGAAGTTGCTTGGCCCACCCCACGAGTTGCGTGAGTAGTCGTGGTCGAAGCGGGGGTCGTCCATGGCCAGTGAGGTGAATCCGTAGTGGGCGAGGAACTTGCGTGTGTTCATCAGGTAGCGCTCGAGGGAGGCCGTGAAAAACACCGCGTCGCCCACTTCGCAGGCCAGCACACGCAGCAGCACGTCGGACTGGATGCGCCTCAGCGCACCCGTGGCGTCGCGATCATAGAAGGCGGCGTCATCCCCATCGAAACACTGCTCGAACAGTGCTGAGAGCGAGGCCGCAGCCTTCTCCCGCCACGGCTTGGGGTCGAGCCCGAGTTCCTCGGCTATGAGCGCGAGATAGGAGCGTTGGCACGCGACGTTGGCTGTCAGGTCGGGGGCGATGTAGGGAAGCACGGGCGATGCCGGGTCGTAGTGCCGGGCGTCGTCGTGATAGCAGCGTTCGGGGATGAACCAGAAGCGCGGGGAGAGGTCATGACCGGTATCGAAGGTGCAGAAGGCCTCCACTGCTCCGGTGCCGCCGCTGTCACGATACTCGGCGAGCCAGGCGTCATAGCGCTCCATGGCGTCGTACATCGTGCGCAGGTACGAGGCATCCCGACCGCAAAGCAGGTACTGGTTCCACACGGTACGGGCGAACGGGGTGACGATCTGGATCTGGCTGAACGCCGGTCCGGCGTCCGTCACCTTGTAGGGCATCATGCCGTCCTCGCGCTGGAACTGCGCGAACAGCAGGTGGGTGTCGTGAGTCACGCTAGGCGCGAAGCGGGAAAGCAACTCGGCGTTGATGGTCGCCGTGCTCTCGATCCAGCTGCCCAGATAAACACCACCTTCGTTGAGCACAGCCGAACTGCCTGCGAGCGGGCGGATGCACTCGGCGAGTTCGACGAGCGCTTGGTTCCAGCGCTTCTCAAGGGGGCCGCCAATTGCCGCGAAGCGCACCCCGGCGGTACGCATCCCATCAGGCACGGGCCCGTCACCGACGGCAGCAGACGACCTCAGCCGCGCGAGTGCATCGTCGATCGAGGTCACAACTACATCCACTCTTTTGTAAAAAACACTGCTTCTGTAAACGACACTGCTTCTGTAAAAAATACTGTGGGCGGCCCGTCAGGACCGCCCACAGCGTTGTCAAGCGAAGGCTACTTCAGGTCGGCCGAGAGCTTCTGGACCCAGGTTGTAGCGGCTTGTAGCGGCGTCTGACGACCGAACAGCACTTCAGCCTCACCATTCTGCGTGTACTGGTTCATGTTGGCACCGCCGTTCGGCTGCGGTGGAGCCACTGTGCCGGAATCGAGCACCGACTTCACGTACTTCGCCGCGTCCTTGCTTGGTCCTTCGAGCAGCGGAGTCACGATCGCGGCCATGTCGGGGTTGAATGGCACGCCGCGGGTGTCCTTGATCAGCTTGATGGCGGCAGGCTCGTTGAGGAACCAGTTCATCAGCATTGCGGCCTCCTTCGGGTGCTTGGTTTCCGCATTGAGCGACCAGAATGCCGACGGCAGGAGCGCGACGCCGTTCTTCTTGGTGTCAGTTGGCGGCGGCAGGAGGAGTGTGGCACCGGCCTTGTCGTAGGTTCCGACCAGGTTGCTGTAACCGAAGGTGATCGCCGCCTGTCCGAGGGTGTACAACTGCTGGTCCGGCGGAAGTGCCCAGCCCGCGCTGACGATGGTCGGATCCGGCAGGCCGCCGCCGTTCTTGAGCTTGAGTTCCTTCTGATACAAACCCGCGATCGTCTTGGCGTTGACGTCGAGCTTGCCCTTGAAGTTGTAGACGCCGTATTTGGTTTCCTGCGCAGCGTAGGTGCCGACGATGTCCGCCACACGGAGGTCGAGGCCATAGATCGGGGCACCGGTGGCCGACTTCAGGCCAGCAGATCCGATCTTGTTGGCGGCACTGATCAGGTCATCCCAGTTCCAACTCGCGTCGGGGACTTTCACGCCGGCCTTCTTGAAGATGTCGGTGTTGACGAACGCGGCGGTTGCGTTGCCGCCGGTCGGCAGGCCGTAAAGCTTGCCATTTACCTTCGCGCTCGTGGTCGAGAAGTCCGGATACTTATTCACCTGCACGATGTTCTTGACCGAGGCGAGGTCGAGCAGCGCTCCAGCCGAACCGTACTCCTGCGGCTTCGCGCCACCGAGGGCGAACACGTCGGGAGCGGTGGTGCCGCCGCCGCCAAAGTCCGTCGCAAGTCGGTTGAACAGGTCGTCCGGGCTTCCGACCGGCGTCTGCTTCACGGTGATGTTCGGATACTTCGCTTCGAACTTGTCGATGATTTGGCCGAAGAGCGTCGCGCGAGCGTCGTCACCCCACCAAGACATCTCCAGCGTAACTTTCTTGGCCGCATCGGACTTGGGGGAACTCGATGCTGGGGATGTGGAACATCCCGCCAGAACCAGTGTCGCGGCGATGGCGGATCCGAGGATCGCCTTGCTCGCGAGGGACCGTTTTATGCGCGTCATCGCGCCTCGATTCGTGTCGTGGTGGGGGTCACCATGCTGATTACAGGAGGTAGCCGGAAGTTGTTCTGTCTCCAGCCAGCGATCGTACGACGCGCAGGACTCCGTCGTGAAACCGCTTTCTCGGAAAATTAGCACCCGCGTCGGGATCTGTCAACGGTGGCGAAAGATTCAGCTGCGAGGAGCGGCTGTCGACCGGCGAACCTCGAGCCGCGGGTGGAACTCGATGTTTGCCCCAGGTGTCTCTCCGGTTATCAGGGAATGCATCCGATGCCAGGCCTCTGCCCCGAGGTCCTCATTCGGCACCGAGACCGTCGTCAATGTCGGTGCGCTGAACCTAGCGAACGGGATGTCGTCGAAGCCCGTCACGGACATGTCTTCCGGCACGCGGACGCCGAGTTGGATGAGTCCGTTGAGCAGTCCGATCGCGACGAGGTCGTTGAATGCGAGTGCAGCCGTGGCCCCGGAGTCGCGCACTGGGCCGGCCGCCGCGAGGCCGTCTTCGCTCGTCGCGCCGCCGGACATCCGGTCAATGCGCACCCCGGGCATACGTCGCGCGAACTCGGCAAGGCCCTCGAGGCGGTGGCGGTTTGACACGCTTTCGGCCGGACCCTCGACGAAAACCAGATGGCGGTGGCCGAGATCCCAGAGGTGTTGGGCGAGGTCCTGGATGCCGGAGCGGTAGTCGACCGAGAGCGATGGCGCGCCGAGCTTGGGGTTCGTGCGGTTGATGAGCACGAGAGGGCTCAGCGAGTCAGCCATCGCGACGAGTTCCGCGTCAGACATGCGTGGAGCGCACAGCACGACTGCGTCACAGCGGTGCCGGATTTCGCTGACGAGAGCCGGCTCGTCGCGTGGCGACTCGGCCGAATCGGCGACGAGCACCCGGTATCCATCCTTCGCAGCCGCCTTGCTCAAGCTCGACAGCATCGCCTGGAATGCGGGGTTCGCAAGGTCTGGCACCACGAATGCGATTGCGCTTGTTTGGCCGAGTGCGAGGCTGCGGGCCAGGTGACTCGGCGAGTAGGCAAGTTCCGTCGCGACAGAGAGCACACGTTCGGCGATCGTCGCATCGCCGAAGAACCGTTGATTCATGACTCGAGACACGGTCGCCGGAGAGACTCCCGCCTTCTTCGCGACTTCGGAGATCGTTGCTGACCCTGAGCGACGTTTCACATCGGCCCTTCCTCTTAGCTCTGGTCAAACGATAACGGCGCGGGGCTCGGGTTGACGATTTCCTGTCAGAACGGCATAATCGGACATCACGCGTGAAACCGCTTTCTCGGAGTGACCGATCAAGCGATTCACAGTTTACGAGGAGGTCAACGTGAGCGGTCTCGGTGAGTTGCGCTCACTGGCGTTGAACGCGCGCCGCAGGGGCGACGGCACCCCACGGCTCAAGGAGCGGATGCCGGACAATCGGGCGGCATTCCTCTTCTTGTTGCCGTGGCTGATCGGACTCCTCGTCTTCTCGATCGGTCCGATACTCGCCTCGCTGTACCTGTCGTTCACGGACTACAACCTCTTGAAGTCGCCGCTCAAGTACCCGCCCGTATTCACCGGGCTCGAGAACTACATGAAGATGTTCTCCGACCCCGCGTTCTGGAATTCCTTCCGCGTCACGGTGACCTACGTGGCTGTGTCCGTTCCACTTCAGCTCGCACTCGCACTCGCCCTCGCGCTTCTACTCGATCGTGGAATGCGAGGGCTGGGGTTCTACCGCTCGATCTTCTATCTCCCGAGTCTCTTAGGCGGGTCGGTCGCCGTCGCGATCCTTTGGCGCCAAGTGTTTAGCAAGGACGGCCTCCTCAACGGCTTCCTCGGCTTGTTCGGCATCGATGCCCCGGGCTGGATCGGACACCCTGACTACGCTCTTGGCACGATCGTGATTCTGCACATCTGGACCTTCGGATCACCGATGATCATCTTCCTTGCGGGCCTTCGGCAGATTCCCGAGATGTACCACGAAGCGGCGTCGGTCGACGGCGCGGGTCGAGCCCGAAAATTCTTCTCGATTACGCTTCCGCTTCTCACACCGATTATCTTCTTCAACTTGGTGCTCCAAATCATCTTCGCTTTCCAGACTTTCACCCAGGCCTACGTGGTCTCCGGTGGAACGGGCGGGCCCGCCGACTCGACGATGTTCTACACGCTGTTCCTCTATCGGATCGGCTTCCTCCAATACAACATGGGTTACGCCTCGGCGATGGCCTGGTTCCTTCTAATCGTGATTGCGGCATTCACCGCATTCAACTTCTGGCTATCGAAATTCTGGGTGTTCTATGACGACTGAGAACGCGCGCGAGCGATTGCTTCCCTCAACCCCGAAGCGCATTGCTCATCGCAGCAGTCGGAACAGGGTGTCCTCGGTGCTGAAGCATGCTGGGCTCATCGCGGGGGCACTGGTGATGATGTATCCGCTTCTCTGGCTGGTGGTATCAAGCTTCAAGCCCAATGACCAGATCTTTCGGGACCTGAGTATCTTCACCACCCATTTGACCATCGAGAATTACATCCACGGGTGGAACAACCTTCAGTATCCGTTCGGGGTGTTCCTGCTCAACTCCACGATGATCGCGGTTGGCTCGATCATCGGGAATCTTGTCTCATGCTCACTCGCCGCGTATGCGTTCGGGCGGCTCAAGTTCCGCGGCCGAAACTTGCTCTTCGCGATCATGCTGGCGACAATCATGCTTCCGTTTCAGGTCGTGCTAGTGCCGCAGTTCACCATTTTCAAGGAACTCGGCTGGCTTAACACATTCTTGCCGCTCATCGTGCCGAAGTTCCTTGCTACCGACGCGTTCTTCGTCTTCCTCATGGTGCAGTTCATTCGCGCCCTTCCGGGAGAGCTCTTCGAGGCTGCGCGGATCGACGGCGCAGGGCACTTCCGCACCTACTTCCAGATCACGCTCCCGCTGATGACGCCGGCGCTGGCCACGACCGCGATATTCACCTTCATCTGGAGCTGGAGCGACTTCCTTAGTCCGCTGCTCTATTTGCGGGTTCCTGCGCTATTTACAGCGTCAGTCGCGCTGAAGGGGTTCCTCGATTCGCAATCGAGTTCTGATTTCGGGTCGATGTTTGCCATGTCCGTGGTGTCGCTCGTGCCACTGTTCGTGGTATTCCTCTTCGGCCAGCGGTATCTCATCAAGGGCTTTGCTACCACGGGGATGAAGTAATGACCAAAGAACGCCTTCGCTATGCGATCGTCGGCACGGGATCTCGCGCTCAGATGTACATCGATGCGATCACCGGCGCCCACGCCGAGGTCGCCGAACTTGTCGCTTGGGCCGATACCAACCCCGGCCGTCTTGCTTACTACGAAGCCAGACTTCCGGCCGGTGTCCCGCTGCCCCACCGCTTCACTCCCGATCGGCTCGCCGCTGTGATCGAGAAACATCAGATCGACCGTGTGATCGTCACCTCGCCCGATGCATTCCATGCGGCCACAGCAGTCACCGCGCTCGACGCTGGCGCCGATGCGATCATCGAGAAGCCGCTCACAACCAGCGCGGATGGCGTGCGGTCCATTGCGGCTGCCGTAGAACGTACAGGGCGCAATGTAACGATCACCTTCAACTATCGTTACTCCCCTCGCAATACGGCGCTGCGCCAAGTCATTGCGGATGGCAGGATTGGCAACGTCACCTCCGTGCACTTCGAGTGGGTGCTCGACACTGCCCACGGCGCCGACTACTTTCGGCGCTGGCACCGAGACAAACAGACCTCGGGCGGTCTCCTCATCCACAAGTCCTCGCACCATTTCGACCTTGTCAACTGGTGGATTGACGACGTTCCAACGCGTGTGTTCGCGAGCGGTGGACTCCGCTTCTACGGGCGCAAGAACGCGACTGCGCGGGGAATTGGCGAACGCCCGGAGCGCGGCACCACCGACTCCCCGTTGCGCGACGAGTTCAGCTTGGATCTTCGGGCGGATGACCAGCTTCGCGGGCTCTACCTCGAGCAGGAGGGGTTCGACGGCTATCGTCGAGACAAAGACGTCTTCGACCCGGGAATCACTATCGAAGACAACCTCTCGCTCGTCGTTGACTACGCGCGCGGCGCGACAATGTCGTACTCGCTCAATGCCCATTCGCCGTGGGAGGGCT
This sequence comes from Lacisediminihabitans profunda, assembly GCF_008040105.1. GTDB lineage: Bacteria > Actinomycetota > Actinomycetes > Actinomycetales > Microbacteriaceae > Lacisediminihabitans > Lacisediminihabitans profunda. The sequence continues at coordinate 35,510 of NZ_VRMG01000005.1, forward strand.
ACACGATCTCGGTGAACGGCACCAAAGGTCGCGCCGAGTTGCGCGTTGTCGAACGCGGCGCCGTGCTACTCGACGAGCAGGGCCGCGTCATCGTCGACCCGAGTGCCCGTCCCGATCTCGTCGTCGAGGAGGGGAGCAGGCCGACCTCGGAGACGCTCACCGTGCAGAGCCATTTCGCACCGGCTGAGGAGATCGTCATCCCCACCGGCACTGGCGGCCATGGCGGCGGCGACACCGCCCTGCTGTGGGACGTGTTCCGTGGAGTGGGTGACGATCCGCTCGGCCGCGCGGCGTCGTGGAGAGACGGAGTGCGCGCTGTCGTGGTTGGCCTCGCTGGAAACAGATCGCTGGAAAACGGGTCCGCGGTGCGCATGACCGATCTGGACCTCGGCGCCGCTGCGGGGTCTTTAGAGGATCGCTCGTGAGTCGCTACCTGGTCACCGGCGGCTCCGGACGGCTGGGACGTTCCGTCGTCGCCGTGCTGGCCGGTGCCGGCCACGAGGTCATCTCGGTTGACCGCGAGCCACGCGCCGCGGGTACGGAACGGAGCATCGCTTGCGACCTCTCGGATGCGAACGCAACGGCAGAGCTTTTCGCTGAAGTGCGGCCCGATGCAGTTGTTCATCTCGCAGGCATAGCCATTCCGTTCGGCCGGCCCGACCCTGAGCTCTATGCAATAAATACGGGTCTCGCATTCAGCGTGCTCGAGGCAAGCCTGACCAGCGGGGTTTCATCCTTGCTGTTTGCCAGCAGCCCTACGGTCATTGGCTACGGCGCACCGGACGGGTGGCAGCCGGCGTATCTTCCGATCGACGAGCAGCACCCCCTCGCACCGTGGAACGCCTACGCTCTCGCGAAGCAGGCAGTCGAGGGCCTTGTCGCCATGGTCGTGCGCGCCCACGGCGATCGCCTTCGGATTGGGGCTTTCCGGCCGTGCTACGTGATCACGCCCGAAGAGTGGGCCGGTGCGCCGACGCAGCAGGGGCACACCGTGATCGAACGCCTCGACCGGCCCGAGCTGTCGGCGGTCGCGCTTTTCAATTACGTCGACGCGCGTGACGTCGGCGAATTCGTGCTCGCCTGGATTGATCGTGCCCACGAGATCCCGAACGGTGCAACCTTCTTCGTCGGAGCATCGGACTCGCTTGCCCGGGAGCCGATTACCGACCTTTTCCCCCGTTATCGGCCCGAACTCGTTGAGGCCGCCGGCGCACTCGCTGTCCACGCACCGATATTCAGCTCGGAGCGGGCCGAGAGACTTCTGGGCTGGCGGGCGTCGCGCACTTGGCGCACCGAACTCGCTAGGGAGGATGTCTCATGAGTGAACTTGTCTTTCCACAGCGGGTGCTCTACTTTCCGGTCACTCCGTTCGATGAGCGTGGTGCTGTGGCGCCAGATGCCCTGGACGAACATCTCGCCTCTCGTCTCGTGCACAACCCCGGCGCCGTATTCATCGCCTGTGGCACCGGCGAGTTCCACGCGCTCTCGCTCGCCGAGTACGAGCTCGTCGTCGGGCGGGGGGTCGCAGTGACCTCTGGCACGGTGCCGGTGGTCGCTGGCACCGGTGGCCCGCTCGGCCATGCCATCGAGTGTGCGATCGCGGCCGAGAAACTCGGCGCAAACGCCCTGCTGGTCATGCCTCCCTATCTCGTTACCGGTCCGCAGGCGGGGACCGTCGCCTACGTGGAGACGATCGCTGCCGCAACCGATCTACCACTCATCGTCTACCACCGCGGAGCCTCCCAGCTGAGCATTTCCTCGTTCGAAGTCCTCGCGGCCAACCCGCGTGTCGCCGGATTCAAGGACGGCGTAGGAGACATCGCTCTTGCCCAGGAGTTCGTGCTCGCTGCAGGTCGTTCCGGTCGCAGCGATCTCCAGTTCTTCAACGGGCTGCTCACGGCTGAACTAAGCCAGCGCGCTTACCGGGCTGTCGGGGTGCCGCTATATTCCTCCGCGGTGTTTGCGATGGCGCCTGAGATAGCCAACGCCTGGTTCCGGGCTTACATCGCACACGACGACGCGCGCCTCGATGAGCTTCTCGAGGGCTTCTTTGTTCCTCTCGTGCGCTTGCGCGACACAACACCTGGCTACGCGGTCGCGCTCATTAAGGCCGGCCTTGAACTCGCCGGCGCGCGAGTCGGGGGGGTGCGGCCACCGCTAGTCGCCCCGTCTGCCGAGCACAGAGAGCGGCTCGCTCGCGTCCTCGAGCGCGGGAGGGAGCTCGTCGGATGACGGGCCTGATCGAAAGCGTATCGACGCGCGTCATCCATGTACCGCTCTCGCGTCCGTGGGCTGAAGATGTGCGAGAGATCGGCGTCGTAGAAGTCTGTGTCAGCCGCGACGACGGGATCGTTGGCCACGGCTTCTCCTGGACCCCGTCAATCGGAGCGACTGCCGTCGACGCCCTCATCCGCGACGACCTCGCCCCATGGTTGACTGGCCGACCGGCTGACGCGAGCATCTGGCAGCAAGCCTGGGAGCACGTGCACGAGGCCGGCGGCGGAGGCATTACGACAATCGCGCTCGCGGGAGTCGACCTCGCCCTCTGGGATCTCAACTTGCGCGAGCGCGGGCTCGCCCTAGCCGACGCGCTCGGCCGAAAGCATGAGAGCCTGCCCGCCTACGGCAGCGGCGTTAACCTGCACTACACGATTGAGGAACTCGTGTCGCAGGCTGCGCGTTGGCGCGACGCCGGTTACGGCGGGGCAAAGATCAAAGTGGGCAAGCCCGACCTCGCCGAAGACGTCGACCGGGTTGCCGCCGTCCGCGAGACGATCGGGCCAAACCTTCGACTCATGATTGACGCCAACCAACGTTGGGATCTCGGCCGCGCGACCCATGCTGTCGCCGAGCTTGCGCCCTTCGGCCTCGAGTGGATCGAGGAGCCGCTGCGCTCCGACGACAGCCGCGGTTATCGCCAACTTCACGACCTGATCGACGTGCCGATCGCACTCGGCGAAAACCTTCACACCATCCACCGTTTCCGGGAACTCATCGACGCCGAGGCGATCGACGTCATTCAGCCGAACGTCGTGCGGGTCGGCGGCATCACCCCTTTCCTCCGCATCGTGGAACTCGCGCGGGAATCGGGTCTGCTTCTCGCCCCGCACCTCTTGCCGGAGCTCTCCGCCCAGCTGGCCTTCGCTCTGCCGGAGAAATGCTGGGTGGAGGATGTGGAGGACGCAGGATTCGCCTCGCTCGGAGCGTTGGCGGAGCCGAGTGGAGTAGACATCGTGTCAGGCAGGGCCGTCGGCGGTCACGCCCTCGGTATTGGCATCAGGTTCGCGTGAACGGGGAGAACACCATGGACAATTCGATATTCGAACTGGCTGCCGGGGCGGCCTCCGTGATGGTGCGCTCGTCCGGCGTTCAGCGCGCGGGGTGGCTGCGGGCGGTGGCCGCCGCCCTTGATGCGCACACAGCGGAACTGGTCGCTGTCGCCGACGTTGAGACCCGCCTCGGAGTGGCACGGCTATCCGGCGAGGTCGCGCGCACCAGCGGGCAATTGCGGCTGTTCGCTGACGTGGTCACGGAGGGCTCGTACATCGAGGCCACGATCGACCATGCCGACCCAGGAACGGCTCCTCCCCGGCCGGACCTCCGGAGGATGCTGCGGCCCCTCGGCCCGGTCGCCGTCTTCTCTGCGTCCAACTTTCCCTTTGCATTCTCGGTCGCCGGCGGTGACACTGCCTCCGCGCTCGCCGTCGGATGCCCCGTGATCGTCAAAGCACACCCCGGGCATCCGGAACTTTCACGACTTACCGCAGGCATCGTCCAGGAGGCACTGCTGGCGGCGGGCGCTCCTGTTGGGGCATTCGCTCTCGCCGAGGGGTATGAGGCAGGTGTAGCGCTCGTGCAACATCCCGTCATCACTGCGGTGGCCTTTACCGGCTCGGTTGCCGGTGGCCGGGCACTGCACGATCTCGCCGCAGCGCGCCCGGCGCCGATCCCGTTCTATGGCGAGCTCGGCAGCATCAACCCCGTCGTAGTCACCCGCGCAGCCGATGCTGCGCGGGGTGCGGCGCTCGCGAACGGACTCGCTGGCTCGTTCACCCTCGGCGCCGGGCAGTTCTGCACCAAGCCCGGAGTCGTCTTCATTCCAAGAGGCTCAGAGCTGGAACGGGAGCTTGCGACGCTTGCCGTGCCGGCAGCCCATACCATGCTCACGGAATCGATCGCGAAGGGCTTCGCCTCCGGTGTCGAGCGGCTGCTCGCGATCCCCGGCGTTGAACGTGTCGCCGGGACCCAGGACGGGCCGCTCGTCGTCACGGCCTCATTCGACGCGCTCGATGCGCACGCGGATGAGTTGCTCGCGGAAGTGTTCGGGCCAGTGACCGTGCTCCTGCGTTACGACTCGGAAGAGCAGTTGCTCGCCGCGCTCGACATCTTGGAGGGAAGCCTCACCGCGACGCTTCACTCCGAGGACTCCGACGACACTGTGGCAGTGATCGAGCGGCTCGAACAAGTCGCAGGGCGCGTGCTGTTCGCCGGCTGGCCCACCGGAGTCGCTGTCACCTGGGCACAGCACCATGGCGGTCCGTGGCCGTCGACGACTTCGCAGTTCACGTCCGTGGGCGCAACGGCAGTTCGACGCTTCCTCCGCCCGATCGCGTACCAGGACGCTCCGGACGCGATGCTGCCGCCCGCGCTACGCGAGGAGAACCCGCTCGGCATTCCGCGGCGGGTGGACGGCGTGCTGGTCTGCGTGACATGAACGCACTCGGTCTCCTGTGCTGGAGACTTCCAGGCCCGCTCGTCGAGTCGGGAGCGATTCGAGATTGGCGGTATGAAGCTCGGGCCGCATTGAGCGTCGAGTTGTCGGCAAGCCTTTCTACGGTCTCCTGATATCGCGTACAAGGGAGTAACGACGTCGACGAGCTGGGATCGCATGTCCTCGTACTCGAGACCGCCTGACGAGACAATGGTGCGCAGGTTGTCGACCATCCCGTGCTTCGTTGCTGCCCAGTCGGCAAACAGATCCATCCACGTGCGCAGCGCCTGGAACGGCAGCGCGCTGGTCAGCAGTTCGTCTGCGCTGGTGCTCAATCGCTCGACTTGGTCGCGATAAACGGCCGCGACTAGGGCTTCGCGTGTGGGGAAGTGGCGGTAGAGCGTGCCGATTTCGACGCCCGCTACTTGCGCGATTGACTCCAGCGGCACGCGATTCTCACTGGTGGCGAACGCGCGAGTGGCGACTGCGATGAGGGTTACGGCCAGCCCCACGGCAATCGAGCCGTCGGCAATCGCACAAGCATTCTGGACAATGACCAAACAGCGCATAGCAACCCGAGTGCGTATCGCGGAGTGATTTCACCTTCGTCACCGCGCCGCAGTTCGCATCCACCAGAGGGTTCGGCTGGTGACCTGTGCGTCAGGACCTTCGACCCTTGCCGGAACGGACAACGCGAAGCGACCATAACGTGATGCTGGTGAAGGAGGGTGGCCGCGACCGCCATGAACCGATCTACTCCCTCGCGATAGGAATTGGCCGTGTCTTGTTCGGCGGGCTGCTCCAGCTGAAGCCAATCGTGTCGGGCATCGAACTGATTCCGCGCAGCGGAGGGGCGGTGCTCGCCCTGACGCATTTCGGCTACCTGGATTTTGCGTTGACCGAGTGGGTGGTCTGGCTGCACACCCGGCGCCGCATCCGGTTCCTGGCGACCCAGGCCGCGTTCGATAAGCCCGTTGTCGGCTGGCTGTTGCGGTCAATGAGGCACATCTCGGTGAACATGCAGGCTGGCGGCGACGCCTACGTCAACGCTGTCGAGGCACTTCGGTCCGGGGAACTGGTAGGGGTCTTCCCGGAAGCCGGTGTGAGCGCATCGTTCACCGTGCGGAAGTTCAAGACCGGTGCAGTTCGGATGTCGGCAGAAGCCGGCACCCCGATCGTTCCGATAGTCGTCTGGGGCGGGCAGATGCTGAAGACCAAGGCGCATCGCGCTCGGCTTCGTGACGCCTTCCGCGCGCCCATCCTCGTCGACGTGGCCGAACCGATTCGGGTCAGTTCCGCGGATGATCCTCAAGTGGCTACCGAGCAGCTCCGGCAGACCATGCAAGCCCACCTCAACAGAACTCAGGCCTCCTACCCACGCACTGGATCGGGCCAATGGTGGCAACCCGCACATCTCGGCGGGACTGCGCCCACGCCGGAGGTCGCAGCGGTCGCCGAGACAGAGCGACAGCGACGCAAGGCCGCGGCCCGTGGCCGGTAGCAGTCTCGCCGCCTACGCTTCGCGACCATGGCTGGCCTCCTATCCCGACGGTGTGCCCGCCGAAATCGACATGCCCACCGGTTCCCTCGTCGACCTGATCGACCATTCCGTGTCCGAGTTCGGGGCCACGGTGGCGCTGCAGTTCTTCGGCCGACGCATCACCTACACGCAACTGGGTGAGCGGATCAGCTCTGCCGCGGAGGCGCTCCGGCGGTTGGGCGTGAAGGCAGGCGACCGCGTCGCCTTGGTCCTGCCGAATTGCCCGCAGCTTGTGGTGGCGTTTTACGCAGTGTTGCGTCTGGGGGCGATCGTGGTGGAACACAACCCGCTTTACACCGCAACGGAACTCGAGCAGCAGTTCGCGGACCACGGCGCAGGTGTGGCAGTCGTCTGGAACAAGGCCGCGGAGAAGGTCGCCAATCTTCCCGACCCGGTGCGGCCCGCGGCGATTCTGTCGGTCGACCTGATTTCGGAGATGCCCGTTCACACCCGGTTGGCGCTTCGCCTGCCCCTGGCGAAGTCTCGGTCTGCTCGTGCGCAATTGACGACAGAGGCGACGTTGACGGGGACAGATCGCTGGGATCGACTCGTCCACGGTCCGACGATCGACCCCGCACACGTACGGCCTTCCATCGACGACGTCGCCGTTCTGCAGTACACGAGCGGAACCACGGGGGCACCCAAGGGGGCCATCCTCACGCACGGCAACCTGGTAGCCAACGCCGCCCAGGGCAGGGCGTGGGTTCCCGGGCTTCAACCGGGCAAAGAGACTATCTATGCCGTGCTTCCGCTCTTTCACGCCTACGGGCTCACGCTCTGCCTCACCTACGCGATGAGCATCGGAGCCACCTTGGTGCTCTTCCCGCGGTTCGACGTCGACCTGGTGCTCGATGCGATGCGCCGAACACCCGCCACCTTCCTTCCTGGTGTTCCTCCGATCTACGAGCGACTGGTCGTGGGGGCAGCGCGACGCAGCATCAAGCTCACGGGCATCCGATATTCCCTCTCCGGCGCGATGAGCCTGCCGGCGGCAACGATCAAGATCTGGGAAGAGGTGACCGGTGGCCTCTTGGTCGAGGGATACGGCCTGACGGAAACGTCTCCAGTGGCCCTGGGCAACCCGATGGGCCCGGCGCGACGACCCGGCACGGTCGGGATCCCGTTTCCGAGCACCGAGATCCGTGTCGTCGATCCCGATGATCCGGCGAGTGATCGCCCTGTGGGGGTTGCTGGCGAGTTGCTGATTCGAGGACCGCAGGTCTTCTCCGGCTACTGGAATCGACCCGCCGAGACGGCCGCGGCGCTCTTGCCCGGCGGCTGGTTGCGATCGGGCGACATCGTCACGATGTCCGCCGACGGCTTCGTGACCGTGGTGGACCGAATCAAAGAGTTGATCATCACCGGTGGATTCAACGTCGCCCCGACCGAGGTCGAAGAGCAATTGATGGAGCACCCCGACGTTGTCGCTGCGGCCGTCGTCGGAGTGCCGTCGAGATCGGGCGAGGACGTGATGGCCGCCGTCGTCCTGCGCGATGGTGCACTATTCGATTCGGAGGCGCTCCGGGAGTTCTGCAGGAGACGTCTCACGGCGTACAAGGTGCCCAAGCGCATAGTCCGCGTCGACGAATTGCCGCGTTCGTTGATCGGCAAGGTGCTTCGTCGCCAGGTGCGTTCGACGATCATGGCTGTGCTGCAAGCGAACGCTGCGTCTTCTGAGAACCCGCCTAGTGCGCGGGCTGAAGACGGCGCCTAACCTGAAAGTAGTCGAGTAACCCCGGACCGTGGTCGCTTCTCTCCTTCCCCGCACGGGGAAATGACCTACCTACCGAGATGAAAAACGCATGACCAGCACAGCCCCCGCCCAACCCCTTTTCTTGAAGACGAAGCCCAAGTCTGGCCGAGCGAATCCCACGACGGAGTACTCGGCACTCCTCCACACGGTTCGTGATGCCGGCCTTCTGCGCAGACGCACCGGCTTCTACTTCCTGGTCTTCGGACTCATCACTCTGGCACTCGGTGGTGCCGTGGCGGGGATCTTGCTGCTCGCCCACACCTGGCTCGTGCTTCTCATCGCCGCAGCGCTCGGGATCATCTTCACCCAATATGCGTTCCTCGCCCACGAGGCGTCGCACCGACAAGTCTTCACCTCCGGGAAAGCGAACGATGTCGCCGGCCGTACCATCGCCAATCTCTTCGTAGGCATCAGCTATTCGTGGTGGATGACGAAACACAGCCGCCATCACGCCAACCCGAACGTGATCGGCAAGGACCCGGACATCGAGCCAGACTTCGTCTCCTTCACGGCCGACGACGCCGCCAGGACGAGAGGGTTCCGCGCCTGGTTCACCAAGCGGCAGGGATACCTCTTCTTCCCCATCCTGATGTTCGAGGGACTGAACCTGCATTTCCACGGGTTCCGCACCGTCTTCGGCCGGGGCAAGGTGGATAAGCGCTGGCTCGAGATACTGATGCTGACCACGCGAGTCGCACTCTACCTTGCGGCAATCTTCCTGCTCCTGTCGCCCGGAATGGCGTTCGCGTTCATCGGCGTGCAGTTGGCGGTGTTCGGAATCTACATGGGCGCGTCCTTCGCGCCGAACCATAAGGGCATGCCCGTTCTCGCCAAAGACAGCAAGGTCGATTTCCTGCGGCGGCAGGTGCTGACCTCACGCAACATCGCCGGTGGCGGCCTGGTCGACGCCTTCATGGGCGGCCTGAATTACCAGGTTGAACATCATCTCTTTCCGAACATGCCCAGACCGCATCTCAAAAGGGCTCAGGTCATCACCCGGGAGTATTGCGCGGCCAACGACATCCTCTACACCGAGACAACGCTGCGAAAGTCGTACGCGATCGTCATCCGCTACCTCAATCGGGTCGGCCTCAGCGCGGTAGGCGACCCATTCGACTGTCCGGCGGCTACCGCATTCGGCCGTTAGGGATTTCGCGCCGGCGGGCCCTACCCCGCGGCCGCTTCGGGTTCCTGATTCCGTGCCTCCTCAAGGTAGGCATACGCGGTGACCCGCGAGATGCCCAGGCGGGCAGCGATGCCTTCGACGCCCTTTCTCATCTGAAGTACGCCCTGTTGGTCCAGCCGGGTGAGCACGGCGATGCGGTCGTCTCGGCTCATCTGGCCCACGGGCTTGCCGATCTCGCGGATGGCCTCGGTGACCATGGTATCCATCACTGCCACCAGGTCCTGCCCGAAGAACTCGTTCGGCTGATTTTGGGAGCTGGAAGCGGCTCCCGGCAGCAGGCCGTCGAGCAGTGCCCGGGCCCGTTCGATGATGCTGACGTCGAAGTTCACGCACAACGCGGCGATGATCCGCCCGGCTGAGTTGCGAAAATACACCGAGGAGCAGCGCAATTCGCGTCCATCGCTGGTGAATCCTCGGTATCCGAACGCGTTGTGGTCCGCTTCCTGATTGTGAAGCACGCCGATCCCGAGGCTGCTGGAGGGGCCGCCGACTTCGCGTCCGGTGACGTGCCCGTTCTCGATCGCTGCGATCGTGTGGCTGAGGTCCGGATCCGGGGCAGACAGGTCGTGGAGCACGACCTCGCAACTGGGACCGGCCGCCGCGGCCAATGCATGCATGACGGGGCGGAAGGCGGTGAGAATGTCCGCCACTGACTCGTAGGTGTCCGTGTCGGTGAGCTGGCCCAGCAAAGACGGCGTCGAATGCGCGGTCATCTTGTCTCCCTCACTCATCAAGCCATCATTATCCCGCGCTCTCCATGCGTACAAAAGTTTAAGCGCGTAGACATATTGTTCGACTTGCTGTTAGCTTATGCGGGGGTCGTGCGGCGGGCAACCCAAAGATTGGCGCCCCGCACCGCATCTTCACCCAGGGCAAGGAGGCTCTCAATGGTCCAGGCACAAGAAACGCAAAGTAAGTCGTGGGGATTCGCAATATCGCCGAAGCAACGCAGGATGGTCGCTGCGGGCGCCATCGGCACTCTCATGGAGTACTACGACTACTATCTCTACGGCCTTGCGGCTGCCGTCGTGTTCCCCACGGTGTTCTTCCCGAACGATAACGCCGCGGTTGCGACCCTCGCATCGTTCGGGAGTTTTGCTTTCGGCTTCTTGCTGCGCCCCCTCGGCGGCCTCTTCTGGGGCTTCATCGGCGATCGTTTCGGGCGCAAACCCGCTCTGCTGGCCACGGTGATCGGGATGGGGATCTGCACGGCCGCAATCGGCCTGACCCCCTCGTTCGCGTCGCTCGGGATCGTCGCGCCGATACTGCTACTGCTGTTCCGATTGCTGCAGGGACTGTTTGTGGGCGGCGAAATGGGGGCGGCCGCGACACTCGTCATCGAGCACGCCCCGGTGGGTCGACGCGGCCTGTTCGGGGCGATCCTGATCAGCGGTGCCGGCGTCGCGAACGTCGCATCGGCTGGCTTCATGGCCCTGCTGGGCGCCGGTTCCGCATCCTTCTTCATGGCATGGGGATGGCGCATTCCGTTTGTGTTTGCACTCGTGCTCGCCGTGATCGCCGTGGTGTTGCGCTCGAAACTGGAGGAGCCCGAAGAGTTCAAGGAGCACACCCAGGCCATCGAGCTCGGCCACGTCAAGCGCACGAACCCGCTGAAGGAGGCTCTTCGTCATCCGAAGAATGCGATCCTCGGCATTCTCATCGGCCTGCCACAGAGCATTGCCGGCTACGTCGTGCTCACCTTCGGACTTGCCTTCATGGTTTCCAAGGGAACTCAGGCCCAGGTCGGCTTCATCGGCACCATGATCGTCGGCGTCCTGCAGATCTTCGCCGCGCCGTTCTGGGGGTGGGTCTCCGACAAGGTCGGCCGCCGCAGGTTCTACATCGCCGCTGCCATCGTTTTCGCGCTGCTGCTCTACCCCGCCTTCGCGTTGTACAGCACGAATGTCGCGGTGCTCATCTGGCTCGGCATGGTGGTCGGCTTCGTCATCCCGGGTGTCGCCATGCAGGGCACCCTGCAGACGATGCTCACGGAGATGTTCGATGTCGAGGCGCGTATTACGGGCGTGAACATCGGCTACCAGTTCTCGAACATGCTCGGAGGATTCGCGCCATTGATCGCCACCGCGCTGTCGCTTGCCTTCGGCTCGATCGTGCCGATCATCGTCTTCGCGTCTGTCGTCGTGATCATCGGTGTCGTCGCCACGGCATACGCGTCGTTCCGGCCCGATGTGGAAGACGCGGGTCGGCTGCACACCCTCGCCTAGCGTGCGGAGCAGGGCACCGAACGGCCACGGTGCCCTGCCACCCGACTTAAGACCTCGATAATAAGGAGTACCAATCATGGCGAAGACCGCCTTCCGCACCACGAACGCGCCGCAGCCTGCGGGCCCGTACAGCCAAGGCATTGAGGCGAACGGGTTCTTCTATACGGCCGGATTCGGGCCACAGGACCCTGTCACCGGAGACATGGCAGAGTCCGTGGGCGACCAGACCCGGCAGGTGCTGCGGAACATTCGGTCCGTTCTCGCCGAGCGCGGGCTGACCATGGACGATTGCGTCAAGAGCACGGTGCACCTTGCCGATCTGGCCGACTTCGCCGAATTCAACCTGGCATACGCGGAGTTCTTTTCTGAGCCTTATCCCGTGCGCACCACTGTCGGGTCGCAACTGGCGAACATCCTCGTCGAGATCGACGTCGTCGCCGTCGTGCGGGACGGTGCGTAGCCCGCTACCCGAGCTCGCGAGCGATCTGCGTCGCGGTGCGCTGCAGGAGCGGGATGTGCACTTTGATCTGCTCCAGGTCGTGCTTCATGCGGATGGCGGTGAGTGAGAGCGCACCGACAACCCCGGCGGAACTCCGGATGGGCACGGCCACGCAGTTGACGAAGTCCTCGAACTCCCCGTTATCCACGGCCCACCCCTGCTTGGCTACCGCGTCCAGCTCGGCATCCAGGGCTTTGCGGGTGGTGATGGTCGTGTCCGTGTACTTCGTCCACGTCGCGCCGTCGAGGACGGCATCGCGTCTGGCTGTGTCGAGGTCGGCGAGGATCGCCTTGCCGACGGCGCTGCAGTGCGGGCGTACCGGGAAACCGATCCGCGAGTACATGCGCACGCCGCTGGCGTCTTCGACCTTGTCGACGTAGATGATCGCATCGTCCATGAGTGCGGCCACGTGCACCGTGTTTCCGACGAGCTGGTGAAGTCGGCGCACCTGCGCGTAGGAGGACTGACGCAGATCGAGGTTCTCGAGTGAGGCCTGCGCGAGCGACGCCAAGTGGAAAGCGAGCGCATAGGTGCCGTCCTTGCGGCGCCGGACGTACCCGACCTCCTCGAGCGTCTGAAGTTCCCGGAACATGGTCGAGCGGTGCAGCCCGAACTCCTCCGCCAGCTGCGCGACCGTCTTCGGCTGCGCGGCGATCGAGTCGATGATTCCCACCGCCCTCTTCACGCTCTGCGACACGGATTCCCTTACCCTTCAGCCTGTTCGCGCCGGAGGCCCCGGCCCGGTCTGCTGTTCACGAGCGCGCCGTTCGCGAGCACCGGCACTCCGGCCACCAGCACGTCGTCGATGCCGACGGCCTCGCCCAGTGGCTCGTCGTAGCTGGCGGTGTCGGCCACCGAACGCGGGTCGACCACGATGAGGTCGGCAACCCAGCCGGCGGCAACTCTGCCTCGTCGCCCCAGGCCGAAGCGAGCCGCCGGTGCGGACGAGAGGTGACCCACGGCATCCGACCATGACCACTCCGGCGATTCACGCACATACTCGCGCAGATACCGGGCGAAGGTGCCGCGAGCCCGCGGATGCGGATGAGCGCCAATGAAGATGCCGTCTGAGCCGCCCAGGTGACCGGGATGCCCGAAGATGCGCGCGAGCTCCTCGACAGGGCGCTCGTACCGCACCGCCATGACGGCATTGACCTGGAGGCGGGAGGCGGCCAGCACATCCAGGGCGAGATCGATCGCGTCGATGCCGGCTCGCGCAGCGGCATCCTCCAGGGTGAGTCCGTGGGCCCACGCGAACTCCGGAGCGGCCACATGCGCAAGCGTGATCATCGAGGGCCACTCGGGCCCGAGGCTCGCGTTGCGTTCGACGGCCGGGAACCAGTCGCGGCGCAGGCGCCGCCGCTCGCCCGGGTCGGTGATGACCTCGACGACCGTGTCGGCCGAGAGCACTGCGAGTTCCGGTGGCAGCAATGGCATGCCCAGCAGTGTGCAGCCGCGAGTGTACGGATACGCGTCGAAGGTCGCGTCAACGCCTCCGCGCTGGAGAGCGTCGAGCTGGTCATGAACGATGTGGGCCTGGGCGTGAAAGTGCGAGATGTGGACGCGCACGCCGGACGCCGCAGAGATTCGCGCGATCTCCTCGATGCCCGCGGCCGAATTGGATTCGTAGCCGCCGCGCATGTGCGTGACATAGATGCCGCCGGCGCGGGCCACTGGCGCGCACAGTGCCGCAATCTCATCCGCGGTGGCGAAGATGCCGGGAACGTAGTCGAGGCCGGTCGAGAGTCCAACGGCGCCGTCGCTCATCCCCGCTTCGACCAGGGCAACCATCAGCGCACGCTGCTCATCGTCGGCCGGCGTTCTCGAGCGCCCGCACACCTCCCAGCGAACCGTCCCCGCGGGGACGAGGTAGGCGAGGTTCAGCCGCGACCGTCCGTCGACCGCCCTGAGGAACTCGCCAATGCCGCCGCCCGAGTAGCTCGGATGCTCGCCGTTGATGGCGGCGAAGTACTCACGCGCGTACGTCCCGTCGCCCGGCGCATAGGAGACGCCGTCTTGCCCGGCAATCACCGTAGTCACACCCTGCCTGAGCAGGGCCCGCTGCACGGATTCGTCCTCCATGAGCCCGTCCACGTGCGAGTGGGTATCGACGAACCCGGGCAGCACGAAACGCCCACGGCAGTCGATGACCCGATCGTCCTCGCCGGCGGGGATGTCGCCGACCTCGCTGACCGTCTCGCCCTCGATCGCGACATCAGCGCGTCGCATCCCGTCGCCGTCGACGACCGTTCCGCCGCGCATCACCCACCGCATGCTGTGCCCCTGCCGACTGTGCTGGTCAAAAGAAAGTGCGAACGAGATCGACCACGCGGTCGGACCCCTGTGAGGCCACCACCGGCAGGTAGCGCCACTTGTCGAACGTGGTGCACGGATGCGACAGTCCCAGTGCCACGACAGTGCCGATCGCACCAGGTTGAGCGCCGAACGCGCCATTCTCGCCCGTCAACCCCAGATAGCTGTGTTGATCGTTCATGGCGAGAATCGACGCATCTTGTAGTGGGGCCCATTCTTGACCGAGGTCGCTCGCGACCTGACGGGGGATTGGCAGCCCCTCGTCGAACGGGAAGTCGCGCTTGCCGCCGTCGAGCAGCGCAAGGCCCGGCTCGGGGTGCGACACCACGCGGGCAATGCCGCGCATCGCGGAGCGCAGCCGATAGGGCCCGGCGCCGCCCTCGTCGAGTGGTGAAATGCCGCGATAGAAGCCATCGTCGTGCACGACATACGCCCCGCTGCGAAGGGTCCACAACGTGCGCGAATCGGCGGCGATCGCGCTGGCGAATGCCTCCGCGACCAGATCGAAGTACGCGCTTCCGCCCGCAGTCACATAGACGTCGCCGTCATCGTCGTAGAGATCGTGAAACACGTCGTGTAATTCGACCTGTCGCTGAAGATAGGCGCGCACCGCATCCAGCGACTCGTCTGAGCGGTCGTGGGCGAGACTTCCTTCGTAGCCGGCGACTCCGGCCAGGCGAAGGACGTCTGACGCGGCGATCCGCCGGGCGACCTCGAGTGCCTCGGCGTTGGTTCGGGCGCCGGTGCGCCCGTCGGCAGCACCGATCTCGACGCAGACGTCGACGGGTCGCGGGGTGCGGGCCTCGCGGAGGGTGCTTTCCATCGCCTCGACCGTCGCTATCGAGTCGGCCCAGCAGACGAAGCGAAACTCCGGGTCGGCAAGCTGGGTGGCGAGGTAGCGCAGGGAACGATCGTCGACCGCGGCGTTGGCGAGCATGATCGAGTCCAGCCCGAAGGTGCGCGCCGTGCGCACCTGGCCCATCGTCGCCAGGGTGATGCCCAGGCTCCCCGCGTCAAGCTGACGCTGCCACAGCGCGGGGGCCATGGTTGTCTTGCCGTGCGGCATCAGCTCGAGCCCATGGGAAGCGCTCCACTGGGCCATGACGGTCAGGTTGTTCTCGATGGCCTCGTCGTCGAGTGTGACGATCGGGGTCCAGAACTCAGAGAGCCGGGGGTCGCTCGCCAGGAACTCGGTCACCGCCATGCCGAATGCCCGCTCCGGGACTCCTTTGTCGCGCGCGGACAAGCGCTCATTCCCCAGCTCGTCCAACAGAAGCGCTCGTGTCATTGGGTCCCCTTCGGGATTTCGCGTGCAATGGGCCACATCGTGAGGCGTGGCGACAGTCAACTATAGATCTGACGTGGCGACCGTGTGCAAATGACGCAACGCGAGTTGCGCATGTCGCACCATAGAGGTCATAGTGGGGCTATGACGCTCGAGGCAACACCGCGCTTGATCGCCCTCGGCGAGACGATGATGATGTTCGCCCCGGCGCGGGCAGAATCCCTCGCCACCGCCGAGGACGTGGGCGTTCACCCTGGCGGCGCGGAGTCGAACGTCGCGTGTCACGTGGCGCAGGCGGGCCTCTCGTCCGCGTGGGTGGGCGTGCTCGGCGACGATGTTCTCGGCCACCGGATACGCCGGTCTATCGAGCGTCTCGGCGTCGATACTCGGTGGGTCAGCTTCGACTCGGCCGCGCCCACCGGCGTCTACTTCAAGGACCCCGGACACGGCGTGCTGTATTACCGCAGCGGGTCGGCCGCATCCCGGATGAGCCCAGCCACGGTTGAGCGCATCCCCCTGGAGGAAGCCGATGTCGTGCACCTCTCGGGCATCACTCCAGCGCTGTCGGCGAGTTGCGCAGCCCTGGTGGAAACGGTGTTCGACCGGGTCGCAGCGAGCAGCGCGAGACTGAGCTTTGACGTCAACTTCCGGCCCTCGCTCTGGCCGGAGGGCGCTGCGGCCTCGGTGCTGCGCACGCTGGCGAACCGTGCAGACATCGTCTTCGTCGGTCGCGATGAAGCACAGGTGTTGTGGGGGTGCGGCACGGCGGATGACGTGCGGGTGCTGCTGCCGGGACCGGGGCGGCTCATCGTGAAGGACAGCGATATCGGGGCCACGGAGTTCAGTGCGGACGGCAGCGTCTTCGAGCCGGCGATCCCCACTGAGGTGCTGGAGGCGGTGGGGGCCGGCGATGCATTCGCCGCCGGCTATCTCGCGGCCCTGCTGCGAGGCGAAAACACCAAGGGTCGGCTGCGCGCCGGCCACGAGCGCGCGCGGCTGGTGCTGATGTCACCAAGCGACTTCGTCGCGCAAGTCGCCTCGACCGGCGTATCGGCCGGAACCGTCGCCCCTGTCCTGCCCACCGAACCCCGATTGAAAGGCCCAGCCTGACCATGGTCGAAAACGCGCAGTTCAGCGAGATCTTCAACGCAGCGCCACTCATGGCCATCTTGCGCGGCATGGGCGTGGAGCGCAGCCTCTCCGTCGCGACAACCGCCTGGGATCTCGGCATAGACGTCATTGAGCTGCCGATTCAGACGCCGGATGACATCGAGGCGCTGCGGGTTGTCGTCAGGGCCGCCCGCGAGCGGGGAAAGGTGGTAGGCGCCGGCACCATCGTCTCGCTCGAGCACGTGCGGCAGGCGGCGGATGCGGGAGCCGAGTTCACCGTGTCTCCGGGCTTCGATCTCGAAGTCGTGCGGGCGTCGTCCGATGCCGGGATGCCTTCGATGCCGGGGGTGGCAACCGCAAGCGAGGTGCAGCTTGCGCTGAAGGAGGGACTGACCTGGCTCAAGGCGTTCCCCGCATCCGTGCTCGGGACGGAGTGGATCACGGCGATGCATGGTCCGTTCCCGCAGGCGACGTTCGTCACCACCGGCGGCATGAATGCCGCGAATGCGGGCGCATTCCTGAGGGCGGGTGCGCGCGTCGTGGCCATCGGCTCGGCACTCGAGGACCCGTCACAGCTTCCCAATCTTGCCGCGCTGCTCGAGCCTGCTGCGCCGTCTGCCGGGAATTGACCGTGGTCTCGCAGAGCGATCTTCTCGCGTTCGTGGACGCGAGGCTGGCGTACGAGATAGACGTGGTCGCTGCCTCGCGTGCCCAGATCGATGGCACGGCCACATTCGTCGATACCCGCAGACAGCTCTCGTGGGACCACGGTCACATCGCCGGCGCCCTGCACCTACCGGCCGACACCCTGGATGCCCAGCTCGCCACCCTGCCCCGCGACCGCGTCCTCGTCGTCTACGGCTGGGGCCCCGGCTGCAACGGTGCTACGCACACCGCCCGCCGCCTGCTCGCCGAGGGCTTCGACGTGCGCGAGTTGATCGGGGGGTACGAGTACTGGGTGCGAAATGGTTTTTCGCTCGAACGTGGTGCCGCCGTCACGAGGCAGGCGCCCGATCCCCTCGTGACCGCCGAAAGTCGCTGAGGTCTGGGTGGTCTCCTCTTCCTCTTCCGTGCTGCAGGTGGCCCGTTCTTCGGCATCGATGCCGCGGTAGCCGCGCCCTCCAGGCCCCTTTCGTCGAGCTGCTCGGTGAAGGTTTTCCGTACGAGGCGAATTATGCCGTCGCCGCCGGCGAGGCTCCGACGCCCCGACGGTGCGCCGCGAACCGGCAGCAATTCGCACCCTTTGGCGCACGGAGATTGACAATTCGGAGAACGGCACGCTAATGTCCGGAGATAGATAGGAAAGTTTCTATACGATCCTGTCGCTGGTCGATAGTCTCCCGTTTCACCGTGACGAAAAGAGCGAACATCGTGGTTTCTGGCAGCCCCAGCGTCCTGCGTGCGTTGAATGACCGTTCTGCGCTCGAGATCCTGCTGCGCGAGTCCGAGGTGTCGCGGGCGCAGCTTGAAACGATGACCGGGCTGTCGAAGCCGGCCACCTCGCAGTTGCTCAACCGATTGGAAGCTGTCGGACTCGTCAAGCGGGTCGGTCTGCGAGACGGAGGCCCAGGTCCCCGTGCCCAGCTTTGGAGCTTGAACGCTGAAGCCGCCTATGTCGCAGGCATCGACGTGACAGCGACCGAGATCGATGTGTCGATCGCCGATCTTCAAGGCGCTACCGTCTCACATCTGACTACACCGGTAATCCCGGGCAGGGGCGAAGCAGCTGACGCGCTGTTCGGCACCGTTTCCGAAGCCTGCGCATTGATCGATCTCAATCCGTCCGATCTCGCGCACGTGACGATCGGAATGCCCGGCGCGGTCGATCCGGTTTCAGGGCAACTGCGGTACGCCTCTGATCTGCCCGACTGGGCCGGCATAGACATTCTTCGGACCCTCAGCGACCACCTGGCTGTTCCGGTCACCGTCGAGAACGACGTGAATCTCGTCGCCCTCAACGAGATGGCCACAGGGACGGCCCTCGGGGCGACAGACTTCGTCCTGCTCTGGCTCTCCGACCGCGGCGTCGGATCCTCCGTCGTCTTGCGAGGAGAACTGCTACGGGGGTCGACTCTGGGCGCCGGCGAAATCGGCTTCATGCCCGTGCCCGACCTGGCCCGAGCGACAACCCCGAGCACAGGTTTCCGATACGGAGACCGCCTGGCCCAGCCCGCCGTTCTCGCCCTGGCGAAGGCCTACGGTATCAGCGCACCCACCGGCACGAACGCGGTGACCCAGGCTCTCGCGGACAAGCACTCCTCGACTCCCGGATTCCTCGACGACCTCGCACGTCGCATCGCGGCAGGACTCGCCGGAGTGGTCGCCCTGATCGACCCCGAACTCATCGTCCTCGGTGGGGATGTGGGGTTGGCCGGGGGAGAGGTGCTCTGCAACCTCATCGCCTCCAGCCTGGCTGAACTCGTGCAGCAGCGTGTGACCATCCGGCCCGGCCAAACCGACCGCGGGTCCGTGGGCGCCGGTGCCGTCCAATCCGCTGTCATCCCGGCCCGCGAGCGCTATTTTGCCGCCGGTTCTACCCTCGATCTCCCGTCAGCCTGACGGTACAGCACCACTAACCCCTGAATACGCATAGCAAAGGAGCACACATGCAAAAAATTCTCCCGGTCGCCGCCCTCGGTGTCGCGGCCCTCATCGCTCTAAGCGCCTGTTCGAGCGGGCCGAGCGCCACCGGTTCGAAGCTGGCGCCTCTCCCCAAGTCCAGCGACAAAATCACCCTGACGGTGTGGAGCGGATTCACCGACAGCGATCTCGCCGCGCTGAACACCACGCTCGCGGGATTCCACACACTGCACCCGAACATCACCATCACGAGTGAGGGCAGCCAGGACGATGACAAGATCTCCCAGGCCATCCGAGGTGGAACCGCTCCTGACGTCGCCATCTCCGGCAACGCCAACGCGCTGGGCCAATATTGCAGTTCCGGCGCATTCCAGGACCTGGCCGGTTACATCTCTCGCGATAAGGTCGACCTCTCACAGATCCCCCTTGCGGTTCAGAAGTTCACCTCGTACAAGGGCATACGGTGCGCGATGCCGCTTCTCGCCGACGACTATGGCCTGTACTACAACAAGGAGCTCTTTGCCAAGGCGGGCATCACCTCTCCGCCGAAGACGATGAGCGAACTGGCCAAAGACGCCAAGAAACTCACCGAACTCAACACAGATGGCAGCATCAAGGTTGCCGGATTCGTTCCCACCATCGGCTTCTACAACAACAGACTCGACGTGTGGGCACCCCAGTGGGGAGCGGCCTGGCAGTCCAGCGCCGGCAAGTCGAGCCTCGGAACCAGTTCCGGGTGGACCGACATGTTCGCCTGGCAGAAGAGTCTCACCGAGTTCTACGGGGCTGACAAGCTGACGGCCTTCACCTCCGCCGCCGGACAGAAGTACTCTGCCGACAACTCGTTCCAGACCGGGCAGATCGCGATGATGTTCGATGGAGAATTTCGCACCGGCTTCGTCGACAGCCAGGCCCCCAACCTCAAGTACGGGACCGCGCCGCTGCCCGTTGCCGACAAACTCAGCGCCCACTATGGCGGGAGCGACATCGGCGGCAACATCATCGGAATCCCGAAGGGCGCCCAGCACACCGGCGCCGCCTGGCAGCTGATCAAATACATGAGCACGCAGACTGCACCGCTGGTGACGCTCGCGAACGGGCTGAAGAACATCCCCACCACGCTCGACGCCATCAAATCGCCCGATCTCGTCAGTAGCGCGAATTTCGCGCCGTTCCTCCGCATATTCGCGAACCCGAATTCAAGCTCATTGCCTTCCACCCCGAACGGAGGCGCCTTCCTGAAGACCGCCACCGACTTCGCAGTGAAATGGCAGACCGGGGGCACAACGGATCTGAGCGCCGGGCTGAGCGCAGCCGACTCCGAAATCACAAGCGCATTGGCACTGAAGGCACCGTGACCTCCTCTGCAGCGACGGGAACGGCGACGCCACGAACAGTGGCGTCGCCGGCCCCCGGGGCGAACTCCGTAGGAAGAACACGTCGGGGTGATGGCGATCACAAACGCCGCAGGCACCAGCGCCTGGTTGTCCTGGCGTTCATGTCACCGTGGATCATCGGATTCGGAGTCTTCTTCGTCTACCCGCTGCTGGCAACAGTGTTCCTCTCATTCACCAGTTACGACCTGATCAGCGATCCGATCTGGGTCGGCGTGAAGAACTACGTCTTCATGTTCACCAGCGACCCACTCGTATGGACGGCGATTCGGAACACCACCTATCTGGTAGTCGCCATCACGATCGGCCGGGTCGGTTACGCGCTCGCTTCCGCGATGGTGTTATCGAAGGTGCGACGGGGGTCGGGAGTCTTCCGGACACTGTTCTACCTGCCCGCCCTGGCCCCGCCGGTGGCGGCGGCCCTGGCGTTCGTCTTCCTGTTCAACCCCGGGACCGGGCCGGTAAACCAAGTGCTGGGCTGGTTCGGCATCAAAGGCCTGCTCTGGTTCAACGATCCGCTCCTGGCGAAGCCTGCGCTGACCGTGTTGGCGCTGTGGGCTTCCGGCGAAATAATGGTCATCCTGTTGGCCGCACTCCTTGACGTGCCCACCGAGTACTACGAAGCGGCCGCCCTCGACGGCGCCGGCTCGTTCACCCGGTTCTGGCACATCACTCTCCCCACCATCGCGCCGGTGCTCACGTTCGCCGTCATCAACTCGATCATCGTTGGGCTGCAGTACTTCACAGAAGCGGTCGTCGCCGGTGCCGTGGCATCGGGATCGAGCGATGCCGTGGGATCCGGCACCCAGCTCGGCTACCCCGACAATTCCACCCTCACCTTCCCAATGTGGCTGTATCAACAGGGCTTTCACTACTACAACATGGGCTACGCCTCGACGATGGCAATTGTGCTTTTCATCGTTTCGGCCATATTCACCGTCATTCTGGTGCGGCAACTGCGCAAATCCGGGATGACAGAGGAGGACTGAACATTGGCCATAGCCACGCACGCGGGCGCACCGCTCACTCGCACCAAGAGTTCACAGGCGAAACGTCGCGACTTCCTCGCCTGGATCGCTCTCCACGCCGTCGCTATCGCGATGGCCATAGGATTCCTCGCCCCGCTGGTCTTCGTGCTGCTCACCGCATTCATGACCGACCAACAGGCGCTGACCAAGGACCTGTGGCCCCAAACCTGGCAGTGGCAGAACTTCGGAGCGGTATTCGAGAAAGCCCCACTGCTGCGCTACTTCGGCCAGAGCCTGACCTACTCGGTGTTGTCCACCGTCGGAATGCTCATCTCGAGCGTGCCCATCGCCTATGGCCTGGCACGGCTGAAATGGAAGGGCCGCACCTGGGCCTTCTACCTTGTCATCGTCGCCATGATGCTGCCGCCTCAGGTCATCGCGGTGCCGATGTACGTGCTGTGGGCGAAAGCCGGACTCACCGGAACGCTCTGGCCATTGATCATCCCCAACTTCTTCGGAGATGCCTTCAGCATCTTCCTTATTCGACAATTCCTAATCTCGATTCCGCAGTCCTATATCGACGCAGCACGAATCGACGGCGCGAGCGAACTCGGAATTCTCTGGCGCATTGTCATTCCCATGGCGAAGCCCGGGCTCGCTGCCGCGGCCCTTTTCATGTTCCTCCGCACCTGGAACGACTACTTCGGGCCACTCCTCTATACCGGCGAAAGCCCTGCCAACTGGACCCTCTCGGTCGGGCTGGCCTCCTTCAGGAGCGTTCACCAGGTGCAGTGGAACCTCACCATGGCCGCCACGGTTCTCGTGATGCTGCCGGTGATCATCCTGTTCTTCTTCGCTCAGAAGTCCTTCATCGAAGGCATCAAACTCTCGGGAGTCAAATAACAATGAAACTCACAGTCGTTGGCGGAGGGTCTACCTATACCCCCGAACTCATCGACGGATTGCTGCAGACATCCGCCGCATTCCAGATCGACGAAATCGCACTGATGGACACTGATCCGGTGCGGCTTGAGGTCATCTCCGCCTTCGCCCGACGCATGGTGGCCGCCGCCGGGCAACCCACCGTCATCAGCGCAACAAACGACCTCGCCCGTGCGGTTGACGGGGCCGCCGCCGTGCTCATCCAACTGAGGGTCGGCGGCCAGCGCACGCGGTTGTCCGATGAAACCTTCCCCCACGACTGCGGGTGCATCGGTCAGGAGACCACCGGAGCCGGCGGATTAGCCAAGGCGCTTCGCACGGTGCCGGTCGTCATCGATATCGCTGACCAGATACGGCGCCTTGCCGGTGACGACACCTGGATCATCGACTTCACCAACCCCGTAGGCATCGTCACTCGCGGGCTGCTCGAGGCGGGGCATAAAGCGGTGGGCTTGTGCAACGTCGCCATCAACTTCGAACGCAACTTCTCCCGCATCCTCGACGTCGCTCCCGAACGGGTTCAACTCAAGCATGTCGGGCTCAACCACCTGAGCTGGGAGACCGGCGTCCTCGTCGACGGGGAAGACCAGCTGCCCGCGTTGTTCCAGCACCGTCTCGCCGATGTTGCGCGCGAGTTCCGGATCTCCGAAAGCCATCTCCTCTTGCAGCAGGCGGTTCCTTCCTACTATCTGAGGTACTACTTCGCCCATGATGAGGTGTTCAACGAACAGCTGCGCGAGCCTGCCCGCGCTGCGGTCGTCATGAACGTGGAGAACGAGTTGCTCGACATCTATCGGGACGAGAGCGTCGTCACCAAGCCTCTTCAGCTGCAGGAGCGAGGGGGACGCTACTACTCGTTGGCCGCCATCCAGCTGGTGGCGTCGCTGCTGAGCGACACCGGGGACGTGCAGGTGGTCAACGTGCGAAACCGCGGCACTCTGCCGTTCCTCCCCGAGGATGCGGTCATCGAAGCGGCCTCCGTGATCACCGCGGCCGGCCCCATGCCGTTACCGATCGGCCGAGTCGACCCGTTGATGGAAGGTCTGATCGGTCACCACTTCGCCTACGAGCAACTGGCGCTTGACGCCGCACTGCATGGTGGCCGCGCCCGGGTGGTCAAAGCGTTGCTCGCGCATCCGCTGGTCGGACAATATGCGATCGCGGAAAAGCTCGCCGACAATCTGCTGGCGGCAAACAAGCACTTCCTCCCGTGGGCGTAGTGGATCCGCGTGACGACCGTGTTCTTCTGGCGATCGACGGGGGGAATAGTAAGACGGACGTGGCAGTAGTGGGATTTGACGGCACTGTGCTCGCCCAGTTCAGAGGCGCCGGCGTCTCCCAGCACATATTCGGGGCTCGACAGTCGGTACTCGCGCTCGAACAAATGGTGCGCACGGCGCTGAGCAGCGCCGGCCGGGCGCTGGGCCCGCAGCATGTCAGGCACACCGCCGCGTACCTCGCGGGGGTCGATCTTCCGCGGGAACAATCGACCCTGCTGAGCGTCGTCGTGGAGCGTGCATGGTCAGAATCGACGAGCGTCGATAACGACACCTTCGCGCTTCTGCGCGTCGGATCACCATCCGGTTTCGGCGTCGCCGTCGTGTGCGGCGCCGGCATCAACTGCGTTGCAGTCGATTCGCATGGCCGGACAATTCGATTCCCGTCCCTCGGCCAGCTTTCCGGTGACTGGGGCGGCGGCGAGCATCTCGGCGGGGAGGTCATGTTCGCTGCCTCACGTGCGGAAGACCAGCGCGACGTGAACACATCGCTTCGCAGCGCCGTGATCCGGCACTTCGGCACAACAACCGTGCTTGAAGTGATCGAGGCCATGCAATACAAAGAGATTCCGGCAGAACGGATTCACGAACTGGTGCCGGTGCTCTTCGACGAAGCCGATGCTGGCGACGCGGTAGCGTGCGCGCTCGTTGAACGACTCGCGTCAGAAGTGGCGCGATACGCTGTCTCGGCCCTGAGGCAACTCGGGATGCTCGCGTCTGACGCCCCCATCGTGCTCGGCGGGGGAGTCCTGGCAGCACGACGACCCATCCTGGTCGAATCGGTTGAGAGACGCATCGTGAACGATGCGCCCAACGTGCGGTTTGCTTACGTCGACCGTGCCCCGATTGCGGGAGCCGCGCTTCTCGGCCTCGATCACATCGGGATGACCGTCGATGCCACGGTCGAGCAGAGGATCCGCCGCCAATACGGTCTGGAGCAGGCGATAGCCGGCCCGCTGGTGAGCGCACCTTCGCACCCGGTCCTCCGACCGTCATCGCTCCCGGATTAGAAGGAATACCTCACTGATGAACTCGACCCGGTCAGGTGCCCAATCGGGCACCGCCATGGAGCGCGAAATCCGCCAGCAGCCGCTCATGTGGAGCAATCTCATCGACCAGCACGAGGAGATCCTCAACGTTGTGGCCGCGATCCGGGCATTCGCACCGCGCTCGATTCAATTCATCGCCCGCGGCACGAGCGACCACGCGGCGATCTACGCCAAATATCTCGCGGAGGTCCTGTGCGGACTCCCTGCCGGGCTGGCATCCCCGTCGACGATGACACTCTACGGAGCACGCCCTGACCTTAGTGACGTGCTCGTCATCGGCATCAGCCAGTCAGGCGGTTCGCCAGACCTGTCGCACGCCATGGGGGTATCACGCGAATGCGGAGCTCTCACCATCGCCCTGACCAACGACCCAAGATCTGCGATGGCGACCGCCGCAAAACACCACATCGATATGCGGGCTGGCGAAGAACTGGCCGTCGCCGCGACAAAGTCGTACACCGCTGAACTGTTGAACCTCTTCCTTCTCTTCGACGCGCTTGCCGGCGGTACCGGAGGTGCCACCGCGATGCTTCCAGAACTTGGCGAACAACTCATCAACGACGCCGGATGCCTGCCTGAACTGGTCGATCGCTTCCAGGGCGTGGAACGAACGGTAGTCACCGGGCGCGGATACTCATTCGCTACCGCCCGGGAGGGAGCGTTGAAGCTCATGGAGACGACCTACCTGTCAGCGCAGGCATTTTCCGGTGCTGACCTGCTGCACGGACCCATCGCCATGATTGGCACCGGATTTCCCGTGCTGCTCGTAGCCGGCGACGGGGCGGGAGGAGACGCGATGACGACAGTCGTCGAACGCCTTCGAGAATTGGATGCGGACCTGTTCGTGATCGGGTCGCAGGCGATTGTCGATCGGACCGGAGCGGGCATCGTCGTCCCCGGTCACGTCGGCGAGAAGCTCTCGCCGGTCCTTGAGATACTGCCATTCCAACTTCTCGCACTCAATCTCGCACGTGCGAAAGGTATCGATCCTGACCAGCCACGCGGGTTGCTGAAGGTGACCCGAACACTCTGACTGAGTATCCCGCAGGCGGCGGTAAGGACCGGGGATACGGCGCGCTCGGTGGTCCGTGAGCTGCGGAATGGCAGGTCAGATGCGTTTCACGCTTGAATGGCCAGGCAAATCGGTTCTTGGCCTACGCGTTGAGAGTAAACCCGGGCCGATTCATCTCGGCGATCCAGCCCAGGCTCTGCTCGGTCTGTCCGTTTGGCAGATACTCACAGGAGACCGCTCCCGAGTAGCCGATTTCAACCAGGGCATCGAACACCGCACGGAAATTGATCGCCCCGGTCCCCGGCGCACCACGGCCCGGGGCATCCGCCACTTGGACGTGACCGATGAAATCGCCGGCCAGATGGATTGCCGCCACGAGGTCGTCTTCATTGTTGCTGAGGTGAAACGTGTCGAAGAGCAGCGCAATAGTTTTCAGACCGGCAGTCTCGCGCGCCCGCTGGATGAGCGGAATCGCGTCGGAGACGGTCTGGATCGGGTAGTCGCCATTGAGCCCGCGGCTGAGAGGCTCGAGAAGCACTGTGCCGCCGACCCGCCCCAGTTCGCGGGCGGCCAAGGCCAGATTCGTCACGGCGGTGGCTTCCTGCAGTTCCTTCGAGAGCCCGGGTTGACGTTGACCATAGAGGGCGTTAAAGACACGGCAACCTGTCGCACGAGCGATCTCCGCGACAACGGCGACGTTCGCCTCGAACTGGTCGCGTCGGTCCGGTAGTGACACCACCCCTCGCTCTCCGCCGGCCATGTCGCCCGCCCAGAGGTTCATGCCCCTAAGGGCGATGCCCGACTTGCTGATCGCGGATGTCAGCCTCACGAGATCGGCAGCGATGGGTACCGCGTCGGCGAACGGCCACCAGAGCTCGACGGAGTGGAAGCCCGCGCTCGCCGCCGCGGAGAATCGGTCGAGCAGGGGCAATTCGGTGAATAGCAACGAGACATTTGCCACCAGGTCGAATTCGCCTGCAGGCACGCTGGGCATCGCTCAGAGCCCTGGTGCGGGCCCGAGGGCCTTCCGAAGCGCCGAGAGCGCTACGTACGCCCGGTTGCGGTAGTCGACGAGGGCAACCACGTCCTTCGCGTCGATGTCCAGGAACCCGCCGCCCGACTTGATGCCCAGGTGACCGTGCGCGACCATCGAACTCAACATGGCGGGCGACGCGAGTCGTTCTCCATATTCCGCCTCGAGCGAGGAATAGGACGCATTGTAGACATCCAGGCCAGCCATGTCGGCGATGGCGAACGGGCCGAAGAGAGCCAACCGGAATCCAAAGGCGTTCGAGACCACCTCATCGACCTCGGATGGGGTAGCGCTGCCCTCCTCGACGATTCGTACCGCCTCTTTGAAGAGGGCGAACTGCAGCCGGTTCGCGACAAATCCCGGGGTGTCCGCGACGCGCACCGGGGCCTTGCCCGCGCTGCGAATGAATGCCTCAACGGTGTCGACGACGTCCGCGCGGGTCGCCTCAGCCGCGATCAGCTCCACGGCGGGAATGAAGGGAGCCGGGTTCATCCAGTGCACACCGAGGAATCGTTCGGGGTGTCGAACGGATTGCGCGAGTTCCTGGATCGGGATCGCCGAGGTATTGCTACCGATCACGGCTGAGGCGGGCGCC
The DNA here is from genome assembly GCF_008040105.1 of Lacisediminihabitans profunda. Lineage (GTDB taxonomy): Bacteria > Actinomycetota > Actinomycetes > Actinomycetales > Microbacteriaceae > Lacisediminihabitans > Lacisediminihabitans profunda. The sequence goes on from NZ_VRMG01000005.1 coordinate 62,982, forward strand.
GCTGCGGATATCCGGGATAAGGCATCCGCCTTAATCTCGCGGCTCTCTGGCACCGCTTCCGTGACGTAATCGGCCTCGGCAACAGCATCTTCGAGGGTGGGCGCGATGCGCAGCCGACTCCTCAGAACCATCGCTGAACCCTGATCGAGCAGATGGGCGATCTCGAAGGCTTCGGCCTCCTTCACGATCCGCTCGAAGGCGAGCGATGCCGTTTGCTCGTCAACGTCGCCCAGTGTCACCGTGGAGCCCGCCAGGGCGAGCACCTGCGCGATCCCGCCGCCCATGTAGCCGGACCCGATTGCCGCGACACGACATTGCGAATTGACCGTCATCGCTGGTCCTCGTCTCGTGTGGTTGAGAGCGCGCGTGCGCGGTCGAGGTCGTCGAGGTAGGAGCGAATGACGCTCTCGAAGTCGGGGTCGGCCTCGAGCCCGAGTGATTTGGCGCGCTCGGAATTGAACTTGGCGGGCCATGAGGTGACGATTTCGGCGATTCGTGCATCGGGGATCCAGTCCACAAGCGCGGCGACCTCTGGGCCGGCCACTGCGGACAAGGCATCGACGATTCCGCCGACCGTCACGGTCAGCGCTGGCAAGGTGAGGGCGGTCAGTGGACCCCACTCCACATCCGTCGCGGTCGCCGCCCGCACAAGGCCCTCAATCGTGCTGGCCGGAGAGAGTACAGCTACCTCGGTCCCGGGCGGTACGGGGCTGACGCTTCTGACGCCGGCCATGGGCTCTCGAACAATCCCCGAGAGGAACCCGGAAGCCGCCGCGTTCGGGACTCCCGGTCGAACTGTCACTGTCATCAAACGGACGGTGCGACCCGGAACCAGACCCTGGCGCGCGTAGTCGGCAACGAGCTGCTCGCCGATGAACTTCTGGATTCCGTAACTCGATTGAGGCGTTGGCAATGTCGAGTCTTCGATCACGTCAGGAAGGGGAAGCAGCGACGTTCGCCCGAAGACGGCAAGTGAGCTGGCGAAGATCAGGCGGGGCGGGCGGGATTGCCTGCGGCAGGTTTCGAGTAGCTGCAGCGTCGCCGCGAGGTTCACCGTCATTCCGAGGTCGAAGTCTGCCTCAGCAGCGCTCGAGACCACCGCGGCGAGGTGGAAGACCAGATCGCTGTCGTCGAGCAACCCGGTCGGCAGCAGTTCGGCGAGGTCACCGACGACCGAAGTGACTCGGGAGTCCTCCAAAAGGTCGACCTGCGGGCTCACCCGGTCCACCAGCACGATCTCGTCTATTCGGCGGAGTGTTTCTCCCGTCACGGGCAATTCGCCGAGGGAGAGCAAGGAACGTGCCAGACGGTCGCCGAGGAAGCCGGCACCTCCCGTGATGATGATTCTCATGGTCCTTACTCTCCCGATCGAATAGTGAGCGGGGCTGCCCCGACCCGAGTTCTGAGCGTTCGTACCGTGGTCGACATGCAGATGAACAGGGTCCGTCCGTCATCGCCACCCCAGGTGAGGTTGGCGCTGGTCTCGTCCGTCTCGATAATGCCGAGAAGGTCACCGCTTGGTGCCAGCACCCAGATGCCTCCGCGAGCAGTGCACCAGATATTGCCGAATTCGTCGCATCTCATGCCGTCGGGGTTGCCTCGGCCCGGGATGTCCGTGTCGCCCATCCCCGCGTGGAACGGTCGACCGGGGGAGAGCCCGCCATCCGGCGCGACGTCGAAGGCGCGCACGCCGTGCAGGTCGTCGATGTAGAGCACGCTCTCGTCTGGCGAGAAGCACAGCCCGTTCGGCTGGTCGAACTCGTCACGCGCCACCACTAGTCGGGTCTCGCCACCCCCGGGCGGCACCATGAACACTCCCTGGAATCCGAGCTCAAGCCGTCGGTGGACTCCTACGACGTGGTCCCAGCGGCCGTAATCGGGGTCGGAGAAGTACACAGTCCCATCGGATCGCTCGACGACGTCGTTGGGGCTGTTGAGGTAGGTACCCTCGAAATGGAATGCGACCAACTCGCGGTGTCCGTCGCGAAGCTCCCGCACCACGGAGCTGGTCACGTGTTCGCAGACGAGCAGGCTGCCGTCACGGGCCAGCGTCATCCCGTTGCCGATGCGATTGGGTTTCGCCGTGAGCACGGCAGCATCGGCTTCCGTCCACCGCCAGCGGGCGTCATTCTGGATGTCGTTGAACTGCAAGGACCGGTCGGCGGAATTCCAGACGGGTCCTTCCACAAACCTGAACCCCGATGCGATGGTGGTGAATTCCTCCGCGGGGTCGAGGAGCCGCTCGATGGCGGGCGTGCTGTGCGAGATGGTTACCATGCTCGATTGCTCTCCAATATCTCTACGACACCAATTATTCGAAAGTCGTTGACGATTCGAATCTTTACACATATCGTCTGATTAGTCATTTTTCTTAGCCAAAGAGGGCAGTGAACAACAATGCGTTTAGCAAACCTTTCGGGCCGGCTTGTGATCGTCTCCGGGTCGAAGGCCTCGGATGTCGAGGCTCTCAGCATCGGCCGGTTCTCTTCGGATCCGCAAGCAATCTACGGGGAGTGGGATGAGTTCACGACGTGGGCGAGGACCGCGGACCTGACCGCGGGCGTCCCCTTTGACCACCATGACCTCCTCGCTCCAGTTCCCCGCCCGCGGCAGATCTTTGCGGTCGGCCTGAACTATCAGGAGCACGCGTCCGAAGTCGGGCTCGTGGCATCAAAAGTTCCGATCGTCTTCACCAAGTTCGTCTCGTCGATCACCGGACCGCGGGCAGACGTCCCCCACCCGGGCGGCGACGTCGACTGGGAGGTGGAGCTCGTGGTGGTGATCGGCAAGACAGCGCGAAACGTGAGCGAGTCGGACGCCTGGGAGCACGTCGCCGGCCTCACTGTAGGGCAGGACATCTCGGAACGCATCACGCAGCACGAGGGTGCCACCCCCCAGTTCAGCCTCGGCAAGTCGTTTCCCGGCTTTTCGCCGATGGGACCGTGGCTCGTCACGCCGGACGAGTTCTCCGATCCTCGCGACATAGCCCTCGAGACAATCGTCAACGGTGCCACCCGGCAGCGCGGCCGAACCTCTGACATGGTGGCATCCGTGGCAACACTCATCACCGCGATGTCCAAGATCCTGGAGCTCCTTCCCGGCGACATCATCTTCACGGGGACGCCATCGGGAGTCGGCCTGGGGATGAAGCCGCCGCAGTTCCTGTCCGTGGGCGACGAGCTCGTGTCGCGGATCGAGGGCATCGGCGAGATGCGCAATCGGATTGTCGCGGTGGCGTGACGGTGTCGAGGCGTCTCTCCCTTACATTCGACAACGGGCCGACGCCCGGTGTGACCGAGCACGTGCTGGCCGAGCTCGCTGCGCGTGCTGTCTTGGCGACCTTTTTCGTTGTGGGTCGAGACCTGGAACGCGACGGCAGCCGAGAGCTGGTGCAGCGTGCGAAGGATGCGGGGCATCGCATTGGCAACCACACGATGACGCACAGCATCCAGTTCGGCACGAGCGACGATCCCGGCCTGCCCGATGCGGAGATCACGGCGGCGCAGGTCGTGCTCGGTGATCTGGCCGAGGACGATCGCCTGTTCCGGCCATGGGGTGGAGGCGGAGTGCTCGGACCGAACTTATTGAGCCCCGCCGCCGTCGACCTGCTCGAACGCGACGGATACACGCTGGTTCTTTGGAACGGTGTTCCTCGTGACTGGGAGGATGCGACCGGCTGGGTCGATCGGGCGCTCGCTGACATCGAGTCCCAGGACTGGACGGTGCTCGTGCTCCACGACATCCAGAGCGGGGCAATGGCGCAGTTGGGGCAGTTCCTCGATCGCGTCATCGAATCCGGGGTAGAGATCGTGCAAGACCTTCCAGACGCCTGCGTGCCAATCCGGCGCGGGAAGCTGGTGGGAAGTCTCGACGACCTCGTCACTCGGTAGCGAAACACATGGATACGACCCCCCTATAACAGCCCCAATAAACAGCCCCACTAGAACAGCCTCTATAAACGGACAGGAGTAGCTCTTGGCAACCAGAGCGATAATCGCAGGGATTGGCGAATCCCCCCTCGGCAAGGTGCCGGGGATGACCGCCCTCGGCATCATTGTTGATGCCGCGCTGAACGCGATCGAAGACGCGGGACTCACCGTGCAAGACATCGACGGCATCATCCTCCACCCCGCCTTTCACGTGTCTCCGCGGTACCACATCATCGTCGCGGAGACCCTCGGCATCTATGTGAAGACGATGGCCGACACAACCATGATGGGCGGCGCCTCCTATGGAGTCGCCATCGAGCGGGCCAAGCAGGCGGTCGAGAGCGGCCTGTGCAAGAACGTCCTGATCGTGGGTGGCGAGAAGCTCGCGACCGGCCACGTGAGCGGGTCGGCGATGATGGCCTCCGTCGGTGCGCACAATCTGGACTACGAGTACCCGTTCGCGGCGACGATCCCGGCCTACTATGGCCTGCTGGCCCAGCGCTACCTGCACGACTACAACGCCGACGAGAGCGACCTCGCCCAAATAGCCGTCGCGACTCGCAAGCACGCGGCGCGCAACCCGAACGCGACGATGCGTGAGCCGATCTCGGTGGACGACGTGCTCAACTCGCCGATCATCTCATCACCGCTTCACCGGCTCGACTGCTCCCTCGTCTCCGACGGCGGTGCGGCCTACGTCATTTCAGCGGCGGGGACAAGCAAGGACCCGTCACGCGAGGTCGAGGTGCTCGGTATCGGGCAGGCGCAGTCGTATTACCACATGGGTCAGCTCGCCGAAGGAAAGGGCGATCACGATCTCGTACGCACCGTCGTGGATGTGGCCGGCAAGCGTGCCTTCTCGCAGGCGGGCCTCACGCCGGCCGAGATCAACATGGCGAACATCTACGACAGCTTCACTATCACGGTGATCGTGCAGCTCGAAGACCTCGGTTTCTGCGAGCGGGGAACCGCTGGAAAGTTCGCGGCGGAGGGAAACATCGACCCGGGTGGAAAGCTGCCGGTAAACACCCACGGCGGCCTGCTGAGCAACGCACACCCCGGCGCCTGCGGGGGAATGCTCGGCTTCACCGAGGCCGTGCGTCAGCTGCGAGGCGAGGCTGGCCTGCGCCAGGTGGCAAAGCATGACAACGCGCTCGTCAGCTCGGCGAGTGCCGTGGCATCCAACTTCTCTGTCAGCATCCTCGGCGCTCCGATTCAGTAAGGGGACATCACATGCAGCACATCACAAGACCACTTCCCTCCATCACCCAGGACAACGAAGACTTCTGGAGATCCACGAGGGAGCACGCCGCCAGACTCCAGCGCTGCAATGCGTGCGAGAAGTTCTGGTACTACCCAGGTCCCGTCTGCCACAACTGCGGAGCGCGGAACTGGACGTGGACCCTGTTGAGTGGCGTCGGCACCATTTACAGCTACTCGGTGCTTGAGCGCGCGAAAGGCAATCCGTACGAGGAAGACGTGCCGATCACCATCGTCCTGGTGCGGCTGGCGGAGGGTCCAGTCGTCATGTCGAACCTCTTCGACTACGAGCCGGGAGAGCTCGCGATCGATGCCGAAGTGATGATCGATTATGAGGATGTCAACGACGAAGTCACCCTGATTGTGTTCCGGCCCGCGCGCCGGTAGGGGGTCTTCGTGCACCATTCGGCGATCGTTTCGACGCTGACCGGCATCGAGTCGGCCGGGGGATCACGCATGCGCTGGTGGCGTGATGGATCCGATATTGCACCATGTAAAAGCAGAAGAGCAAGATATTCGAAAAACGTTGACGATTCGAAATTCGTCCCGTAACATCCCGAAGTAAGCAGCCCCGAGAACCAGGAAAGCGTCAATGAAGACTAATCAGGACACCGCAGAGCCGATCCTTGCTGTCGAGAATGTGTCGAAGAGCTATTCGGGCACCGATGAGGCATCCCTCGTTCTTCGCTCCGTCAACCTCACTGTGGCCAAGTCCGAGTTCATCAGCATCATCGGGCCGAGCGGGTGCGGCAAGACGACCCTGATGAAGATCTGCGCAGGCCTGCTGTCACAGACCAGCGGCGTCGTGACATTCGCGGGCAAGGCCGGCACCCCGCCTCCCCGCAAGATGGGCGTGGTGTTCCAGTCGGCGGCGCTGCTGCCGTGGCGTACGGTCATGGCCAACATCCTGCTGCCCGCAACGATCCAGAAAGCAAACATGACGAAGGCGAAGGAGCGGGCACGCGAGCTCCTGGACATGCTCAACCTCGTCGGTGTCGAATCCAAGTACCCCTGGGAGCTATCCGGCGGAATGCAGCAGAGGGTCTCGATCGCGAGGTCGTTGGTCCTCGAGCCCGAGGTTCTCTTCATGGACGAGCCATTCGGCGCTCTCGACGCGATGACGCGGGAGAAGCTGAACCTCGACCTCCAGGCCATTCACGCACGCACCGGCGCCACGATCATGTTCGTCACCCACAACATCGCCGAGGCGGTGTTCCTCTCCGATCGGATCGTCGCGATGGCGGCCCGCCCCGGCCGCGTCGCAGACGTCATCGATGTCACGCTGGATCGTCCTCGTACACAGGACAGTTACGTCGACGAAGACTTCAGAGAAATTGAAACCAGAGTGCGTAACTCTTTTGACCGAGCGGCGGCGAGCTGACATGACCACTGACATGAATTCCGTGTTCAACGCGGAGAATCCCATTGCACCACCGGCAGGCGACCGGTCGCAAACAAGATCGACTCGACTGGTCAATGCCGGGCTGAGTGTTCTCCTGCTGATTGTCGCCCTGGGGGCGGTTGAGCTTGTCAGCCGTTCGGGTCTCGTCTCAATCCTCCTCGTGCCACCGCCCAGCGCCATTTTCGCGACGCTCGTGAACGGCATCGCGAGCGGGATCTATTGGGAGCCACTCCTCAACTCGCTCTCCGCGGCCTTCGGCGGCTTCCTGATAGCGGCAGTCCTTGGCTTCGCGATTGGCGGCCTCCTCGCCTCGCTGCCACGGTTGGAGAGGATCGTGTTTCCCTACGTGGTTGCCTTCCAATCCACCCCCATGATCGCCATCGCGCCGCTGATCATCATTTGGGTCGGATTCGGCATCCAGTCGAAGATCGTCGTCGTCATGGTGGTCTGCTTCTTCCCGATCCTCGTGAACACGCTTCAGGGCTTGCGGCTCCGCGATCGTGACAGGCAAGAACTGGCCGTGGCCCTCGGGGCAAATAGGTGGCAAGTCTTCCGCTACATCCGCCTGCCTGGCTCCATGCCCTACGTCTTCGCCGGCCTGCACGTCAGCGCGATCTTCGCGCTCATCGGAGCGATAGTCGCCGAGTTCGTGGGCGCGCGGGGAGGGCTCGGCACGATGATGAACGAGCAGCGCGCACTGTTCAACGTGCCAGGAGTGTTCGCCATCCTCATAATCCTGATGGTCCTCGGGCTGACAGTGAATCTGCTCATGAAGGCACTGGAGAAGCGCGTGACCTTCTGGGCGCGGGAGAAGAACTAGCGGCACTCGAGCTTGCGAGTCGTGACCTGCACGCGGCGCGCTAAGAAAAAACCGAACACACCAAGAAAACAAAGGAGTTTTACCCGCATGATGAAGAAAATGGTGTTTCCCCTAGCGGCGCTTGCGACAGTCGCACTGATCCTGTCAGGGTGTTCTTCCGCCACGCCCAAGGCGTCCTCGTCGTCGGGTGGCCTCACTACGGTGAACCTGACGCTCCCGGCGCCGGCATCACTCGAGTCGGTTGTCTACGACTGTGTGCCCAACATGGAAGGCTTCTTCAAGAAGGAAGGGCTCAAGGTCAATGTAGAGACGGCGGAGGGCAGCGTTCTTGCTTTGCAATCGCTCGAGACCGGGACCAGCGACGTCGTCGTCGTCGGCACATCGCCCCTCATGGCCGGCATCGGCGCGGGATCGACCGCGAAGGCATTCGCCTCCGTGGTGACCGGCAGCTACGCCTATCCCGCGGTGCTGCCGAACAGCCCGATCAAGACCTTCCTCGACCTTCAGGGAAAGACCGTCGGCGTCCCCAGCCTGCAAAGCGGATCCATTCCGTTCACGCGCGGCCTCGTCGCCCTCGCGGGCGGCAACCCGAAGTTGGTCGAATTCCTTCCGACTGGATTCGGTGCACCGGCACTCGCGGCCCTGAAGAGCGGGCAGATCGACGCGCTCGGCCTCTGGGACACCGCGTACGAGGTCATCAAGGGACTCGGCCAGCCGCTGAGGTTCATCCAGAACGACCAGTCGAAGAAGCTCGGTTTTCAAGTCGTCTACGCGGCCAAGTCCGCGTGGATCGACAAGAACCCGAAGGTCGCCCTGGGCATGTCTCGCGCAATGAACAAGGCCTATGTGTTCGCCATCACGAACCCCGAAGCGGCCCTCAAGGACTGCTGGGACGAGTACCCGAACCTGGTGCCAACCGGCGTCGACCCTGTCAAGGCGAAGGCTGACGGTCTGGCCGCGGTGAAGGCCCGGCTCGCATCGAGTGGTCCCGTCGACGGCGTCTACGGCACGTCTACTGCGGACCAGGTGCAGACGTTCTACTCGCTGCAGGTGGCTGCCGGCACGGTGAAGCCGGGCATCACGGTGGGTCAGCTGTGGACAGACAAGTTTGTCAAAGACGCCAACAAGTTCGACGTCGCCGCCGTCAAGAAGGCTGCTGCCGCCAAGAAGTAACGATGAACCTATAGCACCGCATGGGTGGCCCGGCACGTGAGAAATCACGAGCCGTGGCCATCTTTGTGTTGCGGCGAGTAATCGAGCATCGCCGAAGTACCACGCCCCGGCATGGCCGGAGGCCTGCCGTGGCCAAGCTGGGCAGTGCGGCGACAGTTGTGTGATTGTCGCGGTTCACAGTCCGGGAGACGGATCAGGCGGAGTTTCTGCGGGCTCGGTTGGCGGCAAGCAGTCGCTCCGGTGTCACCCCCTGGAACGGCGAGCTGTACTGATCCTGGAGGTCCTCGTGTCCGACCCTAACGCTGCTCTGACCTCGCGTCACCGGCTGCGTCTCGCGCGTCTGATCGTCGATGAGAATTGGCCGGTCGCTCTCGCAGCCCCGACGGTTCAATGTTTCGGGCCCGACCGCCCAACGGTGGGCCGAACGCCATGCCTGGATGGGCGCGGCGGGATGGCCGACCGGTCGGTGCGCCGGCATCGAGACCCACTACAACGGCGGGGAGTTGGTGCGGAATTAGCCGGTCAACCAACGTCCCTGGGCAGTGCAGTTAGCCGCCCTGCCCCACGAGGCGGCCGGTCGCGGTCCCGAATCTCGCCGCGAGCTCGCGCTTGAGGATCTTGCCGCTCTCCGTCATCGGCCACGTGTCCACCTGGATGATCTCCCGCGGCACCTTGAAACTTGCCATCAGCGAAGCGCAATGTTCGATGATCGCCGCCTCGTCAAAGCGGGCGCCACTCATCTGGACGAACGCCACGGGCACTTGCCCGAGCCTCTCATCCGGCTTGCCAACGACTGCGACGTCCGCGACTCCTGGAAACGTTTGGATCACCCGTTCCACTTCGGCGGCCGACACATTCTCGCCGCCGGGTTTGATCATGTCCTTGACGCGATCCACGAAGTAGAGGTTGCCGCTGCTGTCGAGACGCCCGATGTCGCCGGTGTGGAAGAAGCCGTCGGCGTCAATGGCCTCCTCGGTGGCTTTCTCGTTGCGGTAGTAGCCGAGCATCACTGACCAGCCGCGAATGATGATCTCTCCCGTGACGTCCGCTCGATGAGTGGCCCCGCTGTCGGTCTGGATGGCCACCTCTATTCCGGGAATCGCTCGGCCGCAGGAGTGAACCCACACGTCCTCTGGGTCGTCCAGCGAGTTGATCGTTGTGGTGCCGGCGGTCTCGGTCAGGCCGTAGATGGTCGTCATGACGGCCACACCCATTTCTCGGCTGATGGTGCGGCGCAACTCGGGGGTTCCCCCGGACCATGCCTTCGTGAGGGTGGCAAAGATCTCGGCGTGGTAGTCGGGGTGAGCGAGTTCCATGGCGTACATCGCCGCCTGTCCGGTCCGCGCGGTGCACCCATACTTGGGAATGAGTGAGAAAACCGCCTCCGGCGAATAGCGCTCAGGCACGATCATCGTGGGAGATGCGCCCAGGGCCATGAGTGTGGTGGCTACCGAACCGCCCACGTGATACATCGGCTGTGTGCTGAAGTAGATGTCGTCGGCATCGATCTGCATGCGCTCGGCGATATACCAGGTTGCCCCGAGGGTGGCCCGACTATTGAGCAGCGCCCCCTTCGGAAATGCGCTGGTGCCCGACGTGAACTGGAGAAGCACTGGATCGTCTGCGCGACCGATTATCGAGGGCGTCTCCGACGCAGCACCGAGCGCCAGCAGCTCCGCCCAAGTGCGACGGCCGGCTCGACCCTGGCTCGCCGCGGCAACCAATTCGACGGCGGGGGAGTCGAGTGTCACGAGTTCGAGCGGGGGCCCCGGAACAGACCTGGTAACGAGGTCGACGTAGTCGACGTTGTGATACTTCTCTATGAGCACCACGACCTTGGGCTGGCAGAGCCCGAGGACGAAGCCGACCTCGTCCTGGCGGTATCTCGTATTCACCGGAACGATGATCGCGCCGAGGTGGCTGCACGCCGTCTGCAGAATGGGCCACATCGCCGAACCTGGCGCCAGCGCCGCCACGCGGTCTCCCTTGCCCACCCCAAGCGCGGCCAGTCCGGCGGCAACGGCGCGGGACGTCGTAAGCCAATCCGTGAAAGACAACGCCTGGTGCCATTCCGGACCCTCGAAGTGGAATGCTGGGCGACCGCCGAGGCGGGCTTCGGCGCGTTGGAGGGCCTCCGCCCAGCTGAATTCGAGGATCTCGGCGAGGTCTGGAGCAGACATGGAGGGCGCCCTTCTTTGGCAAATGCCACAACGCTGTACAGTGCGAGCGCGATTGGTCGCGCATCTTCAGCGCCATCCTAACGGATGTTTCGCAGAACCAATAGATATTCGAAGATCTGTCGGTGTGCGCCAAATTTCCCCGTGTTGCGAAAACCACTGCTAGCATACGTGCGTATACCCGTCGACGAAGAAGAGGTAATGCGGCATGGCCACGCTAGACAGAATTCGTGTTCTCGATCTGGGGCATTACGTGGCGGGACCGCTGACGGCGCAACTTCTTGCACAGCAGGGTGCTGAGGTCGTTCGCGTGGACCGCCCGGGCGCGATCGACGGTCTTGCTGACGCGTATCTGCAGCGCAACAAGCAACGGATCAGTCTGGATCTGAAGAGGCCGGCCGATGTCGAGACCGCTCGGAGTCTGGCAGCTGATTGTGACGTCGTCATCGAGAACTTCCGACCGGGCGTCCTCGACCGGATTGGACTCTCCGCCGAGGTGCTCATGGCAGAGAATCCCGGACTGATCTACTGCTCGATTCCAGGCTTCGCGGCAGCCGATCCACGCTCGCAGGTGCAGGGCTGGGAGGGTGTGATCGACGCGGCGACCGGCAACTGCAGGGTTCGGGTTGGTGAGGCTCCGCCCGACTGGGATTTCACCAGGCCAACCTTCAGTGCGCTCCCGCTCGCCTCGAACTTCGCGGCGATCCTCTCGGCGACGGCGATCGTCGCGGCCCTGACCGAGCGTGAGGTGACCGGCAGAGGTGCGCGCCTGGAGGTGCCTCTCTTTGATTCAATGTTCGAGCTAATCGGCGGAGCCGGTGCGTACTCCGCCGAGCGGGGTTTTCAGAGCGAAGCTCCGCTTATCGCGAATGGCAGCGGAACGTATGAATGCGCCGACGGCACGTTCGTTCAGTTCAACCCGATTGGTGCCACCATGAGATTCCTGATCTGGTTTCTCGATGCGGCGGGAAAGCAGGACTGGATCGCAGAGGGGCTCGGTCTCGCGTCCTCATACACAGCGGATCCCGAGCTGGCCGCTGCCCTGCGCGTGCGCCTCGCGGCCCTCTTCCTGACCAGGCCCGCGCAAGAGTGGGAGGAACTCGGGCAGGAGGCCGGAGTCCCGCTCTGCATGGTGAGGTCGTCGCGGGAGTGGATGGAGAATGACCACGCGCGGGCTTCCGGGCAGGTTGTTGAGGTCACGGACCCTGAGTTCGGACGTACCTGGATGGCGGGGGTGCCCATTCACCTTTCGGAGAGTCCGTCGGTGGCTCCGACCCCGAGACATGCCGTGGACGCAGACCGGTCGATCGTCCTTGACGCACTCGCGCAGCGCGGTGGTGCTGTGGCGAACTCCGGTCAGGCTCGCGCCCCCAAGCAGATGAAGGACGTCCGCGTGGTGGACCTCACGCAGATTCTGGCCGGTCCCAGCGCCGGCAGAATGCTCGCGGAGTATGGCGCAGACGTCATCAAGGTCAACGCGCCACAACGCAACATCGAGGCCCACGGAATAGTCAACCGGGGCAAGCGATCCATCCTCATCGATCTTCAGCGCAGCGAGGGGCAGGCGTTGCTCTGGGAACTGATTGATCGCGCAGATGTCGTGACCCAGAACTTTCCGCAGGGGACGGCGGAGCGCTATGGCCTCGGGTATCGCCATGTCCATGCGCGAAGGCCGGACATCGTCTTCGTGTCAGTGAGTTGCTACGGATACGACGGGCCCTGGGCGCAGGGTCGCGGGTACGAGGTGCAGGGGCAGGCGGTGACCGGCATCATGGAGCGGGCAGGCCGTGGCGGGAAGCCCGCAGTGCTCGGCCCATACAATCCCCTCGATTACGGAACGGGCGCCATGGCCGCGTTTGCCGCGACTCTGGGCCTGTTTCACAGGGCTCGAACCGGGCAAGGCCAGCATGTTTCAACGTCACTCGCGCAGGTGGGTACCTTCCATCAGGCAACGATGCTGGTGGGCAATGCCGGCTCGGACGGTGAGGCGGCGGGTCGCGATGCCTTGGGGGCATCGCCCCTTCAGCGTTTCTATCAGGCTTCGGACGGATGGTTCTTTCTCGGGGCACGCACAGAGCAACTCGAGGCCATAGTTGCCGTCAGTCGAGTGCTGCCAGACGGATCGATCTCGTTCGAAGAGGGGCTCGAAGCCGCTTTTATCGCCAAGGATGTCGCGCACTGGGTGCGCAGCCTCCGAGACGGAGGAGTCGGCGCGCACGAAATCGTGCGTTTGCCCGATCTGCTTCTCGATCGCTATGTCGTCGACTCTGGCCTGCGGGTCGAACAGGTATCGGAGGAGGTGGGGCCAGTGATCATGCCCGGTCCTGCAGTGATCATCGATGGTCGACGGATCAGCGCCGGCAGACCGGCCAATGCGCCAGGGGCCGACGCGCAATCCGTCTTGGATGAGATTGGGCGAGGCGACGAACTCTCGTCATTGGAGTCGCGCTGGGTCGTGCAACGCGTCGCGCTCCCGTCAGGATGGCCAAAACCCTAAGCATTCGAAATGCACCGCGATATTCTTTGAATTAGGGGAGGGTTAAACTGATGCATAAAGATCAAAACATGCCGCGCACTGCGTATACGGTGATACCATCAGCTTTCGTGAAGAGCGGGCCGACTAAGAAGACAATGGCGATCGACGTGCGTGATCGCATGCGATCCGACATTCTCTCTGCGCGCCTCATTCCCGGTCAGCGGCTGATGTTCGCCGATCTGAGCGAGCGCTATGGCGTGAGCGTCGGAGTCACCCGAGAAGCGCTCACCTGGCTCTCGAGCCAGGGCCTCGTGCAGGCGAATGCCCATCAGGGGTACATTGTGACGCCGCTGTCAATACCGGACCTCACCGAATTGACCGAGACCCGCATACTCATTGAACCGCTGGTGCTTCGCATGTCGTTCGAGACCGGCGGCATGGACTGGGAGGGTGACGTCATATCGGCTCACCACATCCTGTCTCGTACGCCGCCGCCTCACGGTCCAAAGGCCCTCGATGAAGATGCACTTGACCAGTGGGCCGAGGTCCACTCTGCTTTCCATGAGGTGCTGTTCGCCGCGTGCACGAACAAGCGCCTCCTGCGAACGGTGAAGCAACTCGCTGAGGAGGCTGCGATGTATCGACGTTGGTCGGTAGCGCTCGTGTTGAGCAATCCGCAGGCCGAGAACGAGCATCGTGCACTGCTGGAAGCTGCTCTCGACGGGGACTGGGAACGCGGTGGTGCCGTGTTGAGGACCCACATCGAGCACACTCGCGAGATGCTCACGAACTACCAGGCAGCTCACCCCGACGAATAGGGCATGTTCCCGGCGGACGGGGCCTGAGCGCCAAAATGCGCGCGGAAGGGCTGTCGGTCAGATCGCCCACTATCGCCTCGCCTCTGGGCTTCCGATGCCTGACACCGTCGCCGAGGCTTCCCCTGCTCGCGGGGAGCGAGATCCCCGGACATCGATCGGTCTTCCGGCACTTTCACGCTATCGACAATTTTCGAATATCAAGTTATATTCTTTTTGGGTCCGCGCATTCGACGGTCCCAGGACTAGTGAGACCGCGTCTGTCAGCGGCTCACGGCGCCGATACGCACCTCGATTCCGGTGCAACACCCCTGAAGGGCCCTCGAAAATGACTGACTCCGCAGCGGTACGCCAGCAGATCCGCGACTGGCGGGAGAGCCGGTCCAGGCGGTTGGTCGTGCTCGACGATGATCCAACAGGTTCGCAGAGTGTGCACGACGTCCAGATAGTCACGGTCGTCTCCGAGGCGGAAATCACCCGCGCGCTGACCGACCGTGGTTCCACTGCATTTGTCCTCACTAATACGCGGGGCCTGCAGGAAGCCGAGGCCATCGAACTCAACAAGCAGGTGGTGACGAGCGCTCTTGCCGTCCACGGCGATGGCGTCGACATCATCAGCCGAAGCGATTCGACGCTCCGCGGTCACGTCATTGCGGAGATCGAGGCAATCGATGAATGTCGGGCTGGGATTGTCGGTCGCCACGTCGATGGTGTGTTGTTCGCGCCTGCATTTTTTGAGGCGGGGCGGTTCACCGTGGGGGACACTCATTACGCAACCGTTGACGGCGTGCCGGTGCCGGTAGGGAAGAGCGAGTTTGCGCGGGACGCAACCTTCGGCTACGCGTCTTCCAACCTGGGGGATTTTCTGGGGGAGCTGAGTCATGGACGAGTCCCTCCCGAGGACGTTCTGAGTATTTCTCTCGAGACCATCACTGAGGGAGGCCCCGATGCGGTGCGTGACGTGCTGATGCGTGCATCAGGGGCGGCATGGATTGTCATCAATGCGACGAGCTACGAGCATTACGAAACCGTGGTGCTGGGGGTGCAGGCGGCGATCGACGCCGGGCGGACTTTCCTCTTCCGCACCGGCCCGTCATTTGTGCGCGCCCTCGCCGGCCTTGAGCCGAAAGACCCGCTGTCGACAGCCGATTTCCCGCAACTGGGTTCGACGGACGCTCACGGTCTGATTTTGGTGGGCTCGCACGTGAGCCAGACGAGTCGTCAGGTCGCGGCGGTTCGGCTCTCTGGCGGCCTGGCTGAATTCGAGTTGAACGTCCCCCTCATCCTCGCGGGCGACAGGTCCTACATTCCCGCCGCCGCCGCGTCGGTCCGGGCGGCTCTCGCCAACCATGACGTGCTCGTGTACACGAGTCGAGAAGTCATCGGTGGGGAGAGCGCCGCCGCAAGCCTCGACATCGCGCGAACCGTCTCGAACGCCGTCAGCGAAGTTGTCGCCGGCGCACTAGCCGCTCGTCCCGCGTGGATCATCGCCAAGGGTGGCATCACCTCCCACGACGTGGCCGTGCGCGGGCTTGGCATGCGGCGCGCACGGGTCCTCGGTCAACTACTGCCGGGCCTGGTCTCGGTATTCGAGCCACTGACGGCTTCTCCGGAGGCGAGAGGCGTGCCCTATGTCGTGTTCGCGGGCAACGTGGGAGACGATGACACGCTCGCGCATGTTGTCTCTGTTCTCCGCTCGGCTCAGCCGGCGCGGGAGCTCGCACGATGAGCCCCATCGGCTGGATCGGCCTGGGGGCCATGGGCGCTCCGATGGCCTTGGTCGCAGCGCAGTCACATGATCTCGTGGTGTTCGATGTGGATCAGCGCGCCGTCGCGAGGCTCGCGGGAAACCGAATCACGGCGGCGGCGTCCGGCCGTGAGGCCGCGTCAAACGCCGACGTGTTGGTCGTGATGGTCGCCACCGAAGCCCAGGTCGAGTCGGTACTCTTTGGAACGCACGGTGCGGTCGACACGCTTGCTCCCGGTGCGGTGGTGGTCGTCATGGCCACGGTCGGGCCGGCGGCGGTGCAGCGCTGGGCGGAGAACCTTGCGGCGGTGGGGATCTCCCTCGTCGACGCTCCTGTCTCCGGCGGTGTATCGCGGGCAGAACAGGGAGAACTGCTCATCATGGTGTCGGGATCAGCCTCGAGCGTGCAGAAGGTCTCCCATCTGCTGGGGAGCCTCGCGCGGTCAGCCCCCGTCGTCGGAAACCGGCCAGGGGACGGTCAGAAGGTCAAGCTCGTCAATCAGTTGCTCTGTGGAATCCACATTGCCGCAGCAGGCGAAGCGCTAGCGTTCGCCGAGTCGCTGGGAATGGACGCGCGCTCGTGCTGGGAGGTGGTCCGCTCCGGCGCCGCTGCGTCGTTCATGCTTGACGACCGAGGAGAACGAATGCTCGAGGGGAAGTTCGATGACGTGCGGAGCGCCGTCGACATCTTTGTCAAGGACATGGCGCTTGTGCGTGAAGCAGCTGCCGACTCGGGCGTCCACACGCCACTGGCGGCAACGGCGGGACAACTGTATGCGCGAGCCGCCGCAGTTGGCCTCGGTCGCAAGGATGACTCCGTGATCATTCAGCTTCTGCGAGCCGCAGAATGAAGACTGGCCCGTCACTGGTCATCATTGCTGATGACCTCTCGGGCGCGGCGGAGACGGCTGGAGCGATCGCAGCGGCAACTTCGGCGGTGGTCGAACTCCGCATGGAACCCTGGCCCGGACCGCATCCCCAGGTGCTGGTCATCGATACGGATTCGCGGGCGATGCGGCCTTCGCATGCAGTCCTCGAGTGTGCAAAGGCGCTCGCAAGCATCGATCCGGGCACCATCGTCTACAAGAAGGTCGACTCGCTGCTCCGCGGCAACATTGACCTCGAGCTCCGAGCGATGCATGGCCTCGGGTTTGGGCTGATCGCCGCCCTCGCGGTGCCGCGGATCGGACGGACGGTGCGCAGCGGGGTCATGCACGTGGACGGTGAGGTTCTTGGTGCCATCGGCGATGTAATAGAACTGCCGTCGATTGTCATCCCGCTGGGCGTGGTGCGATCCGCGCACCTGCGGGCTGCGCTGGTAAGTGCGCTGGACGCCGGCACTATCGCGATCTGCGACGGCCAGACCCAGTCCGACCTCGACCTCGTGGCATCTGTGCTCGTCGGTCTCGAGCGTCGCGTCGCCATCGTCGCCGCCGGTGGGTTTGCGCGATCGCTCGCGCCTCTGCTTGCGGTGAGTGAAGGCGTTGCTCGATTCTCGACCGGCGCCGACAGGGTGGTCGCGGTGGTCGGAACCTTAGCGGCTTCGGCCGCCCTGCAGGTCGACCGGTTAACCGAAGCCGGGACGCGGAGGATAGTGTTGCGGCCGGGTTGCCGGCTCGCCCTCGACGGATCGGATGCGGTCGTGACATTGTCGGCGGTCGACGAGTGGACCGCCGAATCGTTGAGGGAGGCGTATGCGGCCATCGCCGACGGGATCCGGGCGCTCGACGGCCGCACTGACCTCGTCCTCACGGGCGGCGACACGGCTCGCCGGATTCTCGATCGTCTCGGTACTCGACGGCTCTATGCGGAGTCGGAGATTGAGCATGGTGTCGTGCTCAGCACGACCGACGACGGGGCGGCCGTCGTCACAAAACCGGGAAGTTTCGGGAGCGATGACACGCTTCTCCGAATTCTTGACCACCTGAAGGGGAGACGACCATGACAGCACTTCCAATCATCGCGGTGACGATGGGGGACGGCGCAGGGGTTGGACCCGAGATCTCATTGGCGGCCGCAGTCGACAATTCGCTGGCGCTGGATGCGGAGATCATCATCGTCGGCGACACTAACCGGCTTCGGCAAGCGGCGCAGATCCTTGGGATCAGCGCGGAGATCGTCTCGATCGACGGGGTCGACGACTATCGGGCGGGCCGAGTAAACGTGATCGATCTCGGCCTCCTGCCACAGGATCTCCCGTGGGGGCAACTCTCAGCGGTGGCGGGCGACGCCGCCTTCCACTACGTGCGGGTAGCCTGCGGACTCGCCATGGCCGGCCAGGTTAACGCGATCTGCACAGCACCGCTGAACAAGGAGGCGCTGCACGCCGCTGGCCACAGGTATCCCGGGCACACCGAGCTGCTCGCTGCGCTTACGAACACCCCAGAGGTGTCAATGCTCCTCTCGACACCCAAGGTGAAAGTGATCCACGTCACGACGCATCTAGGCCTCATCGACGCCGTAGCGCGCATCGAGCCAGGGTTGGTGGAACGCACCATCCGCCGAGGTTGGTCGGCCATGCGGGCTTCGGGCGTCGAGCGTCCAAGGATCGGAGTGTGCGCCATCAACCCGCACGCTGGCGAGAATGGACTTTTCGGCTATGGCGAGGAAGCCGAGAAGATCGCTCCGGCAATCGAGCTGCTGAAGGCTGAGGGCATGGACGTCCACGGTCCCCTGCCTGCCGACACCGCCTTCTTCCTCGCCGGGCGCGGCGACTACGACTTGATCGTTGCCATGTACCACGACCAGGGGCACGGACCGGTGAAGGTGCTCGGGATCGAGGCCGGTACCAATATCACCGTTGGCTTGCCCGTCATTCGCACCTCGGTGGACCACGGCACCGCCTTTGACATCGCGGGAACGGGCAGGGTCGACACTCGGAGCATGATCGAAGCACTCCGGCAGGCGATAGACCTGTCGGGCGTAGTCCGCGAGGGCGATTCCTAGTTTCGGCTCACCCGTGCGCGCCTTCGCCGGTCAGGCGAGGGGATCGTACTGGAACTCGCGGAGCTCCTGCGTGCAGCGGCAGGCGACCGCGATCTTCGCGGCCCACTCGAGGGCCGCCTCGCGCGAGGGAACGTCGATGATGGTGAAGCCGCCGTTGAGCTCCCTCGACTGCGGGTAGGTTCCCTCGGTGACCGTGCCGTCGCCGGCCACCATGACAGGGGCGACATCCTCGTTCACGCCGCCGCCGAAGATGTAGACACCGGCAGCCCTGGCCTCGTGGATGACGGCATGGGCGTCCCGGGCCACGTCGGAGATCTCCTCTTCGGAGACATCCATCGCAGCGCTGGGGAACGAGATCAGGTACCGCGTCATCTCACAACTCCTTTGTTCGGGCGGCTTCTGTCGGCGTGGATCGACCAGCTGCCTCCCAGTGTGCTCCGAGAGCGGCCCACCCGGAACCCCACAACCTGGTCGACACGCGGGCCGTCGAGGAGAGCCCCGTGACGATCCATGTTCTGCTGTGAGCATATTTCGCCGTCGGGAGACGATCGGAGCCCTACGGTCGAGGTGATGAGAAGCGGAGAGCGGGCCCACGAGACACGGCGTCCGCGTGTGCGGCTCGTACAATTCCACCGAATCGTGGAGGGAAGGAACACCCGATGGAACTGATCTTCGTGCACGGAGCCCTGGTGCGTGACGGGCTGTGGTGGTGGGAGCGGACCGCAGACCTGCTCCACGAGCGCACGGGCATCCGCAGCCGAGCGGTTGCGTTGCCCTCCTGCGGTGAGGCGGCCCCGGAGCAGGTTGCCGGCGGCCTGGCGGCCGACGCGGCGGCGCTCCGGCGTGAACTCGACGACGCGGACTCGGCGATCGTTGTCGGGCACTCCTATGGCGGCACCGTCATCGCCGAGGCCGGCCATCATCCCGCGGTCGCGCACCTGCTCTACATCTCGTCCTATTTGCCGGACATCGGGCAATCCCAGGGCGGGATCATGAGCGCCGAGAGCGACCCGGCGTCGATCGGTGACAACGGGGATGGCACCCTTGGCCTGTCCGGATACGACGCGACCTCGTTCGGGGCTCGCTTCCTTCAGGACGCAGACGTCGCGATCCAGCGTCAGGCGTGGGAGCGTGTCACCGCGCAGGCCCTCGCCGCGTTCATGACTCCCACCAGCGCCGCGGGCTGGGAGGGGATCGACTCGACCTACATCGTCTGCGGGCAGGACCGCAGTACCTCGGTGGAATTGCAGCGCTTCCACGCTTCCCGAGCGACCCGCTCCGTGGAGCTGCCGACCGGTCACCACCCCTTCGTCTCTCGGCCCGACCTGGTCGTCGAGCAGGTGCAGGCGCTGTTGCATCGCGCATGAGTCGATGGCGCGACCAGCGGCTCGAGCCTGCCGTCGCCACCGCACGGCACCGCGGGCCCTTTGGCCCTCGCGGGGGTGGGTGGCGCGCCCATGATGGAGGCTTCCGCACACCGTGGAGGTCCAGACCGTGAGTACCGCACGCATCGCTTCGCCCGAGGTCGACTCGCGCTGGCGCCCGGTGGTCAGGCTCGCCGCCGTCTCCGCCGTGCTCGTGACGGTGCTGATCCCGGTGCAGGCGCTGGTATTCATCCTGATTCCGCCGCCCCAGACCGTGCCCGAGTACTTCGACCTGTTCCAGCGCAACCCCGTTCTCGGCCTTCTGGACCTTGACCTGCTGCTCACCCTCGACTATCTGGTGATGATCCCCTTCTACCTCGTTCTGTTCGCGTGCTTGGAACGCGTCGCACGGGCCTGGGCGACGCTGGCGCTGATTCTGGGGCTGTTCAGTGTGCTGCTTTTTGTCGTCTCGCGCGAGGCGACGTTCTCGATGTGGCTGCTGAGCTCCCAGCACGCGGCCGCTCACACGGCGGCGGATAAGGCGGCCCTCGTCGGCGCCGGGCAGACGCTGCTCACGCTCTACAACGGCGGCACCTTCGGAATCAGCTACGTGCTCGGGGCGATCAGCACCCTCATCTTCTCGGCGGTGATGCGCCGGCATCGTATCTTCGGCCGGCTGCCGGGAATCGTGGGCATCATCACCGGGATCACCATGCTCGTGCCGTCGAACGTGGGCGCGGTCGGCCTCGTCATCGCGATGCTCTCGCTGATTCCCACGATGCTCTGGCTGATTCTGCTGAGCCGGGCGCTCTTCAGGCTCGCCCGCGACTCCGCTGCGAGCGCCGCTAGACCTGAGCGTTGAGCGCTTCCACTGCGGGGATGAACCGCATCCGCGAAGACTCGATGTGGCTGAGCATGAGTTCGCCGGCCGCGGCGCCGTTGCCCCCGGCGATCGCCGCGGCGATCTCGACATGCTCGCTCAACGCCAGCGGGCGCTTGCCGCCCTGGTAGTACTCCTCGAACATGTTCTGCACGAACTTGCCCTCGCTCGGGGCGTTCGCCTCGATGTTCAGCGTGGCCTTGTAGACCCGGAACAGATGCATGTGGCAGTGCGTGCGGATGAACGCCTCTTCGACGTAGTGGCTTCCCGATGCGCGCGCGACGAGTGCGTGAAAGCGTGTGTCGTGTTCGACGAACTCCGGATAGGTGGAGGCCAGCCCGGCGAGGGAGATGCTCTCGGCCCGCGCCAGTTCGGCGTCGAGAGCCTCGACCTGGCGGCGAGTGCTGCGTCGCGACGCCTCGGTGGCGGCCCACGGCTCGATGAGCGAACGGAACTGGAACAGGTCGTCGAACTGCTGCACGGAGAGCAGGTCGGTGGCCTCGTAGCCGCGAAGCGGGATCTTGGTGACGAGGCCGTCGGCCTCCAACCGGGCGAGCGCCTCACGCACCGGCGTCTGCGACACCGAGAGGCTGCGGGCGAGCTCATCGATTCCCAGATGCTCACCGGGGGAGATCTCGTGGTCGAGGATCATCGCGCGGATCGAGTCGTAGGTGCCGTCCGCCAGCACGAGCCGCTGCGGCCCGGCGAGCGGTCGTCTGGCAATATCCCTGGTCATCACGCTTCCCTCCCACTTGAGTGCGCGGTCACCGTGAGGCGAGACCCGCGATCATCGTATATCGAAGCTGGCATAGCACTCTCCGCGCCGCGTTTCAGCGTGCGGCGACCCGGAGGCCGTCCATCCCTCCATCGACCGCGAGCACCGTTCCGGTGGTGGAACGCTGGCTCGGATCGGCGAGAAAACAGATCGCGCCGGCCACCTCATCCGCGGTGACGAGCCTGCCGTTCGGCTGGCGTTGTTCGAGTGCGACGCGCTCCGCCGAGGGGTCGGCGGCCTGATCGAGCAGCCGCGCCACCCACGGAGTATCGGCGGTGCCGGGGTTCACACAGTTGACCCGGATGCCCTCGTGGATGAGGTCGGCGGCCATCGCTCGGGTGAGGGATTGCACGGCGCCCTTGCTCGCGGAGTAGACGGCGCGGCTACGCAGACCGACGGTCGCGGCGATCGAACAGGTGTTGACGATCGCGGCCGACTCACTCAGGCGCAGGAGGGGAAGTGCCGCGCGGGAGACACGGGCGATTCCCGTAACGTTGATGTTGAACACGAGTGCCCAGTCCTCGTCGGTCGCCTCCTCAACGGTGCCGATGGCGCCGATCCCGGCGTTGTTGACGAGGATGTCGAGCACCGGGGAGGCCGAAGCGATCTGGAGGAAGGCGGCGGCCACGGAATCGGCGGACCCCACATCGCAGTGGATCCACTCGGCTACGCCCTCCATGGCGCCGACGTTGAGATCCAGGCCGATCACCCGCGCTCCGTGGGAGGCGAGGCGGGTTGCGGTGGCGAGACCGATGCCGGATCCGGCACCCGTGACGACGGCGGTGAGGCCCGTGAGTTCTTCAGCCATTGTGCGGTGTGCTCTCTTCATCGAGGAGTTTCTCCCTCCCCGGATGCCTCGCGACAGAGTCCCGAGGCTCGAAGATGGGCCATGAAAAAATACTATATAGGATTCTGCGAAATCATGTAGCATGACTTCCACCGGAGCGAAGATGCTTTCTTTCGTTCCCTCACGGCATGAAAGGAAGCACCAATGAAACGACTAGCAGTGGCGCTCGTTGCGGTAGTGGCGGTAGGGGTGGCCCTCACGGGATGCTCGTCCGGAGCCCCGTCCTCGAGCGGCAAGCCCTCCATCCTGATCTGGGCGGACACGCCCCGGATTCCTCAGGCGACGGAGTACCAGAAGGAGATGAAGGGCAAGGTCGACGTCAAGATCGAGACCATCGCCCAGGCCGACGCGCAGACCAAGATCTCGCTGGCCAACCGCGCGAAGAAGGGGTGGCCGGACATCATCTTCGGCGCGCCAGCCGATACCGCTCAGTTCAAGGATCCATCCAATGGCTACGCCGCCGACCTGACCAAGCTCGTGTCGAAGAAGATCTTCGATGGCTTCGGGGAGGGCAACAGCGACTGCCTGTACGACGGCAAGTACTACTGCCTGAAGAACGACCTCGCCAACACCGTGCTCTGGTACAACACCAAGATCTTCGCGCAGTTGGGACTCACCGTCCCGACGACCATGCAGGAGTTCGCTGACACCGCGATGAAGCTCAAGGGCACCGGCTTCTCGGCCGGCGCGTACGGCGACCAGCTGTACTACGCAGCATTCCTGCAGTCGAGCGAATGTCCCCTCGCCGACCTGACTGCCGCGAACACCGTGCGCATCGCCCCCGGTGACTCCAAGTGCACTCGAGTGGCCAAAACAATCCAGCCGCTGCTCGACGCCGGCGTCATCGACAAGCGGTCCCCGTTCGATGCCGGCTTCATCAAAGATGTCGCAGCGCAGGATAAGGTCGCCATGACCATCGGCCCGTCGTGGTGGGGTGACTTCGTGATCAGGCCTCAGGCATCGTGGAACGTGCCCGCCGGTGAGATCGCCGCCGCCAACATGCCCGCCTGGGGCACCGGCAAGGACAACAAGTCGGGCGCGTACGGCGGTGGCGTCTTCACCGTCTCGTCGCACTCGAAGTTCCCGCAGGCCGCCGCTGATGCTGCAGTCTGGATGACAACCTCCAACTGGATGGCAACCGCGGCGACCACACCGACGTTCCCGGCCTACGGTCCGGCGAACAAGCTGTGGGAGGCGCGCATCTCGAAGGACGCCTACTATGCGAACAACGTGTACACGGCCATGGCGGCAGGCGCGAACAACATCTCGCAGGTCGACCGACCAGTTCGGTTCCCGTTCAACGCTCAGTTCGGCGCCACCCTGTCGGCGGACATCAACAACGGGAAGTCGCTGAGCGTCGCGCTCGATGACTACGCGAAGTCGATCCAGGGGCTCGCTCCGCAGTCCGGCTACAAGGTAGTAACCAAGTAACACCGTCCCTTGCGGTGCCGGGAGACCGACGGTCTCCCGGCACCGTGACGTCCCGAACGAAAGGAACGCGATGGCGCGCTCACGATCCAGCCGACGCAGTCTGCTAGCGGGCAGCATCATGTTCGCGCCTTACCTGATCCTGCTGCTCCTGTTCGGCATCTGGCCGATCATCCAGGCCACCATCACCTCGATCGGGCCGAGCATTGTTAACCCGGCGGGCGGACTGCAGAACTTCGCCGACGTCGTGGCGGACGTGCGCTTCTTGCCCGCACTGATGAACGTCGTGGTCTTCCTGCTGCTGTACGTGCCGATCATGATCATCGTGGTGTCGGTCATGTCTCTTCTCCTGGACACCGTCCAGGGCAGGTGGAACCTCCCCCTGCGCCTGACCTATATCGTGCCGGCCTCGATGACCGGGGCCACCGCTGTACTCATCTGGTACTTCATGTTGGAGCCCTCCCTGAGCCCATACCAGAGCGCATTACACGCCCTGGGGATCACCCAGGGCAACCAGATCTGGCGTCAGGGCGGACTCGCCTGGATCTTCGTGGCGATGGCTTTCTTCGTCGGCGCGGGCAACTGGATCGTCGTGCAGTACGGATCCTTGCAGTCCATCTCCGAAGACGTCCTCGAGGCAGCACGGATCGATGGAGCGAACGCCTGGCAGATCGGCTGGCGGATCAAGCTCCCGCTCATCCGCAAGTACCTCGTGTACATGGGCATCCTGGTGTTCGCCGCCGGCCTGCAGGTCTTCGTCGAGCCGCAACTGATCTCCGGCTCGGTCTACACCGGGATCGCGAAGGACTGGTCACTCAACCAGCTGAGCTATGACCTTGCCTTCCAAAGCAACAACCTGGCGGGCTCGGCGGCGCTGTCGCTGATGCTGCTGGTGGTCTGCATCATCGCGGCGATCGTCGTGATCTTCCGAACCGACTTCTTCGAGGGCACTGGGGTGGGCAAGAAATGACAACAGAATCGATCGTCCTTCCCGGACGCGGTGAGGGAATAGTTCGCACCCGCGGCCTGGGAGCTGTCACCGGCCGGGTCGTGGTGTGGATCGTGCTTGCGGTCTTCGGCATCCTCAGCATTATTCCGATGATCTGGCTGATCCTCGCGCCGTCGAAGACGGGCCAACAGTTGAATGACAACCCGCCGTTCTCGTTCGGCAGCTTCGAACAGTACGGGGCCACCTGGAACAACCTGCTCAGCCAGAACGACGGGATCATCCTGAAATGGATGGCGAACTCGGTCACCTACACGGCGTCGATCGTGGTCATCTCGTGTGTCACGGCGGTGCTGGCCGGCTACGCGCTGGCGGCCACCACCCTGCCGTTCAAGAGGGTGCTGCTGATCATCACCCTGATCGCGATGATCATCCCGCCGGTCGCCCTCGTGGTGCCGCTGTTCGTCGAGATCTCCGCGATCGGGCTGTACGACAACCCGGTGTCGGTGATCCTGACGAGCTCGTTCTATCCGTTCGGGGTCTTCCTCGCCTACATCTACTTCTCCACGTCGATCCCCACCGAGCTGTATGAAGCCGCCAAGGTCGACGGAGCGGGCGAGTTCACCACCTTCTTCAGGATCGCGTTGCCGCTCTCCAAGGGGTTGTTCGGCATGCTGGCGTTCTTCAGCTTCAGCGCCGCCTGGGTGAACTACTTCCTGCCCTACGTGCTGTTGCAGTCGCAGGAGAATTTCAACCTGTCCGTCGGCCTCGGGTTCCTGTTCACCTCCAGTCCGGCCCTGAACCCGTTGAACGGCGCGCAACAGAGCCTCATCGGCCGCCCGGAGATCGCGTTGGCCAGCCTGTTCCTCGCCATCCCGATATTGATCGTCTTCATCGCGTCCTCACGCCTGCTCGTTCGCGGCGTGCTTGCCGGCGCGGTGAAGAGCTAAGGAGTATTGCCACAGATGAGCACCGTCACCAGCATCCGCACCGTCGATATCAGGTTCCCCACCTCGATCTTCCTGGACGGGTCGGATGCCATGAATCCGGATCCCGACTATTCGGCCGCCTACCTGGTGGTCGAGACCGACTCCGACGATGGCCTGGCGGGCGCGGGGTTCGTCTTCACCATCGGGCGAGGCAACGACATCCAGTCCAACGCGATCGACGTGCTCGCCCAACGGTTCATCGGGCGCGATGTCGAGGAGCTCCTCGGCAACATGGGGGCGACGTGGAAGGAGATGCTCCACGACTCGCAGCTGCGCTGGCTCGGGCCCGAGAAGGGCGTCATCCACATGGCCATCGGTGCGGTCATCAATGCGTTCTGGGACCTGCGGGCGAAGCGTGCCGGGCTCCCGCTCTGGCAGCATCTCGCCACGCTTTCTCCCGAGGAGATCGTCGACCTCATCGACCTGCGGTACCTGAGCGACGCCCTCACCCGGGAGGAGGCCCTCGAGATCCTCCGTGCCGGAAAGGTGGGCGCCGAGGAGAGGATCGCCGAGCTCCTCGAGAGGGGATACCCGGCATACACGACCGGTCCGGGCTGGCTCGGCTACAGCGACGAGAAGCTCGAGCGCCTGGCCCGCGAGGCCGTCGCCGACGGGTTCACCCAGATCAAGCTCAAGGTGGGCGCCGATATCGACGACGACAAACGTCGCCTGGCGATCGCCCGCGCCGCCGTCGGCCCCGACTTCCGCATCGCCGTCGACGCCAACCAGCGCTGGGACGTGGACGAGGCCGTGGAGTGGATGAGTCAGCTCGCCGAGTTCGACCTGGCCTGGATCGAGGAGCCGACGAGCCCGGACGACGTGCTCGGGCACGCCGAGATCGCCCGCAGGCTCGCCCCGATGCCGGTGGCCACCGGCGAGCACGTGCAGAACCGGATCATCTTCAAGCAGATGCTGCAGGCCGGGTCGCTCGAGGTGCTCCAGATGGACGCCTGCCGGGTGGGCGGGATCAACGAGAACATCTCCATCCTGCTGCTGGCGGCCAAGTTCGGCATCCCGGTGATTCCGCACGCCGGGGGCGTCGGGCTGTGCGAGACCGTGCAGCACCTCTCCATGTTCGACTTCGTGGCGGTCTCGAGCACCATGGACGGGCGCATGATCGAATTCGCCGACCATCTGCACGAGCACTTCGTGACCCCGGCGTCGATCGTGGGCGGCCGCTACCAGACGCCCACCGCGCCGGGTTCCGGGGCCGAGGTCCTGCCGGCATCCATCGACGAGTGGATCTTCCCGCACGGCTCCGGCTGGATCGAGATCGAGGCCAGCGGAGGAACGCGCTGATGCTCAGGTTCATGCGGCTGGGCGCTGTGGGTTCCGAGCGTCCCGCGGCTCTCGACGACGATGGCGTGCTGTGGGACCTCTCGGGGCTCGCCGTCGACATCGACGGCGACTTCCTCTCCTCCGGGGGCTTGGATGCCGCGGCCGCGGCCGTGGCGGCGGGTGGGCTGCCCGTGATGGACGATCCCGCCGACGGCTCGGGGCTGCGCGTCGGATCCCCGATCGCCCGACCGCAGGCCGTGATCTGCGTGGGGATGAACTACGCGGCCCATGCGGCGGAATCCGGGTCGGAGCCTCCCACGCGCACCGTCATCTTCTTCAAGCATCCGAACACCGTCGTCGGGCCATTCGACGAGGTGCTGATCCCGCCGGGGTCGGCGAAGACCGACTGGGAGGTGGAACTCGCGGTGGTGATCGGCACGCGCGCACGCTACCTCGGGTCTCCGGCCGAGGCACTGGCCCACATCGCGGGCTTCGCGGTCTCGAACGACGTCTCCGAGCGTGAGTACCAGATCGAGATCTCGGGCGGTCAGTGGAGCAAGGGAAAGAGCAGCGAGACGTTCAACCCGCTTGGACCGTGGCTGGTGCGGCCGTCCGACATCGGCGACGGCTCCGCCCTGCGCCTGCGCTCGTTGGTGAACGGCGATCCGCGCCAGGACTCGTCAACCTCCGACCTGATCTTCGATGTCGCCCAGGTGGTCTTCGAGCTCAGCCAATACATGGTGCTCGAGCCGGGCGACGTGATCAACACCGGCACTCCCCAGGGGGTCGCGCTCAGCGGTCGATTCCCCTACCTCCGCCCGGGGGACGTGGTCGAGTGCGAGGTCGAGGGTCTCGGTCGCCAGCGCCAGGTGGTCGGCCAGGGACGATCGTGAGCGGTCGGGCGCTGGGTCGCGCCGGGCTCGAGGTCGGGCCGTACGCGTTCGGGGTCGCCCCTCTCGCGAACCTCGGTCACGAGGTCACCGAAGAGGATGCGGCCAGTGCGCTCGAGGCGGCCTGGTCTGCCGGGGTGCGCTACTTCGACACCGCACCGCACTACGGTCTCGGGCTGGGAGAGCGCCGGCTCGGCGCGTTCCTCGCCACGAAGCCGCGGAATGAGTTCGTCCTCTCCACCAAGGTCGGCCGCGTGCTCGTCGACAACCCGCTCGGGGTGCAGCCGGACGACGAGGGTTTCGACGTGCGCTCGCCGCTGGCGCGCCGCCGAGACTACAGCGCGGATGGTGTGCGACGTTCCCTCGACGACAGTCTCGAACGGATGGGACTGGATCGAATCGACGCCGTGTTCGTGCACGACCCGGACGAATTCTTCCGCGAGGCATTGGAAGGGGCGTTCCCCGCCCTCGACCAGTTGCGCCGCGAGGGTGTGATCGCCTCCTACGGCGCGGGCATGAACCAGTCCGCGATGCTCGCCGACTTCGTTCTCAACACCGACCTGGACGTGGTGATGTGCGCGGGCCGGTACACCCTGCTCGAACAGGGTGCCCTCGACGACCTGTTGCCGGCGGCCTCCGCCCGAGGGGTCTCGGTGGTGGCTGCGGCGGTGTTCAATTCCGGCCTGCTGGCCCGGGACCGCCCGGCGCCCGGCAGCACCTATGACTATGCCCCCGCGTCGGTCGAGCTGCTCGCCCGGGTGGGCGCGATCGCCGACGTCTGCGAGGCCAACGGCGTCTCGTTGCCGGCGGCCGCCCTGCAGTTTACTCTCGGACATCCCGCGGTCGCGACCGTGTGCACCGGCGCACGCTCGGCCGAGCAAGTGCGCCGCAACGCCGGCCTGTTCGACCTGACCATCCCCGATTCGCTCTGGGCAGACCTCGCTTCGGCCGGCCTGCTCCGGGCGGACGCGCCACTCCCCACGAAAGAGGAAACACCATGATCATCACCGCCGTCGACGTCGTTCGGGTGGCCGTTCCCGCCCACGAGCCTCCCTTCGTCTGGCGCGCCGGTCTGCCCGGTTCCGAGCCGGCGGCGGATGGCGCGTGGCTGGTGATCCGCACCGACACGGGTGTCTCGGGCCTGGCCTTCGCCCTGCGCGGTGCGATGCTGCAGGATGTCGTCGACCGCCGCATCCGGGCGGAGCTGGTGGGCCGGGATCCGATCGCCCGCGAGCTGCTCTGGGATCGCATCTGGGAGCTCGACCGGATCGACCGCTTTCCGGTCTTCGTGCAGGGCATCGTGGACGTGGCGCTCTGGGACCTTGCGGGCAAGGCCGTCGGGTTGCCCGTGTACCAACTGCTTGGCTCGTACCGGGAGTCGCTGCCCGCCTATGCGTCAACGGTCACCTTCGGCTCGATCGAGGAGTACCTCGACGTCGCCGACCAGTGCCTCGAGCTCGGCTTCCCCGCGATCAAGCTCCACGCCTGGGGCGACGCCCGCAAGGATGCCCGGCTCTCCGAGGCGCTGCGCGAGCACGTCGGCCCGGATGTTCCCCTCATGTTCGACGGATCGGCGGGCTTCGACCTGCTCGACGCGACCTATCTCGGCAAGGCGCTGAGCGACGCGGACTACCTCTGGTACGAGGAGCCGATGCGCGAGTTCAGCGTGACGGCCTACAAGTGGCTGGCCGAGCGAGTGGATGTCCCGCTCATCGTCGCGGAGGTCGCGGAGGGTTCGCACATGAAGACCGCGGACTTCATCGCGGCGGGCTGCGCGGCCGCCGTGCGCACGAGCACCGGGCTGCGGGGCGGCTTCACCGGCGCGATGCGCACCGCCCATCTGGCCGATGCCTTCCTGCTGCGCGCCGAGGTGCACGGGCCGGGGGAGACCAGTCGGCACCTCTGCATGTCGATCAGCAACACCACGTACTACGAGTCGCTCATCGTGTCGAACCCGGTGCGCCGGCCCGCCGAGGTGGATGCCTCGGGCAACGTCCATGCTCCGACGCTTCCCGGCGTCGGTTTCGAGGAGGCCTGGGGCGACGGGGTGCCCGCACCGCTCGCCGCGGCGCTCGCCGACTGACCGGGCCCACCGCCGCACGACAGGAGGATCGATGAGGATCACCGAGATAGAGATCAGGGCCTGCAGCCCAGGCAACGTGGGTGACGCGGTGGACGGCGCCCGGCTCAGCGGGGGAACGGCCCCGGAGGTCGTGGTGATCTCGATGAAGACCGACGAGGGAATCACCGGCGTCTCGTTCGGTTCCGGCGGGCTCGACGCGCGGGTCACGGCCCGGGCGTTCGCGCAGGTGCGGCCGTTCTTCCTCGGCCGCGACCCGATGGCCCGCGAGCAGAACGCGACCGAGTTCCGCTGGTTCGACCGACGCTGGAACCACTCCCCCATCTATGCCTACGGGCCGTTCGACATCGCCTCCTGGGACATCGCGGGGCTTCGCGCCGGGCTCCCGATCCACCAGCTCATCGGCACGGCCGCGGAGCGTCGTGCCGTCTACGTCAGTTCGATGTTCCTCGACACGCCAGAGCAGTACGCGGCGCAGGCGCTGGAGGTGAAGGCCAGGGGCTTCCGCGGCTACAAGGTGCATCCTCCCGGCCCGGCGGCGGTCGACCTCGAGGTGTACGCCGCCGTGCGGGAGGCGGTCGGCAGCGAATTCGCCCTGATGGCCGACCCGGTCGCAACCCACAGCTACGAGGAGGCGCTGCGGGTGGGGCGAGTCCTCGAATCCCTCGGCTACCTGTGGTTCGAGGAACCCGTGTACGACTATGACGTGCAGTCGCTCATCAAGCTGACGAACAAGCTGGACATCCCGATCGCCGGCACCGAGACCATCGCCGGGGGGAGCCACCTCACCGCACAGTTCATCGCGAGCGGCGCGGTGGACATCGTGCGCACGGATCCATCCTGGCGCGGCGGCATCACCTCGTCGCTCAAGACGGCGCACACCGCTGAGGCGTTCGGCCTGACCTGTGAGCTGCACACCGCGCTGTACCACCCGCTCGAGCTCGCCAATCTGCACACCTCGCTGGCGATATCCAACACGGGCTGGTTCGAGCTGCTGTACCCGACAGAGGACTTCGACTTCGGCCTCGCCGAGCCCCTCGACATCAGGGACGGTTACGCCTACGCGCCAGACGCCGCGGGTCTGGGAGCAGTGTACGACTGGGACGCGATCGACGACGCGACCGTGGAATTGGTCTGACCTCAGAGGATAGGGAATCGCATGAAACGCATCGCATCGGTGATCGGGCTGCCGCCCGAGAGCGTCGAACGCTACGAGAGCCTGCACGCCGCCGTCTGGCCGGCCGTGCTGGCTCGACTCTCGGCCAGCAACATCGTGAACTACTCGATCTACCGGTACGGCGAACTGCTGTTCTCGTACCTGGAGTACGTGGGGGAGGACTTCGACGCGGACATGGCGGCGATGGCCGCCGACCCGGCCACCCAGGAGTGGTGGGCGGTCTGCATGCCGCTCCAGCGTCCCGTCGACGACCGGGCCGAAGGAGAGTGGTGGAAAGAGATTCCCGAACTGTTCCACCTTCACTGATGGCGGCCTTCGAGCCGGCACCGGGAGACGAGCGACTCAGCACGGCGATGCTGAGCGACTCCCTCGACGAGTGTGGGCTGCGCTCCCAGGTGCTCCAGGGACGCCTCGCGCCGGTGGTTGCCGGGTCCCGCGCGTTCGGGCGTGCCGCGACGGCGAGGTTCGCGCCTGGCGAGCATGATGAGCCGGAGGATCCATACGGCGCCGCGATCGACTTCATCGCCGGTCTCGGTCGCGGCGAGCTCGTCGTGTTCGCGACGGCCGAGAGCGACGCCTCCGCTTTCTGGGGCGAGCTGTTCAGCGCGGCGGCGATCGGCGCGGGCGTCGTGGGGGTGCTGACCGACGGCAATCTGCGGGACACCGAGCGGATCGCGGCGCTCCAATTCCCGGCCTTCTCCAGGTCCCGGCGACCGATCGACTATCGCCGACGCATGGCCATGGTGGAGTCGCGCACGACCGTGACGATCGGGGGAGTGCGCATCGCGGACGGCGATCTCGTGATGGCGGACGACGATGGCGCGGTGGTGATCCCTCGCGAGCGGGAGTTCGAGGTGCTCGCCGCGGCGAGGCTGAGGGCCTCGAAGGAGTCGACGGTGCTGGCCGAGCTGCTGGCGGGGGAGTCCCTGCGCGCGGTCTGGGATCGGCACCGGATCCTGTGAACCTCGCCGGGCGCTTGACGTGATAAATCGATTTACCATAGGGTGGGAAACATGACAGCGTGGACAGCATGACAGCGGAGTCGAGCGCCCCAGTCGTGCTCAGGGGCATGACCTGGGATCACCCGCGCGGTGTCGATGGCCTCCGCGAGGCAGACCCGCTCCTCATCGCCCGACACAGCGTCACCATCGAGTGGGAGGCTCGTTCCCTTCTCGCCTTCGGTGACCAGCACGTGGCCGACTTCGCCGCCGACTTCGACATCCTGGTCATCGATCACCCGCACGTGCCCGACGCCGTCGAGGCCGGGGCACTGCTGCCCCTGGACGGCATCGCGGGCCTGGCCGATTTGGCGAAAGAGAGCGTGGGGCAATCGCACGACTCCTACCGCTATCGGGGCAGCCAGTGGGCACTGGGCGTGGATGCCGCGGCTCAGGTGAGCGCGTTCCGTCCCGACCGTGCAGACGGCGCCCCCGTCTTCTGGAGTGACGCCCTCGAACTCGCCGGCACCGGCGCGGTGCTCTGGCCGTACAAGCCGGTCGACGCCTTCAGCACCTTCGCGACGCTGTTGGCCCAGCGCGGCGCACCGCTCGCCCGGAGCGGTCGATTCCTGGACCGCGCCGTCGCCGGCGAGGTTCTGGAATTCATGATCCGACTCGCGGATGCCGTTCCCGCCTGGTGTGCGGACGCGAACCCCATCGACGTGGCCGAGGCCCTCGTCGCCGATAACGACTACAGCGTGGGGGTCGCGCTGTTCGGCTACACCAACTATTCCCGCGCGGGGTTCCGGCCGCGCCCGCTCGCCTACGACGACATCCCCTCGTTCGACGGCAGGGCGGGCGGGTCGACGCTCGGCGGCGCCGGGGTGGCGGTGTCGGCATCCACCCGGCATCCGGAGCTGGCGATCGCCGCGGCGGCGATGCTCGCCGGGGCCGAGGCACAGATCGGCCCGTACACCGCCGGCGGCGGCCAGCCGGGAAACCTGCGAGCCTGGCGCAGTGACCGGGCGAACGAGACGACCCGCGGCTTCTTCCGCAACACCCTGCGCACCCTCGAACGAGCCTGGGTGCGCCCGCGCGTGCTCGGCTGGCCCGACCTGCAACTCGCACTCTCGCACCTGGTTCGGGACGCGGTCGTGGCGCGGCGGTTCGACGAGACCACGCTCGACCGGATCGAGCGACTGCCCGCCGCCCACCTCACCGAGGAGATCGAGTGACCTATTTCGAAGAGTACGAGCTGGGGTCGACCCGGCAGAGCCACGGTCGCACGGTGACCGAGGCCGACATCGTGCTGCACGCCGGGCAGACCGGGGACTTCTATCCGCACCACATGGACGCGGAGTTCGCGAAGACGCTCCCCGGGGGCCAGCGCATGGCGCACGGCACGCTGATCCTGTCGATGTCGGTCGGCATGCTCGCCGGCGAGGTGAACGACCAGGCGATGAGCTACGGCTACGACCGCGTTCGCTTCATCCGCCCGGTGCACATCGGCGACACGATCACCTCTCGCAGCGAGATCGTGGCGCTGCGCGACCACGCCAAACGACCGGAGTCCCTCGGCCTCGCCGAGGAGAAGGTCGAAGTGCTCAACCAGCGCGGCGAGGTCGTCATCGCGTTCGTGCACCTGTACCTCGTCAACCGTCGACCGCGGAGCCTCTCATGACCGATCTCTACCAGCCGGCCCAGATGATCGACACCCATCAGCACCTGTGGAAGCCCTCCGAACGGCGATACGAATGGCTGGACGCCGTCGGGGCGCCCCTCAACGCGGACTTCGGCCCGGAGGACGTCGAGACGGATGTCGCGGCCGCCGGCATCACCGGGACCGTGCTCGTTCAGGCCGCCGACAGCTACGAGGACACGTTCTACATGCTCTCCGTCGCCTCCCGGGTGCCCGTCGTGCGCGGAGTGGTCGGGTGGGTGCCGCTCGACCGAGCCGCCGAGGCCGCGGCGGCACTGGACGCCTACGCGACGACGGTGGTGCGCGGCATCCGCGTACTCAATCACACCTACCCGGACCCGAGGTGGCTGTTGAGGGAGGACGTGACGGCCGGGGTCGAGCTGCTCGCCCCCCGCGGGCTGCCCCTCGACGTGGTCAGCATCGTGCCCGAGCACCTCGCCATGCTCGTGGAGCTCGCGGCGAGGCATCCCGACCTCACGATCGTGCTCGATCACCTCGCCAAGCCGGACATCGCCGGGCGAGGGTGGGAACCGTGGGCCTCACTGATCGCCGCGGTCGCCGCCCAGCCCAACGTGAGCGTCAAGATCTCCGGTCTCAATACCGCCTCCGGACCCGAGTGGACCTGGCGGGACTGGTTGCCGTACGTCGATCACGTCGTCGAGCAGTTCGGCTCCGACCGGGTGATGCTCGGAAGCGACTGGCCGGTCTCGACCCTGGCCGGCGACTTCCGCGGCGTGTGGCTGGCCCAACGCCAGGTCATCGCCCACCTCGACACGGCCCAGCAGGACGACATCCTGTACCGCACCGCGCTCCGCACCTACTCGCTCGCCCTCTCCGGAACGGACCTCCCATGACCACACCGTTGCCCCTCGACGGCATGCTCGTTCTCGACTTCAGCCAGTTCCTGGCCGGGCCGATGGCGGCCATGCGTCTCGGCGACCTCGGGGCCAGGGTGATCAAGGTCGAGCGGCCGCAGGGCGGCGACATCGGGCGGCGGCTCGCCTTCGCGGGAGTCGTGGAGGACGGCGACACCCTGTCGTTCCACATCACGAACCGCAACAAGGAGAGCTACGCGGCCGACCTCAAGAACGAGGCCGACCGCGACGGTCTCCGCGCCCTCGTCGCCAGGGCCGACGTGATCGTGCAGAACTTCCGGCCGGGCATCATGGAGCGGCTCGGCTTCGGCTACGACGCCGTCTCGGCCATCAACCCCGGAATCATCTATGCGAGCGTAAGCGGCTACGGCACCGAGGGACCGTGGAAAGATCGGCCGGGGCAAGACCTCCTCGCCCAGTCGTTGTCCGGACTGCCGTGGCTGAACGGCAGCTCCGACGACCCGCCCGTGCCGGTGGGGATCGCCCTCGCCGATGTCATCGCCTCGATCCATCTGGCCAGCGGGATCACCGCCGCCTTGCTGCGCCGGGAGCGCACGGGACTCGGCGGCCGGGTCGACACCAGCCTGCTCGAATCGATGCTCGACCTGCAGTTCGAGCTGATCAGCGCCCACCTCGGCGACCCCTCGATCACCGTCAAGCGCGGCGCGCGCAACACCGCGCACGCCTTTCTCCAGGCGCCGTACGGGGTCTATCCCACCTCGGACGGCTACCTCGCGATCGCGATGACCCCGGTGCCGGCTCTCGGGGCCCTCATCGGGCTGGCGACGCTCGAGCAGTATGTCGACCCCGACACCTGGTGGACCGAGCAGACCGCGATCACGCGCGCGCTCGCGGATCACCTCGCGACCCGGTCCACCGAGCATTGGCTGGAGATCCTCGATGCGGCGGATGTCTGGTGCGCGCCGGTGCTCACCCTTCCGGAGCTCGTCGCCCACGACGGATTCCGCGCGCTCGACATGGCGCAGCAGATCGAAAGACCGGATGCCGACGGCGGCCCGCCGGTCGCCATCCAGACCACCCGCTCCCCCGTGCGCTACGACGGCCGGGTGCTCAAGAACGACAGGGGCGCCCCGCGACTCGGGGAGCACACCGACGCTATCCGGGCCGAGTTCGCCGACGAGGAGGCAGCAGTATGAGGAATCCCAACTCCGACCCGGTCGCCCGCCACGCGGTGCCGGTCTGGAACCAGGACGTGAAACTCTACGAGGACTACGAGGTGGGGGAGGTGGACCGCTCCATCCGCCGCACCATCTCCGAGGGGGAGGTGATGATGTTCAGCAGCATGCTGGTCGACCTCCACCCCTATGTCGCCGACGAGATCTTCGCCCGCGACGAGGGGCTCTTCGGCAGACGCATCGTGCCGGGCGCGCTCGTGTTCGGCTACGGAATGGGCCTGATGGCGCACAACAACGTCAACACCTTCAGTTATGGCTACGACCGGCTGCGGTTCATCAAACCGCTGTTCATCGGCGACACCATCTATACGATGCGCACCCTGCTGAGGAAGGAGCCGAAGTACGACGAGATGGGCCTGTTCACCGTGTCGTACGAGGTGTTCCGTGCCGACGACGAGCAGATCGTGCTCTACTGCGAGCACCTGCAGACCGTGAAATACCGGGATCCGGCGGCCGCGAGGGCCCAGTCCACCCAGGCGTCATCGTGATCGACCTGTTCGCCGACGTCTCCGACTACTGCCGGCTCGTAATCCCCGAGGCGCACAAGCGACCCATCGCCATCATCGGCGCCGGGGGAATCGTCGACGGCGCGCACCTGCCGGCCTACCGCCTCGCGGGTCTGGAGGTCGTCGGGATCACGGACATCGATCCGGAGCGGGCCAGGGACGTGGCCGCCCGCCACGGCATTCCCCGCGTCTACGAGAGCCTGGCCGAGTTGCTCGCCGACGACCGGGTCGAGGTGGTCGACATCGCGGTTCCCGTCACCCACCAGCCGCCCATCTTCCGTGCCGCGGTCGCCGCCGGAAAGCACATCCTGGCCCAGAAGCCCTTCACCGACAACCCGCAGACCGCGCGCGAACTCGCGGCGCTCGCGGCCCAGGCGGGCGTGGTCGCCGCGGTGAACCAGCAGATGCGGTTCGACGAGGGAATCGCCGCGGCCCACCGGATGGTGGAGGCCGGCTGGCTCGGCACCGTCACGTCGTTCGCGCTCACCGTCAACGTCTTCACCGACTGGTCGCAGTGGGAGTGGGCGAAGGCCATGGAACGCCTCGAGATCATGGTGCACTCGATCCACTACCACGATGCCGTGCGCTGGTTCATGGGCGAGCCGTCGTCGGTCTACGCCGTCGCCGGTCGAACGCCCGGCCAGTACCCGGTCGGCGAGACCCGCACGACGAGCAGTTACACGTTCCCCGACGGAAGCTCCGCCCTGGTCTCGGCCAACCACATGAACCTCGGCGGCGACAACTCCGCGGAGTTTCGGATCGAGGGGACCGGGGGCGCCATCCGCGGCACCCTCGGGCTCATGTACGACTACCCGAACGGACGCCCTGACACCCTGGAGGTGACCAGCACCGTGCTGCCGACCGACGGGTGGGTGCCGTATCCGGTGACCCAGCGCTGGTTTCCGCACGCCTTCATCGGGTCGATGGGGTCGGTGCTCGAGGCGATCGCCACCGGTTCGACACCGCGCAGCACGGTCGGCGACAACGTGAAGACGATCGAGCTCGTGGACGCCCTCTACCGCTCGATGGGCGCCAACGAGGTCGTGCACTTCGACCGCTGAAGGGCGCGATTTCGCGCTCGGGCGGCATTCGTAGTAGACAGGCGGAGTCATGGTCAAGCTCAGCGATGTCGCCGCGCTCGCCGGGGTCTCCCCGGCGGCGGTGTCGAGGGTACTCTCGGGCGACACGACGCTCCGGGTCTCGGAGGGCACGCGGCAACGGGTGATGGCCGCCGCGCAGCAGCTGGACTACGTGCCGAACCACGCCGCCCGCTCCCTGCGCACCTCCCGGACGAGCACCATCGCTCTCGTGGTGCCGGATGTCACCAGCGCCGTCTTCGCGGAACTCGCGAGAGGGGCGGAGGACGAGGCCGGAGCCCGTGGGCTCGCGATCGTGCTCGGTCGCGCCGAACGCCTGCACGACGACAGGGACTGGCTGCGCCGGTTGGTGGGGGAGGGCCGCATCGATGGAGTGATCCTGCAACTGCCCGACGGAACGCCGCCGGCCGATCTGGAGTCGCTCGTCGTGCAGGACACCCCGATAGTCGTGATCAACTCGGTGGACGACGGGCCCCTCAGCACCATCGTGCTCGATGACGCGGCCGGGATCCGCCTGGCGATGGATCACCTCCGCCGGCTCGGTCACACCGACATCGGATTCATCGGCGGTCTGCTCGGCAGCGCGACCGGCGCCCGGCGCGAGGCCGCCTTCCGCGCGGCGATGGCAGAGGCTGGGTTGTCGCCGGAGGAGGCGTGGATGACCCGGCTCGGCTACGCGGGGACCGACGGGCGCGCCGCCGCCGTTCGGCTTCTCGAGAGCGCCACGCTGCCGACCGCCCTCGTGGTCGCGAACCTCAACGCGGCCCTCGGGGTGCTGGCCGAGATCCACGACCGTGACCTGCGGGTGCCGGGGGACATCTCGATCGTGGCCATGCACGACGTCTGGTACGCGGATGCCACCTGGCCGCCCATCACGACGGTGCGCATGCCGCTGAGCGAACTGGGCGCGGCGGCCGTCGTCGCGCTCGCGGACAGCGGCTCCGGCGTGATCCACACCGTGCTCGACTCGCCGGCACCGCAACTCGTGGTGCGCCGATCGACGGCGGCCCCGCGCGCCGGCGGCTAGACCAGAGTCGGCCACTCACCGGGGCGAACCAGTTCGAGATTTTCAGCAATTTTTGAGCCTGCAGCCCTTGAATTCGGGCTCGAACGACTGGTAAAAAATTGGTGAATTGAGTCACTCGGACTCACGTTTCTAGAAAGGGGAATCCTCATCATGGCTATGTCTTTTGATCCTTTCAACGAACTGGATCGCCTCGCTTCGGCTCTCTTTCAGTCGAACCGAGGACAGCGGCTCATGCCCGTAGACCTCTACCAGGACGGCGGACAGTACATCCTCAACGCCGACCTCCCGGGGGTCGACCCGGGGTCCGTCGATGTCGACGTCGACGGCCAGCTGCTCACCATCCGGGCGCAGCGAACCGAACCGACATCGGACGACGCGAAGTTCCTCGCCCGGGAACGGCCGTACGGAGCGTACTGGCGGCAGTTCACCCTGGGGGAGGGCATCGATGTCGAGCGGATCAGCGCCCACTACGACAACGGCGTGCTCAGCGTGGTGATCCCGGTCAGCGAGACGGCGAAGCCGAGGAAGATCGAGGTTAGCTCCCGGGCGAACGCGCGCGAGCAGATGACGATCTCGTCCTGACGCCGCCGGCCGCACATTCACGGAGGCGAAAATTCACAGAGAGGAAGATTCACAGAGGCGAGGGGAGGCGACATGACAATTGCGACTATCGCGATGCCGCCGGTGGATGAGGAGCGGGTACTGGCCTGGACAGAAGACCAGGACCTGGTCGATCGCGTGTTCCTCGAACTCGTGCGCACGATCCGACCCCCAGTAGTGAGCACCGACACGCTCGCCCTCCCTCCTCTCCAGGATTCGGTGAGGCGCCCCGACCGACCCCAACGAGCGTCGGTTTCCGGCTCCGAGCGTGATTGTCGGGCCTGGCAGCGATCGCCCCCGGCTCGGGGCTGATTCGCGAGAAGCCCTGCGCCGGTGTGTGTCCCGCGCCGGTCTCGGCCGATTCAGAGCCCGCTCTTAGGCTGCGGTTGCACGATGGAGTTTTCCGGTGCAGAGTCGCCTCGGCCACCGAGGCGAGGAGCCTGAGATGAAGAGACCGTCAGACGCAAGCCGGCGGGATGGCGTGCCGGACCGGGGCACCCTGGGCAACGGGATGCCGTACCTCCGCGCCGGGGCGGGCGGCCGTCTCGTGTTCCTTCCCGGGATCGCGGGAGGCGCCCGCCCGGCCACCGCCCTGGATCGGCGCGTGCAGGGCGGCCAAATCAGCCTGTTGGCCCGTCATCACGAGGTGTGGTGGATCGGTCACCGCCCGGGGCTGCCGCCGGACTTCGACATGGCCTCGGTGGCGGGAGAGTACGCGGACACCCTTCGGCACCTATTCGGCGATCCCGTCGACGTCATCGGCGTTTCCACCGGCGGCAGCATTGCGCTGCAGTTGGCGGCGGACCATCCGGACGTGGTGAACCGCCTGGTGGTGGTGTCGTCCGCCTACCGCCTCGGCCCGAGCGGTCGCCTCGCCCAGCAGCGCACGGGCGCCCTGCTCCGTGCGGGCCGGCCGCAACGAGCCGCCGCCGAACTCATGTCGCGGCTCGGCAGGAACGCCGTGGAGCGCAACGCGATGACCGTGGCGGGCCTGATGCTCGGGCCGATCGTCGTCGGCAACGACGACCCCGACCTCTTGGTGCTGCTCGACGCCGAAGACGGGTTCGACCTGCACGGCCGCCTCCCCGAGATCACGGCGCCGACGCTGGTTCTCGGCGGTGACTCCGACGGATTCTACCCCGAGAGCCTCTTTCGGGAGACCGCCCTCCGCATCCAATCTGCACGCCTCGTGCTGTACCGGGGGGTCGGGCACATGACGACCCAGGGCAACCATCGGCTCGCCGCCGACGTGCGTGCCTTCCTCGAGGATTAGGCGATCCCTGCGCGACGACCAGAGTCAGCGCACCGGTGCCCAGGATCGCCACCCGAGATGGCGCCTCCATACTGGAGGAGTGCTCGAAACCGTCGGAGTGATCCGTGGGGCGCTCCGCGCTCGCGGCGTGCCGCTCGGGTTCGTCGTTGCGCTCACGGCGCTCTACTCGACCATCGCGGTGCGGCTGCACCTGAGGGTGCACACCGGAGGCTACGACCTCGGAATCTTCGAGCAGGCGATCCGCGACTACGCGGCGCTTCGACCGCCCATCGTGGAGCTCAAGGGACCCGGATTCAACCTGCTGGGCGACCATTTCCATCCGATCCTCGTGCTCATCGCGCCGTTCTATGCGGTGTTCCCGACGCCGATCACGCTCCTCGTGGCGCAGGCCTTCCTCTTCGCGCTCGCCGCCTGGCCACTCGTGTCCTGGGCCCAGCGCGCCCTCGGCACCCGCGTCGCCGTCGCGGTCGGCTGCGTGTACGGCCTGTCCTTCGGGATCGCCTCGGCCGTGGGATTCGACTTTCACGAGATCGCCTTCGCCGTGCCCCTTCTGGCGTTCTCGTTGAGCGCCCTCGGGCAGGGGCGGCTCACGGCGGCCTCCGCGTGGGCGCTGCCCCTGCTCCTGGTGAAGGAGGACCTGGGCGTCACCGCGGTCGCCGGAATCGGAGTCCTGATCGCGTGGCGGGGCGCGCGCCGACTCGGCATCGTCACGGCCGTGATCGGGATCGCCGCCTCGGCCATCGAGATGACCGTGCTGCTGCCCCTCGTCAACTCCGCGGGGAGCTACGACTACTGGAGCAAGTTCGCGGGTGGTCGCCCGATCCTCGAGGTGGCGTTGACCTCCGTGGATGAGAAGCTCGGCACGCTCCTCCTCACGCTGGCGATCACGGGATTCGCCGCCGTGTGTTCCCCCATCGTGCTCGTGGCCCTGCCGACCCTGCTCTGGCGATTCGTGGGCGACGACCCCAACTATTGGGGAACGCGGTATCACTACAGCGCGGTGCTCATGCCGATCGTCGTCGCCGCGATGATCGAGGCGCTCGCGCGCTGGAAGCGGTCCGATTCCCGCCGCGCCAGGAGGGGTATCCGCGTCACGGTCGTCGCGGCCGTCGCCATCACCCTGGTCACGATCCCGAACTACTCGCTGGAACGGCTCATCGAGCCGACCCTGTGGCAGCCGAATCCGCGCGCCGGCGCGATCCACGCCGCCCTGGCGAAGATACCGGATGGCGCGACAGTGTCAGCGTCGGACGACCTGGTTCCGCAACTGACCTCGCGCGCCACCGTGACTCTCTTCGGTCTGGCACCCCTCAACGCGATTCGACCGGAGTGGATCGTGGTGGACCCGTACTCCAGCAGGCATTTTCAGGTGCATCGGGGGCAGGAGCAGCGCGACCTCGCCGAGGCGCAGACCCACGGCTATCGGGTGACCTTCCATCGTGATGGGATAACGCTTCTGCGCCGCTCGCCCTAGGCCTCGGGCGGGCCGCCCCCTCGGCGCATTCGAGCGCTGCCGACCCCTTTTCGCGAGGCGAAAGGTGTACTAGCGTCGAAGTGTGCCCAGGTATCGCGGGGCGGATGACGCCGAACTGTTTTTCGAAGACAGGGGAGTCGGGCCGCCCATCGTGGTGGTGGCTGGGGGCGGTCCCCGTCACCCCGACTACCTCGAAGACCTCGCCGGGCTGGGCGACCACTACCGACTGATCGTCCCGCACCTTCGAGGAGTCGGGCGCACCCCCGCGACCGATGGCAATCTGGGGTCCTGGTGGCACGAATCGGCGGACATCGAGTGTCTGCGCGAGCACCTCGGGCTGGATCGCGTCACCATCGTCGCTCACTCTTCCGGCCGAGCGATCAGGCGAGTCTCGAGGCCTGGACCGACGCGACGGCGCCGGTGGGGTACGCGGCGTGGGGCGAGCGGCAGCAGCTCCACTCGCGGGTGGGGTCAGTGAACTATCGGGTCAACCGAACCTACTTCAGTGTTGCCCCGCCCGTCGATCTCGCGGAGCGGCTGACCCGGGTCGAGGCGCCGGTCCTGGTGATCGCGGGGGCGGAGGACGCAGTCACGGGCGCGGCCCCCGCCGTGGCGATGGCGCAGCTGTTTCCCCGCGGCGCCGCCACGGTTCTCGACGGCTCGGGCCATTACCCGTGGGTGGACCAGCCGCGCGCGTTCCTGGCCGCGGCCCGCGAATTTCTCGACCGGCCGGAGTGAGGCGCGACCGAGGCGGTCGTCACGGAGCGTGCGGTGGGGTGCCCGTGCTGGCCCGCAGCACCAGCCGCACCGGAACGATGGATCGCACGGGCACGATCGGGGCATGCTCGATCTCCTCGAGGAGGATCTCGATGCTGCGCTGTCCCACGAGGTCGAAGTCCTGGTGCACCGTGGTGAGCGGTGGCCAGAACGAGTCGGATTCGGCCATGTCGTCGAACCCCACGATGCTCACGTCCTGGGGTATCCGCCTGCCGCTCTCGTGCAGGGCGCTCATGATGCCGAGCGCCATTGCGTCGTTGGCGGCGAACACCGCGGTGATCTCCGGCCTGTGAGCGATCTCCAGCCCCAACGCGTGACCGGATGCCGCGGTCCAGTCGCCGCGGAAGAGGGGAGGCACCGCCCTGCCGTGGGCCTGGAGGGTGTCGCGCCACGATTCGTGGCGGCGGCTTGCGGGGTATGAGCCCTCCGGCCCGGCGACGTGCCAGACCGTGTCGTGGCCCAGGTCCAGCAGGTGCTGCGTCGCCAGCCGCGCGCCCTCGGTCTGGTCGTTGTCGACGACGGGGTAGTCGGCGCGGGCCCCCGAGTCGACGACGACCACCGGCAGGCCCGGCGGCAACTCCACCTCGGAATTGTCGACGAGGTGCGCCTCGATCAGCAGGATGATGCCGTCGACGGCCTGCTCGACCAGGTTCGTGAAGGCTGAACTCACCGCCTCCTGGGTCGGATCCCGCACCGGCACGAGCGTGATGGAGTACCCGGCCGCGGCGGCGGCCACCGTGATGCCGTCGAGCGTTCGCATGTTGCCGTAGGTGGACAGGGTGAACATGGTGATGCCGATGTTGCGGAAGCGGCCAGATCGAAGCGCACGGGCGGCCTTGTTCGGGCGGTAGCCGAGCACCTGCATGGCCTGAAGGACGCGATCGCGAGTGGCCGGCTCCACGTTGGTGAGCCCGTTCGCCACCCGGGAGACGGTCTGGGTCGACACCCCGGCGCGCTCGGCGACGTCCGCCATCGACGGGCCGCGGGCGGGGCGGGGTGCTCGCGGAGGAATTGTCTCGGTCATGGTGGCTTCATCCTAGGGCTTGCATGTTTACGTCAACATGCTAGTCTGACCCTGCGGATGTTGACGTAAACATCCGAGTGTTCGACGGGAAGAAAACATGACATCGAC
Source organism: Lacisediminihabitans profunda (assembly GCF_008040105.1). Classification (GTDB taxonomy): domain Bacteria; phylum Actinomycetota; class Actinomycetes; order Actinomycetales; family Microbacteriaceae; genus Lacisediminihabitans; species Lacisediminihabitans profunda. The sequence continues at coordinate 106,975 of NZ_VRMG01000005.1, forward strand.
GTCCATAGTCCGGCTGGCCCAGCGGGCCACACCGGCGCGGCGAAACCGCCGCGACTGGCGCGGCTGGGCCTTCGTGGCACCGTTCATGCTGGTGTTCCTTGCGATGATCATCGCTCCGGTGGTCTACGCGATCGGCCTCAGCCTGTTTCGCGAGCAGCTCTTCGGCGGCACCGTCTTCGTGGGGCTCAACAACTACCTCGCCGTCTTCCAGGATGCCAAGTTCTGGCAGGCGCTCGGCCGGGTCACCCTCTTCCTCGTCGTGCAGGTGCCCATCATGTTGGCCCTGTCGCTCACGGCGGCGCTCGCGCTGGACAGCGCCCGGCTGCACGGGGCGGCCTTCTTCCGCATCGCCATCTTCCTTCCCTATGCGGTGCCCGGAGTGGTCGCGGCACTGATCTGGGGCTTCATCTACGGCGATCAGTTCGGCCTGACCGCGGGGATCAACGATCTTCTCGGCGCCCATGTGCTCGAGCCGTTCAGCGCGCAGGCGATTCTCGGGTCGATCGGCAACATCGTCACCTGGGAGTTCATGGGCTACAACATGCTCATCTTCTACGCGGCGCTGCGCGTGGTGCCCTCCGACATCTACGAAGCGGCGGAGATCGACGGCGCGGGCGCGATGCGCACGGTCTTCAGCATCAAGATCCCCGCGTTGCGCGGCGCGATCGTGATCGCGACGATCTTCTCGATCATCGGCAGCTTCCAGCTCTTCAACGAACCCAACCTGTTGAAGATCCTCAGCCCCAACGTGATCACGAGCTACTTCACCCCGAACATGTACGCCTACAACCTGTCGTTCGCCGGGCAGCAGTTCAATTACGCGGCCACGGTGGCCATCGTGATGGGCGTGATCACCGCGGTCATCGCCTACGTCGTGCAGCTGCGCGGCTCCCGGCAGGAGAGCATCTGATGGCCGTCACCGCACTCGCCCGTTCGCCGCGCGCCCAGCTCAGGGCGGCACGCAAGCGCGATCCTCGCCAGCGACGGTCGGTGGTGCTCACGATCGTGATGGCACTTTTCGTGCTGTACTCCGTGGTCCCGCTGCTCTGGCTGATCATCAACGCCACCAAGAGCCAGCCCGACCTGTACTCCACGTTCGGGCTGTGGTTCGGCAAAGACTTCACCCTCTTCCAGAACATCGTCGACACGCTCACCTACCGCGACGGCATCTTCGTGAAGTGGTTCGGCAACACCCTCCTCTACGTGGTGGTCGGAGCCGGCGGGGCGACCCTGCTCGCGACGGTTGCCGGCTACGGGCTTGCCAAGTTCACGTTCCCGGGCAAGCGTGCCGTCTTCGCGGTGATCCTCGGCGCCATCGCCGTGCCGGGTACCGCTCTGGCGGTGCCCACCTTCCTCATGTTCAGCCAGGTCGGGCTCACCAACACGCCGTGGGCGATCATCCTGCCCTCGCTGATCAGCCCGTTCGGCCTCTATCTGATCTGGACCTACACGATCGATGCGGTGCCGACCGAACTGCTCGAGGCGGCACGGATGGACGGGTCCGGTGAGTTCCGCACCTTCTTCACGATCTCGCTTCGGCTGCTGGCGCCCGGGGTCGTGACGGTGCTGCTCTTCGCCATCGTCGCAACCTGGAACAACTACTTCCTGCCGTTGATCATGCTGAGCGACCCCACCTGGTACCCGCTCACCGTCGGCCTCAGCCAGTGGAGCGCCCAGGCCACCGGGGTCGCGGCGCAGCCGATCTACAACCTGGTGATCACCGGCTCGCTGATCACCATCATCCCGATCGTCGCCGTCTTCCTCCTGCTGCAGCGCTACTGGCAGTCGGGGCTGGCCGCGGGAAGCGTCAAGCAGTAACGGGAGACCGCTGCTCGATTGTGCACCACTCCTCCCAGGGCGTCCTGCCCATCCTCATCCCGAAGAAGTGAAAGGAACACCATGAAGATCACGTCACGCACAGTGTCGTTGTCGCGTCGAATCGCCGCGATTGTGGTCGCCAGCGCCCTCATCGGCACGGCCCTGGCCGGCTGCGCGAGCACCTCGTCCGGCACGCCAGCCGGCTCTACCGATGTCGCCGCCGCCCTCAAGAAGGGCGGAACCATCACCTACTGGTCGTGGACCCCGTCCGCCGAAGCGCAGGTCGCGGCGTTCGAGAAGGCGTACCCCAAGGTGCACGTCAAGCTCGTCAACGCCGGTACGAACACCACCGAGTACACGAAGTTGCAGAACGCGATCAAGGCCGGCTCCGGCGCACCCGACGTCGCCCAGGTGGAGTACTACGCGATCCCGCAGTTCGCCCTGAGCAAGTCCCTCGTCGACCTCACGGCCTACGGCTTCGACTCCCTGAAGAGCGCATACACGCCGGGCCCGTGGAGCTCCGTCAACGTGGGCGGCGGACTCTACGGCCTGCCGCAGGACTCCGGCCCCATGGCCCTGTTCTACAACAAGACGGTCTTCGACAAGTACGGCCTGACAGTTCCCACCACCTGGGACGAGTACATCGCCGACGCCAAGAAGCTGCATGCGGCCAACCCCGAGGCCTACATCACGAGCGACTCCGGCGACTCGGGATTCACCACCAGCATGATCTGGCAGGCCGGCGGCCGTCCGTTCACCTCCAACGGCTCCAAGGTGAGCATCAACCTCCAGGACGAGGGCAGCAAGAAATGGGCCTCAACCTGGAACGAGCTGGTCGACAACAAGCTCCTCTCTCCCGTTCCCGGCTGGAGCGATGACTGGTTCAAGTCCCTGGGCAACGGAAATGTCGCCTCCCTCATCACCGGCGCGTGGATGCCCGGTGTGCTCGAGTCCTCGGTGAAGGACGGTTCTGGCCAGTGGCGCGTCGCCCCCACGCCGACCTATGACGGAAAGCCGGCGAACTCCGAGAACGGCGGAGGCGGACAGGTTGTGCTCAAGCAGAGCAAGAACCCTGCCCTCGCCGCGGGCTTCCTGAAGTGGCTGAACAACAGCCCGGGGAGCATCAAGGTGTTCCTCGCCTCCGGCGGTTTCCCCTCGACGACCAGCGAGCTGAACTCTGAGGCCTTCCTCGCCGACGCCCCGGATTACTTCGGCGGCCAGAAGATCAACGAGGTGCTCGTGCAGGGAGCGAAGGACGTCTCCACGGGATGGTCCTACCTTCCGTACCAGGTCTATGCGAACAGCATCTACGGTGACACCGTCGGCCAGTCCTACGTGTCAGCGGGCGACCTGAACGCCGGACTGAGCGCCTGGCAGAAGTCGCTCGCCGACTACGGCAACCAGCAGGGCTTCACCGTCACCACGAAGTAGCACCGCCTCGGTGTGCGGCCGGCGGACCCAGCAGGTTCCGTCGGCCGCTCGCCGCGCCCCCGACCACCTCACCCCTAAGGACCGCGACGCATGGACAGATTCGAGATCGAGGACGATGACTTCGTCCTGAACGGCGAACCGTTCAGAATCCTCTCCGGTGCGATCCACTACTTCCGTGTGCACCCCGACCAGTGGGCGGACCGAATCCACAAGGCGAGGCTCATGGGCCTCAACACCATCGAGACCTATGTGTCCTGGAACTTCCACGCCGAGACGCCGGACTCGTGGACCCAGTCCGGGCGCGCCGATCTCGACCGGTTCCTGCGCCTCATCCAGGCCGAGGGGATGTACGCCATCGTTCGGCCCGGCCCCTACATCTGCGCGGAGTGGGACAACGGCGGACTGCCCGCGTGGCTCTTCGCGAACCCGACCGTGGGTATCCGCCGCGACGAGCCGCAGTTCATCGCGGCGGTGACGACCTACCTCAACCGGGTGCTCGGCATCGTCGCGCCCCTGCAGATCGGCAACGGCGGGCCGGTGATCCTCGTGCAGGTCGAGAACGAGTACGGCGCGTACGGCGACGACGCGTCCTACCTGCGAAAGCTCACCGACATCACCCGCTCGGCGGGCATCACCGTTCCATTGACCACGGTCGACCAGCCACAGGACGACATGCTTGCCAATGGGTCGCTTCCCGAGCTGCTCAAGACCGGCTCGTTCGGATCCCGCGCCGTGGAGCGACTGGAGACCCTTCGGAAGAACCAGCCGACCGGTCCGCTCATGTGTTCCGAGTTCTGGGACGGCTGGTTCGACCACTGGGGTGCGCATCATCACACCACCTCGGCCGGGGAATCGGCGGCGGAACTGGACGCCTTGCTCTCCGCCGGCGCATCCGTGAACATTTACATGTTCCATGGCGGCACCAACTTCGGGTTCACCAACGGTGCGAACGACAAGGGCGTGTACCAGCCGATCGTCACCAGCTACGACTACGACGCGCCCCTCGACGAAGCGGGCCAGCCCACCGCCAAGTACTGGGCCTTCAGGGAGGTGCTCGCCAGGCACTCGAGTCTGCCCGCCGAACTGCCCGCCGCCCGCGTTCCCGCGCCGGACTTCTCGGTTCCCCTCGACCGGGCGGTGAGCCTCTTCTCCGTCGCGGACCGCCTCGGCTCCTGGTCGTGGTCCGATGGGTTGCCGTCGATGGACGAACTTGGCCAGTACAGCGGATTCGCCCTCTACTCCCACGAGATCGACCTCGACCGCGTCGCGGTGCTCGAGATCGGTGAAGTGCGGGACCGGGCGTACGTCTTCGTCAACGACTCGCCCATCGGGGTGCTGGCCCGCGATCATCACGATCGCAGCATCAGCGTGCCGGCCGGGCGCGGCACCCTCTCCCTGCTCGTGGAAGACCAGGGACGGGTCGACTACGGCGACCGAATCGGCGAGCCGAAGGGGCTGATCGGACCGACAGTCCTCGACGGCGTCCGGCTCCAGCGGTGGGGCGTTCTTCCTCTCGACCTGCGGTCGCTCGCCCCGGTGGACGCCGCCCTGGATGCCGGCGCCGACCATCCGCGTTCCCTCAGCGGGCCCGTGTTCGCGCGCGGCCACTTCTCGCTCGCCGCCGTGCAGGACCTGTTCCTCGACACCTCGTCGTGGGGCAAGGGAGTGGTCTGGATCAACGGTTTCTGCCTCGGCCGGTACTGGTCGCGCGGTCCGCAACGCACCCTCTACGTACCGGCCCCGGTGCTGAACCGCGACCGGAACGAGATGGTCGTGCTCGAGCTCGAATCCGCGGCCTGTGCGGAGGCACGATTCGTCACGGAGGCGAATCTGGGGCACACCGAATTCTGAGGGTGGGTTCGGGTGCTGTCGAATCAGGTTTTGCCCAGTGCACCGATCTAGAATCGGTCGTGCTGAGGAAGTAACCCGGACGACAAGAGGAAGCCATGACCAACCTGCGACGAGTTGCTGCCATTGCCGGAGCAGCGGCCATTCTCATGGCCATGGTGGGATGCAGCGCCGGAGTGCGGGCGCACGCGGTGGCAGTCGTGTCGCCCACCCCGATGACCACACCGACACCGATGGCTGTCACACCGACGCCCGTCGCGGCCCCGTCGCCCCCGCCGGTCCCCGTCTCGGCCGCCTGCGCCGGAACACCCGCCGGCACCAAGCACATCTACGTGAGCATCGCCCAGCAGCACCTGTGGGCGTGCGACGGGGTGACGCTGCTCACGGAATCCGCCGTCACCACTGGCGCATCGGCGCTGAAGAATGTGCACGACGCGACCCCCACCGGCACCTTCCACATCATCAACAAGGTGCGCAACACCGTGCTCGCCGGCCACGACGTCAACGGTTCCTGGAACGACCACGTCGCCTACTGGATGCCGTTCTCCGGCGGCGACGGATTCCACGACTCGCCCTGGCAGACGTTCCCCCTCGGTAGTCCGCTCTACACGACCCAGGGCTCCCATGGCTGTGTGCACTTGCCGCTCGACGTGATCGCTTCGCTCTTCGCCTGGACACCCGTGGGAACCGCGGTCACCATCCGCGCCTGACCCGCGGACCCGCATCGATCGACCGGATCGCGGTGGGGATGAATCGCGGCCGTCTCGGCCCTACCGAGTGATCGGTTCGAGAAGCACCAGCGGGATCTGCCGCTTCGTCTTCTCCTGGTAGCCGCCGTAGTTGGCGTACCTCCCGGTGATGATCGGCCAGAGCCGGGCGCGCTCGTCGGCGGTGGCGACCCGCGCAAGCATGGGCACTCGAGGGCGGCCCTCGACCACGACCTCCACCCGCGGGTTGTCGCGGAGGTTGAGGAACCAGGCCGGATGCCGGTCGTCCCCACCGCGGGACGCCACTACGACGTAGGCATCGCCCTCCTTCAGCGGAGACGTGAGCATCGTCGCCCGACGCTCGCCGCTTCGGCGTCCGATCGTCGTCAGCTCGATCACGGGCATGTCGGAGATCGTCCAGCCGACCCGTCCGCGAGTGATCCACTGCAGGAAGCGGTGCGAGGCCTCCATCGCCTTGAGTGAGAGGGTGCTCGGCATACTCGGTCAGCCCTCCCGCGAGAGGCGGGCGGCGGGCGATGAGGTGGCGAGGATGGTCATGGAGGCATCGTACGTCGTGAGGCGGATCACCGCCCGGCCGCGACGCCCAACGCGCTCCGGCTCAGCGTGCGATGGGCGGCCGCGCCACGATCACCACTCCCTCGCCGTCGATCGACATCGCCCCGGCGGCGAAGGGGACGAGCGTCGTGGTTCCCCGGGACAGCTCCAGCGTGGCTCCGTTCTCGGTCGTCAGCGTCATCGATCCCTCGAGCGCGATGAGCACCGCGAAGCCGGCCGGCAGCGTCTGGGGACGGGAGACGCGGTCGAGGCGGAAGTAGCCGGCCGAGGCGGCCGGGAGCACCGGCCCGTCCGAGTCGACCTGCCGCACGAGCGAGAGGATCGCGTCGCGCGACCACCCGCTCGTGTCGACCGCGGAGAGGGCGAGTTCGAAGCCCAGCCCCAAGTGCCCGTCCGCCGCGCCGTCGAGCTCGAAGCCCGTCCACTCGAGCAGGATCGACAGGTCCTCCGGTTCCTGCACCTCCGCGAGCAGGATGCCCGGGCCGATCGCATGCAGCAGCCCGGGCGGCACGTACACGGTGTCGTTCGGCGCGACGTCGATCGCGTGCAGCAGGCCGAGCATGCGCTCGGTCTGCTGGCCGTCGACGAGGCCGCGCAACTCGGCGAGGTCGATGGACTCGCGAAGGCCCAGGTGCACCGTGCCCGGGGAGAGGATGTACCAGGCCTCCGCCTTGCCGTGCGCCGCCGCGAGGTGCTCGGCGGCGAACCCGCCGTCCGGGTGGGCGTGGATGGGAAGCCGCTGCCCGGCGTCGAGAAGCTTCACCAACAGCATCGTGTCCGCGCCGAAACGCTCGACGTGAGCCGCCCCGAGCCAGCCGAGCGGGTCGCTGGAGACCGCGTCCGCGAGAAGCTCGCCGTCGGGAAGCCGAGTCTGGCCCACCGGGGCGTGTCCGCGCACGCTCGTCGTGGAGCCCACCCAGTCCTCCGGCGTGAACGGCGCGGCAGGGGGCCCAGACCGGAAGTCGGAGATGCGGCTCCCACCCCGGTAGAACCGATCCGCTGGCTGGTTGGCGGGCAGGTGGATCGGGTCCGTGCCGTAACGGCTCATTCCGTTTCCCGGCTGGTGGGGACCAGGACCGTGACGTTGTTCTTTCTCAGGGCGTTGGCCAGGTCCTCCGGGGGAGCGCTGTCCGTGACGAAGTAGTCCGCTCGGCCGAGCTCCGCGACCTGGGCGAAGAGCTGACGCCCGAACTTGGAGGAGTCCGCGAGAATTGCCACCCGCGAGGCGCGGGAAATCATTTCACTCATCATGACGGCCTCGGCCAGGTTGCTCGTCGAATACCCGCTTTCGGCCGAGACAGCCCCCACCGAGATCAGGGCGAGGTCGCATCGCAACTCGAGATCATTGCCGCCACCGGCGAACTGGAAACCCACCGGGCCTATCGTGGACTGCCCACTCAGTCGCACGGCGCCCCCGAAGAGATAAAGGTCCCGGCAGACATCGGGCGAGATCTCCGTGGGGATCCGGAGGTTGTTCGTGGCCACGGTGAGCTCGCGGTGGTTGCGCAGGTGGCGCACAACGGCAAGCGTGGTGGTGCCGGCGTTGATCATGATTACGGATCCGTTTTCGACGAGTCCCGCTGCCAGCGCGCCGATCCGCTCTTTCGCGGAGGTCTGGAGTCGCATGCGCACGTCGAGCTTCTTCTCGATGGACGACATCACCGACGAACTGACCGCGCCACCGTGAGTCCTGATGAGGACGCCGTCGACATCGAGCTGGTCGAGGTCGCGTCGGATGGTGTCGGCAGACACGCCGAATCGCGCGGCAAGCGCCGCCACCGTGACCTGACCTGCCTCGGCTACATGGGCGGCGAGTTCGGCCTTGCGGCCGGCAGGGAGGCGGGACGGCTGGTCATCCCCGTCCGCGGAGGAAAACTGAGAAGAAGTCACGCTGGATTGTAGCATTTTGTTGCATTTGTGGTCAAGAATCTCCTGAGATTGAACGTCGGCGATGCGTGTTTCTTGCATGAATACGCAAGCACTATCACTCGCTTGATGGCCTCGAGGGCCGGTTCTCTCGGAATCTGAGGGGATCGCGACTTTATTTCCTGCGATTCGCCGCTTGACGGCGATTGCCGCGGGCCGCTAGCATCGGGGCAACAAAGCGCAAGAAAGCGCATTGAACAGCACAAGGCAGCAGCTCCCGGATTGGAGAACCATGAATAGCAAAGGCGCTACGGTTAAACGCGGAATACTCAGTATTCTCGCCACCGTCTCCGCGATCACCCTCATCACGGCGTGCAGCAGTGGAGGCGGATCCACTCCCGTCGCCGCAGGGAAGGTGACACTCGAATTCTCCCAGTGGTGGGAGCCCGAACTGCCGGCGGGGGCGCTTCGTTCGGTGATGGACGACTTCCAGGCCGCGAATCCGAACATCACGGTCAAGCTGCTCAGCGCACCGTACGCGTCGACGAAGGACCAGACAATTGCCGCCGCCGCATCGGGCACCATGTCCGATGTCGTCGGCCTCGACGGCGCATGGGTCAGTGACTTCGCCAAGCAGGGTTCCGTTGCGGACCTCTCCAAACTCATGAAGAGCGCGAAGTACGACGAAAGCCAGCTGGCCAGCCAGATCAAGGTCGGCGGCTCCACCTACATGATCCCCGTCGTCAACTTCGTCTACCCCATGTTCACCAACGACGACCTGCTGGCGAAGGCCGGCATTTCTCAAGCGCCGACGACCAGGACAGAGTTCACCGCCGCCGCCGAGGCGTTGAGCAAACTGGGCGGCAACACCAAGGGATGGGTCCTTCCGCTCTCGCTGCAGGCACCGAACGGCATTCAGAACGACGTCATGTCGTGGGCGTGGGCCTCGGGCGGAAGCATGCTCAAGGGCGGAAAGCCAGACCTCACCAATTCCGCTGTGACCAGCGCGACGAAGTACGTCAAGGAACTCTGGGACAAGGGAGTCGTCTCGCCGGGTGCCCTCACGATGACAGAGCAGGACAAGGTCGAGGAGTTCACGAACGGTCGCGTCGGAATGATGATCGACTCCCTCTCGCACATCACCACAATCCGTGAAAAGAACCCGAACCTCAAGTTCAGCATCTCCGCCATCCCAGCCACTGATGGCTTCGCGGGCAAGCGCGGTATCCCATACGCCTCCTGGGGCATCGGCATCTCTGACAACAGCAAGCACAAGGCAGAAGCGTGGAAGCTCGTGCAGTACCTGATGAGCCAGAAGGTCAACTCGAAGCTGTCTACGCTGGCCCACGCGTTCCCCGGCAACACCAAGTCTGAGCCTGACTTCACCGGGACGGACCCGCTCTTCAAGACGGCGTTTGACATCTACAAGAGCGGCGCCCCCGTCAACGAGTTCACGGGTCTGCCGGTTGCCGACCAGCTGATGCGTGACTTCGATGAACAGTTCCAGGGGGTGCTTACCGGAACGCAGTCCGTGAACGACGCGCTGAAGAAGGCCCAGGCCGCCTGGAAGACGCAGTTCTAGTCCCGCACATCGCCGTTTCACGCGGCCGCGCCAGTGGATTCCCCCTGGCGCGGCCCGACCGACCTAGGAGGTGAACGTCTTGAGTATCAAGATCATCAACGCTGATGTGTCGAGGGGCGCGTCAACGAAGTCGTTGGGGAGGAGGCTCGCCCCGTACGGATTCATCTCCCCAACAGCCGCACTGCTTTTCGTCCTCATGTTCATCCCGATTGCGATGGTCGTCGGCTACTCGGTGATGGACAACGTCATCGTCAACAAGCACCCGCAGTTCATCGGATTCGACAGCTACATCAAGGTGCTGACAAACAGCGTGCTGCCGACGGCGGTAATGAACACGGCCGTCTTCACGGTCGTGAGCGTGATCGCCCACCTCGTGCTCGGCCTGCTGTTTGCGATGATGCTCAACACGAAGTTGCTCAGCAATGTCACCACCGGGCTCTTTCGGGTCATCTACATTCTCCCGTGGCTGTTCACGGTGGCGATTATCGCCATCCTCTGGAAGCTGCTGCTCAACCCGAACGGCGTCATCAACTACGCGCTCATCAGCCTCGGACTCACCGACAAGGGCATCGAGTGGCTGTCCAGCCCAGCGACAGCGCTCATCGCGGTCACCTTCATCAACATCTGGGCGGGCTATCCGTTTTACATGGTGAGCCTGCTCGCCGGTCTGCAGGGAATCCCGAAGGACCTCTACGAGGCGGCCAAAGTGGACGGCGCAAGTGGCTTCCAGCAGTTTTGGAGCATCACCCTCCCGCAGCTCAAGCCGATCATCATCAGCATGTCGATGCTCGACGTGATCTGGACCTCGCAGCAGTTTGCGTTGATCTGGATGACGACGGGAGGCGGTCCCATCAACGTCACCGAAATGCTCAGCACCTTCACCTACAAGCTGGCGTTCAGCAACTACCAGTTTTCGCAGGCCTCGGCGAGCGCGGTCATGATCCTGGTGCTGTCCACGATTCTTGCCTTCTTTTACGCCCGGTACCAGAAAGCGCGGGACTGACCATGGCGACCAAGCGACGCGGCCACCTCCTCAAGAAGACGGGGCTGCTGGTGGCCCTGTCTGCCGGTGCGATCTTTGCCGGCTTTCCGGTGCTCTGGATGGCATCCAGCTCGTTCAAGTCGAACACCGAGATCTTCGCCTATCCACCGAAATTGATCACCGAGCACTTCTCCTTCGATGCGTACATCGCGATTCTCACGGATCCGACCAAGGTGCGCTTCTTCATCAACAGCTATGTGGTTGCGATCTGTGTCACCCTGCTCACGTTGCTCGTTGCGCTGCTCGCCGCCTATGCCTTCAGCCGCTTCGAGTTCCGGTTCAAGAAGCCGCTGAGCATGCTCATTGTGAGCGTTCAGGCGGTGCCACCCATAACCCTGCTGATCCCGTTCTTCGGATTGATGGTGGTGCTCGGCCTCTACAACACGTACCTGGGGCTGATTCTCACCTACATGGTGTTCACGCTGCCCTACGCGATCATCATGATGACCGGGTACTTCAACACGCTGCCGAAGGAGCTCGACGAAGCTGCTCGAGTGGATGGAGCGAGCTCGATGGGGGCGCTCTGGCGAATCCTCGTGCCGATCTCGGTGCCGGGGATCGTCTCGGTCGGCATCTACACGTTCATGATCTCGTGGAACGAATTCCTCTTCGCCCTCACGCTCACGCGCACGCCAGACATGCGGACAGTGCCGATCGGCATCCAGTTGCTCATGGGGCAGAACTCGTACGAGTGGAACCAGATGATGGCGATGAGCATCCTCGGGTGCATCCCCGTGCTGGTTCTCTTCCTCTTCTTCCAGCGGTTCTTCATCGGCGGCATGACAGCCGGCGCGGTCAAGAACTAGAGCAGCGGAACATCGCTTCACAAACCAACCAAAGGAGAAACACCGAAATGTTAGTGAATGGCAAAGACCTTCTGGCCGTGGCGAACGCGAACGACTTCGCGGTGCCGGCGTTCAACGTCAGCGACCACGCGATGATGACCGGACTCTTCGAGATCAGTGAGGAGAAGCAGTCCCCGCTGCTGGTCGCGATCCACCCCGATGAGCTCAGCCACATCGGAACGGACATGCTGCCGGCCATCATCGCTCGGGCGCATCGCTCATCGGTTCCGGTCGCCATCCACCTCGATCACGGCGCCACCTACGAGCAGGTGCTCCAGGCGATCCAGTGTGGCTTCACCTCGGTGATGATCGACGGCTCGATGCTGCCGTTCGAGGAGAACATCGCTGTCACCAAGCGAGTCGTGGAGACGGCGCACGCCGTCGGTATCTCGGTCGAGGGCGAGTTGGGCACGATCGGCAAGCTGGACAACTACGGTGAGGGCGGAGCCGCGGCAATCATCTACACCGATCCCGACGAGGCGGTGAAGTTCGTCGAGGAGACCGGGGTGGATAGCCTCGCCATCGCGATCGGCACGAGCCACGGCATCTACCCCTCCACGATGAAGCCGGAGCTGAAGCTCGGGCTACTCAAGCGCATCAAGGAGAAGGTGAGCATCCCGTTGGTGCTGCACGGCGGATCGAACAACCCGGATGGAGAGATCGCGGAGGCGGTGACGCTGGGCGTGAACAAGATCAACATCTCCAGCGACATCAAGGTCGCCTACCACGACAAGATGCGTGCGGTGCTCGCCGACCTGGGCGAGCGGGAACCGAACTCCATCCAGCCGCCCTCCGTCGCGGCGATGAAGGTGGTCGCCGCTCAGAAGATCGACCTGTTCAACGCCGCGGGAAAAGCAGCGCTGTACTAGACCGATCCCTATCGTTATGTCGATGAACACGAAGTTGGTATTAGGCCTCGGCGGCACCGTCGATTACGAGATCAGGTGGGACTCCCGCGTGATCGAGGACCTTGTCGGGGAGTACTCGATCGTCGAGTCCGAGTTGGACTCGTCGATCTCGGTGAAGACTGAGCGAGACCTGGTCGTCTCCCTGCTGGCTTTCGTGCGAGGCGGTGTCGGGGGGGAGCGATTCGTCGCCTCCTCCGACATCGTGGAGACGTTCGCCTCGCGATTCGACAAGCGCATCACGCTGGGCGGAACCTGCGTGCGGGCGGCGATGGCGATGCAGACTCTGGGCGTCAGCAGCACCGTTCATCTCGTGAGCATCGACGACAATGTTCGCCGCCTGCTGCCACCGGGGTGTGCGTACATAAGCAGCGCCCAGGGCGACACGACCGACCCGCATCTCATCGTGCAGTTCAACGAGGGAGCGCGGGTGACCGCCGGCGACATCGATATTCGAGCACCCCATCCGAACCGGGTGATCTTCGCCAACGATCCGCCGAACGGTGAGTTGGCGCTCAGCGACGACTTGGGCTCTGCCCTGGAGAGCGCAGAGGTGTTCATGCTCTCGGGCTTCAACAGCATCCAGTATCCGGGCCTGCTCAACCAGCGGCTTCTCGGTGTCCGGCAGCACATGACCCACCTCTCGTCGAGTGCCGTCGTGTTCTACGAAGACGCCGGATTTCATGTGCCGGAGATGAGCCTGCGCGTTCGCGACGCACTCATCGACGTGATCGACGTCTATAGCCTGAACGAGGACGAGATGCAGGCCTACCTCGGCCGTGGCCTCGATCTTCTCGATGCCCGGGAAATGGGTCAGGCCCTTCGCGAGCTTCACGCCCTCATCCCGGCGCCGACCCTCGTCGTTCACACTAAGTATTGGTCGCTCGCGCTCGGCGAGCACGCCCAGAGCTACCGGGCCGCGCTGCAGGGCGGGATAACCATGGCCAGCAGCCGATACCTGCTCGGGGACGAGTTCACCGAGGAGGACTACCGCGAGGTGGGGCTCAGGCTCCCCGGCGAGCGCGGCGCGGAATTCGCCGCCGCGCTCGAGGGCCGGCTCGGGGACGACGTCAGCTGCGTTCCGGCCCTGGTCCTCACAGCCGAACACCCCACGACGATTGGCCTGGGGGACACATTCGTCGGCGGCTTCATCGCGGCGCTTTCCGATTCGTCTTGTCTGCTGATTTCGAGCCTTGACGAGGAAGCCGACTGACCCGGTGGGTGAGCCGGGGCTCCCAGCGGCTCAGGTCGCCGTGCCCTCGACCCCGGCGACGATGTCCTCGTCGAGTTCCACGGTGAAGCCGGCGCCGGTCGAGGCACGCAGGTCGTCGACCGAGGTGCCCGGTGCCGCGGCACGCAGCACGAGGCCGTCGGGGGTCACGTCGAAGACCGCGAGATCGCTGATGATGCGGTGCACGACCCGACTGCCGGTGAGGGGCAGGTCGCACTCCGCCACGATCTTCGGGCTGCCGTCCTTGGCCACGTGCTCGGTCACCACGACCACGCGCGGAGTGCCGGCGACGAGATCCATGGCACCGCCCATGCCCTTGACCAGCTTGCCGGGGATGGTCCAGTTGGCGAGGTCCCCGTGGCCGGAGACCTGGAGGGCCCCGAGGATCGCGATCTGCACGTGACCGCCGCGGATCATCGAGAACGAGGTCGCCGAGTCGAAGTAGCTGCCGCCGGGGAGCAGGGTGACCGTCTGCTTGCCCGCGTTGATGAGGTCGGCATCCTCCTCGCCCTCGAACGGAAAGGGCCCCATGCCGAGCAGCCCGTTCTCGCTCTGCAGGGTCACCCGCACCCCGTCGGGGAGGTGGTTCGCCACGAGGGTCGGGATGCCGATCCCCAGGTTCACGTATTCGCCGTCGCGCAGCTCCCGCGCGGCGATGGCGGCCATCTCGTCTCGAGTCCATGCCATGTTCGTCTCCTCCCGCGGAGTTCTAGTCGGCGACCGTCGCGCGGGGGCGCACGGTTCTCTGCTCGATGTCCTTCGTTCGCGGCAGAGACTCGACGAGTCGCTGAACGAAGATGCCCGGCGTCACGATCGCGTCGGGATCGAGGTAGTCGGTGTCGAGCACCTGCTCCGCCTCCGCGATCGTGATCCTGCCGGCGGTGGCGACCACCGGGTTGAAGTTGCGCGCGGTGTGGCGATAGATCAGGTTGCCCTCGCGGTCGGCCTTGAACGCGTGCACGAGGGCGATGTCGGCGACGATGCCGCGCTCGAGAAGGTAGGTTTCACCGTCGAACTCGGCGAGCGTCTTGCCCTCGGCCACCGGAGTGCCGACCCCGGTCTTCGTGTAGAAGCCGGCGATGCCCGCCCCGCCCGCCCGCAGTCGTTCGGCGAGCGTGCCCTGCGGCACGAACTCGACCTCGAGTTCGCCGTCCAGGTATTGCCGGGCGAAGAGCCTGTTCTCGCCGACGTACGAGGCGACGACCTTCTTCACCTGGTGGTTCTCGAGCAGGATTCCGAGGCCCTTGCCATCGACGCCCATGTTGTTGGAGACGATGGTGAGGTCGGTGGCGCCCGAGTCGCGCAGGGCCTCGATCAGGTCGGACGGGTTGCCGCTCAGCCCGAAGCCCCCCACCGCGATGGTGGCCCCGTCGTGCACCGCATCGCGCAGAGCCTCCGCTGCCGATGGCCAGACCTTTGACATGAACACTCCCTCGTGTGGTTGCCCGGGCCGTTCCGACCACAAAGTGGTCAGGAAATGCCCGAACACCACGCTAGTGTTCCCAATCTGTTTCTGTCAAAGTTGCCGAGCGTTGGCCAAGAATCCGATCACAGCGTGGTCAGGCGAGCTATCGTTATCCACATAGTGGTCAGAAAGGGAGCAGCGGATGGCGGAACCGATCCAGGGCGGGCAGGTGATCTCGCGGGCGAGCAGCATCCTGCGCATCGTGAGCGAGAACGCCGAGGGGGTGTCGTCGGCTGACGTGGCGAGGCGGGCCGGGCTCACCAGGCCCACGGCCCATCGGCTGCTCTCGTCGCTCGCCGCCGAGGGGCTGCTCGACCACGACAGCGACCGCGCGCGCTGGCACCTCGGGCCGGAGCTGTACGTTCTCGGTTCCCTTGCCGCCGAACGGTACGACATCACGGATGTCGCCCGCGACGGCGTGCAGGCCCTCGCGCGGGAGACCGGAGAGAGCGCGTTCCTCTCCGCGCGCCGCGGCAACGAAACAGTGTGCCTGGTGCGCGAGGAGGGCAGTTTTCCGGTGCGGTCCTTCGTGTTGTACGAGGGCGTGCGGTTTCCCCTCGGTGTCGCATCGGCGGGGCTGGTGATGCTCGCGTTCTCGGCTGACGACGAGATCGACCGGTACCTGGCGCGGGTGCCGCTCGAGGCGAACTGGGGACCGCAGCACTCCGGGGAGGCGATCCGACGGCGAATCGCGCTCACCCGCGAGACGGGCTACGCGGTCAACCCGGGGCTCATCCTCGAGGGGAGCTGGGGCATGGGGGCGGCGATCTTCGACGACCGCGGCCGGCCGGCCTGGGCGCTGAGTATCACCGGGATCGAGCCGCGGTTTCGGGCCGAGCGGCAGCCGGAGCTCGGGCGGCTGCTCCTCGAGCAGGCGCACCTGGTGGGGCAGCGGCTCGCGAGCACGCCCCGGCACGCCTCGCGGGGGTGAGCGCAGGCCGCCAATCAGCGCAGTTCCACCGGCACCGTGTGCGGCCGCTCCCAGGTGAGGGTCAGCCCGTCGCGACTCTCCGGGAGGACGGACCCGGCCACCTCCTTGGTGATGACCGCCCGGATGGTGTCCAGCATGTCTTCGTAGCGGGCCACCGCATCCAGCCGCAGGGTCGTCACCTCGTCACGGACGAGCACCCGGCCCACCCCCTGGATCAGGACCATGGTGCGATTCGGGGCGACGGGCACATGCTCGAAGCGGTGGAGCCGCTCCCGCAGGAGCACGAGCGGCAGGGACGAATCGGTGGGGCGAACGGTCGCCGTGAGTGCGAGCATGCCGCCAAGCCTGCGCCCGGCGGGTAACGGGAAAATGAATTGTGGCTGTGCGGGAGGCGTGAATCTCGATTCGGTGGGACTCCCGGTCAGCGGGTCTTCGGCAGGCAGGCCGCGAGCCTCCGTTCGAGCGCCGGTGCCAGGGCGCGGCTGTGATGCCGCGCACGATAACAGCCCGCGGCAAACAGCGGGGGTCGCCGGGAGGTGGCACGATTAACATCAGACCGCAGGAAAGAAGCATCATCGTGACGCAGCCAGGCAACCGATCAGCCCCGACCCTCCAGCCGGGGGACAGGTTCGTGCACACCGACCCGCTCGACCCACTCGTGGCACCTCTCCTCGAGGACCTGGAGCGCGAGTACGACGGACGCTACGGCACGATGTTCGGTGAGCCGGCGGCGGCGGAGATCTCCCGCTACCCCGCCGAGGCCTTCACCGCGCCGGGCGGCACGTTCGCCCTGTTGTTGCGCGGCGGCGCGGCGATCTCGGGCGGAGCCTTCATGACGATCGACGAGTCGACCGTCGAGGTGAAGCGCATGTGGACCCACGTCGACCATCGCGGCCAGGGGCTCGCCAGGCTCGTGCTCGCCGAACTCGAGGCGGAGGCGCGCCGACGCGGTTTCCGCACCGTCGTGCTGAGCACCGGGCCGCGCCAGCCCGAGGCCGTGCGGCTGTACCTCGCTACCGGCTACACCCCGCTGTTCGACCCCGCCCTCAGCGCGGAGGCGATCGTCATCCACTCCTTCACCAAGGACCTGGAGGGGGCAGCATGACCGGCGTCGAGTCGACCGGTATCGACGTGACCGTTCCCCCGAGCGGCACGGGCTGTCTGGAGTGCGATGCCGCCGGCGGCTGGTGGGTGCACCTGAGGCGGTGCGCGCAATGCGGCCACATCGGATGCTGCGACTCGTCGCCGGCCAAACACGCGACGGCCCACGCGGCGGCGACCGGGCATCCCATCATCCAGAGCTTCGAACCCGGGGAGGACTGGTTCTGGGACTACCGAACCTCCGCAATGATCACCGGCCCCGCGCTGGCACCGCCGGCGCACCGCCCGGTCGAGGAGACCGCTCCCGGCCCGCGCGATCGGGTGCCGGCGAACTGGCGCGACCTGGCGGGCTAGTCCGGGGAGAAATTCGACCAGAATCATCGGGTACGGAGCGACTCAGTCGGCGTACCATTTGCTAACAGAGATTCTCTGCCGTCCACGTGAACCGCGCAGCGTGCCGGTCGTCGGTGGGGACGATGGGCGGCGAGCAATGAGCATGATGGCCGAAATGATGTCCATGTCGATGAAGGACATGAAGGACGCGCAGAAGATGGACATGGCGGGCATGCAGGCCTGCATCGAGGCGTGTTCGGCGTGCGAGCAGGCCTGCACGGTATGCGGGGACGGCATGATGGACATGCCGCGCTGCGCGAGCATGTGCGCGAGCACCGCGGATGTCTGCAACACGATGATGCGCATGATGATGCGCCCGGCGGGTTATGACATGGCCGCGATGATGTCGATGCTCGAGACCACGATCGCCATGTGCACGGCGTGCGCGGCCGAGTGCATGACGCACGCGGACATGCGCGAGGAGTGCCGGATGTGCGCTCAGGCCTGCATGGAGTGCCAGAAGGCCTGCGAGGCCATGCTCATGTCGATGAAGTCGATGCCGATGAGCTGACGCCTGGGACTCAGGCGGCGAGCTCGCCCTCGACGAGCACGTTGAACCAGCGATCGCCGACCGCGACGACCTTGTAGACGCCGTGGATGCCGACCGGCTCGCCCACGGCCGCGAGGTTCTCGAGCGCCTCGTGGTGCCAGACGTTCACCGCGCTGCCGTCGAGGAGGTGGAGGCGCACCCAGCCGTCCCCGATCGGGGTGCCGACCACGGCATCCAGCCACTTGCTCGGCGTCGCCGAGACCACGCGCTGCTGGATGAGGTGCATCGCGTGCCCCGCCCCGACCTTCTCGCAGCCCATCGCGTGCTCGCTCTGGCAAGCCGAGAGCTGCTGCGCGGGCTGGGGAGAGTGGGACATTCTGGCCTCATCATGGTCGGAACCGGGCCGAACCGGCTCCGGTCACTTCACGTTAGCGGCGGCCGCGCGAAGAGTCACTCGTGCCCGTAACCCAGCGAAACATTGGTCGAGCGGCCGCCGCTGACCGCAGCGAGATCCGCCGGATCCTCGCTATCGGGGGCAAGTCGTTGCTACTGTGGTGAGTGTTGCCAGTGTTACTGGTGTTACACGCGACCTGGTCGCATGTCATGTATGGGGATCATGAGCTACGCAAAGCACGCCAGCGCCCTGCCGCGCAGCGCCGACAAGGCCCGACTCCGACTGGTCGCGGGGCTCGTCGCCTTCGCCCTGCTCGCCGCCGGGTCGGTGGCGTCCGGCCAGGCCGCGTGGGCCGTGACCTACCCCAGCTGGGGAGACGTGCAGGCCGCCCGAGCCAGCGAGGGCGCCAAGAACGCGGAGATCGCGCGCCTCCAGGGCCTGCTGAACGCCCTCAGCGCCCAGGTGCAGGCCACCCAGGCCGAGGCCGAGAAGAAGGGCAACGACCTTCAGGCCGCCCAGCAGAAGCTCGACGAGGCCTCGCTCAAGGCCGACGCCCTCGCGGCGCAGGCGGATGAGGCAAAGGCGCGCGCCAAGACCTCGCGCGAGCGGGCGGGGGCCATGGCCTCCCAGATGGCGCGCTCCGGCAACACCGAGGTCGTCGCCACCCTCATGTTCAACGGCGGCAAGGCCGCAGACCTCCTGTCTCAGCTCAGCCTCGCCAGCAAGGTGACAGACCAGTCGAAGGGACTGTACGAGAAGGCGGTGCAGGAGCAGAACAGCGCTCAGTCGCTCACCGACCAGAGCACCCTCGCCAAGACCGCGCTGAAGACGCTCGCGGAGGCCGCCCAGGTGGCCCTCGATGAGGCCCAGACTGCCGCAACGAACGCCACCAACGCCCTCGCCGAGCAGACGGCGCACAAGTCGGAGCTCGACGCGCAGCTCGCGCTGCTCGTCAACAACACCCAGCAGACCGAGGCCGGCTATCGCACAGGAGTCGCCGTCGCCGCGGCGGCGAAGGCGGCCGCCGAGGCCGCGGCGCGGGCGGCAGCTGCCGCTGCTGCCGCGGCGGCTGCCGCAGCCGGAGGCGGGAGCAGCGCCGGACAGCCGGGATCGAGTGGATGGGCCAGGCCCGCCGGCGGTCGGATCACGAGCGTCTACGGCTACCGGCTCGACCCGTACACCCACCAGAACGCCCTGCACTCGGGCACTGACCTCGGCGCGGGTTGTGGCACGCCGATCTGGGCCGCGCACTCCGGCCGGGTCATCTACGCCGGCCCGTACGGCGGCTACGGCAACTTCGTGCAGATCGCCAATGAAGACGGAAGCGGAATCTCCACCGGCTACGGCCACATCGTCAACGGCGGCATCCTGGTGAGCGTCGGCCAGCAGGTCAGCGCCGGTCAGCAGGTCGCTCGGGTCGGCAGCACCGGATGGTCAACCGGCTGTCACCTCCACTTCGAGGTGCGCTACAACAACGTGGCGCGGGACCCGGTGCCGTACCTCCGCGACCGGGGCATCGACCTCTAGCTGGCGCCCGGTCCTGGCGGTTCGGGCGCTCCTAGCGAGCGACCGCAAACGTAGTGGAGAATGAGAGCCATGTCCAAGAAAATCGACGCGACTCTGAAGGACCTCGTCAAGGCCCTCGAGAACCACGCGAAAGTCGTCGGCGGCCGAAACGTGTCGCTCAAGAAGTCCCAGCGTGCCGCGGCGAAGCTCCAGGCGGCCGCGAGTGCGTACTCCGTGGCGGTCTACACGAAGACGGGTCTGGACAGCCCGTTCAACGACGTGCTGCGTCCCGGGCTCGACGAGGCGACCGTCGCGTCGTTGGAGGCCGAGCGCGATGCGCTCGCGAAGATCGTGACCGGCTCGATCCCGCAGCAGCAGCGCGAGGCCAGCTAGCCGCACAGATCGCGTGGGGCACCACGCAAGGAGCGTGAGTGATCCAGTCGGCGCCCGGCCAGAGCGTGCTCGAGGCCGGTTCGAGGCGCACGCAGGCGCGCACGCTCGTGCAGATCCTCGCCGAGACGGCCCGGGACAATCCGGATGCCGTGGCGCTGGAGGACCCGGACGGCGCGATCAGCTACCGCCGGCTGCTACGGCTCGTCAACGAGCAGGCCCGCGCGCTTCGCCGGGCCGGCGTGCGCCGCGGAGACGCCGTCGGCATCCGGATTCCGTCGGGCACCCGCGACCTCTACCTCTCGATTCTCGCGACTCTCGTGCTGGGCGCGGCCTACGTTCCGGTGGACGCCGACGACCCGGAGGAGCGGGCGCGGCTCGTGTTCCGCGAGGCGGACGTGGTGGGCGTGATCGGGGCGGGTGGCATGTTCGAGCCGCGGGGTGCCGCCACCGCGACACGCGGTTCCGTCGACGATGTCGAGCCGCCCGCCGAGGCACCCCGCCCGGAGGACGATGCCTGGGTGATCTTCACCTCCGGGTCGACCGGGGTGCCCAAGGGGGTCGCGGTGACCCACCGTTCCGCTGCGGCCTTCGTGGACGCCGAGGCCCGGCTCTTTCTGCGGGATGAGCCGATCGGACCGGGCGACAGGGTGCTCGCCGGCCTGTCGGTCGCCTTCGACGCGTCCTGCGAGGAGATGTGGCTGGCCTGGCGCAACGGGGCGTCGCTCGTGCCGGCGCCGCGTTCGCTCGTGCGCTCCGGGGTCGACCTCGGTCCCTGGCTCATCGCCCACGGGATCACCGTGGTCTCGACAGTCCCCACCCTCGCGTCGCTCTGGCCTGAGGAGTCGCTCGAGCTGGTGCGGCTCGTGATCTTCGGCGGCGAGGCATGCCCGCCCGAGCTCGCGGCCCGGATCTCGGCCCGCGGTCGAGAGGTGTGGAACACCTACGGCCCCACGGAGACCACCGTCGTGGCCTGCGCCGCACCGCTCGGCGACGCGGGACCGGTGCGCATCGGCCTTCCGCTCGACGGCTGGGATCTCGCGGTGGTGGATGCCGCGGGGGTGCGGGTCGCCGAGGGGGAGACGGGGGAGCTCATCATCGGTGGAGTCGGGCTCGCCCGGTACCTCGACCCGGTGAAGGACGCGGAGAAGTTCGCTCCCCATGCCGGCCTGGCCTGGGATCGGGCCTACCGCAGCGGGGACCTCGTGCGCTTCGAGAGCGACGGGCTCGTCTTCGTGGGGCGCGCGGACGACCAGGTGAAGCTCGGCGGCCGCCGGATCGAACTCGGCGAGGTGGAGGCGGCGCTGCAATCGCTCGACGGGGTCGCAGCGGCCGCGGCCGCCGTGCAGACGACGCCCGCCGGCAACCACGTGCTCGTCGGCTACCTCGCCCTCGTCGACGGCGTGGTGGGCTTCGATCGCGCGGCGGCGAGCGATGCCCTGAGGGATGCCCTTCCTGCCGCCCTCGTTCCGCTTCTCGCCGTGGTGGACGAGCTGCCCACCCGCATCTCGGGCAAGGTGGACCGCGCCGCCCTGCCCTGGCCGCTGCCCGCCTCCGACGAGCCGGCGGCCGAGCAGTTGTCACCCACCGCCGCCTGGATCGCCGAGCGCTGGACAGCGATCCTCGGAGCCCCGGTGGCCGGCCCGGACGACGACTTCTTCGCGCAGGGCGGCGGCTCGCTCTCCGCGGCCCAGCTGGTCTCGGCGATCAGGGAGCGGCATCCGCAGACCAGGGTGTCCGACATCTACGACCACCCGCGGATCGGGTCGCTTGCCGACGAGCTCGACGCGCGAGCGCCCGCCGCGCCCGCCGCGACGAGGAAGGTCGCGCGCACCCCGCTCGCCAGCCAGCTCGCCCAGACCCTGCTCGGCATCCCGCTGCACGTGCTGGTCGGCGCACGCTGGCTGGTCTACCTCGCGGCGGCGAACAACCTGCTCTCCCTCGTCTTCGGGGTTACCTTCGTGCCCACCCTGTCGTGGTGGTGGATCGCCGCCGGGTTCGTCGTGTTCATCAGCCCGCTCGGCAAGATGACGATCGCCGTGGTCGCCGCGCGACTCCTGCTCGCCGGCGTGCGGCCGGGCGACTACCCACGCGGCGGCTCGGTGCACCTGCGGCTCTGGCTCGCCGAGCAGGTGTCCCTTCTCGTAGGACCGGCGAGTCTCGCCGGCGCCCCCTGGATCAGCTACTACGCGCGGGCGCTCGGCGCGAAGATCGGCGAGGGGGTCGACCTGCACTCGCTTCCACCGGTCACCGGGATGCTGTCGATCGGCCCGCACGCGGCGATCGAACCCGAGGTGGACCTGGCCGGCTACTGGATCGACGGCGACGTTCTGCGCCTCGGCCACGTGCACATCGGCGCCGACGCGGTCATCGGATCGCGAAGCACCCTTCTCGGCGGGGCGAGCGTCGGGCGCGGAGCCGAGGTGGAGCCCGGAGCCGCGGTCTTCGCGCGCGTGCCGGCCGGCGAGCGATGGGCCGGGTCGCCCGCCGCGCGCGTGGGCTCCGCGCGGCACGCCTGGCCGATCGAACGCCCGCCGCGCGGCCGGCGCTGGCTTCTCGTCTACGGGGCGGGCTCGGTCGCCCTCTCCGCGATGCCCGCCGTGAGCCTGGCACTGGGGGCGCTCGTCGTCGGTTCGGCCATCGGCGACGCGTCCACCCTCTGGGTCGCGCTTCTGCGGGCGGCCATCGCGGTACCGCTCGCGGTGCTGGTGAGCGGGGCGAGCTACGCGCTCCTCGTGATTCTCGCCGTGCGCGCCCTCGGCCTCGGGCTCCGAGACGGGCACTTCCCGGTGCGCAGCCGCGTCGGCTGGCAGGCCTGGTCGACCGAGCGCGTGCTCGACAGCGCCAGGACGCTGCTCTTTCCGCTCTACGCGAGCCTGTTCACGCCGGCCTGGCTGCGGATGCTCGGCGCCACCGTCGGCAGCGGGGTCGAGGCATCCACGGTGCTCCTGATCCCCTCGCTCACGACGATCGCACCCGGGTCGTTCCTTGCCGACGACACGATGGTGGCCACCTACGAACTCGGCGGCGGCTGGATGCGCATCGGCCGGGCGAAGATCGGCCGACGGGCGTTCCTCGGCAACAGCGGCATGGCCGGGCCCGGCCGCACGGTGCCGCGGAACGGCCTCGTGGCCGTGCTCTCGGCCACGCCGCGCAAGGCGAAGCGCGGGTCGTCCTGGATCGGCAACCCGCCGCTGAGGCTGCGCCGCACCGTCACCGACGTCGACGAGGGGCGCACGTTCGAGCCGAGCGTCGCCCTGCGGATCGCCCGTGGTTCGTGGGAGGCGCTGCGCATCGTGCCGGTCTTCGTGACGGGGTGGGTCGCGCTCGGCGTTCTCGGCTCCCTCGAGTCGCTCTGGATCGTGGCCGGCGGGGTGTGGTGCATCGCCCTCTCCGGCGTGGTGATGCTCGCGGCCGGGGCGGCGGCGGCGGCCGCCACGACCTGCGCCAAGTGGCTCGTGGCCGGGCGGATCGACGCGAGCGAGCATCCGCTCTGGTCGTCGTTCGTGTGGCGCAACGAGCTCTCGGACACCTTCGTGGAGATGGTGGCCCGCCCGTGGTTCGCGGCGAACGCCACCGGCACTCCGGCGCTCGCATGGTGGCTGCGCAGCCTCGGCGCGCGGGTCGGCCGCGGCGTGTGGTGCGAGACCTACTGGCTGCCGGAGGCGGACCTCGTGACCCTGGCCGACGGCGTGACCGTCAACCGAGGCTGCGTCGTGCAGACCCACCTCTTCCACGACCGGATCATGCAGCTGGACACCGTGCGGATCGGCACCGGCGCGACACTCGGGCCGAACAGCGTCATCCTGCCGGCGGCAGCGATCGACGAGGGTGCCTCGGTCGGTCCCGGCTCGCTCGTGATGCGGGGCGAACGCGTTCCTCCCGGGTCGCTCTGGGCGGGCAACCCCATTGCCCCCTGGCCGTCGCCCCCATGGAATACTTGACGGCAGCCATGCCCCAGTCCCCGCGATCGACCTACGGCTCCCCCTCCGCGGGAGACCCCTACCTGCCGACGAGCGGCAACAGCGGCTTCGTGGTTGAGCACTACGACCTCGACCTCGACTACCGGGTCAGCACCAATCGCCTCGTGGCGACCGCGGTCATCTCGGCCAGAGCGAGCCAGGCGCTCGAGCGGTTCAGCCTCGACTTCGCCGGCCTCGTGGTCGACCGGATCACGGTGGCGGGCGAGCGCCCGCGCAAGGTCTCCCAGACGGCCCGCAAGCTCGTGATCACACCCGCGGTGCCGCTGGTCGACGGCGAGCCATTCGAGGTGGTGGTTCGCTATCGCGGCAGCCCGCATCCGATCCGCAGCCAATGGGGGGAGATCGGCTGGGAGGAGCTCGCCGACGGCGTGCTCGTGGCCAGCCAGCCGTCCGGGGCGTCGTCGTGGTTCCCCTGCAACGACCACCCGAGCGACAAGGCGACGCTCACCCTCGCGGTGGCCTGCGAGTCGTCGTACGCCGTGGTCTCCAACGGGACCCCCGTGTCGCAGACCACGCGTTCCGGACGCACCCGGTGGCTGTTCGCGGCCACCGAGCCGATGGCGACCTACCTCGCGACGGTGCAGATCGGTCGCTACCGCACGCTCGACGTGCTCGCGGCGCCGGTGCCGACTCGCATCCACTTCCCCCCGCAGCTCGCCCGGAACGTGGCGACGGATTTCGAGCGTCTGGGCGAGATGATCGACCTGTTCTCTAGGCTGTTCGGGCCGTACCCGTTCGAGACCTACTCGGTGATCGTGACCCCGGACGAGCTGGAGATCCCGCTCGAGGCCCACCGCACCGCGGTGTTCGGCCGCAATCATGTGGACGGGGCGCACGGCAGCGACCGCCTGATCGCCCACGAGCTGGCGCACCAGTGGTTCGGCAACAGCCTCACCGCCGGCGCCTGGCGCGACATCTGGCTGCACGAGGGCTTCGCCTGCTACGCGGAGTGGTTGTGGGCGGAGGCGAGCGGCGGGGCGACGGCCGAGCAGAGCGCCCGGGAGGCGTGGGACCGTCTCGACGTGCTGCCGAAGAACATCGAGATCGGCGACCCCGGCCCGCGGGCCATGTTCGACGATCGGGTCTACAAGCGCGGAGCCCTTGCGCTGCACGAGCTCCGGGGGCACCTCGGCGACGACGCGTTCTTCTCGGCGCTCCGCGGCTACACCCTTGCCTTCCGGTGGAGCACGGTCACCCCACAGGACTTCTCCGCGTTCGTCGCGGCATCGGGCGGCCAGGCCGTCGACGACATCCTGCGACGGTGGGTGTACTCCCGGCCGCTCCCGGCGCTGACCGCGGTCTGACCGGGCCGGCTGCCGAACGGCTAGAGGCGGATGAACTCCGGGTTGCCCCAGATGGGACGGTGCGACACGTCCTTGCCGGGCTTCGGCGCGTCGACGATGCCGCCGTTGCCGTCGTAGATGCCGATGTGCTGGTGCGGGTAGTAGACGAGGTCGCCGGCCACGGCCTCGGAGCGCGGAATCACCGTGCCCTGGGCCGCCTCGGCCACGGCGTTGCCGGTGAGATGAACGCCGAACTGCGCGTAGACGTAGCGCACGAAGGTGTCACAGGTGAAGCCGGTGCTCGGGGAGTTGCCGCCCATGATGTACGGCACCATGCCCACGAACTGCATAGCGTACTGCACGACGGCCGGTCCGCCGCCCTGGAGATCCGGCGGGTTGATGTACATGTTCGCGCCCACCGAGAGCGGCGTCGCCGGCAGGGCGCCGCCGCCGTAGACGCCGAGCGCGATCCGAGTCGCCGCGTAGTAGACGCTCGACTTGTCGCGAACCACGTCGTCGGTCTCGACCGTGCTGCTCACCGTGAGGCGCTGCGACCGGGCGATCATCGACGAGACCTGCGAGTCGGCGTCCGTCGCCGAAGCCGAGACGGCGGGGATGGCCATCGTCGCCGCCAGACCGAGGGCCACGACCATCGCGGTGCCGGTGGCGGCGGCTCGTCTCAGGGAGAGGATGGGACGTCGGGTGCGGGGGGCCGAGTGCCTGCCGAGGTGAGAAGCCAAGATCCGTGAAGTTCCATATCGCGTTGCGTTACCAGAATGTGACCTTGGGGAGCCTACCCCACGCGACTGGGATCGCGCCGATCCACGCGCTAGTTTTGACAGGTGAGCGAAACACGAACAGACCTTCAGCGCCAGTACGACACCCTCCGCGCGCGCAACCTCGGCCTCGATCTCACCCGTGGCAAGCCGTCGCCCGAGCAGCTCGACCTGTCGAACGCGCTCCTGTCCCTCCCGGGAGAGCACGACTACCGTGACGCGAGCGGCACCGACCTGCGCAACTACGGCGGCGCGGACGGCCTGACCGAGCTGCGCGAGATCTTCGCCGAACTCCTCGCCGTCCCGGTCGCCCAGCTGCTCGCCCTCGGCAATGCGAGCCTCGCCGTGATGCACGACTCGGTCGTCGACGCCCTCCTGCACGGCGTGCCGGGTGGCAGCGGCCCCTGGCGCGACGTTCAGGACCTGGCGTTTCTCTGCCCGGTTCCCGGCTACGACCGGCACTTCAGCATCTGCGAGTCGCTCGGCATCCGCATGATCCCCGTGCCGTTCGTGAACGGCCGACTCGACCTAGACACTATCGCTCGCCTGGTAGCCGAGGACCCGGCGATCCGGGGGATGTGGTGCGTTCCGATGTACTCGAACCCCACCGGACTCGTCTACACGGTGGAGGAGGTCGAGGCGCTCGTCGGCATGCCGACCGCCGCGCCGGACTTCCGCCTCTTCTGGGACAACGCGTATGCCGTGCACCACCTCACCGACGACGAGCCGCCGGTGATCGACGTTCTCGGCGCCGCGGCGACGGCCGGGCATCCCGACCGTCCACTCGTCTTCGCCTCGACCTCCAAGATCACCCTGCCCGGCGCCGGCGTCGCCTTCCTCGGCGGTTCGGCAGACAACATCGCCTGGTTCCGCCGGCACAGCGCGGCCCAGACCATCGGGCCGGACAAGATCAACCAGCTGCGGCACGTGCGGCTGTTGAAGAGCGCGGATGGCGTGCGCCGTCACATGCGCGCCCACCGGGCCATCGTCGAGCCCCGCTTCGCCGCCGTGCTCGCCATCCTGGAGAGGCGCCTCACCGGGGTGGCGACCTGGTCGCGCCCCGCCGGGGGCTACTTCATCAGCCTCGACGTCGCGCCGGGAACCGCCGCCGCCGCCATCGCCCTCGCGAAGGAGGCCGGCATCGCGGTGACCCCGGCCGGGTCGACCTGGCCGCATCGCAACGACCTGGTCGACTCCAACATCCGCATCGCCCCGACCTTCCCCTCGATCGAGGAGCTCGAGGCGGCCATCGACGCCCTGTGCACCTGCGTGCTGCTCGCCTCGGCGGTCGACTGAGGCTCGCGACGCTCATCGCGGCCGATTCCTGCAGCGCGGAAGCGAAACTCCCCCGCATCTCCCCGGCTTTGACGGGTTGCACGCTTAAGGTATCGGTGTGTGGCGTGCTAATAGACCTCAGGACGATCTTTTCGACGAGCCTGGCGATGACCGCGCCCGCGTGGAGTTGCAAGTGACCGCCCCTCATGCCCTGACCTTCGGTGACCCGAACTACGTGCTCGCCAATGTCGCCGAGCCCGTCTGGCACGAGTGGCGCAGCCAACTCGCGACGGTGGGCGGCTCGTCGCCGCTGCTGCACTTCGTGGATTCGCCCCGCACCCGCATAGAGCTCGGGGCGACCCATCCCGGCGGACTCGCCCAGTTCATCACCGGCAAGAGCACCCTGCTCTCGAGCCTCATCCGCGACGATGTCGCCCTGCGCGCGGCCAAGCTCGCTGCCGGGGAGATCGCAGCGAAGGGCCTCGAACTCGCCACGGCCCGAGGCATCGACTCCATCCACCTGGGCATCGGAATCGCCGACTGGCAGCACGGTGGCGTCGAATACCGTGCTCCGATCCTGCTGCGTCCGCTCGCCATCCGGCGTTACGGCAGCGACTTCGAGGTGAAGCTCAAGGGGGCGCCGTTCCTGAACCCGGCGCTCGCGAAGGCCCTCGCGGAGCAGTTCCAGATCGAACTCGACACCGGCGCCTTCGTGGCGCTCGCCGAGGAAGACGGATCGTTCAAGCCGAACCCGGTGATCGACCGGCTGCGCGGCCTGACCTCCCACCTCGACTGGTTCAACGTGCAGCCGCGACTCGTGGTCTCGTCATTCGCCGACGTGGGCACCGCGATGGTGGAGGATGCCGCCGATCTCGAGCACCCCATCCTCGACGCGCTCGCCGGCAATCCCTCGGCGAAGTGGACGATCGAGGAGAGTTACGCCCCGGTCGAACCGCAGAATTCCGACCAACGCACCCCGGAGACGGACACCCTTCTGCTCGACGCGGATGCGGAGCAGGAGAACGTGATCGCCCAGATCGCGGCCGGCAACTCCGTGGTCGTGAAGACGCTCCCCGGCACCGGAGCCACCCAGACCATCGTCAACGCGCTCGGTTGCCTCGTGAGCCAGAACAAGCGGGTGCTGGTCGTCAGCGCTCGCCGCTCGTCCCTCACCGGCATCGCCCAGCGCCTCGGCGACATCGGCCTCGCGGGAATCGCGGTGTCTCCGGCCACCCTGCGTCGCGACCTCATCCGCTCGATCGGCCGAAACGAGAAGGCGAAGGCGCCCCAGGTCGGGGAGGTGGATGACGCCCTCGTGCGCCTGCGCAAGGTTCTGCTCGATTACCGCGGTGCCGTCGCCCGCCGCGACCCCGCGCTTCGGGTGTCCGTGCTGGACTGCCTCACCGAGCTCTCCCGGCTCGCGCTCCTGCCGACGCCTCCCGCGACGACGGCCCGCCTCTCCCGCCCGTCGGTCGAGCTGATGGCGGACGACCGCTCGCGCGCCGCGATCGCCATGGTCGAGGCGGCAACGCTCGGCGAGTTCAAGTACGGCCCGGGTGATTCGCCCTGGTACGGCGCGACCTTCTCCTCGAGCGAGTCGGCCACCCGCGCTCACGGCATCGCGCAGCAGCTGCACCACACCGAACTGCCGCGCCTGCTCGAGCGCGCCAACGAACTCATCTCCGGCACCCGGATGCGGCCCTTCGAGTCGATCAACGAGTTGGGCGTCTACCTGCGCCTGCTCACCGACATCCGGGACACCCTCGACAAGTTCCAGCCGGTGGTCTTCGATCGTTCGCTCAGCGAGCTCATCGCGGCCACGTCATCCCGCAAGGACTCTCCGGAGATGTCCGGCGCGAACCGGCGACGGCTCAAGCGGCTCGCCCGCGAATACGTGCGCCCCGGCGTGCACGTGGGCGACCTCAACGAGGCCCTCGTGCGCATCCAGCAGCAGCGCATCCTGTGGCAGCGATTCGTCGCCGCCGGGGTCACCCCCGAGGTTCCGGTCGGAATCGCCGACGTGCAGGTGGCCTACCAGCAGGTGGCGCAGGACCTCACCTTCCTCGACGAGCCGCTCGGCGCGGTGACGCGCGAGACGCAACTCGTGTATCTGCCCATCCACGTTCTCGTCGAACGAGTCGCCGGACTCGCCGCCGACTCCGACGTGCTGCACAACCTGCAGGAGCGGGCGCACCTGCGCACCACGCTTCGCGACCTCCAGCTCGACCCTCTGCTCGAGGATCTCGCCTCCCGGCATGTGCCGGAGGAGCAGGTCGCGGCCGAGCTCGAACTCGCCTGGTGGCAGTCGGCCCTCGAGTCCCTCCTCGAGACCGATCGCGCACTGCTCAATGCCAACACCTCTGTGCTCGACCGGCTCGAGGCCGACTTCCGGCTCGTCGATGAGGCGCACGCCGCCGGAAGCGCCCAGCTGCTGGCCTGGCAGCTCGCCGAGGGCTGGAGCATCGGCCTCGTCGACTGGCCGGACGAGGCCGCGGAGTTGAAGACCGTGCTTCGCACCGAGCGCATGGATGCCCGCGCGCTGCAGGAGGCCGCCCCGCACCTGTCGCGCACCGTCGCACCGGTCTGGCTCGCGTCGCCGTATGAGGTGGCGCAGATCACCGACGCCCTGCACTTCGACACCGTGATCCTCGTCGATGCCGGCGCCACCACGCTCGCCGAAAACGTCGCCGCGATCCGCCGCGGAAAGCAGACGGTGGCCTTCGGTGACCCGGTGACCCAGACCCCGGCGCCGTTCGACATCGCCCTGGGGGATGCCGAGGACGAGCAGGACGACGACGTCGCGGCCGCCCTCGACGAGCTTCACGCCGAGTCCGCGCTCGCCAGACTGGGAACGCTCCTGCCGACCCTGGCCCTCACCCGCAGCTATCGCGCCGGCGGCGAGGACCTCGCCGAACTCGTCAATCGCCGCTTCTATGCCGGCAAGATCGAGTCCTTCCCCTGGGCCGGAAGCTTCCTCGGCCACAACAGCATCCGGCTCGACTTCGTCGCGGACGGCTCGGGCATGCCCGATCCGGAATCCGGGGGAGTGGAGAGCGTGGACGCCGAGGTCAACCGCGCGGTGGAACTCGTGATCGAGCACGCCACGATCCGCCCGCACGAGTCGCTCATGATCATCACCGCGAGCGCGCGTCACGCCGTCCGGGTGCAGCAGGCCGTGCTCGCCGCGACCGTCGGGCGTCCCGAGGTGAGCGAGTTCGTGCTCGGCGACCGGGCAGAACCCTTCGCCGTCATGACCATCGAACAGGCCGTGGCCCAGAGCCGCGACCGCGTCATCCTCTCGATCGGCTACGGCCGCACTCCGCACGGGCGCGTGCTGAGCGATTTCGGCGCCCTCGGGCGGCCCGGCGGCGAACGTCTTCTCGCCGTGGCGATGACGCGGGCACGCCGGTCCATGGTGATCGTGACCTGCTTCGAACCGCAGGACATCGACGAGGGCCGCATGCAGTACGGCGCGGTCGCCCTCGCCGAGATCCTCGCCGACGTGAGCGCGCGCAGCACGATCCAGCCGGTGCCGGACGACAGCGAGCCCATGCTCGTCGACCTGGCGCGCCGCCTGCAGGTGCGCGGGCTGCGGGTCGCGCTCGGCCATCGTGGCAAGCTCGGCCTCGTGGCGTCGCACCAGGGAATGTGCCTCACGATCGAGACAGACACCGTGCTTCAGGGTTCGAGCCTGCGCGAGTCGCTGCGCCTGCGCCCCGAGATGCTGCGTCGACTCGGCTGGCACTACCTCCGGGTGCACGCCTTCGAGCTCTTCAGCGAGCCGGATGCCGTCGCCGATCGGATCGTCACGATGCTCGGCCTCGACTCGGCGCCCAAGACCGAGCCGATCCCGATCGTCGCTGCGCGAGGCTGACCCGTGCCCGACGTGACTGGCGCCTCGTCAAACGCTGCCGATGGCACCGAGCCCGCACAGGGCAAGCCGGCGCGCAAGCGACGCCGGGTCACCACCTCGCCGGTTCCCGGCGCGGACCCCAGCCCGCCGAGCGAGCCGCAGCGTCACGCCGAGGGCGAGAACGACGAGCGCCTGAAGGTGGACAAGCCGCCGCACTGGGGCTGAGGAGGCCCGGCTCGGCATCCCACTCGGCTCGGCTTTGCCCCCCTCCATCCCACTCAACCGTCAGTAACTGTCGGCTGGGGCCTGCCGGCGAGCAGTTGGTGACGGTTGAGTGGGGTTGAGTGGGGTTGGGCGGGGTTGAGTGGGGTTGGTGTCTACTCGTCCGTCAGTAACTGTCGGCTGGGGCCTGCCGCCGAGCAGTTGGTGACGGTTGAGTGGGGGTTGAGTGGGGTTGGGTGGGCCGGTGTCTGCTCGACCGGCGGCGCGGCGAGCCGGGCTACTCGGTGGGCTGCGAGTGCGCGCCGCTCGACACCGGACTCTTGGCGAGCAGGTCGCGAATCTCGCCGAGAAGCTCGAGCTCGGTGGGCGGAACTTCCTCGTCGGCGGTCGGCTCCTCCTGCTTCTTGCGGAAGGACACGCGCTTGAGGTAGTTGATCGGCACGATGAGGGCGAAATAGACCACGATCGCCACCAGCAGGAACTGGATGACGGCCGCGATGACCGCACCGAAGTACATTGTGGCCGTGCCGCCGTCGGCGGTCGGGATCGTGACCGGCAGGGCCTTCTCGAGCGACTTGGCGTTGAAGAGCGCGCCTATCGCCGGGTTGAAGACGCTGTTGACGATCGCGTTGACGATGCCGGTGAACGCGGCGCCGATGACGACGGCGACGGCGAGATCGATGACGTTTCCGCGCAGAATGAACTCTCTGAAACCCTTGAGCATTGCGTGGCCCCCTTCAGCGACGTGCTGGACTAGTTGGCGCTTGAGGATACCGCGGCCGGGGCTTTTGCCGGCGCTGGCGGGGCCGAGTCCGGCTTCGATTTCGGCTCGGACTTGGTGTCGGACTTCGTCGCCGAACCGCCGGAGGACTCGCCGGATGCCCCCTTGGAGGCGGACTTGGCATCCGCCCGGGCATCGTTGCGATAGAAGCCGGTGCCGTTGAAGGTCACTCCGATCGAGTTGAAGACCTTGCGCAGTTGCGGTTCGTGGCAGTGGGGGCACACGGTGAGCGAGTCGTCGGTGAACGACTGGTACTGGTCGAAGGCGTGGTCGCAGCTCGCGCAGCGATACGAATAGGTGGGCACGCGGTCCTCCGTGCGGTAAGCGGTACTGGGGGTGAAAGTCAGAAGGTGACGAGGGCGCTCGGTGTGACGACACCATCCACGCGCTTGTCGTGCACCTCGCTGGGCACTGAGTCGACAAGTTCCCGGTCGAAGATCACAGCATAGACCGGTGGGCACTTCTCCATCGATCCGAGCGTGCGATCGAAGTATCCGCGTCCCCAGCCCATGCGCATTCCCGTTCGGTCAACGCACGCTGCCGGCACGATGATCAGGTCGACGTCATTAATGGCGAATGGACTTAACAACTCGCCGACGGGCTCTGGCATTCCGAAGAGCCCCTCGGTCTCGGTCTTTCCGTCGCCGACCGTCCAGTCGAGGAGGCCGTCGTCGCGGGAGATCGGGAAGAGGATGCGAACGCCGTGCTCCGAGGCCCAGTTGAGAAACGGACGGATGTTCGGCTCGTCGTTCGAGGGAAGGTACGCGGCGAGGGTCTTCACGTCGAGACTCGTCGCGAGCTCGATCAGGTGCCGACTCAGCTCCGTCGTCGACCGTTCCCGCTCGGTCGCGGTCATGATGCGCCGGTGCTCGCGAATCTCGGCCCTCAGGGCCCGCTTATGGTGGCCAACGTCACCGCTCATGCTCACATCCTAAGTGTGCGTCGTTTGTTAACCCCCCGTGAAACGGGGCACAGGTTAGCCTTGTCCACATGTCGTTCAAGATCACTAAAGCAGTCATTCCCGCGGCGGGCCTCGGAACACGATTCCTGCCCGCTACCAAAGCCATGCCGAAGGAAATGCTTCCCGTGGTCGACAAGCCGGCCATCCAGTATGTGGTGGAGGAGGCCGTCGCCGCAGGACTCACCGATGTTCTCATGATCACGGGCCGCAACAAGAATGCCCTGGAGAACCATTTCGACCGTGTCGGCGAGCTCGAGGCGACCCTCCTGCAGAAGGGCGACATCGAGCGCCTGCGCAAGGTCAACTACGCGACGGACCTCGCCGAGGTGCACTACGTGCGCCAGGGCGACCCGAAGGGACTCGGTCACGCCGTGCTCCGGGCCAGGATGCACGTCGGTCACGAGCCGTTCGCCGTGCTGCTCGGTGACGACATCATCGACGCCCGCGACGTTCTGCTCTCGCGCATGATCGAGGAGCAGGGCCTGCGCAACGCGACCATCGTCGCGCTGCTGGAGGTGGACCCGTCCGTCGTGCACATGTACGGCGTAGCGACGATCGAGCCGACCGAGACGGACGACGTCGTGCGCGTGACCGGCCTCGTGGAGAAGCCGACCAAGGAGAACGCGCCCTCGAACTACGCGATCATCGGCCGGTACGTTCTGCAGCCGGAGATCTTCGACATCCTCGAGCACACCAAGCCGGGCAAGGGCGGCGAGATCCAGTTGACGGATGCGCTCGAGACCCTCGCGGCCAACCCCAGCATCGCGGGCGGCGTCTACGGCGTCGTGTTCCG
Source organism: Lacisediminihabitans profunda (assembly GCF_008040105.1). GTDB lineage: Bacteria > Actinomycetota > Actinomycetes > Actinomycetales > Microbacteriaceae > Lacisediminihabitans > Lacisediminihabitans profunda. The sequence goes on from NZ_VRMG01000005.1 coordinate 141,423, forward strand.
CGGCCGCCGCTACGACACGGGTGACCGCCTCGACTACATCAAGGCGATCGTGCAGCTCGCCGTCGAGCGCGAAGACCTCGGACCGGACCTTCGTCCGTGGCTCAAGGAGTTCGCCAAGGACCTCGAGTAGTCGTCGGCACCCGGCCGTCCCGCATCCCGGGCGGCTCGGGCGCCGAGACGACCAGCCTCTAGAATGGTGACCGTGGCGACGCCGATACCTACGCTCCGTGAGGGCAACGTGGCGATTCGCCCGATTCGCCTTCGGGATGCCCGGGCGCTCGAGCGGGAACTTCTCGACAACCGGGGCTGGCTGCGCAAGTGGGAGGCGACCAATCCGCACGGTGCGATGAGTTTCGACGTGCGGTCCAGCATCCGCAGCCTGCAGGCCAATGCACGGGCCGGCTTCGGGCTGCCGTTCGTGATCGAGCATGACGGCGAGCTCGCCGGCCAGCTGAACGTCTCGAGCATCACCTACGGGTCGCTCTCGTCGGCGTCGGTCGGCTACTGGGTCTCCGAGCGCTTCGCCGGCCTCGGCATCACCCCCACCGCGGTCGCCCTCGCCACCGACTACTCGTTCTTCCAGGTGGGCCTGCACCGCATGGAGATCTGCATCCGGCCGGAGAACGGCCCGAGCCTGCGCGTGGTGGAGAAGCTCGGCTTCCGCTATGAGGGGCTGCGCAGGCGGTACATCCACATCAACGGCGACTGGCGCGATCACTTCTGTTTCGCCCTGGTGGCGGAGGAGGTTCCGTCCGGGGTGCTGCGGCGCTGGAGGGACGGGCGGGTGCCCGCGGGCGCCGGCACGGTGCCCCAGGCGGATCGGGATGCCGCACTTCTGCCCGGAACACACCCTCGCTAATCGGCGCGTTTCGTGCGCCGCCCTCGTAGCGTATGGGTATGGGAGCAGACGGATTCGGATCGAGCATGATCATCGCGGCCGCCGCGCTGCTCTGGCTCGTCTATCTGGTGCCCACCTGGCTGCGTCGGCGTGAATACCTGGCCACCGAACGCAACGCGATCCGTCTCCAGCAGACGCTGCGCATCATGGCGGAGACGGCCGAGGTGCCGACCGAGGTGAGAGCCGAATTCTCGGCCCGCAGCGCCGCCCAGCAGGAGCGGTTGCTCAAGAAGGAGATGGAACGGCAGGCTGCCGTCGTCAGTGCCCAGGATGCCGCGGCCGCGCGGGCGGCGTCCCGGCGCCTCGCCGAGTCCCAGCCGGCCATCGCCGCGGACATCGCGCTCTCTTCGAGTTCCTCCCGGCGGCTGCGCCGTTCCCGGGCGATCACGTCCCTCATCCTCTTCGCCTCCCTTGCCGCGGTCGGAGTCGGTGTCGCGCAGCTGCTCACGACCGGCGCCTGGCCGCTTCTCGCCGGCGGCGGTCTCGTTTCTGCCGGCAGTCTCGTGATGCTCGGCCAGATGGCCGCGGTCGGTCGCGCGCGCCTCGAACTGGCCCGCAGCATCCGGTCCCGGCCGCCCGTCGTGCAGCGGGTGCGGCGCCAGGTCGTCATCCCGGCCGTGCCCGTGCGGTCCACCTGGACCCCGGTGCCCGTTCCGAAGCCGCTCTACGCGACCATGCCGGTCGCGGAGCGGTCCCTTGCCGCCTCGCTCGAGGCGGCCGCCGAACTGCGCCAGGCCGCGGCCGACGCGGAGCGTGCGCTGCGCGAGGCGCACCAGGAGCCCGAGGTGACGCCGATCCGTGCCACCTCCACCCCGAGTCGTTTTTCGCGGATGGGCATCATCGACGAGCAACAGGCCGCTACGACCGACATCGACGCCGTGCTGCGCCGCCGTCGCACCGCCGCGGCCGGCTGATCGGTCCGCGGCGACCGCTGACGCGGCGTTTGCGTCCGGCACGTGTTTCTCGCCCGGCACGCGTTTCTCCGCCGGCACGTGTTTCTCCGGAGGTTTCGGCGCGAGCGGAAGACCGGATGCCGGGCAGACCCGCGTTGACGGGCCTGTTCGGCGGTCGAGGCCCCGCGGACGCGAAATGCTCCGGAGAAAGGTAGTCCCGCCGCGCCGCATCGCCGGGCCGCGTCGCCGCTCCGTCCGGCCCCGTCCCGCGGCTGCCCCGCACCACGCGTTTCTCGCCCGGCACGCGTTTCTCCGGAGGTTTCGGCCCAGGCGGAAGACCGGATGCCGGGCAGGCCCGAGTTGACGGGCCTGTTGGGCGGTCGGGGCCCCGCGGACGCGGTGACCTCCGGAGAAACGCGAGTCGGCAGTGGAGGCGCCGCGCTGTTCTGGGGCGGGCAGCCACACCGGCTGGCGGGGTGCCGGTGTCTCGGCGGCGCAGCGGAAAGTGATAACGTAGCTACGCACTAGGGCCCTTGGCGCAGTTGGTAGCGCGCCTCGTTCGCATCGAGGAGGTCAGGAGTTCGAATCTCCTAGGGTCCACCACCCCGGTGCCGAGAACCCCGCGCAGACGACAGTCTGAGTGGGGTTCTTCGTCGTTCAGCCGCGCAACGCGAGCTCCTGGCTTCGCCAGAGGGCGTATTGCGCCCAGGGATCTTCGGCGCCCGCGCGCAGCCCGCTCACGTGCGCGGCGAGCTCGTCGTTCGGCTCGAACCACTCGGTGTGCGGGATGCGGTGGCCCGCGAACTGGACGTGACGGCGCCGCTCGAGCAGGCGGTTGCCGCGCTCGAAGGCCAGCACCTCGTCGTGGGGGAGGCCGGCTATCCTGAGGCGCGGATTGCCGGACGTGCCGATCTTGATCCGGTCCTTGTACCGGAGGTAGTAGACGACATCCACCCGCAGCACGCTCACCCCGTCGTCCGGGATGTCGCCCACCCGCCACTCGCAGATCCCGCAGAGCCAGCCGGACGGATACCGCACCCCGAGCCGGGCACCGCAGGCCAGGCAGGGGGAGGGCAAGAGGTCGCTGCGGCCGACGTCCTGCACCACCCAGTCGTAGGCCTCGAGGAGGTGCCGGTCGCACAGGGCGACGGGCGCACCAGGGTCGACCGGTCGCCGACAGGGTCGACCGTCAGGCGAGTCGGCGAGACACCGGGCGCGAGGCATCATGGGCGCACGCTACCGCAGGCCGCCGACAGTGGCCCGGGATGTTCCCCGTTTGGGGGGTGGGCGTTCAGGTCGAGGTCACCAGCCGGACACCCTCCCCGAGTTTGCTTGTGGCCGGGCTGGACGCCGGTCCTGCCCAGAGGAGGAATCATGAACCTGCACAAGAAGATCGGCGCCTCCGGCGCGATCGGCCTGGGCCTCGGCCTCGCCGTTCTGGCCAGCGCCACGCTGCCGGCCACCGCGTCGGACTCCGACGGATTCGCCCGCGATTCGGTCGCGGCCAACTCGGCGGCCTTCGGCATCCAGAACAACGTCCTGGCTCGCGGCCTCACCGAGAGCCCCGTGGCCTACGGACAGCTCCCCCTGGCCAACCCGCACGGCGGCGTCTCGCACTATGGCTTCAACACCGCCAATGGCGGCCCGCTCACCCAGGACCCCCACGAGGCATTCAAGACCGAGCCCGACAAGAACGTCTACCTCGTCTTCGGCGGCGTCCACTACCTCTACCAAGGCCACGAGGGCGGACCGCAGGGCTACGTCACCCGCGTCAACCTCGACGAGAAGGACCCGGCCAAGCGCGTCACCCTGATCGCCGATGCGCGCTCCGACGGCGCGGCCGTTCCCAACTTCGACGGCATCACCTGGGACCCGTTCACCAAGCAGCTGCTCCTCACCGCCGAGTCCGCCGCGCCCAAGGGCGGAGTCTTCGCCGTGGGCCTGGATGCGAAGGGCGACCCGCTGGACGGCAAGTTGATCCCGCTTCCGGCGCTCGGATCCGGCGGCTACGAGGGCGTGCAGAACGACTCGGCCGGAAACGTCTGGCTCGTGGAGGACATCGGCGGCGCCAAGGCGTCCGGCGGCAAGGTTCCCAACAGCTACATCTACCGGTTCACCCCGACCACCCCCACCGACCTGTCCGGCGGCAAGCTGGAGGCGCTGCAGGTGAGCACCAAGGCCGGCACCCCGGTCACCGCGAAGCAGCTCTCGGCCAACCCGTCCGACCCGTTCATCACCGACCTGCACACCTACGGCGCCTCGTTCTCCACGCGCTGGGTGACCGTCACGCCGGGCGCGGACAACGGAGCGACGGCCGCCGCCGCCGCGGCCGGGGCCACCCCGTTCAAGCGTCCGGAGAACGGCGTCTTCCGTCCGGGCACCAAGTTCGGCGAGTTCTACTTCACCGAGACCGGTGACACCGACAAGACCAGCACCCTCCCCGGGGCGTTCGGCGCGGTGTTCCGCCTGAGCCAGTCGTCGCCGTCCGCGAAGACCGGCACCCTGTCGCCCGCCTTCCTGGGAGACCTGACGCACACGGGCCTCGACAACATCCAGTTCCAGACCCCGGACAAGCTGCTCGTTGTCGAGGACGCCGGCGACACGCTGCACACGCAGCGCGACGCCCTCGACTCCGGCTACCTGATCGATGTCAGCCGCAAGGGGTCGAAGGCTCCGGTCGCGACTCGCTGGCTCGCGGAGGGTCGCGACGCCTCGGCCACCTACGACCACTTCACGAGCCCCGGCTACAACGACGGGGACAACGAGATCACCGGCATCCACGTGTCCAACGGCGACCCGTCGACGTCCGGAATCCTCGGTGCGCAGGCACCGAAGGCGTTCACGGACGGCTGGCGCACCTTCTGGACCCAGCAGCACGGTGACAACATCACCTGGGAACTTCACCAGAGCGCGCAGCACGACTAGCCCACGCCGCACACGGCGCCCCGCTCCCGCGGTTCGGGAGCGGGGCGCCGCTGCGTGTGGAGGGGCCGTCCGGCCTCCCGGCGACATCGACGACGCGTACCTCGCTGACCCTGGCCGGCTGACCCGTGTCAGATGATGCGGAAGACCGTGTCGCCGTCCGGCGGGACCGACTCCGCGTCGACCGCCGTGACCAGGGCGCCCGGCGGACCGCGGCGCAACCAGTCGAGCAGGGCATCCACGTCGGCCGGCGGTCCCTCCGCCTCGACGAGCACCGAGCCGTCCGGACGGTTGGTGGCGAAGCCGCCGAGCGCGAGCCGCTCGGCCGCGATCCGAGCGCTCCAGCGGTAGCCGACGCCCTGCACCCGGCCGCGAACTACCGCGCGCACGCGCGCTCTCGATCCGGATGCCGCGCCGTCGTCCATGCGAACAGGGTAGTCCCGGTCAGAAGCCCGTCGGCTCGGTCTCGAACTCCGGTTCGCGGGGCGGCGGCTCGTGGCGCAGCGGGCGTAGCGCCGTCGTCTGCTCGAACCAGAGCAGGGCGTCGTACCGACCGCCCATGGTCGTGGGAACGTAGTTCGCGAACTCCCGTTCCGGGTGGTACACGACACCGATGGCGCGGTGCCCCAGCCGGGCGGCGAGCCACGGCCGCTCCCGATCGTCGCCGAACATGAGCACGGCGGGCTCGCCGAGCGCCCGGTGCAGGAAGTCCTCGTGGCTGCCTGGCCGGGCATCCGGCACCGGCAGAACCCGCTCCGGCGCGCCCCACTCCGCCCCCGCCAGCACCGTGCCGCGGAAGGACGCCATGCCCACGAGAGCGACCCCCTCGCCCCCGTGCCGCTCGCGCAGCAACTGGCCGACGTTGACGAGCCCGCCCTGGGCCATGTCGGTGGCCCTGGCGTCTCCGACGTGGGTGTTGTGCTCCCAGACGATGCCCTTCGAGCCTTGACCGAGATGCCGGGCGATGCGATCGATCGTGTCGACCATGTGGATGTCGCGGACGTTCCAGGACTCGCGGTCGCCGCGCACCATGGTGCGGTAGTAGCGCTCGGCACCCGCGGCGACCTCGGCATTCTGTTCGGCGTCGAACGCGCTCTCGTCTCCCGCGCGGAGGGAGGCCTGCTCGCGCACCTCCGAGAGCAGGGCGACGACGTCGGCCTCGCAGGACTGCGGCACGAGCCGGGTGCTCCAGGCGTAGCGGTGCGGATCCTCCTGGTACGGCACGAAGCACTGCCAGGCCTGCATCGCGCTCTCGACCGCCTCCGGGGCATACTTCTCGAGCCAGACCATGATCTCGCCCAGGGAGTCCCAGAGCGAGTAGACGTCGAGGCCGTAGAAGCCCACCCTCTTGCTCTCCGGCCGGGCGGAGTTCCAGTCGCGCAGCCACTCGAGAAAGTCGACGACGTCTTCGTTGGCCCACAGCCAGGTCGGCCAGCGCTCGAACAGGCCGAGGAGTTGCCGCGCCCCGAGATCCTGGTCGCCCCGACCGCGCACCCACTGGTTGATGCGCCAGCAGTCCGGCCAATCGCCCTCGACCCCGATCCAGGTGTAGCCGTGCTCCTCGATCAGGCGACGGCTGAGGCGCGCACGCCAGTCGTAGAACTCATGGGTGCCGTGGGAGGCCTCGCCGATGCAGACGAACCTCGAGCTTCCCACACGGTTCACGAGGGGGCCGAGATCGCTGTCACTCACGAGTGGACGGGCCAGGTCGAGGATGTCGGCAACGATGTCGTGGCTCACGACGATGTGCCCGATGTCGCTCATGGGGCTGATCCCTTCGATTGCGTTTCGTCGTCAGACCGCAGGTGGGTGACGAACCAGTCGCGGGCGAGGATGGCCACCTCGGCGAGGGCGCCCGGCTCTTCGAAGAGGTGAGTGGCTCCCGCGACGACCGCCAGCCGGTTCTCACAGCGCAACTCGGCCTGCGCGCGCCGATTGAGGTCGAGCACTATGGTGTCCGCGCCGCCGACGATGAGGAGGGTCGGCGCGGTCACCGCCGGGAGGATGGGCCCCGCCAGCTCGGGCCGGCCGCCGCGTGACACGACCGCGGAGATGCGCTCACCCAGCTCGCCCGCCGCCCGCAGCGCCGCGCCGGCGCCCGTGCTCGCTCCGAAGTAGCCGATGGTGCACCCCGCGGTCTCCTGGCGTGCGGCAAGCCATTCCGTGACGGCGCCGAGTCGCCGGGCGAGTAGTTCGATGTTGAAGACGTTCGCCCGGTTCGCCTCCTCGCCCGGCGTGAGCAGGTCCAGCAGCAGCGTGCCGAGGCCGGCCTCGTAGAGCACGTCGGCGACGAAACGATTGCGCGGGCTGTGTCGGCTGCTGCCGCTGCCGTGGGCGAACACGACCACCGCCGTCGCGGGCTCCGGCAGGCGCAGGTGCCCCTCGACGGTCACGCCGTCGACCGGAATCACGACGTCGAGATCACTGTCGGCCGCCTCGGAGGCGAGGCCGGCCTGCATGCGCCGCGCCGCGGCATCCAGGAGCACGATCACCTCGTCATCGGTCGTCGGAGAGAAGTCTCGGTAGTGGTAGCCCACCGCGAGAAACTGGCTCGGGGCCGCCACGCAGACGACCTCATCCGCCTCGGTGAAGCCCTCGACGGTGTCTTTCGGCCCGACCGGCACCGCGAGCACGACCCTCGCCGCGCCGAGCCGCCTCGCGACCTGGCAGGCTGCCCGAGCGGTGGAGCCGGTGGCGATGCCGTCGTCGACGATGACTGCCGTGCGACCGGTGAGGTCGATGCGGTCGCGCCCGCGACGGAATCGCGCGCTGCGGTCCTCGAGGGTCGCGCGCTCGAGGCGCTCGACGTTCGCGAGGTCGGCGTCGCTCACCCGGGCCATCCTCAGCACCCGGGCGTCGAGCACCTTCACGCCGCCCTCGCCGATCGCTCCCATCGCCACCTCCGGCTGGAACGGCACCCCGAGCTTGCGCACGACGATGACGTCGAGCGGGGCGTGCAGCGCCTTCGCCACCTCGGCGGCCACGGGGACACCGCCGCGGGGAAGCCCCAGAATGACGATGTCGGTGCCTCTCAGCGGCTCGAGGCGCGCGGCGAGCTGCCGACCGGCGTCGATTCGGTTGTCGAACACGTCCATGGGTCTCTCCTAGGCGGGCAGCGCGTACCGCAGGATCGCGGCGACCGGCCCGCCTCCCGGCACCTCGGCGCCGCGCACCGCCAGCACCCGGGCGTCCGAGGCGAACGCCCGTCGCACGATCTCGTCCACCACGTCGTAGTTGGCGGCGTCGTCGGCGTCGCTGCGCGTGATGACGCCGCTGATCTCGTCGACGTAGCCGGGGATGCGCTCCTCGATGTCGACGAAGAGGGTGTCGATGGCCCTGGCGGTCGCGGCGACGGCCACGCGATCGAGGGTTCCGACGGCAAGCCCCCGGGATGTGCTCTCGTCGAACCGGGCGACCTGGGCGGCGAGCTCGGCGGCGTGCAACTCGTCCAGAATGGGCGTCGCGCTCGCGGCGAGCTCCTCGGCCGACCGTTCCTCCGGATTGCCGGCGATCGTCGATTCGGCGAGCCGCGGGGAGGAACAGACCGAGCGGAAGATGCTTGCGAGAGGTTCGGCGGCGGCGAGGATCAGCGGGCGATCCGACTCGGCGAGAACCGGCCTAAGTGCTCGGTCGATCGCCTGCGAGAACTCGCGCATGCGGACCTTGGGGTCTTCGGAGGTGCGCAGGTGGGCGAGCGTGTCACGGTCGTTGGTGAGGTCGAGGGCCAGGGTCGTCTCGAGGTCGGTGGGGAGGCCGGGCACCGCCAGTTCGGTGGCCGCGGACGAGGACGAGACGTCGATGAGCCGCACGGAGTTCTGTGAGAGCGCCAGGACCAGGGCGGAGTGCGAGAAGGTCACTGCGCGCAGGAGCGGAGTGATCGAGAACCGGTCGGAGACCTCGGTGAGTCCGGTGAGCCGGTTCGCGAGCCGGAAGGTGGTGAGTGTGCTGCCGTTCGCGAAGACCGCGAGGCTGTTCGACTGGCGGCGCCAGAAGTGCCGGTCGGTGAGGAGGCCATCGACCGCCGCGTTGATCGACTCGACGAGGTCGGCGCTCGTGCCGGCCGCCTCCAACTGCTGGACGGCCTCTCGCAGGCGGCTCTTGACCTCGATCCGAGCCTTGTCAGACTCCTGGGACTGCGGCACCGCCTCCGCGTAGATCGACACGCATCCTGGGGTGCGGATGTCGGCGAGTCTCGCCAGGTCCTCCACAGTCGGAAGGTCAACGTTGTGCATTCGCCCGTTCCTCTCCGCCGGGATGTCGTGATCGGTGAACCGGCTGGATTCCGAGCCTAGGAACTCCGTGCCGTCGCGACAGGGACGAAAGTCACGCGACCGGGCCGGTCGGCGCGTCGGGGCGCGGTATCGTCGTGAGAGCGACAGGGCATCCCTGATCCGCTGGACGACTTCGAGTGAGTGGGGCCGACACATGACCGAACCGGATGCCGCCACCGACGGTCTGGACGCCACGGCGCCGCGGCTCGCGCTCGCGGTGGGACGCCTCAATCGACGCCTGCTGCGGGCCACCGCCGGTCTCAGCCACGGAACCGTCTCGGCGCTGTCGAGCATCGTGCGCTTCGGGCCGCTCCGGCTGAGCGAACTCGCCCAGCGCGAGGGGATCGCCGCGCCCTCGATCACCCGAATCGTGGCAGACCTGGAGGCGCGCGGCCTCGTCGGTCGCGAGGTGGACGTGAGCGATCGCCGCGCCTTCTCGATCCAAGCGACGCCGGCGGGGGTCGACTACATCGTGCGCGCGCGGTCGGCGCGCGCCGAGCTCGTCACCGAGCTGCTCGGCACGCTCGACGCCGAGCAACTGGCGGCCGTCGAGGCGGCCCTGCCTGCCCTCGAGGCGATGGCGTTGCGCGGACTGGACGCGCCGATCCGTCCCCCCGCGCTCGGATAGCGCTGGCTACCGCGCGAGCAGTGCGGCCAGAGCCTCGAGCGGAGCCACCTGGCCCTTGACGACCAGGTCCCTGGCCTCGTGGATGGGCACCCAGCGCGCCCTGTCGATCTCCGGAAACCGCTGGATGCGCCCCGACCGCGGCGGCCACTCCAGCTCGAACAGGTTGCTGGCGATGTGGTCGGCGTCGAACTCCGCCTCACCGGCGAAGACGACGAGGATCTTGCGGGACGGTTGCGGAAACTCGCCAAGCGGCCGCCACTCCGCCTGCGGTGCCGGCCGTCCGGTCTCCTCCTCGAACTCGCGCAGGGCGGTGTCGAGGTCGTGCTCTCCGTCTTCGGCGATGCCCTTCGGGATCGACCACGCCGCGAGGTCCTTCTTCGCCCAGAATGGCCCTCCCATGTGCCCGATGAACACCTCGAGCGCGCCCGCGTCAGAGCGGCGATAGAGCAGAAGGCCGCAACTTCGCATGGTGGTCGAGGTCCCTCAGGACGGGTCGCCCGGAACGACACCGACGGGTGCGGTGCGCGGAGAGGCGACCCCGGCGAAGATCGTGCGGTCGAGGAACGCGTTGCGGAACTTGCCGTCCGGGTCGAGGGTGCGGGCGAGACGGCGGAAGTCGGGGAGCCGGGGGTAGAGCGAGTCGAGGCGAGTGGGTGTGGTCGCGAACAGCTTGCCCCAGTGCGGCCTGGCGTCGAACGGAGCGAGCGCCGCGTCGAGCTCGGGCAGCAGGTCGGCCACCGCGGGATCCTGTCGCCAGGTGAAGTGCAGTCCGAGAGAGTCGTGGCCGTAGCTGGGGCTCAGCCACAGCTCGTCGGCCGCCATCGTGCGCAACTCGCCCACGAAGAGCAGCGGCGCCAGGCGCGGACCGAGCCGTCTCATCGCCTCGATCGCCCCCGCGGCGTGGGCGCGTGGCACGAGGTATTCGCTCTGCAGTTCCTGGCCGTTGCTCGGGGTGAACTCGAGTTTGAAGTGAGCAAGCCGCTTCCACCACGGTCCGGCCACGCCACCCTGGTCGGTAGTCCACTCGCTCGGTCCGTCGGGCAGCGGATGACGCTGCCGCGTCGCCCGGGGCGCGCCGAACAGGTCGGCCCGGCTCGCGGCGGCGATGTCGGAGTCGACGCGGCTCTTGAGCCAGACCTGGCTCGCTCCGCCGTCGCCCCAGTCGGTGAAGGCGCTCACGCTGTACGCGCTCGCCGTGATCTGATCGAAGTTGGCGAGAAGCTGCGGCCAGGCCAGGTTCTCGAAGACGTCCTGGCGCATCTCGAAGTTGGGTTCGATGTCGAGGGACACGGAGGTGACCACTCCGAGGGCGCCGAGCGAGACGACGAGCCCGTCGAAGTCCGGGTCGCCGCGTCTCGACCGTCGGATCTCGCCGCTGGCCGTCACCATCTCGAGCGCCGCGACCGCCGTTCCGAGGCTCCCGTTGCGGTCGCCGGAGCCGTGGGTGCCCGTGGCGATCGCCCCGGCCACGGAGATGTGGGGGAGTGATGCGAGGTTGTGGATCGCCCAGCCCCGGCGGGCGAGCTCCTCCACGAACTCGCCGTACTTCGCGCCGGCGTTCACGGTGACCGTGCGCGCCGACTCGTCGATCACGACAGTGTGCGGCAGACCGGCGAGCGACACCTGCACTCCCGTCGTGTCGGCCACGTCGTTGAAGGAGTGCCGGCTGCCGAGCGCCTTCACCTTCTCGGCGCCGGCCACGAGATCCTGCAGCTCCTCGAGAGAGCCGGGGGTCGCGAGTTCGCGTGCGATGTATTCGTAGTTACCGGCCCAATTCGCTGAGATCATTGAGCCAGTCTAGGAACTGGACGGGTGGGAGGTGTGCGGTGGCCGGCTACTCCCCGACACGGCAGGCGCGCAAGCTCGGCCTCAAGGCCGGGATGCGGGTGTCGATTGTCGATGCGCCTCCCGGTTGGTCGTTCGACGGCGCGCCTCCCGTCGAGACGGTCGCCGACGGCGACCGGGCCGACCTCGTCCTCGTCTTCGTGCGGGCGGCAGCGGGCCTCGAGTCGAGGCTCCTCGAGCTGGGACGCCTCGTCCATCCGGCCGGCTCACTCTGGGTGGCGTGGCCGAGGAGGGCGGCGGGCCACACGAGCGACGTGACCGATGACCTCATCCGTGACTCGGTGCTGCCGCACGGCCTCGTCGACGTCAAGGTCGCGGCGATCGACGACGACTGGTCGGGTCTCAAGATCGTCTGGCGCCTCACCGAGCGCTGACCGGCTACTCGTCGGGGTGGTCGTGCTGCCCGACCGCCGGCGTTCGGCGGCGACGGATGCGCCGCACGAGCAGCAGCGCTAGGCCGCCGAGGAGCGCGGCCAGCACGAGCCAGGGCAACAGCACCCCGATCACCACGATCACCCCAGCGAAGAATCCGACGAGGGCGTTCCAACCGGCGACGAGTCCGCTGAGGAAGTCGTCTGGCACCTTCTTCGGGGCGGTGGCCGGCGATCCGAGGGTGAGGATGATCGTGGACAGGTCGACCTGGTCGACCAGGGAGCGCTTCTGTGCCTGCAGGCTCTCTAGGTTGGCCTGCCGCTCCGAGAGCGCCGATTCGATGGCGATGAGGTCGGCCGTGGTCGTGGCCTTGGCCATGAGCTGCAGGAGGCGGTCCACCGAGGCCTGAAGCGCGGTGATGCGGGCGTCCAGGTCCTGCGATTCGCTCGTCACATCCTGCTTGGTGATGGACACGCTCTGCAGAGTCCCGAGCCGCTCCAGTTGGTCGAGCACCGCCGTGAGCCTCGTCGAGGGGATGCGCAGGGTCAACTGGGCGCTGCCTCGATCGCCGTCGACCGGCGCGTGTTCGATGCGTCCGTCGACCCGTCCACCGGACGCTTCGACGATGGCCGCAGCGCGATCGGCGGCCGCGACCGGGCGTTCGACCGTGATGGAGACGTCGCCGTTGGTGATCACCTGGCGCCCGGTGCCGACCTCGGCCTTGCCGCCAGTCGAATCCTGGGTCGAGGGCTTCCCCTGCACCGCCGACGGCGCCTGAGCGCTCGAGGATGCCGCGCCGGAACTGCTGCTGCTCGTGTTCGACCCGGAGCATCCGGCCAGGCCGACCATGGCGAGCACGAGCACCGCGGGAATCAGAATTCGCCTCATGTCACCACGGTAGCCACGGACTCGTGCCACCACTACCCAACGTTCGACACGATTCGCACGTCCGCTGGTGGGGAGCGGGCCCGGAGCACGCTGGGAAAGCGGTGAGAGGAATCCCGCTCTCGAGTCTTCCGGGTCTACCGTGCTGGGCATCAGCGACATCCCGTTCGCGACAGGGACAAGAAGCAAGAAGGAGGAGTCATGGGAATGATCGACGACGCCAAGGACGCCGCGCAGGCGACAGGCAAGAAGGTCGGCGAGTGGGTCGACGACACCAAGGAGCGCGTGAGCGACAAGGCGGATGAGGTGCAGGCCGAGTCCGCGGTGAAGCGCGCCGAGGCGGAACGTGACGCCACCAAGGCCAAGAACGAGTACAAGGAGAACCTGCGCGACTAGTGCCAGAGGCCAGGCGCCCGGAGTCGGGACGGACGGACGGGGCGACCCGTCCGTCCGTTTTGCGTGTCCGAGCCGACCCCTAGGGTGGAAACATGAGAACTCGTACCCTGGGCCGCACCGGCCGTACCGTGTCCGTCATCGGTCTCGGCACCTGGCAGCTCGGCGCGGACTGGGGAGAGGTGAGCGCGGCGGATGCGCGGGCGGTTCTCGACGCCGCCGTCGCCGCCGGCGTCACCCTCTTCGACACCGCGGACGTCTACGGCGACGGTCGGAGCGAGCAGTTCATCGGCGCCTACCTGGCCGAGCACCCCGGCCACTCGATCACCGTCGCCACCAAGATGGGCAGGCGTGCGGCGCAGGATCCGGCCAACTTCACCCTCGCGAACTTCCGTGACTGGACCGACCGGTCGCGCGCGAACCTCGGCGTGGACACCATCGACCTGGTGCAACTGCACTGCCCGCCGGCCTCCGTGCTGTCGAGCGACGCCGTCTACGACGCGCTCGACACCCTCGTCGCCGACGGCGCGATCGCCCACTACGGGGTCAGCGTCGAGACCGCGGACGAGGCCCTCACCGCCATCGCGCGACCCGGTGTCGCGAGCGTGCAGATCATCCTCAATGCCTTCCGGCTCAAGCCGCTCGACGCGGTGCTGCCCGCGGCCATCGCGGCCGGCGTCGGGATCATCGCGAGGGTTCCGCTCGCGTCCGGTCTGCTCAGCGGCAGGTACACGGCGACGACGACCTTCGCCGCGAACGACCATCGAACCTACAACCGCGACGGCTCGGCGTTCGACGTGGGAGAGACCTTCTCCGGGGTCGACTTCGAGCAGGGTGTGATCGCCGCGCGCGAGTTCGCCGAGCTCGCCGCACGCACGCCGGCCGCGCAGGGGCTCAGCACCTCCCAGGTCGCGCTCGCCTGGGTCGCCCAGCTCGACGGGGTGTCGAGCGTGATCCCCGGCGCCCGGAACGTCGAGCAGGCGGAGAGCAATGCCGCGGCGGGCTCCGCCGCGGAACTCGGTGCCGAGTTCACCGCCGGCGTCACCGACATCTACGACCGCTACTTCCGCGAGGCCATCCACGGGCGATGGTGAGTCGGAAGGGGCTCGGCGGCGCCTTCTCCAACCTCTTCACCGCCAACCTCGCGTCGAGCCTCGGCGACGGCATCGCCCGCACCGCGGCGCCCCTGCTCGCGGCGCGGCTCACCCACGATCCGGTGCTCATCGCCGGGGTCGCGGCCCTCTCGCTGCTGCCCTGGCTGCTCTTCGCGATCCCCTCCGGCATCCTGATCGACCGGATCGACCGCCGCCGCGCCCTCGCCCTGGCGAACACGGTGCGCACGGTGCTCGCCGTGGCGCTCGCCGTGCTCGCGGGCACCGGCACGCTCACCATCTGGTGGCTGTACCTCGTGATCTTCGTCTACGGAACGTTCGAGACCCTCTACGACGGGGCCATCCGTGCCGTGGTGCCGAGCATCGTCGGACGGGCCGACCTGGCCCGGGCTAACTCGCGCATCGAGGCGGGCGAACTCGTCGTGCAGAACCTGCTCTCCGGACCGTTCACCTCCGCCCTCTTCGCCGTCTCGGTGCTCATCCCGCTCGGCACCAACGCCCTCGTCTTCGCCGTGGCCGTGGTTCTCGCGTTCCTCCTGCCGAAGGCGGCCTCCGGCCGGCAGTTCTCCGCGACGCACGACGAGCCGGCGGTGGCCTGGTATCGGCAGTTCGTGGACGGCTTCCGCTTCATCACCGCCAACCGGATGCTGTGCACCCTCTGGTTCTTCAGCACCTTCATCGGCATCTGCGTGTCGGCGGCCACCGCGAGTTTCGTGCTCTACCTGCTCGGTCCGCTCGGCCTCCCGGAGGCGCTCTACGGGGTGTTCCTGCTCACCGGCGCGGCGGGCGGGGTGCTCGGCGCTGCGCTCGCCTCGCGGCTGGGGTCGTGGCTCGGCGCGGGACTCGCGATGGCGATCGCGACGCTGCTCGACGCGCTCGCCCTGCTCTTCGCCGGAGTCGTGCCGGTGCTCTGGGCGGTCGGCCTCGGATTCTTCGTCTCGACCTTCGCGGTCACGGTGTGGAACATCCTCGTGATGTCGCTGCGGCAGAGCATCATCCCGGGCAGGCTTCTCGGGCGCGTCCACGGCACCTGGCGAACCCTGCTCTGGGGAAGCATGCCCGTCGGCTCGATCATCGGCGGCCTCATCGGGAGGGTGGATCTCGCGCTGCCGTTCACCATCGGCGGGGCGGCATCCGCGCTCGCCGCTGTCGTCTTCTTCCGCTTCCTGATGAGCCTGCCCAACCCCGAGAACGTGGACAACGGCGACCGGATCGAGGCCGCGCCGACCGAGGGGCTGCTTCTGGACTAGTGCTCGTCCGGGTTCATCCCGGTGCGGGTGCCCGTCTCGAGGGAGCCGATCGCCGCAAGGTCGTCTGCGTCGAGCTCGAAGTCGAACACGTCGATGTTCTGCCGAATGCGCTCAGCGGTCACCGACTTGGGGATCACCACGTTGCCGAGCTGCAGGTGCCAGCGGATCACGACCTGGGCCGCCGACTTGCCGTGCCGGGACGCGATCGCCTCGAGCACCGGATCGCCCACGAGCCGGCCGCGGGCGAGCGGCGACCACGCCTCGGTGAGGATTCCGTGCGCCGCGTCGTACTCGCGCACCGCACGCTGCGGGAGCCAGGGGTGCAGCTCCACCTGGTTGAGCACCGGCACCGTGTCCGTCTCGGCGAGCAGCCGGTCGATGTGATGCGGCGCGAAGTTGGAGACGCCGATCGAGCGGGCACGCCCGTCCCGGGCGATCGCCTCGAGGGCGCGCCAGGTGTCGACGTAGAGGTCCTTCGACGGCACGGGCCAGTGGATGAGGTAGAGGTCGACGTAGTCGAACCCGAGTGCGGCGAGGCTCACGTCGAAGGCGCGCAGGGTGGCGTCGTAGCCGTGGTCGTCATCCCACACCTTGGTGGTGACGAACACCTCTGCCCTCGGCACGCCGGAGGCTCGAACCCCGTCGCCGACCCCGCGCTCGTTGGCGTAGAGGGCGGCCGTGTCGACGTGGCGATAGCCGGCCTCGATCGCGGTCTGCACCACGCGTGCCGCCTCGGCATCCGGCACCTTGTACACGCCGAGCCCGAGTTGCGGGATGGTGTGGCCGTCAAGGAGGGGGAGGGAGGGGGATTCGGGGGTAGCCATCATTCCATTATTGGGGAATGCCCCCGGGGCGAACGCGGTCGACCGATCTGCCGCGTCGGGAATGCCGGGTGCCCGGGCTCGGTTCAGTACCGCGCTGAGACATTAACTACAGCGGGATTTCAACAACAGAACGTCAGAGGAGAAACCATGCCCAGGCTCATGATCGTCGTCGCGAGTGTTCGACCGGGGCGCATCGGGCTGCCGATCGCGGAGTGGGTGCGGAGTGCGGTGCAGGAGAAGGGCGGCTTCGAGATCGACTTCGCCGACCTCGCCGAGATCGGCTTGCCGTTCATGGACGAGCCGAACCACCCCCGGCTGCGGCAGTACACGCACGACCACACCATCCGCTGGAGCGAGCGAGTGGATGCCGCCGACGCGTTCATCTTCGTCACCCCGGAGTACAACCACAGTTTCTCGCCCGCGCTCAAGAACGCCCTCGACTACCTCTCCGCCGAGTGGTGGCGCAAGCCGGTCGGCTTCGTCAGCTACGGCGGCGTCTCGGCCGGCAGCCGCGGCGTGAACGCGATCGAGAACGTGATCGTGGGGCTGGGCCTCGTCAAGACGGGGGCCGCGGTGGAGATCACGTTCGCCGGCAAGCAGGTGCAGGACGGGAGTTTCGTGAGCACCGAGCGCCAGGACGAGATTCTCGCGGGCGTCATGGCCGAGCTGGCGGTCCTCGCCGGGGCGCTCATCCCCCTGAGGTAGCGAGGCGCCGGGCTCGCGCCCCCCCGCCGCCCCCGCCCCGTGCCGTGCCGTGCCGCGTGACTGTGCCCGTTCGTCGTGGTTGTGCCTGTTCGCC
The DNA here is from genome assembly GCF_008040105.1 of Lacisediminihabitans profunda. Taxonomy (GTDB): domain Bacteria; phylum Actinomycetota; class Actinomycetes; order Actinomycetales; family Microbacteriaceae; genus Lacisediminihabitans; species Lacisediminihabitans profunda. The sequence continues at coordinate 158,515 of NZ_VRMG01000005.1, forward strand.
CGGGCCCAGTGATGTCGAACGGGCACTTTCACGGAATGGGCATGGGACGGGGTGGGGGTGGTGCGGACGAGACGGGACGGGGTGGGGACGCGGACGCGCGGGTCGGCCTCAGCTCGGCTGGACCGGAACGGGTTCGGTGTCTGGGATCGGGCTCGCATCCCGACCGCGCAGGTCGGGGTGAGCCCGGCGGAACAGCATCGGCACGAGGCACCCGAGACCGGCGAGCGACACGGCGACCCAGAAGGCGCCGGGCGCCTCGTAACGGTCGATCAGGAAGCCGGCGGCCGCGGAGCCGAGGGCGGCACCGATGAGCTGGCCGGTGCCCACCCAGCCGTACGCCTCCGCGGTCTCGCTGAACCTCACGCTGGACGAGACGATCGCGAACATGACCGCGAGGGCCGGAGCGATTCCGATGCCGGCGATGAGCAGCGTCACGGCGAGCCACCACACGTTGAGGGAGAACGCGGCGAGGGACATCCCGACGAAGACGATGAAGATCCGCCTCGCCATGGCCCACGGTCCGATCGGGATGTGGCCGAGCGCGAGTCCGCCGATGAGCGAGCCGAGCGAGAAGATCGCCAGCACCAGGCCGGACTGGGGACTCTTCTCGCCGAACGCCGAGACCACCCCGGCCTCGATCGCGGCGCACGCGCCGATGAGGAGGAAGCCGGTGACCGTCGCGAGAAGCACGGCGGGCTTCTTGAGCACGACGCCGAGGCTGCGGCGACTGCGCGGGATGCGCACCCGGCCGACCTCCGGGGAGGCGATGAACCAGATTCCGCCGCCGATCATGAAGAGCAGGGCGAGCAGGATCGCCGCCACCGTGCTGACCTGGGTGGCCACGAAGGTCGTGAGCACCGGGCCGGCGACCCAGATGATCTCCTGGGCGGACGCGTCGAGGGAGAAGAGGGGGGTCAGCTGCCGCGAGTTGACCATCTTGGGATAGATGGTGCGCACCGCGGGCTGGATGGGCGGCGTGCTCAGCCCGCCGAGTAGCCCGAGGGCCATGTAGACCGGCACGGGAAGGGTGGGGGCGAGCGCGATGGTGCCGACCGTCGCCGCGCACACCGCGAGGGTGAGCACCAGCACCCGGCGCATTCCCCAGATGCCCATCCAGCGGCTCGTCAGGGGGCCGGAGATGGCCTGGCCGATGCTCGTGGCGGCGAGAACGAGGCCCGCCGCCCCATAGGAGTGGTGCAGCCGCTCGATGTGCAGGAGATAGGCCAGCGAGAGCATTCCGTTGGGGAGCCTGGCAACGAGCTGGGCCGACATGAGCCGCGCGACACCGTGTGTCTTCAGAAGGCTCAAATAGGTGCTCACAAGGCTGCAAGCCTATCGTTCCGGGCGGTATTCCCGGGCGAGTCGGGCGGCGCTCCCGCGTGGCTCGGAGGCGCACCGGATCCGTCCACAGGCTGTGCACAACTCGGCGAACTTATCCACAGTTGTGGATGACACGCCCACTACATGTGGGGTTACCGGAATGTCGGAGGCCCGCTATATAGTGGTGGAACTGCGGGAGAGCAACTCCTGGATCGCCCACTCGGCGCGGCCCAGCCTGATGCGCATCGCAGTCGATTCCGGGACCAGCCGGAGATCATTCGGGGCAAGAAACCGCCGGTCGGGGTGGGTTTCAGTAGACGCGTTTAAACAACGCAAAGGGAGCAGAAGTGGGCATCACCGTAGTCAAGCGCAACGGGCAGCGCGAGCAGTATGACGCCAACAAGATCAACCTGGCGATCGAGCACGCGAGTGCCGGGCTGGACGACAACATCACCTGGGTGACCCAGATCGCGAGCGAGCTCGAGCTCACGCTCTTCGACGGCATCACCACCCAGCAGTTGGATGAGGCCGTGATCCAGGTCGCGCTTCAGAACGTGAAGGACGACCCGGCCTTCGACACGGTGGCCGCCCGGCTCCTGCTCAAGACCATCTACAAGCGCGTGCTCGGCGACTACGAGACGGCCACGGAGCTCAAAGAGCTCCACCGCGCGCACTTCGCCGCCAACGTCACGCGAGGCGTCGACGAGCAGCTGCTCGACCCCCGCCTCACCCAGCTCTTCGACTTCGACGCGCTGGCCGACGCGCTCGAGCCGGCCCACGACGAACTGCTCAAGTACATCGGCGTCGTCACGCTCAACAACCGCTACGGCATCAAGGGACGCAACGGAGACGCGCTCGAGGTGCCGCAGTACTTCTGGATGCGCATCGCCATGGGCCTCTCGCTCAACGAGGCGAACCCCACCGAGCACGCCATCAAGTTCTACGAGAAGATGTCGCGGCTCGAGTACCTGGCCGCCGGCTCCACCCTCGTCAACGCCGGAACGATCTACCCCCAGCTCGCCAACTGCTTCGTCATGGAGATGCAGGACGACATGGAGCACATCGCGAAGACGACCCGCGACGTGATGTGGCTCACCAAGGGCACCGGCGGAATCGGCCTCTCGGTGACCAAGCTCCGCGCGCAGGGCTCGCCCATCCGCTCCAACAACACCACCTCCACCGGCCCGATCCCGTTCATGCACACGATCGACTCGATCCTGCGCGCGGTGAGCCGCGGCGGCAAGAAGTTCGGCGCCCTCTGCTTCTACATGGAGAACTGGCACCTCGACTTCCCCGAGTTCCTCGACCTGCGGCAGAACTCCGGTGACCCGTACCGCCGCACCCGCACCGCCAACACCGCGGTCTGGATCAGCGACGAGTTCATGAAGCGCGTGCAGAACGACGACGACTGGTATCTCTTCGACCCGCTCGAGGTGCAGGATCTCAACGAGCTCTACGGCAAGGAGTTCTCGGCGAAGTACAACGAGTACGTTGCCAAGGCCGAGGCCGGCGAGATGCGCCTGTTCAAGAAGATCACCGCCCGCGAGCAGTTCAAGTCGATCCTCATCTCGCTGCAGACCACCAGCCACCCGTGGCTGTGCTGGAAAGACACGATCAACAACCGCGCGCTCAACAACAACACCGGCACCATCCACCTCTCCAACCTCTGCACCGAGATCACCCTCCCGCAGGACGAGGACAACGTCTCGGTCTGCAACCTCGCGTCGATCAACCTGTCCCGTCATTTGGATGACGCCGGCAAGCTGGACTTCAGCAAGATCGAGGAGAGCGCCCGCCTCGCCGTGCGCCAGCTCGACAACCTGATCGACATCACCCGCTCGTCGGTGAAGGAGGCCGACTTCTCCAACGCGCAGAACCGCGCGGTCGGCCTCGGCGTGATGGGCTTCACCGACGTCGTCGAGAGGCTCGGCTTCAGCTACGAAAGCGAAGAGTCGTACGACCTGATCGACGAGATCATGGAGCACGTCTCCTACGCCGCCATCGACGAGAGCGCGAACCTCGCCGTCGAGCGCGGCGCCTACCCGAACTTCGCGGGCTCGCGCTGGTCGGAGGGCCTCGTGCCGCTCGACTCGATCGCGCTCACCGAGGCGGACCGGGGCATCGAGATCAAGGTCAACCGAAAGACGCGGCTGGACTGGGACGCGCTGCGCCTGAAGGTCAAGGGCGGGATGCGCAACGCGACGCTCATGGCGATCGCGCCCACCGCCTCCATCGGCCTCGTCGCCGGCACCACCCCGGGACTCGACCCGCAGTTCTCGCAGATCTTCAGCCGCGCGACCTCCAACGGCAAGTTCCTCGAGGTGAACCGCAACCTCGTGAACGATCTGCAGGAGCTCGGCATCTGGGACTCGACCCGCGAGGCGATCCTGCGCAGCCAGGGCGACATCCAGGGAATCGCGGCCATCCCGGACCACGTGAAGGCCACCTACAAGACGAGCTTCCAGCTCTCGCCGTACGCCTTCCTCGAGGTGGCCGCGCGCGCCCAGAAGTGGATCGACCAGTCGATCAGCCGCAACATGTACCTCGAGACGCGTGATCTCGGCGACATGATGGACATCTACATGTCGGCGTGGGAACGCGGCGTGAAGACCACCTACTACCTGCACATGAAGCCACGCCACACCGCGGAGCAGTCGACCGTGAAGGTGAACAAGTCCGAGGACATCGGATCGGGAGCCCGCAAGGGCTTCGGCGCGGCCACCGCCACCGAGTTGGTCGAGACGGCGGCGGCTCCCGCGGCGGCACCGCGCAAGGGTTTCGGCTTCGGTGGGCTCGCTCCCAAGTCGGGGGAGTAGAACATGAACGAGAACGCCGCAACCGCGACGCGCGACGCAGCACCGTTCGAATACCACGTACCGGTCGACCCGATGGACGACCTCCAGTGCGACAGCTGCCAGTAGAAAGCGAATGCCAATAATGGGAATTCTCGGAACCGGCCTCCAGGAGGGGCTGCTGCTCAAACCGATCCGGTACCAGTGGGCGATGGACCTGTACGACCAGGCCGTGGCCAACACCTGGTTCCCCAACGAGATCCAGCTCGGCGAGGACATCGCCGACTTCAAGAAGATGACCGACGAGGAACGCCATGCCGTGACGTTCCTCATGAGCTACTTCAACCCGAACGAGCTGCTCGTGAACAAGGCGCTCGCCTTCGGCGTCTACCCCTACATCAACGCGGCGGAGTGCAGCCTGTACCTCGCCAAGCAGATGTGGGAAGAGGCCAACCACTGCATGTCGTTCGAGTACGTGCTGGAGACCTTCCCGATCGACCGCGAGGCCGCGTACAACTCCCACGTCGACATCCCGTCGATGGCGAAGAAGGAGGAGTTCGAGGTCAAGTTCATCAAGCGGATGACCGAGCAGACTCTCGACATCACGACGACCGAGGGCAAGAAGGACTTCGTGCGCAACCTCGTCGCGTACAACGTGATCCTCGAGGGCATCTGGTTCTACTCGGGCTTCATGGTGGCGCTGAGCTTCCGCCAGCGCAACCTCCTGCGCAACTTCGGTTCGCTCATGGACTGGGTGGTGCGTGACGAGAGCCTGCACCTCAAGTTCGGCATCAACCTCATCCTCACGGTGCTCGAGGAGAACCCCGACCTGCAGACGGAGGAGTTCGCCGCCGAGATCAAGCAGATGATCCTGGATGCCGTGGAGATGGAAGAGGAGTACAACCGCGACCTGCTGCCGGGCGGCATCCTCGGCCTCAACGCCAACTACATCAACCAGTACGTGAAGTACCTGGCCGACCGCCGGCTCGAGGAGCTCGGCTTCGAGGCCGAGTACAACGTCTCGAACCCGGCCAAGTGGATGGCGGCGGCGAACGACACGCTGCAGCTGGTCAACTTCTTCGAGTCGACGAACACCTCGTACGAGTCGAACGCGAAGGCGACGGTCGGCACGAAGTAGCAGTACCGAATTCGAGAAGCGGATGCCCGTCCCTCGGCATCCGCTTCTCGCGTTAACGGCCTGCCGATTCGCTCGCGAAGCGTACCCCGAGTCAAGGTGTAGGCTCCGAGAACAGTCGAGGCAAGGGCGCCGGGACCGTTGGATCTGACCCGAGGACACGAGACGCATGGCCACAGCGATTAACTCAGATCGCCGCGATCACGGCCGAGCCTTGTGGGTCGCATCCGGCCGACCGCGCTGTCGTTCCCACGGGCCTCACACCAGGAGAAAAGGGTAGAACAATGCGAATCAAATACGCGATTCCCGTGCTCGCCGTCGTCACCGCGCTTGCGCTCAGCGGCTGCGTGAACAACGAGGCCGCGACCGGTCCCTCCGGTTCGAGCGGCGTCACCGTGGCCAAGGACGCCGCCGCCGCCGCGCTGCTCCCAGACAAGATCGCCAAGGCCGGCAAGCTCATCATCGGCATCGACCCCACCTACGCGCCCAACGAGTACAAGGACGCGAACGGGAAGCCGATCGGCTGGGAGGTGGAGCTCATGGATGCCGTGGGCGGCAAGCTCGGCGTGAAGACCGACTACCGCGTCGCCAAGTTCGACAGCATCATCCCGAGCATCACGGGGGGCAAGTACAACCTCGGCCTCTCGTCCTTCACCGATAACACGGCACGGGAGAAGGTTGTCGACTTCGTCAACTACTACACCGCGGGCATCCAGTGGGCGTCGGCGACGGGAAAGACCGTCGACCCGGACAACGCCTGCGGCCTCAAGGTGGCCGTGCAGGCGACGACCTACGAGGACACCGACGAGGTTCCGGCCAAGTCGAAGACGTGCACGGATGCCGGCAAGCCCGCCATCCAGGCCGTGAAGTTCGACACCCAGGACCAGGCGACGAACGCCGTCGCGCTCGGCCAGGCCGACGCGATGAGCGCCGACTCGCCCGTCACCCTCTACGCCGTCGCGCAGCTCAAGGGCAAGCTCCAGCTCGCCGGCAAGAGCTTCGAGGTGGCGCCATACGGAGTGGCCGTCAACAAGGGCGACAAGCTCGCCAAGGCGCTGCAGAAGGCGTTCCAGTCGATCGTCGACGACGGCACCTACAAGAAGATCCTCGATAAGTGGGGTGTCGCGGATGGCGGCATCGACACGATCACGATCAATGCGGCCGCAAACGGCTGACCTCGCAAACGGCTGAAGAGATGAGCGCAGAAACCCGAAGTGGGTCGGTGGCGGGGTCCGCCCCGCCACCGACCGACGACGACGGCACCGCGATCAGGGCGGTGAAGCTGCGGCATCCGATCCGCAACATCTTCGCCGTCATCATCCTGCTCTTCGCCGCGGCCTTCGTCTACGACGCGGCGCTGCGGCCGGCCTACAACTGGCCGGCCGTCGCCAAGTACATCTTCGACCGCCGCATCTCGGAGGCGGCCGTCATCACCCTCGAGCTGACCGTGTATTCGATGCTCATCGGCGTGGCGCTCGGTGTCGTGCTCGCCGTGATGCGGCTCTCGCCGAATCCGGTGTTCAAGAGCCTGTCCTGGTTCTATCTCTGGGTGTTCCGGGGAACCCCGGTGTACGTGCAGCTCACCTTCTGGGGGCTGCTGTCGGTGATCTACCCCACGATCGACATCGGGCTCCCGTTCCTGAATCCGTTCATCACCCTGCCGACGGGCGATGTGCTCAACGTGTTCCAGCTCGCCGTGATCGGACTGGCCCTCAACGAGGCGGCCTACATCGCGGAGATCGTGCGCGCCGGAATCCTCTCGGTGGACCACGGCCAGGAGGAGGCGGCGACGGCGCTCGGCATGAGCTGGTTCCAGACCATGTCGCGGGTGATCATCCCCCAGTCGATGCGCGTGATCATCCCTCCGGTGGGCAACGAGGTGATCTCGATGCTCAAGACGACCTCGCTCGTGACCGCCGTGCCGTTCAGCTTCGAGCTCTTCACGCGCTCGCGCGACATCTCCGCCGAGACCTTCACCCCCATTCCGCTCTTCCTCGTGGCGTCCATCTGGTACCTCGCGTTCACCTCGATCCTCATGATCGGCCAGTACTTCCTCGAGAAGCGGTTCGCCCGGGGAATCGGTGTCGCACAACCGGAGAAGAAGGTCACGGTGGCGACCGGAGCCGTGCCGGTCGTCGGCGACGAGGGCGATGACGACCAGAAATCCGGCGGCGTTCACTCCGGGGGCACACCATGACCGACACGCTGATGGTCGAGGCGGACCGCGTCTCGAAGAGCTTCGGCTCCAACAAGGTGCTCAAGAGCATCTCCCTCACGGTGAAGCGGGGCGAGGTGATGTGCCTCGTGGGCCCGAGCGGCTCCGGCAAGTCGACCTTCCTGCGCTGCATCAACCACCTGGAGAGCGTGGATGCCGGCCGCCTCCGAGTGGACGGCGAACTCGTCGGCTACCGCGAAAAGGGACACATCCTGCACGAGCTGAAGCCGCGGGAGGCGGCCCTCCAGCGGCGTGACATCGGAATGGTGTTCCAGCGGTTCAACCTCTTCCCGCACATGACGGCCCTCGAGAACATCATCGAGGCGCCGCTGCGGGTCAAGCGGATGCCCAAGGCGAAGGCCATCGAGCGCGGCATGGACCTGCTCGCCCAGGTCGGCCTCGCCGACAAGGCCGATTCGTACCCCGCGCACCTGAGCGGCGGCCAGCAGCAGCGGGTGGCGATCGCGCGGGCTCTCGCCATGGACCCCAAGCTCATGCTCTTCGACGAGCCGACGTCGGCCCTCGACCCCGAGCTCGTCGGCGAGGTGCTCGACGTGATGAAGCAGCTCGCCAAGGAGGGCATGACCATGATCGTGGTGACCCACGAGATGGGCTTCGCGCGCGAGGTGGCTGATTCGCTCGTCTTCATGGATGGCGGGGTCGTCGTCGAGTCGGGCGACCCTCGCGAGGTGCTCGCGAACCCCAAGCACGAGCGCACGAAGTCGTTCCTCTCGAAGGTGCTCTAGACCCTCTCGAAGCTTCTCTGGCCCGTCTCGAAGGTGCTCGGTCCGCCGAGGATTGTGCCGCCGCACAAGCGCGCGGAGAGTTGGCGGGGCGGGCGACTGCGGGTTTGCTGTGCGAGCCCTGCTCGGGTTGACCCCCGGATGTGCCGTGGCGTAGCGTCTCGAATATCATCGCCGTCGGGCGATCTACCAGTCAATGGTGACAGGAGAATCATGACCCACCCGAGCTACTCCACCATTTCCGTGGCGGCCATCCTCAAGGAGTCCGCCGAGCGGCACCCGGACAACGTCGCGGTGGTCGTCGGCGGCACGGAATACACCTACGCCCAGCTCTGGCGGGAGACCCGTGGTTATGCCGGCGCCCTCAAGGCGCTCGGCGTGGGGGTCGGCGACCCGGTGGCCATCCTCATCCCGAACGTCGCCGACTTTCCGCGGGCGTACTACGGCATCCTGAGCCTCGGCGGCATCGTCGTGCCGATCCACGCCCTGCTCAAGGCCGACGAGATCGAGTACGTGCTGCGAGACTCCGGCGCCACCCTCCTCATCTGTGCCGCCCCCCTGCTCGGCGAGGGCGCCAAGGGCGCTGCCCAGGCCGGGGTGCCGGTGATCTCGGTGCTCGCGCCGGAACCGGTGGGGGACATCCCCCAGCTCGAGAAGCTGGCCGCCGGGGCCGTGCCGATCGACACCTACGTGCCTCGCCAGCCGTCGGACACCGCGACGATCCTCTACACGAGCGGCACCACGGGCAAGCCGAAGGGCGCAGAGGGCAGCCACTTCGCGATAGTCGAGCAGGCGAACACCCTCCTGCTCAGCACCTTCGATATGCGGCCGGACGACACCGTCATGGGCTGTCTTCCGCTCTTCCACACCTTCGGCCAGACCTGCACCCTCAACACCGGGTTCCGCATCGGCGCGAAGATCGTGCTGCTACCGCGCTTCGATGGAGACATCGCGCTGCGCACCCTCATCGACAGCGAGTGCACGATCATGATGGGCGTGCCCACGATGTACATCGCGCTGCTCGAGGCAGCCAAGAAGACGCCGGACCGGCCGAAGCTGCGCTACGCGGTCTCCGGCGGCTCCTCGTTGCCCCTCGCCGTGATCGAGCGGTTCAAGGCCGAATTCGGGGTGGATATCTACGAGGGCTACGGCCTGACCGAGACCTCTCCGGTCGCGAGCTTCAACCACGTGGGCCGGCCGCCGCGCGCGGGCAGCATCGGACAGGCGATCTGGGGCGTGGACGTGGAGATCGCGCGAGCCGACGTGGACGACTCGATCGAACTCCTGCCGGTCGACGAACTCGGGGAGATCGTGATCCGCGGCCACAACCTCATGAGCGGCTACCTCAACCTGCCCGAGGAGTCGGCGAAGGCCGTGGTCGACGGCTGGTTCCGCACGGGAGACCTGGGCACGAAGGACGAGGCGGGCTACCTCTGGATCGTCGACCGCAAGAAGGACATGATCCTGCGCAACGGCTACAACGTCTACCCGCGGGAGGTGGAGGAGGTGCTGACCGCGCATCCCGCGGTCTCCACCGCCGCCGTGTTCGGCGTCGCCCACGAGACGCACGGGCAGGAGATCATGGCCGTGGTCGTGCTCACCCCCGGCGAGCAGGTGGACGCCGAGACCCTCGCGGCCCACGCCAAGGAGAAGCTCGCGTCGTACAAGTACCCGCGTCGGGTGGAGATCGTCAAGGCCCTGCCGCTCGGCCCGAGCGGAAAGGTGCTCAAGCGCGAGCTCGTGGCCCACTACGAGGCCGAGGCGGCCGAGGCGATCGAGGTGCAGGCCAAGGGCGTCACGTCGCCGTAGGGGCCGTCACACGAGGCAACACTGACCCGAACCCGCTGTCGCTCGATTAGCGTCGAGCAGGTGACCAAGCTAAACGTCGTTGCCGTGACCGGCAGCCTGCACGCGCCGTCGAAGACCATCGCCCTCGTCGAGGCGATCCTCGCCGAGCTCGGCGCGCAGCTGCCGATCGACGCCCACCTGATCAAGCTCAACGAGCTCGGGCCGTCGTTCGCCGGCGTGCTCACGAGGCCGGAGCTGCCGGAGAACGTGGAGCGGGAGCTGCAGCGGATCGAGACTGCGGACCTCCTCGTCGTCGCGTCGCCGGTCTACCGGGCCTCGTTCACCGGGCTGTTCAAGCACCTCTTCGACTTCGTGGACCAGTACGCCCTCGTCGACACCCCGATCCTGCTCGCGGCGACCGGGGGATCCGAGCGGCACGCCCTCATCATCGAGCACCAGTTCCGCCCGCTGTTCTCGTTCTTCCAGGCGCTCACGCTGCCGCTGGGGATCTACGCGCACGACTCGGACTTCAGCGACTACACCGTGAGCAGCACGTTCCTCAAGGACCGCATCCGCAAGGTCGTCGAACGCTCGCTGCCGCTGATCAGCTCCAACTTCGCCGAGAAGCAGGACATCGCCAAGGTGCTCGACGGCCGGGTGGTGCGCGAACCGGAGGCGACCGCCGCCAACGTGCCGATCCGCCTGCTCAGCTGAGTTCCGAGCCCTCTACCGGGCGGTCAGATCCGCTCGATGATCGTCGCGTTCGCCATGCCGGCGCCCTCGCACATCGTCTGCAGGCCGAACCGGCCGCCGGTCTGCTCGAGCGTGTTCACCAGGGTGGTGAGCAGGCGGGTTCCCGAGGCCCCGAGCGGATGCCCGAGCGCGATCGCCCCGCCGCGCTGGTTCACCCGTGCCGGGTCGGCACCGGTCTCGTGCTGCCAGGCGAGCGGGACGCAGGCGAACGCCTCGTTCACCTCGAAGCTGTCGAAGTCGTCGATCGCCATGCCGCTGCGCTCGAGGATGCGCCGGGTCACCGGCATCACCCCGGTGAGCATCTCGATCGGATCGGAGCCGGTCACGGCGAAGTGACGGAACCGGGCCCTCGGGGTGAGTCCGAGCGATGCCGCCCGCTCCTCGCTCATGATCAGTGCCGCCGAGGCCCCGTCGGTGAGCGGCGACGAGTTGCCGGGCGTCACCCGCCACTGGATATCGGGGAAACGGGCAGCGGTCGCCTCGTCGAAGAACGCGGGCTTCAGGCCGCCGAGGCTCTCGGCGGTGGTGGACGGCCGGATGGTCTCGTCCACGAGCGGGGTGTCGCCCACCGGCACGATCTCGCGGGAGAAGTCGGCGGCGGCGGCGAGCCGGTGCGATCGGGCCGAGAACTCGTCGAGCTGCTCGCGCGAGAGGTCCCAGCGCGCGGCGATGAGTTCGGCGGAGACGCCCTGGCCGACGAGGCCGTCCGGATACCTGGCGTGCACCATCGGCCCCCACGGGTCCTCGCCGAGGGTGGCGAAGTTGATGGGGTTGCGGCTCATCTGCTCCACCCCGCAGGCGATCACGATGTCGTAGGCACCCGCGATCACGCCCTGGGCGGCGAAGGCGGCCGCCTGCTGGCTGGAGCCGCACTGCCGGTCCACGGTCGTGCCGGGCACCGACTCCGGGAAGCCCGCCGCCAGCACGGCGTTGCGGGTGATGTTGACCGATTGCTGGCCGACCTGGCTGAGGCAGCCGCCGATCACGTCGTCGACCATGCCCGGGTCGAGGTCGTTGCGCTCCACGAGGCTGTACAGCACGGTGGCGAGCAGATCGACCGGGTGCAGGCCGGAGAGCTGCCCCCCGGGCTTGCCCCGGCCGGAGGCGGAGCGGACAACGTCGACGATGACTGCCTGTGACATGAATCGAGCCTAACCCCGTCGCGCCGGGATGGCGCCTTCGGCGGTTCGGGGGCTCGGCCGGCTATTCGGCGAGAAGCTTCGTGATGCGCTGCAACGACACCGGTTCCGCCGTGGCGATGTGCTGGGCGAAGAGGCTCAGCCGCAACTCCTCGAGCAGCCAGCGGGCGCGCACGAGACGCTCGCCGGCCCCGGTCGTGAGCGGAAGGGTGCCGCCGGCTGCGGTGTAGCGCGCAGTGGCGGACTGCACCTCCGTCATCCACACCCGGTCCCGGCCGAGGTTCTCAGCCAGCTTGCCGATGCGGTGCACGATCGCCGTGAGGTACACGGGCAGCCGCCGCAGCTGCGCGAGGCCGGTCGCCGACACGAATCCGGGATAGACGAGTGCCGAGAGCTGCTCGCGGGCGTCGGCGAGCGGGCTCAGCAACGCGACGCTCGTGGCGGCCTTGATCGCCTTCTCCACCTCGCGGCCCCTGGCGATGATCGTGGACACGAGCGACACCGTCTGGAACAGCGAGTCCATGATCGTCGCGGACACGGCATCCCGCGCCGCCTCGAATTCGGCCCGGGTCCAGACCTCGCGACCGCCGAGCACCGCGTCGATGCAGGCCGCCATGCAGTCGGCGAAGAGCTCCCCGGTGGTGCGGTACGGGCTCTGCGCGAGGGTGAGCTTCTCGGCGTGGGTGAGGTGTTCCTGCACGTACGAGACGGGGGAGGGGATGGCGAGCAGCAGCATCCGGCGCACCCCGGCCCGCATCGCGCTCGCCTGGTCCTGCGGAGTGCTCATCAGCCGGATCGCCACCGTCGCGCCCTCGTCGACGAGGGCCGGGTAGGCGCGGATCGTGTTGGTGCCCTGCCTGGTGTCGAGGATGCGGGGCAGCTCGTCGAAGTCCCAGCCGGTGAGGCCCGTGCGCTCGATCGCGTTGGTCGGGATGGCGACGGAGGCGCGGGCGACGCTCTCGCGCACCGATGTGGCCAGTCGCCTCTGCAGCTCGGCCAGGTCCTTGCCGCTCGCGACCGGGCGCGACCGCTCGTCGAGCACAGCGAAGGTCACCCGCAGGTGGGGCGGAATGCGGGCCTCGTCGAAGTCGGCGGCGGTGACCGGCACATAGGTGAGGCGGGTGATCGCGGCCGCGAGAGTCGCCTTGAGCGACAGCTCGGCCGGTTCGGCCGGAAGCTCGGCCAGGAGCCGGCGGGCCCAGTCGGTGGCGGGCACGACGTTGCGGCGGATCGCCTTCGGCAGCGACTTGATCAGCGCCGTCACGAGGTCCTCGCGCAGCCCGGGCACCTGCCAGTCGAAACCGTGCGGGCTCAACCGGGCGAGCAGCGCGATCGGCACCTGCACGGTCACGCCGTCGTCCTCGGCGCCCGGCTCGAACCGGTAGGTGAGGGTCAGGCGCTGGTCGCCCTGCTGCCAGAGGCTCGGGTAGGCATCCTCCACCGGCTCGACCTCGGTCGTCTCCGGCTCGTCGACGAGGTTCTCCGCCGTCATGGTGAGCAGCTCGGGGGTCTCGGCCCGAGCCTTCCGCCACCAGGTCTCGAAGGAGCGCTGGGAGGTGATGTCCGCCGGGATGCGGCGCTGGTAGAACTCGAAGACGGCCTCGTCGTCGTAGAGGATGTCGCGTCGCCTGGTGCGTTCCTCGAGCTCGGCGAGCTCCCGGCGCAGGGCGCGGTTCGCGCGGTCGAAGGCGCTCATCCGGGCATCGAGCCTGGCCAGGTCCCACTCGCCGTCGACGAGCGCGTGCCTGATGAACAGTTCGCGCGCGTAGCCGGGATCGACCCGGCTGAACTGCACCCGGCGCCGGGCGACGATCGGCACGCCGTAGAGGGTGACCCGCTCGTAGGCGACGGCCGCCCCCTGCTTCTTCTCCCAGTGCGGCTCGCCGTAGCTGCGCTTGACCAGGTCCCCGGCGATCGGCTCTGCCCAGGCCAGATCGATTGCCGCATTCATGCGGGCGAAGAGCCGGCTCGTCTCCACGAGTTCGGCCGACATGATCTCGGCCGGCTGCTTCCTCGCCAGGGCCGAACCGGGGAAGATGCTGAAGCGCACCTGGCGGGCGCCCACGTAGTCCTTCTTGGCGACATCCCGGATGCCGATCTGGCTCAGCAGACCGGCGAGAAGCGAGCGGTGGATGCCGTTCGGGTTGACGCTCGCGCCCGTGATCACGAGGCCGAGGGGCTTGGCCTGGCGTTCGAGCTGCCGGTAGACGTCCTTCCACTCGCGCACGCGAAGGTAGTTGAGGTACTCGCTGCGGCACATCCGGCGGAACTGGTTGCCGCTGAGTTGCTTCTCCTGCTGTTCGAGATAGTTCCAGAGGTTGACGAGGGTGAGGAAGTCGCTCGTCGGGTCGACGAAGCGGGCGTGCGACTGGTCGGCCTGTGGGCGGCGCTCGAGGGGACGCTCGCGCGGATCCTGGATGCTGAGGCCGGCCACGATCGCCATCACCTCGCGGGTGACCCCGTGCTGCTTCGACTCCACCACCATGCGGGCGAGGCGCGGATCGATCGGCAGCTGGGCGAGCTGCTTGCCCACCCGGGTGATGGTGGGCTCGGCCGTGGTGCCGGCGACGGCGCCGAGTTCCCGCAGCAGGTCGAGGCCGTCCTTGATGCCGCGCGAGTCCGGCGGCTGCAGGAACGGGAAGCTCGCGATGTCGCCGAGCCCCAGCGAGATCATCTGCAGGATCACGGCGGCGAGGTTGGTGCGCAGGATCTCGGGCTCGGTATATTCCGGTCGCGACAGGTAGTCGGCCTCGGAATAGAGCCGGATGGCGATGCCGTCGCTCGTGCGACCGCTGCGGCCGGAACGCTGGTTGGCGCTCGCCTGGCTGATCGCCTCGATCGGCAGCCGCTGCACCTTCGACCGCACGCTGTAGCGGGAGATGCGGGCCGTGCCGGCGTCGATCACATACTTGATGCCCGGCACCGTGAGACTGGTCTCGGCCACGTTGGTGGCGAGCACCACCCGGCGCCGGATGCCCGGCGCGCGGGAGGTGTCGAACACGCGGTGCTGGTCGGCGGAACTCAACCGGCCGTAGAGGGGCAGAACCTCGGTGAACGGCAGGTTCCGTGCGCGGATCGACTCCTCCGCATCCCGGATCTCGTTCTCGCCGCTGAGGAAGACGAGCACGTCGCCGGTGCCCTCGCGGGCGAGTTCGTCGAGGGCGGCGTTGATGCCCTCCATCGGGTCGAGGTCGGCCGCGGTCTCGGCGGCATCCTCGTCCTCGTCGATCGGCACCTCGGCCACGAGCGGGCGGTAGCGCACCTCCACTGGGAAGGTGCGGCCGCTCACCTCGATGATCGGGGCGTCGCCGAAGTGCTTCGAGAAGCTCTGCGGGTCGATCGTCGCCGAGGTGATGACCACCTTGAGGTCGGGCCGCCTGGGCAGCAGCTGCCGCAGGTAGCCGAGCAGGAAGTCGATGGTGAGGCTGCGCTCGTGCGCCTCGTCGATGATGATGGCGTCGTACTTGGTGAGCAACCGGTCGCGGTGGATCTCGTTGAGCAGGATGCCGTCGGTCATGAGCTTGATGCGGGTGTCCTTGCCGACCCGGTCGGTGAAGCGCACCTGATAGCCGACGAGGGAGCCGAGCTGGGTGCCGAGCTCGTCGGAGATGCGCTCGGCGATGGTGCGGGCAGCGATGCGCCTTGGCTGGGTGTGCCCGATGCTCTGCTTGCCGAGCTCGAGCAGGATCTTCGGCAGCTGCGTCGTCTTGCCCGAGCCGGTCTCGCCGGCGACGATCACGACCTGGTGGTCACGGATGGCGGCGGCGATGTCCTCGCGCCGCTGGCTGACCGGGAGGTCTTCGGGGTAGGTGATGAGGGGGCCGCGCGCGGCCTCGGGGTTAGGGGTGGTTTCTGGCATCGGCACTCCATCGTACGGCCGCGGGCTTTCCCCTCTCTCCCCGCCCGCCTCCGGGGGAGGCCGCGGGGCCGAGGTGCCCACTTCTGCCGTGACGAAGGGACGGGTTGCGGCAGGAGTGGGCACCTCAACGGGCCTGTTCCCCCGCGATGTGGATAAGGCGCGCGGAACTGAGCGGCATCCGCCAGTCTCGAGGCATGCCCCGTCGCCCCAGCCTCCTTCCGCCGGAGATGGCCGGCGGGGCGTTTTCCGTGGCGGAGGGGGCGTGAGGCCGGGCTGAGCGCCCGACGCCTTCGGGCGGGTGACCTTGACCGTCGCTATTGGGGCGTGAGATCAGCCGGCCCGGCGCGAACCCTTCGCGAGCGCTGCCTGCTGCTTCAGCGGCGGATGCCCGACCACGCGTTCTTCAGCCACACGACCGCGGCCCTGCTCGTGGGCCTCCCCGTGCCACTTGCCTGGGAGATGGATCCCGTTCTGCACGTGGGCGTCAGGGATCCGCTCCGTGCGCCTCACGCTCGCGGGCTCGCCGGCCATCGGCTTCGCATCGAACACGGCGAGATTTCTCGGCGAGGCGGAATCCGTCTCACGGCGGTAGTTCGAACCTGGTGCGATCTCGCCGACCTGCTCACGCTGCCCGATCTCGTGGCCGCCGGGGACCACATCATCCACTGGCGACAGCCGCTTGCCACCAGGGAGCAGCTCGAACTCGCCGTCGCGTCGCGCATCGGGCGCCGCGGGCTGAAGGTGCTCCGGCGAGCTCTTCAGATGCTCAGCGATCGCGCGGAGTCGCCGCCGGAATCACACCTCCGGGTGCTCCTGCTGCTTGCGGGGTTTCCCGAGCCTCGGGTCAATCACACTGTCACCGATCAATTCGGGGAGTTCGTGGGTCGCACGGATCTCATCCTTGACGCCGAGAAGATCATCCTGGAATACCAGGGCGACTATCACCGGCCCGGGAAGCGACAGTGGCGCGCCGACATGACGCGCCGGTCGCGTCCTGAGGCGCTGGGCTGGCGAGTGATGGAGCTGAACGCCGACGATCTGAAGGACCCGATCGAGCTTGTGGCGCGCATCCGTGCCGTTGCCGCGCTGCCTCGCTCATCCTGAGAACTGGCGTGATGGCGGCGCGCGAGGCTGTGTGCGCGCGGCGCAGCGGGCGCGGCCGCGGGTGCTGGCCGTGAGGTGCCCAGTCTTGCCGGTATGCCGCCCGTGACGCGACAATTCCGGGCACCTCAGGGGCGGGCGCGGGACACCGGAGGGCGGGCGCGGGCGCGAGGGATCGTGCCGAGCGCGCGCGGCTTCCGTGGTCGGGGCAGCGACCCCGACGACCCCTGGCGGGGAAGGCAGGGCTCAGCCGCGCGCCATCGAATCCACGATCACCTGGATCGCCTGGGTGTCCTCGATGGTCGGCGGGATCACGTAGTCCTCGCCATCCACGATCTGCCGCATCGTCTTGCGCAGGATCTTGCCGGACCGCGTCTTCGGCAGCGCGCTCACCACCACCACGTCGCGGAAGGCGGCGACAGCACCGATCTGGTCGCGCACCATGGCGACGAGCTCCGCCGCGAGCTCGCTCTCCACCGGGGTCGATCCGCTCTTGAGCACAACGTAGCCGACGGGTTTCTGCCCCTTCAGCTGGTCGGCGACGCCGATGACCGCGCACTCGGCGACGGCCGGATGCTGGGCCAGAACCTGCTCCATCGAGCCGGTCGAGAGGCGGTGCCCCGCGACGTTGATGATGTCGTCGGTGCGCCCCATCACATACAGGTAGCCCTCACGGTCGAAGTAGCCGCTGTCGCCGGTGAGGTAGAAGCCCGGGAAGGCGGAGAGGTAGGAGTGGACATAGCGGTCGTCGCCCCTCCACAGGGTGCTCAGGGTGCCGGGCGGCAGGGGGAGCCTGATCACGATGTTGCCCTCGGTGAGCGGATGCTGTTGGTGGCCGTGCTCGTCCACGATCTCCACCTGAAACCCCGGAACAGGAAAGGACGGGGAGCCCGCCCGCAGCGGCAGTTCCTCGATGCCGCGCGGACTCGCACAGATCGCCCAGCCGGTCTCGGTCTGCCACCAGTGGTCGACGACGGGTTTGTCGAGCAGTGCGGTCGCCCACGTCCAGGTCTCCGGGTCGAGGCGCTCACCGGCGAGGAAGAGCGCGTCGAGCGAGCCGAGGTCGTACTGGTCGGCGAGGGCGGCGTGCGGGTCGACCTTGCGGATGGCGCGCAGCGCGGTGGGGGCCGTGAAGAGCACCTTGACCCGGTAGTCGCTCACGACGCGCCAGAAGGCTCCGGCATCCGGCGTGCCCACCGGCTTGCCCTCGTACAGCACCGTCGTCGCGCCCGCGATGAGCGGCCCGTAGACGATGTAGGAGTGGCCGACGACCCAGCCGACGTCGCTGGCGGTCCACATGACGTCTCCCGGGTGCACGTCGTAGATGTTGCGCATCGACCACGCCATGGCCACGGCGTGCCCGCCGTTGTCTCGAACGACGCCCTTGGGCGCGCCCGTCGTGCCGGAGGTGTAGAGGATGTAGAGCGGGTCGGTGGCCCTGACGGGCACGGGATCGTGGGGCGTCGCGGCGCCGGCCGCCTCGTCCCAGTCCCACCAGTCCACGCCGGCCGCGCCCTCGAGCTCCCGGGCGGAGCCGGGAACTTCCGGCCGGTCCTTGACGATCACCGTGCGCACCGTGCCACGGCTCAGCTCGAGCGCGGTGACGATCGTCGGCAGGTATTCGACCACCCGGCTCGGCTCGATGCCGCCCGAGGCGGTCACGATCACGGACGGCTCGGCGTCGTCGAGTCGGGCGGCGAGCTCCTTCGCCGCGAAACCGCCGAAGACGACGGAGTGCACGGCGCCCAGGCGCGCGCAGGCGAGCATCGCCACGACGGCCTGCGGCATCATCGGCATGTAGATCACCACGCGGTCGCCGACCGACACTCCGGCGTCGGCAAGCACCCCGGCGAACTGGGCGACCTTCTCGAGCAGCGCCGAGTAGGTGTAGCTCTTCTTCGCGCCGACCACGGGGGAGTCGTAGATGAGCGCCGTGGTGTCGCCGCGGCCGGCGATCACATGCCGGTCGAGCGCGTTGTAGCAGGTGTTGAGCATCCCGTCGGCGAACCAGCGGTAGAGGGGGGCGTTCGACGCGTCGACGGCCGCGGTCGGTGCCACGTCCCAGTCGATCGCCTCGGCAGCCTCGAGCCAGAATCCCTCAGGATCGCGGATGCTGCGCTCTGTCGTGGAGCGATAGTCCATGAAAACCTCCCCGTTGAAGTCCGTGTGTATACACAAGATGCTCTAGTATGGCATATTGACCCTGAATCGGGTCACTATTGTCTAATTTGTATACACAGCCTAGACTGCACGAGAAGTCCGCCGACGAGGGAGATGGGACCATGGCCGTTGCACTGCGCGCGAGCGATCGGGCCTATCTCGTCCTTCGCGAGGAGATCATCGACTGGGAGCTTCCCCCGGGGAGCGTGCTCGGCGAGGTCGACCAGGCGGCCAGGCTCGGTGTCTCCCGCACGCCGTTGCGCGAGGCCCTCGCCCGGCTCACCGCCGACGGCCTCGTGCGCGCCCAGGCCGGCCGCGGACTCGTCGTGAGCGACATCTCCGTGGAGAACATCCGCGAGCTGTTCGAGGTGCGTCAGTCCCTGGAGGCGCAGGCCGCCCGGCTCGCGGCGATCCGGCACGAGGGCGACGTGTTCCACCAGCTCGACCTGGAGTTCCGGGCCGTGCCGCAACTGCTCGAACGAGACGATCCGGCCAGGCACGCCTACTACGGCCTCGTCGAGCGATTCGATCGGGCGGTGGACGATGCGGCGAGAAACCCGTACCTGGTCGCCGCGCTCAACGGCCTGCGCACCCACCTCGTGCGCGTGCGCCGCCTCGCGAAGGACAACCCGGTGCGCCTCTCCGCCGCCGCGGGGGAACACCTGCTCATCGTGCAGGCGATCGCCGCCCGCGACGCGGACCTCGCCGCCCACGCGACCCACGTGCACCTGCACAACGCGCTGCAGAGCGCCCTTGAATCCACTCGACACGCCCCGACCACGTAAGGAAGCACCGTGAAACTGCACACCGTCCGCACGCACCCCAGCTGCGAGAACCTGCCGCGCGAGGACCAGCTCGCCTGGAAGATCGCCGAGGTCGCCACCGACCCGGTGGCCGTGACGGATGAGGTGGCCGAGATGATCGTCAACCGCGTGATCGACAACGCGGCGGTCGCCACCGCGTCGCTCACCCGGGCTCCCGTCGTGGCCGCGCGGGCCCAGGCGCACGATCATCCGTACACGCCCGGCTCCACGGTGTTCGGCTTCGGCGGCCGGTACAGCCCGGAGTGGGCCGCCTGGGCGAACGGGGTCGCCGTGCGCGAGCTCGACTACCACGACACCTTTCTCGCCGCCGAGTACTCGCACCCGGGGGACAACATCCCGCCGATCCTCGCCGTGGCGCAGCACGCCGGAAAGTCGGGCGGCGACCTCATCCGCGGCATCGCCACCGGTTACGAGATCCAGGTCGACCTCGTGAAGGCGATCAGCCTGCACGCGCATAAGATCGACCACGTCGCACACCTCGGCCCGTCGGCGGCCGCCGGCATCGGCACCCTGCTCGGGCTCGACACCGCCACGATCTTCCAGGCCATCGGGCAGGCCCTGCACACCACCACGGCGACCCGGCAGTCCCGCAAGGGCGAGATCTCCACCTGGAAGGCCTACGCCCCGGCCTTCGCCGGAAAGATGGCGGTGGAGGCGGTGGACCGGGCGATGCGCGGCCAGACCAGCCCCACCCCGATCTACGAGGGCGAGGATGGCGTGATCGCCTGGCTGCTCGACGGGCCGGATGCCCGCTACGAGGTGCCGCTGCCCGAGGCCGGCGAGGCCAAGCGCGGCATCCTCGACACCTACACGAAGGAGCACTCGGCCGAGTATCAGGCCCAGGCCTGGATCGACCTGGCCAGGAAGCTGCATCGCGAGTATCCCGCCCTCGGGGACGCCGGCACCATCGAGCGGGTCATCATCCGAACCTCCCATCACACGCACTTCGTGATCGGGTCGGGCGCGAACGACCCGCAGAAGTACGACCCCAAGGCGAGTCGCGAGACCCTCGACCACTCGATCCCCTACATCTTCACCGTCGCCCTGCAGGACGGCGAGTGGAACCACGAGCGCTCCTACTCGCCGGAACGGGCCGCCCGCCCGGACACCGTCGCGCTCTGGAACCGCGTGGTCACCGAGGAGGACCCGGAGTGGACTCGTCGCTACCACTCGACCGACCCGGCGGAGAAGGCGTTCGGCGGGAGCGTCGCGATCACCCTCACCGACGGCTCGACGATCGTCGACGAGATCGCGGTGGCCGACGCGCATCCCCTCGGCGCGAGGCCGTTCGCCCGCGAGCAGTACGTGGCCAAGTTCCGCACGCTCGCGGACGGCGTGCTCGAGCCCACGGAGATCGAGCGTTTCCTCGACCTCGCCCAGCGGCTGCCGTCCCTCGGCGCCGACGATCTGTCCGGCCTCACCGTCACCGCCCGGCCGGGACTCCTGGCCGGCTTCCCCGGCCCGAAAGGACTCTTCTGATGCTGTACGCCACCACCACCGCCGCCGAGAAGCGCGCCAACCTCCGGGCCGCGCTCGCCACCGGTGAGCTGCTGCGCCTGCCGGGCGCCTTCAACCCGCTCAGCGCCCGGCTCATCCAGGACAAGGGCTTCGACGGCGTCTACATCTCCGGCGCCGTGATCTCCGCCGACCTCGGACTGCCGGACATCGGCCTGACGACCCTCACCGAGGTCGCGGCCCGCGCCCAGCAGATCAGCCGGATGACGGACCTGCCATCGCTCGTCGATGCGGACACCGGATTCGGCGAGCCCATGAACGTGGCCCGTACCGTGCAGACCCTCGAGGATGCCGGGGTCGCCGGCCTGCACATCGAGGACCAGGTCAACCCCAAGCGCTGCGGCCACCTCGACGGCAAGGCGGTCGTCGACTCGGACACGGCGATCAAGCGCATCCGCGCGGCCGTCTCGGCCCGCCGCGACCCGAACCTGCTCATCATGGCGCGCACCGACATCCGGGCCCTGGACGGCATCGGGGCGGCGATCGATCGGGCCAAGCAGCTCGTGGACGCCGGCGCCGACGCGATCTTCCCCGAGGCGATGGCCGACCTCACCGAATTCGAGGCCGTGCGCCGGGCCATCGACGTGCCGGTTCTCGCCAACATGACCGAGTTCGGCAAGAGTGAGCTGTTCACCACCCGGCAGCTCGCCGATGTCGGGATCAACATCGTCATCTACCCGGTGAGCCTTCTTCGGCTGGCGATGGGGGCGGCGGAGCGCGGCCTCGATACCATCAATGCGGAGGGCTCGCTCGCTTCGCGCGTTCCCGACATGCAAACCCGGGCGAGACTGTATGAGTTGCTCGACTACGAGTCGTACAACGCGTTCGATAGTTCGGTATTCAACTTCACCGTCTGACGACGACCGGACCACGGAAAATCACAAGGAGCACCATGACCGATCCAGCCATCCACAAGGGCCTCGCCGGCGTCGTCGTCGACTTCACGGCGGTCTCGAAAGTGAATCCCGACACCAATTCCCTGCTCTACCGCGGCTACCCGGTGCAGGAACTCGCCACGAAGTGCTCCTTCGAGGAGGTTGCATACCTGCTGTGGCACGGCGAGCTCCCCGACGAGCGCCAGCTCGCCGAATTCGAGACCCTCGAGCGTTCGCTGCGGGCCCTGGACGACAACGTCAAGCGCGTCATCGATGATCTTCCGCTGACCGCCCACCCGATGGATGTCGTGCGCACCGCGGTGAGCGTCATCGGTGCCAACGATCCGGATGCCTCGGACTCGAGCCCCGAATCCAACCTGGCCAAGTCGATGTCGCTGCTGGCCAAGCTTCCCGCCATCGTGGCCTATGACCAGCGCCGCCGTCGCGATCAGCACCTGGTCGAACCGCGCGACGACCTGGGCTACAGCGCCAACTTCCTGCACATGACGTTCGGCGACGTGCCGGACCTCGTCGTGGTCAACGCCTTCGACGTGTCGATGATCCTCTACGCCGAGCACTCCTTCAACGCGTCGACGTTCACCGCGCGGGTCATCACCTCCACCCTCGCGGACCTGTACAGCGCCGTGGTCGGCGCGATCGGCGCCCTCAAGGGCGCGCTGCACGGCGGGGCCAACGAGGCGGTGATGCACACCTTCGACGAGATCGGCAGTGCGGACAAGGCGGCGGCCTGGCTCGATGCCGCGCTCGCCGAGAAGCGCAAGATCATGGGTTTCGGCCACCGGGTCTACAAGAACGGCGACTCCCGGGTGCCCACCATGAAGGCGGCGCTCGACACCCTCATCGCCGAGTACGACGCGCAGGATCTCGGCGACCTCTACGACGCCCTCGAGACCGCGATGGCGGAGCGCAAGAACATCAAGCCGAACCTGGACTATCCGTCGGGTCCCGCCTACCGCCTGATCGGCTTCGACACCGAGATGTTCACGCCGCTGTTCGTCGCCAGCCGCATCACCGGCTGGACCGCGCACATCATGGAACAACTCGGCTCGAACGCGCTCATCCGACCCCTGAGCCTGTACAACGGACCGGACGAGCGACACCTCGACTGACCTAAACGGGCTGGGGGGCTCCGGCGACCGGGGCGAACTCGTCGAGTGCGAGGATGTCGAGACCGGTCTGGACGAGCTGCGCGAGCAGCGCGTCTGACGCGGGTTCGCGCATCACGAACTCGGAGAGGAACAGCGGACCCACGATCTGCAGGTACTGGTCCAGGGTGACCGGGCCCACGGTGTCGGTGAAGGCATCGAGGGGCCAGGCTCCGAGCGCGGCGAGCGGCTCCGACGCTGCGCCGTCCTGGGCGGCCTGATGGATCAGGGTCGCCAGGGCGACATTGGTCACCGGGTCGTGCAGGCGTTCACGGATCGTGGCCAGGTAGATCTCGAGGCGCTCGCGCGGCGAGAGTCCTTCCGGGCTGAGACCATCGCTGTTCTCGTGGAGGGTCACGGCGTCGCTGATCACGCGTTCGATCGTGCCCCAGTGGGTGTACAGCGTGCGCCGTGAGACTTGTGCTCTCGTGGCGAGGCTGGTCAGCGTCAACGGCTCTCCAGAGCGCTCGCCGAGCATCTGGCGGGCGGTGTTGAGCACGTGGAGCCGGGTTCTCTGCACTCTAGGATCAGACATCTGCTCATGATAGGCCCGGTGCCCGGACATACCTAGGACTTTCGACCCCCCGTGTTCCGAGTCATACGCCCCAGTTAATTTCCACCCGTTTGCCCCGCGGCGTGGCGATGAGGAGGTCCGTATCAGCGAACGCCGCCTCCAGATTCGCGCGGGTCTCGGAGAAGTGAGCCCAGTCCTCGGTGTGCACGCCGACCACCCGTTTCGCGCCCAGCATCGTGGCCGCGGCCACGGCATCCACCGAGGTCAGGGTGAGCGGAGCATCCACGGCCGGCACGCGCGCGGCACCCGCGTTGAGCACGGCGATGTCGATGGGCGCGAAGCGGTCCGCGATCTGCCCGACGAGGGGAAGGCTCGCGTTGTCGCCGCTCACGTAGACGGTCGGCTCGCCCGGCGCCTGCAGCACGAAACCGATGACCGGCCCCGACCGGCGTTCCGAGCCGGGCGGACCGTGCAGGGCCGGTACGGCCGTGATCGTGACCGCCCCGATGTCGAAGGTCTCCCAGCCGTCGAGGCCGATCACGCTCCCACCGAAGAGGTCGTTCGCCGCCATCACCGTGCTGAGCGTCGGAACGCCCTGCGCGATCAGTTCGAGACCCTCGTAGTCGAGGTTGTCCTTGTGGCCGTGGTGTGAGAGCAGCACGAGATCGACGCGGCCGAGATCGCTCCGCGCGATGCCGGGGCCGTGTGTCTTCACCAGGGTGGTGGACCCCGGTTCGGCATAGGTCTGGGGCGCATCGAACGTGGGATCCGTCACGATGCGGAGGTTCGCGTAGTCGAGAAGGACCGTTGGTCCACCGATGTAGGTGATGGCTGTCGTAGACACCCTCTGAGCCTACGCTGGAGAGATGCCGAACCACCTGACGGATGCCGTGAGCCCCTACCTGCGGTCCCACGCCGACAACCCGGTCGACTGGTTTCCGTGGGGCGATGCCGCCTTCGCGGAGGCCGAGCGCCGGGATGTCCCGCTGCTCATCTCCATCGGCTACTCCACCTGCCACTGGTGCCACGTGATGGCGAGGGAGAGTTTCAGCGACCCGGACATCGCCGCAGTCATCAACGACGGGTTCGTGGCAGTGAAGGTGGACCGGGAGGAGCATCCCGATGTCGATGCGAGCTATCTCGCCGCCGCGGGCGCCTTCACCGAGAACCTCGGTTGGCCGCTCACCGTGTTCGTCACCCCGCAGGGTCGCACCTTCTACGCCGGAACCTACTGGCCACCGGCGCCGATGGGCGCGCATCCGGCCTTTC
Organism: Lacisediminihabitans profunda; assembly: GCF_008040105.1. Taxonomy (GTDB): domain Bacteria; phylum Actinomycetota; class Actinomycetes; order Actinomycetales; family Microbacteriaceae; genus Lacisediminihabitans; species Lacisediminihabitans profunda. The sequence goes on from NZ_VRMG01000005.1 coordinate 183,683, forward strand.
GGCAGGTTCTCGAGTCGGTGCTCGAGGCGTGGCGGGACCGGCGCGCGGAGGTGGAGGAGAGCGCGGCCGTCGTCGCGGAGGCGATCGCCCACCAGGGCGTGCCGGCGGCCGGTGCCCTGCCCGGTGGCGCGGAACTCGCGCTGGCCGTGCGGCACGTGCTCGAGGGCGAGGACACCGAGTTCGGCGGGTTCGGTCGGGCGCCCAAGTTCCCGGTCGCTCCCGTGCTGCTCTTCCTGCTCGAACGCGGCGCCGCCGGGGATGCCGAGGCCGGCGCGCTCGCGGCCCGCACCCTTCGCAGGATGGCCGGCTCCGGGTTGCGCGACCCCATCGAGGGCGGCTTCTTCCGCTACGCGACGGCGCGCGACTGGACGGAACCGCACTACGAACGGATGCTCTACGACAACGCCCTGCTGCTCCAGGCCTACGCGCGACTCGAGCAGCTCGAGCCGGGCGGCGGTCGGGCGACCGCCGAGGGAGTCGTCTCCTTCCTCGATGCCGTGCTCTCCCAGCCTGGCGGCGGCTTCGCCTCGGCCCAGGACAGCGAGAGCACGGTCGACGGCGTGCGGGTGGAGGGTGGATACTACGCCCTCGATGCCGCGGGGCGAGCGGCGCAGCGGCCCCCGGCGGTGGACGCGAAGGTGCTCACCGGCTGGAACGGTCTCGCGATCGAGGCCCTCGCCACCGCCGGCTTTGCGCTCTCCCGCCCCGACTGGGTGGCGGCCGCGCGCGCGACGGCCGACGCGATCCTGGCCCGGCATCTCGCGGCGGACGGCACCCTGCTCCGCGCGTCGATCGGGGATCGCGTGTCGAGCGCCGGGGCCACCCTCGAGGACTACGGCATGCTCGCCGCGGGCCTTGTCACGCTCGCCGCGGCGAGCGGGGAGGCGCGTTACGCGATCGCCGCGCGCGACCTCGTGGATGCCTCCCTGGCGGCGTCCGCCGCGACCCCGTCCGCCGCGACCCCCTTCGGAGTGCCGGGCGGTGCCGATCCGGTGCTCGCGGCCCGCGGCCTGGCCCTCGAGGTCGACCCGTCGGAGGGCGCGTATCCGTCGGGGTTGAGCGCGATGGCCTCCGCCTCGCTGCGGCTGTACCTGCTCACCGGCCATGCGCGGTATCGGGAGGCGAGCGAACACGCCATGGAGTTGCTCGCGCCCCTCGCCGTGCCGCGGCCGGTGTCGTTCGGCGGTGCGCTCGCCGTGATGTCCGCGCTCGCGGCACCCGTCGCGCAGCTCGTGGTCGTGACGGACGACGCCGAGTCGGCCGTGGCATCCGTCGCCCGCGGCTGGTTTCGGAGCGGGGCGGTCAGCACGGTGGTCACTCGCGCGCAGGCCGCGGCGTTCGCCGAAGCCGGATTCGAGCTCTTCGCGGGCCGGGACCGCGAGGCGGCCTACCTCTGCGAGTCGTTCGTCTGCCGGTTGCCGCTCACCGATGCGGCCGAGCTCGAGCGTGCCCTGCGGCTCTGAGCGCGGGTGCCGTCCTGCACGGAGCCGGTCGGGGAGAGGACGGAGTGGGGCGAGGCCTCAGCGCACAGTCTTGCGGGAGGTGATCACTCCCGTGTCGAATCCGAGCAGGTGCAGGCCGCCGTGGAACCGAGCGTGCTCGATCTTGATGCACCGGTCCATCACCACCGTGAGTCCCTTGCTTTCGCCGTAGATCGCGGCGTCCTGGTTCCAGATGCCGAGCTGCACCCAGATCACCGGGGACCCGATTGCGACGACATCGTCGATCACGGAGGGAATGTCGCTGGCCTTGCGGAACACATCCACGATGTCCGGTACCTCGGGCAGCGACGCGAGATCCGGGTAGGCCTTCTGCCCGAGGATGGTGTCGGCGTTCGGATTGACGAAGTAGACCCGGTAGTCGCTCGACTGCAGCAGGTAGGTGCCGACGAAGTAGCTCGACCGGGCGGCATTCGGGGACGCCCCGACGATCGCGATCGACTTCGCCTTGCGCAGGATCGCGAGTCGTTCCTTGGCGCTCGGCCCCACCCAGGTGCGCTGGGACTTGAGCAGCTTGGCCAGAGGCGAATCCGCCGGCAGCGCGCAACTGAGACCGTTAGGAAGGACCGTCACATCGGTCGCCGTTGCAATGCTCATCAGTTGCCCTTCGTTGCGGCCGTCAAAGCCTGGTCGAGGTCGTAAACAATGTCGTCCGGGTCTTCTATTCCTACACTGATGCGCACCAGCCCCGGAAGCACGCCGGCATCGGCGAGCTGCTGCTCGTTCAACTGCGCGTGCGTGGTCGACGCGGGATGAATCACGAGCGTCTTCGCGTCGCCGATGTTCGCCAGATGGCTGGCCAGGTTCACCGACTCGATGAACGTCTGCCCCACCTCCCGGCCGCCGCGCACGCCGAAGCTGAACACGGCGCCCGGCCCCTTGGGCAGGTACTTCTTCGCTCGGTCGAAGTGGGGGTGGCCCGGCAGCCCGGCCCAGTTGACGAACTCGATGCGCGGGTCGGCCTTCAGCCACTCGGCCACGATGCGCGCGTTGTCCACGTGCGCCTGCAGGCGGAACGGGAGGGTCTCCACGCCCTGGGCGAGCAGCCAGGCCGAGTGCGGGGAGAGGGCAGGGCCGATGTCGCGCAGCTGCTCGGCGCGGAGCCGGGTGAGGAAGGCGTACTCGCCGAAGTTGCCGTGCCAGTTGAGGCCGCCGTACGACGGCACCGGCTGGTCGAAGAGCGGGAAGTGCTCGTTGGCCCAGTGGAACCGGCCCGACTCCACCACGACGCCGCCGAGCGTCGTGCCGTGCCCGCCGAGGAACTTCGTGGCGGAGTGCACCACGACATCCGCTCCCCACTCGATCGGCCGGGTGAGGTACGGGGTGGCGATCGTCGAATCGATGATGAGCGGGATGTGGTGGGCATGGGCGACATCGGCGAGCCCCTCGAGGTCGGCGATCTCGCCCGACGGGTTCGCCACGATCTCCGCGAAGATGAGCTTGGTCTTGTCGGTGATCGCCGCCGCGTAGTCCTCCGGGTTGGAACCCTGCACGAACGTCGTGTCCACGCCGAACCGACGCAGGGTCACGTCGAGCTGCGTGATCGATCCTCCGTAGAGGCTCGCGGAGGCGACGATGTGGTCGCCGGCGCCGGCGAGCGAGGCGAACGTGATGAACTGCGCGCTCAGGCCGCTCGCGGTCGCGACGGCGCCGAGCCCGCCCTCGAGCGAGGCGATGCGCTCCTCGAAGGAGGCGACGGTGGGGTTGCCGAGGCGGCTGTAGATGTTGCCGTACTTCTGCAGGGCGAAGCGGGCAGCGGCATCCGCGGTGTCGTCGAAGACGAAGGCGGTGGTCTGGTAGATCGGCAGGGCGCGCGCCCCGGTGACGGCATCGGGAATGTTCCCGGCGTGGATCGCGCGGGTGCGGAAGCCCCACTCTCGGTCTGTGTTGTCGCGTTCGGCCATGCGAGAACGCTACCGGAGCGTGGCCGCACGGGTCGCCCGGTCCCGCCACGAGACGTAACACGCCACGGCTAGCGCCAGCCGGGCAGCCAGTAGTGCGCCTGCGAGAACCAGGTGGGGATCTGCAGACCGATCCACACCGGGTAGAAGAAGGCGCTCACGAGCACGGCGAGCACCAGGAACACCGCCACGATGCGGATGCCGCGCAGCCGTCGCCAGGGCGGGTCCGTGCGCGACCCGAGGATCAGGCCGATGACGAAGACGAGGCCGAGGAACATGTACGGCTCGAAGATGATCGCGTAGAACTGGAACACGGTGCGCTGCGTGTAGAGCAGCCAGGGCAGGTAGCCGGCGACCATGCCCATCAGGATGAGGCCCACCCGCCACTCGCGGTAGCGGATGAGCCGGTAGACGAGATAGAAGATCGCCGCGGTCGCCGCGTACCAGACGAGCGGGTTCGCGATCGAGGTGATGTACTGGGCGCAACCGCCGGCCAGAGTGCAGCCGCCCTGGCCCTGGGCCTGCCCCTCGTAGAAGAAGGCCGTCGGCCGCTGGAGGAAGAGCCAGCCGAGCGGATTGGCGGAGTACGAGTGCACCGCGTGCTCGTTGACGTTGAAGTCGTAGACGCTCTGCTGGTAGTGCCAGAAGCTCTGGATCGAGTGCGGCACCCACGAGAACGTCCCGGTCGCCGCGTTACCCGGCGCGTCTGCGAAGTCGCGAAAGTAGCCGCCGTAGGTGCGGAACCAGCCGAACCAGCTCGCGAGATAGGCCGCCACGGCGATCGGGACGGTGAGCAGGAAGGTGACCGGCGCCTGGCGGAACACGACTCCGCTCGCCCAGAACGCGATCCCGGCCCGGCGACGCGCGACGGCGTCGACGACGAGGGAGTAGATCGCGAACGCGGCGAGAAAGTACAGGCCGCTCCACTTCGTGGCGCTCGCGAGTCCGAAGGCGAGTGCGGCGGCGACGAGCCACGGGCGCAACCACAACGCGGGACCCCAGTCGGTGCTTCGACCGGCAGCCGTCCTGGCCGCCATCCACGCGGAGAGCCTCGACGCGCTCTGCGAGCGGTCGAGCAGGATCGCCCAGAAGCCCGCGAGGGTGAGAATCATCACGAAGTTGTCGAGCAGCGAGGTGCGGGACATCACGATGGCGTGGCCGTCGATCGCCATCAGCCCGCCCGCGATCGTCGCGAGCACCGTCGACTTGACGAGGGCGCGGGCGATCATCGCCAGCATGAACACCGCGAGGATGCCGGCGACGGCGGTACTGATGCGCCAGCCGACGCTGCTCTCCGCGCCCAGCGCCCGCAGGCCGAGCGAGATGAGCCATTTCCCGAGGGGCGGATGCGCGACGTACGACCCGACGGACGAGTAGATGTCGACCTTGCCGGCGTTGAAGCTCTTGTCGGCGTCCGCCGGCCACGACCCCTCGTAGCCGAGGTTCATGAGCGTGTAGGCGTCCTTCACGTAGAAGGTCTCGTCGAAGACGAGGGAGTGCGGATCGCCGAGCCGCCAGAGCCGCAGCACGGCGGCGAGGAGGGTGACGGCGATCGGGCCGCCCCAGTACCAGAGGCGCTGCCGCAGCGGTGTGCCGAGCATCCGCCCCCACCAGGCGTCGATTCGGGTCAGCGGGTGCCCACCAGCCGTCGCGTCGTCCATCGGCTTCTCGGGCGTCCCCCCGGCGGCGGGGGCCACGAGCGCGTCGAAGCCGGCGTCTGGTCTGGTCACAGAGCAATGCTAGGGGAGTGAAGCGGTGAGAACCGGGATGGGAGGATGGGGCAATGATCATCCTCGCCGCGACTCCGATCGGCAATCTCGGCGACGCCTCCCGACGCCTCGTGGAGGCTCTCGGCAACGCCGAGGTCATCGCCTCGGAGGACACCAGGGTCACCATCCACCTCATGCGCGCCCTGGGCATCGACAACCGACCGCGGCTGATCGCCCTGCACGAGCACAACGAGGTGGCCAAGGCGGCCGAGATCGTGGAGCTCGCGCGGGACATCGATGTGCTCGTGCTCACCGACGCCGGAATGCCGGCCATCAGCGACCCCGGCTTCTCGATCGTGACGGCGGCGGTCGCGGCCGGCGTCACCGTCACCGCGCTGCCCGGCCCCTCCGCGGTCATCACCGCCCTCGCCGTGTCCGGCCTGCCGACCGACAGGTTCACCTTCGAGGGGTTCCTGCCCCGCAAGGGCCGGCTCGCCTTCCTGCGCACGCTCGCGCGGGAAACGCGAACCATGGTCTTCTTCGAATCGCCCAATCGCCTGGCCGGGGCGCTCGGCGACATCGCGACGGCCCTCGGCGACGACCGCCGCGTCGCCGTCTGCCGGGAACTCACGAAACTGTACGAGGAGGTTCGCCGCGGAACCGCCGCGGAACTCGTCGCCTGGGCGGCCGCCGGGGTGAAGGGCGAGATCTGCATCGTCGTGGAGGGCGGGGCGACCCAGCAGGTGGATCTCGCGACCGGCATCGGCCAGGTGCTGGCGCTGGTGGAGTCCGGTTTTCGGCTAAAGGAGGCCGCGGCGGAGGTGGCCGAGGCGACGGGCCTCGGCAAGCGCGACCTTTACGAGGGGGCGCTCAGCTCGCGCTGAGCCTCCGGCTCACCATTTGTTCCCGTTTGTCAGGCCTGTGCCGGGGCGACGGGGAACATACCTGACAAAGGGAAACAATCACGCGGGCGGGCGGGCGCCGGGCGCGCTTAGCTCGCGCTGAGCCTCTCGATGTCGCTCGCGCGCAACACGAGATCCGCGGCGAGGGCGGAGTCGGTGATGCTCTCCGGGCGACGCGCGCCGGGGATCGGGATCACACAATGGCCGAGCGCGAGTTCCCACGCGAGGGTGACCCGCTGCGGGCTCACCCCGAGCTCCTCCGCGATCTCGGCGAACGCCGGATGGTCGGCGAAGACGTCCGCGCCTCGCCCGGCACCGCCGAGGGGGCTCCAGGGCAGGAAGGCGATCTCTCGCTCGACGCAGTAGTCGAGCTCTCCCTCGCTCGACCGGTAGGCCGGGGAGAACTGGTTCTGCACCGACACGAGCCGACCGCCGAGCACATGGTCGGCGAGGGCGATCTGCTTGAGGTTGGCATTGGAGATTCCGGCCATCCGGATCACGCCCTCGTCCATGAGCTCGCGGATGGCGCCGATCGACGTCTCGTAGGAGACCCCGGGGTCCGGGCGATGAAACTGGTAGAGGCCGATCGTGTCCACGCCGAGTCGGCGTCGCGACTCCCTGGCCGCCTGCTTGAGGTGGGCGGGGGAGCCGTCCCGGTCCCACGGTCCGCCATCGCGGTGCACGAGCCCGCCCTTCGTCGCGACGAGCACGCCGGAGGTGTCGCCGGGCCAGGAGGCGAGCGCCTCCGCGACGAGGGTCTCGTTGTGGCCCTGCCCGTCGGCATCCGTCGTGTAGGCGTCGGCCGTGTCGATGAGGGTGATGCCGGCGTCGAGGGCGGCATGGATGGTGCGGATCGCCTGGGGGCGCTCGGGCCGACCCTCGATCGACAGGGGCATCGCGCCGAGCCCGATCGCGCTCACCTTCGTGTCGCCGATCCTGCGATATCTCATGCCGCAAGCCTAGGGCGGCCCCGACCGGTGCACGGCTGATGGCGACTCGCGACAGGTAGACCGAATTTTCTGCCCCCTCTTGTGGTTACTTTTCCTCACGATTAGGGTCGCGTCTGTGCGGTTTCGCGCTTCATGCCTTGTGCTCAGGAAGGATTGTGGATGACCATTTTCGCGCGCCCGGGGGCGTCCTCACGAAGGATCGTCGCCATCGTGGCCACGGCGGCTGCCGTCGTCGCCCTGTCATTCACGGGAGTCTCGGCGGCCACCGCCGCGGATCGAGTCCCGTTCTCCGGCTCCGTGCCGTCGTGGGCGAAGACCGCCAACGACGCCGGAGCGCCGGCCGCCGACACCACGGTGGAGGGTGAGATCTACCTGCCCCTGCGCAACGCGGCGGCGGCCGAGGCGCTCGCGGTCGCGGTGTCCACTCCCGGTGCGCGGGGCTACCGCCAGGCGCTCACTCCGCAGCAGTGGATCCAGCGGTTCTCCCCGACCCAGGCCGACCTGAACGAGGTGGTGAACTACCTCACGGCGCAGGGCCTCACGATCAGCGCGGTGCCGGCCAGTCGGCAGTTCGTCGTGTTCCGGGGCACGGCCGCCCAGCTCAACGCGGGCTTCGCCACCGATCTCCACACGTACAACTACGCCGGCCAGAGCCTCGTCGCGCCGGCCGCCGCACCCTCCGTGCCCGCCGCTCTCGGCGCCAAGGTCTCCGGTGTCAGCCTCGACCAGGCCCGTTTTCTCACCAGGCCGCACTCGATCAGGCAGGGCGATCTCGGCGCTGCAGACGGCGTGCGGGCCTTCGGTCGCCAGGCTGCCGTCACCCCCACGATTCCCGCCCCCTGCTCGACCTACATCGGCGAGAACACGGTCACGGTGCCGCAGGTCTACGGCGAGACCCAGCTCAGCACCAACATCTGCGGATACACCCCGGCCCAGCTGCGGTCGGCCTACGGGCTCGACTCGCTCGCCAAGTCGGGCGTGAACGGAGCCGGCCAGACCGTGGCCATCCTCGATGCCTACGCGTCGCCGTCGATCGTGAGTGACGTCAACACCTACTCGGCCGCTCTCGGCGAACCGGGCCTCACCTCGGCGACCTACCAGCATATCGTGCCGGCGCCGAGCGAGTTCAAGGACCAGGCGGCCTGCGGATTCCCGAGCGGCTGGCAGGGAGAGCAGACCCTCGACGTCGAGTCGGTGCACGGCATCGCCCCCGGAGCCAGGATCCTCTACGTCGGCGCCTTCAACTGCGGCGGCGGCCTCGATGTCGCACTGGCGAAGGTGCTCGACAACAAGCTCGCCACCATCGTGAGCAACAGCTACGGCAACCTCGGCGAGGCCATCCCCTTCGACGCTCTCAAGGGCGCGGAGAACCTGCACATCCAGGCGGCCGGCGAGGGAATCGGGCTCTACTTCTCGAGCGGCGACAACGGTGACGAGGTCGCCAACCTCGGCTTCGCGTCGCCCGACTTTCCCGCATCCTCGCCGTACGTGACGGCGGTGGGCGGCACGAGCCTCGGCATCGACAAGGCCGGCAAGATCGCCCTCGAGACCGGATGGGGCGACACCGCCGACGTGATCACGTCGACCGCCGGAGTGCTGGCGTACACCGAGACGCCCCCCGGAACCCTGTTCCTCGGCGGAGCGGGCGGCGGAACGAGCGGTGTCTTCAAGGCCCCCGCCTACCAGCGCGGAATCGTGCCGGCGTCGCAGGCGAAGGGCTACCGGGTGTCGCCGGACATCGCGGCGCTCGCCGACCCGTACACCGGCTTCTCGATCGGCATCAGCCCGATCGTCGACGACACGTCGCTCGAGACCGGCGCCTTCGAACGCGACACCTACGGAGGCACGTCGCTCGCGTCGCCGATCGTGGCCGCGCAGATCGCGATCGTGCAGCAGGCGACCCACACCTCGATCGGGTTCGCCAACCCGACCCTGTACGGGCTCGACCGCGTGCTGCCGTCCTCGTTCCGCGACGTGCTTCCGCAGGATCCGCGTCAGGCTCTCGTCTACACCAGCGCCAGGAGCGGGCGCAGCTTCCTGATCAGCCTCGACACCGACACGTCGCTCACCACGGCGAAGCGGTACGACAACGTGACGGGCATCGGAGGAGTGACCTTCGGGCTGCTGACGCTGCTCGCACAGGGCAGGCACTGACCGCGTCACCGTGATCCGGCGATCGGGCGCGCCCACCGGGGGCGCCGCCCGATCGCCGATCTCGCCACCGGCGAACGCCGACGCACGTAACACTCCCCGACCGGCGAATAGACTGGGCCCATGGCCGCCGGTGATTCCTTCTATATTGCGACGCCCATCTTCTATGTGAACGATGTGCCGCACATCGGTCACGCGTACACCGAGGTCGCCGCCGATGTTCTCGCGCGCTGGCACCGCCAGGCCGGCGACGACACCTGGCTGCTCACCGGCACCGACGAACACGGCCAGAAGATCCTGCGCACGGCCGTCGCCAACGACACGACGCCGAAGGCCTGGGCGGACAAGCTCGTCGCGGACGCCTGGCTGCCGCTGCTCAAGACCATCAACATCGCCAACGACGACTTCATCCGCACCACGGACCCGCGCCACGAGAGCGCCGTCACGATCTTCCTGCAGAAGCTCTACGACGACGGGTTCATCTACTCCGGCGAGTACGAGGGCTACTACTGCGTGGGCTGCGAGGAGTACAAGCAGATCGACGACCTGATGGAGCTGCCGAGCGGCGACTACGCCGGCAAGCTGCTCTGCAAGATCCACTCGATCCCCGTCGAGGTGCTCAAGGAGAAAAACTACTTCTTCCGCATGAGCGACTTCGAGCAGAGGCTGCTCGACCTCTACGAGTCGCAGCCGGACTTCATCCAGCCGGAGAGCGTGCGCAACGAGATCATCCAGTTCGTGAAGTCCGGGCTCGACGACCTCTCCATCTCGAGGTCCAGTTTCGACTGGGGCATCAAGATCCCGTGGGACCACAGCCACGTGCTCTACGTGTGGTTCGACGCGCTGCTCAACTACATCACCGCGATCGGCTATGGCACGGACGAGGCGAACTTCGACCGCCGCTGGCCGGCCGTGCAACTCGTCGGCAAGGACATCGCCCGGTTCCACGCGGTGATCTGGCCCGCCATGCTCATGGCCGCCGGGCTGCCGACACCCCGTCGGGTGTTCGGCCACGGCTGGCTTCTCGTCGGCGGCGAGAAGATGTCCAAGTCGAAGCTCACCGGAATCGCTCCGTCGCAGATTACCGACACCTTCGGCGTCGACGCGTTCCGCTACTACTTCATGCGCGCCATCAACTTCGGCCAGGACGGCTCGTTCAGCTGGGAAGACCTCTCAGCGCGCTATCAGGCCGAGCTCGCGAACGGTTTCGGCAACCTGTCGTCCCGCGTGATCGCGATGCTGACCCGCTACCGGGCGGGCGAGATCCCGACCGGCGTCACCCTGACCGAGGCCGACGAGGCGATCTTCGCCGCCTCGGCACGAGCGACGGCCGAGGCGGATGCCGCCATCGAGCGACTGGCGATCCACGAGGCGCTCGCCGCCATCTGGACTCTGGTCGACGACCTCAACGGCTACATCACGATCCAGGAGCCGTGGGCCCTGGCCAAGGACCCCGCGAACGCTGGCCGGCTCGACGCGGTGCTCTTCACCGCGTTGCGGGGGCTCGGCACGCTCGCCGTGCTGCTGTCGCCGTTCGTTCCGGACGCGGCGGAGAAGCTGTGGTCGGCGATCGGTGGCGTCGGCGTGGTCCAGGCACAGGACGTGCGCGCCGCGTTCGACTGGGCCGGCGGCCCGACCGTCACGCCGTTGGAAAGCTCGCTGTTCCCGCGCATCGAATCGCCGGAGCCCGCGGCCGCCTCCTAGCCGTGCCGCCCAGGCAGGTTGGTTGATCGGGTGCGACGACTCGCTTCAGTCGGTGCACGTGCGCGAGGTTTTTGTGTCCTACACCGGTCACCGGTCGCGGCGACGATGCTCGCCGGAAGCTGGACCTTCTCGGCCCTTTAGCTGTTAGCTGTGCCGCCCGCGTCGGTCGGGCCGTGTTCTGCAGGACGGGCCCCGGAGGCTTGGTCGCCTACCCCACAGACTCCAGTTGTGCAGGACACCTTCTGCAGGACAGCAGGACACGGCAGGGGTGTGGCGACCCGGACGGTCCCGGTCTGCAGACGCTCCCGTCGGTTCTGCACCTATCGTCCTCGCTATCCGCCGGAGACGTCCTGCACAACCCGTCCTGCACAACTGGAGTCTGTGGGGCGGGCACCCGTGGACGCCGGAGATGTCCTGCACAACGCGTGCCAGGGCAAGGGAGTGCCGCACAGTGGCGGAGACAGGCGGCCCGGGGTCAGCTGGTTAACCAACGCTGGGCAGTACACCTCGCGCGCCACGTTGACGACTGCTCGATCCCGTCGCAGACTGGCACTCGGTGGCAGAGCGGCCGCCGGTGAGCAGTGAGGATGCCCGATGCCCCAGGCCGTCAGATTCTCGAAGTACGGCGGCACCGAGGTGCTCGAACTCGTCGAGGTGGATGCCCGCCCGCCTGGTCGCCGCGAGGTGCAGGTGGCCGTGGTGAGCGCTGCCATCAACCCGGGGGAGATCGCGATCCGCGACGGTCGCGTGCGGGAGGTGTTCCCCGCACACTTCCCGGAGGGGCAGGGCAGCGACTTCGCCGGAATCGTCACCGCGGTCGGCGAGGGGGTCGACTTCCCGCACGTCGGCGAGGAGGTCATCGGGTTCTCGGACGGCCGGAACGCCCAGGCGGAGTACGTGACGATCGATGCGGCGCGCGTCATTCCGAAACCGCACGGGGTCGGCTGGAACGAGGCGGCGAGCCTCTTCGTGGCCGGCACCACGGCCCGCGCCTGCATCGTGGCGGTCGACGTGCGCCCCGGGGACACCGTGGTGGTCGCGGGCGCCGCCGGAGGGGTGGGGGTGATCGCCACCCAGCTCGCTGTGCTCGCCGGCGCAGCCGTCGTGGCGACCGCGAGCGAGGAGAATCACGCCTTCCTGCGGAGCGTTGGCGCCATCCCGGTGGCCTACGGCAAGGGTCTGGCCGACCGCATCCGCAGGATGGTGCCCGACGGCGTCGACGCCTTCATCGACGCGCACGGCGAGGGGAACGTGCAGGTGGCGGTCGAGCTCGGTGTGCCACGGGACCGCATCAACACCATCGCTGACTTCGCGGCGAAGAAGAAGTACGGGGTGAAGGCGGCCGGGATGTCCACGGTGCAGCCCAGGGAGGCCCTCACCGAACTGGCCAGGCTGGTGGCGAACGGCGAGCTGAAGATCCCGGTCTACGCCACCTATCCGCTCGACAAGGTGCGCGCCGCCTACGAGCGTCTCGCGGCCGGGCACGGCCTCGGCAAGATCGTGCTCGAGGTGCGGCCCGCCGACTCGCTGTGACCGAGCGGCGGAGGCACGCCGGGTAAGATTCGGGGATGCCCGCGCTGGAGAACTCCCAAGGCCCGATCCGCCGGCGTGACACCTCGTCGGAGCAGGCCAAGACCCGCGACCTGAGCTATCCGCCCCTGCCCGAGGCCCTCGTGGTCGCGGTCTACGACAACCACACGCACCTCGAAATCGCCGACGGCGAAGATCCGCTCGACTACCGCGAACAGCTCGACCGAGCGTCGAGCGTCGGCGTGCGCGGGGTGGTGCAGGTGGGTGGTGACCTCGAGACGTCCCGCTGGTCGGCGGAGATGGCGGGGCGGGAACCGCGGATGCTCGCGGCGGTGGCCATCCATCCGAACGAGGCGCCGCGGTACGAGGAGGAGGGCACCCTCGACGCCGCGATCGCGGAGATCGACGAGCTCGCCGGGCGACCACGCGTTCGCGCCGTGGGAGAGACCGGGCTCGATTTCTTCCGCACCCCCGAGCACGGCCGCGCTGCCCAGTACAAGTCGTTCGAGGCGCACATCGCCATTGCCAAAAAGCACGACATCGCGATGCAGATCCACGACCGCGACGCCCACTCCGAGGTGATCGCCACCCTGCGCCGCGTGGGCGCGCCGGAGCGCACGGTGTTCCACTGCTTCTCCGGAGACGCGGACATGGCGAGGCTCTGCGCGGACAACGGCTGGTACCTCTCCTTCGCCGGCACGGTCACCTTCAAGAACGCGACGAACCTCCGCGAGGCGCTCGAGGTGATTCCGCGCAGCCAGATCCTGGTGGAGACGGATGCGCCGTTCCTCACCCCGGCGCCGTATCGGGGGCGACCGAACGCCCCCTACCTGATCCCGCTCACGCTGCGCTTCATGGCCGACCATCTGGGCACCGACGTGTCGATGCTCGCCGCTCAGATCTCCTCCAACACCGAACTCGTCTACGGCAGCTGGGATGCCGAACCGGTGACCCAGGAACAGGGTTCGCCCTACGACGAGGCCGTCGACTCGTCCGAACTCGCGTGAACGGGGAACTCGATGACTGAGCAGTCGAAGCTGTTGGGGCCCGCGGAGATTCGCGACCTCGCCGAGTTGCTGGACATCCAGCCCACCAAGAAGCTCGGCCAGAACTTCGTCATCGACGCCAACACCGTGCGCCGGATCGTGAAGGCGTCCGGGGTGAGCGCCGGCCAGACCGTGGTGGAGGTGGGGCCGGGCCTCGGATCCCTCACCCTCGGCCTGCTCGAGGTCGGGGCGTCGGTGGTGGCGGTCGAGATCGACAGGAGACTCGCCGCGCAGCTGCCGGTGACGGTGGAGCTGTTCCGGCCGGGTGCGCCGCTCACCGTGATCACGGCGGACGCCATGACGATCACCGAGCTGCCGGGGGAGCCGACGTCCCTCGTCGCGAATCTGCCGTACAACATCTCGGTGCCGGTGCTGCTGCACTTTCTCGAGTACTTTCCGCAGATCGCCTCCGGCCTCGTCATGGTTCAGTCCGAGGTGGGGCAGCGGATCGCGGCCACGCCGGGGTCCAAGATCTACGGGAGCCCGAGCGTGAAGGCCGCCTGGTACGGAGTGTGGCGCACGGCCGGGCAGGTGAGCCGGCAGGTCTTCTGGCCGGTGCCCAACGTCGACTCGATTCTCGTGCGTTTCGAACGGCGCGAACAGCCGGGCACCGAATCGGAGCGTCTCGCGACCTTCTCTCTGATCGACGCGGCGTTCCAGCAACGGCGCAAGATGCTTCGGCAGTCGCTCTCGGTCGTACTCGGTTCGAGTGCCGAGGCATCCGCCCGGCTGGAGGCCGCCGGGGTCGCCCCGACGGCCCGCGGTGAGGAACTCACGGTGCTCGATTTCCTGTCGATAGCGCGGTCCGGTGCGTAGGGGGCGGTCGAGCGGGTCGGCTAGGTTGGAGTAATGACCACCGCGGCCGCTCCGAAGGTGGTTCACGCGCGGGCACCGGGCAAAATCAATGTTTTCCTCAAGGTTGGCGCCCTGCTCGAGGACGGCTACCACGACGTCGCGACCGCCTACCAGGCGGTGTCGCTCTGCGAAGACGTTCGGGCCTCGGCGGCGGACGACTTCTCGGTGACCTTCACCGGCCCGATCGACTCCTCGAAGCTCGCCACCGGCGGAACGAACCTCGCGATCAAGGCGGCGCGGTTGCTCGCCCGCAAGGCCGGGTACCGCGGGGGCGTTCACCTCGAGATCGAGAAGCACGTGCCGATCGCCGGCGGAATGGGGGGCGGATCGGCGGATGCCGCGGCGACGCTCCTCGCCTGCGACGCGCTCTGGGGCACCAACCTCTCGCGCGAGGACCTCCTGGACCTTGCCCAGCAACTCGGATCGGACGTCCCGTTCGCGTTCATCGGCGGCACCGCCATCGGCACCGGTCGCGGCGACCAGCTGAGCCCGGCCCTTGCCAAGGGCCAGTTCCAGTGGGTGCTCGCCTTCGCGGACTTCGGCATGAGCACGCCTCTCGTCTACAGCGAACTCGACCGGCATCGCGACCGGCACTCGCAGGACATCTTCCCGGCGGCCGTGCAGCCGCAGGTGGACGCCAACGTTCTTCAGGCGCTGCGTGCCGGCGACCCGCACATGCTCGCCGAGGTATTGCACAACGACCTGCAGGCCCCCGCGCTGCACCTCGAGCCCGAACTCGCCCGGGTGATCGAACTCGGCGAGGAGAACGGCGCGCTCGCCGGAATGATCTCGGGTTCCGGCCCCACCGTCGCGTTCCTCGCGGCGAACCTCGACAGCGCGCTCGAACTGCAGATCGCCCTGAGCGCGGCCCGGCTCACCGTCGTGCGCGCGACGGGCCCGGTTCACGGCGCCCGCATCCTCAGCGCCTGAGCCGTCCGCCCCGCCGAGTCGGGGCAAGTGGCCGGTCTTCCGGCCCGAATGCGGCCGGTTGCCCCGATTCGAGGCGCGCGATGCGACACGGAAGGGCGGTCAGCGGCGATAGCGGGTCACGGTGACGCCCGTGAATGCCCACTCGGAGTCGACCCGGTAGCCGAGCCCCTCGAGCGTGCGGGTCACGCTCGGCCGCCAGTCCTGCTTCGTGCTCGTGATCAGCCACACGACGGAGGCCTCGTCGAGCCGAGAGGTGACCTGCTCGAGCGGATACCGGGTCTCCCAGAGCCTGCCGGTCTCGGCGGCCGGGGTCTTGAGTCTCACGTCGATGAGCCCGGCGAAGGCGTCGGGGTAGGAGACCGCGATCACGCGGGTCGTGGCGGTGGCGTGCCGTCGCACCGGTCCGTAGATCACCGCCTGCGGCGTGCTCATCGGCTCGCTCGATCGCTCGGAGGAGACGAGCTCGGCGACATCGCTCCACGTCGACTCCTGTTTGGCCTCCGGCGCCCGCTGCTCGAGGTACTGAGGCAGGGCGAGGGCAACGGATGCCGCGATGACGACCGCGATGAGGCGGCGACGGCGGAGGGCGGCCACGGCCACCGCCATGAGCGCCGCCGCCGCGGGCGCGACGAAGGTGAGGTAGCGCGGCGAGTACAGGGGCGAGACGAGAGCCGACGCGACGAGGAGGCCGATCGTGGGGACGACGATCCACGGCAGGGTGATCGCCAGCAGCGAGGGTCCGGGCGGCGACACCTCCTGCCGGGTCGGCTGTGCACGCGACTGGCGCACCGCCCGCACGGCGAGCAGCACGGTCCCGAGGGCGACGAGGGTCCAGCCCACGGCCGCGAAGGGCGGGTTTTTGTAGAACAGCTGGGTGACGAGGATGCCGCGCAGGGTGGTCGCGCCGATCGGATCGATCCAGCTCACCTGCCCGGACTGCGCGACGACGACCGCGGCGAAGGGGAGCACGAGAGCGGCGGCGGAGGCGGAGGCGGCGGCCCAGCAGCCGAGCGACCGCGCGGCGGAACGCCCGGCGCCGGTGGGTGGTGAGCCATCGCGCCTCGCGGCCCACCAGGTGAGGGCGGCCGTGACGCCGTGCGCCGCCACGATCAGGGCGAGGTAGGCGAAGAAGACGGTGCTGAGCGCCGCGAGGAGACCGTAGGCCACCCACCAGCGAGCGCGGGTGGATCGGCAGGCGGTGACGAAGAGGGTGGTGAGCGCCACGGCGAGCAGAGCCGTCGCGGCGTAGGAGCGGCCCTCGGCCCCGGCCCAGGTGATCCTGGGCAGCAGCTCGAGCAGGAGGCCGGCCAGCACGGCGATGCGGCCGGTCACGAGTCGGCGAACAAGCAGCACGGTGAGGGCGCCGGTCGCCCCGGTCGCGAGGGCGCTGGGCAGGCGGAGGGTGAATGGCGTGTAGCCGACGAGGTCGAACCAGAGGTGCATCCCCCCGTAGTAGAGGCCGTGCACGGCGTCGACGTGGGCGAGCAGGCTCCACAGCTGGGGCCAGCTTCGACCGGTCGCGGAGATGGTGGCCGCCTCGTCGTACCAGATCGAGGGCTGCCAGGAGAGGAACGCGGACAGCACGACCCCGAGGGCGCCGATGGCGACCGGGCCGAGCCAGCGCCGGGGTCGAGCCGGCGTGGAGCTCGCCGTGGCGGAGGGGGCCTGGCGTTCGAGAACGCTCATCCGGTGACCGCCTTTCGGGTTGGGGTGCCTGCGGCGCTCTCGTGGCAGCCGCGCGCGGGGCGGGGCGGATGACGCAGCGGCTACCGGGGCGAGGCCCGGCGGCGGGACGCCGCCCGAGCGACCGGGCTCCCCAGGCGGGCCCGGCCATCCGGACCGGTGCGCCAGAGGGCCATCGCCACGATGACGACGATCGCCACCGAGATCGCGACCTGAGAGACCGCATGGGACGGGATGAGCAGCCGCACGGTGAGCGCGAGGGGCACGGCCGACCACTCCCAGCGCCCGCTCAGCGCGATGAACGGCACGAGCAGCAACGCGTACCAGGGGTAGCGCGGACTCACGATGAGCAGCGTCGTGCCGATCATCACCACCTGGCCGAGCCAGGGCCGTTCCGGGTCGGTCTTCCACCAGACGAGCACCGCCGTGACGGCGAGCAGCAGCGCCGCGACGGCGAGGGCGGCGGCCGTCGGCACGAACAGGGTCACCAGGGTGAAGCGACTCCCGCTGTTGTAGCCCTCCTCGGAGAGGTAGCCGGGCAGGTAGCCGAGCACCGCGATGCCGGTGGTGGCCAGATAGGGCAGGTAGAGCAGCGCGAAGGTCACGATCGCCGCGGTCGCCACCTTCCACGGCTGTCGCCGGAGCAGCGCGGGCGCCGCGATCATCGGGATGAGCTTGGCCGCGATGGCCGCGCCGAGCGCGATTCCGCCGCGAAAGCGCAGGCCGCGGGCCGCGGCGAGGGTGGCCACGACCACGAGCAGGGCCCCCAGCACGTCGATGTGCGAGTTCGTCACCGCCTCGGTGGCCACGAGCGGGCTCCACGCCCACAGCGCCGCCCAGCGCGGGTCGATCCCGCGGCGCCGCATCGCCGCGATGAGCAGCAGCGTGATGCCGACGCTCATCAGCAGGCCCGTGAGTTGCAGCGGCCAGTACTCGGCGCCCGGACCCGTGACGAAGCGCACCGCGGCGAAGAACAGCTCGCTCGTCGGCGGATAGATGGTCGGCACCGTCGGCCGGTTGAGGGCGGTGCAGAACACCTCGTGCGACGGCAGCGAAGACGTGAGCTGGGTGCGCGGCTGGGTGCAGCGGTGGCTTCCGTCGGCGTTCTCGACGGCGGCGGGAAACAGCCAGTCCGGCCGCAGGTCGGCGAGCGCCTCGTCGACCGGCACGTAGCGGTACGGCGAGATCCCGGCGTTCTGCACGATGCCGTCCCAGGCATAGCGGGCCGAGTCCGTGCTCGTGTTGGGCGGACCGGCCAACGCCGCTCCGCCGAGCAGCACCGATCCGGCGATGACGAGCGCGACGGCCGCCCGCGTCGGCACCCTCCGCAGCAGAACGACTGCCGCGGCGAAGAGAACCCAGAGTGCGGTGGTCGTCGCGAGGAGCGCGAGGGGCCTGCCGCTGTCGAAGTAGCCGAGGGCCGCGACCGAGACGGCGGTGATCGCCGCCATCGCGGCGAGCAGCAGGGAAACGATAGCGATTCTCACCCGCCCCATCCTGTCGCACCGAGGGTGCGGTCGACCGGCGGCCGGAGGGTGCCGTTCCCGGACCGTAAGATTTGGCACGCCGTGTGGCGGTACTCGGGATGCTCAAATTGGAGCATGCGCCGCCTCCTCCTCGATGCCCGACGGATCCTCCGCGCGCCGTCGCGCAATCCGCGCTCGGCGGTGGTGCTCGGGCGACTGCTCGCCTTCGCCTTCCTCGTCTGCTTCGGCACCGGGCTGTACAGCCACTTCCTGCAGCAGCCGCTGCCGTGGATGGTGTTCGCCACCCGGCCGGCCTGGCTCTACCAACTCAGCCAGGGCATCCACATCACCGCCGGGATCGCCTGCTTCCCGCTCATCCTCGGCAAGCTCCACGCCGTGTTCCCCGAGCTCTTCCAGACCCCGCCCATCCGCGGGTTCGCGCACTTCCTCGAGCGGGCATCCATCGCCGTCTTCGTCGCGGCGTCGCTCGTGCAGATCGCCACCGGACTGCTCAACACCTACCAGTGGTACCCGTTTCCGTTCCCCTTCAAACAGGTGCACTTCGCCCTCTCGTTCGTGATGATCGGGTCGCTCGCCATCCACATCGCCGTGAAGCTCCCGGTGATCGCCCGCTACTGGACCCGCACGAACAGCTTCGACGCGGAAGGCAACCTCGTGCACGATGACGAGGGGAGCGCCGCGCCGGAGAAGGCCGCAACGGGACTGACCGGCCGGGTGCTGAACTGGATAGACACGGCGCCGCCGCGGGAACCCCGCGTCTCGAGGCGCGGCTTCGTCACCACGATCGGCATCGCGACCGCGGCGGTGGTGGGCCTCACCGCTGGCCAGTCCTTCCGCGCGCTCGACGGCCTCAACGTGTTCGCCCCGCGCAAGCAGGGCACCGGGCCGAACGCGCTGCCGGTGAACCGAACGGCGCGGGCCGCCCAGGTGACGAGCGATGACGTGGCGGCGGGCTGGGTGCTCACGGTCGCCCGCGGGTCGACCGCGAAGACCTTCAGCCTCGCGGACCTCGCCGCGCTGCCGCAGCATCGCGTGGATCTGCCGATCGCCTGCGTGGAGGGCTGGAGCCAGCTCGCCTCCTGGCGCGGCGTGCGGCTGCGCGACCTGATGGACAGCGTCGGCGCGCACCCCAACGAGGACCTGCGCCTCACCAGCCTGGAGAAGCGGGGCGGCTACCGCGTCACCGAGATGGGCGCGGAGTTCGTGCAGGACGACCTCACCCTCGTCGCTCTCGAACTCAACGGCGACCCACTCGACCTGGATCACGGCTATCCCGCCCGCATGATCGCGCCCGGTCGGCCCGGCGTGCTGCAGACCAAGTGGCTCTCGAAACTGGAGGTGATCTGATGAAGGCCTGGCGCACCGCCCTCGTCATTCTCGGAGTGCTGCTCACCGTGTACGGCGCGTACCTGATGCTCGACACGGTGAAGCCCGTGAAGATCGCCGGGGTGGCCCTGTGGTTTCTCGCCGCGCTCGTGCTGCACGACGGCATCGTCGCGCCGATCGTGTTCGGCGTGAGCGTCGCGCTGCGCAAGCTGGGCCGATCGATGCCGGTCGCCGTCCTCGTGATCATCCAGGCCGGTCTCGTCGTCGCGTCGGTGTTCGCGATCATCGTGCTTCCGGCCGTCTACAAGAAGACCCTGGGCACGAAGAACCCCACCGTGCTGCCGTTCGACTACGGCACGCGCCTCGTGATCGTCTGGCTGGTGGTCGCGGCGGTCACCGCGGTCGCGATCGCGACCTATCTGGCGATCGCGAAGCGGCAGAAGGCCCGGCCGTCGATCTCCCAGGCCTGATCGAGCACCAGCCCGACCCTCGAGGCGCGCGCGGTGAGCGCGTCGCGCCCGATCTCGGCCCACGGGAACTCGGCGCTCTGGTGGCCGTGGATGTCGATGATGGTGCCGTCGTAGCTGTGGTCGCGGAGCGGGTCGCGGTGAACCTCCACGATGACGATGCCCTCGGGGTCGAGGAGCTCGACACAGCGCGCGAGAAGCGCCGACGGGTCGCCGCCGATCCCGATGTTGCCGTCCACGAGGAGCGCGAGCTTCCAGGCGCCCTCCCGCGGCAAGCGCTCGAAGACCGAGCGGTTGAGCACGGTGAGGCCGGACTCCCGGGCGATCTCCACCGCCGTCGGCGAGACGTCGACGCCGAGGGCGGTGAGCCCGAGCATCATCGCGGCGCGCACCATTCGGCCGGGGCCGCAGCCGATGTCGAGGACGGCGCCGGTCGCTCCGGCGAGCAGGCTCATGTCGGTGATGTTCGCGAGGTCGTTCCAGCGCGAGATGTCCATGGATGAGGAGGGGGCGAGCGAGTCGGAGCTCGCGTCGCGGAGGTAGAGCACCTCGTCGTCGCGACGCAACGCGCGGGCGTACGGTTCGGCGCCGCCGGAGCCGAAGGTGCCGAACGCCGGGGCGCTCATCGTGTTCCCGCCACGCCGCCGAAGCCGGCCAGGGTCCGGGCGAAGCTGCCGTTCGGGGCGATCCCCGCGACGGCGTGCGCGTCGGCGATGGTGTCGACGTCGACGAGTTCGGGGAGCAGGCGCACCCGAAGGCCGGCGTCGGAGAGCCGGGCGAGCTGGAGGGCGCCGGTGTCGTCCCGCGACATCGGCACCCCGCGGATGAGGTCGCCGCGCGGGTCGGCGAGGGCGAGGGTCCAGTATCCGCCATCGTTCGCGAACCCGAGCCAGGCGTCCACATCGTCCGGCCAGTCCTCGAAGACCGGTGCGAGCATCCGCGCCTCAAGCTGGGGCGTGTCCATGCCGATCAGCACCGTCGGTCCGGAACATTGGTCGAAAATCGCTCCCAGTCGCACGTCAAGTTCCCCGCTCACTTGGTGGATCACTTCGTAGGACTCGGAGCCGAGCGGCGAATTGTCGCCATCGAACGCGAGAATTCGCCGGGAGGCCGGAAGGGCGGCCACGGCGGCGAGGGTGTCGGCGAGGCTCGCCGCGGCCAGGGTCGCGGCCTGCTCGAGCGTGAGCGGAGGGTGGAGGCGGGTCTTCACGTTGCCGGGGATGCACTCCTTGGCGATGAGGATGAGGGTGGTCACGCCCTCTCGCCCCTCAGCAGGCGCGACATGTCCTGCACCGCGATGACGGTGCCGCGGAGGGTGCCGGTCACCTTCGACCGGCCGACCCGTGGGGCGTACGGGGTGTCGATCTCGACGACGGCCCAGCCGGCCGAGGCCGCACGGAGAACCATCTCGAGCGGGTAGCCGCTTCGGCGGTCGCCGAGACCGAGCGAGAGCAGCGCCTCCCGGTTGGCGGCGCGCATCGGTCCGAGATCGTGCAGGCGGATGCCGGTGGCGGTGCGCATCAGCCTGGCGAGCGCGAGGTTGGCGATTCTCGCGTGCAGCGGCCAGGCGTGGGCGGCGGTGGGCCGTCGCCGACCGAGGGCCAGGTCGGCCGCGCCGCTCGTCACGAGTTCGACGAGCCCGACGAGGTCGGCGGGGTCCATCGAGGCGTCGGCGTCGCAGAAGGCCACGATCGGCGCGGTCGCGGCGAGCAGTCCGGCGTGCGCGGCCGACCCGAAGCCACGCCGAGCCTCGTGCACGACGATCGCGCCGCCGTCGGCCGCGATTTCGGCGGAGCGGTCGGAGGATCCGTTGTCGACGACGATGCCGCGGTAGCCCTCCGGCAGCCGCGAAAGCACCCACGGCAGGGCGCGTTCCTCGTTGAGGCACGGGAGCACGACATCGACCAAAGGGGTGGGCATCCCCTGAGCGTAGGAGACGGTGCGGCACGATCCGTGTCGAAAGTATTACGAACCGAAGACCGATTGGCGGGCGCCCCCGGGCTCGAGGCAATTCCGGCCGGAGGCGACCTATCCTGATGGAGTGTCCACCTCATCCACGGCCAGCCCCACGCGGCCGGACCCGCTTAAGGACCGTCGCGTCCTGGTGGTGGACGACGACCCCACCGTCTCGGAGGTCGTCTGCAGCTACCTGAGATCGGCCGGATTCCTCGTGGACGAGACCGCGGACGGGCTCAGCGCCGTGGAGATCGCCAGGCGCACCCGCCCCGATCTCATCGTGCTCGACCGCATGCTCCCCGGCATCGACGGGCTCGAGGTGTGCCGCCGCATCCGCGCCGACCGGGCGGTTCCCGTGATCATGCTCACCGCCCTGCGCGAGGAGGACGACCGCATCGGCGGCCTCGAGGCCGGCGCAGACGACTACCTGGCCAAGCCGTTCTCGCCCCGCGAACTCGTGCTGCGGGTGCAATCCATCCTGCGCCGCACCCTCGCGGAGTTCAGCCCGGAGTCGGCGGTGGACGTGGGCGAATTCCACCTCGACGTGTCATCGAGGCAAGTGTTCAGGCACAGAGCCGAACTCGCCCTCACCGTGCGCGAGTTCGACCTGCTCGCCTTCCTGATCAGGCACCCGCGCCAGGTGTTCAGCCGCGAGGAGCTGTTGCGCGCCGTGTGGGGCTGGGAGTTCGGCGACCTCTCCACCGTCACCGTGCACGTGCGCCGGCTGCGCGAGAAGATCGAACCTGACCCGGCGCATCCGAGCCTCCTCGCCACCGTCTGGGGCGTCGGCTACCGGTTCGACGCGGGGGAGGCGACGCCGTGATGAGTCTCGCCGACCTCGCCATCGTCTCGGCGATGGCCCTCGGCTGCGCCGTCGTGGTCGGGCTCGTCTCCCTGGTCGTGCTGCGGTTCATGTCCCGCGCCTCGCTCGTGCTCCAGCTCTGCGTGATCGCGCTCGCCGCCGTGCTCTCCATCGCCGGCGGCATGTGGCTCGCCGCGACGGCCATGTTCGTGACGCCGGGGGACCTCACCGTGCTGCTCTCGGTGGCGGTGATCGCCGGTGCGGTGTCGCTCGCGCTCGCCGCGCTGCTCGGCCGCTCGCTCGTGCGCAACAGCCGCCAGCTCATCGCGGCCGCCCGGAGGATCGGCACGGCCGAGGAACTCGAGGGCGGCGGGCGCCACAGCAACAACGAGTTCGCGGCCCTCGCCGACGAGCTGTCGGCCACCAGCCGGCGGCTCGCGGAGTCTCGGTCGCGCGAGGAGCGGGTGGAGAACTCCCGGCGTGAACTGGTCGCCTGGATCTCGCACGATCTGCGCACTCCGCTCGCGGGCATCCGCGCGATGGCCGAGTCGCTCGAGGACGGAATGGCGAGCGAGCCGGCACGCTACTACGCGCAGATGCGCACCCAGGTCGACCGGATGAGCGGCATGGTCGACGACCTCAACGAGCTCTCCCGCATCCACTCCGGCAGCCTGCGGCTCTCCCTGCAGAGCGTCTCGCTCTACGACCTGATCAGCGATGTCGTGGCGGAACTCGGCCCGTTCGCCCAGTCGCGGTCCATCGCGCTCGTGGGCGACGGCACACGCGAGCTCACCATCCTCGCCGACCCGCGCGAGCTCTCCCGGGTGGTGGGCAACCTCGTGATGAACTCCATCCAGCATTCGCCGGCCGGTAGCCCGATCACCGTGTCTGCGCGGGAGACCGAGGACGGCAACGCGATGATCTCGGTGATCGACGCGGCGGGCGGCATTCCCGAGAAAGACCTCGGCCGCGTGTTCGAGGCGGGCTGGCGGGCGAGCAACTCCCGAACCCCGGAGACCGCGACGGGCCGCTCGGGCGGCGCGGGCCTCGGCCTGGCCATCGTGCAGGGCATAGTGCACGCGCACAGCGGCCGGGTGGTCGTGCAGAACGTGCCGGGCGGATGCCGCTTCGACGTGTTCCTGCCCAAGATTCCGGTGACGGCATGAGTTCCGGAGGGTCGAATGCCGGTGGCGGCATGAGTGCGCGGACGGCGCGCTGGCTGGCCGCGCTCGTCGGCGTCGTCGCCGCGCTCGTCGTCCTGGGTGTGGCGGAGGCCGTCGCCCTGCTCGTCGGACCGGCCGGGAGTCCCCTCTTCGCGGTCGGCTCGCTCGTGATCGATCTCGTGCCGCCCGGGGTGAAGGAGCTGGTGATCTCGCTCTTCGGCACCGGCGACAAGGCCGTGCTGCTCACCGTGCTCGGCGTGCTCGTGGTCGTGCTCGCCGGGCTGGCCGGGGCGCTCGAGGCGCGCCGCCCGCCGTGGGGAGTCGTGATCTTCGGAGCAGCCGGGCTGTTCGGGGTGATCGCGGTGCTCACCCGCGCCGGGGCCAGCGGTCTCGACGGCGCCCCCACCATCGTCGGCGCCGTCGCCGGAATCGTGGTGCTGCGGATCGGCATCCGACGCCTCACCCGCTGGCGTCTGGCGGCCCGTCCCCGAAGCGGCGCGGTCGCCCCGCAGGTCGAGCGCCGCAGCTTCCTCACCCTCACGATCGTGGCCGGGGCGGCCTCCCTCCTCGTGGGTGCCGGGGCTCGGGCGATGAACGCCGGGGCCACGGCCGTGACCCAGGTGCGCAACCGGCTCGTGCTGCCGAAGCCGGCCACGGCCGCGCCGCCGGTCGCCCCAGGAGCGGAGCTCGACATCCCGGGCCTCACCCCGATCGTCACGCCCAATGCCGACTTCTATCGCATCGACACGGCTCTGCAGGTGCCCTCGATCGACTCGGCCAGCTGGAGGCTCAAGGTCACCGGCATGGTCGAGAACCCGATCGAGATCGACTTCGCCGAGCTGCTGGCCAAGCCGCTCATCGAGCACATGGTGACCCTCACCTGCGTCTCCAACGACGTCGGCGGCAACCTCATCGGCAACGCGCTCTGGCTCGGCTACCCGATCAGGGAACTCCTCAAGCAGGCGGTGCCCAAGGCGGGCGCCGACATGGTGCTGTCCACGAGCATCGACGGGTTCACGGCCGGCACCCCCCTCGACGTGCTTCTGGACGATGGCACCGAGGCCCTGCTCGCCGTGGGGATGAACGGCAAGCCGCTGCCGCTCGAACACGGCTTCCCGGTGCGCATGGTCGTTCCCGGTCTCTACGGCTACGTCTCGGCCACCAAGTGGCTGGTGGAGCTCGAGGTCACCAGGTTCGCGGATGCCCAGGGCTACTGGACGCCGCGGGGCTGGTCGGCGCGCGGCCCGATCAAGCTCTCGTCGCGCATCGACACGCCGGCGGACGGCGCGCGGGTGGGTGCCGGCCAGGTCGCGATCGCCGGTGTCGCCTGGGCCCAGCACACCGGTGTCCAACGCGTGGAGGTGCAGGTGGACGGCGGGCAGTGGGTGGAGGCGACGCTCGCCGACTCAATCTCCGCCGACACCTGGCGCCAGTGGGTGTACCGCTGGGACGCCACGAAGGGCACCCACACCGTTCGGGTGCGGGCGACCGATGCGAATGGCGTCACCCAGGGCAAGACCTACGTTCCGCCGGCCCCCGACGGGTCGGAGGGCTGGCACGAGATCTCGTTCTCGGTCTAGCCCCGCACCGCGCGGCGCAGCGGGGACGCCGCGAACTCGCGCATGCCGTCCTCGAAGGAGATGGACGGCCGCCAGCCGAGCTCCGTGCGGAGCCTCTCGGATGACGCGGTGATATGCCGCACGTCGCCGAGCCGGTACTCGCCGGTGACGACCGGCGCCAGACCGCCGGTGTGACGGCTCAGCTGCTCGGCGAGTTCGCCGATGGTGTGCACCTCGCCGCTGCCGACGTTGAAGGCGCGGAACGTGCCGACGGAGCCGGCACCCGTCGCCTCGATCGCGGCCAGGTTCGCGCTCGCGACATCGCGGGAATGCACGAAGTCGCGCCGCTGCCGGCCGTCCTCGAAGACGCGGGGCGCCTCGCCACGAGTGATAGCCGAGCGGAAGAGCGAGGCGACGCCGGCGTACGGGGTGTTCTGCGGCATCCCCGGTCCGTAGACATTGTGGTAACGCAGCGCGATCGCCGTGCCGCCGGTGGCGCGCACCCACGCGTTGGCCAGGTACTCCTGGGTGAGCTTGCTCACCGCGTACACGTTGCGCGGGTCGAGCGGGGCGTCCTCGCGGATGAGCACCGGCTCGAGCAGTTCGCCCTGCTCGTCCACCGGGTCGAAACGGCCGGCGTCGAGGTCTTCGACGCGCCGCGGTTCGGGCCTCGCCGCACGTCCGGCCGCGTCGCGGTAGTTGCCCTCGCCGTAGACCACCATGGACGACGCGACGACCAGCCGACGAACGCCGGCCTCGGCCATCCCGGCGAGCAGCACCGCCGTTCCGTGGTCGTTGCTGCCGACGTAGTCCGGGGCATCGGAGAAGTCCACGCCGAGGCCGACCTTCGCGGCCTGGTGACTGACAACATCCACGCCGAAGAGGGCGACGGCGAGCGCGTTGCGGTCGCGCACGTCCGCATGCACGAACTCGACCCGCGGGTCCGGCAGGTAGCCGGCGCCGTGCACGTCGGGCCGGAGGGAGTCGAGCACGCGCACGCGCCAGCCGCGGGCGAGGGCGGTCTCGACGATCGCGGATCCGATGAAGCCGGCGCCGCCGGTGACGAGAAGTCGGGTCATGGTGTGCTCCTTGAGAGGACGGCGGCGACCGCGTCTGGCGCGATGAGTTCGCGCGGCGCGAAGTCGCCGGGGAGGGCTCGGATGATGGTCTCGATCGCGGCGACGATGCGGGGCTGCGCCTCGGCAAGCCGCGCGAGCACGAGTTGGTGGCTCACGGCATCCGGATCCTCGGTGCCGGCCGCCGGCGTGAGGCCGGCGTCGCTGTCGGTGACGAAGGAGAGGTTGACCGTGTCGATGTTGAGCTCGGAGGCCAGCGGCACCTCCGGGTACATCGTCATGTTCACGGTGTGCGCGCCGGCCGCCCGGAACCAGAGCGACTCGGCCCGGGTGGAGAAGCGCGGTCCCTGGATGACGACGACGGTGCCGCTGTCCATCAGGTTCTCGTGTGCGAGGGCTCGCCTCGCGATCTCGTGCAGCTCGGGGCTGAACGGGTCGGCGGCGGCGAGGTGCTGCACGGAACCCTCGTCGTAGAAGGTGTCGGCACGGCCGCTCGTGCGGTCGATGAACTGGTCGGTGAGCACGAGCGTGCCAGGCGGGTACTCGGGACTGACCCCGCCCACCGCCGAACTGGAGAGGATCACCTTCACGCCGAGGGAGGCGAGAGCCCAGATGTTCGCGCGGTAGTTGATGAGGTGCGGCGGAACCGAGTGGTCGCTGCCGTGCCGGGTGATGAACGCCGCCGTGCGTCCGCCGAGTTCGCCGATCGTCACCTCGACGGATCCGTACGGGGTGGCGACGCGCCTGGACTCCGACCGCTCGGGGTCGAACAGGCGGTAGAGGCCGGAGCCCCCGATGATCGCGACGGTTGCTACAGAGCTCATCCCCCCAGTCTCCCAGACCAGCCTGCGCGCCCGCCGCCGGCTGCCCCTCCTTGCCGTCCGTCCTGGCGGCGGGGGATACGTCGTGGCGGCGGGGGGCGCGCCTCCCTCCGCGAGCACGTTTCCCCGCCGGAGGGGGTCTTTTCCCCCGCCGCCACACAGGCCGCGGTGGCGGTCGACACGGCAGAATAGTGGCGCGATGTCTCCCTCCGCGGGGTCTGGTCTCCCTCCGCGAGAGAGGGCGGTAAATGAAAGCCCCTACCGCCGCGACAGGAAACGGGCCACCGGCGGGGAGCGTGCGCGGCAGCGAGTAAACTCGCTAGGTGGCACATCTTCTGGGAGCCGAGTCCCTTCATCTCGAATATCCCACCCGCGTCATCTTCGACAAGATCACGATCGGGCTCAATGAGGGCGACCGCATCGGAGTCGTCGGACGCAACGGCGACGGAAAGTCGACCCTCCTCAGCCTGCTCGCCGGGCGCATCGAGCCGGACTCCGGCCGGGTCACCCGCCGCAACGGCGTCACCCTCGGCATGCTCGACCAGGGCGACGAACTCGACGACAGCATCGTCGTGCGTGACGCCATCGTCGGCGACAAGGACGAACACGAGTGGGCCGGGGATGCCCGCGTGCGCGACGTGATCGACGGACTGCTGCGCGACCTCCCGTGGGAGGCCACCCTCGGCGAACTCTCCGGAGGCCAGCGCAGGCGCGTGGGCCTCGCCAAGCTCCTCGTCGGCGACTGGGACGTCATCTTCCTCGACGAGCCCACCAACCACCTCGACATCGAGGGCATCGCCTGGCTCGCCGGGCACCTCAAGAAGCGCTGGTCGCCGAACGCCGGCGGCCTCATCGTCGTGACCCACGATCGGTGGTTCCTCGACGAGGTGTCCACCGACACCTGGGAGGTGCACGACCAGATCATCGAGCCGTTCGAGGGCGGATACGCGGCCTACATCCTGCAGCGGGTCGAGCGCGACACGATGGCGGCGACGATGGAGTCGAAGCGCCAGAACCTGGCCCGCAAGGAGCTCGCCTGGCTGCGCCGCGGTGCCCCGGCGCGAAGCACCAAGCCCAAGTTCCGCATGGATGCCGCCTACGACCTGATCGCGAACGAGCCGCCGCCGCGGGACACCGTGGCCCTCAGCCAGCTCGCCACGGCGCGACTCGGCAAGGACGTCGTCGACCTGCTCGATGTGGGGGTCACCTACGGCGGAACCACGGATGCCGACGGGCACGTGACGGGCGGCAAGCAGGTGCTGCGCGACATCGAGTGGCGGGTCGCGCCCGGAGAGCGCACCGGAATCCTCGGAGTCAACGGCGCGGGCAAGTCCACCCTGTTGAGCCTCATCGCGGGCACCCTGCAGCCCACCGTGGGCCGGGCGAAGCGGGGCAAGACCATCCGCGTCGCCATCCTCAGCCAGCAGCTCGGCGAGCTCGCCGACATCCTCGACGACCGGGTGATGGATGTCATCGCCCGCCAGAAGAGCTCGTACGTCACCGGCGGCAAGGAGCTCACCCCCGGGCAGCTGCTCGAGCGGATGGGCTTCATGACCGCGCAGCTCACCACCCAGGTGAAGGACCTCAGCGGTGGCCAGCGCCGCCGGCTGCAGCTGCTGCTGATCCTGCTCGGCGAGCCGAACGTGCTCATCCTCGACGAGCCGACGAATGATCTGGACACCGACATCCTGGCCGCCATCGAGGACCTGCTCGACTCCTGGCCGGGCACCCTGCTCGTGGTGAGCCACGACCGGTACCTGCTCGAGCGGGTCACCGACAACCAATACGGCATCCTCGACGGCACGATGCGTCACCTGCCCGGCGGGGTCGAACAGTACCTCAAGCTGCGCGCGGCGCAGGGTCCGGCCGGCGCGACCGTCTCCGAGTCGCACCGCTCGGACGGCAAGGCCACGGTCACCAGCATCAACTCCAAGGGGCACACCAGACTCCTCGGCGCCGAGCTGCGCAACGCGCAGAAGGAACTCGGATCGGTGAGCCGGCGGCTGGAGAAGGTCACCACCCAGATCTCCGCCGTTCACGACCGCTTCGCCGCGCACGACCAGTCCGACTACCCGGGGCTCGCGAGCCTGCAGGCGGAACTCAAGAAGCTCGAGGACTCGATGGCCGACCTCGAGCTGCGCTGGCTCGAGCTCAGCGAGGTGCTCGAGGCCTGATCCGCCGGGCGGGCCGCCGTCAGAGGTGGATGCCGACGGCCTCGCCGAACGATTCGACGGTGCGGGCGACCACCTCGGCCGCCGGGGAGTCCCAGATCCCCTGGTTGAAGATCTCCACCTCCACGTCGCCGGTGTAGCCGGCCGCCGTGACGGCCGCGGTGATCGGTGCGAAGTCGATGACACCGTCGCCCGGGTAGTGCCGGGCGAGCAGCACGTCCTCGGGCAGCGGTGTCGCCCAGTCGCAGACCTGGTAGCTCGCGATGCGGCGGCCGGCGCCGGCCCGCCGGATCTGCGGCAGCAGCTCCGGATCCCACCAGAGGTGGAAGGTGTCGACCACGACGCCGACCGCGCTCGCCGGGAACTGCTCGGCGATGTCGATGGCCTGGGCGAGGGTCGAGATGACCGCCCGGTCGGAGGCATACATCGGATGCAGCGGCTCGATCGCGAGGACGACCCCGGCGGCGTCCGCGCGGCCGGCGAGTTCGCCGATCGCGTCCCGCACCCGCTCGCGGGCGCCGGCGAGATCGCGGGAGTGTGGCGGGAGGCCGCCGACGACGAGCACGAGCGCCGGTGCGCCGATCGCCGCCGCCTCGTCCACCGCGCGCGCATTGGCGTCGATCGCCGCGCGGCGCTCTTCGCCCTCGGCCGCGGTGAAGAACCCGCCCCGGCAGAGGCTCGAGACGCGCAGCCCGGAATCCTCGACCAGCCGAACGGCCAGGGCGAGGCCGGCCTCGGCGATCGGTTCGCGCCAGAGCCCGACACTCGCGATTCCGGCGTCGACCGCGAGCCGAAGGGTCGACTCGAGGGACTCGTATTTGATCGTCGCCTGGTTGAGCGAGAGCCGCGGATGCGCGGCCGCGGGACCAGTCACGCGACGATTCCGTTCACCGCGAGCAGGTCGCCCCAGCGCGAGGCGGCGAGCTCCGGCCGTTCGAGGGCGCCGCAGGCGTTGGCGAGGCGCACGATCTCGGAGAGGTGGGGGAGGCTGCGAGCGGAGTGCAGCCCGCCGACCATGGTGAACGAGGACTGGTGGCCACCGAGCCAGGAGAGGAAGGCGACGCCGGTCTTGTAGTAGAAGGTGGGGGCGGCGAAGATCTGCCGGGACAACTCCTCGGTGGGTCCGAGGATGCGCCGGTAGCCGGCCCGATCGCCCGCGTCGAGGGCCTGGATGGCGGCCGACGCGTTCGGGGCGACGGCCGCGAACGCGCCGAGGAGGGCATCCGAGTGCCGGGGCGTGGGGGAGTTCGGCTCGTCCCCGGCGATGAGGCCGACGTAGTTGAAGTCGTCCCCGGTGAACATCGTGACGGTCTCGGGAAGTCGCGACCGCACGGCGATCTCGGCCGAGGCGTCGAGCAGGCTCATCTTGATGCCGGCGACGGCGCCCTGGTTCTCCCCGATGATCTGCAGCACGGTGTCGGCGGCCGCCGCCACGTCGCTCGAGCCGAAGTACGCCTCGAGGGTAGGGTCGAAGGCCGCCCCGAGCCAGTGCAGCACGACCGGCGTGCCGGCGGAGGCGAGCACCTCCCGGTAGACCCGGCGGTAGTCCTCGGCCGAGCGGGCGGCGCGGGCCAGCTGGCGGCTCGCCATGAGCACGACGCCGGCCCCGGCGTCCTCCGCGAAGTGCAGCTGCTCCGTGTAGGCGTCGATGACGGCCTCGAGCGGGATGAGCTCGTCCTCGACGTGGTCGGTGTTGACCCCGACGACAAGCCGACCGCCGACCGAGCGAGCCTCGGCGGCGCTGCGGGTGATCAGTTCGCGAGTGGCCGGCGGGTCGAGTCCCATGTTGCGCTGGGCGGTGTCCATGGCGTCGGCCACCCCGAGGCCCCACGACCAGAGGTGGTGCCGGAAGGCGAGGGTGGCATCCCAGTCGATCTCCGCGGGGGAGCCCGGCGTGTTCCGCGCCCAGGGTCGCGGGATCACATGGGCCGCCGCGTAGGCGACCCGCGAGGAGAGCGGCGCGGCCGGCCTCGTGAACGGCGGCGCGGGGTTGAGGGGTTCGGCGCTCGTGCCGCCGTCGTCCGAGAGCAGACGCAGGTCGGTCATGGCTGAGCGGCGTGAATCGGCGGCACGGGGTGGCTGGACGGCACGGCCACCGCGGGCAGGCTCACGACCGGGAGGTCGATGCGGCGACCGGTGAGCGAGCTGCGCAGCCCCTGTTCGGCAAGCTGCACGCCCCGGGCCCCCGCGAGGAAGTCGAAACGGTTGGGACCGTCATCCACCACATGCCGGATGAACTCCTCCCACTGGGTCTTGAATCCGTTCTCGAACACGTCGTTGGTCGGCACCTCGAGCCAGTCGTCCGAGTAGTCGTGGCTCTCGGCCAGGTCGGGGTTCCAGACCGGCCGAGGCGTGGCGGTGCGCGGTTGGATCTTGCAGCCGAACAGGCCCACGACGGCGCTGCCGAGGGTGCCGTCGACCTGGAACTCCACGAGCTCCTCGCGGTTCACCCGCACGGTCCAGCTCGAATTCAGTTGCGCGACGATGCCGCCCTCGAGTTCGAAGATGGCGTAGGCCGCGTCATCCGCCGTCGCCTCGAAGGCGACGTCGTTCTCGTCGACCCGCACCGGGATGTGGGTGACGGCCCTCGCGTAGACGGATTCGACCCGCCCGAACAGGTTCTCCAGCACGTAGTTCCAGTGCGGGAACATGTCCACGACGATTCCTCCGCCGTCCTGGCCGCGATAGTTCCAGCTCGGTCGCTGCGACCGTTGCCAGTCCCCCTCGAAGACCCAGTAGCCGAATTCGCCGCGCACCGACAGGATGCGACCGAAGAAACCCGAGGCGATCAGGCGCTCGAGCTTGCGCAACCCGGGGAGGTAGAGCTTGTCGTGCACCACCCCGTTCTTGACCCCGGCAGCCTCGGCCAGCACCGCGAGTTCGAGGGCCTCCGCGAAGCTCTCCGCCGTGGGCTTCTCGGTGTAGATGGCCTTGCCGGCGGCGATGGCCTTGCGGATGGCGGGCACGCGTGCCTTCGTCACCAGAAAGTCGGCGTAGATCTGCCAGCGGTCGTCGGCGAGGGCCGCGTCGAGATCCGTCGTGTAGTGCTCGATGTCGTGCCGTTCGGCGAGCTGGCGCAGGGTTGATTCACTGCGCCCGACGAGGATCGGCTCGACCTGCACGCGGCTGCCGTCGGCCAGCAGCACCCCGCCCTGGTCCCGGATCGCGAGGATGGACCGCACGAGGTGCTGGCGGTAGCCCATGCGCCCGGTCGCGCCGTTCATGATGATTCCGACTGTCGACTGTGACACGGGAGGCGCTTTCTACGAACGAGACGGTGGAGGCGCGTGTGGGAAAGCGCTTACCAAGGAGTGTATGGCGACGGGCCGGATCGCGCAAGTGACGAGTTCCCGAGATCGCGCGCGGCGGGGCCGGTCGGAGTGCTGGCCGCCGCTTCGAAGGCTCCCTCGTCGGCCGCCACCGGCAGGGGCCGGGCGCAGGGCGCGACCCGGAGAGGGGCGCGCTGCGCGCGTGCTATTTCCGCGCGGGGGTGCTCTCGCGGATCACGACAGTGGTCTCGACCGGGATCTCGGTGCCGCCGGCGGTTCGCGGCGCGAGAGCGAGCTCGACCGCGTGACGTCCCACGTCGATCAGCGGAATCTGCACCGTGGTGAGCGCCGGCGTGATGTCGCGCACGGTGGGGATGTCGTCGAAGCCGGCGACCGCGATCGATTCGCCCGGGATTCGGCCGGCCTCGCGCAGCGCCGACATCGCGCCCACCGCCATCACGTCGTTCACCGCGAAGACGAGCTCCACGTCGTCGATCCCGTGCTCCAGGAGTTCCACGGCGCCGGCGAATCCCCCGTCGCGGGTGAATTCGGTGTGCACGATCCGGTCGGCCGGCACCGTGAGGTCGTGTTCGGCGAGCCCGTCGAGGAATCCCAGGACGCGGTCCCGGGAGGTGAGCAGGGACGGGACGCCGGAGATCACCGCGAACCGACGGTAGCCCAGTCCCACGAGTTCGGCGGCGAGCCGGCGGGCGCCGCCGTAGTTGTCGAGGAGCACCGTGTCGAACGGCAACTCGTGCTGGCTGATGACGACAACCCGGCCGCCGGTGGATTCGAACGCGGTCAGCTCGGCGACGAGGGCCTGCTGGGACGGCTCGTCCGACGTGCGGGACCCGGCGAGGATGAGCACCCGCGGTCGCTGGCCGCGCAGTGCCCGCACGAGCGCGAGTTCGCGCTCGCTGTCCCTCGCGGTGACGGCCATGGTCACGATGAAGCCGGACTCCTCTGCCGCGCCGATGACGCCGGCGGCGATCGAGGAGAAGTACGGGTCGGAGATGTCTCCCACGACCAGCGCGACCGTCATCGTGCTGCCCTTCGCCACGGCCTGCGCGGACAGGTTGGGCGTGTAGCCCAGGCGCGCGGCGGCGGCCTGCACGCGCTCGCGGTAGGCGTCGTTGACCTTGCGCGCACTGCCATTGAGCGACCGGGACGCGGTGGCGAGCGAGACGCCGGCCTCGCGCGCCACGTCGTGCAGGGTGGGTGATCTCACTCCGGCATTCATTCGGGTCGACATCCCTCGGCTGGCCGCGCAGGTGGGCTCTCCGCGCTCTGGATGCCCATTGTCGCACGTGGGAAGCGTCGGCGCCGGGTCATTCGGAACACGCTTACCCGCGACGCTCTGCCCGTCGTGCCGGTCGTGTTCGCACTCTCCGGTCGCGACGCTGGGGTCAACACTCCCGGTCACCCTCGGTGAGGAGCACCGTCGCGACCCCGTTTGTTCATCTGTTGTCTTGCTGGCGTGCAAGCGGCTGAATGTCGCCATTCATGGCTCGTCTCTAGTTTCGGCACGTACGACACAGCAGTTGTTCTTCCCCTAAACCCGAAGTAGGACGAGGCGCGCCGACGATGAGTGGTCCCCGAATCATTTTTACGCGCTTTCTCAGCGGTGAGAGCCCGCGTCTCGCTCCCTGGCGCGAGCATCACCGACGCGTGCTCAGCCAGACCGCCGTCGCCAGCCAGTCGACGGAGCGGGGTTCGGTAGTGGTGTGGCGCCTTGTCTCCTCCAACAACCGCGAGCTCGCGAGAAGTGCCGAGATCTTTGGCCAGTTCCACGACGCGGTCGCGTCGGCGCGATCGGCCGCATCCTCTGCGGAGATCACCACGGTCTGCCTCGTGAGCGACGAGCGGGGCGGGTCGTACGGCTGGTATCTCGCCGATGCCGACCGCCCGGTGGCCATCTGCGCCCGGTGGTACGACGCCGAACGCGAACGTCGTCACGCCGTGGAGCTGGCCATCAAGGGGCTCGCCCTGGCCACGGTCGGGGAGGGAGCCCGTGAGCTCATGGACAGCGGCGCCCGGCGCTCTGGTCGAAATGTCTGACCTGCTGGAGTTGACGGCGCCGGTCGCCGAAGTGCCGTCGCCCCGTGAGGACGCCCCCCGCCCACTTCGTGCCGCAATCGGCGGTCAGGACCGCCTGTTCGGGCTATTCACGCGCGGTGCTGCCTCGATCGTGCTCGTCATCATGACGCTCGTCGGCATTTTCCTGCTGATCCGAGGCCTGCCTGCACTGTCCGCCGCGGGACTCGGATTCGTCACGACGCAGGCCTGGGAGCCCAACTCGGGCACCTTCGGCATAGCCGCGGTCATCACTGGAACGATCTTCATCGCCCTCACCGCGATCGTCGTGGCCATACCGCTCGCCACCGGCACGGCCCTCTACATCAGCGAGTACGCGCCGCGCCAGATCAAGCAGGCTCTGGTGAGCATCGTCGACCTCATGGCGGCCATCCCGAGCGTGGTCTACGGGCTGTGGGGACTCTTCCTGCTCCAGCCGAACATCCTTGCCGTGTCGCGGTGGATCGCCACGGTCTTCGGCTGGATCCCGATCTTCCACGTCACGGGATTCGATCCGGAAGACCCTCTGTCGAGCCCCACGATATTCACGGCCTCCACCTTCGTCGCCGGCCTGGTCGTCGCGATGATGGTCGCGCCGATCATCTCATCGATCATGCGGGAGGTATTTACTCAGGCGCCGATGGGGGAGCGGGAGGGTGCGCTGGCCCTTGGGGCGACGCGCTGGGGGATGATCCGAAGCGTCGTGCTGCCCTTCGGCCG
This sequence comes from Lacisediminihabitans profunda, assembly GCF_008040105.1. Classification (GTDB taxonomy): domain Bacteria; phylum Actinomycetota; class Actinomycetes; order Actinomycetales; family Microbacteriaceae; genus Lacisediminihabitans; species Lacisediminihabitans profunda. Next base: position 219,433 of record NZ_VRMG01000005.1, read on the forward strand.
CGGCGGGATGATCGGTGGGACCATGCTGGGGCTCGGGCGCGCGCTCGGCGAGACCATCGCGGTCTACCTCATCATCAGTCCGGCGTTCGTGATCCAGCCGCACATCCTCGAGAAGGGCTCCAATTCAATCTCGGCGCTCATCGCCCTCCGCTACAGCGAGGCGTCGCCCTTCGATATCTCCGCCCTGATGGCGGCCGGACTTGCCCTCTTCCTCATGACCCTCGTCGTCAACTTTGGAGCCTCGATCATCATCTCCCGCTCGCGTTCCGGATCGGCAAGCGACGGATGACCGTCATCGCTCCCGGAATCGTCACCGACCCGACACCCGACACCGTCGTCGTCGGTCCCCGATCCGAGCGGCCGGAAGAGCGCCGCAGCACCGGGGTCCTTCGTCGCTCCGACGTGCTCGCGATCCTGGGATCCGCTGTCGCGGCGATCTCGCTCACGGCTTGGTTGCTCACGCAGCTCATGCTGTTCGACGGCGTTTTGCCCTTCGTGCTCGTCTCTTATCTCTTCTTCGTTCTCATCTACTCGATCGTCGTGCGTTTCGATGAGTCGCAGATGGCGGTCCGTGACCGCGTCGTGAGCGTCATAGTGCACTCGCTAGCCACGGTGCTGCTGCTCGTTCTCGCGGTGGTCGTCATTTACACCTTCGGGCGGGGCATCACCGCGATCGTCCACTCGAATTTCTTCACCGCGGACATGAGCCAAACCGGTCCTCTCGATCCGCTGAGCTCCGGCGGCATCGTGCACGCGATTGCCGGCACGCTCATCATGATCACCATTGCACTCATCATCAGCATCCCGCTGGGGATCACCACGGCGGTCTTCATCAGCGAGTTCCCCGGTCGGTACGCGCGACTGATCCGCACAGTCGTCGAGGCGATGACCGCTCTGCCCTCGATCGTGGCGGGGCTTTTCATCTACGCGACCGTGATCCTCACGTTGGGTTTCGACCGGTCGGGCTTCGCGGCATCCCTGGCCATGACGGTGATGATGCTGCCCATCATCATCCGATCCGGAGACGTGGTGCTTCGTCTGGTGCCTGGCAACCTCAAGGAGGCATCTCTCGCGCTTGGCTCGAGCACCTGGCGCACGGTCTGGAACGTCACACTGCCGACCGCGCGATCCGGCCTCACGACCGCCATCATCCTCGGCACCGCGCGGGGGATCGGTGAGACCTCCCCGGTGCTCCTCACCGCGGGCCTGACCACCTACTTCAACGTCAACCCGTTCAAGGGCGCGATGATCTCGCTCCCGCTTGCGACTTTCAGCTTCGTGAAGTCCCCGGAGCCGAGCATGGTCGCACGCGGATTCGGCAGCGCCGCGGTGCTGATGGTACTCGTGCTCATCCTGTTCGCCATCGCTCGCGTGATCGGCGGTCGCGGGCCCGGTGTCCTCACCGCTCGCCAGCAGCGGCGGCGCACCCAGCAATCGCGCGAAGACGACTACCGATTCACCGCCCGCGACCTAGGCACTCCACCCCCGTCCGTCGCGACCGGTCTTTTCGCCGGATTGCGACGCCGAAAGATCACTCCGAAGGGCGGTCCGTCGTGACCTCGAAATCTCGCAAGCACGGCGCACGGCGCCGGGCAGTAATCAGCGGCATCGGCATGCTACTCGTTCTGGGCGTCGTTCTCGGCGGCACGGCCGCTGCACCCCTGTCGGCATCCGCTGCCGTCGGCAAGGAGTACTACCCGATCTCCGGCGTCGGGTCGACCTGGTCGGCCAATGCGCTCCAGCAGTGGATTCGCAATGTCTGGAACAACTACCGCTGGAAGGTCGAGTACAACGATGCGGGGTCTTCCGCGGGCCGGCAGCTTTTCTCCCAGAACGGCGGCGGGTATGACTTCGCCGTGTCCGAGATCCCCTACCAGCTGAAGGACAGCGACAGTGCCGACCCGCGTCCGGCACGCAAGTTCGTGTACATGCCGATCGTGGCGGGTGGAACATCGTTCATGTACAACCTCGTCATCGGCGGCAAGAAGGTAACCAACCTGCGGCTCGGCGGGGCCACCCTGGCGAAGATCTTCACCGGAGTTATCACGAAGTGGAACGACCCGGCGATCGCCGCCGACAACCCGAAGCTCGCCCTCCCCGCGACTCCGATCATCCCGGTAGTGCGCTCCGACGGCTCTGGCACGAGCGCCCAGTTCTCGTCGTGGATGCGCAAGCAATACCCCTCTATCTGGAGCGACTTCTGCGTGAAGGCGCAGCGTCCCGCCAACTGCGGCATCACCTCCAATTACCCCACGGTTGCGGGTTCGGCCTTCGTGTCCCAGTCCGGGTCAAACGGCGTGTCCGGATACGTGGCGCAGCCGCAGTACGTCGGGTCGATCACCTATGTCGAGTACTCCTACGCCCTCAACTCCCGGTCCCCGGTTGCGAAGATTCTCAACTCCGCCGGGTACTACACCGAACCGACTGCCGCCAATGTGGCGGTGAGTCTGCTCGGGGCGAAGATCAACCCGGACGAGTCGTCGCCCGACTATCTCACCCAACAGCTGGATGGGGTCTACGGCAATCCGGATCCCCGCACCTACCCGCTGTCCTCGTATTCGTACATGATCATCCCGACCGCGCTCGAGTACGGCTTCACCGAGAACAAGGGGCTCACCCTCGCGGCCTTCACAAACTACTTCCTCTGTGAGGGACAACAGCAGGCCGAGGTGCTCGGGTACTCGCCGTTGCCAATCAACCTCGTGACCGCCGGCCTGGACCAGGTGCGCAAGATACCCGGCGGAGATCCGGCGACCATCAACATCGCCAAGTGCAACAATCCGACCTTCTCTGCGGACGGAAGCAACAAGCTCGCCAACACCGCGCCTCAGCCGCAGGTCTGCGACAAGCAGGGCGCCGACCAGTGCGCCACGGGAACGGGTGGCGTGAAGAGTCAGGCCACCGCGCCATCGAGTGGCACGAAAACCACCGGCGCGAGCGCTGGTGGAACGGGAACGGCCGCGGGGGCCGCCGCCGCCGCTACCGGCGCCGCAACAGCAGCCGACGGTTCATCCACGGGAAGCGACGGTCCGGCGCTCGCCCTCGCCGGCGCAACCGGCCCGTCAGTGGTCGCCGGAATCCCGACGATGCTACCGACCTCATCGGGGCAGTGGCTCGCCACCCTCGCACTCGCAGCGGTCGCCTTCCTCGTGCTGTTCGCCATCTTTGGACCACCTGCGATCGCCCGCAGAAACGCGATTCGCAAGCCTCGGGCCGTCGCCCGGGCGCCCGGACGAAGGATCCGTATGCCAAACGTTAATCTGCCCGTATTCCGTAGACCACGCTCTCCTGAACCGCCATCAATGGGCGGTATCTAACGTGACTCTCATGACCCCCCGAAGGGCGACGAGACGCGACCCCCTGGCTCTCTCGCTCACCCGAATCGCGTGCCTCGTGCTGGCCGCGGGATCCGTCGTCGGCATGTTCCTGGTTGCTCCTGGTAGCGCCACGTTGGCCAGGGCGGATGCCTCGTCGGCGATCACCGTCAAGTGGGCGAACGACTCGAGCTCGGCCTCGTCATTCCAGCCGGCGAGAGACCCGGCGAGCGTGCACTACGCCGGATTCAAGAACCTGGCGGTGAAGATCGAACAGACCACGGGCATCACCAACCAGGCCCTGCAGGTCGACATCTCCGGATTCGCCGCGACCAAGCAGGCAACGGATGCCAACGGTGACACCTGGAGCAGCGCGGAGAACTTCTTCCAGGCGATGCAGTGCTGGGGTCCCGATCCGCTCGCGGCCGACTTCAACGAGACCTGCGAGTGGGGCGGTCGATACGCGAACAACAATGGCCTCAACAGGAGCGTCTACCTCGACAATATCCCGCGGGTCGCCGCCAAGGACATCCAGGCGAGCGCGTTGAACGCGACGGACGTGCCCTTCCGCACCTCCGGTGGAACGTCGGTCACCGGGCGCCAAGTGATCCAGGCGGGATCCAGTACGGTCACCTACCCGCTGCTCGATTACTTCGGCCCGGCCACGACGAATGAGGTTCAGAGCGTCCGGATCAATGGTGATGGCACCGGCGTTTTCAACTTCGAAGCCCAGACTTCCGAAGAGGCTCCTCAGCTCGGTTGCGGAACGGCGGAACATCTCCGATGTTGGCTCGTTCTCGTGCCGCGGGGCACCGTGTACGGGGGTCACGACAATTCGTGCAGCGACATTCTCGACGGCTCCTACAACCCCTTCACCTATGGGCGCCCCAATTCCATTCAGGCGGGGAGCCCGGTCAATCCCGGCTGCGACTACTGGTCTAATCGAATCAATATCCCGTTGGATTTCAACGCGACCGGCTCGACCTGTGCCCGGGGAAACACCGAACGCCGCTTGGTCGGCTCCCAGCTTCTGGTCGGGGCGATGGCGTCGTGGCAGCCGCAGTTGTGCGACGACCTCAAGACGACCTTCAGCTTCGCAACCAACCCGGACAGCGTGGCGCGACAACAGCTTCTCGATCAGCAGGCCGGTCTCGCGTTCTCCTCGTTTCCGATTGTCGGCAGTGAGCTCGACTCCCAACTCGGTGTCACTGAACTCGCCAATTCGAAGTTCAGCTATGCGCCGATTACGGTCACCTCGGCGGACGTCGCATTCTTCGCCGAAGGAACCGACGGGCGGGTAAACGATCTCCACCTGTCTCCGAGATTGCTTGCGAAGCTTCTCACCCAGTCGTACCGGTTCCTGGTGCCGTCGAGTGCGTCAGACGATTCGAGCAAAAAGTATCTCCAGCTCGGCACCGTGAACCGCACCTACGCCTACCTCAATCAGGACCCGGACTTCCGGGCGCTCAACCCCAATTGGGCGCAGTTCAGCTCCAATCCCGCAATCGTGATCCCCGGCCCCGCGGGCGCAGACGCGATCCGCCAGGTCTGGAAGTGGATCCAGGCTGACAAAGAGGCGGCCGCCTGGCTCGCTGGTGCGCCGGACGACTGGGGCATGACGATCAATCCGTACTACCTGCCGAAGGGCGACGCCCGGGCCATGGTTCCCACGTTCACCGAGGCCGGAGCCCTCGCCCTCGACTCGAACGGTGCGTCGATCCTGAACCCGGTGGGTCTCAGCAATGCGGACAGCTCCCCGTTCGCTCTCAGCAAGACAACACTGGATAACTTCCCGAAGGGCGACGACAGCCACGTGCCGCTCAAGCTCAACATCGAGCGCTACCGGTTTGGCACGCTGCAATCGGCCCCCTACTCGGATAACTTTCTGTCTGCCGCCCGCACCGTGTTCCGGGCCGATCCCGGTGCGAAGACGGTGTGGGATCCCACCGCGATCAACGCCGCCGGCGTCGCCGGAGACTGGGTGAGCGGGGGCGCCCAGGTCGCGGGCCAACGGTTCATGATCGCGATCACCGATGCCCCGTCGGCGCGGAGGTATGCCCTCAGCAGCGCCGCGTTGCGACTCGACAACTCGACCACGAAGTTCGTGGCCCCGACCGCGGATTCGCTCTCCGCCGCTCTCGATTCGGCGCTGACGGCAACCTCGGAACCCGCCGTGCAGCAGATCGATCCGGCCAAGGTCGTCGACGCCGGCTACCCGCTCACCGCAGTCGTCTACGCAACGGTGAACCTCACCGGCTCGGACGCCGCGGCTCGCACGGACTTCTCCCGCTTCATCGCCCAGGTGACGACGAAGGGCCAGGTGCCCGGCACCCAGCTGGGCGAACTGCCACCGGGTTACATTCCGTTGACCCCGGCTCTGGCCGGCCAGGCGGCCGCCGCGTCGGCCGCGGTGGCGTCCTTCGTCACTCCGACCGTCCCAGCATCGGCGGACTCGTCCTCCAATGGGTACGCCCAGGACAGTTTCACCGCCGCCGGATCGGGCGCGAGTGCGGCCTCGGGCGGGCTCGCCTCGGGTTCGCAGCGGCCGGGCATCGGCGCGAGCAGTTCACCCGCCCCCACTGCCTCAAACGGACGCACCCCCACAGCCACGAACGTGTCCCCGATTGCTCAAATGGCGCTCAGTGGCTCGCTCGCCACGGGGCTGTCCGGAGCGCTATTCGCCCCCCTTCTGTTCCGGGGGAGACGACTGCGCTAATCCCAGATCTTTTCTTCTCCGCCGTGCCCCGGAGACAGAAAAACCCCCTCGCTCAACAGCAAAGGAGGCGAGGGGGCAGTGTCCAATCGGACGGAACAACATGGGCAGACTACCAAAGAAGGCTGAAAACATGCTCAAGAAGACCAAGCTGCGCCTCGGCGCGGTGGCAGTTGCTGTATGTACGGCAACTTTGTTCGGCGCAATCTCCGCGTCGGCCGACCCGGCCGCCGGAACCTTCAAGACCCTGTCCGGTGTCGGTTCCGACACCACTCAGGATCTCGTTGCCGGGCTCGCGACGGCGGTGACGTCGATCGGGTCCTATGACGCGACTGGGTCGGCGACCATCCAGACGAAGTCGGGCGGACCCTCGTTCGTTCGCCCGAACGGCTCCGGCGCGGGCAGCCAGGCGCTGAGCGACTCCGCGCAGGGGGGAACCCACCTGTGGAACTCGGTGGACGTGACCGGCCAGATCGACTTCGCTCGTTCCTCGAGCGGGCCGTCCGGCAGCGGCACCCAGCTCACCTACATCCCGTTCGCGAAGGACGCCGTGACATTCGCGGTCAACGCCGCGAGCGACTTCCCGCGGGACATCCCCGTCGGAGCTTCCTCGCAGGATGCAACGAGCCCGGCGCCCTTCACCCTCCGCAACATCTATCGCTGTTCGGTCACGTCGTTCACTGACGGAAACGGTCTGAGTGTCACCATTCGTCCGCTGCTTCCTCAGTCCGGTTCGGGAACGCGGAAGTTCTGGCTGTCGAGCCTCGGTCTCTCCGAGACCGACATCACGGCCGGCGGGTGCGCGACCGACCTCGGTAACACGGTCGAGGAGCACAACGGCACGTTCGTGACGGGCCCCGGGGACATCGCGCCGTTCTCCGTTGCCCAGTACATCGCGCAGGGCAACTGGCAGACCCTTCCGTCGCCCGTCATCGAGCGTCGTGGCGGAGTCGTCCTCGGCCAGATCGGTGGTGTCAAGCCCTACAACATCACCACCGTCGGTGCCGTTCTGAACACCTCCTTCCCGGTCGTGCGCAACGTCTACAACGTCGTGCAGACCTCGCGTCTCGGTGAGGCGGCCATTGCGGCGGCGTTCGTCGGCAGCACGTCGTCGGTGTGCTCCAATGCCACGATCATCAAGAAGTACGGCTTCGGCACCATCGGAAGCCTCTGCGGCAGCACCTCCACCACCGGCCCGTTCACTCAGTAGCGCTCGACCTCCCCTTCGAAAGGCTAAGCAACTCATGAACAAATTCTCCAAGCGCATCGCGGCAGTCGCCATCATCGGCGCCGTCGTCTTCGGCGGACTCACCATGGCGCAGGCGGCAAACGCTGACACTCTCGCCGGTGGCACCCTCACCCTTCACGGACCGATGCTCAACACCACCACGATGGGAGCGGTGATCACCACCGGCTCGATCTCGAGCAACCCGGCCTTCTACGGGCTCACGTCCAACGTCGGCTGCCCCGCCGGATACCAGGGACGTAGCGATACCTTCGCCTACCAGAACGGTACGAATCTCGGCAACCTCTCCTCGAGTCGCAACGCTTCGGTCACCGCCTACGGCCACACCGGGCTCGACGGGCAGCCGATCGCGATGGACGACACGTACTCGATTCCGGGCACGAACCCTTACGTGAGCAGCAAGTCGCTTGATAGTCTCGCGACACCGCTCGTGACCGGTAACTGGGAGATTCGCCTTTACTGCTCGGCGGTATCGACCTCGATCAACTTCACGACCGACAAGTACTTCTTGCTCCCGATGACCGTGGATGTCACGGCGGGAACCTGGGCGGTGTACACGGCCCCGGTCGTGAAGACCACCCCGACGGTCTCGCTGACCGGACAGGCGCAGGCCGACAAATCGGTTCTGCTCACCGGTACGGTGAAGGACGGCGCCAACACGGCGACGGCCGCAGTGGGTTCGATGAAGTTCGTGGACACCACGCCAACCACCCCGGTCACGCTGGGTTCCCCCGCCGTTGCCAGCGGTGTGGGCACTTTGACGACCGCAGTACTTCCGGTCGGTACCTACACGTACACGGCTCAGTTCATCAACAACAACGATGCCACGTACAACGATTCCGCGGTCTCCGCGGTCGTCACTGTGGTGGTCTCCTCGAACGTCGCGCCGGTCAACATCACGGTCGCCATCCCCTCGGGAGTCGGCTCGCTGACCCTCACGGGTGTCGCGTCCTCCGTCAACCTCGGAACGGCGGCGCTGAACGGCGGACTGCTCACGGCCACGGGAACCCTCCCCGCCGTGACGGTCACCGACACCCGCCAGCTCGGTTCGGCGGCGTGGGCCCTCACCGGTATCACGACCGACTTCACCGCCGGCACCAAGGTGCTCGACGGTAAGTACCTCGGTTGGCTTCCCACCACGACCGACTCCGCAACCAACGCCGGAACCATCGGCGCCACGGTTGCCGCCGGAGTCGCGAACGGACTGAAGACGGCCGCCATCCTGGCGAACGGTTCAGTCGTGGACCAGAAGGCGACGACGAAGGTTGGCGCCACGCTCAACCTCGCCGCGCCGGCGAACACCCCGGCCGGTGCGTACAGCGCGACCCTCACGTTGACGCTCGTCTAACACCCGGTAACTGAACGAAGGGACGGGACCGGATGCCTTCCAGGCATCCGGTCTCGCACCTGCGTGACCACCATTCGACCCAGACCACCGAATCACAAAGGCAATCATGTTCGTGTCCCGCGTCTCCCTCGCCATCGTGCTCGCCATGGGCCTCGCCCTCGCGCCCCTGGCGTCCGCCTTCGCCTCCGCGACCACGGTGGGTTCGGTCGCCGCCGATCCGAACCCGGCGCGATGGAGCGTGCAGGCCGCGAACTCCTCCGGACCGGACGGCCGCGAGTCTTTCGCCTACGCCGTCAACCCCGGAACCCAGATCAACGACTACGTCGCCGTGTCCAATCAGGGCACGACGGCACAGACCTTCACGCTGTATGGCACCGATGCCGTCAACGAATACGCCACCGGCGCGTTCAGCCTCCTTCCGTCGTCCACTCCGCCGAAGGACTCCGGCTCGTGGGTGAAGTTGTCCCAGCCGACGGTGACGCTGCAGCCGGGCATCCAGGCCCGCATCCCGTTCACCATGCTCGTGCCGTCCGACGCCACCCCCGGCGACCACACCGCCGGAATCGTCGCGTCCGTGACGCAGAAGAGCACGGACAAGAAGGGAAAGACCATCGTGTTGGAGGAGCGGGTCGGTGCGCGGATCTACCTCGACGTGTCCGGTGCGCTCACCCCGCGGGTGGCGGCGGTCGGTGTCGTCTCCGGCTTCACCTCGCCGTGGAATCCCTTTGGCGGCGGCAGTTCCGGTGTCGACTACGCAGTGACGAACGTCGGCAACTCGCGGGTGGACGTCACGCAGACCGTCTCCATTCGCGGACTCTTCGGAATCCCTCTCGCGACCTTCGACGCCGGCCGTCTCCGGAACGTGCTGCCCGGACAGTCCGTGCACACGAAGCTCGACCGGTCGGGCATTGCCCCGCTGTTTCTGCTCTGGTCCACGGTGACTCTCAAGCCCATCGCTCCCACCGACCGGGTCGCTCAGTCGTCGCTGAGAAAGGCCGACGGCTCCCCGGCCACACCGCGCGGTCCGGCAACGTACAAGACGGTCTCGAGCGAGACACTCACGGGCGCGATCCCGTGGACTTTGCTCGTGCTCGTGCTCGTGCTGGTCGGAGCGGTGTATCTGCTTGCAAGGTATGTCGCACACACGCGCGAACGTCTCTACGAGGCGATCGACGCGGCCTCCGCAGACGCTCGAGAGAAGGCTCTTGGCGAAGCGCGCGCACCACAGCTCACGAAGGCGGGAGCAGACCAGTGAGGACCGCCTTCGCGGCCTGGATCGTGGTCGCTGCGATCGGGCTCACTCTCTTCGGTGGTCTGGGGGCCGCCTTCGCCGATCCGGCTCCCGGTCCGAGCGACCAGCCCAATCTCACCGTGCGTATCCCCGGGAAGGGCGGCCACGATGGCGGCGAAACGACCCCGACCACGAGCCCTACGCCGTCCACCGGCGGTGCGCCAGCCGTGGCGCAGAACCCGACCCCGAACGCCGCGCACCTTTCCCTGGATCGGCGACGAGTGCACGTCGGGGACCAGATGACGGCCACCGGCCACACGTTCACCCCGGGCGAGAAAGTCCAATTCGTGGTCTACCCGGAGCGGGTCGTTCTTGGCGGCTTCAGCACCGATTCGGAAGGCACCGTCGTCGCGACGATTTCAGTGCCAACGAGACTGGCACCAGGCGAGCACACGATCGAGGCTGCCGGCTGGGTATCTCATCGGGTGGCCAACGCTCAGTTCACCATCGAAGCCGGCGGGGGAGAGTCATCGAATTCTCCGACCTGGATAGCCTGGGCCATCGGGGCAGGCGGTCTGGCGTGCGGACTCGCCGCGTTCCTCGTCGCCGCCTCGAACGGCTGGTTGCCCTTCCTGCTGAGCACGAGGACGGTCGCGTGAGCCTCGCAACTGAGGAGCGAACCGCGGCGACCGAAGCTGAGCCGTCTAAGTCGCGCGCGAAAGCCCGAATCTTGCCCGTGTGGCTGCGGAGACGACCGGCCGCCAAGTCCCATCGAGTGCGAGCGACGCCGCGCGAGGTGCGCTGGTGGGTTGGCGTGGTTTGGCTCGCACTCTCGGCCCTGCTTCTCGGATTTGTGGGTCACGTAACCCTGTTCGGGGCGCTCCAGCATTCGCGCAGCCAGGCCATCGGTTACTCGCAATTGCGGTCCACACTCGCCGAGGCGACGACACCTCTCGGACAACTCGACCTCAATAAGGAGCTTGTGGCGGCGGGCACGCCCGTTGCCCTGCTTCAGATCCCCGCACTCGGGCTCACCGAGGTGGTGAGGGAGGGCACGACGTCGACGCAGACCCGCCAGGGTGTGGGCCACCGGCGTGACACCGTCATGCCGGGGCAGGCTGGGGCGAGCGTGCTCTACGGCCGTCAGGCCACCTTTGGCGGACCGTTCGGAGGCCTCGCGAAGCTCGTGCCTGGCGACAGCATCACGGTGACCACGGGGCAGGGCAAGCAGTCCTTCATCGTCTTCGGACTGCGCCGCCCAGGCGACAGGCTGCCGGCGGCCCTCGCTGAGGGTAAAGGCCGGCTCACGCTCGTCACGGCGGACGGCGTCGCGCTCGCCCCCTCGAGCCTGCTCTACGTCGACGCGGCGCTCAAAGGGACTGCACAAGAGACTCCGGCGCCGGTGTTCCTCACGAAGGCGATCGGTCCATCCGAAGACGTCATGCAGCCGGACTCGACCGGCGCCCTGCCGTTGCTGTTCGCCGTGCAATGGCTGCTCATTGCCGCGATCCTCTCCCGCTGGCTCACCAGGGCCTGGGGGCGCTGGCAGGCCTGGATCGTCTCGATTCCCGTCCTGCTCGTCGTGGGGGCGTCCGCCGCGGATGCCGCCGCCGCCCTTCTCCCCAACCTCGTTTAACCCGATCTACCCGACAGCAAGGACCACCCATGACGGAAACGAAGCTCCTCCCCACCTCGTCGGCCTTCGTCGAGACGTCGAAGACCCGCCACAGTGAGGTCTTCCACGCTTATCGACACTCGGAGGCAACGACGGCAGTTCCCTCGGGCCTCGCCACCCTCGACGCCCGCGCAATCTCGGCCTGGTTCGGCGACCACAAGGTGCTCGACCGTGTGTCGCTCACGATGGAGGCCGGAAAGATCACCGCCCTCATCGGGCCGTCGGGCTGCGGCAAGTCCACGTTCCTCCGCATCCTCAACCGCATGCACGAAATGATCCCGTCCGCCTCGCTCGCGGGGGAGGTGCTGCTCGACGGACACGACATCTACGACCAGGGCCGCCGAATCACCGACGCGCGGCGAGACGTTGGGATGGTCTTCCAAAAGCCGAACCCCTTCCCGGCGATGTCGATCTACGACAACGTGGTCGCAGGACTCAAGCTGAGCGGCCAGCGCGCCAGCAAAGGGGACAGGGATGTCATCGTCGAAACCTCGCTGACCAAGGCCGGCCTGTGGAAAGAGGTGCGGGACCGGTTGCGCCAGCCGGGTGGAGGGCTCTCCGGTGGCCAGCAGCAGCGGCTGTGCATTGCCCGGTCGATCGCGATCCGCCCGCGGGTGCTGCTCATGGACGAGCCGTGCTCCGCGCTCGACCCGACCTCGACCCGCGTTATCGAGGAGACGATGCTCGAGCTCGCTCACGAGGTCACGATCGTGATCGTCACCCACAACATGCAGCAGGCCCAGCGCGTCTCGGAGAACTGCGCATTCTTCCTCGCCGCGCAGGGCCAGCCCGGCGGCATCGTCGAACATGGCAAAACCGAAGCGATGTTCGGCAATCCCGTCGACTCGCGCACCGCCGACTACGTGCACGGCCGTTTCGGATAGACCGGTGAGCCACGAGACCGGCGCCCGCCTCGGCCTGGAGTGGATCAGCATCGCTGCGCTTCTCGGGCTGGCGGTGTGGGGCGTTTCGGCGTGGGTAGGCTTGGCGACCGCGAACCACCGCCACGGGCATTCAGCGGCCGTGATCTCCGCGGCTGAGGTCGTGCCCGCCCCGGCGCCAGCCGACCCCGCGGCACCCGCTGAGCCGACGGCACCGGCAGTACTCGCTGTCTCCATCGCCTCCCGAGTCGACTCGGCGTGGCTCGACCGCGTCTCCTCCGGCACCGGCATCCCGCGGCGCGCCCTCGCGGCCTACGCCGGCGCATCCCTCGCCCTGGCCACCGAGAGACCGGGCTGCCATCTCGGCTGGAGCACCCTCGCGGCGATCGGCCACGTCGAGTCCGACGACGGGCGGCACGGCGGGGGCGTGGTGAGTGACACCGGGTATCCGAGCCTGCCGATCGTCGGCCCGGCGCTCGACGGCGGCGCCTTCGCCGGCATCCACGATTCCGACGGGGGAGAGTGGGACGGCGACCGGGCCTGGGACCACGCTGTCGGGCCGTTCCAGTTCATCCCGCAGACCTGGCGGGCGTGGGGCGCCGACGGCAATGGCGACGGCCTGGCCGATCCGAACCAGTTCGACGATGCGGCGCTCACCGCCGCACGCTACCTGTGCCACGCGGGCGACCTCTCGAGCGTGGATGGCTGGCGACGGGCGGTGCGCTCGTACAACCACTCGGACAGCTATGTGGACGAGATCGCGCGGGTGGCCAACTCGTACCGCTCCTAGTCGAAGTCCAGGCTCAGCTTGCGCAGCAGGCCGGCCAGGCGCTCCTGGTCGGCGGGGGAGAGCGCGTCGAGCAGCTCGCCCTCCGATTCGAGCAGGCGACTGATGGCTGCGTCCACCCGTGTGCGACCCTGGGGCGTCATGGTCACGAGGATGCCGCGGCCGTCGTTCGGGTCGGTGCGGCGCTCGACGAGCGTGCGCTCCACGAGCCGGTCGATGCGGTTGGTCATGGTGCCGCTCGAGACCAGCGTCTGCTGCAGGAGGGCCTTGGGGCTCAACTCGTACGGCTTGCCCGCGCGGCGAAGCGCCGAGAGCACGTCGAATTCCCACGACTCGAGGTCCGAGGCGGTGAACGCCGCCCGCCGGGCCCGGTCGAGGTGTTTCGCGAGCCGGCCGACGCGCGAGAGCACCTGCAGCGGCGCAAAGTCCAGGTCGGGACGTTCGCGCACCCAGGCGTCCACAATGCGGTCGACTTCGTCGTGTGCGGGCATCCGTCCATTATCGCGGTCGGTTCCCGCTCCGCGGCCTCACGAGCCGTTGCGCGGGCTGCCCTGACCCGCGTTTCTCCGGAGCTTTGGCGTTGCGGTGGCGGCTGGGCGGCGTGTCGGGGCGAATTTCGGATGTCGCGGCCGAAACCTCCGGAGAAACGCGCGACGGCGGGCGACAGGTTCCGGGCAATTGCGCCCGGGCCCTCCGCGAGCAGTGTGGCCCGTGCCGGCCCGCTACCCGCGTTTCTCCGGAGCTTTGGCGTTGTGGTGCCGGCTGGGCGGCGTGTCGGGGCGAATTTCGGATGCCGCGGCCGGAACCTCCGGAGAAACGCGCAACGGCGGGGGCAAGACGGGGGTCCCGCATCCGCTCCGTCACATCGTCGCTTCCGGAAACGCAGGAGATTCGCTCCGAAACGCCGTCAATCGGCCCGAAACCGCGCCGCGGGTGGCGTATCTCCTGCATTTTCGGTAGGAGGGATGACGGAGCACGGATGTGGGCGACGGCTGCGGGGAGCATCTGGCAGAATTGTCGCGGTCGACCGTTTCCTGGTTCGGCCGGAATTCCGCCTTAGTGTAACGGCAGCACGACAGCCTTTGGAGCTGTTCGGTCCAGGTTCGAATCCTGGAGGCGGAGCTGTGCGCAGCACGGCCGGCCGACGATGCAACAAAGCCGCGCAAAAGACCCGTGCAACAAAGCCGCGCAAAAGACCCGCGCAATAAACCCCGCGCAACAAACGCCGTGCAACAACCCACGTCCAAACCCGCGCACACCGGCACCCGCTCCCGCATACGGGAGAATGCCTCTATGACCAATCCAGATCTCGCCGTCATCATCCTCGCGGCCGGGCAGGGCACGCGCATGAAGTCGTCGCGTCCGAAGATCCTGCACCAGCTCGCCGGCATCCCCCTCGTCTCGCACGTGCTCGCCACGGCCGACGCGCTCTCCGCGAGCCACATCGTGGCTGTCGTTCGGCACGAGCGCGACGCGGTCGCCGAGGTGATCGTGGAGCAGCTGCCCGAGGCGATCATCGTGGACCAGGATGAGGCTCCGGGCACCGGCCGCGCCGTCGAGCTGGGCCTCGCCGCCCTTCCCAGCGAGTTCGCCGGCCACGTGGTCGTGCTCAGCGCCGACGTTCCGCTGCTCGATGCGGCGACCATCCGCGGACTCGTCTCGAGCCACGAGCTCGGGGGCAACAAGCTCACCCTGCTGAGCGCCCACTTCGCCGACCCGACCGGCGCTGGTCGAATCCTGCGCTCATCCGATGGCGCATTCGAGGCGATCGTGGAGCAGAAGGACGCCACCGCCGACCAGCTTCTCATCACCGAGATCAACTCGGGCGTCTACGTGTTCGACGCCACCGCCCTGCGCGACGCGCTCTCGGCGATCGGCACCGACAACGCGCAGAACGAGAAGTATCTCACGGATGCCGCGGCCGGCATCCGTGCGTCCGGCGGCCGCATCGAGGCGGTCTCCGTCTCCGATCCGTGGCTCGTCGCCGGCATCAACGACCGCGCCCAGCTGAGCGCGGCCGGGGTGGAACTCAACTCGCGGATCGTGCGCGGCTGGCAGCTCGCCGGCGTGACCGTGCACGATCCGGCAACGACCTGGATCGACCTCGCCGTGACGCTCGCCGAAGACGTGGAGATCCTGCCCGGCACCCAGCTCAAGGGGGCGACGGTCGTCGACCGCGGCGCGATCGTCGGCCCGGACAGCACGCTCACCGACTGCGAGGTGGGCGAGAATGCGGTGGTCAAGCGCACGGACGCGACCCTCGCGGTGATCGGCGCGAACGCGACCGTCGGCCCGTTCGCCTACCTCCGGGCGGGCACCTACCTCGGTGAGGGCGGCAAGATCGGCACCTTCGTGGAGACGAAGAACGCCAGGATCGGCCGCGGAAGCAAGGTTCCCCACCTCAGCTACATCGGCGACACCACAATCGGCGAACACACCAATCTCGGCGCCGGGGCGATCACGGCCAACTACGACGACATCACCAAGCACCACACCGAGATCGGTTCGCACGTGCACTCCGGGTCTCACAACGTGTTCGTCGCGCCGGTTAGGATTGGGGACGGAGCCAAGACGGGAGCGGGAACGGTGGTCCGCAAGGACGTGCCGGCCGGCGCACTCGCCATCAGCGTGGCTCCGCAGCGGAACATTGTGGGTTGGGTCGAGGAGAAGCGCGCGGGCACGGCGTCGGCGAAAGCCGCCGCGGCGGCCGAAAAGCCCGACGCCGAGTAGCCTTTCGGCGGCCATCCCACAGTGCTGTGCAGCGCCGAAGATGGACAGTGCGTCGGGTGACCGGCAGAGAGCAGGGCACGTGGCCGAGATCACCGCTACCGGACAAAAGCGACTCGTTATCGTGACGGGTCGGGCCCACCCTCAGCTGGCGATCGATGTGGCCTCCGAGCTCGGCGCGGACCTCGTGCACACCGACGCGCGCACCTTCGCGAACGGCGAGATCTACGCGCGCTACGACGAGAGCGTTCGGGGCTGCGACGCCTTCGTCATCCAGTCGCACACCTATCCGATCAATGAGTGGCTCATGGAGCAGCTGATCATGGTGGACGCGCTCAAGCGCGCCTCCGCCAAGCGGATCACCGTGGTGGCGCCGTTCTATCCGTACGCTCGCCAGGACAAGAAGGGCCGTGGTCGCGAGCCGATCTCGGCGCGCCTCGTGGCCGACCTGTTCAAGGCGGCCGGCGCGGACCGCATCATGAGCGTCGACCTGCACGCCGCCCAGATCCAGGGCTTCTTCGACGGCCCGGTCGACCATCTCTTCGCGATGCCGGTGCTGCTCAAGTACTTCAAGGAACGCCTCGACCCGGCCACCCTCACCGTCGTCTCGCCCGACATGGGCCGGGTGCGGGTCGCCGACATCTGGAGCGACAAGCTCGGGGCTCCGCTCGCGATCATCCACAAGCGGCGCGACCCGAGGGTGCACAACCAGGTCTCGGTGCATGAGATCGTGGGCGAGGTGCGCGGTCGCACCTGCCTCATCGTCGACGACATGATCGACACGGGCCGCACCATCGTGAAGGCCGCAGAGGCGCTCAAGGAGGCCGGAGCGACGAACGTGGTCGTGGCGGCGACGCACGCCGTCTTCTCCGAGCCGGCATCCACGATCCTGCAGAGCGAGTTCATCGACTCGGTCGTGGTGACCGACACCCTGCCGATCTCGGCGGACAAGCGGTTCCCCACCCTCACGGTGCTGCCGATCGCCCCGCTGCTGGCCAGCGCCATTCACGAGGTGTTCAGCGACGGTTCCGTGACGTCGATGTTCGACGGCGCGGCCTGACCCCGCCCGACCCTCACGATTCGACCCTTGCCAGCGGGGTCCGATCGCGCTAACGTACAACCAAATGGTTGTAGAAAGCGCGCTCCTGAGCGACAAACACATCGATCGCCTCTTCCACGCCCTGGCGGATGCGACGAGGCGTGACATCGTGGCGCGACTGCTCGAGCGTGAGCAGTCCGTCTCGACGCTCGCCGCGCACTACTCGATGAGTTTCGCGGCGGTGCAGAAGCACGTCGCGGTGCTCGAGAAGGCATCGCTCGTGGGCAAGGTGAAACGGGGACGGGAGCAGATCGTGCACGCGGATCCCGCCACCCTGCGCCGGGCGACCCGGCTGCTCACCGCGTGGGAAGGTGTCTGGGCGGAGCGTGTCGCCCGCATGGACGAGATCCTCGCCGAGCCGCCGACCGATCACTAACGAATCACCCCTGAAGAAAGGTCACGAACAATGCCGGTCATCAGCAGCGAGAAGAATCCCGAACAGCTCTCCCTCACCCTCGTCGCGGAGTTCCCGGTGGAGGTCGGCCGGGTGTGGCGCCTGTGGTCGGATCCGCGCCAGCTCGAGCGCTGGTGGGGACCGCCGACCTGGCCGGCCAGCTTCGAGCGCCACGACTTCGTCGTCGGAGGCGCCGCGAGCTACCGGATGACCGGCCCCGACGGCGACACCGCCCCCGGCTGGTGGCGATTCACCGCGATCGACGAGCCCAGCAGCCTGGAGTTCGAGAACGGCTTCGCCGACCAGTCCGGCGAGCCGGACCCCACCATGCCGATCACCAGGATGGTCGTGACGATCGAGGCCGTGGACGGCGGCACCCGCATGACCACCGTGTCGCATTTCGCCAGCCTCGAACAGCTTGACCGGCTCGTGGCGATGGGCATGGAAGAGGGGCTGCGCGGGGCGGCCGGACAGATCGACGCACTGCTGGCGGCCTGAGGCAGTTCGTCCCGTGGGCGGGCGCGCGCTCTGGTTAGAGTTAGCGCCATGACGATCAGCACACCGCGGCCCTGGCTCGCAAGCTACGCCGAGGGGGTTCCTCACGACATCGAGGTGCCCGAGGGGTCCCTCTACGACCTGCTGGAGGGGTCGGTGGCCGAATTCGGCCAGAACGTGGCCCTCGAGTTCTTCGGGCGCACGACCACGTACGCCGAGCTGGGGGACCAGGTCCTCCGCGCCGCCGAGGGGCTCCGCGTGCTCGGGGTGCAGAAGGGCGACACGGTGGCGCTCGTGCTGCCGAACTGCCCGCAGCACGTCGTCGCCTTCTACGCCGTGCTGCGCCTCGGTGCGATCGTGGTCGAGCACAATCCGCTCTACACGCCGCGCGAGCTGCGCCACCAGTTCGAGGACCACGGAGCGAAGTTCGCCGTCGTCTGGAACAACGTCGTGGCGACGGTGCAGGCCCTGCCCGAGGATGTGGCGGTCGACACCGTCGTGTCCGTGGACGTCACGAGGGCCATGCCCTTCACCACCCGGGCGTTGCTTCGGCTGCCGATCGAGCGGGCGCGGGCCTCGCGCTCGGCGCTCACGACCGCGGTGCGCGGCACCGTCACCTGGGAGAAGCTCCTCGAGAACTCGCCAGTCGACGGGCACATCGTGCGGCCGGGGGCCGCGGACGTCGCCGTGATCCAGTACACCAGCGGCACGACCGGCCTTCCCAAGGGGGCAACGCTCACCCACCGCAACCTCTCGACGAACGCCGCCCAGGCCCGAGCGTGGGTGCCCACGGTGCGCCGCGGAACCTCCGTCGTCTACGCCGTGCTCCCGATGTTCCACGCCTACGGCCTCACGCTCTGCCTCACCTTCGCCATGAGCATGGGCTCGCGACTCGTGCTCTTCCCCAAGTTCGACCCCGAGCTCGTGCTCGCCGTGGTGAAGAAACGCCCGGCCACCTTCCTGCCGGCGGTGCCGCCGATCTACGCGCGGCTCATGACGGCCGCCCAGGAGTCCGGGGTCTCCCTGGCGGGAATCGAGATCGCGATCTCCGGGGCCATGCCGCTCGCGGCATCCGTCGTCGAGCCCTGGGAGGCCCAGACGGGCGGCTACCTCGTGGAGGGCTACGGCCTCTCCGAGACGAGCCCGGTGCTCATGGCCAACCCGGTCGGGCCGTCGCGCCGGGCCGGAACCGTCGGGCTGCCGTTGCCGAACACCGAGGTGCGGGTGGTCGATCCAGACAACCCGGCGGCGGATCGGGCGCCGGGCGAGCCGGGCGAACTCATCGTGCGTGGACCGCAGGTGTTCTCCGGCTACTGGAAGAAGCCGGATGAGACGGCCGCGGTCTTCGTGCCGGCCGACGCCGGCGACGACGCCGGGCCGTGGTTCCGCACAGGAGACATCGTGCGGATCGACGCCGACGGCTTCGTGACGATCGTCGACCGCATCAAGGAGCTCATCATCACCGGCGGTTTCAACGTCTCGCCGAGCGAGGTCGAGGACGCGCTGAGGGCGCATCCCGATGTCGCCGAGGTCGCGGTCGTCGGCGTGCCGAGCGCGCACAGCGGTGAGGACGTCGTGGCCGTGGTCGTGCTCGAGCCCGGCCGGGAGCTCGACGAGAAGGCGCTGCGCGACTGCGCGCGGGACTCCCTCGCGGCCTACAAGGTGCCGAGGCGCATTGTCGCCTTCGACGAACTGCCGAAGTCCCTCATCGGCAAGGTGCTTCGTCGCGAGGTGCGCGAGAGACTTCTCGCCGAGTGATCTAGGAGTTCGTTCCGGGGACCGGCACCGGCGAGAGCCGGGGCGAGACCGGGATGAGGCCGAGTGATGCCACGTGCCGGTCACCGCCGAACGCCCCGACGGTGTAGCACTCCCAGCCGATTCCCCCGGGGCCGAAGACCTCGAAGCGGGCGGAGGCGGCGCGCGCCTCGGGCGCCTCGTAGGCCACCCACGCGACGCAGGCGGTCTCCGCGGTGGACGCCGCGACGGACACGGTCGTGAAGACCCCGGGCAGAACGAGGCAGGCGATGCCCACGATCACGACGACGCGCATCACGAGAACGAGGCGCGGGCTGCGCAGCGGGCGGCCGTCGCCGGGCTCGTAGCCCGCCAGCTCGGGGTGCTCGTGGTCTTCGGACATCACTCTCCAGTGTGCCACCCGGCGCGTGATCGCGCCCGACACGAACGGGTCACGATCCGCCGGCCGACGGTGCGCGGGCACGGGGCCGGAGGCACACCGACTTCCGGCACAGGCAGATTCAGCCGATCATTATGCCTCGATCACCCCATCACATGCCCTGATTCGACTCTGGCGTGTCAATTGATCTGATCTATAGACTGGTGGCATCCCTCGAGAGGAATCTCTGACTGTGAACGACACCCTGCTGCGCACCGGCGCGCGGCCGACCGAGTCCGACCCGACGACATGACCACCATCACCGGCGTGGAGACGCACGACGTGCGCTTCCCCACCTCGCTCAGCCTGGACGGTTCAGACGCCATGAACAAGGACGGCGACTACTCGGCCGCCTACGTCGTGATCCGCACCGACGATCCGCAGCTGAGCGGCTTCGGGTTCACCTTCACCATCGGCCGCGGCAACGACCTGTGCGTGTCCGCGGCGGCGCAGCGCGCCCTTCCGCTGATCGGCCGGAACGTGGAGGAGATCGTGGGGGACCTGGGGGCGATCTACCGCGAGCTGCAGAGCGACTCGCAGCTGCGCTGGCTCGGCCCGGACAAGGGGGTGATCCACCTCGCCCTCGCCGCCGTGATGAACGCGGTGTGGGATCTCGCGGCGCGCAAGGCTGGCAAGCCGCTCTGGCGCCTGCTCACCGACATGACGCCGACCGAGCTCGTGGATGCGGCCGACCTGCGCTACCTCTCCGATGCCTTGACCCGGGAGGAGGCGATCGCGCTGCTCGCCGACCTCGCGCCGACCAGGCAGCAGAGGATCGCGGAACTCGCCGACACCGGGTATCCCTGCTACACGACGAGTGCGGGCTGGCTCGGCTACTCGGACGAGAAGCTCCGGCGCCTCTGCCAGGAGGCCGTCGACGCCGGCTACCGGTACATCAAGCTGAAGGTCGGGGCGAACCGCGAGGACGACTACCGCCGCCTGTCCCTGGCCCGGGAGGTGATCGGCTGGGACGTCAACCTCATGATCGACGCCAACCAGGTCTGGGATGTTCCGGAGGCGATCGACTGGGTGCTCTCACTCGCCGAGTTCAAGCCGCTCTGGATCGAGGAGCCGACGAGCCCGGACGACATCCTCGGCCACGCGGCGGTGCGCCGCGCCGTCGCCCCGATCGGGGTGGCGACGGGCGAGCACGGCATGAACCGGGTGCTGTTCAAGCAGCTGTTCCAGGCGGAGGCGATCGACTTCTGCCAGCTCGACTCGGCACGACTCGGCAGCGTGAACGAGATTCTCGCGGTGTACTTCATGGCGAAGAAGTTCGGCGTGCCGGTGTGTCCGCACGCCGGCGGTGTCGGCCTCTGCGAACTCGTGCAGCACCTGTCGATCTTCGACTACGTCGCGGTGTCCGGATCGCTCGAGGGCCGGGTGACCGAGTTCGTCGATCACCTGCACGAGCACTTCGTGGAGCCCTGCGTCGTCTCGGCTGGCGCATACGTGCTGCCCACCCAGCCCGGCTACAGCGCCGAGATGTTCGCCGACTCGATCGAGGAATTCGCCTTTCCGGCCGGCCGGTACTGGAGCACGGCGGCCGCACGGCGCTAGGCGCCCGCGACGACCAACCACGAGAAGAAGGAGAGCACCGTGTCGATTCCCCATGCCCCCTGGTTCACCGAGTCACGATTCGGGATGTTCATCCACTGGGGGCTCTACTCCCTCCCGGCCCGCCACGAGTGGGTGATGACCAACGAACGCCGGCAGACGAGCGACTACGAGCGGTACGCCGACTTCTTCGACCCCGACCTGTACGACCCGGTGACCTGGGCGCGCGCGGCGAAGGCGGCCGGCATGAAGTATGTCGTGCTCACCACGAAACACCACGACGGCTTCTGCCTGTGGGACTCGAAACTCACCGACTACACGGCCGTCAACACCCCGTACGGTCGTGACCTCGTGCGTCCCTATGTCGACGCCCTGCGCGCCGAGGGGCTCAAGGTGGGCTTCTATCACTCGCTGCTCGACTGGCACCATCCGGACTTCCCGATCGATGGGCATCACCCCCGTCGCGACGATGCGGATGCCGCGGAACAGAACGCGACCCGGGACATGGCGGTCTACCGTGAGTACCTCCACGGCCAGGTGCGCGAACTGCTCACCGACTACGGGAAGATCGACTACCTGTTCTACGACTTCTCCTACGCGAACGATGTGCAGCATCCGGTCTGGGGCGCCAAGGGCAGGGACGACTGGGGGTCGGAGGAGCTGATCTCCCTCACCCGCCGGCTGCAGCCGGGAATCATCGTGAACGACCGGCTCGACATCCCGGGGGACTTCGTCACCCCGGAGCAGTACCAGCCGTCCGGGCCGATGGAGGTGGACGGCCGTCCCGTCACCTGGGAGGCCTGCCAGACCCTCAACGGCAGCTGGGGTTACTTCCGCGACAACCACACCATCAAGTCCACCGACCTGCTCATCCGCATGCTCATCGACGGCGTCTCGAAGGACGGCAACCTGCTGCTCAACGTGGGTCCGACGGCCCGAGGCACCCTGGACGGCGCGGCCACTTCTGCCCTCGAGGGCATCGGCGAGTGGATGCGGCTGCACGACCGCAGCATCTACGGGGCCGGGGCAGCCGAATTCGTGCCGCCCGCCGACGCTCGATACACCCAGCGTGGTTCGAGGCTGTACCTGCACCTGTTCGCCTGGCCGTTCGAGCACGTGCACCTTCCCGGGCTGGCCGGCAAGGTGGCGTACGCGCAGCTGCTCAACGACGCATCGGAGGTGCCGATGGCGGAGATAGCTCCGGACACGGTGGCCCTCACCACGGGCGCCGGCGGCCAGCCGGCTGGCACGCTCACGCTGACCCTTCCGGTGCTCAGACCGGATGTCGCGGTTCCGGTGATCGAGTTGTTCCTGGTCTAGACGGGCGGGCTCACTCGGGTGGCGGTGCGTCGCCCCGCAGAGGCGGGTCGGTGCTCGTCCGCGTGCTCGCCTGTGTGCTCGCCCCCGGGTGGCTGGCGATGAAGTCCTCGACCTCGATCAGGTGCACGGACATGGCGAGCCTCGCCCGGTCCGGATCCCCGGAGGCGACGGCACGCAGGATGTCGTGGTGTTCCCGGTGGGTGTGCCGGATCACGTCCGGCTCGGTCATCGCGCGCCACATCCGCGTGCGGATGGTGCGGCTCGCGAGGGCCTCGATCAGCGCCTCGAGGGCCGGATTGCCCGAGGCGCGGGCGATCACCCGGTGGAATTCGATGTCGACGTTCATGATCGCGTCGAGGTCGTGGGCCGAGGCGTCGTCTATGACGTCGTCGATAGTGCCGAGGAGCCGGCCGGCCTCGGCGACCTGCTCCTCCGTGATGAGCAGCGAGGCCCTGGCCGCGGCCTCGACCTCGAGCACTCGGCGCACCGAAGAGATGTGCTGGCTGTCGGCGGACGACTGCAGGTCGACGAGGAACCCCATCGGGGCGAGCAGCAGGGACGCGTCGAGCGAGGTGACGTAGGTGCCGTCGCCCTGGCGCGTCTCGAGCACCCCCATGATCGCGAGCGCACGCACCCCCTCGCGCAGGGAGCTGCGCGAGACACCGAGGGAGGCGGCGAGGTCCTTCTCCACGGGCAGGCGCGCCCCGGCCACCAGGGTGCCCCGGATGATCATGTCCTTGATGTCGTGCACCACGACGTCGGTCTGCGAGCGCAGTGGTGCGGTCCGGCCCTCGGCCGATTCGGCGACGAACTCGGGGTCGGGAGTGTCCATTCCGCAACTGTAGCGTCCCGCCGAAAACGCAGGAGTTCCGCGGCCACGCGACGTGATTCCGGCAGAATCGCGGCGCCGGCACCGAAATCTCCTGCGTTTTCGGATCCGCGGATGTCGGATGCGCGGATTTCGGATGCGCGTTGTCGCAGGCGCGGGCGGCCTGTCGCGACCGACCCGCCGCGGCTAGTGGCTGCTGCCGGCGGACTCGATCTCCGTGCGGTCGCCGCTCCACAGCGTGTGGAAGGTGCCCTCGGCATCCACTCGCTGGTAGGTGTGCGCTCCGAAGAAGTCACGCTGCCCCTGCACGAGGGCGGCGGGCAGTCGCTTCGAGGCGAGCGAGTCGTAGTAGCTGAGCGCGGAGCCGAAGCCGGGAACCGGGATGCCGGAGAGCGCCGCCGTGGACACGACCCGGCGCCAGGCGGCCTCGCCCTCCTTCACCGCGTTCGCGAAGTACGGGTCGACGAGCAGGGTCGGCAGGGCCGGGTCGTTCGCGTACGCCTCGACGATTCGGTTGAGGAACTGCGCGCGGATGATGCAGCCGCCGCGCCAGATCGTGGCGATCGCGCCCTTGTCGATGTTCCAGTCGTACTTCACGGCGCCGGCGATTATCGCGTCGAAGCCCTGGGCGTATGCGACGACCTTGGAGGCGTAGAGGGCGGCGCGAACGTCGTCCTCGAACGCGGTCCCCTCACCGATCACGGCGATCTCCGGGCGAGCGTCGATGCTCTTCTGCACTGCGGCCCGCTGGTCGGGGTGGCTCGACACGGCGCGGGCGAACACGGCCTCGGCGATGCCGCCGACCGGGACGCCGAGGTCGAGCGCGTTCTGAACGGTCCAGACTCCGGTGCCCTTCGACCCGGCCTGGTCGAGCACGATGTCGACGAACGGCTTGCCGGTCTTGGCGTCGACCTGCTTGAGCACCTCCGCGGTGATCTCGATGAGGTAGGACTCGAGGTCGCCGGAGTTCCACTCGGTGAACACCTCGGCGATCGCGGCCGGCGAGTGGCCGGAGACGTTGCGCAGCAGGTCGTAGGCCTCGGCGATGAGCTGCATGTCCGCGTACTCGATGCCGTTGTGGATCATCTTGACGAAGTGTCCGGCGCCGTCGGTGCCGACATGGGTGACGCACGGCACGCCGTCGACGACGGCGGCGATCGATTCGAGGATGGGGCCGAGGGTCGCGTACGCCTCGACGGATCCGCCGGGCATGATGCTCGGTCCCTTGAGGGCGCCCTCCTCGCCGCCGGAGATGCCGGCGCCGACGAAGTTGAGGTTCTTCTCGCGCAGCGCCTTCTCGCGGCGGATCGTGTCGGTGAACAGCGCGTTGCCCCCGTCGACGATGATGTCTCCCGGCTCGAACACGGCGGCGAGCTGGTCGATCACGGCATCCGTGCCCGCACCGGCCTGAACCATGATGATGGCCGTGCGCGGCTTGCTGAGCGACGCGGCGAACTCCTCGATCGTGGTCGAGGGCACGAACCCGGCCTCCGGATGCTCGGAGACGAGCAGGTCGGTGCGCTCGTGCGAGCGGTTGTAGATCGCCACGGTGTTGCCTTCGCGGCTCGCGAGGTTGCGCGCGAGGTTCGATCCCATCACCGCGAGTCCGACGACGCCGATGTTTGCCTGTGCCACGATGAATCTCCTTGAATCGAGTGCGGGGGAACGCCCCGTCTAGGCTATCGGCTCGACCGGTCGTGTTACCCGGCCGGGTTCTCCCGGTCGATCAGCCGAGCCGGAAGGTGTCCACCGGGATGTCGGCGACGAGTCGGCGCGCGACCCCGGCCGCGTCATCCTCGCTGAGCTGGTGCGTCGCGACGAGGGAGGCGAGGAACGCCGCGTCGCTGCGGCGGGACATGTCGTGGCGGGCCGGGATCGAGCAGAACGCGCGGGTGTCGTCGATGAAGCCGGAGGTCTTCACGAAGCCGGCGCTGTCGGTGATGGCGGCGCGATAGCGGGCGATGCCGGCCGGGGTGTCGAGGAACCACCACGGGGCACCCGCGTAGACAGACGGGTAGAACCCGGCGAGCGGCGCGATCTCCCGCGAGAACGTGGTCTCGTCCACCGTGAACAGCACCATCCGAAAGGTCGGGTTGGTGCCGAAGTCGCGCAGGATCGGGGCGAGCGGGCGGGTGAAGGAGGTGGCGTCCGGCAGGTCATGCCCGGTGTCCGGGCCGAAGGTGTCGAGGGTGGGCCGGTGGTGGTTGCGCAGCACACCGGGATGCAGCTGCATGACGAGGCCGTCCTCGCTCGCCATCGCGGCAAGCTGGTAGAGCATGTTGCGCCGGTAGGCGACCGCGTCCGCCTCGGTGATGCTTCCGTCGAGGCCCGCGCGATGGAGGCGCTCGGCGTCCGCGGGTTCGAGCGGCTCGGAGCCCGCGTCGATCACGCCGGTGTCGGTGGAGGTTCCGCCGGCGGCGGCGAAGACGGCCCGGCGCGAGCGCAGGGCATCGAGAAGGCCCGCGTAGGTGCCGCAGTCGAATCCCGAGGTCGCCGAGAGGGCGTCGAGTCGTGCCGGCCAGGTGGATTCCGCCGGAAGCATGTACCGGTCGGCCCGGAAGGTCGGCAGCACCCGGCCGGTGAAGGTCGGATCGTCGGCGAGGGTGCGATGGGCGGCGAGGTCGTCTGCCGGGTCGTCGGTGGTGGCGAGCACGGCGATACCAAAGCGATCGAAGAGCGCGCGGGGCCGGAAGGCGTCGCTGGCGAGCTTCTCCACGAGTTCGTCGTAGAGCTCGTCGGCATTGGCGGCGGACGGATGCTCGGTGAGGCCGAAGACCTCGCTGAGCTCCGACTCGAACCAGTACCGCACCGGCGTGCCGAGGAAGACGTCCCAGTGGGCGCAGAGCTGGCGCCAGATCGAGCGGCCGGAGGCGGTGGGCTCTGCGCCGTCGCGGCGAAGACCCAGCTCGTCGAGGGGCACTCCCACCGCGTGCAGGAGGCGGGTCACGTAGTGGTCGGGCGTGATGAGCAGCGACGCCGGGTCGGCGAACGACTCGTTCGCCACGAGCATCGAGGCCTCGACGTGCCCGTGCGGCGAGTAGATCGGCGCCGAGGCGACCTCCGCGTAGAGCCGCCGCGCGATGTCGCGCTCCGCCGGGTCGGCGGGGAACAGTCGGTCGGGATGCGGCGTGAGGCGTGTCATTGGTCTCTCTCTGGCTGGGCCGGGCCCGTCGATGCGCGAATGGTGAGGTGGGTCGGCAGCGTCGCCGTCTGGCGGGCCGCGCCGGCGGTCTGCGCGTCGAGGCGGGCCAGGAGCATCGACACGGCCACCCGCCCGGCCTGTTCGATCGGCGCGGTGAGTGTGGTGAGCGGCGGGTTGCAGAAGTCGGAGCCGAAGATGTCGTCGCAGCCGACGATGCTGAGGTCGTCCGGCACGCTCACTCCGCGTTCGCGCAGGCGCATGAGCATGCCGATGGCGAGCAGGTCGTTGAAGGCGATGCAGGCGGTGACCCCGCTGTTGAGCACGACATCGGCGGCCGCCGCCCCCGCATCCTTCTTGGGCGAGAATGGTCCGACCCGGCGCACCGCGACCCCGTACTGCTCGGCGGCTCGCAGGAGCGCCCGCCAGCGTCCCTCGTTCGGCCAGGAGGTGACGGGGCCGGAGACGTAGGCGATGTCGCGATGGCCGAGGGAGACCAGATGGCCGAGCGCCTGCTCGATGCCGCTTGGGGTGTCGATGAAGACGCTCGCCACACCCCTGGTCTGGCGGTTGATCGCCACGAGCGGCATCTCGGAGGCCAGCGTCGCCAGCCGCCGGTCGGTGAGCCGGGAGGCGGCCAGGATGGCGCCGTCGAACGAGCCCCGGAGCTTGTGCAGCATGCCGTCCTCGAGCTCGTCCGACTCCTCGGTGTCGACGAGCAGCTGCGTGTAGCCCGATGCCTTGAGTTGCTGTTGCGTGCCGCGGATGATGTCGAAGTAGAACGGGTTGGTCACGTCGCTCACGAGCACCGCGATGGTGCGCGTCTTGCCGGAGGTGAGGGCCCTCGCGTGCGAGTTGGCGTGGTAGTTGAGGGCGGCGGCCGCGCGCTCCACCTTCTCCCGCGTCACGACATTCACGCGCGTCGGGTTCGAGAGCGCGCGCGACGCGGTAGAGGTGGCGACTCCGCTCGCCGCGGCCACATCGGCAAGGGTCGCCTGCCGATCCTGCCTCGCATCGCCGAGAGGTTCCATACGGCTAGCAAAGCACAGGATGGCAATTTTTGGCAAACGGTTGCAGTTGCCTTGCCGCCCTGCCTAAAGTTCCAACCACCCGCGGTGCGAAGCGAACGTGGCGAGTCCAGCCCTCGATCGCATCCAGCCATCACTCAAAGGAGAGTCATCATGAAAGCTCGACACGCGCTCGGCGCGATCGCCGGGATAGCCATCCTCGGCCTGGCCCTTCAGGGCTGTGCGGGGTCGACGACGCCGGCTCCCGCGTCGTCATCCACCAAGATCGACGGCACGGGCAAGACTCTCGACGTGATGATCGGCGCCAACGCCCTCTACCCCGCGGAGCAGAAGCAGTGGTTCCAGGATGTCTCGGACCGGTTCGAGAAGCAGACCGGCGCCAAGGTCAACTTCGAGACCTTCGCCTCCGCCAACGACGAGCTGACCAAGATCCAGACCTCGGTGCTCTCCGGGCAGGGACCGGACCTCTACAACCTCGGCTCCACCTTCACGCCGACCGCGTACTCCACCGGCGCGTTCGTGCAGCTCACCGAGGCGGACTGGAAGAAGATCGGCGGCCGCGACAAGTTCATCCCGGGCACGCTCGGCATCTCAGGTCCCGATGCCAAGCACGAGGTGGGTATCCCGTTCGCGAGCCGCCCGTTCGTGATGGCCTACAACAAGGACCTGCTCGCCGCGGCGGGCATCGACAAGCCGGCCACCACCTGGGACGGCCTCACCGCGCAGGCCAAGAAGCTCACGACGGGTGACACCTACGGGATGGCCCTCGCCTACGCCGACAGCTACGACCCGTGGAAGTTCGTCTGGGCGATGTCGCTGCAGGCCGGGAACCCGATCCTCGACGGCAAGAAGGCCCGCTTCGACGACCCGACCACCCTCAAGGCCTACCAGACCTATTTCTCCTGGCTCACCGACGAGAAGGTCGTCGACCCGAGCGCGATCGGGTGGAAGAACGCCCAGGCCGTCGCGGCCTTCGCCTCGGGCAAGGCCGCCTTCCTGCCGATGACCACGTCGACCTCGATGGTCACACTCGACAAGTCGGCCGTGGCGGGCAAGTACGCCTACGCCCTCATGCCGACGGTGCCCCCGGGCGCCAAGACCACCCCCAAGAACGGCAAGCCGGCAACGAGCATCATCTCGGGTGACAACATGGTCGTGGCCAAGTACTCGAAGAACCAGGATCTCGCCTTCGCGCTCGTCAACATGCTCACGAGCGCCTCGAGCCAGACGAGCTACCAGAAGCTCTTCGGCGACCTGCCGACCAACGCGGCGGCGGCGAAGAAGCTCGAGGACGGCAACGCCGCGCTCGCCCCGGTGATCGACTCGGCAGCCAAGTCGGTCGGCACCCCGTTCAGCGGGGCGTGGGGCGACACCCAGCTCGCCCTGGTGAACGTGGTCGTGCAGTCGATCCCGTCGCTGTCCACTGGCTCCCTCAAGGTCTCCGACCTCAAGGCGAAGCTCGCCACCGCCCAGACCGCGGTGCAGGCCGCGCTCGACAAGGCGAAGTAGGCGCGAGCGACATGTCCACCTCAACTCCGGTCAAGGCGCCCGCCGTGACCAGGGCGAGCGGCTCGCCGACGGGGTCCCCCGTCGGCGGCCGCCCGGCCAGGCGACCGGGTCGCTCGCCGAGCGAACGCAACCGCCCGTTCTGGATGCTCGCCCCCGGCGGCATCCTCATGGTGATCATCATCATCGTGCCGCTCGCGATCGCCTTCGTCATCTCGCTGCTCGACCTCGACCAGTACACCCTGCGCAGTTGGCTGCAGGCCCCGTTCATCGGTCTGCAGAACTACCTGGAGGCGGTGACCAAGTCGAGCCTGCTCCGGTCGATCTGGATCAGCGTCTCCTACGCCGCAATCGCCTCCGCCGTCACCCTCCCGATCGGGGTCGCCGCCGCCCTCGCCACCCAGAACGCCTTCCGCGGGCGCGGACTGGTGCGCTCCATCTTCCTCATCCCCTACGTGCTCCCGGCGTTCGTCGTCGGCACGGTGTGGCGCACGATGCTGCAGCCGGGAGGAGTCGTCGACGCGGGCCTCACCGGCCTGGGCATCCACGCCGGGCTGTGGCTCAACGGCCCGCAGAGCTACTGGGCCCTCATCGCGGTGCAGATCTGGAGTTCCTGGCCGTTCTTCTACCTGCTGGTGCTTGCCGGTCTCCAGTCGGTGGACCAGGAGGTGCACGAGGCGGCGGCGATCGACGGCGCAGGCTGGTGGACCAAGCTGCGCCACGTCATCTTCCCGTACCTCAAGGGGCCGGTGTCGCTCGCGCTCATCATCTCCTTCCTGCACAACATCAATGGATTCACCCTGCCGTTCGTGCTCTTCGGGGTTCCGGCTCCGGAAGACGTCAACGTGCTTCCCGTGCTCACCTACATCACGAGCTTCCAGAGCTTCAGATTCGGACTGAGCGCCGCGATGGCCGTCGCCTCGCTCGTGCTCATCGCCATTCCGCTGTTCATCTACCTGAAGGCCGTGCGACTCGACACCGGCGAGGAGGGCAAGCGCCCATGACCGAGATTCTCGTGCGACCGCCCCTGCTGGGCCGCAAGCCCACCGGTCGGCTGAACGCCGACGTCACCCGGCTGCTGCCGAAGCCGCTGCTCGTGACCATCGTGGTGATCCTGCTGCTCGCGGTGCTCGTGCCCCTGCTCTACATCGTGCTCGCCTCGGTCAACTCCGACGTGTCCGTGGCGAGCGGCGCCTTCTTCCCGACCGAACTTCACCTCGACAACTACCTCAAGGTCTGGACCACCGTCGACCTGCGCAACGGCCTCATCAACAGCGTGATCGTGAGCGGCTCCGTAGCGATCATCTGCGCCGCGCTCGCCGTCTCGTCGGCCTACGTGCTGGTTCGCTTCGCCTTCCGGGGGCGGCTCACCGTGCTGCGCACCCTCGTCGGCCTCCAGTCGATCCCCGGCACGCTCATGCTGCTGCCCGTCTTCGTGCTGTTCGCGAGTCTCGCGAGCGCGCTCGGCATCCAGATCATCGGCACCCGCTGGGCTCTCTTCATCACCTACATCACCTTCGCGCTGCCGTTCTCGACCTGGGTGATGGTGACCTACCTGCGCGGCCTGCCGCGCGAGCTCGAGGAGGCGGCCCGCATCGACGGGGCGTCGTCCTGGCGCATCCTCACCAGGATCATCGTGCCGCTGAGCTGGCCGGGGATCGTCGTTTCGGCGATCTTCGCGTTCCTGCTCGGCTGGAACGACGTGCTGTTCGCCTCGGTGATGACCGACCGCACCTCACGCACCGCAGCGGTGGCGCTCCAGGTCTTCGGCGCCACCCAAGAGGGAGGAGCGATTCCGCTCTACGGTCAGATGATGGCGGCCTCGCTCATCTGCGCGCTCCCGGTCGTCGTTCTGTATCTCGTTTTCCAGCGCTACCTCGTCGGTGGCCTGACAGCAGGAGGAGTCAAATGAGTACCACCACCGCGAGCTGGGCCCTGAGCGGGTTCGGCGACGAGATCGACGCCGACCCGGTCGTGCAGGTCGCCGTGCTGCAGTCGCTCGGGGCGAACCACATCGAGGTGAGGAGCGCCTGGGGCACGAACATCGTCGAACTCTCCCCGGAGCAGCTCGACGCGCTCGCCGCGGTGTTCAGCGAGCGGGGGATGGGGGTCTCGGCCATCGCCTCGCCGATCGGCAAGGTCGACGCCGGCCTCCCCGTCGAGCACGAGGTGGCGCGGCTCGAAGCCGCGATCGCCGCGGCGCATCGTCTCGACAGCCGCTACATCCGCCTGTTCTCCTTCTATCGGGCGGAGGGGACGGAGGCCGCGAGCATCCGCGACGCGGTGCTCAGCAGACTGCGCGCCCTCGCCGCCCTCGCCGAGCGGGAGGGAGTGATCCTGCTGCACGAGAACGAGAAGGACATCTACGGCGACACCCCCGAGCGGGTGCTCGACATCATCGAGTCGGTCGGCTCGGATGCCCTGCGGGTGGCGTGGGACAGCGCCAACTTCGTGCAGGTGGGCGTGCGGCCATTCACCGAGGGCTACGCGATGCTGCGCCCGCACCTCGAATACCTGCAGGTGAAGGATGCCATGGCCGCCACGGGCGGCGTCGTTCCGGCGGGGGAGGGCGACGGCCAGCTGCTCGAGACCCTCACGGCCCTGCGCGACGACGGCTACGCCGGGTTCGCCTCGCTCGAGCCCCACCTCGCCGACGTCACCTCGATGGGCGCCTTCTCCGGCCCGTTCGCCTTCGGTCGCGCCGCCCGCGGCTTCGCCAGCCTCACCAACCAGTTGGGAATCAGCCCCAGATGAGTTCCGCCGTATCGTCCACCTCCCGTCCGCTCGCCGTCGCCCTCGTCGGCTGCGGCATCATCGGCGTCAACCACTCGCGCGTGATCGTGCGCCATCCCGACCTGCGGATCGTCGCCCTCGTCGACTCGGTGCCCGAGGCGTCCCACCGCCTCGCCGACCTCATCGCCGACGAGCTCGGCGCGGAGCGACCGGCCGAGTTCACGACGCTGGGCGAGGCGCTTTCGGCCTCCAGCGTGGACCTCGTCGTGATCTGCACCCCGAGCGGGCTGCACGTACAGCTCGCCGAGGAGGCCCTCGCCGCCGGCACCCACGTCGTGATCGAGAAGCCGCTCGACGTGACCCTGCCGCGCGCCCGCCGCATCGCCGCCCTCGCGGCGGAGGCCGAGAGCCGCGGAAGCGTCGTCTCGGTGATCAGCCAGCACCGGTTCGACCCGGCCTCCGTCGCCGTCGCGCGCGCCGCCCACGATGGCGCGTTCGGCCGCATCACGAGCGGGGTCGCCTCTGTCGCCTGGTGGCGCAGCCAGGAGTACTACGACTCCGGGCAGTGGCGAGGCACCTGGGCGCTCGACGGCGGCGGCGCGGTCATGAACCAGGGCGTGCACACCGTCGATCTGCTGGTCTGGTTCCTCGGCCGGCCCGTGGAGATCTTCGCGCACACCGCCCTCCTCGCCCACGAGCGGGTGGAGGTGGAGGATGTCGCGGTGGCGACCGTGAGGTTCGAGTCCGGCGCCCTCGCCGTGCTGCACGCGACGACCGCGGCCTACCCGGGACTGTCGGTGCGCCTGCAGGTTCACGGGTCGGAAGGCTCGGCCGTCATCGACGACGACCAGCTCGAATACTTCTACGCCGCAGGCGACGGCGAGCCGCGGAACCAGGCCTCCGAGCAGGTGGCGGCGTCCGAGCTCCGCGGGGCGGACAAGGGACCGGACGGCTTCATCGTCGGCCACCTCCGCCAGTACGAAGACATCGTCGACGCCATCCGCACCGGACGGCAGCCGGGCGTGCGCGTGGAGGACGCCCTCGTCTCGCTCGCGGTGGTGCGCGCCGTGTACCTCTCGGCGACGCTCGGCACGCCGGTCTCGTTCGAGGCCGTGCTCGCCGGCGACCTGGACGACGTCGACGTGACCGCCGGGGCCTTCGCCGACGTGCTCGTGGGAGGCTCCCAGTGAAGCTCTCCGTGTTCACAGCCTCCACCCCGGACTGGGAGCCGGAGCAGGCCGCGGGAATCCTCGCCGCCCAGGGCTGGGACGGCGTCGAGTGGCGCATCGTCGACCAGGCCGATGCCACCCCGCCCGGCTTCTGGGCCGGAAACCGGTCGACCTGGCCGCTCACCGGTCTCGAGGACCGCCTCGACGACATCGCGCGCATTACCCGTGATGCCGGCCTCGAGTTCTCGGGGCTGGGCGGCTACGCGAACTGCCGCGATCACGACAACGTGGAGCGGATGCTCGCCGCGACCTCGAGGCTCGGCGCGCGCCAGGTGCGCGTGACCATGCCGGGCGTGCCGTCCGGCGACTACCGCGAGACCTTCGCCACCACCCGCTCCGACCTCGAATGGATCGAGGGCCGGGCGGCCGAGCACGGCGTTCGCGCCCTCGTCGAGCTGCACCACGGCACGATCACCTCGTCCGCGTCTGCCGCCATCCGTCTCGTCGACGGGCTCGACCCCGAGCGGGTCGGCGTGATCCACGACCTCGGCAACCTGCTGATCGAGGGGCACGAGGACTTCCTCGCGGCCTTCCAGATGCTCGGACCGTATCTCGCCCACGTGCACGTGAAGAACGCCCTCTGGCGCGCCACCGACGAGCCGGGCTTCGACGGCTCGGTCATCTGGCGCAATGAATGGGCGCCCCTGCGGTCGGGGCAGGCGAACGTGGAGGCCTACTTCGAGGCCCTGCACGAGCACGGCTACGACGGCTGGGTCACGGTGGAGGACTTCTCCACCGAGCTGCCCCTCGAGCAGCGCACGGCCGACAACCTGGCCTACCTGCGGGCGATCCACGAGAGGGTGACCACGCGCCATGATCGCTGAGTTCGTCGGACGGCGCTCGGTGCGCCATCCCGTGCGCATCGTGCATCTGGGGCTGGGCGCCTTCCACCGGGCGCACCAGGCCTGGTACACCGAGCGTGCCAACGCCGACGCCGTCGAGGGCTGGGGCATCCACGCCTTCACCGGTCGGAGTGCCGCCGCCGCCGAGGTGCTCAGCGCGCAGGACGACCTCTATGTGCTCATCGAACGCGGCGACGTGGACACCGAGTCGATTATCCAGAGCATCAGCGCCGCCACGGATGGCGCAGACGGTCCGGCCTGGCGCGCGGCGGTCGCCGACCCGGCTGTCGCGATCGTGACCGTGACGGTGACCGAACGCGGCTACCGCCTGTCCACCGAGGGAACCCTCGACCTGCTGGATGCGGATGTCCAGGCCGACATCGCCCTGCTGCGCGGCGGCGGGCGGCCGGCCGACACCGCCGCGGCCGTTACGGCTCCGGGGCGACTCGTCGACGGGCTCCGTGCGCGGATGCTCGCTGGGGGCCCAGGCATCGCCGTGGTCAGCTGCGACAACCTGGCCGACAACGGTCGCGCCACGCGCGAGTCCGTGCTCGCCCTCGCCTCCGCGGTCGATCGGGAGCTCGCCGACTGGATCGAGCGCACCGTGTCCTTCGTGTCGACGATGGTCGACCGCATCACCCCGGCCGCCACCGCCGCCGACCGCGCCATCGCGCTCGCGGCGACCGGGCTGCCGGATCAGACCCCCGTCGTGACGGAGCCGTTCAGCGAGTGGGTGCTGAGCGGCGACTTCCCCTCCGGCCGCCCGGCGTGGGACGCGGCCGGGGCGCGGTTCGTCGACGACATCGCGCCGTACGAGCGCCGCAAACTCTGGCTGCTCAACGCCGCGCACTCCCTGCTCGCCTACCGAGGACTCGCCGCCGGGCACGGCACGATCGCCGGCGCTATGCTCGACGTCGACTGCCGCGAGGCGGTCGAGGCGCTGTGGGAGGAGGCGGCGGAGGTGCTGCCCCTCGACGCCCCAGAGATGAACGCGGCCGAGATCGAGGCCGCCCTGGCCGCGCTCCGTTCGCGATTCGCCAACGCCCGCATCGAACACCGCCTGTCGCAGATCGCCACCGACGGCTCGCACAAGCTCGGTCCGCGCATCATCGAGCCGATGCGTCGTCGTCGGGAGGCCGGTCTCGCGGTCGGCACGGCCGAGGCCGGGGTGCTCGCCGCCTGGGCGACCCACCTGGCCGACGACCACTTCGCCGATCCGAGCGCCGAGGCCCTCGCCGGCGAGCTCCGCGGGCTCGACGCCGTGGATCGGGCCGGCGCCGTCATCCGCTTCCTCGCCCCGGATCTCGCCGACGACGGCTCCGTC
The DNA here is from genome assembly GCF_008040105.1 of Lacisediminihabitans profunda. Lineage (GTDB taxonomy): Bacteria > Actinomycetota > Actinomycetes > Actinomycetales > Microbacteriaceae > Lacisediminihabitans > Lacisediminihabitans profunda. The sequence continues at coordinate 255,023 of NZ_VRMG01000005.1, forward strand.
GTCGCCGCCGTGGCCGCCCAGATCGACACCCAACGAACGACCCTAGGAGCACGCCGACCATGAAGATCGCCTCAGCCGAAGTACTCGTCTCCAGCCCGGGACGCAACTTCGTCACCCTGCGCATCACGACAGACGACGGGTTCGTCGGACTCGGCGACGCGACCCTCAACGGCCGCGAGCTCGCCGTGGCGAGCTACCTGCGCGACCACATCGCCGCCCTGCTCATCGGGCGGGACGCGCACCAGATCGAAGACACCTGGCAGTACCTGTACCGCGGGGCGTACTGGCGTCGCGGTCCGGTGACGATGGCGTCGATCGCCGCCGTCGACACGGCCCTCTGGGACATCAAGGCCAAGGTCGCCGGCCTTCCGCTCTACCAGTTGCTCGGCGGCAAGAGCCGGGTGGGCTGCCTCGCCTACGGTCACGCCAGCGGGGTCGACCTGCCGGAGCTGTTCGACTCGATCCACGAGCACCTCGACCAGGGCTACCGGGCCATCCGCGTGCAGACCGGCATCCCGGGACTGGACTCCGTCTACGGTGTGGCATCGAGCAAGAACGCCGGGGCGGGGGACTCCGGGGTGAGCGCGCGCTACGACCACGAGCCGGCCAGGCGCAGCGCCGTTCCGGTGGAGGAGAGCTGGGACACCCGCGCCTACCTCCGCCACGCGCCGACCGTGTTCGAGGCCGTGCGCAACGAGTTCGGGCCCGAACTGCCGCTGCTGCACGACTCGCACCACCGGCTCACCCCGATCCAGGCGGCGAAACTCGGCAAGTCGCTCGAGCCGTACGACCTGTTCTGGCTGGAGGATGTCACGCCGGCCGAGAACCAGGCGGCGCTGCGCCGGGTGCGCGAGCACACCACGACGCCGCTCGCGATCGGCGAGGTCTTCAACACCATCTGGGACTACCGCGAGCTGTTCGAGGAGCAGCTCATCGACTACGTGCGCTCCCCGGTGACGCACGCGGGCGGCATCACCGCGCTCCGCCGCATCTTCGACTACGCGGCGGTCTACCAGATCAAGTCGGGCGTTCACGGCCCGACCGACATCTCGCCGGTCGGTCTCGCCACCGCCCTGCATCTGGGCATCGCCATCCCGAACTTCGGCATCCAGGAGTACATGAAGCACAGTGCGGCGACGGATGAGCTCTTCCGCCCCACCTACTCCTTCGACGGCGGCTACCTCGTGCCCGGAGACGGCCCGGGGCTCGGCGTTGACTACGACGACCTCGTGGCCGACGCGCACCCCTACGAGGGCGCCTACCTGCCGGTGAACCGCCTGCTCGACGGCTCCATGCACGACTGGTGACCGCAGCGGCGCCCGCCCGCCGCCCACGCGCGTTTCTCCGGAGGTTTCGGCCGTCGAGCCGGTTTTAGTGCCGAAAAGGGCCGGATGTGGTGCCTCCGGAGCGAAACCTCCGGAGAAACGCGCGGCGGGTGGAGGCGAGTGGGCGGGGTTGTGTGCGTAGCGCAGGTGCCAGAGTGTGGTGTGAACGGGAGGGTGTGATGGAGGCGGAAGTCGGAATCGAGTCGTTGCTCGCGCCCGGCGCCACCCTGCGGCGACTCGCCACGGGGGCGGTCTGGTCGGAGGGTCCCGTGTGGATTCCGGCGCTCGGTGCGGTGCGCTGGAGCGACATCCCCGGCAACCGCATCCTCCAGGTGCACGTCTCGAGCGGCGAGACCTCGGTGTACCGGGATGATGTGGAGTTCACCAACGGACGCACCCTTGACGCCGCGGGGGCGGTCATCCAGTGCTCGCACGGTCGTCGAGCGGTCGAGCGTGACGTCGACGGGGTCGTGACCACCCTCGTCGACCGGTGGAATGGCGTCCGGTTCAACTCGCCCAACGATGTCGTGGTGAAGAGCGACGGCACGATCTGGTTCACCGACCCGCCGTACGGCATCACGTTCGCCCGGGAGGGACACCCGGGGCAGACGGAGTACGGTGCGAACTACGTGTTCCGATTCGACCCGGCGAGCGGCTCGGTGACCCCGGTCGTCACCGACATGGAGGAGCCGAACGGCCTCGCGTTCTCCCCGGACGAGTCGATCCTCTACGTCTCGGACACCTCGGTCGCGTTGCGCGCCGGCGGCAACCATCACCTCCGTGCCTACGACGTGATCGACGGGCGCTCCTGCGCCGACGGCCGGGTCTTCGCGGTCGTCGAGCCGGGGGTCTCAGACGGGTTCCGGGTCGACGAGCACGGCAGGGTCTGGACCTCGAGCGCCGACTCCGTGCAGGTGTTCTCGCCGGGCGGCGCGCGGCTCGGCGCGATCGCCGTGCCGGAGGTCGTGGCCAACGTGTGTTTCGGTGGAGAGGACGGCGGCACACTCTTCATCGCCGCCTCGACGAGCCTCTACGCGATCGAGACCACGACCCGGGACGCGGTTCGTGCGCCTCTCGGTAGCCTTGACCCCATGCCTGTGAACGTCCGGAAGCCGCTCGTCGTCGTCATGGGAGTCTCCGGCTCCGGCAAGTCCACGGTGGGGAACGCGCTCGCCGACGAGCTCGAGGTCCCGTTCGTGGATGCCGACGACCTGCACCCGGCGGCCAACGTCGCGAAGATGGAGGCCGGGCATCCGCTCACCGACGACGACCGCTGGCCCTGGCTCGCCCGCGTCGCATCGACGCTTTCCGCCGCGGAGGGCAGCGGCATGGTGATCGCCTGCTCGGCGCTCAAACGGGTCTACCGCGAGGCGATCCTGGCCGCCGAACCGGCCACCCGGTTCGTCTTCCTGAGCGGGTCGCGCGGGCTTCTGGCCGAGCGGATGTCGCACCGGCCCGGCCACTTCATGCCGGTGTCGCTGCTCGACTCTCAGCTCGCCACCCTCGAGCCGCTCGCCTCGGACGAGCCGGGCGTCACGGTGTCCCTCGACTCCGGCGCGGCGCCGGCGGAGCTCGCGAACCTCGCCGCGACGTGGCTCGCGCGGTAGCCGCACCGCTCGCGTAGCCCGCAGCGCTCCGACCAACGTTTCTCCGGAGGTTTCGCTCTCGGCGCCCCGTATTTCCGCGTGACGGCCGATTTCGGCCCGCCGAGCGGCACACCTCCGGAGAAACGCGAGCCGGGCGGTCGAACGCGAGCAGGGCGGTCGAGCGAGCAGGGCGGTCGAGGGCGGGCCGGATGCGGCCGCACACAGGCCGCGGGCCGGAGTCCGGCGCCCGCAGCGCCGTCTCCGCATCCCGTGTAAACTCTCCCACTGGGTCTTGCCCGACCGGTTCTCCGGCGGCAGGGCTACGAACTTCGGCGAGGGATCGTCGGCCGCACCAACCGGTGCGGTGGACATCCGTGATCGACGCGGTGGAGCGGGGCACACGGGCTGCAGAGCCCAGGTCTTTTTCCTCACGCTGATGCGTTCGAGTTGAAACCAATGACACGCGGGCCCCCGGCTCGCAGAGGAGAAAAACCATGGCGGAGAAGAAGGCTCACAAGGAGCTCACCAACAAGATCACGGCCGAGCCGCGCAACACGTTCGGCAAGGGCGTCGCCCGCAAGCTGCGCGCCGCGGGCAAGGTCCCGGCCGTCGTCTACGGTCACGGCACCGAGCCGCGTCACCTGAGCCTCCCGGCCCACGACGTGTCGCTCCTGCTGCGCAAGGCGAACGCCATCCTCGACCTGCAGATCGAGGGGGAGAGCCAGCTCGCTCTCGTCAAGGACGTGCAGAAGGACCCGCTGCGCCAGATCATCGAGCACATCGACCTCATCGTCGTGCGCAAGGGTGAGCGCGTCGAGGTCGACGTGGCCGTGCACCTCGAGGGCGAGCCGGTCTCCGGCACCGTCGCGGACCAGGACGCCAAGTCCCTCCTCGTCGAGACGCTCGCCATCAGCATCCCCGAGAACATCGTCGTGAGCGTGGAGGGCCTCGAGGCCGGCACGCACATCTACGCGAAGGACATCACGCTGCCCGAGGGTGCGGTGCTCATCACCGACCCCGAGACGCTCGTCATCGCGATCAGTGTCCCGGCCGAGCAGGACCTCGGCGAGGCGCCCGAGGTCGAGGCCCCCGCCGCCGAGGCCGAGGCGGCCGCCGAGTAGCGAGCCGTTCCCCAGGGAAAGACAGACCCGCTGGACACCAATCAGTGGCTCGTAGTCGGGCTCGGCAACCCCGGGCCCGACTACGCGAGCAATCGACACAACGTCGGCCAGATGGTGCTGGCCGAACTCGCCGACCGGGCGAGGGCACCGTTCAAGAGTCATAAGACCAATTCGATGGTCGCCGAGGGGCGCACCGGTCTCGAGGGCCCGCGGCTGATCCTCGCGAAGCCGAACTCGTTCATGAACCTCTCCGGTGGTCCGGTCGCCGCACTCCTTCGTTTCTACAAGATCGAACCCGAACGCCTCATCGTCGTGCACGACGAGCTCGACATCCCGTTCGACCGCCTCAAGATCAAGAAGGGCGGCGGCGCCGGCGGGCACAACGGGGTGCGTGACATCATCTCGGCCATCGGAACCGGCGACTTCGTGCGCGTGCGGGTGGGCGTCGGTCGACCCCCCGGGCGCCAGGCCTCCGCCGACTTCGTGTTGCGCGACTTCGGTTCGGCCGAGCGCGCCGTGCTGCCCAACATCCTCACGGATGCCGCGGATGCCGTGGAGTCGATCGCGCGGGATGGACTCACCGCGGCCCAGTTGCGGTTCCACACCGTCGCGGAGTAAATGCTTGGCGTGCCGCCGCCAGCCGCGCAGACTGGGTGGGTGAAGGTTCTCGTTGCCGGAGCTACCGGGGTGATCGGCCGCCCCCTCGTGCGCCACCTCATTCGGGCGGGGCACGCCGTCGCGGGGCTCACCCGCACGGAGGCCGGCGCCGACCAGCTCGTCTCCCAGGGTGCCCGGGCGATCCGTGCCGACATCCTCGACCTGGGCGCGCTCCTCGAGGCGACGGCCGGCCTCGCCGCGGACGCCATCATCCACGAGGTCACGGCGCTCGCCCGGCCGCCGGCTCGCTACGCCGACATGGAACCGACCAACCGCCTGCGCACCGAGGGCTCGGCACACCTGCTCACGCTCGCGAAACAGGCGGGGGCGACCCGGTTCGTGACCCAGTCCATCGTCTTGGGCTACGGCTATCGGGACCACGGCGTCGTGCCGCTCGCCGAGGACGCCCCGTTCGGCGTGCCGGCTGGGCTCGGCAGCGACGCGGCTGTCGCGGCCATGGCCGACGCGGAGCGGCAGGCGTTCGAAGCGACGGGCATCGACGGCATCGCGGTGCGTTACGGGCTGCTGTACGGGGGAGACCCGGAGTTCGCTCCTCGGCTGCGGGCGCGGGCGCTTCCCGTCGCGTCTGGCAGGCGGGGAACCATCGCGCTCGTCCACGTGGAGGATGCCGCCCTCGGCACCGTCGCCGCCCTTGAACGCGGAGTGGACGGCGCGGCCTACAACATCGTCGACGACACCCCGGCGACCTGGCGGGAGTTCATCGAGCAGTCCGCGCGCACCGCGGGAGCGCCGCCGCCGCCCGTGCTGCCCGGGTGGGCCTTGCGCGTGGTGGCTCCATACGCGGCCGAACTGCTCACCCGGGTGAACATGCGCGTCTCCAACGAGAGGGCCCGCGAGCAGCTCGGTTGGGCCCCGCGCTATCCGTCCTTCCGCGATGGCCTGGCGGTGCAGCTGGCCTGACCGGCCGGCTGGGTTCGGCCCGCCTCTGCGCCGCTTCGACGACCGAGCGCCGCCCCTGACCCTTCGTTTTGCGAAGGCTGGCGATCACCGCGACCGCGATGATCGCCGCCACCACCGCGAGCGACACCGTCGTGGGAATGTAGACCAGGTCGAGCAGGAGCATCTTCACCCCCACCCACACCATCACGACGGCGAGTCCCACCTTCAGGTAGACGAATCGGTGCATGAGGTCCGCGAGCAGAAAGTACATGGCCAGCAGGCCCAGGATGGCGAAGGCGTTCGCGGTGAAGACGAGAAACGCATCGTCCGTCACGGCGAACACTGCCGGGATCGAGTCCACCGCGATCCTGCTCGTCGAGTCGGGGCATCCGGCCGCTATCGCGACTCGGTGGCGGCCGTTTCCCCCGAGTCGGGATGGCGTGGACCGAGTCGCGAACGCCCCGGCCAGAGCCGAGGAAACCGCGCGGGCAGCGGGAGTGTCCGGGGCGGCGCGTAGACTCTTCCGGTGATCCTTCAGGGCTTGAACCGTGCGCTCGCGCGCGCCCGCACGTTCGAAAACGCCCTCTCCTACGCGGCCAGAAGCGCGGATTTCTCCCTCGTAGACGGCCTCCGCGCGCCACTCCTGGCCGGGCTGCTTGACGCGCGAAAGGGGCCACAGGCGCTCCTCGCGATCGTCGCGACCGGCCGCGACTCCGAGTCGCTGCGCGGCGCGCTCGCCTGTGTGTCGCCGGACGCCGAGGTCATCGAGTTCCCCGCCTGGGAGACGCTGCCGCACGAGCGGCTGAGTCCGAGCGCCGAGACAGTCGGCAAGCGCATCCGGGCCCTGCGCCACCTCCAGCGTTGGGAGGCGGCCGTGCAGGCGGGCGAGCCGGTCGGCGACCTCATCGTGGTCGCGAGCGTGCGCGCCGCCCTGCAGCCGCTCTCCGACAACCTCACCAGTCTCGAGCCGCTCGAACTGGTGGCCGGCCGGCGTGGCTACAATCTCGCCGAGCTGTCCACCCAGCTCGTCGATCTCGCATACTCCCGCGTCGACATGGTCACCCGGAGGGGCGAGTTCGCCGTGCGCGGCGGCATCCTCGACGTGTTCGCGCCGGTCGCCGAGCATCCGTGGCGGGTGGAGTTCTTCGGTGACGAGGTGGAGCAGATCCGCGAGTTCTCGGTGGCGGACCAGCGCTCGCTGCCGGCCGCCGTGGCCGTCGTCGAGCTTCCGGCGAGCCGCGAGATGCTCCTGAGCCCCCAGGTGCGCCAGCGGGCCAGGGAGATGCAGCACGAGTTCCCGAGCCTCTCGACCATGCTCGCCAAGATCTCGGAGGGAATTCCGGTGGACGGCATGGAGTCGCTCGCCCCCGCCCTCGTCGACCGCCTCGTGCCTCTCACCCACTACCTCCCCGCCGGCGCGGCGATCGCCGTGCTCGCGCCCGAGCGGGTCGCGTCCCGAGCGGTGAGCCTCGTGGAGACGAACCGCGAGTTCCTCGGCGCGGCCTGGAACGCCGCGACCGCGGGTGCGGAGGCGCCGATCGACCTCGACTCCGGCGACTTCCTCAGCATCAACGCCCTTCGCGAGTCGGCCGGCGACCGCGCGTGGTGGACGCTGAGCAGCTTCGACTCCGGCGCGGTGGATGTCGCGGCGACCTCCGAACTCCGCGACGGCGACCACTACATCCGCATCGACGCCACGACGGTGCCGAGCTTCCAGGGCCGGGCCGACGGCGCGATCGAGTACGTGGGCGAGAGGCTCAGGGATGGCTGGACGGTGGCGGTGGTTGCCCAGGGCGCCGGCCTGGTCGAACGCGCGGCCGAGGCACTCGGCGAGCACGGCTTCGCCGCGCGGGTGGTGGACGAATTCCCCGCGGCGCCCGAGACCGGCATCGCCTACCTGCTCAAGGCATCCGTCGAGAACGGCTTCGAGCTGCCCGAGATCAAGTTCGCCCTGCTGAGCGAGAGCGAGTTCTACGGACGCGCCGCCGGCTACGACGCCCGTCAGGTGAAGAAGCTCGGCGTGCGGCGCAAGAACGTCGTCGACCCGCTGCAGCTCAAGTCGGGCGACTACGTCGTGCACGAGACCCACGGCATCGGCAGGTTCGTCGAGTTGGTGCAGCGCGAGGTCTCGACCGGCGGCCGCAACCCGGTCAAGAACTCCCGGGAGTACCTGCTGGTGGAATACGCGCCGTCGAAGCGCGGCTACCCGCCGGACAAGCTCTACGTGCCCACCGACCAGCTCGACCTGCTCACCCGGTACGTCGGCGGCGAGGCGCCCGCGCTCAGCAAGATGGGCGGCGGCGAGTGGGCGGCGGCGAAGGGCAAGGCCCGAAAGGCCGTGCGCGACATCGCCGTGGAACTGGTGAAGCTCTACTCGGCGCGCATGGCCAGCCGGGGCCACGCCTTCCCGCCGGACACCCCCTGGCAGCACGAGCTCGAGGACGCCTTCCCGTTCGCGGAGACTCCGGACCAGCTCACCACCATCGACGAGGTGAAGGCCGACATGGAGCGGCCCATCCCGATGGACCGCCTCATCTCCGGCGACGTCGGCTACGGCAAGACCGAGATCGCCGTGCGCGCCGCGTTCAAGGCCGTGCAGGACGGCAAGCAGGTGGTGATGCTCGTGCCGACGACGCTGCTCGTGAAGCAGCACATGGAGACCTTCGCCGAGCGTTTCGCCGGCTTCCCCGTGCACCTGCGCGCCCTCAGCCGTTTCCAGACCGACAAGGAGTCGAAGGAGACCATCGAGGGCATGGCGGATGGCACGGTCGACATCGTGATCGGCACGCATCGCCTGCTCAGCCCCAGCATCCACTTCAAGGATCTCGGGCTCGTCATCATCGACGAGGAGCAGCGCTTCGGGGTGGAGCACAAGGACGCCCTGAAGAAGCTCAAGACCAACGTCGACATCCTCGCGATGAGCGCCACCCCGATCCCGCGCACGCTCGAGATGGCGGTGACCGGCATCCGCGAGATGTCGACGCTCGCCACGCCGCCGGAGGACCGGCATCCGATTCTCACCTTCGTCGGGCCGTACAACGACAAGCAGGTGGGCGCCGCGATCCGCCGCGAGCTGCTGCGCGAGGGGCAGATCTTCTTCGTGCACAACCGGGTGTCGAGCATCAACCGGGTCGCCGCCCAGCTCGCCGAACTCGTGCCGGAGGCGCGCATCGCCGTGGCGCACGGCCAGCTCCCCGAGGCGGTGCTCGAGCAGGTGATGGTCGACTTCTGGGAGCGCAAGTTCGACGTGCTGGTCTCCACCACGATCATCGAGACCGGCCTCGACATCGCCAACGCGAACACCCTCATCATCGACCGGGCGGACAAGTACGGGCTGTCGCAGTTGCACCAGTTGCGCGGCCGGGTCGGTCGCGGGCGCGAGCGTGCATACGCCTACTTCCTCTACGACGCCGACAAGCCGCTCGGCGAGGTCGCGCACGACCGCCTGGCCACGATCGCGGCCAACAACGAACTCGGCGCCGGCATGCAGGTGGCGCTCAAGGACCTCGAGATCCGTGGGGCGGGCAACCTGCTCGGCGGGGAGCAGTCCGGCCATATCGCCGGGGTCGGCTTCGACCTCTACCTGCGGATGATCGGCGAGGCCGTCTCCACCTTCCGCGGCGACGTGGCGGAGGGCCAGACCGAGTTGCGTCTCGAACTGCCGGTGGATGCGCACATCCCCGAAGAGTATGTGGAGAGCGAGCGGCTGCGGCTCGAGGCGTACCAGAAGCTCTCGACGGCATCCTCCCCGGCCGCCTCGGTCGACGCGATCGATCACGTGCTCGAGGAGCTGACCGACCGCTATGGCGAGCCTCCCGTGCAGGTGCAGAACCTGATCGCGGTGTCGCGGCTTCGACGGATGGCGCAGAAGGCCGGGCTCAGCGAGGTCGTGACCGCGGGCGGCAACCTCCGCGTCGCGTCGATGGAGCTCGCGGACTCGATCCAGATCAGGCTGCAGCGGATGTTCCCGGGGGCGCGGTACTTCGCCCAGACGCACTCGGTCTCGGTGCCGCTCCCGGTGCGGCAGGGCATCCCGCTCGCCGATGCCGACCTCATCGAGTGGACCGGCCAGCTGCTCGTCGCCATCTTCGGCGCCGAGCTGAAGGTGGAGCCGGCTCCGGTCTGACCTCCCCGGCTGCAACTGTGCCCGTTTGTCGTGACTGTGCCCGGTCGCCGGTGCCAAATCACGACGAAGGGGCACAATCACGGCGAGGTCCCGATTGATCGCTGGTGCGTGGTTATCCACAGATCGCCGGGCGCTCCTCCCCGCGCCAGCAGACATCCCGACACTGGGACGCATGACATTCGTTCTCAAGGTCAGCGGGCCGGCCGACGTGCTCGCGATGGTTCCCGGACTGGTGGGATTCACCCCGCGCAACAGCGTCGTGCTCCTCGCCTTCCGCGGCACGCGCTCCTGCGGCGCGCTGCGCTTCGACCTCCCGGCCCAGCAGTCGAAGATCACCCACAAGCGGGTGGCGACCTTCATCGTCGGCATGCTGTGCAAGCTCCCGGATGTCGATGCGGTCATCCCGGTGATCTGCACCGACGACGGCTTCGCCGGCGGCACAGCGATCCCGCGCCGCGAGTTCGCGGAACTGCTGGCCCGCCGCCTCGAGTTTTCCGGCTTCGAGCTGCGCGATTCGCTCTGCCTCGCGGCGGACGGTTGGGCCTCGCACCTGGCAGCGCCTCCGCCCGGCGGTCACCCGCTGTCCGAGATCGCGAATTCGCCGGCGGCCGCGGCGCTCCCCGACGGGCTCGGGGTCCCGGCGTCGCCGCAGGAGCGCATTCCGGATGCCGCCCCGGCCGACGCGAGGCGGGTGCAGAAGGGCCTGGTCCGGTATCGACGACTGTACGTGCGGCTGACGACCGAAGGCCCGGCGACCTTCCCGGACCCGGTCGAGCTCGCTCCGCTGTCGGACATCCCGCTGTTCGCCGAGGAGGCGCTTTCCTGGGACGAGGACGCTCTCGATGCCCACGGTGCACTGCTCCTCTTCGCGCTTCAGGGGCCGCCCGTTCGGGATCACGTCATGCTGCAGTGGGCCACGAGCCTCGCCGTGGGTGATCGGATGTGGCGGGACATCGTGGAGGACCGCGCGAGGGACTCGGCGGCCGACGCGCAACTCTCGAACCTGATGTTCGGCGTCGGTCCGCGTCCGGAGCCGGAGCGAATCGAGCGCGGCATCCGCGTGCTCCTGACTCTCGCGTCCCGGGTCGCCGGCACCGACAGGCTCGCGCCGCTGTGCATGCTCGCCTGGCTGAGCTGGGCTCTCGGCCGCGGCAGTGTCGCTGGGCGCTACATCGACGAGGCCCGCGCGATCCAGCCCGACTACGGCATGGCGGTCGTGCTCGACACCATGTTCAGCAACGGGCTGTTGCCCGAGTGGGCATTCCGGCCGTGAACGCCCGACCGTCTCTCTCTCGCGGGAGCCTGGCGATCATCACACGGAGGAACCCTCGCCGTCGCCCTCGGTCTCCAGTGGCGGCCGCCAAAGTGGTACCGTCGAACCATGAGTGGCACACACACCTTCACGGTGGGAGATCGCGGCCGAGTGGTTCTGCCGGCCCAACTGCGGAAACACCGCGGATGGCCAGTGGGGACCACACTCGTCGCGGTGGAAACCGCGAGCGGCGTCGTGGTGGCCTCGCGCGATGAACTCGAGTCGATCGTGAAGGCCGAGCTTGCCGGCACAGATCTCGTGTCCGAGCTTCTGGCCGAGCGTCGAGCCGCGGCCCAGCGCGACGATCGCGGGTGAACGTCTTCGACGCGTCCGCATTGCTCGCCTACCTGCGCCAGGAGGCAGGCAGTGACGTGGTGCGGGAGAAGCTGCGCACGGGCGGGCTCTGTGGGTCTGCCAACTGGGCGGAGGTGGCGCAGAAGGTGCGGTCGGCCGGTGCCGACTGGGCAGTGTCGCGTGCTCTCCTCCTCAGCTATGACCTGTCAATCGAGCCGGTCTCGCAGGCCGACGCCGAGACGGCGGCGGTGCTCTGGCGTGCGGGCTCCGGTCTGTCGCTCGCCGATCGGTTGTGCCTGGCGCTGACCCAGAGGGTGGCCGGAACGGTCTTCACGGCCGACGTGGAGTGGCACGGCCTGCCCGGGGTCGAACTGATTCGCTGAGGGCGGCCGCCCGGCGAAGCTCAGGCGCGCAGCGCGAGCGCGAAGGGCAGCACCCCGGGTGCCCCGGCCTGACGAAGCAGCCGGGACGCGACCGTGAGGGTCCAGCGGCTGTCGGCGAGGTCGTCCACGAGCAGCACCGGGCCGGTCAGGGTGCCGAGCGCGGCGGAGACCGCCGGGCTCACCGCGAAGCCGTTCCACACGCCGCCCAGCCGGTAGGCGCTGTTGCCGCCCGGGCCGCCCGTCGGGCCTCCGTCGGCGAGCTCGAGCGAGCCGAGGTAGGGCAGGCGACCGGCGTCGGCGAGCCCGGTGGCCACCGAGGAGACGAGCTGCGGGCGGGAGCGCGACGGTACAGAGACGACGGCGCTCGGGCGCTCCTCCCACGGCCACTCCCCGAGCACGCGCACGCAGGCGGCGAGGAGCGCGGGGCTGGCCGGGGCGTCCACGGCGTTCGGCGCGAAGATGGCGCGCAGCGTGCCGCCCCAGCCCAGGTCGGTGAGGCGGGCGAGGGCGCGGCCTTCGAGCATCCAATCGCTCACGGCGATCTTGCCCTTCGCCGGCACTCCCACCCGGTCGGCGCCGGTCGGCCACTGGGCGCGGGGTTCGAGCGGCACACCCACTCGGTCGAGCGACGAACTCGCGGTCGCGGCGGCGGCATCCAGCACGTCGGCCGGATACCAGGCGCCCGCGCAGTTGTCGCAGCGGCCGCAGGGCGCGGCAGTGTCGTCGTCGAGGGACGTCTGCAGGTACTCCATGCGGCATCCGTCTGTGCGTTCGTACTCGATCATGTGCTGCTGTTCGGCCACCCGCTCCGCCGCGATGCGCTCGTAGCGGTCGCTGTCGTAGACCCACGGGTGGCCGGTGGCGACCCAGCCGCCCTGAACGCGGCGCACCACGCCGTCCACGTCGAGCACCTTGAGCAGAAGTTCGAGGGGCGTGCGCCGGATGTCCACCCGGGACTCGAGGGCCGGCGTCGACAGTGGTCCCTCGTGGGCCTCGAGAGCGTCGAGCACGGCCGTCGCCCGGGCCTCGCTCGGCATGGAGGCGGTGGCGAAGTAGGTCCAGATCGCCTCGTCCTCCAGGCCCGGAAGCAGCAGCACATCGGCGTTCGCGGTGGCGCGGCCGGCGCGGCCCACCTGCTGGTAATACGCCACGGGGGAGGAGGGCGCGCCCAGGTGCAGCACGAAGCCCAGGTCCGGCTTGTCGAAGCCCATGCCGAGGGCGCTCGTCGCCACGAGCGCCTTCACCTCGTTGGCCTTGAGCATCCGCTCGGACTCCTCCCGCTCGCCCGTGTCGGTCTGGCCCGTGTAGGCCCGCACGTTGTGGCCGGCATCCCGCAACAGGCGGGCGGTGTCCTCCGCGCCCGCCACGGTGAGGGAGTAGATGATTCCGCTGCCCGGCAGCTCGGTGAGGTGGCTCAGCAGCCAGCCGAGGCGGGTGCGGGCATCCGGCAGTCGCAGCACCCCCAGGCGCAAGGATGCCCGGGCGAGCGGGCCGCGGATCGTGAGTACCTCTCCCACCGCGCCGAGTTGCTCAGCGACATCCTGGACCACCCGCGAGTTCGCCGTCGCCGTCGTCGCCAGCACCGGGACTCCGGCCGGCATCTCGGCGATGAGGTCGCGCAGGCGTCGGTAGTCCGGCCGAAAGTCGTGGCCCCAGTCGGAGATGCAGTGGGCCTCGTCCACCACGAGCATGCCGACTCGGCGCATGAGCTCGGGCAGTTGTGTCTCCCGGAACGACGGATTGTTCAGCCTCTCCGGCGACACCAGCAACACGTCCACCTCGTCGTTCGCGAGCTGTTGCCGCACGTCGTCCCACTCGTGGGCGTTGGTGGAGTTGATGGCCACCGCACGCACTCCGGCCCGCTCAGCGGCGGCGATCTGGTCGCGCATCAGGGCCAGCAGCGGCGACACGAGGATCGTCGGCCCCGCCCCCTGTCGCCGCAGCAGCAGCGTCGCCACGAAGTACACCGCGGACTTGCCCCACCCCGTGCGCTGCACCACGAGCGCGCGCCGCCGGGCGTCCACGAGCGCGCTGATCGCCTCGAACTGCCCGTCGTGAAACTCGGCGTCGTCGCGCCCCACGAGGGTGCGCAGAATCTGGGCGGCGGATGCGCGGGTGTCGGTGTCTGTCACGCCCTCAGCTTGTCAGGTGCGGGTGACGGTGGGGTGTGGGTGCGTCCAGCAACGTTGCGCGTGCGGCGCACGTTCGAAGTGGTGGGCACTGAATTAGTGTCTACCGACTGAATTCCGCAAATCGGACGGCAAGCGAATCCTTCGACGGACTGTCGACCAGTCTCGTAGGTGTGTTCAGGCGCCGGCCGTGCATGTCTTGCAGTCCGTGTCGGAGCATTGGCCCATCGATTTCATCAAGCAGCTCCCGATCAATCCGCACCTCATAGTCGGGCGTAATACCGAGAAGATTTCTGTCGTAAGCGGCGTGGTGAATTTTGCATAACGCGAGCCCATTTGAAACCCGCGCGAAACCATAGACGTCAGAGTCGGCGATGATGTGTGCCGCATCGAGGAGATCACCGTGTTTGAGGCTGCAGATAGCGCACGTAGTCCTGTAGGCGTACATGATCTGGGCTCTGAAGACGGGTTGGTGCAGCCTGGTTCGAACGGTTCGCTCGGCATACCGCCGCTCGTTCAATGTCATATGGAGTGGGTCGCCGAAGAACCTCATCGATTCGTCAACAGCGATCAGGAACTCTCTCGCGACTGTGTCGTCGGCAACCACGTAGACCGGATAGTACGGGACAAACGCCTTTGGGCGAATGCCGCGAAAATAGACCAAGGGCTCAGCGTTTTCGAATGCTCGACGGAGCTTCGAGTTGTCTCCGCCATCGCGAGATTGGTACGCATAGCGGACAAATCCATCGCTGCTAATCGTTTCGTCACCATATGGACTCTTGGTGCTCGTCATGATTGTGAGAGTCGAATCGAAGTCTTGTGGATTTCTAATACCTCTGGCGGTGTCCAATAGCGGTAGTCGTTCAAGCCCGTAGTGATAGTTCTCCAACTCTTCTCGAGACAGCTCCGACTGCCCGGACGCGAGCGTCCCGTCTAGCCAACGAAAGACGTCCGAGCGAATGGCGGCTTGTTCGGCGGCTGATCTCATGTGTTAGTCCTATCAACAATCTCAGAGGTCGTCACGGGCCCGGCGGGAATCCTTAAGCAACCCCCACCCACAACCCATCCCGAGCCCGGGTCATTGCCACGTACAGCGCCCGGCGGTCGAGTTCCCGCCGCTCACTGTCGGCCGAGTCGATGCCGAGGGGAGCCGCTTCGAGCAGCCTCTGGGGAGTGCGCACGACCAGCACCTGCTTGAACTCGAGGCCCTTCGCGCGCTTGATCGTGCCCACCTTGACCGCGTCTACAGGTTTCCCGTCGTACTTGAGAAGTTCCACTGTAGGAACGTCCGCGCCGGCGAGGGCCTTGATCACGTCGGTCGCGGCATAGTTGGCGTGGGTCAGGATCCCGATGTCGCCGGGCCGGGTTCCGGTCGCAAGCAGGGTGCGAACGTGGTCAACCAACGACCGATCGTGGCCAGAACGAGAACTGAATCTGGTTACCTTCGGCTTCGTGCCATGCCGCATGATCTGCGCGGGCAAGTCTGCCTTCGACATCACTCCCTCGATGTCAACGAACTCGTCGCCGGTCACAAGGCTCGCTGCAAAGTCGGCGATTTCAACGGTGTTGCGGTAGTTCCTAGTCATGATCACGCCGCGGCCGGCGATGGAAATATTGGCTTCCGAAAGGGTGTAACCGCCGAGGTAGATGGTCTGCTGGCCATCACCGATGAGATTGAGGCCGTCTGGGCGGTCGCCGACTACGGCATGGAGCATCCGGATCATTGCGCAGCTGAGGTCCTGTGCTTCGTCAACGACGACAGCGCAGTAGTCCTCCAGTGGTGTCTTGCGCAGCGACTGCTCCGCGAGCAAGATCACGTCGGCGAAGTCATTGACGCCTTCCCTCCGAAGGGCCGCGTCATAGGCCGCGTGCAACTCCCAGACGGCGAATCGGTTCTCGGCGGTGAGCCCGCGGCGGCGACCCACCCTGGCGAGCGTCGCGTACTGCTCGAACAGGGTGAGGCCGCGACCCTTGATCACGCTGAGGATCTCGTCTCGCCAGTAGTCCGAGCGGTCGTCGATCCGGCCAAGTGGGCCGTCCTTCGCGACCGACCGCCATGCGGCATCAAAACACTGATCGGTTTTCTTCTGGTTCAGGCTGTACGGGATTCCTCGGTGCTTGAGGATGTTGATCGCGAAGGCGTGCACTCCCGTGAACTCCACGCGGTCGGCGATCTCGGGTGCCATTCGCTCGAGCAGAGACGACAGCACGTCCGGCAATGTGCGGACGAACGTAGTGACGAGCACCTTGCCGGGCCGGGTGCGGGCAATGTACGCGGCGCGGTGAAGGCCGACGACGGTCTTGCCGGTGCCGGCGGCGCCGCGGATGCGCGAAGGACCATTGAACGAGCGACGCACGAGGCGAGCCTGCTCAGGGTGCAGGAACGCCATCCATTCTTCAATCGGTTTGGCGAGGATGTTGGCAAGCAGCGCATCCTCGATTTCCTCCACGGTGATCAGCGCCTGTTGCAGCGTCGTGGGAACGATGGGCGCCGGGAGGGTGAGCTCTATTGGCTGATCGGTCATCGCGTAAGGCGGGAAAAGCAGTTCGACGGCCGACAGTGCGGTCGCGATCTGCCCTGGTGTGAGCCGAGGACCGCGGCCGATGAGGTAGTCAATCGCCTTGTCCTCGCCAACGAGGTCGACGCCGTTGACTCTGCTGCGGATGCCACTCTTGTTCATGAAGACCGCGACGACGCGAACCTCCCCCGGGGCGAGCCCCACGTCGGCCAGCGCTGCCTCGGTTGTCGCGGCCAGGCTGGAAATTCCATCGAAACGATCGGTGACGTCGTCCTGTCCCTGGAACACCCGATCCGCTGTGACGTGCAGTTCCGCCCAGGACTTGGCATCCACGATGCAGACTCCGGTCGGCCCCACGAGCACGAAGTCCACCTGCGCCTTTCGCGAATTGGGCCAGAGCCTGTCGGTGAGTACGTGATAGCCCATCTCCGTAAGGGGCTCGAGCATGGAGCCGAGTCGCGTCTCGGTCGCCTCGGCGGCGGAGTATCGGCGGTGCATCTCGCGCGCCTTGAGCGCGACGAACTCGGCCTGTTCGGCCTGAGCCTTGTACCGAGCGGCCTCGTTGGCCGCCGAATGTCCCGCTGCCATGGTTGCGCTCCTGTCGAGCCGGCATGGTCGCGCGCTCAGCGGTCGCCCCGGCTGGCGACCTCATCCTCATCCTCGCCGAGTGAGGAGCCCTCGTCTATCGCCTGTTCGGGGGCAGTCGAGACGCCTCGCACCGGTCCGATCGGCGGCTACCTCCGCTGTTTCCGGCGCAATTCGGACACAGTTTTCATCCACTCCTCCACAAGCGAGATCGGGCGAAGTTATCCCCTTCTAAAACCATTAAAATAGCTGATCAGAGCCGTTATTTAACTAGCTTTTCGCCTCCTGAAGTGGGAGAATATAGCCATGACATTGACCCTCGAAACCCCACGGGAAGCGGCCATGGCCGCGACCGAGGTGTGGACGGTTCCGGGGGAGCAGAACGGGCTCAACCACGGGTTCGGCAGCGGAGATGCGCGGGAATCCCGCCTGCTCGACGACCTCGAGAGCGCCTTCGCCCAGCGGCGCCTCATCGACGCAAAGATTGCCAGACTCTCGGTGGATGCCGGCGAGATGATGAAGGCGGCGCGAGCCGTCGAGGCGCCCCACGTGGAGCAGTCGAGCCGCAGCGTGGCCGAACTGCTCGTGGACGTCGGCCGCATTTCGCGAGCGGAAGCCCACCGCTACTACCGCGTCGGGCTCGCGACCGAGCAGCGCTGGACGCTTGTCGGGCAGCCGCTTCCCATCGAATACGGTCTGGTGCGCGGCGCGCTGGACGACGGCAGCATCCCGCTGGACTCCGCCAACTACATCGTCTCGGCTCTCGCTCAGGCCGCCCCTCGGGCCGACGCCGACGACCTTCTTGCCGCCGAGGACGCTCTCGTCGCCTTCGCCCGCGAATGCCCGGCAGACCTGGTGCGCAGGGTGGCGAACTCGTGGCGCGAAGCGCTCGACGTCGACGGCATCGAGCCCCGGGAGGAAGCCCTCGCGGCGCTGATCTCGTTGCGCCGCACCATCCGCCCGAACGGCATGAAGCGCTACATCATCGACGCAGACCCCATCGGTGCCGCCTATCTGGATGCCGCGATCGACTCGCATGTCGGGGCCAACATCCGCCGCCCCAGCTTCGCCAGCGCCGATTCAGGCGCGGGCAGCGCAGCCACCGACAGCGACAGCGACGCGGATGACGCGCTCGTCGCCCAGCGCACCATCGCCCAACTCGGCGCCGAGGCGATCTTCGAGCTCGCCCGACACGGCATCGCCTGCACCAACCCGGAGATTCCGATCCGGGCGGCCACGATCGTGGTGCGGATGACGCTCGAATCCCTGCTCAGCGGGCTCGGTGAGGCGAACATCGACGGCATCGAGCAGCCCATCTCGGCGGCAACCGCCCGCTGGATGGCCGCGGAAGCCAACATCATCCCCCTGGTTCTCGGCGCAGACGGCCAGGTGCTCGACCTCGGCACCACGCAGAGGCTGTTCAGCCCGGCACAGAAGGTGGCCATGGGCGAACTGTTCGGCGGATGTGCCTGGCGCAACTGTCAACTATCGCCCAGCCATACCGAGGCCCACCATCTGGTGTGGTGGCGAAACTCGGGTCGATCGGATCTTCGAAACGGCATCCTGCTCTGCTCGAAACACCATCACGAAGTCCATCGCAACAATTGGCTGATCGAGGTGCGGGACGGCGTTCCGTGGTTCATCCCGCCCTCGACGATCGATCCCCGGCGCACTCCCCGCCGAGGCGGGAAGGCACCGCGGCCAGCGCTGTAGACCGGCGACCGCGACCCGAGGGACCCGACCAACTCGACAGACGAAACCACCGAACCCCGCAAGGCCCGTCAAAGCGTTCGAGGCCGCCGTTACTGCGCCACGTACCCGCCATCCACCAGGTGATAGCTGCCCGAAATGAACGAGGCAGCATCAGAGGCCAGGAAGCAGACGAGCGCCGAGACCTCCTCCGGGGTGCCCAGGCGACCGAGCGCGTGCTTGGCGGCCAGGAACTGCTGCGTGGCGGCATCCAGGCTCGAGTCCACGAGGGGAGTGTGGATGAACCCCGGACCCACCGCGTTGGTGCGCACCTTCTTGCCGCCGTACTCGAGGGCCGCGTTCTGGGTGAGTCCCAGCAGACCGTGCTTGGCGGTGACGTAGGCGGAGGAGGAGGCGAAGCCCACGGCGCCGAGAATCGAGGCCATGTTGATGATGGATCCGCCACCGTTCTCCGCCATGGAGGGCAACTGCTCCTTGAGGCCGTAGAAGACGGCGTTGAGGTTGACCTCGATCACTCGGCGCCAGCTCTCGAGCGAATAGTCGCCGATCAGGGCCTGCTCCCCGCCGATGCCCGCGTTGTTGACCGCGATGCGGAGGGGCGCGAGCGCGTTCGCGTCCGCCACGCAGGCAACAGCGAAGTCGGGGTCGCTCACATCGCCCACGATCTTCTCGGCGGTTCCACCGGCCGCACGAATCTCGTCGACGACGGCCTGGGCCGGTTCACTATTCATCTCCGCCACGATCACGGATGCGCCGTTCGCGGCGAGTTCGAGGGCTATCGCGCGTCCGATGCCGGAGCCCGCCCCGGTCACGATCGCCGAGCGGTGTGCCACGTCGTAGGTTGCCATCTGATGCTCCCGTTCTGGTTGTTGGGTCTCCAGCCTGTCCCCGGCGAGCCGGCGCCGATTGAGTCTTTTGGCCCTGTCTTGGCAGGCCGCTGCTCGGGAGGCGCGGGAATGGATCCCGGCCCCCGAGACTTTGACGTGGGGTACCGCAATGATGTTGGTACCGCACCGACCAGCAAAGGGGCAACGAGTGAGCTCGACCGTCACACGCGCCGACATCGGCTTCCGTTCCGAACGGGGACCGATCCTCATCGCCCTCATGGTCACGACCGGCCTCGTCGCCATCGACTCGACAATCCTCGCGACCGCGGTCCCCTCGATCGTCAAGGATCTCGGCGGCTTCTCCGAGTTCCCCTGGCTGTTCTCCATCTACCTCCTCGCGCAGGCCGTGTCGGTGCCCGTCTACGCCAAGCTGTCGGATGTCGTGGGACGCAAGCCCATCATCTTCATCGGCATAGGCCTCTTTCTTGTCGGCTCGATCCTGTGCGGCTTCGCGTGGAGCATGCCCGCCCTCATCGCGTTCCGCGCAGTGCAGGGACTCGGAGCCGGCGCTGTGCAGCCGATGGCGATCACGATCGCGGGCGACATCTACACGGTGGCCGAACGCGCGAAGACGCAGGCCTACCTCGCCAGCGTGTGGGCCGTCTCCTCGGTGGTGGGTCCGACCCTCGGCGGCGTTTTCTCGCAGTACCTGACCTGGCGCTGGATCTTCTTCGTGAACGTGCCCCTGTGCATCCTGGCGGTGTGGCTGCTGCTCAGGTCGTTCCACGAGAAGATCGAGCACCGCGCGCACAAGGTCGACTACCTCGGCGCGACCCTGCTCACGGTATCGCTGAGCCTCCTGATTCTCGGCGTACTCGAGGGCGGACGGGCCTGGGCCTGGAACTCGCCCCAGAGCATCGGCGCCTTCGTGGCGGGCGGCCTGCTGCTCGTGGCGTTCGTCTTCGCCGAGAAGCGCGCAGCGGAGCCGGTACTGCCGCTCTGGGTGTTCTCCCGCCGCCTACTGCTCACGACGGCGCTCGTCTCGGTGGGCGTCGGCGCGATCCTCATCGGTCTCACCTCCTACGTGCCCACCTATCTGGAACTCGCCCTCGGCACGACACCGATCGTCGCCGGCCTCGCCCTGGCGTCCCTCACCATCGGCTGGCCGATCTCGGCGGCGCAGTCCGGACGCCTCTACCTGCGGATCGGGTTCCGCAGCACCGTGCTCATCGGGATGACGCTGGTCGTGGCCGGCGCCGCCGTGCTCGCGGCGTCCTCCCGCACCCCGATGCTCGCCGTGGTCGCCGGCAGCTGCTTCGTCATCGGTCTGGGGCTCGGCCTCGTCGCCTCACCGAGCCTCATCGCCGCCCAGGCGAGTGTGCCGTGGAACGAACGTGGCGTCGTCACCGGCACCAACCTTTTCTCCCGCTCGATCGGAAGTGCGGTGGGCGTGGCGATCTTCGGCGCGGTGGCGAACGCGATCTTCGCCGCCTCCGGAGGCAGCGAGAAGAACCCGGCGACCGTGATCGCCGCCTCGTCGAGCGTGTTCATCTCGGTGGGGGTCGTCACCCTCGCGACCGTCGTCGCCGCCCTCACCATGCCGCGCAAGACGGTCGAGCTGGCGGAGCCGCAGCAACCCTAGTCGCGAGTGTGCACCCGGTAGACGAGCACGGGAATGAGCGCGAGCGACCGCAGGTCGATGAGGGCATGCGCCACGATGGCGGCGAGAATGCTGCCGGTGGCCAGGTAGAGCACCATGAGCGCACCGCCGATCACGATGGACCCGACGATGCCCGCCACACCCTGGTACACGTGCAGGGCGCCGAAGAGCAGGATGCTGCCGACCACGGCGACCACGGCGTTGCCGAACACCCCGAAGATGAGGGCCGGCATGGCGAGTCGAAAGAGCAGCTCCTCCACGACGCCGGCGTTGATCGACAGGGCGATGCCGTAGCGCAGCTCCTTGCGATCGCGGGGCAGCAGGGCACTGATATCGCCGATAGCGGGCACATCCACGGTCTTGCGCGCCAGGTAGACGGCAAGGACGGTTCCGCCCACAAGCGCCACCGCGAGGCCGATGGCGAGGCCGGGCACCAGCCCGTTCGACCTCTCGACGACACCCGAGAACCACACGGACACCGGCCACCGCCGCACCTCGGCGAGGAGCCTCGGCGGGTACTGCCAGACGAGGGCGAGAATCACGATCGAGGCTCCGCCGAACATCACGAGCGAGTCGATGAGCCACTTGCGGAACATCCGCCGACGGCTCTGGGAACTCCGATAGCGCTTGAAGCGAGAGTATTCCCGGCGATCCTTGCGCACGGCCCGAACGATGAGAAGCGCGAGCACCGCCCAGAGCACGCCCCCGAGGATCAGCGAACTGGTCGGGGAATCGGGGGAGAGCACGCCCCATTGTCTCCCGGGCGGCCCATCGCCTCCCGGGCGGGTTCGGAGCCCGCCCGCTGGTGCAGGATGGGAGGCATGACCGATCTGCCGACCAGCCCGCCGCATCCGAAGCTCGACGAATTGATCGCGGTGCTCGCCAGGCTCCGCGCGCCGGGCGGATGCGCCTGGGACGCCGAACAGACCCACGAGTCCCTCGTGCAGTATCTCATCGAGGAGACCTACGAGCTCGTCGACGCGATCGAGGGCGGCAGCCGCGAGGAACTCATCGAGGAACTCGGCGACGTTCTCTACCAGGTGATCTTCCACTCCGACATCGCCTCGGCGAGCGAAGGCGAACGGTTCGACATCGACGACGTGGCCGCGCACATGACCGCGAAGATGATCGGGCGCCACCCGCATGTGTTCGGCGACACGGTGGCGGAGACCGCCGAGGACGTGATCGCCGTCTGGGACGACGTGAAGGCGGTCGAGAAGTCCCACCGCACGAGCGTGCTCGACGGCATCCCGCTCGGCATGCCGTCGCTCGCGCTCGCCGACAAGCTCATCGGCCGCGCCCAGAAGATCGGCGTGATCGAGGCCGACGCCCCCGCCGTGATCGGAGTGAGCGACGAGGGGGAGCTCGGCGGACTGCTGCTCGCAATCGTGGCCTCGGCGAAGGCGAACGGGTTGGATGCCGAACGCGCCTTGCGCGTGACCCTGCGCGGCCTGCAAGACGAGATCCGCGAGGCGGAGGCCGATCCCTTCGACGCGGGAATCATCGGCACGGCGGGCTGAGCCCCAGCGCCTCGGAGGACGAAGGGGCCTCGGAGGGCGGAGGGATGGTGCCCCCCTCAACCCGAATGAGAGGGGCACCCAGCCCGGGAACCGTTTTCGCTGGGAATTCCGCAGTGAAATGGTTGCACCGGACTCAGGTCCGTGGATTACCCGATCCACAGACCTGGACATAGTTCCGAGTCAACCTCGACCAGAACGTGAGTGTCGGCCGCGCGGTTCAGCACCGGATAGGTATCGACGATGTGACTTCGCGTGCGCCAAAAGCGAGTGTAGCCGCCTCCACCGCAATAGACAAACGTGCGTTATGTTAATCGCGTGGCGCGCAAACCCGACCCGGAACGCAAGCCCGCCCTGCTTGCCCAGATCGTGGATTTTCTGCTCGACAAGCCGCTCTCCGCGCTCACCTTCCGCACCCTCGCGAGCGGGCTCGGGGTGAGCACGTACACGCTCGTCTATCACTTCGGTACGCGTGCGGACCTCGTGCGGGAGATCGTCCTCTCCGTCTCCGAACGCCAGGATCTGGTGGTGGCGGCGGTCCAGGGGGAGTCGGGCGATCTCGAGGAACACCTCGCCAACCTCCGTCGGTCCTGGGAGCTCTCGCTCACCGAGCGAAGCCAGCAGCTGCGACGCCTCGAGTTCGAGGCCGCAACCAGCGAATCCCGCCAGCACGGACTCGGCCAGATCACCCGCGGACTCTTCGACCGCTGGTTCTCCACCGGGGTGGAAGCGCTCGTGCGAATGGGCATCCACGAGGAGGAGGCGACCCTCGAGGCGCGAACCATGGTGGATACCATCTACGGACTGCACTACGACCTCATGGTCACGAAAGATCCCGAGCGGGTGTCTGCCGTGTTCGCGCGAGTGCTGCGCGGCTATGAGGCGCGGATCGCGAGGCTCGCCGCCGAGGGTGCCGGCGAGCTCGCCGCCGAGGGCGCCGGGCCGGCCGAGTAGCCGCTCCCCGACGCTGCCCGACCCGGGGCGGCTCCCGTGAAACAATCGACACATGGCCAGCCCAGTGAACCCTCCTCGCGGCATGCGCGACTTTCTGCCGGACGAGAAGGCGCGACGCGAACACGTGCTCTCGGTGATCCGTACCGTGTTCTCCGCCCACGGGTTCGACGAGATCGAGACTCCCGTGATGGAGGACTCGGCCCGCCTGCACGCCGGTCTCGGCGGTGACAACGAGAAGCTCGCCTTCGGAGTGCTCAAGCGAGGACTCACCACCGAGGACATCCAGGCGGCGAAGGATGCCCTCGACCTCGCCGACCTCGGCCTGCGCTTCGACCTCACGGTGCCGCTCGCCCGGTTCTACGCGACCCACCGGGCCGAGCTGCCGACCGTGTTCCGGGCCATCCAGATCGCACCGGTCTGGCGAGCCGAGCGTCCCCAGAAGGGGCGATACCGCCAGTTCGTGCAGTGCGACATCGACATCATCGGCGAGGCCGGACCGCTTGCCGAGATCGAACTGCTCACCGCGACCGCCGCGACAATGACCGCCCTGGGACTCGCCGACTGGACCATCCGGGTCAACGACCGGCGACTGCTCATCGGCATGCTCGACACCTTCGGCTTCGACGCGGCCGACCACGATTCGGTGCTCGTCACGATCGACAAGCTCGACAAGGTGGGGCCGGATGGCGTCGTCGCCGAGCTCCGAGCCAAGGGAGCAGGCGCCGCGGCCGTCGATGCACTCGACGCCTTCTTCCGGCGGCCGCAGACCCTCGAGTACCTCTCGTTCGGTGAACGCGCGATCGCCAAGGCGCTCCCGCCGGACGCTGACCCGGCCGTCATCGCCGAGCTCGCGGCCATCGGCCGCGCCGTCAACGCCGGCGTCAACGCCGACGTCGGTGCCGGCACGTCCGACGACGCCGGTATCTCCTCCTCGGTGGTGGAGTTCGACCCGTTCCTCGTGCGCGGCATGGGCTACTACACCGGCACCATCTTCGAGATCGCGCACCCGGCATCCTCCAGTTCGCTCGGTGGCGGCGGTCGGTACGACGGCATGATCGGCCGGTTCCTCGGCTCCGACGTGCCGGCGGCGGGCTTCTCCATCGGATTCGAACGAATCGTCGACCTCGTCGAACTGCCGGCGGATGCGGGAGTCGGCGGCGTCGCCCTGGTCTACGACACCGACGTGGCGGCCACCACCCTGATGCACCTCAAGTCGGAACTCATCGCGAGCGGCCGCCGGGTGCGGCTGGAGCGTGCCCCGCGCAACATCAAGCCCCTTCTCGAACAGCTGGTGGCATCCGGTTTCACCGAGATCGCGACGGTGCCGAGCGGCGCCGTCACCGTGGCCGAACTGAAGTTGCGCAAACTCGGCGCCGAGTAGGATAGCGAACGCAAATCCCCCAACGTTAAGGAGTCCCGTCGTGGCTTTGATCGAAGCAGTAGGCGCCCGCGAAATCCTCGATTCCCGAGGCAACCCGACCGTCGAGGTCGAGGTGCTGCTGGAAGACGGAATCGTCGCTCGCGCCGCCGTTCCCTCCGGCGCCTCCACCGGCGCCTTCGAGGCCTACGAGCTTCGCGACGGAGACAAGAAGCGCTACGGCGGCAAGGGCGTGCAGAAGGCCGTCTCGGCCGTCATCGACCAGATCGGTCCGGTGATCGAGGGCTTCGACGCCACCGACCAGCGCCTCATCGACGCCGCCCTCATCCAGCTCGACGGCACCGAGAACAAGAAGAAGCTCGGCGCCAACGCGATCCTCGGCGTGTCCCTCGCCGTGGCGAAGGCCGCGGCGGACTCCGCCGACCTCCCGCTGTTCCGCTACCTCGGCGGACCGAACGCTCACACCCTCCCGGTGCCGCTGCTCAACATCATCAACGGCGGCTCGCATGCCGACAACGACATCGACGTGCAGGAGTTCATGATCGTTCCCCTGGGCGCCGAGACGTTCAGCGAGGCCCTCCGCTGGGGCGTCGAGACCTACCACTCCCTCAAGTCGCTTCTTCACTCCAAGGGCCTCTCGACCGGCCTCGGCGACGAGGGCGGATTCGCCCCGAACCTGTCGAGCAACCGCGAGGCGCTCGACCTCATCGCCACCGCGATCGAGCAGGCCGGGTTCACCCTCGGCACCGACATCGCGCTCGCGACCGACGTCGCCGCGACCGAGTTCTACAAGGACGGCTCGTACCACTTCGAGGGCAAGCAGCTCTCGGCTCTCGACCTCACCGCGTACTTCGCGGACCTCGCGGCCAACTACCCGCTCGTGTCCATCGAGGACCCGCTGCAGGAGGACGACTGGGAGGGCTACCAGCACTTCACCGCCGAACTCGGCAACAAGGTGCAGATCGTGGGAGACGACCTCTTCGTCACCAACCCGATCCGCCTGCAGAAGGGTCTCGACCTCTCGGCGGCCAACTCCATCCTCGTCAAGGTGAACCAGATCGGTACCCTCACCGAGACGCTGGATGCCGTGTCCCTCGCGCAGCGTGCCGGCTACACCGCGATCCTCTCGCACCGCTCAGGCGAGACCGAGGACACGACGATCGCGGACCTCGCGGTCGCGACCGACTCCGGCCAGATCAAGACGGGCGCCCCCGCCCGCAGCGAGCGCGTGGCCAAGTACAACCAGCTGCTGCGCATCGAGGAGGAGCTCGGCGACGCCGCGGTCTACGCGGGACGCAAGGCGTTCCCGCGCTTTCAGGGCTGAAACGGCGGGAGGCCTGAACGGGTTTCCCCGCGGGCACCTTTAGGCTCGACAGTATGACGAAGCAGGCTCGAGGCACGCGCGTGCCCACCACGCGCGTGCCCGTGAGCATGCCGGAGGAGAACGCCTCCGGGCAGTGGCTCCGCAGCATCCGTCTGTCCGGTTTCGCCATCACCGCGCTCAGCCTGATCGTGCTCTTCGTGGTCGTGCTGGCCCCGTCGCTGCGCATCTTCATCGACCAGCGCCAGCAGATCGCGGCCCTCGAGGCGCAGAACGCGGCGGCGAAGGCCGCGGTCGGCACCCTCAAGGAGCAGAAGGCGCGCTGGGACGACCCCACCTACGTGGAGTCCCTCGCCAGGCAGCGCCTCAACTACGTGATCCCCGGCGAGTTCAGCTACCTCGTGATCGACGACGGCAAGACGGCCACCGCGCAGAGCGGGCAGCCGATCAGCGACAAGATCCAGACCACCCAGGTGGACTGGCTCGGCTCGCTGCTGTCGTCGGTCTTCACGGCCGGACTGACGGATGCCCCGGCGAACAAGATCGTCGCACCGGTGATCACCGGCAGCCAGTAGAGAGCACCATGACCACACCCCCCTTCGAGCCGCCGAGTGCCGCCGACATCGACACCGTGTCGCGCCAGCTCGGCCGCCCGGCCCGAAACGTGATCGGGATCGCCGCGCGCTGCGTCTGCGGTGCGCCCACCGTGGTCGCGACGAAGCCCCGCCTCGACGACGGCACCCCGTTCCCCACGCTCTATTACCTGAGCCACCCCGCGGCGACCGCGGCGATCTCCACCCTCGAGGCGAACGGCGTGATGACCGAGCTCGCAGCGCTCCTCGCCGACGAGACCGTCGCCGCCGGGTACCTCGCCGCACACGAGGCCTATCTCAACGACCGCAACGGCATCGAGTTCGTCGCCGAGATCGACGGAATCTCCGCCGGCGGAATGCCGGAGCGGGTGAAGTGCCTGCACGCCCTCGTCGGGCACTCCCTCGCCGCCGGCCCGGGAGTCAACCCGATCGGGGATCTCGCGCTCGAGCGGGCGGACTGGTCGCCGACGGTGTGCGAGTGCGTACCGGAGCAGTGAGGCCGGTCCGCGCGGCCGTCCGAGCCGTGGTCGCCACCACCCTGCTCGCGCTGGCGGCCTCCGTGCTCCCGGCCGGCACGGCATCCGCCGACTCCATCCGGGACCGGGAATACTGGCTCTCCAGCTACGGCATCACCGCCGCCTGGTCGACCACCAAGGGCGCTGGCGTCACCGTGGCGGTCATCGACACCGGGGTCGACGGCAGCCACCAGGACCTCACGGGCACCGTCGTCGGCGGCACGGATGTCTCGGGCGTCGGCTCGCCGGACGGCCAGAGGCCGATCGGCGAGGATCCGCAACACGGCACCATGGTCGCCTCGCTGCTCGCCGGACACGGACACGGCGTGGACGCCGGGGTCATCGGGGTCGCGCCCGAGGCGAAGATCCTGGCCGTGTCGGTCGGATTCGGGGTGGGCTCGACGGACTCCGACGACCAGATCGCGAAGGCCGTGCGCTGGTCGGTCGACCACGGCGCTTCCATCATCAACATGTCGCTCACCCGCAACACCCTCGACTGGCCCACCAGCTGGGACGACGCCTTCCTCTACGCGATGAAGCACGACGTGATCGTGGTCGCCGCCGCCGGCAACCGGGGGAGCGGCACCACCGAGGTGGGCGCCCCGGCGACGATGCCCGGGGTGGTCGTGGTGGCGGGCGTCGACCGCAACGGCAAGGCGAGCTTCGACGCGTCATCGCAGGGGATCACCCTCACGGTGTCCGCACCGAGCGAGGACCTCGTCGGCGCCGGCCCCGGCGGCGGCTACTTCTCGTGGGCGGGAACGAGCGGGGCGACACCGCTCGTGTCCGGACTGCTCGCCCTCATCCGGGCGTCACATCCGGGGCTCGACGCCGGTAACGTGATCAACCGGCTCACGGCGACCGCGACGAAGGCCGGTGACTCGATCGTCTACGGCAGCGGGCTCATCAACGCGCAGGCCGCCGTGACCGCGACCGTGCCGGCGGTGAAGGCCGATCCGGCCAGAGACCTCGCGGAATGGATTCGACTCAATCGGCGGGCGGCGGCGACCGCGACCCCGGTACCGACCCCCACGTCGAGCCCGTCATCCACCCCGACTCCCGTCGTGTCGGCCCAGAGTCCGTTTGGCAAAGTCTTGCCATCGGTTGCCGCGCTGAGGGACCTCGGCGTGCCCCTCCTGGTGTACGGAATCTTCGCGTTCCTGCTCGTTATAGTGGTTCGCGGGGCCCGGCGCGAGTTCGAGCGAAACCGACGCAAGTAGTAGATTGTAGGTCGTGCCCAAAATCTTGATCGTTGGCGGCGGATACGCCGGTTTCTACACGGCCCTCAAACTCGAACGCGCTCTGCGCCCCGGCGAGGCGGAGGTCACCATGGTGGACCCCCTGCCGTACATGACCTACCAGCCCTTCCTCCCCGAGGTTGCCGCCGGTTCGATCGAGCCTCGCCACGCGGTGGTTTCGCACCGCCGGCACCTCGTCAAGACGAAGGTCGTCACGGCGAAGGTCACCAACATCAGCCACGCCACCAAGACCGCGACGATCACTCCCGCCATCGGCGAGGCGTGGGACGTCGAGTACGACATCATCGTCGTGACCGCCGGTTCGGTGTCGCGCACCTTCCCGATCCCCGGTGTCGCCGACGAGGCGATCGGTCTCAAGAACATCGAGGAGGCCGTGGAGATCCGCGACCGCATCCTCGGCAACTTCGACAAGGCGGCCAACCTCCCGGCCGGCCCCGAGCGCGACCGCCTGCTCACCTTCACGGTCGTCGGCGGAGGCTTCGCCGGCATCGAGGTCTTCGGCGAGATGCGCAGCCTCGCCAGCTCGCTGCTGCGGTACTACCCCACCCTCACCTTCGATGACACGCACTTCCACCTCATCGAGGCCATGGGTCGCATCATGCCCGAGGTGTCGCTCAAGACCAGCCTCTGGGTGATCAAGAACCTCGCCCAGCGCGGCGCGGAGATCCACCTCGAGACGCAGCTCACTTCCGCCGTCGGCGGCAAGATCGAGATGTCGAACGGGCAGACCTTCGAGACCGACCTCATCGTCTGGACCGCCGGAGTCATGGCCAACCCCGTGCTGCGCAACACCGACCTCCCCATCGAGGAACGCGGACGCCTGCGCGTCGCCGCCGACCTTCGCGTGATCAACGACGACGGCGTTGTTCCGGATGCCTGGGGCGCCGGCGACGTCTGTGCCGTCCCCGACCTCACCGGTGCCGGTGTCGGCGGATTCACCGTGCCGAACGCGCAGCACGCGGTTCGGCAGGGCAAGCAGCTTGCCAAGAACATCATCGGCCACCTCCGCGGCGACGAGCCCAGGGAGTACTACCACAAGGGCCTCGGCGCCGTCGCGGGCCTCGGCCTCGGCGTCGGCGCGTTCCAGTCCGGCCGCTTCGCCGTCACCGGCCTGCTCGCCTGGTTCATGCACCGCGGCTACCACGGTCTCGCGGTTCCCATGTGGGAGCGCAAGATCCGCGTCTTCGGCAACTGGGTCCTCAACTTCTTCTTACGTCGCGACATCGTCTCGATCGAGGCGCGGGTCACTCCGCGTCACGCCTTCGAGGAGTTCGCATCACGGCCGAAGGTCCCCACGGCGTAGGTTTTTCCCTGCCGGCGGCCTAGTCTGGCGATGCTTCGCCCCCATAGCCCAATCGGCAGAGGCAGACGACTTAAAATCGTCCCAGTCAGGGTTCGAATCCCTGTGGGGGCACTTCGCCGACGGCCAGAATCCCGGAATTCCGGGGCTGAATCGGGTATCAGGCGTCGCGAAGGCGGCGGGAACTCGGCCGGCGACGTCGAGCTTGCCGTCCCGAGGGACCGGCACGGGATCTTCACCCCGACGAGATGCTCGTGTCGTGATAGAAGCCACAGGCGAGCACTATCGCCGGTTCGGGTCGTTCTCCTGCGGGTGGCGGGCGCGGCCGCGCATGTTTCCTGCTCCGTTGAAAATGAATGCGATGATCAGGGCCAGGCTGAACGGCCACGTGTCGTAGTGCCAGAAGAAACGGCCGACAAATCCCAGGCCGGCCAGGGTCAGCATCACCCAGTACACAGCCCCGGCGATCGTCATCCGTCTCCACGCAGTGATCACCAGATCAGTATGCGCCCTCGTGCCCTCAGAAATGAGAATTCTTCCCACCGCGAGCCGGGGCGAGTTGTAGGGTAGTGCCGAGCCCGCCCAAGGTCTACCCTCCCGTAGAGGGTGTCGGTGCTTCCCGGCAATCGTGGCTCAGCGAAGGAGTGGACGTGGCCGGCCGATTCGTGTACTGGATGAATGTCTCGCTCGATCTTTTCATCGAGCGAGAGGCGGGCGAGCACGGTGACATCGAAGGGCCCAGTTGGATCCGTCTGGGTGAGCCGCTGCATCGCGAATTCAACGCTCGCGCGCGGGCGATGTCGATGATGGTTCAGGGCCGTAAAGTCTACGAGATGATGGATCCGTTCTGGCCGAACGCTCGCACGGACGAATCCCTGCCGGGCTTCCTGCGCGAGTACGGCGAGATCTGGACGAACATACCCAAGGTGCTCGTCTCGCGCACGCGCACGACGGCCGAACACAACACGCGCATCATCGGCGGCGACAACGCGATCGAACAGCTCGCCGTGCTGCGGCAGGAGACTGAGGGAGACATCGGCATCGGTGGCGCGAATCTCGCCACTCAGCTGTTGCGGGCTCACCTGCTCGACGAGCTCTTGCTGTTCACACACCCGGTCGTGCTCGGAGCCGGCCGGCCACTCTTCGATGCTCTTGACCACCCCATCGAACTCGACCTCGTGGAACAGGGTTCGTTCGACCAAGGAGTGACGATGCACCGCTACGCGGTGCGCGGGGCGTTGGTCGGATCGGCTCCAGATCTGACGAACTGAACGTCCGGCTTTTGGGCGGGCTGACTGAACACGTTGCGCGGGACAATGCGGTCATAGCCGGTCCGGCCTTGATCCTGCGGTGGCGCGAACCGCCTCCCTCGGAAAGCATCCAAAGATTCTTCAGCATTTGTCGATTTGGCATCGCGCCGTTCGACCTAGGGGTGAGAAGCTCGAACAGCGACCTTCCAGAATCAAGGAGTAGAAGATGGCCAAATACATGCTGATCATGCGCGCGACGGACGAGTCGTTCGCGAATTTCACGAGCGTCGACTTCACGGAGATCCTCGAGGCGATGGGCAAGTTCAACGACGAGCTGATCCGGGCCGGCGTGTTGCTGGCGGCTGAAGGCCTCGACGACGCGAACAACGGGGTCGTGGTCGACTTCACGGGGGAAACGCCGGTCGTGACTGACGGTCCCTACGGAGAGACCAAGGAGCTGTTCAACGGGTACTACATTCTCGACGTCGCATCGATTCAGGAGGCTGTCGAGTGGGCCAAGCGCGCACCGATGACGGCGGGCAGCAAGACCGAGATCCGTCGCGTGCCGTCGATCGATGAATTCCCTCAGGACAACGTCTGGATCCAGAAGGAGCGCGCCTGGCGCGAGCAGACCGGGCAGCTCTGATCGAGTGAGGCAGTTGGGATCCGATGAGTAGGGCCGAGGCGAGGCGCGCCGTCGAGGCGGTGTGGCGGATGGAGTCCGCCCGCATCGTCGGTGCCCTCGCCCGCTATACCGGAGACTTCTCGCTGGCCGAGGATCTCGCCCAGGAGGCACTCGCTGAGGCGCTGGTTTCCTGGTCGGTCAACGGACTGCCGGCCGAGCCGACCGGTTGGCTGCTCACCGTAGGCCGTCGCCGGGCGATCGACGTCTTTCGACGCCGGTCCGCCCGCGACGAACGGTACGTTCTGCTTGCCCGTGACCTTGACGAGGAGTTGCCCGGCGTGGACGTGCTGTTCAATCCCGACGCCATCGACGATGACGTGCTCGCCTTGATGTTCATCTCGTGTCATCCAGTGCTGTCGAAGGAGTCACGGATCGCATTGACACTGCGGGTCATCGGCGGACTCACGACCGACGAGATCGCCAAAGCCTTCCTGGTGCCCGCGCCGACGATCCAGGCGCGCATCACCCGCGCCAAAAAGACGCTTGCGGCCGCCGAAATCCCCTTCGTCGTTCCCGAACCGCACGAGATAGCCGAGCGGCTCGGCTCGGTGCTTCAGGTTGTCTACCTGATCTTCACGGAGGGCTCGTTCGCATCGGCTGGTGAGGAGTGGATTCGCACGGATCTGGCCAGCGAGGCGCGCCGACTGGCTCGTGTGCTGGTGCGACTCAAGCCGGAGCCCGAGGTATTTGGGCTGATCGCGCTATTGGAACTCACTGCGGCCCGTTTTCCCGCGCGACTCGACGAACTGGGCCGCCCCGTGCTCCTGGAGGACCAGGATCGACGGCTGTGGGACCAGTCGGCGATCCGGCGCGGACGTGCGGCCCTCGCACGAGCCGTGGACGCCGGACATGGACTCGGCGCGTACGGTCTCCAGGCATCCATCGCCGAGTGTCACGCGGTGGCGCACTCGGTTGCCGAGACCGACTGGCAGCGGATCGTCATCCTCTACGAAGCCCTCGGACGGCTGACACCATCGCCCATCATCGAACTGGGTCGTGCGGTCGCAGTCGCGATGGCCTCCGGTCCGGCGGATGGCCTCGCGCTGGTGGACGCGATCGCGTCACGCGGCGAACTGGCCGGCTCGCACCTGCTCCCCGCGATCCGCGGGGAAATTCTCACCCGACTCGGCCGCCCGGACGAGGCGCGGACCGCACTCCTGCAGGCCATAGAGCTGTGCGGGAACGCCGTCGAACGCGCAGCCCTCCAGCGAAAGGTCAACGACATCGGCGACCACCGGGGCACCGCCGCTGAACCCGCCACGAGCAATGTTCCACAAGGAGAATATCCGTAATGTCACTGACAAATCCTGATCCAAGAGTCACGCAATACATCGATGACTCTGAGGCTTTTGCCCAACCGATCCTCAATCATCTGAGAGAGCAGATCCATCTGCACTGCCCCGCTGTCGTGGAATCAATCAAGTGGGCTAATCCGCATTTCACATGGGATGGGACCGTTCTACCGGGCGAGTAGATCCGAGATCATCTCGTATTACGGAGGGTCGTTCAGGAACTACCTCGTCAGCGCGCTCATCGGATCGATTCCGATTCTGGTCGCGAACTGGAGCCGAACTCTGTGGCCCCGTCTCGCGGTGTCAGTGGCGTTGATTGCCGTCCAACTGATCACAGGAAGCATTTTCGTACTCACCCCACGGGCCGCCTGAACTCGGGCGGGGTGGATTTCGCGTTCTCCTCGCCGCCGGTAAATCGCGGGGGACATGATTGGGACATCCCGAAGTCCAAACGACTCCCGCGAACGATGCATCGCGGCGCCGGCGATATCGATCGATTGGGCGGGCGGAGCGTCGAATGGCTGGTGTTGCGGAAGGATGCCGACACTGTAGCCGCAGCAATCCTCGACGTGATCGCGAAGACGTGAGGCGGCGGTCGCGCATGACCCGCGAGCCTTCGCGCCCCAAGAGTTCACCATCCCCTCAATCGACAGACACTCAAAAGTTGAGCCCCGAGAAGCCGCGGATGAGACCGTCGAGGCATGAGGATCGCGATTGTCGCCGAGACCTACCTTCCCCTCGTCAACGGAGTCACACACTCGCTGCAGCGCGTGCTCGAGCATCTCGTCCGCCGGGGCGACGAGGTGCTGGTGATCGCCCCGGCGGCGGTCGGGGCGAATGACGTCGACCAACGCGATGGTGTGAGTGTCGTGCGGTTGCCGTCTGTTTCTGTGGCCGGGTATTCCGATGTGCGCCTTGCCGTCGGCGGAGTCTCGCGGGTGCGCCGCCTACTCGCGGGTTTTGCGCCCGACATCGTTCACCTCGCCTCGCCGTTCGAACTCGGACGCCGGGCGATACGCGCGGCGGAGCAACTGGGAATTCCGACCGTCGCGGTGTACCAGACGGATGTGCCCGGCTACCTCGGGAAGTACGGCGTCCCATTCCTCGAGGCCTGGGCGTGGCAGCGAGTCGCCGCGATCCACCAGCTCGCGACCCTCACCCTGGCCCCCTCGCTCTCCGCGGCACGTCAGCTCGATGCGCACGGCATCCCGAGGGTCGAACTCTGGGGTCGCGGAGTGGACACCACCCGCTTTCATCCGGGCAAACGAAGCGCGGCATTCCGGGCGAAGGCGGCACCGAACGACGAGGTCCTCATCGGCTACGTGGGACGTCTCGCGGTGGAGAAGCAGGTGGAAGACCTGGCCGCCCTCGACAACATCGAGGGCACTCGGGTGGTGATCGTCGGAGACGGTCCAGAGCGGGAGGCGCTCGAGGCCGTGCTGCCGAACGCCTACTTCACCGGATTCCTGGGCGGGGAACAGCTCGCCACTGCCCTGGCGAGCATCGATCTCTTCGTGCACCCGGGGGAGCTCGAGACCTTCTGCCAGACGATCCAGGAGGCGATGGCCTCCGGAGTGCCGGTGGTGGCGACCGGCCGGGGCGGCCCGGTCGACCTCGTCGACCCGTCGCGTACCGGCTGGTTGTACACACCGGGCGACCTCGGGCAACTGCGC
This sequence comes from Lacisediminihabitans profunda, assembly GCF_008040105.1. Lineage (GTDB taxonomy): Bacteria > Actinomycetota > Actinomycetes > Actinomycetales > Microbacteriaceae > Lacisediminihabitans > Lacisediminihabitans profunda. Next base: position 289,894 of record NZ_VRMG01000005.1, read on the forward strand.
CGCCACGTCGTGGACCTCGTCGGAGACGATGCCAAGCGTGCCGCGTTCGCCGAGGCCGCGTTCCAGAGTGTGCAGGGTCGCACCTGGCCCGTGGTCTGTGAATTGCTGCTGCACCACTTCGAATGCGCGATCGCCGAGCACGCGCTTCTTGCCCGGCGGTGACGGGAACGGCGGTGACGGGATCGGCCGCGGATCCGAGCTCGGGAGAGGGGGCCACCACGGTTCGCCTCTACGTCGCGCTGGGCGACTCGTTCACGGAGGGCGTCGGAGATCCGGATCCGCGCCTGCCGAACGGGGTGCGCGGCTGGGCCGATCGAGTGGCCGAGAGACTTGCGAAGGCGGAACCCGGCTGGCAGTACGCGAACCTGGCCGTGCGCAGCAAGAGGCTGCGGGATGTCGTCGCAGACCAGCTGGACTCGGCGGTGCGACTGCACCCCACCCTCATCACTCTCTACGCCGGCGGCAACGACGTGATGGACCCCGGCACGGAGATCGGATCCCTCCTCGACGACTACGAGAGACTCGTGGCCGCTCTGGCGAAGACCGGCGCGACCATCCTCTTGTTCACCGGCTACGACGTTCCCCTCTATCCCGTGGTCTGGCTGTTCCGGCGCCGAAACCACGCCTACAACGACGGCGTGCGCCGCATCGCAGAGAAGTACGGCGCGACACTCGTGGACTATTGGACCTTCGAGGGCTACGAAGACAGGCGGATGTGGTCAGCAGACCGACTTCATCTCTCGAAGGCAGGCCACAAGGCGCTCGCCGCCCGGGTGCTCGATGTGCTGGCGGTGCATCACTCGATCAACGCCAAAAAGATCAAGGCCAAGAAGTTCGCGCCGCTCGAGTCGCGGTCGACTCGACGGTGGCTGATCGACCAGAGCCTGTGGGTGCGCGACTGGGTGGTTCCGCTGCTTCATCGCAAGATCAGGCGGGTGACGCTCGGTGACTGGCTGGAGCCGCGCTGGCCGCATCCCGTGGAGGTTCCGCCGAAGGGTGGCTTGCGTCGCCTGGTGAGAGACCGCGAAGCCGGGCCCCGTGGCTGACGTCGCCGATCTGATCTACGCTGTGGCCCGGTCGCCGTGGGCACTGTTTGCGTTGGTCGGCCTGCTCGTCATCGACGGGTTCTTCCCGCTCGTGCCGGGGGAGACGATGGTGGTCACGCTCGCGGCGCTCGGCGCATCCGGCCACGGACCCGAGCCCGTCGCCGTGCTGGTGGTGGCCACCGCGGCGACCATGGTGGGAGACGGAATCGCCTTCCTGATCGGGCGTTCGATCCATCCGGCGCGCAGGGTCTGGATGCGCGGATCGAAGGCGCAAACCGCGCTGCTGTGGGCATCCGGCCGAATCGAACGCAACCCGGGTACCATTCTCGTCGGCGCGAAGTTCCTCCCGTTCGTGCGCGTGGCGGTGACGATGACGGCAGGGGCGAGCGGCCTCCCGGCGTGGAGATACCTGGTCTTCTCCCTCCTCTCCGCCACGATCTACACGGCGTACCACGTCGGGGTCGCGGTTGCGGCGGGAGAACTGTTCATCGCCGACCCGTTCGTCGGGCTTGCCGCGTCGATCGCGTTCGGGATTCTCTCCGCGACGGCGATCGGCGGCATTCACGGAATGGTGACGCGGGCCCAGCGCTCGCGGGCGGCCGCGTCCGTCGAGCACGGGGATTTGTAGCCTGAATCAGTGGGTCGTGTCCTCCCGCGTGATGCGGGCGGAGCGCACCGACTGGTAGTGCCGGGCCGCGCGCGCGCGGTTGCCACAGGCAACCGAGCACCATTCCCGTCGAGGGTGGGTCTTCACGAAGTACAGCACGCACCCCGGCGCGTAACACGCCCGCAGTTGGGAGCCGTTCTCGCCCAGGAGTTGCTGGGCTTCCGAGGCGACTTCGGCCAGACCGGCAACCACCGGAGAGCCTGCGGGGGTGGCGGCGAGCTCGAGATGTCCCTCATTCAATCGCAGTCGCGGCACACTGCGCTCGCGGACTGCCTCGTTCACGGCTCGGGTCGCATCCTCCACGCTTGCGACGGCAGACTCGGCGGCTGGGCGCTGGTCGCTGGTGACATGGGCTGCCAGTCGGCGCACCGAATCTCGCAGAACTCGCGCGCTCTGGAACTCCTTCTGCGTCGCCGTGACGCCTGCACGGTCGAGGCCGACAGCATCCAGCCAGGCATCAAGATCCGTCGGCGCGGCGAAGTCGTCGTGCACACCCGCGGTATCGGCCCAGATCGTGGCCATCAGCCGCACCGGGGTCGGCTCCTCGGGGAGCACCCAGCTGCGATCCGGTCCATCGTTTTCCATGCGGCAAATATATCACGGATGAATTGAGTTGCATCCGTGAGATTACCCGTGGTATAACCTGTAACGGATGAACCTGAGTTCATGCATTAGAAACCAAGGAGACAGAGACCCATGACTACCGCTATCGCCACGATCGTCCCCATCCAGCCCGAGACCGCCACGGGCGTTGCCAAGGATCTGCTCGACCAGGTGCAGAAGGGACTGGGTCTCGTTCCGAACATGACGAAGGTCATGGCGAACAGCCCGGCACTGCTGAAGGGCTACCTCGCCCTTTCCGCCGCGGTCGCAACCGGCAGCATTCCCGCGGCGGTTCGTGAGCGCCTGGCAATCTCCACGGCGCAGCTGAACGGCTGCGAGTACTGCCTGTCTGCGCACACCTACATCGGCGGCAACATCGCCAAGGTGGATGCCGCCGAGCTGGATGCCGCGCGCCGCTCCGAGTCGAGTGACCCCCACGTGGGCGCGCTTCTGAAGCTCTCCCAGGCGATCGCCGAAAACGCGGGCGACGTGCACGATGACGCACTCGGCGTGGCCCGTGCCGCCGGCGTGACCGACGCGGAGATCGGCGAGCTGGTGGCCAACCTCGCGTTGAACATCCTGACCAACTACTTCAACGTGCTAGCCAACGTGGAGAACGACTGGCCGGTAGTCGGGCTGTAGGCCTCGACTCGTTCCTCAAGGACATGATGACGATGACTTCGATGCGCGAAATCGCCGACGCGGGCTTCCATGCCGGCGAGCTCGCGGTGCAGCGGACGGCCGGGGTCGCGCGAGACGCGGCGCGGCTGTCCAGCATGCTCGAGCCCGTTGCGCTGACCGGCGGAATCGCCGGATTCCTCAGCGCCCGCACGTTTCTCGTCGTCACCGGGAGGGATGCCGGCGGACGTCTCTGGACGTCTCCGCTGGTCGGCCCTCCCGGGTTCCTCGAGGTGCTCTCCGACACCGCCGTCGCGGTGCAGGCCGCGATTCCCGCGGGAGACCCGCTCCACGGGCTGGTCGCGGGCCAGAAGATCGGGATGACGGCGGTCGAATTCGCCACCCGGCGCCGGGTGCGGATCAACGGCACCCTCACGGTGAGCGGGGGCGACCTGCTTCTCGTCGAGGTCGAGCAGGCCTACGGCAACTGCCCGAAGTACATCCAGCAACGCACGCTCGTGCCCGGCCGCCCGCACCGGGACGGAGGCGATCCCGTCCGTCTCGGCAGCACTCTCGATCCGGAAGATCGCGAGTTGATCCGCGCCGCCGATACGTTCTTCCTCGGCACCGCGAACCCCGAGCGGGGAGCCGACGCCTCGCACCGTGGTGGCCCACCTGGGATGGTCCGCGTGGACGAGCGCGGGCTGTGGTGGCCCGACTATCCGGGCAACAATCTCTTCAACAGCTTCGGCAACCTCGCCGTGAGCCCCGAGACCGCCCTGCTGTTCTTCGATTTCGGCACCGGGCGTACTCTTCACCTGTCCGGCACGACCGAGATCGAATGGGGAGAACCCGGCCGATCAGGAGACGACGGGCACACCGGCCGAATTGCACGGTTCACCCTTCAGCGCGTCGTGGCCGGTCGCCTGCTCCCGGCGCGAGAGACCACTCACAACCCCTATCCGCGCAACCCCACGCTGACCGATCGACAAGGACACGTTCGATGACCGAATCCCGCCCGCCGTTTCCGCCATTCGACCTGCCGACGGCCCTGCAGAAGGTGCAGGCAGCCGAGGACGCGTGGAACAGCCGCGACCCCGAGAGAGTCGCTCTTGCCTACACGCCGGACTCGGTGTGGCGCAACCGCGACGTGCACGTCGTCGGTCGTGAGGCGATCATCGAGTTCCTCAGCGCGAAGTGGCACCGCGAGCAGGGCTACGCGCTCCGCAAGGGCCTCTGGGGCTTCCGGGAGAACCGCATCGCGGTGCGGTTCCAGTACGAGTGGCACGACGTTCACGGCCAGTGGTTTCGCAGCTACGGCAACGAACTGTGGGAGTTCGCCCCGAGCGGGCTCATGAACCGTCGCGAGGCATCCATCAACGACCTCGGCATCAGCGAGGCCGAGCGACGCATCTTCGGACCCCGCCCGCAGTCCGAAGTCGGTGTCGACATCCCGGTCTGGTGAGCGCCTGGCGCTCGCGCTGGGACCCCGACACGGGGATCATCCGCGCTTCTCCAATTGCTCGAGCATCGTGATCCACCAGCGGGCGAGCGCGTCGCGTTCGGGCAGGGTCGAGACGATCCCGGAGACGATCGTGTCCCGAGCAAGGGGGAGGTCGATGCAGGCCCCGTCGAGAACCCGTGCATCGATATAGCCGAGCACCAACGCCAGAGTGGCCAGGGCACCATGTCCTCGCCCCGGGGCAGCCACATTGATCCACGCGACCGGCTTTCCCGAGACCACCTCGCTGCCCACGGTCCAGTCCAGGAGGTTCTTGAAGCTGCCCGGGAGCGTGCCGGCGTACTCGGGCGTGCTGAACAGCACGGCATCGGCGAGACCTATCTGCTCGCGCAGGGTGGCAACGGCGGCGGGAACGGGGTCGTGATCATCGTCCGGATTGAAGGCGGGCAACGCAGACAGGCCGCCATACAAGGTGGCGCTGGAGCCTGGCGGCGCCAGCTCTCGTATCGTGGCCAACGCGGCGTTGTTGGTCGACGATTGCCGGGTGCTGCCGGAAACAAGCAAGAGTCTCATCAGAATGCGTCCCGTCTTGCCTCAAGGCGATGGAACCAGACCGACACGGGCCTGATCGTGTCCATCGTATGGGCAGTCCCTCGCCCGCTGGCGCCCGGGCTAGTGGTGGGAGTTCGCCGGCGGTGCGGTTGGCTTCGATCCCGCGCCGGGCGGGGTGACGGGGGGCACGACCGTTGACGGCCGCCTGCTGGGGTCGGGTCGGGCGGGCACGCTCGTTCGCGGCGATGGCGACACGCTGGACTTGTCGCTCGCGCCTCGTTGGGGGCCGCCGGACGAGGTGCCCTCTCTGCCCGGCACGCGACTGCTCCCGGGCGCCGGAACCGGGGGCTGCCCTGGCTCGTGCAGCGCGCCGGGCACCAGGGTGTGGACGAGGAAGCTGATGGCGGTCTGCGCCGTATGCCTGAAGTCAGGGCTGGCCGCGGCGGCCGAGGCGCCGACGCCCACCGATGCCGCGACGGCAATGGCGGCGACGATGAGACGACGGTTCCGAACCCGTCGATGCGCGGCGATGTCCACCGGAGCAGGGGTCATGAGCGCGGCGAGCTCTGCCGAGGGTTCGGGGGGGCTGCCGGCGCCCAGAGACCTGAGTTCGAGGAGCAGCGATCGAAGATCGGCGGCATCGTCGATGGCGGCCTCCTCGAGGAGATCGTCGACAACGCGGTCATCACGAGTCATGGGGTGTTCCCGACCTTCATTTCCAGTTCCTGCTTCAGGTTTCCCAGTGCTCGGCGCTGGAGTTGTTTGATCGCGCCGGGCGTCTTGTCCATGATCGCCGCGGTCTGTTCGAGGGAGAGGTCCGCGATGATTCGCAGGTTCAGAACCTCGCGCTGATCATCGCCCAGGTGGGCGAGGAGTTCGAGGGCGCCGGCGTCGAGAGCCGAATCCAGCGCGTGGTCTTCCGCGGACGCGGTGGATCTGGAGTCGAGCTCCGGCAGGTATTCGGTGATCATGGGGCTCCTGGCCCGCAGTCGGTGGTGATCCACCGACCGGGCATGTGCAATGGAGAAGATGAGAGTCTTCAACCCCTTCACCCCTCCGTTCACCGAGGCGAGCCGAGGGTAGAGGGCGAGGAAGACATCGTGGGTAACGGCCTCGGGGTCATCCACACCGCGGGCCACAAGGTAGCCGTGCACCGACGGCGAAAGCGCCTGATACACGAGAGTGAAGACCTCCGCCGGGTTGCTGCTCCCGAGAGCCAGCATCTCGTCGGTCAATGTCTCCATCGACCACCTCGTCCCATTCCGTCACCAGAGCCCTGCCGCGCAACGCTGCCTAGGCTAGCGCGGCGCGGCAGGGTGATTGGTGAGAAACTTACGGGCGGCCGGGCGTGGTCGGCTTGTGGCTGGTGCCCTTCGACGACTGGTCGGGGAGCGCCGGCGCGCCGGTGGAGACGTCGGACGGTGCGGCGGTCTTACCGGGGTGGACGATCGTGGCGCAGTAGGCCTTGATGTCGGTCGAGTTGCTCGCCGCGACGACGAGGGACTTGTACGCCGTGGATGAGGTGCTCAGTCCACCGTGCGTGAAGGCCGTGCAGAGACCGAAGGCCGCGGGGCCCGTGGCATCCGGACCCACCGGCGTGGCGGTGGGGTTCGGCGTGGCGGTGGGGTCCGGCGTCTCGGTCGGGTCTGCCGTGGCCGTGGCATCCACCTCTGTGCTGTCGGCGGGGGCAGGGGCGCCGATCAGGCTGTGGGCGCTCTGCTGCAGCGGAGCCGGAAGCGTCCCGGTGTAGGCGGCGACGGCGGTGCCGCCGGCGGCGACTGTGCCGAGTGCCAGGGCGCCGATGGCGATCTTGCTCGTGACAAGAACGGTAAAGAATGACATCTAAGTCCTCCAAGTGGGTCTGAGACCCGTCGGTTCATTTCTGCGGGGCCGAGGCCCACGTGGACGTAATCGACGACGGCACCCGAAAAGTTACGCTCGGTACCAAAAGCTTCAGGTCGCTCGGGGAGTATCGTGCCTGCCGCGATATTATCGAGGGAGCACGCCGAGGGGGATTCGGCGGCACGGGGCTTTCGGGGGGTCGACGTGGTTCAGGAGCGCGTGTCGGTACACAGGGCCGACCCGGAGGTGACCACCCGGCTTGCCGTGCTGCGGCTAATCGTCGTGGCGACCGTGGTGCTCGGCCTCAACTACATGGTCTGGCGTTGGTTCTTTTCGCTCAACTGGGGAGCGTGGTGGATCGCGCTGCCCCTCGTCGCCGCGGAGACCTACAGCCTCATCGATGTGAGCCTGTTCGGCCTCACGATGTGGCGGGCTCGCCCGCGACCCCGGCCGCCCGTGGCACCGGCCGGACTGACCGTCGACGTCTTCATCACCACCTACAACGAGCCCGTCGACCTGGTGATAGAAACGGCCACCGCGGCCCGAGCCATTCGCTATCCGCATCGCACCTGGATTCTTGACGACGGTGATCGTCCGGAGATGAGCGAGGCGGCAACGTCGCTCGGCGTCGGCTACATCACGCGCGGGGCCGACTGGCTCGACCGGCCCTTGCACGCGAAGGCCGGAAACCTCAACAACGCCCTGCTCGCCACGGACGGCGAATTCCTGCTCATCCTCGACGCCGACCAGGTTCCACTTCCCCAGATTCTCGACGAGACCCTGGGCTACTTCGGGGACGAATCCGTCGCCCTCGTGCAGACCCCGCAGATCTTCGGCAACGTCACCCCGGGTGATCCGCTGGGGAGTCAGGCCGGCCTGTTTTACGGACCGATTCAGCAGGGGAAGGACGGCTGGAACGCGGCATTCTTCTGCGGTTCGAACGCTCTGCTCCGGCGCGAGGCCCTCATGCAGCTCGGGATAGCCGGTTACGTCGCGGAGGTGGAGCGCGCGGTCCTCACGGCACTGCGGGGTGCTCGGCGCGTGCTTGCCAAGGCGGCCCGCAGCGCCCCCCGGGACAATGATGTGGTGCTCGGCGCCCTCGCGGAGGTTGCCTCCGCCGTGGAGACCGCGCGGCTGGAGGTGGCGGCTCTCAAGCCGCTGTCGTCGGTCACCTACGCACTGCAACGACGGATCGAGGAGATCTCCCGCGGCATGGTGGCTATCGACATCCACCTCCTCGCCCGAGACCTTGACGCGCTGAGGGAAATGGGCGGCGACGACGAGGTCGAATGGGATGTCCTGATGGACATGGAGAGCACGGTCGAGACCCTCGCCTCGCGTGAACTTTCCCCGCTCGGGGCCTTCGAATCGGTGCAGACCCTGTTGCGCTCGATCGATGTCGACCGTGCAGAAGAGGCCCAACCGCTGATGCCGCTCGCGACGATTTCCGTCACGGAAGACATGGCGACGTCGATGCGGCTGCACGACATGGGCTGGCGGAGCGTCTATCACTCCGGTCTGCTCGCGGTCGGTCTCGCCCCGGAGGACCTCGGGACGATGCTCAAACAACGCCTGCGCTGGGCTCAGGGGACCATGCAGGTGTTCCTGAAGGAGAATCCGCTCCGGCAGCGTGGCATGACCATCGCCCAGCGTCTGATGTACTTCTCCACGATGTGGAGCTACCTCAGCGGATTCGCGGCGCTGATCTATTTCGCGGCGCCGATCGTCTTTCTCTGCTTCGGCATCCTGCCGGTCAACACGACCGCGTGGGAGTTCTTTCTTAGGTTCGTGCCCTTCATGGCGCTGAACCAGCTGCTCTTCGTGTTCGCGGGGCGGGGAATCCCCACCTGGCGCGGTCAGCAATACAGCCTCGCGCTCTTTCCCGTCTGGATTCGGGCGACCGTGAGCGCGGCGGCGAACGTCTACTTCAAGCGGCCGCTCGGCTTCGTGGTCACGCCCAAGACGCGCCAGGAAGGCGGCCCGAACTGGCGGCTCATCACCCCCCAGGTCTGCGTGGCAGTGGCCCTGGTGATTGCGGCGGTCATCGGCACGACGCGACTTGTTCTCGGTGTCGGCGAACCGATCGGCACTGCCGTGAATCTCGGCTGGGTGGTGTTCGACCTGATCGTGCTCAGCGTTCTTGTGCCTGCGGTCTTGTACCGCGGCTTTCAACCGAAAGAGGTGTCCGGCTAATGGAGTTCACGAGCGGAGAGATTGCCGACGGCATTGCCGTGGTGCGGCCCACGGGCCGTCTCAATATGGTGTCGGCGGGGCGCCTGCGAGAGCTGATCACATCGACCGTGGCAGGGGGGCGGTCCCGGGTGGTCGTGGATCTGACCGGAGTGGAATTCATCGACTCGTCGGGGCTCGGCGCCCTGATCAGCGGGCTCAAGACCGCCCGGCAGGCCGGCGGAGATCTCAGGATCGCCGCGCCGAACGAACAGGTCTCTCTGGTGTTGCGGCTCACCAACATGGATCGGGTGCTCCCGGTCTACGCCAGTGCCGAGACGGCATACGGCAATGGATAGCGGCACTCAGTTCACCCTGGCGATGTCTGCACCGCCGGACGACGTCGACACGGTGCATGCGCTGTTGCAGGAGGTCTGGTCCAACTCGCCGGCGGTGTCGGCGACGGACCGGGTGTGCTTCGAGACGGCCCTGATCGAGCTCGCCGGCAACGTGATCCAGCACGCCGACGCGGGAACCGGCGTGTCCTGCACACTCACCGTGGAGGTGTTCGGCGATCGGATCGAGGCGAGGTTGAGCGACACCGGTGAGCCGGGACAGTTTCACCTGGTGCCAGGAGGCATGCCGCACGAGCTGGCGGAGTCCGGGCGGGGCATCCCCCTCATCGAAGCGCTCGTCGACGAACTGCACTACGACCGGTCCGGTTCCCTCAACCTCTGGCGGATCAGTCGAAGGCTCGGCACCGCATGACGACGAGCGAGGACGCCTATCGGGTGCTCGTGCTCGACGACGACCCGGACATCGCCGAATACACCAGGACCGTGCTCGAGCGGAGGGGCGGCTGCCAGGTCCTGTCCCTGAATGACCCGCGGCTAGCCGTGGCGGCCCTCGAAGACTTTCAGCCGGATGTCGTGGTGACCGACATCGAGATGCCGGGCATGAGCGGCTTGGAGGTGCTGGCCCTGATGCGGGAGGCGCAGCCCGGCCTTCCCGTCATCGTCATGACCGCGCACGTGTCGATCGATTACGCCGTGCGCGCTCTTCGGAGCCAGGCCGACGAGTTCCTCACCAAGCCGATCTCCCACCCGGAACTGATTTCGATAGTCCGCCGTCTCGCGTCGCAGTGGCGCAGCCGAAGGGAGGCCGACCTGGAGCTGGATCGCGCCGCCGAGGTGCAGCGTGGCCTGCTTCCGCGACAGCTGGTCGCCCTTGACGGATATCAACTGGATGGCGACTGCACTCCGGCCCGTGCGGTCGGGGGCGACTTCTTCGACTGGTATCCGGTCAGCGATGGCGCGGCATTCACCGTCGCCGACGTGATGGGAAAGGGAATCGGTGCCGCCATCATCGCGGCCACCGTTCGATCGGTGTTGCGTTCCGGCGCCGGCGGGCCCGATCTGGGGCAGGTGATGTCCGTTGCCGATTCCTCACTCGAGCCGGATCTCGAACGGGCCGGCGCGTTCGTCACGCTCTTCCACGCGAGGCTGAATGCCGCGCTCGGCGAGGTGCGCTACGTCGACGCCGGACACGGACTGTCGCTGGTCGTTCGCGCGGCCGGTGGCACGAAGCGGCTGGCGACGACGAGTTTCCCCCTGGGGTCGGGGTTCGGGGGAGGCTGGCGCGAGCACATCCTGACTCTGCTGCCCGGCGACACGCTCGTGTCCGTGAGCGACGGCGTTCTCGACCTGTTCGACGGGACACTCGCGAGCCTGGACGAGGTGGAGCGGATCGCGCGCTCCGCGTCGAGCGCACGAGACATCGTCGACGCTCTGCTGGAGAGGGCGTCACACGGCGCGCCCGACGACGTGACCGTCGTTGTGCTGCGGCGGGACCTCTGACCGAGCCGGTGGCGATTTCGCCTCAGTGAGTCTGCACGGCGGCGACGATGGCGGCACCGAGCTCGGTGGGCTTGGTGAACTGGGGCCAGTGCCCGGTGGGCAGTTCCACGTATTCGACGTCGTGGATACGGGCGAGCTCCGACACGTTGGGGTGACCGCTCTTGATCCACGTCTTCAGCGCCGAGACCGGGAACTCGCAGGTGATCACGGTGACCGGCACGTCGTAGCGCCGCTCGTCGTGGAGGTGCTGGGCATCCTGGGCCACGCCGCGCGGCTCCGGAATCGCCCGGGCTCGGAAGGCGGCGCGGAGGTCGTCGCTCAGGTCGACGAGGTCCTCGTCGTCGAAGATGTCCCACGACGGCAACGGCACGTCGTCTCCGACGGCTGGCAGCGCGTCGTTGATGACACCACCCTCGGCGAGTGGACCGCTGTCCACATAGACCGCGCGAAGCACACGATCCGGTCGCGCATCCACCGCCCCGTGGATGATGGCGCCACCGCCCGAATGACCGACCAGCACCACCCGGTCGGGCAGGGAGTCGATCACCGCCACGACCGCATCGATGTGGTCGCGCAGGCCGATTCCGGCGCGCGGCGCGTGGGCAGACTCGAGCCCGGGAAGCGTGAGCGGGTGCACGCGATGCCCCGCAGCGACAAGGGTCGGGGTCACCCGCGACCAGGATGACGCATCCAACCAGAATCCGGGAACCAGAATGATGTCCATGCCGAGCGACGCTACGCCCGACGACCGACACCCGACGCCCCGACACGGGACGCCCGAGGTCGACGAATCAGCGGTCAGATCTCCGGAGGCGATCCGTACCTCAGTGACTCAGCCGTGAAGCAGGAGCCAGCCGAGGGATGCCGCGCCGGCGAGGAGGGAGTAGACGGCGAAGGGGATGAGGGTCCTGGTGCGGAAGTAGCGGTCGAGAAAGGCCACAGCGAGCAGCGCCGCGACGAACGCGGTGGCGCTGCCGGCGAGCACCTGGCCGTGGATCGAGGCGCCGAGCGGACCGAAGAGGTCGGGCAGCTTGAGCAGCCCGGCGGCCAGGATCACCGGGGTCGCGAGGAGGAACGAGAACCGTGCTGCCTCTCGATGGCTGAGACCCACCGCCATGCCGGCAACCATCGACACGCCAGACCGGCTGATCCCGGGAAGCAGGGCGAGCGTCTGCACAGCGCCGATCGCCACGGCGCGCCACCGAGGCACGTCGGCGAGGGCGGTGTCGTCGCCGAGGGCGTCCGGGTCCTGGGCGGCCGCCGTGCCCAGAACCGCGGCATCGGCGCTCCGTCCGTTCAGCGCGGCGGCCCGGTCGACGGCCGGGTCGCGTCGCCGTCTCAGGAGTTCGCCCCCGCCGAGGATCAGCCCGTTCACGATCAGGAAGATCGCCGCGGGCACCGGCTTTCCCAGCACCGTGCGGAAGGTGTGCTCGAGCAGCAGACCGGTCACCCCCACCGGGATGGTGGCCAGGATGAGCAGCCAGGCGAGTCGCTCGGGCGCGGTCCGGATGCGGCGGTACCGCACCGAGGAGAAGAAGCCCCGGATGATCCGCGCCCAGTCGCGACGGAAGAACACGAGCAGCGCCAGGGCGGTCGCCACGTGCAGACCCACGATGAAGGCGAGGTAGGGCGACTCGGGGGCGGAGACCGAGAGGTCGCGACTCCATTGGCCGCCGAGCAGGGCCGGGATCAGCACCGCGTGGCCGAGGCTGGACACGGGGAACAGTTCCGTGATGCCCTGGATCGCCCCCATCACAATGGCTTCGAGGTAATTCATGGGGTCGGGTCCTCCTGGGGCGCTGGGCATCGGGTGTCAAGGGAGCGAGGTCACTCCAGCCAAACAACGACGCCCTAAGATTCCGTAGAGATTCGGCAGCATGCACTCGTGGCTGCCGGCGCTCTGCACCCCGTGTATTCGCGGGCCGCGGTTGTCTAGCGGCCGGGGAAGATGCGCGAGAAGAGGCTCTGTGCGGCCGGGGCCTGGTGGCCCGGGCATCGCTGGGCGACCGGGACGTCGCGCATCACTTCGTCGACGTGCTGGCCGCACCCCGCCCAGGTGACCTTGCCGCACTCACTGCAGGTAACTGCCTGGCACATGTATTGCTCCCTCTGCTGGTTCTCCCGGAACCACCGGTATTGGCGGTTCTGGCGGTGGGAGTAAATATACCCCTAGGGGTATAACGTTTGCTGAGTGCGGTCAGCCTGGGCGGCGACGTAGCCGATCAAGCTGTGCACCGTGGTGAGCGACGCATAGTCGTTCTCCGGGGTCTCGACACCGGTGGCGCCGGCGACCGTCTCGAGAAGTCGCAGGAAATCGAGGGAGTCGAGTTCGAGATCCTGCCGGAACCTCGCGGAGTCGTCGAGGCCGTCGGTGTCCACGTCCGGCGCCACCTGCCCGATTGCCGCGAGCACGGCAGCGCGAGCGTCATCCTCAGTCATAATTCCTCCGGTTTCTGCAGCAGCTCGTCGATGCGGGCGAGGAAGCGCGCGCCGCGCAGACCGTCGCTCACCCGGTGGTCGGCGGAGAGGGTGGCGGTGACGGCCGTACGAACGCCGAGCATTCCGTCGTGCGCCCAGGGCTGCTCGAGCACCCGGCCGAAGCCGACGAGTGCGACCTGGGGCGGATAGATCACGCCGAACACGCTCTCCACTCCGAGGTCGCCGAGATTGGTGACCGTGATCGTGGGGTCGGTCATCTCGGCTCGCTGCAGGCGACCGCTGCGCGCGCGGCCCACGAGGTCCCTCAGGCCCGCCATGAGGTCGTCGAGGGAGAGGGAGTCGGCGTCGTGGATGGCGGGAGCGACGAGGCCGCCCTGACGCAGCGCCACGGCGACACCGAGATGCACCGCGGAACTCGGCTGGAACGCGTCGTCGGCGTAGAAGCCGTTCATCTCGGGAATGTCCCGCGCGGCGAGCGCGGTCGCCTTGAGCAGAAGGGCGGCGGGCACGACCCGCTCGGCGATGGACCGCTGGGCGTTGGCGGACTGCAGCCACGCCGTGGCGGCACGCAGGTCAATGGTTGTGCTGAGGTAGTAGTGCGGGATGGACTTCTTCGAGCGCGCCATGAGCACGCCGATGGAGCGGCGCAGGCGAGCGGAGCGCTCGGCCGACTCGGCTGCCGCTGCCGTTGCCGTTGCGGGCAACTTCCCCGGTTTCCGGGTGCGCCCGGGTGCGGCAGGCACCGGTTCCCGCGCGCGGGTGATGTCGGGCCCCGTCACCTCGCCGTGCGGGCCGGTGCCGACGACGCCGGCCAGATCGATGCCGAGTTCGGCGGCAAGCCGGCGCGCCCTCGGCGACGAGCGAATCCGCTCCGGCCGTGACGACTCGGCCGGAGCGGCGGCGGGCGAGGGAACGGCGCGTTCAACATCGTCGCGTGTGATGACCCCCTGCGGGCCGCTTCCGTGCACCCCGGCGAGCTCGACGCCGAGCCGGTGGGCAAGTTGGCGCACGGGGGGAGAGATCGGGGCCTGGGCCGGCGGCACCGCCTCGATCGGCCCGGCCGCCTCGATCGGTTTCGGGGCCTTGGCCGGCCTCCCCGGCTTTGCGGGCCGGTGCGGCTTCGCGGCCGGCCTCGCCGACTCGTCGACCGCCGCCGGCGTCTGGGTGATTCGAGCGAGCGGGGCGCCGACGGGCACCGTGACTCCCTCCTCCACGAGCAACTCGGCAACCACTCCCTCGTCGAAACTCTCCACGTCCATGACCGTCTTATCGGTGTCGACGGCGGCGACGATGTCCCCCTTGTGCACATAGTCGCCCGGCTTCACGAGCCACTCGACGAGCTTGCCGCGCTCCATGTCCGCGCCGAGCGACGGCATGAGGAACTCAGCCATGAGATCCCACCGCCTCGCGGGCTGCCTCGACCACGCGGACGACCGACGGCAGGGCGGCGAGTTCGAGGTGCTTGGCGTAGGGCAGGGGCACCTCGGCGCTGCACACCCGACCCACCGGGGCGTCGAGGTCGTAGAACGACGACTCGGTGATGCGCGCACTCACCTCGGCCGAGATGCTGCCGCTGCGCCACCCCTCGTCCACGACGACGGCGCGGTGCGTCTTCGCCACCGTCGCGAGGATCGCCGGTGTGTCGAGGGGGCGGAGGGTGCGCAGGTCGAGCACCTCGGCGTCGATCCCCTCCCCGGCGAGCTGCTCGGCCGCCTCCAGGACGGTCGGCAGCGAACCGCCGTAGGTGATCAGGGACACCGCGTTCCCCGGTCGGCGAATCGCGGCGCTCGTGATGTCGACGGCGCCCGCGTCGTCGGCGATCTCTCCGGCCACGTTGTAGAGCGACCCGTGCTCGAAGATGAGCACCGGGTCGGGATCTTCGAGCGCGGTCCACAGCATGCCGCGGGCGTCGGCGAGGGTCGCCGGGGTGAGAATCCGCAGCCCGGGGATGTGCGCGTACCAGCCTTCCAGGCTGTGCGAGTGCTGCGCCGCGAGTTGGCGTCCCGCTCCGGTCGTCATCCGGATCACCAGCGGCACGTTGAACTGGCCACCGGACATGTGCAGGATGCTCGCCGCGTTGTTCATGATCTGGTCGAGCGCGAGGAGACTGAAGTTCACGGTCATGATCTCGACGATGGGCCGCATGCCGCCGAGGGCGGCCCCGATTCCCGCACCGACGAAACCGGACTCCGACAGGGGAGTGTCGCGGATGCGTTCCGGCCCGAACTCCTCGAGCAGGCCGAGGCTCACGGCGAAGGACCCGCCGTAGAGTCCCACATCCTCGCCCATCAGGAAGACCCTGTCGTCGCGGGTGAGTGCCTCGCGGATCGCGTCCCGCATCGCCTCCCGATAGGTGGTCTTCACGGCGACCTGATCTCGCTGTAGACGAAGCGCAGGAGCTCATCCACCGGTTCGACGCTGCCGGCCTCCGCGAACTCCACGGCCGCGCTCACCTCGGCGTCGACGTCCCGTTGCATCTTCGCCCACTCCGCCTCGGAGAGCCGGCCGGCCCCCTCCAGCGTGGCGCGGAGCAGGTCGATCGGGTCGCGCTCGATCCACCGGGCCACCTCGGCCTTGTCACGGTAGCGCTCCGGGTCGTACATCGAGTGCGCCCGGAAGCGGTAGGTGCGCAGTTCGAGGAAGTGGGGCCCGCCGCCGCCGCGCACCGCATCGACGGCGCGACGGGCGGCCTCCTCGACCGCGAGCACGTCCATCCCGTCCACCGGCCAGGCCGGGATCTCATACGCCGCCGCCTTCACGGCGAGATCGGTCTGCGACTCCGAGCGCGAGAGCGCGGTGCCCATCGCGTAGAGATTGTTCTCGCAGCAGAACAGCACGGGAAGCTGCCACAGGGCGGCGAGGTTGAGGCTCTCGTGAAACTCGCCCTCCGCGGCCGCCCCCTCGCCGAAGAAGCACACGGTGACCCGGGAGCGGCCGGCCATCTTGTCGGCCAGGGCCAGCCCGATCGCGAGCGGCAGTCCACCGGCGACGATGGCATTGCCGCCGTAGAAGCGGGTCGCCGCGTCGAAGAGGTGCATGGACCCGCCGCGACCGCGGCAGCAGCCCTGCTGAAAGCCGTACATCTCGGCGAGGATCGACCCGGCCGAGACGCCCTTGAGCAGCGCATGCCCATGCTCGCGGTAGGTGGCCACCACCGCATCCTCGGGGTCGAGGGTCGCCATGATGCCGGCGGCCACGGCCTCCTCACCGATGTAGACATGAAGGAAGCCGCGGATCTTCGCCGCGCTGTAGAGTTCGACGCACTTCTCCTCGAGCCGGCGCACGCGCAGCATCTGCGTGAGGAGGTGTTGGCCGTGGGCGGCCCCGGACGGGGTAGCGGCGCGAGGCGTGTTCATCGGCTTCCCTCCACGGTGGACGTGTCGCCCTCGGGCAGGCCGAGCTCGCGGGCCTTGAGCAGTCGGCGCAGGATCTTGCCGCTTCGCGTCTTGGGCAGCGACTCCACGAAGTCGAGCTCGCGAGGGGCTATCGCGGGACCCAGCCTCTTCCTGGCGAACCCGATGATGTCCAGCCGCAGCGCATCCGACGGTTCCCGGCCCGGCCGCAATTCGACGAAGGCCTTGACCAGGGCGCCGGCGACGGGATCGGGGATGCCGATCACTCCGGCCTCGGCCACGGCCTCGTGCTCCAGGAGACAGCTCTCCACCTCGAAGGGCCCGATGAGGTGGCCAGACGACTTGATCACGTCATCGCCTCGACCCACGAACCAGTAGTAGCCGTCGGCATCCCGAGTGGCGAGGTCTCCGGTGAGGTACCAGCCCCCGACGAAGCATCTCCGGTAACGCTCCTCCTCGTTGAGGTAGCCGCGGAACATGGATGGCCAGCCTGGTCGAAGCGCCAACTCGCCCACGGTGCCTGGCTCGGTCACCAGCTCCGCCTCGCCGTCGAGCATGACCGGCCGGTCCTCGTCGTCTCGGCGCACCAGGGCGGCCTGCACCCCGGGGAGCGGTCGGCCCATCGAACCGGGACGGATCTCGGTCGCCGCGTAGTTGGCGATCATGATGCCGCCCGTCTCCGTCTGCCACCAGTTGTCGTGCACCGGCAGGCCGAACGCCTCCGTCCCCCACACCACGACCTCGGGGTTGAGCGGCTCGCCGACGCTCGCCACGAAGCGCAGCGCGGAGAGGTCGTGTTCGTGCGCGAGCGGGGCGCCCGCCTTCATCAGCATCCGCAGGGCGGTCGGCGCCGTGTACCAGACCGACACTCGTTGCTCGGCGAGGATGCGGTACCACCGCTCGGCATCGAGCTCCTCCTCGTCGACGATGGAGGTCACGCCGTGCACGAGGGGCGCGATCACGCCGTACGAGGTGCCGGTCACCCAGCCGGGGTCCGCGGTGCACCAGTAGATGTCGTCCGGGTGCAGGTCGAGGGCGAAACGGCCGGTCGCCAGGTGGGCGGCGACGGCGTCGTGCACGTGGATCGCCCCCTTCGGGGTGCCCGTCGTGCCGCTCGTGAAGTGCAGCAGCGCCATGTCCTCCCGCTGGGTCTCGGCGACCGGCCCGTAGGGTTCCGCGTCGCGCAGCAGGGCCGTGAGGTCGAGCGTGTCCGGCTCGGGCGCGCCCTCCGCATCGACGAGGAAGACGTGCCGCAGTTCCGGCAGAGCCGAACGGATCGGCGCCACCTTCTTGCGGTACAGCGCCCGGGTCGTGACGAGCACCCGACCGGTGCCGAGCTGCAGTCGTTGGCGAATCGGATCCGGACCGAAGGCCGAGAACAGCGGGCAGAACACGCTCGCGTTCGTGAGGGTTCCCATCATGGCGACATAGAGGGAGGGGATGCGTCCCGCGAGCGAGAACACGCGATCGCCCCGCCCGATCCCGAGCGAGCGCAGCACGCTCGCGAACCGGTTGGCCTCCTCGGACAGTCCCCGGTAGGTGAGCGAGTGGGTGGTGCCGTCGGCCCGCACGAACCGGAGGGCCTCGCGCTCGGCCCGCTCGCCGACGGCGTGCCGGTGGGCGGCCTCGAAGGCGATGTTGACGCCGCCACCCGGAAGTCCGGTCAGCTCGCGTCTCGCCGAGTCCCAGGTGAAGGTGCGGCAGGCCTCGTCGTAGTCGACCAGGTTCGGCAGCACCGCGAGGCTGCGGACATCCTTGCGGATGGTGGACCAGCGCGTGGGTGACTCGATTCCTGCGGCCATGACCTCATAGGACTCCACCCCGCGGGGCGGGCATAGAGCCTAAGGTCCTCTCGCCTCGGTGGTTGCCGTCAGGCGCTGGGCTGACGCAAGGCCACCGGCTCGACGAAACGAAGCCACGCCCACACCGCGAGGCTCAGGGCGGCGAAGGCGACGGCCACGACGATCGATCCGACCACCGGGAAGTCGGCGCCCCGGCCGCCGAGGAACACTGCGGCGGCGAGGGTGGTGACCACGGCGACGCTCGCCAGCCAGACCGGCGGCGACCACTCCAGGATCACGCGGCCGGGCAGGGTGGCCAGCGGGAGAATGAGGGTCATCGCCGATCCGAGTCCGGCGAGCGCGATCGTCGCGAGGGTCTCGTGGAGCAGTGACGGCCAGAAGCCCTGAACGGCGCCGAGGGCGCCGTTGGCGAGCCACGCCGCGATCGCCAGCACGGTCACCCCGCCCACCTCCACGAGGTTGACGATCGCCCTGGGTCGCGCGGGCAGTCCTCGCGCGAAAGCGATGCCGATCACCACCCCGGTGACGACGACCGGCTCGATGCCCGTCGCCCTCGAGAGCAGGGCGGCCACCGCGGCGGCAAGCACGAGCATCGGCCGCGTGCGCAGCCGTCCGGCGACACCCTGCCAGCGGCGAGCGAGACGCGTCGTGACGGCCACCCCGATCACATTGAGCAGGCCGAGACCCAGGCACACCGCCACGGTGAGCCTGAGGTAGCGCACCTCATCGTCGACCCCGCCGGAGAAGACCACGAACGCCGCGGCCACCGCGAGGGGGATCGCCCCGGCGAGGATCGGGTTCAGCGCCGTCGTGTCGTCGCGATCGACGAGCCCCGGTCGGTTTCGACCGGTGAGGCGGATGCTCGGTCGTCTGACCCGACCGCGGAGGGCCGTCGCGAGCATCCGGAGCGGCAGGGCGACGAGCAGGATGAAGGCCAGGGCGAGAAGCGGAGCGAGCAGCCAGTTGCCGCGACCGATGGTCTCGGCGAGAGTGGGCAGTTCGGAGCCGAACGACGTGGGGGTGCCCCAGTTGCTCGACCCGCTCGCCGGCGGCACCGGTGGGGTGGGCTCCGGGGCCGGCGAGGTCGGTGAGTCGGAGGGCGGGGGAGTCCCGGCCGGCGGATCGGTCGTGGTGGGCGCGACGGGCGGCACGGCCGCGCCGGGCTTCGGGCCGAAGAACACGGAGATCGGCGCGGAGGGGGCGCTGAAGTTGCCCGCCTGGTCACGCTGGATCGCCACGACGGGGTGTTTGCCGGCCGCCGGTGCGGCCGCCGTGCAGGCCCAGATCGTGCCGCTCACGCGGGCGCTGCAGACCGGCACGTTGTGCACGTACACGTCGACGGCGCCGGCCGCCTCGCCCATGCCGCGGTAGGTGACCGTGCGGTCGGGTGCGCGGCTTCCCGCGCGGGGCGAGGTGATCGTCGGGCTCGCCGGAGCATCGCGGTCCACCGTCACGGGAAGGGACCCCGACGGGGAGGAGGATGCCCCACCGCCGAGGCCGGCCTGCGACTGGCGGGCGACGATCACCCACGACCCGGAGCCCACGGTGAGGGCGCAGGACCAGTAGCCGGTGGTGCTGGCGATCGCGGTGCAGCCGCCGGCCGGGGCCCCCGCCACGCCCGCGACCACGGTGGCGCCGGCAAAGCCGAGACCCGACACGAGCCCGCTGGTGACGAAGCCCGGCGCTCCGTCGATGCTGGGCGCTCCCAGCACATCGAGGGTCGCGGTGTCCTCGCCGGTGATCGCGCCGCTCGTCAGCTGCTGGGCGGTGACGGAGATGGCCCTGCCGTTCGGCAGGGCGATCGTGCACCCCCAGGTGGTCTTCGAGTCCTCGGGAATCGTGCAGACCGGCTGGTCGCCTGGCGTGAGGGGGAGCACGCTCACCCCGGAGTCCGCGTCCTTCGTGCCGGTCAGGGCGACGGCGTCGGTGGGAGAGAAGCCCGGCGCCGTCAGCGTGAAGTTCGGGCTCGGGCTGGCAGGGGGGCTGGACGTGGGGGTGGGGACGGCGGAGGCCGCGGTCAGGATCCCGGCGAGCCCGGCAAAGGCGAGGATGGCGGCCAGTCGCAGGAATCGCCGGTCGGCGCTCGCTCCGCATTCGCGAAACGAACGTCGGGGGACGTTCGTGGGAGAGGGCTGCACCGTACCTCCATTTAGCTAGGCATTCGCTGCCCTGTCAAACCGCGGACCGAGTGTTACGCCCCGTTTGGGTGATTGACGGAGCCGCGAATCACCGCCATGATTCGTAGTCAGACGACTGGGACGATCGACCCAGTTCGGCCGATCGCAGACCGACCAGATGGAGGGCCCAGGCATGACCCGCGTCCCCTCCGACGAACGACGAGCCGCGCTGATCCAGGCCGCCCTCGCCGTGATCGACCGGGACGGGGTGTCCGCGGCCACCACCCGCGCGATCGTGGCCGAGGCGGGCATGTCGCTCGCCAGTTTCCACTACGCCTTCCGCTCCCGAGACGAGATGATGCGGGAGCTCATCGCCTTCGTCGTGGCGAACGAGAAGCGGGTGACGCTCGCCGCCGTGGCCCCCGGCACGGACATCCGCACCGCCGTTCGAGCGGGCCTCCAGGCCTACTTCGACCTGCTGGTGGAGAATCCGCAGCGGGAGCAGGCCCTCTTCGAACTCATGAACTACTCCCTGCGCACCCCGGAGCTCGACGCGGTGCCGGCCGCCCAGTACGCCAGCTACTTCGCCGCGGCAGGCGAGCTGCTCGAGTACGGCGCGCTCGCCACCGGAGTCACCTGGTCGCGGCCCGTGCAGGAGGTCGCCCGCATCCTCATCGCCATCAACGACGGCTACACCCTCGCCTGGCTCGCCGACCGGGATGCCGTCGCCGCCGGGCGACTCATGGACTTCGCCGCAGACACGATCGCCGCGCTCGCGCGCCCCGCCCGCCCCAGCCCCCGTCCGGCCACCCCGCAGGAGCCCCAGCCATGACGACACCCGAGACCGCCCACGCGCCGGCCCCGTTCGCCGAACCGCGGGCCCGGGTCCGCGGCAGGTGGATCTCCCTCTTCGCGGCGGCCTGGCTCGGGGTGTGGATGGCGCAGCTCACCCCCATCCAATTGCTGCTTCCCCTGCAGATCGAGGCGCGCGTGCACTCGTCGGACTGGGTGGACAGCGTCGTGGCGTTCGGCGTGGTCTCCGGCATCGCGGGCGTCTTCGCCCTCGTCGCGTTCCCCCTCACCGGGGCGCTGTCCGACCGCACCACCTCGCGCTTCGGCCGACGCCGCCCCTGGATTCTCGGCGGCGCGCTCCTCTTCGCGGCCGGCCTCGTCGCGCTGGGCGCCCAGACCGGCATCCTGGGGATCGGCGTGTTCTGGTCGGTGGCCCTGGTCGGTTTCTGCGTGCTCTCCGCCGCCCTCACGGCGATGATCTCCGACCAGGTGCCGGTGAACCAGCGGGGCTACGTCTCCGGCTGGATCTCGGCGCCGCAGGCGATCGGCACCATCCTCGGCCTGCTCCTCGTCGTGGTTCTCGGGCTCGGCATCTTCGCGGGCTACACCCTCGTCGCCGTGCTCGTCGTGCTGCTGGTGCTCCCGTTCGTGCTGGGGGTTCCGGATGCCGTGCTCGCGCCGGCGGACCGCCCGCGCCTCACCGGGCGCGGCCTGATCGCCGGATTCTGGATCAGCCCGCGCGAGCATCCGGACTTCGGCTGGACCCTGCTCAGCCGCATCCTGGTCAACTTCGGCAACGCCTTCGGCACCGCGCTGCTGCTGCAGTTCCTGCAGTACGGGCTGCACCGCCCGCACGCGAGCGACGACCTGCTCGTGTTGGTCGCCGTCTATCTCGTCTTCGTCGTGATCGCCTCCCTCGTCTCCGGGAGGCTCTCCGACCGGCTCGGCCTGCGCAAGGTCTTCGTCTTCGTCGCCGCCGCGCTGCAGGGCGTCGCGGCCCTCCTGCTCGCCTTCGTGCCGGAGTTCGCCGTCGCGATCGTCGCCGCCGGCATCCTCGGTCTCGGCTATGGCTGCTTCCTCTCCGTCGACCAGGCGCTCGCCACCCAGGTGTTGCCCGACGTGCACACTCGCGGCAAGGACCTCGGCATCATGAACATCGCGACCGCCGTTCCGCAGGCGGTCGCGCCGCTGATCGGAGCGTTCGTGGTGGCCGCGTTCGCCGGCTTCCAGAGCCTCTTCGTGCTGTCCGCGCTCGCGGCCCTGCTCGGGGCCGCGGCCGTGCTGCCGATCAGGTCGGTGCGCTGATGACGATTTCGCTCAGCCACCCGTCGACAACTCCGTGGACCACGCCGGCACGCTACTGGCCGGGGATCGACGCGGCGACGGCGGAGCTCGATCCGCCGTTCGGGGTGATCTCGCTGCCGGCGCTGGCCCACAACGCCTTCGAGATGCTGCGTCGCGCGAACGGCACTCCGATCAGGGTGGCGAGCAAGTCGGTGCGGGTGCGTTCGGTGATCGACGCGGTGCTCGCGCTTCCCGGATTCGCCGGGGTGCTCGCCTACACCCTGCCCGAGGCGCTCTGGCTCGCCGCGGGGGACGAGGGCAACGACGGGATCGCGGATGTCGTGGTCGGCTACCCCACCGCCGACCGGGCCGCGATCCGCCGCCTCGCCACCGACGAGCGGCTCGCCTCCCGAGTCACCATCATGGTGGACTCGGTGGCCCAGCTCGACCTGATCGATGCGGTGCTCCCCCCGGATCGACGCGGCATCATCCGGGTCTGCCTCGAACTGGACGCGTCGTGGAACTCCAAGGTCCTCGGGCACCTCGGCCCCTGGCGGTCGCCGGTCTTCACCGTGGATCAGGCGCGCGACCTTGCCGCCGAGATCGTCCGCCGCCGGGGGTTCTCCCTCGTCGGCCTCATGGCCTACGAGGGGCAGATCGCCGGTCTCGTCGACGAGCCGGCAGGCGACCCGGCGCGCGGCGCCCTCGTGCGCTGGGTGCAGCGCCAGTCGGTGGCCGAGCTCGCCGGCAGGCGCGCCGAGGTCGTCGCGGCGGTCCGCGCGCTTGCCGACCTCGAGTTCGTGAACGGCGGCGGCACCGGTTCACTCGAGACCACGAGCGCCGAGCCCGCGGTGACCGAGATCGCGGCCGGCAGCGGGCTCTTCGGCCCCCACCTCTTCGACCACTACCGTCGCTTCAGCCCGGCCCCCGCGGCCGCCTTCGCCCTCTCGGTGGTGCGCAAGCCGACGCCGCAGATGGCGACTCTGCTCGGCGGCGGCTGGGTCGCCTCCGGGCCGCCCGGGCCGGACCGGCTGCCCCTCGTCGCCTGGCCGGAGGGCACGAGAATGATCTCGCGGGAGGCAGCCGGCGAGGTGCAGACCCCGCTCAGCGGAGAGTCGGCCGCCCGGCTGCGGGTCGGCGATCGGGTCTGGCTTCGGCACACGAAGGCCGGCGAGTTGAGCGAGCACCTCGACGCCTTCACGCTCGTGGACGGTGATGCGTCCGGGTTCAGGGTCGTCGGCACCGCGCCGACCTACCGGGGTGAGGGGAAAGCGTTCCTGTGAGCATCGACAGCGCGACCGCGCGAATCCGGCCGGGCGAGAGCTGGCGCAACTGGGGGCGCACCGAGGCGATTCTGCCCGTGTTCGCCGCGCGCGCGTCGACGGTCGACGAGGTCGTGGAGGTCGTGCGCTTCGCCCGCCAGCACGGCCTCACGGTGAAGACCGTCGGCGCCGGGCACAGCTTCTCGGGCATCGCGGTGGCCCCCGGCGTGCAGCTCGACATCTCCGGGCTCGACGGCCTGCTCGACGTCGACCTGCCGAACGCGCGGGTCACCCTGGGAGCGGGCACCCACCTGCACCGGTTGCCCGACCTGCTCGAGCCCCTCGGTCTCGCACTGCAGAACATGGGCGACATCGATCGCCAGACCATCGCCGGGGCGACGTCGACGGGAACTCACGGCACCGGGGCGCGGTTCGGGGGACTCGCCACCCAGGTTGTCGCGCTCACCCTCGTCACGGCCGACGGATCGATCCTGCGGATCGGCGACACCAGCAACGCGGAGCTGCTGCCGGCGGCCCGGCTGGGCCTCGGCGCCCTCGGTGTGATCGTGGAGGTCACCCTGCAGTGCGTTCCGGCCTTCCTGCTGCGCGCGGTGGAACGACCGGCGGGCTTCGACGAGGTGCTCGACGACTTCGAGGCGCGCGCCACGGTCGCCGACCACTTCGAGTTCTACTGGTGGCCGCACACCGACGGCGTGATGACCAAGACCAACACTCGTCTGCCGGGCGACGCCCCCCGGGAGCCGCTCGGCGCCGTCTCCGAGTGGCTGGAGGATCGGGTGCTCAGCAACGGCGTTCTCGCCCTCATCTGCACTCTCGGCCGGGTGGCTCCCGCGCTCACCCCGCCGATCAATCGGCTGGCGACGAGGGTGTACGGCAACCGCACCTTCACCGACCGCTCGCACGAGGTGTTCGTGAGCCCGCGCACGACCCGGTTCGCCGAGATGGAGTACGCGATTCCGCTCGAGGCGGTCCCCTCCGCCCTGCGCGACATCCGACGGCTCATCGACGATCGCGGCTGGCGCATCTCCTTTCCCGTCGAGGTGCGGGTCGCGGCCGCCGACGACAACTGGCTCTCGACAGCGCACGGGCGGCCGACGGGCTACATCGCCGTGCACCGCTACGTGCGCGACCACCACGTCGACTACTTCACCGCCGTCGAGCGGATCATGCGCGGGTACGAGGGCCGTCCGCACTGGGGCAAGATCCACTACCTCGACGCCGAGGCGCTCGCCGCGGTGTATCCACGGCACGCCGACTTCGTGGCGGTGCGCGACCGGCTCGACCCCGATCGCCTCTTCACCAACCCGTACCTCGACAGGGTTCTCGGCCCCTGATCCGCGGCTGCCGCCCGACCGCGGGTTCTAGCTGACGTGCACCGACGGACGGCGCTTGGCATCCTTCTCGCACTCGCGCAGCACCTCGCGGGTGACCGGAGCGACCTCTCCCGTGCCGGTCACCAGGAACTTGAACATGTTCGAGATCGGGTTGCCCTCCGTCCACTCGAAGTAGATGTCCGGGACGACGCCGGTGAGGTCGCGGATCTCGAGCAGCACGGCGGCGAGGGTGTTCGGCACGTTGCCGCTCTCCACCTTGAGCACCCGGTAGCCGTGCATCTCCACCCCGCGCACCACGAGGTCCTCCTCGAAGTCGGAGGAGTCAGAGGGGTGCACCTCGAGGAAGATCGTGCGGGCACGCTGCGGGATGTGGCTGAACCGGCGCTCGTCCGTGTTCTTCTCGCGGTATTCCTTGGCCGTGCCGTCGTCGGGCTCGTTGGCGATGATACGGATCTTGCCGTTCTCGGCGTCGGCCATCACGAAGGAGCGGGCCGTCTCGTCGAGCTCGACCGAGGTGGCTCTCAGCTGAAGCGACCGCTGCACGCGGGACACGATCGAGATCACGAGGATGCCGACGATGAACAGCGTCGCGATGCGCAGTCCATCGGGCCGTTCGATGATGTTCGCGACCGACGTGTAGAGGAAGACGACGGAGACGACCGCGAATCCCACGGTGCGCTTGCGCTGCTTCTTGTGGAACGCCGAGAGCGTGACGGCCACGGATGCCGAGGTGATGAGGACGAGCACGCCCGTCGCGTACGCGCCACCCTGGGCATCCACGTTTGCGCGGAACACGATGGTGATCAGGAAGGCGATCGCGGTGAAGACGAGCACCAGCGGGCGCACCGCCCGCGCCCAGTTGGGCGCCATCCCGTAGCGGGGAAGGTAGCGCGGCACGAGGTTGAGCAGGCCGGCCATGGCCGAGGCCCCCGCGAACCAGAGGATGCAGATGGTGCTGATGTCGTAGACCGTGCCGAACACCGGGCCGAGGTATTCGTGCGCGAGGTAGGCCAGGGCGCGACCGTTCGCCGATCCGCCCGGCTGGAACTGTTTCTGCGGGATGAGGAAGGTCGTCACGAGGCTCGAGGTGATGAGGAACGCGCTCATGATGAGCGCGGCAGTGGTGAGCAGCCGGTTGGCCCCGCGGATGCGCCCGGTCGGCTTCTGGGGAGTGTCCGTCGCGTCGCCGCTGATCTGCGGCATGACGGCGACCCCGGTCTCGAATCCGGAGAGGCCGAGGGCGAGCTTCGGGAAGACGATGAGGGCGATGCCCACCACGACGAGGGGGTTCCCGTGCTGCGTATTGAGCGCCGTCCACCAGTCGGAGACGACCACGGGGTGAGTGAACACCTGGCCGATCGACACGAGGATCACCACGACGTTGAGGGCGAGGTACACGGCGACGAGGGCCACCGCGATGCCGATCGCCTCTCGGAATCCGCGCAGGAAGACGGCACCGAGCAGGGCCACCAGCACGAGGGTCAGGCCGATCTCGTTGCCGTGGAACCAGGCCGGGGCGAACGGGTTCTCGATCGCGTGGGCGGAGGCGTCGGCGGCGGAGAGGGTGATGGTGATCATGAAGTCGGTGGCGGCGAAGCCGAGCAGCACCAGCACGAAGAGCTTGCCGGCCCACCAGGGGAGCAGCTTTTCGAGCATCTGGATGGAGCCGGAGCCCTTGAAGCTCTCGCGGGCGACCCGGCGGTACACCGGCAGGGCGCCGAGCAGGGTCAGCGCCACCAGCACGATTGTGGCGAAGGGGGAGACGAGCCCGGCGGCGAGGGCGGCGATGGCCGGCTGGTAGCCGAGGGTGGAGAAGTAGTCGACGCCAGTAAGGCACATGACCCGCCACCACGAGTGGGTCTTCTCGGGGGTCTCGGCGTGCGGCCCCTGGTGCGTGCCGCGCGGATCGACGAGGCCCTTGAGCATCCAGGTGCGAAAACCGGCGGTGGTGACGGCCATCAGGACTTTCCTCCAGCAACAGGGTAGCTCGGCTGCGGGGCGTTCACAGCGTCACAAGCGAGTGCACGCGGCGACCCGGCAGCCTGGTCGTTCCCGCGAGTTCGGAGAGCTCGAGCACCACGCTGATTCCGGCGACGACCCAGCCGGATCTCTCGATGAGCGAGCAACTCGCGGCGAGGGTGCCGCCGGTCGCGAGCACGTCATCGATGAGCAGCACCCTGGCGCCTCTTTCGAGTTCGTCGGGGTGCACCTCGAGGGTGGTGCTGCCGTATTCGAGGTCGTAGTCCTCGGTGAGCACCGCGCGGGGGAGTTTGCCCGGTTTGCGGATCATGACCACGCCGTGCCCGGTCGCGTATGCGGCACTCGCCGCGAGCACGAATCCCCGTGCCTCGACTCCGGCGATCACGTCGAACCCGCCCGCGAACGGCGCCACGAGGGCATCGGTGACGGCGTGCAGGGCCGCACCGTCCGCGAACACCGGGGTGAGGTCCCGGAAGGTGATCCCGGGGGTCGGGAAGTCGGGCACGACCCGGCTGAGTCGCTCGATCGCCTCCCGTGCTGTCGCCGTCGGCATCCGAAGTCCTTCCTGAGCACTGCAGTATGCGGCGCGACGATAATTGTCGCACTGACGCCACCCCTGCAGGCGACGTGCGGTCGGCGCTCTCACGGGGTCCGGCGGCGAAGGGTGACCGAGCCGAGAACGATCGCCCCGACCGCGAAGGCGCCGATGATGAGCAGCCGTCCGCCGATCCACTCCGCCGACTCCGAGTCGGCGGCCACGGCGTTGAGGGCGTCGATGGCGTGCGAGAGGGGCAGCCAGTCCGAGATCGCGTGCAGCACGTCGGGGAGCTGGTCTCGGGGGATGAAGATCCCGCCGAGCAGGATCTGCGGGAAGACGATCGCCGGCATGAACTGCACAACCTGGAACTCGGTGCGGGCGAAGGCGCTCGCGAGCAGACCGAGCGTCGTGCCGAGGATCGCGTCGGCGAGGGCGACGGCCAGCAGCAGCCAGATCGAGCCCGAGATGGTGAGTCCGCACAGCCACACCGCGAACCCCACCGCCACGAGGGCCTGCAGAATGGCGAGGAGCCCGAACGCGAGCGTGTAGCCGAGGATGAACTCCAGCTTGCCAAGCGGCATCGTGAGCAGCCGTTCGAGAGTGCCGGTGCGGCGTTCGCGAAGCGTGGTGATGCTCGTCACGAGGAACATCACGATGAACGGGAACAGCGCGATCATCGCCGGGCCGACCCGCTCGAACACCGCCGTGTCCGAAAAGAGCCAGGAGACCAGTCCGATCAGGAGGCTCGGCACCAGCAGGAGAAGCGCGATGGTCCGCGGATCGTGGCGGATCTGCTGGAGCACGCGCCGCGCGGTCGCCAGGGTGCGGGACGCGTTCATGAGTCGTCCTCCGCCCGTTTGCGCGGAGTTCGGGCGATGAGGGTGAGGAAGGCGTCCTCGGTGTCGGCCGCCCCGGTCGACTCGAGCAGTCCGGTCGGGGTCTCGTCCGCGAGCAGCACCCCGCCCCGCATCAGCAGCAGCCGGTCGCAGCGCGTCGCCTCGTCCATCACGTGACTCGAGACGAGAAGGCTCGTCCCCTCGTCCGCGAGCGCATGGAAGAGCCGCCAGAGCTCCACCCGCAGCACAGGGTCGAGGCCGACCGTCGGTTCGTCGAGCACCAGGAGTTCCGGCGATCCGATGAGGGCGGCCGCGAGCGAGACCCGCGCTCGCTGGCCGCCGGAGAGAGTGTCGACGAGCTGGGACGCGTGGGCGCCGAGATCCGTCGCCTCGATCACCCGGTCCACCTCGCCGCGCTCGGCGCCGAGCACCCGCCGAAAGTAGGAGAGGTTCTGGGTCACCGTGAGGTCGTCGTAGACGCTCGCGGACTGCGTGACGTAGCCGACCCGGCGACGCAGGTTCGGCGTGCCTGCCGGGCTCCCGAGCACTGTCACCGTGCCGGAGTCGATTCTCTGCACCCCCACGATGGACCGCATGAGGGTGGTCTTGCCGCATCCGCTCGGCCCCAGGAGACCCACCACCTGGCCGGGCTCCACCGAGACCGTGACCCCGTGGAGCACCTTGCGCCGTCCGCGCGAGACGTGCAGCCTGTCGATGATGATGGCCGGTCCGTGGTAGTTGGTCACAGCTCGAACTCTCCGCGTGCGGGGGAGGCGCTGTCAAGGGCCGTCGGACCCGAGAGATCGGCGGGGGCTACGAGTTGTCTCGGAGCTTGCCGCGAACGAGGTGAGAGCGCAGATGACCTTGGCTATAGTTGTCTCGAATGTGCGCCGCCCGCCCTGCCATTCCTGTCCTGGGGCGAGAATCGCACTTCCCCGAGGGAGTAGCAATGGAAACTCTGATCGTCGTCGGCATCATCGTCCTGCTGGTCGTCATCATCGGCGTCTACCTGTGGTCGACCTACAACGGGCTCGTGCGCCTGAACGTGCGTGTCGACGAGGCGTGGAGCGACATCACGGTGCAGCTCAAGCGTCGCGCCGACCTCATCCCGAACCTGATCGAGACGGTGAAGGGCTACGCGGCCCACGAGAAGGGTGTCTTCGAGGCCGTGGCGCAGGCCAGGGCCGAGTCGATCAGCGCGAGCACCCCGGCCGACGCGGCCGTCGCCGAGAACCACATGCAGGCGGCGCTGAAGAGCATCTTCGCGGTCGCCGAGGCCTACCCGCAGCTGCAGGCCAGCCAGAACTTCCTGCAGCTCCAGGGCGAGCTCGTCGACACCGAAGACAAGATCCAGGCCTCGCGTCGCTTCTACAACGGCGGCGTGCGCGAACTGAACACCAAGATCAAGACCTTCCCGAACACCCTGTACGTGCGCAGCCTCGGCTTCCACGAGCGCGAGTTCTTCGAGGTGGCGGATGCGGCGGCCATCGCCGAACCGCCCCGCGTGCAGTTCTAGGCCCGGTCGGTGGAATTCCCTCGAGCGCACTCGCGCCTCGATTTCGTTGTGCTGATCACCCCAGGCTGAGACCACCATGTATCGCGCGATAGCGAAAAACAAACGCAACACCGTCTTCATCATCCTGCTGTTCATCGTGATCATCGGCGGACTCGGCTGGTTGGCCGGGGCCATCTACGGCAGCCCGGCGATCACGATCTGGACGCTGGTGATCGCCACGGTGTACGCGGTGATCCAGTACTTCGCCGCGTCCCGGCTCGCGATCTCGATCTCGGGCGGCCAGGAGATCCAGAAGGCGGACAACCCCCGCCTGTATCGCATCGTGGAGAACATCGCCATCACCGACGGCCTGCCGATGCCCAGGGTCTACATCGTCAACGACCCGGCCCCGAACGCCTTCGCCACCGGCCGCGACCCGGCGCACGCCTACGTCGCGGCCACCACCGGTCTGCTCGACATCATGGACGACTCCGAGCTCGAGGGCGTGATGGCCCACGAGATGGGCCACGTGCAGAACTACGACATCCGGGTCTCGATGATCGTCTTCGGCCTCGTGGTGGCGATCGGCTTCATCGCCGACATCTTCCTGCGCCTCTCGTTCTTCGGCGGCCGGAGCAACGACCGCAACAACGGCGGCGGCAACCCCGTCGTGCTCATCTTCGGCATCGCGGCGATGATCGTCGCCCCGCTCGTCGCCGCCGGCGTGCAGGCCGCCATCTCCCGCCAGCGCGAGTACCTCGCCGACGCGACGAGCGCCATGACGACGAGAAACCCGGATGCTCTCGCGAGCGCGCTGCAGAAGCTCGGTGAGTTCGGCCGACCGATGCGGCGGCAGAACTCGAGCACCTCGCACCTGTGGATCTCCGACCCCTCGAGGCCCGGGTTCATGAGCCGCCTGTTCAGCACCCACCCGCCGCTGCCGGACCGCATCGCGCGGCTGCACAAGATCGGCGGCGAGTTCTAGGCGCTGCCCGGTTCTAGGCGCCCGGCTCGGCCACCGGCACGCCGAGCTCGGCGGCGATCGCGCCGGCGAGATCGCCCCGGCCCATCACCTCGATGCCGTCGAGTCCCTGCCAGGCTGCGGTCTCGCGCAGCACGGGGGCGAGGCGAGCTGCGGTCTCCGGCGGTGCTCCCGCCTCGGTCCACGCGGCCTGCACCCGCAGCACCCGGTTCTGCCGGTCGCTCTTGAGGTCCACCCGGCCGACCAGCCGATCGTCGACGAGCAGCGGCAGCGTGTAGTAGCCGAACACGCGCTTGGCGGGCGGGGTGTAGATCTCGATGCGGTAGTGGAACCCGAACATGCGCTCGGCCCTGCCCCGCTGCCAGACGACCGGGTCGAACGGGGAGAGCAGCGCCGTCGTCTCGATTCGCCGGGGCATCCGCGCGTCCCGGTGCAGCCAGGCTGGCCGGTTCCAGCCGGCGACGGTCACCGGGATGAGCTCACCGGAGTCGACGAGGTCCCGAACGGCGGCCTTCGCCGGCTCCTGCTTGAGCCGGAAGTAATCGGCGAGGTCGCTCAGGGTTCCGATTCCATGGGCCGCGGCGGAGACGCTCATCAGCCGCCGGATCGCCTCGTCCTTCGGCACCTCGGCGTCGAGGATGTGGCTCGGCAGCACCGCGTCGGCGAGGGCATAGGTGCGTTCGAAGCGGGTGCGCCCGGCCGTCACCACCTCGCCGAACATGAACAGGTACTCAAGGCCGGTCTTCACCTCCGACCAGCCCCACCACGGTCCCTTGCGCGCCCCGGCGTCGTGCTCGATCTGGCTCGCCGCGAGCGGCCCCTTCTCGGCGAGTTCGGCGCGCAGCCAGTCGAGCATCGTCGGGTTGGATTCCACCCAGCCGCCGGCGATCGACGAATACCGTGCCCGCAGGGCGGCCATCTTCCACCGGAACAGGGGCCAGCTCTCCACGGGGATGATCGCCGCCTCGTGGGCCCAGTACTCGATGTAGCGACCCTTGCGGGCGAAGGTCAGCGCGTCGAGCTGCCCCCTGTCGTAGGCCCCGAGGCGGGCGAACAGCGGCAGGTAGTGGCTTCGCTCGAAGACGTTCACCGAGTCGAGCTGCAGGAGCCCCAGCCGGTCGATCGCCGAATTCAACTGCCGGGTGCCGACGCTCGCCGGGCGGGGGCGCCCGAAGCCCTGCGCGGCGAGGGCGATGCGCCGGGCCTGCGCTGCGGTGAGTGTCGTGATCATCGCCCCCGACACTAGCGCGAGCCACCGACGGCGGAGCCTCAGGCCGTTGCCTCCGCGAGGCCGGGCACATCGGCAACGGAGGCGAGAATGTAGTCGTGCGGCTGCGCTTCGAGCTCGGCCCTGCCGAGACTGCCGGTGAGGACGCCGACCCCGATCACACCCGCGTTGCGTGCCGCGAGAAGGTCGACGATGGTGTCGCCGGCCGCCAGCACCCTGCGCACATCGACGATTCCCGTGCGCTCCATCGCCCGGTGGATCAGATAGGGCGCCGGGCGTCCGGATGGCACATCCGAGGTCGTCACGACGGCATCGAGCACATCGGTCGGCGCCGCGCCGTCGATGGCCGGCCCGATGGTCCAGCCGATGGAGTGCAGGATGGCCTCCGCGACCTCGCTCGTGAAACCGGTGGTCAGCGCGACGCGAATACCGCGTGACCGCAGTTCGCGCAACGCCGCTTCGACGCCGGGGAGGGCGACGGGCGGCAGATCCCGGTAGGACTGGGAGAGGATCCGGCGAAAGCCGTCGAATGCCGAGGCGACAGTCGACTCCGTCGGTTCCACCCCGCCAAGGCCCAGCAGGGCGCCGATCGCGGTGACCTTGTCGGTCCCCATCCAGAGTTGCAGGTCTCGTGGCTGGACCGTGGCGCCGGCATCGGTGACGCAGCGCTCGAGGGCCACGTAGACGAGGCCGTGGTCGTCGACCGTGGTGCCGGCCATGTCGAAGGCGACGAGTTCGATCATCCGGGGCTCCCCTGGTTCGCGGCCGAGCGACCGATACCGACCAACCAACCAGTGCCAGATGAACGGTGGGAAAACTCGGGCGGAACACGCGCGGCACCCCTTGACTCGGAACGCAACGTCGCGCACAGTCGACAACCATGGCGACCACGACCCCCATTGCCGAGTGCGACGTTCTCGTGGTGGGTGCGGGAATCGTCGGGCTCGCCCACGCAGCGGAAGCCGCGTCCCGAGGGCTCTCGGTGGTCGTGATCGACCGGGACGCCTGGGCCGTCGGCGCCTCGGTACGCAACTTCGGCCACTGCTGCATCACGGCACAGTCGGGGGAGCTGCTCGAGCTCGCTCAGGTTTCCCGCGAACGCTGGCTCCACTACAGCGGCCTTGCCGGATTCTTCTCGATCGAGTCGGGGGCCATCGCCGTGGCGGCCAACGATCGTGAGCTCGATGTACTCACCGAGCTGGCGGAGTCCCGCGAACCGGGCCAGGTTCGCCTGCTCGACGCACAGGGGACCCGCGACCGGCTCTCCGTCGGCGCGGCGACCGCCGGCGACGGGTCGGCCATCGTGGGCGGTGCCGTCTTGCGCGACGACGTGCGCGTGGATCCGCGCGAGGCCGTGTCGAGCCTGGCGGCCTGGCTGGCTGACCAGCCAGGAGTCACCTTTCTCTGGCAGACCTCGTTCTTCGGCGCGACGGATGGCGTCGCCGACACGTCCCGCGGCGCGATCCGGGCAGAGCAGACGATCGTCTGCGTCGGCCACGACCTCGACTACCTCTACCCGGATTTGGCGCTGCGGCACGAGATCCGGCGCTGCGGGCTGCAGATGGCGCGGGTCGAGGCGCCGCCCGGCCTCCTCATCGGCGAGGCCGTGTTGACCGGCACCTCGATGCTGCGCTACCCGGCGTTCACCGAAACCGCCGCGGCCGGCGCCCTTCGCACCCACCTCGAGTCGGCGGAACCTGCCCTGCTCGAGATCGACGCGAACCTCATGTTCGTCCAGCGACCGGACGGCACTCTCATCGTCGGGGACAGCCACCGCTACGACATCTCGATGCCGCCGTTCCTCGCCGAGCAGACCGGCGCCCTCCTTCTCGATCGAGTCGCGGCGGTGCTCGGTGTCGGATCCCTCAGGGTGCTGGAGAGGTGGCAGGGGGTCTACGCGTCGAGTCCGCTGCATCCCTACCTCGTGCACGAGCTCCGACCCGGAGTCACGGTGGTGACGGTCACCTCGGGGGTCGGCATGACGATTTCACTCGGACTCGCGCGCAAGGTCATCGGCGCTCTGTACTGATCGCCACTGATCGTCGCCAGTCGTTGGTTCGACGTTAACCCTCGTGCCTCATTCCGGTCACGATCGGTGGTGAGCATCATCAGAGGTCCTCCCTGGTATCCGAAATGTTCGCCCCACAGCGCGAGCGCCCAGGGGAGATCGCCTGGAGGAAGAATCGTGATCAGCAAGCGTTATGTCGCCGGCGCCGCCATCCTGGTGGCCGCCGCCGTCTCGCTCACCGCGTGCGCGGGAACCGCCGCACCGTCGAGCTCCACCTCGAGCGGCGCAACGGTGGATGCCAAGACCGCGACGAGCGCGGCCGCGCTCGGCGGTCTGCCTGCCCTCGTGAAGGCCGCCAACGCGGAGGGCCAGCTCAACGTCATCACCCTCCCGCCGTCGTGGGCCAACTACGGCAAGATCATCGCCGGTTTCGAGAAGAAGTACCCGAAGATCACGATCAACTCGGCGAACCCCGACGGGTCGAGCGCGGACGAGATCTCCGCGGCGAAGGCGCAGAAGGGCCAGTCGACCGCTCCGGACGTCTTCGACCTCGGCACGGCAGTCCTGCAGCAGAACCTCGACATGGTCGCCCCGTACAAGGTGGCCAACTGGGCGGATATCCCCGCGGACTTCAAGGCCACCGACGGAAAGTGGTTCTACGACTACACCGGCCTGATGTCGGTCGGCTACGACTCGAAGGTCATCAAGACGGCGCCGAAGTCCATCTCCGATCTTCTCGGCTCCGACTTCAAGGGCAAGGTGGCCATCAAGGGCGACCCGACCCAGGCGAACGAGGCGGCGAGCGCGGTGTACCTTGCCGCCCTGCAGAACAAGGGGGGCGCGAGCAACATCCAGCCGGGCGTCGACTTCTTCGCCAAGCTCAAGAAGGCGGGCAATTTCCTGGCCGTGACCCCCACCCAGGCCACCGTGGTCTCGGGCGAGACCCCGGTCGTCATCCAGTGGAGCTTCAACAACCTCGCGTGGGGCGCGGCGGGCGGCGCGGCCGGAAACCCGAACTTCAAGACCGTCGTGCTGCCAGGCACTGCGCTCGGCAGCTACTACAACCAGGCCATCAGCATCGACGCACCGCACCCCGCGGCCGCGCGCCTCTGGGAGGAGTACCTCTACACGCCCGCCGTGCAGAACCTCTTCCTCGCCTCGGGTTCGTACCCGGCGACGCTGGCAGCAATGGAGTCCGCGAAGACCGTGGACGCGAAGGTGCTCGAGACCGTCGGGGCGGCTCCGAAGGACTTCGTGCAGCTCACCGCCGACCAGGCCACGACGGCGGGCACCCTGCTCGCCGCCAAGTGGGCCGCCGCCATCGGCTGACAACCACCTCGATGATGTCTGCCGCCGCCATCGCGCCAGCCACCACGACGAGCGGCGCCGGGGTCTCGACTCCCCGGCGCCGCAGCGTGGCCTGGCTCGGACTCCTGCCGTTCGCGGGCTACGTGCTGCTTTTCCTTGCAGTGCCCGCGGTGCTGGCGGTGGGCAGCGGGTTCTTCACCCGCGCCGGGGCTTTCACCCTGGCGAACCTCGCGGCATTCGCCGACCCGAACATCCAGAAGGCCTTCCTCGCGTCGATCGGCATCTCGGCGCTCACGGCGGTGGCAGGCGCGGTGATCGGTGCCGTCGTGTGTTTCGCGCTTCTCGGAACCCGTTCGGACGGCTTCCTGCGCACTGCTGTCGACTCGGCTTCGAGCGTGCTCGCCCAATTTGGCGGCGTCATGCTCGCGTTCGCCTTCATCGCGACGATCGGCCAGCAGGGACTCATCACGAAGTGGCTGATCTCGTCCGGTCTGGCCGACAACGTGTTCCTTAACTTCAACAACCAGGGTCCACTGCTCTATCAGATCTCGGGCCTGAACATCGTCTACCTGTACTTCCAAGTTCCGCTCATGGTGCTCACCTTCATGCCGGCGATGGAGGGTCTGAAGAGCACGTGGGCCGAGGCGAGCGCGACGCTCGGCGGAACGCGGCTCACCTACTGGACACGAATCGGGATGCCGATCCTCGCTCCGGCGTTCTTCGGCAGCCTGATCCTGCTCTTCGCCAACTCGTTCTCGTCCTATGCCACGGCGGCCGCGCTGCTGTCCCAGGGCGGGATCATCCCGCTCGCCATCAAACAACAGTCATCGAGCGAGACGGTGGTCGGCGTTGCGAACGTCTCCGGTGTGCTCGCCCTCGGAATGGTGGTCGTCATGATCGTGCTCATGACCGCGTATGCGGCGCTCCAGCGTCGGGCATCGAGGTGGCAGCGATGACGGTCTCCACGGCCACGGCCACGACCAGCGACCCGATTGCACCGAAGGCGGTGAGGGGCAGCCCCGTTGGGCCTCGCAGCTTCGCGGCGGAACCCGGCCGGGTCGTCCGCGGCATCATCCTCGGAATTGTGGGAGTGGTCTTCCTCGTGCCGATCGTGGCGATGATCGAGTTCTCGCTGAGGGTCGGCCAGCCGGTGGACGGGCGGCAGGCCTACGGCTTCCAGCACTTCGTCGCTGTCTTCGATCCGGTGAATTCACGGGCATACGGTGTGCTGTTCCAGGGCATCGTCAACTCCATCGGAATCTGCGCGATCACGGTGCTCATCGTGCTCGTACTGCTGCTGCCGACCATGATCTTCGTCGAACTCAAGTTCCCCGGCCTCCGCCGGGCGCTCGAGTTCGTCTGCATCATCCCGATCACCATTCCGTCCATCGTGCTCGTCGTCGGCTTCGTGCCGGTCTACTCCGTCGTGGCGGGCATCTTCGGCAGCCACCCCTGGACGCTCTCGTTCGCTGTGGGAATCATCGTGCTCCCGTACGCCTACCGTCCCATCGCGGCGAACCTCAGGGCGATCGAGGTCGTGGTGCTCAGCGAGGCGAGCCGCTCGCTCGGAGCGGGCTGGACGAGCGTGCTCACGCGCGTGATCCTGCCGAACCTGCGGCGGGGCATCCTCTCCTCGGTGTTCATCACGATCGCCGTGGTACTCGGGGAGTACACGATTGCGTCGTTCCTCAGTCAAAACACCTTTCAGACGGCGCTCATCCTCGTGCAGCACACCGACCCATACGTCGCCGTGATCTTCGCGCTCTTCGCGCTGATCTTCGCCTTCGTCCTTCTCGTATTCATCGGACGCCTCGGGTCGGGTTCACCGCGACCGCGCCGCGGCGGCCCTCGACGGCTCACCCGGAGGCCAGAATGACAAACACCCGCAGCTCGGCACGCAACGCCGCTCGCGCGACGCCCGCGGTTACGGCGAGCCAGGCCATCCCGCTCGCCCGGGAGGGCGCTGCCGTCGAACTGCGCAACGTCGTCAAGGACTACGCGGGGCACCGGGCACTGACGGGCGTCAATCTGTCCATCGCTCCCGGCGAGCTCGTGGCGCTGCTCGGTCCGTCCGGGTGCGGAAAGACGACGGTGCTACGCGCACTGTCGGGCCTCGAGGCGATCTCCGACGGCCAGATCAGGATCGACGGCGCGGATGTCGCCGGGCTGCCGGTGAACAGGCGCGACATCGGAATGGTCTTCCAGTCGTATTCGCTCTTCCCGCACATGACGGTGACGCAAAACGTCGAGTTCGGCCTGCAGATGCGCCGAGTGGATGCCGCGAGCCGTCGCGCCCGGGCCGTCGACGCCATCGAGATGGTGGGCCTTGGCCACCTCGGCGGCCGCTACGCGCACCAGCTCTCCGGCGGTCAGCAGCAGCGCGTTGCCCTGGCGCGGGCCCTGGTCACCCGCCCGCGGGTGCTCCTGCTCGACGAGCCGCTCTCCGCCCTCGACGCGAAGGTGCGCGTGCAGTTGCGCGACGAGATCCGGCGCATCCAGACCGAGCTCGGCATCACGACGGTGTTCGTGACGCACGACCAGGAGGAGGCCCTCGCCGTGGCCGACCGGGTCGCGGTGATGCGGGACGGCAACATCGAGCAGATCGGCTCCCCGGAGCAGCTCTACACCCAGCCCGCGACCTCCTTCGTCGCGACCTTCGTGGGGCTCAGCAATCCGGTGGCGGCCATTCTCGCCGGCGCAACAGTCACCGCCTACGGCGCGACGCTCCCGGTGCTCGGCACGGCGCCGGCCGACGGCCCGGTGACCGCCTACATCCGGCCGGAGGACATCGCGCTCGGGTCGCGCGGCATCCCGGCCACCGTGGTCGCGTCGAGCTTCCTCGGTTCGCTCCGTCGCACCCAGGTGCGCCTGGCCGACGACTCGCTGCTGTTCGTGCAGCACGACGTGCGCGAACGGCCGGTGTCGGGGGAGCCCGTCTTCATCGAGTTCGCCGGCCACCCGGTCGCGGTGAGCGAACGTGAGGAATGACACGGGGCGCCGTCGCATACCGCACCGCGCATACAGCCGGACGTAGACTGACCGGGTGACTTTCGGACGACGGAACAGGCCGCTGGCTCCCGCCGAGCGCTGGCAGCCCGACGACGCCGTCCCCGCCGGAATGAGGGTGGCCGGAGCGTGGTCATGGCGGATCCTCGCGCTCGCCGGCGTGATCGCCCTCTTCGTCTTCCTCGTGATCCAGCTTCGCGAGATCGTCGTGCCGTTCATGGTGGCGATTCTGCTCGCGGCCCTCCTCGTGCCGTTCGTGCAATTCCTCCAGCGGCATCGCTGGCCCAAGTGGCTCGCCGTCGCCCTCGCCGAGGTCGGACTCATCGCGATCGTCGCGGGCCTCATCGTGCTCGTGGTGTTCCAGATCCGGGGCGGATTCCCCGATCTGCAGGCGCAGACCATCACCGCCTACAACGACTTCAAGAGATTCCTGCTCGACTCCCCGCTGCACCTCACGGAGTCGCAGATCAACACCTATCTCGGCAACGCGTTGGCGAGCATCCAGAACGACAGCCAGCAGCTCGTCTCGGGGGCGCTCAGCGTCGGCTCATCGGCCGGTCGATTCCTCGCCGGCCTGTTGCTCACCCTGTTCGCCACCCTCTTCTTCCTCATCGACGGCAGGGGCATCTTCGGCTGGTTCGTGCGGCTGTTCCCGCGCAAGGCTCGTCGGGCGGTCGCCGGGTCCGGCCAGACGGGCTGGGGCACCCTCACCAACTTCGTGCGGGTGCAGATCTTCGTCGCGGCCGTGGATGCGGTGGGCATCGGACTCGTCGCCTTCGCCCTGCAGCTCCCCCTCGTGATCCCGATCGCGATCGCCGTGTTCCTCGGTTCGTTCATCCCGGTCGTGGGGGCCGTGCTCACCGGCATCATCGCGGTCTTCATCGCCCTCGTCTACAACGGACCCCTCGCGGGCCTCATCATGCTCATCGGCGTGATCGCGGTGCAGCAGATCGAGGGCCACGTGCTGCAGCCGTTCATCATGGGCAACGCCGTGAAGGTACACCCCGTGGCCGTGGTATTCGCCGTGGCGGCCGGCGGCTTCCTCGCCGGCATCCCCGGGGCGCTCTTCGCTGTCCCGGTCGTGGCGACCCTCAACGTAATGTTCAACTACGTCGCGCGCGGGGACTGGCGCAGCGGCGAAGACCCGACCCCGAAGGACGTTCTTCGTGCCTGACACCACCCTTGCCGGACCGACCCTCGCCGAGTTCGAGGCCGCGCGAGCGGTAGTCGCGCGCGTTGCCGAGGTCACGCCGATGGAGAGTTCGCGGTTCCTCTCCGAGGTGCTGGGGTCACCGGTCTACCTCAAGTGCGAGAACCTGCAGCGTACTGGCTCGTACAAGATCCGCGGGGCGTACAACCGGCTCGCGAAGCTCACCGACGAGGAGAAGGCCCGCGGAGTCGTGGCCGCCTCGGCCGGAAACCACGCCCAGGGGGTCGCCTTCGCGGCCCGCGAGCTCGGCATCGCTGCGACGATCTTCATGCCGGTCGGTGTCGCCCTGCCCAAGCTCCAGGCGACCCGCAACTACGGGGCCGAGGTGATTCTCCGCGGGCACTCCGTCGACGAGCCGCTGCGCGCCGCCGCGGAGTTCGCCGCGTCCACCGGAGCCGTGCTCATCCCGCCCTTCGACCACCCGGATGTCGTGGCCGGCCAGGGAACCCTGGGCCTGGAGATCCTCGACCAGGTGCCCGACCTCGACACCGTCATCGTGCCGATCGGCGGCGGCGGCCTGATCTCCGGCGTGGCCAGCGCGCTCAAGCAGAAGTTCGCGACCCAGGGCCGCACCGTGCGCATCATCGGGGTGCAGGCGGCGAACGCGGCGCCCTACCCGCTGTCCCTCCGCACTGGAGTGCCGACCGAGATCACCCTCAGCCCGACGATCGCCGACGGCATCGCCGTGAGCAAGCCGGGCATCCTCAACTTCGAGATCATCAAGAACGCCGTGGACGAGGTGATCACCGTCACCGACGACGACATCGCGCGGGCCATGCTCGTGCTCATCGAGCGGGCGAAGCTCGTGGTCGAGCCGGCCGGGGCCGTGTCGGTCGCGGCGATCCTCACCGGCCAGGTCGTGAACTCGGGCACCACGGTGGCGATCCTCAGCGGCGGCAACATCGATCCCCTCGTCATGGAGCGGGTGCTCTCCCGCGGGCTCGCGGCATCCGACCGTTATCTCAAGATCCGGCTCATGCTTCCCGATCGCCCGGGTCAGCTGGCGCGGGTCGCCGAGCTGATCTCCGAGGCGAACGCGAACGTCGTGGAGGTGCTGCACACCCGTCACAGCCGCAATTCGCTCATCAGCGAGGTCGAGCTGGAGCTCAGCGTGGAGACGAGGGGACCGGAGCACGTCCAGCGGGTGCTCGGCCACCTCCTCGAGGCGGGCTACGAGCCACGCATCGACTTCTGATCGAGCCGGCGCCACCCGGCGCCCACCCGGCCCGACCCGACAGCCACTTGTGCCCCCGTGTCGCTATCGTGCCCGGTCGAGCGAGCACACTCACGACGAACGGGCACAGTCACCGGATTGAGTCGGTGACGGCACGACCGTGGGGTCAGGGCGTGTAGGTCTCCACCTTCACGATGTGCACGGTGATCTCCTTGCCGTTCGGCGCGATGTAGCTCGTGGTGTCGCCGACCTTGTGGCCGAGGATCGCCGCGCCGAGGGGGCTTCCCTCGCTGTACACATCGAGGTCGCTGTCTTCGCCGACGATCTCGCGGCTGCCGAGCAGGAAGACACTCTCGTCGCCGAGGATCGTCGCGGTCACCACCGTTCCGGACTGCACGATCCCGGTGCTTTCCGGTGCCTCGCCGACCTTGGCGTGGCGCAGCAGCTCGGTGAGCACGCGGATGCGCGCCTCGATCTTGCCCTGCTCCTCCTTGGCGGCGTGGTAGCCGCCGTTCTCCTTGAGGTCGCCCTCTTCGCGGGCGGCCTCGATCTTCTTGGCAATCTCGGTTCTTCCGGCTCCCGCCAGCTGTTCGAGCTCCGCGCTGCGGCGGTCGAAAGCTTCCTGGGTGAGCCAGGTTTCGGTTGTCTCGTGGGACACGGTGAACTCCTTGGATGGACGACTGATCGCGCGGCCGCGGCCCTGCCGGGCGCGCCGGGCGATCGGGATAAACAAATGAGACCGGCCAAGCGGCCGGTCTCCAATGAATTACTTAGTTTAGGTCAGCCAACAGCGGTAGATCAAGCCGGTGACCGCCTGCTCGGCGGTGCGCACCGTCTCGGTGTGCCCGGTCGTGTAGAGCTTCGAGGCCGGAATCTTCACGATTTTCCAGCCGACGATGCCGTGGGCGTCGTTCTGCACCTGCAGTGCGCACCGGGCCGTGCTCCCGATCGGCATCGACACCAGGAAACTGATGCTCACCGTCTTGTCGTCGAGGATCCGATGGCTGGTGTCCTGCGCTTCGATCGAGCCCCCGGCCTGGTCGAGCCCGGCCCAGATCACCCACGCCACCACGACGATGCCCACGAGCACGGCGAGAGCGGTGTACAGCCGGCGGTTGCGACGCTTGATCGACGGCGTGCGCCCGTAGCGCTCGGCGAGGTCGTTGTCGTCCGCGTGGCCGGTGCGACCGATGGCAGTCATTCAACATCCCTCAGCGATTAGTCTTGGATTCCAAGGCTATCCGCTATCCCTGAGGAGTTCGGTGACACTGCGTCTGCTGGCCGTGCACGCCCATCCCGACGACGAGTCGAGCAAGGGTGCTGCGACGTATGCGTACTACCGCAGCATCGGGGTCGAGGTCACGGTCGTGAGCTGCACGGGAGGCGAACGCGGCGACATCCAGAACGAGGGGCTGGCCGAACGCGCGGCCGCGAACCGGGACATGGCGGGGCTCCGCCGCATCGAGATGGCGCGCGCCCAACAGGCGATCGGGTTCGACCACCGCTGGCTCGGCTACCTGGACTCCGGGCTGCCGGACCCCGCGTCCGTGCAGGCCGGCGAGCCGCTCCCGGCGAACTGCTTCGCGGTGATCCCGCTCGAGATCTCCGCCGAGCCGCTCGTGCGCGTCATCCGCGAACTGCGCCCGCAGGTGCTCATCACCTACGACGAGACCGGCGGCTATCCGCACCCCGACCACATCCGCACCCACGAGATCTCGATGTACGCGTTCGAGGCCGCCGCCGACCCGGCACGGTACCCGGATGCCGGGGAACCGTGGCAGATCTCCAAGGTCTACTACGACCGCATCTTCAATGCGCCGCGGATCGAGGCGATGTACCAGTTCGTGCTCGCCAACGACCCCGGTTCGCCCCAGCTCGAGCGACTCACCGAGGTGCGCGGCTGGATGAAGGACCGCCCGAATCTCGCCACCACGCAGGTGCGGATCGGCGACTTCCTCGAGGCCAGGGACGAGGCGCTGCGCTCGCACGCCAGCCAGGTGGCCCCGGACAGCTTCTTCTTCTTCTGGCCCAACGACATGCAGCGCCAGGCCTGGCCGTTCGAGGACTTCCAGCTGGCCGTGTCGCTCGTCGACACCGACATCCCCGAGACCGACCTCTTCGCCGGAATCGTCAACGACCACCAAGGAACGCCATGATCTCCAGCATCCTCACCCTCGCCGCCCAGGTTCCGGCCGCCAAGTTCGACGAAGAGTCCGTCACCCCCGGCTGGGTCGGCTTCCTCATCACCTTCCTCATCGCCGCGGCCGTCGTGCTGCTCTGCCTCGACCTCGTGCGCCGGATCCGCCGGGTGCGCTACCGCGGCGAGATTCGCGAACAGCTCGAGGCCGAACGCGTCGCGGCCGACTCGGCTCCGGAGAACCAGGACGACTGACCTCGGCTGACTAGGCGCCGAGGACGGGCGGGTTCGTCGCCACGAGGAAGATCGCCGTCCAGTGGCAGAGGAACGCCAGCAGGGTGAGTGTGTGGAAGATCTCGTGGAACCCGAACACGCCGGGGAAGGGGTTGGGTCGCTTGAAGCCGTAGGCGACCGCGCCGATCGTGTAGAAGAGACCGCCGACGAGGATGAGGGTCATCATCATGGCGTTCGCGTGGAAGAAGTCGACGATGAAGGCGAGGGCCGCGTACCCGAGCAGGAGGTAGAGGGGCACGTAGAGCCAGCGCGGGGCCCCGATCCAGAAGACCCGGAAGCCGATGCCGAGCGCCGCGCCTCCCCAGACGAGCCAGAGCAGCAGCACCGCCTTGTCGTGCGGCAGGGCGAGCACGGTGATCGGGGTGTACGAGCCGGCGATGAGCAGGAAGATGTTGGCGTGGTCCAGCCGCTTGAGCAGACGCCTCGTCTTCTCGTTCCAGGTGAACCGGTGGTAGAGGGCCGAAATGCCGAAGAGCAGGAGCGACGACAGCACGAAGACCGCGCTGGAGATCTTGGCCGCCGTGCCGTGGGCCAGCACGATGAGGATCACCCCGAGCACGATGGCGAGCGGGAAGGTGCCCGCGTGGATCCAGCCCCGCCA
This sequence comes from Lacisediminihabitans profunda, assembly GCF_008040105.1. Lineage (GTDB taxonomy): Bacteria > Actinomycetota > Actinomycetes > Actinomycetales > Microbacteriaceae > Lacisediminihabitans > Lacisediminihabitans profunda. The sequence continues at coordinate 333,910 of NZ_VRMG01000005.1, forward strand.
GGTGGGCTTCTGCTCCGGCGTCTGGTCCTCGACGATGGCATCCTCGAGAAGGGGAATGTTGGGCAGACCGGCGCCCGGCTCCTGATCGACGCTGACGTCGTCCGCATCCTGCGTCATGCTCCAAGCCTAGCGGCAGGGCGGCGGCCGCGACGGGGAGCGAATCGGGGCGATTGCACTAGCGTTAGGTCGTGGCAAAGAGGGAGATACCGCTCGGTGAAGGGGTGCTCTATGGCCTCTACCAGAACCGGATCCGCCGCTGGCTGAGCCATCAGGAGCTGCCGAAGCACGTGGCGATGATCCTGGACGGCAACCGGCGATGGGCGAAGCAACGGTTGCTCGAGACCGCCGCCCACGGGCATCGGGCGGGCGCGGCCAAGTTCCGCGAGTTCCTCATCTGGTGTGACGACCTCGGCATTTCGGTGGCCACCCTCTACCTGCTCTCCACGGACAACCTCACGGGCCGCGACCCGGAGGAGCTCGATGAGCTGTTCCAGATCATCGGGGACCTCGCGGAAGACCTCTCGCACTTTCGCAACTGGCGCGTGCAGCATGTCGGCTCCCACGACGGACTGCCGGCCGACCTCCTGGCGACGCTCGCCGCGGCCGAGAAGCGCACCGAGCACAACACCGGCCTGCACATCAACCTCGCTGTCGGCTACGGCGGACGCCGGGAAATAGCGGATGCGATGCGCAGCATCGTGAAGAAGCACGGCGACGAGGGCGGGACTCTCGATGCGCTCGCCGAGATCCTCACCCCGGAGCTCATCGGGGACCACCTCTACACCGGCGGCCAGCCCGACCCTGACCTGGTCATCCGCACCTCCGGCGAGCAGCGCCTCAGCGACTTCATGCTCTGGCAGAGCGCGCACAGCGAGTTCTACTTCGTGGAGGCCCTCGGCCCGGACCTGCGCGAGGTGGACTTCCTCCGCGCGCTGCGCGACTATGCCCGCCGCCAGCGGCGCTACGGGAGCTGAACCGTGACCACCATCGACGACTTCGTCGCCGGTTTCGGCGAGGAGCCCGGCTACCTCAACTTCGCCAGCATCGGGCCACTCGGCCGGGCGGTGATCGAGGAGGAGCAGGCCCAGCTCGAGCTGTTGCGGCGCTCGCGCTTCGGGAGCCTGGGCAGCCTCGACAGACAGGACGAGCGGGTGCGCGCCGCCGTTGCCGCCGTCACCGGCTTCACCGCCGAGCAGGTCTGCTTCCAGCCCAACACCAGTTCCGGGCTCATGCACGTGATGTTCGGGCTCACCGGGGGAGTGCTGCTGTCACCGGCCGAATTCCCGAGCGTCACCTTCGCCGCGGCGCGCGCCGCGGATTCGCTCGGCGTGCTCAATCCGGTGTGGCTCGACACCGCGGGGGGACCGGTGACGCCGGGCATCATCCGTGACCAGCTCACGAAGAACACGGCCGCCGTCGCGGTGAGCCTCGTCGACTTCCGCACCGGCTATCTCGCCGACCTGGAGGGGATCCGGCAGGTGATCGGGGATCGCCTGCTCATCGTGGACGCGATCCAGGGCTTCGGGGTCGTGGATGCGCCGTACCGCGTCGCGGACGTCGTCGTGTCCGGCGGCCAGAAGTGGGTGCGCGCCGGGTGGGGCACCGGCTTCCTCGCGCTGAGCGATCGGGCCGCCGAGTCGCTCACCCCGGTCTTCTCGGGGTTCAACGCGACGGACCAGGACGACCTGCCGCTCGACGCCGTCGTGCCTCCAGCGCGCGGCGTCGCGGCGTTCAGCATCAGCAACCCCGATCCGATCGCCCAGGCCCGGTTGGCGGCGGCGCTCGAAGACATCGCCCGGGTCGGCGTCGCCGCGATCGGCGAACGGCTCGCCGAGAAGGTGTCCCGGGTGATCGAACTCGCCGACGAGTACGCGGTGCCCGTGTCGTCGTCCCGCGCCGAGCACGAGCGCGCCGGAATCGTCGTGCTCTCGCCGGCGATCGACCAGCTCACGGTGCTCTCCGCGTCGCTCCACAATCACGGCGTCAGCGTCACGACCCGCCAGAACACGGTGCGGCTGAGTCCCCACGTCAGCACCGACGAGGAATCGTTCGACATGCTGCGCGCGGCCTTCACCAGTTACGCGTCCGCCATCACCGTCTGACCCTCCCTCCCTTCCTCCTCCCCCTTCCTTCCGCCTCCCCCTTCCGCCTCCCCTTTCCGAAATCCATGCATTCCGGGGTGACACGCCGCCCGGCAGCGCCAACACGCCGCGGCGCTGCACCGATTGCATGGATTTCGGAACGGGAATTGCCGAAGGGCGGAAGGGGAGGCACGCGTTCGACGCCGCGAATTTACCGCGATGTAACACTGCACAGGGCGTGTCGGTGATGGTCTTGCCGATCGACAGACGTAGCGTCGGATCCATCGGGTATGGCACCCGATCGAGACGGCCACGTAAGTTCGTTTCGGAAAAAGACAGTGCCTAAAGGAACTGACCGGCCGTCACGCGACTGGATCCGAGTGTCAAGCACTCGGGGATGGAGTTCACGTGGCCGCATTGGACAAGACCAGCCCAGCCTCCCCGTCAGCCTCGAAGGTCAGGCAAACCGAGCGCACGTATGTGCTCGACACGTCTGTGCTCCTGTCTGACCCGAAGGCGATCTTCCGCTTCTCGGAACACGCCGTCGTTCTGCCCGTCGTGATCATCTCGGAGCTCGAGGCCAAGCGCCACGATCCCGAGATCGGCTACTTCGCCCGGCAGGCTCTCCGCAACCTCGACGAACTGAGGGTCCAGCACGAGAGACTCGACTTTCCGATCGCGGTGGGCGATGGCGGTTCCCTGCGGGTCGAACTCAACCATTCGAACATGTCGGTGCTGCCCTCTGGTCTGCAACTCAACGACAACGACTCGCGCATCCTCGCCGTGGCGCTCAACCTCTCCAACGACGGTCTGGATGTCACGGTCGTCTCGAAGGACCTGCCCCTGCGGGTGAAGGCCGCATCGATCGGGCTGGCGGCCGAGGAGTACCGGGCCGAGCTCGCGGTGGACTCCGGCTGGACCGGCATGGAGGATGTCACCCTCCCGTCAGAGCAGATGGCCAGGCTCTACGAGACCGAGTCGCTGCACACCCGGGTCGTCGGCGACACCCCGGTGAACACCGGGCTGGTCATCCACTCGGACCGGGGATCGGCCCTCGGCCGGGTCACCGCACCCGGGCAGCTGCGACTGGTGCGCGGGGACCGCGACATCTTCGGCCTGCACGGCCGATCGGCCGAACAGCGGCTGGCCATCGACATGCTGCTCGACCCGGAGATCGGAATCGTGTCGCTCGGCGGCCGAGCCGGCACCGGCAAGTCGGCACTCGCCCTCTGTGCCGGGCTCGAGGCCGTGCTCGAGAAGCAGCAGCACAAGAAGATCATGGTCTTCCGCCCGCTCTACGCGGTCGGCGGCCAGGAACTCGGCTTCCTGCCGGGCGACGCCTCGGAGAAGATGAACCCGTGGGCACAGGCCGTGTTCGACACCCTGGGATCCGTCGTCTCCCAGAACGTGCTCGACGAGGTCGTGGAACGCGGACTGCTCGAGGTGCTGCCGCTCACCCACATCCGCGGACGCTCTCTGCACGATGCGTTCGTGATCGTGGATGAAGCCCAGTCGCTCGAGCGCAACGTCTTGCTCACCGTGCTCAGCCGCATCGGCCAGAACTCGAGGGTCGTGCTCACCCACGACGTGGCCCAGCGGGACAATCTGCGGGTCGGCCGACACGATGGTGTTGCCTCGGTGATCGAAACTCTCAAGGGCCACGCGCTCTTCGGCCACATCACCCTGACCAGGTCCGAGCGTTCGGCGATCGCGGCCCTCGTGACCGAGATGCTCGAATCGAATGAGCTTGCCTGACAACTTGCCCGGGTAGACCGGTGAGGTGACCCACACTCGAGGGACAGAGTTAAGCTCGTAGGGTGAGCAGCCTGACGATTACCGTGATGATCGCTTTCGCGATTCTCACGGTGTGGGGCCTCGTCGCCCCACGCGGCCAGTGGCGCGCTCTCGCCGGATGGAGTCGACACGATTCCGACGGGGGCGAGCCCGGTCCGCTCGGCGTGGCCATCCTCCGGATCGTGTCGGCCGTCGGCCTCGTCGTGGTCCTGTTCGGCAGCATCTCCCTGGCGAATCCCGTGCGCGAGGAGCTTCCCCGCGCGGTGGACGTGCCCGCGCGCATGAGCACGGTGGAGCGACTGTGGGGTTCGCCGGCGCCGGTCGTGGTCAATCGGGTGTTCGTCCCGGTCTCCGCGCCGCCCAGCGGCGTCGTCGCGCAGCCGGTGTTGCGCTATCAGGCCATGATCGGCGCGCAGCGCACGCCGAGCTACCTCTTCGGCCTCAAGAACTACACCAGGCACGGCGCGAAGCCGGGGGACGGCTACATCGGCTCGTCGCCGCAGGTGGGACTGACGGCGCTCGACTCCGCCGACCTGGTCTTGCAGGTGCGGGCAGACAAACGGTGCATCCCGTACAGCGTCGCGCTGGTCGAGACGGAGGACACGGTGACCGTCGGGGTCTACTTCGGGCAGCCGAACGCTGCCGGTTCTGGCAACGACGCAAATGTCACCCAGTGCGACACGGGTGCGAGCGGGTCGAAGTCGGTGTCGATGCTCATTCCGGTCGACCTGAAGTCCGCCGTGGCCGGCCGCACGGTGCGCGACTTCGACGGTTCGGCCATCGAGAGCGCCGGAGTGCCGACGGAGTAGACGACTACGCCTGCGGCGGTCGGGTCATCGACAGCACGTCGAGCGCCGAATCGAGCTGTTCGACCGTCACCTCGCCGCGCTCCACGAATCCGAGGTCGATCACCGATTCGCGGATCGTGATCGCCTTGGCCACCGCGTTCTTGGCGACCTTGGCCGCCGCCTCGTAACCGATCACCCGGTTGAGCGGGGTGACGATGGCGGGTGAGGACTCGGCGAGGGCGAGGGCCCGTTCCACGTTGGCCTGCAGGCCGTCGACGGTCTTGTCGGCGAGGGCGATGGTGGAGTTCGACAGGAGGCGGATCGACTCGAGCAGGGCGGTGCCCATGACCGGGATCGCCACGTTGAGCTCGAACGAGCCGGAGGCGCCCGCCCAGGCGATCGTGGAGTCGTTGCCGATCACCCGGGCCGCGACCATGAGCACGGCCTCCGGAATCACCGGGTTCACCTTGCCCGGCATGATCGACGAGCCGGGCTGCAGGTCCGGGATGTTCAGTTCGCCGAGGCCGGTGTTCGGGCCGGATCCCATCCAGCGCAGGTCGTTGCAGATTTTGGTGAGGCTCACGGCGATCACCCGGAGGGCTCCGGATGCCTCGACCAGGGCATCCCGCGCTCCCTGCGCCTCGAAGTGGTCGCGGGCCTCGGTGAGGGGTAGGCCGGAGTCGGCCGCGAGCAGCTGGATCACCCGCTGGGAGAAGCCGGCCGGCGTGTTGATGCCCGTGCCGACGGCGGTTCCGCCGAGCGGCACCTCGGCGACCCGGGAGATCGTGGATTGGACGCGGTCGATGCCGTATCGAATCTGGGCCGCGTAGCCGGCGAACTCCTGTCCGAGCGTGACCGGGGTCGCATCCATGAGGTGGGTGCGACCGGACTTCACGACCGACTTCCAGAGCTCAGCCTTGCTCTCCAGCGCCACGGCGAGGTGGTCGAGCGCGGGCACGAGGGTGCCGAGAAGCGCGCCGGTCACAGCGACGTGCACCGAGGTGGGGAACACGTCGTTCGACGACTGGGAGGCGTTCACATGGTCGTTGGGGTGCACCGGCCGGCCGGCGAAGCGGGTGGCGAGCGTGGCGAGAACCTCGTTGGCGTTCATGTTGGAGGACGTGCCGCTGCCGGTCTGGTACGTGTCGACCGGGAACTGGTTGTGATGCCGCCCGGCGATGAGTTCGTCGGTGGCGAGCACGATCGCCTCCGCGATCTCCGCGTCGAGGATGCCGAGATCCCGGTTGACGATGGCCGCCGCGCGCTTGATGCGGGCGAGAGCCACGATCTGGGCGGGCTCGAGCCCGGATCCCGAGATCGGGAAGTTGTCGACCGCGCGCTGGGTCTGCGCCCCGTAGAGGGCGGCGACCGGCACCCGCACCTCGCCCATCGTGTCGTGTTCGATGCGGTACTCGTCGTCGGCGACCTGGTGCAGAGTGTTCACGGCGCTGTGTCTTTCTTCTCGATGATCCGGGGTATCCGGGGTGGGGCGAACGGGGATGGTGTTTCAGACCTCGCCGACAATGATGTCGGGAACGGCTGCACCCTGGAGCAAACGGTAGTTCGCACCGACGATAGCCAGCGTACCCGCGGCGATCGCGTCGCTGATGAGCTCGGAGCTCTCGAGCAACTCGGCGACGGTGTCGCGCAGGTGTTCGCGGCCCACCTCCGTCGCGTCCGGGCGGTCTCCGTCCGGGGCGCTGACTCTCTTCACCGCGGGAATGATCTTCTCGATCAGGCCGTGGATGTGCGGCGGCAGCGGAACGGCGTCCGGCGCCTGCGAGTCGATGGCCGCCCTCACCGCTCCGCACTCGTCGTGGCCGAGCACGACGATGAGGGGAACGTGCAGCACCGCGACCGCGTACTCGAGCGAGCCGAGCACCGAGTCCGAGATGATCTGGCCGGCGTTGCGCACCACGAAGAGGTCGCCGAGTCCCTTGTCGAAGATGATCTCGGCGGCGAGGCGGGAGTCGCTGCAGCCGAAGAGCGCGGCCTGGGGCGCCTGTCGGTCGACGAGCTGCTCGCGCCTCTCGACGTCCTGGCGGGGATGGCTCGGCTCGCCGTTCACGAAGCGCTGATTGCCGCGGGACATCTCCTGCCAGGCGATAGACGGACTGCGGATTTCTTCGCTCACTTGGTCTTTCCTTCCGCGTCGAGTTGAGCAGCGATGGCGGCCGCGAGCACCCGGAATTCCGCCGGCTCGGCCGTGCCGTAGAGCACGACGCTGCTGCGACCCACCGTCGTGGTGAGAGCGTAGGCGATGTTTCCGGTGTCGCTCTCGCTGCGTCGGTCGTAGACGGTCCACTCGAGGCCGCCGAGGGAATCCGTGCCGGTGGCTCGAGCCCGCTCGAGCGCGTTCGACACCCAGGTGCGGTTGGCGTCGATGCCCTGCTTGAGCCCGATGAACTGGGCGCTCGGCGTGATGAAGCCGATGGTCCACGCCGTGATCCCGTCGGCCGAGGTGGTGACTCCGTCGTCGTTCGCGCTCCAGCCGGTGGGGAGCCTGGGTGCGGCGAGGGGCGCACCCACGAGCGATTGCGACTTGGCGGCATCGCCGACGAAGTCCACGGGTTGGCGGGCCGGCTGGTCGGGCCGGACGACGACGAGCACGAGAACGAGCACCACGCCGAGCGATGCGAGCAGGGCGAGCACGAGATTGATCAGGGACTGGTTGGCGCGGTGCTTGCGGGAGGCCTCGGCCTTGCGCGCGGCCGTCTCCTCCGGAGTCTCTGGACGGCCGAGCTCGGCGACGACGCGCGCCGGCCGGTCGGGGGGAAGCGTCACCGTTCTCAGCCCGCGACGGCGTTGCGAGCCGCGTCCAGTCGCGCCTTCGCGCCGATGAGCCATTCCTCGCAGCGCTTCGCGAGGGCCTCGCCGCGCTCCCACAGGGCCAGCGACTGTTCGAGCGTGGTCGAACCCTGCTCGAGCTCGTTGACGACGCGCACGAGTTCGTCGCGCGCCTGCTCGTAGCTCAGGTCGGCGACCGCCGGAACGGGGGATGAGATCTCTGCCACGGCTTAACTCTACCGAGCCTTGGCGGGGGTGGTCGGCGGCGGGGTGACGGTGGTCGTCACGGTGCCGTCGGCGAGGGTGAGGAGGAGCGGAGTGCCCACCGGCGCCTCCTTCTCGCTGCGCAGCACCGCGCCGCCCGGCAGTTGGGCGATCGCGTATCCGCGGTCGAGGGTGCGTTGCGGCGACAGCGCGCGCAACTGGGACCGCAACTCGCCCACCCGGGTGCGGGAGCGTTCGATCAGGAGATCGATGAGCTCGGTGCTTCGTCCGATGTAACGTCCCAGCTCCTCGGCGCGGGAGTCGACGAGCCAGGACGAACTCGCGAGCACCGGGCGTGACCTCAGTTGCTCGAGCCGGTCGATCTCGGTCACGACGAAGCTCGTCACCCGGCTCTGGATGCGCGACCGGGCCTGCTGCACCCGGCTGAGTTCCTCCGCCACATCTGGCACCACGCGCTTGGCCGCGTCGGTGGGAGTGGATGCCCGCAGCGAGGCGACCTCGTCGAGCAGCGGCCGGTCCGCCTCGTGCCCGATGGCGCTCACGATGGGGGTGACACAGGCCGCGGCGGTGCGCACGAGAGTCTCGTCGCTGAAGACGAGGAGGTTCTGGAAGTCGCCGCCGCCGCGCGCGACGATGATCACGTCGACCTCGGGGTCCGCGTCGAGGAGCTTGAGCGCCGCCGTGACCTCGCCGGAGGCACGATCGCCCTGCACCGCGGTGTGCACGACGCGGAAGGCCACCGCGGGCCAACGCAACTGGGCGTTGCGCAGAACGTCCTTCTCGGCATCCGAGTCCTTGCCGGTGATGAGCCCGACACAGCCGGGCAGGAAGGGGAGCGGCTTGCGGCGGGCGGGGTCGAAGAGGCCCTCCGCCCGGAGCTTCTGGCGGAGGCGTTCCAGCCTCTCCAACAGGTCGCCGAGGCCGACGTGGCGCATCTCGAACACCTGCATGGTGAGGGTGCCGCCCTTGACCCAGTAGTTGGGTTTGACGAGGGCGATCACCCGGTCACCCTGCTTCAGGTCGTCGGGGAGCTTCGCCTTCACCGACGACCAGACGGTGAAGCCGACAGTCGCGTCGACATCGAGGTCCTTGAGTTTTCCGTAGACGTTGCCGCCCGAGAGCCCCCACTGGGTGATCTCGCCCTCCACCCACACGGAGCCGAGCCGATCGATCCAGCCCTTGATCTTGTTGGAGAGGAGCGCCACGGGCCACGGGGCGTCAACGGTGGATGGCCCGGGATCTATGGTCATGCGGGAATCGATCCTGCGGTCACGACTGGCCGCCCACGGGCGGCTCGCCCACGTATTCGTGCGCCTCGCCGGCGAGTTCCGGCCACAGGAGGAGGTCGCTCACCCGCACCCACCCGCGGGCCGGATGTCCGTCGACCACGAATCGCTCGGCCACACCGCGATGCACGAGGTCGCGGGCACGGGCGGGGGTGACGTCCACCACGAGGTCGTCGCCCTCGAGAAACGCGAAGCGCCTGCCGTGCACGAGCAGGCCGACCGGCGTGGCCTCCACGCCGTCCTCGTCACGCAGGGAGATCTCCAGTGTCTCGTACGCGTCTCGCGCCGCTCTGCCGGCCATCCGTTTGCCTCCCAGCGTCTCGGAGTGCACGCGAACTACAATCGGGTTCGTGAGCACGATAACCAACGGCGCTGCCGCCAGCCTGAACATGCCGCGGATTCCCGCGGTACGTAACAGGCTAAGGGACAACCCCGTCAGCCATCCCAAGAGGGTGCTGCTCGCGGCGCCCCGCGGCTATTGTGCGGGAGTGGACCGGGCGGTGATCGCGGTCGAGAAGGCCCTGGAGCATTACGGTTCGCCGGTCTACGTGCGCAAACAGATAGTCCACAACATCCACGTCGTGTCCACCCTCGAGAAGAAGGGGGCGATCTTCGTCGACGAGGTCGGCGAGGTGCCGGAGGGTTCGCACATCGTGTTCTCGGCCCACGGCGTCTCGCCCGCCGTCGTCCAGGGGGCGGCCGACCGCAACCTCGAAGCGATCGATGCCACCTGCCCGCTCGTCACCAAGGTCCACCGAGAGGCCGTGCGTTTCGCCAGGGACGACTTCGAGATCCTGCTGATCGGCCACGCCGGCCACGAGGAGGTCGAGGGCACGATGGGGCACGCGCCGGAGCGCACCACCCTCGTCAACAGCCCGGCGGATGTCGCCCTGTTGCAGGTGAAGGATCCGGACAACCTCGTGTGGCTGAGCCAGACAACCCTGAGCGTGGACGAGACCATGGAGACGGTGCGGCTGCTGCGCGAACGCTTCCCCAACCTGCACAACCCGCCGAGCGACGACATCTGCTACGCGACCCAGAACCGCCAGGTGGCCATCAAGAAGGTTGCCGAAGAGGCCGAACTCGTGATCGTCGTCGGCTCGGCCAACAGCTCGAACACCGTGCGCCTGGTGGACGTCGCCCTCGAGAACGGTGCCCGCGCCGCCTATCGCGTGGATTACGCGAGCGAGATTCGCCAGGAGTGGCTCGACGGCGTCGCGACCGTCGGGGTGACGTCCGGCGCGTCCGTGCCGGAGGTTCTCGTGCAGGAGGTGCTCGACGACCTCGCCGACGCCGGCTACACCGACGTGCGCCAGGTCGTCACCGCGGAGGAGGACCTGATGTTCTCGCTGCCCAAGGAGCTGCGCAAGGACGCGAGCGGCCAGGCCGACTCCCGCGGACTCGGCGGCCGGACTCGACAACTCGATTGGCAGAAGAAATGACCGACCCCCGACCACGACCGCAGTACGGCGAGTACGCGAGCCCGAAGGACCAGGCCGCGGCCGCCGGGCTGCCCGCCCCGTCGTTCGCGCCGCCCGTGGTGCCGCCCGCCGGCGAGCGCGCGGTCGAGCGTGCCGCCCACGCACCCGGGGCGGCGCCGTCGGCCATCGGCACGGCAGCACCGCGCCGGTGGGACGCCTTCCTCAGCTACGCCCTGCTCGCCTATGGCGCGGTCACCGTGGTCGCCGGCTTCTTCCAGTTCACCGACCTGAACGCCGTGATCGAGCAGGTGTACACGATGATGAACATCGGTACCTACACCCCGACGGCCCTCGCCGGCACGCTCGGAATCGTCATCAACGTGTCCAACGTGGTGCTCTTCCTGATCACCGTCGCCGTGACGATGAGGGCGCTTCGTCGGGGCCGCCTCGCCTTCTACCTGCCGATCATCGGTGGAGCGGTGGCCTATCTGGTGTCCTTCGTCTGCCTGGCCACGCTGATGCTCGGGGACCCGGCGTTCACCGCGTATGTCGGTCGCTGACCCTCGCGCCCTCGAGTCATCCCGCACCGCGCCACCGGCGCTGACCTGGAGCCTGCTTCCGGCGGCCGGAGTCTCGGCATCCGCGGTGCTGCTCTTCGGCGTTCAGGCGCTGCCGGCCGGATACGCGACCCTCGCGGCCAGCCTGATCGTGGCGTTCGCCCTCGATCGCGACCTGTTCCGCAGCCTCGCGCTCGTGGCCGCCGGCCTCGGAATTGTGAGCGCCATCTCGGTCGCGGCCGACATCAGCTACGCCAACATCGCGCTCATGGGCACGGTGCTCAGCCTCGCGATCGCCGTGCCCTACGCCGCCGAGCGCTGGGGCCTTCCACGTCTGGGAGTCGGGCGCGGCGCCGACCGGGCGATCCGGTTCCCGATCAACACCGGCCACCGCTGGACCAGGCTCGAACGCCTGTACCTGCCGATCGTGCTGGTGCTCGGCTACGTCATCCTGCCGTTCTACTTCATCGGCTCTGGGGCGTATCGCAACTGGCCGGCCATCCACGCCCCTGACGAGCTCGCTCGCCTCTTCGTCGGCGTGAACTTCGTCGGAATCTGGGACGAGATGTTCTTCATCTGCGTCGTCTTCGCGTTGCTGAGACGACACTTCCCCGTCTGGCAGGCGAACCTGCTGCAGGCCGTGATCTTCGTCTCGTTCCTCTGGGAGCTCGGCTATCGAGGCTGGGGTCCGCTGATGACCTTCCCGTTCGCTCTGCTGCAGGGGTACATCTTCACCCGCACCCGGTCGCTCACCTATGTGGTGTGCGTGCACCTGCTGTTCGACCTGGTGGTCTTCCTGGTGCTGGTGCACGCACACAATCCTGGCTGGCTACGGATCTTCCCCTACTGACGCAGCGACCGGGCCGGCGCGACTAGTTGCCCGAGTGGCCGGCCGATCCGAGCTGCTGGGTCGCCTGCACCACGCGCTTCGCCATCGCGGTCTCGGCGAGCTTGCCCCAGGCGCGCGGGTCGTAGACCTTCTTGTTTCCGACCTCGCCATCCACCTTGAGCACGCCGTCGTAGTTCTTGAACATCGTGTCGGCGATGGACCGCGTGAACGCGTACTGGGTGTCGGTGTCGATGTTCATCTTGATCACACCGTTCGCGACGGCGGTCGCGATCTCCTCGTCGGTGGAGCCCGATCCGCCGTGGAAGACGAGGTCGAGCGGCTTGTCGCCGGTGCCGTAGCGCTGGGCGATGCCGACCTGGATCTCGTGCAGCAGCTCGGGACGGAGCTTGACGTTGCCGGGCTTGTAGACGCCGTGCACGTTGCCGAAGGTGAGGGCGGCCATGTAGCGGCCGTTCTCGCCGAAGCCCAGCGCCTCGACTGTCGCGACCGCGTCGTCGATGGTGGTGTAGAGGTGCTCGTTGATGTCGTGGCTGACGCCGTCTTCCTCGCCGCCGACCACACCGATCTCCACCTCGAGGATCGCGTTGATCGCCTTCATGCGCGGCAGGAGCGACTGGGCGATCTCGAGGTTCTCGGCGAGCGGCACGGCCGAGCCGTCCCACATGTGCGACTGGAAGATGGGGTTGCGACCCGCGCGCACCTCGGACTCCGAGGCCTCGATGAGCGGCAGGACGAAGCCGTCGAGGGCATCCTTCGGGCAGTGGTCGGTGTGCAGCGCGACCGTGATCGGGTAGTTCTTGGCCACCTCGTGGGCGAATGCGGCGAACGCGAGCGCGCCGGCCGCACGGTTCTTGACGGTGTGCCCGGCGAAGTAGTCCGCGCCGCCCGTCGTGACCTGGATGATGCCGTCTGAGCCGGCCTCGGTGAGTCCCTGGAGCACGGCGTTGATCGTCTGCGACGACGACACATTGAACGCGGGGTAGGCGAAGCCCCTCGCCTTGGCCTTGTCGAGCATGTCGGCGTACTGCTCGGGGGTTGCGATGGGCATTGCGTCTCCTTCTGGGCTACTCGGACTGGCGCATCGGGCCAGCGCCGAATTTACGGTACGAGTCTATTGACTCCCGGTGCCCGCGAAAGAATGCCGATTGTTTCGCGAACGAGGGCGGCTCGTGGGGAGGCAGGCTCGCTAGCCTTGACAAGTGAACACTGACAGCGCGAACCTATTCCAGCATCCCGACCGCAACCTCGGGATGGAGCTCGTGCGGGCGACGGAGGCGGCCGCGATTCGAGCCGTGCCCTTCATCGGCCGGGGCGACAAGAATGCCGCGGACGGAGCGGCCGTCGACGCGATGCGCAAGTTCCTCGGCACCGTGGGCTTCGACGGCCTGGTCGTGATCGGGGAAGGCGAGAAGGACGACGCCCCCATGCTCTTCAACGGCGAGCACGTCGGCACCGGGCACGGTCCGGCCTGCGACATCGCCGTCGATCCCATCGACGGCACCTCGCTCACCGCGGCCGGCCGCCAGAACGCGCTCTCGATGATCGCGGTCGCCGACCGGGGAAGCATGTACGACCCGTCCGCCGTGTTCTACATGGACAAGATCGTCACCGGACCGGAGGGCCACGGCGTGGTCGACCTTCGCCAGCCGATCGGCGAGAACATCCGCGCCCTCGCGAAGGCGATGAAGAAGGACATCGCCGACATCGTCGTGGCCGTGCTCGACCGCCCGCGGCACGCGGAGCTCATCGACGAGATCCGGGCGGCGGGAGCCGGAACCCGTCTTCTTCTCGACGGCGACGTGGCCGGCGGCATCAACGCGGCGCGCTACGACGCGCGAATCGACATGTGCGTGGGACGCGGCGGCACCCCGGAGGGCATCATCACGGCCTGCGCGCTCAAGGGACTCGGCGGTTTCATCCAGGCGAAGCTCGCCCCGCGGGACGACGACGAGCGCCAGAAGGCGATCGACGCCGGACACGACCTCGACCGCATCCTCGAGATCGACGACCTCGTCACGAGCGACAACACCTACTTCGTCGCCACCGGCGTCACGGACGGCCAGCTGGTGGGCGGCGTGCGAAAGAAGGGCCCGATCATCCGCACCGAGAGCATCGTGCTTCGAGGTCGTTCCGGCACCATCCGCCGCGTCGTTGCCGACCACCTCGCGGAGAAGTGGCTGTAGCCCCGAGCCTCAGCGATCCAGGATGGTCCTGAGCGTTTCCCGCAGCGTGCTGCCCTGCGCCGCGGAATCCGTCGGGGAACGCCAGGCCACGAAACCGTCGGGTCGCACCAGCGCGGCGCCGGTCGACTCCAGGCCGTAGAGGCTCTCGAAATCGCCGTCCGGGTTCGCCAGCCCGGGCGCACCGATGTGGTGAATGCCGATCTCGATCCCGAGTTCGCGAGCGGCCTGGGCGGCGGGGGCAGCCCAGGCGCCGCCGTCGCTCCCGGTGAGCACGGTGAAGGTGCGTCCGAACAGGTCGAGGGTGGAGATGCGCTCGCCGTCGCGCACGAGGAACGTGTGCGGCGCGCGCGTGCCCGGCAGGCCACGGGCCTCCCGCGGGTCACCATGGACGACCGCCTCCCCGGGCTCCGAGGCGATGGCCGCGGAGCGGTAGCGGTACCCGAGATCGATCACGTCATCCTTCACCAGCGCGTCCATCCCGAGCGCAGCCCGCGACGGCGCGGCGCGAGTGACATAGCGAGCGTAGGCCTGGCCGACGGTGAAGATCGCCACCGGCTTGCGCTCGGCTTCGTAGGTATCGAGCAGGCCGTCTCCGGCGGTGCCGCCGAGCACCGCGGCCAGCTTCCACGCCAGGTTGTGGGCGTCGTGGATCCCGGTGTTGCCGCCGTACCCGCCGTAGGGCGGCATGACGTGCGCCGAGTCGCCCACCAACAACACCCGACCCGCGCGCCAGGAGTCGGAGACCTCTGCGCTTGCCTGCCACTTCATCACGTCGTCGATGTGGACCTCGATGTCGGGCACTCCCAGCCCCGCTCGGACGAGCTCGATGCATTTCTCGTCGGTGAGATCGGTCCAGACGTCATTATTCGGATCGGTGGGGTCGCCAAGGCCGTGGACCGCCAGGAAGCCCGATTCGTACGGTTTCTGGATGCGGAAGAAGCCCTGCAGGATCGGGTTGACGACCATGATCACCCCGAGGCTGCGCCCGCGCATCAGATCGGCCACCTCCGCATGGAAGTAGATGGTGATGCTCTTCGAGAAGACCCCGCGGCCCTCCTGGTGGATGCCCACCTGATCGCGCACTCCGCTGTGCGCCCCGTCGGCCGCGATGAGGTACCTGCTGCGGACGGTCGAGGTCTCGCCGGTGTCGCGGTCGCGGATCTGAGCTGTGACGCCGTCGGCATCCTGCTCGAACGAGACCATTTCGGTGCCGAATCGGGTCTCGGCCCCGAGTTCGCGCGCGCGCTCGCCCAGGATCGGCTCGACCGCGACCTGGCTCGCGAAGAGCCGCTCCGAGGGGCTCAGGTCACGCACGCCGTCGTTGAACTTGGGCAGATAGTAGGCGATCTCCTCGCCGGCGAGGCTCACCACCGCCATGATCGCGGCATCCTGGTCGAACTGGTCACCGGACTTCACCGTGATTGCCTTCTCGACGCCGACGCTGCGCATGATCTCCATCGATCGCTGCAGGATCGCCGCCGCCCGAGGGTGCACGGCCCCACCGCGGTGGCGCTCGACGACCAGGGACGGGATGCCGTGGTAGCCGAGGAGCGCTGCGGTCGTCATGCCGACCAGGCTTCCGCCGACGATGAGGACGGGAATCTCCGTGTCGGTCATCACTGTGCCCCAACGCCCTGGAGCGAGTCGACGGCGCTGGGCGAGTCGGCACTGGGCACATCGCGACCCAGTATTGCCGCGAGCGGTTCGCCGAGTTCGCTTCCGTTCGCCGCCTCATCCGTCGGGGCGCGCCAGGCAATGAACCCGTCGGGCCGCACGAGCACGGCTCCGCTCGCAGTCAGGCCGTACAGTGCCTCGAAGCTCGCGTCCGGGTCGGTTGGGCCGCCTTCTCCGCCGATCAGGTGAAGGTCGATCGGGAGAGCGAGCTCCGCACTCGCCGCGGCGACGGCGTGCTCCCAGCGTGTTCCCTCGCTGCCGGCCAGGACGACGAACCGCGTGCCGAACAGGTCGAGGGTCGAGAGGCGCTCGCCGTCGCGCTCGACGAACAGGTGCGGGGCGCGTGTGCCGGGCAGGCCGCGCGCCTCCCGGGGATCGCCGTGCAGACTCGGCGGCACGTCGGCTTCGGGCCGGATGGCGGACGACTGGTAGCGATAGCCGAGGTCGATGATCGCGTCGCTCACCACGGGCTCGAAGCCGAGTGCTGCGCGGGAGGGTGCCGCCCGCATCACGTAGCGGGTATAGGCCTGCTCGACAGTGAAGGCGGCGACCGGGCGGCGCTCCGCGTCGTAGCTGTCCAGGAGCTCGGGTGCGGCCCGGCCGCCGAGCACCGCGGCCAGCTTCCACGCCAGGTTGTGAGCGTCGTGGATGCCGGTGTTGCCGCCGTAGCCACCGTACGGCGGCATCACGTGAGCCGAATCACCCACGAGGAGCACGCGCCCCGAGCGGAAGCTGTCCGACACGTCGGCGCTTGCCTGCCAGCGCATCACATCGTCGATCTCGACCGCGATGCCCGGTGCCCCGAGACCGGCGCGCACGAGTTCGACGCACTTCTCGTCGGTGAGGTCGGTCCAGACGTCACTGTTCGGGTTCTTCGGATCGCCGAGTCCGTGCACGGCGAGGAATCCGGATCGGTAGGGCTTCTCGATCCGGAAGAAGCCCTGCAGGGTCGGGTTCACCACCATGATCACCCCGAGGCTCCGGCCGCGCAGCAGTGCTTCGACTTCGGCATGGAAGTAGATCGTCACACTGTTCGAGAACGCGCCGCGCCCGGTCTGCGCGATGCCGAGCTTCTCCCGCACTCCGCTGCGGGAGCCGTCGGCCGCGATCAGGTACTGCGACCGCACGGTGGAGGTTTCTCCCGAGTCGCGGTCGATGATGTGTGCCGTGACGCCATCGGCATCCTGTTCGAAGTCCACCAGCTCGGTGCCGAACCTGGTTTCGGCGCCGAGCTCCCTGGCGCGGTCGCCGAGCACGGGTTCGATGGCTACCTGGGTGGCGAAGAGCCGCTCCGAGGGGCTCAGGTCGCGCACGCCGTCGTTGAGCTTCGCGAGGTAGTAGGCGATCTCCTCACCGGCGAGGCTCTCGACGGCCATGATGGCGGCATCCTGATCGAACTGGGCGCTCGATTTGGCCTTCACCGTCTCTTCGAGGCCGAGACTGCGCAGGATCTCCATCGAGCGCTGCAGGATCAGCGCCGCGCGCGGGTGCACGGCCGTGCCGCGATGGCGCTCGACCACCAGGCAGCGGATGCCGTGCTGGCCGAGCAGCGCGGCCGTCGTCATGCCGACCAGGCTCCCTCCGACGATGAGAACGGGAACGTTGGTCTCGGACATGGCTTCTCCTTCGTGCACGAGGCAGGACGACTGCGACTGCCTGTGCACGTCGTCGTGCCGAGGCTTGGCGCCACAGTATTCGAGGCGAATCCGGGGCGCATCGGCGTAGAGTGCAGATACCTGTCCACTCCGTGCACTCTTGACGGCGAAGCGACAGCACGTGCCCGCTCACCGAGGAGTGGCTCAATGCAGATCGAGCGCACCGACCCCCCATCGCCCGCGCGCGTCGAAGCGCCGGTGCGCCACCTCCGCGAGTGGAGTTCGCTGCTGTCCCAGTCGTTCATGAACTTCAGCGTTGAGTCGGCCAGACCCGCCCAGTTCCGGGGTTCGCTCGGGATCCGGACCATCGCCGGCATCGACTTCATCCAGATGACAACCGGCAGCCACGCCGCCTACCGCGACGCGAAGAGCATCGGCGCAGCGGAGCGGCCCGACTTTTTGCTCTGCCTGCAGGTGGCCGGGGTGGGAGAGTTCTTGCAGGACGGTCGCACCGCGCGGTTGAACCCGGGCGACATCACCGTCTTCGACACCACGCGGCCGACGACGGTGATCAGCAGCACCCACTATCGCAACCTGTGCATGCGATTCCCGCAGCGGCTGCTCGACGTGCCCGTTGCGCAGATGCGCCAGTTGACGGCCACACGATTCGACGGGCGGGAGGGCCTCGCTCCCGCCGCCGGGGCCGTGCTCGACACGCTGAATCGGGTTGCGGATACCCTGCCTGGTCGCAGCCAGCAGCTTGCGGCGCACAACGCGCTCGACCTGATGTCGACCCTGTTCGAAAGCACTCTGGGTCTCGCCGACGGGCGGCAGCGTCGAGCGGGTGCCGCCCTTCTCGAGCGGATGCTCGACTTCATCGAAAAGAACCTCGGTGACCCGGAGCTCTCGCCCCAGACGCTCGCCGTCACCCATTTCGTCTCGCTTCGCCAGGTGCACAGCGTGTTCAGCGCGGCGGGATTGACCGCGTCGGCCCACATTCTCGACCGTCGGCTCGAGCACGCGCGCCGGGACCTGGTCGACCCTGCCCTGTCCGGGATCTCGGTGGCGACGATCGCCGAGCGTTGGGGGTTCCGGTCGGCCTCTCATTTCGGCCGGTCGTTCAAGGAGCACTTCGCCCGCACGCCCGCCGATTACCGCCACACCGCGTGACGCCGAGCCGGATCTCGGCTCTCGGCCGACCCCCGAGGCGTCCCTACGCGGTGCGGTCCGGTTCCACCTCGAGGGCCGCGACGGCCTCGAGTTCCGCCACGAGTTCGTAGGCGCTCAGGTCGCGCGGGAAGTCCTCGAGTTCGTCGTGGCTGCCGAGCACCTTCGACTCGTCGAGGACGTTGAGCTTGCGCGCCGAGGGGAGCACCTGGCGCTCGAGCGACCCCACGAACCCGTTGTAGTTCTTCACGGTGCTCTCGATCGACCGGCCGAGCTTGTCGACGTGACTCGCGAGGGTGGCGAGGCGGCCGTAGAGCTCCCGACTCAGGTCGAAGAGCATCTTCGCCTCCTGGGTCACCACATCCTGCTGCCAGCTGAAGGCGACGGTCTTGAGCACCGACCAGAGCGTGACCGGCGAGGAGAGGGCGACGCGCTTGGAGAACGCGTAGTCCATGATGCCGGGGTCTGCCTCGAGAGCGCTCGAGACGAGCGACTCGCTCGGGATGAAGGCGATCACGAGCTCGGGGGACGCGTCTAGTCCGGCCCAGTAGGCCTTGCTGCCGAGGGTGTCGATGTGCGCCCGCACCGCCTTGACGTGCTGGCGGATGAACTGCTCGCGCCGCGCGCCCTCCTCGCCGGTCGCCGTCACGGCGATCTGGCTCGCCTCGAGGTAGGCGTTGAAGGGCACCTTCGCGTCCACGGCGATGTTCTTGCCGCCGGGCAGGTGGATGACCATGTCCGGCCGGCCGGCCCCGGCATCCGAGGAGATGCTGGACTGCACGTCGAAGTCGACGCGCTCGATCAGACCCGCCGCCTGCACGACGTTGCGCAGCTGCGTCTCGCCCCAGACCCCGCGGGTGGCGTTGTTGCGCAGGGCGGACGCGAGGGACTCCGCGGTGCTGCGGAGGCGCTCCTCCGACTCGGTCGCGGTGCGCAGCTGCTGGCTCAACTCGCCGTGCTGCTGGCTGCGCTGGGCCTCGAGCTCTGTCACCTTGAGCTGCATCGTGCGCAGCGACTCCTGCACCGGACTGAGGGCCTGGAGCACGCGGCTCTCCTTCTGCTGCCGCTCCGCCTCGGCAAGCTGCTCGAGGCGGTGGCGCTCCACGAGCTCGCGGTACTGGGCCTGCTGACCGGCGACCTGCTCCTTGAGGGCGAGCGCGGTGGCCTGGATGGCCGCGAGCTCCGCGCTCAGTCTGGACTGTTCGGCGAGCCCGTCGGCCCGCACCGCGGCCAGGGCGATCTCGTGCTGGGAGGCGATGAGGGCGGGGTCGGTCGCCTCGGGCGTGCCGGACCGCCTGGCGCGGGCGAGCAGGAGCCCGATCACTGCGCCGAGCAGAACCCCGATGAAGAGGCCGATGATGAGGGCGAGAAGCGGGTCCATGAATCCAGTGTGACAGCGGGCTCCGACAATGCCGGGAAGCATCGCCCGAGACGCGCGGATCCCTGGGCGGGGCGGGCAGCGGCCGGGAGGGCCGGAAACATTTCGAGAACAATAAACGACGAAAATCCGGTCGATCTCGCGGCTAGCATGGCGGCATGGACATCGTGAACCACTGGATCAACGGCGCGGCATTCGAGGGCGAATCGACGCGAACCGGACCGATTTTCGACCCCGCCCTCGGCCGGGTCGCCCGCGAGGTTCGGCTGGCCACGACGGGCGACGTCGACGTCGCGGTCGCCGCGGCCAGGGCGGCCTTCCCAGCCTGGGCGGACACCTCGCTCGCCAAGCGCCAGGCGATAATCTTCACCTTCCGCGAGCTGCTCAACACCCGCAAGCTCGAACTCGCCGAGATCCTCACCGCCGAGCACGGCAAGGTGATCTCCGACGCCCTCGGCGAGATCTCCCGGGGCCTCGAGGTAGTGGAGTTCGCCACCGGCATCCCGCACCTGGTCAAGGGCGAGTACAGCGAGAACGTGTCGACCGGGGTCGACGTCTACTCGACCCGCGAGCCGCTCGGCGTGGTCGGCGTGATCAGCCCGTTCAACTTTCCGGCCATGGTGCCGCTCTGGTTCTTCCCGCTGGCGATCGCCGCCGGCAACTCGGTCGTGCTGAAGCCCTCGGAGAAGGACCCATCGTCGTCCATCTGGATGGCGCAGCTGTTCCAGGAGGCCGGACTGCCCGACGGCGTGTTCAATGTGGTTCACGGGGACAAGGTCTCGGTGGATGCCCTGCTCGAGCACCCGGACGTCGCCTCCATCTCCTTCGTCGGCTCCACGCCGATCGCGAAGTACATCTACGAGACCGGGTCGAAGCACGGCAAGCGGGTGCAGGCACTCGGCGGAGCGAAGAACCACATGCTGGTGCTCCCGGACGCCGATCTCGACCTCGTCGCCGACTCGGCGGTCAACGCCGGGTTCGGCTCGGCCGGTGAGCGCTGCATGGCGATCAGCGTGCTCGTGGCCGTCGAGCCCGTGGCCGACGAGCTGATCGCGAAGATCGCCTCGCGCATGTCGAGCCTGCGGGTCGGGGACGGCCGGCGCAATTGCGACATGGGACCGCTCATCACGCGGGAGCACCGCGACAAGGTGGCCGGCTACATCGACATCGCGGCCGAGGACGGCGCCAAGGTCGTCGTTGACGGTCGTGGAATCGCGGTCGACGGGGAGTCCGACGGTTTCTGGCTCGGCCCGACGCTCATCGACGCCGTGCCCACCACCTCCCGGGTGTACACCGACGAGATCTTCGGCCCGGTGCTCTCGGTGGTGCGGGTGGCCACCTATGAGGAGGGCGTGGCGCTCATCAACGCGTCGCCCTACGGCAACGGCACCGCGATCTTCACCAACGACGGCGGTGCGGCCAGACGGTTCCAGCGCGAGGTGCAGGTGGGGATGATCGGCATCAACGTGCCCATTCCCGTGCCGGTCGCCTACTACTCGTTCGGCGGCTGGAAGGACTCCCTCTTCGGCGACTCGAAGGCGTACGGACCGGACGCCATCCACTTCTTCACCCGCCAGAAGGCCATCACCCGCCGCTGGCTCGACCCGAGCCACGCCGGGGTGAACCTGGGCTTCCCCGAGAACAAGTAACGGGGTTCTAGAGCACGGCGTCGGTGCGGATGCCGAGCAGGGTCTCATTGGTCGGGTCGGCCGGGAGCGGGCGGAAGCCCAGCCGCGCGTAGAAGGCCCTCGCCCCGAGGTTGTCGATTCCGACGCCCAGGTGCACCCCGGGCACCTCGCGCTCCCGCAGCGCGGCGAGCAGCGTGCGCACGAGGGCACGCCCGAAGCCCTGTCCCTGGAGCTCGGGGAGAAGATCGATGTGCAGGTGCGCCGGGAAGAGCTCGGTGCCTGCCGCGATCATCGATTCCGGGTGGTGGCCGAGGGCGATCATCTTCTGGCCGGCGGTCACCGCCGGTTCGACGAGGGGGTACCGGGCGTCGAACCGGGGCAGCCACTCCTCGCGGTAGCGCTTGACGAACGCGGCCGTGTCCGCGGTCGCCACGAGGTAACCGGCGACCCCGTCTCCGGTGTCCACGACGAACGCGAGTTCCGGTTCGAGGGTCGCGTAGGGGGCAGCGAAGATGTCCCCGAGCAGGTCGTCGGAGTCGAACTGGCCCGTCGCGTCATCGCCGGATGCGCCGGTGCGCACGCAGATCTCGTAGAGGTCGGCGAGGTCCCGCGGCTCGTACTGGCGTATCCGGTTCACCCGTCGAGTCTGTTCCACCGCGCGCGAGCCGGTCAAGGCGAACTGGCACAGAGTTTCGACGGCCTGAGCAACCTTGTCAAGAATTGACAACCGGCCCGGACTTGCCCTGCGCGCGACGCGCTCGGGGCGCGAGCGGGGTCCATGATGATCGACGCCACCACGCCGACGAGCGCCCGGAATTCCGCACGGGCTTCCGCACCGGGGCCCGACAATCCACCGCGCCGTCGGCGCGCCGGGTCGCCGACGCGCTGATGGCGAATCCGCAGCTCGCGATGGACAAGACCATCACCGAACTCGCCGAGCTGTGCGACACCTCGGGAACCTCGGTCGTGCGGTTCTGTCGCAGCATCGGCCTGAGCGGCTACCCGGAGCTGCGGCTCGCCTGGCCATCGGCCTCACCGCGTCCGGAGCCACGCCATACGTGCGTGGCGCGCTCGTCGCGGCCCGGGCCCTCGGCGCGACCACCGCGCTCGTCTCCTGCAATCCCGGTGCGCCCCTCACGCCGCTGGCCGACAGCCACATCGTGCTCGACACGGGCGCTGCGGACCGTGGGTCGGCGGAGGTAGGCGACCGCGGATTTCGCCGCCTGACCGGGGGAGCGGAGCCCGCGGCCTGGACGCTGGGTGATCGACCAGCGGAGTTGACTTGTCAATATGTCCGAACATATAGTCGACAGGACGGGCGCCGCGGCTCGTCGGCCAACCAGGAAGTTGAACTGAGCAGCATGACCCAGCCTCGTTCCGCACTCGATGTTCTCACGATCGGGCGTGTCAGTGTCGACATCTACCCGCTGCAGGATGGGGTCGGTCTCGAAGACGTCTCGACCTTCGGAAAGTACCTCGGCGGCAGCGCGACCAATGTGGCGGTCGCCGCCGCTCGCCACGGGCTGTCCTCCGCGGTGATCACCCGCACCGGGCACGACCCGTTCGGCCGGTACATCCACCAGGAGCTGCGCCGCCTCGGGGTCGGCGACGAGTTCGTGTCTCCCGTCGACGGCCTCAACACCCCGGTGGTGTTCTGCGAGATCTTCCCGCCGGACGACTTTCCGCTCTACTTCTACCGCGCCCCCAAGGCGCCGGACCTCGTCATCAACCCCGAGGAACTCGACCTCGACGCGATCCGGGACGCCCGGATCTACTGGTCGACGGTGACCGGGCTCAGCGAGGAGCCGAGTCGCACCGCCCATCATGTGGCCTGGGACGCGCGCGGCCGTCGGCCGCTCACCATCCTCGACCTCGACTACCGTCCGATGTTCTGGGAGTCGCCGGCAGCGGCGACGGAGCAGGTGGACCGCGCCCTCGCCAAGGTGACCATTGCCGTCGGAAACCGCGAGGAGTGCGAGGTCGCCGTCGGCGAGACCGACCCGCACCGCGCGGCGGACGCCCTGCTCGAGCGCGGAATCGAACTGGCGATCGTCAAGCAGGGTCCGAAGGGCGTGCTCGCGAAGACGCGGACCGAGACGGTGGAGGTCGCGCCCTACCTCGTGGAGGTCGTCAACGGCCTCGGCGCCGGGGACAGTTTCGGCGGCGCCCTGTGCTTCGGCCTGCTGCAGGACTGGCCGCTCGAGCGCACCCTTCGCTTCGCCAATGTCGCCGGCGCGATCGTGGCCGGCCGGCGCGAGTGCTCGACAGCGATGCCGACCACCGTCGAGGTCGAAGACATCATGAAGGGAATCCGCGCATGACCGCTCTCGACTTCGAATTGCTGCGAGAGACCCGGGCCGCCCGCCCCGGTCGGATCGCCGAGATCCTCGCCGCGCGCCGGCGTCGCGACGTGATCGCGGGCGACGGCCGCCTGTTCATCGTCGCCGCCGACCACCCGGCCCGCGGCGCCCTCGGCGTCGGCCCCAACGAGTCGGCGATGGCCAACCGCTACGAGCTGCTGGAGCGGCTTGCCTTCGCACTCTCCCGGCCGGGCGTGGACGGCGTGCTCGGCACACCGGACATCATCGAGGACCTCGCGCTCCTCGGTCTGCTCGACGGAAAGATCGTCGTCGGCTCGATGAACCGCGGCGGGCTGCGCGGGGCGTCCTTCGAGATGGATGATCGATTCACCGCCTACGACATCGACCGCATCCGGCGCGACGGCCTCGACTTCGCCAAGAACCTCATCCGCATCAACCTGCAGGACGCCGGTTCGGCCGACACCCTCGAGGCCTCGGCGCTCGCCGTGAGCGAGGCGGCGGATGCCGGCATCCCGATCATGCTCGAACCCTTCATGAGCGAGTGGGTGAACGGCTCGATCCGCAACGACCTCTCCACGGATGCCGTGATCCTCTCGATCGCGATCGCCTCCGGCCTCGGCAACTCGAGTTCGCACTCGTGGCTGAAGCTTCCCGTGGTGCCGGACATGGAACGAGTCATGGCGTCGACCACGCTGCCGACCCTGCTGCTCGGCGGAGACCCGACCGGCGACCAGGACGAGACATTCGACAACTGGAGCAACGCGCTCGCCCTGCCCGGCGTGCGCGGACTCGTCGTGGGGCGCACTCTGCTCTACCCGCCGGACGGCGACGTCGTCTCGGCGATCGACACCGCTGCCGCGCTCGTCCACCGCCGCTGAACGCCATCCCGGTTCAAGAAAGAAGATCCAAAATGTCAGACCTCCCCGTTGTGCCGCACTGGAT
Organism: Lacisediminihabitans profunda; assembly: GCF_008040105.1. Taxonomy (GTDB): domain Bacteria; phylum Actinomycetota; class Actinomycetes; order Actinomycetales; family Microbacteriaceae; genus Lacisediminihabitans; species Lacisediminihabitans profunda. The sequence continues at coordinate 358,587 of NZ_VRMG01000005.1, forward strand.
CGACGGCGCCGAGCGGGCGAGCACGTCCGGCCGCACCTCACCGGTCTTCGACCCCGCCCTCGGAGTGGAGACCAGGCACGTGGCCCTCGCCGACGCCGCCGAGATCGATGCGGCAGTCGCCTCCGCGAAGGCGGCCTTCCCGGCCTGGCGCGACCTGTCGATGACCAGGCGCCAGCAGGTGCTCTTCCGCTTCCGCGAACTGCTCAACGAACGCAAGGGCGACCTCGCCGAGATCCTCACCTCGGAGCACGGCAAGGTCGTCTCCGACGCGCTGGGCGAGATCACCCGCGGGCTCGAGGTCGTCGAGCTGGCCACCGGCCTGCCGCACCTGCTCAAGGGCGAGCACTCTGAGAACGTGTCGACCGGCGTCGACGTGTACTCCACGAAGTCCCCGCTCGGCGTCGTCGGCATCATCAGCCCGTTCAACTTTCCGGCCATGGTGCCGATGTGGTTCTTCCCGATCGCGATCGCGGCGGGCAACACCGTGGTGCTCAAGCCCTCGGAGAAGGACCCGTCGGCGGCCAACTGGCTCGCCGCGCTGTTCACGGAGGCCGGGCTGCCCAATGGCGTGTTCAACGTGCTGCACGGCGACAAGGTCGCGGTCGACGGCCTGCTCGAGCATCCGGACGTCAAGTCGATCTCCTTCGTCGGCTCCACCCCGATCGCCAAGTACATCTACGAGACGGCCGCCCGCCACGGCAAGCGGGTGCAGGCCCTCGGCGGGGCCAAGAACCACATGCTCGTGCTTCCGGATGCCGACCTCGACCTGACCGCGGATGCCGCGATCAACGCGGGCTTCGGTTCGGCCGGCGAACGCTGCATGGCGATCTCCGTCGTGGTGGCCGTGGAGCCCGTCGCGGACGACCTCATCGAGAAGATCACCGCCCGCATGGCGACGCTGAAGATCGGCGACGGTCGCCGCTCCTGCGACATGGGGCCGCTCGTCACCGAGGCGCACCGCGACAAGGTCGCGAGCTACCTCGACATCGCGGTGCAGGACGGCGCGACCGTCGTCGTCGACGGACGCGGAATCGAGGTGGACGGGGATGCGAACGGCTTCTGGCTCGGCCCGACCCTCATCGACAACGTGCCCGTCACATCCCGCGTCTACCTCGACGAGATCTTCGGGCCGGTGCTCTCGATCGTGCGGGTGAAGAGCTACGACGAGGGGGTGGCCCTCATCAACGCGAGCCAGTACGGCAACGGCACGGCGATCTTCACCAACGACGGCGGCGCGGCCCGCCGATTCCAGAACGAGATCGAGGTGGGCATGATCGGCATCAACGTGCCGATTCCCGTGCCGGTGGCGTACTACTCGTTCGGCGGGTTCAAGGACTCGGCGTTCGGCGACTCGAAGGCCTACGGGCTGCAGGGCTTCCACTTCTTCACCCGCGAGAAGGCGATCACGAGCCGCTGGCTCGACCCGAGCCACGGCGGAATCAACCTGGGCTTCCCCCAGAACTGACCTCGACACACTCACTCATTAGTCTCATCGTGGAGGTCATATCGTGACGCAGGAGTCCTGGTTCCATCCGCGCGGGACGCTCGCCGAGGACGGCTGGGAGACCGTCGTCGGCTCGGCCATCCACGGCTGGCACCACACCGGCCTGCGGGTCGCCGAGCTGGCGGAGGGCACCGAACGGGTGCTCGCCGCCGACCGGGTCGAGCGCCTGGTCATTCCGCTCTCCGGCTCGTTCACGGTGAGCTACGTGCCGCCAGGCGAACGGGGGGTCGACGTCGAGCACGTGCAGGAGTTGGCCGGGCGGGCATCGGTGTTCTCCGGGCCCACCGACACGCTCTACCTGCCGACGGGCACCGCGCTCCGGATCTCCGGGGCCGGTCGCGTGGCCGTGGCGGAGGCGCCAACGGTCGACCGCTTCCCGGTCGCCTACCTGCCCGCCGCCGCGGTCGCCGTGGAGCTGCGGGGCGCCGGGCGCTCCAGCCGCCAGGTGCACAACTTCGGCACGCCGGCCCAGCTCGACGCCGCTCGCCTCATCGTCTGCGAGGTGATCACGCCGGCGGAGAACTGGTCGAGCTACCCGCCGCACAAGCACGACGACTTCGTCTCCGGCGGCGAGTCCCGGCTCGAGGAGATCTACTACTTCGACAGCGCCGTCTCGCGCGGGCTCACCGCCCCGGACACCGCCGACCCGTTCGGGTTCATGCGCACCTACGCCTCGGATGACCGGGAGATCGACATCCTCGCCGAGGTTCGCCACGGCGACGTCGCCCTCGTGCCGCACGGTTGGCACGGACCGTGTGTGGCCGCCCCCGGCTACGACCTGTACTACCTCAACGTGATGGCCGGACCGGACCCGGACCGGGTGTGGCTGATCAGTGACGACCCGGCCCACGGCTGGATTCGAGACACCTGGGCCGGCCAACCGGTCGATCCGCGCCTTCCGTACACGCACCCCGAAGGGACCCCATGACCACCAGACGCATGACCGTCAGCCAGGCGCTGATCGAGTTCCTCGCCCACCAGTGGACGGTCGACGGCGACTACCGCGAACGCACAATCGCCGGCACCTTCGGCATCTTCGGCCACGGAAACGTCGCCGGAATCGGGCAGGCGCTGAAGCAGCTCTCCGCCGAGGACCCCGCCATCATGCCGTACCACCAGGCCCGCAACGAGCAGGCGATGGTGCACGAGTCGGTGGCGTACTCGCGCATGACGCGTCGACGTTCCACCTTCGCCTGCGCCGCATCCGTGGGTCCCGGCGCCTCGAACATGCTCACCGGGGCGGCCCTCGCCACGATCAACCGGCTGCCGGTGCTGTTGCTGCCCTCCGACACCTTCGCGACCCGGGTCTCCGACCCGGTGCTGCAGCAGCTCGAGCTGCCGCACGATGCGAGCATGAGCGTGAACGACGCGTTCAAGCCGCTCTCCCGCTTCTTCGACCGGGTGCAGCGCCCGGAGCAGCTGTTCTCCGCCGCGCTCGGCGCGATGCGGGTGCTCACCGACCCGATCGAGACCGGCGCGGTCACGATCGCGCTCCCCGAGGACGTGCAGGCCGAATCCCTCGACGTGCCGGACGAGTTCCTCGCCGACCGCGAGTGGCACCTGCGCCGACCGCGTCCGGACCGCGGGGTGATCGCCGACGTCGTGCGGGCGATCCGCGCTGCCGAACGCCCGCTCATCGTCGCGGGAGGCGGGGTGATCTACTCGGATGCCGCGGCCGCCCTCCGCGCGCTCGTCGAGTCCACCGGACTCCCCGTCGGCGTCTCCCAAGCCGGAGTCGGCTCGCTGTCCTGGGACCACCCGCAGTTCCTCGGCGCGGTCGGAGCCACCGGAACCACCACCGCAAACCGCGCGGCCGCGCAGGCCGACCTGATCATCGGCATCGGCACTCGCTACAGCGACTTCACCACGGCGAGCCGCACCGCCTTCCAGAATCCCCGCGTGCGATTCGTCAATATCAACATCGCCTCCTTCGACGCGTTCAAGCACGGCAGCGCCATTCCGGTGGTGGCCGACGCCCGCGAGGCCATCCTCGAGCTCACCGCGGCCCTTGCGGGCCACCGGGTCGCCGAGGCGTTCGAGGCGGACTACTCCCGCGAGAAGAGGGCCTGGGACGACGTGGTCGACGCGGCCTTCGAGCCGCGCGGCCTCGACCTGCCGAGCCAGACCGAGATCATCGGCGCCGTGCAGCGGGCCTCCGACCCCCGCGACGTGGTGGTCTGCGCCGCCGGCTCGCTGCCGGGAGACCTGCACAAGCTGTGGCGGGTGCGCGACGACCTCGGCTACCACGTGGAATACGGCTATTCCTGCATGGGCTACGAGATCGCCGGCGGCATCGGCGTGGCCAGGGCAGACACCACCCGCGACGCGATCGTGATGGTCGGCGACGGCTCCTACCTCATGATGCACACCGAGATCGTGTCGGCGGTGGCCGAGGGCATCAAGCTGATCATCGTGCTGATCCAGAACCACGGCTACGCCTCGATCGGACACCTCAGCGAGGACGTGGGGTCGCAGCGCTTCGGCACCCGCTACCGCTACCAGGACAAGGCGGGCAACAACTTCGACTCGGGAGGCATCCTGCCGATCGACCTCGCGGCCAACGCCGAGAGCCTGGGTATCCGGGTGATCCGCGTCGAACCGGGGGCGGGCGCCATCGCCGACCTCGCCGCGGCGGTCGCGACGGCCAAGGCCTCCGACCGCGCCACCCTCATCCACATCACCAGCGACCCGCTGCTCTATTCGCCGGACGGCGAGGGCTGGTGGGACGTGCCGGTGGCGGCGGAATCGACCCTCGAGAGCACCCGGGCGGCGCGCGCCGACTACCTCGAACACCGGAAGAACCAGAAGCCGCACCTCGGTGCCGGCGCCGTCGAAAGGAAAAGCTAGGAATGCGCTTTGCAATTCTCGGTGCCGGCAGGATCGGCATCGCCCACGTCAGCACGCTCATGGCCCAGACCGGGGTGAGCGAGCTGCTCGTCGCGGACCTGGACCCCGCCCGCGCCCGGACGGCGGCCGAATCGGTCGGTGCCGCGAGCCACGGCACGATCGACGACGCGTTCTCGTTCCGGCCGGACGGCATCGTGATCGCCGCTCCGACCCCCGCGCACGCCGAGTTGATCCTCCGCGCGGTGCGGGCGGGCATCCCCACCTTCTGCGAGAAGCCGCTGGCGGAGTCGCTCGCGTCGAGCGTCGCCGTGGTCGAGGAGGTCGAACGGCACGACGTGCCGGTGCAGATCGGATTCCAGCGACGCTTCGACGCCGGCTATCGCGCGGCGAAGCAGGCACTCGAGGCGGGCGACATCGGTGAGTTGCGGCGCCTGCACCTTCTCACCTGCGACCCGACACCCCCGCCGGCGGAGTACATTCCGCAGAGTGGCGGCATCTATCGGGATTGCCACATCCACGACTTCGACATCTTGCGCTGGGTCACCGGGCGCGAGGTCGTCTCGGTCTTCGCCACGGGAACCAATCGCGGAGCGGCCTTCTTCGGGGAGGCCGGCGACGTCGACGAGTCTGCGGCCCTGCTCACCCTCGACGACGGCACCCTGGCCACTCTCCAGGGCTCGCGGTACAACGGTGCGGGCTACGACGTGAGGATGGAACTCGCGGGCACGCTGGGCAACCGCTCGGTGGGACTGGATGACCGGGTGCCGCTCACGAGCGCCGAGCCGGGGGTCGGCTTTCCCGCTGGAACCCCCTGGCCGAACTTCCAGGAGCGGTTCGCCGCGGCGTATTCCGCGGAACTCGCCGCCTTCGTCTCGGTCGCCGCCGGGGAACGCCCGAGCCCGTGCACCCCGCGGGAGGCCCTGGAGGCGCTGTACATTGCGGAGGCGGCCACCCTCTCCCGAGCCGAGGGCCGCTCGGTGCGGCTCGACGAAGTGCGGGGCTGACATGGCGAAGCCGAACGGTCTCGCCGATCGCCTCGCCGCGGCACCGATCTCCTGGGGAGTGTGCGAGGTTCCCGGCTGGGGGCTGCAGCTTTCGCCGCAGCGGGTGCTCGCCGAGATGCGCGACCTCGGCGTCGCGGCCACCGAGTTCGGCCCAGACGGATTCCTGCCCGACGCGCCGGCGGAGAAGGCGAAGACCCTCGCCGGATTCGGGCTGCGTGCGGTGGGCGGGTTCGTTCCTGTCGTGCTGCACGACGCGTCGGTCGATCCGGTTCCGGGCATCGAGGCGCAGCTGGAGTCCTTCGTCGCGGCCGGCGCCGTGAGCCTCGTGCTCTCCGCGGACACCGGACGCATCGGCTACGACTCGCGTCCCACGCTCACCGAACGGCACTGGGACGTTCTCCTGGCCAACCTCGATCGGCTGGCCGTCGTGGCCGCGGAACGCGGAGTGGTCGCGTCCATCCATCCCCACGTCGGCACCCTGGTGGAATCGGCGGACGATGTCGCTCGCGTGCTCGAGGGCTCTCGCATCGGGCTCTGCCTCGACACCGGCCATCTGCTCATCGGCGGCACTGATCCCGTCGCCCTCGCCGCCGCCCAGGCGGCCCGGGTCAGTCACGTTCACCTCAAAGACGTCCGGGTCGGCATCGCCGACGGCGTGCGCCGGGGAGACCTGAGCTACACGGAGGCGGTGCGCGACGGCCTGTACACGCCGTTGGGAGCCGGGGACATCGACATCGCCACGATCGTGAGCTCGCTCGAGGCGGCCGGCTATAACGGCTACTACGTTCTTGAGCAGGACACCATCCTCACCGAGCTGCCGCAGCCCGGGCGTGGGCCGGTGGAGGATGTGCGGGAGAGCCTCGAATTCATCTCGAGCCTGACGTGGCCCTGATGGGCTACTTATCGACGAGGGTGACCTCGAAGGAGTAGAGGTCCGGCCGGTAGCAGTGGTGGCCGAATTCGACGGCGCGCCCCGAGTTGTCATAGGCCGTGCGGTCCATCGTGAGCAGGGCGGAGCCGCGGTCGATCTCGAGCAGGACGGCCTCTTCGACCGTGGCCTTGCGGGCACCGATGCGCTGTTTGGCGACGCGTATGGTCACCCCGCGCCCTCGCAGCACCTGGTACAGGCCGTGGTCCTTCAGTTCGTCGCTCGACACATCGAGGAAGTCGGCGGGAAGCCAGTTCTCGAGCACCGCGACCGGGACGTCGTCGGCCAGTCGCACGCGGCGAACGTGCAGAGTCGGATCTCCCTCCGCGACTGCGAGCTTTTCGGCGACGTTCGCGTCGGCCGGCACCACGTCGAGCGTCAGCACTCTGGTCGACGGCTTCTGGCCGCCCCCGACGAGGTCGTCGAAGAGACTCGTGAGTTCTACCCGCCTCGTCACCTGGCCATGAACCACCTGGGTGCCGATGCCGCGGCGGCGCACGAGCAGGCCCTTGTCGACGAGTTCCTGGATGGCGCGCCGGATGGTGGGGCGGCTCAGGCCGAGACGCTCGCCGAGGGCGACCTCGTTCTCCAGCCGGGATCCGGCCGGGAGGTCGCCGCCCAGGATCGCCCTCTCGATGCGCTGCGCGATCTGGAAGTAGAGCGGCATCGGGCCGGAACGCTCGAGGTCCATGAAGAGATCAGCGGGCAGGCTATGTTCCTTCTGGGTCACGCGGCATCCATTCGGTGGGGTTACCTGTGGCGAACTTTGATAACTTGTTATGACATTATCAGTTCGGACGTCGACAGCCCGGTCAGCGATGGTCGGCGCGCTCAGCCGATCGCCATCGGACGTCGATCCGCGGCCACCGCGCCGGCAGCCTCCGCCTCCGGCCCGATCGCCCCGATGCGCGAGCCGGTCGCCAGGGCGAGCTCCTCGATGGTCGAGGCGTCGTGGCGGCGGGCGGCGTGCACGATGATCGCGGCGCAGGCCTCGGAGTCGGCCAGGGCGTCGTGGTGCGCGAAGTCCTCGAAACCGGCCGCCATCGCGGCCACCGGCAGGCGGTACGACTCGAGGTTGTAGGTCTTGCGGGCGACCTGCAGGCTGCACAGGTAGCGGAACTCCGGCACCTCGATGAAGCTCGCCCGGCACGCCCCCGCGATCACGCCCATGTCGAAGCCGGCATTGTGGGCCACGAGGTGGTCGCCCTCCGCGAAGGCGACCAGGTCGGGGAGTTGCTCGCTCCAGAGCAGGGCGTCCACCACATCCGGGGCCATGATGCCGTGGATGCGGGTGTTCCACTCGTTGAACTGGTCGTGCCCGAGCGGCGGCTTGATCAGCCAGCCGGCCTTGTCCACGACGATGCCGTCGCGAACCTTGACGAGACCCACCGAACACGCTGACGCGCTCGACGAGTTGGCGGTTTCGAAGTCGATCGCGGTGAAGTTCAGTGCCATCCCGGCATAGTCTCACGCGCGACCGACGGTGGCCCGCACGACCCGCGCGCGTCGCCGGAGTCGGCGGGGCGATCCGCGCCCGGCGTGCCGCGCGATGGCGCGCGCCTCGATCACCAGCCGTTCCGAGCCGCCGGGAAGAAACCTAGGATTGGCGAATGGACGAGGTGCGGGAGGCGACAGAGCTCGAGCGGATGATCGTCCTCGCCCAGGCGGACCGGGCCACGGGCGAGGCGGTGCTGCGGGTATTCGCCGACAGTCGAGTGGTGATCCCGAGCGGAACCCCGGTCTCCACCAATCTCGGCCAGCTGCAGCCCCTGCTCTTCGACAACAACGGCGCATCGATGCTCGCCGCCTTCACCCATGCCGACCAGATCGGCGACTTCGCCGAACTCGCGGCCTTCTCGCTCACCATCACCGGCCGGCTGCTGCTCGTGGCGATGCCGCCGGGGGCCGGTCTGGTGCTCAACCCGAGCCGGTCGATCGGCCTGGAACTGCCGCCCGAGGCGATCCGGCTCTTCGTGCGGGACATCCTGGAGCAGGCGAGCGCAGCCGAGGAGTAGTGTCTGGCCGGTACGCTTGACCCCCGTGGCTCTCACTATTGCAATCGTCGGTCTGCCCAATGTCGGCAAGTCCACCCTCTTCAACGCGCTCACCAAGAACCAGGTGCTCGCGGCGAACTACCCGTTCGCCACGATCGAGCCCAACGTCGGCGTCGTGAACCTTCCGGATCCCCGGCTCGACAAGCTCGCGGAGATCTTCGGCAGCGAGCGCATCCTGCCGGCGCCCGTCTCCTTCGTCGACATCGCCGGCATCGTCAAGGGCGCCTCCGTGGGGGAGGGGCTCGGCAACAAGTTCCTCGCCAACATCCGCGAGGCCGACGCGATCGCCCAGGTGATCCGGGGATTCGCCGACCCGGATGTCGTGCACGTCGACGGCAAGGTCGACGCGGCATCCGACATGGAGACCATCAACACCGAGCTGATCCTCGCCGACCTGCAGACACTGGAGAAGGCAATCCCTCGCTACGAGAAAGAGGTCAAGACCAAGCGCACCGAGCCCGCCGTGCTCGCCGCCGCCCTCGAGGCTCAGAAGTTCCTCGACTCCGGCAAGCCGCTCTCGTCGTCCACGATCGACGTCTCGCTCATCCAGGAGCTCGGCCTGCTCACCACCAAGCCCTTCATCTACGTCTTCAACGTGGACGAGGACATCCTCGGCGACGCAGACAAGCTCGCGGCCCTCGCGGCCCTCGTCGCCCCGGCCAAGGCGATCTTCCTCGATGCCAAACTCGAGTCCGAGCTCATCGACCTGTCTCCGGAGGACGCCGCGGAACTCCTCGCCTCCACCGGCCAGACCGAGAGCGGCCTCGACCAGCTCGCCCGCATCGGCTTCGACACCCTCGGCCTTCAGACCTACCTCACCGCCGGACCCAAGGAGACGCGGGCCTGGACCATCCCGAAGGGCGCGAAGGCCCCGCAGGCGGCGGGCGTCATCCACACCGACTTCGAGAAGGGCTTCATCAAGGCGGAGGTGATCGGCTTCCAGGACCTCGTCGACACCGGGTCGATCGCCGAGGCGCGCGCCAAGGGCAAGGCCCGCATCGAGGGCAAGGAATACGTCATGCAGGACGGCGACGTCGTGGAGTTCAGGTTCAACAACTGAGCCCCACCCTTCTTCCCGCCCTACTTCCCACTCAACCGTCACCAAGTGCTGGGTTGAGCGATCCAGCCAGCAGTTACTGACGGATGAGCGGGGCGGGGACAGCAGGCCGCCCAGCCAGCACCCGTCGGAGGATGCCCGCCGTGGGCACTGCTCATTGACGGCCGGACCCACTCGGCCGTCACTAAGTGCTGAGTTCAGCCGCCCAGCCAGCAGTTAGTGACGGCTGAGTGGGCGGGACCCGGGAGGTCGGCGCCGAGAGGGCCCAGCGCGACAACATCCGCCGCCCTGTAACGTGGTGGGGTTCCGCCGACCCTGGCTAAGCACATCTCCCCACAGAAACGGTTGGCATGAGCCTCATCCGCTTGAACGACGTAAACCTGTCCTTCGAGAAGACGCCAGTGCTGCGTGAGGCCTTCTTCCGCCTCGAGTCGAACGACCGGGTCGGGCTGATCGGCCGCAATGGATCCGGCAAGTCGTCTCTCCTGAAGCTCGCCCTCGAGCAACTGCATCCGGATTCCGGAACGGTCACGATCGAGTCGGGGCTGAAGCTCGGCTATTTCTCCCAGTTCTCCGAGCTCGACGGCAGCCAGACCATCACCGAGGTGCTCGACGGGTTGTTCGTCGAGATCCATGCAGTGCACGCCGAGCTGGCAGAGATCGACGCGACGATCGCGGCCGACCCGACAGCCGACCTCGACGGCCCGATTCACCGCCAGTCGGAGCTGTTCGAGCAGATGGAGCGCCTCGACGGCTGGGACTACCAGCGTCGCATCGACACCGCCCTGACCACGCTCGGGTTCACCGAGGAGCACCGCACCTGCGCCATCGACGACCTCTCCGGCGGATGGCGCAACCGGGCCGCGCTCGCGAAGATCCTGCTCGAGGAGCCAGACGTCCTGCTGCTCGACGAGCCGACCAACTACCTCGATGTGGCCGGGGTGGAGTGGCTGGAGTCGTGGTTCAAGTCGTTCCGCGGCGCGGCCATCATCGTCTCGCACGATCGGCGCTTCCTGGATGTGGTGGTGACCCGCATCATCGAGCTGGAGAACTTCCACCTGCACGAGTACCCGGGCGATTTCGGGGAGTACGTGATCCAGAAGCAGTTTCGGCTGAAGACGCTCGAGGCACAGTTCACTCACGAGAATGAGCTGCTCGCGTTCGAGGCGGAGGGCATCGCCGACCGCCGGGAGGCCGCGAAGAACGCGAGCAAGTCGCTCGGAAAGCAGCTCTCCGGCATCAAGAAGTCCCGAGCCCCGCGCCCGGTCGATGAGATCATCACCGAGATCTACGGCGGCCTGCACGTCAAGGACGTGCTCTGCCGCGTCGAGGGCCTCGCCAAGTCCTACGGCGACCGCGTCTTCTTCGACGACCTCACGCTCGAGATTCGGCGCGGCAACCGCATCGTCGTGCTCGGCTCCAACGGCTCCGGGAAGAGCACGCTGCTGCGGGTGCTTCTGGGGGAGGAGAAGGCCGATCGCGGCAGGGTCGACTGGGCGGGGGGTGCCAAGGTCGTCTCCTACAACCGCGTGCTCGAGGAGCTCGACCTCGAAGACACCGTCACCCACGCCGTCAACGCCATGCCGGACAGCCTGGCGCTGCGGGCCACGCGCAAGTCGGTCGGGCGGTTCCTGGCCATGTTCCAGTTCTCCGAGGCCGACCTCAAGCAGCGCATCGGCGACCTGTCCGGTGGGCAGCGCGCCAGAGTCGCGATGGCCCAGTGTCTGCTCTCCGGTGCCTCGGTACTGCTGCTCGACGAGCCGACCAACCATCTCGACCTGGCGAGCACCCAGGTGATGGAGCGCGCCCTGATCCACTTCCCCGGGGCCGTCGTGGTGGTCAGCCACGATCGATTCTTCACCGACAAGATCGCCAACCGGCACCTGGTCTTCGACGCGGCGACCCCGGGGGAGATCGACGTGCGGGCCGCCTGACCCGCCGACTCAGGATGCCGGATGCGTGAACGGGATCCGCTCGAAGGTGAGCGGTGCCGGTGAGCCCTTCGTCGTGGCGCTCACCTTGAGCCAGTCCTTCGCGTTCGACGAGCCGTCGACGGTGACGCGGGTCAGGTTCTTTGCCGCGACCGCCTGGCCGTAGAACGGCAACCACGAGGAGCCGGCCGCCAGCGGGTGGTCTTCATTGAAGACGTGGCTGTCGCCGTTGATCAGGTACACCGGTCCGTCGAAGGCGTTCGACTGCTCGATGAGGGACTGCACGAGCGGCGCATATGCCCCGAAGTCCGCCTGGGACGGACTGGCCACCGTCGGGTCGAACATGTCGGCCTGGGTCATCACGACGACGGCCCGGTCGTGGTGCTTGCGCGCCTCGCGGAAGGTGTCCGTGAGCTCGCGGATGTCGCCCTGCGTGCGCTGCTGCACCTCGGCGAGCTGCTCAGCGGTGGGCGCCGTCTGGCCGAGCCCGGCCCAGGGCAGCATGGAGTTGTCGCTGCCCGGGATGTTGACCGCAGTGATGGCGATGCCGTGTTTGCGGAAGCTGACGTTCTCCGGCAGGCCGCTGCTCGCCTGAGAGTCGACCTTCATCGGGGCGCCGAGGGTGACGCCCGGCTTCGGGGAGAAGACCTTCCGAACGGCGGCCAGGCGCTCGAGCGGGTTGTACGCCCCATTGTTCGCGCGGTGGCAGTCTGTCCACTCGTTGTCGCCCGGGGTGTAGACGAGGGGGAGCGTGAACGTGTCGAAGTTCTTGCGGATGGCGGCGAAGTAGTCGTCGGAGCACACCGACGAGCCGTTCTTGATGTCGCCGACATGCCCCACGAAGCTGAGCTCCGTGTGGGCGTTGATGTCCTGGATGTAGGAGGGGAAGGCCGCGATCTCCGCCGCACCGTACGGCACGTCGCCGATCACGCCGAAGCTGAACTTGCCGCCGCTGCCGTTGCCGCCGTCATCGGTTCCGTGCGCCAGCGCCGGCGTGGCCAGCGCGGTTGCCAGCAGCAGCGCGGTCGCGGCGATTGCCGCCATCTTCTTCATCGAACGCATTCGATCCTCCTCCGTCGTGGTCCGCCAACGACGCTACGAGGCGAATCTGACCAGCCGGGGTCGTGCGGATGAATTCTCGGTGTTCCGGGTCGTCAGATGCGCAGGCACGACCGTCTTTCTTCCGGAACGCGCTGCCGTGCGACGCGCCCAACCGGGCGGCCCGCAATTGCGGATGCGGCGGGCGTTAGCGGGACTGGCGGCGCTTGCCCGGCCGGGGCTGGCCCTTGACGGCAGGCGCCCGCCCCTTGCCCTTGGAGGCCTTGGCCTTGCCCCCGGCCTTCGGAGCGGGGGGCTTCGGCGGCCGAGAGTCGGCCGGATCGATCGGCGGCTCGTCGGTCATGCGCGGCCCTTCGTCCAGTCCACGAGGATCGTGGTCGAACTCACAGGCTACGCCGTCGCCTCCGCGATTTCGGACCCCCGAACCGTGGGAGAGACGATTACCGACGAGAACTCCGGGCGCGGCCCTTGGCGGGGGCCCTCCGGCGTGGTTCGCTGGGGTCATGACCGACCTGCCGATGTTCCCGCTCGGATCCGTTCTGTTCCCGTACATGCCCCTGAAGCTCCGGGTGTTCGAGGAGCGTTACCTCGTGATGCTCTCCCGCATCCTCGTCAATGAGCCAGCCGAATTCGGCGTCGTTCTGATCGAGCGCGGCCAGGAGGTCGGCGGCGGAGAGCAGCGTTTTCCCCTCGGCACGGTGGCGCAGGTCACCGAGCTGGAGGCGACGGAGGAGGGCTTCATCGGGGTGGTCGCCCAGGGCGATCGCCGCATCGAGGTGGTGGAGTGGATGCCGGAAGACCCGCATCCCCAGGCGGTCGTGCGGGAGCTCGACACCTTGGCCTGGGACGACTCGCTGCTGCCGCTGCTCGGCCGCGCCGAGCGCACCGTGCGCAGCACCCTCGCGCTCGCGAGCGAGTTCACCGATCAGGCCTGGCCAGCCAACGTCGAACTATCCGACGACCCGGTCGCGAAGGCCTGGCAGCTTGCCGGGATCGCCCCGCTCGGTGCCCTCGACCAGGTCACCCTGCTGAGGTCGCCGACCATGGAGGGGCTCCTCGGCTCGATCATCGACCTGACGGCAGCGGCGGACGAGTCGCTCCGGGCCGCCTGGCCGGACGACTGAGCCGGCGGATCGTCTCCGGCGCACGAGCCGGTACCGCGGCTCTCGCTCGGGCGACGTAACATCCGCTGATCCACCCTTCGCAACCGGTTGCATTTCGGCCCCCATCGGGGTTACATTGGCCGGGCATCAGGCAAGATCCCACTGCAGCCTCAACGAGGAGGAAACATGAAAAAGTTTCGCCTAGTGTCCGCGGCCGGAATCGCGGTCATCGGGCTTGCCCTGGCCGGCTGCTCGAGCGGAAGCCCGAGCGGCGGTTCGAGCGGCGGCCCGGCAGGCGCGAATCTCGATAGTCACGGGCCGATCACCTATGTGCAGGGCAAGGACAACAGCAATGTCGTGCGGCCCCTCGTCGACAAGTGGAACGCGGCGCATCCCACCGAGAAGGTCACATTCAAGGAGCAATCCGACCAGGCCGACCAGCAGCACGATGACCTCGTGCAGCACTTCCAGGCCAAGGATCCCAACTACGACGTCGTGGACGTCGACGTGGTCTGGACCGCGGAGTTCGCGGCCAAGGGCTGGCTGACCCCTCTCACCGGCAAGATGAAGCTCGACACGACCGGCCTCTTCCCCTCGGCAGTGAAGACAGCCACCTATAACAAGACGCTCTTCGCGGCGCCGCAGACCTCCGACGGCGGCATGCTCTACTACCGCACCGACCTGGTGAAGACCCCGCCGAAGACGTGGGACGAGATGATGTCGATGTGCAGCATCGCCAAGAGCGCAGGCATCGCCTGCTACGCGGGACAGTTCGCCAAGTATGAGGGCCTCACGGTCAACGCCTCGGAGGCGATCAACGGAGCGGGTGGATCGGTGCTCGCCGCCGACGGGGTCACCCCGACCCTGACCTCGGCCGACGCCGTCAAGGGGCTCAGCCTCCTCGCCGACGCGTTCAAGAACGGCAACATCCCGGCGGAGGCAATCACCTACCAGGAGGAGCAGGGCCGAATCGCGTTCGAGAGCGGCAAGCTGATGTTCCTGCGCAACTGGCCGTACGTGTACGGTCTGGCGAAGTCCGATGGCAGTTCGGTCGTGAAGGACACCTTCGCGGTCGCTCCGCTCCCCGGCCTCACCGGCACCGGCGCCTCGACCCTGGGCGGGCACAACGCGGCCATCAGCGTGTACTCGAAGCACAAGGCGACGGCGCGTGACTTCCTCACCTTCCTGGAGAGTGCCGAGACCCAGAAGTTCTTCGCGACCCAGGGTTCGCTTGCCCCGGTGCGCACGAGCCTCTACGACGATGCCGACCTCATCGCTAAGCTTCCGTATTTGCCGACCCTGAAGGAGTCGATCCTCAACGCGATCCCGCGCCCGGTGAGTCCCTTCTACCCGGCGGTCACGAAGGCGATCGAGGACAACGCATACTCGGCCCTCAAGGGGGACAAGAGCGTGAAGCAGGCGCTTACGGATATGCAGGCCGCCATCAAAGCGGCAACGTCCTAACCAGATCAGTGCTGATGCCCGAGCCGGAGGGATCGAACGGTCTCTCCGGCTCGGCACACCGCACCCAACGCACACCAGGCAAGGAGGCCACGTGTCCGCTGTTACCGAGGTTCCGTCGAAACTGTCTCCCCCACCCGGCCGCGCGGGTGGTCGGAAGCGCGGCGGCCTGAACGAAGCCCACGGCCGTTGGGCGAGCTACCTGATCACCCCGTCGCTGGTCATCCTGGGGGTCGTCATCGGTTATCCGGTTGTCAGCGCGATCATCATGTCGTTCCAGAAGGACGCCGGCCTCGACAAGGCGACCGGCCTCTTCGTCGCCGGCGGTTTCGCCGGGTTCTCGAACTACGCGCACTGGCTCCTGCAGCAGTGCGTCTCGACCACCGGGGTCACGTCGGCGTGCCCACCGGGCAACCTCGGCGCGCAGTTCTGGAACGCCTTCGGTACGACGTTCTTCTTCACCGCCGTGACCGTGGTGCTCGAGACCGTGATCGGCATGTGGATGGCGCTCATCATGAATCGGGCCTTTCGAGGACGCGGGCTCGTGCGCGCGGCGATCCTCGTGCCGTGGGCCATCCCCACGGCCGTGACCGCGAAGCTCTGGTACTTCATCTTCGCGTTCAACGGCATCCTCAACAGCGTGCTCGGGGCGAAGATCCTCTGGACGAGTGACGAGTGGGCCGCGAAATTCGCGATCATCATCGCCGACACCTGGAAGACGACCCCGTTCATGGCGCTCCTGATTCTCGCCGGTCTCCAGCTCATCCCCGAGGAGGTCTACGAGGCCGGGGTGATGGACGGCGCATCGACGGTGCAGCGGTTCTTCCAATTGACCCTCCCGCTCGTGCGGCCGGCGCTCATGGTGGCAATCCTGTTCCGAGTTCTCGACGCCCTCCGCATGTTCGACCTTCCTCAGATCCTCACCGGGGGCGGTGGTGGCACCGGTAATGCCACGACGACCCTCTCGATCCTGGTCGTCGATCAGATCAGACAGGGGTTCAATAGCGCGTCGGCACTGTCGACCATCACGTTCCTCGTCATCTTCATCGTCGCCTTCCTGTTCGTGAGGTTCCTCGGAGCAAACGTCGTCCAGACCCAGGCGAACCAGCAGAAGGGCGTGCTCAAGTGACAATCGCAGCCGAACGCTCACACACCGCCGATCGGGATCGCGCGGGTGTCGCCACCCGCGCGCGCACTCGCAAGTCGAGCGCACCGATGGTGCGAACCGTCATCAGCGCGCTTGTCATCGTGCTCTGGTGTATCGCGCCGTTCTATTGGATGATCGTGACCGCCTTTCGCGATGTCGGGTTCACCTACGACACGACCCCGTGGCCGACCCACGTCACCCTCGCGAACTTTGAGACGGCGTTCTCGACGGCGCTCGGTAACCACCTTGGGCAGGCGATGCTCAACAGCCTCTTCATCGGGGCGACGGTCACCGTCGTCGCACTGCTGTTCGGGATCTCAGCGGCCTATGCTCTCGCGAGGCTCGAATTCAAGGGCAAGGGGATTATCTCCGGAGCGATCCTCGCGGCCTCGATGTTCCCGGGCGTCGCCCTCATTACGCCGCTGTTCCAGCTCTTCACCAACATCGGCTGGATGGGCACCTACCAGGCCCTCATCATTCCGAGCATCTCGTTCGCCCTCCCGCTCACCGTGTACACGCTCACATCGTTCCTCCGGGAGATGCCGTGGGACCTCGAGGAGGCGGCCAGGATCGACGGGTGCACCCGGGTGCAGGCCTTTCGTCGAGTGATCATGCCGCTCGCGGCGCCGGCGGTGTTCACCACCGCGATCCTCGCGTTCATTTCGTCCTGGAACGAGTACCTCATCTCGAGCCAGCTTTCGAGCGACGCGACCCAGCCGGTCACGGTGGCCATCGCCGGGTTCGCCGGCAGCCAGCCCCATGTCGAGCCGTACACCGCGATCATGGCGGCGGGCACGATCGTGACGGTTCCGCTGGTGATCCTCGTGCTCATCTTCCAGCGCAGGATCGTCGCCGGCCTCACGGCCGGCGGGGTGAAGGGCTAGCGACCGATGGCGCTGAAGGCACCGACGCGCCCGACCTACCCGGTCGACCTGGCGATCGGGTTCGTCGGATTCTTCGCGATCATGTTCTTCATCATCACGGTGGTGAGCGAGATAACCGACCAACCGGCGCTCACCTGGGCGCTCGTGCTGCTCGTGCTCGTGATCGTCCTTGCGGTGCTAGTCCGAAGGCGATCGCGCATCCTGCGCCGAGTGAAGGAGACGGCACCCGATCGGGACCGAGTCTGATGGGATAACTTGGGGATTGTGACTGGCATCCAGGAAATTGCCCGCGCGACCGGACTCTCCAAATCGACGGTCTCCCGCGCGCTCCGCGGGCTGCCAAGCGTTTCTGAGACGACGACACGGTCGGTGCAGCGGACCGCCGAACGGCTCGGCTACATCCCCTCGTCGTCGGCCGCAGGGCTGGCGACCGGCCGGACGCGCGCGATCGGCGTGCTCGTTCCCGTGATCGACCGCTGGTTCTACGTGAAGGTGCTCGAGGGCATCGACGCCCAGCTGCGCGCGGCGGGCTATGACCTCATCCTCTACAACCTCGGCGGCCGGGGAGGAGACCGGGAGCGGGTCTTCCACCGGTCCATCTTGCGCAAGCGCGTCGACGCGCTCGTCGTGCTCTGCCTCGTCTTCGACCCGGGCGAACGCGAACAGCTTCAGGCGATGGAATACCCCGTGATCGTCGTCGGCGGCCCCGGTCCCGGGGTGCGGCACATGGGCATCGACGATCGCAAGGCCGGGTTCGCCGCGACGAGCCACCTCATAGAACTCGGCCATACGGCCATCGCCCACATCGGCGGAGAGGACGAATCTGGGCTCAACGCCGCTGTGCCGCTCGAGCGGCGGGAGGGGTTCATCGCGGCGCTTGCGGCGGCACGCATCGAGGCCCGCGATGAATGGATTGTCAACGGCGGGTTCGTGTTCGAAGGCGGCTATCGTGCGATGAAAGAGCTGCTCTCGAAGCCGGGACCGCGGCCGACCGCGGTCTTCGCGGCATCGGACGAGATGGCCTTCGGCGCCCTGGCAGCGATCGCGCAGGAGGGGCTCTCGGTTCCCGGCGACATCTCGGTGATCGGAGTGGACGGTCACCAGAACGGCGAGGTGCTCGGCCTGACGACGATCAGGCAGAACCCCTACCAGCAGGGGGTCGACGCGACACGCGTGCTGCTCGCCGAACTGGAGGGTCGGGGCCACACCGAATCCTTCGAGCCCGCCCCCTTCGATCTCGTCCGTCGCCGTTCGACGGGGGCGCCCCGGCCGCTCGACCCGGAGGACTCGCTCGACCGGGTGCGCTGAATCGCGTTGGCCCGTCCCCGGCGGTCAGTCGCGCGGGCGGGCAGTGCGGCGACCGAGGTGGATGCCGGCCAGCATGCAGCGCACGGAACCTCCGGCGAGCTCGATGGTCGGCACGTCGAGGGGAACTATCGACGCCGAGCGCTCGATCACCGCCACCTGGCGGCTCGTCAGGCTCGCAAGCGCCCGGGTCGACAGTGCGAGGATCAAGCCGTGCGAGCCCTCGAGTTCGAGCGCGTTCCCGGCGAACTCGCTGACCTGCTCCCTGGTCAGGGGGATGAGGTCGCGGCCCGAGTCGCTCAACCGGTCCTCGATCTCCGCGCGTCGCACCTCGTCCACGACCAGGTCGAAACCGGCCATCGCGAACCGGGTTCCGATGCACATGAGCACGTTCGTGTGATAGATCGGCCGGCCGGCGTCATCCAGCGCGTCGAAGGCGATCGGCTCGAAGTTGAAGTGGGTGCAGAACCGCTCGAGCGCCACGGGATCCGCACGGTTCGAACGGCAGACGTACGCCACGCGGTCGAGGTGATCGAGCACCATCGCTCCCGTGCCCTCGAGGAACAGTCCGTCCTGCTCGAGCCCGGAGTAGTCGATCACATCCTGCACGCGGTATTCGCGCTTGAGCATCTCGATGATGTCCCATCGGCGCTCCAGCCGACGGTTCGGCGACCACATCGGGTACACGGCCACGTGCCCCCCGGCGTGCGTGGAGAACCAGTTGTTGGGGAACACCGAGTCGGGGGTGAGCCCCGTGCTCAGGTCGTCGAAGAGGTGCACCTCCACGCCGTGACCGGTGAGCACCTCGTGCACGCGGGTGACCTCCGCGTACGCGGCCCTGGCCATCTCGCCCGGCTCGGCGTCGATGCGGGCCGACTGGAAGGCATTGTCGGCCGCGGTCTGCTGGTTCACCGAGAACGCCCGCGGGCGGATCGCCACGACGGAACGAGGCGCCTGTGGCGAGTATGGCTGAGCGACTCGATCCGAGCCCGGCAGAGCGGTGATGGCGTTTCCCTTCGACGGTGCTCTCGCATCGTAGACCCCAGGCTGGGCGGCGGCCGTGTGCCGTGGCGCTGCCAAGCCGGTAGGCTGGCCCCACAATCGAATATCGGGCCGCTCAACGCGATGCGGGAGAGCCGGGGCACCAGTCGAACGCCGACTGCGGAACCCGGCACCGAAGGAGCAATTCTCCCCACCAATCTCTCAGGTACGTGTACCGCATCGAACAGGCCACTCTGAAAAGCAGGACTCAACGTCGACTCCTCGCCCACGGTGAAAGTCGGTCCATCGGGCCGGTGAAGCTCTCAGGCCTATGACAGAGGGGGAGTTCTTGGCAATCCGACCACGCTGGAGAACTCTGTGACCGATAGCACCCCGACCGAAAAGTACAGCCCGCTCCACCAGATCCACGTGGATGCCGGAGCGAGTTTCACCGATTTCGCCGGCTGGCAGATGCCGGTGCGTTACTCCAGCGACCTCGCCGAACATCACGCGGTGCGCACCGTGGCCGGGCTCTTCGACCTCTCCCACATGGCGGAGATCATCGTGACGGGACCGGGCGCCGCCGCCGCGCTCGACTATGCGCTCGCCGGCAAGATCTCGGCGATCGGGGTCGGCCAGGCCAAGTACTCCCTGCTGCTCACCCCGGACGGCGGGATCGTCGACGACGTCGTCGTCTACCGCACCCACCCGGAGCGGTTCGCCGTCGTCGCCAATGCCTCCAACCGCTTCCCGGCCGCGGCGGCACTGGCCGCGCGGGCCTCCGGATTCGACGCGACCGTCGTCGACGAGAGCGACGAGATCGCCCTCATCGCCGTGCAGGGGCCGCAGGCCCTGGCCATTGTGGAGTCGCTGACGCGGGTCGACGGTGGGCTCGTGCTGCCCGTCGCCCCTGGCGACCTCAAGTACTACTGGAGCACGCTCGGCAGCTACCTCGGCGAGGAGGCCATGGTCGGCCGCACGGGCTACACGGGCGAGGACGGCTTCGAAATCTACGTGAGCAACGACCGGGCCGCACGGCTCTGGAACGACCTCGTGGCGGCCGGTACCGACCGGGGCCTCGTGCCGGCCGGACTCGCGAGCCGCGACACCCTGCGCCTCGAGGCCGGCATGCCGCTCTACGGTCACGAGCTTTCGTTGCACACCTTCCCGGTGCAGGCCGGGCTCGGCCGCGTCGTGAACCTCAAGAAGGAGGGCAACTTCGTGGGCCGCGCCGCCGTCGAGGCCGGGCCACCGGAGGGCGCACGGATGCTCGTGGGCCTCCGCGCGGAGGGCAAGCGGGCGGGCCGGGCCGACTACCTCGTCTACTCGGGGGACACCGAGGTCGGCGTGATCACGAGCGGGGCGCTCAGCCCCACCCTCGGCTATCCCATCGCGATGGCCTACGTCGACCCGGGCGTCACCGAGCCGGGAACTCCACTCTTCATCGATGTGCGCGGGACTCGCATCCCGGCCACCGTCGTCCCACTCCCCTTCTACAAGAGAGAGGCCAAATAACCATGGCTGACCACGATTCACTGAGTTTCACCGCCGAGCACGAATGGGTGCGGGTGGATGGCGACATCGCCACCGTCGGCATCACCGCCTACGCGGCCGAGAAGCTGGGCGACGTCGTCTTCGTCGAGCTCCCGGCGGTCGGCTCGCCGGTCGCGAGCGGCACGGTCGTCGGCGAGATCGAGTCCACCAAGTCGGTCGGCGAGCTCTTCGCGCCGGTGAACGGCACCGTCACCGAGACGAACGATGCAGTGGTGGCGAGCCCCGAGCTCGTCAACAGCGACCCGTTCGGAGAGGGCTGGCTGATCAAGGTGGCCTTCACCGAGCTGCCCACGTTGTTGACGCGGGCCGAGTACACGGCGCTGGTGGGAGAGTAGTGGAT
This sequence comes from Lacisediminihabitans profunda, assembly GCF_008040105.1. Classification (GTDB taxonomy): domain Bacteria; phylum Actinomycetota; class Actinomycetes; order Actinomycetales; family Microbacteriaceae; genus Lacisediminihabitans; species Lacisediminihabitans profunda. The sequence goes on from NZ_VRMG01000005.1 coordinate 379,746, forward strand.
TTGTTGGACGACGCCGTTTCCCTCCCCACCGGCGCTTTCGCCGAGCGCCACATCGGCACCGACGACGCCGCGCAGGCGACGATGCTCGCCGCGATCGGCTACGAGACCGTCGACGACCTCGTCGGCGCCGCCGTGCCGGCCTCGATCCACGTCGACGGCTTCCGGGCGGCGAGCGAGAGCGTGCTGCCGCCGGCCGCGACTGAACGGGAGGCCCTCGCCGAGCTGCGCGGACTCGCCCGGCTCAACACCGTCAACCGGTCGATGATCGGGCTCGGCTACTACGACACGATCACCCCGGCCGTGATCAAGCGCAATGTCTTCGAGAACCCGAGCTGGTACACGGCGTACACGCCATACCAGCCGGAGATCTCGCAGGGTCGTCTCGAGGCGCTGATCAACTTCCAGACCATGATCACGGACCTCACCGGCCTGCACACCGCCAACGCGTCGATGCTCGACGAGGGCACCGCTGTCGTCGAGGGGATGATGCTCGCGCGCCGCGCCAGCAAGGTGGAGCCGCGCCTCTTCATCGTCGACGCGGACACCCTGCCGCAGACGCGGGCGCTCTTGGCCAACCGGGCCGCGGCGGTCGGGATCACCCTCGTCGACCTCGACCTAACCACCATCGAAGCGGACGAACTGCCCGAGGCCTTCGGGGTCTTCGTGCAGTACCCTGGCGCATCCGGTCGCGTGTGGGACCCCTCCGCCGTTCTCGCGACGGTCAAGGAGCGCGGCGGCCTCGCCGTCGTCGCCGCCGACCTGCTCGCCCTCACCCTCATCGCCTCGCCCGCGGAGCTTGGAGCGGACGTCGCCGTCGGGTCCAGCCAGCGCTTCGGGGTTCCGATGGGCTTCGGCGGGCCGCACGCGGGCTATATGGCCGTGCGCGCCGGGCTCGAACGCCAGCTGCCCGGCCGGCTCGTCGGCGTCTCGCAGGACGCGGCAGGGCATCCGGCCTACCGCCTCTCGCTGCAGGTGCGCGAGCAGCACATCCGCCGCGACAAGGCCACCTCCAACATTTGCACCGCCCAGGTGCTGCTCGCCGTGATGGCCTCGATGTACGCCGTCTATCACGGCCCGCAGGGCCTCACCCAGATCGCGACCCGAGTCACGAGGCTCGCCCGGGTGCTCGCCCGCGCCGCCACGGAGGCGGGGCACACCCTCGTCACGGCCAACTACTTCGACACCCTGCGGCTGCATACCAAGACGGATGCCGCGGCCCTCGTCGAACGCGCGCACGAGGCCGGCTATCTCATCCACCTCGCGGACGCCGATCACGTGCAGCTGTCGGTGGACGAGACCACCACCATGGACGACATCCGTGCGATCGCCGAGATCCTCGGCGAGGAACTCGCGGACGACTCGGTGCCGTTGGAGACCGGCACCTGGATCCCGGCGGAGCTGCGGCGCGCGAGCGACTTCCTCACCCATCCGGTGTTCAACACGCACCGGTCGGAGACGTCGATGATGCGCTACCTCAAGCACCTCGCCGACTACGACTACGCCCTCGACCGCGGCATGATCCCGCTCGGCTCGTGCACCATGAAGCTCAACGCCGCCACGGAGATGGAGGCGGTGAGCTGGCCGGAGTTCGCGGGTCTCCACCCCTTCGCGCCCGAGGCGGACGTGGAGGGCTACCTGCAGCTGATCGAGCAGCTCCAGTCCTGGCTCGCCGACGTCACCGGTTATCACTCGGTGTCGCTGCAGCCCAACGCGGGCAGCCAGGGCGAGCTTTCGGGACTGCTCGCGATTCGCGGCTATCACCTCTCCCGCGGCGACGCCGGCCGCACCGTGTGTCTCATCCCGCAGAGCGCCCACGGCACGAACGCGGCGTCGGCGGTGCTCGCCGGGATGCGCGTGGTGGTGGTCGCCTGCGACGAGCTCGGCAACGTCGACCTCGACGACCTGCGCGCCAAGATCGAGGCGCACTCGGCGGAACTCGCCGGACTCATGATCACCTACCCGTCGACGCACGGCGTCTACGAGCACGAGGTCGGGTCCATCTGCAAGGCGGTGCATGACGCGGGCGGCCAGGTCTACGTCGACGGCGCCAACCTCAACGCGCTGCTCGGCTTCGCCCGCTTCGGCGATTTCGGGGGCGACGTCTCGCACCTCAACCTGCACAAGACGTTCTGCATCCCGCACGGCGGCGGCGGCCCGGGGGTCGGACCCGTCGCGGCGAAGGCGCACCTCGCGCCGTTCCTGCCCGGGCATCCGATGGCGCAGCGCGACACGATCGCCGGCCGGAGCGCGGAGCAGCTGCCCGAGTACGCCAACATCGTCAGCGCGGCCCCGTTCGGCTCGCCGAGCATCCTGCCGATCAGCTGGGCCTACGTGCGCATGATGGGCGCCGACGGGCTGAAGCGGGCCACCGGGGCAGCGGTGCTCGCCGCCAACTACGTCGCGGTTCGGCTGCGCGACCACTACCCGGTGCTCTACTCCGGCGACAACGGGCTCGTCGCGCACGAGTGCATCCTCGACCTGCGACCGCTCACCGAGTCGACCGGTGTGACCGTGGACGACGTGGCCAAGCGCCTCATCGACTACGGGTTCCACGCCCCGACGATGTCGTTCCCGGTAGCCGGCACCCTCATGGTCGAGCCGACCGAGAGCGAGGACCTCGCCGAGATCGATCGGTTCATCGACGCGATGATCGCGATCAAGGCGGAGGCGGATGCCGTGAAGGCCGGCGAATGGCCGGCGGACGACAACCCGCTGCACCACGCACCGCACACGGCGCAATCCGTGATCGAGGGGGAGTGGACCCACGCCTACTCGCGGGAGCAGGCCGTGTACCCGGTGCGCACCCTCATCCGCAACAAGTACTGGCCGCCGGTGCGTCGCATCGACAACGCGTTCGGCGACCGCAACCTGGTCTGCGCCTGCCCGCCACCGGAGGCGTTCGCCGACTGACCCAGCGCCCTCGCGCCCGCGCCCCGCGCCCCGCGCCTTCTCGCTCTTGTTCCCGTTTGTCGCAACTGTGCCGGATCGCCCCGGCACCGGCGTGACAAACGGGAACAATCGCGGGCGGGTAGCGCGCGGGCGCCGCGGACGCGGGTAGCGCGGGCGGCCGGCGGCCTACTTGCCCGGCAGGCCGAACAGGCCGGGGAAGGCGGATGCCGCCCATGGGTACCCGACGAAGATCGCGGTGTCGATCACGAAGTGGGCGATCACGAGCGGGAGCACGCGGCCGTAGCGCGTGTACAGCCAGCCGAACAGCGCACCCATCGCGAAGTTGCCCACGAACGCGCCGAAGCCCTGGTAGAGGTGGTAGCCCCCGCGGAGGGCGGCGGCGGTGAGGATCATCGACCACGGGCGCCAGCCGAGGTCGCGCAGCCGGGCGAACAGGTAGCCGATCACGATGACCTCCTCCTGCAGCCCGGCGCGCAGTGCGCTGAGCACGAGGATGGGCACCGTCCACCAATAGGTGTCGAGCGGCGATGGACTCACCGTGAGGTTGATTCCCATCGCCTTGCTGCCCAGGTAGACGAAGATGCCGGGGATACCGATCGCGAGGGCGAGTCCGAGGCCGACGAGGGCGTCGCGGCCCGGCCGGCGCAGGTCGACCCCGAGGCGCCCGAGGTGGGGGCGTGCGGCCCGCCAGAGCAGGAATCCCACGAGAACCACCGGCACGAGGTCGAAGAAGATGGCCAGGAACTGGTAGATGAGGTCGAACAGCGGGCGGTCGCTGAGCGCGGCGTTGAGCGACCGCACCTGCCGGGAGAGCGGTGTGCTGCGGGTGAGGCTGTCGGCGATCGACACGATCGAGTAGGCGGCGGATGCCCCGAGCGAGAGCCCGAGAACGAGCCAGACCTCGGCGACGATCCGTTTCCGTGGCGGCACCTCGTCTGGCGAGCCCAGGAGGGGGAACTGCCCGGGGGACAGCCGGAACGGCCTCACGTCACCGCTTGACCGCGCAGGCGGGGGTACCGCCCGGCAGCAGGTTCCGGTAACGGGCGACCAGGGAGTACCCGAGCGCCCCGGCCCAGGAGAACGGGGGAGTGGCCAGCAGCCAGCCGACGAGACGCAACCCGGGGTCTGGCTGGTGCCTGAGCAGCGCGGAGAACGCGAGGTGCCCACCGTACTGGTGGGTGGGCGTCACGAGCCACACCCGGGCGGACGCCTCGTCGGTGCTCAACCCGAGCGCGTCGAGATCCGCCCACTGGTAGGGAACGCTCGAGGGCATCGCCGGGAGGGTGCGCTCGAGGTAGCGAACGGATGTCGTGCAGAAGCCGCAATCGCCGTCGAAGATCAGGAGGGCATTCTTGGTGGAGTTCGACAAGGAGGCCCGGGACACGCCTCCGATGCTACCCCGATGTTTCCGCCGCTTTATCCCCGGACCCGCCGCACATCCGCAATAAAATTGTGAATCAGGCCGTATCGACGCACCAAATCTCGATCTAGCGCAACATTCCCTTGCGACTGTTACCACTGTGTAACGTTTACCCATACAGTTTGGCGGGGAGACCACGCCCTACTTATGGTTCTTCTATCTAGCGCGGCAGAACGCTAGGAAATCGTGCTGCCGTCGCTCATCTTGCACAGGAGGAAAATTGAAAATCAAACGGATTGCGGTAGTGGCGTCAGTCGTTGCCGTCGCCGCGCTGGCCTTGTCCGGCTGCAGCGTGCCGAAGACCTCGGAAGTGATCAAGGGGACGTCCATCAGCGTCGCCTGGAACGATCCGCTGCAGGAGTACAACACCCTGTCGGCGACCGGTAACTCGGCGGCGAACAACAACATCTCCTACATGGCCAACTCGCCGTTCAACTACTACGACGACAAGAACAAGCTCGTCAAGAACACCGAGTTCGGCACGTACACGGTCGAGAAGAAGGACCCGCTCACGGTCAAGTACACCGTGAAAGAGGGCGTCAAGTGGTCTGACGGCGTGCAGGTCGGCGCGGCAGACATGATGATGACGTGGGCAGCGTTGACCACACACCTCAACAACGTGGAGGCGGAGTACGACGCCGACGGCAACATCACCAACCAGGCCGCGCTCGACAAGGGCGTCTTCTTCAACGCCGGTGCCGTCAAGGGCCAGGGTCTCGACCTCGTGTCCAAGACCCCGACGATCAGCGACAACAACCGCAGCGTCACGATCGTCTATGACAAGCCGTTCGTCGACTGGGAGCTCTCGTTCCCGATCGGTGTCTCGGCCCACGGCACCGTGCAGCTCGCCTACCCGGACAAGAAGTACTCCGGCGACGCGGCCAACAAGGCGTTCATCAAGGCCGTCCAGGACAAGGACTACACGTTCCTGAGCCCGGTCGCCAAGTCCTGGAGCAACGACTACAAGTTCCTCGACATGCCGAAGGAGAAGCAGAAGCTGCTCTCCGACGGACCGTATGTCGTCACGGACCTCAAGGACCAGCAGTTCGTCACCCTGACGGCGCGCAAGGACTACACCTGGGGACCGTCGCCCAAGTACCAGAAGATCACGGTACGAGTCGTCGGCGACCCGCAGGCTCAGATCACCGCGCTCCAGAACGGTGAGGTCAAGATCGCAGAGGGCCAGCCGACTGCCGACCTGCTCACGCAGATCAAGGGCCTGTCCGGGGTCAAGTACAAGGCGGCGACCGAGTCCACCTACGAGCACATCGACCTTCAGGTCACCAACGGTGGAGTCTTCGACCCGAAGACCTACGGCGGCGACGCGGCGAAGGCCCAGCTCGTTCGTGAGGCCTTCCTCAAGACGGTTCCCCGCCAGGACATCGTCGACAAGCTCATCAAACCGCTCCAGCCTGACGCCGTTCTGCGCGCCTCGCTGCAGTTCGTTCCCGGCACCCCCGGATACGACGCCGTGAAGAAGGAGGGCGCGTACGCCCAGTATGACAAGGTCGACATCGAGGGAGCCAAGGCCGACCTCGCGAAGGCCGGAGTCACCAGCCCGAAGGTTCGATTCCTCTACGGCAAGACGAACACCCGTCGCCAGCAGGAGTTCGAGCTGGTTCGCCAGTCGGCCGCACTCGCCGGCATCACGGTCATCGACGGTGGAAGCGAGACGTGGGGCGCAGACCTCTCGTCGAAGCCGAACGCCTACGACGCCGCGCTGTTCGGATGGCAGGCCACGAGCCTGGCAGTCGCGCAGAACCAGGCGAACTACACGCCGGGTGGTCTGAACAACTACTACGGCTGGTCCGACAAGGCGCTGACCGCGATCTACGACAAGCTGTCGACGGAGACGGACACGGCCAAGCAGGATGACCTGCTCGTGCAGGCGGACAAGATCATCGGCCAGCAGGCCTGGTCGGTTCCGATCTTCCAGTTCCCCGGAGTGACGGCCTGGAGCGACACGGTGACGAACGTCAAGCCGGCGTTCCTCGCACCGCAGTACTTCTGGAACTTCTGGGAGTGGGCGCCGTCCAAGGCGGCCGCCAAGTAGTCGCATTTTAAGTGGCCAGGGTGGATCATTGATCCACCCTGGCCACTAATGAGTCAAGGCGACTTCCATCTCCATGTGGTCAAATAGCTTCGTCGTGTCGACAGCCAGTCGTCGCGTACCGGGCTTCCTCGTGCAACAGAAAGCGACGACCAGCAACTGTGCTCTCGTTCATTATTCGGCGCCTAGGCGCCTCGATCCTGGTGCTCCTCGTCGCCAGTTTCCTCATCTACAACCTCGCCTCCCTCGCGGGAGACCCGCTCGGTGACCTGCGCGGGTCGACGGCCCCCAACAAGGCGGCGCTCATCGCGGCGCGCATCGACCAGCTTCAGCTCAACGTGCCGACGCCCCTGCGCTTCTTCATCTGGCTGAGCGGCATCCTCAAGGTCTTCATCGGTCAGTTCACTCTCGGCGACAGCGTCAACGGGCACTCCGTCATCAGCCTGGTCGGCAGTTCAGCGGCGAACACCCTCCAGCTCGTCACCGCGGCAACGTTGCTTGCGGTCATCTTCGGCGTCGCCATCGGCATGAGCACGGCGATCCGCCAGTACAGCGGCTACGACTACACCGTGACGTTCCTCTCGTTCCTGTTCTTCTCGCTCCCGGCGTTCTGGGTGGCGGTGCTGCTCAAGCTCTACGTGGCCATCGGGTTCAACAACTTCCTCGGGTCGCCCGTGATATCGCCGTTGTCGATAACGGTGATATCGCTCGTCTCCGGGTTCATCTGGATGAGCATCATCGGCGGGGAGGGCAAGCCCCGGCTCATCGTGTTCGGCTCGGCGACCGTCATCACCGCGGCGACGCTCGGCTTTCTCGTCGTCACCGACTGGTTCACGACTCCTCAACTCGGGCCCGTCCTCATCGCCGTGCTCGGGGCGCTCACGGCCGTCATGGTCACCTCGCTCACGACCGGGCTCTCCAACCGGCGCGCCCTGTATGCGGCGCTGATCACCGTGCTGATCGGCGTGGCTCTCTGGTATCCGCTCCAGTTCCTCTTCGCCGCCTTCCCGGCGTTCTGGCTGCTCGGGCTGCTCGGGGTGCTGTCGATCGTCGTCGGACTGGCGGTGGGCTATTTCATGGGCAGGGACGACCGCTGGCCGGCGGCGCGCACCGCGGCCATCTCGTCGTTCCTGGTCGGTCTGCTCGTCCTTGCCGACAGGCTGATGCGTTCCTGGCCGGACTATGTGCAGGCGGTCGGCGGTCGGCCGATCGCCACCGTCGGGGCGAACACCCCGGACCTCGGAGGCTCGATCTGGCTGCACATGATCGACAGCTACACCCACCTCCTGCTGCCCACGATGTCCCTCATCCTGATCTCGCTCGCCGGATACACGCGCTACGCCCGCGCGAGCCTGCTCGAGGTGATGAACCAGGACTACGTGCGCACCGCCCGGGCCAAGGGACTCACCGAGCGCACGGTGGTGATGCGCCACGCCTTCCGCAACGCGATGATTCCCATCATCACCGTCGTCGCGTTCGACGTGGGAGGCCTCATCGGAGGAGCGGTGATCACCGAGACGATCTTCGCCTGGCGGGGCATGGGGTCGCTCTTCACGGGGGCGCTCAAGGACCCCCTCGACCTCAATGTGCTGATGGCGGTCTTCCTGATCGTGGGCTCCTTCGCCATCGTGTTCAACATTCTCGCCGACCTCGCCTACACGGCACTTGACCCCAGAATTCGGGTGAGCTGACCATGACCAACCTGCTACTCCAGACCCCCGAGGATCCGGCCAGCGCCGGAATGACCATCGAGCAGCGCGAGGTCGAGGGACTCAGCCAGGGGACCATCGTTCGCCGGCGATTCTTCCGCCACCGCGGGGCGATGATCTCGATCATCGCCTTGCTGCTGGTCGCCGCCCTCGTCTACTCGTCGATCGGTGTCAACCTCTTCGGCGTGCAGATTCCCGGCTGGTGGAGATTCGGCTACGAGGCCCAGAACACCATCATCAATAGGGGAAACCCCACCTGGACCCTGCCGTTCAACTTCGGGCTGCACCCCTTCGGGCAGGACGAGATCGGGCGGGACATCTTCGCGCGGGTGATGCGCGGGGCGCAGCAGTCGATCGTGGTCACGCTGTTGTTCGGCAGCATCGCCGCGGTGATCGGCGTGGTCATCGGGGCCCTCGCCGGGTTCTACCGCGGCTGGGTCGACCAGTGGCTGATGCGCCTCACCGACCTCTTCATCATCTTCCCGATCCTCATCATCGGCGCGGTCCTCGGTCGCGCCGTCGGCGGTCTCGGCGCGGCCGCGCTGGGAATCGGCCTCGGCTTCCTGGGCTGGACCGCCCTCGCCCGACTCGTGCGCGGCGAGTTCCTCAGCCTGCGCGAGCGGGAGTTCGTGGACGCGGCCCGGGTCGCGGGTGCCGGAACCGGCAGGATCATCTTCAAGCACATCCTCCCGAACGCGGTCGGCGTCGTCATCGTGAGCTCGACCCTGCTCATGAGTGGCGCCATCCTCACCGAGGCGGCCCTGAGCTTCCTCGGCTTCGGAATCGCGGCCCCCGACGTGTCGCTCGGCCAGCTCATCAACGAGTACCAGGGCGCCTTCCAGACCAGGCCCTGGCTGTTCTGGTGGCCCGGCCTGTTCATCATCATCATCGCCCTCGCCATCAACTTCATCGGCGATGGTCTCCGTGACGCCTTCGACCCACGCCAGCGGCGGATTCCGGGAGGCACGGGGCCGTACCGCCAGATGGGCCAGGTGATCGCCGGCTGGTTCCGGCGTCGGCCGTCGAACGCGGGCATCCGCTAGTGGCGAGGCCCCTACCGACCGGAGAACACCAGAAGCGATGCGAGGCTCGCCGCCACGAGCACGGCGGTCGTCGCGATCTTCACGGGGTTCCAGGCGACCGGTCGAATCGCGTCGTCCAGGAGGCCGCTGTCCAGATGGCCGCCGTCGCGCAGGCTCTCCCAGCGAGCACGCACCACGGCCGCTGCGTCACCGGACTCCGTGTTCGGAAGATCGCCCTGGCCGAGGGTCCCGGCGATGAAGGAGCTCTCGGGCAGTCCGCGGGCATCCTCCTTCGGCGTGTTGATGAAGCGGTGCCGACCGGCCGAGGGCGCGGCCCAGGCGACGAAACGGCCGTACTTCGTGAAGAGCGTGAGCGCGTACTTGGTGTCGATTCGCTCGATGGCCGGCCAGGGGAGGTCGATCCTCCTGAACACATTGACGAGCCTGACCCCTCCGTCGCTGACCTCCACCGCGGGCGCCCAGTAGACCAGCCAGACGAGGTAGGCGAGCGCCACGAGCGGGGCCACGAAGCGAACGGCGACGTCGACTTCGCCCTGCACGCCGAGCGCCACCAGACACGCCACGACGACAACGATCACGCTGAGCGTCAGGAATTTTCCAAAGGTGGATCGAAGCACAACGGTCTCAGCCATTCGTCCATGCTCCCACGGGGAGCGCGGGCGTCACGAAGAGCACTCGGCAGAATTGCAGGTGGAAAGCAGAAATGAATCCCAAGACGAACACCCGTGACTCGAACGCACCGATCCTCGAGGTCAGCAAGCTCGGAGTGGAATTCTGGGTCGGAGGCGAGTGGATTCCCGCCGCCAAGAACCTCGACTACGTCGTGCGCCCCGGAGAGGTGCTGGCCATCGTCGGCGAGTCCGGATCCGGCAAGAGCGTCAGCTCGATGTCCCTGCTCGGCCTGCTCCCGGCCAACGGGCGGGCCACGGGAAGCGCCCGCCTCAACGGCGAAGAACTCATCGGAGCGACGATGGCCAAGCTGCGTCAGGTGCGCGGAAAGGACATCGCCGTCATCTTCCAGGAGCCGATGACGGCGCTCAACCCGGTCTACCGCATTGGTTTCCAGATCATGGAGGCCCTGCGCATCCACTTCCCCCTCACCCCGGCAGAGGCGAAGGTGCGCGCACTCGAGCTTCTCGAGCTCGTCGAGATGCCCGATCCGCAGAAGGCGTTCGACTCCTACCCGCACCAGCTGTCCGGCGGACAGCGCCAACGGGCCATGATCGCGCAGTCGATCTCCTGCGACCCGGACATGCTCATCGCCGACGAGCCGACAACGGCGCTCGACGTGACGATCCAAGCCGAGATCCTCGACCTGCTGAGGCACCTGCACACCCGGCTCAACAGCGCGATCGTGATCATCACCCACGACATGGGAGTCGTGGCCGACCTCGCGGACAACGTCATCGTGATGCGATACGGCGAGATCGTCGAACGCGGCACCGTCGACGAGATCTTCAACCACGCGCAGCACCCGTACACGAAGGAGCTGCTCGCCGCGGTGCCGCACCTCGGCACCGGCGAGGCGGTGGCCGTCGCGGAAGCGACCCGCACCGAGCAGCCCGCCCTGGTGCTCGACGACGTGAGCGTGGTCTACCCGAAGCGCGGCCGGGTGCCCGCGTTCACGGCGGTCGAGGGGGCGTCGTTCTCGATCTACCCCGGCGAGATCGTCGGCCTCGTGGGCGAATCGGGCTCCGGAAAGACCACGATCGCGCGCGCCGCGGTCGGCCTCGTCCCCGTGTCCGCCGGCACCCTGACCGTGGTCGGGCAGAACATCGCCGGCGCGAGCACCAAGGAGCTGCGCGCGGTGCGCCGCAGCCTCGGGATCGTGTTCCAGGATCCCGGGTCCTCGCTCAACCCGCGATTCCCGGTGGGGGAGAGCATCGGCGAACCGCTTCTGCTGTCCGGACTCTTCGACAAGAAGCAGATCAACACTCGCGTGGAGGAGCTGCTCGAACAGGTGGAGCTGCCGCTGAGCTTCCGCAACCGCTACCCTCACGAGCTCTCGGGCGGCCAACGCCAACGCATCGGCATCGCTCGGGCCCTGGCCCTCAGCCCGAAGCTCCTCGTCGCGGACGAGCCGACCTCCGCGCTCGACGTGTCTGTGCAGGCGCGCGTGCTCGAACTCCTTCAGGAGATCCAGTCGAGGCTCCAATTCGCCTGTCTCTTCGTGAGCCACGACCTCGCGGTCGTCGACCTCCTCGCCGACCGGATCGTCGTGATGAACCACGGAAAGATCGTGGAGCAGGGCAACAAGGAAGACATCCTGCGCAACCCGCAGGAGGCGTACACCCAGCGCCTGATCGCGGCGGTTCCGCTGCCGGATCCCGCGGCCCAGAAGCTCCGCCGGGAGCAGCGGGCGGCGTCCTAGGTCAATCCGGACCACCCTCCATGCCTAGCATGGAGGGTGCGCCGTGAACGGAATGATGCAGCGAGACCACGGCCTCTCGCGACGCTCGTCGCCCTGATCCTGGTGCTCGCGCTCGCCGGCTGCGGCACCACGGTGGTCAGCGGCACCACGATCAGGATCGCCTCGAGCCAGCTGTTCTCGTCCGCGAACCCCAAGACGTCCTACGGAAACTCCGCGGCCAACGGCACCGTCTCAGCGGCCACGAACTCCCAGTTCAACTACTACGACAACACCCCCAGGCTCGTGCGGGACACCTCCTTCGGGTCGTATCGGGTGGTCTCCCGAGACCCGCTCACCGTCAAGTACACGATCGCGCCGGGGGTGACCTGGTCGGACGGCGTGCCGGTGGATGCGGCGGACATGCTGCTGTCCTGGGCCGCGAACTCCGGCGCGCTCAACACGAAGGGCTTCGACGACTCCTCCTACCTCGACCGGGAGACCGGAAAGTACTCCCGGCCGTTCCCTCCGTCCGTCGTGCACTTCGACGGCTTCAGCGGCAACGGCCTGCAGCTCGTCACCAAGACACCGGTCATCGGCGACGGCGGCCGGTCGCTCACGCTCAGCTACGACAGGTTCTTCGTGGACTGGGAACTGGTCTTCGGGGTCGGGGTCCCGGCGCACGTCGTGGCGGGGAAGGCGCTCGGCATCCGCGACCACGACGCGGCCAAGAGGGCGATGATCGCCGCGATCCAGACGGATGACGCCCCGAAGCTGGCAAAGATCGCGCGCTTCTGGGACACCGGCTTCAACTTCTCCGCCGCGAAGCCAGACAAGGACCTTCTGGTCGGCACCGGCCCGTACACGGTCACCGACGTCGTGCCGGGAAACCACGTCACCCTCACGGCGAATCCCCGGTACACCGGCGCGCACCGCCCCAAGGTGGAGCGGGTCACGATCCGCTACATCGCCGATCCACTCGCCGCCGTCGAGGCGTTCCGGCGCGGGGAAGTGGACGTGGTGTCCCCGCAACCGACCGAGGACGTGGTGAAGCAACTCGTCTCGGTGGACAACGCCACGATCCTGAGCGGATTCGACGGGGCATACGAGCACCTGGACCTGCAGTTCGACCACGGCAAGAACGGCACGTTCGCCAACCCCGAGGTGCGAAGGGCCTTCCTCAAGACGGTGCCGCGGCAACAGATCCTCGATTCCCTCGTCGTGCCGGTGCAGAAGGATGCCCGGCTGCGCTCCTCGCAGGTGTTCCTGCCCGGGTCGACGGGCTACCAGTCCGCCGTGAAGAGCAACGGCTCCCGCGAATACTCGAGGGTCGACATCGCGGGGGCGAAGGCCGCCCTCGCCGCCGCCGGGGTGGCCTCGCCCGAGGTCTGCGTGCTGTTCGACCCGTCCAACCCGCGCCGGGTCGCCGAGTTCGGCCTCATCCAGAAGTCGGCGGCGCTGGCCGGGTTCGCCGTCACCGACTGCTCGAGCACCGACTGGCGCGAGCTGCTCGGCACCCCTGGGGCGTACGACTCGTCGCTCTACGCGCTGCGACCATCGAGCCTCGCCGTCTCTGCCGTCGCCGCGTCCTTCCGCTCGGATTCGACGATCGACAACTCCAACTTCTACGCGAACAGGCAGGTCGACGGCCTCATCGACTCCCTCGACTCCACCTTCGATCGCACGGCGCAGATCGCCATCCTGCACAAGATCGATTCGCTCGTCTGGGCGGACGCCTACGGAGTACCGCTCTACCAGTTCCCCTCGGTGACCGCGTTCGACGATCGGGTCACCGGCATTGCGCCATCACCGCTCGCTCCCAACCTGCTCTGGAATATCTGGGCCTGGGCGCCGGTTAAATCAGCCAAATAGGGGCTGACGGGCTGGCCGAGGTAGACTGGACGGCGCAGGGCACCACTGTCGTGATCCTGCCGCAACGCCTTTCTCCTGGCCTTCCACGTTCTCACGCCAGAACTCCCTCAAGCCAGATCACTTTAAAGGAAGTACACCCATGGCTATTGCCACCCGTAATGACCTGCGCAACGTCGCAATCGTGGCGCACGTCGACCATGGCAAGACCACGCTCGTGGACGCCATGCTTCGCCAGACCAACTCCTTCGCTGCGCACGCTCACCTCGAAGAGCGCGCCATGGACTCGAACGACCTCGAGCGCGAAAAGGGAATCACGATTCTCGCCAAGAACACCGCGGTGTCGTACTCGGGCATCCACGCCACCGAGGGTCCCATCACCATCAACGTGATCGACACCCCGGGCCACGCGGACTTCGGCGGCGAGGTCGAGCGCGGCCTCAGCATGGTCGACGGCGTCGTGCTTCTCGTCGACGCGAGCGAGGGCCCGCTGCCGCAGACCCGCTTCGTGCTGCGCAAGGCGCTCGAGGCCAAGCTCCCCGTGATCCTGCTGGTCAACAAGACGGACCGACCGGATGCCCGCATCGACGAGGTCGTGGCGGAGAGCCAGGACCTGCTGCTCGGCCTCGCGAGCGACATGGCGGACGACTTCCCTGACCTCGACCTCGACGCGATCCTCGACGTGCCGGTCGTCTACGCCTCCGGCCGCAACGGCGCCGCGAGCTGGAACAAGCCGGAGAACGGCACCCTGCCTGACAACGACGACCTCGAGCCGCTGTTCGACGCGATCCTCAAGCACATCCCGGCTCCGAGCTACGACGACCAGCACCCGCTGCAGGCCCACGTCACCAACCTCGACGCCTCCCCGTTCCTCGGCCGCCTCGCCCTGCTGCGTGTCTTCAACGGCACCATCAAGAAGGGCCAGACCGTCGCCTGGGTCAAGCACGACGGATCCGTGCACAACGTGAAGGTCACCGAGCTGCTCATCACCAAGGCGCTCGACCGCTTCCCCACAGAGTCGGCCGGCCCCGGTGACATCGTCGCCGTCGCCGGCTTCGAGGACATCACCATCGGTGAGACCCTCGCCGACCCCAACGACGTGCGCCCGCTGCCGACCATCACGGTTGACGACCCGGCCATCTCGATGACGATCGGCACCAACACCAGCCCGATGATCGGCAAGGTCAAGGGCCACAAGCTCACCGCCCGCATGGTGAAGGACCGCCTCGACCGCGAGCTCGTCGGAAACGTCTCGATCAAGCTCGTCGACATCGGACGCCCGGACGCCTGGGAGGTGCAGGGCCGTGGAGAGCTCGCCCTCGCCATCCTCGTCGAGCAGATGCGGCGCGAGGGCTTCGAGCTGACCGTCGGCAAGCCGCAGGTGGTTGTGAAGCAGGTCGGCGGCAAGGTCCACGAGCCGTACGAGCACCTCACGATCGACTCCCCGGAGGAGTACCTGGGCGCCATCACGCAGCTCCTCGCCGCCCGCAAGGGCCGCATGGAGGGCATGTCGAACCACGGCACCGGCTGGGTTCGCATGGAGTTCATCGTGCCGTCGCGTGGCCTCATCGGCTTCCGCACCGAGTTCCTCACCATCACCCGCGGCGCCGGCATCGCGAACGCCGTCTCGCACGGCTACGAGCCGTGGGCGGGCGAGATCGTCACCCGCGTCAACGGCTCGATCGTCGCCGACCGCGCCGGAGTCGCGACGCCGTTCGCCATGGTTGCCCTGCAGGAGCGCATGTCGTTCTTCGTCGAGCCCACCCAGGAGGTGTACGAGGGCATGGTCGTCGGCGAGAACTCGCGCGCCGACGACATGGACGTCAACATCACCAAGGAAAAGCAGCTCACCAACATGCGGCAGTCCACCTCGGACACCTTCGAGCGCATGACGCCGTCCCGCAAGCTGACGCTCGAGGAGTGCCTCGAGTTCGCCCGCGAGGACGAGTGCGTAGAGGTGACGCCCGAGTTCGTGCGCATCCGCAAGGTGGAGCTCGACGCGAGCGCCCGCCAGCGCAAGACCTCGCGCCTGAAGAAGCAGAACGCGTAAGCCGCTCCCCACACTGTCGGAGTTCTTCGTGCGGCCCTAAGCTTGGCCGAATGAAGAGCTCCGTCAGGCGTTTAACCGTCCCTCTGGCCATCGGGCTCGCCGTGCTCGCCGGTCCCGCGATGCTGACCGGGTGTTCGATCCAGAACCTCGTGCACAACGCCACCGGCGGCAAGGTCGACCTCGGCGGCAAGGAGATCCCCAAGGACTTCCCGTCCGAGGTGCCGATCGCCAAGGGCGAGGTGCTCTACGGGCTCTCCGTCGGCGACAGTGGCGGAAAGGTGTGGAACCTCACCATCAGGGTCGATGGCGCCTCCTCGTTCGACGACATCGCCAAGCAGCTCACCGACGCCGGCTTCAAATCGGATGCCGCGGTGCAGGCCAGCACGGCGGACGGCGGCACCGGGGTCTTCGCGAGCGACAAGCTCGGGGTGATCGCCGCCGTGACCAAGGACGGCAAGAACGGCTGGGTCGCCAACTACACGGTGTCGACGGTCAAGGACAAGGGCAAGTAGCTCGGTCCACCGCCGGATGACATCCCGGACGCCGGTTCACCCTGGCCACGTGACAACGTAGTCGGCTCTCACCCGAAAAGAGTCTGGCCGACGTAGCCGCCGACGGCAGCGCCCGGCGGCACGGCGAAGATGCCGGAGCCCACGTGGCGGATGTACTCGTTCATCTGGTCGTTCTTGGCGAGGCGGAGCTGGATGGGCACGAACTGGGTGCGCGGATCCCGCTGGAAGGCGATGAAGAACAGGCCGGCGTTGAGCCGACCGAGGTCGTCGTTGCCGTCGACGAAATTGTAGCCCCGGCGGAGAAGCAGCGCTCCGTCGTTCTGTTTCGGGTGGGACAGGCGCACGTGGGCTCCCGCGTCGATCGCGACCGCGCCGTGCCCCAGCTTGGCGAAGTCCGGCTCGGTGAACTCCGATCCGCCGCTCAGCGGTGCCCCCTCGCCCTTGGACCGACCGATCACGCGCTCCTGCTCGCGCAGGGCGGTGCGGTCCCAGGTCTCGATGGTCATCCGGATCTTGCGGGAGACGAGGTAGGAGCCGCCGGTCATCCAGGCGGCGGAATCGCCCCTCGGAACCCAGACGTGGTCGGTGACCCGGGCGGTGTCTTCCGCCTTGACGTTGGCCGTGCCGTCCTTGAAGCCGAAGAGGTTGCGCGGGGTCACCTGGGCCCTGGTCGTGGACGAGGTGCGACCGAAGCCGAGCTGCGACCACCGGATGGATGCCCGCCCGAATGCGATCCTCGAGAGGGTGCGGATGGCGTGAAAGGCCACCTGGGGGTCGTCGCTGCAGGCCTGGATGCAGAGGTCACCGCCCACGAGTTCGTCGATCAGCGCGTCGCCAGGGAAGTGCGGGAGGTCGATCAGCGCCGCCGGGCGCTTGTCCTCGAGACCGAAGCGGTGGTCGAAGAGCGACGGACCGAAACCGAAGGTGATGGTGAGACCGGCCGGGGGCAGGTCGAGCGCCTCTCCCGTGTCGTCGGGTGGCGCATCCTTCTGGCCGTCGATCGCCCCGTCGCCCACCGGCCGTCCCGCGGTCATCCGTGCGGCCGCGGCCGACCAGTCCTTGAGCAGCGACACGAGCTCCGCGCGGGAGATGTCCGAGACATCGTAGGCGGCGAAGTGCAGGCGGTCCTGAGCGGCCGTCGTGACGCCCGCCTGGTGCTCGCCGTGGAAGGGGTAGATCGTCGAGGGCGCCGACCCTGTCGCGTCGGCGGGGACCACGAAACGGTCGATGGCGAACCCCGCGCCCGCACCCACCACGCCGGCCCCGGCGAGGCCGAGCAGGCCGCGGCGGGACAGGCCGCTCTTCGCCGTCATCCTGTGCCGATCAGCCGACGACGACGGAGGTGAGGCGCGAGAGCGGCTCGCTCAGCGCGTTGACGCCGTCGGCCAGCGACTTCACCTGCGACTTCGTGAGCTCGTCGTACGGCGTGAAGCCCGTCGAGAGCGAGCCGTAGGCGGCGAGCTGCTTCTCGAGTGAGTCGAACTGGCCGTCGATGCGCGTCGCGAGGGAGGCGTTCTTCGCCACGACGATGGTGCGGACTCCCTCGTAGGCCACCCGGGCACCCTCGAGGTTGGCCTGGAAGTCGGAGAGGTCGGTGTGTGACCAGATCTCCTCCTCGCCGGTGATCTTGCCGTTCGCCACCTCGTCGAGCAGCCCGATGGCTCCGTTGCTGATCGCGTCCGCGGTGAGGCCGTACCCGGAGGCATTGACGGCGGACCAGAGCCTGGCCGTGTCCTTCTCGAGTTTGGCGGAGAAGGTCGCCCGCTCGCCGGTGGTGAGGGCGGCGTACGGCCTGCCGTCGTTGGCGGCGGCCGGCGGCCAGAGGTCCTTCTCGATGCGGTGCCATCCGGTCCAGGTGTCGCCTTCCGCGACATCGGCCTCGCGGAGGTCGATCTCCGGGTCGAGGTCGCCGAACGACTCGGCGACCGGTTCGATGCGCTCGTAGTACGCCCGGGTGGAGGCGTAGAGCGAACGCGCGGTGGCGTCGTCCCCCGCACGGTACGCGTCGAGGAAGGCGGTGGTCGCCGGCACGAGCCGGGAAACCTGGTCCCGAACGTATGACACGTACTCGGCCGCAGCAGCCTGCGCCCTGGTCTTCTCGTCGCCGGTGCGCTGGGCGCCCGCGGAGGACGAAGTCACGGTGAACCTGGCCGTGCCGACGCCCGCGCCGTTCATGCCGGGCTTGCAGCTGGTGAAGTACTTTCCCGGCTCGAGCTTGACGGTGAGCTTGCGCGGAGCGCCCGGTGCCACGTTCTCCACCTCGCCCACGATGCGCTTGCCGTCTGCGGCAAGCAGGTAGAACTCGGTGGCCTTGTCGGCCGAGTTGGTGACCGTGAATTCGACGGTGCCGCTCGGCGCCGTCGACTTCGACACCACGCAGGTCGTGGCGGTGCTCTCGACGGCGATCGACGTGGCGCCGGCCGTGGTCGCGGTGTTCGGCACGCAGGCGGAGAGCGCGAGCAGTGCCGCCGTTCCCGTCGCGGTGCTGAGGGCCACGCGGCCGGAACGGGCGCTGCGCGAGATCATCGAACTCCTTCGGCGGCGAGCTGGGCGCTGCCGGGGGTCGCGGTGGTGCCGGGCCGGGCTCGGCGGTTCGACAGGATGAAGGCCGTGAGGACCGGCACGACGTAGAGCACCCAGACGATCGCCTCGAGCCAGGTGGTGGCCGGGGAGAAGTTGACGGTGCCCTTGAGGAGGGTGCCGTACCAACTGCTCGGCGGAACCGCCGCGCTCACGTCGAAGGCGAGGGAGTTGAGGCCCGGCAGGATGCCGGCCTCCTGCAGGTCGTGCACCCCGTAGGAGAGCACCCCGGCCGCCACCACGATGAGGAAGAGGCCCGTGTATGTAAAGAACTTGGCCAGGTTGATGCGGACGACGCCGCGGTAGATGAGGTAGCCGAGCACGACGGCCAGGGCGATGCCCAGGGCGGCACCGACCAGGGGGAGGGTGGTGGCGCCGGTGGCCTGCACGGCGGCCCAGATGAACAGGGCGGTCTCGATCCCCTCGCGTCCCACGGCGAGGAACGCGACGAGCACGAGCCCCCAGCCGGCGCCGGCGAGATTCCTGTCGACATCCGCCTTGAGGTGTCCGCTCAGGCTTCTCGCCGTCTTGAGCATCCAGAAGATCATCCAGGTGACGAAACCGGTGGCGACGATGGACAGCACTCCGCCGATGGTCTCCTGGGCCTCGAAGCTCAGCCCGTAGGCGCCGAAGGTGAGGACCGCGCCGATGACGAGCGAGACCAGCACCGCGAGCCCCACGCCGAGCCAGATCCGGGGCAGCACGTCGTGGCGCCGGATCTTGATCACGTAGGCGATCAGGATGCCGACCACGAGGGCCGCCTCGAGGCCTTCGCGCAGGCCGATCAGGAAGTTAGCGAGCACTGGATTCATTTCTGAGAGTCGGGCGTGGGGAAGGTTGGTAAGCCTTACCTTACTCGATCGACTCTAGGTGTTGCGGCCTATCCTGTGCAATGTGCAGCAAAACCCCAGTGAGTCGGTGCCCGAGCGTGTGCTCTTCGTCCACGCGCATCCCGACGACGAATCCCTCTCCACCGGCGGCACGATCGCGACCCTCGTGAAGCGGGGAGCGGCGGTCACCGTGGTGACCTGCACGCGCGGTGAGCGGGGGGAAGTAATCCCCGCCGACCTGCACCACCTCGAGGGGGACCCGGCGGAACTCGCCGCGCACCGTTCGATCGAACTTGCCGCGGCTCTGGCCGTGCTCGGGGTCACCGATCACCGCTACCTGGGCGCCGCTGGTGCGCGTTGGGCCGACCTGCCTCCCCGGATCTATACCGATTCGGGCATGCGCTGGGGCTCCGATGGGGCCGAGCCGGCGGAGACCATCGCCGACGACTCCCTCTGCGCCGCCCCGTTCGGCGAGGTCGCGGCCGACCTCGCGACCGTGATCGACTCGGTGCAAGCGACCGCCGTGGTCAGCTACGACTCTCGAGGCGGCTACGGGCATCCCGACCACGTGCGCGCCCACGAGGCCGCTCGTCGGGCCGCCGAGGTGATGGGGGTGCCGTTCTTCGCCATCCAGCCAGCGGGGGCGGCCGCGACCGTGCGCGTCGACGTGAGCGACGCGCTCGCCCAGAAGGCGGATGCCCTGCGCGCCCACCGCAGCCAGGTCACGGTGGAGGGCGACCGGTACTCGCTCTCGAGCGGACCGAGCCACCCGATCGCCGCGGAGGAGTCCTACGCGATCGTTCGCCCCGACCAACCGGGAACCGTCGCCTGGAAGGACCAGGGCTTCGGCATCCACCTCTTCGCCTGGATCATCGCCCTCATCGTCGGCGCGGCCGTGGGCGGCATCGCCACGGTCAACCACCAGGCCACCCTGTCCGTGGGCGGCCTCACGATCGGCATCGGCATCATCGCCACCCTGGTGATCACGGCCGCCCTACTCGTGGGCCTTCGGCTCGTGTTCGGCGGTCGCCTGGTCGCCGGAATCGCGGCGTTCGGCCAGCTTGCGGTGATCGGGGCGCTCTCCCTCACCGGCAGCGGCGGCTCCATCCTCGTCCCCGCGAATGTCGCGGGCTACCTGCTCACCTACGGCCCGGCCCTCATCGCCCTCCTGGTGCTCGCCTGGCCGTCGGTCGGCACCTTCCGCCGCGATAAGATTGCAGTCAGGCCCGAAACGAAGGGAACGTCCTCACCGTGACTTACGTCATTGCCCTCCCGTGCGTGGATGTGAAAGACCGTGCGTGCATCGACGAGTGTCCGGTCGACTGCATCTACGAGGGCGACCGGATGCTGTACATCCACCCCGACGAGTGCGTCGACTGCGGCGCGTGCGAACCCGTGTGTCCCGTCGAGGCCATCTACTACGAGGACGACGTCCCGGAGCAGTGGGCCGAGTACTACAAGGCGAACGTGGAGTTCTTCGACGAGGTCGGCTCTCCCGGTGGCGCGGCCAAGGTGGGCGTGATCCACAAGGACCACCCGATCGTCTCCGCCCTCCCGCCCCAGGCCGTCGGGGTCTAGGTGCCGCTCCGGCTTCCCGACTACCCCTGGGACTCGCTCGAACCGTTCGCCGAGAGGGCGCGCGCGCATCCCGGCGGAATCGTCGACCTCTCGGTGGGGTCCCCGGTGGATCCGACGCCCGCGATCATCCGCGAGTCGCTCGCCGCCGCGACCGACGCCCATGCCTATCCGCTCACGGCGGGAACCCCGGCGCTGCGCGAGGCGATCGTCGAGTGGTTCGCTCGCCGACGCGGCGTCGACGACCTCACGGTGGCGAACGTGCTGCCGACCATCGGCTCGAAGGAGTTCATCGCCGGCCTGCCGCTCTGGCTCGGTCTCGGCGCGGGCGACGTCGTGGTGCAGCCGACCCTGGCCTACCCGACCTACGCCGTCGGGGCGGCCCTCGCCGGCGCGACGGTCTTCTCGAGTGATGACCCGGCGGAGTGGCCGGAGAGCACCAGGCTCATCTGGGTGAACAGTCCGGGCAACCCCGACGGGCGCGTGCTCGGCGTCGATGAACTCGCGGCGGCCGTCGCCCGGGCGCGGGAGCTCGGTGCGGTCATCGCGAGCGACGAGTGCTACGCCGAACTCGGCTGGGACGACGAATTCGCCGATCGCGCGACACCGAGCATCCTCGACCCTGCCGTGATCCACGGCGACCGCAGCTCGGTGCTGTGCGTCTACTCGCTCAGCAAGCAGTCCAACCTGGCCGGCTACCGTGCCGGATTCGTCGCCGGCTGCAGCCGCATCCTCGGCGAGCTCCTCGCGGTGCGCAAGCACCTCGGCACGCTTCCCCCGGCGCCGATCCAGGCGGCCATGATCACCGCTCTCGGGGATGACCGCCACGTGCAGGAACAGAAGGACCGGTACCGCGTGCGCCGGGCGAGGCTCTCCGCCGCGCTCGAGGCCGCCGGGTATCGCATCGACGAGAGCCGGGGCGGGCTCTACCTCTGGGCGACGAGGGGCGGCGACGCCTGGCAGACGGTGGCCGACCTCGCCGACCTCGGCATCCTCGTGGTGCCGGGGACCTTCTACGGCGAGGCCGACGCCCAGCACGTACGGGTCGCCCTCACCGCCACCGACGAGGCGATCGGCACGGCCGTGGAGCGTCTGGGCGCCCGCTCAAAGTAGCTGTTCCCTCCAAGTAAAAGGCGCATTCCTTGGTGGATGCGACGGTCGACCTCCCGGCCAATTAGGCTGTATGCGTGAACGACGCTGCCAATGACAACGCCGCTAAGGCAACCCTGCACTTTCCGGGGGGAACCGCGGACTTTCCCATACTGAAGAGCGTCGACGGCGCGTCGAGCATCGACATCTCGTCCTTCACCAGGCAGACCGGATACACGGCCCTCGACCAGGGCTTCGTGAACACCGCCGCCACGAAGAGTGCGATCACCTACATCGACGGCGACCAGGGCATCCTGCGCTATCGCGGCTACGGCATCGAAGACATCGCCGCCAATTCGACCTATCTCGAGGTGGCCTGGCTGCTCATCTACGGCAACCTGCCGTCGCCGTCGGAGCTCGAGGCCTTCGAGGAGAGGGTGCGGCGCCACACCCTCCTGCATGAGGACCTGCGTCGCTTCTTCGATGCGCTGCCGCACAACGCGCATCCGATGTCCGTGCTCTCGAGCGCCGTGTCCGCCCTCTCCACGTTCTACGAAGACTCGCTGAGCGTGCACGACCCGGAGCAGGTCGAGCTCTCCACCATCCGGTTGCTCGCCAAGCTGCCCGTGATCGCGGCCTACGCGCACAAGAAGAGTCTCGGCCAGGCGTTCCTCTATCCGGACAACTCGCTGAGTTTCACCGACAACTTCCTCAAGCTCAACTTCGGCAACATGGCCGAGCCGTACGAGGTCAACCCGGTCGTCTCCCGGGCGCTCGAGCGGCTGCTGATCCTGCACGAAGACCACGAGCAGAACGCGTCGACGTCCACGGTGCGACTGGTCGGATCCACCGAGGCCAACATGTTCGCCTCCATCTCGGCGGGGATCAACGCGCTCTACGGCCCGCTGCACGGCGGGGCGAACGAGGCGGTGCTCAAGATGCTCGGCGAGATCAAGGCCAGCGGCGAGAGCGTGGAGAAGTTCGTCGAGAGGGTCAAGAACAAGGAAGACGGCATCCGCCTGATGGGCTTCGGCCATCGCGTGTACAAGAACTTCGACCCGCGCGCCAAGCTCGTGAAGGAGAGCGCGGACGAGGTGCTCAAGGCGCTCGGTGTGCAGGACGACCTGCTCGACATCGCCAAGGAGCTCGAGGCCGTCGCCCTCGCCGACGACTACTTCATCGAGCGCAAGCTGTATCCCAACGTGGACTTCTACACCGGCGTGATCTACAAGGCGATGGGATTCCCGCCGCGCATGTTCACGGTGCTGTTCGCGATCGGGCGGCTTCCCGGCTGGATCGCGCACTGGCGCGAGATGAACGAAGACAAGGCGACCAAGATCGGCCGGCCGCAGCAGCTCTACACGGGCGCTCCCGCGCGCGACTGGCCCGCGCGCTAGCAGGGGCTTCGCGCACAGCGTGGTGTCGGGTGGCCTTGCGGCGTCACCGTTGTGCCGGACCTGGGGCCCGGCGTGGTTCACGCTCTCGCCCCGGTGTGGTCGACGCTCTCGCCCCGGTGCCTGCAATGGTCCCGGTCGAGCACCCCGCGTGGCTGGCGGCATGCTGCCTTCCTCGCGGAGGGAATTGTGTCCCTCCATGGCGGGAAAACTGCATGGCGGAGGGAGGCGTAACCCCCGCCGCGATGCGGTTTCCCCGCCGCGAGGGTGCGCCGTGGTTGTGGCCGAGGGCGTAACTCCCGCCGCGACGTCGTGACTCCCGCCGCGGGCGATCGCTGGCGAGTGCCGCCGTAGCCCCCGCGC
Organism: Lacisediminihabitans profunda; assembly: GCF_008040105.1. GTDB lineage: Bacteria > Actinomycetota > Actinomycetes > Actinomycetales > Microbacteriaceae > Lacisediminihabitans > Lacisediminihabitans profunda. Next base: position 403,487 of record NZ_VRMG01000005.1, read on the forward strand.
GGGCTAGGTGTGCAGCGCCGAGTTGAGCTCGACGCCGGTGCCGGAGCGCGCAAGCACCTCGACCGCGCCGGTGACCGAATTGCGGCGGAAGAGGAGGCCGGCCACCCCCGACAGCTCAGCCGCCTTCACTATGCGTGGTTCGCCGCCGAGCAGCACGACCTTCGTGCCGGCGGTCACGTAGAGCCCGGCCTCGACGACCGAGTCGTCGCCGATGGAGATGCCGATTCCCGAGTTGGCGCCGAGCAACGCCCGTTCGCCGACCTCGACTCGCCGGGTGCCGCCGCCCGACAGGGTACCCATGATGGATGCGCCGCCGCCGATGTCCGAGCCGTCGCCGATCACGACGCCCTGCGACACGCGTCCCTCGACCATGGAGGTGCCGAGGGTGCCGGCGTTGAAGTTGACGAAGCCCTCGTGCATGACGGTCGTGCCGGGGGCGAGGTGTGCTCCCAGCCGAACGCGGGAGGCGTCGGCGATGCGCACTCGGGCCGGGGACACGTAGTCCAGCAGCCGGGGGAACTTGTCGATTCCGGTCGCGGCGATGCCCTGGCGCTGCAGCATCGGCCGCAACCGGTCGAAGTCACTCGGATGCACCGGGCCGGCGTTGGTCCACACGACGATCGGCAGTTGCCCGAAGATGCCGTCGAGGTTGATCGTGTTCGGTCGCACCAGCAGGTGGCTGAGCAGGTGCAGCCGGAGGTACGCGTCCGGGGTGGAGGCCGGGGCCGCGTCGAGATCGATCTGCACCGTGACGAAGTCCACCCGCACGTTGCGGCGGTCGTCTGCCCCGGTGAGGGCCTCGAGGTCGGCGGGGGCGATGTACGGGTCGCGCCCGGCCGGGAGCTCGCCGAGCGTGGGGGAGGGGAACCAGGTGTCGAGCACCGTTCCGTCGCCGGCGATGGTCGCGAGTCCGTAGCCCCAGGCTGCTCGTTGAGTCATGGTCCAAGGTTAGCGATCCGACTGCGGATAAACTGACGCGCATGCCTGACGCCGATTCGATGCCCGTGCTCGACCTCGCCGCACCCTCGATCGATATCACTCGGCAACTGTGCGACATCGAGTCCGTGTCCGGGAACGAGGCATCGATCGCCGACGCGATCGTGGCATCGCTCGCCGGTCTCGACCACCTCGAGGTGACCAGGGATGGCGACGCCATCGTCGCCCGCACCAGGCTGGGGCGAGACAAGCGGGTGGTGATCGCCGGCCACATCGACACGGTTCCCGTGAACCACAATCTGCCCACGCGCTTCGAGACGATCGACGGGATCGACTACCTCTGGGGGCGCGGCACCGTCGACATGAAGGCCGGCGTGGCCGTGCAGCTCAAGCTCGCCGTGGAACTCGTCGACCCCGCCGTGGACATCACCTGGATCTGGTACGACCACGAGGAGGTCTCCGCCGAACTCAACGGCCTCGGCCGGCTCGCCGAACATCGCCCGGACCTGCTCGCGGGTGACTTCGCGATCCTCGGCGAGCCCACCAACTCCACGGTCGAGGGCGGCTGCAACGGCAACCTCCGCGTGGAACTGCGCACGTTCGGCACCCGCGCGCACTCCGCCCGGGCGTGGGTCGGCCACAACGCCATCCATGACGCGGCCTCGATCCTCGCCGTGCTCGCCGCCTACGAGCCGCGCGAGGTCGAGGTCGAGGGACTGGTCTATCGCGAGGGCCTCAATGCCGTCGGGATCTCCGGCGGGGTGGCCGGCAACATCATCCCGGACGAGTGCATGGTGCACGTGAATTACCGCTTCGCGCCGAGCCGCTCGGGCGCGGAGGCCGTCGACCACCTGCGCGGACTCTTCCCGGGAATCGACCTCACCGTCGTGGACCTCGCGGAGGGGGCGCGCCCCGGGCTCGATGCGCCGCTCGCGAAGGACTTCCTCGCCGCGGTCGGCGGCACGGCCACCCCCAAGTACGGCTGGACGGATGTCGCCCGCTTCTCGGCCATCGGCATCCCGGCGGTCAACTACGGACCGGGGGACCCCCTCAAGGCGCACGCGGACGACGAGCGCGTCGCACTCGAGCAGATCACGGAGTGCGAACGGGGACTGCGGGCGTGGCTCACGGCCTAATGCCGGCGCTGCCCACCCCGGTGGTCGTGAGGTATCGCCTCACGCCGTGGTGGCTGCGGGTACTCGCCGTCTGGGTCGTCTCCCGGGTGGTCACGACCATGCTGATGCTGCTCTTCGCGAGCTGGCAGGAGAAGAACCCGTGGACGGGTCCCCGCCCCGGCCTCCTCGCCTTCTCGCAGCTCTGGGACAGCGTCTGGTACCACATCGTGGCGGTGAGCGGATATCCGAGCGTGCTGCCGCGCGGTGCCGACGGGCACGTGGCCGAGAACGCGTGGGCCTTCCTTCCCGGCTATCCAGCAGTCTCCCGCCTCGTGATGACCGTCACCGGCCTGCCCTGGGAGCCGGTCTCGGTGTTCCTGTCCGTGGCGTTCTCCCTCGGCGCGGCGTTGATGGCGTACAGGCTCTTCCGACTCATCCTGCCGGCCGGCACCTCGCTCTTTGCGGTGACGCTCTTCTGCTTCGCCCCGCTGTCGCCCCTCTACCAGGTGGCCTACGCGGAATCCATGCACCTCTTCCTGCTCGCCCTCGCCCTCTACTTGCTGGTGCGGCGTCGCTACTGGCTGCTCTTTCCCGTGGTCGCCGTCATGGCCCTCACCCGGCCGAGCGGGCTCGCCTTCGCCCTCGCCCTCGGCCTGCACATCGTGCACCGCGTCGTCACCCGGGCGCGCGACCCCTTCCCGCTCGCCGACGGCGTCCTCGCCTCCGCTCTGGCGCTCTTCAGCCTCGCCATGGGGCTCGCCTGGCCTCTGCTGGCGTGGGTGGTGACCGGATCCGCCTCCGCCTACACCGACACCGAGCTGGCCTGGCGCGTGCCCTACATCGGCTACACCGAGCTCATGCCCTTCGCCGCCTGGATTCAGGGCGCGCAATTCTGGGGAGCGCAATGGGGGATCGGCCTGTTCGCCGTGCCGCTCCTGTTCCTCGCGGTCGGGCTCTTCGCCGTGTTCCTGTTCATCCCGCCCGTGCGCCGGCTCGGCGTCGACCTGCGATTCTGGTCGGCGAGCTACGCAGTGTACCTGCTCGCCGTGTTCTTCCCGCAGTCGAGCACCTTCCGGCTGCTGGTACCGCTGTTCCCCCTGCTCGGGGCGGTCGCGCAGCCGCGATCCCCGGTGTATCGCGTGGCGATCGTCGCCCTCTGCATCGCCGGGCAGGTCGGCTGGCTGTACGCCTGCTGGTGGGTCAACGGCTACGACTGGACTCCGCCCTAAGGCGACACGGGGCGCGATGAAAATGGCTCGTTTTCGTGGTTGGTGCCGGTGTACGGGATAATAGAAGTCATTCCACGAAAGGGGATCACTCATGGCAGCCATGAAGCCGAGGACCGGAGACGGGCCAATGGAGGCTGTTAAGGAGGGTCGTCTCATCATCGTGCGCGTGCCGCTCGAAGGTGGGGGGCGCCTAGTCGTTTCAGTCAACGACGCCGAGGCCAGGGAACTCCACGACGCTCTCGCGGGAGTCGTCGCCGCGGCCAGTTAGTTCGGACCCACAGGGGACATCGTCGCCGCAGCCACCGGCTGCGGCGACGTCCGCTTGTCCCGGCGAGTGCTAGCCGAGTTTGGTGATCTGGAGCAGTCCGTCGCCCACGGCGGAGAGCGCGCTGATCACCGCGTCAGACTCGGCGATGGTCGCCAGCAGCGACCGGTAGCCGGTGACGGTGTCGTCACGCTGGGCCGGATCGGCGACCCGGCCGCGCCACAGCGCGTGTGCCACGAGCACGGTGCCGCCGGCACGCACGAGGCGCAGCCCGTGTTCGACGTACTGGATGACGTGCTGCGGGTCGGCGTCCACGAGCACGATGTCGTAGGACTGCTCGTTCATCCTGGGCAGAACGTCGAGGGCCCGGCCGGCGATCATGCGGATGCGGTTTGCCGAGACGCCGGCGTCGATGAAGGACTTGCGGGCGGACTGCTGGTAGTCGAGCTCGAAGTCGATCGAGGTGAGGGTGGCCCGCGGGGCGCCGGCGAAGAGCCAGAGTCCGCTCACGCCGACACCGGTGCCGATCTCGATGATGCGGGTCGCTGCGGTGGCCGCCGCGACGACGGCGATCTGGGCGCCCATCGCCGGGCTGACCGGATCGATTCCCAACTCGATCGAGTTGAGGCGTGCCTGGGCGATCGCCGGACTCTCGACGACGATCTCCTCGGCGAATTTCCAGCTCGACTCTTTGTCTGCCACGTGCACTCCTTGTTCCTCCCCAGCGTAGGCGAGGGTAGCTCCGCCGGGGGTTAGCCCGGGCAGCGCGTCAGACTGCGCACGGCGCACGCCTCGCCGGGGTTAAGCTGAACGAGTGTTCGGCCTCACTTTCGACAAGTTGCTCGTGATCGGCGTCATCGCCGTGTTCGTGCTCGGTCCCGAGCGCCTGCCGCACTATGCATCGCAGCTCGCCAGGCTGGTGCGCAACCTGCGCCAGATGGCCGACGGCGCGAAGGACCGCTTGCGGGACGAGATGGGCCCGGAGTTCGACGACGTCGACTGGAAGAAACTCGACCCGCGGCAGTACGACCCGCGCCGCATCATCCGCGAGGCCCTCATCGACGACGACCCGAAACCGGTGTCTGTCGTGCGGCCCGCCGGGGAGTCCGCGTACGTCAAGCGCCAGAGACTGGCCGCAGAGGGCGAAGCAGCCCCGTTCGACAACGAAGCGACCTGAGGTCGGCGCTGACCTCCTGAGCGGGCCCTAGCGGCCGGGATGCTGGGCGAGCACTCCCCGGGCCTCGTCGCGTAACGCCTCGACCACGAGCCGCACCGACGGTCGCTCGGCGCGGTCGGGGCGCAGCAGGGCCGAGATCTGGCGCACCGCACGCACCCCGGAGAGCGGGCGGGTGACGAGCCCATTCTCGTGGCCCCGGGTGGTGAACCGCGGCAGGATCGCGATGCCGTGGCCGGCCGCCACGAGCGCCTCCACGATTCCGTTGTCGAGGAAGCGCTGGCCGATGGTCGCCGGCACTCCCGTGACGGCTTCGAGCTGGCGCAGGATGCGGTCGTATGGGAATCCGACGGGCGTGCCGATCCAGGTCTCGCCCATCAGGTCCCGCGCGGAGAGGCTGGCCTTCTCGGCGAGCGGGTGCCCCTCGGGGAGGGCGATGTCGAGCGGTTCCTCCATGAGCTTGACCACGGTGAGGCCGCGCTCGCGCCAGGCGGGCAGCATGCCTGGCGAGTCGGCGAGCACGATGTCGAAGTCGGGGGTGAGGTCGGCGAAGTCCGGATGCAGCGGGTCCTGGTCGGTGGCGATGAGCACGAGGCCGGGGATGCGGGCCACGGCGGTGAGCAGCCCGGGCAGCAGCATCTGGCCGCCGGTGGGAAAGGTGGTGAGCGTCACCTCGCCCCGGGGGGCCTGCTTGAAGTCCTCCCAGAGGGCGTCGGCGCGCTCGAGCGCGATCGCGACGTCCGTGGCGGTCTGGGCCAGCATCCGCCCGGCCCCGGTGAGCACGATGCCGCGCCCGCTGCGCTCGGTGAGCGGGATCCCGGCCTCCCGTTCGAGCACCTTGAGCTGCTGGGAGACCGCGGAGACCGTGCGGTTCGTGGCCCGCGCCACGGCCGTGATGCTGCCGCGCTCGGCGAGTTCGCGGAGCAGCTCGAGTCGTCGAACATCCATTAAGTCAGACTACACAATCATGCAAGAACTATTTGATTGTGCTACAGCGTTGGCGGGTGTGGAATGAGATCAATAACAACGTGCCCATCCGGGGCATGTTTCAGCACACCGAGGTCATCATGTCCAGCGTCATCGTTCCAGCAGTCATCGCCATCGTCGCCGTGTGGGGTGCCGCGGCCAGCATCGTGGTGACCGCCCGTGACGGCTACCGCCGGATGCCCACGCGCCACTAGGTCCCGCGGCCCCACACCCAGAGGCTGGTTGCCCAGCGGCGATGCGCCGAGGGGCTACCGAACGCTCAGGCCGAGCTTTCGGCCGGCCAGTCCACGGCCGCGAGTGGCCAGCCGATCGGCGACCGAGGCGATGGCGACAGACGCGGGATCCGTCGGATTCGACCTGACGATCGGCACGCCGGCGTCCCCACCCTCGCGCAGCGCGACGCTGATCGGGATCGAGGAGAGCACGGTCACCCGTTCGTCCTGGCCCCGGGAAAGCCTCGCCGCGACCTCGTCGCCGCCTCCGCTGCCGAAGAGGTGCAGGGTCGACCCGTCCGGCTGCACGAGTCCGGCCATGTTCTCGATGACGCCGATCACCCGCTGGCCCGTCTGCCGCGCCACGATCGCGCTGCGCTCGGCCACCTCGGCGGCGGCCGGCTGCGGCGTCGTGACGACGATGACCTCCGCCTGCGGCAACAGCTGGCCGAGCGAGATCGCGACATCGCCCGTCCCAGGCGGCAGGTCCAGCAGCAGCACGTCGAGGTCCCCGAAGTACACATCGGTGAGGAACTGCTGCATGGTTCGATGCAGCATGGGGCCACGCCAGGAGACGGCCCTGGCCGACTCCGACGGCTCGAGGAACATGCCGATCGAGATGACCTTCACCCCGCAGCCGATCGGGGGCAGGATCATCTCGCCCACCCTGGTCGGTCTGGCGCCCTCGAGGCCGAGGATCCCCGGGATCGAGAAGCCGAACACGTCGGCATCGACGATGCCCACGGTGAGACCGCGGTCGACGAGCGCGACGGCGAGGTTGGCCGTGATGGAGGACTTGCCCACCCCGCCCTTGCCGCTGGTGATCGCATAGATGCGGGTGAGCGAGTCCGGCCCGAACTGCGCAACACGGGTGCGCCCGCCCCGGAGCTTCTCGGTGAGGGCCGTGCGCTGCTCGCGCGACATCACGGACACCTCGACGGCCACCGAGGTCACACCGGCGACCGAGGCCGCCGCCTCACGAACGTCCCGCTCGATCGTGTCGGCGGCCGGGCATCCGACGATCGTCAGTCTGAGGCCGACGGTCGCGTGGCCGTCGGGGGAGACTTGCACCGCCCCGATCATGTCCAGCTCGGTGATGGGCTTGCGGATTTCGGGATCGATCACGCGGCCGAGAGCCGACAGGATGCCGGCCCGAAGCTGCTCGCTCGTCACGCGGCCCCTTCGGGGTTCCTGTCGCGCTCGAGGCTGCGCTGCTCTTCCAGCTCGGCCAGCAGGGCGCGCAGCTCGGCGCGGATGAAGTCCTTGCTCGCGAGTTCGCGCACGGCGAGCCGCAGCGCGACCACCTCGCGGGCGAGGTACTCGGTGTCGGCCAGGTTGCGTTCGGCGCGCTGCCGGTCCTGCTCGAACTGCACCCGGTCGCGGTCGTCCTGGCGGTTCTGGGCGAGCAGGATCAGCGGGGCGGCGTACGAGGCCTGCAGCGATAGGATCAGGGTCAGCAGCGTGTAGTTGAGCGAGCGGGGGTCGAACTGGGCCGCGGGCGGCGCGTAGGTGTTGAAGGCGATCCAGACCACCACGAACACGGTCATGCCGACAAGGAAGCCCGTCGTGCCCATCGCCCGGGCGAATCCCTCGCTGAACCGTCCGACGCGGTCGCGTCCGCCGAGGCGGGGGACGAACGACGTGCGAAGACCCTTGGGCGAATCGAGTCCTGAGTCAGTGCGACGGGCCATTGAGGTGCCTCCTTCCGGATGAGACGACTACGGGGATGGTGCTGGTGTCTGAAGACACGGCGGGGGAGGGGTCGTCGTCGTGACTTCGCCAGTCGTCGGGCAGAAGGTAGTCGAGAACATCGTCAATGGTCACCACCCCGACCAGTCGGTGGTTGTCGTCGACAACCGGAAGGGACACGAGGTTGTAGCTCGCGAGGGTGCGCGCGACCTCGGCGGCCGAGGCGCTCGCCCGAACGGGCTCGAGCTTCTGGTCGAGCAGCGTGCCGAGCCGCTCCATGGGCGGGTAGCGGAGCATCCGCTGGAAGTGCACCATTCCGAGGAAGCGTCCGGTGGGCGGCTCGTACGGCGGCAGCGTCACGCAGACCGCGGCGCCGAGGGCCGGCGCGAGCTCGTGGCGACGGATGAGGGCGAGGCCCTCGGCCACCGTCGTGTCGGCGGAGACGATGATCGGCTCCGTCGTCATGAGGCCACCCGCGGTGTCCGGGGCGTAGAGCAACAGCATCCGCACGTCGTCCGCCTCCTCGGGCTGCATCAGGTCGAGGAGGGCCTCTCCGCGTTCGTCGGAGAGTTGCGCGATGAGGTCGGCAGCGTCGTCCGGCTGCATCTGGTCGAGCACGTCGGCCGCACGATCGTCGTCGAGGTGGCCGAGAATGTCGACCTGTTCGCTCTCGGGCATCTCCTCGAGCACGTCGGCGAGGCGCTCGTCGCTCATCTCCTCGGCGACCTCGAGCATCCGCTGCTCCGGCAGGTCGAGGAGGGCGTTCGCGAGGTCGGCGGGCAGCAGGTCCTCGTAGGTGGCGAGCAGCTGGGTGGCCGACTGGGCCTCGCCGGTCGACCGTTCGCGCACCTCTGACCACTTGGCGAAGATGGTGACGCCCTTCGCGAATGGCGAGGCGCTGGTCTTGGGGCGGCGGAGGAAGAGTTCGCTGACCGCCCACTCGCCCTGGCCGCGCTCCTCGATCGCGACGTCTTCGATCGTGGCGGTTCCCGACCCGTCCACGAGCTCCATCTGTCGGCCGAGAACCTCGGCGATCACCCGCACCTCGCCGCCGCGCTGCTCGAAGCGGCGCAGGTTGATGAGGCCGGTGGTGATGATCTGGCCGCTACCGATGCTCGTGACTCGACCGATCGAGAGGAAGACGCGGCGCTTGCCCGGGACCTCCACGATGAGCCCGACGACGCGCGGCGGCTCCTTCTGGCGGTAGACGATGAGCACATCCCGCACGCGCCCCACCTTGTCTCCCGCGGGGTCGAAAACGGAGCACCCGGCCAAACGGGCGACGAAGACTCTCGCGGCGCTCACAGGTCTAACTTAGACCTTCGCAACTGTGGGAGAGGATAATGAGGCCATGACCAACCAAAGCCCCCTCAGCTCTCGTGGCCGCCTCGTACCGACGCTCCCCAAGGGGGACGTGCTCGGAACCTACGACACGTACTTCGAGGCGCAGGCCGCGGTCGATCGTCTGGCGAGGGCCGACTTCGAGGTGAAGAAGGTGTCGATCGTGGGCAGCGACCTCAAGACCGTCGAGCGCGTGACCGGCAAGCTCACCTGGGGCAAGGCCGCCGGGGCCGGCGCGGCGAGCGGCGCCTGGTTCGGACTCTTCTTCGGCGTGCTGCTCACCTTCACGGCGACCACCGGCGTGTTCCAGTACGTCTTCGCCGCGGTGATCATCGGGGCCGGATTCGGCGCGCTGTTCGGCATCGTCACCTACGCGATCAACCGACGGACCAGGGACTTCACGTCCACCCACCAGGTGCTCGCGAGCAAGTACGAGATCATCATCGACCCGTCCCTCACCATGAAGGCACAGGACGTGCTGTCGAGGCCGGAGACGCACTAGCGCTGCGCGCATCCCCGCCGCGCGCGGGTGCGCCTTCCGGGCGCCGCGCGTGATTGTGCCCGTTCGTCGTCATTGTGCCCCCTCGAGGTGACACGGACGCGTCAAACGGGCACAGTCGCCCGGAGCCGGAGCCGGAGCCGGAGCCGGGCGAGGACTGCGCGCCGGGTCAGCGCAACCACGCCTCCACGCCATCCACGGTGCGGGGAATGCCGATCGACAGGTTCTCCGCGCCGGACGGAGTCACGAGGATGTTGTCCTCGATGCGCACGCCGATGCCCCGGAACTCCGCCGGCACGGTCAGGTCGTCCGGCTGGAAGTACAGTCCGGGTTCGATCGTGAAGACCATCCCGGCCTCGAGCACGCCGTCGAGGTAGAGGTCGCGCCTGGCCTCGGCGCAGTCGTGCACGTCGATCCCGAGGTGGTGGCTCGTGCCGTGCACCATGTAGCGGCGGTGGAACTGGTTCTCCGGCTTCACCGACTCCTCCGCGCTCACCGGGAGCAGACCCCACTCGGCGGTGCGCCGGGCGATGACCTCCATCGCGGTCGCGTGGATCTCGCGGAACCGGATGCCCGGCCTCACGATCGCGAACGCCGCATCCGCCGCCTCGAGCACGGCCTCGTACACGAGGCGCTGCGTGGGCCCGAAGACACCGTTGATCGGCAGCGTGCGGGTGATGTCTGCCGTGTAGTAGCTGTCGAGCTCGATTCCGGCGTCCATCAGGATGAGGTCGCCCGGCACGACGGGGCCGTCGTTGCGGGTCCAGTGCAGGATGCAGGCGTGCGGACCGCTCGCGGCGATGGTGTCGTAGCCGACGGCGTTCCCCTCGGCGCGGGCACGTCGGTTGAAGGTGCCCTCGACGAGGCGCTCGCCCCGCGGGTGGGCGACGATCGCGGGCCGGTCGGCGATCACGTCGTCGAATCCTGCTCGGGTGGCGGCCACGGCCTTGCGCATCTGGTCGATCTCATAGGCGTCCTTGACGAGCCGAAGCTCGGACAGGTCCCGGGCGAGATCGGAGTCGGCGTCCGTCTCGAGCGCCTCGGATTCCGCCACGAGCAGGCGACGGCCGTCCACCTGGTCGGTGAGATCGCGATCGCCGTCGCGCACGATGACCGTGCTCGCGTCGACGGCGTCGAGCACCCGATCGAGTCCGTCGAGGGATGCCGTGGCAAGGCCGAGGTCGCTCGCGACCTGGGCGAGCGATGGCCGGGGGCCGGTCCAGAATTCGCCGATGTCGGGGTTGGCGTAGAACTCGTCCGAGTCGCGGCCGGCGGCCTTGCGGAAGTACAGAGTGGCGTCGTGGCCGCTCGCCGTCGGCTCGAGCACGAGCACGCTCCCGGGAACGGAGTCGCTGCCCCAGCCGGTGAGATGCGCGAACGCCGAGTGGGCGCGGTAGGCGTAGTCGGTGTCGTTCGACCGAACCTTCGCCGCCCCCGCGGGGATGATGAGGCGCTTGCCGGGGTAGAGGCCGGAGATCACGGCTCGCCGAGCCGCGGCATACGTCGCCTGTTCGCGGGCCGCCGGCACCGGTTCTGGCCGCTCCGCCCACTTGCTCGAGATGTAGTGCTTGAACGTGCTCGAAACCGGCACGGTCGAGCGGTTTGTCGTTGCGCGGGGGGCCTCGGCCCTGTCGTCAGCCATGAGCCCATTCTCTCCCGGGTCAGCCGAGCGCGTGCAACTGCACCACGATCGGCCGGTGATCGCTTCCCGTGCCGTCCAACTCCGTCACCACCCGCATGCCGGTGACCCTCCAGTTCGCCGTGGCCATGACGTGGTCGATCGAGGCGCCGGCCAGGGCGGGAATGGAACTCGGCCAGGTGCCGACCGCGCCGTTGCCGCTCTGCACGCCGGCATCCGAGCAGCCGCCGAGTGTCTTTCCCCGCTTGTCGACGAAACCGGCGAGGTGATCGATCGTGGCGTTGAAGTCGCCTGCCATGATCACGTTCTTCGAGTCGCAGGCGCCGCTCAGCCACCGCAGGTCGCTGCGCCAGTTGCGCATCTCGCCCTCGACCGGGGCGATGGGGTGCACGGCGACGATCGTCGGGCCGTGTCCGTCGTTCGGCAGGATCACCACGGTCGGCACCGTCGAGGTCGAGCCGGCGGTCTTGTCGAGGTGGTACTCGCCGAGGTCTTCGCTCACGAGAACGGAGGTCGACCGCGACCCGTAGTTGCGGTCGAAGGTGAGGGTGTGTACCGACATCGGCCGCCCGCTGGCCTTCAGGAGCGCGGCCACGGCATCCGCCGTCGACTTCGTCGTCTCCGGCAGGCTCACGATGTCCGCGTCGGAGCCGAGCGCGAGTGTCGCGATCGTGGCGGCGCCGGGGGAGCCCCCGAGGGTATTCCAGGACACGACGGTGAGGTCGGACCTCGACTTCGCCGCGAAGGTCTCGTTTCCGAGTCCGCGGGAGGCGAGCACCGCCACCGTGACGAACGCGAAGACGCCGAGAAGCAGCACGATGGAGGCGCCGAGCCGCCGGAACGGCCGGTTGAGGGCCGCGGCCACGCCGACCACGACCATCGCGCCGACGGCGGCGACGACCATCGCCCCGCGGAAGGAGATGAGCTGGGCCAGCCCGCTGGTGCGCTGGAGGCCGAAGAGCTGAGGCCAGGCGGCGATGAGCAGCACGACGGCGAGCAGCAGGAGCAGCGCGGCTGCCAGGACTCGACGAAACATGGACTTTCACCCTAACCGCTGCCGCCGCGCGCACCGGCCGCCTGCCGCGCGGGTCACTGGCCTAGAGTTACAGGATGTCCGGCCTGATCGACCTGCACGCCCACAGCAGCGTGTCCGACGGCACGGAGACCCCGGCCCAACTCGTGCGGGCGGCGATCGCGGCCGGTCTCGACACGGTGGCGATCACCGACCACGACTCGACGGCGGGCTGGCAGGCGGCGTGCGTGGCAGCCGAGGGATCCGGCCTCACCGTGATCCCCGGCATGGAGTTCAGCACGCTGGACGGCCGGCGCAGCGTGCACCTGCTGGCCTACCTCTTCAACCCCCTCGACGGCGGAATCATCGCCGAGACCGGGAGAATCAGGGACGCACGGCTCAGGCGCGCCGAGAGCATCGTGCAACGACTCTCGGTCGACTATGACCTGGAGTGGGAGGACGTGCTCGCCCAGACGACCGAGGGTGCGACGGTCGGCCGACCGCACATCGCGGATGCCCTGGTGGCGAAGGGGCACGTGCCCAACCGCAGCGCCGCCTTCGAGAGCATCCTGCACCCGCGAAGCGGCTACTTCGAACCGCACTACGCGCCGGGCCCGCTCGACGCCGTGCGGCTCGTGGTCGCGGCAGGAGGCGTACCGGTGCTCGCGCATCCCGCCACCCGGGGGCGGGAGAACGTGATCCCCGAGGACAAGATCGCGATCCTCGTCGAGGCGGGGCTGTTCGGGCTGGAGGTTCACCACCGCGAGAACACCGAGAGCGGCAAGCAGCGGCTCGTCGAACTCGCCGAGAAGTTCGACCTGGCCATCACCGGGTCGAGCGACTACCACGGCGAGGGCAAGCCGAATCGCCTCGGCGAGAACACGACGACCCGTGAGGTGCTCGATCGCATCGTCGCGGCGGGCACCGGAACGACGGCCTATCGGGGCTGAAGCTCCGAGGATACGACAATAGAGTTGCAGGATGCCCGCACCGATCGACCTGCACACGCACAGCAGCGTCTCCGACGGCACCGAGACTCCCACGCAACTCGTCGACGCGGCCCTTGCCGCGGGCCTCGGCGCGGTCGCCATCACCGACCACGACTCGACGGCCGGCTGGCGGGAGGCGTTTGCCGCGGCGACGGGTACCGGCCTGACGGTGATTCCGGGCATGGAGCTGAGCACGAATTACGGACCGGCCAGCGTGCACATGCTGGCCTACCTGTTCGATCCGGATGACGCGGGCATCATCCGGGAGACCGCACGCATCCGCGACGGTCGGGCCCACCGCGCCGAGCGAATCGTCGAGCGCATCGCGGTCGACTACGACCTCACCTGGGCCGACGTGCTGGCCCAGTCGACGGACGGCGGTACCCTCGGTCGACCGCACATCGCCGATGCCCTCGTGGCCAAGGGCCACGTCGCCACCCGCAGCGCGGCGTTCGCGAGCATCCTGCACTGGCAGAGCGGGTACTACGAGAAGTACTACGCGCCGTCGCCGCTCGACGGCGTGCGCCTGATCGTCGCGGCCGGCGGGGTGCCGGTGCTGGCGCATCCGGCCACCCACGGTCTCTATCGCGTGATCGAGGAGCGGGTGATCGCCGAACTCGTGGACGCCGGACTGTTCGGTCTCGAAGTCCATCATCGGGACAACACCGAGGAGGGCAAGGAACGCCTGTTCGGGCTCGCCGCGAAATACGACCTCGTCGTCACCGGCTCGAGTGATTACCACGGCGAGGGCAAGCCCAACCGGCTCGGCGAAAACACCACGGAGCCGGACGCGCTCGCGCGAATCGTGGCTGCCGGGACGGGGTCGGCGCCCTTTCGGGCCTAGGCCTGCTCCTAGGCGGTGGGCGGCGGGGTGTTGCCGGTTCCGCCGCGACGCGAGCGGGTGCGACGGCGACGCGTCGGCGAGGTGCCATCGTGGGTTCCGCCGCCCTCGGCGCTTTCGCGCACGACGTCGGTCGAGCCCTCCGCGCGTTCGCGCGGCGGGCGTCCACCCGAGCCGGTGGCCGGGCGCGCGCCGCCGGAACGGCCCCCGCGGTCGGCACGGCCCCCGCGGTCTCCGCCATCGCGGCCACCGCCGGAGCGGCCTCCGCGGTCGCCGTCGGTTGGGCGCGGCTCGCGGGGACGCACGGGGCCGGCTGAGGCGAGTCGCCCCTTCGTGCCCTCCGGGATGTCGAGGTCGGTGAAGAGGTGCGGCGACGACGAGTAGGTCTCGACCGGCTCCGGCTGGCCCATGTCGAGCGCCTTGTTGATGGCGGCCCACTTGTGCATGTCGTCCCAGTCGACGAAGGTGACGGCGATGCCGGTCTTGCCCGCGCGGCCGGTGCGGCCGGCGCGGTGCAGGTAGGTGTCGTCGTCGTCCGGGATCGTGTGGTTGATCACGTGGGTGACGTCGTTCACGTCGATGCCGCGGGCCGCGACATCCGTGGCGATGAGGATGTCCTTCTTGCCCGCCTTGAAGGCGGCCATGGCCCGCTCGCGCTGCTCCTGGTTGAGGTCGCCGTGCACGGCGGCGGCGTTGAAGCCGCGGTCGTTGAGCTCCTCGACCAGCTTGGCCGCCGCACGCTTGGTGCGGGTGAAGACCACGGTCTTGCCCCGGCCCTCGGCCTGCAGGATGCGGGCGATGACCTCGTCCTTGTCCATCGAGTGGGCGCGGTAGACGACGTGCTTGATGTTGGCCTGGGTGCGTCCCTCATCCGGATCCGTCGCGCGGATGTGGATGGGGCGATTCATGAAGCGACGCGCCAGCGCGACGATCGGGCCGGGCATCGTGGCGGAGAACAGCATGGTGTGCCGGGTCGGGGAGGTCTGGGCGAAGAGCTTCTCGATGTCGGAGAGGAATCCGAGGTCGAGCATCTTGTCTGCCTCGTCGAGCACCATCACCTTGACGTCCTTGAGCGACAGCATGCGCTGGCTGGCGAGGTCGAGAAGGCGACCGGGCGTGCCGACCACCACCTGCGCGCCGGCCTTGAGCTGCTCGACCTGGCCCTCGTAGGCCTTGCCGCCGTAGATCGCGGCGACCTGGGTGCCACGGTTGGATGCCGCGAGCACGAGGTCTTCTGCAACCTGCACGCAGAGCTCGCGGGTCGGAACGACGACGAGCGCCTTGACGCCGGGCTCGGGGTTGAGGCCGAGGGACTGCAGGAGCGGGAGCCCGAAGCCGAGGGTCTTGCCGGTGCCGGTCTTGGCCTGGCCGATGATGTCCTGGCCGGCGAGTCCCATCGGGATCGTCTGCACCTGGATCGGGAAGGGCTCGATGATGCCCTTGGTGGCGAGAGCGTCGACCATGTCCTGGTCGATGTTGAGATCTGAGAATGTTGTAATGAGTGTTGCCCTGTTCTAAAGCGGCTACGCCCGCTTTGACCTGGGGCGTGCGGAGCCTCCACCAGAAATGGGAGGCATTACCACTAGTTTAGTCGCCATTCACCGGTTCACTGGATTCCCCGGCCCCGGCGGCCTGTCGGGCGCCGCGCCGATAGGCTATGCGCGTGGTCAAACTGTTCGGTCGTCGCCCCAGACGCAGCGACTCCGCCCGTCCGGGCGCGCGTCGCTCACCGAGCGACGCCGTCAACCGGGTAGACCTCGAGGAGCTGACTCCCGACCTCCTTTCCTACCTCGGCCAGGCCGCGTACCTCCAGCTCGTGATCTTCGAAACACTCGGCCGGGCCGTGGCCACCGCGCCCTCGATCGCCTCGAAGGAGGCGATGAGCCGGGTCGCCGGGCTCTCGCTGGCCAAACACCACGGGCTCACTGCCGAGATCGTGCGCCAGGGCGCCGAGCCGGGGCCCACGATGCAGCCGTACGTGGCGGCCATCGACAACTACGTGCGGATCACCGCCGGTGCCGACTGGTACGAGACGCTCGTCACGAGTTACATCACCTCCGGGCTTCTCAACGACTTCGCGCGCCAGCTCGCCGGCGGACTCCCCGCCGACGCCTCGGCGCGGATCACGGCCCTGCTCGGAGCGGACGACGGCCACGAGATCATCGTCGCCGAGTTGCGCTCCGCGATCGAGGCGAACCCGCGCCTCGCCTCGCGCCTCGCGCTGTGGGGCCGGCGACTGGTGGGCGACACGCTGTTGGCCGCGCGGTCGGCGCTTGCCGCCAACGGACATCCGGATGAGGCGCGGCTCGAACCGGTGTTCACCGAGCTCATCGCGGCGCACACCCGACGCATGGACGCCATCGGCCTCACGGCCTAGCGGGCTGCCGCGGTCGGTGCTCGGCGGTCAGGCGCGGCTGAGTGTCGCGAGCATCTCGGCATCCGCGTGCCGGCGTCGACGAGCGATCGTCACGGCGAGAACCGCGCTGAGAGCGGCGGCGAGCACGAGGCTCGCGACCCAGATCCAGCCGCCGTCGAACTTCCAGCCGGCCCAGGTGAGGGCAGCCCAGATGGCCGATGCCGACGCCGCGCCGATCGCCGGGATCAGCGCGGCTCCGTGCGTCTCGCGGCCCGGGAACGCGTAGCGCAGGCCGAGGCCGATGATGGCTCCGCCCAGGGTGACGAAGAGCAGCTCCATGGTCAGGCGACGAAGCCGACGCGCCGAGACTCCTCCGAGCCGATCTCGAGGTACCCGAACGACTCGAGCGGCACGACGTAGACCGAACCCCGCACGTCGGTGAGGGTGAAGTATTTCGCGCCGGAGTCGAGGGCCGAGGAGACGACCGCCTGGATCTCCGCCGACGACTGCGACGACTCGAAGTTGATCTCGCGAGGGCTGTTGATGATTCCGATTCGAATGTCCACGTGCCCAGATTACGACACAACAGGCTGCGGCCCGCGCGCCGTTCTCTGGGAGCGGAACCGCCCGTGCCGTGCGGGCCGATGTCGGTGGCCGCCGTTAAGTTGGGGGCATGGGGATCAAGGGTTTTCGGCGGACCGCCGTCGCGGATTCCCGGATCGGCTCCGCGTCGAATCGTCTGGTTCCGGATGCCGCCCAGAGGGCCGTGCTCCAACTCGCCGACGGCGCATCGGCGGCGGTCATCGGAGCGCCGGGCACCGGCAAGACCACGACCCTCGTCGAACTCGTGGCCGATCGGGTGCTCGACCGCGGGTGGAGCACCGAGCACGTTCTCGTGCTCACCTCCAGCCGAACGACGGCGACCGCGCTGCGCGACCGGATCGCGCTGCGGCTCGGCGTGCCCACCAACGGCCCGCTCGCGCGCACCGTCAACTCCCTCGCCTTCGAGATCGTCGGCGCGGCGGCGGCCTCGGCCGGCGCCGCTCCGCCGAGGCTCGTCACCGGCGGCGAGCAGGACGCGGACATCGGCCAGCTGCTCGAGGGCCAGATCGAGGACGGTGCGGCGCCGGCCTGGCCGGCGCCCCTCGACGAGGACGTGCGCCGCCTCCGCGCCTTCCGCACGGAGCTCCGTGAGCTCATCATGCGCGCAACGGAATACGGGGTGACCCCCCGGCGACTCGCGAAACTCGGCGCAGAAACCGGGCACCCCGAGTGGGTCGCCGCAGCGGACTTCATCTCCGACTACCTCTCCGTGGTGAGCAGCTCACGGCCTGGCCAGCTCGACTCGGCGGAGCTCGTGCAGTTCGCGATCGCCGCCCTCGGCCGGGGCGAGGCCGGGGAGCGCGTCGCCGGTCTCCGCCTCGTGGTGGTCGACGACCTCCAGGAGGCCACCAAGTCCACGATCTCGCTGCTTGCCGCCCTCGCGGCGCGCGGTGTCTCGATCGTCGCGTTCGGCGATCCGGATGTCGCGACGAACGCGTTCCGCGGCGGGGAGCCGGATGCCCTGGGCCGGCTCGGCAGCGTGCTCGGCGTACCAGACCTCGTCACCATCACCCTGGGCACGGCGCATCGCCAGGACGCGACCCTGCGCGAGTTCACCGCACGGGTCACCGAACGCATCGGCACGGCCGGCGCGGTCGGCCAGCGCGCGGCCGTCGCCGGCGCCGCCCCTGCTGCGGCC
The DNA here is from genome assembly GCF_008040105.1 of Lacisediminihabitans profunda. Lineage (GTDB taxonomy): Bacteria > Actinomycetota > Actinomycetes > Actinomycetales > Microbacteriaceae > Lacisediminihabitans > Lacisediminihabitans profunda. The sequence goes on from NZ_VRMG01000005.1 coordinate 421,512, forward strand.
CACGGCTCCCCGGTGCTCAGGATCACGGCGACGAGCCAGGCGAGGCAGTGGGCGGCGATCGCCCGGCAGCTGAGGGAGCACCATCTGATCGGCGGCATCCCGTTGTCCGGCATGGCGGTCGTCGTGCGCAGCGGCGCCCTCGTGCCCGTGATCGCGCGAGCCCTCGCCCTCAACGAGGTCCCCACCCGCACCGCGGTCGGCGGGCGGGCCCTGCGCGACGACCACGCCGCGCGCAGCCTTCTCTCCGTGGTGGACGTGGCCATCGGGCGCACTCCGCTCACGGGCCCCCTCGCCGCAGAACTTCTCCTCGGCCCCTTCGGCGCACTCGACCACCTCGCGCTGCGGCGCCTGCGCCTCGCACTGCGGGCCGAGGAACTCGCCGGCGGCGGCAACCGGGCGAGCGACGACCTGCTCGTGGAGGGGCTCGGCGCCCCCGGCCGGTTCGCCACCATCGACCACCGGGTAGGCCGCAACGCCGAGCGGCTCTCGGCCACCCTCGGCGCCGTCGGGGCGCTCGCCGCCGACGGCGGCACCATCGAGGAGCTCCTCTGGCTCGCCTGGAACCGCAGCGGGCTCGCCGACGACTGGTTCGCCCAGGCGACGAGCGCCGGCATCACGGCCGCGGAGGCCAACCGCAACCTCGACGGGATCGTCGCCCTCTTCACCTCGGCGAGGCGGTTCACCGAGCGCCGGCCGGGCACGGGCCCGAGCGTGTTCCTCGACGACGTGCTCGACGCCGAGGTTCCTGAGGACACCCTGTCCCCCCAGTCCGCCGCGGAGGCGGTGCTCGTGACGACGCCCTCCGGCGCCGTCGGCCTGGAGGTGGACGTGGTCGTGATCGCCGCCCTTCAGGAGGGTGTCTGGCCGAATCTCCGGTTGCGCGGGTCCCTGCTCAACCCGCAGGACCTCGTGCGGGTGATGACGGGGCTCGACGACGTGGTGATCGACGAGCGACGCCAGGTGCGGGATGACGAGCTGCGGATGTTCGCGCTCGCCGTGTCCCGCGCCCGCCGGCAGGTGATCCTCGCCGCCGTGTCGAACGAGGACGACGCCGCGAGCGTGCTCTTCGCGCTCGCGCCCCCCGGCACGCCGGTGGTCGATGCGGCGACCGTGCGGCCGCTCTCCCTGCGGGCGCTCACCGGGCGGCTCCGACGCGAGCTCGTGCAGGAGCGGCGCCCGGCGCCCGAGCGGGCGGCCGCGGCCTCCGCCCTCGCCCGGCTCGCCGAGGAGCGGGTGCCCGGAGCGAACCCGGCGGAGTGGCACGGCCTGCTCGAGCCGTCGACCACCGAACCGCTCTTCGACGGGGACGAGACCGTGCCGGTCTCCCCGTCCAAACTCGACGCGTTCGAACAGTCGCCGCTCGACTGGTTCATCGACACCGTCTCGGGCACCCAGTCGAGCACGGCGATGGGCCTCGGCACGATCGTGCACTGGGCCATGGAGACCGCCACCGACTCGAGCGTCGACACGGTCTGGCGCGCCATCGAGCAGCGCTGGAGCGAGCTCTATTTCGAGTCGCCGTGGTTTGCGGAGCAGCAGCGTTCGGCCGCGCGCATCCTCGCCGCCGGCGTCGCGGACTACCTCGCCGACTTCGAGCGCGAGGGCAAGTCGCTCGTCGCCGCGGAGGGACGCTTCAGTCTGAAGATCGACCGCGCCACCGTGAACGGGTCGATCGACCGGGTCGAGCGCTCGAGCGACGGATCCGTGGTGATCGTGGACCTCAAGACCGGCACCCCCACCGTGCGGCAGCAGGTCGTCGACGCGCATCCGCAACTCGGGGCCTACCAGCTCGCCTATTCGCAGGGAGTGCTCGACGAGTTCCTCGACGACCTCGGCGAGCACTCCGGCGGGGGAGCAAAGCTGCTCTTCGTGAAGAAGGGCAAGAAGAAGAAGCTCTACCAGGAGGGCGTGCAGGCCCCGCTCGACGAGGAGGCCCTCGAGGGCTTCCGGGCGCGGATCAGGCAGGCGGCCCTCGGGATGGCGGCGGCCGCCTTCGAGGGGGCGGTCGAGCTGAGCGAGTGGGGTGGCTTCGATATCGCGTCGCGCAAGCTGCACCGGGTGCGGGCGGTGTCCAGTGACTGACAGCGGGCGAGTGCCGGTGAGCGCCTTCGACATCGCCGACGCCCTCGGGCGCCCGCGACCGACCGAGCAGCAGCGGCGGGTGATCGAGTCGCCGCTCGAGCCGGCGATCGTCGTGGCGGGCGCCGGCAGCGGAAAGACCGAGACGATGGCCAATCGGGTGCTCTGGCTGCTCGCCAACGGGCGGGTCGCGGCGAGCGAGCTGCTGGGTCTCACCTTCACCCGCAAGGCGGCTGGCGAACTCTCCAGCCGCATCCGCGAGCGCATCGGAGAACTGCACTCGGTTGGCCTGCTTCCGGGCGACTACGACGAGTTCGACCCGCCCGTCGTCGCCACCTACAACGCGTTCTCGAACACCATCTACCGCGACAACGCGGTGCTGCTCGGCCGGGAGAGCGACGGCGCGGTGCTCGGAGAGGCGTCAGCCTGGCAGCTGGCCCGCTCGATCGTCGTCGCCTCCACCGATGAGCGCCTGCCGGGGCTCGGCAAGAGCATCGACTCCGTGACGAAGGCGGTGCTGGCACTCAGCCACGAGCTCAGCGAGAACGTCGTCGACCCGCGCGACGTCGCCGCGATGGCCGCCCGATTCGCCGGACTGGCCGAGCTGCCCACGGGCGGGACCGGTGTCTACGAGGACGCCGTCACGCTCGCGAAGACCGTCGGGGCGCTTCCGGTGCTCGTGGACCTCGCCGGCGAGTTCGCGCTGGCCAAGGCCCGGCGCGGATTCGTCGAGTACTCCGACCAGGTGTCGCTCGCCCTCGAGATCGTGCGCGGAATGCCGAAGGTCGCCGCGGAGATCCGCGAGAGGCACCGCGTGATCCTGCTTGACGAGTACCAGGACACGAGTGTCGTCCAGACCTGGCTGCTGTCCGAGCTCTTCGCCGGCCGAGCGGTGATGGCCGTCGGCGACCCGAACCAGTCGATCTACGGCTGGCGGGGGGCGAGCGCGGCGAACCTGGAGGGCTTCGCCGGGCAGTTCGGCGGCGGGCGTGTGCGGGAGTTCGCGCTCAGCACGAGCTGGCGCAACGGCCACGACATCCTCTCCGTGGCGAACGCGCTCGTGCAGCCGTTGCGGGAAACGACGACGGTGGGGGTGGAGCGGCTCGACGCCGGCCCCAACGCGAGCGACCTGCCGGTCGAGGTCATCGTGGAGGAGACCCTGCAGGAGGAGGCGGACGCGGCGGCGCGCTGGCTCAAGGCGAGACTCCAGACGCGCCAGGGCGAGACGCCACCCACCGCGGCGATGCTCTTCCGCGCCCGCAAGACCCAGGGCGTGTTCATCGACGCCCTGCGCGCGCACGGCGTGCCCTTTCACGTGCTCGGCATCGGCGGAATCATGGCCGAACCGGAGATCGCCGACCTCGTCTCGGCGCTGACCGTGGTCAACGATCCCACCGCCGGATCTCAGCTCGTGCGGCTGCTCGCCGGCTCACGCTGGCGAATCGGGGCGGCCGACCTGCATGCCCTCAGCCGGCTCGCATCGTGGCTGCGCGACCGGGACTACGCCCAGCGCCCGCTGGACGCCGAGCTCAAGGACCGCCTGCGCGCCTCCGTCGCGGAGGGCGAGGGCGGCTCGATCGTGGACGCGATCGACTTTCTGGCCTCCGCCCGTCCCGGCCATTCCGCCCTCTCCCGCTTCAGCGAGGAGGGGCTGGCGAGACTCCGGGACGCCGGCCGCACGCTGGCGAGACTCCGCGCCCGGGCGAGCCTCGACCTGCTCGACTTCGTGACCGTGGTCGAGCAGGAGCTGCTGCTCGACATCGAGGTCGCGGCCAACGAGACCCGGTCGCTCGGTTCCGCCAACATGGAGGCCTTCTTCGACGCGCTCGGCGGCTACCTCACCGTGGACGACTCGGCGAGCCTCGGCGGATTCCTGGCCTGGCTCCGCGAGGCCGAGTGGCGTGACGGGCTCGCGCCCCGTCCAGAAGACGCGGAGGCCGGCACGGTGCAGCTGCTCACCATTCACGGCGCGAAGGGGCTCGAGTGGGACGTGGTGGTCATTCCCCGTCTCGTCGAGAGCGAGCTCCCCGGCTCGCCGCGCGAGGGCTTCGGCGGCTGGCTGTCGTTCGGCACCCTGCCGTACGAGTTCCGCGGCGACGCGGCGGAACTCCCTCGCTTCGACTGGGAGTCCGCGGCATCCCGCAAGGAACTCCTGGCCTCGGTCGACGAGTTCAAGTCGGCCGTGCGGCAGCGGCACGAGCTCGAGGAGCGGCGGCTCGCCTACGTCGCCGTCACCCGCGCCCGGCACTCCCTCCTGCTCACCGCGTCGTTCTGGTCGACCCAGACGACCCCGCGCGCGCCGAGTCCGTTCATCGTCCCGCTCGCCGAGGCCGGCGTGATCGGCCCGCTCCCGCCGGCGAGCGAGCACGCGGAGAATCCGCTGGGTGACGACGTCAACCTCTTCCTCTGGCCGCTCGATCCGCTCGGCGGCCGCCGAGCGGCGATCGAGCGCGCGGCAGACCTCGTGCGTGCCTCCGCCCCGGGGGACGCGGGGCCCTGGGATCGCGAGCTCGACCTGCTCCTCGAGGAGCGGCGACGGCGGCTGGATGCGGCCGAGTACGTCGACCTGCCCGCGCGTGTGCCAGCCTCCCGGTTCAAGGACTTCGTGGCCGACCCGGCAGCGGTAGCCTCCGCGCTGCGTCGGCCGATGCCGGAGCGGCCGTTCAGGGCGACGAGCCTCGGCACGGTGTTCCACGACTGGGTGGAGCACCGCGCCGGAGTGCACGGGGCGACCGAGCAGCTCGATGCCCTCTCCACCGAGCTCGACGGGATCGACGGGATCGATGGGCTCGGCGAGGGCGAACTCGCCGAGCCGGAGGGCCTCGAGCGACTGCGGCAGATCTTCGAGCGGTCGGAGTTCGCGGCCCTCAAGCCGGAGAGCGTCGAGATCGAGATCCACCTGATCCTCGAGGGCGAGATCGTGGTCTGCAAGCTGGACGCGGTCTACCGGGTCGGCGACCGCTACCGCATCGTCGACTGGAAGACCGGCAAGGCGCCCCGGGATGCCGCGGACCTCGAGGCGAAACAGCTGCAGCTCGCCCTGTACCGGCAGGCCTTCGCGGAGTGGAAGGGCATCGACCCGGAGTTGATCGACGCCGTCTTCTACTATGTGAGCGACGACGCCATCATCCGTCCGGAGCGCATCTACTCGCGGGACGAACTCATCGCCCTGTGGCGCGCCGTCGCCTGACCGCCGCCGCCCATCGGCTCTTCCCCACTTCCCTTCTCTTCCCTTCTCTGCTCTCCCTTTCCGAAATCCATGCATGCTTGCCCGACACGCCGTTGCCGGGTGCCTCCACACGGCGTGTCCTGAAGGAATGCATGGATTTCGGAAGAGAACGGAGGGGGAAAAGAACGGAGGAGGAAGGATGCCGCGGGGGAAGCATGCTGCGGAGGGGGCGGGCCGGCTAGTTCGCGGGGGAGCCCTGTCGAGCCACGATCGCTGCGATGAGCGCGTCCACCGGCTTGCGGGCGGTGCCGGGGTTGTCAAGCAGGCTGAAGTCCACGTCGCCGAGGGTCGGCAGCTCGAGTGCGGGGGAGAGCTCGCTCAGGTCGGGCGGGATCAGGCTCTGCGGGAACGCGGCGATGCCGATGCCGGCCCGCGCCGCCGCGAGCACACCGTTGATCTCGCGCACGTTGCAAGTGATGCGCCAGGTGCGGCCCGCGGATTCGAGCGCGCTGATCGCGACCGTGCGGCTGAGGCTCGGGGCCTGGTAGGCGATGAGGGGAACATGCTGTCCGGGTTCGAGGCTCAGCGTGCGGTGCCCCACCCACACCATCCGGTCCCGTCGCACGAGGCGGCCGACTCCGATGCCCGGCTCCTGCTTGATGAAGACGAGGTCGAGCTGCCCGGCCTGCAGGCGGCGGGCAAGGGCTCCGCTCTGGTTCACGGTGAGTTCGAGGTTGATCTGCGGGTAGAGCTGGCGGAAGTCGCGCAGGATCTGCGGCAACTGGGTGAGCGCGAGGTCGTCGGCCGAGCCGAATCGCAGCCGGCCCCGCATCGCCGACCCGGTGAAGTAGCTCGAGGCCTGGTCGTGGGCGGCGAGGATGGAGCGGGCGAAGCCGAGCATCGCGTCGCCGTTGTCGGTGAGGCGCACCTCTCGGGTGTCCCGTGCGACGAGGAGTCGTCCCGCGGCCGTTTCGAGCTTGCGGATGTGCTGGCTCACCGTGGGCTGGCTGAGCCCCAGCAGGGTCGCGGTCTTGGTGAAACTGAGGGTCTCGGCCACGGAGACGAAGCTCTTGAGGAGCACCGGGTCGAACATTCAGGCCTCTCATTACGAAATCCAATAGGACTTATAGGGCCGATTCTATAAGGCAATGGATGGAAACGGGCCTAGCGTTGGCGTGACCATACGAAACGCACGAGTATCGCGAGACATCAGACTGTGACGACAGAATCGCCGACAATGAGTCCGGCAACCGAGCCCATCCCCGTGCTCCACGAACGACCGCGCTGGCGCGACACCTTCATCTCGCTGCGCATCTACAACTACCGCCTCTATGTGATCTCGCAGCTCATCGCGAACACCTCGGGCTGGATGCAGAAGATCGCCACCGACTGGCTGGTGAACGAGCTCACCCACAACATCACCCTCGTCGGAGTGACCGTCTTCCTGCAGTTCGCCCCGGTGCTCGTGTTCGGCGTGTGGGGCGGGGTGATCGCCGATCGCGTGGACAAGCGCCGGCTCATGATGGCCACCCAGTCGGTGACCGCCGCTCTCTGCGCGACGCTCGGCCTTCTCACCATCCTCGGCATCGTCGAGGTGTGGCAGGTCTGGGGAGTCGCGCTCCTTCTCGGCCTCGTCGCCGTCGTGGAGGGCCCGGCGCGCTCCGCGTTCGTGAATGAGATGGTCGGCCACGGCCGGCTGCGGAACGCGATCAGCCTTAACGCGTCGATCTTCCACCTCGGCGGCCTGCTCGGCCCGGCCATCAGCGGCGTGCTCATCGCCCTGGTGGGTTCCGGCTGGTCGATCAGCGTGAACGCGATCGCCGCCGTTCTGGTGGTGGTGGCCCTGGCCAGCATGCGGGTGCGCGAACTGCGCCCGTCACCGCGCGCCGAGCGCGCGCGCGGCCAGATCCGGGAGGGGCTGAGCTACGTGATCGCCAAGCCGACGATCTTCTGGCCGATGGTGATGCTCGCCTTCGTCTCGACCTTCGGCATGACGCTGCCGGTGCTTCTCGTCTCGTTCGCCGACACCGTGTACCAGACGGGGGCGACCGGATACGGCCTCTACAGCTCGGCGGCCGCGGTGGGGGCGCTCTCCGGCGCCGTGCTCTCCACCCGCCGGATGAATGTGCGGCTGCGCACGATCGTGGTCGCAGCCGGCCTGTTCGGTCTCGCGCTCATCCTCGCCGGCTCCGTCAGCTGGGAGCCGCTCTTCATCGTCTTCCTCGTGAGCATCGGCGTCACGCGTCTGCTCTTCGCCACGGGGGCCGAGTCGATCGTGCAGCTCTCGACCAACCGCGTCATCCGCGGTCGGGTGATGTCCCTCTACTCGATCATCATGCTGGGTGGCCAGGCGCTCGGCGGCCCGATCAGCGGCGCGATCGCCGAACATCTCGGCGTGCATGTGGCCATGACCGTCGCCGGCGCGATTCCGGCGCTCGCCGCGATCGTGATCGGGACGGTGCTCGCCAGGACGGGACGGCTCAGGCTGCGGTTGCAGTTGCGACGCAACCGCGGGCCGTTCGTGATCGTGCGCCGGGCATCCGGAGCGTGAGTCCGGGGGCGTGAGGCGGGCTAGGCGCGCTGGACGCCCTCCGTCGCATGCCGGTCGCCGCGATGCCGGAGGCTGGACCTTCTCGGCCCTCTGGCGGTGCCGGCTAGTGGTGCCGCCCGCGTCGGTCGGGCCGTGTTCTGCAGGACGGGCCCCGGTGGTGTGGGTGCCTACCCCGCAGACTCCAGTTGTGCAGGACGGCTTGTGCAGGACAGTTTGTGCAGGGCAGCCTGTGCAGGGCAGCCTGTGCAAGACAGCCTGTGCAAGACAGTTTGTGCGGGACACGGCAGGGGTGCGGCGACCCGAAGGGTCCCGGTCTGCAGGACGCTACCGTCTCGGTTCTGCACCTATCGTCCTCGCCATCCGCCCGAGGCGTCCTGCAGAACCCGTCCTGCCGTCCTGCAGAACCCGTCCTGCCGTCCTGCCGTCCTGCCGTCCTGCACAACCTGTCCTGCACAACTGGAGTCTGTAGGGCGGGCGCCTGTGGACGGCGGCACCGTCCTGCACAACCTGTCCTGCGCAACTGGAGTCTGCGGGGCGGGCACCTGTGGACGGCGGCACCGTCCTGCACAACGCGTGTCAGGAGCAAGGGAGTGCCGCACAGTTGCGAGGACAGGCGGGCCGAAATGCCCTCCCGACGCTACAGCTAGGCGCGCTGGTTGCGGTCGAGCATCGCCTCGACCTCGTGCACGGCCATCACGGGCATCGTGTTGTGGGTCAGGGACTGTTCGAGGTCGTTCTGTACCGTGTCGACGAGGCCGTGCAGCATGGCCACCGCGTCATCAACGATCTCGGTGCTGCGCTGCTGGGTGCCGTGCAGCAGCCACTTGGCGATCTCGAGTTCGGCGTAGAGCATCGCGCGCTGCTTGACCTGCCGGTCGCTCGACCCGCGGGCGAGGGCGTAGGCATCGAACGCGGCCTCCGCCACGTTCTCGCCGTGGGCACCGAGCAGCCAGTAGAGGTCGCGCGCGGGGTCGCCGACGCTCAGGGTGTGCCAGTCGAGCAGCCCGGTCACGCCGCCGTCCGAGCTCAGGAAGGATTCGGCACTGAGCGAGCCATTGATCACGGTCGGGGCGAACTGCCAGAGGGCCGAGTCCTCGGTCGCGCGCTCCCAGCGGCCGAGGAGGGCGGCCGGAACGAGGTGGGTCGCGGCGGCCCGGTCCATGATCACGACGCTCGAACGCAGGATCTCGACCGGGGTATAGACGGGGAGGCCGGCGTCGGCGATGAAGCTCGTCGGCAGCGCATGCACGGCGGCGATGGCGCGGCCGATCGAGTCGGCGAGACCGTCGTCGGTCTCGATCGAGTCGAGGGGCACCTTCGAGCCGTAGACGAATTCGTAGACGACCGCGCGGGTGCCGCCGATCGGGGTCTGGCCGGCGAAGTTGGTGACGCTGAAGGGGAGCCTGGCCCGCACTCCGGTGCTGAGCGCCCGAAGCGCCACGAGATCCGCAGACTGCTCGGCCTCGGCCCGTTCGGACGTGGGGACCCGGATGATCCAGTGCCGGCCGTCCCGCCCGGTGAGCAACGCCGCCTCGAAGTCGCCGTGCGCCCCCGAGCCGAAATTGGTGGCGGACGCGACGTCGAGGCCGGCTACGGCTGCGGTCGCCAGCGCGGCTAGAGTGAGATGAGATCTGGCCATACCTCACAGGGTAGGTCGTAGGTCGCCGGCCGGCACGAACGCCACGCTGTTCCCGCCTCCTTCACCGATTGGTCGCCCCATGTCCACTCCGCCCCCAGCCCGGCAGCCGCAGGCCGCCCTTCCGTTCTCGTCGCTTCCCCTCTCCCGCCACGCGCTCGACCGCGACTACCTCGGCCGTAACCGGGAGGGCCTGTTCGACGAGCTGTGGGGCGACCCGGCCACCCGCGTGCTCGTGCTGTGGAAGGGCAACGCCCTGCTCGGCGCGAACGGTCGCCTCGCCCTCCTCCCGACCGATCGGGTGCCGGATGCCGAGCTGCGGCTCTACCTCGGACGCTCGCTCGCCGGGGACTCCCGCGGTCTGCCGATCGTCGCGGCGCAGATCGGCGACGAGGCGGCGGTGAGACTCAACTCCGACCCGGCGGCGTGGGCGAACCTCCGCGTGGTCGGCAACACCCTCAACGACCTCGACGCCGGACTCTTCACGGCGGCGCTCGCGCTCGCCAACTGGCACACGTCGCACGGCTTCTCGCCGCGCACCGGCGCCCCGACGGTGCCGGACCAGGGCGGCTGGGTGCGCCGGAACCTGGATGACGGCAGCGAGATCTTTCCCAGGACCGACCCGGCGATAATCGTCGGCATCGTCGACTCGCAGGACCGCATCCTGCTCGGTCACAACGCGATGTGGGACGCCAATCGCTATTCGCTGCTCGCCGGCTTCGTCGAGCCCGGGGAGTCGCTCGAGAGCGCGGTGATCCGCGAGGTGTTCGAGGAGTCGGGCATCCGCGTCGTCGACCCGATGTACCTGGGCTCTCAACCGTGGCCGTTCCCCGCGTCGCTGATGCTCGGGTTCTCGGCCCGGGTCGACCCGGATCATGAGTCCACCCTCACACCGGACGGAACCGAGATCCTGGACCTGCGCTGGTTCAGTCGTGCGGAACTCGCCGACTCGCTCGGCGAGATCTTCCTGCCGGGGTCCACCTCGATCGCCCGGGCGATCCTCGAGCGGTGGTACGGCGGCCCGATCGACGACGGGCAGCAGTGAGTTCGGCCGAATCCCTCCTCGACGGCCTCGACGCCGAGCAGCGCGTCGCGGCCGAGAGCCTGCTCGGACCGCTGTGCCTTCTCGCGGGGGCCGGCACCGGCAAGACTCGCGCGATCACCCACCGCATCGCCTACGGCGTGGCCACCGGCGTGTACGCGCCCGGGCGGGTGATGGCGCTCACCTTCACGTCGCGCGCGGCGGCGGAGCTGCGCGGCCGTCTCCGCGTGCTGGGGGCGACGGGCGTCGCCGCGCGCACGTTCCATGCCTCCGCGCTCTCGCAGCTCGGCTTCTTCTGGCCACAGGTGATCGGCGGCACCATGCCCCGCATCCTCGACAGCAAGGGCAGGCTTCTCGGCCAGGCGGCCGAGATGCTGCGGCTGAAGCTCGACACCGCCACCCTGCGCGACCTCGCGGCGGAGATCGAGTGGCGCAAGGTCTCCCGGCTCACCCTCGACCAGTACGCGGAGATCGTCGCCCAGCGGCCGCTTCCCGCCCTCCTCACCGCGGAGAAGATGATCGCCCTGCACTCGGCATACGAGGCGATCAAGGACGACCGCCGACAGCTCGACTTCGAGGATGTGCTGCTTGCCACGGCCGGCATGATCGAGACCGAGCCGCGGGTCGCGCAACAGGTGCGCGAGCAGTACCGCTTCTTCGTGGTCGACGAATACCAGGACGTCTCGCCGCTCCAGCAGGCGCTGCTCGACCTGTGGCTCGGCGACCGGCAGGACCTCTGCGTGGTGGGCGATGCGAGCCAGACCATCTACTCCTTCGCCGGGGCATCCGCGGACTACCTTCTCGGCTTCCCCACGCGCTACCGGGAGTCAACGGTCGTGCGGCTCGAGCAGAACTACCGGTCGACACCGGCGATCGTGCACACCGCGAACCGTCTCATGCGGGGACGGCCGGGGGCTCTCGCCCTGCGCGCCGCGGTGAAGCCCCCGGTGGCCATCACGCCGTCGGTCACCACCTACCCGAGCGACATCGCCGAGGCGCGAGCGGTCGCGGCCCAGATCGGTGAGCAGATCGCGGGCGGCGCCAAGCCGCAGGACATCGCCATCCTCTATCGCATCAACGTGCAGTCCGCCGTGCTCGAGGCCGCCCTCACCGACGCCGGCATCACCTTCCAGCTGCGCGGCGGCACCAGGTTCTTCGAACTGCAGGAGGTGAAGCAGGCGCTCATGATGCTCAAGGGCGCCGTCGTGGGCGCCACGCGCGAGCCGCTGTTCAAGACGGTAAGTGATGTTCTGCGCTCGCTGGGCTGGACCCAGGATGCCCCGGAGGTGCGCGGTGCGGTGCGCGACCGGTGGGAGTCCCTCAACGCGATCATGGGCCTCGCCGAGGCCTCGCCGAGCGGCACGACCCTCCGGGCGTTCGTGGACGAACTGTTCGAACGATCGGCCGCCCAGCACGAACCGACGATGTCGGCCGTGACCCTCGCGACCCTGCACTCCGCGAAGGGCCTCGAGTGGGACACCGTCTACCTCGTCGGCCTGAGCGACGGTTTCGTGCCGATCACCTACGCCAAGACGCCGGAGGCCATCGACGAGGAACGCCGCCTGCTCTATGTCGGTGTCACGCGGGCCCGTCGCCGACTGCACCTGTCGTGGTCGAGCGGTGGAGGCGGCCGGGGCGGCGCTCGCCGACCGTCACGATTCCTCGTCGAGCTGGACTGACACCCTCGACCGAGTCGATGCCGCCGGATGCCCCGCAGAGGCAGTCCGGATGCGGCCACCACACGGTGCTGCGCCTCGCGCCGTCCGCGGTGCCGATGGCGAGGGAGGTGGCGGAGCCTCCTCGCGGGCCGGGCTCTCGTCCCTCGGGCGGGGCAATCCTCGCGAGCACGAGCCGCGCGACGCTTACCGCGACCTCCTCGACGAGGAGCGCGCTCTCCGCGGTCGGGCGACGGCCCAGGAGCTGAGTGGCGATCGCGGGCCAGGCCGGGTCGGCATCCGTCCTGGCGAGTTCGACGCACCAGAGGCACGGTCCGATTCCGGGCTCGACCAGGGGCCCCAGGCGCACGGCCTCGTCGCCGAACACGACAGGCAGGTGGGGGAGGTCTCGGCCCAGCCAGCGGCCGTGGAGCCCTGGCGGAATCACGTACCCGGCGACGATCACGACGAGGGCCGTCTCGTCGCCGTCGGGGACCACGGCCACGTTCGAGCGGCGCAGCAGGTGCGCGATGTGCTCGGCCGCCGGTCCGTCGCCCACGATCGTGACTCTGCCCTGAGGGGCGGCGTCGGTGGCCGGGACGAGCGCCGGCCCCAGGCGGTCGAGCAAGAGCCCCACCTCGCCGTGGCCGCCGCCCGCCGACGCGGCGATCATCTCGAGCCCCGATCGGCTCACGCCCACGCGCAGGGCGGCGATCATCCGCTCGTCGGCGCCGGACACCTCCTCGAGCACGACTCGCGGCGCGTCGACGCCGAACTGAAGGCTCGACGGAGTGCGCCAGAGCAGGGGAAGCCGGGGATCGAGTCGCAGAACCATCCGCCCATGATGCGCGGACGCTCCCCCCGGCGTCGCCCGCAGTCCACAGGCCGCCCCGCCGCGCGGCCCGCCTTGCCGGCCCGCCTCCTCCGTCGCCTCCGCCGTCTCCCGTCGCCCCACCCTCCGAAATCCATGCATTCCTGCCCGACTCGCCGCTCAACTACCCCGTCGAGGGCGCGTCGTCGAGAAATGCATGGATTTCGGAAGGGGAAGGGGAAGGGGAAGGGGGAAGGCGGCAGGGAAGGGGCGGGGCCGGCCCGGGGGTTAGTGCGAGGGGTCGTCGGCCGAGCCGTCACGCGCCTCGTGCGGTCGATCGTCCGTCGTGTCGTTGAGCAGGTCCTCGATGGCCTGGTCGATGTCGTCGGGTTCCGGCGAGGGGCCGGTGAGTCGAGCGACGAGGGCGGCCGGGTCGTCGATGTCCTCCGACGTCGGCACGAGGTCCGGATGCGACCAGAGCTCATCGCGAGCCTCCGGACCGACCTCGTCGGTAAGTTTCTGCCACATCGCGGCGGCCTCACGCAACCGTCGCGGCCGAAGCTCGAGGCCGACGAGGGTGGAGAACGCCGATTCGGCCGGGCCGCCCGCCGCGCGCCGACGTCGAACCGTCTCGGCGATCGCCCCGGACTTCGGCAGCCGGGTGGTCGCCTTGGCGGTCACGACATCCACCCAGCCCTCGATCAGGGCGAGCATGGTCTCGAGGCGCCCGAGGGCGGCGAGCTGGGCCTCGGACTTCGGCGGGATGAGGGCCCCGCTCACCATCGCCTCGCGCAGTTCCTCCGGATTCGACGGATCGAAGTCGGTCGCGAGCTGCTCGAGCCGCTCGGTGTCGATCCGGATGCCCTGGGCGAACTCCGAAATGGAGGTCATGAGTTGCAGCCGCATCCACTTCGCGTGCCGGAACAGCCTCGCGTGGGCGAGCTCGCGCACGGCGAGGTAGAGCTGCACCTGGTCCTGCTCGATGTCGAGCCCCGCGCCGAAGGCGGCAACGTTCTGGGGGAGCACCGCCGCCTGCTGGTCGGCCTCGGTGCCCGCGCTGAGCAGCGGGATGCCGACGTCGCCGCCGGAGACGACCTCGCTTGCGAGCTGGCCCACGACCTGGCCGAGCTGCATGGCGAAGAGGGTGCCGCCGACGTTGCGCATGAGCCTCGACGCGCCGTCGATCATGCCGGACATCTCCTCCGGCGCCTGGTCGCGCAGCACGTCGGTCAGGGCGTTCGCGATGCTGAGGGCGACCGGCTCGGCCAGCTGCGTCCAGATCGGCATGGTGGCGGTGATCCACTCGGTGCGGCTGAGGAGCCGCGGATGCACCGTCAGTTCCGAGATGTAGGTCGCCTCGTCGAGCCACAGGGCGGCGATGTGGAACGCCTGCTCGAGCGCGGCACGCTCGGCCGGGGTGGTGGCGACGACGTCCTTGGCGGCGATCGCCTTCGCCTGCTCGAGGGCGAGTCCCCAGTTGATGCCGTCGCCGCTCGACTGCAGCGCGTTCTGCAGCTGGCCGATCAGGTTCTTAATCATTTCGGGGTCGTTCGGCAGGCCGGCCGCGGCGGCGAGACGCTCAGGGTCGATCTCGCCGTCACCGGAGAGAAACTTGTTGAGCATGTCGCGGAATTCGTCTTCCGGGTCGTGCGCCGAATCTTCAGACATAGCAACTACGCTAGCCGCTGCGCGCTCGACGCGGCTTGTTTTGACCTGTGCCTTGGCCCCGAAGATGTGCGCCTGTGGCGAACATCACGCGAAAGGACAGCGGTGGCGATCTTCACCGACGATTCTCCGGTCGGCGCGCCCGCTCGGCGCCGTTCCCGCTGGGTCGGCTGGACCCTGCTCGCCGGCGCGCTCCTCGGGTCCTTCGGCTTCGCCATGGTCCCGGCGCCCTACGTCATCGAGCAGCCCGGGCCGGTCTTCAACACCCTGGGCACGGTCATCTTCGACCACAAGCAGGTTCCGCTCATCGAGATCCCCGGCGAGAAGACGTACCCCACCACGGGAGCGCTCGACATGCTCACGGTGAACGTCGTCGGTGACCGCCAACAGTCGCCCAGTTGGTTCGAGGTGGCTCAGGCCTGGCTCGACAGGAGCAAGGCGGTGCTCCCGCTCGATTCGATCTACCCGGTCGGCGAGACGGTGAAGCAGTCGAACGAGCAGGCAACCGTCGACATGCAGAACTCCCAGAAGGACGCGATCGCCGCGGCGCTCACGCGGCTCGGCTACACCCTGCCGAGCACCCTGTCCGTCGCCGGCTTCTCGCCGGACTCGCCGTCGAAGGGACGCCTCCAGAACGGTGACACCATCCTCAGTGTCAACGGCACGAAGACCGACAGCGTTCTCGGGCTGCGGGCCATCATCGCCAAGTCGGGTGCCGGCGTTCCGCTGACCATCGCCATCGCGCGAGGCGGCCAGACGAAGAGCGTGGAGGTGACGCCGCAGCTGAGCGCCGGGCCCCGGCCGGCACCCATCATCGGCATCTTCCCGGCGGTGTCGTACACCTATCCGTTCACGGTCAAGATCCAGCTGCAGGATGTCGGCGGCCCGAGCGCCGGACAGATGTTCGCGCTCGGCATCATCGACAAACTGACCCCCGGGTCGATAACCGGAGGCGCCAAGGTGGCCGGCACCGGCACGATCGACGCCGACGGAAACGTCGGCGCCATCGGCGGGATCCGGCAGAAGCTCTACGGCGCGAAGAACGCCGGCGCGACCTGGTTCCTCGCCCCCTACAGCAACTGCAACGAGGTGACCGGGCACATCCCGAGCGGTCTCCGGGTGCTCGCAGTGAAGACGCTCGACGACTCCCTGGCCGCGCTCAAGGCGATCTCCACCGGAGCGAGCACGAAGTCGCTGCTCGCCTGCCCGGCCGGGTGACCGGCGCGGTGACCACGCAGAACCACCCCTTAAGATGAGGGACCACAGCATCCGCCACAAAACAGGAGCAGTCTCGTGACGTCCAGCCGTACAGAAGAGCGCCAACCTGCGTCGCGATCGAGGGTCACCGTTCTGGTGACGATCGCGGTTCTCGCCGTTCTGGTTGTCCTCTTCTTCATCTTCTCGAGCCTGTACACCGACTGGCTGTGGTTCGACCAGCTGGGCTTCCTCAACGTGCTGACCACGCAGTGGGTGGCGAGCGCCGTGATGTTCTTCATCGGCTTCTTCGGCATGGCGGTGCCCGTGTTCGTGAGCATCGATGTCGCGTTCCGTTTCCGGCCCGTGTACGCCAAGCTCAACCCGCAGCTCGACCGCTACCAGCAGGTGATCGAGCCGCTCCGCCGGCTCGCGATGTATGGCATCCCGGCCGTGCTCGGCCTGTTCGCCGGGGTGGCGACCTCCTCGCGCTGGCAGCTCGCCCTCGAATGGATCAACGGCGTGCCATCGGGCAAGGTCGACCCTCAGTTCGGGCTCGACATCTCCTTCTACCTCTTCGCGCTGCCGTTCTACCAAGCGGCGGCGGCCTTCGCCTCGGCCGTCGTGTTGATCTCCGGCATCGCGGCGCTCGCCACGAGCTACCTCTACGGGGCGCTGCGATTCAACGGCCGTGAGGTGCGCATCTCGCGCTCCGCGCGCATCCAGCTCGCGACGATCGGTGCTGTCTATCTCGCGCTGCAGGCCGTGAGCATCTGGCTCGACCAGTATTCGACTCTCAGCAGCCAGACCTCGAGCACCCTCTTCGAGGGAGCGTCATACGCGGACGCCAACGCCGTGATCCCCGGCCGGCAAATCCTCGCCGGCATCGCCGCGGTCGTGGCGATCCTCTTCGTGATCACGGCGATCGTCGGCCGCTGGCGCCTGCCCATCATCGGCACGGCGCTCCTGCTCGTGAGCGGCCTGCTCATCGGGTCGGTGTACCCCTGGATCGTGCAGAAGTTCCAGGTGGAGCCGAACGTGCGCACGCTCGAGGCTCCATACATCGACAGGAACATCGCGGCGACCCGAGAGGCCTACGGTGTCGCCGGCGTCAAGGAAGAACCGTATTCCGCCACGACGACGGCCGCCCAGGGTGCCCTGCGCAACGACGCGGAGACCACCGCGAACATCCGCATCATCGACCCGGCCCTCGTCTCGGACTCCTTCGCCCAGCTCGAGCAGATCAAGCAGTACTACCAGTTCGCCCCGCACCTCGACGTGGACCGCTACAAGATCGACGGCAAGTCGCAGGACACCGTCATCGCGGTGCGCGAGCTCAACCAGGCCAACACCGGTGCCCAGCAGAGCTGGTACAACAACACCCTCGTCTACACGCACGGCTACGGCGTCGTCGCCGCTTACGGAAACCAGCGGTCGAGCGACGGCCTGCCCGTCTTCCTCGAGTCCGGCATCCCGAGCACCGGCGCCCTCGGCAAGTTCCAGCCGCGCATCTACTTCGGCGAGGACTCCCCGACCTACGCGATCGTCGGCGCCCCCAAGGGCGGAAGCAAGATCGAGCTCGACTACCCGGCCGGCGACCAGGGCAACAACCAGAACGCCACGACGACGTTCTCCGGCAACGGCGGGCCCAAGCTCGACAGCGTCTTCAAGAAGCTGATCTACGCCATCAAGTTCCAGTCCGAGCAGATCTTCCTCTCCAACGGCGTGAACAACGACTCGCAGATCCTCTACAACCGCAAGCCGGTCGATCGCATCCAGAAGGTCGCCCCGTACCTGACGCTCGACAGCGATCCGTACCCGGCCGTCGTGGACGGCAAGGTCGTCTGGATCGTGGACGGCTACACCACGAGCGCGAGCTACCCGTACTCGGCGATCCAGCAACTCAGCAACGCGATCTCCGACACCTACACGCCGGCTCCGGACTTCGCGCTCGACAACATCAACTACATCCGCAACTCGGTGAAGGCCACGGTCGACGCCTACAGCGGAAAGGTGACCCTCTACGCCTGGGACGACAAGGACCCGATCCTCAAGACCTGGCAGAAGATCTTCCCGTCCACGGTCAAGCCGGTGAGCGCGATGAGCGCTCAGCTCATCAGCCACGTGCGCTACCCCGCCGACCTCTTCAAGGTGCAGCGCGAGATCCTGGGCACATACCACGTCACGGACTCGAACACCTTCTACTCGTCGACGGATGCCTGGATCACGCCGAACGACCCGGTGTCCGACGCGGCGACGGCGAAGCTCCAGCCGCCGTACTACCTCACGATGAAGCTCCCGGGGGCGAAGCAGCCCGCGTTCTCCCTGTACTCCACCTACATCCCGAACTCGAAGGGCGTCGGCACGAGGAACATCCTCACCGGCTATCTGGCGGCGAACGCGGATGCCGGCAGCACGGCGGGAAAGATCGACTCCGGCTACGGAAAGCTCACCCTTCTCGCGCTGCCGAAGCAGGACACGGTGCCGGGCCCCGGCCAGGTGCAGAACAACTTCAACACCGATACGGCCGTCGCCAACCAGCTGGCACTGCTCCAGCGCGGTGACACGAAGGTGAAGCGCGGCAACCTGCTGACGGTGCCCGTCGGTGGAGGACTGCTCTACGTGCAGCCGATCTACGTCGAGTCGACGGCCGAGACGAGCTACCCGGTGCTGCGTAAGATCCTCGTGTCATTCGGCGACAAGATCGCCTTCGAGGACACCCTCAACGCGGCGCTCGACTCGCTCTTCGGCGGGGACTCCGGGGCGAGTGCCGGGGACGGCGGGGTCGCGACGACACCTCCGGCCACCGGAACTCCCACGCCGCCGACCACCCCGTCGACGGGCACCGACGCCACGCTCAAGGCGGCGCTGGCCGACGTGCAGTCGGCGCTCACCGCGCGCGCCGCGGCACTGAAGTCTGGGGACCTGAGCGCGTATGCGACGGCCGACCAGGCCCTCGTGACGGCCCTCAACAAGGTATTCGCCCTGGAGAAGTAGACACGTGAACGACGGGATCGCGCTCGACTCGGGCGATTGGCTCGACGCCAATCGAGCGAACTGGGACGAGCGGGTTCCCGTGCACGTCGCGAGCGAGTTCTACGACCAGTCGGGGTTGCGAGCCGGCCGGGGCGCGCTGTACCCGATCGAGGAGGCCGAGCTGCCGGTGGTCTTCCCCGAGGGGGTCGGCGGGCTTCGAATCCTTCACCTGCAGTGCCACTTCGGTGCCGACTCCCTCGTTCTCGCGCAGCGCGGGGCAACGGTCGTCGGCATCGACTTCTCGAGGCCGGCAGTTCGCCGGGCGCGGGAGCTCGCGGCGGAGGTGGGGCTTTCCGGGCGCTCCAGGTTCATCGAGGCGAACCTCTACGACGCGCGGCACGCCCTGCCGGAGCCGGAGTCGTTCGACGCCGTCTACACGACCTGGGGCACCATCGGTTGGCTCCCGGATGTCGCGGAGTGGGCCAGGATCGTGGCCTGGTTCCTCAAGCCGGGAGGCCGCCTGTATTTCGCGGACGGGCATCCGACCGCCTTCGTCTTCAGCGACCGGACCGACTCCACCGTGCTCCCGTCGTTCACCTACCCGTATTCCACCGACGGTGTCGCCGATGTCGTCGACGAGAACTACGACTACGCAGACCGGGACGCGCTGTTCGAGAACACGGTCACCTACGAGTGGCAGCATCCGCTCTCCGAGACCGTGACGGCGCTGCTCGACGCCGGGCTGCGCCTCGACTTCTTCCACGAGCACTACGAGCTGCCCTGGCGCATGTTCGAGGCGCTCGAGCCCACCGGGACGGGCCTCTGGCGCTGGCCGGAGAAGAAGTGGCTGCCTCTGGGGATGAGCATCGCGGCCACCCGACTCTGACCGCTCGCGACCCGCGCTGGCAAGCTGTGGTAGTGTTACTTCTTGTGCCGCGGGGTGGAGCAGTTCGGTAGCTCGCTGGGCTCATAACCCAGAGGTCGCAGGTTCAAATCCTGTCCCCGCAACAGAGAACGACACGAAAGGCCCGGAATCATTGAGATTCCGGGCCTTTTGTTTTGCTCGGACCTCCGGTGCCTCCGGTCCAGACTCCGGTCCAGGGGTGGATTTCCTGCACCAGTCCGTTACCGTCCCGTTTGCGGGCGGTCTCAACTGACCGCTGTTCTGCAGGCTGTTTCGATGGCTCGGCCATGTGTGAGGCATCGCGATTACGGTTGGAGGGTGCTCACAAACGATCCGCTGCCCGAACGCCCCGCTCCGGACAACCCTTCGGGGAAGTTGGTTTTGTTGCGCCATGGGGAGACGGAGTGGTCCAAGGAAGGACGCCACACAGGACTCACGGATGTTCCGCTCACTGCTCGAGGTGAGGAGCTTGCCCGCGGCGCAGGTCGGTTGGTCGCTGGCTACGATTTCTCACTGGTCCTGAGCTCGCCTCTGCAGCGCGCGCAGCGGACCGCCGAACTGGCGGGCCTCCATGCCGAGGTCGATTCGCTCCTCGTGGAATGGGACTACGGCGGATACGAAGGGCGTACCTCGCGCGACATTCGCAGCGAGCTCGGCTACAACTGGAGTGCTTTCACCCACGGCGTGATTCGCGGGCGGACGCCCGGCGAGACAGTGGAAGAGGTCGCCGCGCGCGCCTCGCGCGTGCTTACGCGAGTGCTGCCTGCGATGGCGGAGGGAGATGTCGCCCTGATCGCGCACGGCCACTTTCTGCGCATCCTGACGGCCGTGTTCCTGCGGATGGCCCCACGTTTCGCGGCCCAGATCACTCTGGATGCGGGATCAGTGTCCGTGCTCAGTTTCTACCGCGAGCAGCCGGCCATCCTTTCTTGGAACTACGGACCCGAGCTACCCCTGGTCCCCTCGGAGTCCTGAGCTCTTCATGAAATGAGCCATCCGGGAAACGTCTGTCGACGTGTTTGCCCGGGTTGAGGTTCCCTAAGTGCGGCAGGCGCGGTGACTATGACGTCTTGACGTTTTCAGGTAGCGCTGGTCGATGACGTGGAACAGTCTCGCGGTTAGTCCACCTATCCAGCGGGACTGCTGACGCCGAGGAGAAGGAATCAGAGCTTGGCCGGAGATCGTGGCATTCGTCGCAAGCGATCGTTCCAGCTACATGATCGTCGCAATTGTGGCGGCCCCGACGGCCGGACGGCCATCTAAGGAAGGTTTGCGCAGGGCCAGGTGAGCAAGCGGAACGGCCAGCTCGCGGAGTCGAAGGGCAAGGGTCTGCTCGGTGGCGCAATCGCCGGGTTGGCCCACACCGCCGAGTTCATCGAAACAGCCGCCGCGGGGAGTCGGCCCGCATCACTTGGGTGGCAGAATCGCAGCAACCTTGGCATCGACTTCGGCGCAGGTCACCGTGTGGTGCACGGGCCGAGACTGCCGCTACCATGCCATCACCTCGGCGGGCCTAACGGGTGATCTCGGTCTTGAGCGGATTTCGGGAACGCGCGCTCGCCCATCTGGGCATCAACTACCGAACCGCGGTCACTGGTCTGCGCGTTGTCCGTATCCTTGCTCTTCCGGGCAAGGCGAACGAAAGCACGACCGCCATGAAGGTGAAGCCGATAGACCACCAGAACGCTTCGTCGAACGCGGAAGAGACCGACCGGGTGCTTGCGGCGACATGTGCGAGGGCGCCATCGAGGATGACGGCGAGGAGCGCGACGCCGAATGAGCCGCCAACTTGCTGGGCGATGCGGGTGATGATGCTCGCGTGTGCCACATCCGATCGGTCGAGTCCGACGAAGGCGGCGGTCATGAGTGGGATGGTGACTGCGCCGAGCCCGAAACCGCGGACGAGGAGTGCGGCCATCAGGATCCAATCGTTGGTGCTCGCGGTGGCAAACGCAAAGGGCACGGTTGCGACGCCGACGATTGCGAAGCCGATCAGAGTGACCCACTTGGCTCCGAGGGTGTCGGTCAACCGACCGGCGAGCGACCGGCTG
Source organism: Lacisediminihabitans profunda (assembly GCF_008040105.1). Classification (GTDB taxonomy): domain Bacteria; phylum Actinomycetota; class Actinomycetes; order Actinomycetales; family Microbacteriaceae; genus Lacisediminihabitans; species Lacisediminihabitans profunda. The sequence goes on from NZ_VRMG01000005.1 coordinate 443,245, forward strand.
AAGAAGGTGCCGATGCCCTGCGGCACGAGCAGAAGGCCTGCACCGAGCGCGTCGACGCCGCGGACTTGCTGGAAGTACAGCGGCAGCAGCAGCATCGCTCCGTACAAGGCCGCGCCGGAGAGGAACAGCAGGGCGGATGCTGACGCCACGGCGCGGTGGGTGAAGAGGCGAATATCAACCAGGGCGCTGTCACCACGCCGCAGCGCATGGATCACGAAGGTGAGCAGCAGCGCAGCGCCGGCCAACAGCGGCCCGTAGACATCCGGCCGGGCGAATCCATTCGTGTTGCTGGCATTGGAGAGCCCGTAGAGGATTCCGACGATGCCCGGGGAGAGGGCGATGAATCCCAGCACATCGAGCGGTCGTTGCGCCATCCTCGGGTCGGTGGGCAGCATCTTCCAGGCCAGAAGGAACCCGACTACGCAGAAGGGAATGTTGACGTAGAACAACCATCGCCAGTCGAGCCAGTTCAGGATCACCCCGCCCAGGACCGGGCCGAGGATCGGCCCAAGCACCGCGGGCAGGCTGACCACCGACATCGTCCGTCCCAGCGACTTGCCGGCCGCGGCCTGCATCACCAGCGTCGTCATGAGGGGCAGCATCAGTCCGCCGCCAACTCCCTGAACGATCCGGAAACCGATCAGGCTCGGCGCGCTCCAGGCCAGGCTGGAGCCGATCGAACCGGCCAAAAAAACCATCAGGGCGAACATCCAGAGCAGCTTGCCGCCGAAGCGGTTCTGAGCCCAACTCACCAGCGGAATCGTAACGCCGAGTGCCAGCAGATACCCTGTGCTCACCCACTGGATTGTCGCCACAGAGGAGTGCAGCTGGATGGCGAGGGTGTGCAGGGCCACGCTCACGATGGTCGTGTCGAAAACAACCGCCAAACCGCCGACGATGAGCACCATCGCGACCCGCATGACCTTCGGGTCGACCTTTTCCTTGGTTGGTGCGGTGCTCATGCTCTTCTCCAATAAGATACGAACTAGTACCTTGGGCCAAAGTATCACCGGGCTGTACGATACGCAAGTGGATCTAGAGACTGAGAGCATTGCCAGGCGGCGCCGCGGCCGCGAGCTGGAGGACGCCCTGCTGGATGCCGCCTGGGCGCAGATGGTCTCGGGCGGGTACGGGGCGTTCACATTTGACGCCGTGGCTGAGCGAGCGGGCACGAGCAAGCCGGTGATCTACCGCCGCTGGCAGAATCGTCAAGAGTTGGTCGTCGCAGCCATAAAGCATTTCTTGACCCGTACCTCGCAGCCCATCCCGGACACGGGCAGTCTTCGCGGGGACGTGCTTGCCCTGCTGACGCAGGCCAACGAGACGCGTTCGACTATTGCTGCCGTCATAAGCGTGCAGCTTGCCGCCTATCACCAGGAGAGCGGAACGACGCCCGCCGAACTGCGCGAACAGATTCTCCGAGATCGCACCCTCGTGATGGAAACCATCGTGCGGCGAGCCATCGAACGCGGTGAAATTAGCACCGCGCGGGTGACTCCTCGAATCATTGCCCTGCCGCTCGATCTTTTCCGCCACGAAGCGCTGATGACGCTCAAGGCCATCCCTGCCGAAACCATGATCGAGATCGTCGACACCATCTTTCTCCCCCTCATCAATCAGGGGTCCACGCCGTGAGCGAATTCGGCCAGGCCGCCATCTGGAGAATCCAGGACGCTGTTTGCTGAGGCGAATCCAGACCTGTCCGGCGCCCTCAAGATGCGAAGGTCGCTGGTGAGTTCCGCGGCGGGATTCAGACTTTCGAGATCGACCGGCTGGCCCAGACACGGCTGGAAGCGACGATGCACGACTTCGAACCCACCGCCGAAATCGCTCACGCTCTGCGGAAGCGTGGGTCTGCAATGTAATTCAAGAGGCACTGCGCATCTGATCGGATCTCTACCCGCACCGCACGGGGCTTGACCGATTCGGAACCTCCAACAACCCCGGGGCAATTCACAACGACAATCACTGAGAACCGCCAAAAACTCAGAGCGACGCCTTTGACGATCGTGAGCATCGTTCCCTGAGCGGCCGCAGCTACGGAATGTGAACTCCCGAATCCTCGCCGTGAACGTCTTCAGGCGGAAGCATCGAAAATTCGTGTTCTTGAACGGTCACGAGTTGTTGAGCGATGATGTCTGCGATGGTGTTGGCCCACTCTCGGTAGGTTCGGCCGTCGCGTACTTTCGGGGCGTTTGTCGTTTCCAGGCCGGCCAAAGGGACGTATGTTGCGCTGAGTGCGGAGTTGCAAACTCGAATCGTCGTGCTGTTCATCTGCCGGGCATGGGCGGCGACGATCATGCCGATTCGTGTCTCAAAGCCAGGCACTGATTCGATCGGGGGGATGCCGGTCACAAAGGTAGGTAATGGGGGCGACGATCTCTGGCAGATGTAGCTAAGTATCTCAGAGAGTCGGTTCTGCCATTTCGCCAGTGGAATCAACCTGACGGCGTCGTTTGCGCCGAGTATGAAAACGATCGCATCGAAACGGGATACGTCGATCTTGCACAATATCGGCAGTGCGTTTCGTGCGGTGATCCCCATGTCGGCGACGAGTTCGACCGTGGTTCCGCGTCCGGTCCTGCGAGATAATGCGCGGCCGAGCGAGCCAGGTAGGGCAATTTCGTTTGTCACCACACCCCACCCGACTGCTGGACCGGAACCGAAGATCAGCACTCTGTAAGGCTCGAGACCGGTGATGGAGATTGTCGTCGCGTCGCGTGGACGCGGTGTCCATTGATTGTTGTTTGCCTGCTGAAAAGCCAACCAAACTCGCATGATCAGGGCCAGAAGGAGGCGACGTCGGGGAGACAACCTATTCCCGCTCATACGACGGAGAGTGCGGTGGGAATGTGCGCGGCAGATTCACCGAGCCTCCGGGAGCACCACATGTGATCGACTCTCTTCGCGGTTCATGGGGCCTTTTCGCTTTGCCGGCGAACTCTGCTGACGAGCGCCCTCCGGACCGGCCCTGTCAGCCATTGTTAGGGGGGACTGTTCGCCGGGTCGCGCTCATCGCGGCACCCTGAACTGACGGTCTGACTATGGAGAGACCTGCCTCCTCGGCGATCAGCGCTGCGGCCGCCCAATCGTATTCGTACAGATCGGATTCATGGAATGCGTCGAGTGTTCCTTCGGCAACGCAACAGATTTCTAGAGCTGCCGACCCAAATCTTCTTAGGTCCGAAAACGTCGTCATGAGTTCCGGTAACTGCGCGTATTGATTTTCGCGCACGGTTCGCGAGTACGAAAATCCGGTTCCGAGGAGACGACTCGCTCTGCCCGGCGGCGGGCCACTAATGCGCACGGCGTCGCGGCCGCCGCGCGACATCCAGGCGCCGCCCCCGAGCGAGGCGAAATAGGTCACTCCTAGGGCTGGAGCGACGACAGCGCCTACGAGCCACTTGCCCGTTGACGTTGAACAGGCGGCTACTGACGTGCAGTAGAACGGCAAGCCGCGAATGTAGTTGGTGGTTCCGTCGAGTGGGTCGATACTCCAGCGGACCGTAGCGCGGGCGCCGGGGGAGTCTGGCAATTCCTCTCCACTGACGAGGTCATCTGGACGTCTCGTCGCGATTGCGTTCCGAACTCGATGTTCTGCCGCGACGTCAACGTCGGTGACGAGATTGCCGATTTCGCCCTTGGTGTGAGTCTCAAAGGGCTCCCCAGACTGAGCTGTGAGTTCCTCCGCACCAGCGGTCGCGGCAGTGATCGCGATCTGCAGCAGATCCGCTAGCTTCGGCAGCGGTTCTAACGACATCACTGTTGTTCAGTGGAGTGTGGACCGGAACGCGCGGGCTTCTGACATGAGCTCCTCAACACGTGACTTCTCGACCCTGTTCTCGAACACGCCGTCCTTCTTGAAGTAAGTGCCTACAATGGCGCCGTCGGCGACACTGAGTTGCTCCGCCACGTTGTGCGCGCGGACGCCGGTGTTCACGAAGACGGGAACAGTGCCCGCTGCGGCCTTGACGAGCGCGAGTGACTGCGAATCGGTTGGTGCTCCGGCTGTCAGTCCTGAGACGCACAGCGCATCCGGCAGAGTGGCGAAGACGGTGGTCTGGGCGATAGAGGCCAGATCCCGTCCCGAGAGATAGGTCGCGGATTCGGGCACGATGTTGAAAAAGAGTTTGACGTCGGAACCCCCGATGCGTGCCCGGTGCCTGGCCACCTCTCCGATGTTCGTGTTCCACAGGCCGAAGTCACTGGCATATACGCCGGTGAAGATTTCACGAACGAATTTGGCACCGGTGGCCACGGCGAGGTCGATCGAGGCGCGCCCGTCCCAGAGCACGTTCACTCCGAATGGCACCTGAATATCAGGGAGCAGTTGGCCAATGATGCGTGCCATGGTGATCGCGGTGATCGGTTCTGTTTCGGTCAGGTAAGGCAGGCTGAATTCGTTGGAGATCATGATCCCGTCGACGCCACCACCCTGGAGAGCATCGAGTTCCTCCTTCGCGCGTTCAATGACGGCAGTGAGACCTGTTCGGCTGTCGAAACCCGGATCACCGGGCAGCGCGGTGAGGTGGAGCATCGCGATGACTGGTTTCTGGGGGGCAAACATTTCGTCCAGCCAGTTGCTCATGTCAGTGCCTTTCGTAGAGTTTCGCGTCCGCCGTATCTTTTGGGGGACGCATTCGTTATGTTAGTGTTTCACATCGTTCGTCGTCAATCTGATGACAATTTACACTTCTGAAACAAAAATAGTGTGAAGATGTAACAACTTGACCTTAGGGTGTAGCTATGGAAGCTAAAACGCGGCGGGCGTTGATCGAGACTCGTGTGCTCGCCACTGGTGAGATCGATTTCGTGTCGCTGGCCTCTGAGTTCGGGGTTTCAGAGATGACCATTCGGCGCGACGTAGACAATCTTGAAAACAAGGGGGTTGTCAGGCGAATCGTCGGCGGGGCGATCGCCCTGGTCGGTAAGTCCTCTGAGCCGCCGTTCGAAGCGCGCTCCGCTGCTGCGGCGATTGTGAAAGTTCGTCTGGCTGAGGCCGCGGTCCAACTCCTGCAACCGCACGAAACCGTCATTTTGGACAGTGGCAGCACCGTCCTCGCAGTCGCCAGAGCGATCAAGGGTCGTGGACTGGGATTGACCATCGTCACTCCAAGCATCCTCGTGGCGATTGAGCTCGCTGACGAACCGGACACCACAGTCCTTTTGACCGGCGGTCTCGTGCGTCCCGGGGAGCTCAGCCTGATTGGCGCCGAGACGCAAGAGACTTTCGCGCGTTACAACTGCGACACCTACGTAATGGGCATCGCCGGCGTGGACATGGATCGGGGGGTCTCTGAGTATCACCGCGAGGAAGGCAACGTCAAGAAGGCAGCCGCGAAATCGGCTGATCGCGTGATCGTCGTTGCCGACCAGACGAAACTGGGTCGCGTCCAGCTGATGAGCGTGGCTCCCCTCAGTGCGATCGGCGTGTTGGTGACAGACGGTGATCCAGCGGATCCAACCCTCGTCGCGGCAACGAACGCCGGCGTCGAGGTCGTGTGCGTTCGCAACTCAACGACGACGAGCCAGGGGAAGATGAAATGAGCCGATACACGATTGGCATCGACCTCGGTACGACTGGCACGAAGACCATCCTGCTCGACACGGAAGCGGGCATTGTGGCCCAGGCATCGCGCGAGTCTGCCCTCTATTCACCGCGACCAGGTTTCGCCGAGGCCGACCCGGCTCAGTGGCTACGCAACGTACAGGAATCGATCCGACAGGTCGTTGTCGAGGCGGGCATCAGCCCCCGGGATGTCGTCGCAATTTCTGCTTCCGGCATGGTTCCCGCCGTGATCCCGGTTGACCGGGCTGGGCGACCGCTCCGCCGGGCAATCCTGCAGAACGACGCCCGTGCCACCGTCGAGATTGGCGAGCTGACCGAATTGCTCGCAGTCATCGATCTGGTCGCCCTTACTGGCTCGGCACTCACTCAGCAATCCGTTGCTCCAACAGCAGCATGGATTCAGGCCAACGAGCCGGACGTATGGGCCAAAACCACGCACTTGATGGGCTCGTATGACTGGATCCTGCTCGCTCTCGGAGCTCAACCCCATGTTGAGCTCAACTGGGCGCTCGAATCCGGGCTCTTCGGCCTCGACACGCAACCCCTGGCCAGCGTGCTCGACGCCGCAAAGGTCGAAAGAGACATTCTTCCCGCGGTGCTTTCTCCGGGGGATCGAGCAGGGGTGCTCAGCGCGACCGCAGCAAACGATTGTGGGCTGATTGCCGGTACAGCATTGATCGTCGGAGGAGCTGATCATGTACTCTCTGCGTTCGCTGCCGGAGTTGAGAAGGAGGGCGACTGGTTGGTCAAGCTCGGCGGTGCTGGCGACATTCTCGTAGCGAGTGATCGCGTGATCGTCGATCCCCGTCTGTACCTGGACGCTCACCCTGTGCCCGGACGCTGGCTCCCCAACGGCTGCATGGCCACTAGTGGCAGCCTGATTCGCTGGTACCAGTCGCTTATCGGTGGCACGGACCTGCTGCGTCTCGATGAAGAGGCCGCCCTTCGACCGCCGGCGGACCTGCTGTGTCTTCCGTACTTCCTTGGCGAGAAGAGCCCCATCAACGACCCAGACCTCCGCGGTACGTTCGCCGGGCTCCACCTCGGGCACACCCGTGCAGATTTGTACCGTTCCGTTCTCGAGGCGATTGCCTTCGGGTTCCGACACAATGCCGACGTGTTCCGAGAAATCGGCATGAAACTCGACCGGGTGATGATCACTAACGGCGGCAGCAAGTCCACCCTCTGGAAGCAGATTCACGCCGAGGTCCTCGGGACGGAAATGTACCCAGTCCTCGACCATCCGGGGGCATCGCTTGGCGCAGCGCTTATCGCAGCAGTCGGGGTCGGCGCGATCAGCAATTGGGAAGACACGAAACGTTTTCTCAGGCTTGGTGAGCCAGTTGTTCCGGACCCGGCAAAGGTCCTCATTTACGGCCAGGCCTATCAGGAATGGCTCGCACTCGGGTCGGCAGTCGCGCCGATCTCCCACTCAATCGCAAGGAGAACACGATCATGACCAAGACCGTCGTAGTCACGGGGGCCGGGTCCGGAATCGGGCGCGCTATCGCGACCGTTCTGGCAGTCCGAGGGTGGCAAGTAGTGGTGTCGGACATCAATGAGGAGGCCGCAGAGGCAGCCTGCGCAGCTCTTGATGATTCGGCCGGCCAAAGGCATGAGTTTGCCCGGCTCAACGTGAGCGACCCCGGCGACGCTCAGCGGGTGGCCGACGACGTTGCCGATCGGCTTGGCCTTGATGCGTGGGTGAGTAACGCCGGTATCTCGTTCATGCAGAAGTTCCTCGACCTTCCGATCGAGCGCTACGACAAGACGCTGGAGATCAATCTCAAGGGGGTCTTCGTCTGTGGGCAGGCAGCAGCCCGCGCAATGGTGCGGACCAACCGCGCGGGTGCCATTGTGAACACCGCGTCGATGGCCGGCAAACAAGGAAAGGTTCCCTACCTCTCCGACTACGTCGCATCCAAGTTCGGTGTCGTCGGGCTCACCCAGGCGATGGCATTCGAACTCGCCGAACACAACATCATCGTGAACAGCGTGTGCCCCGGGTACGTCGAGACGCCCATGCAAGAGCGAGAGCTTGATTGGGAGGCGAGCCTGCGGGGGACCACTGCGGCAGGCGTGAAGCAATCGTGGATCGACGACACACCCCTCGGGCGGCTTGAACAGCCCGAGGACGTTGCTCGAGTTGTGGCTTTCCTCCTCTCCGAGGATGCCCGATTCATGACCGGTGAATCGCTAGCCGTGAACGGCGGGGCATTCATGGACTAATGGCATGAGTATCCAAGACACAGCTACACGCAACGAGAACAACAACACGAAACCGAGAGTCGAATACCAAGAGAAAGGAAGGCACCTGTGTCTTTCAAGAAAAGAACCATCACAGCGCTAGGAGCGTTGGCGATCATCGGGGCCAGCGCGCTCGTGCTCAGCGGATGTTCCAGCGCCTCGACGCCGGCGCCTTCTGCCTCGAGCACCGATCCTGCCGCCATGACGGGAACAGTGCGAATCCTTATGGAAGACGTGCCCGACAGCGACATCGTCAAGTCGCTGATTCCCGAGTTCAACAAGGTTTACCCGCATGTCACGGTGTCGATCGAGAAGCTCGTCTATGACCAAATGCGGGACAAGCTCGTAGCGTCATTTCAGGCACCCACCCCAAGCTATGACCTCATAGTGGTGGACAACTCCTGGATGACGGACTTCGTCGACGCCGGCTTCTTGCAGCCAGCCGACGCTCGCATCAAAGCGACCCCCAACTACGACCCCGCGGATTTCTTCACCTCCTTGACCGACATCACCAAGGTGAACAAGGTGCGCTACGGAGTTCCGTTCTACAACTACGCACTTGGGTACATCTATAACTCCGACATCATCAAGCCCAGCGAAGTGCCCACCACCCTCGACGGACTGGTCAAACTGTCGCAGAAGATCACCACCCCGACCATGGCCGGTTTGGCCATGCAGCCTCAGACCGGCTACAAGATCATGGAGGAGTGGACCAACTTCCTCTACTCAGCAGGCGGCTCGATTTACACCGGAACGGGGAAGGCCAACCTCGACACCCCCGAAGCCAGGACTGCGCTCAACAAGTACATCGAGCTCTACAAGACTGCCGCACCAAAGAACAGCCTGAACTGGGCGTTCGACGACGCCTTCCGCTCCGTGTCCTCCGGCGGTAGCGCTGCCATGGTGAGCTACAACTGGAACCTCGCCGCTTTGAACAAGCCAGGGTCCGGACCGTACGCTGGCAAATTCAAGCTCGCGCCGATGCCCGGCGGAAAGTCTGCCCTTGGCTCGTGGACATGGTCCGTCCCGACCAATTCTGGAAGCCCAGACGCGTCTTGGGCATTCGCCTCTTGGCTCACCTCAAAGGCAATCGATGTCAAACGTGTCGTGGCCGGTGGTGCGGCGATTCGGGCGAGCACGATGAAGGATCCCGCCGTTCTTGCCGATGCCTACGGTGCCGACTACTACTCGACGGTCACCAAGATCCTGTCAAACGCAGCGCCACTGACCGAGGGTGCAAACGGCGACGAAATGATCCAAAGCGTCGGTGAGCAACTGAACAATGCCGTCGCGGGAACGAAGAGCGTAAGTGACGCCCTCAAGGCCGCAAATGACGCCATAAAGACAATCCAGAAACGATAGTCAACGAACAATGGATGCCGACGGCATCGCGACGAGACGCAAGGAGCGGATCCACCGTGAAGTATGAACACAAACTGCTTACGCCCCTTCTGGCGGTGTTCGCGGTCGCCGTCGGCTTTCCATTGCTCTACAGTTTTTGGCTCGGCTTCACCGACTACAAGTTGGTGAATTCCGGAGCCACCAAGTTCGTCGGTTTGCAGAACTACATATCCGTACTGTCCGACGGGGCCTATTGGTCCTCCTTCGCAACAACCACGGCATACGTCCTCCTGTCAGTGTCGCTCGAACTCATCATCGGCCTGTCAATCGCTTTAGCCCTACAGAAACAAAAATGGGTCAAGGATCTCACGCGGTCAGTGCTGCTCGCCCCCATGTTCATCACGCCGATCGCCGTCGGGCTGATGTTCCGCTTCTTCCTCAACGACCAACTTGGTGCCATTCCCAACTTCCTCAAACAGCTGGGTCTGTCCTACGACTTCTTCGGGCCCGGCAGAGCTCTCATCAGTCTCGCCTTCATCGATGTATGGCAGTGGACGCCGTTCATGATCCTGCTTCTGTTGGCGGGTCTCGAATCAATTCCCAAGCAGCCTCTGGAGGCTGCGCGAGTGGACGGCGCGAACAGCTGGTATTCCTTTCGTCGAATCACGCTGCCGATGCTTTCGCCAGTATTGGTGGTCGCTATCCTGCTCCGAGGTCTCGACGCCCTCAAGGTTTTCGAATACGTGTTCGCGACGACCAGGGGTGGACCGGGAACGGAAACGAAAACAATTCAATTCTTGGCCTATCAAACGGGAATCACCTATTTCAGGCTGAGCGAGGCAAGCGCCATGGCGTTCATCCTGCTCGTTGTTGTTCTCGCCATCATCGTCATCCTGTTTCGTAACCTCGAGAAAGCCAGCACACGATGAGCCGCATAAAGCCACTCGGCGTACTGAGAGTCGCACTACTGTGGGCAGCCGTCATCACGGTCGGCCTACCGTTGATTTGGGTCATTCTCGGCAGCTTCAAGAGTCCTGCCGAGCTGAACAACCCCAATCAGCTCCTGTTCGTCCCCACCCTGGGTAGTTGGCGTGCTGTCCTCTCCTCCGACCTCATCTTTTCGGCCGCACGCAGTCTCATCGTCGGACTCGTAACGGTCTCCATCAGCGTCATCGTCGGAACAATGGGCGCCTACGCGATTGCTCGTTTCAGGGCCGGCGGATCGCTCACTCGATTCGGGATTCTGGCCGCCCAGGTGCTCCCACCTGCGGTGCTGGTGTTTCCCTTCCTCACCGTCGCATATGCGCTGCGCCTCAACGGGACTCTCGTGCCAGTGATCTTTGCGCATTTGAGTTTTGTTCTGCCGGTGGTGACGTGGTTTCTGATCGGGTTCTTCGCTGCGGTCCCCAAGGAGATCGAAGAGCAGGCTCGGGTTGACGGATTCGGCCGATTCGCGGCATTCCGACTGGTCGTGCTGCCGCAGGTGCTCCCCGGAATCGGGGCCGCTGCCATCTTCGGTTTTACCTTGTCCTGGAATGACATGTTCTATGGACTCATCCTCGCTCCGAGCAACTCCACGATCCTGCCGGTCGCCATCGCCGGATTCAACACCTTCCGAGGGGTTGAACTTGGCCCGATGTGCGCGGCCATACTCATCGCCGTAATTCCGGTTCTGATCGCCAGTTTCTTCATTCAACGCAAGCTCGTGCAAGGCATCAGCGGCGGCGCAGTCAAGTTTTAGGCCGAGAGACAAAGAGAGAAATGTCAACTGTCAATTTTGAAAAGATCGTCAAGTCCTACGGCGATACGTCGGTGGTCAGAGAACTCGACCTTGAGCTCCCTGATGGGTCATTCACCGTACTCGTAGGTCCATCCGGCTGTGGCAAGACCACCACGCTGAGGATGCTCGCCGGACTCGAAACTGTCACGTCCGGACGTATCCTCATCGGGGGTCGCGACGTCACCAAACTCGAACCCAAGGATCGTGACATCGCCATGGTCTTCCAGAACTATGCGCTCTATCCACACCTATCCGTGCGGGAAAACCTCGCCTTCCCGTTGCGAGCGATCCAGACGCCGAAGGATCAGGTCGCAACCCGCGTCGACAGCGTGGCTGGTCCGCTCGGTCTCACACCGCTATTGCACCGTAAACCCAAAGATCTGTCCGGCGGTCAACAGCAACGGGTGGCCATCGGTCGGGCAATAATCCGACAGCCATCGGTCTTCTTGTTCGATGAACCTCTCAGCAATCTCGACGCCAAGCTCCGCGTGGAAATGCGCACGGAGCTGCTGCAAATCCAGAGGCGTCTCGGAACTACAGCCCTCTACGTGACGCACGATCAAGAAGAGGCAATGACACTGTCGGACTGCATCGTCGTGATGCGCGACGGCCAAATTGCTCAGCAAGGCAAACCGCAGGACGTGTACGACCACCCGAACAGCACCTTTGTCGCAGCATTCGTGGGTAGCCCCAAGATGAACCTCATGGACGGGACCGTCACCGACGGGGTGTTCGTGGATGATGCTGGATTCTCTATCGGTGTTACAAACGTCGCCGCAGGAAGGTTCACACTCGGAGTCAGACCCGACGATATCCTGATCGGCCTGGACGAATCCTCCCCCCACCGCGGCGTAGTGGACGTTGTCGAGTTGCTTGGCCCACGTGCCATCGTGTCGGTCATCAGCCACGGTCAGAACGTCGCCGCCGTGGTTGAGGCGGCCTCGATGACCGGCATCCGCGAAGGCGCAACTGTGTCGTTGGGCATCCGGCCCGGCTCGCAGCACCTCTTCAACCAGTCGACCGGCTTGCGAGTCGGTAGCTAAGCCAACCCACTGATTTCGCGAATGCGGCTCCCGCTCGAATTCTCGAGCGGGAGCCGTTTTCTCAGTTTGAAGTAGCGAGGCGAATGCCACGTGCCGCTATCCCGGTGCTATCTGGATTCCCGGAATCACCAACAGAGAACGACACGAAAGGCCAGGAATCATTGAGATTCCGGGCCTTTCGTCCTGCCCCGGCCGTTTACCCTGCGCGGTGTGACGCCGAGTTGCCGTACCCCGAAGTCCCACCTCCGTGGCGTCTAAAATGGAGGGAGCCCCGCGTCGTCGGCGAGGGACGATCAGGGAGATTCTCCGTGGCCACCACGCGCAGCGCACCGCACGCCCCAGCCGGCGATGCCCCGGCCTTTGCCGATGAGCGGGTCGCCCTGTTCCGCGCGGACTTTCCGATTCTCGGCCGCTCGGTGAACGGCGTACCCCTCGTCTACCTCGACTCGGCGGCCACCTCGCAGACCCCGCTGGGCGTGCTCGAGGCGGAGCGGCACTTCTACAAGCACGAGAACGCGGCGGTCAACCGAGGCTCGCACACTCTCGCGGTCGAGGCCACAGACACGTTCGAGGCGGCCAGGGCGACCCTCGCCGGCTTCCTCGGCGCCCTCCCCGAGGAGATCGTCTGGACCTCGAACGCCACCGAGGGGCTCAACCTCCTGGCCTACTCCTTCTCCAACGCGAGCCTCGGACGAGGCGGCCAGGCCGCCAGGCGCTTCGCCCTCCAACCGGGGGACGAGATCGTGGTGACTGAGATGGAACACCATGCCAATCTCATCCCGTGGCAGGAGCTCGCGTTCCGCACGGGGGCGACGCTGCGCTTCATCCCGATCACTGATGACGGCGAGCTGCGCCTCGACGAGGCGGAGCGCATCATCGGCGACCGCACGAGGGTGCTCGCCGTGACCCACGCCTCCAACGTGCTCGGCACCATCAACCCGGTGGTCGACCTCGTGGCGCTGGCCCGCCGGGTGGGCGCCCTCGTCTTGCTCGACGCGTGCCAGTCCGCGCCGCATCTGCCGCTCGACCTGCACGCGCTCGACGTGGACTTCGCGGTGCTCTCCGGTCACAAGATGCTTGCGCCCACGGGGATCGGCGTGCTCTACGGGCGCCGGGAACTGCTCGACGCCATGCCCCCGTTCCTCACCGGCGGGTCGATGATCACCACGGTCACGATGGAGCAGGCGGAATACCTTCCGGCCCCGCACCGGTTCGAGGCCGGCACCCAGCGCGTCTCCCAGGCCGTCGCGTTCGCCGAGGCCGTGCGCTATCTCGAGGCGGCCGGGATGGATCGCGTGCGCGCGTGGGACTCCCAGTTGGGGCAGCGCCTCGTCGAGGGGCTCGCCGACCTCGACGGCATCCGGGTGGTCGGGCCGGAGGCGGGCCGCGAGCGCATCGGTCTCGCTGCGTTCGATGTCGACGGGGTACACGCCCACGACGTGGGGCAGTTCCTCGACGATCGAGGAATCGCCGTGCGGGTCGGCCATCACTGCGCCCAGCCCCTTCACCGGCGGCTCGGGCTCACCGCGACCACCCGCGCGAGCACCTACCTGTACACGACGACCGATGAGGTGGATGCGTTCCTCTCGGCGGTCGCCGAGGTGCGCGGGTACTTTGGAGTCACATCATGAGCGAACTCGACAGTCTCTACCAGCAGATCATCCTCGACCACTCGAAGGCCCGCCAGGGCAGCGGGCTCGCGACCGAGCCCGCGCCCGTCGGCGCGCGCCTCGGCGAGTCGCACCAGATCAACACCACCTGCGGCGACGAGGTCACGGTGCGCGTGGCCGTGGTCGACGGGAAGATCGAGCAGATTCGCTGGGACGGCGACGGGTGCGCGATCTCGATGGCCGCCGCCTCGGTGATCAGTGAACTCGGTGAGGGCGAGGGCGTGGGCGAGCTGCGCGCGAAGATCGAGACCTTCCGTGAGCTCATGCGGTCTCGCGGCACAGTGGAGGCGGACGAGGATGTGCTCGGCGACGCCGCCGCGTTCTCCGGCGTCTCGAAGTACCCGGCCCGGGTCAAGTGCGCGATGCTGGCCTGGGTCGCCGTGGAGCACGCCCTCGCCGAGGCGGAGGCCTGACGCGGGAGTTCCCGACCGCTCAGGCGGCCATCGCCGCCATCGCCGCGATCATGCTGCCCGAGCACACGACGTCGAGCAGCCAGCCCGGCGCCCGCGCACGCACCGCGGGAACAAGCAGCGCCGCTGCGCATCCCGCCCAGGTGAGCAGCACGACCCAGATCACCCACCAGCCGGAGGTCGCCGGTCCGTGGCCGATCATGGTGGCGGGGAGCCCGAGGGCAGGGGCCGGCCGAACGGCGAGATGCGACGGCATCACCAACACCGTCGTCGCCATGAACCCGATGTCGACGATCGAGACGGCCACGGCCGTGCGCAGCCCGGGGTGGGGATGGCGCCCGGATCGCGCCCGCAGCGCGAGTGCCGCCGCCGCGAGCGGCAGCAACAGCGCGAGCGTGATCGTCGATGCGGCTAGGCGGGAGAAGGTGGGGGCGGCGAGTACGGCGACCATGATCGCGCCCATCCCGAGAGCGGACAGCGCGTGCAGCGGGGCTCGGCGGTGCCGCGCCAGGGCCGCGCCCATCCCGCACACCGCGAGCACGAAAGCCACGACCGTCATCGCTGACCGCCCTTCCCATGGGGTCTATCTTGACATCGTCGCGGCCGCGGAGTAAGACTCAGGTCAGTGCCCTTCAGCAACGCAGGGCATCTGGGCGAGGAGGGCATCATGCAGATTCCGGCTCCATTCGACTACGCGCGCGCAAGCTCCGTGGACGACGCTTTGGCGTTGCTCGAGAGACACGGCCCAGAGTCCCTGATCGTCGCCGGAGGCCATAGTCTGCTGCCGATGATGAAGCTCCGGCTGGCCAGGCCCGAGTGGCTCATCGACATCAATGACCTGTTCGAACTCGACTTCATCGTGCGCGACGGCGACCGGCTGAGGGTGGGCGCGATGACGCGGCACACCACCCTCTTCGAGTCGGATGAGGTGCGCCGGCTCTTCCCGATCATCACGGATGCGGAGCGCACGATCGCCGACCCCGTGGTGCGCAATCGCGGAACGATCGGCGGCTCGCTGTGCCAGGCCGACCCGGCCGAGGACCTGTCGACCGTCTGCATCGTGCTCGGCGCCGAGGCGGTGATCCGGGGCACGGCCGGCGAGCGGGTCGTCTCGATGGCCGAGTTCCACGTCGGCCCGTACGAGACGTCGGTCGCCCACAACGAGCTGCTCGTCGAGGTGCGTCTGCCCATCCGCCCCCGCTCGGGGAGCGCATACGAGAAGGTCGAACGGCGGGTGGGCGACTGGGCCGTCGCGGCGGCGGGGGCCTCGGTGTCCCTCGCGGAGGACGGCACGATCGACCACGTCGCGATCGGCCTCACCGCGATCGGGCTGGACGGAACCGTCACCGAGGCCGAGGCGATGCTCCACGGCAAGGCGCCCTCGGAGGAGCTCTTCGTCGAGGCCGGCCGGCTGGCTGCGCTCGCCTGCGATCCCCTCGCCGACCAGCGTGGCGCCATCGACTACAAGCGGCACCTCGCCGACGAACTGACCAGAAGAGTCCTGCGACGCGCGAGTTCGCGCGCTGCCGAAGCACAGGAAGGCTGAACCCGATGCAGATCAGCATGACCGTCAACGGCGACGAGATCACCAGGGAGGCCGAGCCGCGCGTACTGCTCGTGCACTTCATCCGGGAGATCCTCGGGCTCACCGGCACCCATTGGGGCTGCGACACCTCGAACTGCGGCACGTGCGTGGTGCTCATGGACGGACTGCCGGTCAAGTCCTGCACCGTTCTCGCCGCGATGGCCGATGGCCACGACATCCGAACCGTCGAGGGCCTGGCCACCGGGGGAGTGCTCGACCCGGTGCAGCAGGGCTTCATGGAGGAGCACGGGCTGCAGTGCGGATTCTGCACGCCCGGGATGATGCTCACCGCTCGAGCGCTCCTCGACCGGAACCCGCACCCGGACGACGACCAGATCCGCGAGGCCATCTCCGGCCAGATCTGCCGGTGCACCGGGTACGCCACGATCGTCCGTTCGGTGCAGTGGGCGGCCGAACATCCCGCGGGGGCCGCAGCAACAGGCGAAGAGGTGAACGCATGACCATCACGGACGAGCGCGCGTCGAACCCGGCGGCGGGCGGCGCCGACCGACCGATCGGCTACGGCCGCATCCAGCGCAAGGAGGACCCCCGGTTCATCCGCGGCAAGGGCAACTACATCGACGACATCGTGCTGCCCGGCATGCTGCACAGCGCGATCCTGCGCGCCCCGGTCGCGCACGCGACTCTCGTCTCGATTGACACCACGAGGGCCCTCGCCCACCCCGGTGTCGTCGCCGTGATCACCGGCAAGGACCTGCTGGGCCTCAAGCTCGCCTGGGCGCCGACCCTGTCGGCGGATGTGCAGGCCGTGCTCGTGACGGACAAGGTGCGGTTCCAGGGCCAGGAGGTGGCCTTCGTGGTGGCGAACGACCGCTACGCCGCCCGGGACGCCCTCGAACTCATCGACGTGGAATACGACGTGCTGCCGCCGGTGATCGACGCCCGCAAGGCGCTCGACCCCGGTGCCCCCGTCATCCGCACCGACATCGAGGGCAAGACCGACAACCACATCTTCGACTGGGAGGCGGGCGACGCGGCGGAGACCGACGCGGTGTTCGCGTCGGCGGACGTCGTCATCTCCCAGGAGATCGTCTATCCGCGGGTGCACCCCGCGCCGATGGAGACCTGCGGGGCGGTGGCCGACTACGAACCGATCGAGGGGCACCTCACCCTGTACGAAACCACCCAGGCCCCGCACGCGCACCGCACGCTCTTCGCGATCGTCGCCGGCATCCCGGAGCACAAGATCCGCATCGTCTCGCCGGACATCGGCGGCGGCTTCGGCAACAAGGTCGGCATCTACCCGGGCTACATCCTCGCCGTCGTCGGGTCGATCGTCACCGGCAAGCCGGTGAAGTGGGTGGAGGACCGGTCGGAGAACCTCATGTCGACCTCGTTCGCGCGGGACTACATCATGCAGGGGGAGATCGCCGCCACGAAAGACGGCACGATTCTCGCGCTGCGCACGAACGTGCTGGCCGACCACGGGGCGTTCAACGCCACCGCCCAGCCGACCAAGTACCCGGCGGGCTTCTTCCACATCTTCACCGGAAGCTACGACCTCAAGGCAGCGCACTGCAAGGTCACCGGGGTGTACACGAACAAGGCGCCGGGCGGGGTGGCCTACGCCTGCTCCTTCCGCGTGACCGAGGCGGTCTATCTCGTGGAGCGACTGGTCGACATCCTCGCCCGGAAGCTCGAGATGGACCCGGCGGAGCTGAGGATCAAGAACTTCATCCAGCCGGAGCAGTTCCCGTACAAGAACAAGACGGGTTGGGAGTACGACTCGGGCAACTACGAGCCTGCGATGCGGTTGTCGATGCAGATCGCCGGCTACGAGGAGCTTCGGCGCGAGCAGAAGGAGAAGCGCGAACGCGGCGAGCTCATGGGCATCGGCGTCTCGTTCTTCACCGAGACGGTGGGGGCCGGTCCGCGCAAGCACATGGACATCGTGGGGCTCGGGATGGCGGATGGCGCGGAGCTGCGCGTGCATCCGACCGGCAAGGCAGTGGTCCGGCTCTCCGTGCAGAGCCAGGGCCAGGGCCACGAGACGACGTTCGCCCAGATAGTGGCGGAGGAACTCGGAATCCCGCCGGAGGACATCGACGTGGTGCACGGCGACACCGACCAGACTCCGTTCGGGCTGGGGACCTACGGCAGCCGGTCGACTCCGGTGAGCGGGGCGGCGGTGGCGCTCGTCGCCCGCAAGGTGCGCGACAAGGCCAGGTTCATCGCCGCGGCCATGCTGGAGACCCGGCCGGAGGACCTCGAGTGGGAGAAGGGGCGCTGGTTCGTGAAGGGCGACCCGAGCATCGGCAAGACCATCGCCGAGATCTCGATGGGTGCCCACGGCACGGTCGAGCTGCCGGAGGGCATCGACGGAAACCTCGATGCCGAGGTGACCTACGACCCGCCGAACCTCACCTTCCCGTTCGGGGCGTACATCTGCGTCGTGGATATCGACCCGGGCACCGGTCACGTCAAGGTGCGGCGGTTCATCGCGGTCGACGACTGCGGCACCCGCATCAACCCGATGATCATCGAGGGTCAGGTACATGGCGGTCTCACCGACGGCGTGGGCATGGCTCTCATGGAGATAATCCAGTTCGACGAGGACGGCAACAACCTCGGCGGATCGTTCATGGACTACCTGATCCCCACGGCGATGGAGGTGCCGAACTGGGAGACCGGGTTCACCGTGACCCCGTCACCGCACCACCCCATCGGCGCGAAGGGCGTCGGGGAATCGGCGACCGTCGGCTCGCCGCCGGCGGTGGTGAACGCCGTCGTGGACGCCCTCGCCCCGTTCGGCGTGGTCCACATGGACATGCCCTGCACCCCCGGTCGGGTCTGGGAGGCAATGCAGGGCCGGCCGAGGCCACCGATCTAGCATGACCGTCGTGGGTGGGAGTCTCGCCGAACGGGCACAGGAGCTCAGCAGTCGCCGGGAACCGTTCGTGCGCGCCACGGTGGTGCGAGCCCAGCATCCGACGAGTGCGCACGCCGGCGACTCGGCGATCGTGCGCGAGAACGGCGAGATCGACGGCTTCGTGGGAGGAAACTGCGTCGAGGCGTCGGTGCGCGAGTACAGCCTGCGCGCGCTGGCGAGCGGCGAGCCCGTGCTGCTTCGGGTGGTTCCGGGCGAGCCGTCGCGGGTGCAGGAGGAGGGCGCCATCGAGGTGGCCAACCCCTGCCTGAGCGGCGGCAGGATCGAGATCTTCCTCGAGCCGCAGCTGCCGGCGGCCCGTCTCGTGATCGTGGGCGCGACGCCCGTGGCGCAGGCCCTCGCCGTGCTCGGCGCCGGCCTCGGCCTGGAGGTGGAGCTCACCGACGGTGCCTCGGCGATGCCCAGGGCGGACGACGCGGCGCTCATCGTCGCGTCGCACGGCCGCGACGAGGAGCCGGCCCTGGAGGCCGCGCTCCGCGCCGGAGTGCCCTACGTGGGGCTCGTGGCGAGCGGCACACGCGGGGCGGCGGTCGTTGCCTCCCTCGACGTCGACGAAGAGCAGCGTGCCCGGGTGTACACCCCGGCCGGGCTCCGGCTCGGGGCGCGCACGCCCGCCGAGATCGCCCTGTCCATCCTGGCCCAGCTGGTCGAGGAGCGGGCGTCTGGCCGGCTCGCGGCGTCCACCCCCGCCCCGCCTCCGCAGACGGCGATCGATCCGGTCTGCGGCATGACGGTCGCCGCCGTGCCGGCATCGCTGCACGTCGAACACGGCGGGTCGACGGTCTATTTCTGCTCGGCGGGCTGCCGAACCGCCTTTCTCGCCGACCCGGAACGCTATGCCGCCGCCGGCTGAGGCGGGTGTCGCCGCCCTCGTGCTCGCCGCCGGCGCCTCCGTGCGTCTCGGCCGGCCGAAGCAGCTCCTTCCGTACCGCGGCGGGGTGCTGCTGGATGCCGCGCTCGATACCGCCCGCGAAAGCAGCGTCGACCAGATTGTCCTCGCCCTCGGCGGGTCGGCCGGCGAGGTGGTGCGCGCCGTGGACACGAGCCTGTGCGACGTGGTGCTGAACCCGCACTTCGGGGAGGGATGTTCCTCATCGATCGCGGCGGCCCTCCCGGCGGTGCGGCCGGACATCGGGGTGCTGGTTCTGCTGCTCGCGGACGAGCCGGGCGTCGGGGCGGACACTGTGCGGCACCTGCTCGGCGGGCGGGGCGACAGCCTCATCGCGGTGTGCCGCTACGACGACGGCATCGGTCATCCGTTCGCCTTCGCGCGTCCGGTCTTCGCCGACCTCGCCGCGCTGCACGGCGACAAGGGCGTCTGGAAGCTCATCGAGCGGCAGGCGGCCGACGTGCGGGAGGTGCGGGTTGCCGGTCGGATTCCCCTCGATGTCGACACCGAGGAGGACTACCGGCATTTGCTCGCCGAGCTCGAGGGGGCCCGGTGACCATGCCGGCCCGGGCGGGGGCCGAAGACGACGTCGTGCGCCGGGTGCCGGATGTCGCCTCTCTCGTCGCGGCCCTCGACGAAGACGATTACCTCGCCGACGTGGGTCTTGCGACGGCGTTGTTCCTGGCGGTGCGGCTGCCGCAGCCCATCCTGCTGGAGGGCGAGGCCGGGGTCGGGAAGACGGAGGCGGCCAAGGCTCTGGCGCGGCTGCTCGACACGCCGCTCTACCGGTTGCAGTGTTACGAGGGCATCGACGCGGGCGAGGCACTGTACGAGTGGAACCACCAGCGGCAGATGCTGGGCATCCGCCTGGCCGAGGCGCGGCACGCCGACCTCGAGGAGACCGACCTCTTCGCCGAGGACTACCTGCTCCGGCGTCCCCTGCTCAAGGCGATCGAGCATCCGGGGCCGCGCCCGGCCGTGCTGCTCCTCGACGAGATCGACCGGGCGGACGCGGAGTTCGAAGCGTTCACCTTCGAGCTGCTCGCCGAGGCCGCCGTGACGATCCCGGAGCTCGGCACCGTGCGGGCCACGCACCCGCCCATCGTCATCCTCACCTCCAACCGCACCAGGGATCTGCACGACGCCCTCACCCGGCGCTGTCTCTACCATTGGATCGACTACCCGCCTCCGGCCCGCATCGCCGAGATCGTGCGCCGCCGGGTGCCGTCGAGCGCCGAATCGCTCGCGTTCGAGGTCGCCTCGGCGATCACGAGGCTACGGTCGCTCGACATGGCGAAACCGCCCGGCATCGCCGAGGCGATCGACTGGGTCTCCGCCCTCGCCGTGCTCGGCGTGGATCGCCTCGATGCGAAGACCGTCGACCTCACCTGGGGGGCGGTACTGAAGAACCGGGACGACCTGGAACTCGCCGGCGCACGGGGCGCCGACTGGCTCATCGGAGGCGGCGATGCCTGAGGTGGCGAGGCGGGAGACGACGAGCATGCTCCCCCTTCCGCACGTCGAGACCGCCGCGCTCGCCGCGGGGTTCGCGACCGCCCTGCGCCGGGCCGGGCTGCCCAGTTCCCCCGACCGCGCGGCCTGGCTCGCCGAGTCCCTGCGCATCGTGCCGCCGACCGACCGCGACCGGCTGTACTGGGCCTGCCGGGTGGTGTTCGTCACCTCGAGGGAGCAGCTCCCCGTCTTCGACGCCGTCTTCGCCGCCGTGTTCGACGGGATGCTCGACCCGGCGACCAATCGGGGCGACACGAGCGGCCCGCCGCCCGTCGGCTCCGAACCGCGAACCAGGCCGACGCCCCCCGACCAGCGGCCGGTCGGTGCGGCCCGGCACGAACCGGAGGATCGCCCCCCGGCGCCGAGCTCGGGCGGCGACTCCGCGCAGGTTGAGGGCCGGGAGCGGGACGCCATCCTCGCGGTCGCCTCAGCCGAGGAACGCCTGCACGACACCGCGTTCGCCGAACTCACCGAGGACGAGATCGTCGGCATGCAGCGGATCGTGCGCCGGATCATGCTGTCGACCCCGGTCAGCCGCAGCCGGCGATCCCGGCCCTCCACTCACAGCCGGGACCGCCTCGACCTGCGCCGCACGCTCCGGGCGGCCCAGCGCAGTGGGGCGGATGTCTCCCGCCTCGTGTTCACCCGGCGCCGTGACCGCCGACGTCGGCTCGTTTTACTCTGCGACGTATCCGGGTCGATGGAGCCGTATTCCCGGGTGTTCCTCTCGCTGCTCCAGGGTGCGGTCGCCGGCGCGCACGCCGAGGCGTTCGTCTTCTCCACCCGGCTGACCCGGCTGACCAGGCAGCTCGCCGTGCGCGACCCGGACCAGGCGCTCGCGCGGGCGGCCGCGAGCGCGCCGGACTGGGCCGGCGGCACCCGGTTGGCGGAGAGCATCCGCCGATTCATCGACGAGCACGGCCGTCGGGGGATCGCCCGCGGCGCCGTCGTGGTGGTGCTCTCCGACGGCTGGGCGCAGGACGACCCGGCCTTGGTGGCCGCCCAGATGGCGCGGCTGCGGAGGCTCGCCTTCCGCATAGTCTGGGTGAACCCGCGCAAGGTGGCACCGGGCTACCGGCCGCTCGTCGGCGGGATGGCGGCGGCCCTGCCGTTCTGCGATGCCTTCGTGAGCGGGCACAGCCTCGCCGCCCTCACCGAACTCGCCGCGGCAATCTCCGCCGAACGTACAATAACGGATCACGAACGAAGGGCACGGTAATGCAACTCGACAGCACTTTCTCCGTCGTCGCACCGATCGATGCGGTGTGGAACACCCTGATGGACTTCGAACGCGTCGCGGGCTGCGTGCCCGGCGCGCAGATCCTCAACAAGCTGTCCGAGGACGCGTACCAGGTGGGGATGAAGGTGAAGCTCGGCCCGGTGAGCATGCAGTATCGGGGCCAGATGAACGTGATCGAGCGGGATGCCGACGGGCATCGCGCGGTGTTCCAGGGCAAGGCCCAGGAGACCAGGGGGCAGGGCACGGCCGAGGCGACGGTGACACTGCAACTTGTCGAGTCGAAGGGCACGACCCAGGGCACGGTGAGCGCGGACGTGTCGCTCTCCGGCAAGGCCGCGGCCATGGGCAAGGGCGTGATCACGAGCGTCACCGACCAGATGATGGCCCTCTTCGCCGAGAACCTGCAGACCATGGTGGGAGAGCCGGCTCCCGCGGCCGCGACAGCCGCGGCGGAGTCGAGCACCGCACCGTCGAGCTCGGCTTCCGGCGCGACGAGTGCCCCGGCCGCGCCGCGCGCCAGCAGCGCCCCCGCCGACAACAGCCTCAACGCGTTCAGCCTCGCCAAGGGGATGATCGCCGACCAGCTCAAGGACCCGGCCAAGCTCATCGGGGTGCTCGCCGCCGTGGCCTCGATCGCCTTCTTCCTCGGGCGACTCAGCCGGGGACGACGATCCTAGCCGCGACACGATATCGATCGGAGTCTCATGCGTGACGTGCTGAACGCCCTCCGGGCGGACTGGCTCGCCGGCGGCACGGCGGGGCTCGCGACCGTCGTTCGTACCTTCGAGTCCGCACCGCGGCCGGCCGGGGCATCCATGTTCGTCACGGCGAGCGGCGAGGTCGTCGGTTCCGTGTCCGGCGGGTGCGTCGAGGGCGCGGTGTACGAGCTGGCGACCCAGGTGAAGGAGGACGGGCGCCCGGTCCTCGTGCGCTACGGCATCAGCGACGACGACGCGTTCTCGGTTGGCCTCACCTGCGGCGGCATCCTCGATGTCTTCGTCGAGCCCGTGTCCCGGAACGGTTTCGCCGAACTCGGTGACGTGATGGACGACATCGACGCGTCGAGACCGGTGGGGGTCGCGACGGTGATCGAGCACCCGGACGAGGCGTGGCTCGGGCGCCACCTCGTGGTCCGTCCGGACGGCTCCGTGGGCGACCTGGGCAGCGAGCGGGCGAACCGCGCGGTGAGCGATGACAGCCAGGGGCTCCTCGCCGCCGGCCGCAACAGCGTGTTGACCTACGGCCCGGACGGTGAGCGACGTGGCGAGGGGATGCGGGTCTTCTTCGCCAGCTATGCACCGAGACCGCGGATGCTCGTCTTCGGCGCCATCGACTTCGCGGCGGCCCTCGCGCGGCTGGGCTCGTTCCTGGGCTTCCGCGTGTCGGTGTGCGATGCCCGGGCGGTCTTCGCGACGCCCGCGCGTTTTCCGAGCGCCGACGAGGTGGTCGTGGCCTGGCCGCACCGCTACCTCGCCGAGCAGTTCGAGAAGGGTCTCGTCGATCAGCGCACGGTGATCTGCGTGCTCACCCACGATCCGAAGTTCGATGTGCCCCTGCTCGAGGTGGCGCTGCACGCCGGTCCGGTCGCGTACATCGGCGCGATGGGCTCACGGCGCACGCACGAGGACCGGCTGGCGCGCCTGCGCGAGGCGGGCGTGAGCGAAACCGAGCTGTCGAGGCTGCACAGTCCGATCGGACTCGACCTCGGTTCGCGCACGCCGGAGGAGACGGCGGTCTCGATCGCGGCGGAGATCATCGCCACCCAGTGGGGCGGCAGCGGCGACCCGCTCACCCTGCTCGGCGACCGGATCCATCACGACGACCAGGCCGCGCCCGACCACGAATCCTGAGGGGAACCGGGCGCAGAGAAGCGGCGCCGGCAATCCAAGCCGGCACCGCTTCCTGGACCACACCCTCGGCGACCTGGCTAGGAGGTCGCACCGCCGGTCGTGATGGCGATCTTCTTGGGCGCCGGCAGTTCCTTGAACGGAACGACCACCTTGAGCACACCGTCGGCGAACTGGGCGGAGATGTGCGAGTCGTCCGCCTGCTCCGGCAGGGTGATGCGGCGGTAGAAGCTGCTGCTGCTCTCACGAACTACGTACTTCTTCTTCTTGTCTTCTTCCTTTTCGTGCTTCTCCGCCTGGATGACGAGGGCGCCCTGATCGACGTCGACCGAGATGTCCTTCTCCGCGAAGTTGGGCAGATGCGCCTCGACGGTCAACTGCTTGTCGTCTTCGGTGTAGACGTCGGTCGTGGGGTACTTGCTGCCGCGGGCCGGCAGGAAGCCGTCCCCGAAGTACTCCTTCTGCAGCGCATTCAACTCCGCGAACGGGTCGAAGCGCACGAGGTTGCGTGCCATTTCGGTCTCCTTTTCGAGTCGTGCCCGGCGTGCAGTCGCACGTCATGTTCGACGGTAGGCACGGTCCGATATGGTCCACAGAGCCGAAGGTCCTCCTCCCCGCGGGACCAAGGTCACTAGCCCCTCGGCCGCCTGTCGGCGAGCATCGATGGATGATCGCTGAGATGAACGACCAGCAAATCGACGACCTGCTCACCGAGGCGATCGTCGGGCGCATCGGTTGCGCGGCGGGGGGCGAGACCTACGTCGTTCCGGTGACCTACGCCTACGACGGAGAGAGCCTGTACGGGCACAGCGCCGACGGCAAGAAGGTGCGGCTGATGCGACAGAACCCCGCGGTCTGCTTTGAGGTCGACCAATTCGACGACCTGTCCCACTGGCGAAGTGTGATCGCGTGGGGCCAGTTCGAGGAACTGTCCGGCGCCGAGGCAGAGGCGGCGATGGAGCGGCTGGTCGCGCGGCTCAGGCCACTCATGGCGCAGGCCTCGACGAGACCCGACCACGGCATCGTGCCGGGCAGCGTGCCGGCCGGTTCCGTGCAGAGAATATCGGGCCGTGAGTCCTCCGCGGAACGCCCGAAGCCCCACGCTCCGACCACCGGGCAGGCCGGGCATGCCCCGCAGTCCGCCGTGCTCTACCGCATCCGGCTGACCTCGAAGACCGGGCGGTACGAGAAGCCGTGATCGGCGTCCTGTAGCCTGCGGGAGTGAACCCCGAGCCGAGACCAGCCGCCGCCGCCAGGACCGTGGGCGCGCTCGCCCTCGCGTCGATCGTGACGTTCGCCCTGCTGGGCTGCTCCCAGCCGTCGCCGGCCCCCACGGGCTCGACACGGGCCGACTCGAACTCGATCACGGAAATCCCCCCGTCGCCCGCCGCCACGGCGACCGGGGCGGAGTCGTCCGCGCCGTGGGCGGCGCCCGCTGATGCGTCGGCGCGAACGGCGGCGGCGGGTCTGCCCATGCTGAGCTCGGAGGGGACGGAGCTGCACATCCACTCCCACCTGGTGGTCACGATCGACGGGAAGTTCGTCGCACTGCCGGCCGACATCGGCATCGACGTGGCGAAGCAGCGGATCTCGCCGTTGCACACCCACGATTCGAGCGGCATCGTCCACGTGGAATCGCCCGTGGCGAGCACCTTCACTCTCGGGCAGTTCTTCACCGAGTGGGATGTCGCCCTCGACGCGACGCGCATCGGCGGCTACTCGACAACCGGTGGCCACAGCCTCACGGCCTTCGTGGACGGCGTGAAGTTCTCCGGCAATCCGGCGTCGATCGTGTTCGCGAACCACCAGAACATCGACATCGTGTACGGACCGGCCGACGAGACGGCGGCGCCCTCGGCGCCATTCGCCTGGCCCGACGGCTACTAGACCTTCCCCGCACGAAGGAACGCCCCGCCGAACCCGGCGGGGCGTTCCTCTTGTCTGTCCCGGTCGCTCAGGAGAGAACGTCGCGCAAGAGTTCGTCGTTCACCTTTCGACGGCTCACCGACACGACGAACCCGACGGCGAGCAGAGCGAAGGGCAGGAGAACGAGCACCCAACCGACCGGGCTGAGGGCCCAGGCCGTGACCGAGGGGTCGACGCCCGCCGCCGGCGTGCCGGCCAGCAGCCCGAACCGCGACATGAGCAGGTACTCACCGAGCAGCAGGCCGATCGTCGCGAGCACGGGAGCGATTATCGCCTCGAAGACGTTCTCGGTTCCCTTGTTGCGACGGAAGTAGACGATCACCGCGACGCAGACGAGGATCTCGATCAGCACGATCGCGACGACCGCGAGCCCGCTGAACCAGAAGAACAGGGTGAGCACGGGGTCGAGCTGGAAGATCGCGAAGATCGCGATCACGAGGCCGGTGATCACTGAGGTGATGAGCGAGGCGTTGCTCGGGGCGCCCCGGCGGTTGACCCGGCTGAGCGAGACCGGGAGCACTCCTCCGCGGGCCATCGCGAAGATGTACCGGCTCGCCGCGTTCTGGAAGGCCAGCAGCCCGGCGAACAGGCTCGACAGCACGAGGATGCTCATGACCGTCGCCATCCACGGCCCGATGTACTGGGTGGCGAGGGAGAAGAGCACGGCCGCCGGGTCGACGAGCTTGTTGGACAGCTCGGCGGTCTTGTCGACAACCGTGGAGGCGCCCATGCCGGTGACCATCGCGAAGGAGGTGAGGGCGAAGAGCACTGTGATGACGCCGACGGCGAGGTAGGTGGCGCGGGGGACGACCTTCTTCGGGTTCTTCGACTCCTCCCCGTAGATCGCGGTGGCCTCGAATCCGATGAACGAGGCGAAGGCGAACGCGAAGGCGATGCCGGCAGACCCGGCGAGGCCGCCGACGAGGATCTTGTCCGGCGAGAAGGATGCCGCGAAGTTGAGGCCCTCCGGACCGCCGTTGACCAGGATGGCGATGGAGGTGACGACCAGGGCGGTGAGTTCCAGAAGCATGAGCCCGCCGAGCACCTTGGCCCCGACATCCACGCTCAGCAGTGAGAGCGCGGTGACGACGATCCAGGCGATGAGCGTCCAGGCCCACCAGGGGAGCACGCCGACCTGGGCGGCGATGAGCCCACCGAAGAAGCCGTAGATGGCGAGCTGCACGGCCACGTAGGCGAGGATCGAGACGAAGGCCGACGCGATTCCGGCGTGCCGGCCGAGGCCCCGGCCGATGTAGGCGAAGAACGCCCCCGCGTTGGTGACGCGCTGGCTCATCGCGGCGTAGCCGACGCTGAAGAGCAGGAGCGTGATGCCCACGACGAGGTAGGCGCCCGGGGCGGCGGCGCCGTTGCCGAGAACGATGGCGACCGGCACGGCCCCCGTCATGCCGACGAGCGGTGCGGCGGCGGCGACGACGAAGAAGACGATTCCGATCACGCCGAGGCGCCCAGTGTGCAGTTTGGTCCTGGTGTCTTCGTCCGACGACTGTTGGGTAAGCGCCATGGAAATTACTCCTCGTTGAGTAGTGATGCCTAGATCGTGCGTATCCGAACGACTTAGACACACACTGTCGAAGGTTGGCGGGCGCGTCAAGGGCTGGAGCAAGAAAGATGTGCGGATCGAGACCTGTCATTCGGATACGAACAATGACGGAAGTGGGCTACACTCTGGCGCTATGACTGCTCTCCATGGCTTCCTGCCGCCGCTGACGCCTCGCGGAACCAGCGCTCTCGTTCCCAACCTGCCCTGGTACTACTCGGGCACCCTGCTCACGGTCGAATACCTCACCGACCCGGCCAACGTGCGTGCGATCCTCCCGGACGACATCGAGCTGGCCCCGGATCGGCCAGGGGCGGTGGCCATCATCTGGGCCGACTGGCAGTCCTGCAGCGAGGGCGGTCTCGAACTGCTCGACCCCATCCGCTCGCAGTATCTCGAGGCCTTCGTGGTCGTGCGGTGCTCCTACCAGGGCGAGGTCTACAGCCGGTGTGTGGCGATCTGGGTGACGAAGGACTTCGCCATGGGCCGAGGATGGTTCCAGGGCTACCCGAAGAAGCTGGGCTCGGTGCATGTCACGCGCATCTTCTCTCGCGGCAAGGCGAGCCCGAGGCTCGAGGCCGGAGCCCGGCTGGGAGCGTCGCTCGCGGCGTACGACCACCGGCTCGCCTCCGCCCTCGTCACCCTGCGGGAGCCGTCGGAGGGCAACGGCTTCGTCAACGGGCACCGGATGCTGCACAACCGCTTCATGCCGTCGATCAGCCAGGGCCAGGGCCTCTCGATGGACCAGCTCATCGCGATGGGCGGCGTCGACGCCGACCTCGGCCAGGCCTGGCGCGGCGACGCCGAACTCTCGCTCGCCGACTCGCCCTGGGACGAGCTGCACTCGATCCTGCCCGTCGACGAGATCCTCGGCGGCTACTACCGCGAGGTGGGGGTCACCTTCGCCGGTGGCGACCTCATCGCCGACCGCTCCCGCACCGTCTGACGCGCGGGGCCGCATCCGCCCCCGTCCCTCTCCTGGCTCCCCGCTCCCCGCTCCTCGCTCCTCGCTCCCTCTTCCGAAATCCATGCATTCCTTCGGCGAGGGCGGCGTGTCGGGGTGCGACACGCCGCCCTGCCCCAGAATTGCATGGATTTCGGAAGCGGCAAGGGGAGAAGCGGCGCAGGGGAGGGAGTCGGGGCTAGTAGTCCTCGAGGTACTCGTCGATCTCCCACTGGGTCACGTCACGCGTGGCCGGGTCGGGCACCTCGCTCTCGTAGCGCTCGATCTCGTCGCGCTTGAGCACGCCGAACACGTCGATCACGGGGGCGCCGATGATGTCGCGTAGCGCCGAGTTCGCGTCCAGGGCGTCGAGCGCCGCCTCGAGCGAGGTGGGCAGCACCTCCGCCGCCTCGTTCTGGTAGGCCCAGCCCTCGGCCGCCTCCGGCACGGCGAGCTGGCGACGGATGCCGTCCAGGCCGGCGGCGAGCACCGCGGCGATCATGAGATACGGGTTGGCCGCACCGTCGCCGACGCGCACCTCCAGGCGCGTGCCGGCTCCACGCTCCGGCGGCACGCGCAGCATCGCGCTGCGGTTGTCGTGACCCCAGTTGGCGCGGTAGGGCGCGAGAGTGTCCGGCCCGAGCCGCTTGAAGGCGTTGATGGTGGGGTTGGTGAGCGCGGTGAGCGCGGCGGCATTCTCGAGGATGCCGGCGATCAGCAGGTTGGCCGTGTCCGAGAGCCCGCCGTCGGCGGTGGCCATGAGGTTGCGTCCGTTCGCGTCGACGACCGAGAAGTGCAGGTGGAAGCCGCTGCCGCCCTCGTCGCTCCACGGCTTGCCGAGGAAGGTGGCGAGCTTGCCCGACCGGGCGACGATGTCCTTCACCGCGGTCTTGAATAGGAACGTGCGGTCGGCCGCCCGGAGGGCCTCGCCGTGCCAGAGGTTGATCTCGTACTGCGACGGACTGAACTCGTGGTTGCCGGCGAAGACGCCGATGTCCATCTGGTCGAGCATCCGGAGCAGGTGCAGGAAGGTGCCGTCCGGGTCCACCCACGCGCCGGTCGTGTAGACGCGGCCGGTGCGGGTGAGGGCACGCTGCCAGCCCCGCTCGCCGCGCTCGGCGATGTAGAACTCGAGCTCCGGCCCGATGATCGGGGTGAGACCGAGCTCCGCGTACTGGGCGATCACCCGGCGGAGGGCCGAGCGCGGGGCGATCTCGCTCGCCGTCTCGTCGGGGTTGAACGCGTCGGCGACGACGAGCGCCACTCCGGGCTCCCACGGCATCATGGTGAGGGTGGAGGCGTCGAGGCGCGTGACGAGGTCGGGAAGGCCGCTCGACATGATGTCGTTGCCGTCGAGCACGCCGCCGCGGGTGGTCGTGACCCAGACCCCCTGGCAGAAGGCCGGACCGTTGGCCGCCGATCGTTCGAGCTGGCTCACGAGCAGGTCCTTCGACCTCGTGATGCCCAGGACATCGGGGTAGATGAGCCGGAGCACATCGATGCCCCTGGCCTCGAGTTGCGAACGAAGAGCAGCTACATCGGTACTCATGTGACCTCCGGCGATAAATCGTTCGGCCATGAACGATTAGTGCGATACTAGGGCACATCGCCGGGAATCTGTCAGCCCGGCGCACTCCGGCGGCGATGAGGTGAGCGGTGAAGGCCCTGTTCGTGCAGCATGACCATGTGAGTCCGACCGGGCCCGTCGCAGGTCGCCTGCGGGAACGCGGCTTCGAGGTAGACGAGATCACCGTCGTCGACGAGGCCAGCTTCGGCAGCCCGAACGTGACCTTCGATTTTCCCGATCTCGGCGAGTACGACCTGCTCGTGCCGATGGGGGCGCCCTGGGGCGCCTGGGATGACGCCTGCATCGGTCGCTGGCTGCTGCCCGAGATCGAGTGGATCGGCGACGCCCTCGCCCGCGACCTCCCCGTGCTCGGCATCTGCTTCGGCGGCCAGCTCATGGCGCGGGCCCTCGGCGGCACCGTCGGGCGGGCCGGCAAGCCGGAGATCGGCTGGACCGCCATCCACACCGACGATGCGTCAGTTGTGTCGAGCGGCCCCTGGTTCCAGTTCCACTACGACCGGTGGACGCTGCCGGCCGGCGCGACCGAGATCGCGCGAAACTCCGTGGCCTCCCAGGCCTTCGTGGTCGGTCGGAGCCTCGCCGTGCAGTTCCACCCGGAGCTCACCGCGTCGACCCTCGACGGCTGGCTGGCCCAGGGCGGGGCAGAGCAGGTGATCGCCGACGGCCAGGATCCGGTCGCCCTGCTCGAGCACACGCGGGCCGAGGAGCGCGCGGCGACGGCGCGTTCGCACGCCATGGTCGACGCCTTCGTCGAGCGGATCGCGCGGCTCCAGCCGCCCGGTTGGGGCACCTAGCGGAGGGTCTCGAGCACGTCGATCACCCGCTGCGCCTCGGTCGCCGGGTTCACGAACGCGAGCCGCAGGACGCTGCGTCCGCGCCAGGTGGTGGGCACGCAGAGGATCACCCCGGCGTGCGCCGCGGCGTTCGACCACTCCAGGTACTGCGCCTGGGTCCAGCCGACCCGCTCGAAGAGCAGCACGGACAGTTCCGGCTCCCGAACCAGGCGCAGGTGGTCGGATGACCGGATGGCGTCAGCGACGACCCTGGACGTCGTGAGGGAGGCCTCCACGGCATTCCGGTACCGGTCGGTACCGTGCGTGGCAAGGCTGAACCAGAACGGCAGGCCGCGCGCCCGGCGGGAGAGGTGAAGGGCGAGTTCGCTGGGGTTCCAGACCTCGCGGTCGACGTGGTCGAGGTAGCTCGCGTGCTGGGCGTGGGTGGCGCGGGCGAGCTGCGGATCGCGGTAGACCAGCGCGCAGCAGTCGTAGGGGGCGAAGAGCCACTTGTGCGGGTCGACGATGAAGCTGTCCGCCCGCTCGATGCCCGCGAAGAGCTCGCGAACGCTCGGTGCCGCGAGGCCGGCCCCGCCGTACGCGCCGTCGACGTGCATCCAGACCCCGAACTCCTCGCACACGTCGGCGATGTCGTCGAGGTCGTCCACGACGCCCTCGTTGGTCGTGCCGGCAGAGGCGACGACCGCGAAGACGTTGGGCGAGCGTTCGAGCACGGCGCGGAGGGCCGCACCGGTGAGGTGGCCGCGGTCGTCGACTGGGACGTCGACGATGTCCACGTCGAGGGCGCGGGCCGCCGACTGGATGGAGGAGTGCGCGTTCGAGCTGCTGGCGAGCTGCCAGCCCTCCGCCGGCCGGCCACCGCGCCTCGTGCGTGCGGTCTCCCGCGCGGTCATGAGGGCGGAGAGATTGCCGGAGGTGCCGCCGGAGACGAAGCAGCCGCCGGCGGTCGACGGCCAGCCGAGCAGGCCGACGATCCAGGCGAGTGCCTCGTTCTCGGCGTAGATCGCACCAGCGCCGGCCTCCCAGAGACCGCCGAAGATGTTCGCGGCGCTCGTCACGAGGTCGAAGGCGATGGCGGCGCGGGTGGGCGCCGCCGCGATGTAGGCGAGGTTGAGCGGGTCGTCCTGGGAGCGGGTCGCCGGTTCGAGCACGGTGTCGAAAACCCGCAGCGCCGCCGCCCCGCCGATGCCCGACGGCGTGATCGTGGGTCCGGCATCCGCGGCGATGGCCGACGCCGGCCGCGCGGTGGAGAGCGGGTCGGTGTGGCGCACCACACGCCTCGCGGACCAGTCGACGGCGAGTTCCACGACCGCCGACTCGTCGCCCCAGATCGGATGCGGCTCGGCGTGCAGGTGCGGTTTCGTCATGCCGGGGAGCCTACTTGGCCAACTCGACCCGAACCGGGAAGCGCTTGATGCCGTTGACGAAGTTGCTGCGCAGCCGGGAGAGCTCGCCGATCTGCTCCATGCTGTCCACCCGACCTAGCAGGTCTTCGTACATGATCCGGATCTCCAGGCGCGCCAGCGCGTTGCCCAGGCACATGTGCGGGCCGCCCCGTCCGAACGACATGTGCTCGTTCGGGTTGCGGGTCACATCCATGCGGTACGGGTCGTCGAAGACCTCCGGATCGCGGTTGCCGGCGGCGAACCAGGTGACGACCTTGTCGCCCTCCTTGATCGCCTGGCCGTTGATCTCGGTGTCGCGGGTGGCCGTGCGGCGGAAGTGGTAGACCGGGCTCGCCAGGCGCAGGAACTCCTCGACCGCCCAGGGGATGAGCTCCGGACGCTCCTGCAGCAGCGCCATCTGGTCCGGGTTCTGCATGAGGTAGTTCATCGAGTGGGTGATGGTGTGTCGTGTCGTCTCGTTGCCGGCCACGACCAGCAGCAGGAAGTAGCTGTTGAAGTCGCGCTGCGAGAGCGGGATGCCGTCGGACGGCGTCTCGTTGACGAGCCGGGACACGAGGTCGGTCCCGCTCTTGCCCCGGCGCTGCCTGGCCAGTTCGTTGCCGTAGTCGAACACCTCCTGGGCGGCGGGGGAGCGGAAGGGAAGCAGCCGGTACTTCTCGCTCTCGGCCGAGGTGGAGAGCACGTCGGCGTGCTCGGGGTCGGTGTTGCCGACCATGCGGTTGCCCCAGTCGATGAGCTTGTGGATGTCGGTGTCCGGCACGTCGAGCATGCGAGCGAGCACGCGGATGGGGAAGTCGGCCGCGACGTCGGCGACGAAGTCGAACTCGCCCTTGGCGAAGGCGGTGTCGAGGGTCGTGGCGGTGAGTCCGCGCAGGAAGGTCTCGTAGCCGGCGACGGCCCGGGGGGTGAACTCGCCCTGCATCAGCTTGCGCAGCGCGCGATGGCGTACGCCGTCGGTCTCGAGCATCGACTTGCGGGCCTCGATCTGGTCCGCGTCGAGTTCCTCGAGGTTCACGGTCCCGCGTTCGCTCGAGAAGGTCTCGGTGTCCCGCAGCACCCCGACGATGTCGTGGTAGCGCGTGAGGGACCAGAACCCGTGGTTGGGCGCCTCCTCCTCGTCCCAGTGCACGGGAGCCTTCGCGCGCAGCTCGTCGAAGACGGCCCAGGGCTGGTCGTGCTCGAAGAGGTCGAGGTCGGCCAGGGTGACATTCGCCAGTGAAGTCAACTCATCCTCCAGGGATATTGTTTGGATGCGAACAACCTACACCCGGGGCACTGGCGGCGCGAGAGTTCGCCGCCGTCTCGAACCCGGTGACGGCCCGTCGTTTAGAGTGAACCCACCCGCGCTTCCCGAAGGAGAATCCATGACCGGTCCGCACACGCTGGTCGAGACGGAGCGGCAGGTCGAGGCGCGCCTCGGCAAGCTCCCGCTGGACTACTCGGCGATGGCCGTCGCCTCCAACCTGTTCCGGGCGGCGAACGCGGTGCGCAACCACCTCGAACGCACGGTGCTCTCCGAGAACAACCTCTCCTGGACCGCGTTCGTCGTGCTCTGGGTCACCTGGATCTGGGAGCCGATCGAGACCCGCCAGATCGCGCTCGAGGGCGGCTTCTCCAAGGCGACGCTCACCGGGGTGCTGT
This sequence comes from Lacisediminihabitans profunda, assembly GCF_008040105.1. GTDB lineage: Bacteria > Actinomycetota > Actinomycetes > Actinomycetales > Microbacteriaceae > Lacisediminihabitans > Lacisediminihabitans profunda. The sequence continues at coordinate 477,142 of NZ_VRMG01000005.1, forward strand.
CCACGCTCGAGGGGCGCGGCTGGCTCGCGCGCGAGCGGAGCCAGGCGGATGGCCGGCTCGTCCTCGTGCGCATGACCGACGCCGGGCGCGAGCTCATGACGCAGCTCTTTCCGGACTTCAACCTCCAGGAGCAGCACGTGTCGAGCCCGATCGATCCGGCCAAGCGCGACGAGTTCGCCGAGATGCTGCGCCTCGTGACGGTTCACGTGGAGAAGCGGGACTAGACTCCGGGCACGGGCGCCCGCGGGGGCGCCGCGATCAGGGCCGCGACCGCTCGACCAGCTCGGCGAAGATCGCCGCCTGGGCCGGGTCCGTCGCCGCGGTGTCCTCCGGATGCCACTGCACGCCGACGGCCCAGCCGGCGGCGTCGATCACCGCGGCCTCCGGGATGCCATCGGTCGACCGCGCGACGACCTCGATTCCCTCGCCGAGCCGGTCGAGCGCCTGGTGGTGGTAGCAGGAGGCGCGCACGACCGGGGAACTCAGGCCGAACAGCTGCTCGTCGCGTTCGAAGCGCACGTCGTGCACGTGGTTGCGGTGGTGCCGGGGAAGGTCCTGCACCAGAGTCCCGCCGCGAGCGACGTTGACGACGTGCAGACCGCGGCAGACGGCGAGCAGCGGCAGGCCGGCCTGCAGGGCGAAGCGAGCGCTCTCCAGGTCCGCGGCATCCTGCACCTCGTCCACGTCGTAGACGTTCTCGGAGGCGACCGCCTGGCCGTAGCTGGCCGGAGAGAGGTCGCCGCCGCCGGGAAGGAGGATGCCGCCGAAGCCGTCGAGGCGGCTCGCCCAGTCGCTGCCGGCGACCGGCAGGAGGGTGAGGGGCTCGCCTCCGGCGGCCCACACCGCCTCGAGCAGGGCGCGCGCGGTGACGACGGCGCCGTGGCGCAGGGCGGACGTGCTGGAGGCGAATCGGCCGAGGACGGCGATTCTGGGACGCTGCGAGGTGACCACGATGTCTTTCCCAGGTTCGGAACGGGGAGTTGTAGAGCCAATGGCTATTCTGTAGGGTAACTCATTAGCATCCGAATGATTTAACGGCGAGCCATTCGAGACGGGGAGTGCGCATGACCAGCGTTGACGTGGCAGGAACGGCTGTCGACACGAGACACTACATCGGCGGCCAACGCGTCGCCTCGGTGTCGACGTTCACCAATACCTCCCCGATCGACGGATCGTTTCTCGGCGAGATCGCCCGCGGCGGCGCCGTCGAGGTGGACCTCGCGGTCGAGGCGGCTCGCAATGCCTTCCCGGTGTGGTCCGGCATGCCGCCGGCGGAACGCGCCGCGATCCTCAACCGCATCGCCGACCTCGTCGAGGAGAGCGTGGATTCTCTCGCGGCCGTCGAGACCATGGACAACGGGGCGCTCCTGCGCAGCCACCTGCGCGGAGTGATGCCGCGGGTCGCCCTCAACTTCCGCTTCTTCGCCGACTGGCTGGTCAACCACCTCGACCACCCGGACTTCGAGACGCGCGGTCACGTCAACCACGTCTCCTGGGACCCGTCCGGCGTCGCCGGCATCATCACACCGTGGAACGCGCCGCTCATGCTCGCCACCTGGCGGATCGCCCCGGCCCTGGCCGCGGGGGACACCGTCGTGCTCAAGCCGGCCGAGTGGACGCCGCTCACCGCATCCCTCCTCGCCGACATCACCAAGCGGGCCGGGCTCCCGGATGGCGCCTTCAACGTCGTGCAGGGGATCGGGCGCGAGGCCGGGGCCGCGCTCGTCGCACACCCGGGACTCAGTCGCATCTCATTCACCGGCTCGGTGCCCACGGCCAAGTCGATCGCTCGGGCCGCCGCCGACAACCTCACCCCCTGCAGCTTCGAACTGGGCGGCAAGAGCCCGTTCATCGTGCTCGCCGACGCCGACCTCGAACTCGCGGCGGAGCTCGCCATCGAGCAGTACGACAATGCCGGCCAGGTCTGCCTCTCCGGCACGCGCATCCTCGTGCACGAGAGCATCGAGGCGGAGTTCACCGAGGCGTTCCGTCGCAAGGCGGCGGCCATGCGTCAGGGCGACCCGCGGGATCCGGCGACCGACATCGGCCCGCAGGTTCACGAGGCGCACTTCGCGCGGGTCAAGGGCTTCGTCGACCGCGCCAGGGCCGAGGGAGCGACCATCGCCATGGGTGGGGGTCCGAACACCGAGCTCGGTGGCCTCTACTTCTCGCCGACACTCGTCTACGACCCCACGCCGGGAAGCGAGATCGTCACGCAGGAGGTCTTCGGCCCCGTGCTCACCATGCAGACCTTCTCGACCGACGACGAGGTGCTCGCTCTCGCGAACGGCACCGAGTTCGGCCTCGCGGCGGTCGTCGTCTCGGGCGACCGGCAGCACGCCGAGGCGATCACGTCCCGGCTCGTCGCCGGCACGATCTGGGTCAACTGCTTCTTCGTGCGCGACCTCCGGGCGCCGTTCGGCGGTTCGAAGAAGTCCGGTGTCGGTCGCGAGGGCGGCACCTGGTCTTTCGATTTCTACGCGGACGTGAAGAACACGGTCGTCGCTCCCAACGGATGGAAGGAATAGCTCATGGGTGAAGTAGTCGGTGTGGGCCTGATCGCTCACGTACCAACCATCATGCTGCCGAAAGAGACACGGATGGAGCTCAACGAGGGCAAGGACTCGACGCTCGTCTCCGGGCTGGAGAAGCTGCGCAAGGACGTCTTCGAGTCCGACGACTACGACACGGTGATCGTGCTCGACAGCCACTGGGCGACCACCGTCGAATTCGTGGTGACCTCGCACGAGCGGCGCAGCGGAAAGTTCACCTCGGAGGAGCTCCCCCGGGGAATGCACGGTGTGCCGTTCGACTACCTCGGCGACCCGGAACTGGCCATGCTGATCGCCGACCAGGCGGAGAAGAACGGCACCTGGATCACGCCGATCGACGACCCGGACCTGCCGGTGATGTACGCCACCATCAACCTCTGGAAGTACCTCGGCGAGGGCCTTCCCGACAAGAGGTGGATCAGCGTGAGCCTCTGCCAGACGGCCACCGACGAGGACTTCCTCCGTGCCGGCCGCGCGATCGGTGAGGCGATCGCCAAGAGCGATCGCCGGGTGATCCTGCTCGCCTCCGGAGCCCTGTCCCACACCTTCTTCAAGCTGCGCGAGCTGCGCAAGCACGAGATGGCCGACCCGAGCCACATCTTCTCCGAGGCCGCCCGGGTCGCGGACTACGAGCGTCTCGACTGGTTCGCCGCCGGCGACCACGCGAAGGTTCTCGAGACCATGCCGGCCTTCCACAAGGTGCGGCCGGAGGGCATGTTCGGGCACTGGCTGCTCGCCGCCGGCGCGATCGGCGAGGAGAACTGCACCGCCCCCGGCGTGCTGTACAGCGAATACGAGAACTCGATCGGCACCGGCCAGGTGCACGTCTGGTTCCCTCGACCGGTTGGCGGATTCCCCAAAGCCAAAGATCTGACGCTGTCCCGTGACTGAGTATCGTCGCATCCTGCTGGACGGCGTCGCCACGCAGACCGTGCGCCACGGCGACGCCCTCGTCGCCGCCGACGGCCGGGAGGTGGGGCTCGACGCGGCCATCCACCTGCCGCCGACCGAGCCGTCCAAGATCATCGCGGTGCATCTCAATTACGCTAGCCGCACCGACGAGTTCATGACCAAGCTGCCCTCGGCACCCACCTACTTCCACAAGCCGATCACGGCGCTCAACAGCCACCGAGGTTCAGTGGTGCGCCCGCTCGGCTGCAAGTGGCTCAACTTCGAGGGCGAGATCGTGATCGTGATCGGTCGCACCTGCCGCAACGTGTCGCCGCAGGATGCCGGCGACTACATCGCCGGGTACACGATCGGCAACGACTTCGGCTTGCACGACTTTCGGGACACGGATGCCGGATCGATGCTTCGGGTGAAGGGCAGCGACACGCTCGCCCCCGTCGGACCGGGGCTCGTCACCGACTGGGACTTCCGCGGCAAGCAGATCCGCACGATCGTGAACGGGGTGGTGAAACAGGACGACAACACCGCCAACATGGAGTGGGACATGAACTACCTCGTCGCCGACATCGCCCGCACCATCACGCTGAGCCCCGGCGACATCCTGTTCAGCGGCACGCCGGCGTTCTCGCGGCCCGTCGAACCCGGGGACGTCGTGGAGGTGGAGGTGGAGGGCCTCGGCCGCCTGAGCAATACCATCGTCGAGGGTCCCACCCCGATCCGCACCGACGTCGGTGCCCAGCCGACCGAGAGCGAAGAGGTCGTCTCGACCGCGCTCGGCGGGGACTGGGAGTTCCGCGGCATCCGCACGCCATCGAAAGACCTGTACCCATCCACCGTGGAGGAGAAGTAGTTGATAAAGATCCAGGTCGATATGGCCCTCTGCCAGCACTACGGGCAGTGCGTCTTCGAGGCGCCGAACGTGTTCCACCTCAACGATGACGACAAGCTCGAATACCTCGCGGAGGCCGACGACTCCGAGCGCGACAACGTCGAAGCCGCCGTGGACGTCTGCCCGATGCAGGCCATCCGGATCGTGGAATAGTGTCTGCGCCCGTCGTCATCGTCGGTGCCGCGATGGGGGGACTCCGCACCGCGGAGGCCCTCCGCCGGGCCGGCTACGCGGGCGCGCTCACGGTGATCGGCGACGAGGTGCACGCCCCGTACAACCGGCCGCCGCTCTCGAAGGACGTGCTCTCCACCGTCGTGAGCCACGAGGCCGTGGCCTTTCCGGCCCGCGCCGCCACCGCCGACGTGGATTGGATGCTCGGAACCCGGGTGACCTCCGTCGATCTCGACGCGCACACCATCGTCACGGACGACGGAACCGTGCTCCCGTGGCGCGCGCTCGTGATCGCGACCGGGTTGCGCCCCCGACGGCTGCAACTCCCCCCGATCGCCGGACGACACTCGGTGCGTACCCTCGACGACGCCATGGCCCTGCGCGGGGAACTCGTGCCGGGCGCGCGCGTCGTGCTCGCCGGCTCCGGTTTCATCGGCTGCGAGGTGGCCGCGACCGCACGCAAGCTCGGCTGCGAGGTGACGGTGGTCTCGCCGAGCGTCGAACCCATAGTGCGCCCGCTCGGGCGCCTGCTCGCCACGGAGCTTCGGCGGCGCCACGAGGCGCACGGCGTGAGCTTCCGGCTCGGCAGGACCATCGCCCAGCTCGACGGCGGCAACCGGCTCGACGAGGTCGTGCTCGACGACGGGGAGATCCTGCCGGCGGATGTGCTCGTCGAGGCGATCGGCTCCGACTGCAACACGGGATGGCTCGCCTCCACCGATCTCGACCTGCGCGACGGGGTGCTCGCCGACCCGGCGATGCGCGCCATCTCGATCGACGGGCGGGTGCGCGACGACGTGTACGTGGTCGGCGACATCGCGCGCTTCCCCAACCTGATGTTCGACGACGTCCCGCGCCGGGTCGAGCACTGGAATATCCCCACCGACACCGGCAAGCGGGCCGGGTCGGTGCTCGGCGCCTGGCTCGCCGACGACGGCACGTACGCCGAGGTCGCCGCCCAGCGGTTCACCCCGATGCCGGCGTTCTGGTCCAACCAGTTCGAGGTGAGCCTGCAGGCCTACGGCCTTCCGGGCCTCGCCGACCCCGACGGCATCCGTATCCTCGCCGGCGACATCGCGGCGGAGGTGATCGTCGGCTATTTCCGCGGCGAGCGACTGGTGGCCGTGGTCGGCCTCGGTCTCAAGGCGGCCCTGCTGCCCTACCGGGAGCAGATCGCGGCGGGCGTCGGCTGACCGCGCGCGCAGGCCGACGCTGGCCCTAGGCTGGCGGCATGACCGAATCCGGCGTCTCCCGCGTGGGATCCCACGGCGATTCGAGCGTCGGCGTCGCGGTGGCCCAGTTCGCCCCGGGGAACGACCCGGCGGCGAACCTCGCCAGCATCCGAGACCTCGCGACCCTGGCGGTGGAGCGCGGCGCCTCGCTTGTCGTCTTCCCCGAGTACTCGTCCTACTTCACGCCGGAGCTGGGCGCGAACTCGCTCGCCGCGGCCGAACCCCTCGACGGCCCGTTCGTGGCCGGGCTCGAGGCGATCGCGAAGGTGCTCGGAGTGCACCTCGTCGCCGGGATGCTCGAGACGACCGCGGCGGGCGACCGGTTCTCGAACACCGTCGTGGCGGTGGGCCCGAACGGGGCGATCGTGGCGGCCTATCGCAAGATCCACCTCTACGACGCGTTCGGGCAGCGGGAGAGCGAGTGGGTGCGCCCGGGTGACATCGAGGCGCCAGAGACGTTCCCCCTCGCCGGATTCACCGTCGGCATCCAGACCTGTTACGACCTCCGGTTTCCCGAGGTCACCCGACGACTGGTCGACGCGGGCGCCGACCTCGTCGTCGTGCCGAGCGAGTGGGTGCGCGGTCCGCTCAAGGAACAACACTGGCGCACCCTCGTCACCGCCCGGGCGCTGGAGAACACCGTTTTCGTGGCGGCCGCGGACCAGGCCCCGCCCATCGGCGCGGGCAACAGCATGATCGTCGACCCGATGGGAGTCGAGCTCGCGACCCTCGGCGAGGAGACCTCCGTGGCGGTGGCGTGGCTCGCCCGCTCCCGGGTCGTCTCGGTGCGCGAGATCAATCCGGCGCTCCGGATGCGGCGATTCGGTGTCCATCCGCTGTAAAAGTTCCACTCCGCATACAATGGAGCCAAATTCTTTCGGGGGAGTTCACTGGTGGATCAGCCTTACCGCGTCTTGGTCGTCGAAGATGACCCGGACGTGGCCTTTTACACGCGCACTGTTCTCGAGAAACGCGGCTGCATCGTCACCGTGATCTCCGACCCGACGCTTGCCCGCGCCGCACTCGCCACCTTCGAGCCGGATGTCGTGATCACGGACATCGAGATGCCCGGTCTGACCGGCCTCGACCTGCTCGACCAGATCCGCGCCGAACGCCCGGGAACGCCCGTCGTCGTCATGACGGCTCACCTCTCCCTCGACTACGCCGTAGCCGCCCTGCGCAGCCAGGCCGACGAGTTCCTCACCAAGCCGGTGTCTTCCGTCGACCTCAACTCGGTCGTCACGAGGCTCGCCGAGGAGTCCAGGCGGGCCAGGGCTGCCCTCCCGCCCCGCGAGGTCGTGCCGGCGACCGGCGCTCATCCCGACGATGTCGGGCAATCACCTTCGACTCAGACATCCAGGAGTTGAGGCACGCCGACGCCCGGTGGGACAACGTCGAGAACACGGGGAGGGTGCTCGCATGACCACGGATTGCACGGGCAGGCATGCCGAACGCGGCTCCGAGCGAGAGCTCATCCTCAAGGCAATTCTGGCGCTCGCGGTCGTCGCGGCGCTCGTCGTTCTCCGAGAGGTTGTCTTCGCATGAGCATTCCCACCGCGATCAAGACGAGGGTGAAGGTTCTCATCGTCGACGACAGCGACGACCAGCGCATCCTGCTGCGCCGGTATTTCGAACGGGCGGGCTGCGACGTGACCGTCGCCGCGTCCGCCGAGGAGGCGATCCTGGCCTACAGCCGTTCGACCCCGGATCTCGCTGTGATCGACCTGGTTCTTCCCGGCATGAACGGCTGGGACCTCACCGAACGGTTGAAGGAGGATCGCCCGGAGTGCATGATCGCCGTCAGCTCGGTGCTCGACGCCGCGCAGTACCCGGCGAGCGATGCGGTGCTGCCGAAGCCGTTCACCGGGGCGCAGATCCGTAAGGTGCTCCGGGATCTCGTGCCGAAGTGGTCGGCGCAGTGAACGAGTCGGTTCCGGCCCGCGTCGTCATCGCGGACGACGACCCGGACATCCGCGCGCTCGTCGCCATCGCGGTGAAACGGGCAGGCCTCGAGCTCGTCGAGTCGGCCGCCGACGGCACGGCGGCCTGGCACGCCCTGCAGACCCACAGGCCAGACCTGGCGGTTCTCGACATGTCGATGCCCGGTCTGACCGGCCTCGAGGTCTGCCGCCTGGCCCGGTCAGACGACTCGCTCGACGGCATCCACCTGGTCCTGCTCACCGCCGCCGTCGACGACCAGTCGAGGGCGGCAGGCGCGGACGCCGGAGCTGACGACTTCTTCGTCAAGCCGTTCAGCCCCCGGGAGCTCGCCCTCGCGCTCTCCGCCCTCATGGCCACGGACAACTGATCGCATGAAGAGAGTCATCGCATGAAGAGCGTCATCCGGCTCTACGCCAGGGCCATGAAGCGGCTCTCGGTCGATGCCCCGTCGCCGGCCCTCAAGCAGTTCCCGACGGCCTCGGTCTTCACCGTCGCGGCTCTCCTCGCCTTCTTCGCGCCGGCCATCGTCGTCACAGACCGGGCGTTGATCCTCTCCGCCTGCGTCGTCATGCTCGGCGCGACGCTGCTCGCCGGGTACTTCACCCGGCTCGGCCGGGTCACCCGGTGGGCCCTCATCGTGCCCGGGTTCTCGCTGCTCGCCATCGCCCTTCTGCGGGCGGGCACCGGCGGGGCCACCTCCCTGTTCTCGGCGCTGCTCATCCTGCCGGTGCTGTGGATCGCGTCCGAGCAGGGCCGACGCTGGATCCTCGTGGCAATCTTCGGGACGTCGGCGAGCATCATGCTGCCGTACCTCCTCTATTGGCATGCCCCGGAGACGCAGAGCGAGTGGTTCCGTGGGGTGTTCGGCCCTCTCGTCTACGGCGTCGTCGCGGCGATTGTGAACGAGCTCTCCCGGCAGGGCAGAAAGCAGATGTGGTCGATCACGAGGCTCGCGGAGGAGCGGGAGGGGATGCTGCGAGAGACCCTGTCCTTCGCCGGCAAGCTCCAGGAGAACGAGTTGAGCCTGCACGCGGCCCACCGCCTCACCCGGAGCGTGCTGGACGCCGTCACCGAGCAGTCGGTGATCGGCACCGACCTCACCGGGCTCATCGACGTGTGGAACCCCGGGGCGGCGGTGATGCTCGGCCTCGCCGCCGACGAGACGCAGGGCAAGCGCTATGTCTTCGAGTTCCATGACTCTCACGAGCTCGAGGACCGGTCACGCGAACTCAACTATCCGCCCGGTGCCACGGTTCTCAACCCCGGGTTCTCCGCGCTCGTCGAGTCGGCCAGGCTCGGGCGCGCCGAGGTGCGGGACTGGACCTACCGGCGCCACGACGGGTCCGAGCTCTCCGTCAACGTCGCCGTCACCCCTCGCGTGGACGAGGAGGGGGCGACGATCGGCTACATCTTCGTCGCGACGGATGTCACCCAGGCACTCGAGGTCGCCCGGCTCAAGGACGAGTTCGTCGGCCTCATCTCCCACGAACTGCGCACCCCGCTCAGCTCCATCCTCGGCTACCTCGAACTGATGCGCGATGACGACGAATCGCCCCTGTCGGACGAGCAGTTGATGTACCTGGGCGTCGCCGAGCGCAACGCCCATCGGCTTCTCCGCCTGGTGGGAGACCTGCTGTTCACAGCTCAGGTCGCGTCCGGCAAGTTCCCGCTCGACGTCGGCACGGTTGCCCTCAGCGACGTGGTCACGGCCGCGGTGCAGTCGGCGAGGCCGGTCGCCACCGCGGCGGGAATCGAGCTCCTGATCGAACTGCCGGGCGAGCCAGTGGTCGTTCGCGGCGACTCGGTGCGACTCGGGCAGGCCTGCGACAACCTCATCTCCAACGCCGTCAAGTTCACGCCGAGGGGCGGCACGGTCACCGTCGCGCTGGGCTCCACGGCCGAGGACGCGATCGTGAGCGTTCGAGACACGGGCATGGGGATTCCAGCCTCCGAGCTCGACCAGCTTTACGCGCGTTTCTTCCGGGCCTCGACCGCCACGCGCAACGCGGTGCCGGGGGTGGGTCTTGGCCTCACCATCACCAAGGCGATCGTCACCGCCCACGAGGGCGAGCTCGATGTGGAGAGCCAGGAGGGCGTCGGCACGCTGTTCAGCATGTCGCTGCCGTTGCCGAGGAAGTCGCTCCTCGACGCTGCCTGAGGCCCGGCCGCCCCTCTAGCGCCGCAGGTCGGCGAGTTGGGCGGATGCGCGCTCGAGCACGTCCACGTGCTTGCAGAACGCGAATCTGAGGAGCGACGCGTACTCGCCCTTGTTCTCGTCGCTCACGAACGCGCTGATCGGCACCGCCACCACGCCGGCGAGCTCGGGGAGCTGCCGGCAGAGGGCGGCCGCGTCGGTGAATCCGAGGGGCGCGGCATCCGCGACCACGAAGTAAGAGCCGCTCGAGCGGCTCACCGCGAAGCCCGCCTTGGTGAGTCCGGCGGAGAGCACGTCCCGCTTGCGTTGAAGCCCGGCGGCGATCCCGGTGAAGAACGCGTCCGGCAGGCCGAGACCCACGGCGATTGCCGGCTGGAAGGGCGCGCCGTTCACGTAGGTGAGAAACTGCTTCACGCTCAGGATCGGCTCCAAAAGCCGGTTGGGCGCCGTGAGCCAGCCGATCTTCCAGCCGGTGGTGTTGAAGGTCTTGCCGCCGCTCGAGATGGTGACAGTGCGCTCCCACGCCCCGGGCAGCGTTGCGATCGGCAGGTGACCGGTGCCGAAGGTGAGGTGCTCGTACACCTCGTCGGTGACGATGATGGCGTCGTGCCGGTGGGCGAGTTCCACCACGAGCTCGAGGAACTCGCGAGAAAGCACGGCCCCCGTGGGGTTGTGCGGGTTGTTGATCAGGATGAGGCGGGTGCGGTCGCCGACGACCTGCCGCAGCTCGTCGGGGTCGGGCTGGAAGTCGGGCGCGCGGAGCGCCACCGTACGGTGCACGCCCCGGGAGAGCGCGATGATCGCCGCGTACGAGTCGTAGAACGGCTCGAGGGTGACCACCTCGTCGCCCTCCTCGACCAGGGCGAGGATGGTGGCCGCGAGGGCCTCGGTCGCTCCGGCGGTGACCAGAACCTCGCGGTCGGGATCGGGATTCATTCCATAGAAGCGCTTCTGGTGGGCGGCGATCGCCTCGCGCAGCACCGGGTAGCCGAGCCCGGGCGGGTACTGGTTGAATCCGTCGGTGATCGCGCGGCGGGCGGCATCGAGCACCTCGATCGGGCCGTCCTCGTCGGGGAACCCCTGCCCGAGATTGATCGCGCCGGTCGCCGTGGCGAGTGCGGACATCTCGGCGAAGATCGTCGGCCTGAGTTGGCCGTTCGATCCGAGCAGCATCGCGCCTCGTGCCGTGCGTTCCCAGGCTCCGGAGACTGTCATCCGCGGTTGTCTCCACTGTCGTCGATGGGCAAAATAACTGCTCCAACGCTACTCCGTCGCCGCTCCTCTCCACCGCACCCCGGCCGAATCGCGGTAACAGGTGTGGAAAAGGCTGGCCGCGGTGTGCCCGCGTGCCCTACCTTGTGCTGCATGCGGAATTTATCTCGCGTATCCCTAGTGACCATCGCGGCCGTCGCGATGCTCACCGGGTGCGTGAGAACGGAGCCGATTGCCTCGCCGCCACCGACGTCCGCACCCACGCCGGCTGCGACGCCGCTCTTCGCCTCGGACGCCGAGGCGCTCGCGGCGGCCACCGCCGCCTATGCCGCGTACGTGGCGATGTCGGACAAGATCACAACGGAAGGCGGCGCCGACCCGGAGCGCATCTCGCCATATGTGTCGAAAGAGCAACTCGCGAGAGATCTGGCCGTCTTCAAGACTTATGAAGACAGAGGTTATGCCAGCCACGGCGAATTGGGGTTTGATTCGGTTCGATTGGAGAGTCTGACCGGCACCGATAAGCCTGTTGTGACGGTATTCCTCTGTGCGGATTTCTCCAAGATTCGGCTGGTCGACTCTGCGGGAACGGACATCACTGAGAGCGATCTGCAAGAGCGCGCGCCGATGGAGATCTCATTTGTTCGGGACTCGAACGTGTCGACGAGATATGGATTGGTTATCGATTGGAGTGAGTCGTGGAGCGGCACCGACTTTTGCGCTGGGTGACTGTTGTCCTTCTTCTGGCCGGGCTCTCAGATATCACAGGCGCCTCCCGCGCTCAATCTGGGGAAGTCGGGTGCACTCCGGCGCAGAAGCTGGCCGGTCTCTGCCCTACGGTCAACGCCAACATCCGCGACGGCGAGGCGGTGCTCGACGGGTCGGCGAACACCGCCGGTTCGTCCGGGGCGGGCCGCGGCGGCCCCGCGCGTCCGGGCGCGGTGTGCCGACGCGCAGCGGGTTGCGCCGGAGCCCCGGCCCCGGTTCCGCCGCCCCTGCGCGACGGCTACACGGTGACCGCACCGGTGACGCTTCGCGATCTGGTCGGCTTTCGGCCCGCATCCGGCATCGACTACATGCAACCGAACGGCTGGATGGTGGTGGGTCTCGACACCAACTTCTATGCGGTGGCGGGCGTGCAGGAGCAGCGGGGACTGCTTCTGGCTCAGGAGGCATCCGTGCGGTTCACCGCGATTCGCTACCACTGGTCGTACGGGGACGGTGCCACGCGCAGCACGACAACGGGCGGCTCGCCATGGGCGGCGCAGGGCGCCGGCGAGTTCGACGCGACCCTCACCAGCCACATCTACCGCAGTCCCGGAACGTATTCGATCGACCTCACCATCGAGTTTTCCGCTGAGTACCGTTACGCGGGCGGCGACTGGACCGCCATCGCGGGCTCGATCCCCGTGCAGGCCAACCGCCTCGTGGCCACCGCCGGCGAAGCGCAGACGGTCCTGGTCGGGTCGGATTGCGCCGCCAACCCTTCCGGACCGGGCTGCTGAGCCTCCTGCGGGGTGCTGCAGGGCGCTCCGGCGCGAATGGAGGCAAGGGTCGGCAGCCTCACAGCGCGTCCAAATAGAATGCTCAGGTTGCCAGAGGATGCTGGCAACGCTTGGAAGGAGCAGCCCCCATGACCGACGCACCGAAGGACCCAGCTTCCGGGTCCGACACCCCCGAATCTTTCTCCGAAAACGAGGCGCGACTCAACACTGCGAGCGACGGCACGCCCGCCACGGAGGCCCAGAACGAGACCACCCCGGTGGATGTCTCGTCCGGTGATCTTTCGAACCCGGCCGCCAGCCGGGCCGCCACCGAGGAACAGTTCTACGCGCCCACGGCCACGCAGCCCCTTGACCCGACCCTCCACACCACGGCGGCACCCTCCACCGCCAAGCGATCGAACACCGTGGGACTCGTCGCGGCCCTCGCCGTCGGCGCCCTCGTGGGAGGCGTGTCTGGCGCAGGCGTAGCCGCGTGGGCGATTACGTCCAACCAGGGCAGCCAGGTCACCTCCTCCACCAGCACTCCGCAGAACATCACGGTGAACGACACCGAGAGTGTGAACGTGATTACCGCGGTGGCGGCCAAGGCAGGTCCCTCGGTCGTCACCATCTCCGTCTCCAGCAAGTCGGCGGCGGGCACAGGATCCGGCGTCGTGCTCAGCAAGGACGGCTACGTGCTCACCAACACCCACGTCGTCACCCTCGACGGCGAGATCGCGGACCCCGCGGTCAAGGTCACCACCTCGGACGGCCACCTCTACGACGCGACGGTCGTCGGCACCGACCCGATCGCGGACCTCGCGGTCATCAAGCTCAAGAACGCGAGCAACCTCACCCCCGCCGACTTCGCCGACTCGAGCAAGCTCAACGTCGGAGCGACCGCCATCGCGATCGGCGCGCCGCTCGGCCTCGCCAACACGGTCACCGACGGCATCGTGAGTGCCCTGAACCGCAGCATTTCCATCGCCTCATCGGCCGCACCCAAGTCGGGTTCCGGCGACAGCTCGAGCCCGAACACGAGTCCGTTCGACTTCTGGAACTTCGACAACGGCCAGGGCAACGGCAACGGTAACAGCCAGGCTCCGGCCACGGCCGCCGCCACGATCTCCCTCCCGGTGATCCAGACGGATGCCGCCATCAACCCCGGCAACTCGGGTGGCGCGCTCCTCGACTCCAACGCGAAGGTGATCGGCATCAACGTGGCGATCGCGAGCGCGAGCGGCTCGTCGTCCACGTCCGGCAACATCGGAGTCGGCTTCGCCATCCCGTCCAATCTCGCCCAGCGTGTGGCGAACGAGATCATCAAGAACGGCAAGGCCACCCACGGCCTGCTGGGCGCGAGTGTCACGGATGTCTCGTCCACCGACACGAGTGCGGTCGTCGGAGCGGTCATCAAGCAGGTCACCGGCGGCGGAGCGGCTGACAAGGCCGGGCTCCAGGCAGGCGACGTGATCACCCAGTTCGACGGTGTCGCGATCACCAGCAGCACCGACCTCACCGCCCAGGTGCGGTTCCTTCCGGCGGGCGCCACGACCGACCTCACCTACGTGCGAGGCGGAAAGACCTCGAACGCCACGGTGACCCTCGGAGCCCTCGGCTGATCGTTACAGGAATCCAGGCACGGTCCCCGCGAGACGGCGGGGACCGTGCCTGTTTCTTGCCGGCTGCCTGTTTCGAGTCGGCTGGTAGGCTCGACCGACCGACCACCCAGCTGTATTGGACCCCATGACGCCCGAGGCACCCGCCCTTCCCGGTGTGTCCTACGTGATCCCCGTGCTCAACGAGGTGTCGTACATCGGCAACGCGATCCGCACGGTCCTGGCCCAGGACTATGCCGGCGAGGTCGAGGTGATCCTCGCCCTCGGCCCGTCGACGGATGGCACGAATGAGGTGGTCAACGGTTTCGCGGCCGCGGACCCCCGAATCGTCACGGTCCTGAACCCGGACACCGACATCCCGGTCGGCCTCAATCTCGCGATTCGGGCGAGCAAGTATCCGATCATCGTGCGCGTCGACGCCCACTCGGAGCTCGAACCGAGCTACACCCGCCGGGCCATCGAGACCCTCGACCGCACCGGCTCAGCCAACGTCGGCGGGGTCATGAGGGCGCAGGGCAAGACCCCGTTCCAGTCCGCGGTCGCCCGGGCCTACAACAGCCGGTTCGGCCTGGGCGGCGGGAGCTATCACGGGGGAGCGGAGGAGGGTCCGGCGGAGTCCGCCTATCTCGGGGTCTTCCGCACGGAGGTGCTCGAGGAGGTGGACTACTTCGATGAGACCATCCGCCGTGGCGAGGACTGGGAACTGAACCTGCGCATCCGGGCCGCCGGTCACTCGGTCTGGTTCGACCCGTCGCTCGAGGTCACCTACTGGCCGCGGGAGAGCTGGACCAAGCTTGTGCGCCAGTTCTGTGCCACCGGTATCTGGCGCGGCGAACTCGTTCGCCGGTACGCCGGACGCAACCCGTGGCGCTTCTTCGCCCCGCCGGCGCTCGTACTCGCCCTGATGCTCAGCATCGTCGTGTTCGTGCTTCAGGTGACGGGAGTGCTCACCGGATGGGCGAGCGTGCTGCTCTCCCTCGTCTACGCCGGCCCCGCCGCGTACCTGGTGCTGCTCCTGCTCCTGAGCTTCTCCCGGGCGGGCGGTCCGGCCTGGCCGGACCGCTGGCGGTTCTTCCTCGTTCTGCCCACGATGCACCTCAGCTGGGGTGTCGGGTTCATCATCGGCGTCATCCGGGGTGCCCGGGACACGACCGACACGTCGCGCACCGGAATCTGACCACGCGGCCTCAGCCGATGATCCGCTCCTCGAGCAGCCGCCGAACCACGCGCTCCGCCGCTCCGCCGTCGTCGCGCGGGTTGAATCGGCGTTGCCAGGCGCGGTACTTGTCCGCGTAGCGCGCGCGCACGGCGTCGCGGTCGTGCACGAGGGCGACGAGCTCGGCGGGATCCGAGACGACGGGCCCCGGCGCCACGGCGCTGAGGTCGAAGTAGAAGCCACGAAGCTTCTCGCGGTAGTGCACGAGATCCGGGGTGAAGAAGAACAGCGGCTTGCCCGTGACGGTGAAGTCGAACATCACCGAGGAGTAGTCCGTGACGAGGGCGTCAGCCACGAGGAACAGTTCGGAGATGTCGGGGTAGCCGGTCACGTCGAGCACGTTGCGGGCCTTGAGGTCCTCGCCGGGGAGGAGGGTGCGGGAGTGCCCGCGGATCAGGGTCACGTACCCCGCACCGAGGTTCTCGGCGAAGCGAGACACATCCAGATGGTCGACGTGGTCCGGGCGGTCGTCGCGCCAGGTGGGTGCGTAGAGCAGCACCGCCACGCCATCCGGGATGCCGAGGCGACGCCGAACGGCCGCCGCATCGCCGGTGAGGAGCACGTCGTCGCGCGGATAGCCCTCCTGCCAAACCGGCCCCAGAAATGCATACGCCGAGCGGAATACTCTCGTCGAGTACGGATTCTGCGCGAGCAGGATGTCCCACCGGGCCCGCTCCCGCAGGGTGGCTAGGGCGGGTCGGGCGCCGAGGCGAAGACGGCTGAGCGCGAGCTTCTTGAGCATCGTGCCGTGCCAGGTCTGCAGCACCGTCTGGTACGAGCGTTTGCGGAACCGCTTGCGCAGCCAGTCGTTGATCACCAGCAGCCGGGCCGAACCGCGGATGCGCCACCAGTCCTCGCTGCCCTCGATCAGCGCGATCGAGCCCTCCGGCACCGCGACCGAGGCGTCCGCGACGCTCCAATACCGGGCGATGTCCGGCCGCAGCCTGGCGAACTCTCGGTCGATGGCGAGCGGGTTGCAGGACGCGTTCTGCCCGTAGAAGCTCTCGAAGAACACGGCGTCGAGCGGCTCGAACCGCGCGGAACGATAGTCGGCCTCGAGCGACGCCTGCTGCAGCGGCCCGCGTTCCCGGTCGCTGAGGGGGGCGGAGAAGCGCAGGCCGAGGCCGTCCTCCCGGTCGTCGAAGGCCACCCGGGTCACCCCCTCGATGAGCTGGGGGGCTGGAAGGGCCGCGTCGACGTCGATGCGGAGGGGCGAGCCGTCGTCGGTCAGCAGGATCGCCTCGTATTGGCCGGACCGGGGCGGAAGAGCCGGCCCTCCCCAGAGCGACTCGAGCAGGGGGAGGGTGGCGCTCCAGCGGCCGTTGGCGACGGAGACCGGGGCACCGAGCGTCTGCCGGGAGCCGCGCACCTCGAGTTTCGCCGGCGTGCCCACGCTCACCGCCCCCGCGAGGGAGACCGCAGGCGCCGGCGACGTGAGCACGGTGACCGAGTCGACGATTGCCAGCCCGACCGGAGGCCCGCCTCGCTCGCTCCGTGTCATTTCCGCGCCTTCTGTCTGAGAACTATCTCGGAATACACTCTCTCAGCATTCCGGCCGTCCTGAAACGTGAAGTGCCGCGTCGCGAGGTCGGCGGAGTGCGCACGCACCTCGCCCGCCCAGGCGGGGTCGTCCTCGAGCCGCCGGAGTTGGCCGAGCAGTGCCGACCAGGTGCGCACCTCTCGACCGCCACTGAATTCACGGTACGGCTCGTAGAATCCGCGGGACTCGGAGTACGACTCCTCGTCCGGGGCGAGGAACAGGATCGGGCCGCCGGTGAGCGAGTAGTCGAGCGCGATCGACGAGTAGTCGGTGATCAACACGTCGACGGCGGGCAGCACGGGGGTCACGTCGGCGAGCCCGGTCGAGTCGAGCAGCACGACACGATCGGATGCCGCGACGCCGCCCCGGTAATCGCCGACGCCGTGCGGGTGCGGTCGCAGCACCAGGACGGAGTCGGACGCCAGAAGGTACTCGTCGATCCGGAGCCAGTCGTCGGCGGAGGGGATGCCGGGGTCGGCCTCGCCGTCCCGCCAGGTGGGGGCGAACAGGATGATCGTCGAGTCCGTCGGGGGCAGGCGGAGCCGCGCGAAGAGCAGTTCCCGTGCTCGCGCCGACCGCTCGGCTGGAGTGCCGCGGGAGAGAACGTCGTCGCGCGGGTCGCCCGTCACGGCGATCCGGCTCGCGGGCAGTCCGAAGGCGGTGCGCAGCCGATCGGCGGCCAGGGGCGATGCCGCCGGCATGAAGGAGATGCCGTCGAACCCCGCGCGATAGGCGCGGCGGAGGGGCCCGCGCAACCTCCGCGCCCCGGGCAGACGGGTGCGCATTGTGGCCGGCGAATCGAGCTGGATGAGCTTGAGCGGGATGCCGTGCCAGAGCTGCACGACGAACCCCCCACGGGTGCCGTAGCGGTTCACATCGCCGAAGCCGTGGGTGACCACGAGGACCCGGGCCCGCAGGGTGAGCCAGAGGCCGCGGGCGCTCGACTTCAGCGTCGCGTCGAGGCCGAGCGCCCGGGCATCCGCGAGCTCCCGATCGTCGCGGGCGAGCCAGGCGAGGCGCGGCGGGGTGGGCTTCGCCCGCGCGAGAAGGAAGAGTTCGAGGGCGCCTTCCCCGACGCCGGATCCACAGCCGACCACCCAGCGATCGTCCGACCGGGGGACGGCGAGGCTGGCGAGGGCGCCGAGCGCGTAGAGCGGGAGCGACAGGAGCTTCTTCGCATTCCCTGACGCAAAGTTGAACCCGGGCACGAGTGGAGCCTAGCAGCAGGCAATGCGGGCGATCCGGGCTCGGGCGCTGCGGCCGACGGACCTGCGCGCGGTGGACGAGTTCGGTGGGGAGTCATCCCCGCTCGACTCGGAGTCGGACGACGGCTAGGTGCTGCTTTGACTTGTTACTGACGTTCGCGTGTGGCCGTCGCCGACGTTGCGGATCTCGTGGTCGTGGACCTCGACCCCGTCGCGGCTGCCCGGACGCCCTCCGCCGCATGCCGGTCGCCGCGACGACGCTCGATTGTGCCGCCCGCGTTGGTCGGGCCGCGTTCTGCAGGACGGGGCCCCGGAGGCGTGGGTGCCCACCCCGCAGACTCTGGTTGTGCAGGACAGCTTGTGCAGGACACGGCAGGGGTGTGGCGACCCGAAGGGTCCCGGTCTGCAGGACGCTCCGTCGGTTCTGCACCTAAACGTCCTCGCTACCTGCCCGAGGCGTCCTGCACAAGCCGTCCTGCCGTCCTGCACAAGCCGTCCTGCCGTCCTGCACAAGCCGTCCTGCCGTCCTGCACAACCTGTCCTGCACAACCAGAGTCTGCGGGGCGGGCACCCGTGGACACCCGAGCCGTCCTGCACAACGCGTGCCAGGGGCAAGGGAGTGCCGAACAGTGGCGGGGACAGGCGGGCCGAAAACGCCCTCCCGGCCTGGCCCCACGAATACCATCGCCACAGGCCCCACACCGCGATCGCAGCCCTAGCCCCGGGCATCAGAAACTCACCCGCCAGAGGTATTCCCGGCCGTTCGGTCTGAACCAGCGGACAACGAGCACGGTGCACCTGGCGAGGTCCCGGCCGGACACCATGACCTCGAGGGACTCCCCGGGAAGCAGGGTCGCGGGCAGGCTGGCGGGCATCATCCCCGAACCGAGAAGGCTCACGGTCACGCCGTCCACCGGCTCCGTCCCCGCATTGGTGAGGAGGTACCGCCGTGGCCCGGTGTCCCGGTCGAGGCGGAACGGGACCGGGTAGGCGTCGTCGAGGTCAGGGAGGCTGTGAGTGGTCATGCGGCGAATCTAATGAGGGCGTGCGACGGCACGGCGTTGCCGGTGCACACCTCCTGACCGCTCTCGGTGTGAGGGAGGGGCGGTCTTAGGGTTTCGGCGGCCGCGGAGTCTTCCGAGCGCGCGGGGCCTTGGGCTCGGACGCTGTTTTCCCAAACCGGGGGAGCGCGATGCGCGAGCGGGCGGTCTGCACCCGCACCGGTCGCACCTTCGGTTCGAGCACGAGGGGGAACGACTCGGGCGGCGGTCCGAAGGCATCTCGCGCGCTGGTGACGACCTTGCGACCGAGCATGTGGTTACCGGTTCCGCCGATCACAGCACCGATCCCGAACGGGATCGCCCGCCCGATGATGCTTGCGCCCTGGGTGGCCGCGAACCTCTTCACGAAGACCCGCTTGACCCTGTCGCCGACCTGCCCCATCGCCGCCTGCGGAAGGCTCTTTGTCACGAGCTCGCCCCAGAAGCGTCCACGCGACGGGCCGACGCCGGCGGCCTGACCGGCGAGTTGCTTCACGAGGTCGGAGCCGGCGGTGCCCAGCATCATGGTCATCACGAGGGTTCGCGCCCGCTCCGGATCCTCCACGGCGATGCCGTGCACCTCGGTCACCGACTGCGCGAAGAGGGCACTCGTCTCGAGGAAGCCCGCCGTCTCCACCCCGCTGAGGGCGAGGGAGATGCCGAAGCCGACGCCGGGGATCACGGCGCTCGCCCCGACGGCGGCGCCTCCTGTGGTGACCGCGGCGAGGTAGTGGCGCTCGAGGATGGTCACGATCTCCGCCGGAGTCGCCCCGGGATGCCGCTGGCGAATTCCCCGCACGTGGGCGATCACGAGGGGCCGCTGCACCGAGAGCAGCCGGTCGATCCCCGCCTCCACCGGAGCGGTCTGTCGGGCGCCGACGGGCAGCGTCACGGGGTGACTCCGTACTCCTGGTTGTAGCGGTCGAGCACCTCGTCGATGGACGCGTCGAGCACGAGCGCGCCCTTGTCGAGGTACAGGCCCCTGGTGCAGAACCGGCGCAGATCTCTCTCGTTGTGGGACACGAAGAACAGGGTACGCCCGCCCGCCAAGAGCTCCTCGATGCGCCGGTAGCACTTCTCCCGGAAGCCCTTGTCGCCCACGGCGAGCACCTCGTCCACGAGCAGGATGGGCTCCTCGAGCCTCGAGATCACCGAGAACGCGATGCGCACCTTCATTCCGCTCGACAGGTGCTTGTACGGGGTGTCGAGAAAGTCGCCGATCTCCGCGAACGCGATGATCTCATCGAACTGAGCGTCGATCTCTGCGCGCTTCATGCCGTGCAGGCCGGCCGTGAGGTACACGTTGTCCCGCACGGTGAGGTCGTCGACGAAGCCTCCGGTGATCTCGATCAGCGGAGCCACACCGGCGTGCACCCCGATTCTGCCCTCGTCCGGGTACACGACCTCGGCCACGAGCTTGAGCAGGGTGGACTTGCCCTGCCCGTTGCGCCCGACCACGCCGATCGCCTCGCCCGGAGCGACGCTGAACGACACGTTACGCAGCGCCCAGAACTCGCCGGGGCGAGCGCGGCGTTGCGAGCCGGCGAAGAGGTCCTTGAAGCTGCGGCGCGAACGGCGGTTGCGCTTGAACCGGATGCCGACATCCGAGACGGTGATCACGGGGGCCTGCACCGCGGTCACCGGGGTGCTGAGATCCGTCACGTCAGATCTCCTTCAGCACGGTGGGGATCGTGCGCCGGAAGACCAGCGCGCCCACGACGAGGATGACGATGGTGAACCCGGCGCTCACCGCGACATCGACCCAGTTCAGCTCGAGCGGGAAGAACGCCGAGCGGTAGAGAGACAGGATTCCCGACATCGGATTGATCGCGATGAACGGCTTGAGGTGGATCGGTACCGACTCGAGCCCATAGACGATCGGCGACGCGTAGAAGAGGAACCGCAGGCCGAGCTTCACCGCGCGTTCCAGGTCCCGGAAGAACACGACGAGCGGCGCGACGATCAGGGCCACGCCGAAGGCGAGGGCTGCCTGGAGGATGATCGCGAGCGGAAGGAAGACGATCTGCCAGTGGAGCTGGGCCGGGGTGTTCGTTCCGAGGGAGACCAGCGCGAAGATGATGATCACCGGGAGGCTGACCACGAACTCGATGCCCTTCGACAGCACGAGACGGGCAACCCAGATCGTGCGCGGGATCTTGGTGGAGCGGATCAGCTTGGCTTCCTTGGTGAAGGCGCGCGTGGCATCCGACACCACCCCGTTGAACCAGGTCCACGGGAGCAGCGCCGTCAGCAGGAAGACGATGTACGGCTGCTCGTGGCCGACGGTGCCGCGGTGGAAGATCTGGGTGAATACGATCCAATAGATCGCCGCCATCACCAACGGGTCGAGGATCGACCAGAAGTAGCCGAGGAACGAGGTGGAGTAGCGCACCTTGAGGTCGCGCGTGGTCAGCAGCCACAGCGAATGGCGGTAGCGCGCGAACGGCGACCGTGTCGGGCGTGCTTCAAGAGCTGCACTCACGCGATACGGGTCCTTAGAGATCAAGCACCCCCGCGCCTCGCGCTAGACGAAGAGGTTGGCCCGCTCCAGGTCTTCCGCGAAGTCGATCTCTACGGCGTAGAGGTCGGAGATGTCTACCGGCTCAAATCGTAGCTTGTCCTGCTCGATGGCCAGTTCAATGCCGCGCTCGAAGTAGTCCTGGTCGCCGACGCGCCCCAGCTGGCGCAGCAGCGCTGCCTTGTCGGCGCGCGACACGTAGTTGATGCCGACGGCCTCGCCCAGCCCGCCCTTGACGGTCTTGGAGAGCTCGTTGATGTATCCCTCGGCGTCGACGGTGTACTTGACCTCTTCATCCGAGACGCGCTCGGTGTTGACCGACACGAAGGACTGGTCGCGAGCGACCATCTTCGCCGCGCGCTCCAGCGCCTCCGGGTCGAAGACGACGTCGCCGTTCATCCACAGGACGCCACCGGGCGACGACGCGCGCAGGGCACGCATGAGGCTCTTGGACGTGTTGGTCTGGTCGTACTGCTCGTTGTAGACGAACGAGGCGTTGGGGAAGGCCTCAATGATGTGCTCGAGCTTGTAGCCGACGACGATGGTGACCTTCGCGGCCTTGCCGAAGGCGTGGTGGATGTTGTCGAACTGCTGCTGCATGATGGTGCGGCCATCGTTGAGTTCGGTCAGCGGCTTGGGCAGCGAGCGGCCGAGACGGCTGCCCATTCCTGCGGCCAAGATGACGATCTGTGTGCTCACGATTGGTCTCCTCAATTGACTGTTGTCCGACTGGGGCGCGGTGTCAATACCAAAAGGGTTTACCGTCTGTTCATCCCCAGACACTTGTCTGGACACATCGTCGTGCTCGGGCAAGCCTACTCGGTGGCCCACGATTTCGACAGGGACGCACCTGTGGATGTTCTCAATTCGTGACAGAAACCCCGGTCGCCGCTCGGGCGCACAGGTGCCGTTGATACGGTTAGCAGGTGGATCCAGAACCCGAGAAGAAGCCAGATGCCGAGCCAGTTGACTTGGCGCGCGAGGCGACTCCGAGCGACGGCCCGATGGCGCCAGTGGCGTCCATTTCCGGCGCCCCGCGCGCCCCGCGCAGCCCTCGGACGCCCCGTCAGCGCCCCGCTGCCGGTGCCGCCCGGCCGACGCAAGGATCGTCGGTGGAGTCTGCCCAGACCGAGGCCGAATCGACGCCTGCCGAATCGACGACGGACCAGCAGACTGCCAAGCCAACCCCGGCGTCCCGACCGGCCCGGCGACCGAGCGCCCGCTCGACGAGCGCAGCCAAGGCCCCCCGCGCCGCTCCGACGAAGCCTGCGCCCGCCGAGCCCGCGCCCGCCGAGGCGGCTCCCGCCGTCGACGCTCCGGTGATCCCGGATTCACCGGAAACCGTGGTTGCCGGCGCGGCCGAGACCGCGGACGCCGCGACGGCAGAGAAGCCCACACCGAGCTCCGCCCGCAAGCCCGCCGCTCCGCGCCGACCGGCAACGGCGAGGAAGCCGGCCGCTCCACGGGCCACGGCGTCCCGCGCGCCGGCAACTCCGCGGAAGACACCGTCGAGTGCCACGACTCGCGCGGTCCTGGCGGCACAGGCTCCTGAGGCGGCCGGCATGACGGTCCCAGCCCAGCCTCCTGCCGCCGTGGTCGATACACCGGCGGAGGCGCTCGACCCGCCGATCGCGGAAGATCCTGTCGTCGAGGCCCTCGTGATCGAGGACGCGGTCGTCGACGACCTCGTCGTCGAGGCGCCTCTCGTCGCACCGGCGCCGGCCACGCGGACCGTCACCCGCAAGCCGGCGACGCCTGCCAAGGCGCCCACCCAGGCACCGACAAAGGCCACGATCACGACTGCGGCGCGCACGCCAGCACCGGAATCCGCCGATGCCGACGTCGTGCTCGAGTTGCACGACCTGGTGAAGAGGTTCGGCGACACGGTGGCGGTGGACCACGTGAGCCTCTCGATCCCCACCGGCTCGATCTTCGGAATCGTCGGACCGAACGGGGCGGGCAAGACCACCACCCTGTCCATGGTCACTGGGCTGCTGCGGCCGGACGGCGGCACGATCGCGGTGCACGGGGCCGACGTCTGGTCGGACCCCATCGTCGCCAAGCGCAACATGGGAGTGCTGCCGGACCGCCTGCGGCTCTTCGATCGGCTCACCGGCGGCCAGCTGCTGTATTACGCGGGAATCCTCCGCGGGCTCGACCCCCAGACGGTGAAGAAGCGGTCGGCCGACCTCGCCTCGGCGTTCGGCCTCGAGGACGCCCTCGACCGGCTCGTGGCCGACTATTCGGCCGGGATGACGAAGAAGGTCGCGCTCGCGTCGGCCATGATCCATTCTCCGCGGCTGCTCATCCTCGACGAACCGTTCGAGTCGGTCGACCCCGTTTCGGCGGCGAACGTCACCGAGATCCTGCAGAACTATGCGGCGGCCGGGGGCACGGTCGTGCTCTCGAGCCACAGCATGGATCTCGTGCAGCGCATCTGCGACTACGTCGCCATCGTGGTGTCCGGCTCGGTGCTCGCCTCCGGGACCATGGACGAGGTCAGGGGAATCGGATCGCTCGAAGAACGCTTCGTGGAACTCGCCGGCGGACGCAAGACAGCGGAGGGCATGGAGTGGTTGCACAGTTTCTCGGACTGAAGCTCCGACTGCTCGCGAACATCTTTCGCCGCAGTCCCATGCAGGTGATCGGCATTGCTATCGGGCTCGCCTACGGTCTCGGCACCGCGGCCCTGGCGGTGATCGGATTCCTCGCGCTGAGGTTCGCCGATGTCGCCTTCGCCACGAGCGTGTCCGTCACCGTCGGCTCCCTCATCGTGCTCGGCTTCCTGCTCGTTCCCCTCGCCTTCGGCACCGACGACACACTTGACCCCCGCGCGTTCTCGCTCCTCGGAGTGCCCACCACCCGGCTCGCGGCCGGACTGGCGCTCTCCGCTCTCATCGGGGTGCCAGCCCTGGCCATCGCGATCGTCGCCGTCGCCCAGATCTTCACCTGGACCCGTGACCCCTTCGCCGCCTTCCTCGCCCTGGTCGGCGCCGTCCTGATCGTGGCGACCTGCGTGCTGGGCGCCCGCGTGACCACCTCTGTCGCGGCGTTCCTGCTCGCCACCCGGCGCGCCCGCGAGGCCACCGGGCTCATCGCCCTGCTCGTGATCGTGTCGTTCTCGCCGGTGGTCGTGCTGCTGGCGACCGTCGACTGGGCGCGCGACGGGCTGCGGGTGCTCCGCTCCGTCGCCGCGGTGGCCGGCTGGACGCCGCTGGGCGCCGTCTGGTCTGCACCCGCCGAGGCGGCCGCGGGCGAACCGGTACTCGCGCTCGCCAAACTCGCGATCGCCCTCGCCTTCCTGGGCCTGCTCTGGCTCGGCTGGCGCGCGCTTGTCGCCTGGATGCTCGTGACGCCGCAACGCGAGTCGCGCAAGAGGGCCTACGTCGGTCTCGGCTGGTTCGACCGGATGCCGGGGACGCCGGCCGGAGCGATCGCCGCTCGCAGCATCACCTACTGGCTCCGCGACGCGAGGTATCACACGTCGCTCGTGGCCGTCCCGGTGGCGCCCATCGTCTTCGTCGTGGCGCTCTCCGTGGCCGGCGTGCCCGGGAACGTGCTCGCCCTCATCCCGGTGCCGGCCATGTGCCTGTTCCTGTCCTGGTCGATCCACAACGACGTCGCCTACGACAACACGGCGATCTGGCTGCACGTCGCCTCCAACGTGTCCGGGTGGGCGGACCGCCTCGGCCGGGTCGTGCCGGCGCTGCTGATCGGCGTGCCGCTCGTCTTCATCGGGTCGCCGATCGCCGCAGCGCTGTATGGCGACTGGGCGGTGCTTCCGTCGCTCATCGGAGTGAGCTCGTGCATCCTGCTCGCCGGGCTGGGCTTCTCGAGCGTGATCTCCGCGCGCTTCCCGTATCCCTCGGTGCGACCGGGAGACAGCCCGTTCAACCAGCCGCAGGCCAGCGGGACCGCGGCCGGTCTCATCCAGTCGCTCTCGTTCTTCGCCGCCATCATCGTCTCGATGCCGGCGCTCGCCTTCGCGGCGCTCGGACTGTTCGTGAACCCCGCCTGGCACCTCGGCTCGCTCGTGGCCGGCCTGCTCATCGGGCTCGCCGCCCTCGTGCTCGGCATCCACTGGGGCGGAGCGATCTTCTCCCGCCGGGGGCCCGAGCTGTTGGCCTTCACGTTGAAGAACTAAAATCGAAGCATGAGCGGTGACACACAGCAGGGCGGCGGCGGCACAGACACGCTTGACCGCGAACTCGAAGAGCTGCTGAACCAGGAGCAGGTGGAAGACGGCGACCACGACCGATACTCGCACTATGTGCAGAAGGACAAGATTCTCAAGTCGGCGCTGAGCGGCAAGCCGGTGATCGCGCTGTGCGGCAAGGTCTGGACGCCCGGGCGCGACCCGGAGAAGTTCCCGGTCTGCCCGACCTGCAAGGAGATCTACGACTCGATGAAGGCGTAGCGACCTCCTCCCGGCGTGCCGGCCTACTCGTAGCGGGTGGCGACGGCCGGGTCGCCTCGGCCGAGTCTCAACGCGTCGGCGGGGAGTTCGGCCATCGCCGCTGCGCGATGCTCCCTGGCGAGGGCCGTGCCGGCGGCACCGCGATAGCGCTCCACCGGGACTCCGGCATTCATCAGGGGCACGAGGAGCGGCCGGTGCCGGCTGGTCGCCGCCTCCGGCTCGCCGACGTGGATCACTTCGGCCGTCGCGCGACCCGCCTCGTCCAACTCCCGCACGGGGAACTTGCGCCCGCCGACGGTCGCCTTGTGCGCGGACCTCTTGGCCACGGAGAGCCACTCGCCGTCCGAGCCCTTGCGCGCCACGAGCTTGTAGACCATGCCGGCCGCCGGGGAACCCGAACCGGTGACGACGGAGGTGCCGACGCCGTAGGAGTCGACCGGGGCGGCGCGCAGGGCGGCGATGGTGAACTCGTCCAGGTCGTTCGTCACGGTGATCCGGGTCTTCGTCGCCCCGAGGGCGTCGAGTTGCCTGCGCACCGCTGCCACCTGCTCCGGCAGGTCGCCACTGTCGATCCGCACGGCGCCGAGGCCCGTGCCGGCCACCCGGACGGCGAGTTCGACCGCCGCCGGCACGTCGTAGGTGTCGACGAGCAGTGTCGTTCCGACGCCGAGCGCCGCGACCTGGGCGCGGAAGGCATCCTCCTCGGTGTCGTGGAGGAGGGTGAACGAGTGCGCGGCCGTGCCCATGGTCGGGATCCCCCAGCTGCGGCCGGCCTCGAGGTTGCTCGTCGCGCCGAAGCCCGCGATGAACGCCGCGCGCGCCGCGGCCACGGCGCTGCGCTCGCCGGTGCGGCGCGATCCCATCTCGGCGAGGGGCCGACCGCTCGCGGCGGACACCATCCTCGCTGCCGCGCTCGCGACGGCGCTGTCGTAGTTGAGCACGCTCAGCGCGAGGGTCTCGAGGAGAACGGCCTCGGCGAAGGTGCCGTCGACGACGAGGATGGGGGAGCCGGGAAAGTAGAGCTCGCCCTCCTGATAGCCCCAGATGTTGCCGGTGAAGCGGTAGTCGGCCAGCCAGGCGATC
This sequence comes from Lacisediminihabitans profunda, assembly GCF_008040105.1. Taxonomy (GTDB): domain Bacteria; phylum Actinomycetota; class Actinomycetes; order Actinomycetales; family Microbacteriaceae; genus Lacisediminihabitans; species Lacisediminihabitans profunda. The sequence continues at coordinate 504,325 of NZ_VRMG01000005.1, forward strand.
GCCTTGTCGTCGACGATCTCGTTGTCCCTCAGCCACTCCAGTTCGGCATCCGTGAACCGGAAGTCGGCGATGAGGTCGAGAAGCCGCCCCGTGCCGGCGACCACCCCGTAGCGGCGACCGCCCGGCAGATGTCGCGCAAAGACCTCGAACACGCATTCCCGTTCGTGCGTGCCGCTTCGGATGGCCGCATCGACCATGGTCAGCTCGTACTGGTCGGTCAGGAAGGAACTCACGGGGTGCGGAGCGCTGGTCACCGCTCAAGCCTAGCCAGAGCGGCCGCCGGGGCGCCGCCGTGCCGCCCCCGGACTGCGGACGACCGCGGGTCGCGGCTAAACTCGACTCCCGTGGCTGATCCTCTGACAAACTCCGGCGCCCCGATCGGGATCTTCGACTCGGGTGTCGGCGGGCTCACGGTCGCCAGGGCGATCATCGACCAGCTGCCGAACGAATCCATCCTCTACGTGGGGGACACGGCTCATTCGCCGTACGGCCCGAAGCCGATTGCCGATGTTCGCCGATACACCCTCGCCGTGCTCGACGACCTCGTCGCGCAGGGCGTGAAGATGATCGTGATCGCCTGCAACACCGCGTCGTCCGCGATGCTGCGGGATGCGCGCGAGCGCTACACCCAGGCCCTCGGGATTCCGGTGGTCGAGGTGATCCAGCCGGCGGTGCGCGCCGCCGTGCGCCAGACGCGGAACGGACGGGTCGGAGTGATCGGCACCGTCGGCACGATCGGGTCGAAGGCCTACGACGACGCCTTCGCCGCCGCCCCGCACCTCGACCTGTTCACCCAGGCCTGTCCGCGGTTCGTGGAGTTCGTGGAGGCCGGTGTCACGAGCGGCGCCGAGCTGTTCGACGTGGCCGAGCACTACCTCTCGCCGCTCAAGGCGGCCGGGATCGACACCCTCGTGCTCGGCTGCACCCACTATCCGCTCATGTCCGCGGCCATCCAGTACGTCATGGGCGAGGACGTGACCCTCGTCTCGAGCGCGGAGGAGACGGCCTTCGACGTGTACCGCACCCTCGTCAAGCACGGCATTCAGCGCACGTCTGCCGCACCGCCCGTGCACGTCTACGAGGCCACCGGCGACAGCCAGGCCCAATTCACCTCCCTCGTGACCCGCTTTCTCGGACCCGCGGTGTCGACCGTCGACCTCGTCGAGACCGGCACCATCCACCTCCCAGCTAAGGACGCCATCGCATGAGCATCAGCCAGGCCACCGACACCCCCAGCGGTCCCCGCAGCGACGGGCGCGGGCACGACGAGCTTCGGGCCATCACGATCGAGCGCGGTTGGAGCGACCAGGCGGAAGGCTCGGCCCTCATCTCGTTCGGCCGCACCAAGGTTCTCTGCACGGCCTCCTTCACCAACGGCGTGCCCCGCTGGATGACCGGCAAGGGCAAGGGCTGGGTGACGGCCGAGTACTCGATGCTTCCGCGCTCCACCAACGACCGCATGGACCGGGAATCGGTGAAGGGCAAGATCGGCGGGCGCACCCACGAGATCTCCCGCCTGATCGGCCGGAGCCTGCGCGCGGTCGTCGACATGAAGTCCCTCGGCGAGAACACCATCGTGATCGACTGCGACGTGCTCCAGGCCGACGGAGGCACGCGCACCGCGGCGATCACCGGCGCCTACGTGGCGCTCGCCGACGCGCTGGAGTGGGGCCGTTCCAAGCGATTCATCGGCCAGAACGCCAAACCCCTCATCGACAGTGTCTCGGCGGTCTCGGTGGGCATCATCGACGGCGTTCCCATGCTGGACCTGGCCTACGTGGAAGACGTACGGGCCGAGACCGACATGAACGTGGTCGTCACCGGCCGCGGCCTCTTCGTGGAGGTGCAGGGCACCGCCGAGGGAGCGCCGTTCGACCGCTCGGAGCTCGACTCGCTCCTGGACCTCGCCCTCGGCGGGGCCGCCGACCTGACCAAGCTCCAGGTGGAGACCCTGGGCCGATGACCACTCAGCCGACGACGGGCGGCCCGACGGCGCACGAGCCGGTGCGGCTCGTGCTGGCCACCCACAATGCCCACAAGGTCGCGGAGCTGCGCCGCATCCTCGGGGCCTCCCTCGACGGCATCGAGCTCATCGCCTACGAGGGACCCGAGCCGGTGGAGGATGGCGAGACCTTCGAGGCGAACGCGCTGATCAAGGCGCGAGCGGCCTCCGAGCACACCGGTCTCCCGGCGATCGCCGACGACTCCGGCATCGCCGTCGCGGCCCTCGGGGGAGCCCCCGGCATCAACTCGGCCCGCTACGCCGGCAGCCGGGACGACGCGGACAACGTGCGGTTGCTTCTCGCCAACCTCGTCGGGAAGGAGGAGCGCGGCGCCCAGTTCGTGTGCGCGGCCGCCCTCGTGGTGCCCGCGCCGCTGGCTTCGGTCGGTCCGGATGGGCCATCGGAGGACGCCACGAGCTTCGAGTGGGTGGAAACGGGAATCTGGGCGGGGACCGTGTTGCACGAGGCGGTCGGCGGCGGCGGATTCGGCTACGACCCGGTGTTCAAACCGGCCGGCTACGCCGTCTCGTCCGCCGAGCTCCACGCCGACGAGAAGAACGCCATCAGCCACCGCGCCCGCGCGTTCGCGGCGCTCATGCCTGTCGTCCGGGAACGATTGGTACCCTGAGCGGTGCGCGGCGCCGCTGAGGACTCGGGTGTGGCAATGAATCGGGCAGCGGCACGCCCGGTGACACGCGGAGTGTGGCTCCTCGGGCCGGCATTCGTCGCCGCCATCGCCTACGTCGACCCTGGCAACGTCGCCGCGAACCTCACCGGCGGCGCCCGCTACGGCTACCTCCTCGTCTGGGTGCTGGTGGCGGCCAATCTCATTGCCGCCCTCGTGCAGTACCAGTCGGCCAAGCTCGGGCTCGTCAGTGGTCGAACGATGCCAGAGCACCTGGGCGAGCGAATGCGCACGCCGGCCAGGATCGCCTTCTGGGGGCAGGCGGAACTCGTCGCGGCCGCCACCGACATCGCCGAGGTGATCGGCGGCGCGATCGCGCTCAACCTGCTCTTCGGCCTGCCGCTCTTCGTCGGCGGACTCATTGTCGGTGTGGTCTCGATGGCCCTTCTCGCGCTGCAGAGCCGCTACGGCCAGCGCCCATTCGAGACCGTGATCATCGGCCTGCTCACGGTGATCGCTGTCGGCTTCCTCGCCGGGCTCTTCATCAGCCCGCCGGACGGGCTCTCGGTGCTCGATGGGCTCATTCCCCGTTTCGACGGCACCGGGTCGGTGCTGCTCGCGGCGAGCATGCTCGGCGCGACCGTCATGCCGCACGCGATCTATGTGCACTCCGCCCTCGCGCGCGACCGCCACGGGCGGGCTGGCTCCGCGGATGATCGGGCGCGCCTGCTGCGCGCCACCAAGTGGGACGTGGTGATCGCCCTCGGCCTCGCCGGGGTGGTGAACATCGGCATGCTGCTGCTCGCCGCGGTCAACCTGCGGGACGTGGCCGGCACGGACACGATCGCCGGCGCGCACGCGGCGATCGGCTCGGCGCTCGGTCCGGGCATCGCGCTCGTCTTCGCGATCGGCCTTCTCGCCTCGGGGCTCGCGTCCACATCCGTGGGCAGCTACGCCGGGGCGACGATCATGGCCGGGTTGATCAAGCGCTCCATCCCGGTCTTCGTGCGGCGCGGGGTGACCCTCATCCCCGCGCTGATCGTGCTCGCCGTGGGGGTGAACCCCACCTGGGCGCTCGTGATCAGCCAGGTGTTCCTGAGCTTCGGCATCCCGTTCGCCCTCGTGCCGCTGCTCCGCCTCACCAACGATCCGGCGATCATGGGCGAGAGCGTCAATCGCCGGCCGGTGAGATGGGCGCTCGGCGTGGTGGTGGTTCTCGTGGTCGCGCTCAATCTCGCGCTCATCGTGCTCACCCTTGCCGGGTAGGGCGGCGGCCCCGCGCGCCGCGGGGTACCGTTGGAGTCGCCATGAACAACATTGACCCCGCCTCCGACGTCCCCCTCGACGACTCACCAGCCCACAGGATCGCGGTCGCCGTCGAGCGGTTCGGCGAAAAGAACGTCGCCGAGCGCGCGGCCTCCCTGCTTCGCGGTGGCAACGAGGGCGAGGAATTCCTGCTCTGGGTGGGCGGCCGTCACGCCCAGGGCGTGCTCGACGGGGCGCCGCCCCTGTACTGGCCGGAGGTGTGGGGCGCGCGCGCCCTCAACTACGTGTGGGACGACTCCTGCGAGTCCGCCGTGATCGCCGGGCTCTCCGACCGGGCCTGGCGCGTGCGCGAAATGTGCGCCCGCGTGTGCCTCGGGCGGAAGATCGGCAGTTCGGAGACCCTCTCGCCCCTGCTCGCCGACGAGAACGAGCGAGTTCGGATCGCCGGCGCGCGGGCCATCGCCGAGGTCGGTGACGCGGAGAACGCCCCGGCCCTCACGGCGATGCTGCGGGATCCGCAAAAGGAAGTGCGCCGGGCCGCGCAACAGTCCCTCGTCCGCCTGGCGAAGCGACTCGACCGGCCGCTCGCCTGACCGTCGCTACTCGGCCTTGCGGTCGAAGTACTTCGCGTCGATCACGACGTCCGCATCGGTCGGCAGGGGGGCGTTCTCACGATTGGCCCGCTTCGCCTTCACCGTCGACTGGATGTAGTGGTACACGGTGGGGATGAGCGTGAGCACGACGGCGGCGAGCAGAATCACGTCGATGTACTTCGAGACGAAGGCGGCGACCGGTGGGATGTAGCCGAGCAGGTATCCGCCGAAGGTGAGGCCGGCCGCCCAGAGCAGCGCACCGATCAGGTTGTAGATCGAGTACTTGCGGTAGTTCATGCGACCTACGCCAGCCGCCACCGGCACGAAGGTGCGCAGCACGGGGACGAAGCGGGCCAGCACGACGGCGAATCCGCCGAAGCGCTCGAAGAACGCATTGGTGCGTTTGACGTTTGCGATGCTGAAGAGCCCGGTCTCCTTGCGTTCGAAGATGCGCGGCCCGGCCTTCTTACCGATGAGGTAGCCGACCTCGCCGCCGAGGAACGCGGCGAGCCCGATGGCGGGCACGACCAGCCAGATCGGCACGCCGATTCCGGGGTGGAAGGCCAGCAGTCCCGTGATGATGAGGAGCGTGTCGCCCGGCAGCAGGAATCCGACCAGGAGTCCGGTCTCGGCGAAGATGATGAGGCAGACACCGACAAGCGCGTAGGGCCCGAAGGCATGGATCAGCGATACCGGGTCGAGCCAGGGGATGAGGCCGGAAGATAGCAAAGGGGAAAGCTCCAGTCGTCTGTATTAGACAGGGTAGCCCGTGGACCGGGGGACAGGATGGGGATAACCTCCCAATCCGCCTTGGTGCGGAAGAAGGGACTCGAACCCTCACGCCTTTCGGCACAGGTACCTAAAACCTGCGTGTATACCAATTTCACCACTCCCGCGAGTGCCGCTCAAGTGTATCCGCACCGGCCGGAGGCCGCCTCATTCGCCGATGTCCCCGCCACTGCGCGGCACTCGCTTGCCCCTGGCATGCGTTGTGCAGGACGGCGCCGCCGTCCACGGGTGTCCGCCCCGCAGACTCCAGTTGTGCAGGACGGGTGGTGCAGGACGGCAGGACGGGTTGTGCAGGACGGCTCCGCCGTGCACGGGTGCCCGCCCCGCAGACTCCAGTTGTGCAGGACGGGTGGTGCAGGACGGCAGGACGGGTTGTGCAGGACGGCTCGGGCGGATGGCGAGGACGATTGGCGCAGAACCGACGGGAGCGTCCTGCAGACCGGGACCGTTCGGGGCGCCACACCCCTGCCGTGTCCTGCACAAGCTGTCCTGCACAGGCTGTCCTGCACAGGCTGTCCTGCACAAGCTGTCCTGCACAACTGGAGTCTGTGGGGTAGGCACCCTCACCTCCGGGGCCCGTCCTGCAGAACACGGCCCGACCAGAAGGTCCACGACCACGAGATCCGCAACCTCGCTCACGTTCACCGACTGAAGCGAGTCGTCACACCCAATCAACCACCCTGCCTGGGCAGTGCACCTAGAGGTGGTCCTTCTCCGCCTCGACGCGGGGAACCAGCGGCACGGCCAGGGCCGGGGACGCCGCCACGACGAGGAAGGCGAGCGGGAAGCCCACGAGTCCGATGAGGGCACCGACGAGCGGTCCCACCGCGGAGGCCGCGATGAACTGGCCGGTGTTCTGCACCCCGAGGGCGCGACCTGACCAGGCCGCCCCCGACATCTCCGCGACCGAGGTGAACGCGAGACCGTTGTCGGCCACCGTCACAGTCATCGCGACCATCAGCACGATCGCGCCGAGCAGCCAGCCGGCGCCCCCGACGGCGGCGAGCAGCGCCATCACGACGCACGCCGAGACCGCCACCCAGCGCAGGGGGCGAACCCGGCTCCCGACCCGGTCGCTCAGAACGCCGACGCCGATGCGGCCCACCGCCCCCACGAACTGGGCGGATCCCACGATGATGCCGGCCGCGAGCGCCGGGACACGCAGCTCCGTCACGAGCCAGACGAGGCCGAAGGTGGAGAGCGTGAACTGCGGCACGACGAGCAGCACCGATACCGCGTGGATGCGCCAGAGGAATCCGCTCGAACGGTACGGATTGCGCGGAGTTTCGCCGGTCGCCGTCCTGGCGGGCCGCGGCGGGTTCACGATTCCGATGGCGCAGGCGACGGCGAGCGCCGCGGTGAGCGCGAGGGGCACGATGAGGGCGGCGCCGATGCCTCCCGCCGACGCGATCGACGGCACGGTCACGGCGGCGATCGTCACGCCGAGCGGCTGTGCCATCTGCCGGATTCCCATCGCGAGCCCGCGCCGGTCCTTGGGAAACCAGCCGACCACCACCTTCCCGCTCGCCGAGTTGGTGCTCGCCGACGCGGCCCCGCCGAGCAGCAGGAACACCCCGAGCGAGACGTATCCGGGCGAGACCGCCGCCCCCAGGGCCGCGAGGGAGGTGAGCGCGAGTCCGCCGGCGATCACCCATTTCTCGCCCACCCGATCGGCGAGGGCGCCCCACGCGATGAGGGTGAGAACCATGCCCATCGTCGGCGCGGCGGCCAACAGGCCGGCCTGCGCGAGCGAGAGTCCGCGTTCGGCGTGCAGGAGGGGGATGAGGAACGCGGGAGTCGTGACGAAGACGGTGCCGGCGGTCTGCGCGGCGACCCCGAGCACGAGCGCGGTCCAGGCGCGCGTCGCGTGCGGGAAGGGGGCCGTGGAGACCGTGGTCATGTGCGCGTGTTCCTCCCGCATCCGCCCGACCGCTGAATCCGGCGGCCGGCTCCGACGCCGTTTGGTCAGCGGACCGTCACGCGGCGTTCACACTGCGGCCAATTAGGGGCAGCGTCGGCTTCCTAGTCTCGCAGGATTATGACTGAGATTCCGACGGTGAGCCGATGAGCGTCGTGGCCATCATCCCGGCGCGGGGCGGGTCCAAGGGCGTGCCGGCGAAGAACCTTGCCCGGGTCGGCGGGGTGTCGCTGATCGTGCGCGCGGTGTCGGCCGCACGGGCGAGCAGGCTCATCGACCGGGTGGTCGTGAGCACGGATGACCCGTCCATCGCCGCGGCCGCCCGGTCGGCCGGAGCCACCATCGTGAACCGCCCGCCGACGCTCTCGACCGACCTCGCGACCTCCGAGTCCGCGCTCCTGCACGTTCTCGAACAGCAGGGCGGCACCCCGGACATCGTCGTCTTCATTCAGGCAACCTCGCCGTTCATCAACACCGCGGAGCTCGACGAGGCGATCGAACGGGTGCGCAGCGGGGTCGAGGACGTGGTGTTCTCCGCCGCGGAGACGCACGCCTTCCTCTGGCGCATCACCGATGCCGGCGCCGTCGGCGTCAACCACGAGCCGGCCGTGCGGCAGCGTCGGCAGGACCGCGAACCGCAGTTCCGGGAGACCGGGGCGTTCTACGTGCTGCGCGCGGCGGGTTTCGTGCGGGCGGGGCACCGCTTCTTCGGCCGCCTGGGCGTGACGATCGTGGACGAGCGCACCGCGATCGAGATCGATACCGTCGATGAGCTCGAGATGGCGAACGCCCTCGCGCCCCTCGTCGACCCCTCGCTCGAACCCCATCCGATCGACGTCGATGCGGTCGTCACCGACTTCGACGGGGTGCACACCGACGACCGTGTGCTCATCGGCGCCGACGGGTCCGAGTTCGTCACCACCAATCGTTCGGACGGCCTCGGCGTGCGACTCCTGCGGGAGAGTGGGATGCCCGTGCTGATCCTCTCCACCGAGGCGCACCCCGTGGTCTCCGCCCGGGCCGCGAAGCTCCGAGTGGAGGTGCTTCAGGGCGTGCGCGACAAGGCCGCGGCGCTCACCGGCTGGGCCGAGGACCGCGGCATCCCGCTCGAGCGGATCGCCTATCTCGGAAACGACGTCAACGACCTCGGCTGCCTCGCGATCGTCGGCTGGCCGATCGCGGTGCCGGATGCGATGCCCGAGGTGATCGCCGCCGCCCGCGTGGTGCTCGACACACCGGGCGGCTACGGCGCCGTGCGCGAACTCGCCGACCTGATTTTGACGACCCGCAGTGCACGGATCGACGAGCAATTGGAGGAACCATGGTTGTATCCATCGGCAGTTCAGAGCTAGGAAATGGCGCGGTGTACGTCATCGCGGAGATCGGGCTCAACCACAACGGCGACGTGGATCTCGCGATGCAGTTGATCGATGTGGCCGCGGACGCGGGCGCCCAGGCGGTCAAATTCCAGAAGCGCACCCCGGAGATCTCCACCCCGGAGCACATGAAGAACACGCCGCGGGAGACGCCGTGGGGGCTCATGACCTACCTCGAATACCGCTACCGGGTGGAGTTCAGCCGCGAGCAGTACGTGGAGATCGGCGACTACGCGACGCTCCGCGGCCTCGACTGGTTCGCCTCCCCGTGGGACGAACCGTCCGTCGATTTCCTCGAGGACCTCAACGTCTCCGCCCACAAGGTGGCCTCGGCCTCCGTCACCGACCTCGGCCTCCTCGAGGCCCTCGCTGCGACCGGAAAGCCCGTGATCCTGTCCACCGGCATGTCCACCCTCGACCAGATCGACCGGGCGGTGGACGTGCTCGGCACAGACAACCTCGTGATCCTGCACGCGACGTCGACCTACCCGCTCCCGCCGGAGGAGGCGAACCTCCGCATGATCACCACCCTCCGCCACCGCTACCCCGGGGTGCCCATCGGGTACTCCGGCCACGAGCGCGGCCTGCAGATCTCGATCGCGGCCGTCGCCCTCGGCGCCGTCGCCGTCGAACGGCACATCACGCTCGACCGCACGATGTGGGGATCCGACCACGCCGCCTCGCTCGAACTGCAGGGCTTCACGCAGCTGGTTCGCGACATCCGGATCGTGGAGGAGGCGCTCGGCGACGGAGTCAAGCGCATCTTCCCCGGGGAGTTGGCACCGCTCGCCAAGCTTCGACGCGTTCCCGCTTGACGACGCCCACCCGCATCCTCGCGATCGCGGACTCCGACTCGTACATCAAGTGGGGGGCCGCCCTCCTCGACCGCGCGCCGGCCGAGTGGGAGAAGACCCTCGTGGTGGTGGCCAGCCCGGTGCTGCCGAGCGCCGACCAGTTGTCGGCGGCGCTCGCCGGGAGCGCGTCAGACGGCGCGCGACCGGCGATCCTGGACCTCTCGGCCCTCGCCGTGCGGATCGGCCGCCTGCAGCCGGCCGTCGTGCTCGTCTCCGTTCGCGGGCCGCTGGTGAAGGTGGTGGTCCGCGCCGTCGTCGGGGCGGCGACCCGACGCCCGGTGATCGTCACCGGGCTGCCCGGCATCTCCGTGCCGGCCAGCAGGATGGCCATCGCGCACCGCGCCCAGGCCGACCTCTTCGTGCTGCACAGCCGCCGGGAGACGCGCGAGTTCGCCGAACTCGCCGAACACATGGGCATCGACCAGAGGTTCGCCCTGGCGACCCTGCCGTTCCTGCCGCGTCGCACGCCGGGCCGGCGCGCGGACGGCGACGTCATCTTCGCCGCGCAGGCGAAGGTACCGTGGGACAAGGCCGACCGCCTCGCCCTGCTGAGCTGGCTCGCCGAGTCGGCTCGGCGGCATCCGTACCGTCGCGTGATCGTGAAGGTGCGTGCGGCGCGCGGCGAGGCGCAGACGCACGCCGAGACTCACGACTATCCGAGCCTGATGGCGCAGCTGAAGCCCCCGGCGCCCGGCAACCTGGTGGTGGCCGGCGGCGCGATGTCCGACCACCTGGCCGGGGCCGCCGGCCTTGTCACGGTGAGCTCGACGGCCGCGATCGAGGCGGTGGCGCTCGAGGTGCCGGTGCTCGTGATCGCGGACTTCGGCGTCAACGCCGCGCTCATCAACACCGTGTTCGAGGGCAGCGGCCTGCTGGGCAACTGCGCGGACCTCGTGGACGGCCGGTTCAAGCGGGCCGACCCGGCCTGGCTCGACGACAACTACTTCCACGGCACCGGCGAGGACGACTGGGTGCACCGCACGTTCGAGCTGCTCGTCCTGCGCGAGGCGGGCCAGTTGCCGCTCAAGACGCTGACGCGCGGCACGGCGGGCGGGGTGGTGCGACGCGCGTGGGACCGTAAGCGGGCCCTCGGCCGGTTCGACCGCTCGCTCGCCGGCGCGATCGCCCTCGTCATCGGCACGCCCGTGCGAATCCTGCTGCTCGCGGTGCGCAAGGTCAGCCGGGAGCGCAAGCGGGCCGTGCGACCCTGATTCCCGACTCTCCGCGGCCTGTGGACAATCGGTGCGGCCGGGGTCCGGCTCGGCCCACACTGTCGGCATGTCGAGGGCCGTCACGATCATCACCGAGCAGGTGCGCGAGAGGGTGCGTCTGGATGGCGTGGACCTCGGCAACGACCGCGCGCTCGCTGACCGCTACGTTCGGGATGAGGTTCAGCGGTACAGCGAGCGCGCGCTCGGCGGCACCCTGCCGATGCTCGCGGACGAGGGGGCGGCCACCCGGCAGATCGTCGCCTCGATAGCCGGCTTCGGCGCCCTCCAGCCCTACCTCGACGACCCCGAGATCGAGGAGGTCTGGATCAACGGGCCCTCGAGGGTCTTCGTCGCCCGCAACGGCGTGCCCGAGCGCGTCGATGTGGTGCTCACGGGCACCCAGGTGCGCGACCTGGTCGAGCGGATGCTCCAGTCCTCGGGGCGCCGGGTCGACCTGAGCAGCCCATTCGTCGACGCATCGCTGCCCGACGGATCGAGGCTGCACGTGGTGATCCCGGACGTGACCCGCGCGCACTGGGCGGTCAACATCCGCAAGTTCACCCGACGCATCCGCGACCTGCAGACCCTCGTCTCGCTCGGATCGCTCACCCAGCAGAGCGCGGAGTTCCTGCGGATGTGCGTGCTCGCCGGGCAGAACATCCTCGTCTCCGGCGCCACCCAGAGCGGCAAGACCACCATGCTCAACAGCCTCCTCGCCGCGGCGCGCCCCGGGGAGCGCATCGTCACCGTCGAGGACACCTTCGAACTCGACCTCGCCGCCCGGGACACCGTCGCGATGCAGTGCCGGCAGCCGAGCCTCGAGGGCACCGGCGAGATCACCCTGCGCCGCCTCATCAAGGAGGCTCTGCGGATGCGCCCCGACCGGCTCGTGGTCGGCGAGGTGCGCGAGGCGGAGTCGCTCGACCTGCTCATCGCGCTGAATTCCGGCATCCCCGGCATGTGTTCCCTCCATGCGAATGGGGCGCGCGACGCCCTCGCGAAACTGTGCACGCTGCCGCTTCTGGCGGGACGCAACATCGACTCCGCGTTCGTGGTGCCCACCGTCGCCGCGTCGGTGGATCTCGTGGTGCACTGCGAGTTGGCCCGCAATGGCAGGCGGCGAGTGACCGAGATCGTGGCGCCGAGCGGACAGGTCACGGCGGGCGTGATCGAGGCCAGCACGATCTTCGCGAGCGAGCGCGGCGTGCTTGAACCGACCGGAAGCTACCCCACCAAGTCCGCAAAGTTCGTCGCCGGCGACTTCGACCTCGCCTCCGTTCTCGGCACGGTGCGCACGTGACCGTCGCGCTCGGCCTGCTGCTCGGTCTGGGGATCGTCCTCTCGGTCTCGCCGCTGCTCTGGCCCCCATCTGACGCCGCGTCGACCCCTCCTCGTTTGACCCGGTTGCTCAGGGAGCGGCTCGCCCAGGCCGGACTCCAGGCCGTCTCGCTTCCCGCCCTCGCAGCCGCCTCGGTGCTCGCGGCGATGGCCTCGAGCGCCCTCGTCTTCGCCCTCGTGCCGGTGCTCGCCATCGCCGTCATCGCCGGAGGTGTCGCGCTCGTCCTGCCCCTGTCGATCGTGGGCTGGCGTGCGCGAAGCCGACGACGCCAGGCCAGGGTGGTCTGGCCGGATGTCGTGGACCACCTCGTCTCGGCCGTGCGCTCCGGACTCGCCCTGCCCGACAGTGTCGTGGCGCTCGCTCATTCGGGGCCGCCGCAGACCCGTGAACAGTTCGCCGCCTTCGAACGGGAGTACCGGGCCACCGGCAACTTCGCGCTCTGCGCCGACTCACTCAAGACCAGGCTCGCCGACCCGGTCGCCGACCGCATCCTGGAGACGCTCCGGATGTCGCGGGAGGTCGGCGGGAGCGAGCTCACGACCGTGCTGAGGAGCCTCGCGTCCTACCTCAGGGCGGAGTCGGCGATCCGATCGGAGGTCGAGGCGCGGCAGTCCTGGGTGCTGAATGCGGCCAAACTCGGGGTGGCTTCCCCGTGGGTGATCCTCCTGCTGCTGTCGACCCGGCCGGAGGCGGCCGCGGCCTACAACACTCCGGGCGGGGTGGTGCTGATCGTGGCCGGGCTTGCGGTGACCGCCGTGGCCTACCGCGCCATGCTCGCTCTGGCGCGGTTGCCGGAGGAGCGACGATGGTTCAGTTGACCTCGCTCGGCGGCTGGGCGGTGCTCGCCGGGACGGCTTTGGGTGTCGGTCTCTGGTCGCTCGTGAGCCTCGTCCCGCGGCTGGGCCGACCGCGTCTCGCCGACCGGGTGGCCCCCTACCTCGTCGACGTCGCGCCCGGTGCGCGCGAGCTGCTGGGCAGGCGGTCCGCCGACCCGCTCCCAGTCTTCTGGGCGCTCCTGGCGCCGATCGCGGCGGGGGCACGGAGGGCGCTCGGCTCCCTCGTGGGCGGCTCCGTGACGATCCAGTTGCGGCTCCGGCAGTCGGGGAGCGGTCTGTCAGTGGAGGCGTTCCGATCCCGCGAGCTCGGCTGGGCGCTCGGCGGGGCCGTCGCCGGGGTGTTCGCCGCGCTGGCGATCGGGCGCGCACAGTCTCCACCGGCCGTCGTCTACGCGATCATCGTGGTCGGCTCCGCGATCGGCGGGGTGCTGCTCCGTGACTTCCTGCTGCAGCGGGCGGCACGGCTGCGACTCCAACGGCTGTCGAGCGAGCTGCCCACCGTGCTCGAGTTCCTCACCCTGAGCCTCTCGGCGGGGGAGGGCATCCTGGATGCGATCCGCCGCGTCGCGCGGGTGAGCCACGGGGAACTCGCGGCCGAGTTCGGCGCGGTTGTCGCCGCGGTGAATACCGGCCTCCCGCTCGGCGAGTCCCTCGCGGCGCTCGCCGAGGGCGTGCGCCTCCCGGCGCTCACCCGCTGCGTCGAACAGATCACCGGCGCGCTCGATCGCGGAACGCCGCTCTCCGAGGTGCTGCGGGCCCAGGCCCAGGACTCGAGGGACGAGGCGAAGCGCGAACTGCTCGAGGTCGCGGGAAAGAAGGAGGTGGCGATGCTCGTGCCCCTGGTCTTCCTGATCCTCCCGGTGACGATCGTCTTCGCGATCTTCCCGGGAATCTTCGTGCTCCAACTGGGCCGGTGACGGTCGCAAGAGAAAGGAAGAAATCATGTCGAGAGTCCGTCGGATGCTGGCCGGTCTGGTCGCGGAGGAACGCGGCGACGTACCGGGCTGGGTGCTCATCACACTCATGACCGCGGGGCTGGTGATCATCATCTGGGCCCTCGCGGGGCCTGCGCTGAGCAGCGTGTTCCAGCAGGCGATCGAGCGAGTCACGAGTTTCTGATCGCCGTGCGTGCCCTCCGGTCGGCGCTTCGTCGTGACGACGGCTCCGCCCCGGCCGAGTTCGTCATGGTCGCGGCGCTGCTCACCGTGCTCACCCTGTCGGTGATCCAGCTCGGGCTCGCGCTGCACATCCGCAACACCGTGCTCGATGCGGCGGCCGAGGGTGCCCGGTTCGCGGCCCTCGCCGACAACGGGCTTCAGGACGGAGCCGCTCGAACTCGTGATCTCATCACCGAGGCGTTGGGCGCGGGCTATGCGGCGGGCGTCTCGGCCGACTACGGGAGCTACCTCGGACATCCGGCGGCCATCGTGACGGTGCGCACCCCACTGCCGCTCATCGGCCTGGTCGGGATCGACGGCGGGCTGGAGGTGACCGGTCATGCCTCGGTGGAGACTCTGGGTGAATAGGAGACTCTGGGTGAATAGGGGCTGGGTGACTGAGCGCCGGGTGCATGAGGGCTGGACAGATGAGCGCGGGTCGACCTCGCTGGAGTTCGTCACGGCCGGTCTGTTGTTGCTGCTTCCGCTCGTCTATCTCGTGTTGTCCGTGTCGTCGATCCAGGCCGGCGCCCTGGCCGTGGAGGGGGCGTCCCGCCAGGCCGCCCGCGTGTTTGTGCAGGCCGGCTCCGCCGAGGCTGGGCGGCGCCAGGCGGAGCGGGCGATCGACGTGGCCCTTGCCGACTATGGACTCGATGGCCGCTCGGTGAGCGTGACGGTCGCCTGCAGCCCGCGCCCCGAGCGCTGCCTCACCCGCTTGGGCACCGTCACCGTGACGATCGACGGGGCGGTGCCACTGCCGCTGCTCCCGTCGGTGCTGACCGGCAGCTTCCCCTTGGCCATCCCGCTGCACGCCAGCGCGACGCAGCAGGTCTCCCGATTCTGGGGTACCCGGTGAGGGGCGGACCGCGCGACGCCCGCGGCGAGGAGGGGTCGATCCTGCCGCTGACGATCTTCTACGGCTTCCTCTCGCTCGTGCTCGTTCTGCTCGTCGTGGCGGCGACCTCGCTCTACCTCGAGCGCAAACGACTCTTCACGCTGGCGGACGGGGCGGCGCTCGCAGGAGCCGAGGCCTTCGCCCTGGAGGACGTATTGCTCGGTGCGGGCGGCCCGCGTCCTCGGCTGAGGTCGCCGGCTGTCGCCGCCGCGGTGCGCGACTACCTGGCAACCGCACCGAGCGACATCGATTCGCTCGCGGTGGAGCGGGCGGTGACCACCGACGGGCGAAGCGCGACCGTCGAGCTCTCGGGCTACTGGCGACCGCCCGTGCTGACCGTGTTCGTGCCGGCGGGGTTCCGCCTCGAGGTGACGGCGGTGGCCCGGTCGGTGTTCTTCTGACCCGACGGCTAGGGGTTCGCGGCGTCGCCGTGGCCGACGAAGGCCAGGGTGGTGCCGATGCCGATCATCATCACGCCACCGGCCGCGCTGAGGTGCTCCACCCGGCGCGGGGACCGGCCGAACCAGTCGCGCGCCGCCCCCGCGGCGAGGGCCCAGACGCTGTCGCTCGCGAGCGCGATGCCCACGAAGATCGCCCCGAGCACGATCATCTGCACCGGCACGTTTCCGAGCGAGTAGTCCACGAACTGGGGAAGCACGGCGATGAGGAAGACGATGGTCTTGGGGTTGGAGACGCCGACGACGAAACCCTCGCTGAGAATGCGCCCCCTGCTGCGCCGGGACACGGTCGAGGTCGCGGCGCTGGCCCGCTCGCGCCGGTGCCGGATGGCCTGGATGCCGAGGTAGACGAGGTAGGCGGCGCCGAGCAGCTTGACCACGGTGAACAGAACTATCGACTCCTGCAGGAGCGGCCCGATCCCGAGCGAGATCGCGAGGGCGGCCACGAAGGTGCCGGCCGACGTGCCCAGCACGCTGAGCAGGCCGCCGATGCGGCCGAGGGAGAGCGAGCGGCCGATCACGAACAGCACGGCCGGCCCCGGCAGGAGGATGAGCGGGATCGACAGCAGCGCGAACGCCACGAGGTGCGAGGGGGAGACCATGCAGCGATGCTAGCGCTGACGACGGAAGTAGGGTGGACGCAAATGTTCAGCGAGCAGACCCTCTGGGATGTGGTCGTCGTGGGAGCCGGGCCGGCCGGCTCTTCGGCGGCACGCGTCGCGGCCGAGGGCGGGGCATCCGTGCTGCTTGTCGACCGGGCTCGGTTCCCGCGCTACAAGACCTGCGGCGGCGGCCTGATCGGCATCTCGCTCGACCACATCCCGCCGTCGGTGCTCGCGACCGTCGAGCAGCGCGCGAGCGCCGTGCGGTTCTCGTTGCGCGGTGGCTCAGCGCGGTCCCTCGGGGCGGGCCGGCAGTTCCTCGCCCTGGTGCAGCGGGAACGGTTCGACTCCGCCCTCGTGGAGGCGGCGGTCGCGGCGGGCGTCACCTTCGCCGACGGAGTGACGGTGCGCTCGATCGCCGAGGATGCGAGGGGCGAGGTGGTCGTCTCGACCGACGAGGGTGACATCCGGGCACGAACGGTGATCGGCGCCGACGGCACGAGCGGCCGCTGCGGCCGGTACGTGGGGGTGGTCGCGGGCGGGATCGACCTCGCGCTCGAGCTGGAGATCGCCCGCCCGTCGGCGGGCGCGGCCTTCGACGACCGGGTCTTCCTCGACTGGGGCGGGAGCCCCGGCAGCTACGCGTGGATGTTCCCCAAGAACGAGGTGCTCACCGTGGGGGTGATCCAGGCGAAGGGGGCGGCGGATGCCACGCGCGACTACCTGCGGGAGTGGGTGGGGCGGCTGGGCCTGCAGAACGACGAGGTGCTGCGGTCGTCCGGGCATCTCACCCAGTGGCGGACGCCGGACTCGCCGCTGCGGCGCGGGAACGTGATCGTGGCCGGGGACGCGGCCGGGCTGCTCGACCCGTGGACGAGAGAGGGCATCTCCTACGCCCTCCGCTCCGGATGCTGGGCCGGGGAGGCCGCGGCGCGGGCCGCCCACGCCGACGAGAGCGCTCGGGCGGCGGCCCTCGACTCCTACCCGGCGAGGATCGCCACCGGACTCGCGGCCGACATCGCGGCGGGTCTCAGGCTCCTGCGGATCTTCGAGAGGCATCCGGGGCTCGTGCACTTCTTCCTCGCGTACTCGGGCGTCGGCGGACGCCTCTTCGTAAGCGTCTGCACCGGCGTCAGGACCCTCGCCGGCATCGTCGGCACGAGGGTGATGCGAACGGCGCTGGCCCTGCTGCGGCTCTGACCGGGGGCGATCCGGTCAGCGACGGTGCGGCGCGAACCGGGGCACGTAGCGCAGCAGGATGCCCGCGCCGATGAGCCCGACCACACCCATGACGCCGCTCGCGACGGCGATCGACGCGGCGGCCACGACGGCCGAGACCGCGAGCGGCGCGGCCGCACTGCCGGCGTCGCCGGTGAATCGCCAGGCCCCGAGGAACGGGGCGGGGTCTCGTGGGTCGGCGAGGTCGGCACCGAGTGTCATCAGGATCCCGCTGCCCACCCCGTTGGCGAGCGACATGAAGATCGCCGCCGCGATGAACCAGGCCACCGCCCCCGGCACGTCGTGCGTGAAGGCGAGGATCAGGTGCCCGATGCCGAGACCGATCATCGACGGCAGGGCGCTCCAGAGTCTGCCCCAGCGGTCCATGATCTGGCCGCTCGCGTAGAAGAGGGCGAAGTCCACGGCGCCCGCCGCTCCGATGATGAGGGCGGTCTGGGCATCCGGAATCCCGATGCTCACCGCCCACAGCGGCAGGATCACCTGCCGGCTCGCCCGCATGGCCCCGATCAGGGCGGCGCCGGTGCCGAGCCGCGCCAGCACCGCGCGGCTGTTCCAGATGCTGCGGAAGAGGCCGTGGGCCTCGTCGGCCACGAGCTTCTCGCCCTCGCGCATGACGGCCGGCGCGCGACTGACCGCGAGCTGCTCCGTCGGGTCCCTGAGCACGAGGAGGAGGATCGCGGCCGTCGCGCAGCCCACGATGTGCACCCAGAACACCGACTGGGTGCTGCCGGTGAGGTGGATGACCGCCGCGCTGATGAACGGACCGACGAAGTAGCCGAAGCGGAAGGTGCCGCCGAGCGTGGAGAGGGCGCGGGCACGGTAGGCGCGCGGCACGAAGCTCGTCATGAACGCGTGCCTGGCCAGGGCGAACACCGCGGTGGAGAGGCCGATCGCGAGGATCCCCACGCCGAGGACCCAAGGGTTCGGGGCCAGCAGGGCGGTGACGAGCCCGACGATGGAAAGCAGCGCCGCGTAGATCATGGCGGTGCGCTCGCCGATGCGGGACACGATCCAGCCGCTCGGGATGTCGCCGAAGAGTTCGCCGAGCATGATCATCGACGCGATCAGGCCGGCGACCGCGAGCGAGGCGCCGAGGCTGTTCGCCACCACCGGGATGATCGGGATGATCGCGCCCTCGCCGAGCGAGAAGGCGAGCGTCGGCAGGATGGCGGGTAGCGCTATCGAACGGAAGCTGAAGTCCTGCTCGGCGGTGCCCATCCCTTCCGATGCTACCCGCGGTCGGGGCACCGGAGGGGACACCCGCTGGGCCGGTAGGCTGGTGGGGACATGGACGAGCTCGATTTTTCTGAACAGATCGCCGCGCTTCGCTCGACCTTTGCGGACATCCGCTCTGTCGTCGGGGTAGACAAGCTCACGGCGGAGATCGCGGACCTCAGCGAACAGGCAGGCGTGCCCGACCTGTGGGACGACACCGAGAAGGCGCAGAAGATCACCTCGGCGCTCAGCCACAAGCAGGCGGAGCTCGCGAAGATCGTGAGCATCCAGTCGCGGCTGGACGACCTCGAGATCATGGTCGAGCTCGCCAACGAGGAGGCGGATGCCTCGGCCGCCGCCGACGCGCAGGCCGAGCTCACGAGCATCCAGAAGCTGCTCGGCGAGCTCGAGGTGCAGACGCTGCTGAACGGTGAGTTCGACTCCCGCGCCGCCGTCGTCACCATCCGGGCCGGGGCCGGGGGAGTGGACGCCTCGGACTTCGCCGAGATGCTCATGCGCATGTACCTGCGGTGGGCCGAGCAGCACAACTACCCGGCCAAGGTGCTCGACACGAGCTACGCCGAGGAGGCGGGCATCAAGTCGACGACGATCGAGATCGACGCGCCATACGCCTTCGGCACCCTGAGCGTGGAGGCCGGCACCCATCGCCTCGTGCGGATGAGCCCCTTCAATTCGGCCGGAAAGCGGCAGACCAGCTTCGCCGCGGTCGAGGTGATCCCGCTCATCGAGCAGACCGACGTCGTGGAGGTGCCAGAGGGCGACATCCGGGTGGATGTCTTCCGGTCGAGCGGTCCGGGCGGCCAGTCGGTGAACACCACGGACTCCGCCGTGCGAATCACTCACATCCCCACCGGCACGGTGGTGTCGATGCAGAACGAGAAGAGCCAGATCCAGAACCGTGCTGCGGCGATGCGGGTGCTGCAGTCCCGCCTGCTGCTGATCGAGCGCGAGCGCGAGGCGGCACAGAAGAAGGAGCTCGCCGGCGTGATCACCGCGAGCTGGGGCGACCAGATGCGCAGCTACGTGCTCGCGCCGTACCAGATGGTGAAGGACCTGCGCACCGACTACGAGGTGAACAACCCGTCCGCCGTGTTCGACGGCGACCTCGACGGGTTCATCAATGCCGGCATCAAGTGGCGCAAGCGCGACAAGAGCGACTAGCCCTTGACCGCCCCCGCCGCGATGTTGGCGATGAAGTGGCGTGAGCCGATGAGGAAGACGCCGATGAGCGGCACGACACTGATCAGCGCGCCGGCCATCACCATGCCGTAGTCGGTTCCGTAGATGGAACTGAGCTGCGAGAGGGCCACCTGCAGAGTCTGCCGCTTGGGGTCGACCAGCACGATGAGCGGCCAGACGTAGTCGTTCCACGCGCCGATGAACGTGAAGATGCCGAGAAACGCGAGTCCGCCGCGCAGCATCGGCACGGCCACCAGGAAGTACGTCCTGAAGAAGCCTGCGCCGTCGATGCGGGCCGCCTCGACGAGTTCGTCGGGGATGGCTCCGGATGCCAGCTGGCGCAGCAGGAAGATCCCGAACGCGTTGGCCGCCCCCGGGATGATCAGCGCCTGGAACGAGCCGATCCAGCCCAGCTGGCTCATGACCACGAAGTTGGGAACGAGGGAGAGCTGCGCGGGAATCATGAACGTGGCCAGCAGCACCGCGAACAGGCTGCGCCGGAACGGGAAGTCGAACTTGGCGAAGGCGAAGGCCGCGAGCGAGTCGAAGAACATGACGAGCACCGTGCAGGACAGGGCCACGAACAGGGTGTTGCCGAGTGCCCCGAACAGGTCGATGCTGGCCAGCACGTGGCCGACGTTCTCGAAGAGATGGCTGCCGAAGATGAGCTTGGGCGGATATCCGAAGATCTCGGCGGTGGTGTTGGTCGCCATCACGACCAGCCAGTAGAACGGGAAGATCGACAGGAAGACGCCGACGAGGATGGCGAGGTGGGTGACGATCCTGGCGACTCGGCCCTGTTTCAGCGCCCGGGCATCCCGCCTGGCCTGGGCATCGTCGATCGGGGGCGAGGGCCGTGGAGGAGTCTGAAGCTCGAGCGGTTTGGCCTGCGTGGTCGTCATTTCGTGCGTCCCCACTTCTTCGTTCCGGTTCGTTCACTGACCAGCCGCCAATTGATGGCCGCGAAGAGGGCGGCGATCACGAAGAGCGCCCAGCCGATTGAAGAGCCGTAGCCGAAGTCGAACTGGGTGAACGCCTGGTTGTACTGGTAGAGCACGATGGTCATGCCGGACTCGTTGGGGCCTCCGGTGTTGCCCAGCAGCACCTGCGGTTCGGTGAAGAGGCTGAGACCGCCGATCGTGGAGGTGATCACGGTGAAGAGGATCACCGGCCGCAGCATCGGGATGGTCACCTGGGCGAAGATGCGGGCGGTGCCCGCGCCATCCATCTTGGCGGCGTCGTAGACGTCGGAGGAGATGGCCTGGAGCCCGGCGAGGAAGATTATCGCGTTGTAGCCGGTGAACCGCCAGATCACCATGACCGCGATCGTGGTCTTGATCCCCCAGTCGGAGGTGAGCCACGGCACCGTGTCCAGGCTCAGGGCCTTGAGGGCGGAGTTGACGATTCCGAAGCTGTCCGAGAAGACCGAGCCGAAGACGAGGGCCATCGCCACCATGGACGTGACGTTCGGCATGAAGTACGCGACGCGGTAGAAGCCCTTGAAGCGGATGTTCTGGTGCAGCAGCACGGCGATCACGAGCGCGAAGAACAGCATCGGGATCGTGGACATGAACCAAATGATGAAGGTGTTCGAGACCGCGTTCCAGAACCGGGGATCGCTCAGCAGGTACTGGAACTGGGCGAGGCCCACCCACTTCATCGTGCCGATGCCGTCCCAGTCGTGCAGGGAGATGTAGAGCGAGAACACGATGGGGAAGAGCCCGAAGATCAGAAACAGGATGTAGAACGGCGAGATGGCCAGGTACTGCGGCCAGTAGCGCTTGAGGGCGGACACCGGGCGGCGAGTCGTCAGCGGGGAGGTGGTCATGTCATCAGCCCCCTCTTCTCGAGCTGGCGTATGCCCTGGGCCATGGCGTCGGCCCAGGCGCGATCCGGGTCCTTGCCCTGGGTCTCGACGTTCACGAGCTCCTTGAGCACGCCCTCCGAGACCTGGCTGTCGTAGGGGCTGATGAAGGTGATCGGCACCTCCTTCGCCGACTCCTGGAACACGCCGAGCACGTCCTGCCCGCCGAAGAACTTGTCCGGCGAGCTGAGCTGCGGTGACTCGAACGCCTTCGGCGCCGAGGGGAAGAGCTGCACGTCCCGGTAGGTCTGGATCTGGGCCGCGGGGGAGGTGAGCCAGGTGATGAAGTCGAAGGCGGCCTTGGGGTCCTTGCAGCTCTTCGGGATGGCGAGGAACGAGCCGCCGCTGTTGCCGGGGGCGCCCGGCTGGTGGGCCACCGCCCAGGTGCCGGAGCTGTCCGGCGCGGTGGACTTGAGGATCGGGCCCCACCAGACGGCCTCGATGTGGCTCGCGACCTTGCCGCTCACCCAGGCGGAGTTCATCTCGGCCGGGGTCTGCACCCTCGCGGTGACGCCCGCCCGGGCGGCGGCGACCGCGACATCCCAGGCCCGGCGGATGGTGCCCTCCTGGTCCTGGAACAGGGCGCGACCGGCGGGGGAGAAGTAGCGTTCGGCGCTCGCGTTCACGATCTGGCTGTAGACGATGCTTGCGTTGGCGATCAGCGACACCCCCGAGTTGCGCTTGAGCTTCTTGCCCGCGTCGAGCCACGCCGGCCAGGTGTCCGTGGAGGCCGCGACCTCCTCCGGATCACGCGGGAGCGAGGCGGCGGCGAAGAGGTCGGTGCGGTAGAACTGCGCCGTCGGACCGGTGTCCATCGGCCAGAAACACATGCGGTCGGTCGGCGTGACCCCGAACTGCCACTTCCAGGGCAGGTAGTCCGCCTTGTGCTCTTGCGCCCCCAGCTCGTTCATGTCCACGAACTGGTCTTCCGACGGAAAGTAGAGCGCGACGTTCGAGTTCAGCCCCGTGATGTCCGGCACGTACGCCCGGCCGGCGAGGCTCGTGCCAGCTTGACGTCGAAGTCGCCTCCGATCATGTCGGTGCGCAGCCTCCGCGGCGTGCCGGTGATGTTCCGGCGGGCCGAATCCAGCAGTTTCTCGCTGATCGAGCGGTTCCAGTACCACAGCGTCAGGAGGTTCGGATCGGGGGAAATCGACTCCGTTCGAGAGCATCCGGCGAGGACTCCCGTCGCCGCGAGCCCCGCGACGGCCATCGTTCCGGACATGAATCTGCGGCGGGACAAGTTGTCCATCCGGTTTCCCACTCTCATCATTGAGCATGCGTGAACGTTCACGAAAACGTAGCCGACTCTGTCAGGTTCCCGAGGGAGTGTCAAGCATTCGGATGTCCGTGCGGGCCTTCGGCGGGCGCCGGCGGCGACCCGACGGGGTCGCAAAAAACCATTTGACCTGCGGTGCGCGGCTCGGTAACCTCGAGACTTCGTGAACGTTCACTACGCAGAGGGAAAAATGACTGCACACGCCCTGAACTGGGGAATCCTGGGGCCCGGAAACATCGCTCGCCGATTCGCGAGCCAGCTCGCCGACAGTGCGACGGGGCGCCTCGTGGCGGTCGCCAGCCGTGACGCCGGAAAGGCCGAGGCCTTCGCCAGGGAATTCGGGGCCGAGCGAAGCTATTCGAGCTACGAGGAGCTGCTCGCCGACCCCGGCGTCGATGCCGTGTACATCTCGCTCGTGCACACGCTGCACGCCGAGTGGACGGTCAAGGCGGCGGATGCCGGCAAGCATGTGCTGGTCGAGAAGCCGATCGCGGTCAACCACGGATCGGCGATGGTCGCGGCAGAGGCCGCGCGGCGCAACGGTGTCGTGCTGCTCGAGGCCTACATGTACCGGTTCCACCCCCAGATCGACACGCTGCTCGAGCTGGTCTCCGGCGGGGCGATCGGCAGCGTGCAGCACATCGACACGAGCTTCTCCTTCGACACCGGCGGCAGTGAGGGCCGCCTGTTCGACGAGAGCCTCGCCGGTGGGGGAATCCTCGATGTCGGCGGGTATCCGGTCTCCCTGGCCAGGCTGGTCGCCTCGGCCGCGCTCGGTCGTCGCAGCGAGCCGATCTCGCTCACCGCCCAGGGCTCCATCGGCGAGACGAACGTGGACGAGTGGGCCACGGCGACCCTGCAGTTCGACGCCGGAATCAGCGCCCACGTGCGCACCGGGGTGCGCCTCGACGACGAGGAGCGCGTGGTCGTCTACGGCTCACACGGAACCATCCAGGTTCACACCCCCTGGGTGGTCGACCCGTCGGCGAACCCCAGGATCACCGTGCGCCGAGTGGGGGAGCCGGTGCGGGTCATCGAGTGCCCGTCCGAATCCCAGTACGCCGCGGAGGCCGACGCCGTCGCCGCGGCCGTGACCGGCGCCGTCGGCGGCACCGCCTCGTCCGACGTTCCACGCATGACGATCGACGATTCGCTCGCCAACCTCCTCGTGCTCGACCAATGGCGGGCCGCGATCGGCCTGCGCTACTCGTTCGAGCGCGACGACGCCACGACCACCACGGTGAGCGGCGAACCCCTCGCGGCGCGTGAGAACTCCATGGTCTACGGCAGGATCCCGGGCATCGACAAGGACGTGTCGCGCCTCGTGATGGGGTGCGACAACCAGCAGAACCTAGCCCACGCCTCCGCGATGTTCGACGACTTCACCGAGCGTGGCGGCAACGCCTTCGACACGGGATACATCTACGGCGGTGGGCTGCAGGAGCGGCTGCTCGGGCAGTGGATCTCGAACCGGGGACTCCGCGAGCAGGCCGTGGTGATCGCCAAGGGCGCCCACACCCCGCACTGCGACCCCGAGTCGATCACCCGTCAGCTCACCGAGAGCCTCGAGCGGCTCCAGACGGACTACGTGGACATCTACCTGATGCACCGGGACAACGAGGATATTCCGGTCGGGGAATTCGTCGACGTGCTGGACGAGCACGCGCGGGCCGGGCGCATCCGGGCCTTCGGCGGTTCGAACTGGAGCCTCGCGCGATTCGACGAGGCCAATGCGTATGCCGAGGCCAATGGCAGGCAGCACTTCGGCATCCTCAGCAACCACTTCGGTCTCGCGGAGGCGTACGACGTGCCGTGGGACGGCTGCCGGCACGCCACCGACGACGCCTCGAAGCTCTGGCTCAAGCAGACCCAGACGCCGCTGTTCCCCTGGTCGTCGCAGGCGAGAGGGTTCTTCACCGGCAGGGCTCGGCCGGACGACCTCTCCGACCCGGAGCTCGTGCGCTGCTACTACGGCGACGGCAACTTCGAGCGGCTCCGTCGAGCTGAGCAGCTCGGTGCCGAGCTCGGCGTGATGGCGACGGCGGTGGCTCTGGCCTACGTACTGCACCAGCCGTTCCCGACCTTCCCGCTGTTCGGCCCTCGGTCGATCGCCGAGACGCGCACCTCCCTGGCCGGGTTGAGCATCGAGCTGACGGATGCCCAGGTGCGGTGGCTGGACCTGGCCGACTGAGGTCAGGCGGCCGCCGGGCCGACTGCTAGGGTGCACAACATGAAGCCGGAACGGTCGCGAGCGAAGCCCGCGACGATCCTGGATGTGGCGAGCGAGGCCGGCGTCTCGCGCCAGACCGTCACCCGCGCCATGAACAATATGTCGGGGATCAACCCGGCGACGAAGCAACGCGTGCTCGAGGTGGCGAGGGCGCTCAAGTACCGCCCGAGCCGGTTCGCCCGGGGCCTGGTCGTCGCGCATCCGCTCACCATGGGGCTGCTGCTCGACGACATGACCAACCCCTTCTATTCCGAGTTGGCGGCGAGCGTGGTGTCGTCGGCTGCGGAGTTGGGCTGGAACGTGATCTTCGCGGACACCGCCCACGGCGTCGCCGGGCCGCGCCCGATCCTCGAATCGCTGGCCATGCAGGTCGACGCCGTCATCGGCTACCTTCGCGTGCGCCCCGACGAACTCGACGAGGTCTTCGGTGATCTGCCGGTCGTCGTGCTCGAGAAGGCTCCGGAGCCGGGGGACCGGTCGGTGATCACCTTCGACTTCGAGCCGGGTCTCCGCTCCGGCATCGCGCACCTGGTCGACTCCGGGCGGCGGCACATCGCGATGCTCGACGCCGGCAGTGGCGAGGAGCCCTCCGAGCGCGGATGGCTGTTCGAGAAGATCATGGTCGAGCGCGGCCTCGAGCCGATCCGCATCCCGGGTGGGCCCACCATCGCTGACGGCGTGGACGTCATGCGGCGACTACTCGACGCGAGACCCGAGGTCGACGCGGTGATCGCCTTCAACGACCTGGTCGCGATGGGGGCCATGAAGGAACTCCATCGCGTGGGGGCCGACATCCCGGGTCGCTGTGCCGTCCTCGGCATCGACGGTCTCTCGATCGGCGAGATCGTCACGCCGGAACTCTCGAGCCTGGCCCTCGACCTCCGGGCCGTCGGGCGGCTCGCGGTCGAGCTCGCGGTCGGGATGCACGGGGGTGCGCTCCCGATGACGGGACCCGAGGTGCAGCGCACGGTGAGCCACACGCTCCTGCTGCGCGCCACGGCCTGACCGACCCGGCGTCCCGGCCCGCGCGCCGCTCCTCGCCGCTCCTCGCCGCGCCTCGCCGGTCCGCGCCCCGCTAATGTGCCCGTTTGTCGGGTCCGGTACCCGTCGTAGGGGCACAATCGCGACAAGGGGGCACAGGCACAAGCACGGGCGCGGCGGGGCGAGCGCGGGGCGGGCGCGGGCGCGGCAGCGCGGGCGCGGGCTCAGGCGGGCATGCCGCATCCGCAGCTCTGCCGCACGATGAGCTTGGTGGGGTAACGGCTGAAGTCGTCGGACGCCGTGGGGGCCACGAGCCGCTCGACGGCCTCCTCCGCCATCTCCGCCACGGGCTGCTGCACCGTGGTGAGGGCGGGCCAGGTGTACTCGGCCTCCGGAGAGCCGTCGAAGGAGACGACGGCGATCTCGTCGGGAATGGCGATCCCCGCCTCGTGGAGGGCGCGGAGCACGCCAACGGCCTGGAAGTCCGAGCTCACGAAGATGGCGGTCGGGCGGTTGTCGTCGGCGACCAACTTCTGGCCGGCGGCGTAACCCCCCTCCCGGGAGAAGGCGGCGGCCGCGGCGGGTCCCGCCGTGAGTCCGGCGGCGGTGAGGGCATCCCGCCAGCCGCGTTCCCTCACGTCCGGTGGCCCCATCTCGCCCACGTAGCCGATGTTGGTGTGTCCGTGCCAGATCAGGTGGTTGACGCCGGTGCGGGCACCCTCGTAGAGGTCGGGGCCGACCGACGGCACGCCATCGACGGCGCTGAACTGGTTGATCAGCACCGTGCGGATGCCGCACTCGCTGATCGCGTTCAGGGTCGGCATGCTCACCTGGGCCGCCACGATCATGCCGTCGACCTGACGCAGCGCGAGCTCCCGGATGCTGCTGGCGACATCGTGGCCGGGGCCATCGAAGTTCACCACGATGAGGGCATAGCCGTGCGCTGTCGCGGTGTGCTCGAGAACGCGGCCGAGCTCTACGAAGAACGGGTTGCCGGAGTCCGGCACCACGACACCGAACATCTTCGTGTGACCGATCTTGAGCGCACGGGCCGCGGCATTCGGGCGGTAGCCGAGCACACGGATGGCCTCCAGCACCCGCTCGCGGGTGGCGGGGGCCACCGCACGGGGACCGGCGTTCACGGTGTAACTCACGACGGCGGGGCTCACCCCGGCGTACCGCGCAACATCGGCCCTCGTCGCCCGTCTGGCGGGAGCGCCGTCAACGGTGTCCATTCCAGCCGGCCCTTTCTCGGTGCGCCTTGATGCCAAGGTGCTCGAACATGACCGCGCGGGGCGGCGTGGAACCGATGATATATCGCCGGTCGATCAGCGCGCCGATGCGGGCTCCGCCCCGGCCCCGACCGCGACCGGGAGCGACTTCGGAGCGTCGCCGAAATCGTCGATCGGCAGGCGGGCGCCGCCGTTGAGGGCTGACTGGTGGGCGACGATTCCGGGGAGCGTGAATCGTGCGGCCACCCAGGCGTTCACGGGCGGCAGCGTGCCGTTGACCACCGCGGTGACGAAGTCGTCGGCGAGGAAGTGGTGGCTTCCCTCGTGCCCGTCCGGTGCGCCGATGTACGAGTCCGGGAGGCGCGACGAGTCGTGGACCTCGGCGTGGCCGGAGATGAACGACGCACGAAGCTCGGGAGCGACGTGGGTCAGGATCTCGTCGTCCGGCGACATCGTCTCAGCAGTGGCGAGAAGCGTCGAGACGTCCTCGACGCCGTCCTTGGTCTGCCAGACCGAGACCTCGGCGAGCTGCTCGAAGCTGCCCTCCGTGCCGAAGAAACGGAACCGGGACTCGCGGATGTGGGACGGGTAGCCGACGCGGCGCATCTCGTTGATGCGCATCGAGCCGCCGCCGTCGAGTTCGAACAGGGCGGTCGCATTGGAGAAGTCATTATTGAACATGCTCGTCTCGCGATCGAACACGCCGTCCCCGAGCTGGTCTCGCACACCGATGCAGCTCACGCTGACCGCGTGCGTCGGCAGGGCGCCCAGAACGCCGCCGATGGAGTGCGTGGGGTAGAGCATGGGCGGATAGCTCGCCGTGCGCTTCCACTCCGCCCCCCCGCTGTACTCGTAGGCGGAGTAGAAGCCCAGGTCCATGTCGTGAACGTAGTCGCCCTCCGCGTAGAAGACCCGACCGAACGCGCCTGAGGCGAGTTTCTTGCGGGCGAAGACCGTCGCGGGGTTGTAGTAGCTCGTCTCGCCCATCATGTAGGTGAGTCCGGTCTCCCGCACGGCGTCGATGATGGCGGCGATTTCGTCCCGGGAGATCGCCATCGGCACGGCCGAGTAGACGTGCTTACCCGCGCGGAGGGCGGCGAGAACCAGCGCGCCATGCGTCCAGCGCTGGGTGAAGATGGCGACGGCGTCGACATCCGAGGCCAACATCGCGTCGAAGTCGGGCAGCGTACCGTCCAACTCCTGCAACTCGTTGAGCTCGACGGCGCGCTCGGCCACGAGGTCGGTGACGAGGACCCGGGAGACCTCGGGGTGAAGCTTGAACAGCTTCGTGAACTGGCCGGCGAACTGACCGGCGCCCACGACGCCAATGGAGATCGACATGGTGTGACCCTTTCTGGAGATAGCTCACAATTACACAGCGAATCTACACGCGTCAACACCCTGTTTGGGCGACACGCGACCCGTCAATGAAACGGACTCGGTGATCCTTGCGCTTGACTATTGACTCGTGTAGCTTTTCGCTGAGGTCCCGCAGATGTCTGCCTGACCGCGGCTGGCCCGACAGCGAAACGAAGCAAATTTCACATCCCGATGGAGGAATGTCAATGAGATCGCGATCGCTGTTCGTCGTTGCCGGTGCGACTGCCCTCGTGCTCGCTCTGGTCGGGTGCGGGTCCGCGCCGGGATCGAGCGAGACGAAGTCCACCCTGGAGTTCCAGACCGGGCAATCGGTGGACTCCGTCTTCCTCAAGCAGCTCACGACGATCACGAAGAAGTTCGAATCGGCGAACCCGGGAATCACCGTGGATCTCAGGCCGTCGACCTCCAGCTACGAGTCGGACATCAAGGTGCGCCTCGCCTCGGGCAACGTGCCGGACATCTGGTGGACGCACGGTTGGTCTCTGCTGCGGTATAGCAAGTTCCTCGTTCCGCTGCAGAACGAGGCGTGGGCGAAGGACTTCAACCCGGCCCTCGCCCCGGCGATGAAGAACTCCCATGGGCAGTTCTTCGCCTTCCCAGTCGACACGGATGTCGCGGGCATCATCTACAACAAGGACGTGCTCGCCGCCTCGGGCGTCTCGGTCGCCAGCCTCACCACCTGGGATGCCTTCGGGAGGGCGGCCGAGAAGATCGCCGCCACCGGCATCGCTCCGATCACCGTCTCCGGTAAGGCCAATGGCCCGGCCGGCAACCTCGCCGACTGGATCGCCTCCGGCGCGTACTCGAAGTCGGAGCTCGCCGAGTTGTCCAGCGGCACCTTCGTCGACGCCCCGTACACGCACGTTCTCGACCTGATCGCGGCCTGGAAGAAGGAGTCGCTGTTCAACCCCGACTACGTCTCCGCCACATCGGACGACATGTCGCGAGCCCTCGCGACCGGCAAGGCCGCGTTCGCGTTCAGCCAGAACACGACGGCGGGCGACGCGCTCCAGTACAATCCCAAGGCCAATCTCGGCTACTTCCCGGTGCCGTCCCTCACCGGCGGCAAGCCGTATCTGATTGGCGGGGAGATGAACGCGTTCGGGATCTCGAAGACCTCGAAGCACCTCAAAGATGCGAAGGCATTCATCGCCTACCTGGCCAAGCCGGCCAACGCCACGGTGCTCGCGAAGGCGGCCGGCTCCATCCCGGGGCTGACGAATGTGACGCCGGACCTCGGGGTGCTGCAGGCCAGCTACGACTCGATCGTGAAGCCGGGCAAGTTCCCGCTCGTGCCATACTTCGACCGGGTCTACCTGCCCAACGGCATGTGGAACACCATGGTGACGACCACGGACTCGGTGGTGACCGGCGGCCACGCGAACGTCGCCGCGGGGGTTTCGACGATGGCGAAGGACTTCGCCAGACTGGATGCCCAGACCAAGTAGCAGCGAAGGCCGACCGGGAGCGCGCATGACTCAGGCCTCGACACCGGCCGCCACCGTGGCGGCTGCGACCGGACCTCGCGCCGCTCCGAGGAGCGCGCGCCTCCGGACGCGGGGCGGCGGCCTCATCAACCTGCTCTACCTGCCGGCAGTGCTGCTGTTCGTCGTGTTCACGGTCTATCCGCTCCTCAGCGGGGTCGGCTTCTCCTTCACCGACTGGGACGGCTACAGCCCGGACAGGGCCTTCGTCGCGTTGCAGAACTACCTGCGGCTCTTCCAGGACGACACGTTCCGGCTGGTTCTGCTCAATACCTTCGGGTATGGGATCGGCAGCACCGTCCTGCAGCAGCTGCTCGGGCTGGCGCTCGCGGTGGCTCTCGACCGGCCCTTCCGCGGCCGATCTGCCGCGCGGGCGATCATCTACCTGCCCGTGCTCGTCTCGCCCGTGATCATGGGGACGATGTACTACCTGCTCTTCCAGTACAACCAGGGGGCCTTCAACGACATCGTCGTGCTCTTCGGCGGCGCGCGCGTCGCCTGGCTGAGCGACCAGACGGCGGCGGTCGCCATCATCATGGTGGTCAATTCCCTGCAGTTCGTGGGCATCTCGATGATCATCTATCTCGCCGGCCTGCAGGCGATCCCCACCAGCTACTACGAGGCCGCGATGCTCGACGGCGCAGGGGCGTGGCAGCGGTTCACCGCGATCACCCTTCCCCTGCTGCAGCCGGCCTTCGCGACGAGCATCGTGCTCAACCTGATCGGCGGGCTCAAGCTCTTCGACGTGATCAAGGTCATGACGGGAGGCGGCCCCGGCTACACCACCAACTCGGTGTCGACGCTCATCGGCGTCACCTACTTCGAGAACCAGAGCGCCGGATACGCCTCGGCGATGGGGATCGTGCTCTTCATCATCATCGCCATCTTCACCCTCGCGCTCAACGCGCTTCTCAACCGCCGACGACTGGAGCAGCAGTGAGCCGGACTCGCACGGACGCCGGCCGACGCACCGGCAGGGCCGCGATCGGCGCGGCGCTCCTCGCGGTGATCCTGCTGCAGCTGCTGCCGTTCTACGTCGCCCTGACCACGGCGCTCAAGTCCAGGACGGACCTCTCCTCGCAGTGGCTGCTCCCGATCGGCGACCTGTTCTGGGGCAACTTCGCCACCGCCATCCGGGACGGCGGCATCCTCCGGGCCATCGGCAACAGCGCGGTCGTCACCGTGGCCGCCACCGCCATCGTCTGCGTTCTCGGCGCGCTCGCCGCCTACCCCCTCGCCCGTCGACGGACGACGCTCAACAAGGCGGTGCTGCTCGGGATCATCGGCCTGATCATGATCCCGCCGCTGAGCATCCTGGTTCCGCTGTACTCGATGCTCAACCGGTTGGGGGCGATCAACACCTACTGGGGCATCATCCTGGTGATGGCGACGACCCAGCTTCCGCTCGCGATCTTTCTCTACTCCTCCTTCATGCGATCGCTGCCGATCGCGGTGGAGGAGGCGGCGGTGATGGATGGCGCCAACCTGCTCCAGGTGCTGTTCCTGGTGATCTTCCCCATGCTCAAGCCCGTCACCGCCACGGTGGTCATTCTCGCCGGCGTCGCGATCTGGAACGACTATGCGCTGTCGGTCTACGTGCTCACCGACCCGCAGGTGAAGACCATCGCGCCGGCGATCGGCGCCTTCTTCTCCACCCAGTCCAGCAACCTCGGGGCGGCCGCCGCCGCGTCGCTGATGGGCTTCCTCCCGGTGCTGGTCGCCTATCTGTTCCTGCAGCGCTACTTCATTCGCGGGATCGTGGCGGGGTCGGAGCGCTGACGGCGCCATCCCCGTGACTGTGCCCGATTGTCGGGTCCGGTACCGGTCGCCCGAGCCCAAACCCGACGAACGGGAACATCAGCGGCGAACGCGGCGAAGGCGGCGAAGAAACCTGAGAGTCCGGGCATCCGGCCTGTCGCTATGCTCCGGATGCCCCGGCCGAACCTAGAGTCGGAGGGTCATGATTCGGTTTGATCAGGTAACCAAGCTCTACAAGGGCAACGCGCGACCGGCGCTCAATGCGGTGACGCTTGAGATTTTGCGCGGTGAGTTCGTGTTTCTCGTTGGGGCGTCCGGCAGCGGCAAGTCGAGCTTTCTGCGGCTCGTGCTCAAGGAGGAGAGCCCCTCCAGGGGCCAGATCCATGTGCTCGGCCAGAACCTCGGCGGCCTCACGAGCCGAAAGGTGCCGTTCTTCCGGCGCAACCTCGGTGTCGTGTTCCAGGACTTCCGGCTGCTGCCGCAGAAGAACGTGTTCGACAACGTGGCCTTCTCGCTGCAGGTGATCGGCAAGTCTCGCGGCTTCATTCAGGAGGCCGTGCCCGACGTGCTCAAGATGGTCGGCCTCGCGGGCAAGACCAACCGGCTCCCGCACGAGCTCTCCGGTGGTGAGCAGCAGCGCGTCGCGATCGCGCGCGCCATCGTCAACAAGCCGGCCATCCTGCTTGCCGACGAGCCGACGGGAAACCTCGACCCGTCAACGAGCGCGGGCATCATGACCCTGCTCGAGCGCATCAGTCAGAGCGGTACCACCGTGATCATGGCCACCCACGACGCGGGCATCGTCGATCAGATGCAGCGCCGGGTGATCGAACTGGTGAGCGGCCAGATCGTGCGTGACGAACGCCAGGGCGGCTACCAGACCCAGGCGATTCCGCTTCAGGGCTTCGGCCCGTCGTCCATGCCGCGCCAGAATCTCGGCATCGCCGGCCAGGCCGAGGAGGCGATCCGATGAGGTTCGGCCTGATCATGTCGGAGGTCGGACACGGACTGCGACGCAACTTCTCGATGGTCGTCTCCGTCGTGCTCGTCACCTTCATCTCCCTCACCTTCGTGGGGGCCGCGATCCTTCTCCAGTTCCAGATCGGCCAGATGAAGGGCTACTGGTACGACCGCGCCCAGGTGGCCGTCTACATGTGCACGAGCCTGTCGACCGACGGCAACTGCAAGCTCGCCGAGGCGACGAAGGACCAGAAGGCGCTGGTCGAGGCGCAGCTCAAGTCGCCGGCCATCGCCGGGCTGATCAAGAGAGTCGACTTCGAGAACCACGACCAGGTCTACGCCGAATACAAGGCGCAGTTCGGCGACACCACCGGCTCGGACTTCGTGACGCCCGCCTTCCTGCCGGAGACCTTCTGGATCAACCTCAAGGACCCGCAGCAGGCCGACGTGATCGTGGAGAGTGTGTCCGACCTCCCCGGGGTCGAGCAGGTGAAGGACCAGCGCAAGTACCTCGATCCGATCTTCACCGCGCTCAACGCCGCGAGTTTCACCGCGGTTGGGGTCGCCGCGCTGATGCTCGTCGCCGCCGTGCTCCTCATCGCCACCACCATCCGCCTGTCGGCGTTCTCCCGGCGCCGCGAGCTGGGGATCATGCGGCTGGTCGGAGCATCGAACCGGTTCATCCAGACGCCCTTCATTCTCGAGGGCGTGATCGCCGCGCTCATCGGATCGGTGCTCGCGAGCGCGGCCGTCGTCGCGATCGTGAAGTTCTTCGTGCAGGGCTACCTCGGCGGCCAGGCCCAGGACACCCCGTTCATCGGGATGTCGGACGCCCTGATCGTGGTGCCGATCCTGCTCGTGGTGGGCGCGGTGCTCGCCGCGTCGTCGGCGAGCTTCGCGATCGGTCGGTACCTGAAGGTCTAGCAACCCGTTCGCGGTGGAGCGCGGTGGGATGCTCAGGTTAGACTGATGGGCTGCTCACGACGTGTGGGCCGGACAACAGGAGTGAATCGTGCCCAGGGAACGTGGCCAGAAGGTTGTGGCCACCAATCGAAAAGCCCGCCACGACTACACCATCGAGGACACCTTCGAGGCCGGACTGGTCTTGACGGGAACAGAGGTGAAGTCGCTGCGGGCCGGCAGGGCTTCCCTCGTCGACGGCTACGGGTTCATCGAGAACGGCGAGGCCTGGCTCGACGCCGTGCACATTCCCGAGTTCAACCAGGGGTCGTGGAACAACCACCCGCCGCGGCGCAAGCGCAAGATGCTGTTGCACAAGGCCCAGATCCTCAAGATCCACAACAAGGTGAAGGAGGGCGGGTACACGCTCGTTCCCCTGTCGATCTACTTCAGCGACGGCAACGCGAAGGTGGAGCTCGCCGTGGCCAAGGGCAAGAAGGAATACGACAAGCGCCAGGCGCTGCGCGAGCGCCAGGACAACCGCGAGGCCGACAGGGCGATGTCTGCACGCCGCCATCTGGGCGACTGACGAGGCGGAGTCAACCCTCGGCGGCGACCGCTCGCTTTCGCGCGGAATCCGGCGTAGGATAGAGGGCTGCCTAGGTAGCGAAGCCAGCGCCCGCGAGGGTGCTGATTGACAAGTCAACAGTGCGCGATAACGACCGCCTCCAGCAGCGAATTCGGCTGCCCGGGGTGAGCATGGGGATGATCGGTTTCGACATTGCCTGCGCAAGTGTGAGAAGCGGGTCGAGGATGCAGGGTTAACTCGTTAACGATCTCTGCAAACAATAAGTGCGAAAACAAACCGCGCTGACTTCGCTCTTGCTGCATAAGCAAAAGCACTAAATGAAGTCCGTCAGACCGGCGACGCTCTCTAACCGGATCCTGGCGCAATTTAGAGGGATTGCTACCGTGTTACGCCTTCGGGGCACGGCGGGACTTTTACCAGGGCTGGGCTTGTCGGATTGGATGCCAGTGGCAAATTCCGGAGCCGAGTAGAACGCTTTCACTGGCTACACCCGTAGAAGGCACATGACCACAGCAGTGGACGGGGGTTCAATTCCCCCCATCTCCACCATGGTCGTTATCGCGCACCGTTGACCTCCTTCCGTCGGCGATCGTATTCGGCTACGCGCACGTGGAGAGCGGGACATCGACCGATGGCCAAGAAACGCGAACGGCGGTCCGCGCCGGCACGACCGTACGTTCCGGTTCCCCGCGCCGAGCCCATCACGGTCGAGCACGCCGTCGAGGAGGGCATGCTCATCGCGCGTTCTGCCCTCACGATGGAGGTGAAGAACCGCATCATCGTCGGGGCGCTTCGCGACGACCTGGCCTTCGATCCGGCCGAGACCGCCGACCTGGTGAAGCGGGAGCTGGCGGTGCTCTCCCAGGAGCAGGCCGGCTACGCGAGGCGCATGAGCCGGCTCGCCGTCGCCGTGTCCGGGGCGAGGGGGTCGTCGATCCGTGACCACGACTACGGGCCGCGCGACTACCGGGCGCTCACCCACCGAGGCAAGATCTACGCCGCACTGTCAGAGGAGCTCGAGCGCCTCGTCGACGACGAGGAATTCGTGCAGGAGATCGTGGAGACCGCCAGGGCCCAGGCCTGGGCCGAACTGGGCAGGACGATCGTGGGCCGGCTCGAGCGGGCCATGAGAGTGGACCGGGATCCGGACTACGCGATCGACCGAATAGACCGGATGAGGTCGCTCGTCGAGGTCGACCTTGCCGCCCTGGACCGCGGGTCGCGCTAGATCCGGCTCATTCCACCCGCAGCCAGACGAACTGGTGCGGGGCGAGCAGCAGCCCGCCGGAGAGCAAGAGCCGCGTGCCGGTCACGAGGTCGAGGGCAACCGCGGGCAGCCCGGACAGGGTGAGCGCCGCGACTCTCTCCGCGGTGTCGGCGAAGTTCGCGAGCACCACGACCGCCGAGCCGCCATTCCGGCCGGGCCGCTGGTAGCCGAGCACGTGGTCGTTCTTCGCGTCGAAGGGCACAAGCCGCCCGCCCGCGAACTCGGTGGTGCTCGCCCGGGTGTCGATGAGCCGGCGCAGGCGAGTGAAGATGGCGCCGGCATCCGTCGTGGGGTCGTTCCGGTGGGAGTAGGCGTCTGCGGGATACTTCGGCCGGCCCACCCATCGGCTGTCGTCCGCATGGGCTGGCACGTCGAGGTAGCCGTAGTCGTTGAGCTGGCCCACCTCGTCGCCGAGATAGAGCAGTGGGATGCCGCCCGTGCTCAGGATGATCGAATGGGCGAGCAGCACCCTGTCGATGGCCTGCGGGTCGTGGGCCTCGAGGCCGGCGAGGGATGCCGTGGTGCCGGAGATGCGGCAATCCCCGGTGCGCGGGTTGTCCTGGAACGGCACGCCGCGCGCGAAGCTGCCCTCGAACCGGTTGACGAAGAAGGCGTTGAGGAATCGCCGGTGTTCGGATCCGTTGATGCCGAGTTCGGCGACGTCTTCGTCGGCGAAGGTCCAGCCGATGTCGTCGTGGCTGCGCACGTAGTTGACCCAGGCCGTGCCCGGCGCGATCTCGTGTCGCCGGTCGAGGGCCTGGGACAGCATCCGCACATCCCGGGTGGCGAGCGAGCTCCAGATCAGCGCCATCTGCAGCGGGTTGTAGCTGAGCTGGCACTCCTTCTCGTCGATGTATTCCACGACCTGGTCGGGATGCACGATCGCCTCAGACTTGAAGAGCAGCGACGGCGCGGCGATTCGACACACCGCGTTGAAGGCCTGGATGAGCCAATGCGCCTGCGGCAGGTTCTCGCACGAGGTGCCGAGCTCCTTCCAGATGAACGCCACGGCGTCCATCCGCAGCACGTCCACGCCCTGGTTGGCGAGGAAGAGCATTTCGGCCGCCATCGCCCGGAACACCGCCGGGTTGCGGTAGTTGAGGTCCCACTGGAACGAATGGAAGGTGGTCCACACCCATCGGCCGTCGTCCAGCCGCACGAACGAGCCGGGATGGTCGTCGGGGAAGATCTCCCGCACGGTCTGCTCGTAGGCGTCCGGCATCTCCCGGTCCGGGAAGATCCAGTAGAAGGCCTCGTGCTCCGGATCGCCGGCGAGTGCCTTCCGCGCCCACTCGTGCTCGTCGGAGGTGTGATTGAAGATGAAGTCGACGACGAGGGAGATGCCGTTTTCTCGCAGCTCCGCGGTGAGGGCGGCGAGTTCGGCCATGGTTCCGAGGGCGGGGTTGACGGCGCGATAGCTCGAGACGGCATAGCCGCCGTCGGAATTCTCCGCCGGTGCGAGGAAGAGCGGCATGAGGTGCAGGTAGGTGAGGCCGAGTTCGCGGAAGTACGGGATCCTGGACCGGATGCCGGAGAGGTCGCCCGCGTAGAGGTCGACGTAGCAGACTCCACCCAGCATTCGGTTGGACTGGAACCAGTCGGGAGTGGCCGCACGTCTCGAGTCGATGGCCTTGAGGTCCGCCGACCGGTCCTGCCAGGAGTTCGCCGCGTCGATCGTCAGCAGCGTGAGTTGCTCGACAGCCTCCGGGCCGTCGCCGTAGATGTCACGGAAGAGCCGTTCGAGCCGGGGGAACTCGGTGTCGAGGCGCCTCTCGAGCGACCTCCAGTCCTCATCCGTGGTGGTGTCGCGGCGGACGGCCGAGACTCGGTGCAGGAGGGGAAGCGTCGTCGCTTCCGTCCGCTCGTCAGTGGGGGACACGACTGCAAGTGTATTGCCGCGGCGACCCTCCCGGCCGGGACGCTGCGCGCCGAACGGTACTGCAGTTCTGCAGATGCGCAGTGCGAATACGCCGGTTGACCGGTGTTCCAAGTGCATGAATACTCATTAGGTCCTCTCCGGAATCGAAAATGGTGCGGCCACCACTCGGAGACGTCGACGTCGACAAGGAAAGAGCACCGATGAGCGACCCCAGACCGTCCGCCGGCACCGACTCGATGGCTGGAGGCGGGCCGCTCGGCGGGAGCCGGGCCTTCGTGACCGGCGGCGCAAGCGGCATCGGGGCCGCCGCCGCCCGGGCCCTTGCGACACGCGGCGCCCACGTGGTGGTGGCCGATATCGATGCCGTCGGCGCCGCGGAGCTCGCCGCCGAGATCGGGGGGTCGTCGTGGGCGATCGACCTGCTCGATGCCGACGCCCTCGGGGATGGCGCGCTCGCCGAGGCTCTCGACGGGGTGGACATCCTCGTCAACAACGCGGGCATCCAGCGCATCGGCCCGATCCAGGACTTCGACCCGCGCGACTTCCGTCGCATCATCTCCCTCATGCTCGAGGCGCCGTTCCTCCTGATCAGGGCGGCGCTTCCCGGCATGTACGAGCGGGGCTTCGGACGCATCATCAACGTGTCGTCCGTTCACGGGATCCGCGCGTCGCCGTTCAAGGCGGCCTACGTCTCGGCGAAGCACGGTCTCGAGGGGCTGTCGAAGGTCACCGCCCTGGAGGGCGGGCCGTTCGGCGTCACGAGCAATTGCGTGAGTCCCGGCTACGTGCGCACCCCGCTCGTGGAGAAGCAGCTCGCCGAGCAGGCTCTCGCCCACGGCATCCCGGAGTCCGAGGTGCTCGAGAGGGTGATGTTGACCGAGAGCGCGATCAAGAGGCTCGTCGAGCCGGAGGAGGTCGCCTCGCTCGTGGCCTGGCTGGCCTCCCGGGAGGCCGCGATGGTCACCGGAGCGAGCTACACGATGGATGGCGGCTGGTCGGCGCGCTGATCGATCTGCGGCGTCGGCTCGGCCGCGGTGCCCATCAGCTCGGTCTGGAACGCCCGAGTCTGCGCCCGCAGCGCGTCGGCGACCGCGGCGACTGCCGGCTGCCGAAGGGACTCCGACCGCAGCACCATCCAATAGGGGAGCATCTCGGCGAAGTCACCGGGCAGCAGGCGCACGAGGTCCGGGTGCGGGTCGGCCATGAAGCACGGCAGGAATCCGATGCCGGCTCCCACCCTCGCCGCCTCCACGTGCACGAACACGTTCGTGGAGCTGATCGAGTCGCGCATCGTCGGCACGAGCCGCCGGGGCGCGTCGAGGTCGTCCACCTGCAGCATCGAATCCACGAAGTAGACGAGCGGATGCGCGATGAGTTCGTCCACGGTGGTGGGAGTGCCGTGCTCGGCCAGATAGTCGCGCGAGGCGTACATGCCGAGGACGTAGTCGCCGAGCTTGATCGCCTCTGCGCGATGCACCTGCGGTTCGCCGACCACGATCTCGATGTCGAGCCCTGATCGGTGCTGCATGGCCCGTCGGGTGACGGTGACGATCTCCACGCTGAGGGTGGGGTTGTCGCGCTGCAGGGCGGCGATCGCGGGTGCGGCGATGTACGCGCTGAACCCGTCGGTCGCCGACATCCGCACCACGCCGGTGAGCTGGCGCGCCTCCCCGGGCGAGCCGCCGAGCAGCGACACCGCGGACTCCACGTCCTCGGCGGCCCGGACCGCTCGGCGCCCGAGGTCGGTGAGCTCCCAGCCCCCGATGGTGCGGGAGAGCACCCGTCCCGCCAGGGACTTCTCGAGGGCGCCGATCCGGCGCGAGACCGTGGTGTGATTGAGGCCGAGGCTGTCGGCCGCGGTGGTGAATCGTCCGGTGCGCGAGACGGCGAGCAGGATGAGAAGGTCGTCGGGATGGGGCGGGGGCGGAGGCGACATCGGATCCAGCATATCTGCAAGTATGCACACGAAATGTGCGCAAGTGGTCATTGATGCCCACCAACTCTGCAGGAATACTCAGTGGAGCCCAGTCGCGCAGCACTCGAGAGCGGCGGGTTCCCACGACAGGTGTCAGCGACGACACCGAAGGAGACTCAGATGATCGTCAGCAGCAGCGCCGAAACCGTCGAAACGGGACGCGGGGGACCGCGGGGCGGCGATGCCGAGACCTCCGGGCTCAGGAAGATCGTTGCCGCATCCATGGCCGGCACCGTGGTGGAGTGGTACGAGTTCTTCCTCTACGCGACCGCGGCCAGCCTCGTCTTCGGCACCTTCTTCTTCCCCAACGCGGGAACCCAGCTCGACGGCATCATCGCCGCCTTCCTCACCTATGCTGTCGGCTTCATTGCGCGCCCCATCGGCGGCATCGTGTTCGGCCAGATCGGCGACCGTCTCGGCCGCAAGCACACCCTGCAGGTGACGATCATCCTCGTGGGTGTCGCCACCTTCCTCATGGGCTGCCTGCCCGGCTACACCACCATCGGCTACTGGGCGCCGGCGCTGCTCGTGGCCCTGCGCTTCATCCAGGGCTTCGCAGTCGGCGGAGAGTGGGGCGGCGCTGTGCTGTTGGTTGCCGAGCACAGCCCGGACAAGTCCCGTGGATTCTGGTCGAGCTGGCCGCAGGCGGCGGTGCCCGTGGGCAACCTCCTCGCGACCCTCGTGCTGCTGACGATGTCGTGGATCCTCCCCTCCGACCAGTTCCTCGGCTGGGGCTGGAGGGTCGCGTTCTGGCTCTCCGCCATCATCGTGCTCATCGGCTACTACATCCGCACCCACGTGAGCGAGGCGCCGATCTTCCTCGAGGCGCGCGCCCAGGTGGAGGCCGAGAAGGCGATCAGCTACGGCGTCGGCGAGGTCATCCGCAAGTACCCGAAGGGAATCCTCCAGGCGATGGGCCTGCGGTTCGCGGAGAACATCCTCTACTACATCATCGTGAGCTTCTCGATCGTCTACCTGGTCACGGTTCACCAGTACAACACCAGCCAGCTGCTGCTCGCCCTGCTGATCGCGCACGCGGTGCACTTCCTCGTGATCCCCCAGATCGGCCGCCTCTCCGACCGGATCGGCCGCAAGCCGGTCTACCTCATCGGGGCGGTGCTCGGCGCCACCTGGGCGTTCTTCGCCTTCCCGATGTTCGACACCCTCAACCCGGTGGTCATCGTGATCGCCATCACCATCGGCCTGTGCTTCCACGCCTTCATGTATGCCGGCCAGCCGGCCATCATGTCGGAGATGTTCCCCACCCGCATGCGGTACTCGGGGGTCTCGCTCGGCTACCAGGTCACGTCGATCCTCGCCGGGTCTCTCGCCCCGATCATCGCGACGGCGCTGCTGCAGCAGTACAAGTCCTGGCTGCCGGTGGCCATCTACATCGTGATCGCCTGCGCCATCACGGCGTTCACCGTGATCACGCTGCGCGAGACCACGGGAGTCTCGCTGCGGGACGTGGACTTCGCCGACGCGAAGAAGCACGGACTCGCGACCGCGCAGCGCACGGTCTAGCGACACCGATCGACGGAGTGCGGTCGCCCCTCGGGGTGGCCGCACTCGTGCCGTGTTCGGCGTGCACTGTCGGGCGCGCTGTGTTTCGGCCGACCGGTCTGGCAAGCTGGAGTCAGCATCCGCCGGCCGGGAGAGGACGGGCATCATGACCGCGCAGTCCAGATCCGTCGTCGTCGGCATCGTGCCGGGGCAATCGGATGACGTGGTGCTTCAGGCCGCGTTGTTCGCCGGCCGATTCGAGGCCGAACTCGTCTGCGCGTTCGTGGAGACGAGCCGCTACGTGGTGGAGGAACTGGCCGACGGGAGCGTGCGATCGCTTCCCTTCGACCCCGACCTGCCCGAACTGCGCGACGAGGTGTTCGACCCGGAACTCGCCGCCCACCTCGAGTCGCTGCTCGCGGCACGGAACGTGCGCTGGACCACCCGCGCGCTCGCCGGCGATCCGGCCCGCGCGCTCGGCCACCTCGCGGAGGCAGTCGATGCCGCGATGATCGTCGTCGGCACCCGGCGCACCTCGCCGAGGCGCGGCATCCGGGAATTCTTCGGCGGCTCGGTCGCGGCCCAGCTCGCCCATCGCCAGCACCGCCCGGTCGTCGTCATTCCGCAGGCTCCGGTGTCGATCGAGCAACCGCTGCCCTGGGAACCCGCTTGACGGGCAGGGCCCACGACGGCCGCGAGGGTGCGCGGCCCATCCATCTCCGCTGGCGCTACCTGGGGCTCGTCGCCGCCGGCGGGGCGGTCGGCACGGCGCTGCGCGAGGCCCTCAGCCTGCTGCTGCCTCCCGTCGAGGGCATCGATGTCGCCGTGCTCGGCATCAACATCGTCGGGGCCTTCCTGCTCGGGGTGCTGCTGGAGCACCTCGCCAGGCGTGGTGCCGACGAGGGCGGCCGGCGAACCGCGCGACTGCTGCTCGGCACCGGGGTGCTCGGGGGTTTCACCACCTACAGTGCCCTCGCGGTCGACACGAGCCTCCTCTTCGCGGCCGACCGCGGCTGGCCCGCGCTGGCCTACGGCCTCGGCTCGGTGCTGGTCGGCGCGCTCG
Source organism: Lacisediminihabitans profunda (assembly GCF_008040105.1). Classification (GTDB taxonomy): domain Bacteria; phylum Actinomycetota; class Actinomycetes; order Actinomycetales; family Microbacteriaceae; genus Lacisediminihabitans; species Lacisediminihabitans profunda. The sequence continues at coordinate 546,245 of NZ_VRMG01000005.1, forward strand.
CGGCCTGGGCAGGAATCACCGTCTCGGCCGCCGCCGGGCGGGCGCGTCGCTCGACGGGGGACGGCGAGTGAACCCCCTGCTGTTCCTCGCGATCTCGGTCGCGGGCGGCGTCGGAGCCGCCCTCCGGCTCGCCGTCGACGGCATCCTGCGGGCCCGCATCCGCATCGCGTACCCCTTGGGCACCACGGTGATCAATGTCACGGGCTCGCTCGTGCTCGGCTTCCTCGTCGGCCTCGCGCTCACCGGGGTGCTCTCGACCGAGTGGCGGCTCATCCTCGGCACGGGTCTCATGGGCGGCTACACCACCTTCAGCACGGCGAGCGTCGAGACGGTGCGCCTCCTGCAGAGCCGCCGGTTCGCAGCGGCGCTCGGCACCGGGCTGGGGATGCTCGTGATCTCCGTGCTGGCGGCGAGCCTCGGGCTGTGGGTCGGGTCCCGGTTCTGACCCTCAGGCGAAGCGCCGCAGGACCTGGTCGTGCAGCAGCCCGTTGGTGGCGATCGCCGACCCGTGCCACGGGCCGGGTTCACCGGCCACCGATGTGAAGCGGCCGCCGGCCTCCTCGACGATCGGGATGAGGGCGGCGATGTCCCACGGCTTCATGTCGTATTCGCCCGCGATCTCCACGAGTCCCTCCGCCACCATCATGTACGGCCACATGTCCCCGTAGTCCCGGCTGCGCCAGACGCTCCTGGCCAGGCCGAGAAACTCGTCGAGCTTGCCCGCCTGCTCCCAGCGCAGGAGACCGCTGCAGCTCATCGAGGCGTCGGAGAGGTTGCTCACCGCCGAGACGGCGATCCGCCGCTCGCTCGAACCGGTGCCGGAACCGAGCGAGTCGTCGATGAAGGCGCCGAGCCCCTTCGCCGCCCACCACCGCTTGCCGAGGGCCGGGGCGCTCACGACGCCGACCACGGGCACCCCGTCGATCGCCAGCGAGATGAGGCTCGCCCAGACCGGGACTCCGCGCACGTAGTTGGCGGTGCCGTCGATCGGGTCGATGATCCATTGCCTGGCGGATGCCCCGGTCTCGTCGAGGCTGCCGGGCTCCTCGCCCGCCTCCTCGCCGAGCACCGAGTCGTGCGGCCTGCTGTCGCGAAGCGCGGCCCGGATCGCCGCCTCGACGGCCTTGTCGGCATCCGTCACGTGGGTCATGTCTGGCTTCATCGACACGGCGAGATCATTGGCGCGGAAGCGATCCATCGAGATGGCATCGGCCATGTCGGCGAGCTCACGGGCGAGCCTGAGGTCGGACGGGAGGGAGTATGCGGTGTCGTTCACGCCTCAAGGCTATGGCAGGCGAGCCCGTCGGCCGGTCCGCGCGCCCCCGCATCCTCCAGCTCCCGCCTGCCTCTTCCCGTCCGTTTCCCTCCCTTTCCCCTCCCGTTTCTCTTCCGTTTCCCTCCCTTCCCTTCCCTTTTCCCGTCCGTTTCCCTCCCTTTCCCTCCCTTTCCCTTCCGAAATCCATGCAATCCGTGCCGACACGCCGCGGCGCAGCACCAACACGCCGAGGTGGGGTCAGGAATGCATGGATTTCGGAAGGGGAAGGGAGGGAGGAGGAGGAGGAGGGAGGGAGCGGCGGTCAGGCGGCGAGGGAGGCCAGTAGGCGTTGGAACGAGTCGAGCCGCAGAGCGCCGGCCTCGCCGAGTTCGCCCGCCTCGACGCGCTCGGCGATCGCGCAGTCCGGCGCGTCCGGCAGGTGGGTGCAGCCGCGAGGGCAGTCCTCGGCGATCTTCGCCAGGTCGGTGAAGGAGCGCAGGATGTTCTCGGGGTTGACGTGGCCGAGCCCGAACGAACGCACGCCGGGAGTGTCGATGATCCAGCCGTCGCCCACCCGGTAGGAGATCGTGGACGACGAGGTGTGCCTGCCGCGTCCGGTGACGGCATTCACCCGCCCGATCGCCCGGTTGGCGTCCGGCACGAGGGCATTCACGAGAGTGGACTTGCCCACGCCGGAGTGGCCGACGGCCACCGTCGTGTGGCCCACCAGCAGCGCCATGATCTCCTCGGTCGGCATCGCGTCTGCGCCGCTGCGCACCACGGTCACATCGAGCGCGGCGAAGTTCGCGAGAAATTCGGTAGGGTCGGCGAGGTCGGTCTTGGTGATGCAGATGATCGGCTTGAGCCCCGCGTCGAACGCGGCGACGAGGTAGCGGTCCACGAGCCGGGGCCGCGGTTCCGGGTTCGCGGCGGCGACGACGATGAGCATCTGGTCGGCGTTCGCCACGATGATGCGCTCGACCTCGTCCGAGTCATCCGCGCTTCGTCGAAGCACCGTCGTTCGCGGCTGGATTCGCACGATTCGGGACAGGGTGCCCGTCTCGCCCGAGGTGTCGCCGACGAGGTCGACGAGGTCGCCCGTGACGATCGCCTGCTTGCGGAGCTCGCTCGCGCGCGAGGCGGTGGCCTCGTGCTCGTCGGGCGTGCCCTCGCCGACGAGCACCGAATAGCGACCGCGGTCGACCGTGAACACTCGACCGGTGACCGCATCCCCGTGCTCCGGGCGGATCTTGGTGCGTGCCCGATTCCCCTTGGGGTTCGGCCTCGACTTCGCCTCGTAGTCGGCGTACTTGTCCTCGTCGTCGTCGTCGACGTCGGTGAGCCAGCTCACCGCGCGGCCCCGATCACGGCGTCGTCGCCGATCATTGCCGGCCGATCACAGGAGGCCGAGCGGGTCGACGGACGGCTTGCTGAGGCCCAGGGTCGGGCCCATCCAGAGCTCGACGAACTGGGGCAGGGTCTTCGCCGTGGTGCCGATGTCGTCGACCAGGATGCCGGGAACGGCGAGGCCGATCAGGGCCCCGGCGGTGGCCATGCGGTGGTCCTCGTAGCTGTGCCAGAGGCCGCCGTGCATCGGCTTCGGATGGATGACGAGGCCGTCCTCGGTCTCCGTCACGTCGCCGCCGATAGCGTTGATCTCCGCGCTGAGCGCCGCGAGCCGGTCGGTCTCGTGGCCGCGCAGGTGCGCGATGCCGGTGAGCACCGTCTCGCCGTCGGCGAGGGCGGCGAGGGCCGTGACGGTCGGCGCCAGTTCGCTCGCGTTGTCGAGGTGGATGCCCTGGATCGCGCCCGAGCCGGTGACCGTCAGGTCGCCGAGACCGCCGCCGGTCTCGTCGAACCGCACCACCGCCCCCATGTCGGCGAGGATGGTCGCCATCCGGGCTCCGACCTGGGTCGTCTCCTTCGGCCAGCCGGTGACGGTCACCGATCCGCCGGCGACGAGGGCGGCGCCGAGGAACGGCCCGGCATTGGAGAGATCGGGTTCGATGGCGATGTCCGCGCCGGAGATGGGTCCTGGCGGCACCACCCAGACGCCCGGCTCCGGACTCTGCACGGTGACGCCGCGCCGAGCCAGGGTCGCGATCGTCATCTCGATGTGTTCGAGGCTCGGCAGGCCGTCCCCGGTGTGCCGGAGGGTGAGGCCGTTCTCGAAGCGGGCGCCGACCAGGAGAAGGCCGGAGACGAACTGGCTGGACGCGCTCGCGTCGATCGCGATCTCGCCACCGCGAACGGAGCCGGTGCCGTACAGGCTGAACGGCAGCCTGCCGCGGCCGTCGTCGTTCACGTCCACGCCGAGCGCGCGAAGCGAGTCGATGGTGGCGCGCATGGGGCGTTTCCTGGCGGCCGCGTCGCCGTCGAAGGCCACGGGGCCGAGGGCGAGGGCGGCGACCGGGGGGAGGAAACGCATGACGGTTCCGGCGAGACCGCAGTCGATCGAGGTGCCGCCGGCGAGCTCGGCCGGCGTGATCCGCAGGTCGGCTCCGTACGCGTTGTCGCCCGGAAGCTCCTCGATAACCGTGCCGATCGCGCGGAGCGCCTCGATCATGAGCGCCGTGTCCCTCGAGTGCAGCGGCGCGCGCAGCGTCGACGGGCCGTCGGCGATGGCGGAGAGCACGAGCTCGCGGTTGGTGAGTGACTTCGATCCTGGCAGGCTCAGGCGCGCCGAAAGGGGGCCGGGGGCGAGCGGCGCCGGCCAGGGGCCTGGCGTGTCGTCGACCACGAGCTCGTCGTCGCCGAACGGATTGAACTCGGGCCCGGAATACTTGAATACCTGCATCGGTTACTAGGGTATCGGCACTTCACAGAACGCAACGGAAAGCACATCGGTGACTCTCGTACTCGAACGGACTGGTGTCCCGCACCCGGCGCCTCGGCATCCCGGCAAAGTAAGCTTGTCGGCGATGACGAATTCGACGGAAGACACGACGGCGCCGAACACGACAGTGCCGACCACCACGGCGGCCGGCGCGACCGCGCAGGCGGAGGCGGACGCCAAGGCAGACGTGCGCGCTCTCTTCGAGACCCAGGCCATCCCGTTCATGGACCAGTTGTACGCCGCGGGCCTGCGCATGACGCGCAACCCGGCGGACGCCGCCGACCTCGTGCAGGAGACCTTCGTCAAGGCGTTCGCCGCCTTCGGCCAGTTCCAGCAGGGCACGAACCTCAAGGCCTGGCTGTACCGCATCCTGACCAACACGTTCATCAACAACTACCGCAAGAAGCAACGTGATCCGTACCAGGGCACGATTGACGATCTTGAGGACTGGCAGCTCGGCGGCGCCGAGTCTGTCACGCAGGGTCGCTCGACCCGCTCGGCCGAGGCCGAAGCGATCGACCACCTGCCGGACAGTGCGGTGAAGGATGCCCTGCAGGCGATCCCCGAGGATTTCCGCATGGCCGTGTACTTCGCCGACGTCGAGGGCTTCTCCTACCAGGAGATCGCCGACATTATGAAAACCCCCGTGGGGACCGTGATGAGCCGCCTGCATCGTGGCAGGCGTCTGCTTCGCGATCTCCTCGCCGATTACGCGCTCGATCGCGGAATCTCGGCGGCGGGACCTGCCACTGCGAGGAGCAAGAAGAAATGACCGATTGCGGTTGCGACAAGGCCAAGGCCGAACTCGAAGAATATTTGCACCAGGAGCTGGCCGAACAGGACGCCCAGGACATCGCCGAGCACCTGGCGACCTGCACGGACTGCACCGAGGAGCACCTCGTGGGCCTGACGCTCACACTCAAGGTGCAGAAGGCGTGCCAGGAGAAGGCGCCCGCCGACCTGCGTGACCAGGTTCTGCTGCGGCTGCGCGATATGCAGTCCAGCCGCTAGAGCGCCGCCGGCGGCGACAACCGCCCGAGGCCGCCCTCCGGGCCGAGTCGCTGATTGACGACCGCGACTTAACGACCAGGGCCGCCCCGTCGACGACGTGGCGGCCCGGTTCGCAAGGACTCCGCTAGCCGATGGTGAGCGCCTTGTTGATGAGTTCGACCTGCTCCTGGGCGCTGCGCTTGGCAGACCCCGAGGCGGGAGACGCGGATGCCGGGCGCGACGCGACCGAGATCGATCGGCCGTTGAGCCGCTTCGCGAGTTCGAGTCCGATGAACGGCCACGCCCCCATGTTCTCCGGCTCATCCTGCGCCCACACGAGGTCGGCGTTCGGATACTGGGCGAGCACAGCGTCGAGCTGGGCCTGGGGGAGCGGGTAGTACTGCTCCAGCCGCACGAGCGCGACGTCGGTCTGCTCGCGCTTCTCCACCTCGGCCAACAGGTCGTAGTAGATCTTTCCCGCGTTCAGAACGACGCGGCGCACGGCCGAGGCGTCCCGGATGCGGGAGTCGTCGAGCACCGGCTCGAACTTGCCGTTGGTGAAGTCGGCCACATTGCTCGTCGCTCCGCGCAGTCGCAGCATCGCCTTCGGGGTGAAGACGATGAGGGGTCGACGGGGCCGGGCGTAGGCCTGCCGACGCAGCAGGTGGAAGTACGACGCCGGGGTCGACGGTCGCGCCACGGTCATGTTGTTCTCGGCACAGAGCTGCAGGTAACGCTCGATGCGGGCCGACGAGTGGTCCGGTCCCTGGCCCTCGTAGCCGTGCGGCAGAAGCAGCACCACGCTCGAGCGCTGGCCCCACTTCTGCTCGGCGGCGGAGATGAACTCGTCGATGATGGTCTGGGCGCCGTTGGCGAAGTCGCCGAACTGGGCCTCCCAGAGCACCAGGGCATCCGCCCGTTCCACCGAGTAGCCGTACTCGAAGCCCATCGCGGCGTACTCGCTGAGCAGGGAGTCGTAGATCCAGAACCTGGCCTGGTTGTCGCTGAGGTTGCCGAGCGGCAACCACTCCTGGCCGTTCACCCGGTCGTGCAGCACGGCGTGGCGCTGCACGAAGGTGCCTCGCCGCGTGTCCTGGCCGGCCATCCGCACCGGCGTTCCCTCGATGAGCAGGGAGCCCAGGGCGAGGAGCTCGCCGAAGGCCCAGTCGATCGAGCCGTTTCGGCTCATGTCGAAGCGCTTCTTGAGCAGTTGCTGCAGCTTGGGATGCACCGAGAAGCCGACCGGCGGGTTGTCGTGGGCGTCGCCGATGAGCGAAATGACGCTCTCGTTGACGGCGGTCGACGTCGGCTCGCCGGCCGCGTCATCCTGCTGGGACTCCGGACGCTCGAGATCCGCGACGGCATTGCCGTCCTGGACGATGATCGGCATCGAGCCGGTCTGCGCCGCGTGGGTCTCGGCGAACGCGCGCTCCAGACGGTCCTGGAAGTCGGCGTGGGCCGCCTCGTACTCCTCCTGGGTGATGTCGCCGCGACCGATGAGGGCCTCGACGTAGAGGGTTCGCACCGAGCGCTTCGCCTCGATCAGGTTGTACATGAGCGGCTGCGTCATCGACGGGTCGTCGCCCTCGTTGTGACCGCGACGGCGGTAGCAGATGAGGTCGATGACCACGTCGCGGTGGAACCGCTGGCGGTACGCGAAGGCGAGCTCCGCGACGCGCACCACGGCCTCCGGGTCGTCACCGTTCACATGGAAGATCGGCGACTGGATCGTCTTCGCGACGTCCGTGGAGTAGATCGACGTGCGACCCTCCCCGGGAGGCGTGGTGAAGCCGACCTGGTTGTTGATGTTCACGTGCACTGTGCCGCCGGTGCGGTAGGCCCGCAGCTGCGACATCTGCAGGATCTCCGCCACGATGCCCTGGCCGGCCATCGCCGCGTCGCCGTGGACCATGATCGGCAGCACGGTGAACGTGCCGATCGGCTTGCGGTCCTGCTTGGCGCGCACGATTCCCTCGAGCACGCCGTCGACGGCCTCGAGGTGGGACGGGTTCGCCGCGATATAGACGGGGATCTGGTCGCCGTTGGCGCTGGTGAACGTGCCCTCGGTGCCGAGGTGGTACTTCACATCGCCGGAGCCCTGAACGGTGCGCGGGTCCTGGGTGCCCTCGAACTCGCGGAAGATCTGGCCGTAGGTCTTGCCGGCGATGTTGGTGAGCACGTTGAGGCGGCCGCGGTGGGCCATGCCGATGGCGACCTCGTCGAGGTCGGCATCCGCCGCACCCTGCAGGATCGCGTCGAGCAGGGCGATGGTGGACTCTCCGCCCTCGAGGCTGAAGCGCTTCTGCCCCACGTACTTGGTCTGCAGGAAGGTCTCGAAGGCCTCGGCCTCGTTGAGCTTGCCGAGGACGCGCAACTGGGCATCCTTCGTCGGCTTCGTGTACGCCTGCTCCACGTGCTCCTGGATCCAGCGTCGCTGCTCCGGGTCCTGGATGTGCATGTACTCGATGCCGATGGTGCGCACGTAGGAATCGCGCAGCACGCCCAGGATCTCGCGCAGGTGGGCGGATTTCTTTCCGCCGAATCCGCCGGTGACGAACTCGCGGTCCAGGTCCCAGAAGGTGAGACCGTGGCTGGAGATGTCCAGGTCGGGGTGCGAACGCTGGCGGTACTCCAGCGGGTCGATGTCGGCCATGAGGTGGCCTCGCACGCGGAAGGAGTTGATGAGCTCCTGCACGCGGGCGGTCTTGCCGACCTGGTTGGCGAGGTCGACGTGGATGTCCGAGGCCCAGTGGATGGGCTCGTACGGGATGCGGAGGTCGGAGAAGATGTCCTCGTAGAAGCCGCGCTCGCCGATGAGCAGCTCGTGCACCTTCTTGAGGAACTCGCCAGAGCCCGCGCCCTGGATCACCCGGTGGTCGTAGGTGGAGGTGAGCGTGATGGTCTTGCCGATGCCGAGCTCCGCGAGCGTGACCTGGGACATGCCCTGGAACTCGGCCGGATACTCCAGCGCGCCGGCTCCCACGATGCAGCCGGCGCCTCGCATGAGGCGCGGCACGGAGTGCTCGGTGCCGATGCCGCCGGGGTTGGTCAGCGAGATGGTGTTGCCCTGGAAGTCCGGGGCGGTCAGCTTGTTCGCGCGTGCGCGGCTGACGACGTCTTCATACCCGGCGAGGAATTCGTTGAATCCCATCTCCTCGGTGCGCTTGATGCCCGGCACCAGGAGGGCGCGGGTGCCGTCGGGCTTGGGAAGGTCGATCGCGATGCCGAGGTTGATGTGCGCCGGCGCGACGACGGAGGGCTTGCCGTCCTTCTCCTCGTAATAGACGTTCTGGCTCGGGAACTCCTTGAGCGTCTTGACGATCGCCCAGGCGATGAGGTGGGTGAACGACACCTTGCCGCCGCGGGCCCGCTTGAGGTGGTTGTTGATCACGATGCGGTTGTCGATCATGAGCTTGGCCGGGATGGTGCGGACGCTCGTCGCGGTGGGGACCGTGAGGCTGGCATCCATGTTCGCGGCCAGCGACTTGGACATGCCCTTGAGGGTGGAGACCACATCCTGCGGCTCGGCCGCCTCGGTCTCTTCGGTGACCACCGGGGCCTGGGTGGAGGAGGCGGGAGCCTGCGCCGGGATCGGCTGGGGCTTCGGCTGGATGGAGGTGGTGCGGGCGATCGGCTGGCTGGCCGGCGCCGCGTTCGAGGCCGCCGGTTCCTGGGGCGCGGTCTCCTGGGGGGCGGGGGCGGCATCCGGTGCCTTCGCCGCCTCGACGATCGTCTCGGGAATCTGCGGCTCTGCGGTGACCGGCTGCTCGGCGACCGGCTGTTCGACAGTTGGTTGCTCGGGAGCGGTCCCACTCGTCGCGGGCTCCGCCGCCCCGGCGGCCGGCGCTTCGGTCGTGAGTTGGTGGTAGCTCTCCAGAATCGGCCACCATGACTGGTCCACCGAATTCTTGTCGACGATGAATCGTTCGTACATCTCGTCAACGAGCCATTCGTTGGCTCCGAACTCGCCCGAGGATCCGTCCTCCGCTGCCAGTCCGGTCACTTGGCTAGACACAGCCCACCGCCCACTCTCTTAACTGTCGCTGTCCGTTGTCACTGTTGGACCGGATGTCGGCCTTCGCTGGCCACACACTCGACCAGCTTAATCACTTTCGATCGGCCACACCGACCGTGGCTCGAAGGGATTACCTTTATTTTCATGGAGTTTTACGAGACGACGCCCAGCCACGACCTCACGTACTCAGACGTGTTCCTGGTGCCCAGCCACTCCGACGTGGGAAGTCGGCTTGCCGTCTCACTCGCCCCGGGCGATGGCACCGGCGCGACCATTCCCGTCATCTCGGCCAACATGAACTCGGTGACCGGGCCGCGGATCGCGGCGACTCTCGCCCGGCGGGGCGGGCTCGGCGTGCTGCCGCAAGACCTGCATCTGCAGGATCTCGACGCGGCCATCCGCTGGGTGAAGGAGCAGCCCGTGGCGTTCGACACGCCGCTCGTGCTCGCTCCGGAGCAACTCGTCGCGGACGCCCTGCGCCAGATCCCGGCGCTCGAGGGCCACGGCATCGTGATCAAGGATGCGAGTGGGGCCTACCTGGGCTGCATCTCCGCGGCGCGCCTCGACACCGTGCTTCCGGAGACCCCGCTCGGCGACCTGCTGACCGGTCGGCTGACGTCGATCGACGCCGACGACGTGACCGACGCCCGCGCCGCCTTCGACCTGATGGTCGCGGCCGATCTCGAATTCGCCCCCGTGCTGCACCATGGGGCCATCGTCGGCACTCTCAGCCGCACGAGCGCGCTCCGCTCGACCCTCTACCGGCCGGCGCTCGACTCGCGCGGGCGCTTGAGGGTAGCCGCCGCTCTCGGCATCACCGGCGACGTCGCGAGAAGGGCGAAGGCGCTCGCGGCCGCCGGCGTCGACATCCTCGTTCTCGACACGGCCCACGGCCACCAGGCCGGCATGCTGCGCGCGATCGAGGCCGTCGCCGGCCTCGACCTCGGGCTGCCGATCGTCGCCGGCAACGTCGTGACGACGGCCGGGGTGAAGGACCTCGTGGCGGCCGGGGCAAACATCGTCAAGGTGGGCGTGGGCCCCGGCGCCATGTGCACGACCCGCATGATGACGGCCGTCGGCCGCCCGCAGTTCTCCGCGGTGCTCGAGACGGCGGCGGCGGCTCGGGAACTCGGAGCGCACGTCTGGGCGGATGGCGGAGTGCGCTACCCGCGAGACGTCGCGCTCGCGCTCGCGGCCGGCGCATCCTCGGTCATGATCGGCTCCTGGTTCGCCGGCACGATCGAGGCCCCAGGCTTCATCGAGACGGACGAGGACGGCGAGTTGTACAAGGACAGCTGGGGGATGGCCTCCACCAAGGCCGTGCACGACCGTTTCGACCGGCTCGACCCGTACGAGCTGGCTCGCAAGGAGCTCTTCGCCGAGGGCATCTCCTCGTCGAGGATCTACCTCGACCCGCTGCGTCCCTCCGTGGAAGACCTCGTCGACATGATCACGGCGGGGCTGCGCAGCTCGTTCACCTATGCCGGGGCATCCGACCTCGGACAGTTCCGCGAACGTGCCCTCGTCGGCATCCAGTCGGCGGCGGGCTACGAGGAGGGCAAGGCGCTCCCGGTCTCCTGGTGACCCTTTCCGCGGCGGCCAGCACGACCGGGAGAGGGCCCGTTCTCTCCAGTACACTTGAGCGAATAATGGACGACCCTCCCTCCAGGCGCCGTGCCGGCCAGACCGATGTCAGGCAGTCCCGTGTATGAGCTGATCATGCTGGGCATCGGCCTGCTCCTGACCGTCGGCACCGGTTTCTTCGTCGCCTCGGAGTTCTCGCTCGTCAACCTCAATCGGTCCGACCTGGAGTCGCGCGTGGCGCGCGGCGAGAAGAACCTGGGCCTCACCATCGGCGCGCTCAAGGTCACCTCGACCCACCTCTCGAGCGCCCAGCTCGGCATCACCCTCACGACGCTGCTCACCGGATACACCATGCAGCCGGCGATCAGTTCGCTCCTGGTCGCCCCGCTCACCGCGATCGGCTGGTCGAAGGGCGTGATCACCGTCGTCGCCTCCATCGCCGCGGTCGCAATCGCCACGTTGGTCTCGATGATCATCGGCGAACTCGTGCCCAAGAACTTCGCCCTCGCGCTGCCGCTGCCCACCGCCAAGCTCGTGATCCCCTTCCAGGTGGGCTTCACCACGGTGTTCCGGCCGTTCGTCACGGTGCTCAACAACACGGCCAACCTCATGCTGCGAGCCGTGGGCATCGAGCCGAAGGAGGAGCTCTCCTCCGCACGCACCGCGGAGGAGCTGCGTTCCCTCGTGCGCCGTTCGGCGCACGAGGGCAGCCTGGACCGTGACACGGCGACCCTGCTCGCCCGAACCCTCGTGTTCAGCGAGCACATCGCGGCCGACGTGATGACTCCGCGGCCGAGGGTGTCGAGCGTGGAGCGGGGCGACTCGGCGCAGACGGTGCTCGAGCTCGCGCGCAGCACCGGTTTCTCGCGGTTTCCCGTGGTCGATGAGGGGATCGACGACGTCGTGGGCCTCGTTCACGTGAAGCAGGCGATGGCCGTGCCCCGGGGCAGACGCGCCGACGTGCCGGTGTCTGCGCTGCAGACGGAGGCGCTCCGGGTGCCGGAGACCATGAAACTCGACATTCTGCTCGGCGAGCTTCGCGGCCGCGGCTATCAGATGGCCGTGGTCGTCGACGAGTACGGCGGCACCGCCGGCGTCGTCACTCTCGAGGACCTCGTGGAGGAGCTGGTGGGTGAGGTGTCAGACGAACACGACCGCACCCGCGCGGGCGTCGTGCGATCCCGGGACTGGCTCACCTTCCCCGGAATCCTTCGTCCGGACGAGCTGCTGGAGCGCGCGGATGTCGTGGTGCCGGAGGACGGCCCGTACGAGACCGTCGGTGGCTTCATCATGAGCGAGCTCGGGCGACTCCCGCTGGTCGGCGACGTCGTGGCGATCGAGGGCGGGGAATTCCGGGTGGAGCGGATGGACGGCCGTCGCATCGACCGGGTGCGGTACACCCCCACCGCTGTCGACGACGACGGTGCGGCCGAGGGCGGTGTCCGAGCATGAGCGATTGGGCAGGACTCGCCTGGCTGGCCGTGCTGCTGCTGGTCAACGCCTTCTTCGTCGGCGCGGAGTTCTCGGTGATCTCCGCCAGGCGGTCGCAGATCGAACCGCGCGCCGAGGCGGGCAGTCGTGCCGCGAAGTCGACCCTGTACGCGATGGAACACGCCACCCTCATGCTCGCCACCAGCCAGCTCGGTATCACCGTGTGCTCGCTGCTCATCCTCAACGTGTCAGAACCGGCGATCCACCACCTCCTCGAGGCACCGCTCGGGCTCACCGGCTGGCCGGAGGAGGTGATCGGCACCATCGGTTTCGTCATCGCGCTCATTCTCGTGTCGTTCCTGCACGTGGTATTCGGCGAGATGGTGCCCAAGAACCTCTCCTTCTCGGTTCCGGACCGCGCCGCCCTCCTCCTCGCGCCGCCGCTCGTGTTCCTGTCCATGGTGTTCCGGCCGATCATCTCCGGGCTCAACCACACCGCGAACGGATTCCTCCGGCTGTTCAGGGTCGAACCGAAGAACGAGGCGAACAGTGCCTTCACCGTGGATGAGGTGGCGAACATCGTCGCCCAGTCCACCAAGGAGGGCGTGCTCACCGACAGCATCGGAGCGCTCAACGCGGCCTTCGAGTTCAGCACCAAGAAGGTGAAGGACATCGCGGTCGGAATGCCGGATCTCGTGAGCCTCTCGGAGGCGGCGACACCGAAGGAGGTGGAGCGCGCGGTGGCCCGCAGCGGATTCTCTCGCTACGTGCTCGTCAATGACGAGGGCGAACCCACGGGCTACCTGCACCTCAAGGACGTGCTCGACCTGGAGGACCCGGTGGAGTTCACCGAGCCGGTGCCGCCCAAGCGCATCCGCCAGCTCATCTCCATCTTCCGCGGAACGGATCTCGAGGACGCCCTCGCGGCCATGCGCCGCTCGGGGGTGCACCTCGCCCGGGTGTTCGACGAGACCGGGGCCACCCGCGGCGTGCTGTTCCTCGAGGACATCATCGAGGAGCTGGTCGGAGAGGTGCAGGACGCGACTCGGCGCCGCTAGCTCCTCGCCTCTTCGTCTCTCTGAGGGTCTGGGGCTCCGTGCCAAGGGTCGGGGTTCGGCGGGCATCTTTGGGCGGACCCTTGGCTCGGAGACCCAGACCCGACCCCACGCCCTGGTGGGTTGGGGGGTGAGGGTCAGACGGCAGGCCACTTGGCGCGGAGGTACTGGGCCGGCCAGTAGTCGAGCTCGACACCCAGCTCGTGCGCGGCGCGCAGCACGAAGTGCGGATCCCGCATGATCGCGCGGCCGAGCATCACGGCGTCCGCCTTTCCGGAGGAGACGATCTCCTCGGCCTGGTGGGCGTCGGTGATCAGTCCGACCGCGTTCACCTCCACGCTCGAGGCGTGCTTGACGAAGTCGGCGAGGGGCACCTGGTAGCCGGGTTCGAGGGGGATGGTGACGCCGGAGACGAGCCCGCCGCTCGACACGTCGAAGAGGTCGGCGCCGGCATCCCTCGCCCAACCCGCGACCGTGGCGACCTGCTCCTTGTCGAGACCGCCCTCGGCGTAGTCGGTGGCGGAGAATCGCACGAACAGGGGAGCCCGGTCACCGGCCTCCGCGCGAACGGCGCGCACCACCTCGAGCAGGAGCCGCGCCCGGTTCTCCAGGCTTCCGCCGTACTCGTCGGTGCGCAGGTTCGACAGCGGGGAGAGGAACTGGTGCAGCAGGTAGCCGTGCGCCGCGTGCACCTCCAGCACGTCGAATCCGGCTTCGAGGGAGCGTCTGGCCGCCGTGGTGAAGTCGGCGACGACCTGTGCGATGCCGGACGCATCGAGCGCCACCGGGGTCGCGTAGCCCGCGAAGGCGACGGCGGACGGCGCGACGGTCGGCCACCCGCCGTCATCGACGGCCACGCTGCCATGCTGTGCAGCCCATGGCCGTCGGGTGGACGCCTTGCGCCCCGCGTGGGCGAGCTGGATGCCGGCGGCGGCGTCCTGCGAGTGGATGAACGCGACGATCCGGGCCCACGCGTCGCGCTGCTCGTCGGTGTAGATGCCGGTGTCCTGCGGCGAGATGCGGCCGGCGGCGCTCACGGCGGTCGCCTCCGTCATGACGAGGCCGGCGCCGCCCTTCGCGAATCCTCCGAGGTGCACGAGATGCCAGTCGGTGGGAACTCCGTCCTCCTTCTCCACCGAGTACTCACACATGGGGGACACCCAGAGGCGGTTGCGGAAGGTGACGGAGCGGATGCTGTACGGAGTGAAGATCGCGGGAGTGGGCACGGCCTACCTGACTGAGAGGGATTCGAGAAACGTCCGCAGTTCGGCGGCACCGATGAAGTGGTGCCCGGTGATGCCGAGCGCCTCGGCGCCGTCCACATTGACCTGCTTGTTATCTATGAAGACCATTTGCTGGGGAGTTATTCCGAGCTCGCGGGCCACCTCGAGGTAGATCTCGGGGTTCGGCTTGATGGTGGAAAGCTCGGCGCTGATGAACATCCGCTCGAAGAAGCGGGCCATCGGGGAGAACCGGAAAGGGCTCGCGAAGTCGAAGCCCGCGTTCGACAGCAGCGCGACGCGGGTGCCGCCGTCGTGCAGGTCGGCGATCACCTCGAAGGTCGCCGGGTTGACGCTCAGCCAGCCCGTGAAGTCGGCCACCCACAGTTCGTGGATGGTCGCCTCCGACCACTCCACCCCCAGGTCCGATGCCACGAGCCTCCAGTAGTCGCGAATGCTCGTCCTGCCCTGGTCGAGCCCGTCGCGGTGCTCCCAGTACGGCGGCCAGAACGCCTCGTCCGACACGCCGGCCACCGCGAGCAGGTCGGCCCGATCGCGCTCGCTCGGGCTGTGCGAGATGACCTCGCCGTAGTCGAAGACCACCACGCGGTCTCGGATCGTCAGTGCCATAGCGCTCCTCTTGTTCGCCATCCAAACTATCGTGAGACCCATGAGTACCTTCACCGACTGGACGCCGGAAGACGCTCGCGAGCACATTGCGATGCCGCGGGCCCAGGACGACAAGTACTCGCGGGGCGTGCTCGGCGTGATCACCGGGTCCGACGCCTACCCCGGCGCGGCCGTGCTCGGGGTGGAGGCGGCGCTGCGCACCGGAGTGGGGATGGTGCGCTACCTCGGCGACGACCGGCCGACCCAGCTCGTGCTGCAGCGCCGACCGGAGGCCGTCACCGCGCCCGGCCGGGTGCAGGCCTGGCTGCTCGGCTCGGGGATGGATGCCGCCCAGCGCGACGAGGCGACGTCGCGGCGGCTGGCGGCCGCGCTCGCCGACGGCCTCCCCACGGTGATCGACGCCGGTGGCCTCGACCTGATCGGTCGGGCCTCCGGACCCGTCCTGATCACGCCGCACTTCGGCGAGCTCGCGCGGGTGGTCGGCGCGACGAAGGACCAGGTGGCCTCGAACCCGGCCGCGTGGGCGGTCAGGGCCGCCGAGGAGCTCGGCGTCACCGTGTTGCTCAAGGGCCACCAGACCTTCGTCGCCGCACCGGATGGCACGCGGATCGTCGCCTCCAGCGCGCCGCCCTGGCTCGCCACGGCGGGCGCCGGCGACGCGCTCGGCGGCATTCTCGGCGCTCTTGTCGCGACCCACTCGGCCGAAGTCGCCGCCGACCCGGGCGCACTGGCCAGGCTCGCGGCCACCGCGGCGGTGATCCACGGGCTCGCGGCCGGCCGTGCGAGCGCGGGCGGTCCCCTCGTCGTGCTGGATGTCGCCGCGGCCGTGCCGCGGGTGATCGCCGACCTCGTGCGGCGGTGAGGATGACCGGGACGCCGCGGGCGAGAATCGCACGATACGCTGGGCAGTCATGAGCTCCGCGGCACACTCCAGGTCGGACTGGGCGTCTTCCGTTCGCGAGATCACGTCGAGCCGCATCCTGCTCTGGATCGCGTTCGTGCTCGTGCACCTCTGGCTCGGCCTCGTCAACCTGAACGGGCCGGGCCTGCCCCTCGGCGACGTGAGCTACGTCTACAAGTTCTGGACCGACCAGGCCATCGTCTCCCACTACTGGGTCGGCATCGACGGCTCCTGGGTCTATCCGATAGTCGCGCTCGTGCCCATGCTGATGGCGCGCGCCTTCGGGCCCGAGCTCTACTCGAGCACCTGGCTCAGCCTCGTGATGGTGCTCGACGCCGTCGCCCTCGCGTTCATCGTCGGCTGGGGCAGGCAGCGGCGCCACGTCGACGTCGGCTGGTGGTGGGTGCTGTTCCTGCTGCTGCTCGGCCCCATCGCCCTCGGCCGCATCGACTCGATCACCGTGCCGCTCGCCATCGTGGGCGTGCTCCAGGTGGCGAAGCGGCCGGGTGCGGCCGCGGCGCTGCTCACGATCGCCACCTGGATCAAGGTCTGGCCGGCCGCGTTGCTCGCGGCGATCGTCATCGCGGTCAGGTCCCGGCTGCGCGTGGTCGCGGTGAGCGTGGCCACGAGTGTCGCCATCGTCCTGGCCGCCCTCGCCCTCGGCGCAGGATCCAACGTGTTCAGCTTCGTCGGACAGCAGACCGCCCGGGGCCTGCAGGTCGAGGCGCCGGTCTCCACGATCTGGCTCTGGGCGGGCTGGGCGCATGTGCCGAACGTCTACGTCTACTATGACCGGGCCCTGCTCACCTGGCAGGTGCGCGGGCCGGGGGTCTCCACCGCAAGCGGGCTGATGACCCCGCTGCTCGCCCTCGTGCTGGTCGGGGTCGTCATCGTGGCGGTGCTCGCCGTGCGCCGAGGGGCCCGCGCCCTCGAGGTGCTCCCCGCCCTCTCCCTCGCGTTCGTCTGTGCGTGCATCGCAGTGAACAAGGTCGGCTCGCCGCAGTACATCACCTGGCTCGCCGTTCCCGTCATCCTCGGCCTCGTCACCCGCCGGGAGGGGCACGGCCGCTCGTTCCGGATTCCCGCGACAGTGGTGCTCGTGCTCGCCGTGCTCACCCAGGCGATCTACCCCTACCTGTACGGCTACCTGATAGGCCTCAACGCCGTCATGCTCCTGGTGTTGAGCGCGCGCAACCTGCTCGTCTTCGTGCTGTTGGGCTGGTCGGTCGTGGCCGTCTGGCGCGCGCCCGGACTGACGGACGAGCAGTGGTTCACCGGCTCGGCCTCCGAGGCGGCCCTGCCGCGCGCGACCTGGCCCTTCCCGGCCGGCGGGAAGCGCGCCGATGGTCACCGTACGGCCGAGGGTGACACGCTGGACCCGGAGACCCTGACCGACCGAACACCCTGACCGACCGAACAACCAAAACGAACGAGGGAGTTACCGTGCTTGTGGCATTTTCGATTGCGCCGAGCGGCGGCGCGGAGGGCGACTCTGTGCACGATGCGGTCGCCGCGGCGGTCCGCGTGGTGCGCGAGTCCGGCCTGCCCAACCACACCGACGCGATGTTCACGACGATCGAGGGGGAGTGGGACGAGGTGTTCGACGTGATCAGGCGTGCGACGGATGCCGTCGGCGCGTTCGGCACGAGGGTGTCGCTCGTGTTGAAGGCGGACATCCGCCCCGGGCACACGGGGGAGCTCACCGGCAAGGTCGAGCGCCTGGAGCGCGCGATCGAGGCGGCAGAGCGCGCGGACTGATCGTCGGACGCGCAGCGGGCAACGACGGTCCCGGCGGCGGCCCGTATACTGGAGAACGTAGGTTCTCTGCGGTGGATGGGAGCAGCGATGGATGACGACAAAGCCCGGGAGCTCGCCCTCGAGGCTGCCGAGCGCCTCTTCACGGCGCGGGGCATCCAGACGGTGGGAATGGACGACCTGCGTAACGAGGCGGGCATCTCGCTCAAGCGGATCTATGGCCTGTTCCCGTCGAAAGACGCCATCGTGGAGCAGGTGCTCGTGCGGCTCAACCGGTCCTGGATGCAGGGCGTTATCGAGTTCGGCGAGCGGGTGGACTCCCCGCGGGACAAGCTGCTCGCGGTCTTCGACTTCCTCGAGGACCGCTTCCGCCAGGGCGACTACCGCGGCTGCGTGTTCATCAACGCGTTCGGCGAACTCGGGCCGACCGCCCCGCTCGTGGCGGAGGTAGTCCGGCGGCACAAGGCCGACTTCCAGGGCTATGTGTCCGGGCTCGTCGAGTCTTCCGGCGCCCCGGCATCCCTCGCCCCCCAGCTCGTGTTGCTCGCCGAGGGAGCCCAGAGCACCGCCGGCATCTTCGGCGACCCCGTCGCGGCCGGCCAGGCCCGCGCCGCGGCCGCAACACTCATCGACGCCGCCCTCGTCGGGGCGCGAGCCTGATTGGTCACGCCACCAGCCGTCGCGGCGTGACGGTGTCGCGTTCTAGAGTGGTAACGGGCCGTCGCGCACGGCACCGTCGCCGATAGGCACCCCCCCCGTTGCTCGATGAAGAGCCGCCCAGCCAGCTTCCTCGAGTTCAGAACGGTTCCGCCCCATGCCAGCACTCTCCCCGGCCCGCGTGCGGCTCGCGCTGCTCGCCCTCGCCCTCGGCGGTTTCGCCATCGGCTCGACCGAGTTCGTGGCGATGGGCCTGCTGCCCAATCTGGCCCACGATCTGCTCCCCGGTCTCTACGCGCACTCCCGCGAGGCGGCAGACGCGCAGGCCGGCTGGCTCGTGTCCGCCTATGCCCTCGGGGTGGTGGTGGGCGCGCCCACCATCGCCGTGGCGGCCGCGCGCTTCCCGCGCAAGCAGCTCCTGCTCGTGCTCGTGGCGGCCTTCACGGTGGGCACTGTCGCCTCGGCCCTGCTTCCGAGTTTCGGCCTCGTGCTCGCCGCGCGTTTTCTCGCGGGCCTGCCGCACGGCGCGTACTTCGGCGTCGCGGCTCTCGTCGCCGCATCCCTCATGGGGCCGGGCAAGCGCGGCAAGGGAGTCGCGATAGTGCTCTCCGGTCTCACCATCGCCAACATCGTCGGCGTGCCGTCCATCACCTACCTCGGCCAGGTCACCAACTGGCGGATCGCCTACCTCGCCGTCGCGCTCATCTTCGCGCTCACCTTCGTGGCGATCGCCTTCCTGGTGCCCTTCCAGCCGGGGGATGCCGGGGCGACCGTGCGCCGCGAGCTGAAGGCGTTCGGACGGCTGCAGGTGTGGCTCGCGCTGCTGATCGGCGCCGTCGGCTTCGGCGGATTCTTCGCCGTGTACACCTACATCTCGCCCATGGTGACGGAGGTCGCCCGGCTCGGGGCGATCGTCGTGCCCCTCGTGCTCGTCGTCGTGGGGGTCGGAATGACGATCGGCAACCTGATCGGGGGCTGGAGCGCCGACCGAAACGTGATGGGCTCGATCTTCGCCTACTTCGGCGTGTTCGTCGTGGCCCTCACCGGGCTGGCGCTCACGGCGAACACGGTGGCCGGGCTGCTCGCGTTCACCTTCCTCGTCGGCTTCGGCGCTGCGGCACTGTCACCCGCCATCCAGACCAGGCTGATGGATGTCGCCGGCGACAGCCAGACGCTCGCGGCGGCCGTCAACCACGCGGCCCTCAACCTCGGGAACAGCCTCGGCGCGTTCCTGGGCGGTGTCGCCATCGGTGCGGGTCTCGGCTACCTCTCGCCGAGCTGGATCGGCCTGCTGTTGTGCGTGCCCGGTCTGGGCCTCGCGATCGCGAGCCTGCTCCTGCAGCGGCGGCGCGGCCGCGGGCAGCTCGGCGAGGCCCCGGCGCTCGCCTGACCTCGGCGCCGCATCCGCTCTTATCCGCCCTGCCTGCCTCGATCTGCCTCCTGCCTCTTCCGAAATCCATGCATTCCTTGCCGGGCATCGGCGTGTCGCCGAGTAACCGTCGGCGCGCCGCGAAGATTGCATGGATTTCGGAAGGGGCGGAACGGGGCGGGAGCGGAAAGGGCCGGGCGGCGGGCCGCTAGAGCGAGTGCTGCGGCCCGTCGTTGGAGATGAGGATGCCGTCCTGGATCGCGCGCTTGCGGAGCGCGACCTTCGTGCCGACGTCGATCCCGGCAACCCGGTACTTCTCGCGGATGCGCTTGAGGTACGACTTGGCGGTCTCCTCGGAGATGCCGAGCTGGTAGGCGACGGCCTTCACTGGCTCGCCGCCGCCGTAGAGCGCCATCACCCGGCGCTCCTGGGCGCTGAGCTTCGGGGCGCCGCCCACGTCGCTCGCGTTGAGGGCCAGGTCGAGCTCGGCCGACACGTACGACTCGCCCTTGGAGGCGGCCCGGATCGCCTCGACGATCATCTCGGCGTCCTCGCTCTTCACGAGGTAGCCGAGGGCGCCGGCGGCGAGCGCCTCCCGCACCACATTCGGCTCGGAGTAGGTGCTCATGAGCACCGTCTTGACTCCGGTGGTCTTGAGGGTGGAGATCTTGAGCGAGATCGGGATGTTGTCCTTGAGATCGAGGTCGAGAAGCACGACATCCACTGGGAACTCGGCGTGGGTGAGCAGGTCGGGCCAGGTCGACACGGCCGCGACCATGTTGATGTCGCTCGCGGCCCCGCGGATCCACTCGGTCAGCGCCCCAAGCAGCATCTTGTGGTCGTCGACGAGAGCGAGTCGAATTCGGTTGTCTATGTCCGGCACTGGTAATCCCATCCTGTGAACTGCTTGGTGTGCATGCTATTGGTCTGCCGGGTTCGCTACGACGCACTCTATCTCGACCCGCAGGCTCGAGTTCTGCGTCGAATCGATGAAACGCCCCACCTTGCCGATCGCGTCCCAGGTCGCCGGGTCGACCCGGTTCCGGGAGACGCCGGTGGTGGTGATCACGAGCGGCACCGTGATCGTCTTCGAGCCCGGCTCCCGCGGAGCGGTGACGGGGCCCAGGGTCAGCTGCGCAGTCGGACTCGCCTTGCCCTGATCGTTGACGAGAAGCCACACCGCGGCGAGGAGTCCGTCCCGCTGCTGCGGGCCGAGCAGACCGGCCAGGCTGCCGCGGTCGGCGAGCGTGACCGACTTGCCCAGCTGCTCCGACTCCGTGATCGCGTGATACAGCCAGGTCTCCCGGCGGCCCTCGATGAGGTGAAGCCGCAGTTCCGTGGCGAGCGACGCCGCGATCGACGCCGTCTTCGGGCCGAGCGGGAGGGGGATCCGCCCGTTGGAGACGGAGTCGAGCAATTCCTCCGCGGCGAGGTCGAGTCTGGCGAGCTCCTCCGACGCGAGCATCCCCACGGCGAACCGCGGCGCGGACACCGTGCTCTGCACGAGCACCCGGTCGAGCTCGAGCTGAACTATGCGTCGGAATCGGCGGATCACGAACACCCCGAAGAGGGCGGGCATCACGGCCACCGCCACGGCGATGATCTGCGCCGGTGTCGTCAGCGGGGTGAGCTTGGTGGTGAGCAGGATGGCGGCCACGAGGCAGAGCCCGAGCAGGGCCGCCGCGGCGAGGATCTCCCGAGCCCGCCGCAGGGTCAGCGCCGCCAGCAGGCCGAACCCGGCGGAGATGGATGCCGTGGCGAAGGTGCCGACGTCGTGCAGTGGCCAGATGGCGACCAGGTCGAGGCCGACGACGGCGGCGAGCGAGAGAAGGTAGGTGCCGAACATCCAGTTGGGCATGCGTTCGCCCCGGGTCGAGATGGACACGGCCACCGCGATGATCGCGATCGCGTAGATGATCCACGCGGCGGCGACCGGCAGCACGTTGGGGTAGTCCTGGAGACGCAGCACGAACATGCCGACCCCGTACAGTCCCTGCAGCCCGGCGAGTGCCGTCGCCCCGATGCCGAGGTAACCCGTTCCGAGACTCGCCCCGCGCGCGCTCGCCTGGCGCATGGCCCGACCGGCCGTCGAACCGGCCGGTACCCCGCCGCGATTGCGCCTGCCGAGGATGATGCCGAGGGTGTTCTCCTCCGGCCGCGCGTACTCGCTCACTTAGGCACCTCGAGGACGACGGTCGTTCCGGCCCCGGGTGACGAGAAGAGCCGCGCGTTGCCACCCACGTCCTTGAGCCTGCCGACCACCGAGTCCTTGAAGCCGAGGCGTGCCTCGTCGATGTCCTTGAGATCGAAACCGACGCCCGCGTCGGTCACCATCGCCCGCACCGTGAATTCGTCGTCGGTGATGGTGACGTGGGCGTCGGTGACGCCGGAGTGCCTGCGCACGTTCTCGAGGCACTCGGCGAGTGCGAGCAGAAAGGCGTCGAGCACCTCGCTCGGCAGCAGCACCTGGCCGGTGCCGTGCCAGCTCACCTCGAGGCCCATGCGGCCGAACCGTTGCTTCACCGACTCCAGGGTGGTGCCGAGCGCGCTCTCCTCGACCGGTTCGAGGTTGTAGACGCCCGACGACTGCGGAACGGGGCTCGCGCCCAGCCTCAGCTGACGGAGCAGTCGCGCATCCTCTCCCGCCTGCTGCTGCAGGGCAGAGGCGGCGACTCCGACCCCCGAGTGGGCGAGCAGGGTGAGCGTGGCGAGCACGGTGTCGTGCAGCAGGCGCGCGCCCTGGCGACGCTGGGCCTCGGTCTCGCTGGCCTGGCGCTCCGCGCGATGAGCGCGGCCGATGCTGTAGATGCGGCGGGCCGCTCGGGGCACGCTCGCACCGAGCCAGTAGCCGAACACCGTGGCGAGCAGCCAGCCCAGCAGGATCGCGGCGAGCTCGGGCGAGAAGAAGTTCGGGGCATCGATGAGTAGCCCGGAGAGGGTGGCCGTGGCCACGAACGACAGCACGAGCAGGCCGAGGCGTCCGATGCCGTTGACCAGCACGATCGCGAACGAGGCGATCGCGCCGGCGGCGAGCGGCACGATGGCCGTTCCGATCGACGCCGCGGGCGGCGCGCCGATCTGCAGTTGCACGACGATCAGGATCGCGAGCCCCGAGGCCACGCCGAGCAGCACCCAGACGACTGACTGGTTCACGCCGACTCGGTACTGGCAGAGCGCGAGCAGCAGGAAGAACGGCACCACCGCGATGTAGGTGGGCAGATCCAGGATTCCGGGAACGCTGAAGCACAGCAGGGCGACTGCGGTCGAGCCAAGGCCGATTGCCCGAGCGGCACGCTGTAAAAGGCGATCGCGCTCTTTGGCGATGAGTTCCACGTAAGCAATAGTCACACACTGGCACCTAAAGTGGGGGTTAGACACCGCTCGGCACGGCACGCAGATCGCGCTACTTTTGCCTAAGTAACAAGTAAGGAACAAGAGGGGCTCAGCCGAGACATCGGACACCACGGTCACAGCCAGACCGTCCCGGGGGATGCGCCGGGGGGAGCCGCGGGAGACCGTGGCCCCCTCGAGCCGGCATCCGGCTACTCCGGGGTGAGCCAGCCTTCGCGGATTCCGTGGCGGCGGAGCAGGATCTTGGTGCCGAGATCCACGCCGATCTCGCGGTATTTCCTGCGCCCGCGCTTGATGTAGGACTTGACAGTCTCTTCCGTGGTCCCCATGTCGCTCGCGACCTCGCGGATGGACCGGCCGGAGGCGTAGAGAGTGAGGGCCAGGTGCTCCTGCTTGCCGAGGCCCGGGTCGTCCGAGGTGGAGATCTCGGCGAGGGCACCGGTGAGGTGCGAATTGCGGAACTGCTTGCCGTCCGCTGCCGAGCGGATGGCGGCGATGAGCTCGTCGGCGGATTCGGTCTTCGGCACGAAGGCGAGGGCACCGGCCCTGATGGCGCCCTGGATGGACGACGAATCGGCGTGCCGGCTCATCACCACCGTTCGGGTGCCGGCGGCGCTGAGGGCGCGCACCTTGGTTCCGATGGCGATGCTGTCGTCGAGGTTGAGGTCGAGCACCGTGACGTCGGTGGGGAAGGCGGGATGGGACAGCAGTCCGGACCAGGTCGACTCGCTGATGACCACCGTGATGCCGAGCCGGCGGGCGGCGATGTGCGCGGCGATCCCGTCCACCACCAGCCGGTGGTCGTCGACGATGGCGACACTGATGGCGGAGGGCACTTCCCGCCTGGTCGTGACAGCCAACGCTTCCTCCCGGCGGTCCGTGTGATCGGGTAATGCCACAGACCGCTCTGTACACCGAGCATAGTCAAGGTGATAGGAACTCGCTTGTACCCCGTTCAGGAGGCGAGCAGCCGCGCGACTTCCGTTCCGACGAGGTCGTCTTCGATGAGGAAGCCGTCGTGCCCGAATTCGGAGTGGATGACGACGGCCGTGCCGCCGTCGATGTTGTTGGTGAGACGGCTCGCGATCGCCACCTGGTCGGCCACGGGGAAGAGCCGATCGCTGTCGATGCCCAGCACGAGGCTCTTCGCGGTGACCGCGGCCAGTGCCGCGGCGCTGCCTCCGCGGTCGCGCCCGATGTCGTGCGAGTTCATCGCCTGCACGAGAAGGATGTAGCTGTTGGCGTCGAAGCGACGGGTGAACTTGTTGCCGTGGAAGTCGAGGTAGCTCTCCACCGCGAACTTACCCTCGGCGCCGAGCGGACTGATGCTTGACTGCCAGCTGCGTTGGAACCGGTCGTTGAGCTCGGTGGGGGAGCGGTAATTGAGAAGCGCCATGCGCCGGGCGAGCGCCAGGCCACGGTACGGGCCATCGCCGTCCGCCGCCTCGTAGTATTCGCCATCCGCGAAACCGGGGTCCATGTGGATCGCCTCGATCTGCACCGAGTTGAGCGCGATCTGGTCGGCGCTGCTCAGGATGGGGGCGGCGATGATCGCCACTCGCTCGAGCCGATCCGGATGCCCGATCGCCCACTCGAGGGACTGCATGCCGCCCATCGACCCGCCGATCACCGCCGCCCACCGGTCGATGCCGATCGCGTCGGAGAAGGCGACCTGGGCCGCGACCTGGTCGCGGATGGTGAGGTAGGGGAAACGAGGTCCCCATTCGCGGCCGTCCGGGGCGAGGGACGCCGGGCCGGTGCTGCCCTGGCAGCCGCCGAGCATGTTGGGGGCGACGACATGCCAGCGGTCGGTGTCGATGTACTTGCCCGGACCGATGATGCCGGACCACCACCCAGCGGTGGGGTGGCCGTGGCCGGGGGCGCCGAGCACATGGCTGTCTCCGGTGAGGGCGTGCAGCACGAGGATCGCATTGCTGCGGTCGGCGTTGAGTTCACCCCAGGTCTCGTAGGCGATCCTGGCGAACGGCAGAGATCCGCCGCGCTCGAGCTTCTGCTCGCCGATCGACACGAACTGGCGATCGCCGGGCGCGTCGCCCTCGCGCCAGGCCCCGGTCGCCGACGGCTTGCCGATGATGGCCCTCACGTTGGCCTCGGTGACGAAGCTCGATGGGACCGTGTCCTCGGGTGTCTGCCAATCCATGTCTAGGCAAGTATCCCCAATAGCGCGGGGCCCGATGTCATTGTTACGACATCGGGCCCCGGCAGGGCGGGCGCGTGGCCCCTCGGTCAGGCGATCTGGGAGGAACTCGTCGCGGTCCGTGCCGCGGCGAATCCGGCGCTCAGATCGGCGATGATGTCGTCGATGTTCTCGAGGCCGACCGACAGGCGCACGAGGCCCGGGGTGACGCCCGAGGTGAGCTGCTGCTCCGGGGTGAGCTGCGAGTGGGTGGTGGACGCCGGGTGGATGATGAGGCTGCGCACATCACCGATGTTGGCGAGGTGGCTGAACAGCGTCACGCTGTTGACGAGGGCGCGGCCGGCCTCCACCCCACCCTTGAGCTCGAACGACAGAACGGCACCGACGCCCTTGGGGGCGTACTCGTTGGCCTTGGCGTACCACGGGCTCGATGGCAGTCCCGAGTAGTTGACCGAGGCCACGTCCGGGTGGTCTTCCAGCCACTCGGCGACGGTCTGCGCGTTCTCCACGTGACGCTCGATGCGGAGGCTGAGCGTCTCGATGCCCTGGATCAGCTGCCACGCGCTCGCCGGGGCGATGGCGGAGCCGAGGTCGCGCAGCAGCTGCACGCGCGCCTTGATGATGTACGCGATTCCGTCGCCGAGCACCGTCGTGTAGCTCGCGCCGTGGTACGAGGGGTCCGGCTCGGTGAGGCCCGGGAACTTCTCCACGTTCTTCGACCACTCGAACTTTCCGCCGTCGACGATCACGCCGCCGATGACCGCACCGTGGCCGCCGAGGAACTTGGTGGCCGAGTGCACGATGATGTCCGCGCCATGCTCGAACGGACGGATCAGGTAGGGGGTGGCGATCGTGTTGTCCACGATCAGCGGCACGCCGGCGCCATGGGCGATGTCGGCGACGAGCCGGATGTCGAGGATGTTGACCTTGGGGTTGCCGATGGTCTCCGCGAAGAAGAGCTTCGTGTTCGGACGAACGGCGCGCGCCCACTCGTCGGCGTCATCCTGGTTCTCCACGAAGGTGGTCTCGATGCCCAGCTTGGCGAGGGTGTACTTGAAGAGGTTGTACGTTCCGCCATAGATCGACGAGGACGAGACGATGTGGTCGCCGGCCTGGGCGATGTTGAGCACCGCGAAGACCTCGGCGGCCTGGCCGGAGGAGACGAGGAGGGCCGCGGTGCCTCCCTCGAGCGCCGCGACGCGCTCCTCGACGACGGCCTGGGTGGGGTTCTGGATGCGGGTGTAGATGTTGCCGAACTCGGCGAGGGCGAAGAGGTTCTGGGCGTGCTCCGCGCTGTTGAACACGTAGGAGGTGGTCTGGTAGATCGGCGTGGCGCGAGCATTGGTGGTCGGGTCCGGCGAGGCTCCCGAGTGGATCTGCTTGGTCTCGAACTTCCAGTCGGCGGCGTTGTCGCTCATGTCGGGTGCTCCTTGGTCGGTGTGCGGCGCTGGTCGCGATTCTCTGGCAAACAAACGCCTCGTGGCATGCAGCCTAGGAAGCATGGCTGGGAGACGGCAATGGGCGCGACACACGGCGTAATGATTTCGGCCGACCGAATTGTTCGACGCGACTAGTCGTGCGAGAGTAGTCGCGTGTCATCCATCCGCCTCTTCATCCTGGGCTCGCTCGCGCAGCGCGGACCCATGCACGGGCACGCCCTGCTCCTGCTCGCCGAGGAGGAACACATCGACGAATGGACAGACTTCGCGGCGAGCGCCGTCTACGGGGCCATGAAACGCCTCGCGGCCGAGGGGCTCATCGAGGGCGAGCGGCTGGAGAAGCAGGGGAACTACCCGGAGCGGCAGGTCTACCGCATCACGGTCGACGGGGTCCGGGCACTCGACCAGCTCCGGCTGCACGGGCTCACCGAGATCGTGATCAAACCCGACCCCCTCGACCTCGCCCTCGCACGGCTCGACCCGGAGCGGCTCGATCGGCTGCCGGCGCTGATCGAAGAACGCCTCGGTCGCCTGCGCGCCACCGCCGAGACGAACGAGGCGCACCTCGAGTCCATCAGGCAGCACCTCACCCTCGCCGAAACCTGGTCCATGCGGCATCAGCTCTCCCGCTGGCGCGGAGAGATCGCCTGGCACGAACAGCTCCTCGCAGCACTACCCGACATCATCGCGGACGAACTGTCCAGAAGGGACGCCCCTCATGAGTGAGACCGCCGCGGCCGGGGCTCCGGCCCTGGCCGTCGCCCCCCGCCGAGCCTGGCAGGCCCTCGGCGTGCTCCTGATCGGGATGTTCATGTCCCTGCTCGACGCCACGATCGTGAACGTGGCCCTGCCGACCATCCGCACGAGCCTCGACGCGAACGAGGCGACCCTGTCCTGGATCATCTCCGGGTACGCCCTCGCCTTCGGACTCGTGCTCATCCCGGCCGGCCGCCTCGGCGACCGGTTCGGCCACAAGTGGATCTTCTTCACCGGTCTCGCCCTCTTCACCGCCGCGAGCCTCGCCTGCGGCCTCGCGCAGGACAGCACCCAACTCGTCGTCGCGCGGGTGATCCAGGGCCTCGCCGGGGGAATCTACCTCCCGGCCGTGACGGCGTTCATCCAGTTGCTCTTCCCGCCGCGAGTCCGAGGCAAGGCCTTCGCCATCATGGGCGCGGTCATCGGTGTCTCCTCGGCTCTCGGGCCGATCGTCGGCGGCCTGCTCATCCAGGCCTTCGGCGAGAAGGAGGGCTGGCGATACGTCTTCGACGTCAACCTGCCGATCGGCATCATCGCCCTTGTCGCGGCCGCCTTCCTGCTGCCGCGGGGCGCCGCGGGCACGAGGAGCTCCGGCGGGGGCGACTGGATCGGCCTGCTGCTTCTCGCCGGCGGCCTAGTGGCCATCCTCGTGCCGCTCATCGAGGGGCAGACCGTGGGCTGGAAGCCCTGGACGTTCATCTCGCTCGGTGGTGGAGTGGCGCTGATCGTGCTCTTCGCGTTCTGGGAGGTCTTCTACACGAAACGGGGCAAGAGCCCCCTCGTACCACCGCACCTCTACAGCCACCCGGCGTTCACGGGAGGCACCATCCTCGCCCTCGTCTATTTCGCGGCCTTCACGAGCATCTTCTTCTCCATCTCGATCCTCTGGCAGTCCGGGCTCGGGCACACGGCGCTCGAGTCTGGCCTCGTCTCCATCCCGTTCGCGATCGGCAGCATCGTCGGCGCCTCGCAGAGCAACCGGTTCGCGGCACGGCTCGGCCGCACGGTGCTGGTGATCGGGGTCGGGATGCTGACCGTCGGCCTGGCCGCGGTGTGGATCATCCTGCTCACCGTTCCGGCCGCGGATCTGACCAACTGGGCGCTGCTGCTGCCGCTCCTCGTCGCCGGGGTGGGAAGCGGCCTGTTCATCGCGCCGAACGCGCAGTTCATCGTCGCGACGGTCGACCCGCAGGAGGCCGGCGCCGCGAGCGGAGTGATCGGCACGATGCAGCGGCTCGGCAGCGCGATCGGGATCGCGGTGATCGGCAGCGTCTTGTTCGGCACCCTCGTGATCGAGAAGCCCACCTTCACGGGTCGTCCGAGCGCCGCCGAGATCAAGGCCGCCGTGGCCCAGAACGTGGCCATCGGTTTCACCGCCAGCGCCGCCTCGGCGATCGCGCTGAGTGCGCTGTTCGCCCTCGTCGCGTTCAGTCTCGTCTTCGCCCTGCCGAAGCGGGTCAACCGCGGCTTCGCGGAGTAGCGGCTACCGGCTGCGCCGCGACCCGGTGGGGTCTGTGCCGTGCGGCAGTCGGGGCGGTCGTCACCCGAGAACCCCAGCCGCGCTACGGTTGAGACGAACCGACCGAGGGAGTGGATGTGGCCGAGCGACGTGTAGTGGTGACCGGGGCGAGTTCGGGCATCGGGGCCGCGACCGTTCGACTGTTCCGCGAACGCGGCTGGAGCGTGGTCGGCGTGGCTCGGCGCACGGACCGGCTCGAGGAACTCGCGGCCGAGACCGGGTGCGACGTCTTCACCGCCGATCTGACGGACCAGGCCCAGGTCGACGCGCTGCGCGACCATCTCGCCGGCCTCGGCGCCGTGCACGCCCTCGTCAACAACGCCGGCGGCGCCTTCGGCATGGCTTCGGTCGAGGCGAGCGAAGCGGAGGACTGGGCGCGGATGTTCGACGTCAACGTCGTCGCCGTCAAGCGCGTCACGAGTGCGTTGCTACCCCTGCTGAGGGCCGCGGCGGCCGCGGACGGCCACGCCGACATCCTCACCGTCACCTCCATCGCCGGTCACGTGGCCTACGAGGGCGGGGGCGGCTACAACGCCTCCAAGTTCGCGGCCCGCGCCCTGGTCGCGGTGCTTCGACTCGAGCTCGCTGGCGAGCCGATCCGCGTGCTCGAGATCGCGCCAGGGATGGTCAAGACCGACGAGTTCTCGCTCGTGCGCTTCGGCGGCGACCGGGCGCGCGCCGACTCGGTGTACGAGAACGTGCCGAATCCGCTCCACGCGGAGGACATCGCCGAGGCCATCGTGCACTCGATCGAGCTGCCCGGCCACGTGAATCTCGACCTGGTGACCATCAAGCCGGTCGCGCAGGCGGCGCCCCACAAGGTGATCCGGGGCGAGCTGCGACCGAAGGGCTACTAGCCCCCGGCGACCTCGTCGAGCCGGGCGAAGGCGAGCGCGGCGAGGTAGGCGGCGGCGGCCGGCAGCACTCCGTCGTCGAACCTGGCGAGGTTCGAGTGGTTGTACGGAGCGGTCGCCGGATCGAGCTCAGGCGGGCACGCCCCCACGAACACGAAGGCCCCAGGCACGGCCCCCAGGATGGCGGCGAAGTCCTCCGCGCCGCCGATCGGGGTCGGCATCTCGCGATAGCCGTCCGGGCCGAACATCTCCACGGCCACGCGCTCCGCGAGCGCGGCGTGTTCCGCGGCGTTGACCACCGGTTCGGTCACCGAAAGGAATTCGACGTCGGCGGTGAGGCCGTGGGCCGCGGCGATTCCCTCGACGAGTTCGCGGCTGAATCGCTCGACGTTGGCCAGGCTCTCGAGCGAGAATGTGCGCACCGTCGCGCCGAACGACGAGGTGCTCGGGATGACGTTGTTGGTTCCCTCCTCGCCGCCGCGGATCCAGCCGACGGTGACGATCACCGGGTCGAAGGCGTTGAACCGGCGGGTGACCATCGTCTGCAGCCCCGTCACGATCTCGGCGAGCGCCTGGTTGGGATCGAGCGCCAGGTGCGGGGCCGAACCGTGGCCGCCGGCTCCCCGCAGGGTCACGTCGAGAATCGCCGATCCTGCCATCAGCGGGCCAGGGCGCGTGGAGACGACTCCGCTCGGCGCCGCGGTGGTCACGTGCACGGCGTAGGCGCCGACGAGTTCGCCGCGTGCGAGCTCGAGCGCGCCCTCCTCGAGCATGCGGTCCGCGCCGTTGTCGCCCTCTTCCCCGGGCTGGAAGAGGAACAGCACCTCCCCGGCGAGCCGGTCCTTGTGGGTCGCCAGCAGATGGATGGCGCCGACCCCGATCGCGGCGTGCAGGTCGTGGCCGCAGGCATGCATCCTGCCGGGGATGTCCGAGGTGAACTCCTCGCCGGAATCCTCGGTGAGCGCGAGCGCGTCGAGGTCCGCGCGAAGCACCACCGTGGGACCGGGCAGGTCGCCGACGATGCGCACGACCGCGGAGGAGATGCTCGGGGACTGGTGGGTCTCGAGCCCGAGTTCGCTGATCGACGCGAGCACCCTGGCGAGGGTCTGCGGCAGGTCGAGTCCGAGTTCCGGCCGGCGGTGGATGTCGCGGCGGATGGAGCGCAACGGCTCCCGGTAGTTGGCGGCCTCGACGGCGAGTTCCCTCAGATCCATGCTGACAGTCTCACTCACCGCGCGTCCCTCACGAAACGCCCGATCACGAAACGCCCGATCACGAAACGCCCGATCACGAAACGGCCGGCCGCCGGCTACGCGACCGGGGGCCGAGAGGCCGTCGGTTCGGTCAGGTCGGCCGCCGAGGCATCCGTCTCGTCGTCGAGCGTGTCGGCGAAGGCGAGCTTCGGCACGAAGAAGAGCAGCACCGCCGCGACGAGCGCCCCCACCCCGCAGATCACCCAAACGGTCATGTAGCCGGCGAGGCTCGACGCGGTGGACCCGACCGCGGTGAGCACCCCGGCGGCGAGCACGATGCCGAAGACCGCGGAGGCGAAGGAGCCGCCGATGGTCTTGGTGGTGTTGGTGAGGGCCGCCGCGATGCCGGTCTGGCCGCGCGGGGCGGCCGCAGCGGCCGCCGCCGGCAACGCGCCGACGAGGGCACCCGATCCGAGCCCGGCGACGCACATGTTGAGGAACACCTGCCAGGTCTCGAGGTGGAACGGCAGGAAGAGCAGGTAGCCGATCGCCACCAGGAAGGCCGCAATGATCAGGGCCACCCGCGGGGAGAGTCGACGGGAGACCACGGGGAAGAGCAGCGCCCCCACGATCATCGAGATGAGGTAGACGCCGATCAGGGTGGAGCGGTCGGCGGCGTCGAGGCCGAGCCCGTAGCCGTTCGCCTGGTTCGTGCCGGCGTAGGCGCTCAGCGGCGCCTGGGCGCCGAGGAGGCTGATGCCGATGAGGGCCGCGGTGAGCTGCACCGGCCACATGTTCGGCTGGCGCAGCACGCGAAGGTCGATCGCGGGGTCCCGGTGCCGCAGCTCGACGATTCCGAAGGGCAGGAACACGAGCACCCCCGCCACGAGGAGCAGGTAGACCCACCAGGTGGCCGGACCGTTGAGCCGGAGGAAGGTGAGTCCGGAGGTGATCAGCAGAAGGGCGATCGTGAGAAGGCTGAACCCCACGACATCGAGGGACCTGCCGGGCAGGGGAGTCGACTCCGGCACGCCGAAGAGGATGGCGAAGAAGACGAGCGTGACGGCGATCGCCGGCACGGACAGCGTGAGCGGCACGTTCTCGCCGAACCAGCCGAAGACGCGGCCACCGAGCAGGGCCCCGACGATGGCGCCGGTCTCGAGCGCCACGACGAGGAACCCGGCCGCCCGACGGGTCTGCGAGGCGCCTCGACCGGTGCGCCGGCCCCGGTCGAAGATCAGGGCGACCTCGAGCGGGAGCCAGACCACGTAGAACCCCTGGAGCGCCCAGGCGGCGAGGAAGGTCCAGAAGTTGTCGGCGAACACGAGCGCCCAGCTCGCGAGTGCCGTGAGCACCGTGGAGACGAGGAGGATGCGCTTGTGGCCGAACATGTCGCCGAGTTTGGCGAGGATCGGCACCACGAGGGCCGAGACCAGCAGTTGGGCGGCCTCGAACCAGTTGAAGTCGGCGTCCCGGATGCCCAGGTACTTGACGAGGTCGCTGATGAGCGGCACGTAGTAGCCCTGCAGGATTCCACTGACGATCTCGACGAGGAAGAGATAGCCGATCAGTCCGAGGGTGATGGCGCCTGACTTGCCTCGAAGGGTGCTCATGAACGGATGCTACTGGCTGGGTCGCCGACGCGGGTGCCGGTAGCGTTGGCACATGGCAAATGTCGAGCGCGAGATTCTGGGTTGGGACGAGTTCGGGGGCGCGGTACGCGAACTCGCGGCGACGGTGCACGGGAGCGGCTTCGCGCCGGACATCGTCGTGGCGATCGCGCGCGGCGGGCTGTTGCTCGCCGGAGCCATCGCCTACGCGCTCGACGTGAAGAGCTGCGGGGCACTCAACGCCGAGTTCTACACGGGCGTCGACGAGCGCCTGGACGAGCCGATCATCCTCGCCCCCATGCTCGACGAGGAATCGATGCGCGGCAAGCGGGTGCTCCTGGTGGACGACGTCTCGGACTCGGGGCGCACCCTCGCCATGGTGCTCGCCCTGCTGGTTCGCGCGGGTGCCGAGGTTCGCACGGTGTGCCTGTACTCGAAGCCGGCGACGGTGCTCGAGCCCGACTACGTCTGGCGCAAGACCTCGCGCTGGATAGCCTTCCCCTGGTCGTCGCTTCCCCCCGTGACCGCGTAGGCGATGGCGCCGCACCCGCTCGCCGAGCTGATCGACCCCGGGTGGGCCGCCGCCCTGCAACCCGTGGCGGGCACGATCGCGTCGATGGGGGAGTTCCTGCGCTCCGAGGACGCCGCCGGCCGCGGCTACCTCCCGGCCGGGGGCGCCGTGCTGCGCGCGTTCGAGTACCCGTTCTCCCAGGTGCGCGTTCTCATCATCGGCCAGGATCCGTACCCGACTCCGGGGCATCCGATCGGCCTGTCGTTCGCCGTGGACCGCGCGGTGCGCCCGGTGCCGCGCAGCCTGCAGAACATCTACCGGGAGCTGCACGACGACCTCGGCATCGTGGCGCCGCCCCACGGCGACCTCACCGCGTGGTCCCAGCGGGGAGTGATGCTGCTCAACCGGGTTCTCACGGTGCGACCGGGGGAGCCCGGGTCGCACCGCCGGCGCGGCTGGGAGGCGGTGACGGAGGCCGCGATCCGTGCCCTCGTGGCGCGTGGGACGCCCCTCGTGGCGATCCTCTGGGGCAAGGATGCGCTCGCTCTCGAGCCGATGCTCGGAGACACTCCCATCGTGAAGTCCGCGCATCCGAGTCCCCTCTCGGCCTCCCGGGGGTTCTTCGGCTCCCGGCCCTTCAGCCGCGCAAATGCCCTGCTGAAGGCCCAGGGCGCCGAGCCGATCGACTGGTCGCTCGGGCCGCAGCCGCCGGTGGCGAACCGGACGTAGGATTTGCTCATGCTCGAGGAGGAATACCAGGCGACCCACCGGCCCAAGGAGGCCCAGCGCAACCTGCCGCCGTTGCAGGTGCCGTTCGAGTACACCATCCGCGACGCCCGCCTGCAGGACCTGCCGGACGTGCGTGAGATCTACAACCACTATGTGGCCAATTCCACGGTGACCTTCGACGAGAAGCCCATGACGCTGCGGGAGATCCGGTCGAAGTTCCAGCACATCGTGAAACTCGGCATGCCCTTCCTGGTCGCGGAGAGCCCGAGCGAGCAGATCCTCGGTTACGCCTACGTCTACCCGTGGAAGGAGAAGGCGGCCTACCGGTTCACGGTGGAGAACTCCATCTACCTGCGCGCGGCGGCAACGAGCAAGGGGCTCGGCAAGGCCCTGCTCGCGGAGCTCATCACGCGTTCCAAGGCGGCCGGCCTCAAGGAGATGATCGCGGTGATCGCCGACAAGGGGGCAGACGCGTCGATCGCGATCCACAAGAACTTCGGGTTCAAGGAGATCGGCCACATGGGTAAGGTCGGCTACAAGTTCGACCGCTGGCTCGGCACGGTCCTCATGCAGAAGTCGCTCAAATAACCGCTAGGAGCACACATGTCTCTCATCGTCGTCGCCACCCTCACCCCCGCGCCAGGACGCACCCAGGACGTGCTCGACGCGTTCAGCGCCGTGTCGCCCCTCGTGCACGAGGAGCCCGGTTGCGAGCTCTACGCCGCGCACACCGACGGCAACCTCGTGATCATGGTCGAGCGCTGGCGTAGCCGGGAGGACCTGGACGCGCACGCGGCCGGCGCGGCTCTCGTGGAGTTGAACCGGCTCAACGAGGGGGCGCTCGCCGCGGAGACCGTCGTGCACGTGCTGCGCAACGTGCCGATGGGCGACCCGGTGAAGGGCACGATTCAGTAGTCGGCGCCCCGCCGCATGACGTGGGCGATCAGTTCGCCCACGAGCATCGCGGTCGCCGCCGGTCCACGCACGGGGGTGTCGGGCAGGATCGAGGTGTCGGCCACCCGCAGTCCGTCGACGCCGTGCACCCGTCCGTACTGGTCGACGACAGCACCCGGGTCGTCCGCGCCGCCGAACCTCGCGCTTCCGCACAGGTGGATGGCGGTGCCGAGGTGGCCGAGCGCCCACGCGTCCAGGCGGGAGTCGTCGTCGAGCGTCGAGTCGTCGAGCTCGGAGAGCCGGCGGAAGAGGCGGGAGAACGCCTCGGTGCGCAGCAGCGCGACGGCCGTGCGGATGGCCTGTCGCATCCGGCGGCGGTCACTCTCGGTCGAGAGGTAGTGGTAGTCGATCCGCGGAGGAACGGCGGGGTCGGCCGACTCGAGGCTGATCCGGCCGCGCGAGGTCTCGGCCTGCACGGCGACGAGCATCGCCAGGTCGCCCTGGTGCGCGACCTGTTCGGCGAACCGTCGGAGTGAGATGCCGCGCAACGCCGAGACCGATCGCCGGGGGTGGCGAAGCAGGGTGCCGAGAGCGCTCGCCGTCGCCGCGCGGCGCCCGGTGAGCAGGTAGCCCATGGGCTTGATGAGGGGCAGGATCTCCAGGTCGCCTGGGCCGCCGACCCCGGCCGTTCCCGATTCGGCCGTCCCGGTCGTGGCCGAGTCGAAGTTGAGGCAGGACGCCATCGACTGGCTCGTGCGGTAGTCCACGACGTGGCGCCGCGGCTGCCAAAGCACCGGGATATCCGGGTGATCGCTGAATCCGTCGCCGACCCCGGGCAGATCCTTCACCACGGTGATCCCGAGCTCCTCGAGGTCGACCCGCGGGCCGATTCCCGAGACGAGGAGCAGGTGGGGAGACTTGACTCCTCCCGCACACAGCACCACCTCGCGGGCGCGGATCACCGAGATCACGCCGGCGGTCTGCACCTCGACCCCCACCGCCCGGCTGCCCTCGAACACGACCCGCCGCACGCAGCTGTCTCCGCGCACGGTGAGGTTTCCGCGCCCCCGGACCGGATTGAGGTAGGCGATGCCGGTGTTGACGCGAATCCCGTCCTCCACGTTCATCGGAAGCGGGCCGACCCCCGGGTCGCCCTGGTCGTTCTTGTCTGGTTCGCGCGCGAAACCGAGCTCCGCGGCGGCGGCCGCGAAGGCGACGGTCACCGGATGGTCCTGCGCCGGCCGAGTCACGGGAATCGGTCCAGACCCCCCGTGCACCGCGGTCTCGCCGAACTGCCGGTCGGCCTCGATGCGGCGGTAGAACGGCAGCACTCGGTCCCAGGTCCACTCGTCGTTTCCGTCGGCCGACCAGCGGTCGAAGTCCTGGCGCCTGGCGCGGATGAAGTACGCCCCGTTGATCGTCGTCGAGCCGCCGAGGATGCGCCCGCGCGCGATCGAATAGGGAAGGCCGGGCGTGAGGTGCCCGAGGAACGACCAGTTGGCCGGATGTCCGGGAGCGGCCCCACGCACGGTTCCGGAGTCGAGGAGGTCCGCCGGAAATTCCTCGGTGCTGCCGGGCACCGGGCCGGCCTCGAGCAGCAGCACGGTGCGCCCGGGGTCCTCGGTCAGCCGCGCGGCGAGCGGCGCCCCGGCGGCGCCCGCCCCCACGACGATCACGTCGAAGGGCGTCATCCGTGCTCGCGGAGCCGGAAGGCGCTGTCGAGGGTGCGGAACGCGGCCGCGAGCAGCTCCAGAAGGTCCGCATCCTCCGTCTTGAGCCATTGCTCGTAGGCCGACAGGGAGACGGCGAGGAAGGCCCAGGCGATGGCCTGCGGTTCGAGGCTGTCTTCCGGCACCTGGAGCCGGTCGGCCACGAACTCGGCGACGACCTGTCGCCAGGAGGCGTACCGCAGAGTCGAGTGGGCGAGGAGCGAGGGTACGTGCAACAGCAGCTCCATGCGCTCACGGTGGTACGGGATCTCCGAGGCCGGTAGTCGGTTGAACTCGATCACCGAGGCGCAGAGCGCCTCGACGAGCGGCAGGTCGCTCGGCAGACTGGCGAGGTGCTCCCTCATGCGCTCGAGCAGTGTCTCGAAGTCGCCCCACGGCAGGTCGTTCTTCGACGGGAAGTAGCGGAAGAAGGTGCGTCGACCGATTCCGGCGGCCGCCACGATGTCGTCCACCGTCGTGCGGTCGAACCCGCGCACGCGGAAGAGCTCGAGGGCCACATGGCTCAGTTCGGCGTGGGAGGTGGACGGTTGCCTGCCCATGCGTGAGGTGGTCTTCAGTTCGCCCGTCGTACTCAACTTCCGCTCACCCCTTCCATTCGGCACTCGGTGTCATTAGTATCATCCACATCACAGGAATTCGCCGTCGTCGTCGGTTTTCTACCATGAGGAGCATCCCATGAGTGTCAGTGAGAATAAGGATTTTGGCGCACGGACTGACGCAAATGATGCGTCGGATGCCGGGGCCGTGATCGAGGCCGATTCGCTCGTCGAAGAGGTATCGATCGACGGCATGTGCGGCGTCTACTAAGTCCGTGACATGTCGTCGATCGATCTCGACACCGCGTGGGACCTCCATCCGAAGGTCTCGGTAAGGCCGGAACCGTTCGGCGCACTGCTCTACCACTTCGGTACCAGACGCCTCTCGTTCCTCAAGGACCGCACCCTGCTGAGCGTGGTGCAGGGGCTGGCCGCCGCCCCCACCGTGCGCGCCGCGTGCGCCGCGGCCGGCATCGACGATCACGACCTTCCGCGCTACCACCGCGCACTCGGCGTGCTCGCCG
This sequence comes from Lacisediminihabitans profunda, assembly GCF_008040105.1. Classification (GTDB taxonomy): domain Bacteria; phylum Actinomycetota; class Actinomycetes; order Actinomycetales; family Microbacteriaceae; genus Lacisediminihabitans; species Lacisediminihabitans profunda. The sequence continues at coordinate 583,747 of NZ_VRMG01000005.1, forward strand.
ACTCCTCCATGGTCATCGAGAGGCACCAATGACGCTGCTCCAGCCCGCCACCCGGCCGACCCGCCTGGTCGACCTGTTCGAATATGGGCTCGATGCCCCGATCTGCCTCACCTGGGAGCTCACCTACGCGTGCAACCTCTCCTGCGTGCACTGCCTCTCGAGTTCCGGGCGTCGCGATCCGCGCGAGCTCACGACGGCCGAGGCCAAGGCCGTGATCGACGAGCTCCAGCGGATGCAGGTGTTCTACGTGAACATCGGCGGCGGGGAGCCAACGGTGCGGCCCGACTTCTGGGAGCTCGTCGACTACGCCACGGACCACCAGGTGGGGGTGAAGTTCTCGACAAACGGAGTGAAGATCTCCCCGGAGGTCGCGCGCCGGCTGACGGCGAGCGACTACGTGGACGTGCAGATCTCGCTTGACGGGGCGACCGCCGAGGTGAACGACCACGTGCGCGGCCCCGGCTCCTACGACACGGCCCTGCGCGCCATGCAGAACCTCTTCGACGCCGGGTTCGAGGGGTTCAAGATCTCGGTCGTCTGCACGAGGCAGAACATCTGTCAGCTCGACGAATTCAAGGCCATCGCCGATCGCTTCAAGGCTCAGCTTCGCCTGACCAGGCTGCGGCCGTCCGGGCGGGGCGCCGATGTGTGGGACGAACTGCATCCGCTGCCGGAGCAGCAGCGCGAACTCTACGACTGGCTGGTGCTGCACGGCGAGGAGGTGCTCACCGGAGACTCGTTCTTCCATCTCTCGGCGTTCGGCGGCGCCCTCCCCGGGCTCAACCTCTGCGGGGCGGGCCGGGTGGTGTGCCTGATCGACCCGATCGGCGACGTGTACGCGTGTCCCTTCGCGATCCACGAGGAGTTCCTCGCGGGCAACGTGCGCTCGCCGGGCGGCTTCCAGACGGTCTGGAAGACCTCCGAGCTGTTCCTGCGGCTCCGTAATCCGCAGAACGGCGGCGCATGCAGCTCATGCGCCTTCTTCGACAGCTGCAAGGGCGGCTGCATGGCCGCCAAGTTCTTCACCGGATTGCCCATCGACGGGCCGGACCCCGAGTGCGTGCAGGGCTACGGTGAGCAACTGCTGAAGAACCGCCCGCAGAAGGGCGGGCTTCCCCAGCCGTCTGACGACCACTCCCATCGCACGACGAGGGCGCCTCGGCCGGTTCCGATCACCCTCTCGGTGCGGCGGGTGGACCGACCTCCGGTGAGCGCGTGCGCCGAAGATCCGCTCGCCGGGTTCGAACCCGTCCGGTAGCGGGCCGCGACCGACCAGAACCTCACAAATCCACAACCCGAACAAAGGAGCAGGCAATGGGGCGTGTAGAAGGAAAAGTGGCATTCATCACCGGTGCGGCGAGGGGACAGGGCCGCAGTCATGCGGTGCGACTCGCGCAAGAGGGAGCCGACATCATCGCGATCGACATCTGTGAAGCCGTCCCGGGAGTGGGCTACCCCGCCGCGACCGAGGAAGACCTCGCCGAGACGGTGCGGCAGGTCGAGGCTCTCGACCGACGCATCATCGCCACCAAGGCCGACGTGCGAGATCGCGCGGGGCTCAAGGCGGCCATCGACACGGGCGTCGCCGAACTCGGCCACCTCGACATCGTGCTGGGCAACGCCGGGATCTGCATCCTCGGGCCGTGGGACGAGATCACCCCGGAGGTCTACCAGACCACCATCGACATCAACCTCACGGGCAACTGGAACCTCATCCAGCTGACCGCGCCGCACCTCATCGCGGCCGGCGGGGGATCGATCGTGCTCACCAGTTCCGCCGCGGGGCTCAAGGGTCTGCCCTTCCTCACGCCCTATGTCACCTCCAAGCACGGGGTTGTGGGCCTCATGCGCGCCTTCGCCTCGGAGCTTGCCGAGTACAACATCCGGGTGAACACGGTGCACCCCACCGGCGTCGACACGCCGATGGGAGCCGACCCCAGCATGGGAGAGAAGTTCGGCGAATGGTTCGCGGCCCATCCGAAGCTCGGAGGAATGATGGTCAACATGTTGCCGGTCGAGGTCACGCAGCCGGTGGACATCAGCAACGCGGTGCTCTTTCTCGCCTCCGACGAGGCGCGGTACATCACGTCACTCGCGATGGCGGTCGACGCCGGAAACACCCAGTACTGACCCGACAAGAAGACAAGAGGACGACAGAACGAAGGAGGACACGCAATGGGGCGGGTAGAGGGAAAGGTTGCATTCATCACGGGCGCCGCGCGGGGCCAGGGGCGCAGCCACGCGCTGCGGCTCGCGCAGGAGGGCGCCGACATCATCGCGGTGGACATCTGCGCGCAGATGGACTCCGTGCCGTACGCGATGTCCACGCCGGACGACCTCGCGGAGACGGTGAAGCAGGTCGAGGCCCTCGACCGGCGGATCGTCGCCAGCGAGGCCGACGTTCGGGATTATGGCGCGCTCAAGTCGGCGCTCGATGCGGGGGTCGCCCAGCTGGGCCGCCTCGACATCGTGAGCGCGAACGCGGGAATCGCGAGCTTCGGGATGCTCGAGGACATGAGCGAGGAGACCTGGCAGGAAATGCTCGACGTGAACCTCACGGGCGTGTGGCACGCCGCCAAGGCGGCGATCCCGCACCTCAAGGCGGGCGGCCGAGGCGGGTCGATCATCCTCACGAGTTCGGCGGCCGGGCTCATGGCCTACCCGGGGGCCGGCCACTACGTGTCAGCGAAGCACGGGGTGGTGGGTCTCATGCGCACGCTCGCGCTCGAGCTCGCGCCGGACATGATCCGGGTCAACAGCCTGCATCCCACCCAGGTGGACACCCCGATGATCATGAACGAGGGCGTGTACAAGCTCTTCCGGCCCGACCTCGAACACCCCACCAAGGCCGACTTCGAGCCGGCCTCGCAGGCGATGAACGCCCTGCCCATCCCCTGGGTGGAGGCCGTCGACATCTCGAACGCCCTGCTGTTCCTGGCGTCGGACGAGGCGAGGTACATCACCGGGGTCACCCTGCCCGTGGACGCGGGCGCCGTCATCAAGTAGAGAGCAACAACCCGAGCAGTTCAGAGGTTCAAAGGAGAACGGACATGGGAAGAGTAGAGGGAAAGGTCGCATTCATCACGGGCGCCGCGCGGGGCCAGGGGCGCAGCCACGCGCTGCGGCTCGCGCAGGAGGGCGCCGACATCATCGCGGTGGACATCTGCGCGCAGATGGACTCCGTGCCATACGCGATGGCGACGCCGGATGACCTGGCCGAGACCGTGAAGCAGGTGGAGGCCCTCGACCGGCGCATCGTCGCCGTGCAGGCCGACGTGCGGGACTACGGCGCGCTCAAGTCGGCGCTGGATGCGGGGGTGGCCCAGCTGGGCCGGCTCGACATCGTCTCGGCCAACGCGGGAATCTTCAGCTTCGGCACGTTGGAGGAGCTCTCCGACGAGCAGTGGAAGGACATGCTCGACGTCAACCTCACCGGGGTCTGGCACACCGCGAAGGCGGCGATCCCGCATCTCCGGGCGGCCGGCGGAGGCTCGATGATCCTCACCAGTTCCGCCGCCGGGCTCATGGGGATGGGCAACATCGGGCACTACGTCTCGGCGAAGCACGGCGTGGTCGGACTGATGCGCACCCTGGCCCTCGAGCTGGCGCCGGACATGATCCGGGTGAACAGCATCCATCCGACCACGGTGAACACCGACATGATCCAGAACGCGGCGGCCTACGAGCTGTTCGCCTCCGACCTGCCGGTGGCCGAGCGCACGCGCGAGGTGCTCGCGCCTCGGTTCCAGTCGCTCAACGCGCTGCCGATCCCGTGGGTCGAGCCGGTGGACATCTCCAACGCGGTGTTGTGGCTCGCGTCCGACGAGGCACGCTACGTCACGGGGGTGACGCTGCCGGTCGACGCCGGCGTGCTCGTCAAGTGACCGACATCTCGGACACGCGCGCCAGGGTCGCCTCGCACATCGTCGGCCGCGAGCGTGAGCTCGAACTCACGCTCGCGGCCGTCGCGGCCGGGCGGGAGATCGTGCTCGAGGGGCCTCCAGGCACGAGCAAGACCACCATGCTGAAGGCGATCACCCAGGAGTGGGGCATCCCTCTGCTCTTCGTCGAGGGCAACGCCGACCTCACGCCGGCAAAGCTGGTGGGGCACCACAACCCGGCGCGAGTGCTTCGCGAGGACTACAGCGCGGACAACTTCGTGGCCGGGCCACTGGTCGAGGCGATGCAGGAGGGCGGTTTCCTCTACATCGAGGAGTTCAACCGGGCACCGGAGGACACCCTCAACACCCTGCTCGCGGCGATGGCCGACCGTTCCATCGCGGTGCCGAGGGTCGGCATCATCGTGGCGCGCCCCACCTTCCGGGTGATCGCCTCGATGAACCCGTACGACAACGTCGGAACCACCCGGCTGTCGACGAGCGTGCACGACCGGCTCAACCGGCTGTCGATCGGCTACCAGGACGAGGCGGGCGAGCGCGGGATCGTGGCGCTGCGCACGAGCGTCTCCGGAACGCTCGGCGAACGTTTCATCCGCGACGCCGTCGCGGTGACGCGAGCCACCAGAACCCATCGGGACCTGCGCCAGGGCAGCAGCGTGCGCGGAGCCATCGACTGCGTGCTCATCGCCCGCGAGCTCGCCGCGCTGCGAGGCGTGACGTCTCCGGACGACGACGAATACGCCGCCCTGTTCTACGACGCGATGGTGGTATCGCTCTCCGGCCGGATCCACCTCGACGAGGCGGCGGAGACCACGCCGGAGCGGGTGCTGCGGGAGATCTGGGAAGACCACTTCGTGCTGCAGCCGGCGATCGCCGAACCGGGCTGAAGGGATGTCGAGGCCGACTCGCCGGTGACACGCGAGCCCGCGGTGAGGCGGCAGACCCGCCCGCTGCGGCGCACACCGAAGCAGCTAGAGGAGGAGCCCACCGTGTTCGAACCAGTGGCAGGCACCGGCGGCATGGCACTGCGCGCCGAGGGTTCGGGGCGCGACCGCGCCCGGCCGATGCCGGCGGGCTCGGCGCCCGGCATCACCGACGAGCTCGCCACCCTCGTGGCGGCCGAGGTCGACACGGTGGAGGCGGACCCCACGGTGCGCGCGAGGGCCAGGCAGATCGCGGCGCGGCTCGCCGTGCGCCGCCCCCGCGCCGACGCCTCGGCGCATCGCGGATCGGGCACTCTCGCGAGCGTTCCCTACCGCGGAGGGTCGGACGACATCGATCTGGACCGAACGATCGAGGTGCTCGCCGAGCGACCGCTGCCGGAAGACGAGGACATCATCGTACGGGAGCGCGTGCGCACGAAGCGCTCGGTCGTGCTCGCGGTCGACGTGTCGGGGTCGATGAAGGGGGAGCGCGTGCACACCGCCGCCGCGACCGTCGGGGCGCTCTCCGCCGAGTTGCAGCACGATTCCCTCGCGGTGATCGCCTTCTGGTCGGACGCGGCGATCCTCCTGCGCCTCGGCCAGCCGGTGAAGCCGATGGAACTGCTCGACACCATGCTGCGCATCCCGGCGCGCGGGCTCACCAACGTGGCGTTCCCGCTCGAGCTCGCCGCCCAACAGCTGGCACGGGTGCCCGCCCGCGACGCGCGGGTGCTCCTGCTGTCCGACTGTGTGCACAACGCCGGCCCTGATCCGCGGCAGTTCGCCGCGCGCCTGCCGCGCCTCGACATCCTGCTCGACGTGAGCGGCGAGAAGGACATCGAGCTCGGCCGGGAGCTCGCGAGGGCCGGCCACGGCACGCTGCGCCTGATCCGCACCCATCGCGACATCGCCCCGGCGCTCAGCGCCTTATTCAGCGCGTGATGGCGCTATCCACGAAGAGAGAGGTTACCCCGTGAGCAGGAATGGCTGGTTCGAAACGGTCGCCGAGGCGCAGAGACGTGCCAAGCGGCGCTTGCCGAGGTCGGTCTACGGCGCGCTCCTCGCCGGGTCGGAGAAGGGGGTCACCTACAGAGACAACACCGCGGCGTTCTCGGAGCTGGGGCTCGCCCCGCACGTGGCTGGCCATCACGCGGTGCGGGACCTCAGCACCACGGTGATGGGGGAGTCCATCTCCCTTCCGGTGCTGATCTCCCCGACCGGCGTGCAGGCGGTGCACCCCGATGGCGAGGTCGCGGTCGCGAGGGCGGCTGCCAACCGGGGAACCATCATGGGGCTCAGCTCGTACGCGAGCAAGCCGGTGGAGGAGGTCGTCGCGGCGAACCCGCAGACCTTCTTCCAGCTCTACTGGTCCGGCTCCCGGGACGCCATCGTCCGCCGGATGGACCGCGCAAGGGCCGCGGGTGCGCGGGGGCTGATCGTGACCCTCGACTGGTCCTTCTCCAACGGTCGGGACTGGGGGAGCCCGGCGATTCCGGAACGAATGACCCTCAAGGCCATGGCGACCCTCTCGCCGCAGGTGATCACCCGCCCGCAGTGGCTCCTGGCCTACGCGAGAACGCTCCGCATCCCCGACCTGACGACGCCCAACCTGACCGAACCCGGCCAGGACGCCCCCACCTTCTTCGGGGCGTACGGCGAATGGATGCAGACCCCACCGGCCACCTGGGCGGACGTCGCCTGGCTGCGCGAACAGTGGGGCGGACCGTTCATGCTCAAGGGGATCTCGCGCATCGACGACGCGAAGCGGGCGGTGGACGCCGGGGTGACCGCGATCTCGGTCTCCAACCACGGCGGCAACAACCTGGACTCCACTCCCGCCACCATCCGGATGCTGCCCTCGGTGGCGGAGGCGGTCGGCGGTCAGGTGGAGATCGTGCTCGACGGCGGGATCCGCCGGGGGAGCGACGTCGCGAAGGCCCTCGCCCTCGGCGCCCGGGCGGTGATGATCGGCCGGGCGTACCTCTGGGGGCTCGCGGCGAACGGCCAGGCCGGGGTGGAGAACGTGCTCGACATCCTGCGCGGCGGCCTCGACTCGGCAGTGCTCGGGCTCGGCCATGCCTCGATCCACGAACTCGGTCCTGACGACCTCGTGATTCCGCCGGGCTTCACCCGCACGCTCGGCGCGGCCGCTGCGGTGAAGAATCGACCGCTGCGGTGAAGAATGGGTAGCGCCGTCGTTGACGCGTCGAGGGGAGTGCCGTGACTAATCGGTTGGCCGAGCGGGCGTGGGTCGCCGTGCCCGAGGGTGCGCTCGTGCTGGTGCCCGTCGGGTCGACGGAGCAGCACGGACCGCATCTTCCCCTCGACACCGACAGCCGGATCGCGACGGCCGTCGCGGAGGAGGCCGCCCGGCTCCATCGCGGGGCGGGCCCGGTGCTCGTCGCGCCGGTACTGGCCTACGCGGCGAGCGGCGAGCACCAGTCCTTCCCCGGCACGATGTCGATCGGCCACGAGGCCCTCGAGGTCGTGCTGACCGAACTCGTGCGGTCGCTCTCCCTCTGGGCCCGACGCATCGTGATCGTCAACGGGCACGGCGGCAACGTCTCGACCCTCGCGCGCACCGTCCCCCGACTCGTCGCCGAGGGGCGCGACGTGGCCTGGCTGCCGTGCGCGGCCGAGGGCGATGCCCATGCGGGCCGCACCGAGACTTCCCTCATGCTGCACCTCGATCCCGGAGCCGTGGACCTGTCCGCCGCCGTGGCCGGCAACGTCGTGCCCGTCGCCGAGCTCATGGCGTCTCTGACCGCGCACGGCGTGCGGTTCGTCTCCCCCTCGGGGATCCTCGGAGACCCGACGGGCGCGAGCGCCGACGAGGGACGCGCCATCCTCGAGGCGATGGCGGAGGATGCCGCGCGCAGGATCGACGCGAACAGTGCGGACGCCCAGGGCCGCCTTCGCGACCCGGCGCCCCCGTGACCCAGCCGGCCGCCCCGCCCGATCTCCCCCTTCCCCCCGGATTCACGGTGCGGCTCGGGCGCACTGTGCGGTCCACGGACGGGGGGCGCGCGCTTATCGGCGGGGCCCCCACCCGGGTGCTCTACCTCACCCCCGCCGCGGTGGGGATGATCGAGGATCGGGTGCTGACCGTGACGAGTGCCGCGACGGCCGCCCTGGCCGACCGCCTGCTCGAGACGGGGATTGCCGACCCGGTCGTCGACCGACTGCCGAGGGCCGATGAGAGTCGGCTGACGGTGGTCGTGCCGGTGCACGGGCGGCCCGCCGCCCTCGACCGGCTGCTCGCGAGCCTCGGGCCGAACGCGCGGGTGGTGGTCGTCGACGACTGCTCGCCGGCTCCCGAACCGATAGCTGCGGTGGTCGTCGCCCACGGTGCCGAACTCGTGCGCCTCGAGGCCAACCTGGGGCCGGCCGGCGCCCGCAACGCCGGGCTGGCGCGGGTGACCACGGAGTTCGTGGCCTTCATCGACGACGACGTTGTCGTCGAGCCGGGCGCCCTCTCCACCATGCTCGGCCACTTCGCCGACCCGCGGGTGGCGCTCGTCGGACCCCGCATCCTCGGCACCACCGATGAGGAGCACTCCAACTGGATCGGGCGCTACGAGCAGGCGCGGTCGTCGCTCGACCTGGGCCGCCACCCCGGCATCGTGCGGCCACGCGCCCCCGTGTCCTGGCTGCCCGGCGCCTGCCTGGTCGCCCGGGTCTCGGCCATCGGCGAGGGCTTCGCTCCCGGACTGCGGGTGGCGGAAGACGTGGACCTGGTCTGGCGGCTCGCCGAGCTGGGCTGGCGTGTGCGCTTCGAGCCGGCGGCGAGCGTGCGGCACGAGCACCGGGTGACGCTCGTCGACTGGCTGTCTCGAAAGGCGTTCTACGGAACGGGCGCGCAGGCGCTCGCCGCGCGCCATCCCCGGAGCATCGCCCCGGTGGTGCTCGCCCCGTGGAGCGTCGGCGTGATCCTGGCCCTCCTCGCCCAGAGGCGCTGGTCGATCCCGGTTGCCCTGGGCATCTCGGCCGTCGCTGCGGCGCGCATCGCCCGCAGGCTCGGCCGCAGCGAGCACCCGGCACGGGACGGCGTGTGGCTCGTCTCGAACGGCGTGGTCGCGGCGCTGGCGCAGGGGGCCGCCCTGCTCCTGCGGCACTGGTGGCCGCTCGCCGCGGTGGGCTGCCTCGTCTCGCGCCGGATGCGCCGCGCGGTGCTGGTGGCCGCGATCGCGGACGCCGCGCTCGAGTACCGCCGCACTGACGCGCGGCTCGAGGCGCGGATCGACCCCCTGCGGTTCGGCCTGGCCCGGCGTCTCGACGATCTGGCCTACGGCGCCGGGGTGTGGCTCGGGGCGATCAGGGGCCGGTCGTTCGCGCCTCTCCGCCCCGACATCCGGGTTCGGGACTCACGCTCCGAGGGCTGACGTCGCGCTCTCAGCCCAGCGCGGCGGCGGCCTCGAAGATGTCCGCGAGCGCCGCCTCGATGCCGGCCACCGTGGACGGTTCCCCGCTCCAGAGGATGCGCAGGACGAGCCCGTCGATGGCGAGCGCCGCGACCCGCGACCCGCGCCCGCCGCCGAGCGCGTTCTCGAGGGCGCGGTACCACCGTTCCGCGGCGTCCCGCAGGGCCTCCCGCCGCATGGCGAGGAAGAGCAGTTCGTACTGGGCGATGACCGCGGCGCGCCTCGTGTGCGTCCAGTCGTGCAGCATCCGAGCGACCTCTCCGATGCCGGGGGTCTCGAGGCGGGCGAAGAGCTCGACCTGTTCCTCGGTGGCCTTGAGCAGCGCGCTCACGAGAAGATCGTCGATGTTCGAAAAGTAGTAGGTGGCCGCGGCGAGCGGAACCCCGGCCTCGGCCGCGACGGCCCGATGGGTGACCGCGCCCGGCCCGCCGCGCTCGAGAACGCGAACGACGGCGTCGAGCAGGGCAGTCCTCCGCGCCTCGCCCTTGGCCGTGCTGCCGGCCACGATCAGTGCCTTCCGCCGAGTTCGAGCATCGTGACTCCGCCGACGACGAGCAGCACCCCGCCGATCTGCACGAGGGTGAGGCTCTCGTTGAAGAGCAGCCAGCTGATCAGCACGACGAGAACGACCCCGATCGCCGCCCAGATCGCGTAGGCGATGCCCAGGGGCACGCCGGCGCCGAGGCTCAGGGAGAGCAGGGAGAAGGCCGCGACGTAGCCGACGACCACGACGATGTACGGCACGACCTTGTTCCCCTCGCCGGCCGTGAACCGGAGTGCGGTCGTGCCGATGACCTCGGCGACGATCGCTCCTGCCAGAAACAGGTATCCCATGGGGTTTCCTCTCAATTATGGTACAAATGTACCAGAATGGCGCGGATTAGGCTCGGATCATGACCGAATCCCGCGTGACCCAGCTTCGACTGGTGGCCGAGACCGATGACTACGACGCCACCGTCGCCTTCTATCGAGACGTGCTCGGCCTCACCGAGCAGGAGTCGTACAGCGGCGAGGGCGGCGCGCAGGTGACGATCCTCGGCATCCCGCGGGCGACGCTCGAGATCGCCAACCGCGCCCAGGTGCGACTCATCGACGACGTGGAGGTGGGTCGTCCGGTGAGCCGCCCGCCGGCCCTCAGCATCCGCGTGGCCTTCGAGGTGCAGGATGCCGCCTCGACCACCACCGCGCTCGAGGCGGGCGGGGCCGAGGTGCTCGCCGCGCCGACCCGCACCCCGTGGAATTCGCTCAACGCGAGGCTCGAGGCGCCGGGGGGACTGCAGATCACCGTCTTCCAGGAGCTCGATTCGTGACCGCTACCGTCACGAAAGTTAGCAATCCGTAAAGAAGATCGGGATGTCGTGGGCATTGCCTAGGGTGGCATCACGTCAACCGCGGGCCTCCCATCCGGGTGGTCCCGGCGAGGCGAACGTGTAAGAAAATCGGGGCCGGGCCGGGTGGGTCATCATCACCGGGGCCGGCCTCGTCCACGGGCTTTCGCCTCGCGCGGTGCGCGCGTGCGGTGCGTCCCCCCGGTGCGTGTCCCGGGTGCTCCGGCGCTACAGTCATTGAATGCGAGAAGCCCCGCGCCAACGCCCGGCGAACGCCGAACTGCTCGTCACCCTCGCCGGTCACGTCAAGGCGAGACCCAGGGCCGTCTTCGAGGCCATCGACGCCAGGCTCCGCCCTGCCGAGACCTCGGGCACCCTCTACACCGCAGACCCGTTCGCCTTCCTGATCATCGCGCAGGGCGGCTGGTGGTACCGGGGCGAGTACCGCGTCGTGCCGGACCAGTACGGGTCGCACGTGGAGCACTACATCCTCAACGTTGCACAGAGGGCCCCGCTGCTCGGCCGCCTCACCGGCCGCTCGGTTCTCAGGAACGCCCCCGCCGAGTTCGAGAAGCTGCTGAGGCGGCTGCGCGCCGAGCTCGAGTGACCATTGCGGAGCCGGCGCCGCCGGGGTGATCTGGCGGCTCTAGGCTCGAGGGGTGTTCGAACTCCATCACCTGACCGCTCAAGAACAATGGGACTGGCTGCAGCGCGGGGAGGTGACGCCCGTCGAACTCGCCGAGCATTACCTGGAGCGCATCGAGCGGCTGGACGGCGGCCTCGGCGCCTTCGTGACCGTGACCGCGGATGCGGCGCTCGAGCGGGCGCGCGCCGTCGCCGAGACGGTGCCGAGGACCGCGCAGCTCTGGGGACTTCCGTTCGGTGACAAGGACCTGGTGAACCGCGCCGGTGTCCCCACCGGATTCGGTTCGCGCCTGATGCGCGGCTTCGTTCCAGACACCTCGGACGAGATCGTCGAGGTGCTGGATGCGGCGGGCGGGGTGAGCCTCGGCAAGACGAACGCGCCGGAATTCGGTCTGCCGAGCTACACCGAGAGCCTCGTCGCCCCACCGGCGCGAAACCCGTGGGACCCCTCGCTGGGCGCGGGGGGATCGAGCGGCGGCGCAGCGGTCGCCGTGTCCGCCGGGCTGCTGCCGTTCGCTCCCGGGTCCGACGGCGGAGGCTCGGTGCGCATCCCCGCCGCGGCCTGCGGGCTCGTGGGTCTCAAGCCCTCGCGCGGACTGGTGCCGAGCGGCACCGGCCTCGACAAGCTCGCCGGGCTCGTCGTGCCCGGGCCCCTCGCGCGCACCGTCGCGGATGCCGCCATGATGCTCGACGCGATGGTCGCCGGTGGCGACTACCCGTTCTCCCTCCGCGCGCCCCGCTGGGACGGCGGCGCCCTGCTCAACGCCGCCGTGCGGGGCGAGGGCCGGTTCCAGCTGGGGGTGATGACCAGCTCGCCGTGGGACGACGCCTACGACGTGCGGGTCTCCGTCGAGGCATCCGACGCGCTCGCCATCGCCGTCGCCGAACTCGATGCCATCGGGCATGGAATCGAGGAGATGCGGCTCGAGCCCGACCCGAGCTATGCGCCGAACTTCCGCACCATCTGGCAGGCCGGGGCGTCCGGCATCCCCGCCGAGGGCGCCGAGCTCGACTCGCTCGAGCCCCTCACTCGCTGGCTGGTCGAGCGCGGCCGGGCAATCTCGGCGCGCGAGCTGATCGCCGCCCTCGCCGCCCTGACGACCTTCGAACGGTCCATCATCCGCCAGTTCTCGCGTTTCGACGCCGTGCTCACCCCGGCTCTCGCACTGACACCGCGACCCGTCGGCTGGTACGACGCCGAGGATGCCGAACTCAACTTCGCCCAGCAGGTGCAGTACACGCCGTTCACCTCCTTCGCGAACGTGACCGGACTCCCCGCGATCACGCTTCCCGTCGCCCAGACCGCGGACGGCATCCCGATGGGAGTGCAACTCGTCGGACGGCCGGGCGGCGAGGCGACCCTCCTCGCGATCGGCGCCCAGCTCGAGCGCCGGCTGCTCTGGCAACGGCGGCACCCGCCGCAGTGGTAGCGGGCGTCACAGGGCGAAGTCGGCGAGGGCAGACCCGTCGAGCGCGAAGCGCCAGTTGCCCGGCCGGAACACGTACACGGGCTCGTTGCCCAGGTACTTCTCGGTGTTCGTCGTCGTCCAGCTTTCGCTTCCGTCCGGGGCGACCTTCGCGACCCATCCTTCGGCGGTCAGCCTCTGTTTCTGGGCCATCGCCTGGGCAGCGGTGATGGGCGAATATCCGAGCACCACACTCGCATCGCTCTCGGGGTATCCCCACTGGCACAGGATGCCTCCAAGGTCGAGAAAGGCCGCCAGTTCGTTTCCCTCCTCGCGCATCCTCGTCGCGAAGCCTTCGGTGAACACCGAGCCGCCGGACGTCAGGCGGGAGAGCGCGGTCGGGGTGACGAGGGTGTCGCAGGCCAGCGACGCGGTCGGCGTCGGAGTGAGCGACGGGCCGGGACTCGCGGACGACACCGAGGGCGACGCGGGTGGCGTCGGCGTCTGGGCCGACCACGTGCAGGCCGAGAGGGCGAGTACAGCCAGGGCCACGATCGCCGTGCCGACTCCGCTCCGTCGCATGGTCATCCCCTTACCGTGAGGATGACTCTAGGGAGTGATCGGCCGGAGGGCCAGCTTCGTTACGCAAGCGATAGCGGGTGGCTACACACCGACGAGCGCGGCGCTCTCCTCCCACAGCCGGGCGGCGACGGCGTCGTCCGACGCGAGTCGGTGGGTGCGGCCGTTCGGGGTGAGACCGTCGAAGTAGGTGCCGCTCGGCGCCCCGACGTCGTCGACCGAGGCGAGGTGCACGAGGGGAGCGGCACCCTGCTCGGGGCTGATTCCGAGGCTGCCGCGACTGACGAACTCGCCGAACCGCTTGAACGCCGAATCGCTGCCGAAACTCGTGATCACGTAGCCGGGGTGGAACGAGTACGCGGTGAGGCCGGTCCGGGCGGTGCGGCGGGCGAGTTCGCGGATGAAGAGGATCGTCTCCAGCTTTACCGTGGCGTATTCCTGCCAGCCGCCGAGCCAGGCGCGTCTCTCGAACTGCAGGTCGTTCAGGTCGAGGTGCGCGAACCGGTTCGCGACGCTCGCCGTGGAGATCACCCGCGCACCGTTCTCCACGAGCCTCGGCAGGAGCAGGTTGGTGAGCAGAAAGGGGGCGAGGTGGTTGTGCTGCAGGGCCCGGTCGAGGCCGTCAGCCGACCGGCCGCGCTTCGACACGAGGCCGCCCGCGTTGTTGGCGAGGGCGTCGATGCGTGGATACCGCGCGAGAAGGCTCGCGGCGAGGGCCCGCACCTCGTCGAGGCTGTCGAAGTCGGCGACGAACGGCGCGCCGCCGACGCGGGCGGCGACGGCGTGGGTGCGCTCCGAGTTGCGCCCCACCACGGCGATGTGCGCCCCTCGCTCGGCGAGGGCGATGGCGGCCGCCCGCCCGACGCCGGAACTCGCGCCGGTGATGACGATCGTGCGTCCGTGCAGGTCACTCTGGGTCACCGATATCCGCCATTCTCCAGTCCGGCCTCGATCTCGAAGCGGTTGTCTGCCGCGTCCTGCCCGGCCGCGACGTAGAGCGGAATGAAGGCGCCCGTAGTGCTTCCATTGTGCACGGTGCACCGCCTCGTGCCGGAGCACCGCCGGGCCGACGTGATCGTGGGTGAGGTAGACAGCACCCACCGTGGTGCCGCCCCGGCCGAACGCCCACCGCGGACAGCCCGCGGCCACGATGAGACCGCCCCGGCCGTGCAGCCGACCGCGGCTGAGGATGCCGCCCCAGACCAGCGCGCACCCGGTGGCGAACCAATAGCCCGGCCGCGCGACGACGGGGGAGAGCAGCAGCGCTCGCGCCCCGGGCACGGACCTCGCCCACGCCTCGAGCCGCACGGCCGCCGCGGTCGCTCGCGCCATCATCCGGCTCATCGCTCCTCGGCCCATTCGTCACCCCACCCTAGGACCGCGCGCGCACAATCCGTTCAGCCGGCAGGCAGGGCGAGCCAATACAGTGACAGCATGGCCGTGAAGCTGGAACGCGTGGCGATGGTGTCGATGCACACCTCGCCGATCGCGCCGGCCGGCACCGGGGATTCCGGCGGAATGAACATCGCCATCCTCTCGATCGCGGCCCAACTCGCCCACCGCGGCATCGAGGTGGACCTGATCACCCGCGCGATCGACCGTCCGGCGGTGACCGAGGTCGCCGAGGGCGTCACCCTGCACGAGCTCGCGGCCGGCCCCGTCGGCGAGCTTCCCAAGAGCCGGCTGCCCGAGGTCGCCGACGAGTTCGGCGAGGCCGTGGCCGATCTCGCCGGTCGCGTCGAGGGACGCTACGACGTGGTCCACGCCCACTATTGGCTCAGCGGGCTCGCGACGCTGCCGGTGGCGCTCGAACTCGGGCTCCCCTTCGTGCAGAGCTTCCACACCGTGGCCGCGATGAAGAACCGCACGCTCGGCGCCGGCCAGCCGGCCGAGTCCGAGCAGCGGGTGCGCACGGAGATGTACCTCGCCAATCAGGCGAGCGCGATCGTCGCCTCCTCGTCCGCGGAGGTCACCGCCCTCATCGACGACGTTCGCGCCCCCACCGAACGGCTCTGGGTGATTCCGCCGGGGGTCGACGTCGGGCTCTTCTCTCCCACTCGGACGGATGCCGCCGAGCTCGCGGTGCGTGAGCAGCTCGCGATCGCCCCCGGCCGCCCGATCATCGCCGTGGTGGGCCGGGTGCAGCAGTTCAAGGACCAGGAACTGGCCATCCGGGCGCTCGCCGAACTGCACGCGATGCGCGGCTGGGCACCGGTGCTCGTGATCGCGGGGGACGCGACGCCGGGCGACGAGGGCTACGCGGCCTCTCTGCGGGTGCTCGCGACCGAACTCGGCGTGCGCGACGACGTGCGGTTCGCCGGGGCGGTCTCGCGGGAATGGCTCGCCAACGTGCTCGCGGCGGCGACGGTGACCCTCGTGCCGTCCCGCTCGGAGACCTTCGGCCTCGTCGCCCTCGAGTCGGCCGCGAGCGGCACGCCGGTGGTGGCGTTCCGCGGGGGCGGCCTCGTCGAATCCGTGTCGGCCGGAGTCTCCGGTTTGCTCGTCGACTCCCGCGAGCCCCGCGTCTGGGCGGTCACGATCGCGCAGTTGCTCGATGACGCGGCGGGGCTCGAGACCCTGTCGCTCAGCGCCCGACACTTCGCGGAGGGCTTCACCTGGGCATCGTCGACCACCGCGCTCATCGGAGTGTATGCCGGTCTGCTGTCCTAGGGCCGCTCTGCTGTCCTAGGGCCGACCGTAGGTCTCGAGCAGCCGCAGCCAGATCTCGTTCATCGTGGGGTAGGCGGGAACGGCGTGCCAGAGCCTCGAGATCGGCACCTCCCCGACGATCGCCGTGGTCGCCGCGTGGATCATCTCCGAGACGTCCTGGCCCACGAAGGTCACCCCGAGGATCACCCCGCGCTTCTCGTCGACCACCATGCGGGCCCGACCGGCGTAGTCGTCCGCGTGCACCGAACTGCCGGCGACCCAGCCGAGGTCGTAGTCGACGACGCGGATCTCGTAGCCGGCCTTCGTGGCCGCCGCGGCGGTGAGTCCGGCAGCGGCGACCTCCGGGTCGCTGAAGGTCACCTGCGGAACGGCCTGGTGGTCGGCGGTGGCCACGTGCGTGCCCCATGGCTCATCAGAGACGGGCTGGCCGGTGGCCCTCGCCACGATCACATCGCCGGCGGCCCGGGCCTGGTACTTGCCCTGGTGGGTGAGGAGCGCGCGGTGGTTCACGTCACCGCAGGCGTAAAGCCAGTCGAACCCGGAGACGAGCATGGTGTCGTCCACGTGCAGCCAGTCGCCGGGGGTCAGGCCGATCGTCTCGAAGCCGAGATCCGAGGTGCGCGGCGTGCGGCCGATCGCCACCAGCACCTCGTCGGCGACGAGGGTCGAGCCGTCGCCGAGGGTGAGCTCGACGCCAGACTCTGTGCGCCGAACCGAGCTCACCGACGCGTCCAGGCGCACGTCGGCGCCGAGCGCCGCGAGGCTCTTGGCGACGATCTCCCCGGCGAACGGCTCCTGGTTCGAGAGCAGCGAGCTCCGCGCCACCACGGTGACCCGGGTGCCGAAGGTGGCGTAGGCGGTGGCCATCTCCACGGCGACGACGCCTCCGCCGAGGATCGCGAGGCTCGTCGGCGCCTTCTTGGCGCTCGTCGCGTCCCGGCTGGTCCAGGGGCCGGCCTCGGCCAGTCCCGGGATGTCGGGCAGCAGGGAGTCCGAGCCGACGCTCACGGCGACGGCGTGACGGGCCGTGTACACCGTCTCGCCCACGGTCACCTGCTTCTCGCCGGAGATGCGGGCGTGGCCGCGCACGAGGTCGATGCCCGCTCCAGCGACCCACGCGACCTGGCTGTCGTCGTTCCAGTCGTGGGTGAAGGAATTGCGGCGGGCGAAGACGGCCGCGACATCCAGCTCTCCGACGGCCTCTCGTGCACCGCCGACGGCCTTCGCCGCCCGCAGCGCGATTCCGCTGCGCAGCAGCACCTTCGACGGGATGCAGGCCCAGTACGAACACTCGCCACCGACGAGCTCGCTCTCGATGATGAGGGCGGTGAGGCCGCCCTGCACGGCGCGGTCGGCGATGTTCTCGCCCACCGCGCCCGCGCCGATCACGATGACGTCGTAGCTGGTTTCGGTCATGGGCTTCTCCTTGGCGTCGATTCAGCGGCCGACGAACTCGGCCTCGGTGCGGGTGACGAAAGCGGTCATTCCGATCCGGGCGTCCTCGCTCGAGGCGAGCCGAACCAGGGCGGGCTGCAGCGCCGCCTCGGCCGCCGCATCCCCCTCGCGCACGGCGAGCCTCGCGTTGGCGAGGGCGGCCTGCACGGCGAGGGGCGCCTGCGCGGCAACCCGGCGGGCGAGTTCGAGGCCGCGGTCGAACTGGGTTCCGTCTGGCACGACCTCTTGCACCAGTCCGATGCGGTGAGCCTCCGCCGCGTCGAAGCTGTCGCCGGTGAGGATCCAGCGCATGGCGTTCCCCCAGCCCACGGCCCGCGGGAAGCGGATCGTCGCCCCGCCGAACGGCAGGATGCCGCGAGCGACCTCGATCTGGCCGAAGGTCGTCGACTCGGCGGCGACGGCGATGTCGCTGGCGAGGATCAGTTCGATTCCGAGGGTGAGGCAGGTGCCCTGCACCGCGATCACCACCGGCTTCGAGAGCTGGCGCCCCGACACCTGCCAGGGGTTGATGCCGCCGTCCGGGGCGATCTCCAGTCCGTCCGCCCCGATGCGCGGGGCGACGTCGGCGAGGTCGAGGCCGCCGGTGAAGTGGTCGCCATGCGCGAACACGAAGCCGACCCTCAGCTCGGGATCGTTCTCGAGTTCGCCGTAGGCGACCGCGAGCTCGGACAACAGCCGGTAGTCGGCCGCGTTGCGCTTCTCCGGACGGTTGAAGCCGATCCTCAGAACGTGGCCGTCCCGCTCGACGGTGATACGTGGGGTCTCGGTCAACGCTGGCCTCTGTTCGGTCGGTCGGATCATCCCATGCTACGGCGGGCGGCGGTCGGCCGTCAGGTGCTGCTGACGGCCCCGATGATGCGCAGGATGCTGCCGAGGTCGTCCCCGGCGGCCGTCGCGTTGCGCGGAGCGAATTCGGTGATGCCGGCGCCGGCCAGCGGCAGGGCCGCCTTCACCGCCGCGATGACCTCGAGCAGCGACTGGAGCGTGACCCCGAACGGCTCCGGGAAGCCGAGGCCGGTGAACTCCGCAGGGTCGAGCACGTCGAGGTCGACGTGGAGGTAGACCGAGGTGGCCCCTGAGGCGGTGAGCGCGTCCCTGATCGACTCGGCGGTGAGCTGCTCCGGCGCGATCAGGCGCACGCCGGCCGAGTCGACGAAGGCAGCCTCGGCGTCGTCGAGGGCACGGGTTCCGGCGAGGATCAGCCGGCCGACCTCGAGCGGTGTCGTCGGGGTGAGCGACGGGTCACCCTCGCCGAGGAGAGTGCGCAACACCATGCCGTGGAAGGCGTGACTGGGCGAGGACTCTGCCGTGTGCAGGTCGGGGTGGGCGTCGAGCCAGACCACCGCCATGGCGTCGTTGACGGCGGCGGCGTGCTGGATCGAGGCCAGCTCGACCCCGCAATCGCCGCCGATCGTCACCGCGAGGCCGCTGATCGAGCCGAGGGCGATGAGCTGGGCATCCCGCACCGCCTGCAAAGAGCTCAGGCGACTCACCCGGGTGCCCTCGTCGTTGCCCGCGCCGAGCGGCACGTCGATCAGCACAGTGGATGTGGTGGGCAGATCCCCGCGGATCGCCTCCGCCCCATCTACCAGTCGCATCGCGCGCGATGAGCCAGAGCCTTGCCATTGGGGGACGACGAGAAAAGTGGCAGCCACACGTCCAGTATGGCTGCCACCGAGGGATTGCGAGTGATCGTTAGAGCGTGCGCGGCGCGATCGCGAGGTTCGCGACGAGCTCGGCCGCGTTCTGGCGAACGACATAGGCGGGGCGGTCACGCTCGAAGCGCCAGCTCTCGGAGAGCGGGCCGACGTTCACCGCGTCGAAACCGAACTCGTCGTAGAGCCTCGTGAGCAGCTCCGTGGCATCCTCGAAATCGGACGAAACGCCCAGGGCGCGGCGGTTCGGCGTGCCGGCCGGGCGCGAGTCCGCGGTGATGTCGGCCGAGGTGATGTGATTGAACCCCTTGACCACCCGCGACTGCGGCAGGTGCTCCTGGAGCAACCCGGAGACCGTCGCGGTGCCGTTGTCGAGCGCCGCATAGTGGCCGTCACGCTCGAAGTAGTAGTTGTTGGTGTCGATCACGACCTTGCCGGCGAGCGGCTCGACCGGCACGTCCGCGTAGTTCTTGAACGGCACCGTCACGACCACGAAGTCGCCGGCCTCCGCCGCCTCGACCGGGGTGGCCGCCCGAGCCTTCGGTCCGAGCTCCTCGATGAGCGCGGACAGGGTCTCCGGTCCGCGTGAGTTGCTGATCACCACGTCATAGCCGTTCTCGATCGCCTTGCGCGCGAGCTGGCCGCCAATGTTTCCTGCACCGATGAATCCGATTGTTGTCATGGCGACTCCAACTGACCGGCCGAGGAATTTGTTCCCGGCGGAGCGTCAGGCTCCGGAGGTGATCGCCGACGGCGGCGGCGAGCCCGCCTTGAGGGCGGCGAGTCGAGCGTCGAGCTCGACCTCGTCGTCCGAGGCGTCGAGCTGTTCGAACTGCGCGTCGAGACTGGATGCCGCGAGCTCCTGCTGGCCCATCACCACGGCCTCCTGGCGGCGGATCTTGTCTTCGAACCGGCTGATCTCGCTGGTCGGGTCGAGCAGGTCGATCGACTTCACCGCGTCCTGCACCTGGCGCTGGGCATCCGCCGTCTTCGACCGCGCGATGAGTTCGTCGCGCTTGGACGACAGCTGGCTCAGCTTGCCGCGCATCGCGTCGAGGCCCTTCTTGAGCTGGTCGACCACCGCCGTCTGGGACGCGATCGTCGGCTCGGCATCCCGTGCCTCCTTCTCCGCGGAGAGCTGACGGCCGAGGGCCACCTTGGCGAGGTTGTCGAACTTGTCGGCGTCGACCGTGTTGCCGGCGGCGCGAAGCTCGTCCGCCTTGCGGCTCGCCGCGAGTGCCTTGTTCCCCCAGTCGCCTGCGTTGCGCACGTCTTCCGCGTGGTCCTGCTCGAGCAGTCGGAGGTTGCCGATCGTCTGGGCCACGGCGCCCTCGGCCTCGGCGATGCTGTTGGTGTAGTCCCGCACCATCTGGTCGAGCATGAGGCCGGGGTCTTCCGCCGAATCGATCAGCGCGTTGATGTTCGCCTTCGCGAGCTGGGCGATCCTGCCGAAGATTGACTGCTTTACCATTTCTCTTCCTTCCCGTTGTGAATCGTTTGCCCGTTGTGAATCGTTGGCGGCAACTAGAACCTGCCGCCGCTCGACCGTCCGCCGCCGCCGAATCCTCCGCCGCTCGACCGACCTCCGCCGGAGCCGCCGAAGCCCCCGCCGAATCCGCCGCCCCCGAATCCGCCCCCGCCGAATCCGCCCCCGCCGAATCCGCCGAACCCGCCTCCGCCGAAGCCCCCGCCGCGCCCGCCACCGCTCAGGAGCCCGCCGATGATGCCGCCGAGGATGGCGCCCCCGATTCCGTTGAGGCCGGACCCGCCGCCCGCGCCGGGGCCCTGGAACGAGTCGACGTCGTCCTGGGCCGCCGAAAGGGCCTCCCTCGAGAGCCGGATCGCGGCGGTCGCCTCGGTGAGCGCCTGCACCGGGTCGGTGGAGGAGAGCGAAACGGCGACCTCGAGGTGCCTGGTGGCCTCAGAGACCCGCGTGCGGGCCGTGCTGCCGACTCCGCCGCGACGGGTCGTGATGAAGTCGTTGGCGGCGGAGATCTGGCTCGACGCCGTGCTGATCGCGGAGGGCAGTTGGGCCGCCGCCGTGCGCACCTTCTCCTGCTCGTCGCGCACCGCGTCGAGCACCCGGTCGAGTTGCGCGTTCGCGGTGCCCAGCGTGCCGAGGCTCGAGAGCGGGTCGCCGGCGTTGCCGGCTTCGGTCGCGGCGGCGAGGGCGGTCTCCGCGGCCGCGATCGACGGGGCCAGCTCGTCGGATGCCGCCGCCGGCAACGCCTTCGCCGTCGCGAGGTCCTGGCGGGTGTCGGTGATCGCCGCGTCGAGCTTCGACTTCGCGTCGGCGAGCCCCAGCGCGAGGGAGTCGATCGCGTCGAGAAGCTGGGCGGTCTGGCCGAGGCTCGCCTGCCCCGCCCGCACGTTGACGGCGGCCGTGCTCAGGTCGTTCTTCGCTAGCGCGTCCCGCGCCGTCGCTGCCGTCGTGTCCACGAAGGCGAGGAGCTTGTCGGCCTGCTCCGGGTTGGTGGCGACTGTCGCGAGCGCCTTCGGCGAGTAGGACGAAGCGAGACCGGCGAGCTTCTCCCGGGAGGCGGCGAGGCGGGTGGCGGCCGCCGAGGCATCCGCCACCACCTTCTCCAGGTCCTGGGGCGCCGACTTCTCCAGCTCGCGCAGGTCGTCGAAGGCGTCGGCCTGTTCGTCGAGCTCGCGGTCGGCGGTCTCGCACAGTTCGATGATCCGCGTGGTCATCGCCCGCTTCTCCTCCGGGGTCTCCGGCACGGCGTCGTCGAGCTTCTGCTTGATGGCGAAGGCCTCCTTCACCTCGGCCTGCGCCTTGGCGAGAGTGGCGCTGAACGGGGTGGTGACCTCGTTGCCGAACTGGGCGATCGCGAAGCCGAGCTCCTGCTCGCTCGACTTGAGCGAGTCGTCGAGCTGCACGAGCAGGCTGCTCGCCTTCGCGTCGAGCTGGTCGAGGGAGAGCTGCGCCGTGCGGGCGGCGGCGAGTTGCCCCGCCCTTCTGCGGCGCGAGCGGATGAACAGGACGAGGCCGAGGCCGAGGAACAGCAGCACGATGATGACGACGATCGTGACGAGGGCGGCCTGGAGGGCGCCACCGGCGATGGCGCTCCCGGTGCCGCCCGATCCGGTCCCGTTCGACCCGGTGCCGCCCGATCCGCCGGCCATCGCGGCGTCGAAACCGTCGGCGGCAGCGATCGCGGCGCCGGCCCAGTCATCGGCCTTCAGCTTCGGCACGACCTCGTTGGTCTCGATGGAGTCCGTCTGCTGCGCGCTGAGCGGCACGGACCCGTCGTAGAAGACGTTGTAGACGCGGTCACTCACGGCGACCGCCAGGAGGATGTTGTTCTTGCCGAGCCCGTTCTTCCTGGCGGTGGCAGCGGCCCAGGCCTGCGGATCGCTCACCCCGGTGAAGCTGTCGACGTAGACCACGAAGAGCTGGACCTTGCTGTCCGCGTAGAGCTTGTCGATGGCCGAGTTGACCTCGGCCTGCCGGCCGCCGAGGGCACCGACCTGGTCGACCACATACCCGCCGGCGAGGTCGACCGGGGGAGTGGCGACGGCGGCGGTTGGTGCGACCAGGCCGATTCCGAGCGCAATGGCCACCGCCGCCAGGGTGGCGAAGAGTCGGTTGCGCATCGAGAGTCGGATGATCTGCCCCTTTGCCGCACGGGTGAATTTTAGGATTCTACCGACACCCGATGTGGCGATGGGGCTAAAGAGGTTAATTCACTTGAGCCTGAGGGAACTGAGCGGTCCGGTCACGAGGTCGGTCGTCACGGGGTCCCCCTCGGTCACGAGATCGATCGCCGCCGAGACCTGGTAGACGCCGGGCGCGACGTGTGGCAGGTCGGTGCGGAAGCTCCCGGCTGAATCGTCCTCGATGCCGCAGGTCACCGGCACGAGGGTGGCACGATAGCTCATCGACGCCCCGGGTTCGAGGTCGACGACGGCGGCCATCGCGATCATCGGGCCATTGCTGTGCCAGAGGGTGATGCCGTCCCTCGAGAGGGTGATGGCGGGCGAGGCCGCCGTCGTGCCGCGCACGCGCGTCGACCCCGTGTTGGTGAGCGTGACCGTGCCCGGCACGCTCTCCGCCGAGGCCGACGCGGCGGGGAAGTCGGCGGTGAGCACCAGGCCGGCAGGGTTGGGGGCCACCTGCGCAAGCTCTCTGCCGCAGGGGTTGAGCTTCTCGGCCGGGGCCCGCTGGATGCCCGGAGCGCCCGTGGCGATCTCCGGCGCGGTCGCTCCGGAGTCGGAGGCACCCGATCCGGCACTCATGGTCGACGGAGGCTGGAAGACTGCCCGCAGGCCGGCGACGCTCGCCACGCCGATGCCCGCGACGGCGAGGGTCGTCGCGCTCCCCAGCGCGAGTTGCTGGCCCAGGCGGCGGCGGGAGCTTCGGCGGATCACGGTCGCGGTGTCGATTCCGCGGGCCGGAGTGGCGGCCGCGCACGCGAACAGGTTCTTCAGGTCAGACTCTGTGGACATGGGGGGCTCCCTGCGCGCTATCGATGGGCTTGGTGGTCGACTGGTGCGTGTCGGTTGGTTCTGCCGCGGCTGGCCCTTCGGCCAGCGCGACCGCCATCTTCGCGAGCCCGTCGCTCAGGTAGCGCTTCACAGTGCCCGGGCTGATGGCGAGCCACTCGGCGATGTCGTCGACCTTGAGGTCTTCGTAGTAGCGCAGCACGAGGCAGGCGCGTTCGCGGGGGCTCAGCTTGCCCAACTCGCCGTGCAGGTCGAGTCGGCTCTCGGCAGCGGGCACGGCGGAGTCGTCGGCCTCCGGCACCACGGTGAGATGGGCGATCTTGCGCCAGCGGGTGGTGCGGCGTCCTCCGTCGAGGTAGGTGTTGAGGATCGCCCGGCGCACGTAGGCCTCGGCGCTCGTGACGGTGAAGCCGTTGCGCAGCCGGCCGAACGTCTTGACCAGGGCGTCCTGCACGAGGTCGGCCGCGTCATCCGGGCTCCCGCAGATCAGGTGCGCGTAGCGCGTGAGGGCGTCACCCCGCTCGGCGACGAGGGTCGTGACGACGTCCCGCCAGCCATCGCCGTGTGCTGCCTGCTGCGTTGCCACTCGTGTCCCCTTGCCTGCGTCGGTTCTACTCTCTACCCCCTAAGAGTCGGTTCTACTCTCTACCCCCTAAGACGCACGGCGCGCGCAAAACGTTGTGTCTGGTCCCTTCCCGCCTCCGCCGCACGCCTCCGCCGCACGCGCTCGCCGCACGCGCGACTGTGCCCGTTTGTCGTCTCCGTGCCACGTCGAGCGGGCACAGAAACGACAAACGGGCACAGTCACGAAACGGGCACTACCAAACGGGCACAGTCACCCCACGGGGCGGTCCGCCTGCCCGGGTCAGTTCTCCCTGGACAACTTCAGACGGCGGCGGATGTCGGCAAGTTGCGTGGTGAGCGCCTCCGGCAGCCGGTCGCCGAAGCCGGCGAAGAACTCCTCGGTCGAGACGAGCTCCTCGAGCCACGCCTCCGGGTCCACCTCGAACAGTTGCTCCCACTGTGCAGCGGTGATGTCCAGGCCCTCGGTGTTGATGCCGTCGGCGACGGGCTTCCAGCCCAGAGGGGTGTCCGCGCCGGCAGCCCGGCCGTCCACGCGATCCAGGATCCAGGCCAGCACGCGGGAGTTCTCCGCGAAGCCCGGCCAGAGGAATCCGCCCTCGTCGTCCTTGCGGAACCAGTTGACCTGGAAGATGCGCGGCGCGGTGCCGCTCGAACGCAGCTTCGCGCCCATCTCGAGCCAGTGCGACCAGTAGTCGGCCATGTTGTAGCCGCAGAACGGCATCATGGCGAACGGGTCGCGGCGAAGCTCGCCGACGGTTCCCTCGGCCGCCGCCGTGCGCTCCGACGACACGGTCGCGCCCACGTAGACG
Organism: Lacisediminihabitans profunda; assembly: GCF_008040105.1. Classification (GTDB taxonomy): domain Bacteria; phylum Actinomycetota; class Actinomycetes; order Actinomycetales; family Microbacteriaceae; genus Lacisediminihabitans; species Lacisediminihabitans profunda. The sequence continues at coordinate 608,574 of NZ_VRMG01000005.1, forward strand.
CCGTGCTCCCAGTCGCGCGCCTCCACGACGAGTGGCACGTTCGTGGCGCGGCGCCCGCCGAAGATTATCGCGTCGATCACCACTCCGTCCGGGTCGTTCCAGTCTCCCGAGATCGACGGGCACTGCGCGGCGGCGACGGTGAAGCGAGAGTTGGGGTGGGCGGCGAGGGTGCCGGATCCGGGGGTCCAGTGATTGCCCTGCCAGTCCATGAGGTGGTCGGGGGTCTTCTCCGTGAGCCCCTCCCACCACACGTCGCCGTCGTCGCGGAGGGCGACGTTCGTGAAGATGGTGTTGCCCCAGAGCGTCTCGATCGCTGTGGCGTTGGTCTTCACTCCGGTTCCGGGAGCGACGCCGAAGAAGCCTGCCTCCGGATTGATCGCGCGAAGGCGCCCGTCGGGGCCGGGCTTCAGCCACGCGATGTCATCGCCGATGGTTTCCACGGTCCAGCCGGGGATCGACGGGGTGAGCATCGCGAGATTGGTCTTGCCGCAGGCCGAGGGGAACGCGGCGGCGACGTGGAAGGCCTTGCCGCGGGGGTTGGTCACCTTGAGGATGAGCATGTGCTCGGCGAGCCAGCCCTCGTCCTTCGCGATCACCGAGGCGATTCGCAGCGCAAACGACTTCTTGGCGAGCAGGGCGTTTCCGCCGTACGCCGAACCGAACGACCAGATCTCGCGGGTCTCCGGAAAGTGCGAGATGTACTTGGTCTCGTTGCACGGCCACGGCACATCGGCCGCTCCATCGACGAGGGGAGCGCCGACGCTGTGCACGGCGGGAACCCACTCGGTGTCAGCGGTGATGAGCCGGAGCGCATCCGTGCCCATGCGGGTCATGATGCCCATGCTGGCGACGACGTACGGCGAGTCGGTCACCTGCACGCCGAGCTTGGCGAGCGGGCTGCCGAGCGGACCCATCGAGAACGGGATGACGTACATGGTGCGTCCGCGCATGCTGCCGTCGAAGAGCTTGGCCAGCACCGGGCGCATCTCTGCCGGCGAACGCCAGTTGTTGGTGGGGCCGGCGTCATCCTCGTCCTCCGAGCAGATGAAGGTGCGGGCCTCGACACGGGCGACGTCGCTCGGGTCGCTCCTGGCGAGGAAGCTGTACGGACGGTGTTCCGGATTCAGGCGCAGGATGGTGCCGGCGTCGACCATGATCCTGGTGAGCCGGTCGTACTCGACAGCCGAGCCGTCGCACCACTGGATGGCGTCCGGCCTGGTGACGGCGGCGATCGACTCCACCCACGCGACGATGCGGGGGTCGGCGAAGGCCGGAGGGGTGGAGGCTGCGGGCGACGGGGCGGGCGTGAGGTTCTGCGCGGGCGCCGAACCGTGGCGGGTGGGGGTGAGTGTCATTGCGAACCGTCCTCGAGGTGGGAGAAAATCCTGTCGTGATGCAAGCCTGCGCCACATTTTCGGCATCATTCGAGAAAAGTGGGTTTAAAGAATGGCATTTCTTTCACTAATATCAATTCCATGACCGATCTCGCAACGCTGGGCCAACGCATCCGTCACTTTCGAAACGAGGCGGGTCTGACTCTCGATCAGCTGGGCAGCGCCGTCGGCATCGCGGGCAGCCAGCTCTCGCTGATGGAGAACGGACGGCGGGAGCCGAGGCTCTCGCTGCTTCAGGGGATCGCCGGAACCGTGGGCGTGCCGGTCTCCGACCTGCTCAGCGAACAGCCGCCCACGCCGCGGGCCGCCCTCGAGATCGAGCTCGACCGGATGCAGAAGTCGGCCGTGTACCAGGGGCTGGGGCTTCCGGCCATCCGGCCCTCCCGCACGATGCCCGACGAGACCCTCGCCTCCCTCGTCGGGCTGCACCGAGAACTGGCCAGGCGGGCCCGCGAGGCCATCGCGACTCCCGAGGAGGCGAGGCGGGCCAACACCGAGTTGCGCCAGTTCATGCGCACCCAGGACAACTACATGCCGGAGATCGAGGAGCTCGCCGAGGAGGCGGTGCGCGGCGTCGGTCACGTCAATGGCGCCCTCACCCACCGCTCGGTCAACCTCATGGCGAAGAAGCTCGGGTTCGAACTCATCTTCGTCAATGACCTCCCGCACTCCACGCGCTCGGTGACGGACCTCGAGAACGGCCGGATCTACCTGCCGCCGGCGTCGATCCCCGGCGGCCACGGCCTGCGGTCGATGGCCCTGCAGGCGCTCGCACACCGGTTGCTCGACCACCAGGAGCCGTCGAGCTACGCGGAGTTCCTGCGCCAGCGCCTGGAGATCAACTACTTCGCCGCGGCCTGCCTGATGCCGCTCACCCAGTCGGTCGAGTTCCTCTCCGCGGCCAAGGCGGAGCGCAACCTCGCGGTCGAGGACTTCCGCGACGCGTTCGGGGTGACCCACGAGGCGGCCGCGCTGCGCTTCACCAACCTGGCGACCTCCCACCTGGGGATGCCCGTGCACTTCCTGCGAGTCGGCGAAGACGGCGCCCTCTACAAGGGCTACGAGAACGACGGGCTCCAACTGCCGACCGACGTGACGGGCTCCACCGAGGGCCAGCTCGTCTGTCGGCACTGGAGCGCTCGCACCGCCTTCGGGCGGGCGAGCCGCACCACCGAGTTCTACCAGTACACCGACACACCCACCGGTACCTACTGGTGTTCCACCCAGACCGGCACGGCGTCGAGCGAGGAGTTCTCGATCACCTTCGGCGTGCCGTTCGCCGACTCCAAGTGGTTCCGCGGGCGCGAGACCACCAACCGCGCCACGTCGACCTGTCCGGACGAGAATTGCTGCCGGCGCCCCGCCGCCGACGTCTCGAAGCGCTGGGTGCACAAGGCCTGGCCGAGCGCCAAGCTGCACGCGCACATCCTCGCGCCGCTGCCCTCCGGCACCTTCCCGGGGGTGGACGACACCGAGCTCTACGCGTTCCTCGACGCGCACTCGGGGGAGTAGCGCCCCGCCCCGGTCTCGGCTGCGGCGAGCGGGTTGTGCGACCGGGCGAAGCCCCGTGGAGAGTCGCGCGGCCGGCTGCGGCTAGGAGTTGTCGACGAGCTCGCGCGCGGATGCCGCTGCCGCGCCGGCCTCGCGCAGCCAGCGGACGGGATCGGCCATGGCCGCATCGGCCGAGCCGGCCAGGTCGGCGAGTGCGGCGGCCCAGAGCGCGCTGCCATCGGCGGCCCGCGGAGGCACGGCCAGTTGCCCCGCGATCACGGCGACCCGAACTCCGCGGTCGCCGGCGAGGCCGATGAGCATGCCGACGATCTTTCCGGTGCCGGATGTCGCGTCGAACCGCCCCTCGCCGGTGACGAGCACGTCGGCCCCCGCGATCGCCTGCGGCACCCCGGCGAGGGCGGACAGGTAGTCGGCCCCCGCCTCGATCCCGGCCCCCCAGGCGGCCGTGAATCCGTAGGCGGCGCCCCCGGCCGCCCCCGTGCCGGGCAGCGAGGGGTCGGCGCCGAGCAGGCCGGCGAACCGGGCGAGGGCGGCGTCGAGCAGCGCGACCTCGGCCGGACCGGCACCCTTCTGCGGACCGAACACCGCCGCGGCGCCGGTGGGTCCGAGCAGGGGAGCGGCGACATCGGTGAGCAACGTGACGCCGCCGGAGGGCGGAGCCAGGAGGGCCGAGCGGTCGAGCGATCGGAGAGCGGCGAGCGCGCCGCCGCCGGCCCCGAGCGGCGCGTCGCCGCGCAGGCCGAGGGCCGCCAGTGCGCCGGCCGCGCCATCCGTGGAGGCGGAGCCGCCGAGACCGATCACCAGCCGGGATGCCCCGGCGGCGAGGGCCGCGCGGATGACCTCGCCGAGTCCCACCGTCGTGGCGCCGAGCGGGTCGAGCTCGGCCATGAGCGGCAGGCCGGACATCTGGGCGAGTTCGACGACGGCGATCTCACCCGGAAGTTCGAGCCAGACGCCGGGGGTCGCGCGCCCATCCGGCCCGGTCACCGGACCGACGTCGTGGCGACGCGCGCCGGGCACCGCCGCCGCGATCGCGTCGAGGGTGCCCTCCCCGCCGTCGGCCTGGGGGATGAGGGAGACCGCGTCCGTCGGGCGCACGGACAGCCAGCCCTCGGCGATCGCCGTGGCGACCTCGAGTGCACCCAGCGAGCCCTTGAACGAGTCGGGGGCGATGACCACTCGGAGTCGATCGGCCATTGCTGTCTTCCTCACCTGGGCGGTTGCGTCCCGCACCACAGGGTATTGCAGAAGCTCCGCCCCGGTCAGCGCCTCCCTCGAGCTCGCTACAGGTGCGCGCCGCAGCGGCGAACGGCCAGGAGCGTGAGCGCGCGGGCGACGGCGAACAACTCGTCGAGGTCCACCTGCTCGCGCGGCGCATGCGCGAAATTGACGTCGCCCGGGCCGAAGTGCAGGGTGGGGATGCCACCGAGCCCCGAGTACAGCCGGAGGTCACTCCCGTACGGCGCCGCGGTTCTTTCCGGGGCCGCGCGCCCCGAGAGGGTCGTGATGGCGTTCGACACCTCGTCGATGAAGGCGTGATCGTCGGCGATGTGCCCGCTCGCGAACTGCCCGCCGGGCCAGGAGACCACGGCCGGGTAGTCCCGCAGCCAGGGGTCGGCGGCACAGGCGTCTCCGACCGCTCGCTCGAGGGCGGCGCGGGCGGCCGCCGGGTGCTCGCCCAGTTGCACGCCCATCCGCCCCTCCGCCACCAGGAGGTCGGGGACGCTGCTGGCCCAGTCCCCGGATCGCACCCGCCCGATGGAGATCGGATACGGCAGCGTCGTCGTGCGGAAGCGCGGGTCCGGCCTCGCGTTGCGCTCCGCCTCGAGAGCGGAGAGTGCGGCGTTCACCGGGAGGAAGGCGTCGAAGGCGCTCATGCCCTGGAGCCTCGTGCTGCCGTGGGCGGCCCGACCGTGAATCGCGAGGGCGAAGGTGAGGGCGCCCGCGCACGCGGTGACGATGCGATTGCTCGTCGGTTCGGTGAGCACGGCGGCGTCACCGCGGTGCCCGCGCAGCATCGTCCCGAACGCGCCGAGGCCGCCGTCCTCCTCGCTGATCACGGAATGGATGGCGAGCGGACGCTCGAGGGTGACGCCGGAGACGAGGATCGCGCGAAGCACGGCGAGGTTGGCCGCGACGCCCGCCTTCATGTCGCACGCGCCCCTCCCGTGAAGCACCCGGCCCCGGATCGCCCCGCTGAACGGGTCGCCATCGTGCCACTGCTCGCGATCGCCGGTGGGCACCACGTCGATGTGACCCTGCAGGACGAGCGCGGGCGTGCCGTAGCCCGTGGTTCCGACCACCCGTAGCCCTCGGTGCGCCCGGTCTCCTCTCCGGGGAAGCCCGGGTCGGCGCGCAGCTCGTCCAGGTCGAACTTCCAGGCGTCCACATCGAGGCCGCTCTGTTCGAGCAGTGTCGCCTGGGCGTGTTGAAGCTCGGACTCGGCATCCGTGCCCGTGACGCTCGGAACGCGGATGAGCGCCACGAGGGTGTCGACCAGCGTCTGTTCATCGAAGCTGTCCAGCACGCGGGACTCGATCGGGGTGAGTTCCATCGCTGAATCCTAGTCGCGCGTCGGACGTGCGATGCGTGGTCCGTCAGTAGGCCTGGGGCTGGCTGAAGAGGCCCAGCGGGTCGTACTTCGACCGGATGGCGGCGAGGCGACCGGCGTTGCCGGCGAAGTAGGCCTTTGCCGGGTCGGTGAGGGTCGCATCCGCGTAGTTGACGTACGCCCCGTGCCCCCACGAGCCGATGAGCGAATCACGAAACCCGCGCACGTAGGCGTCGAACGGGGCGGGGTCGCCGCCGTTCACGAAGGTCGCGGTGTACTGCACTGTCGCGAGCGCCGTGCGGTGCGGGAAGGCCGTGGCGTCCGGCGCGACGTCGCCGACCGCTCCGCCGAGGGCATCGATGGAGATGCCGCCCTCCTTCAGGCCGGGAAGCCCCCGCGCGGCCGAGACGTGATCGGTGATGGCCCGGATGCCGGCGGCGTCGAGCGCCGTGTACGCCACGTGGGAGGTGGCCGAGAATGACTCCCGGGTGAGCCTGCCGCCGGGGCCGGTCTGGCATGCCGCGACCGGAATATCGGAGCAGCCGGCGTAGCTGGCCATCGCGTCCCGGTAGCTGTGCTGTGAGACGCCCCGGGTGCGCGGCGCCCCGGCCGAGGCGAGGAACGGGGCGAGCACGGAGTCGAGGGCGGCCGGGTCGCCCAGCCAGGTGCCGGAAACGAAGACGCGGGGGCCGGCCGTGTATGCCGGCCCGTTGAGCAGCTTCAGCGTGGACCAGAGGCGGGCATCGGCCGCGGGCGCCCAGGCCTGCCACGCCGTGATCACGGCCGACGCGGAGGCGAACGCCCAGCTCAGCGAGAACATCGTCACCTCGGGCGCTGGTTTGGTGGCGAAGGTCAGGGCCGTGACGACGCCGAGGTGGCCGCCGCCTCCGCCGCGGCACGCCCAGAAGAGGTCGGGGTTCGTGATGGCGTTGGCGGTGAGCACTCGGGCGTCCGCCGTGACGATCTCCACCTCGGTGAGCGAGTCGCAGGTGAGCCCGTAGGCGCGCACGAGCACGCCGACGCCCCCGCCGAGGGTGAGGCCGGTGATGCCGACGGTGGCGCAGGAGCCGCCCGCGATGGCCCGGCCGTGGGCGCCGATCCCGTCGTAGACCTGGGCGAGCGACGCGCCGGCCCCGATCCGCACGGTGTTGTCGGCGGCGAGTGCCACGGCCGTCATCCCGCGGCTGTCGATCACGAGGGACGGCTTCACCCCGGTGCCCGCCGCGCCGCCGGCGGAGTATCCCGGGTAGCTGTGGCCGCCGGAGCGGAGGGCGATCGGCAGCCGGTACCTCGTGGCGAAGGCGAGGCCGGCCGCGACATCCCGCGCGTCGCCGGCGGTGAGCACGGCGAGCGGCCGCGCATCGTCCCAGCGGGGATTCTCGGTCACCCTCACCGAGTCGTAGTCGGCGTCTCCCGGCCGGGCGAGCGATCCGCCGATCCGTGCCGCGAGCGCCGACCAGTCGGGTGGACCGACCGGAGTCGCGGTCGGGGTGGGCGCGGGTTCCGGCGCACAGCCCGTCGCGACGAGGCCGACGGCTCCCGCCGCCCCCGCGGCGAGGAAGCGACGACGGGAGAGGGGGCTCACCGCTCCATCGTAGGCTCGGGCCGCGCTGGGGCCGGGTCAGTGACCGATCGGATGATCCGTGATCCCGCCGAGCGCGATGCCGAACGCGAGCCAGAGGGCGGTGATCGGGACGGGCGCGAATCCGAGGAGTGTGCCCCAGAGCGCCTCGGTGTGCCGCAGACCATTCAGGCTTCTCGCGGTGCGCAGCGAGAGGAACCCGAAGACGATCGCGAGCAGCGCCGGCAGCCAGCAGAGGAACGGACCGGCGACCGGGATGAGCGAGAGCGCGGCGCCGGCGATGCCGAGGTAGAGCGAGGCCGGGGCCAGGCGGTTGGTGCCGCGCGGCGCGTCGTGGTCGTCGACGTCGGCGATCGGCTCGCCGGCGGTGAGGGAGGGGAGGCTCGGCTGCTGGTCGCTCATGGGGCGAGTTTGTCATCCGGAGCGGCCGCCGCCAATCTCCGAGCCGCCGTGTCGTGCGGCGGATCAGCCGCCTGGGGGCGGTGCGGGGGGTACCGCGACGACGGTCCCGTGCACCTCGCAGACGGCGGCGAGGGTGTTGTAGACGGTGCCGAACTGGCGGAGGTTGCGGTGCACGAGGTCGACCCGTCGCTGTTCCTCCCCGGTCACGATGCGCAACTCGTATTCGATTCCGACAAAGCGGGGTGGCGCATCCTGTCGCCGTGCGCGGACGGTGACCTCGGCGCTGTCGTAACGGAAGGGCAGCATGGAACTCGCCCGCTCGAGGTTCTTGATGAGGCAGGCGGCAAAGGCCGACGCGAGCAGCTCTGCCGGTCCGGGGTCGCCAGACGGTTCACCCGCCGGCCAGCGCGCGTCGATCGGGATGTCGCGGAGGCCCGCGCGGACGGAGGCCGAGCCTCCCGCGGTGCTGGTGCCGTGGACCTCATAGGACAGTGGTGCTGGGGTCACGAAGGGCCTCTTCTCGTCTGGACGGCGCCCGGCCGCCCTGCGCTGTCGCCCGGTCGCGCGCGCATTCTCGTGGGTTGATCCTCGTCCCCCTCGCCGTGGCGCCGTGGGGACAAAGTCCCGACTCCGTTCCCGACCCCGACTGCCGATTCCCTCGCGGCGGGATTCCCTCGCGGCGGGGAAACGACGTCGTGGCGGGGGTTACGACTCCCTCCGCGAGCACATTTCCCCGCCGCGAGATGGCATATCTCCCTCCGCGGGCAGGTGTCCCCGCCGCGGGGTGGCCAGACTCCCTCCGCGAGCACGGGCAGCCGCTCCGGACCTCGGCCGGGAAGCCGGGCTGGGCTGCCGGGCGAGTCGCGCAGCGCGCCTAGTCGACGCCGGTCACCCGGCGGCGTTCGAGCAGGCGCGCGACCGCGATCGATCCGGCGACGGCGATCATCGCCGGCACGAGCATGCCCGGCTGCTGGTCGGTGAACTCGAACACGAGCACCAGGGCGGTGATCGGCGCCCGAAGGGATGCCGCGAGAAAGGCCGCGGCCGCCACCAGCACGAACGACCCGACCGGTGTGCCGGGCCAGACGTGGCTCCAGACGGCGCCACCGACCATGCCGAGGGCCGCGCCGATCGCGAGAGACGGTGTGAGGGTGCCTCCGGATGCGCCGCTGCCGATGGTCGCGAGAGCGACGACCGCCTTGAGCACGAGCAGGAGGGCGATGGTGGCGGTGGGCAGCGCCACGTCGAACGCCACCTGCCCGAGCGCGCGGCCGTTGCCGAGGAGTTGCGGAAAGGCCAGGGCGACGGCTCCGATGCCCGTGAAGACGAGCGGCATCACCACGGCGAGCCGCCATCCCGTCGGCCGGTGGTCCCTGGCGAGCTCGACGGCGCGCACGAAGCCCGCGCCGGCGAGTCCGAGCACCGGTCCGGCGAGGCAGGCCCAGACGATCAGCGACGGCGTGACCGGCAGCGAGGGCAACGCGTAGAGCGGCTCGTTCGGCACGACGATTCTGGCGACGAGGGTCGCGACGGCGGACGTGGCCAGCGCCACGATCACGGCCGTGATGCTGAGGTCGAGCAACAGCACCTCGAGGGTGAAGATCGCCCCGCCGAGCGGCACGTTGTACACCGCGGCCAGGCCGGCCCCGGCCCCCGCGGCCACGAGCATGCGCCGGTCGCGCGCGCTCAACCCGGCCCGGTCGCTCAGCCAGGAACCGAAGAGGGCGCCGAGCTCCCGGGGGGCCAGCTCCCGGCCGATCGACGCGCCGAGCCCCACGATGACGATCTGCAGGGCGGCGTGCAGCAGCGCTGAGAAGCCGGGCATCCGGGCCCCGTCCACGACGTCGGCGACGGGCACCACGGCTCGGCCCCACCGCCGGAGCGCCCACCAGCCGACGCCGCCGATGACGCCGGCCGCGGCGAGGGCGACGACGCGGCGCCAGGGTTCCGCACCGAGCACGCCCTCGAGAAAGGTGCCGTCGGAGTATCCGAAGGCCAGGTGCTGGGTCACGCGCAGCAGGAGGGTCACGGCGATTCCGGCGACTCCGCTGCCGACGCCCACGAGCACCGTGACAACGGTGAGCCGCATGAACCAGGATGCCCGGGTTCTGCTCGTCGCCTGCGTCACGATTCGATCGTATGGGTCGAGGCGGCTCACGGCCGACGTTCACCCCGGGCGCGGGTAAACTTGCCGCCGGTGGGCGAGGGACGGTTGTCGCCTCGATCCGTCACGTCAGGTTCAACGGCGCCGTGGTGCGCGAAAGAGAGTGGCCGTGTTTCCCGCGAGCATCCCCAGCCCCCCGATCAGCTCTTTCGAAGTCGGACCGCTGACCATCCACTTCTACGCCCTCTGCATCCTCACCGGCATCGTCATCGCCGTCTGGCTCACCCAGCGCCGGCTCAGCCGGCGGGGCGCCGAGAGCGGACTCGTGCTCGACGTGGCCCTCTGGGCCGTGCCGTTCGGAATCGTGGGCGGCCGTTTCTATCACGTCGTCACCCACCCGGGCGACTACTTCTTCCCCGGCGCGAACCTGCTCAAGACGCTCTACGTGTGGGAGGGGGGCCTCGCCATCTTCGGCGCGATCATCTTCGGCGGCATCGGCGCCTACATCGCCTGCCGGCGCCGCGGCCTTCGCTTCACCGCCTTCGCGGACGCGCTCGTGCCCGGACTGCTGTTCGCGCAGGCCTTCGGCCGCTTCGGCAACTACTTCAACCACGAGCTCTTCGGCGGGCCGACCACGCTGCCCTGGGGCCTGCAGATCGAGTCGACGAACGCCGCCTTCCCTCCCGGTCTGCCGGCCGGCACGCTGTTCCACCCCCTGTTCCTCTACGAGATGATCTGGAACACGATCGGCGCGTTCCTCATCATCTACCTCGAGCGTCGCCTGCGACTGCACTCCGGCAGAACCCTCGCGCTGTACTTCATCTGGTACGGCGTGGGTCGTGCCTGGTTCGAGTCGCTGCGGCTCGACCCCACGGAGTTCGTCTACCTCGGCCTCAAGGCCAATGTGATCGCCGCCCTGCTGCTCGCCGTGCTGGGCGTGATCGTGCTCGTGGTGCAGGCGCGCCGGCATGTGCCGAGGCCCGATGGGCCCTACCTTCCCGGCCGGGGGCCGGCTGCCAGGGCGGATGCCGTGGCGGCGTCGGACCAGACTGCCGAGATTGCCTCGCCGGACGAATCGGGCGCCGCCCATGTCGGCGCTCCGCCGGCACCGCCGGTGGCGTCGGGCGAGGACCCCCAGCCGTAGTCCGGGCGCGGCGCTATCCTCGGTGCACGTCGTAGCTGAGGTGAGCGAACTGCCCTCGCTGTTCGACGCTCCGAAGCGACAGCGTTCTGGCGCCGACCACCCGGGGAAGCAGCGGGGCGCCCCCGGTGACGGCCGCGGGGGCGATCGAGACCTGGATCTCGTCGAGGGCACCGGCGTCGAGGAACTGGCCAGCGAGATCCCCGCCGCCCACGACCCAGACGTCGCGTTCGCCGGCGGCGTCGATGATCGCCGGGAGGGCGTCCTGGACCGGTCCGGCGACGAACCGCACGTCCGCGCCTTCCGGCACCGGCAGGTCGCGGGAGGTGAACACGTAGGTCGGCCGGTCTCCGTAGAAGCCGGCCCACCTGTGCGGTTCTTCGAGCAACCGCTCCTGGCGGAGCACCCACTCGTAGGTGGTCGAACCCTCCACGAACACCCCGATTCCTTGCAGGAACGACTCGAGCTCGCCGCCATCCGGGCTCTCCACCTCGAAGAGCCAGTCGAGAGAGTTGTTGTCGTCGGCGATGAACCCGTTGAGGGTGCTCGCGGTGTTGTAGATCACTCTGGCCATGGTCGGAACCCTAGCCGCGGCCACCGTCAGGCCAGGGTGAGGAAGAGTTTCTCCAGTTCGTCCACGGTGAGCGAGTTCTCGCCGCCGTCCTCGGTGAGGCACTGGCGCATGGCGCTCGAGACTATCGCGAAGCCCGCCTTGTCGAGGGCGCTCGAGACCGCGGCGAGCTGAGTGACCACGTCCTTGCAGCTGCCGCCGGACTCCACCGCGGCGATGACTCCGGCCAGCTGGCCCTGAGCGCGCCGCAGCCGATTGAGGATCTTCTTCTGCTCGGCCGCACCGTCGGCCGGAGTGAGTGTTGTGCTGGACATCAGACCGTTCCCTCTCGTCCGTTCTTGGCCACGACGCGGCCGCCGGCCCGTTGCCAGGCCGTCATGCCGCCGCGCACCGAAGACACCTCGAAGCCCTTCGCGGCGAGGGTGCGCGCCGCGGCCGCCGAGCGGGCGCCGGATCGGCACACCGTCACGATCGGAACGCCGGCGGGCAGTTCGGACGACTTGCGATCGATCGACTCGACGGGCATGTGCCTCGCCGCCGGGGCATGGCCGGCATTCCACTCGCCCTGGCTGCGCACGTCGACCAGGATCCCGCCGGACTCCGTGATCTCACGGGCGGCCGAGCCGTCGATGGTCGCGTACGGTTTGCCGAACAGCTTGCCGAGAATGCTCATTGCTGGTCCTTTCTTGATGATGCGGTGGGTCTGGATGATGCGGTGCTGAGTCAGGCGAGGGCCGGCACGGCCGCGAAGGCGGAGACCCCGGCGAGCCAGGTGGCGTAGCCGCCGTCGAGGTTGCGCACATCGAAGCCGTGCTGGCCGAGGAGCCGAGCGGCGGTGTGTCCGCGCTGGCCCACCTGGCAGTGCACGATGAGCGAGCCGACCGGCAGCTCGTCGAGACGTCCGCGAAGCTCATCGAGGGGCACGTTCACGGCGCCCGGGATGTGGCCGGCCGCGAACTCGTCCGGTCGGCGCACGTCGATGAGCCGGGCCCCGGCCTCGCGCTCGGTGTCGAGCTCGTGCCACTGGATGCTGCGGGTGGCACCGGAGGCGAGGTTGTCCGCGACGTAGCCGAGCTGGTTGATCGGGTCCTTCGCGGAACCGAACTGCGGCGCGTAGGCGAGCTCGAGCCGGCTGAGACCGGAGGCAGTGATGCCGCCGGACATCGCCGTGGCGATCACGTCGATGCGCTTGTCGACGCCGGCCCCGCCCACGATCTGGGCTCCGAGGATGGCGTCGCTCTCCGGGTCGACGAGCAGCTTGATGTGCATCTGCTCGGCGCCGGGGTAGTAGGTGGCGTGCGAGTCGGGATGGGTGTGGATCACTCGGTGGGCGCGTCCGGCGGCGGCGAGGCGACGCTCGCTCCAGCCGACCATGGCGACCGTCGTCTCGAACAGCCCGACGATCGCCGTGCCGAGCGCGGGTTCGACCGGCAGGGGCACGCCGGCGATGCTGTCCGCGGCCGCCCGGCCGTGGCGATTCGCCAGGCCGGCCATCGTCACGAGGATCCCGCCCGAGTCTGCATCGGTCGTCACGGCGTCCATCTTTTCGGCGCCATCGCCGACCGCATAGATCGCCGGGTCGCTCGTGCGCTGTTCGGCATCCACCCACACTCCGCCGCTCGATCCGATGGCGAGGCCGGCGGCCGCGGCGATCGTGGTGTCGGGATGCACCCCGCTCGCGTCGATGATGATCGAGGCGGCGACAACGGTTCCGTCACTGAGCGTGGCCACGCCGTTCTCGGCCGCGACGACGGTCGTGTTCGTGCGCACGTCGACGCCGTGCGCCCGCAGCTCCCGCTCGACGAGAGAGGACATCTCCACGTCGAGCGGGCGCAGAACGTGCGGTCCCCGCTGCACGAGGGTGACATCGAGGCCGCGCCGCACCAGGTTCTCGACCGCCTCGACCCCGATGAAACCGCCACCGATCACGACGGCGGACGCGGGGGAGCCGGTTGCGGCGAGCGTGCCCGTGATGTGGTCGACGTCGTCGATGGTGCGCAGCGTGTGGGTTGGGATGGAGGACGACGCCCGCTCGTGGGATGTCGTGGCCCCACCCGCGAGGATGAGGCGGTCGTAGCGTTCGACCGTGAGCGCGCCGGTGCGGACGTTGCGCACCTCCACCGTGTGTGCCGCCCGATCGATCGACACGACCTCGTGATCGACGCGCACGTCGAGTCGGAATCGGCTCGCGAGCGATTCGGGAGTCTGCAGCAGCAGCGCCGCGCGGTCGGTGATGACGCCGCCCACGTAGTAGGGGAGCCCGCAATTGGCGAAGGAGACGTAGTGGCCGCGCTCGAAGACGACGATGTCCGCTGTTTCGTCCAGCCGTCGCAGCCTCGTCGCCGCCGACATTCCGCCGGCGACCCCACCCACAATGACGATCCTGCGTGCAATTTCCATGGGACCATGATATCCCCGGGGGTATGAGAGTTTGCCGTGCGTATCAGTGGCCGATCGTGCGCTGTCCGTCCACACTCGAAGAGTCCATACTCGAAGGGGTAGGCGCGCAGATCGCCGGAACGGGAGGGCCCGATGACGAACCGACAGGTGACCGTCACACGAATCTATGATCCGCCGGCGGAGACGGCGGCCGCTCGCGTGCTCGTGGACCGGATCTGGCCCCGGGGGATGAGCAAGCAGCGGGCGGCCCTGACCGAGTGGTGCAAGGCCGTGGCTCCCTCGACCGAGCTTCGGCAGTGGTATTCGCACGATCCCGAGCTGTTCGACGAATTCTCCCGGCGCTACGAGGCCGAGCTTGCCGCACCGGAGCGCGCGGAGGCGCTCGACCACCTGCGGGGGCTGGCAACCGAGGGCAAGCTGGTGCTTCTCACCGCCACTCGGCGGCCCGAGATCAGCGAGGCCGCGGTGCTGGCTCGGCTGCTCAACTCCTGAGACGAGGCGGGGGACCAAAGCCACTACGGCACCGGGCCCGCGCCCCCATACTCGACGGATGAACGCGTCGCCCGAGCCCATCGTGGCGATCCGTGCGCTCACCAAGCGCTACGGGGCGGTCACGGCGGTGGACGGGCTCGACCTCGAGGTGCGACGGGGCGAGGTGTTCGGCCTGCTCGGCCCCAACGGCGCCGGCAAGACCACGACTCTCGAGTGTCTCGAGGGGCTGCGCACCGCGGATTCCGGCACGGTCCTGGTGGCGGGCCTCGACCCGCGACGGGACGAGCGCGAGCTGCGCCGGCACCTCGGTGTTCAGCTGCAGTCGACGTCGCTGCCGGACAGCATCCGGGTGGGGGAGGCGATCAGGCTCGTCTCGGCGTGGCATCGCGTTCCCTACAAGGTCGGACTCGTGGAGCGGTTCACCATCGGCGCCCTGATGCGGCGGGAATACCGGCAGTTGTCCGGCGGACAGAAGAGGCTCGTGCACCTGGTGCTCGCCCTGGTTGGGGACCCGGAGCTCCTCGTGCTCGACGAGCCCACCGCGGGGCTCGACGTTCAGGGCAGGGCCAGGCTGCACGACGAGATCCGCTCGATCAGCGAGCAGGGGGTCACCGTGCTGCTCGCCACCCACGACATGGCGGAGGCGGAGCAGCTCTGCGACCGCATCGCCATCATCGTGCGCGGACGGGTGGTGGTCTGCGGCACCCCGCAGGAGGTCACGGCGGCCGGGCATTCGGAGACGCGCATCCTGCTCCGCACGGCGAACGGCTCGCTTCTTCCCGGCTCGGACGTCGGCGCGGCCCACTTCGTGGGTGCGGAGAACGGCTATCTGGAGTGGACCAGCCGGGAGGTCGCCGAGGCGGTGACGGAGATCCTCGCCAGGGTGCAGCGGGCGGGCGACGTCGTCGACGACCTGCGGGTCGCGCGGCCCTCGCTCGAGCAGCGCTTTCTCGAGGTCGTCACGGAGGCCCAGCAATGACGGCCTTCTGGACCTCGCTGGCTATCCAGCTGAGAGTCGACCTGCGGGACCGGGGCACGCTCCTCGTGTTCTACCTCGTGCCTCTCGTGTTCTTCTTCGTCTTCGGGGGAGTGCTCGCGTCGCTGAACCCGCTGATGAAGGACACCCTCGCGGCCACGATGACGATCTTCGCCGTCACCATGGGCGCACTCCTGGGGGTGCCGGAGCCCATCGTGAAGATGCGCGAGTCAGGAACGCTGCGGGCGTATCGGGCCAACGGCATCCCGGGCTCGGCGGTGATCGGCGTGCAGGCGACGAGCGCCTTCCTTCACCTGCTGCTGGTCTCGGCGATCATCTATCTCGCTGCGCCGATCGTCTTCCAGGCCAGGCTGCCCCAGGTGCCTCTCGCGTACCTGCTCGTGCTCGTCACGTTCATCGTCGCGAGCATCGCCGTGGGGTTGCTGATCGGCGCCGTCGCTCCCAGCCAGTCCTGGGCGACGATGCTGTCGATGTTCGTCTTCCTGCCATCCCTGTTGCTGAGCGGCATCATGTTCCCCGCGACCATGCTGCCCGACGTGTTCCTCTGGATCGGCCGCGTCTTCCCGGCCACCCACGCCCTGCAGGCGTTCTACGGTTTCGCCTACCGCAGCACGACCGAGATCGACAGGACGCTGGCCCTCGGCGTCCTCGCCGGGATCGCGGTAATCGCGTTCGCGGGTGCGGTGTGGCGCTTCGGCGCGATCCGGCGAAACGAGAAGGACTGAGCCGTTCGATTCGGCCTTCAGCGCGCCGGGTCGTGACGGGGCTTGCGAGCCGGCCGATCGTCCCTGTCGTCCTGGCGGGGTGCGCCGCCCCGGTCGGGACGGATCTCGATGAGCTTGCCGCTGATCCGCGTGCCCTTCAGCCTGTCGAGCACGTCGTCCGGCAGGGATGCCGGAAGGTCGACGAGCGAGAACTCGGGGAGGATCTTGATGTGGCCGAAGTCTTCCCGGCTCAGGCCCCCCTCGTTGGCGATCGCGCCGACGATCTGGCGCGGCTCCACCTTGTGGCGCTTGCCGACCTCGATGCGATAGGTCGACATCGGTCCCGCATTGGGGCGCGCGCGGCGCTCGGTGCGGTCCGCCCGCTCCGGTCGGTCTGTGCGCTCCGGCCGGTCGCCCCACTCGGCACGCTCGGTGCGGCGCTGAGGCTTCTCCGGGGCGAGCAGCAGCGGCGTCTCGCCCTGCGCGACGACCGCGAGGGCGGCCGCCACGTCGGACTCCGGCACATCGTGGTGCTCGACGTAGTGGCCGATGATGTCACGGAACGCCGCGATGCGGTCGGCCTGGCCGAGGGCCTCGGTGATCGCATCGTCGAAGCGCGCCAGCCGAGTCACGTTCACGTCGGCGAAGGTCGGCAACTGCATCTCGGTGAGCGGCTGCCTGGTGGCGCGCTCGATGGCGGTGAGCAGCCGTCGCTCGCGCGGCGTCACGAAGCTGATGGCGGCGCCGCTGCGCCCGGCGCGCCCGGTGCGCCCGATGCGGTGCACGTACGACTCCGTGTCGATCGGGATGTCGTAGTTGACCACGTGGCTGATGCGCTCCACGTCGAGGCCGCGGGCCGCGACATCCGTGGCCACCAGGATGTCGAGCTTGCCCGACTTGAGTTGGTTGACGGTGCGCTCGCGCTGGGCCTGGGCCACGTCGCCGCTGATCGCCGCGGCCGAGTAGCCCCGGGCGCGCAGCTTCTCGGCCAGGGTCTCCGTCTCGTTCTTCGTGCGGACGAAGACGATCATCCCCTCGAAGTTCTCCACCTCGAGGATTCGGGTGAGGGCATCCACCTTCTGCGGGTAGGAGACCACCAGGTAGCGCTGGGTCGTGTTCGCGGATGTCGTGGTCTTGTTCTTGACCGTGATCTCTTCCGGGTCGTGCAGGTACTTCTTCGAGATGCGCCGGATCTGCGGCGGCATGGTGGCCGAGAAGAGCGCGACCTGCTTGTCGTCCGGGGTGTCGGCGAGAATCGTCTCGACATCCTCGGCGAAGCCCATCTTGAGCATCTCGTCGGCCTCGTCGAGCACGAGGTACTTGAGCTCGGAGAGGTCGAGGGTGCCCTTCTCGAGGTGATCCATGATGCGGCCGGGCGTGCCGACCACGATGTGCACCCCGCGTCGCAGCGCGGAGAGCTGCACTCCGTAGGCCTGGCCGCCGTACACCGGCAGCACGTGCACGCCGTGCAGGTGGGCGGCGTACTTCTCGAACGCCTCGCAGACCTGAAGGGCCAGTTCGCGGGTCGGGGCGAGCACGAGCGCCTGCGGGTTCTTCTGCGACAGGTCGAGGCGGGAGAGGATCGGCAGCGCGAAGGCGGCCGTCTTACCGGTTCCGGTCTGGGCGAGGCCAACGACGTCGCGTCCGGCGAGCAGCGGCGGGATCGTCGCGGCCTGGATGGCGGACGGGGTCTCGTACCCCACATCCTTGAGCGCCTTGAGCATCGCGTCACCCAGCCCCAGTTCGGCGAAGGTCTTCGCGTCGGGGGCGGTGTCTGCCTCGGTGGGCGTTGGGGTGTCAGCAGGCGTCATGGTTCAACGGTAACGGTTCGGGCGGGTCGGTCCGGCCTTTCCCGCCGGTCGAAGCGTGGTGACAAATTTTCACGACTATTGACAAGCCCGTCGAGGCAAAAGTAGGGTTACTCTCGTTGCGTACATGAAACGATTCAACGAATCGATCTGTAAAACTCCCGAGCAATTCGTCTTACTACCCATTCAAGGATGATTGGAACAGCGATGGCTCGCTCCCTCGGCTCGACGTCTCGAGCGCGGCACCACTTCAAAACCTCGACAGCCGCGATGTCGACGATCGCCCTCACGCTCGGCCTGCTGATGTCCAGCGCGCCGACCACGGCCGCTCACGCGGTCGAGCGGCCGGCAGTGCCCGTCACGCGGGTCGACGGGCTCCGGACCAATGGGCTGCAGGATCCCCTCGGCATCGGCGGTGCCGGCCCGACGTTGAGTTGGCTGAACGAGTCCTCCGGTCGCGGCGTCACCCAGATCGCGTACGAAGTCCGCGTCTCCGGTTCCGAATCCGCCCTCGCGAAGGCGGACGTCTGGTCCTCGGGAAAGGTCGTCTCGGGCGAGCAACTCAACGTCGCGTACGCCGGCCCCGCCCTCGCCTCGCAAACCCGATACTGGTGGCAGGTGCGCATCTGGGACAACAGCGGCAAGGCCACGGGATGGGCGAAACCCGCGTGGTTCGAGACCGGCATCCTCACGCCCACCGAGTGGAGCGGGAAGTGGATCGGCGGAACCGACACCGCCGCGGCGACCCGAGCGAAGTGGCATAACTACACCGTCAGCGTCGACTTCCACATGGACAACCTGGTGCTGGGTGTCTATGCGCGCGCCGCGGACCTCAACAACGCCTACCTGTGGCAGCTCTCCGTGGCTGACGGCACCCCGCGGTTTCGTCCGCACGTGAAGCAGAACGGCGGCTTCACCCTGTTGGACAACAAGGACATCTCGTCGGTGATCTCCAAGGACGCGCTCCTCACCGGGCGGCATACCTTCAGCATTACCTTCGACGGCTCCACCATCATCTCCTCGATCGACGGAACCGAAATCGACCGTCGCACCGACACCACCTTCACTGAGGGCTATGTCGGATTCCGCCAGAGCGCCGCCGCGGAGGGTCCGGAGCAGTCCACCATCTATGCCGTCACTGTTGTTTCTCCGACCAGTGGCACCCTGCTCGACACCACCTTCGCCGACGGCAAGAATCCGTTCAGCGACGGCAAGATCGTCAACGGCGCCTACCAGGCGTTCTCGCCGCTCGAGTCGATCTTCACGGTGGAGGCCAGCCAGCCTCTGCTGCGTAAGGACTTCACCGTGGCGAAGCACGTCACCGCGGCCCGCGTGTACGCCTCCGCCCTCGGTGTCTACGAACTGAGCATCAACGGCGCCAGGGTCGGTGACGAGAGCCTTGCTCCCGGCTGGACCGACTACTCCAAACGGATCGATTACCAGACCTACGACGTGACCGCGCTCGTTCAGAAGGGCGCGAACACCATCGCGGCGATGATCGCCAATGGCTGGTATTCCGGGAACATCGCGAGCTTCGGCCCCCACCACTACGGAACGACGCCCGCCCTGATCGCCCAGCTGCGCATCGACTTCTCCGATGGAACGCACCAGTGGGTCGCCACGGACGACAGTTGGAAGAGCACGAAGGGCCCGCTGGTCTCCTCGGACATCATCGACGGTGAGAACTACGACGCCCGGCAGTTGCCGGTCAATTGGAGCTCGCCGAAGGGATCGACGGCGTCCTGGACCCCCGTCGACGTCGGCAGCGACGCTGCGACGGCGCTCCTCGAGCCGCAGAGCGACGAGCCGGTCCGCGTCACGGCGAAGCGCCCGGCGACCCTGCTGGCGAAGCAGCCCACGAACGGCGCCTGGTTGTACGACATGAAGCAGAACATGGTGGGAGTGATGTCGCTGAAGCTCACCGGCGTCGCCGGGCAGAAGGTGCGCATCCGGTACGGCGAAATGCTGAACCCGGACGGCACGCTGTACACGGCGAACCTGCGTTCCGCGAAGGCCACGGACTACTACACGTTCGCCACCACCGGCACCGAGGACTACGTGCCCAAATTCACCTATCACGGCTTCCGGTTCGTGGAGGTCACCGGGCTGGCGACGGCACCGGCAGCCTCGAACCTCACCGGTCTTGTGCTCGGGACCGACCTGCAAAAGACGGGCACGCTGACCACCTCGAACGCGATGCTCAACCAGCTTCAGAGCAACATCACCTGGGGGCAGCGAGGCAACTTCCTCTCCATCCCCACCGACACGCCCGCCCGCGATGAGCGGCTCGGATGGATGGGTGACATCAACGTCTTCGCCCCGACCGCGAGCTACAACTCGGGCACCCTGTCCTTCCTGTCGAAATGGCTGCAGGACGTGCGTGACTCGCAGCATGCCGACGGGGACTACCCGGGGGTCGCGCCCGACCCCATCGGAATCGGAGGAGGCAGCGGTTGGGCGGATGCCGGAATCACCGTTCCGAACACCCTCTGGACCGCCTACGGCGACACCGGTGTCATCCGGGAAGGCTGGGCCTCCATGAAGAAATTCATGGACTACGTCCAGGGCCAATCGGGCGCGAGCCTGATCCGCACCCAGGGTGGCTATGGCGACTGGCTCAACCTCGATGATCCCACCGACCAGAGCCTCATCGGCACCGCGTACTTCGCCTCCGACGCCCGCATGATGAGCCAGATGGCATCGGCGATCGGTGAGACCGCGGACGCCGCGCGCTACGCGCAGCTGGAGAAGGACGTAACCGCGTCCTTCCTCTCGCACTACCTCTCAGCGGACGGCACGATGGCCGGTAACAGTCAGACCGCCTATGCGCTCTCCATCGGGCTCGGACTCGTTCCGGCCGACCGTCTCGCTCAGGTCGGTGACAGGTTCGTGGCCAGAGTGGCCGCGAAGAACTATCACCTGTCGACCGGTTTCATCGGCACTCCCTGGCTGCTGCCGGCACTCACGGCCACGGGCCACAGCGACGTCGCCTACCGACTTCTTCTCAACAAGGACTACCCGTCCTGGGGCTACGAGGTCGCCTCCGGCGCAACGACGATGTGGGAGCGGTGGGATTCGCTCAAACCGGACGGGACATTCGGCGACGTCGGGATGAACTCGTTCAACCACTACGCCTATGGTGCCGTCGGAAACTGGATGTACCAGAACATCGGCGGGATCTCGTCGGCCAGCGCCGGATACAAGACCAGCGTGATCGCTCCGAACGTCGGCGGTGGGCTCACCACGGGTGCGGGAAGCTTCGACTCCGTCTACGGCACAGTCGCCTCGAACTGGGCGGTGACCTCCGAGGGTATGACCCTCGACGCGACGGTTCCGATGAACACCACCTCCACCATCCGGATCCCCGCCATCAGCCGGTGGGCGGTAACCGAAGGAGGTCGCCCGCTTGATTCCGTCGCGGGAGTGACGAAGGTCAGCGAGGCGAATGGAATCGTCGAAATCAGCGTGGGGTCGGGGGAGTATCACTTCACGTCGTCACCGGCCAACGTCGGTCTGACCGTGCAGGTGACCGGGGTGAAGTCGGCTCTTCCCGGATCGACCGTGGCCGGCGTCGTGCAGCTGACCAACACGGGTCGGTCGATCGTCGCGCCGGCACGGGTCGACCTCGCGTTGAACGCGGGCCTGACGGCCGCGCCGGCGGTGTTCGACGTCGCATCGCTGCGGCCGGGCGAGAGCCGAAGCATCCCGTTCACTGTGAAGATCCCGCTCACTGTGGCGGCGGGTCCCCTCACTGCGACCGCCACGGTGACGTTCACGCCGTCGAGGGGTGAGCCGCGCTCGTTCACCGTGTCGAGTACCCTGGCCACCATCGAGCCGGCGATCACGGTGACGTCTGCCACCCGCGCCACCGGCGCCGGGGACCCCGCAGCGAGCGCGGTCGTCACCACCGCGATCGCCAACACCGCGGCGGCGCCGATTACCGGACGACTCGTCGTGGAGTCACCGACCGACTGGCAACAGCCGGCCACCGGACCCGATATTACGATCGCGCCCGGGGCCACCGCCACGGTGCTGACGACCGTGCCGATTCCTCTCAGCATCACGGCCGGTGATTTCACGTTGGCGGTGCGGTTCGTGTCGGAGGGTTCTGTGCTGGCCACCACATCGGCGCCACTGACGGTCTCGCTCGCGACTCCGCCTGCGACGTTCACCGATCACGTCGACTTCGGTGAGGCGTCTTCGGAGGCTGTTCACGCGGTCACGGGCTCGCCCTCCAGCGGCACGTCGGTCGAGGCGGGGCTCACTCGCCGGTACTCGGGGGTGACCAGTCCCGGTTCCTACTTCGAGTTCACCGGCGCCGTCATTCCCGGTAAGCCCTTCATCCTCCGTGCGATCGAGACCTACGACCGAGCGCAGACCAAGGACTACGAGATCAGCGTCAATGGCACGAGAGTGGCGACCCGGGTCTACGAACGCACGGCGGGGGGACCGGGCACGGAGACGTACCAGATCCTGATCCCCGACGACGGTACTCTCACGAGCACCGGCGCGGTCACGATCCGGCTGACGTACACGGGTGTCGCGGGACACTATGACCCATCCATCGCCGACGCCTGGCTCATCCAGGCGCCGTAGGCGGCACCCCAGAGTCCCGTGGCCCGGGTGTTTCACGCACCGACCCGGCGCCGCGGTTCGCGGGCGCCTCCGCGCAGTCGGGGAACACCCGGGGCAGCCGCACGAGGGACCTACGGGGATATGACATCCAGAGTGAGCGTCACCTCGACCCGATCGCCCACGTCGAGACCCTCCGCCTCCTGCACGACCTTCTTCACCGGCACGATGTATCCGCCGTCCTTCGGCCACACGTGGTCGTCTCGGTGCTGCCGATGCGCACGGTGACGGGAATCATGCCCCAGCCGTAGGTCACGAGCGGCGCGACCTCGGCGATCGCGGCGCTCGCGTCGACCGGCACGGTGACGAAGTGGAACGGCGCGGGTCCACGCCAATACCAGAGTTCGCCGCTGAAGTGCAGGTCCACGCGCTCAGGATAGTGGGGCGCCGTCGGCCGTCATCCGCCGACCTGGCGCACCTCGATCGGCGCGAATCGGCTCTCGTAGAGCCGTGCTGCGATCGCGCAGGCCCGATCGATGTCTGCACAGTCGAGGAGGTAATACCCGGAGGCGAAGTCGTCACCGTCGTGGAGCGGCCCGTCCACGGCCGAGGGGATGCCGCGGTCGGTGCGGACGATGCGGGCGCCCTGCGGGGTCACGTTGAGCTCGTCGCACTCGAGGAATTCGCCGGTCTTCCTCAGCTCGGCGATGAGCTCTCCATGGGTCCTCTCGTTGTCGGACCAGTCCTCCGGCGTGAGTGCGGCCCACGCGTCGCGGTTACCACCGATGAGCAACAGGAACTTCATACCGGAATCTCCTCATTCGTGCGTGGTGCCCAGTCTGGTCGCCGCGGAGGGCTACGGCTATGGGGGTCTCGACTCAGTTCTCGGCTTTGCTGGATGTGCGGCCCACTGTGCGTCGGACTCTGAGTCGGGGCGCGGTCGGTGCTACACCAGCTTTCGACCCAGTTTTCGGCGCTGCTTTCACCCCGGCTTTCACCCCGGTTTGCACCCCGGTTTGCACCCCGCTTTGCACCCGTCTTTGCACCCGGCTTTCACCCGTCGAAGCGGGCTCGGAATGTCGGTGGCATGGTGTTGAGTGGGGTCATGGAAACCACCGCGACGGCAGCCTCCGGGCTCGATCACGGGCCACGGGCCAGCGTTCTCACTCCGTCGCTCGCCGCGAGTTTTCTCGACACCATGGGCGAGCTTATCGACGACGTCGTCGAGGCCGATCGCGCAGCCGCGCGGGCCGCCGCCAACCGGGCCGCCCTCATCGACCAGGCACGAAGCTGGAGCGAGGCCACTGCCTCCCTGATGCCGTCCGACACGTCCCAGGTGCGCCCCTGGAGCGACGCCCACGTCGCCCGGCGCTCCCTCGTGAGCGAGCTGGCGGCCGCCCTGCGCCTGCCGGAGCGCACTATCGAGACTCTCATCGAAGAGAGCCGCTCCCTTCTCCGTGAGCTGCCTGCCACGATGGCCGCTCTCTCGGACGGTGACATCAGCTACCGCCACGCCCAGGTGATGATCGAGCACGCGACCTCCCTGCCGGCGGACGCGCGCCGCGCATTCGAGAAGGCCGCGCTGCCGTTCGCCCTCACCCTCACCGCGAGCCGCTTCGACCACCGGGCCCGGGTGTTGCGCGAGCGGGAACATCCGGAATCCGTCGAGGTGCGCCACGACAGCTGCCGCGACAAGCGCGAGATCTCGCTCGATCCGGCCCGGGATGGCATGGCCTGGCTCACCGCGTACCTCCCGGCGGCAAGCGCTGAGGCCATCTACCACCGGGTGACGGATGTCGCGGCCGCCCTTCAGTCTCCCGACGAGCCGCGAACCCTCACCCAGTTGAGGGCGGATGTCTTCTGCGACCTGCTCATCGACGGCCAGACCGACGCCGGGCACCCGACCCAGCCGAACCTCGGCTCCGGCATCCGCGCTCGAGTGCTCGTCACGGTGCCGGTGCTCACCCTCCTCGGCCGCGGCACCGAGCCGGCCGTGCTCGAGGGCTACGGTCCGATCGACATCGACGCCGCCCGCGAGCTCGCCGCAGGCGCCCCCGGTTTCGTCCGAATCCTCACCCACCCCGAGACCGGCGCGGTGCTCTCGCTCGGTCGCGATCGCTACGCGATTCCCCCGGACCTTCGCGCCTGGCTTCGCATGCGGGATGAAACCTGCCGTGCTCCAGGATGCGGCGCCGCCGCCCGACGTTGCGATCTCGACCATACGAAGGACCGGCAATTCGCCGGTCCGACGAACCACGACAATCTCGCGCACCTCTGCCCGAAGCATCACGACCAGAAGCATCACACCGCGTGGACTGTCGAGCACATCGGCGATGGCGACCTCGAGTGGACCTCGCCCACCGGGCACCACTACGTGACGGAGCCGGCAACCCGCGTGGCGGCGCGCTGACCGAACGGCGTCGCCGGGTGGACTCCGACTAGTGGTCTCCGACTAGTGGACGAAGCCAAGTCTCCAACTGCCAAGTCTCCAACTGCCAACTCTCCAACTGCCAACTCTCCAACTGGTTTAGGGGCGGCGGGCTACTTGTACCAGACCGCTACGCCGCCGTGATGCGAACAGGCGCCCTGATGGTGTGCGGCGAAGGAGAGGCTTCCGTCATTGCAGAGGGCGGTCGCGCCACCTCCCGGCACAACGGGTGCTGGGGCCGGCACGGCAGGTGCAGGAGCTGGGGCCGGTGCAGCAGGTGCTGGAGCGGGGGCCGCCGCTACTGGTGCCGGCGGCGGCGCGGGCTGGGCGACAGTCAGAGTCACGGTGGATCCGACATCGGTAGTTGCACCTGCGGCCACCGACTGGCTCGTCACTGTCCAGCCGGTGGAGTCCGAAACGGCCGTGCCTGCTGCGTCCTGTGTGACGACTACGAATCCGGCCGCGGCGAGCGTGGAGGCAGCGACCTCGCCCGCCTGGTTCAAGACACTCGGGACGGTGGCAGTTGGCACAGCTGGGACTGGCGACGTTGGCGCTGAAGCCACCGAATCTGAGCGGCTGGACGACGAATCCGACCCTGTGTGGTGCGTCGGTTGGGCCGAGCATCCGCTGAGCCCGGTGAACAGGACGGCGGCGAAGATAATGGCAACGGCGCGCTTCATTGCGGTTCCTCGGGTTGTCCGGTTGCCGGGATGCATTCACCGGCGATTCGAAGCCTGCCGGGCGCGAGCAGGGTCCACAACCCCGCGTTGGGGTTACATGATTTATCGTCGGCATCCGCCCTGAGGCGGTGCTGGTCGAGAGCCTGTTACGTGGAGGGGATGACGGGAATCGAACCCGCGCCATCAGTTTGGAAAACTGAGGCTCTACCATTGAGCTACATCCCCGTGGCAGCCGGCCGTGGGCCGATCGCGCGGTAGCCAGCCTAATACATGGCGCGGGCGCCTCGCGCAATCGAGCGCACGGCGCACGCGGCAGACAGTGCGCTAGGCTTGCCGAGGCTTATTTTCGGAAAACGTCTCGCGACATCCGCCGATCTGTCCTCGGGGTGAACGTACCTCACAACACTGAAGTCCGGGGCGTAGCTCAGCTTGGTAGAGCGCTCGGTTTGGGACCGAGAGGCCGCAGGTTCGAATCCTGTCGCCCCGACAACACCCACGTACACCACGAAGCACAGAAATTCAGGAGATCCCATCGTGAAGACCACGGTTGACAAGCTGAGCCCCACGCGCGTGAAGCTGAGCATTTCGGTTACCCCCGACGAGCTGAAGCCCAGCATCGATCACGCGTACAGCCACATCGCGGAGTCCGTCAACATCCCGGGCTTCCGCAAGGGCAAGGTTCCGCCGCCCATCATCGACCAGCGCGTCGGCCGCGACGAGGTGCTCAACCACGCCGTGAGCGACGGGCTCGACAAGTTCTACCGCCAGGCGATCGAAGAGCAGAAGATCCGCCCGCTCGGCCGTCCGGAGGCCGACATCACCGAGCTCCCCGACGTGAAGGACTTCAGCGGAGAGCTCAAGGTCGTCGTCGAGGTTGACGTGCGTCCGGACTTCGACCTGCCGAACCTCGAGGGCCTCGTGCTCACCGTCGACCCGATCGAGGTGACGGATGAGGAGGTCGAGACCGAACTGCAGAGCCTTCTCGCCCGCTTCGGCACGCTCATCACCGTGGACCGCCCGGCGGCCACCGGGGACTTCGCCCAGATCGACCTCGTCGCCACCATCGGCGGCAACGAGGTGGACACGGCCAACGCGATCTCCTACGAGGTCGGCTCCGGCGACCTCATCGACGGCATCGACGAGGCTCTCGACGGCCTGAGCGCCGGCGAGACCACGGTCTTCGAGTCCAAGCTTCTCGGCGGCGACAACGAGGGGGAGTCGGCCGAGATCACGGTCAAGCTCCTCGCCGTGAAGGAGCGCGAGCTTCCCACCGCCGACGATGACTTCGCCCAGATCGCCAGCCAGTTCGACACCATCGACGAGCTCAAGGCGGACATCCGCGAGCAGGTCAAGAAGTCGAAGGTGTTCGGGCAGGGCACGCAGGCCCGCGATCAGGTCGTGGACACGCTGCTCGAGTCCCTCGAGATCCCGGTTCCGCCGCAGCTCGTGCTCGACGAGGTGCACCGCCACCTCGAGAACGAGAGCCGCCTCGAAGACGACGTGCACCGCGCCGAGGTCACCGAGTCGAGCGAGAAGACGTTCCGCACCCAGATTCTGCTCGACTCCATCGCCGAGGCCGAAGGGGTGAAGGTGAGCCAGGACGAGCTCACCCAGTACCTCGTGCAGGGCGCAGCCCAGTACAACATGGAGCCCGGCGAGTTCATCAAGGTGCTCGACTCGAACGGCCAGATCCCCGGCATGATCGGCGAGGTCGCCCGGGGCAAGGCGCTCGCCATCGTGCTCTCCAAGGCGAAGGTCGTCGACTCGAACGGCGCCGAGGTCGACATGTCCGGCTTCACCGCCGCGGTTCTCGACGACTCGGATGATGAGGACTTCGTCGAGGCGAGCGCCGGCACGGACGCCGGCCACGAGGGTCACGACCACGGCGGCGCCAAGGACAGCCACGGCCGTTCCGCCAACAACGAGCACTACGGGCACGACCACAAGTAGCTGGCAGCACGCACGCACCATCCAGGCGTTCGACGGCGATCGCATCTATCGCCGTCGAACTCCCGGAGGTTATCCATGCTCGATCTCGGTCTGCTCTTCGACGTGGACGGCCCGCTCGCGAGCCCGGTGAGCCGCAGCATCCGCATCCCGAGCATCCTCGACGACCTCGTCGCGCTCACTGCGGCCGGCGTGCCGATCGCCTTCATCACCGGCAGGTCGGACAGCTTCATCCGGGACAGCGTGATCGCGCCCCTGATGGATGTCGGCCTCGCCGCCGCGCTGGACACCCCGGGCGCGCGGATGTTCGGAGTGTTCGAGAAGGGCGGCTCCTGGGCGCCCATCACGACCGCGGGCCTGGGCGAGGTCACAGTGGACGAGAGCGTCGCGCTGCCGGCATCCATCGTCGACGGCGTGCGCGCCCTGGTGGCCGACGGTTTCGCCGACACGATGTTCTTCGACGAGTCGAAGCTCGCGATGATCTCGGTTGAGCAGCGAACCGACGTGTCGACCGAGGCCTACCTGCGCGCCCAGTCGGCGTTCAACGACTCCGCCTTCGACCTCGTGGCTGCGGCGGGACTCGGGGTGAGGCTCGGTGAGCGGTCCGCTCCGGATGCCGCGGGCAATGTCCCCTTCCGCCTCGACTCCACGATCATCTCCACCGACATCGAGTCGGTGCTGCTCGACAAGGATCGCGGCGCCTCCCGGGCCCTCGACTACTTCGCGGGGCTCGGCGCCCTGCCCACCGTCTGGCGGTCGATCGGGGACTCCCGCAGCGACTACCTCATGGCCGACCATCTGCACGGGGCGGGCTTCGACGTGGCGCACGTGGACGTGCGCCCGGCCGACGGAATCCTCGAGCGTCCGTACCGCGTGATCGTGGAGGGTGACTTAATCCACGACGAGGCGGGCGCGGCATTCCTCGGCTATTGGGTGCGCAGGCTCGACGCGAGCGGCGACCGCGGCGCCAGGGTCGACGTCGCGGCGTTGTAGCGCAGTCGCGGTTGCTGCTCGGCGAGGGCACGCAGGAACGAGTCGGGCGCCGCGGACAGCGGGAAGGCCGTGACCGCGCGCATCCGTCCGCCCTCCGCGATTCCGTAGAGCAGCGCGGCGGCGTGAGCGCCGCCCACGACGACGGTACGCACCGTGGCCCGCCCGTCCATGCTCTGCTGGTCGAGCACGGCCAGGGCGTCGACCGGCGGCTCGGCGAGGCGGGGGAGCACCGCGGCGGTCACCCGGGAGAGCAGGGTGCCGATGCCTGGACCGTCCGGCAGGAACGCGTCGGCCGGGAGCCCGAGCGTGCGGGCGAGAGTTCCGTCGAGCCAGCGCGCGCCCTTGGAACCGTACGGCGTGTCCACTGTCGACAGCAGGTAGCCGTAGACGTGCAGCAGGCCCGCGTTGCCGATCGGCCAGGCGGCGTCCAAGCCGGCCAGGTCGTGCAGGCGCTCGAACTGGTCCCGGGGGATCACCGGGGCGTCGAGATTCTCGTCGATCACCGTCGACAGGCCCCAGTCGTCGAAGGCCCCGGCCGCGGCATCCGTCCTCACCTGCTGGTCCATCGTCCGCTGCGGCATCCGTCCATCGTAGGGACGAGCCGCCCCCCGTGCGCGGCCCAACGGACGCGCGGTCCCACTCCGCGCTCTGCCCACGGCGAACAGAGCGATTCTGGCGCGTTGGCTCCGATAGATTCGTCAACAAGCGATAACTGAAACGGAGCGCAACAATGGCCCAACCGGCATTGGTCTCGAGCATTTTCGACCAACTCCTCAAGGACCGCATCATCTGGCTTGGCTCAGAGGTGCGTGACGACAACGCCAACGAGATCTGCGCGAAGATCCTCCTGCTCGCCGCAGAGGACCCGAAGCGTGACATCTTCCTGTACATCAACTCCCCGGGTGGCTCGATCACCGCGGGAATGGCCATCTACGACACGATGAAGTTCGTGCCGAACGACATCGTCACCGTCGGCATCGGCATGGCGGCATCGATGGGGCAGTTCCTGCTCTCGTCCGGCACGAAGGGCAAGCGCTACATCACCCCGAACGCCCGCGTCCTTCTCCACCAGCCGTCCGGCGGATTCGGTGGAACGGCGGCCGACATCCAGACGCAGGCCAACCTCATCCTCGACATGAAGAAGCGGATGGCGGAGCTCACGGCGGAGCAGACCGGCAAGACGGTCGAGCAGGTAATCATCGACGGCGACCGTGACAACTGGTTCACGGCGAAGCAGGCACTCGAGTACGGGTTCGTGGATCACCTCCGGGAGTTCGCTTCCGAGGTCATCGGCGGCGGCGGCACCGACGACTCCGTGACAACGAAGTAGGGATGGACAGAACAGACATGGAATTCACCAACTTTGGTCAACAGGCCGGCGGCATCGCGCCGACGGCGGAGGCTCGCTACATCCTCCCGACCTTCGAGGAGCGCACGGCCTACGGCTACAAGCGCCAGGACCCGTACGCGAAGCTGTTCGAGGACCGCATCATCTTCCTCGGCGTGCAGATCGACGACGCCTCGGCGGATGACGTGATGGCCCAGCTGCTCGTGCTCGAGAGCCAGGACCCGGACCGCGACATCGTGATGTACATCAACTCGCCCGGTGGCTCGTTCACCGCGATGACGGCGATCTACGACACGATGCAGTACGTGCGCCCGCAGATCCAGACCGTGGTGCTCGGCCAGGCGGCCTCCGCCGCCGCGGTGATCCTCGCGGCCGGCACGCCCGGCAAGCGGCTCGCCCTGCCGAACGCCCGCATCCTGATCCACCAGCCGTCCACGGGCGACTCGGGCCGCGGACAGGCGTCGGACATCGAGATCCAGGCCCGCGAGATCCAGCGCATGCGCGAATGGCTCGAGGAGACGCTCTCGCGCCACTCCAACCGCACGATGGAGCAGGTGAACAAGGACATCGACCGCGACAACATCCTGAGCGGCGAGGAGGCCCTCGCCTACGGTCTCGTCGACCAGGTGCTCACCTCGCGCAAGAACATCCCGGCGATCACCAAGTAGTTCGCTTCACGAAGGGCCCCCGGTTCGCGCCGGGGGCCCTTTTTGTGTGCGCGCCGAGGGTGGCGAGCCCGCGCAAGGTCCCTTCCTGCGCCGAGCTTTTCGCGGCGGGGGAAATTCGGTCCTTTCAGCGTTCGCCGGCGCGGAGACGGTGCGCCCTGGATCTCGCGGCGGGGGAAACAGCGTGGCGGCAGGGGAAACGGGCGGGCGGATTCTGCCGCGGCGGGGAAAAGTCCTCGTGGCGGGGGTTGCGCCTCCCTCCGCGAGGTCGTTTCCCCGCCGCGAGGCGGCGCAACTCCCGCCGCGACGCAGAGCCGCGACGCAGAGCCGCGAGGCGGCGCAACTCCCGCCGCGACGCAGAGCCGCGACGCAGAGTCGCGAGGCGGCGCAACTCCCGCCGCGACGCAGAGCCGCGACGCAGAGTCGCCCGGCCGCGCGCCCGACCCGCCACGCCGAGCCGCGCAGCTCGAGCCGCCCGCCGTTGGACGCTCAGGCCTTGGGCCCCGGCTTCCGGCGACTCGTGGCCAGCACGGTCACGATCACCGCCGCGCCCACCGCGAGCACGGCCCCACCGATCCAGAGCACCGCCTGGAGGGTGCCCTCGTCGACCGAGGCCGCCCGGCTGGCGCCGATCGGAGCACCCGTGCCATTGGGCTTGAGCTTTCCGTGGCAGTCCGGCACCTTCGCGCTGCCCGGGCTCGGGGTGAATCCGGCCGGCGGCTGCCAGGTGAACTCGAACGAGTCGGACACCGTGTGCGCGTCGGTGGAGATGGCCTGCCAGGTGATCGTGTACCTGCCGGCCGCCCCGAGCGCGGCATCGGTGGCGAGCGTTGGCCCGTCCACCGAGACGCAACCGTCGCCGTAGTAGCGGCCGGCGGAATCCCGAACCTGCAGCGCGAACCCGGCATCGTTGCCCTCGATGTCGAGCAGCGTGCCGTTCGTCGTCACCGAGAACTTCGGCGGCAGTTCGGTGAGCGTCTCATTCGCCGTGGGCGTCGTCGCGATCGGGTAGTTGTGCGCCTGAGCGGGAGCGGCGATGCCGAGAACCGCGCCAACGGCGACGAGCGTTCCGAACCCGGCCATCGCAATCCGCAAGATCGGGGCGCGCACGCTCAGTTCGCCGCCCTGCGTCGAGAGAACACCACGGCGAGCACGATGCCGACCGCCCCGACGACCAGGCCGGAGACGCCCAGACCGCGCGCGATCGGGTCACTCGCGGCCGCCGTGGTTCCGGCGCCGCCGTGCTCCGCCGTGGTGGCCGCCGTCACCTCGGCGTCCGCGTCGTGGCTCGCGACCGGTGTGTCCGTCACATAGAGCACCGGGGCCGGCTTCTCCGCATCCGCGCCCTTCTCGCTCCATTTCACGACCGTGCCGTCGCTGTAGGTCTGGGTCGCGGGCAGCAGGATCCGGCCGGTGTCGGGCACCGGGCCCACGGAGAGCGAGAGCAACTGCAGCTGGCCGTCCTCGATGGCGTTCCCGGCCTGCGCGGTCCAGACCACCTTCGTCACCGCCTTGGTCACCTCGCCGCCGTCCACCTTCACGGGCTTCGGCAGCGTCTCGGTGACGAGCTCGACATCCCAGCCGGCCACCGGCACGTAGCTCACGCTCGCGAACGGCGTCGCCGTGGGGAGGTCGACCTCCACCGTGTCGGTGCTGGCCGTGGCGGACTCGTTGGGGATCTTGAAGGTGATGAGGGCGTAGCTGCCGGGCTCGGCGGTGTACGGAGTGACGCTCACGTGGGCGTTCGCCGCGAGGGGGGCGGCGATGGCGAAAATGGCGCCGGCGCCGACGGCGACGGCGCTGGTGAGAACGGATCTAGACAGGATGGTGCGCTTCTTCATTTTCTTCCTCAGCAATGAATGAGATCGGCGGAACGATGGTCGCCCAGCGGCGTCGTCATCGGATGTTCGGAGCCGATCTCGAGAATGATTGTTACGGGGATGTTCAGATCGCCGCGAGCGCGGGCGGTCCCCGATGCGAGAGTGAGGAGAAGACGAGGTCGACCGGTCTCGGAA
The DNA here is from genome assembly GCF_008040105.1 of Lacisediminihabitans profunda. GTDB lineage: Bacteria > Actinomycetota > Actinomycetes > Actinomycetales > Microbacteriaceae > Lacisediminihabitans > Lacisediminihabitans profunda. Next base: position 640,880 of record NZ_VRMG01000005.1, read on the forward strand.
CGATGGCTCGCTCGGTGGCGACCGTGCTGGCGAGGGGATCCGGCGAACGCACGGCGACGGGGCGGGCGACGAGGCTCCAGACGGCGCTCACGCACAGCCGCGCGAGGTCGAAGAGTCCCCAGAAGGCGCGCTCGCCCCGGCGGATGGCCACGATCGTCAGCACGGCGGCGATGGCGTGTCCGAGCCACATCGTGGCATCCGGGCCGACGACCGCCTGGCCGGCGGGCAGGTCGGCGATTTGGGCGGCCATCTGTGCGGCCGAGTGCTGCATTCCGGCCGATCCGACGCCGGGCGGGAGGGTCGCCTCACCCAGCAGGCTGAAGGCGCCGTGGAAGGCGAACTGGCTCACCGCGACGGCGGCCGTGAGCCTCACGCGGGAGAGTGTCTTGCCGGCGAGCGCGACGCAGACGAGACCCGAGAAGGCGAGGGAGAGGGCGATCGCCACGGCGCTCGGCATGCCGCCTCCCGCGATCGCGTGGGAGCAGAGGGCGGTGAAGGTGGCCACGAGCGCGGCCAGCCAGCCTCGGGCGAACCGTGCCCATCTGGTGGTCATCGTCTCTCCCGTTCTGGTCTGTGCGCCGCGGGAAAAGTCTAGGGCGGATGCCTCCCGGTTTCCGCCGCGGGCGAACGGGGGGCAGGTTTGCCGTGTCGTATTCGCACATGATGCGGTGAGTGTCGCTGAGTCGGGTTAGGCTCGGTGTCAGGACCCCGGTAGCACCATACGAACGATCCGTAGAAGAAGACGGCCGCCGCTTCCGCAAGAGCAGCGGCACTGGGGCCGAGAATCTGGAGGAGGCCGAGCATGGCACGAATAGGCGAGAGCGCCGATCTGCTCAAGTGTTCCTTCTGTGGCAAGAGCCAGAAGCAAGTGCAGCAGCTCATTGCCGGCCCCGGCGTGTACATCTGCGACGAGTGCGTCGAGCTGTGCAACGAGATCATCGAGGAACGCCTGGCCGAGGCCGGCGAGGAGACCGCGAGCGAGTTCGAACTTCCCAAGCCGCGCGAGATCTACAGCTTCCTCGAGGAGTACGTGATCGGCCAGGAGGCCGCCAAGAAGGCCCTCTCCGTCGCCGTCTACAACCACTACAAGCGCATCCGTTCGCGCAGCACCCTCACCTCGGCCGACGCTCTCATCGACGACGTCGAGATCGCCAAGTCCAACATCCTGCTCATCGGCCCCACCGGGTGCGGCAAGACCTACCTCGCGCAGACCCTCGCCAAACGCCTCAACGTGCCGTTCGCTGTCGCGGATGCCACGGCCCTCACCGAGGCCGGATACGTGGGGGAGGATGTGGAGAACATCCTGCTCAAGCTCATCCAGGCCGCCGACTACGACGTGAAGCGCGCCGAGACCGGCATCATCTACATCGATGAGATCGACAAGATCGCCCGCAAAGCCGAGAACCCGTCGATCACCCGCGACGTGTCTGGCGAGGGCGTGCAGCAGGCGCTGCTCAAGATTCTCGAGGGCACGATCGCCTCCGTTCCCCCGCAGGGCGGCCGCAAGCATCCGCACCAGGAGTTCATCCAGGTCGACACGACCAACGTGCTCTTCATCGTGGCCGGCGCCTTCGCCGGTCTCGAGGAGATCATCTCCCAGCGCGCGGGCAAGAAGGGCATCGGCTTCGGCGCCCCGCTGCATAGCAAGGGCGACGACGTGAACCTCTTCGGCGAGGTGCTTCCGGAGGACCTGCACAAGTTCGGACTCATCCCCGAGTTCATCGGCCGCCTGCCCGTCGTCACCACGGTGACGCCGCTCGACCAGGTCGCACTCATGGAGATTCTCACCAAACCGAAGAACGCCCTCGTGCGCCAGTACCAGCGCATGTTCGAGCTGGATGGCGTGGTGCTCGACTTCGAACAGGACGCCCTCGAGGCCATCGCCGACCTGGCCGTGCTGCGCCAGACCGGAGCCCGAGGCCTGCGGTCGATCATGGAGGAAGTGCTCGGCCCGATCATGTTCGACGTGCCGTCGAGTGACGACATCGCCCAGGTGATCGTGACCCGCGCCGCCGTGCTGGAGAACGCCGCCCCGACGATCGTGCCGCACAAGGCGATCCGCCAGGAGAAGTCGGCGTAGCTCCCGCAGTTTCGCCGGCACGCGTCGGGTCCACCGCCTGCGGATTGGACCGCGTCGCAGCGGCGAGGGCGGCCCTAGGCTGAGGGAATCCCCGGCAGCCTCGAGAAAGACCGATAGCCATCATCCAGCCGATCACCGCGGGAATCGTCGCGGCCATCACCGGTTTCTCCAGCTCGTTCGCGATCGTTCTCGCCGGCCTGGCCGCCGTGGGCGCCACCCGATCGCAGTCCGCCTCCGGCCTGCTCGTGATCTGCGTGGCGCAGGGAGTGCTCTCCGTCGTGCTCAGCGCGGCCTATCGGGTGCCGCTCAAGTTCGCCTGGAGTACACCGGGGGCTGCCCTCCTCGTGGCCACGGCCGGGGTGACCGGGCGCTTCGCCGAGGCGGTCGCCGCGTTCATCGTCGCGGGCGCCCTCATCGTGCTCGTCGGCCTGTGGCCGGCGCTCGAGAGGCTCATCGGCCGCATCCCGCGCCCGATCTCGAATGCGATGCTCGCGGGCATCCTGTTCCCGCTCTGCCTCGCCCCGGTGAAGGCCGCCGTGCAGGTCCCGCTGCTGGCGATACCGGTGATCCTCGTCTGGCTGCTGCTGTACCGACTCGCGCCGCGCTGGGCGGTGCCGGCCGCGATCGTGCTCGCCGGCATCCTGCTGGCCGTCACCGTGGACTCCGGCTGGCTGCGCGGTGCCTCGCTGCTGCCGAGGCTCGACTTCGTGGCGCCCGTCTTCGACCCGCTCGTGGTGCTGAGCCTCGCGATTCCGCTCTTCATCGTGACCATGGCCGGCCAGAACATCCCGGGCGCCGCCATCCTGCACAACTTCGGCTACCGTCCGCCGGTGCGAGCCGCTCTCATCGGCTCCGGGCTGCTCTCCGGTGCCGGGGCGCTCTTCGGCGGCATCCCGATCAACCTCGCCGCCCTCACCCAGGCCCTCACCGCCGGGCCGGAGGCGGCCGTCGACCGGGACAGGCGCTGGATCGCGCCGGTGTCGGCCGGCGCGACCTACATCGTGCTGGGGCTGCTCGCGGGTGTCGCCACCGCGTTCGTCGCCGCGTCGCCGCCCGTGCTGATCCAGGCGGTGGCCGGACTGGCCCTGCTCGGTGCGCTCGTGGGCGCCGTGACGGCCGCGGTGGAGGATGCGGCGAGCCGGCTGGCGGCGATCGTCGCGTTTCTCGTGACGGCCTCCGGAATCACGGTGGCGGGAATCGGCTCCGCTTTCTGGGGCCTCATCGTGGGGGCGGTCGTCATGCTGTGGCTGGGTTGGCGGCGGCGCACATCGCGCCCCGTCGATACCGCGCCAGGCCGCTGAGCGGGTCCGGCCGCTGGGGATGCGGGACTAGCCGGCGAGACCCCGGCGCTTGAGCAGCGGCTCGATCACGGCATCGCGTCCCCGGAACTCCCGGTACGCCTCCAGCGGGTCCTTCGACCCGCCCACCCCGAGCAGCAGCGACCGGAAGCGGTCCCCGTTCGCGCGGGTGAGCCCGCCATTCTCGGTGAACCAGTCGACGGTATCCGCGTCGAGCACCTCGCTCCAGATGTACGAGTAGTACCCGGCGTCGTACCCGCCGGAGAAGGTGTGCGCAAAGTACGTGCTCGAGTACCGGGTCGGCACGGCCGGGTTATCGAGGCCCACCGCCGCGAGGGCCTCCGCCTCGAACTCGGCGACGTCGGCCACGGTGTCGTCCGCCGTGATGCGGTGCCAGGCCTGGTCGAGCAGCGCTGCCGCGAGGTATTCGCTCGTCTTGAAACCCTCATTGAACGCCGAGGATGCCCGAATCTTGTCCACGAACGCCTGCGGCATGGGCTCGCCGGTCTCGAAATGCACGGCGTAGTTTGCCAGGATCTCGGGCCACAGCATCCACATCTCGTTCACCTGGCTCGGGAACTCGACAAAGTCGCGGTACACGTTCGTGCCGGCGAACTTGGGGTAGGTGACGCGCGCGAACAGCCCGTGCAGGGCGTGCCCGAACTCGTGGAAGAACGTGTTGACCTCGTCGTAGCTGAGCAGGGTGGGCATTCCCGACGCGGGCTTCGGCACGTTGAGATTGTTCGTGACGACGACCGGATGATCCAGCAGGGAGTTCTGCGAGACGAGGGAGTTCATCCACGCGCCCCCGCGCTTGGAGTCCCTGGTGTAGAGGTCGAGCACGTAGAGACCGACGGGGGAGCCGTCGTCGTTCTTCACCTCGAACACGCGGGCGTCCGGGTGGTAGGCGACGAGGTCCGCACGTTCGGTGAAGGTCACCCCGTAGACGCGCGTGGCGGCGAAGAACACCCCGTCGCGCATCACCCGCTCGGCCTCGAAGTACGGACGCATCGCGGCGGTGTCGACGTCGTACTTCGCCTGGCGCACCTTCTCGGTGTAGTACGCCCAGTCCCAGGATTGGAGGGCGAATTCGTCGCCGATCTGGGCCTGCAGGTCGGCCTGTTCCGCGCGGGCGTTGCGCGCCGCGATGGGGGCCAGGCGACCGAGCATCGAGGCCACGGCCGCCGGCGTCTTGGCCGTCTCATCCGCCGTGACATACGCGGCGTGGTTCTCGAATCCGAGCAGCCGTGCCCGCTCCGCGCGCAGGCGGGTGATCTCCAGCACGAGTTCGCGATTGTCGTTCTCGCCGCCGCGGCCGCCGCGCGAGCGGGACGCGTCCATGATGCGCTTCCGCACGTCGCGATTGGTGAGTGAGTCGAGGTAGGGATGCCCGGTGGGCAGCACCAGCGTCACGAGGTATTTGCCGTCCAGGCCTCGCTCCCGGGCGGCCTCGGCCGCGGCCGAGATCTCTCCGGCGCCGAGCCCGTCGAGTTCGGCGACGTCGTCGATCACCACGGCGAGGTCGTTGGTGTCGGCGAGCAGGTTCTTCTCGAACCGCGTGGTGAGAGTGGAGAGCGTCTGGTTGTACTCGCGAAGCGCGGCCTTCTGGTCATCGTCCAACGCGGCACCGGCCAGGGTGAATTCGGTGTAGTAGCGCTCGACGAGATAGCGGGATTCGGCGTCCAGATCCAGCTGATCGAGCTGGTCGTGCAGGGTCTTGATGCGCCAGTACAGGGCGGAGTCGAGCCGGATGGCGTCGGAGTGCGCGGCGAGGAGGGGCGCCATCTCCTCCTCGAGCTCGTTCGTGAAGTCCGAGATGTCGGCCGAACTCTTGTTGAAGAACACGGTGGCGACGCGCTCGAGCGTCTGCCCGGACTTCTCCAGGGGGATCATCGTGTTCTCGAAGCTGGGCGCGTCCCCGCGGCGGGTGATGTTCGAGATCTCGGCGAGGTGCTCCTCGATGCCCCTCTCGAACGCCGGCCGGTAGTGCTCGTCCCGGATGTCGGCGAAGGGCGGCAGCCCGTAGGGCAGGGTGCTCGGCGCCAGGAAGGGATTCTGCTCGAGATTCTGTTCAACCATGCGGGCTAGCCTAGGCCGAACGCCGACGCCGAGACGACAGGGCACCGGTGCTGCAAAGGATTCTCTGCAAAGAGTACGTTGCAAAGAGTGTGTTGCAAAGAAGGCATTGCAAAGAATGCTTTGCATTGTTATTCTGGCACCATGGCTGAGAACCCGACCACCGAGTCCGAAGAAGAAGACGCCCACAAGGCGTTCGCGGGGCGCATCCTCGACCTCGAATCCCTCAAGGCGCTCGCGCATCCACTGCGGGTGCACATCGTCGACATGCTCTCGACCTACGGCTCGTTCACCGCGAGCGGGCTGGCCGATCGGTTGGGCGAGTCCAGCGGCGCCACCAGCTACCATCTGCGGCAGCTGGAGAAGCACGGATTCGTGCGTGAGGTGCAGGGCAAGGGCACGGGTCGTGAACGCTGGTGGGAACGAACCCCCGTTGGGATCAACCTGTCGTCGAGGGAGATGAAGGAGACGACCGCGACCCCGGTGGGGCGTGCCGCGAGCGACCTCGTCATCCAGGAATGGAAGCGCAGCCGCGCGCGGGTTCTCGACGACTTCCTCGAGCGTGGCCCTGACCTTCTTCCGGACGCGTGGCTCGACGTGAGCACCGTGAGCACCATGAACACCAGGCTGACGAGGGAGCAGATGAACGAGCTCCTCGAGGCCTGGATCGCGCTCTACGGCGAGTACATCGAGAAGTACAAGGGCCAGGAGGTGCCCGGCGCGAGGCCGGTGCAGATCCACTTCGATGCCTTTCCCGTCGTGGATGGGGAAGAGACGCCGGATGACGCGGAGTCGGCTCGGAATCCTCGCGAAGATCCGTGATCGTCCGGCCTCGCGCCGTTCATCATCCGGCCACCGGAATGACAGTGGCCGACCCTAAATTGAGACCCAGGAAGAGGTGAAAAGACAATGACAGCAACCCTCGCTCTTCGCGCCAGTGCTGATCTGGTGAGTGCCGATCTGGTGAGTGCCGACCTGGCGAGTGCCGACCTGCTGAGCACCGACCTGCTGAGTGCCGATCTGGTGAGTGCCGACCTGCTGAGCACCGCCGCCTTCACCGTGCACAGTCCGCGTCCCCGCGGCCTCGAACGCGCGGCGATCACGCTCGGTGTCGCCATGCTGAGGTGGGCTCGCGCCCGCGCCGAGCGCGGCATGATGACACGTGAGGAACACTCTCGGACTTTTGCGACGGTTTGTGACGTCGAACTTCGACAGCACAGGACGCTTTCCCTGGCGATGCGGGTATCCTGAGCTGAATTCTTCGCCGGCCGTACCATCCGAATCGGCTCGTACCCTATCCGCTGACGCACTCGCCACGAGCGGTCGTCAATCGGAACCCGTCCCCTCGTGTCGAGGGACCTCTCGTGTCGGCGCCGCCGGCATCCTGCCCCAGTCCACCCCGATGAGCTCCACGGACCTGCACTCGGCGTCCTAGCGCCTCCTCCTGTGCACGATCCCCCCAGGACATCCGTCCGGCTCATCGGGGTTCTGGGCGGCCCGCCGTGGCCGAAGGACTCTCCGGGCCGGACAAATCGCGCCGGGCTGATCGCCTCGGCTTGCGTCGGGTCAGCTGGCGTCCGTGCCGTCCTCCGACGGATCGGTGACGACGACCGTGCCGTCAGCGGTGACGCGCACGATCGTGCCGTCGTCGAGTTCGGCCACCGGACGGCCCTCCAGCCAGGTGAGGGTCCAGCGCCAACCGCTCGTGTCGATGCCGGCCAGGTCGGCCTCGACGGAGCGGATCGCCGCGACGACCGGTTCGGGGAGGCGCGGCGGCGCGTCGGTGCCGACCGCCCATCGTGTGCCTAGCTGCATCGTTGGGCCTCCGGTCTGTCTGCGGTGGTGGGGTGTGGTCAGGCCGGCTGCTCGGCGAGCAGCACGTCGGTAACGGCGATCTCTTCGCTGATCGCGAAGGTGAGGCTGGCGATGCGTCCGACGGCGGCCAGGTCGTCGACCGCCTGCTGCAGCAGCACCGGACCGGTGATCGTCGCCGAGGTCACCTCGGTGCGCTGCGACGCCTTCGCGTCGGTCTTGGCCCGGCGGATGCCGATCAGCGCCTGCCCCACGGCGCCCAGGAGCCCGGTGGGGTGAGCCTGGGTGGGTGCGGTGGGCCAGGATGCGCGGTGCACGGAGTCGTCGTGGGTCCAGGACCAGACCTCCTCCGTGGCGAAGGGGATGAACGGCGCGAGCAGCCGCAGGAGCACATCGACGCCCGTTCGCAGCGTCGCCACCGCGGAGGCCTGCTCGGGCGCCGTGGCCGATCCGTATGCCCGTTCCTTCACGAGTTCGAGGTAGTCGTCGCAGAAGGTCCAGAAGAACCGCTCGGTCACCTCGAGCGCCCTGGCGTGGTCGAAGTCCTCGAGGCAGTTCGTCGCGGCCTCCACGACGATGGCGAGTTCGGCCAGCACGTCGATGTCCAGGGGATTGGTGATCAGGCTCGCCGCGACCGCCTCGTCCGCCCCGCCCGAGGCGACGAGCGCCTCCGGCACGGGGAACGAGTACACGAACTTGGCGGCGTTGAGCACCTTGATGGCCAGTCGCCGGCCGATCTTGATCTGCTTGGGGTTCTGCGGATCGAAGGCCGCGTCGGTGCCCAGCCTGCTGGAGGCCGCCCAATAGCGCACGGCATCCGAACCGTGCTCGTCGAGCATGGCCGCCGGGGTCACCACGTTGCCCTTCGACTTGGACATCTTCTTGCGGTCGGGGTCGACGATGAAGCCGGAGATTCCGGCGTTCTTCCAGGGCAGCGAACCGTTCTCGAGCTCCGCCCGCAAGATCGTGGAGAACAGCCAGGTGCGGATGATGTCCTGGCCCTGCGAGCGCAGCGAGTACGGGAAGACGAGGTCGAAGAGCTCAGGATCCCGCTCCCAGCCGCCGGCGATCTGCGGGGTGAGGGACGACGTGGCCCAGGTGTCCATGATGTCGACCTCGCCGACGAAGCCGCCGGGCACGCCGCGCTGGGTCTCGTCGTAGCCGGGAGCCGGGGCGGATGCCGGGTCCACCGGCAGCGCGCTCTCGCTCGGCACGATGACCGCGCCCTTCTCGCCGTCGGCGTCGAGCTCATACCAGACCGGGATCGGCACGCCGAAGAAGCGCTGGCGCGAGATGAGCCAGTCGCCGGTGAGACCGTTTACCCAGTTCTCGTAGCGCACGCGCATGAAGTCCGGGGCGAAGTTGATCTCGCGGCCGCGCTCGAGCAGCTTCGCCCGGAGCGCCTCGTCGCGAGCGCCGTTGCGGATGTACCACTGGCGCGTGGAGACGATCTCGAGGGGCTTGTCGCCCTTCTCGAAGAACTTCACCGAGTGAACGATCCGCTTGGGCTCGCCGATGAGCTCCCCGCTGGCGGTGAGCAGTTCGACCACCCGGGCCTTGGCGCTGAACACGGTCTTGCCGGCCAGTTCGGCGTAGGCCGCCTTCGCGTCCTCGCCCACGATCACGTCGGGGGCGTCCGCGATGATCCGCCCGTCGCGCCCGATGATCGTGCGGTTGGGCAGGTCGAGTTCGCGCCACCAGACGACGTCGGTGACATCGCCGAAGGTGCAGATCATGGCGATGCCCGATCCCTTGTCCTTCTGGGCGAGGTGGTGGGCCAGCACCGGCACCTCGACGCCGAAGAGCGGAGTGGTCACCGTGGTGCCGAAGAGGTGCTGGTAGCGCTCGTCGTCCGGGTGGGCGACGAGGGCCACGCACGCCGGCAGCAGTTCCGGTCGCGTGGTCTCGATGTGCACGTCGCCGTCGGGCCCGTGGAAGGCCAGGCGGTGGTAAGCCGCCGGCTGTTCCTTATCCTCGAGTTCGGCCTGGGCCACCGCCGTGCGGAAGGTGACGTCCCAGAGGGTGGGCGCATCCGCCTGGTACGCCTCGCCGCGGGCGAGGTTGCGGAGGAAGGCGCGCTGGGCGGCGGTCTGGGCCTCGTCGCCGATGGTGCGGTAGCTCTGCGTCCAGTCGACGCTGAGGCCCATCGTGCGCCAGACATCCTCGAACTGCTTCTCGTCTTCGGCGGTGAGCCGTTCGCACAGCTCGATGAAGTTGCGGCGGGAGAGCGGCAGCTGGTCGGCGGCCTTGGACGACGAATTGTCGCCCCCCTCGAGTGGGGGCACGAAGTCGGGGTCGTAGGGCAGCGACGGGTCGCAGCGCACGCCGTAGTAGTTCTGCACCCGGCGCTCGGTGGGCAGACCGTTGTCGTCCCAGCCCATCGGGTAGAAGACGCTCTTGCCGCGCATCCGCTCGAACCGCGCGATCAGGTCCATGTGGGTGTAGCTGAAGACATGCCCGATGTGCAGGCTGCCCGAGGCGGTCGGCGGGGGAGTGTCGATGCTGAAGACGGTTCCGCGGGTGGCCGTCTCCCGGTCGAAGCGGTAGGTCTGCTCCTGCTGCCAGCGCTGATCCCATTTCGCCTCGAGCCCCTCGAGGGCGGGCTTCTCGGGAATGGGCGAGGCAGAGATGTCGGCCACGGGGCGCTCCGGTTCTGTATGGGCGGCACCGAGTCAGTGAAGAGGTGCCTGAATGGGGGGATCGTGTCCGATTCTACAACCGGCGGCCGAGACGCCTCCGGCGGTCGGTCCTCGCCCGGCGCGATCCTCAGCCGAGGCGGGGAGCCGAGTCGATCAGAGCGCGCGTGTAGTCGTGCCGCGGTCGGGAGAAGACCGACTCGGTGGGACCTGCCTCCAGCACCCGGCCGTGCCGCATCACCAGCAGGTCGTCGCTCATGTGGCGCACCACGCCGAGGTCATGGGTGATGAAGAGATAGCTCAGGCCGAGCGAGCGCTGGAGATCGTCGAGCAGGTCGAGAACCTGGGCCTGCACCGACACGTCGAGGCTCGACACCGGTTCGTCGCAGACGAGGATGTGCGGCCTCGGCGCGATCGCCCGCGCGATCGCCACCCGCTGCTGCTGGCCGCCCGAGAGGAGCCGCGGACGGCGGGAGGCGAGCGACGCCTGCAGGCCCACCGACTCCATCAGCGCCACGACCTCCGGGCTTGCGCGTCGCGACCGCCCGCCGCTCAGCGCGTCCGCGAGAATCTGGCCGACGGTGAGCCGCGGGTCGAACGAGCTGAGGGCGTCCTGGTAGATCGCGCCGATCCCCGGTCGACGCTCGCGCCGCTGCGGCTCGGTGAGCGTGCTCCACGGCCGACCGAGCAGCCGCACCTCCCCGGCATCCGGCCGCTCGAGGGCGAGCACGAGGCGGGCGACCGTGGTCTTGCCCGATCCGGACTCGCCGACGATCCCGAGGGTCTTGCCTCGCCCGAGGGCGAACCCCACCCCGTCGACCGCCACTCGCGAGCCGAATTCTCGCCGGAGTCCGGTGGCGGAGAGCACCACGTCGCGGGAGGCCTGCGGCCGATCGGCCGCAGGCGCGGCCGCGGGCCGGTCAGTGAGCCGCTCGAAGCGGGGGCGGTCCGTCGGAACCGCAGCGATCAGCCGGCGGGTGTACGGATGCCGCGGCTCGGCGAGAACCCGCTCGGCCGGTCCGCTCTCCACCACCCGCCCCTCGGACATGACGACGAGGTGCGAGGCGAGCCGGCTCACGACGGCGAGGTCGTGGCTGATCAGCAGGATCGCCGTCCCGGCGTCGCGGAGGCTCTCGAGCAGGTCGAGGATGCCGGCCTGCACCGTCGTGTCGAGCGCCGTGGTCGGCTCGTCCGCGATGAGCAGGCGCGGCCGGAGCGCGATCGCCGAGGCGATCAGCGCTCGCTGGCGAAGCCCGCCGGAGAGCTCGTCCGGTCGCTGGGCCGCACGCTCCGCCGCCTGCGGAACGCCCGCCTCGGCGAGCAGTTCGATGGCGCGCGCACGGCGCTGGGCGGCGCCGAGCCGGGTGTGGATGCGCAGCGAGTCCTCGATCTCCCGCCCGACCGGCCGCAGCGGGTCGAGAGCCACGAGGGCGCCCTGCGACACGAATCCGATCTCCCGCCCGCGCAACCGACGGAGCCTCGAGGGCGAGGCCGAGCGGAGGTCCGTGTCGTGGAAGCGCAACTCCGCCGCGTTCACGGATCCTCCGGTGAGGCCCAGCAGCGCGCGCGCGGTCACGCTCTTGCCCGATCCGGACTCACCGACGAGGGCGACGCACTGCCCGGCCTCGATGTCGAAGTCCACCCCGGAGACGACGGTCGTGCCGCCGAACGACACGGCGAGATCACGCACGGAGACGAGGGTCATCTGAGCCGCGTCCCCTGCTGGATTCCGCGCCCGAGCAGGGTGGTACCGACCGCTGCCAGCACGATGAAGAGGCCGGGGAAGAAGGTCATCCACCAGAAGGAGCCGAGGTAGGTGCGGCCGGCGGACAGCATGGCGCCCCACTCGGCGGCGGGCGGCACGGCGCCGAGGCCGAGGTAGCTGAGCGACGACGCCCAGACTATCGACTGCCCGATGCCGAGCGTCACGAGCACGAAGAGGGATCCGACCACGTTCGGCAGGAGGTGGCGCACGAGGCGGTGGGCGGGGCTCCGGCCGAGCACGAGGGCCGCCTCGAGGTAGGGGGCCCGCCGCACGACCCGAACCTGGCTACGGATGATGCGCGCATACCCCGGCGCGGTCGCGAGTCCGACGGCGATCGTGGAGGTGACCACACCAGGGCCGTAGATCACGATGAAGAGCAGCGCGAGCAGAAGGCCGGGAAACGCGAACAGCACCTCGAGAAACCGGGTGGTACCGAAGTCGAGCCAGCGCGGCCCGAGCCCGGAGAGCAGCCCGAGGATGAGGGCGAGTCCCACGCCGATCGCGGTCGCCGACAGACCGATCGTGAGCGACGCGCCCGTGCCGTGGATGATGCGCGTGAAGATGTCCCGGCCGGATTCGTCGGTTCCGAACGGGTGGGCGAACGAGGGCGCCCGGAAGCTGTCGAGGGGGTGGATGGCGAGGGGATCGCCGGGCGCGATGACGCCGGGAAACAGCGCGGCGAAGACCAGGAAGGCGAGAACGGCGGCGGCGACGATGACGGCGGGCCTGCTCATGAGCGCCCCCGATGCGCGGTCGTCGGGGCGGGACGCGGGTCGATGAGCCTGTCCGCGAGATCCGTGAGGGTCGTGACGAGCATGTAGCCGAGCGCCACGACGAGCACCACGCCGATCACCAGCGGCACGTCGCGCAACTGGACGGCCGAGAGCAGGCTCCGCCCGATCCCGGGGCGCGCGAAGATCGTCTCGACGACGACCGCGCCGCTGATCAGGGCGCCGAACGCCCAGCCGGCGAGTCCGATGGCGGGGATCGCCGCGTGCCGGAGCGCGTGTCGCCAGAACACGCCGGCCTCGCTCTCGCCCCGAGCACGGGCCGCGAGCACGAACGGCGAGCCGAGCGCGTCGAGGAGGGACTCGCGCATCACCTGGCCGAGGAATCCGGCCAGGGGGATGGCGAGGGTGAGCACGGGAAGCACGAGGCCCGCGGGGCCAGGGACGCTCACCGGGGGCAGCCAGCCGAGGGTCGTGGAGAAGAGCAGGATGAGTGAGATCGCGAGCCAGAAGTGCGGCAGCGCCGCCGACACGACCTCGAGTACCCACGTCACCGCCGAGGCCCAGCGACCGCCCCTGGTCGACCAGGCCGCGAGGGCGAGGGCGATGACGGCCGCGGTGAGCAGGGAGAGCAGGGCGAGCAGCAGCGTCCCGCCGAGGTTCTGCCCGATCACCGCGCCGACCGGCTCGCGCAAGGAGTACGACCGGCCGAGGTCCCCGGCGGCGAGTCGACCGAGATAGTGCAGGTACTGCAGGGGGAGGGGCAGGTCGAGCCCGTAGTCGGCGCGCACCTGGGCGAGGGCGGCGGCGCTGGCCTGCGAGCCCGGGCCGCCGAGCACCGCCTCGGCCGGGTCACCGGGGATCAGTCGGATGGCGAAGAAGGTGACCGTGGCGACGGCCCAGAGCACGAAGACCACGCCCCCGAGCCGCAGGAGCAGCCAGGGCAGGGGGCCGCGCCGAACCGGGGGTGCTGCGGCTACCGGGAGAGCCACGCGTCGTACATCGTGGGCGTGGACACCGTCGGCATCGCCCGCAGCCCGCTCACCACGGAACGCCGCAGGAAGTGGTTCTGCTGGTCGTAGAGCGGAAGGATGTAGAAGCCGCCAAGCACGATCTCCTGTGCCTTCTTGTAGAGGCTCGCGCGCTCGGTCTGGTCCGAGGTCTGCGCCGCCTTCTCGAGCAGCGCGTCGAGGGCGGGATCCTTCACCTGGGAGTGGTTGGCGAAGTAGCCGCTGGGCGCCGGCTTGGTGCCCGCACTGTCGAAGAGGATGCGCAGCACATCCGGTCCGACCTTCGTGTACGGGGCGCTCACCAGGTTGTACTGGTTCTTGCCCAGAGCGCCGTACCAGCTGGAGAGGTCGAGCGGGTGGAGGTTCACCTTGAAGCCGGCCTGCTTGCTGGTGGCCTGCAGCTGTTCGAAGAGCGACTGCTCGGCGGGGATCGACTGGTTGGTGCTCACCGGGAAGTCCAGTTCGAGCACCGTGCCGTTCTTCGTGCGATAGCCGTCAGCGTTCTTCGTGCCCCAGCCGGCCGCGTCGAGGAGTGTCGCCGCCGCCTTCTGGTCGTAGCCGAACAGCTTCGGCTCCGAGACGCCGAGCTTCTCGACGCTCGAGAGCGCGGAATACGAGCGCGTGGCGGTGCCGAAGAACAGGCTCGTGACGGCGTCGTTCACGTTCGCCGAGCGGATGAACGCCTCCCGCACCCTCGCGTCGTCGAACGGCGCGATGCTCGAGTTGAGTTCGATGCGATTGGAGGCGCCGGGGCGCGGCGCGTCGAGGGCGACGAGGTCCTTGCTCTTCTTCGCGGCCACGAGGGTGTCCGGCTGCACGTTGTCGATCACGTCGACGGTGCCGGCCGTCAGGGCCGCATAGCGCGACACCGAGTCGGGCAGGAAGCGCCAGTCGATCGCCTTGAGGTACGCCGCGCCGGTGTGCGCGGCGTCGGCGGGCGGAGAGGTGTAGCCCTCGTTGCGCACGAGGGAGATCGACTGCTGGTGGGTCCACTTCGTCACGACGAACGGCCCGGTTCCCACCGGGGACTCGCAGTTGACCGCCTGGCTGCGCTTGAGCGCGGTGGGGGACTCGATCGCGAGCCAGGGCTGGGAGAGGGAGTCGAGCAGCGCGCTGTCCGGGCTGCTCAGGGTGATGCGGGCGGTGTGCCTGTCGACGGCGGTGACGCCCGTCACCTTCTGCAGCGCGAGGTACCCGGTGGACGACGCGGTCGCCGGGTCCTGGAGGTGGGCGACGTTCGCGGCCACGGCATCCGCCTCGAATGGCGTGCCGTCGGTGAACTTCACGCCGGTGCGCAGCGTGAAGTCCCAGCTCAGGCCATCCGCGGACTCGCTCCACTTGGTGGCGAGCCACGGGATGATGTCCCCGGCCTTGTTCTTGGAGACGAGGGACTCGAGGTACTGGGTGGCCACGAGCGCCTGCGGGTAGTTGCCGCCCACGTGCGGGTCGAGGCAGGTGGGCTCGGCGTCCCCGGTCGCGTAGACGAGGGTGCCGCCGGCGACCGGCTTGCCGTCGGACGAGCCGGTGGAGGTGGTGCTGCAGCCGGCCACGAGGAGAGCGACGGAGGCGATGGCGATGAGGGGGGCGACGAAGCGTTTCACTGACGGGCTCTCTGCTGAACGGCTATTATTGGACTCAGTACAGTATTACACCGCCCGGAGGTGGGCATGGATTCTCGCAACTCGGTCGGCCGCCCGCGCACGACGTCGCGCGTGATGCTCGAGGACGCCGCGGCCGAGCTGTTTCTGGAGAACACCTACGCCCTGACCACGATCGAGCAGATCGCCCAGCGCGCCGGCGTCAGCCGCAATACCTTCTTCAACTACTTCGGCGCGAAGAGCGACCTGCTCTGGGTGGAGCTCGACGCGGGGATCGACCGCCTCGCCGAGGAGCTGAGCACCGTGCCACCCGGCGTTCCGGCGCTCGCCGCGGTGCGGGATGCCGCGCTCCGGGTGGCCGCCGACATCGGGGTCGACCGCGTGCCGCTGGCTCTCACCCAGGACGACGTGATGGGGACCAGGGAGGAGACCCGGTCATCCGGCCTCGTGCGACTCGCGCGGCGCTCGGACGTGATCGCCTCGTTCCTGGCACGCCAGCTCTCTCGGCCGTCCGACGATCTTCTCGTGCTCAGCGCGGCGAACGCGATCTCCGGGGCCCTCTCGGCGGCCTGGACCGCGTGGGCGCGGGACGGCATCGGTCGCGGCCATCTGGTCGACTACGTCTCCTCGGCCCTCGAGATCGTCTCCACCGGGCTCGAGGTCGCGCTGCCCGATCCGACCCGACCGGCGCCGTCCGGGGGCTGAGCCAGTGGCTCGAGCTCGAGCTGGAAGTGTCGCAACCAGGATTCCGTCAGGGCCACGTGGGCCGCAGCGGCAGTGGATGCGGCGGTTGGATCATGAACGATGATGGCGCTCGCGATCGCCCGGTGCCCCCGGTCGCTGATGTCCTTGAGTTCGGGGCCCTCCGGGAGGTTGAACACCTGGTAGGCGCGTGACCGGGACCGGAAGACATCGAGGAGGGCCACGAGGGTCGGGTTGCCCGCGGTCTGCGCGATGGTCTGGTGGAACTCGGCGTCGAGGGCGGATGCCGTTGCCGGGTCATCGGTGGCCTCCATCTCGTCGATGAGCCGCTGCAGCTCGAGCGCCGTCTCCGGCGTGATGCGGGCTGCCGCCTGGACCGCGGCGTGAGTCTCGAGCACTCGGCGCAGCTCATACATGTCGAGGAGGCCCGACAGCGGGAGCAGGTCGACGGTGAGCGCGAGAACCCCGACGAGGTCGGCGGCCCTCAGGGCGGAGACATAGGTGCCTGACCCGTGGCGCGACTCGATCACTCCGAGGGCGGCGAGCATCCGAACCGCCTCACGCAGCGAGCCGCGGGAGACCCCGAGCTCCTCGCAGAGCTCGGCCTCGGCCGGAAACTTCTGCCCGGCGGCGAGGCGCCCGGAGGCGATCATCTGGCGCAGCCCATGGAACGCGTCGTCGACTGCCGACATGACTGGCCTCTCTCTCGCCTAGGCCCAGATTAGCGGCCCGAGCGACCTCGCGCTTTCGCTCAAGATGTTTGATCACTTGCGCCGATTTGCTCGATTTTACACGACCGTAACAGTAGATTCGCGAAAGTCATATGATGACTTACTAGGGTGAGTGCAACGACGCACCACGACAGGACGGAACACCACCGGGATGACCGAAACGATGATGGCGATCGCGCCCTCCCCGCTGCGACTCGGCGACGGCAGCCTTGCCCGCACCGCCTGGACGCTCTCGCCCGACGTCCTGCACGTGAACCACGGGTCGTTCGGTGCGGTGCCTCTCGTGGCGCAACAGGAGCAGAGCCGGCTGAGGTCCGAGATGGAGGCCGCTCCGGTCATCTGGTTTCCGGAACTTCCCGCGAGGGTCGCGTCGACCCGCGAGGCCATCGCCGCGTTTCTCCGTGCGGATGCCGGCGACCTCGCCCTGGTGCCCAACGCGAGCGCGGGCGCCAGCGTCGTCTACTCGAGCCTGCCGGTGACGCCCGGGCTGGAGATCGTCGTCACCGACCACGGGTACGGCGCCGTGACCATGGGGGCCGAGCGGCTCGCCCGCCGCTGGGGCGGCACGGTGAGAACGGCTCGGGTGCCTCTCGGCGCTACGCCAGAGGAGGCGCACGACGCGATCGTCGCCGAGCTCGGTGACAAGACGGGCCTCATCGTCGTGGATCAGATCACGTCGGCCACGGCTCGTTTCCTGCCGGTGGACACGGTGGCCGCGGTCGCCCGGGAGCGGGGCATCGCCATGCTGGTGGATGCCGCGCACGTTCCCGGGCTCGTCGCCGATCCTCTCGCCGGCCTCGACTGCGACTTCTGGGTCGGCAATCTCCACAAGTTCGGGTGTGCGCCCCGCGGCACCGCGGCGCTCATCGCTCGTGGGCCGCTGCGCGACGAGCTGTATCCGCTGATCGACTCGTGGGGTGCCCCTCAGCACTTCCCTGAGCGTTTCGACACCCAGGGCACTGTCGACGCGACCGCCTATCTCTCCGCTCCGACGGCGCTCGACTTCATCGGATCGTCCTGGGGGTGGGATGCCGCGCGCCGCTACCTGACGGCCCTGGCCGACTATGCGGAGGCCACCATCGCCGCCGCGTTCACGAACCTCACGGGAGAGGACCACCGCGCGGATGTCGGGTCACCGGTGAACGCCCTGCGACTCGTGCGGCTGCCGACCGGGCTGGGGACGTCGCACGCGGAGGCGGACGCCCTCCGCGATCGGGTCGCGGCAGAACTCGGCATCGAGGCCGCGTTCACGAGCTTCGCCGGGGTCGGATACTTCCGCCTCTCCACCCACGTCTACAACACGGCGGCCGACTTCGAAGAGTTCGCCGACCGCTGCGTGCCCGCCCTCGTCGCCCTGGCGGCGTCCGCGCGGGGCGAATGACCGTGACCGCCGCTCACCGCTCAGCGAAATGTCCTGCTCGAGAAACCCTGCTCAAGGAATGAGGAAACAGTGAAGAAGAGACAAGTTCTGTCGCTCGTAGGGATCGGCCTCGCGGCCGCCCTCGCGCTCTCCGGATGCTCCGCGCCGGCCGAAAGTGGGGGGAAGGTGACCCTGCAGATGGTGGAGAGCCTCACCAACCCGGTGAGAACGAAGGTGCTCAAGGGACTCCTCGCCGACTTCGAGAAGGCGAACCCGAACATCGCCGTCGATCTCATCTCCCCGCCCACCGACCAGGCGGACCAGAAGATCCAGCAGATGCTCCAGTCGGGGAGCGGGGTGGATGTGCTGGAGGTTCGCGACATCACCGTCGGCCCGTTCTCGACCAACGGCTGGCTCTCCGACATGAGCGGCCAGCTCAAGGGCTGGAAAGGCTGGGGCGACCTCACCGACAACGCCGTCAAGTACGCGAAGAACGCGAAGGGCAAGACCTACTACGTGCCGTACGGCTTCTACGGTCTCAGCCTCTTCTACCGCACGGACCTCGTGAAGGCGGCGGGCTTCGACGGCCCTCCCGCCTCCTGGAGCGACCTGCTTCACCAGGCCACCGCTCTGCAGAACCCGGCCAAGAACCAGTTCGGCTACGCCTTCCGCGGCGGCACCAACGCCAACTCCAACGTCGTGGTGGCGATCGAAGCCTATGTCGCCAAAAAGCTGGATCACGACAACGCCTTCAAGCTCACCAACGGCAAGACGATCTTCTCGGCTCCGGAGGCAGCAGACGCGTTGAAGACATACTTCACGCTGTTCAGCAAGGCTTCGCCGCCGTCATCGGTGGCCTGGGGCTACCCCGAGATGGTGCAGGGCTTCTCGAGCGGTTCGACGGCGTTCCTGCTGCAGGACCCCGAGGTGATCGCCACCGTCGGCGAGTCCGACGCCATCACACCGGCCCAGTGGAGCACCGCACCGTTGCTCGCCGGCCCGTCCGGCATCGCCGTGCAGCCGATGGCGACTGCCGGCTGGGGCACGGCGGCCAAGAGCACCCACAAGGCCGAGGCGGCGAAGCTCATCGAGTTCCTCTCCGAGGGCAAGGCGTCCACCACCTTCAGCCAGAAGAACAGCCTGGTCCCCATCCTGAAGAGCGCCGCAGACAGCCCGTTCTACAAGACCGGCGCCTGGGCGAGCTATCTCACGATGACCGAGCACCCGGACAAGTACGTCTCGGTGGTTCAGCCGCGTGACTCCGCCTGGTGGACCGAGTGGATTCAGAAGTCGGACTCCGAGGTGCAGAAGGTGCTCATCGGGCAGATGACCCAGAAGGAACTGCTCGCGAGCTGGGATGCCTACTGGACGGACAAGTGGAAGCAGAAATGAGCCCGTTGCTGAAGCGAAACGGTCGTCGACCGTGACGAAGCTCGACAACGTGACGAAGGGGCATCCGTCGACCGCGACGGGTGCCCCCGGCCCGGCCGTGGCGGTCGGTTCCGCCGAGCCGCGGTCGATCCGTCGACGGCGTGCGTTCACGGTGCGCCGCGGTGCGACCATGGTGGCCTTCATGGCCCCGGCCGTCCTGTTCGTGGCCGTCTTCATCTACTACCCGATGGTGTCTGGCAGCCAGATGGCCTTCCGCAACTGGAACCTCAACAACCTCACCGACACCGCGTTCGTGGGATTCAAGAACTTCCAGACGATCTTCGCCGACGCCACCTTCTACACCGTGCTCGGCAACACGGTGGTGTGGGTCGTCGCCTCGATAGTTCCGCAGTTCGTCATCGGTTTCGCGATCGCACTGTTCCTGCGGCGCACGTTCCCGTTCCGCGGGCTGTACCAGGCACTGATCTTCTTTCCGTGGGCGATTTCGGGATTCCTCATCGGAATCCTCTTCCGCTGGATGTTCAACAGCGAGTTCGGAGTGATCAACGACCTGCTGAGCAAGGCCGGCATCATCCACAGCCCCATTCCGTGGCTCGCCGACCCGAAGACGGCGATGGTTGCGGTGATCATCGCCAACGTCTGGTACGGCGTGACCTTCTTCGCGATCATCATCCTCGCGGCGTTGCAGTCGGTTCCCGACGAGATGCTGGAGGCGGCCGCCCTGGACGGCGCGGGCAAGGCGCGCACCCTGTTCCAGGTGATCGTGCCGTACATCCGCATCACCCTCTCGCTCACCGTGCTGCTGCGGGTGATCTGGATCTTCAACTTCCCCGACATCATCTACGGCATGACCGGCGGGGGACCGGCCAACCAGACCCACATCGTCACCACCTGGATGATCGCCACGACGCAGCGAGGGGACTATGGTCAGGCCTCCGCGCTCGGCCTCATCGTCGTCGGGCTGCTCGTGCTGTTTTCGATCTTCTTCCTCACCGCCAGCCGCGAAAAGAAGGGCGACCTCTCATGATCACCAGGGAGACCCCTCTCGCCAGGACCGTCAGGATCGCGTTCCTCGCGCTGTGGCTGGTCATCACCCTCTTTCCGCTGTATTGGATCGCGGTCACCTCGTTCAAGTCGCCAGGCTCGGTCTTCAGCTACCCCCTCACCTACTGGCCGAAGGTCTTTTCGCTCGAGAACTACGCCGGTCTGTTCGCCAAGTCGCAGTTCGGCGTCTACGTGGCCAACAGCCTCGTGGTCTCGATCACGGCCGCGCTCGTCGCGACCCTCATCTCGTTGATGTCCGCCTACGTGCTCGCGCGCTTCGAGTTCCGCAGCAAGGGCGCCCTGCTCATGGGGTTCCTGGTGACGCAGATGATTCCGTCCTTCATCGCTCTCGGACCTCTCTACCTCATGTTCACGAGTCTCGGGCTGGTGGACAACAGGTTCGGCCTGACCCTGATCTACATCGCGGTGTGCATCCCTTTCTGCACCGTGATGCTGCGGGGATTCTTCGCGAACGTGCCGGATGCCCTCGAGGAGGCCGCGATGATCGATGGCTGCTCCCGGGTCGGCGCCCTCTTCCGAGTCCTGGTGCCCGTGATGAAACCGGGAATCGTCGCGGCGTTCATCTTCAACTTCGTGAACTGCTGGAACGAACTGTTCCTGTCCGTGACCCTCATCAACAGCGACGGCAAGAAGACCATCCCCACCGCGCTCAACGATTTCATCAGCAGCTACAACATCGACTGGGGGTCGATGTCGGCCGCGGCCGTCCTCACCATCGTGCCGACAATGGTGCTGTTCGCCTTCGCCAGCCGATACATCGTGCAGGGTCTGACCGCCGGGGCGGTGAAGGGCTGAGCCGAGCCCGCCCCTAGGGGTGATCGGGGTCCAGGGATGCCTCATCCGGCGTCGAGAGCGAAAGCAGGGCCTCCTGGATGTGCTCGTTCGTGGTGAGCCTCCGCTCGATCCGGCGAAGCGAGTACGCGACGTGGGTCTCCGTGTCGTCTCCCACGATGTCCACCGAGGCGACGAGGAACACCTTTCCCGGACCCACGAACTCCAGGTGCAGGTAGGTGACCCGGTCGACTTCCGGCTGGTCGAGAAGGCGGCGCAGCACCTCGTTGCGCAGCCGGGCATCCGGCATCTCGCCGATGAGAAACCGGCGGTTGCGGTCGATGAGCACGATGGCCACTCCGCCGAGAAGCACGCCGACCAGGATCGACCCGATCGAGTCGAACACCGCGAGGGCGGTCAGCTGGTGCAGCAGGATGCCGACGAAGGCGATCGCGAGGCCGACGAGCGCCGCGGCATCCTCGGCGAACACCGCGCGCAGCGTGGCATTCGAACTGGTGAGGGCGTAGAACCCGGTGCTGGTGCCGCGGTCGATGCCACCCCGCCTGGCCTGGCGGAAGGCCTGCGCGAACGAGAAGCCCTCGAGCAGGAACGAGACGGCGAGCACGAGATAGGCGACGCCGAAGTTGGTGGCATTCTCCGGCTGGATCAACTGCTGGATGCCGTGGCTGATCGAGACGATGGCGCCCGCGCTGAAGATGCCGAAGGCCGCGATCATCGACCAGACGTAGGCCTCCCGGCCGTAGCCGAGCGGATGCGAGGAGTCGCGCGTCTTCGTCGAGCGACGGTCGGCCACGAGGAGGAAGATCTCGTTGCCGAAGTCCGCCCAGGAGTGGGCCGTCTCGGCGACCATGGAGGCGGATCCGGTTATCACGGACGCCACGGTCTTCGCGATCGCCACCAGGAGGTTCGAACCGAGGGCGATCAGCACGGTGAGGGATCCGCCGGCGACGGTTGGTGCGGCCTCGGTCATCGCCTCAGTCTGGCAGGTCGACCCGGCCGGATCGCGTCGGTCTTTTCCCCCACCGCTGCCGGCGTCCCGCTAACCGCTAGGATTGAGGCACAGACTGCGATCCGGCCATCACCGGGGAGTCCTCGGAAGAACGGCGAACACCCCTCACGGGGCGGGCGGCAAGTAGAGCCGAGCGGGCGAGCCCGTCACAGCCGTAACGAGCGGTCGGAGCAATCCGGCAAGCGAGGTGGTACCGCGTCAGTCGCACCCGAGAGTGCGCCCGGCGTCCTCGTCCAGACAGCAATGACCTGGAGAGACATGACCTACCCCAAGAGCTCGCCCGACGCCGAACCCGCCGAACCGCTGCGCCCGAGCCCCAACTTTCCGGCCATCGAGCTCGAGGTGCTTGAGTTCTGGAAGCGCGACGACACGTTCCGGGCCTCCATCGAGGCGCGCGAGGGCGCCGAGGAGTGGGTGTTCTACGACGGGCCGCCCTTCGCGAACGGACTGCCGCACTACGGCCACCTGCTCACCGGGTACGCGAAGGACCTGTTCCCGCGCTACCAGACCATGCGCGGCAAGCAGGTGCACCGCCGGTTCGGCTGGGACACCCACGGGCTGCCGGCGGAGCTCGAGGCGATGCGCCAGCTCGGCATCACCGAGAAGCACCAGATCGAGGAGATGGGAATCGCCACCTTCAACGCGAAGGCACGCGAGTCCGTGCTCGAGTACACCCGCGAGTGGGAGGAGTACGTCACCCGCCAGGCGCGCTGGGTCGACTTCGAGAACGACTACAAGACGCTCGATGTGACCTTCATGGAGTCGGTGATCTGGGCCTTCAAACGGCTCTACGACAAGGGCCTCGCCTACGAGGGATTCCGCGTGCTGCCGTACTGCTGGCACGACCAGACGCCGCTCTCCAACCACGAACTCCGCATGGACGACGACGTCTATCGGATGCGGCAGGACCAGTCGGTGACCGTCACGTTCCCGCTCGACGGCGCGAAGGCCGAGAGCCTGCGCCTCACCGGGGTGAAGGCCCTGGCCTGGACGACGACGCCGTGGACCCTGCCCACCAACCTCGCCCTCGCCGTCGGCCCCGACATCCGCTACGCCGTCGTGTCCAGCGGTCCGCTTGGCGCCTCGGACGGGTCGGCCGAGGGCGTGTCCGAGTTCCTCCTGGCCGCCGACACCGTGGCCACCTACGCGAAGGATCTCGGCTACGGCTCGCCCGA
The DNA here is from genome assembly GCF_008040105.1 of Lacisediminihabitans profunda. Classification (GTDB taxonomy): domain Bacteria; phylum Actinomycetota; class Actinomycetes; order Actinomycetales; family Microbacteriaceae; genus Lacisediminihabitans; species Lacisediminihabitans profunda. The sequence continues at coordinate 664,109 of NZ_VRMG01000005.1, forward strand.
GGCCGCCGTCACCGCGATCGACCGCACGATCCTCGGTTCCGAGCTCGCCGGCGTCCGCTATGACCGGCTGTGGGACTACTACGCCGACGAGGAGGCCTGGGGCACCGGCAACGCCTGGCAGATCCTCGTGGCCGACTACGTCGCCACCGGCGAGGGCACCGGAATCGTGCACCAGGCGCCCGCCTACGGTGAAGACGACCAGGTCACCTGCGCCGCTGCCGGCATCCCGGTGATCATCTCCGTCGACGACGGAGGCAAGTTCCTGTCGATCGTCACGGATGTCGCCGGCCTGCACGTCTTCGATGCGAACAAGCCGCTCGTGCAGAAGCTGCGCGCCGACGGGCGCCTGCTCCGCGTGGCGAGCTACGAGCACAGCTACCCGCACTGCTGGCGCTGCAAGAACCCGCTCATCTACAAGGCCGTCTCGAGCTGGTTCATCCGCGTCACCGAGATCCGCGACCGCATGGTCGAGCTCAACCAGGAGATCAACTGGGTGCCGGACAACGTGAAGGACGGCCAGTTCGGCAAGTGGATCGCCAACGCCCGAGACTGGTCCATCTCGCGCAACCGGTACTGGGGATCGCCGATCCCGATCTGGAAGAGCGACGACCCGGAGTACCCGCGCATCGACGTCTACGGCTCGCTCGACGAGCTCGAGGCCGACTTCGGCGTGCGACCGGACGACCTGCACCGCCCGTACATCGACGCACTCACCCGGCCCAACCCCGACGACCCAACCGGCAGGTCCACGATGCGCCGCATCGAAGACGTGCTCGACGTGTGGTTCGACTCCGGCTCGATGCCCTTCGCCCAGGTGCACTACCCGTTCGAGAACGGGGAGTTCTTCGAGGAGCACAATCCGGCCGACTTCATCGTCGAGTACATCGGCCAGACCCGCGGCTGGTTCTACATGCTGCACGTGCTGTCGACGGCGCTCTTCGACCGACCGGCCTTCAAGAACGTCATCGTGCATGGAATCGTGCTCGGCAGCGACGGCCAGAAGATGTCCAAGTCTCTGCGCAATTATCCGGATGTCTCCGAGGTCTTCGACCGGGACGGCGCGGATGCGATGCGCTGGTTCCTCATGGCGTCGTCGGTGATCCGCGGCGGCAACCTCATCGTCACGGAGGAGGGCATCCGCGAGGGCGTTCGCCAGCTCATGCTTCCCCTGTGGAACAGCTACTACTTCTTCAGCCTCTACGCCAACGCGGCCGACTACACCGCCGAGTGGCGCACCGACTCCGCCGACGTGCTCGACCGCTACCTGCTCGCCAAGACGCGCGAGCTCGTGGTCGATGTGACCACCCACCTCGACAACCTCGACAGCCCGCTCGCCGCGCTCGCCCTGCGCGACTTCGGCGACGTGCTCACGAACTGGTACGTGCGCCGCAGCCGTGACCGCTTCTGGTCGGGGGACACCGCCACCGCCGAGGGGCGTGACGCGTTCGACACGCTCTACACGGTGCTCGAGACGCTCACCCGCCTCGCCGCGCCCCTTCTGCCGCTCGTCAGCGAGCGTGTCTGGAAGGGTCTCACCGGCGAACGCAGCGTGCACCTGACCGACTGGCCGAACGTCGAGCGCTTCCCGCTCGACCACGAACTGGTCGCGGCGATGGACCGGGTGCGCGAGATCGCGTCCTCCGGCCTCGGCCTGCGCAAGGCGACGGGGCTCCGGGTGCGCCTGCCGCTCGCCGAGCTGACCGTGGTGGCCGACAACGTGCACTCCCTCGCCGGGTTCTCCGACATCCTGCGCGACGAACTCAACGTCAAGGCCGTGGTGTTGCGCGAGCTCGAGGAGGGCAGCCTCGCCGACTTCGGCATCACCCGCAAGCTCACGGTGAACGCCCGGGCCGCCGGTCCGCGCATCGGCAAGGCGGTGCAGGCCGTGATCCAGGCCGCCCGGGCCGGCGACTGGTCGCCGAGCGGCGACGGTGTGCTGGTGGGCGGCATCGAGCTGGTCGCCGGCGAGTTCGAGCTCGAGCTGCAGGCGGCGCACGAGGCCCAGGCCATCACCTTCCTGCCCGGCGGCGGCTTCGTCCTGCTCGACACCGAGACCACCTGGGAGCTCGAGGCGGAGGGCCTCGCGCGGGACATCATCCGCGCGGTGCAGGACACCCGCAAGGCCGCCGGGCTCGCCGTGAGCGACCGGATCGACCTCGCGCTCTACCTCGCCTCCGGCTCCGAGCGGTTGGGAGTGGAGCCCTTCGAAGACACGATCGCCCGGGAGACTCTCGCCCTGGCGATTGAGGTCAGTTCGACGGACGGCGAGAATGTTGAGACGTATGCCGCGCAACACGGCACACCCGGCGCCTTCCGGGCGCTCGTGCCGGCGGGCCAGTACGCGAACAGCGGCGACATCCTCGTCCAAGTCACCATCCACGGAGCAGGTACAGATGTCTAAGAACCACGACGCGCACGACCCGGAACTCAGCGACGACGCGCTCTACCAGAACGACGCTGACGAGGTCTACCGCGAACTCCTCGACCGCGTCGGCGAGGCGAACCCGCAGCCGCGCCTCGGGCCCACCAGGCGGGTCGTCGAACTGCTCGGCGACCCCCAGCGGGCGTACCCGATCATCCACATCACCGGCACGAACGGCAAGACCTCCACGAGCCGCCTCACCGAGAGCATCCTGCGGGCGTACGGGCTCCGAACGGGCCTCCTCACGAGTCCGCACCTCGTGCGGGTGAACGAGCGCATCGTGGTGGACGGCGACCCCATCTCCAACGAGGCGTTCGTCGCCAACTACCACGACATCCGGCCGTACCTGCTCATGGTGGACGCGGAACTCGAGGCGGCGGGGGAGCTGCCGCTCACCTTCTTCGAGGCCTTCACCGCCCTGGCCTATGCGAGCTTCGCCGACGCCCCGGTGGATGTCGCGGTGATCGAGGTCGGACTCGGCGGCGAGTGGGACTCCACCAACGTCGGCGACGGCGTGGTCGCGGTGTTCACCCCGATCTCCCTCGACCACACCGCCCGGCTCGGCAACACCGTGGCGCAGATCGCCGCCACCAAGTCGGGCATAATCAAGCCCGCGGCCGCCGTCGTGACCTCCACCCAGCAGCCGACAGCTCTCGCCGAGCTCGAACGCGCCGCCGAGCTCAGCGAGTCGAGCCTCGCCGTGCAGGGCAAGGCCTTCGAGTTGCTCGGCACGACCGTGGCGGTCGGCGGGCAGGTGCTCTCGGTGCGCGGACTCGCCGGCACCTACAACGACCTCTTCCTGCCGCTGTTCGGAGACCACCAGGCCCAGAACGCCGCGGTCGCGATCGCGGCCGTCGAGTCGTTCCTCGGCGGCGGCGAGCAGGCGCTCGTCGGCGATGTTCTCGCCGAGGGCCTCGCCACGGCGGCCTCCCCTGGGCGCCTCCAGGTGATCGGCGTCGAGCCGACCGTGATCATCGACGCCGCCCACAATCCGGATGGCGCCGAGTCGCTCACCAAGGCGATCTCCAGCTACTTCACCTTCGACGAGGTGGGTATCGTGCTCGGCGTGCTCGCCGACAAGGATGCGCGGGGCATCGTCTCCGCACTGGTCCCGATCACCACGCGGTTCTTCGTCACCGCATCGGGCTCCGACCGCGCGGTGTCGGTGGACGACCTCACGCCGATCGTGGTCGACCTCGCCGGCGAGGCAGCCACCGAGTCGTTCGACTCCGCCCAGGACGCGATCGACGCGGCGCGCGAGTGGGCCGCGCAGGAGCCGAGGCGCGGAGTCGTGATCACCGGATCCATCACCCTGATCGGAGAGGCGATCACCCTCGCCGAACAGGACGGCTGGAAGCGGTGACTGCGCAGCCGGCGGCCGGCCGAACGCGCCGGGCGCGCTCGGCCACCGAGTCGCTGCTCTCGATCGTGCTGCTGCTCGAGGCGGTGCTGGTGTTCTTCATCGCGCTCACCGCGTTCGGCCTGCGCGTGCTGCCGGCCGCCGCCGCCTTCGGCGGGGGAGCGGCGCTGCTCGTGGCCCTGCTGGTGGTGGGTCGGCTGGTTCGCTACCGCTGGGGGGTCTGGCTCGGCTGGCTGGCCCAGGCCGTGCTGCTCGCCACCGGACTGCTGCTTCCGCTCATGTGGTTCATCGGGGCGGTCTTCGCCGCCCTCTGGACCTACTGCGCCATCACCGGCCGTCGCCTCGATCGACGCAATGCCCTCCGCCGCACCGTCCAGAACCCCACCGAAAGAACCGAAACCACCACAACGCCGGACCTGCCCGGCACTGAGGAGTCACCATGACCACCGTCGAAGAAACTCTCGTCCTCGTCAAGCCGGACGGGGTCTCCCGCAACCTCACCGGCGAGATCCTGCGCCGCATCGAGGCCAAGGGCTACCAGCTCGTCGACGTGAAGCTCGTCGAGGCGGACCGCGAACTGCTCGCCAAGCACTATGAGGAGCACGTCGGCAAGCCGTTCTACGAGCCCCTCGTCGAGTTCATGGAGAGCGGGCCCGTCGTGGCCCTGCGCATCGCCGGCGACCGCGTGATCGAGGGCTTCCGGTCCCTGGCCGGCACGACAGACCCCACCACGGCGGCGCCCGGCACCATCCGTGGCGACCTGGGTCGAGACTGGGGCCTCAAGGTGCAGCAGAACCTCGTGCACGGCTCGGACTCGCCGGAGTCGGCCGCTCGCGAGCTCGACCTCTGGTTCGACTGACCCCTTCCGCATCCGCGCGTAGCCCCGCTCCCGCGGCGCGACCGCGCCCGGCCCTTACCTGACACACAGGCGAACATTCGTCCGTCAGTAACTGCTTGCTGGGGTGGCCCAGCCAGCAGTTACTGACGGTTGAGTTGGGGTGGGCGCCGTGGCGGGCCGTGCCTGGTAGTTCGTCCGTCAGTAACTGCTTGCTGGGGTGGCTCAGCCAGCAGTTACTGACGGTTGAGTTGCGGTGGGCCGACGGTGCCATGCCCGCCGAGCAACGTCAGCGGTGATCGGAACTAGCCGGCAGAGGCCGCCTTCTCCACGAATGCCGCGAACACCGCGGGATCCGTGATGGACCCGGTGAAGCGCTCGCCGTTCACGAAGACCGTCGGGGTGCCGGCGAACTTCTGGGGCGTGTTCGCGACGCCCTTGAACGTGACCGTCTGGCCGGACGGGTCGATGCGGGCGGTGGCGGCGGTCACCCACGGCACGAAGGCCTGTGAGGTGATGCACGAGCTGATCTTGCTGCTGCTGCTGCCCGCGTCCTTGAGCACGGCGATCAGCTCCTTGTCCGTCTTACCCGAGGTGTTCTCGGCCGGCTGGTTGGCGAAGAGAGCCGTGTTCACCGCGTAGAACTTGTTCGGGTCGTAGTTGGCGACACAGGCCGCGGCGTTGGCGGCGCGGCTCGAGTACTTGTTGCCCAGGGAGTTCGCGTCGAGGAACGCGATCGGGTGGATCTCGAGGGTCGCCGCCCCCGAGGTGACCATGGACGCGATCTGCTGGGCGTTTGCCGCCTCGAACTGCTGGCAGAAGGGGCACTGGTAGTCGATGTAGGTCACGATGCGCACGCCCTTCAGCGTGGACGTGTCGGTGGGCACCGGCTTGCCGCCGGCCTTGATGGCGGGGGTCGGCACGGCGGCCATCGTGCTGCCGGAGAGCAGGATGCCGTCGCTCGCCATGTTCTTCGGCCCGTCGCCGGTGGGTTTGTTGGCGTTCACGTTGAGGATCACGAGGGCGACCACCGCGATGATCGCGATGACGCCGACCAGGATGCCGCCCTGCAGGAACACCCGGTTGCGACGCTGCCGCTTCTTCTCGGCCTCGCGCTCGATCCTCGCCGTCTCGCGGGCGGCCTCTCGCCGATCCTTCTTTCCCGGCTGCGGGGAGGTGCGGTTGGCGGGAGGAGCGACCATGTGAAGAGACCCAACGTTGTCGAATGAACAGAACCGGTACTAACAATACGAAACGGTGCTCGGCGCATCCGTCACCCAGGCTGGGGTTTTGCCTAGAGGCGGTTGAGAACGTCCAGCCGGAGCTGGGCGATGACCGCCACGACGACGTAGCTGAGCAGGGTGATGAGGGGCACGTAGCCGTAGGCGGCGGCGAACAGTCGGCGCGCCCGCTGTGGCACCCGGAGGTGGCCGGCCTTGAGGTTGTAGAGGGTGATCAGCCAGAACGCGGGGATCGTGACCGACCAGGTCGCCATGCACCACGGGCAGAGGGTTCCGAGGTCGAAGATGCTCTCGGTGATGAGCCAGATGACGAGGGCCAGGGCAGCGGTGATGCCCACGTTGAGCGCGATCCAGAACCAGCGGGCGAAGGACACCCCGCTGATGATGAGCGCCGCTATCACGAAGAGCGCCATCCATCCGCCGATGCCGAGCAGGGGATTCGGAAAGCCGAAAAGCGAACCCTGCCACGAGGCGAGATTCTTGCCGCACTGCACGAGGACGCTGACGTTGCAGGTGGGAGCGACGTCTGGCGTGGTAAACGTGCCCACCTTGTCGACGGTGAGACGGAACGCCGCGAAGAAGCCCACGACCGAGGCCACGGCCAGGACCATCCCGAGCTCGAGCGGGCGCCCGTCCCGGCGCAACCGGGGCACCGTGACGGCGAACACCAGCGCCGCGAGCACGAGTTGCGCGGCGAGCAGCCAGCTGAACGCGAGGGAGGCGGCCCAGGCCTCGAAGACCACGCCGACCGCGAAGACGGTTCCGAGGGCGCGCCACCATCCGGGGGAGACGGATGCCCCGGCGAGCCGGGCGGCACCGACGGTGAGCGCGATCACGAAGATGGCCATCGAGAAGGCGGAGGACGGATAGCCGAGCTCGTTGTCGGCTCCGATGAGCTTCGGCGTGCCGCTCGCCGACTCGAGGCCGACGAACGCGATGACGGTGCCGACGAACGAAACGAGCACCCCGACGGCGCCGAGGGAGGTCAGAAGGAAGCCGGACCGCACCGGGCGGATTTCCGGTGAGTTCGGAGTCACCCTCGGATTATTGCATGCGCCAAATGCCGCATTGCCGGCAATGCGTGCGATAATTTGGTTTAGTCACCCGAGCCGCGCTCGACGTGACGCCAAAGAATGCTTACCGGGCATCAAACCGGGCCACGAAGAATCGGTACGTCGAAAGACAGTGCCGCTCACCAGACCGTGTCGGATAGCAAGTTCCGAGCAGTGAGAACGAAACTAAGACGAGCGAGACCAGAGCCAGCTCCAACCGGAGCACCGTCCACAAGTGCCGTGCCAGGAGGCAGGGCATCACCAGGCATAGGCCGGTCTCGGAACGTGAGAATTAGCGGGATGTTCGCCGAGGCGCCAGATTCGCCGGAGCGTACGGCCGCACGAGAGAGTACCCGGTAGGCGGCGCGGTCGCCTGCAGCGGGCTAGGAGTGCACCAGCGATGGTGGAGACAACTGACAACAACGACGGCGCAACACCGAACGAGGGCAAGAGGCGCAGCCGCCTCTTCGGCGGCCGCAGGGCCAAGGCGGCCGCAGCGCCGCCCGTGAGTGCGCCGCAGACCGTGGCTCCGCCCGCACAGCAGGCGCCCGTACAGCGCGAGCAGCCGGTGCAACAGCCGACGGCGCCGGATGCCCCGCGCGAACAGCCCGCGGACGTCACCGCCCCGGCCACCGCACCTCGCCGTCGCAGCGCCCCGCGCACGACGGACTCGACCACGGCCGTCGAGCTGCCCATCGCCGAGCAGGCGGCGGATCAGTCCGCCCCCGTGAAGAGGGCTCCGGCCAGGCGCTCGTCGGCGCCGAAGGCGGCACCCGCGCCGGAGTCCGGCACGAACGAGCCTGGCGGCAACGAGCCCGGCGCCGGCACGCAGCAGGCGGAGCCCAAGAAGGCCCCGGCCCGCAGCCGGTCCCGCAAGCCGGCCGACACTACGGCCGACACCGCGCCCGAGACGGCGTCGCGGCCGCGCCAGGCCGAACAGCCGCAGCAGGCCGAACAGCCGAAGCAGCCGGCCCGCCCCACGACATCCCTGCTCTTCCAGGCCCCCGACCTTCCGGTGCTGCCACCCCGCCCGGCCGGGCGTTCCGGCGGACAGGGCCCGCAGGAGCCGCGCGACGACTTCGAAGAGACCCCGACCGTGCGTCGTCGGTCCCGCAGGCGCTCCGGCGAAGAGGACCGCGAGGCCGGAACCGGCAACGGCAACGGCAACCCGGCCAACACCGTCGTCAAGGTGCGCACCCCGCGCCCGGCACCGGAGCTGAGCAACGAGCCGACGAAGGTCCGCGGCTCCACCCGCCTCGAGGCGAAGAAGCAGCGTCGTCGCGACGGCCGGGATGCCGGACGCCGCCGCCCCGTCATCACCGAGGCCGAGTTCCTCGCCCGCCGCGAGAGCGTCGACCGCACGATGGTGGTGCGCTCGAAGTTCGACCGCATCCAGATCGGCGTGCTCGAAGACGGCGTGCTCGTCGAGCACTACGTGGCGAAGGCCGCCGACGCGAGCCTGATCGGCAATGTCTACCTCGGCCGGGTGCAGAACGTGCTGCCGAGCATGGAGGCCGCCTTCGTCGACATCGGACGCGGCCGCAACGCCGTGCTGTACTCCGGTGAGGTGGACTGGGAGGCCGCCGCCGAGAACTCGAGCGACGGCAAGAGCCAGGCCCGACGCATCGAGCTCGCCCTCAAGCCGGGCGACAAGGTGCTCGTGCAGGTGACGAAGGACCCGGTCGGCCACAAGGGCGCGCGCCTCACGAGCCAGGTGAGCCTGCCCGGCCGCTACCTCGTCTACGTGCCCAACGGATCCATGAACGGCATCTCCCGCAAGCTTCCCGACACCGAGCGTGCGCGTCTCAAGAAGATCCTCAAGGAGGTTCTGCCCGACAACGTGGGCGTCATCGTGCGCACCGCGGCCGAGGGCGCGACCGAGGAGCAGCTCACCCTCGACGTGAACCGACTCACCTCCCAGTGGGCGGCCATCAGCGAGACGCTCGAGAACGTTCAGGCGCCGGCGCTGCTGCACAGCGAGCCCGACCTACTCGTCAAGATCGTGCGCGACGTGTTCAACGAGGACTTCCACACGCTCGTGATCGAGGGGGAGGATGCCCTCGGCACGATCTCCACCTACCTCAAGCAGGTCGCGCCGGACCTCATCGACCGGCTCCAGACCTACGAGGGCACCGTCGACTCGTTCGACGAGTACCGCATCACCGAGCAGATCGAGAAGGCCCTGGACCGCAAGGTCTGGCTGCCCTCCGGCGGCTCGCTCGTGATCGACCGCACCGAGGCGATGACCGTGGTCGACGTCAACACGGGCAAGTTCGTCGGCTCCGGCGGAAACCTCGAGGAGACGGTCACCAAGAACAACCTCGAGGCCGCCGAGGAGATCGTGCGCCAGCTTCGCCTGCGCGACATCGGCGGGATCATCGTGGTCGACTTCATCGACATGGTGCTCGAGTCCAATCGCGACCTCGTGCTGCGCCGACTCGTCGAGTGCCTCAGCCGCGACCGCACCAAGCACCAGGTGGCCGAGGTCACCTCGCTCGGTCTGGTGCAGATGACGCGCAAGAAGCTCGGTTTGGGCCTCATCGAGTCGTTCAGCGAGCCGTGCGAGCACTGCGCGGGCCGCGGCATCATCATCCATCACGACCCGGTCACCAAGCACCGCCAGACGGCGCAGCCCGAGATCCGTCGCAGCCGCGGCAAGGGCGGCAACGGCGGCGGCAACGGCAACGGTGGCGGGGGCAACGGGAACGGTGGTGACTCCGGTCGCGGCCAGTCCAACGGATCGAGCCAGAAGCCCTCGGGTGGAACGCACGCCATCACCGACGACGTGAAGAACGCGCTCGCCCAGATCGCGGCGTCCACCATCGCGCACTCGAACGAGCCGGCCCACCACCAGGCGGAACCGGCTGGGGAGCCGGTCGAGCACGCGGTGGAGCAGGCCTCCGTCGCCGCGGCCGAGGCCGCGGTGGAGATTCTCGACATCCCGGTGAAGAAGACCGCTCGCGCCCCGCGCACGATCAGCCCGCGTGACGCCGAGCAGATCCTCGACTCGGTGCTCGACGCCCTGCCCGAGCCGAAGCAGCCCGGCCAGGGCCGCGCGCGCACGAGCCGTCGCGTGTCCAGCGCCGGCCCCGTGCGCACGTCATCCGGCGACGCCGAGTCTTCGCCGAAGGTGTAGTCGACGGGCTCACCGCGCTCCGGGGCCTTCGGGCTTCGGACGCGGTGGGTCAGTCGGGCTCTGGAGCCTCGATGGCTCTGGCCCGCCGTTCGCGCTGGGACACCCGCAGGCCGCTGGCTGCTAGGCGTTCCACCAACTGCCGGATGGTGACCGGTTCTGCGCCGGCCGCCACGAGTTCGTCGAACCGGGCCTCCGGCACGTCGTAGTGGTCGAGGTCGAACCCGCGGCGGGGGATTCCCATCCGGAGGGCGAAGTCGTGCAGTTCCTCGAGCGAGTCGTCGCTGACCAGATGCGACCAGAGCATGTCGTGCGCTGGCCACCTAGGCTGGTCTATCAACACGGTCATTGGCCGATTCTAGACACGGCCCGAGCGCCGCACCCACTCACACAAGGGACCCTTCCGATGACAGCCCTCGCCCACCGAGTCGTGCGTCAGCGCGGCTTCCTCGTGGCCCTGGCCGCGGCATCCCTCGTGCTTGCGGTGCTCGTGGTGCAGAGTCTCCTGACCTTCTTCGTGACGCAACTGGGCTATTCCGGCGGCGGTTCCCCGCGCGACCTCCCGTGGTGGACGGTCTACGGCCGGCAGGTGCTGTCGGTGTCGGTGCCGTTCGGAGTGGGGGTGCTGCTCGGTTTCTGGTTCATCGCGCCCGTCGCCGCCGAGCTGAGGCTCGCCCACGTGATCACCAGGAGCCTGCTCGCGGCCGTCGCGGGGGCGATCCTGGTGTTCCTCACCACGACCGTCCTGGAGGCCGTGCTGGCGATCCAGGCGCTGGTGGACCACGGCGCACTCTCGCGGCTCGGCGCCGAGACCATGCGCGCCCTCGGCGTCGGTCTCGCCTTCGCCGCGCAGGCGTTCGTCTCGGCGACGCCCCTCGTGATCCTCGCGGGCATCCTGCTCTGGAATTGGGTCGAACGCCACCCGTCCAGGCACCCCATCGCGGGAATCGTGGACACGGCCTGACGGCTGCCCGGGGCCCGTTTGACCGACGGGCCAGAAATCGAGTATTGTTGACCCTTGGTGTGCGCTGGGCTAAGCCCGCGAAATGTCAGCACGCCATGACTTCCCTGGATACTTCCAGTCGAATACGGACTTACCAGTCAAATAGTGAGGGTTACCAAGTGGTTTACGCAGTTGTGCGCGCCGGTGGTCGGCAGGAAAAGGTTGAGGTCGGCACTATCGTCGTGCTCGATCGCATCAAGGCCGACAAGAACGGCAACGTCGAGTTGGCACCAGTGCTGCTCGTCGATGGCGACAAGATCACGCACGACGCTGCGGCGCTTGCGAAGGTCACCGTGACCGCCGAGGTAGTCGGCGACTTGCGTGGACCGAAGATCGTCATCCAGAAGTTCAAGAACAAGACCGGGTACAAGAAGCGCCAGGGCCACCGCCAGGAGCTCACCCGCATCAAGATCACCAGCATCAAGTAATCCTCGACAGACACGTACCCAGGGGCTGAATAGTTAAATGGCACACAAAAAGGGCGCAAGCTCCACTCGTAACGGTCGCGACTCCAACGCACAGCGCCTCGGCGTGAAGCGCTTCGGCGGCCAGGTCGTCAACGCGGGCGAGATCATCGTCCGCCAGCGCGGCACTCACTTCCACCCCGGCGTGAACGTCGGACGTGGCGGCGACGACACGCTGTTCGCCCTCGCGGCGGGCTCGGTCGAGTTCGGCGCGAAGGGTGGCCGCAAGGTCATCAACATCGTGGTGGCTGCCCAGTAGTTTTCCGCTCGGTCCCGCATCGGTCGCTCGTCGGCCGCTGCTGACCGGCATGTTGTTCAACGGGTGCGGGCGAGCTTCGGCTCGCTCTCACCTTTTAAGCGGTCGCTCGGTCGACCAAGAAGGGATGCGTTGTGGCTACCTTCGTTGACCAGGTAACGCTTCATCTCAGTGCGGGCAACGGCGGCGACGGTTGCGTCTCCGTGAAGCGCGAGAAGTTCAAGCCCCTCGCGGGCCCCGACGGCGGAAACGGCGGCGACGGCGGCGACATCGTGCTCGTGAGCGACGCGGGCGTCACCACCCTCCTCGGCTTCCACCGCGCACCCCACCGCAAGTCCGACAAGGGCGGGCAGGGCATGGGCGACAACCGCAACGGCTCGGACGGCGCGGAGGTCGAGCTGCTCGTGCCGCTCGGCACCGTCGTCAAGGATGCCGAGGGCAATGAGCTCATCGACTTCACCGAACCCGGCATGCGCTACGTCGCCGCGCAGGGCGGCCAGGGCGGCCTCGGAAATGCGGCCCTCGCCTCCACCAAACGCAAGGCGCCCGGCTTCGCCCTCCTCGGCATCCCCGGCTGGGAGGGTGACGTCTACCTCGAGCTCAAGGTCGTGGCGGATGTCGCGCTCGTCGGCTATCCGTCGGCCGGCAAGTCCTCCCTCGTGGCCGCGATCTCCGCTGCGAAGCCCAAGATCGCGGACTACCCGTTCACGACCCTGCACCCGAACCTCGGCGTCGTGGAGTCCGGCGACTCCCGGTTCACCGTCGCGGACGTGCCGGGACTCATCGAGGGCGCCAGTGAGGGCAAGGGGCTCGGCCTCGAGTTCCTCCGCCACGTCGAGCGCTGCTCGGCCCTGCTGCACGTGCTCGACTGCGCGACCCTCGAGCCGGGGCGCGACCCGCTCACCGACCTCGACGTGATCCTCGGCGAACTCGCCGCCTACCCCGTGCCGGAGGGCCAGGTGCCGCTGCTCGAACGTCCGCAGCTCATCGCTCTCAACAAGGTGGACGTGCCGGAGGGCCGCGAGCTCGCCGAGCTCGTGCGCCCGGAGCTCGAGGCGCGCGGATACCGCGTATTCGAGATCTCCGCGGTGAGCCGGGAGGGCCTTCGCGAACTGTCGTTCGCCCTTGGCGAACTCGTGGAGGCCGACCGCGCCAAGCGCGCTGCCCAGCCGGTGAAGCCGCGCATCGTGCTGCGTCCGCGGGCCGCCGGAGACGCCGGCTTCACCGTCAAGGTGGAGGGCGGATCTGGCGGCAACGTCTACCGCGTCGTCGGCGGCAAGCCGGAGCGCTGGGTGGCCCAGACCGACTTCAACAACGAGGAGGCCATCGGATTCCTCGCCGACCGCCTCGCCAAGTCCGGGGTGGAGAACGAGCTGTTCAAGTCGGGCGCCGTGGCCGGCTCTACCGTGATCATCGGCCCGGTGACCTTCGACTGGGAGCCGACCCTCACCTCGACCGCCGAGTTGCTCACGGCGCCCCGCGGCACCGATCCGCGCCTCGTGCAGAGCGAACGGCCCACGTCGAAGACCCGGCGCCAGGAGTATCTGGACCGCATGGACGGCAAGGCTGAGGCCCGCGCGGAGCTCATCCGCGAGCGCGAGGCCGGCATGTGGAACGACGACGAAGGCTTTGCCGTCGACCGTGACGCGGTCGAGGAGAAGGCCGGCGCAGAGGCGGGAACCCCCTCCTCGGATGACTAGCCTCTCCCGGTCCGAGGTCGTCGGCGCGAAGCGGGTCGTCGTGAAGGTGGGCTCGTCGTCCATCAGCGGCGCGAACGCCGGCCAGATCAGGCCGCTCGTCGACGCCCTCGCGGCGGCGCACGCGCGCGGCTGCGAGGTGATCCTCGTCTCCTCCGGGGCGATCGCCACCGGCATGCCCTACCTCAAGCTCGATGCACGGCCGACCGACCTGGCCACGCAGCAGGCGGCCGCCGCCGTCGGGCAGAACGTGCTCATCTACCGCTACCAGGAGAGCCTCGACCGCTTCGACATCGTCGCCGCCCAGGTATTGCTGACCGCGGGGGACCTCGAGAACCCCACCCACCGCAGCAATGCGCAACGTGCCATGGAGCGCCTGCTCGGCCTGCGCATCCTGCCGATCGTGAACGAGAACGACACCGTGGCGACCCACGAGATCCGATTCGGCGACAACGACCGGCTCGCGGCCCTCGTGTCGCAGCTCGTGCGCGCCGACCTGCTCGTGCTTCTCTCCGACGTGGATGCGCTGTACACGCGACCGCCGCACGAGCCGGGTGCGCGCCGCATCGACACCGTGCCGTTCTCCGACGACCTCGCGGGGGTGGAGTTCGGCGACATCGGCTCCGCCGGCGTCGGCACCGGGGGAGCGGGCACGAAGGTCGCCGCCGCCAAGCTCGCCGCGTCTGCCGGCACCCCGGTGCTGCTCGCCTCGACCCGGGACGTGCGCGCCGCCCTCGACGGAGCGATACTCGGCACCTGGTTCGAGGCCGCGCCCGCCTAGCCCCGCCCGCCTAGCCCCGCCCGCCTCGACACGCGCTTCTCGACACGCGCTTCTCGACACGCGCTTCTCCGGAGGTTTCGAATGGTGCGGGATGCGGTGGCCCGTGTTTGCGGGCACGGCGCGCGGAAAGACGGCCCGAGATTGACAAACCTCCGGAGAAACGCGGGGTGAGAGGCGCGGTCGTGCGGCGCAGTGGCCCCGGCCCGTATCCCCGCCCGCCTCGGTGTGCCGACACCCGCTTCGGTGTGCCGACACGCGCTTCTCCGGAGGTTTCGCATGGTGCGGGATGCGGTGGCCCGTGTTTGCGGGCACTGTGCGCGGAAAAACGGCCCGAGATTGACTAACCTCCGGAGAAACGCGGGGTGAGAGGCGCGGTCGTGCGGCTCAGTGGCCCCGGCCCGCATCTCCGCCCGCATCCCCGCGCGTTGTGCCGACACGCGCTTCTCCGGAGGTTTCGCATGGTGCGGGATGCGGTGGCCCGTGTTTGCGGGTACGGCGCGCGGAAAAACGGCCCGAGATTGACAAACCTCCGGAGAACCGCGGGGTGAGAGGCACAAAGTAAACTTGCGGCATGTCTGAAACCGTTGTCGCCACGCGTACCTTCACCGAGAAGCTGGAGGCGGCCCGGGACGCCTCGATAACCCTCGCCGCCTGCAATGCCGCCCTGAAGAATGCCGCCCTCGAGGCGATCGCGCTCGCGGTCGTGGACAACGCCGACCGCATCATCCCGGCGAACCAGCTCGACCTGGCCAATGGTCGGGAGAACGGCCTGAGCGTGGGCCTGCAGGACCGGCTCCGCCTCGACGAGAAGCGGCTCGCGTCCCTTGCCGAGGCCGTGCGACTCGTCGCCACACTCGTGGATCCGGTCGGCGAGTCCGTTCGCGGAAAGACCCTGCCGAACGGCCTCCAGCTCAGCCAGGTGCGCGTACCGTTCGGGGTGATCGGGGTGATTTACGAGGCCAGGCCCAACGTCACGATCGACATCGCGGCCCTCGCGCTCAAGAGCGGCAACGCGGCCGTGCTGCGCGGCGGAAGCGCCGCCGAGAACACCAACCGGGTGCTCGTGGACCTCATCCAGGGGGCGCTGGCGAGTGTCGGCTTGCCGAGGGACGCCGTGCAGACCGTCGACGAGTTCGGCCGGGACGGCGCGCGGCAGCTCATGCAGGCGCGTGGCCTCGTGGACGTGCTGATCCCACGAGGCAGCGCGGACCTCATCAACACGGTCGTCAACGAGTCGAAGGTTCCGGTGATCGAGACCGGGGCCGGAGTCGTCCACGTCTTCCTCGACGAGTCGGCGGACGAATCGTGGGCCGTCGACATCGTGCAGAACTCCAAGGTGCAGAGGCCGAGCGTGTGCAACGCCCTCGAGACGCTGCTCGTGCACGAGGGGTCGGCCGCCCGGCTGCTGCCGGCCGTTCTCGGCGAGCTGCGGGCATCCGGTGTCACGATCCACGCCGACGAGCGCACGCGGGCGATCTTCGCGGATGCCGTGCCGGCCACCGAAGACGACTGGTCGACCGAATACATGTCGCTCGACCTCTCGGTGCGGGTGGTCGACGGCCTGGACCAGGCGATCGAGCACATCCGCCGATACTCGACCCACCACACGGAGTCGATCATCACGAACGACCTCGGCAATGCCGAGCGCTTCCTCGCCGAGGTGGATTCGGCCGTCGTCATGGTGAACGCGTCGACCCGCTTCACCGACGGCGGGGAGTTCGGATTCGGCGCCGAGGTGGGCATCTCCACCCAGAAGCTGCATGCCCGCGGGCCGATGGGGCTCAGCGAACTCACGAGCACCAAGTGGATAGTGCGGGGCTCGGGCCAGGTTCGGCCGTAGCGCCGCAGCACGCCTGCGCGCGCCGTGGGCTCTCGCCCAGCCGCCGATTGCTAGGCTGCTCTAGTTGGGACCGAACGAAGATGGGTGGATGGCGTTGCTAAGCACGATTGTTCTGGCGGCCGCAGAGGCCAAGATTGAGCTGTTCTTTCCGGCGTGGGTCTTTCCGCTGATCGCCGTCGTCGTCTTCGCCGCGCTCGCGTTCGTCGTCTATACCTACCGCGACGTCGCCAACCGTCACAGTCACAAGGTCGATGCTTCGGCCTCCGCCCACGGAACCGACCACCACTAGCTTCACTCGTGGTCGACACTGCGCAGCGGCGCCTTAAAATCGGCGTCATGGGTGGCACGTTCGACCCCATCCACCATGGCCACCTCGTGGCCGCGAGTGAGGTCGCGCAGTCCTTCGGCCTCGATGAGGTCATCTTCGTGCCCACCGGGCAGCCGTACCAGAAGCCCGGCGCCACCTCGAGCGAGCACCGCTATCTGATGACCGTGATCGCCACGGCCTCCAACCCGCGGTTCACCGTGAGCCGGGTGGACATCGACCGCGAAGGTCCAACGTTCACCATCGACACGCTGCGGGACCTGCACGCCCAGCACCCGGATGCCGAACTGTTCTTCATCTCCGGCGCCGACGCGATCGCCCAGATCTTCGACTGGAAAGACGTGCGGGAACTGTGGTCACTCGCTCACTTTGTGGCCGTGACACGACCTGGCCACCAGCTCTCCATTTCCGGTTTACCGGAGTCGGACGTAAGCTTGCTGGAAGTGCCCGCGCTGGCGATCTCCTCCACTGATTGTCGCAGCCGGGTAAGCCGGGGTTTCCCGGTGTGGTATTTGGTCCCCGATGGTGTTGTTCAATACATCTCCAAACATCACTTGTATCGGAGTCTTACATGACAGCCTGGCACGATGAGCCGCCTATTAGCAGGCGACAGGTTCGGCAAAACGAGCGCGCAGACGCGGCCGACACGCAACTGAGCCTTGCCCAAATGCCCGAAGAACAGCCCCCGGTTGGGGCCTTTCCCCGGGAAGGGTGGGACGCGGATGCCCGTCGCCCCGCACCGCAGGACGATGCGTCAGCGACGCCCGATCCTTCGTCGACCCCTCCCGTAGCCGGTCGCCGCTCGCAGGAACCGGGCCAGGAATCCGCCTCTCCCCAGAACGACTACCCCACTCCGGCACGCCCCCAGGTGCCGAGCTACGACGGACCATCGTTCCGCAGCCGCTCGATCTCTGCCGTCCCCGAATCCCCGGCGGCATCATCCGCCGTGCCCGGTTCGGAGGGTGACACGGCAGGTGCCGACGGCGACACGCCGGTCGACCAGACCCCGCCGTCGAGCTACCGGGTACGCGACTTCAGCCCGGACGGGCGCCGTTCGTCCTTCCCCGCGGCGACATCGTGGTCGGCGCCGGTCGCTCCCGGAGCGACTCCGGTCGAACTCGACTATCACACGCTGGGTGCGCTGCCGTCGTCCCTCGCCTCGTCGCCACCGCCCGTGCCTGACCCCGCACCGCGCTACGAAGCCGCACCAGAGCGCACGATGACCCGACGTGAGATGCGGGCCCTCGAGCAGAGCGGCGCGCTCCGCCCGGTGGAGGACGCGCCGTCGCGGGAGCACAGCGAGGCGCCCCGCCTGCGCGAACGCATCCGCAACACCGCTCCAGAGGGCATCGACCCGATCGAGGCGCAGCCCACCGCTGCTCCGGTGAGTGCCACCCCGCCCGTCAGCGCGGCACCCCCGGTGACCGAGCCGCCAATCCTGGTCGAGCCGCCGCAGCAGCCAACCGTGTACGTCGCGTCGCCGAGTTTCGCCGAGCAGCCCAGCCTGCACCTCGAGGCGCCAGCCGACGACCATGTCGTCGAGGCCACCATCGAGCCGGAGTCGTCTGCCGGCAACTGGTTCGATGCGATCGCCGACGAGCAGGCCGCGGATGACGCCCCGGCAGTCGCGCACGACGCGCCGGTTCCGGCCGACGCGCCGAGGTCGTTCGCCGACTCGCCTGCGAGTTTCAAGTTCGAGGAGCTGCTGTTCAACGCCCCGGTGGCCGACGTGCCAGAGCCGTTCGTCGCCCAGCTCGAGCCCGAGCCGCTGCTCGAGGCGCCCGAACCCGCCGCGCCCGTCGAGCAGACGCCGGCACCGGCCGCCTGGCTCGCCGCCTTCCCGGCGACCAAGGCACCGCAGATAGTCGTGCCCCAGTCTGCGGCTCCCGCACCCGCTTCGCCAGCTCAGGCTCCGGCAGCGCAGCAGCCGGCATCGGAGGCCCGGCCCGCCGAGGTCGACACCGCCGCCTCGTATTCGCCGCCCGTCGGCCACTGGTCCACCCAGGCGTCGATCGACGACGACGAGCAGGTGCAGGAGAACACGTTCAGCCGCAACGTCGGCGCGACGAGCGGTGCGATCACCACGAGCGCCCTCGTTCTGCCGTCCATTCCCACGGCGGACGACATCCTGAGCCCGCTCGGAAGCACCGGTGAGATTCTCATCACCGGTTCGATCAACCTCCCGAGCAGCATGGGCACCACCGGCGTCCACCCCGCGCGCTACGACCACTCCGACGTGGACGCGCTGCTCGAGGCCGACGACCGCGAGGACTCCGACCACCCGGACTCCGCTCCGGTTCGTGCCATTCGCGCCGTGAGCACCCACACCTCGTCCGGCGCGGTGATCAGCGCGAAGAAGCCCAAGGGCGACAGCCGCCTGCCCATCGTGCTCGCCGTCTCGGCCGCGGTCATGGCCGTCGGCGTCGTCGTTCTGTTCGTGGTCGGAATGATCTTCAAGATCTTCTAAACCCGTGACATCCCCTTCTTGCCTCCCATCCGATAGGACCCTGTGACTGCGACCGACCATGCCCGCGAACTGCTTCAGATTGCCGCCGCGGCCGCCGACTCCAAGCAGGCGGAAGACCTCGTAGCGCTCGACGTGTCAGGTCCGCTTCCGCTGACCGACATCTTCCTGCTCGCCACCGGTCGCAACGAGCGCAACGTGATCGCCATCGCGAGTGAGATCGAAGACAAGCTCATCGAGCACGGGGCGAAGCCGTTGCGCCGCGAGGGTCGCGCGGAGGGCCGCTGGATCCTGCTCGACTTCGGCGACCTCGTGGTGCACGTCTTCCACGAGGAAGACCGCATGTACTACTCGCTCGAGCGTCTCTGGAAAGACTGCCCGGCCATCCCGATCACCGTTCCAGTGCGCGAGACCGCCGAGTAGCACCCGAACGATAGACCCGTGACGGACGGCCCGCTCGAGCTTCCGTCGTGGCGGCGCGCTCCGGATGACCGGGCACGCGCCCTCGCGGTGATCGACTCGTGGGCGGGGAGCGCCGCGCTCGCCGAACTCGTGGCGGCCTTCGGCGGCTCGACGGCGGCTCTGCCGGACGACCGCCTGCTGGACTACCTCGAGGCCTTCTCGGCGGAGCACTGGGACTTCCGAGCAGGCCGGGAACGCAACCTCGCCGAGCAAGTCACCCTCACTCCCGAGCAGGATGCCCTGATCCGCGCCCGAGCCAGTGCTCTCGGCCTCGCCGGGCGGGAGCGGCCCTCCGGGCGGCGTTACGATACCGTGCTGATGACCGGCGGCATGGTGCGGGCGGGCATCGTGAAGCCCCGGTTCGTTGCCGAGCTGCTCGACCGAGGGCTCGAGGTCGGTCACGTGGTGTTCCTCGGCGGATTCCGCGCCTTCGCGGGCGACGAGATCGAACTCGCGACGGCGCTCGGGGTGCGGGGGAGCGACGAGGTCGCCGCCATGGTGGGCGGCATGGAACTCGCCTTCGGGCCGCTCGGTGAACCGGAGGTGCAGGAGCGGATGACCGACAACCCCCACCTGTCCTGGCGCGAATACTCGTGGTCGACGCCCGGTGCGCGGCTGAGCGTGATCGCCGCTCCGTCGGCGGACCCGTCACGGCGGGCCAACTCCGTGGACACCTACCGCTTCTGGGCGCGCGAACGGCGGGCGGCATCCGAACTGTCGGTGCTTCTCGTGACCACGCCGGTCTACGTGCCGTACCAGGGCGCCGCAGCGGTGGAGATACTGGGGGTCGAGCACGGCCTCGGGGTAGAGGCCGTGGGGGTGAGCGCCTCGGCCAGCGACCTCGGCGAGTACAGCCAGCCGTTCCTGCCCCGGCACCACCTGCAGGAGCTGCGCGCGGCCGTCTGGGCGATGCGCTCCTTGCGCGGGAGGCTCATCGCCGAACGCGGCTAGTCCGACGCAATCGGTAACACCGATTTGTCGGCCGGCCGCGTCCTTGGCAGACTGGGTGGGCTGCCGTGTGCAGCCCCTTTTCGTGTCGCTCATCGTCGTGTGGCTTCCCTTTCGCGAGCGATGCGGTTTCGATGATCTCCCTCCAGAACGTCAGCAAGTCCTTCGGCAGTGGTCCGTCGGCGGTGATCGCACTCGATCGGGTCGACCTCGAGGTCGCCGATGGCGAGATTTTCGGTGTCGTCGGCCAGAGTGGCGCAGGCAAGAGCACACTGATCCGATCGGTGAACCTCCTCGAACGGCCGGACTCCGGAACGATCACCGTCAACGAGCGCGAGTTGACCTCGCTCTCCGACGCCGAACTGCGCGTCGAGCGACGCAGGATCGGCATGATCTTCCAGCACTTCAACCTGCTTTCCAGCCGCACGGTCCGCGGCAACGTCGAGCTCGCCCTCGAGGTGACCGGCGCCGAGCGTCGCGAGCGTCGCCGGCGTGCAGACGAGATCCTCGACCTCGTGGGGCTCACGGCGAAGGCGGGCGTGTACCCGACCCAGCTCTCCGGGGGACAGAAGCAACGGGTGGGAATCGCCCGCGCCCTCGCCGCGAATCCCCGGGTGCTCCTCTCCGACGAGGCGACATCCGCCCTCGACCCGGAGACGACCCGATCCATCCTCGAGCTCGTGCGAACCATCAATCGCGAACTGGGCCTCACGGTGCTGCTGATCACCCACGAGATGGACGTCGTGAAGACCGTGTGCGACTCGGCCGCGTTGCTCGAGGCGGGCCGCATCGTGGAACAGGGGCCGCTCGTGTCGTTGATTTCGACCGCGGGTTCCCGGCTCGCCCGCGATCTGTTCCCCCTGGGGCCGGTGCCCAGGCACGCCGGGAGCACCGTGATCGAGATCACCTTCAGCGGAGGCTCCGCCGACCGCCCGGTGATCGCGCAGCTCTCGCGCAACCACGGACTCGACGTGAGCATCCTCGGCGCCGTGATCGAGACCATCGGCGGCAATCAGGCCGGGCGCACGCGGCTGCAGATCCCCGGGTCGGCCGCCGGCGCGCGAGCGGCGATCGACGACCTCCGCTCGCAGGGACTTCTCGTCGAGGTTGTGGGGGAGGGGAACCGATGATCGATCCGAGCACACCGGGCTTTTGGCAGAACCTGTTGGGGGTTGTCATGGTCGGCACCGGCCAGACCCTCTACATGGTGGGAGTCGCCCTGGCGGTGACCATCCTCGTCGGACTCCCGCTCGGCATCGCGCTCGTCGGCACGGAACGCGGAGGACTCTTCGACGCGCCCTTCGGATCGCGAGCCGTGGGGGTGGCGACAAACCGCGTGCTCGACTTCGTCGTCAATCTGGGCCGTTCCATCCCGTTCATCATCGTGATGATCGCGATCATTCCCCTCACTCGACTCGTCGTCGGCACCTTCATCGGCACCACGGCGGCGATTGTTCCCCTGTCGATAGTCGCCATCCCGTTCTTCGCGAGGATGGTGGAGATCGCGCTCAAGGAGATCGACCCGGGGCTCACCGAGGCGGCCCAGTCGCTCGGCGCGACGCGGGCGCAGATCGTGCGCAAGGTGTTCATCCCCGAGGCGCTGCCGAGCATCGTGCTCGGGCTCGCGACGACCATCACCTCGATCATCAACTTCTCCGCGATGGTGGGTGTCGTGGCCGGTGGCGGCCTCGGCGACGTCGCCTTCCGCTACGGCTACCAGGCCTTCAGTCCCACCTACGTGCTCGTCGTCGTCGTCATCATCTTCGTCATCGTGCAGCTGATCGCCACGGCGGCCGCCGCGATCGCTCGCCGACTCAGCCACGCCTCGCTTCCGCAACCCGGGCTGCGCGGGATTCTTGCTCCGGGCACCCGGCAGCAAAGCATCTGAACCAACCACCACACCGAAGGAATAACCGCATGAATATCCCCACCCGCTTCGCCGCCGCCGGAGCGGTCGTCGCCCTCGCCGTCGCCCTCACCGCGTGCTCCACGACAGCGCCGGCCACGAGCGCGACGGTGAAGAGCCTCGGCACCATCAACGTCGGCGCGCTGCAGACCCCGGCCGGCGACATCCTCAAGTACGTTTCGGACAATCTCGCGGCGGACGCCGGTCTCACGATCACGTTCACTCCGTTCACCGACTACAACACGCCGAACACCGCGCTCGGCGACGGATCGATCGACGCAAACCTCTTCCAGAACAGCACCTTTCTGCAGACCTATAACACGGCGACCAAGTCCACCCTGGTGAGCGCCGGGGAGGTCTACCTGCCGAGCGCCGCCTTCTACAGCGACAAGATCTCGAGCCTCAAGAAGCTCGGCAAGGGTGCGAAGATCGCGGTTCCGAGCGACCCGACAAACGAGGGCCGCGCCCTCAAGATCCTGGCGGCGAAGAAGCTCATCACGGTCGGCGCCAACCCGACGAAGCTCGCGGACATCACCGCAAACCCGTCGAAGTTCGATTTCGTGGAGATCGACAACGCGACACTCGCGCGTTCGCTTCCAGATGTGGATGCGGCCTTCGTCACGATCTCCTTCGCGCTGCCGGCCGGCCTGACGGCCAAGCAGGCGATTCTCATCGAGGGCAGCGACAGCCCGTACTACAACGTGCTCGCCACCTCGAAGAAGCTTGAGAAGGACCCGCGCGTGCTCGAGTTGTACAAGCTGCTCACCTCCGCCGCGACCCAGAAATACATCGAGAAGACGTGGGGTGGCCTCGTCGTCCCGGTCGCGAAATAGGGCGTCCCGACACGGTCGACTCTCGCGCGTGTTTTATCGCGGGCGATCTGTAGTAATCTAGACAAGTTGTCCGGCTCACCAACTCAGTTGGAGGGTGGGGCGGCTTGGGTCCATGGCGCAGCCCGGTAGCGCACCTGCATGGCATGCAGGGGGTCAGGGGTTCGAATCCCCTTGGATCCACCAAAGTCCTTGGTCAGACGGCCATTTCTGAATCCTGAACAAGGGATCAGGGATGGCCGTTCTCCATTGATTCGCCCCTTCAGCGCACTCTTCTGGCACTCTCGGGTGTTCGGGGGAGTGTGCGCGCGCCCGTCGAGCATGACACCGAATCCCGCAGCCCCCGCTTCTCGCCCGCTGCACCCATACTCCTGCGGTATCGGGTGCAGGGGGTGAACAGCCGGCTAGGGCGCTTCTTCCAGGGTGGTTTTGTTGATGACCTCCTTCACCACCGCGCCGGGGAGATCCTCTGCGGCCCTCAGGTTCGCCTCCTCCTCCTGCTTAACCTCAACTCGGGCTGCCTGCCACGCCGACCAGTGGCCGGAGACGAGCGCCCACAACGACAGGGCGGAGACATACACAACGCTGTTCACCCAATGGGTCAGGAGAGAAATGGGGATCATGGCGATCCAAAACAGGGTCAACCACCCGTTGACGCGTCTCATGAAGATGGGATCGCCCTGAATTGATGACCACAGTGCTTTCATTTCCGCCTCCCTGGATCCGTCCGTTTTGTCACCAACAATCTAGATCTGTCCTTGGCTCAGGAAAAGTGAGAGATCTCACATGTTCTATCGCGCCACAGCTGCGGTCCGATATCAGAATGGGTGGCTGCAGCGATTTGTGATTGTCGGTTCGCGGCTCAGTCGACCTGAAGGGCGAACGCCCGATACACATGATGTAGGCGCGTCAATCTGCTGAGTGCGGCTAGTCAGGGTTCGAATCCCTTGGATCCAGCGAACTCGACGTCAGAGGGCCATTCCGGAATCTTGAATGAGGGATGAGAGATTGCTGTTCGCCATCTATTTGCCACTTCAGCGCGCCAGATCTTGCCTCCCGACTCGGCTTCACCGCCCAGAGCATCCACAAATTGCACGACCAGGGCCGCGGCTCGCGGGGCTTCAGGCTCGCCTCGGAGGTGCCCGCGAATGGACCTGTCCGGCTCGGTGCCTCGTGGCTCGTGGCGATGCTCCGGAGTCGCGGAATGGCGACGTCAATGCTCCTCAAGCGGAACGCCTTGCGGGTTGCTCTCACCCCGAGCGGGATTAAGACGCGAAAAGCCTCTTGCTTAGGGCCGGAACGACTAGTAACGTCCGCTCTAATGGGTCCGCGGACCGCTGGCCCCTTCGAGAGGACCCGCCATGCCAGCCGTCATCGCCCGCCACAACGTGAAGGACCCGGATCACTGGCTTGCCTCACCGAAGCGCCAGGAGGTCGTCGTCTCCTTCGGCGTCACCAACACTCGGACGCTCGGCGTGCTGGGTGAGACCGTGGTGTCTCGCATCGAGGCCTAGTTTCTCTTCCGGCGCCGGGCGGGCGCCGACGCATCTGCGGGGGTCGCGGGGGCAATCGAAAGCGATTCGATGATTGGTTCATCAAGCTCTGGCGGCGCACGATCGCGGCGGTCGCGGCGGTGGCTGGCCGCAACGCTGGCCTGGGCGACTGGTGCGGTACTCCTGCATCTCGTCGTGGTCGCGTCGCCCGTCGACGCGGCGAGCAGCTGCGGATCCGGGAATGCCGTCACCTGTGAGAACGCGCTCCCCGGCGACCCGGCGAGCGACTGGCAGGTGTCCGGGGCCGGAGACGCGACAATCCAGGGCTATGCGACCTCGATGAGCGTGAACATCGGCGAGACGGTGTCCTTCAAGATCAGCACTCCGGCGTCGAGTTATCACATCGACATCCTCCGGATGGGGTACTACCAGGGCAACGGCGCGCGCAAGGTTGCCGCCGGGCTGGTGCCCTCGGCGATCCTGCCGCAGAGTCAGCCCGCCTGCCTGACCGACTCCAGCACGGGTCTCATCGACTGCGGCAACTGGGCGGTGTCCGCGAGTTGGCCGGTCCCCGTAACCGCCGTATCGGGGGTGTATCTCGCTCACCTGGTGCGCAATGACACTGGTGGCAGCAGCCTCATCCCGTTCGTCGTTCGCAACGATGCGAGCACCAGCGACATGGTCGTCCAGACCAGCGACGAGACCTGGCAGGCCTACAACACCTACGGCGGCAACAGCCTGTACAGCTGCACCGTAGCCTGCCCGCCGGGAAACCCTGGAGGGTACAAGGCGGCGTACAAGGTGTCCTACAACCGGCCGTTCCACACGTCGCTCGACGACTCCGGCCGAAGCTGGCTGATGTACACCGAGTACCCGATGATTCGCTGGCTCGAGTCGAACGGATACGACCTCAGCTACATCAGCGGACTGGACGTCGCCACCCGCGGCGCTTTGCTGACCAACCACAAGACGTTCGTCTCCGTCGGCCACGACGAGTACTGGTCCGGGGACCAGCGTGCCAGCGTGGAGTCTGCGCGAGCCCACGGGGTGAACCTGGCCTTCTTCAGCGGCAACGAGGTGTTCTGGAAGACGCGCTGGGAGCCGAGCGCGGATAGCTCGAAGACTCCGGGACGCACGCTGGTGTCCTACAAGGAGACACACTTCGACGCGCCCACGGATCCGCAGGACCCGTCGACGTGGACCGGGACGTGGCGCGATCCCCGGTTCAGTCCACCCGCCGACGGAGGCCGGCCGGAGAATGCCCTCACCGGGCAGTTCTTCATCGTCAACGCGGGTACGACGGACATCCAGGTGCCGGCGCAGTACGCCTCGCTGCGGCTGTGGCGCAACACCGCAGTGGCTGGGCTGAGCGCCGGACAGAGCCTGACCCTCGGGTCCGGACTGGGAACGCTGGGCTACGAATGGGACGAGGACGCCGACAACGGCGCCCGCCCGGCCGGCCTGTTCGACCTGTCCGCGACTACCTCGACCAACGCGGAGGTATTCGTCGACTACGGCACGAACGTTGCGTCGGGAAGAACAGCGACTCACCATCTCACCGAGTACCGCGCCGCGAGCGGTGCCCTGGTCTTCGGTGCCGGAACCGTCCAATGGTCATGGGGTCTGGACAACGCGACGACCGGTCGCGCGACTGACAAGAACATGCAGCAGGCAACCGTGAATCTGTTGGCGGACATGGGCGACCAACCCGCCTCTCTCGCCTCGAACCTGATTGCGGCGGCGGCTTCGACGGACACCACCCCGCCGACATCGAGGGTGACGTCTCCCGCGGCCGGGACGATTCTCGCGGACGGCGCGGCGACGACGATCTCCGGCACCGCGACCGACGCCGGGGGCGGGACCGTGGCCGGCGTGGAGGTTTCCACCGACGGGGGAAAGACCTGGCATCCGGCGAAGGGAACAACGAGCTGGAACTACTCGTGGATTGCCCACGGCAGCCCGATCGCGACAATCCTCGTGCGGGCCACCGACGACAGCGGCAACCTCGAGACGCCGGGCCCTTCGACCACGGTCAACGTGTCCTGTCCGTGCTCGATCTGGGGGACAGCCGTGACGCCCGGCGGGGTCGACTCCAAGGATGGCAGTGCGATCGAGGTCGGCGTGAAGTTCACGACCGACACGTTCGGCACGGTCAGCGGCATCCGATTCTTCAAGGCGACCACGAACACCGGCACCCACGTCGGGAACCTCTGGACCTCGACCGGGCAACTCCTCGGCCGGGTGACGTTCACCGGTGAGACCGCCTCGGGATGGCAGCAAGCCCAGTTCGCGCAACCCATCGCGATCAGTCCCGGGGCGACCTATGTGGTGTCCTACTTCGCTCCCGTGGGTCACTACTCGCAGGACGAGGCCTACATGTACAACGCTCCTGCCCCGGAGCCAGACGGCAACGACAGCCTCGACAGTCCGCCGCTGCACGCGTTGCGCTCGACCGCGTCGAATCCGAACGGTGTGTACGCGTACACCAGCTCGACGACCTTCCCCAGCAATTCCTTCAACGGCGAGAACTACTGGGTCGACCTCGCATTCTCACCCTCGCCCGCGCCGGGCCAAGTCACCAATGTGGTTGCCACCGCCGGCAACGCCTCGGCCGGGGTCAGCTGGAGTGCCCCGAGCACCGGGGCCACCACGACCTACACGATCACCCCGTACGTCGGGACAACACCTCAGGCGGCGAGTACTGTCACCGGCAACCCTCCAGCCACCTCTACCGTCATCACCGGGCTGACCAACGGGACGCCATACACCTTCACGGTGACTGCGTCGAATCCCAATGGGTCAGGAGTGGCCTCGGCGGCATCGAATACCGTCACGCCGTCGGTCAGCGCCTCGTCCGTTCAGAACGGAGGCTTCGAATCGGGAATCACGTTGTGGACCACGGGCGGCGTACCACCGTCGAGTGCCAGCACCGCGACGGTGCACTCCGGCACCGGATCGGCCCTGCTCGGTGTCGTCTCCGGCACCGAACCCGGCGGCGACGGTTGGCTCAGCCAGACCGTCTCCGTGCCGAGCGGCACCAGTTCATTGAGCTTCTGGTACTGGCCGGCCACCACCGACACACTGTGTTCGGGGTCGGGGTGTGTCTTTGACTGGCAAGAGGCGCAGATCCGCACCACCGCTGGCGCCACGTTGGCGTCGGTGTTCAAGGGCAACAGCAATGCCCGAACGTGGACGCAGGTCACTTTCAACACCAGCGCCTACGCCGGGCAGACCGTCGTCCTCTGGTTCAACGTCCACGAGGACGCGTCCAGCCCGCCGGACGACACCTGGATGTACCTCGACGACGTTGCCCTGACCGGATCGCAGCCGACGGCACCGGCAGCGCCGACAGGGGTCAACGCGGCCGCAGGCAACGGCCAGGCCACCGTGTCGTGGACCGCGCCCGCGTCCGGCGGCGCGCCCATAACTTCGTACACCATCACGCCATACGCGGGAACGACAGCGCTCACGCCGACGACCATCGCCGGCTCCCCGCCGGCGACGTCGACCACCATCACGGGGCTGACCAACGGCACCGCGTACACCTTCAGGGTGTCGGCCACGAACAGCGTGGGAACCGGCCCGGCCTCGACTGCGTCCAACAGCGTCACACCGAGCGCGCCGACACCGCCAGGCGCGCCCACGTCCGTGACCGCAATCGGTGGCAACGGTCAGGCCACGGTGTCGTGGACCGCTCCCGGCGACGGCGGCTCACCGATCACCGCCTACACGATCACCCCCTATGTCGGCACAACCGCGCAGCCGTCGACCACCATCACCGGGACGCCGCCCGCGACGACGCTGACGGTCACCGGCCTGACCAATGGGACCACCTACACGTTCACCGTTACCGCGACAAACTCTCTCGGTTCCGGCACTCCGTCATCACCATCGAACGCGATAACGCCGTCGCCGGCGCCCCCAGTGGCGTTCGTGCAGCAAGCCGTCGGTCACGGCAGCGGGACGACGAGGTCTGTCACGCTCGCCTCTGCCGTTGCCTCCGGCGATCGGATCGTCGTCGAGGTCAGCATCTGGGCAGCCAATCATCCGACCGCGTCCTCGGTGACCGACTCGGCGGGAAACACCTACACGAGCGTGCTGCGGTTCACCGGTCCCGACGGCGATGAGGAGAGCATCTGGACGGCGCCGATCACCGCCGGCGGCGGAACCAAACCGACCATCACCGCGACCAGCACGTCGAGCGCAGACATGGGGGTGGCGGTGCTCGAATACTCGGGTCTGTCCACGACAGCCGGCATCGGTGCTGTCGACGTCTCCAAGGGTGCCACCGGCACGACGACGGCGGCCACGACCGTCTTCTCCGGAGCGGTACCGCCGACGACGGTCAACGGACTGGCCATCGGTTTCTACGCAGACTCCGGTTTCGGCAGCACCCCGACGCCATCGACGGGGTTCACCAAGCGGGCTTCGATCGCGGGTGCGGCGGACATGGACCTCCTTGTCGAAGACCAGGTCGTCTCCGCCGGGTCAACCCCCAATGCCGGCGCCGGCACGTCAGCGAACACGATCTGGTTGATGTCGACTGTGGTCTTCGCGAGCGCGGCGGGAACAGCACCGCTCACGCCCGGGGCTCCCACCGGAGTGACTGCCACGGCCGGCGACAGCCGGGCGACCGTTTCCTGGACCGCGCCAAGCAACGGCGGCTCGCCACTCAGCGCCTACACCGTGACCCCCTACATCGGCACCACTGCGCAGCCCGCGACAACGGTGACCGGAGCGCCGCCCGCCACGACGGCGACCATCGTCGGACTCACCAACGGGACGGCGTACACCTTCACCGTCTCCGCGACCAACTCGGTCGGAACGGGACCGGCTTCCGCGCCTTCCAACAGCGTGACCCCGGCCAGCACCTCCCAGGGCCAATGGGGCGCACTGCAGACCTGGCCGCTCGTCGCGATCACCAACGTCGCGTTGAAGACCGGGAAGTACCTCATCTTCGACGGATGGCAGAGCCCCACTCCGACGATGGTGTGGGATCCCGTCACCAACACTTTCACCACCGTCAACGCGCCGGCCAGCATCTTCTGTTCCGGCGTATCTCACCTACCCGATGGACGGGTGCTGGTCGCCGGCGGATTCGGCAGCCTCGGGATCACGACGACCTCGATCTTCGACCCGGCCACAACCGCCTGGACCACGGCGGCGAACATGAATCTTCCGCGCTGGTACCCATCGTTGCTTCAATTGTCCGATGGCCGGTACGTGGCCATCAGCGGGAATTCGACCGACGCAAGCCACTGGGCGGACACTCCCGAGGTCTACGACCCGGCCACCAACAAGTGGACGTTGCTCAGCGGGGTCAACACATCGCAGATCCATGAGGAGGAGTATCCCTTCTCGTACCTGATGCTCAACGGAAAGGTCTTCGCGATGGGACCGTCGGAGGACGTCTCCTACGTCCTCGACGTGAACGCACAGAACTGGACTCCCGTCGGGGCGAGCGGCGTCGTGAACGGGTCCGCCGTGATGTACCGCCCTGGCAAGATCCTCTACAGCGGCGGAGCACCCAGCGTCCTCACGACGACGGCGGCGTCCGCGACCACGGCCGTCATCGATACCTCCGCCGCCACGCCTGGTTGGCGCCAGACGGCCTCGATGAACACCGCGCGCGTCTATCACACCCTGACCATGCTCGCCGATGGCAAGGTTCTCGCGGTCGGCGGTGAACAGAGCAGCGATCAGACCAACGTGACGTCCGGCGTACTGTCGACCGAGATCTGGGATCCCTCGACCGAGACCTGGACCACCGGCGCGTCGATGACCGCGGCCCGCAACTACCACTCGACGGCCGTCCTGATGCCCGACGGCCGGGTTCTGGTGGCCGGGGGCGGACACGAGGACTCGCTCACCAATCCCGGCCAGTACTCGGCGCAGGTCTACACCCCGTCCTACCTCCTCAGCGGTGCGAGACCGACCATCGGATCAGCCACCACGTCGGCGTCCTACGGCGGCACCATCACCGTCAACACCCCGGACGCGGCGAGCATCTCCGCCGTCAATCTGGTTTCCCTCGCTGCGGACACCCACCAGGCCGACATGGGGCAGCACTTCGTTCCGCTGACCTTCACCGCCGGAAGTTCCAGCCTGTCGGTCACCGCGCCCGGCTCTGCCGCGATCGCCCCGCCCGGGGACTACATGATGTTCATCGTGAACGGCAGCGGCGTGCCGTCGGTGGCATCGATGGTGCACATCAGCTCCGCGGCCGCCACCGCACCGGGCGCCCCGACCGGAGTGGCCGCGACGGCCGGGGTCGGGCAGGCGACGGTTTCGTGGGCGGCACCGGTGGACGGTGGCTCCCCGATCACCTCCTACACGGTGACCCCCTACGTCGGCGGGACGGCGCAGACCCCGACGACGATCAACGGGGCACCGCCGGCCACGACAGCCACCGTCACGGGGCTCACGGCCGGGGTGACGTACACCTTCACCGTGGCAGCGACGAATGCGATCGGCACCGGGTCCCCCTCCGCGCCGTCGAACTCCGTCACGCCGACTGCGCTCACGGCGCCCGCCGCTCCGACCGGAGTCGCCGCAACCGCCGGAAATGCGCAGGCCACCGTGACCTGGACGGCTCCAAGCAATGGCGGGTCGGCCATTACGAGTTACACGGTCACTCCGTATGTCGCGGGCATCGCCCAGCCCGCGACCACGGTGAGCGGGTCGCCGCCTGCGACATCGGCGACGATCACCGGGCTCACCAACGGCGTGACCTACACGTTCACCGTGTCTGCGACCAACGCGATTGGCACCGGTCCGGCGAGTGCGCCGTCGAACTCCGCGACCCCCAATTCCGCCACTTCCGCGCCGAAGTTCGTCCAAAGCATCACGGCACATGGGGCAAACTCCGCGACACGGACGGCTGTCCTCCCCGCTGCGATCACGACGGGCGATCGGATCATCGTCGAGGTGGGGGTCTGGTCCTCGACGAACGCAACGGCGAGCACGGTGACCGATTCGGCCGGGAACACCTACACCGAAGTCCTGCACTTCACCGCCTCGGATGCGACCGAGGAGAGCGTGTGGACCGCGCCCATCACCGCGGGTGGCGGAACGAAGCCGACCATCACCGTCACGACCTCGAAGGCCGCGGATATCGGGATCGCGGCGCTCGAATACTCCGGGCTGTCCGCGGTGTCCGGCGCGGGGGCGGTCGACGTCTCCAAGACGGCGACCGGAACCGCCGCGGCGGCCGGCACGGTGGTCTCCGGCGCGACTCCGGCGGCGACCACCGCGGGCCTCGCGCTCGGCTTCTATGCCGATTCCGGGTTCGGGGTGACGCCGGTCGCCAGTTCTGGCTTCACGCCTCGCGCGACGATCAGCAACGTGACCGACATGGACCTGCTCGTCGAGGACCAGCCGACCGCGGTGGGCGCCACGCCGAGCGCGGGTGCGACCACGAAGGCTGGCACGATCTGGCTGATGTCGACAGTGGTGTTCAAGGGGGCCTGAGTCCGGCTCTCGCCGTCGAGCGGGGCGATATTCCCCTTCCGGGAGGCCCCGCCAGACGTCCCGAGAACCTTCCGCTATACTCGAACAACCACGACACCCGGTTCCGAGATGTCTCGAGTGATCAGGCGTTTTGCCGAGAAACAGCACGTTTCTTGGGTCCATGGCGCAGCCCGGTAGCGCACCTGCATGGCATGCAGGGGGTCAGGGGTTCGAATCCCCTTGGATCCACAGAGAGCCCCCGTGATCAGTGCGATCACGGGGGCTTGTTCGTTCCCCGGGTGCGCCTCGAGGCGCACCGTCGTTCAGAGCGTCGTGACGCGCCCGAACAGGACCAGGATGATGGACCTGGCCGGCGCTTCGGTGGTCGGCCCGCGTCCGACGCTCCAGCGGTCGTCGGAGGCCGTGAGGGTGCGCGCACGCACGATCGCCCTCGTGGCGGCCGGGCCCCCGGCGGCACGGGCGATGGCGACGGCGCCCGTCTCCACGGGAGAAAACGAAGGATCGAGGCCGAGCGGCACGGCGAGGTCGTAGCCGTGCACCACGACCTCGGTGAGCTCGTGCACCGACTTGCGTCCCTGCCCGGCCGCGTAGGCGGCGGCCGACTCGCGCAGCCGCCGCACGAGCTCGGCTGTCGGTGCGGTGGCGCTCTCGCGGCTGACCGCATCGATGATGCGGTCGGGGGTGAGCGTGCCCGGGCGCACTGCCCTCAGCCCGTCGCGCACGAGCCGGCGGGTGGGACCGAGGCGCCAGAGGAGGTGGCCGGCGACATCCCGAACGCTCCAGCCCGCGCAGAGGCTCGGCGTGGCCCACTGCTCGGGAGTCAGCCCGTCGAGCAGGTCGGCGATGCGCACCAGCCCGGCGGCGATGTGCGGCCGCCAGTCGCCCGTGACGGCGGTCTCGTCGTCGCCCGACCGGTGGCTGAGCGGAAGATACCGCGCGATATCCGGCATGCCTGCCTCCCGCCTCCCACGCTACGCCTCATCTATAGGATGGGGACAATGACCGACACCCGCCCCGTGCCCCTGTGGGCCGGTCGCAGCATGGCTCTGCTCGGCATCGTACTCGTGGCGCTGAACCTGCGCACCGCCGTCGCCGCGATCTCGCCGATCGCCGCGCAGATCGGGGCCGACGTGCCTCTCGGCGCCGTGGCGCTCGGCATCATCGGCATGGTGCCGCCCATCGCCTTCGCCCTCTCCGGCATCTTCGGCGCCTACGGGGCCCGCAAGGTCGGGCTCGAACGACTACTGGCGATCGCGATCGTGTCGATGATCGCCGGGCATCTGCTGCGCGCGGCCGCCACGTCGTACCCGGTGCTGCTCGTCGGCAGCGTTCTGGCCCTCGCGGGAGCCGGAGTCGGCAACGTGCTGCTGCCGCCGATCGTCAAGCGGTACTTCCCCGACCAGATCGGCCTCGTCACGTCGCTGTACGTCACGGTGATGTCTCTCGGCGCCTCGGTTCCCGCGCTCGTCTCCGCGCCGATCGCCGACAGCGGAGGATGGCGGCTGTCGCTCGCGGTCTGGTCGGTGCTGGCGCTCGGCAGCCTCGTGCCGTGGGTCGTGGTGATCGTGCAGCACCGGCGGGAGAAGGCCGCGCTCGAGAGCGATGTTGAGCCGCCGCACGAGCGGCTGTCGGGCAGTATCTGGCGGTCGCCGACCGCGTGGACACTGGCGGTCGTCTTCGGCCTGCCCTCCTTCCACGCCTACGCGGTGTTCGCCTGGCTGCCGCAACTTCTCGTCGACTCGGCCGGCGTCAGTCGCATCAACGCCGGAGCCCTGCTTGCGCTCTTCGGCATCATGGGTCTGCCGGCCGCGCTCATCGTGCCGGTGCTCGTGATCCGGCTGCACAATGTGAGGGGGCTCATGCTCGCGGGTCTCGCGGCCTTCGTGATCGGCTACCTGGGGCTCCTGCTCGCGCCCTCGACCCTCACCTGGCTCTGGGTGGCGCTCGTCGGGGCCGGTCCGCTGCTCTTCCCCGCGTGCCTCACGCTCATCAACCTGCGCAGCCGCAGCCACGAGGGATCGGTGGTCCTGAGCGGATTCGTGCAGGGCATCGGCTATTCGATCGGCGCTCTCGGTCCGCTGCTGGTGGGAATCCTGCACTCGGTGACCGGCTCGTGGACGGCCCCGCTTCTCCTGCTGCTGGCCACGGTCCTGGCCTGCGCGGTTCCTGCCGTGCTGGTGGGGCGCCGCACCTTCGTCGAAGACGAGTTGCTGCCGCACTGAGCGCCCGGCTGGTCGTCTCCTGCGGCGCTCAGCCGACGACGTTGGCGCGGTGGATGAGGGCGGCCGCACCGATGAGCGGCCCGTCGCTCGACAGGCCGGTGGGCACCACCTTGACCTTGGTGACGAATTCGAACTGCCAGCGCGTGGCGATGGCGGTGCGGATGTGGTCGAAAAGGTCGGGGGTGACGAGCGAGAAGCCGCCGCCGATGGCCACGAGCTCCAGGTCGACCAGGGCCGTCGCGGAGGCGATCGCCTGACCGATGGCCCGGCCGGAGCGCTCCACGGCCGCACGGGCGATGGGGTCGCCCGCGCGGTAGCTCGCACCGAGCTCCTCGCCCGTGGAGCCGGTCCAGCCCTGACGGTTCGCCCACGCGACGGTCTTGGGGCCGGACGCGATCGCCTCGACGCAGCCGATACCGCCGCAGAGGCAGGGGTCGTCGAATCCCGCGACCTCGACGTGGCCGATGTGGCCGGCGTTGCCGGTGGGCCCGGAGACCGTGTTGCCGTGCAGCACGAGCCCCCCGCCGATCCCGGTCGACACGATCATCCCCATGACGTTGTCGTAGCCGCGCCCGGCCCCGACCCAGTGTTCGGCGAGGGCGATGCAGATGCCGTCCATGCGCAGGGTGACCGGCATGCTCGGGAGGGCGGCGACCACGAGGTCACGCAACGGATACTGCCGCCAGGCCTCGAGGTTGAGCGGGGAGACCCGTCCCTCGGCCTCGTTCACCGGGCCGGCCGAGCCGACGCCGGCGCCGAGCAGGGTTGCGCCGGACGGTAGGGCGGTGAGAACGCCGCGGAGCACCTCGTTCACCGAGTCGGCGAGCTCATCCGCGCTGCGTTCGGGACCGGTGGGCGCGCGAAAGCGGCTCCCCGCCAGCACGACGCCGGACGGGTCGACGAGCGCGGCCTCGACCTTGGTGCCGCCGAGGTCGACGGCGATGGCGAACTCGAGGCTCATCGGGTGCCGCCGGTCGCCAGCGGCCGATCGAAATCGCTTCGTCGGATGGCCGCGGTGTCCGCGGGCTGTGCGCTCTCGAGCTTCGTCGTCATGCGATCAGCCTATTGGCCATGACCGGACCGGCCCTGACGGGATCGAGCCGCGACGGCGTAATGTCGTCCGCGTGGATACGGTCACCCTGCGGTTCGAGCGAGAGCTTGAGTGGTCGCCGGTGATCGTGTGGGATGCGCTCGTCGACCCCGTGCTCGTCGGTGGTTGGCTCGGGGACGCCCGGATCGACGGTCGCGTGGGCGGTCGGTACGACCTGTCTGGCGAGGGCTTCCCGGCCGTCACGGGACTGCGCGGCGAGATCACGGGGTTCGAGTCGCCCACCGAACTCGCCCTCTCCACCGATGATCGGGGCGCCCTGCGGTTCGCGCTCCGCGCGGTGCCGGGTGGGCCGCGAGGCACCAGCACGGCATTGAGCCTGGCCGTCAGCCTCGAGATCGAGTCGGCGTTCGCCGCGCGGATCGGCCAGTTGTGGGAGACCCGTCTCGACCAACTGCACGAACTGCTTCGCGGGCATCCGGCGCGTCGTGCTCATTTGAGCAGGGTCCCCACATCTGTTGATCCGGACACGAGGCGCGCGTAGGCTCGGGGCATGGCTGCCCGCGATGCGACGATGAGCGATGAACTGCTCTCGGTGCGCGCGGCCGAGCTCTACTACGACGACGTGAAGACCCAGGACGAGATCGGCGCCCTCCTCGGCATCACCCGGTGGAAGGTCGGCCGGCTGCTCGCCCAGGCCCGCGAGAGCGGGATCATCCGCATCGAGATCGTGCACCCCCGGGCAAGACGGCTCTCGCTCGAGCACGAGCTGATGGCGCGCTTCGGCCTGCGGGATGCCGTGGTGGTGCCTGTGCCGTCCGACGGATCGACCCTCCAGGCCCGCGTCGCCGAGGCGGCGGCCGACTACCTGCAGGCCCTTCGTCCGGTGCCGCGGACGCTCGGCGTGAGCTGGGGGCGCACCCTCGACGAGATCGCCGAACGTCTGCCCAACGGCTGGTCGCGCGGGGTGGACGTGGTGCAGATCAACGGCGGCGTGAGCCTCAACACGCGTTCGAGCACGGCGGCGGCCACCGCCGTCACGATTGCGCGCAAGGGCGGCGGCCAGGCGACCCTGCTGCCGATCCCCGCCATCCTCGAGCGCCGGGAGACGAGACTCGCGATCGAGGCGGACCGCGCCGTTGCCGGCGTCCTGGAACGTGCCGCCGAGGCATCCGCCTACCTGTACAGCGCCGGCGTGGCCGACGAGAGCTCGGTGCTCGTCGACAGCGGCTACCTGAGTCCGGGCGACGTCGCCGAGCTCGTGCGCAAGGGTGCGGTGGGCGACGTCGTCGGCCGCTACATCGACGCGAATGGCGCGATCGTCGACCACGATCTGGACGAGCGCACGGTGGGACTCGGGCTCGACGCCCTGCGCGCGGCGACCACGAGCATCGCGGTGGTTGCCGGCCGCGCCAAACAGCAGGTCGCGCGAGCGATCGTCCGCAGCGCGCTCTGCACGGTCTTCGTGACCGATGAGCAGACCGCCGCAGCACTAGTGGAGGAGAATAAATCATGACTCTCGACAACGCGGTGGCCCTGGCCCCGGCCGAGCGGGCGACCCAGCTCATCGGGGGCGACCTCACCGAGAAGAGCCTCCGGCTGCACCTCGAGGGGCTGCCCGGAGTGGATGCCGTGGGCCTGGAGGCGCGCGCGGCCGACCTCGGCACCCGCTCCATCAAGACCACCTCGAAGGCCCGTGCCCTCGACACCATCATCGGACTCATCGACCTCACCACTCTGGAGGGAGCGGACACGCCCGGCAAGGTGCAGTCCCTGGCCGCGAAGGCGATGATCCCCGACCCCTCCGACCTGTCGACGCCCCGGGTCGCAGCGGTCTGTGTGTACGGCGACATGGTGCCGTGCGCGGTCGAGGCGCTCGGCTCCGCCGGGGGCGAGGCGGGCATCCACGTCGCCGCGGTCGCCACGGCGTTTCCGAGCGGTCGTGCCTCGCTGCCGGTGAAGATCGCGGACACCCGGGATGCCGTGCTCGCCGGCGCGGACGAGATCGACATGGTCATCGACCGCGGAGCGTTCCTCTCCGGTCGGTACGGCCTCGTCTTCGACCAGATTGTGGCGGTGAAGGAGGCCTGCCGGCGCGAGGACGGGAGCTACGCGCACCTCAAGGTGATCCTCGAGACGGGGGAGCTGACCACCTACGACAACGTTCGCCGGGCGTCCTGGCTCGCGATCCTCGCCGGGGGCGACTTCATCAAGACCTCCACCGGCAAGGTGGCGCCGGCCGCCACCCTGCCGGTGACCCTGCTCATGCTGCAGGTGGTGAACGACTGGCACCGCCTCACCGGGGAGAAGATCGGCGTGAAGCCGGCCGGCGGCATCCGCACCTCCAAGGACGCCATCAAATACCTGGTGACGGTGGCCGAGACAGTGGGGGAGGAGTGGCTGCAGCCGCACCTCTTCCGGTTCGGCGCGTCGAGCCTGCTCAACGACGTGCTGCTCCAGCGCCAGAAGCTCACGACCGGCCACTACAGCGGCCCCGACTACGTAACGGTGGACTGACCATGACCGACATCAGCACGCGATTCCTCGACTACGCGCCGGCACCCGAGTCGACCTCGATCCTGCACCTTCGCGATTCCTATGGGCTCTTCATCAACGGCGAATTCACCTCCGGCCACGGCGAGACCTTCCAGACCATCTCGCCCGCCACGGAGAAGAAGATCGCCGACATCGCCTCCGCCGACGCGCAGGACGTGGATGCCGCGGTCGCCGCCGCGCGTCGCGCCTACGAGCGCACCTGGTCGAAGCTCTCCGGAGCGGACCGCGGCAAATACCTCTTCCGCATCGCCAGGCTCGTGCAGGAGCGCGCCCGCGAGCTCGCGGTCGCCGAGAGCCTCGACAACGGCAAGCCGATCAAGGAGACCAGGGACGTCGACATCCCGCTCGTCGCCGCGTGGTTCTTCTACTACGCCGGCTGGGCCGACAAGCTCGACTACGCGGGCCTCGGGCCCAACCCGGCATCGCTCGGTGTCGCCGCCCAGGTGATCCCGTGGAACTTTCCGCTGCTCATGCTCGCCTGGAAGATCGCCCCGGCGCTCGCCGCGGGCAACACCGTCGTGATCAAGCCGGCCGAGACGACGCCGCTCACCGCTCTGCTCTTTGCGGAGATCCTGCAGCAGGCCGACCTGCCGGCCGGAGTCGTGAACATCATCACGGGAGCCGGGGACACCGGTGCGCTGCTGGTGAACCACCCCGACGTCAACAAGGTGGCGTTCACCGGCTCGACCGCCGTCGGCCGCGCAATCGCCCGCTCCACGGCGGGCAGCGGCAAGAAGCTCACCCTCGAGCTCGGTGGCAAGGCGGCCAACATCGTCTTCGACGACGCGCCCATCGACCAGGCCATCGAGGGCATCGTCAACGGCATCTTCTTCAACCAGGGGCACGTCTGCTGCGCTGGTTCTCGCCTGCTGGTGCAGGAGAACGTGCACGACGAGGTGGTCGACAGGCTCAAGCAGCGGCTGACCACGCTCCGGCTCGGCGACCCGCTCGACAAGAACACCGACATCGGCGCCATCAATTCGCGCGAACAGCTCGACCGCATCCGAGAACTGTCGAACGTGGGAGACGAGGAGGGGGCCACGCGCTGGACCGCCCCCTGCGAGATTCCGGCGAAGGGCTTCTGGTTCGCCCCGACGATCTTCACCGGGGTGTCGACGAGCCACCGGATCGCGCGCGAGGAGGTCTTCGGGCCGGTGCTCAGCGTGCTGACCTTCCGCACCCCGGTCGAGGCGATCGCCAAGGCCAACAACACCCCGTATGGCCTCTCCGCCGGCATCTGGAGCTCCAACGGCAGCCGCGTGCTCGCGGTGGCCGACAAGCTCCGTGCGG
This sequence comes from Lacisediminihabitans profunda, assembly GCF_008040105.1. Classification (GTDB taxonomy): domain Bacteria; phylum Actinomycetota; class Actinomycetes; order Actinomycetales; family Microbacteriaceae; genus Lacisediminihabitans; species Lacisediminihabitans profunda. The sequence goes on from NZ_VRMG01000005.1 coordinate 703,207, forward strand.
GCGTCGTGTGGGCCAACACGTTCAACCAGTTCGACCCGTCCAGTCCCTTCGGCGGCTACAAGGAGTCCGGCTACGGCCGCGAGGGCGGCCGTCACGGGCTCGCCGCCTACCTCGAGTCCGCCGGCTGGGGCAGTCAGACCACGATCGCCAAGGGAGCCACCGCATGAGCCGGATCGCCGTCGCCAAGACGTACAAGCTCTACATCGGGGGCAAGTTCCCCCGCAGCGAGTCCGGGCGAGTCTACGAGGTCTCGACCGCCAAGGGCGCGTTCCTCGCCAACGCCGCCAAGGCATCCCGCAAGGATGCCCGGGATGCTGTGGTCGCCGCCCGCGCAGCGGTCTCCGGCTGGTCCGGCGCGTCCGGGTACAACCGTGGCCAGGTGCTCTATCGCATCGCCGAACTGCTCGAGGGCCGTCGGGCCCAGTTCGTGCAGGAGATCAGCCAGGGCGAGGGCGTCTCCTCTGCGGTCGCCGAGAGGCAGGTGGATGCCGCGATCGACGTGTGGGTCTGGTACGCCGGCTGGGCCGACAAGTACGTGCAGGTGGCCGGCAACGGAAACCCGGTGAGCGGTCCCTACTTCAACATCTCCACGCCCGAGCCGACCGGGGTGGTGGCGATCATCGCCCCGCAGGAGTCCAGCCTGCTCGGCCTGGTGAGCGTCGTCGCCCCGGCGCTCGTGAGCGGAAACACCGTGGTGGTGGTCGCGAGCGAGGCGGCGCCACTCAGCGCCATCAGCCTCGCCGAGGTGCTCGCGACGAGCGACGTGCCCGGCGGTGTCGTCAACGTGCTGACGGGATCGGCGGCCGAGATCGCGCCGTGGCTCGCCAGCCACGCCGACGTCAACGCGATCGACCTCGCCGGGGCCGGCGACCTCGCCGGCGACGCCACCTGGGTCGACCTGCAGATCGCCGCCGCCGAGACGCTCAAGCGCGTGCTTCCGCCCGAGGTGGGCGTCCCCGCCCCCTCGGTGGAACGAGTGACCTTCTTCACCGAGACCAAGACGGTCTGGCACACCAAGGGGCTCCTCTAGCGGGACTACCGATCGCCGTGTGGGGCCTGTGGCGATGGTATTCACAGAGCCATGCCGGGAGGGTGTTTCGGCTTCACCGCCACTGTGCGGCGCTCCCTTGCCCTGGCACGCGTTGTGCGGGACGTCCTGGCGACTTACGGGTGTCCATCCCGCAGACTCCAGTTGTGCAGGACGGGTTCTGCAGGACGGGTTAAGCAGGACGGCTCGGGCGTCCACGTGTGCCCACCCCGCAGACTCCAGTTGTGCAGGACGGGTTGTGCAGGACGGCTCGGGCCGACGGCGAGGACAAACGGCGAGGACAATAGGTGCAGAACCGACGGGAGCTCCTGCAGACCGGGATCCTTCGGGTTGCCACACCCCTGCCGTGTCCTGCACAAGCTGTCCTGAACAACTGGAGTCTGTGGGGTGGGCACCACGCCTCCCGGGGCCGTCCTGCAGAACACGGCCCGACCGACGCGGGCGGCACAACTACGCGGCACAGCTGGAGGGCCGAAAAGGTCCAGCCTCCGGCGTCGCGGCGACCGGCATGCGGCGGAGGGCGTTCGGGGTGGCCGCGAGGGACCCGGCGGCGACGTCCTAGGCTTGTCGGATGCGGAAGCCGAGAATCAGCACCGGAGCACGCGGCCTCGCGGTCGTGCTGCTCACGGCGACGCTCGCGCTCGTGGGGGTCGGCGCGGTCGGTGTGCAGTCCGCATCAGCGAGCGAGGCCGACACCATCGGGTCTCTCGTGAACGAGGCCCGCGCGGCCAACGGGCAGGCCGGGCTGCTGCGCAATGCCGCGATGGATGCTGTGGCCCTGACGTGGGCCGAGCAGATGGCGGCGACCAACAGCATGGTCCACAATCCGGACTACAGCGCGCAGATCCCGGTCGGATGGACGCGGGCCGGCGAGAACATCGCGATGGGCCAGCCGACACCGGGCGCGATGCACACGGCGTGGATGAACTCTCCGGGCCACCGGGCGAACATCCTCGGCGATTTCACGGACATCGGCATCGCCTTCATCACCGTGAACGGCGTGACCTGGGGCGTCGAGGACTTCGGCAAGTATCCGGGGCACGTCGGCCCGCTCCCGCCGGCCGCCGCGGCTCCGGCCCCCGCGCCGGCCGCTCCGGCCCCGAGGGCCGCCGCCCCCGTCCCCGCAGCGGTGCCCGCCGCGTCTGCGCCGGTCCAACCGAGTGCTGAGTCGAGTGCCGCACCGAGTGCCGCACCGAGTGCCGCACCGAGTGCCACACCGGTCGCCCGGTCGCACGGGCCGCTCGCGGCGAAGTCGACCGTCTCATCCACCCCATTCCCCTTCGGCTATCTCCTGGGCGGCGTGCTCGTGGTGCTCGGCGTCGCCGGCGGCATCTACGGCCAGGTGCTGCGCCGCCGCGGACGGCGACCTCCGGGAAACTGAGGCCGCACGCTCCCTCGGGCCTCCTCCTACCCGGCATTCAGGGGCTGTCCCTAGGCTTGGACGATGGCCATTGCAGGAACAGCGCTCGTCACCGGTGCCACCGGATACATCGGCGGGCGCCTCGTGCCCCGTCTCCTCGCCGCCGGCTACACCGTGCGGGTGCTGGTGCGTGATCCGGGCAAGCTCACCGACGTGCCCTGGGCCAGGGACGTGCAGATCGTCACGGGCGACCTCGGCGACGCGTCGACCCTCGTCCCCGCCGTGGAAGGCGTCTCCGTGCTCTACTACCTCGTGCACTCGATGGGAGGCAAGGGCGACTTCGAGAGGACCGAGCGCACCGCGGCGACGAATGCAGCGCGCGCCGCGAAGGCGGCCGGTGTCGAGCGGATCGTGTACCTCGGCGGACTGCACCCGGACGGCAAACTGTCCCCGCACCTCCGGTCGCGGGCCGAGGTGGGCAGGATCCTGCTGGAGTCGGGCGTGCCGACCGCGGCTCTGCAGGCCGGGGTGGTGATCGGGTCCGGGTCGACGTCGTTCGAGATGATCCGTCACCTCACCGACGTGCTCCCGTACATGCCGGCGCCGAAATGGGTGCGCAACTTCATCCAGCCGATCGCGATCCGCGACGTGCTCTACTATCTCGTCGAGGCGGCCGGGCTCCCGGCCGACGTCAACCGCACCTTCGACATCGGCGGCCCAGACGTGCTTCGCTACGGGCAGATGATGAACGGCTATGCCCTCGAGGCCGGCCTCAAGCAGCGTCCGATCGCCTCCCTGCCCGTGCTCACGCCGTGGCTCGCCTCGCAATGGGTCAACCTCGTGACGCCGATCCCGCGCGCCCTGGCGGTGCCGATCATCGCCTCACTGCAGTACGACTGCGTCGTTCACGAACACGATATCGAGAAGTTCATCCCCGATCCGGAGGGTGGCCTCACGCGCTACCGCACGGCGGTCAAGCTGGCCCTCGAACGGATGCGAGACGGCGAGGTCGTCACCAGTTGGCAGAACTCGGCCGTGCGCGGGGCTCCGAGCGACCTGCTGCCCAGCGATCCGGACTGGACGGGCCACACCGTCTACACCGATCTCAGGGAGCGGGATACCGATGCCCCGGCCGGCGAGGTCTGGCGTGTGATCGAGGGAATCGGGGGCGATAACGGCTGGTACTCGTTCCCGCTGGCGTGGGCCGTGCGCGGCTGGGCGGACAAGATCGTGGGGGGAGTGGGCCTGCGCCGGGGTCGCCGCAATCCTGACCATCTCCACGCGGGCGACGCCCTCGACTTCTGGCGCGTCGAGGAGTTGCGGCGCGGAAGCTTCCTGAGGCTTCGGGCCGAGATGAAGGTGCCGGGCCAGGCCTGGCTCGAGCTCAGCGTCACCCCGAACAGCCGGGGTGGATCCCACTATCGGCAGCGGGCAGTGTTCTTTCCGCGGGGGCTGGCCGGGCGCCTGTACTGGTTCAGCATCCTGCCGTTCCACGGCGTCATCTTCAGCGGGATGGCGGACAAAATCACCCGGACCGCCGAGGCGCAGGCGCGGTCCCGGAAGGTGGATGAAGGCATCGCGGCCTGACCTCCGAGCCGAAGGTCCCTAGCGATTCCCAGCCTGGCTTGCAATCATGGAGTAAGTGGTCCTCACTATGACGCGACCTCGGGAGGTCACACAATGACTGAAGAAACCGTACTCTTTCTCGGCGACAGCATCACGCAGGGCGGGGACTGGGCCACGTGGTTTCCCGGCGTCACGACCCTCAATTTCGGCGTCGCCGGCAACAGCTCCGAGGACGTGCTGGCCCGCCTGGACACCGTGGTCGCCGCCAAGCCGGACGAGATCGTGCTCCTGATCGGCACCAACGACCTGGGCATGCGACGCAACGTCGAACAGCTCGTGCGCAACATCCAGTCGATTCTGGTCGATCTGCGCCGCGACCTTCCGGGATCCCGGATGCTCGTGCAGTCCGTTCTTCCCCGCGGACGGGAGTTCGCCGACCGCATCCGCGAGGCGAACATCCACCTTCGCCAGTTCGCGCCGACGGTGCACGCCCAGTATCTCGACCTCTGGCCGACGATGGCGCTGGAGGACGGCGAGCTCAACCCCGCCTACTCCGACGATCGCCTGCACCTCAACGCGGCCGGCTACGAGGCGTGGCTGACCGAGTTGCGTCCGGCGCTCGAGCGACTGCGCGACGAGCCGCCGATGAGTCGCCCGATCCAGGCCATCATCTTCGACGAGTACGCGAGGCCGGGCTCCTAGTCGAACCGGCTCACAGCCCGGCGATCAGCCTCGTGTAGAAGTCGACCCCGCGCAGCAGGGTGGACACCCTCAGGCGCTCGTTTCTGGCATGAAGGGTGCCGCGCTCCGCCGTCGACATCTCGAACGGGCTGAACCGGTAGACACAGTCGCTGATGCGGGTGAAGTGACGGCTGTCGCTCGCCGCCATCATCACGTACGGTGTGACGATCGTGCCGGGGAAGGACTCGCCGATGGTGCGCCGCACCAGTTCCCAGCCCGGCCCGCTCGTCGGCGACACGGGTGATGGCTCGTGCGGGTGCTGCACGGCGATCACCACCCGCGGGTCGCGAATGGCTCGGCGAACGTGAGCCACGGCATCCGCGACGCTGGAATCGATCGCGACGCGGATGTTGACGGTCGCGACCGCGCGCTCCGCGAGGGCGTTGGCCGCCTGGCTGCCCCGCAGCATGGTCACCGCCTGGGTGGTGCGGATGAGGGCGTTGGTCTCGTCGCTCAACCGCGCGAACACCGCGAGCAGCACCGGCCTGGTGAGCCACAGATTGGTGAAGGCGAAGCGAAGCGGCCCCCTCGCGTGCGCCCCGAGTGTGCCGATCATCTCGAGCGTCGGCGCGCTGAAACCCGCGCGGAACGGGCGCCGGTTGAGCCGCACTATCGCCCGTGCGAGCCGGGCGGTCGCGGAGAACCTCGGGGGAGTCGACGCGTGGCCACCGCCCTGTTCCACGGTGAGGGTGACGCTCAGGATGCCCTTCTCGCTCACGCCGACGACCGCGATCGGCCCGCTCACCCCGGGGAAGACGTCTTCGACGATGGCGCCGCCCTCGTCGATCACGAGACCGGCGCGGATGCCGCGGGACTGGAGCAGGTCGACGATGGCGCGCGCGCCAGAGCCCACCGTCTCCTCGTCGTGGCCGAAGCTCAGGTACACGTCGCACCGGGGAGTGTGGCCGGCCAGCACGCTCGCCTCCACCCCCTCGAGCACGGCGACGAGCGCCCCCTTGTCGTCGAGGGTGCCCCGCCCCCAGACGACCCGGTCGTCGCCCTCGCCGGTGACGTCTGCGGAGAACGGCGGATGCTCCCAGCCCTCGTCGGTGGCCGGCACCACGTCGTAGTGGGCCATCAGCACCGTCGGCGGGCCATCGGTGCTGCCCTTCCAGCGGTAGAGCAGGGAGTGCTCCGCCACGATCTCGAGGCTGAGTCGCCGGTGGGTGGCGGGGTACAGCGACGGCAGGAGCGCGACGAGGGCGCGAAACGGCGCCCAGTCGGTGTCGGCCGGATCCTGGCCGGAGACGGTGGGAATCCGCACGAGGGAGCGCAGGTTGGCGAGGGCATCCGGCATCCCCCCATCCTCGTGCACGCGGTGCGCCGTCGGCCGCAGGCGAGGGCACAGAATAGAGCCATGACTTCCTACCCGACCCCCGAGTTCCGCCGACCGGCGCTCGCCCCCGGCATCCTCGGCGCGATCGTGCTGCTCGCCGGGCTCGCGCTGCTCGACAACGCCGGGGGCTACCTGTTCATCCGGTTCGGGGTGAGCATCCTGGCCCTGATCCTCTGCGTGTTCGCCTACCAGGCGGCGCAGTGGTGGTGGATCGTGGGCCTCGCGGCCATCGCCGTCGTCTGGAATCCGGTCGTGCCATTCGAGTTCCACGGCCAGCTCTGGGTTGCCGCGCAGTTCGTGGGGACACTCCTGTTCGTGGCGGTCGGGCTGCTCGTGAAGGTGAAGAATCCGGAGGACCGCAATCGGCGCCGCTGACGACGCCTGCCGCCGACACGGCAAGTTCATAGCCTCTTCCCGGCTGGTGGACGGGCTGCGCTTGTCGTGCCCATAGCGCGGGGGAGCATCGTTGTACCTGCGAGGCCGTCCAGGTCTCCCGAACACAGGCTTCCCGAAGGAGCACCAATGCCCAGCGAACCGACCCAGGACACCACCCCCGACGACCAGAGCGCTCCCTCCGGGCAGGCCGGCTATGCCGGCAACCCGCCGGTCCAGGGCTCGCGACCGCGTCGCGGACTCGTGCTCGCCGGCGCGATCGTGGGCGCCGTCGTCGTGCTCGGCGCCACCTTCGGCGGCGGGGTGCTCGTCGGATCGGCCACGCACGTCGACGGCCCGTCGATGCGGCAGGCCGACCGCGCGCCCGGCAACGGACAGCGTGGCGACCGTCCCGACCACGGCTTTATGGGACCGCGGGGCGACCAGCGGGGTTCCAACGACGGGGGCTATCCCGGCAACTGATCGCCGACGGCTCCGGGGTACGGATCCTGCCCGTCGGGTGTCCCCTGCGGGAGGCGCTAAAATGGCCCTAGCTAATGTCTCGCGCCGATTCGATCGTCGAGCGATTCGGGCTCGAACGATTGGGCCATACCGTGAACGACATCCAGCCATCCGGCGCGCTTCTCCCCACCGCAAGCCTGTCCCCGGTTCCGAACCGCGCGGACCTCGTGCTCTCGAAGGGTCGCCTCGCGATCCGCAACTCTCACCTCACTCCCCGTGAGGCGATGATCGAGGACCTGCTCTTCATCCGCTCGGTGCTCGGGGCGGCCTCGATCGACTTCCTGCTCGTACGCGGCAACGACGATCGCCCGCTGATCGCCGTGGAATGGCGCGACCGCAAGCGGCTGAGGGCGGCCCTTGCCGAGGCCTGCGCCGACGAACCGTTCTATTCGAAGCCCGCCGACGGGGCCACGGGAGTCCCGGTGCTGCTGGCCGACGGACGGCTGTCCACCGACTCGACGCAGCGCGCCTTCACCCTCTTCCGCCCGCGGGTCACCGAGAGCGGCGGCCTTCGCTATGGCGCCCGCACCGGTGTTCGACTCGAACTCTGGCGCACCGGAAGCGACACGATCTCCGCGCCGGCGGAGAACTCGCTCATGCGCACCGCCCTCCCGCGCACCGAGGCGATCCCCGCCACCGTCGAACTCTACGGACGGAGTTGGCCGACACTGGCCGGCATGTTCGAGCCGCAGGCGAGCGACATCACCTTCGACATCGACATGGTCTTCTCCTGGGTGGATGGGGCGGCGATCGAGTGGCAGCGCGCCCGCGCCAGGCGCATGAAGAGCTACGTGGTGGGCGAGGGCGATGACTCGCACGCCCGCTTCCGCCAGCTCGACGAGCTGAAGTACGCCCTGCGGTCGGTGAACCTTTTCGCGCCGTGGATCCGCAACGTCTACATCGTCACCGACTCGCCCCGCCCGGAGTGGCTCGCCGAGCATCCGAGGGTCACCATCGTGCCGAGCGAGGAGTTCTTCGCGGACACCTCGGTGCTGCCGACCCACAATTCGCACGCCGTCGAGAGCCAGCTCCACAACATCCCGGGCCTCAGCGAGCACTTCCTCTACTCCAACGACGACATGTTCTTCGGTCGCGCCGTCACGCCGGACATGTTCTTCTCGCCGGGCGGGGTCACCAAGTTCATCGAGGCGACGACGCGGATCGGGCTCGGGCCGAGCAACCTCGAGCGGAGCGGATTCGAGAACGCGGCTCGCGTGAATCGCGCGGCACTCGAAGACCGCTTCGGCAAGACCATCACCCGCCACCTCGAGCACACCGCGGCGCCGCTGCGCAAGTCGGTGATGCGAGAGTTGGAGCTGGAGTTCCCGGCGGAGTTCGCGCGCACCGCCGCGAGCACCTTCCGTTCGGCCACCGACGTGTCGGTCACCAACTCCCTCTACCACTACTACGCCCTCATGTCGGGTCGCGCAGTGCTCCAGACGCAGGCGAGGGTGCGCTACGTCGACACGACCATGCGTTCGGGCCTCTCGGATATGAAGCGACTGCTCAAGCGGCGTGACATCGACCTGTTCTGTCTCAACGACGGCAGCTTTCCCGAGCTCACGGTGGAGGAGCGGGCGGATGCGATCCGCGAGTTCCTGGACGCGTACTACCCGATCGTCGCCCCGTGGGAGCGCCCGGTCGCCTCGGAGGAGACCTCCAACCCCGACCTTCCCGCTGACGCCGCAAACCTCTAGGGGTTCGGGGGCCGGGTTAGCCAGTCTTCTCGGTCTCGGCTTACCGTGTCGGGCGCGTTCATTCCCCTCGCGGCGGGAGTAATCGCCGGCCGTGGCGGGGAAAAGTGCCCGCGGAGGGAGTCGTGCCTCCCGCCGCGACGTAGTTTCCCCGCCGCGAGGTGGGGAGGGCGTGGACTTCTCCCGCCGCGACGCGATAGCTCCCGTCGCGAGGTGGGGCGGGCGTGGATAGCTCCCGCCGCGAGGCGGGGAACGGCCGCCGCAGCGCGAGACGGCAGGCGGCCCCAGGCGCAGAGACCGGAAGGGCTAGACCGTCGCGAGCTCGCGCGTCGGCGGGTGCAGTTCCTCGTCCGGGAGCACCGGCCCATTGACTCGTGGCGGGATGGTGACGTTCTCCCTGGCGAGGATCTCCGCCGTCTCGGCCGCGCTCACGAACGACACCGGAGCGTACCGGCCGATCGGGACGACGGAGTGCAGAACCGTGTTCTCGTACACGTGCACGAGGTTGAAGGACTGGGCACCGTCCTGGCCGCGCGTTCCGCCCACCGGTACATTGAGGTCCTGGGTGTAGCAGGTCGCCGAGGCTACCGACACTGGGACGCCGGCGAACGTCGACGTCGTCGAATAGTGCAGGTGACCGGCGATGATGGCCCGCACATCCGAACCGCGCACCACCTCGGCGAGACCGTTCTGCTCGCGGAGCTCGACGAGCACGGCGAGGTCGAGCACGCTCGGCACCGGAGGGTGGTGCATCGCCAGGATGGTCCCGTGCGGGGCGGGGGAGGCGAGTTCCTCGGCGAGCCAGTCGAGCTGCGAGTCGGAGACGAGGCCGTGGTGATGGCCGGGAACCGTGGTGTCCAGGGCGATGATGCGAAGTCCGTTGATGTCGTGCACCCGGTCGACCGGGGTTGTGGTGGGAAACTGCCCGAGCAGCCCGCTGCGGAAGTGACCGCGGTCGTCGTGGTTTCCCATCACCCAGACGACCCGCGAGCCGAGTCTGGCCGCCGCCGGCTCCACGATCGCCCGGAGCTTGGCGTAGGCCTCCGGGTCGCCCTTGTCGGCGAGGTCGCCGGTGAAGACGATCGCCTCCGGGTGAGAACCGGATGCCTCGAGGTCTGCGAAGAGGGAGCGAAGGTGGGATTCGCTGTCGACCGCGCCATACAGTGGACCGTCCCCGGCGACGAAATGCGTGTCGCTCATGTGGACTATGAAGTGATCGGGCCTGGGAAACTGGGCCGTATAACCGGTCATGTATCAATCACACCACTCCAAACTGGCCAGCGGGTGAACGGTAGGCGGCGATCCGCACCCCAGTATGCGGGGCGCCGTGCGTGCGCGAATCGCGATTTCGGGCCTAAACTGGCCTGAGCACTCGACGAAACCCATCATCGTCTCGACCTCGGCACCCGAGTCTCTCTCGGTACCGATCTGCTCGAGCCCGGTGTAGTCGAGTCAGGATTCGGCGCCTGGCAACTCGGCAGCAGGTCCCTCATCGGGAGGGACCAGGCCTTCGTCAGCCATGGTGCCCATAGATGCGGGAGAAGCATGGCTCGGTCCGGCCAGGGTCAGTCGGGGCAAGGCAAGTCGACGGGGAGAAAGCAAGCCTCCACGCGAAAGCCGGCCCAACGCCAGACGACGCAGCGCGCGTCGTCGCGCCGTTCGAGGGGGGCGGATGACGCCGGGGTGATCCCCGTGCTCGCCCGAGCCGTGCGTGAGGTCGAGGGCGCCGCCGAACGTGGCAAGGTCGGACCCACGAACCGCACGAAGTTCCAGGTAATCGCACTGCTCATGCGCGAGGAGCGTGCGAAGGCGAAGACCGACAAGGAACTCACCGACGCCGAGCGCACCGAGACCCTCAAGCGCCTCGACGGGGTGGCCACGATCCTGGCCAAGACCGCCGCCCGCGACACCTCCCTCATCCAGCTTCTCGCCGAAGAGACGGCCGTGACGGATGCCGCGCGCACTCTCCGGCGGGACATGCTGATCGCCGCGGGAGTCGAACTCTCCCCGGACGAACTGCTCATCGTGCGCGAACCGGAGCCGGTGGCTGCCGCCGCCGAACGCGCCGTCTTACCCCAGTCGGTGATCGCGAGGCAGCTCTCCAACCCGTTCCTCGCCCCGGACTTCAGCCAGCCGGTCAAGGCGGCCCCGGTCGCCCGCCGGCTCGCCAACTGGGAGCTTCTCGAACCGCTCTTCCGGGCATTCGAGTACGGTTCGGGCGGCAACGTCGCGAGCATGGCGCTCCCGGAGCCTACGGCCGCGGACCGCAGGGTGCCCGACGGCCTCGAGCTCTTCCACCACCAGGCCGAATTCGTCGCCAGCGCGAGGGCGGGTCACCGTGCATACCTCCTCGCCGACGAGCCCGGCCTCGGCAAGACCGCGCAGGCGCTGCTCGCCGCGCAGGTCACCAACTCGTATCCGCTCCTCGTCGTGGTGCCGAACGTCGTCAAGATGAACTGGGCACGGGAGGTCGAGCTCTGGACGCCGAAGCGGACAGCCACGGTCATCCACGGCTCGGGGGAGAACCTCGACGCGTTCGCAGACGTCGTGATCGTCAACTACGACGTGCTCGACCGGCACATCGGCTGGCTCGGGACCCTCGGGTTCAAGGGCATGGTCGTCGACGAGGCGCACTTCATCAAGAACCGCGACTCGCAGCGCTCCAAGCACGTGCTGGCGCTCGCCAAGAGCATCCGAAGCCGTTCGCCGCGCGCCCTGATGATCGCCCTCACCGGAACGCCGCTCATCAACACGATCGAGGACTTCCGCGCGATCTGGCAGTTCCTCGGCTGGATCGACGGCGAAAAGCCGACGGCCGAGCTCATGGAACACCTGGAAGACAACGGGCTCACCCCGGCCGACTTCGGCTTCTTCGCCGAGGCACGTCAGACGGTGATCGACATGGGAATCGTGCGCCGCAAGAAGATCGACGTGGCGGCCGACCTGCCCGCCAAGCGCATCGCCGACCTCCCGGTGGAACTCGACGACGATCTCGGCCGGTCGATCCGGCAGGCGGAGCACGAGCTCGGACTCCGGCTTCTCGCGCGCTACACCGCGCTGCTCAAGGCCCGCTCCGAGACCTCTGATACCGCGCACCCGGAGCTCGTGCGCATGGTCGCGAAGGCAGAGCTGGAGGAGTCGAAGGCCGCGAAGACGGGCGAGAACGTCTTCACCATGGTCCGCAAGATCGGCCAGGCCAAGGCGGTGCTCGCCGCGGACTACACGGCGCAGCTCGCCCGCTCGGTGGGCAAGGTCGTGTTCTTCGCCAAACACATCGACGTGATGGATGCCGCGGAGGAGACGCTCGCCAAGCGCGGTCTCAAGACTGTGTCGATCCGGGGCGACCAGACGGCCGCCTTCCGGCAGGCGCAGGTCGACGCGTTCAACAACGACCCGGGGGTCTCGGTCGTGGTGGCCTCCCTCACCGCGGCCGGTGTGGGGCTCAACCTGCAGGCGGCGTCGAACGTCGTGCTCGCCGAACTGAGCTGGACGAGTGCCGAGCAGACCCAGGCGATCGACCGGGTGCACCGCATCGGCCAGGAGGAGCCCGTGACCGCGTGGCGCATCATCGCGTCGCAGACGATCGACGCGAAGATCGCCGAACTCATCGACAGCAAGGCGGGCCTCGCGGCTCGGGCCCTCGACGGTGACGACTCGGAGATCGCCGCGGAGTCCAGCGTGCAACTCGACGCCCTGGTGCACCTGCTCGAGCAGGCCATCAGCGAGGCGGCCGCCTGACCCAGTGCGCCGGGCGGGCGATCAGGACTGCGTGGCGCGTTCGATGAGCCTCGTGATCGCGTCGCGAGGGATCGACAGCCAGGCCGGCCGATTGCGCGCCTCGTAGACCGCCTCGTAGAGCGCCTTGTCGATCTCGAACGCGTCGAGCACGGCTCGGTGGGCGCGCACGTCGCGGCCGGAGCGTTCGATGTAGCCGTCGAGGAAGGCACGACGGCAGGCGAGCGCCCACTCCGTCACTGACCGCCCGGGCTGGCTGAGGGCTATCGACCCGGCCACGTAATCGAAGGAACGCAGCATGCCGGCGACGTCGCGCAACGGGATGTCGGGGAGTGATCGTTCGGTCATCGGGCGCAGCGGTTCGCCCTCGAAGTCGAGCACGACCCAGCCGCGGCCGGGGACCGCGAGCACCTGGCCGAGGTGGAAGTCGCCGTGGATGCGCTGCAGCGGCGGCCACGGGCTCGACGCCGCGCGCACGTAGACCTCACGGAGCGCCTCACGGTAGACGGCGAGGCTCGGCACCTGGGCCGCCGCCATCTCGAACCGCTCGCGCATGTTCGAGACGATCTGCACGATGTCGGCCGGCGTGGTGGCCCGCGACGGCAGGGCCGTGGCGAGGGTGCGGTGCATTTCCGCGGTCGTCTCGCCGAGCGCCCGAGAGGGTGCGGTGAAGTCCTCGCCGACGTCCGCCGCCCTCAGGGCCACCCGCCAGGCATCCTGCACCCCCGGCAGGAACTCCTCGGCGAACGCGAGGTGGCCGGTCGCGAGACCGTGGGGTTTTCCGCTGTCCCGCCACTGGCCGGTGAGGTGGCCGATCACGCGCGGCGCGACTGTCGATCCCGCCGTGCCGAGGGCCTCGGTGAGAACGACATCCGGGTTGTCGCCGTCGTGCAGGGCGCGGAAGAGCTTGCAGATGACCGGGGAGCCCGGGCCGTCGCCGCGCAGGACCGTCTCATAGACGATCGACGTGTTCGACTGTTCGCCGCCGAGCACTCGCGATGACACGACCCCGAGGCCGTCCCCGTACGGGTAGCGATGGCCCCGGGCGGCGAGACGGCCCGAGGTGCGAGGGTCCTGCACCTCGCGTTCGTCGAGTATCAGCCTGAGCAGCGCGGTCGCGTAGGCCGGGTCGAATGGTCCGTCGTAGATATGGGTGGACCCCGACTCATCGACCAGGGTGGCGACGAGGCCGCTTTCCCCGCCCGGAAGAGGAGTTCGGCGTTCAGTGAGGGGAACCTGGTAGAGCACCGGATTGGCGGCGTGGTCGAGGATCAGGTGGACGCGAATGGAAACCTGCCCGTGCGAGCCGTCTGACACGTCTTCGAGCTCGAATCCGCCGATGTCCTCGAATCGCGGTGCTCGCCCCTTGCCGGCGTACCAGCGTTGGGTGACGATCCACGCTTCGAGGTAGTCGGGGATCCCGTTCACGTGCACCTCCATGGGCAAGCGGTCGATCCGCCCCTTTGTCACCATACGCAGCAAGCCCCGTGGGGGACACCCTTGCAGCCGGGTGTCCGGGAAATCATCACCGCACACTCAGGTTCGGCCTCCCGGGACCCGGGCCTCAACTCTCTAGTGAAACTTGACGGGTTGCGCCGAGGAAGGGGCGGGGCTATTTTGGTGGCACGGAGCAGATCTAACAGTCTCTCTAACGAAAGGCTTCGGTCAGCCACACTGCGGCAGTGCTGCATTGGCCCCGGAGCCTTTCGCTCTGCCGGCCCGGAATCTCGAGCCCGGCGGCAGCGGTACACGGCGTGTCCCCCTTTCGGCCAACCCCCTTTCGAGGGCGCCCCTCACTGGGGGCATACACGGGCGGCACGGGTGCCATATTCTCGAACTACGCAACACCGGGGGACACCTGGGTGGCGGTGATTTCGCGAATGTCGCATGCTGGATACGGGGGTATTCCAGCGGGAGGCAGTCGCAGCAAAGAAGTCACCGCCCCCAAGTTTTTGGCTCCGACCCGGGTGCGTTCCGTTCCAGCAGACAACCAGTCGCAGACACGATAATGGTGTGATGGTTTCTCGGACCCTCGCCAATGATCTTCGACTGGCCGGCGTGCGCTGGCGCCCGGCATCCGGAGACACCTTCGTCATCGCCCGGGAGGGCTTCGAGGGCGACGTCTTCGTGGTGAGCGACATGACCATCGAGTCGCACGAGTTCGAGACCGGCACGATCCTCGGGTTCAACGGCACCACCGAGTGGGCACTCGACTCGGTCGCCCTCGAGGATGCGCTCTGGTTGCCGCAGGAACACCAGTTGCGCGCGCTGCTCGGTGGCACCTTCCGGTCGCTCGTGCGCACCGCCTCCGGCTACCGCGTCGAGCTGAGTGTGGGGGGCGAGGCGACGATCGTCGAGGCGGAAGAGGCGGATGACGCCTACGCCGAGGCGCTCCTGACCCTGGTCTACGCCGCGCTCTGACTCATTCCCGCAGCCCGAGAAGGTGGGCGTTCATTCCCGCGCTGAGCGCGTGGTCGACGGGGAATGGCATGCCGTCGAGTTCGCGCACCGGCGCGGCGAGCCGCACGCTCGAGACGAGCCACGCGGCATCCGCCTGCCGGAGGGTCTCGGGAGTGGCGCGCTCGAAGCCGGTGCCGAGGCCGAGCGATTCCGCCCACTGGAAGATGCTCGACTGGGTCGTGCCCTCGAGGATTCCGAGCCCGGTGCCCGGGGTGAGCAGGCGATCGCCCGACCGGTAGACGACGGTCGAGGTGGGACCCTCGAGCACGAAACCGTCGCTGGAGACGAAGATCACGTCATCCGCCGAGCGCCTCGCCGCCTCGCGCAGCACCGACCGGTTGATCGCGTAGCTGAGCGTCTTGGCCCCGGCGAGCAGCCAGGGGGAGGTCTGCTCCACATCGTGACGGTAGCCGCGATCGAGCATGACCACGCGGAGGCCGTCGACGCGCGCGGAGTCGTAGTCCGCGCCGAGGCTCGCGTGCACCCAGCCGGTCGGCCTGCCGTCCCCCTCGACCCCGCGGGTCAGCACGGTCTTCACCGAGCTCTCGGGCACGGCGCCCAGCTCGGCGATGGCGGCGAGGATCGCCGTGCGCCAGACGTCGGAGTCCGGCGTCGGGAGGTCGAGCGCCGCCGCCGACCTGGCGAAACGCCGCAGGTGGTGCTCGAGCGCCTGCGGGTGGCCGTCTCCCACGCCGATCGTCTCGAACACCCCGTCGCCGCGCGTCACGCCCAGGTCGAGGGCGCTCACCTGGGGCAGCGCCGGGTCGACGAGCGCGAACGTCGGAGCGCCGACGAGATGCGGCGGAGCGTCTGCGGACGGCTGGTTGAGCATCAGGAGAACGGAGTTCGGCATCTCACCATTCTGTCGGTTCGCCCGCCGGCCGATGACCGGGGATCGTGGTCATCCCCGTGCGCCGGAGGCTGGACCGTCTCGGCCCTCTGGTTGTGCCGCCTAGTGGTGCCGCCCGCGTCGGTCGGGCCGTGTTCTGCGGGACGGGCCCCGGAGGTGTGGGTGCCCACCCCACAGACTCTGGTTGTGCAGGACAGCTTGTGCAGGACAGCTCGGGCAGGGTGTGGCGACCCGAAGGGTTCCGGTCTGCAGGACGCTCCCGTGGGTTCTGCACCTTGCGTCATCGCTGTCCGCCCGAGGCGTCCTGCGCAACCCGTCCTGCCGTCCTGCAGAACCCGTCCTGCACAACTGGAGTCTGTGGGGTGGGCACCCGTCGACGCCCGAGTCGTCCTGCACAACGCGTCCTGCACAACTGGAGTCTCGGGGTGGGCACCGGTGGGACGCCCGAGCCGTCCTGCACAACGCGTGCCAGGGGCAAGGGAGTGCCGCACAGTGGCGGAGACACAAGCCCCACCGCCAACGGAGCCCGCCCACCCATCAGCCGGCTAACCAGCGTCCCTAGGCAGTGCGGCTAGGCGCGTTGGATGGGGATGCTCGCGGTGCCGGGAAAGCCGGTGCCGCGGGTGGGAATGAAGGCTCCGATGATAACGCCGGTGAGGGCGACGCCGGCGCCCATCGCGAACACGAGCTGGAACGCCTGGGTGGTGGGGATGCCGATGCCCCCATCGAGCACGAGGTGGGACGACAGAATCACTCCGACGAGGGTGGCGGCGACCGTGGAGCCGAGCGTGCGCATCACCGAGTTGAGGCCGTTCGCCGCGGCCGTCTCGTTCGGCGGCACCGCCCGCATGATGAGGGTCGGCATGGCCGCGTAGGCGAATCCGACCCCGACGCCGACGATCGCCGAGATGAGGATCACGTGCCAGATCGCCCCGTGCAGCCAGACGGCCAGGGCGAAGGCCGCCGTGATGATGGCGCCGCCCAGGATCAGGCTCGTGCGGGGGCCCCGGGCGTTCGACAGTCGAGCGGCCACCGGCGACAGGAAGAACATGATGAGGCCGAGCGGCATGAGGCAGAGGCTCGACACGAGCAGCGACTGGCCGAGTCCGACACCGGTGGTGGTGGGCGCCTCGAGCAACACCGGGAGCGCCGCCGTGGTGATGAAGAAGGCGAAACCGACGGAGATGGAGGCGAGGTTGGTGAGCAGCACCGGCCGCCGGGCCGCGACGCGAAGGTCGATGAGCGGGTCGGTCATCCGCAACTCCACCGCACCCCAGATCAGGAGCACCGCGATGCCACCGATCAGCAGTGACAGCGTGACGGGGCTCGTCCAGCCCCACTCGTTGCCCTTCGACACGGCCAGCAGGATGCCCACGAGCCCCACAGCGAAGCCGACGGCCCCCACGAAGTCGAACCGGCCGCCCGCGCGGAGCGTGCTGACCGGCACGATCGTGCCGACGAGCACGATCGCGACGACGGCGAGCAGGAGCGCCAGCCAGAACAGGTAGTGGTAGTCGAAATTCTGGGCGATCACCGCCGCGACGGGAAGGCCCACCGCGCCGCCGACGCCCAGGGTGGCGCTGACAAGCGCGACGGCGCCGCCGAGGTTCTTGGGGTGGATCACATCGCGCAGGATGCTGATCCCGAGCGAGATCACGCCGAGCCCGACGCCCTGGAGCACTCGGCCGACGATCATCGGGATGAGGGTGTTGGACAACGCGCTGACGATCGAGCCGCCGGCCATGATGATCAGCAACACCAGCACGATGCGGCGCTTGCCGTACATGTCGCCGAGCCGACCGCTGATCGGCGTGGAGATCGCTGCCGCGAGCAGCGTGGAGGTGAGCACCCAGGTCGAGTCGGCCGCAGTGGTGTCGAGGAGGGCGGGCAGGTGCGGGATGATCGGCGTCACGAGCGTCTGCATGAAGGCCGCGATCAGGCCGGTGAGCGCGAGGGTCGTGGTGATGGCCCGGTCGCTCGGTCGCCGGCTCAGCCGCTTGCGCTCGGCTGCGCTGAGGACGCCGCCGCTCTGGTCGTTGGTGTCTCCGGCGTCTGTCACTGGTCAACCCTACGCCGCGTATCCGACCCGGCCGTCGCCCCGCGCGGTCCGAACGGCTAGCGCGAGAGGGTGTAGATGCCCCAGTCGTCGACCTTCCAGTCGATCCAGCCGTTGACCCGCTGGAGGCTCACGGTGACGTCATACGAGTCGCCCTTCGTGCTCGTCGCCGAGCAGCTGAACGTCTGTCCGACCAGCACCGGGGGAGTCGTGGGGCACGTCACCGCGAGGTTCGCGCCGATGATCGACGCCTCGGCCGCGACCTGCTGCTCGGCCTCCATGCTGAACGCGCCGGGGAGGGCGGAGATCAGCAGTCCGGGAACGACCAACACCGAGCCGAGCTGGAGCAGACCGAGGCCGGCCCAGACGAGCAGCGGGGCCAGGCCGAAGCCGGCGACCCGGCTCACGCTCATCGAACGCACGATGAGGTAGACCGGGGCGGTGAGGAGCGCCCACGCCCAGCTGGCGGGACGTTCGTGGCCCGCTCGCTTGAGCAGCAGGTAGTCGATGATCGCGAGAATCAGGATGAGCAGGTACGGACCGCCCCAGATCGTGGCGGTGATCCCGATCCCGACCGAGGACCCGAAGCCGAGCAGCAGGAGCAGGCTGACCACGAGCTGCAGCATCGGAACCAGCGCGATGATCCAGATGGGAGCGGTGTAGATCGGCAGCTTCTCGACCGTCGTGACGCGAGCCGCCGGCTCCGCAGCGCGGGTGCGCTGGCGCTCCTCGTCGATCGGGTCGCGGTCGAAGACCTGGCGCGCCGATTGGGTGCTGCTCTGCGTGGACTGGGTGCTGGGGGACGATACGGCGCTCGCTGCGGCGCGAGGGGTGAATCGGGTGTCCATGTCGTCGAGGCGCTCATCGACGATGTCGGCCTCGAGCGTGGGAGGGGACGCCGGGTTGGGCTCCGCCGCGGCCTGGCGCACCTCGGTCTGCTCCGCTTCGACGGCCAGCGGTGCCGGCGGCTCGAGCTCCTTGAGCGTCACGGTGAGCGGGGCCTGGGCGGCGACGGCATCGCGCGCGTCGTCCGCGTCGGTGGCGAGGTGGGCGTACTGCTCATCGCGTTCGCGCTGTTCGCGCTGCTGGCGGCGGGTCGGAAGCTCGTCGTCCGCGTAGGCGAGCCGAGTCGGCTGCTGCATCACGAGCGGCGGGCGGGCCTCGGTCGTGAGCTCGGTCCAGGCGTGATTGTTCCACCAGCGCAGCTGGGGCAGACCCATGGGGTCTGGATACCAGCCTGCCGGTACCGTCACGTCATCCTCGAACATACTGCCCTCCGCAGTCGGCCATCGACGGCCAGATTACTGGGAATCGCCTAAAGCAGACATTCCCCTGGGGTGTTACATATTCGGGTACGGCTAATCTATCGGGCCGCGACCCCGCGCGGGAGGGCCTGCGGCCGGGGAGGTGCCCCCAATTCGGGGCCGCGATTCCGGGGAAACCGGGCCGAAATGGCCCGGCCGGGCCAGTGCCCAGCTTGCTCCCAGCGCTATCTCGGGAGCGACCGGTAGCGTCGTCAGCATGGGAGATCCGAAAGAGTCGAGTGTCGCGTCCGGCGGAGCCGCTCGATCGATTCTGAGACGGGTTCCCGTCTGGGTCTGGCGAAGCCTGATGGCGCGACTCGGCCCGAGCGAGCGGGTACGGCTCAACGTCGATCCGATCACGACCGTGGACTACGTGTCAGACGTCGACTTCGTCGGCGACGGCATCCGCGAACACCGCCTCGACGTGATCTCGCCGAAGGAGTCGCATGGCCCGTTGCCGGTCTACGTGTACTTCCACGGCGGGGGCTGGACCTCCGGCGACAAGTCGGCACTCACCAAGTACTGCGCGAGCCAGGCCATGGCGGGAATGGTCGTGGTCAACGTGAACTACCGCATGGCCACGTCGTTCCGCATGTCGCACATGCTCGAAGACGCGGATGCGGCGCTGGCCTGGGTCTCGGCCAACATCCGCGAATTCGGAGGCGACCCGAGCCGGGTCGTGCTCGGCGGGGACTCGGCCGGTGGCCAGATCGCCGCCCTGTACTCCTCGCTCGTGGTGGACCACCGCCTCTCGGGCCACTACTCCCTCGAGCCCTCCCTCGACCGTTCCAGCCTGCGCGGACTGGTGCAGCACTGCAGCGCCGTCGACTTCTCGGTGATCTTCGAGCGCGGCTTCATCCTGAGCCTCGGCTTCATTCGCATGCTCCTCCCGCACGGCGGCCGCGGCTCGGCCCTCAGGTCCGCCGCGCGCTACCTGTCGCCGATCGAATGGGTCGGTGCCGGGCACCCTCCGGTCTTCGTCACGACCTCCGAGCGCGACTACTTCTACCGGGCGAACCTCAACTACGTCGCCCGCCTCCGCAAGCACGGCGTGCCGGTCGACACGGTGATCTTCGAGCGGGCCAGCCGCAACACCGAGCACACCTGGCAGCAGGACGCGCGCTTTCCGGAGTCCCAGGAGGTCTATCGCAGGCTCCAGGAGTTCGTGGGCCGCGTCGCGAGCCCGGCGAAGGTCGTTGCGCACTAGCCAGTCGCGCAGTGACCGCGGAGCTCGGCCTGGATGCGCCGCCGTGGGGATACATTGGGCGAGTGACTAGCGGAGAAGGCTCGACCGCCGGAGCGGACCCCGAGGGCTTCGGTTCGTCGGCGATCGACGAGGCCGCGCGGCTGGACGCCGCCCTGCCGGACATCGACTGGACGGTTCCGCCGCCCGGCGCGACCGCCTTGGCGTTTAGCGCACCGAGCGGCGACCTGAGCATGCTGACGATCGGCGACCCGGGAAACACGCGGGTGGTGCTGGTCCCCGGCGTCACCGGGTCGAAGGAGGACTTCACGCTCATGCTGCCCGGGCTCGCCGCGGCGGGGTACCACGTGCAGACCTACGACCTGGCCGGCCAGTACGAGTCGGCGTCGGCCGGTCCGCAGAACCTGCGTCCGCCGCGACCGCGCTACGACTACGACCTGTTCGTGGGCGACCTCATCGCCGTGCTCGAGTCCGGTCAGGCGCCGGCACACGTGCTCGGCTACTCCTTCGCGGCGAGCGTCGCGCAACTGGCCTACACCCAGCGCCCGGAGCTCTTCGCGAGCCTCACCTTCCTGAGCGCTCCGCCCCAGCCGGGTCAGGCCTTCCGCGGGGTGAGCAGGATCGGCCGGCTCAGCTGGCTGGCCCCGGGGCGGGTGGGGGCGTCGCTGATGATCTGGGGGATCAAGCGCAACTTCGTGAAGGTGAGCCCCGGCCGCCTGCGGTTCGTCAACATCCGGTTCGCCGCCACCAGATTCGACTCGGTGAGCGACATCATCACTCTCATGAAGCGCACGCCGGATCTCCGCGGCGAGCTCGCGGCCTCCGCCATCCCCAAGCTCGTGGCGGTGGGCGAGCACGACCTCTGGCCGCTGAGGCTGCACACCGGGTTCGCCCGCGAGATCGGCGCCCAGCTCGCCGTCTACCGCGCCGGGCACAGTCCGTGCGAGACGTCGCCCAACCAGCTCAATCGCGACCTGCTCGCGCTCTTCTCCCGGGCCGGGTAGCCAGCGCTCAACCGGTACGAGGGCGCTCGTCGGCCTCGTGCTGCCTCGCCCAGGCGCGCCTCGCCCGGAGCCTCGGGAGGGGGCGTTGTTGGCTGAAGTCCTTCGACAGGGTCGGGGTCACCCAGGAGAGTCGGCGAGCGAGGGCGCTCCACGAGTCGAACGGCCGCGCGGACACGGCGACCCTGAGGGTGGGGTCGTAGATGACGCTCATGTCCGGCTCGAGGTGGTAGCTGAGATCGAGATCGTCGTGGATGTGGGGGAGCGAACGGTTCACCCTCCCGCGAACCCGCTGCCACACCCGGGAGGGCATCGCGAAGTTCGACCCGAAGAGCGGCGGGTGACCGAGCATGGCTCCCACGAACACGAACATGCCGCCGATGTAGATCGTGCGGGCCACCCAGCGCACGAACCGGTTGGATCCGTAGAAGTCGCCCGGACCGGTGATGCAGGCGAGACCGTCGGTGTCGACGAGGGCGGCCTCGATCCGCTCCAGCCAGTCCCTGGGGGGAACGGAATCCGCGTCGAGCCTGGCGATGATGTCGCCGCGCGCGGCGTCGTAGCCGGCCGCCGCCGCCGGGAAGATGCCGCTGACCTGTTCCGTGATGACCCGCGCGCCCCCGGCGAGACCGACCTCCGTCGTGTCGTCTGTGCTGTCGTTGTCCACGACGATGATCTCGTCCGCCGGCCTCGACTGCGCGGCGAGGGCCGCGAGGCAGACCCTGAGCATGGGCGCATCGTTGAAGACCGGGATGACCACGGAGATGGTTGCCATGATGGCTCGACTCTACGCCGAACCGGTTTCCGGCCGTGCCCGGCCCTCCGGTGAGGCCGGCGTTTATCTCCGGGTTGCCTCCCGTTCCGCTTCCTGTAAGACTCTGGCCAGTGGACATCTCAGTCATGGTCGCGCTGGTCATCGCACTGGCTCTCTTCTTCGACTTCACGAACGGGTTCCACGACACCGCCAACGCGATGGCGACCCCGATCGCGACGGGCGCACTCAAGCCGAGGATGGCCGTGGCCCTCGCCGCGGTGCTCAACCTCGTCGGCGCCTTCCTCTCCACCGCCGTCGCGCAGACGATCTCGGGCGGGCTCATCCGAGAGGGGTCGAACGGTGTCCAGATCACGCCCGTGATGATCTTCGCGGGCCTCATCGGCGCGATCCTCTGGAATCTCGTCACCTGGCTGCTCGGGCTCCCGTCGAGCTCGAGCCACGCCCTGTTCGGCGGGCTGATCGGCGCCGCCGTCGTCGGAGCCGGGTTCGGCTCGATCGACGTCTCCGTGCTGCTGTCTAAGGTCGTGTTCCCGGCGATTCTCGCCCCGGTCACCGCCGGTCTCGTGGCGTACCTGGCGACGAAGATCGCCTACGCCGTGACGAAGAAGAAGCAGCGGGGCCGGTTCCGCTACGGGCAGGTGTTCACGTCGTCGCTCGTCTCGCTCGCCCACGGCACGAACGACGCGCAGAAGACCATGGGAGTGATCACCCTCACCCTGATCGCCGCCGGCACGCAGAAGGCGGGCACGGGCCCTGCGCTCTGGGTGATCGTGGTCTGCGCGCTCGCGATCGCCATCGGCACGTACACGGGCGGCTGGCGCATCATCCGCACCCTCGGCAAGGGGCTCACCGAGATCGAGCCGGGTCAGGGATTCGCGGCAGAGGCGGCGACGACGGCGACGATCCTGGCGTCGACCCACCTCGGGTTCGCCCTCTCGACCACCCAGGTTGCCTCCGGCTCGGTGATCGGAACCGGCATCGGTCGCAAGGGCGCGTCGGTGCGCTGGCGCACAGCCGGGCGCATCGCGGTCGGCTGGGTGATCACCATCCCCGCCGCCGGCCTCGTCGGCGCGCTCGCCTCCTGGATCGCGCTCGCCGGGATCGTCGGCATCCTCGCGGATGCCGCGGTGGCCGTGGGGGTCATCGTCTGGATCTTCGTCTACTCGCGACGCAACCGGGTGCACGCCCAGAACGTGCACCTGGAGCCGACCGCCTTCGTGCGGCCGAAGAGACGTAAGAGGGACCGCACGGGAAGGACGGCGAAGTGACCATCGAATGGGGCAACTTTCTCATCGTGCTCGTCGCGTCCGTGGTCGCCGCGTGCGGGGTGGTCGCGCTCTTCTCGGTCGGCATCCGGCTCGTCTCGGCGTCCGGACCGTGGCTGCGCGCCACCGGGATCGCGTCGTTCGTGGCCTGCGGCGCGCTCGTGCTCTACGGCGTATACCTGATCGTGCCCACGCTGCATCGTTAGCCGGGAAACGCTCTGACGGGGGCGCCGGTAGACTCGATCTCGTCACCCAGCCACAAGCGATCTGACCGGCAATGGAGCCTAAAAAAAGTGAGCAACAACTCAGTGAACGACGACACCGTCAACGACGACCTGATGGAGAACGAGAGCCGGGTGCGACACCCCGCCCGGGTCGATGCCCCCCACGTCAACTACGCCTCGACCCACACCGCGCCACTGCCGGTGCGCTCCGCCACCCGCACCGAGACCGACTCGCTGGGATCGATGGAGATCCCGGCGGATGCCTACTGGGGCATCCACACGGCGCGCGCCCTCGAGAACTTTCCGATCACCCGTCGGCCGATCGCCGTCTACAAGGACCTGGTCGAGGCCCTCGCGCGGGTGAAGCAGGCCGCCGCCCGGGCAAACAAGGAGCTCGGGGTGCTGGATGCGGCGAAGGCCGACCTCATCGAGCGGGTGTGCGAGGAGATCGTGGCCGGCAACCTGCAGGACGAATTCGCGGTCGGTGTGATCCAGGGCGGTGCCGGCACCTCCACCAACATGAACACCAACGAGGTGATCGCCAACCGCGGCCTCGAGATCATGGGCTTCGAGTTCGGCGACTACCAGCACCTGCACCCGATCGACGACGTCAACCGCAGCCAGAGCACCAACGACGTGTACCCCACCGCGATCAAGCTCGCGATGGTGTTCGGGGTCAAGCGGCTCCTGCACGAGCACCGCAAGCTCACCGAGGCCTTCGCGCGCAAGGGCGTCGAGTTCGCCGACGTGCTCAAGGTGGGGCGCACCCAGATGCAGGATGCCGTGCCGATGACCCTGGGCCAGGAGTTCAGCGGATTCGCCCACACCCTCGCCGAGGACTTGGACCGGCTGGGCGAGACCATCCCGTGGCTCAACGAGATCAACATGGGCGCGACGGCGATCGGCACCGGCATCACCGCCGACCCCCGCTACGCCGAGGCGGTCTGTCGCCACCTGAGCGAGATCACCGGCGTGCAGATGGAGACGGCGGCCGACCTCATCGAGGCGACCTCGGACGCGGGCATCTTCATGACGCTGAGCGGCACCCTCAAGCGGGCCGCCGTCAAGCTGTCCAAGATCTGCAACGACCTGCGCCTGCTGTCGAGTGGACCGCAGGCCGGTTTCGGCGAGATCAACCTGCCGCCGCGCCAGGCCGGGTCGTCGATCATGCCCGGCAAGGTCAACCCGGTGATCCCCGAGGTCGTCAACCAGGTCGCGTTCAGCGTGATCGGCGCGGATGCCACGGTGACGGCGGCGGCGGAGGCCGGCCAGCTCCAGCTCAACGCCTTCGAGCCGGTGATCGCCCACAGCATCCTGCAGTCGATCGCCTGGATGACCAACGCGGACTACACGCTCCGGGTGAACTGCATCGACGGCATCACGGCGAACACCTCGAGGCTCGCCGCGCAGGTGGAGTCGTCGGTCGGGGTGGTGACCGCGCTCACGCCGTACATCGGCTACGCGGCCTCCGCGGCCCTGGCGCACACGGCGCTCACGACCAACGCATCGATCGCGGAACTCGTGGTCTCCGCCGGCCTGATGACCAAGGAGGAGGTGGCGCACGTGCTGTCTCCCGGCCGGTTGAGCGGTCTCGTGCCCGTCACCGGGGTGATCAACGTGGTGCAGCCGGTGGAGACCGACCGCGACTGATGCCGGTCGCGGGGCGCTAGCGCGCCGCCCACAGGTGCAGTCCGGCGTAGCTGCGCCACGGGGCCCAGCGCGTGCCGCGCGCGGCCAGCGCTCGGGAGGTCGGCGGTAGTCCGAGCCGACCGGCGCTGGCGAGCATGACGAGGTCGGTCGCGAGGAGCACGTCCGGGCTGCCCAGCACCCGCATGGCGAGGTAGCCGGCGGTCCACGGTCCGACTCCGGGCAGCGCGGTGAGGCGGGCGGTGAACTCCTCGGTGGTCATCCCCACGTCGATCGCGAGTGACCCCTCAGCCATCGCGCGGGCGACGCCGAGAACGCTCGCCACCCGGGAGGACGGCCCGCGGAGCACCTCACTGCCGTGCTCGGCGATCGTGGCGGCGGTGGGAAAGAGCCCGGGGGCCTCCGACAGCTCCCGTGCGAGCCTGGCGAGCACCGTGCTCGCCGCGGCGACCGAGATCTGCTGCCCGATCATCGTGCGGAAAAGGGCCTCCTCGGCATCGAGACTCCCGGGCAGCCGCAACCCCGGGCGAGCGAGGACGAGGGGCGCCAGCACCGGATCGCGCGAGAGCGAGGAATCGATCGCCTCGGAGTCGGCGTCGAGGTCGAGCAGCCGACGCACCCGGGAGACGAGGGTGGACAGGTCGGCGATGTTCTCGAGCCTGGCGGTGCAGAGCACGGCCGTCGGCCCGTCGAGACTCAGCTCGACCTCGCCGACGCCATGAGGCAGGCGTACCGAACGGCAGAATCGACTGGCATCTGCGGTCTCGATGCCGGCTATCGCGTGATCCGCGAGAAAGCGCATCAGGCCGGCGCCATCGAACGGGGCCCTGGCCGGCAGCCTCAGCGTGATGCTGGTGGGCTTCGTCGCGGTGGCAGCCTGACGGTGGCGCTCCGCCGCGCCGCCGCCGCGCGCCCGCAGCGCGGTCGGCGTCGACTCGTACACCGCGAGCATCGTGTCGTTGAATTGGCGGATGCTCGAGAAGCCGGCCGCGAACGCGACGTCCGCGACAGCGAGATCGGTGCTCACGAGGAGCGTGCGGGCGGTCTGGGCCCGGTGCGCGCGGGCGAGGGCGAGCGGGCCGGCCCCCAACTCGCTGACGAGCACGCGCCCGAGGTGCCGCGGGGTGTAGCCGAGTCGGGCGGCCAGACCGGGCACGCCGTACCGCTCGACGGTGCCGTCGGCGATGAGCCGCATCGCGCGGGAGGCCACGTCGTCCCGGATGTTCCACTCCGGCGAGCCCGGCACGGCATCCGGAAGGCAGCGCTTGCAGGCGCGAAGCCCGGCCTCGTGAGCGCCGGCGGCGGTGCGGTAGAAGGTGACGTTCGACGGCTTCGGCGTCATCGCCGGGCAGCTCGGGCGGCAATAGATGCCCGTGGAGTGCACCCCGGTGATGAACTGCCCATCGAAGCGCGAGTCGCGGGACGACATCGCCCGGTAGCGCTCCGCGAACAGCGGGTCCCTGGCCCGGACGGCGGCCGCTGGTGTGGAGGTCATTGCTCCACTCTCACACGGGCGCCCGACATTGACTAGCGGAAATCGGACACCGCGACGAGGCTACTGTGGGACCATGTCACGCGACTCAACAACGAATTCCCGCTCCGGAGTGACCGTGGTGGGCAGCGCGAACCGGGACATCGTATTCACCGTCGAACGCATCCCGCAGCCCGGCGAGACGATTCTCGCGAAATCGACCGCCAAGTATGCGGGAGGCAAGGGACTCAACCAGGCGGTGGCCGCCGCCCGAGCCGGAGCGGCCACGACGTTCATCGGCGCGCTCGGCCGCGACGAGGACGGCGAAGCGCTCGCCGGCACCCTTCGCGACGAGTCGATCGCCGATCACCTCGTGCGGCGCACCGATGAGCCGACTGGTCAGGCCTTCATCGTCGTCGACGGCTTCGGCGAGAACACGATAATCGTCGCCTCCGGGGCCAACGGTTCCTTCTCGACGGTCGGGTCGGCCGACCGGGAGGCGATCGGGGCGGCGAGCGTCGTGCTCCTGCAACTGGAACTTCCGCTCGAGCGGGTCGCGGAGGTCGCGGAGGCGGCCGGCGCGCTCGGCGCGACCGTGATGCTCAATGCGGCCCCCGCCCGGGCGCTGCCGCGAGGGCTGATGGCGAGCCTCGACTACTTGATCGTGAACGAGCACGAGGCGTGCGCGATCGGCGGATCCGACCGGCTGGATGTCGCCTCCGCGACCCTCGCCTCGCTCGTCGGCCGAGTGGTGGTCACCCTCGGCTCGGCCGGGGCTGTGCTCTACGACCGCGGGGCGGAACTCGTGCGAGTGGCCGCCCCTCGCGTCACCGCCGTGGACACGACCGGTGCCGGCGACACCTTCTGCGGGGCGTTCGCCGCCGCGATCGCGGACGGCCGGGAGTACGAGGACGCCGCACGATTCGCGACCGCGGCCGCCGCCCTCTCCGTGCAGTCGATCGGCGCGGTGCCCTCCATCCCGTTCCGGGCCGCGATCGAGGAGGCCGGCCGATGAGCACAGAGGAGGCCCTCGCCGCGCTGCGCTCCGCCGTGGGCGCGGCCCTCACGACCGACCAGCGGCGACTGGCGGCGCTCACCACCGACAAGTCCGGCCACGACTCGCGGTCCCTCCCGCTGGCGCTCGTGACGGCTCGCGGCGTGGAGGACGTGCAGGCGACCCTGCGCATCGCGAACGACCACGGCATCCCGGTGGTCCCGCGGGGCGCCGGTACCGGCCTCGCCGGCGGGGCGATCGCGAGTGCCGGCGATATCGTGCTCTCCACCCTCGCGATGGACCGAATCCTCGAGATCTCCGCGGCCGACGAACTCGCGGTGATCGAGCCCGGGATCATCAACTCGAAGCTCAACGAGGTGCTCGCGACCCACGGACTGTGGTTCGCCCCGGATCCGGCGAGCAAGGCGATCTCCACCGTCGGCGGCAACATCGCCACCAACGCGGGTGGCCTGCTCTGCGCGAAGTACGGGGTGACCCGCGAAGCGGTTCTCGGCCTCAAGGTGGTGCTCGCCGACGGCACGCTTCTCAGCCTCGGCCATCGCAGCGTGAAGGGTGTCACCGGCCTCGACCTCACCGCGCTGATGATCGGATCGGAGGGCACCCTCGGCGTCATCGTCGAGGCGACCGTGAAGCTGCGTGTGCTGCCGAGTGGACCGGTCGCCACGATCGGCGCCTTCTTCCCCAGCATCACCGCCGCCGCGGGGGCCTCCGCCGCGATCACCGCGGCCGGCCTGCGCCCGGCGGCGCTCGAGTTGCTCGATGCGGCGGCGCTCCGGGCGATCGACGCGCATCTCTC
Organism: Lacisediminihabitans profunda; assembly: GCF_008040105.1. Lineage (GTDB taxonomy): Bacteria > Actinomycetota > Actinomycetes > Actinomycetales > Microbacteriaceae > Lacisediminihabitans > Lacisediminihabitans profunda. The sequence goes on from NZ_VRMG01000005.1 coordinate 731,649, forward strand.
GCTCGACCTCTCCGCGCGGGGCGATTCGTGGCTGCTCGTGCAGACGGATGGAGCGGCGAGCGCGGCCGAGGCGCGGGCGGCGATCGAGATCATCCGTTCACACGGCGGAGACGCCGAGATCACGACCGATCGCGAGGAGGGCGAACGGCTCTTCGCCATCCGGCGCGCCTTCCATCCGGCGCTCGAGGCCCGGGGGACCGTGCTGATCGAGGACATCGCGGTGCCGCGCTCGGCCCTGCCGCAGATCTTCGCCGCGATCGTGGACATCGGTGACCGCTACGGCATCGAGATCCCCACCGTCGCGCATGCCGGAGACGGCAACCTGCATCCGAACTTCGTCTACCCGGCGCAGGAGAGCGGCGGCGTGCCGGATCAGATCTGGGCCGCGGCCGACGAGCTCTTCGTCACCGCGCTGCGCCTCGGCGGCACCCTCACCGGCGAGCACGGGGTGGGCATCCTCAAGCGGCGCTGGCTGGCAGACGAACTCGGCGAGGCGCAGCTCGAGATCCAGCGACAGATCAAGCGGGTGTTCGACCCGCGCGGCATCCTCAACCCCGGCAAGGTCTTCGCGCCGGAATCGTAACGTTGCGCGCCCGGAGCGGCGACTCCCTAGGCTGTTCGCATGACCTTCCTGCCGATGACCACGCGTGACGAACTGCCGCCAGAGGCGCGCTCCGCCGTCGAACGACGACTCGAGTTCGACGCTTCGCCCATCACGGCGCTCGAGTCGACGATTCTCGCGAACCCGGCGAGTTTCGCGGCGTACCTCGAGTGGTACGCCCTCCGGGAGGAGATCGCCCCCTGGATCGGCGAACGAGCCGTGTCTCTCTTCTCCTACGCGATCTCGGATGAGAACGACTGCGAGGTGTGTTCGCTCGCGTTCCGCAGGCTGCTGGTGGACTCGGGAGACGACCCGGACCGACCGGAGGTCACGGAGACCGAGCAGCTTCTCATCGACTGGGGCCGACTGATCGTGCGCAGTCCCCACGGCATCCCGGACGCGTTCTACGCGCGGCTCGAGTCCGCCTTCAGCCCGGAACGCCGCCTCACCCTGCTCGCGTTCGCCGGCCAGATGATCGCCGTCAACCTCATCGCCACCGTGGGCCGGGTGCCGCTCGACCCCGCTCTCGCCGCCTACCGCCGCCCGGGTCGGGATGTCTGAGCCCAGGCACGGTCGCCAGGGGGTCACGCCGAGCGACGACCCCGTCGCCGTCGTGCCCGGATCGGCACCGGTCCCGGTGCGCCGGGGGGCCGGAACCATCGTGCTGGCCATCCTGGGATTCCTGGTGCTCTCGGTGCTGCTCGTGGCGGTCGCGGGCTACCTCGTGCGCGTGCTCGGCCCCGGCACGCTCGCCATCTCCCTGGTGCTGGCGAGCATCCCGCTCGTGATCGTGCTGCTCGGCATCCGCTGGATCGACCGCTGGGAACCTGAGCCGCGCGGCGCACTGCTCTTCGCCTTCCTCTGGGGTGCCGCGGCCTCCATCTCGATCGCGCTCGTGTTCTCGGGGATCACCCAGTACTACGAGGCGGCGGCCGGGATTCCCCGGTCGGCCGGCTCCGAATTCTTCGCCGCGGTGTTCCAGGCGCCCGTGGTGGAGGAGTTCGCGAAGGGGCTCGGCATCCTGCTCGTCTTCTGGGCGATGCGGCGCACCTTCGACGGGCCGGTCGACGGCGTGGTCTACGGGGCGACGATCGCCATCGGGTTCGCGTTCACCGAGAACCTGCAGTACTTCGGGCTCGCGATCATCGAGGACCGCGGCTTCGGCAGCGACATCGTGCAGACCTTCCTGCTGCGCGCCATCCTCTCGCCGTTCGCGCACGTGATGTTCACGGCCTGCACCGGCCTGGCCCTCGGTCTCGCCGCCCGCCGCGCGAGCGGTCTCGGAGCCGTCGGCTACTTCATCGCGGGCCTCATCCCGGCCATCCTGCTGCATGCGTTCTGGAACAGCGCCGGCTACTGGGCGACGGACTGGTTCCGCTACTACTTCCTCGTGCAGGTTCCCCTCTTCGCGCTCGCGATCGTGGGGGTCGCCCGGCTGAGGAGGCACGAGCAGAACCTCACCCGGGAGCGGCTGGCCGAGTACGCGGCCGTCGGCTGGTTCACGCCCACCGAGGTCGGCCTGCTCTCGACCGCCGCCGGCCGACGGCAGGCTATCGCGTGGGCGTCGCGCTTCGGGTTGAGGCCCCAGTACGTCCGATTCGTGCGCACCGCCACCCGGCTCGCCTTCACCAGGCAGAGGGTGATCTCCGGCCGGGGATCGATCGGCGCCGGGCTCGACGAGTCCGACCTGCTTGCCGAGCTCAGCGCCAACCGCCGGGCGCTCGCCGCCCTCCCGTCGCCCGCCTGAGCACACCTCCCTGCCCCCCTTCCGAAATCCATGCAATCCTCGACCGCGGCGGCGTGTCATGCACCGACACACCGCACCTGGCGAAGGAAAGCATGGATTTCGGAAGGGGCCGAGAGCGAACACCGCCCGCGTCGAGACAGAACGGTCCGGTTGCCTCCCGGGAAGCGACTAAACTTGAACGCTGGATTTGAGGGGTGTTTGAGTGGTCGATCACGAGCTGCAACGCGAACAGGAATACGTCGGAACTCTCTACGCGAGGCTTGACGCGCTCAAGCGCGAGGCCGAGCTGCAACTCGACGCGGTGAGGCTGCTGGATGTGGGCGGCAACCACCAGGGACGTTCAGAACGGGACACCTTCGCGCGCATCTACGAGGACCGGATAGTTCAGCTGCGCGAGGTGGACGAGCGGCTCGCCTTCGGCAGGCTCGAGCTCGAACCGAACGACGAAGACGGCGACGACGTGCTGCGCTACATCGGCCGGATCGGCTTGCGCGACAAGGATCTGCAGCCGATCCTGCTCGACTGGCGCGTTCCCCAGGCCAGCGCCTTCTACCAGGCGACCGCGGCGACGCCGCTCGGGGCCAGGGCCAGGCGGCACCTGCTCTCCAAGGGTCGCAGCGTCATCCGCATCGAGGACGAGATCTTCGACGCGACCCTGCTCGAAAGCGACACGACCGAGCTTCAGGGCGAGGGCGCCCTGCTGGCGGCGCTCACCGCGCAACGCACCGGGCGGATGTCCGACATCGTCGCGACGATTCAGGCCGAGCAGGACCGCATCATCCGGTCCGACCTCGGCGGTGTGCTCGTGGTGCAGGGCGGCCCCGGCACCGGGAAGACCGCGGTCGCGCTGCACCGGGCCGCCTACCTGCTCTACTCGCACCGCGACCGGCTCAAGAACTCCGGGGTGCTCATCGTGGGGCCGTCCCGATCGTTCCTTCAGTACATCGAGGCCGTGCTGCCGTCCCTCGGCGAGACCGGCGTCGTGCTCGCGAGCGTTGGGCAGTTGTACCCGGGAGTCGAGGCGACGAGGGAGGATTCCCCGGCCGTGGCCGCGCTCAAGGGCAAGGCGTTCATGGCCGGGCTCATCGCCCGCGCGGTGAAGTCGAGGCAGCGTGTGCCGGCCGAGCCGCAGGTTCTCGACGTGAACGGCGACCGGCTCACCCTCGACCCGCAGCTCATCCAGAACGCGATGAACCGGGCGCGCGAGGGCGGCAAGCCGTACAACGAGGCCCGCGTCACCTTCGTGAAGAACGCCCTGGGCGCGCTCTCCCGGGAGTGGCTTGCGCAACTCAAGTCCAACGGCAACTCGATGGACGAGTCGGATCTTCCCATGCTTCGGGAGGACCTGCGCTCGGCCGAAGACGTGCGGGTGGCGCTCAACACGGCGTGGCTGCCGCTCACGCCGCAGAAGCTCCTGCAGGACCTCTACGCCCGCCCGCAGTGGCTCGCCGAGCTGACCCCGCGCTGGACCGCCGAGCAGCGGGCCCTGCTGAGGCGAAGCCGGGATGCGGAGTTCACGATCGCCGACATCCCGCTTCTCGACGAGGCCGCCGAGCACCTCGGCGAATACAACCTGGTCGATGCCGCGCAGAAGCGCGAACAGAAGCAGCAGCGCAAGCGAGACATCGAGAACGCGGAGGCGGCCATCCAGAACATGGATGTGAAGGGCCAGGTGAACGCGAAGGACCTCGCAGACAACTTCGCCGAGCTCGGCGACCGCGCGACGACGGCGGAGCGTGCGGCGCTGGACCGCACCTGGACCTACGGCCACGTCGTGGTCGACGAGGCCCAGGAGCTCTCGCCGATGCAGTGGAAGCTGCTGCTGCGGCGGGGCCCGCTCCGCTCGTTCACCATCGTCGGCGACATCGCCCAGGTCGCATCGGCCGCCGCCTCCTCGAGCTGGCTGACGGCGCTCGACCCGCTGCTCGCCGGTTCGGCGGAGGCCGAGCGGTGGAGGCTCGAGGAACTCACCGTCAACTACCGCACGCCGAGCCAGATCGCGGCCTCGGCAGAGTCGATGGCGGTCGCCCACGGACTGCCGGTGACGCCGTCGAGGGCGGTGCGGGCGAGCGAGTGGCCCATCGAGGTTCTCACCGACGCCGTGGAGGCGGTGCGTCGGGAACGCGACCTCGACGCGGGAGGCACCCTCGCCGTGATCGTGCCGGAGACCGGGATCGACGAGCTCGGCGCGAGGCTCGCGGAGGAATTCGGCTCAGCGGTGGGCCTCGGCGCCCAGGGGCTCACCCGCGACATCGCGCTGCTCTCCCCACAGGAGGCGAAGGGCCTCGAGTTCGATTCGGTGATCGTCGTCGACCCGGCGGGTATAGTCGCGGCCTCGGAGCGTGGTGCCGGCGCCCTCTACGTGGCGATGACCCGCGCGACCCAGCGGCTCTACCTCGTGGCGGATGGGGACCTGCCGGCGGGCATTACCCTCGGCTGACCCGACTCTTCGCCGCCTTCCGAAATCCATGCGATTCTCGGCGACACGCTGCCCGATGCGCAGTTGAGCGGCGTGTTGCCCAGGAATGCATGGATTTCGGAAGGGGAAGAGGCTCAGGGGGTGGGGGTGAGCGCGTCGTAACGCAGGAAGCCCCGCTGGAGTCGGGTGACGGCCAGGAGCAGGCTCAGGATGAGCAGGCCGCCGAGAAGAGGCGGCAGCCAGAGCGCCCCGATCGCCGCCACCACCCCGACGAAGATGTCGCCGACCCGAGGGCCACCGGTGACGACCACGGTGAAGACCCCCTGCAGCCTGCCGCGCATGTTGTCGGGCACCGCGGTCTGCAGCATCGTCTGGCGGAAGATGCTGCTCACGTTGTCCGCCGCCCCCGCGCCGGCCAGCATGACCGACGCCACAACGATCGCGGCGATGTTCGGGCTTCCGACCGAACCGGCGACCTGGCCGAAGAGTCCGAGGCCGAGAATCGCCAGCACCACACCGAAGCCGACGATGAATGCGCCGTAGGTGAGGATCGCGTTCGTGATTTCGCGGCCGTGCCAGCGCCGATGGCCGACGCGGCCGGACAGCAGGCTGCTGAGCAGTGCGCCGAGCGCCCCGGCCGCGGTGAGCACGCCGACGGTGACCGGTCCGCCGCCGAGCACGAGCGCGCCGGCCGCGGGGAACAGCACGCGCGGCTGACCGAAGGTCATCGCGATGGTGTCGACGACGAAGGACATGCGGATGTTGGGAGCGGTGCGCAGGAAGGCGAGCCCATACCGGAGCGACTCCAGTCCCGGGCGATGGATGTCGCCCTCCGGCGCGAGTCGGGGGAGTGCGGCGATGCCGAGGAAGGCGCTGAGGAACAGCAGGACATCCACGGTGTATGTCCAGCCGAAGCCGACGGTGGCCACGAGCACCCCGGCGATGGCCGGCCCGACGGTGACCATGACCCCGAAGCTCGCCCCGGAGAGCGCGGCGGCCGCCGGCAGCAGCCGAGGCGGGAGTAGGCGCGGGAGCACGGCCGAGCGCACGGTGCCGATCACCGTCGCGGCGACCGCGTTCACCGTGGTGAGCAGGTAGAAGGGCCAGACGACCTCCACCCCCGTCCAGGCGAGCGCGGCGAGGGTGATCGTCGACGCCCACGCGACGATCGCGGCGACGAGAAGCACGAGCCGTCGGTCGAACGCGTCGGCGAGCATTCCGCCGTAGAGGCCGAACACGATCATCGGAAGCAGCGCGAAGGCCCCGACGAGGGAGACCGCGAAGGTCGACCCGGTGATCTGGTAAATGTGCAGCCCGACGGCGACGATCGTCATCTGAGCGCCGACGCCCGAGATCGAGTTGCCGACCCAGAGCTTGGCGAAGGCAGGGCTCTCCCGCAGCGGGGCGAGGTCGATCAGGTGCGACCGCGTGGGCGGCGCGGTGTCGAGGGGTGGGCTCACTCGATCCATTCTTGCGTGCTCGGGGCAACCCTTCCGAAATCCATGCAATTCTCGCCCGACACGCTGCCCGATGCGCAGTTGAGCGGCGTGTCGGCCAGGAATGCATGGATTTCGGAAGGGGGGACGTCGGGAGTGAGCGGTGCCATGCTTGAGCGGTGACGATTCTCGACGATGCCCTGCTCGCCCGCATCCACGACCGGGCGGCCGGCTACGACCGCGACAACCGGTTCTTCTCCGAAGACCTGGCCGAGCTGCGGGCCGCCGGCTATCTCGCCGCTCATGTTCCGGTGGAGCTCGGCGGAGCGGGACTCACGCTCGTCGAGCTCGCTCACGAGCAGGCGAGGCTCGCGAAGGCCGCGCCCGCGACGGCCCTCGCCGTGAACATGCACCTGGTCTGGACCGGCATCGCGAAGACGCTGCGCGATCGGGGGGATGACTCGCTCGAGTTCGTGCTCACCGAGGCGGCGGCGGGCGAGCTGTTCGCGTTCGCGATCAGCGAGGCGGGGAACGACCTCGTGCTCTTCGGGAGCACGACGGATGCCCGGCCGCTTCCGGGCGGCGGCTACGCCTTCACCGGCACCAAGATCTTCACGAGCCTCTCGCCGGCCTGGACGAGGCTGGGGCTCTTCGGCCTGGACACGATCTCGGACGACGCGCCGAAGCTCGTTCACGCCTTCGTGACCCGCGACGCCGCGGGCATCACGATCCTCGACGACTGGGACACGATCGGCATGCGGGCGAGCCAGAGCAACAGCACCAGGCTCGACGGGGTGGTCGCCGCCGCCGACCGCATCGTGCGACGGCTTCCCCCGGGCCCGAACGCGGACCCCCTCATCTTCGCCATCTTCGCCAACTTCGAGATCCTCGTCTCCGCCGTGTACCTCGGCATCGGCGAGCGTGCCCTCGAACTGGCCGTCTCCGCCGCTCAGTCCCGCGTCTCCGCCCGCACCGGAACGACGAAGGATCGCGACCCGGCGACTCGGTGGAAGATTGCGGATGCGGCGCTCGCGCAGGACGCGCTCTGGCCGCAACTGGAGTCCCTGGCGGGGGACATCGACGCGCTCGCCGACCGGGGCGACCAGTGGTTCCGTGCGCTCGTCGGGCTCAAGTGGCGGACCACTCGCAACGCCCGCTACGTCGTGGACCAGGCCGTTTCCGTGGCCGGCGGCGCGGCCTTCTCGACGTCGAGCGAGCTGGGTCGGCTCTACCGCGACGTGCTCGCCGGCGGCTTCCACCCCAGCAACGACGACTCGGTGCACGCGACCGTCGCGAACGCGATTCTCGGGCCGGACACCGACTAGGCTCATGCGCCGCCGCTGAGGGTTCGGCATCCCGGCCGAATCGGTTTGCCCGAGGGGATGCGGATCGCCCGAGAGGCTCCGCCTAGGCTGTAGTCATGTCGTCCAGTTTCGCCATCGACCCGTCCGCCGTCGTCTGGTCGGTCCCCGAGGCTGAGCGGGTTCAGGCGCTCGCGTCCCGGCCGTTGCTCGTACTCCTCCACGGCCGAGGGTCGCACGAAAACGACCTGTTCGCCCTCGCGCCGCTCCTTCCGTCCCAGGCGGTGATCGCCTCGGTTCGGGCACCCCTCGCCCTCGGCGACGGGTTCTCCTGGTTCCCGGTCGGTGAGCCCGGGCTGCCGAGCCTCGTCGCGGCCGACGCCGCGGTCTCCGCGGTGCTCGAGTGGCTCGACACCGTGCCCGCGATGGGCCCGGTCGGCCTGCTCGGCTTCTCGCAGGGCGGGGCCATGACCCTGCACCTGGCGCGCCACGCCCCCGAGCGGTTCGCCGCCTTCGTGAACCTCGCCGGTTTCGTCATCCAGGGCGAGGCTCCGGCCGACGAGCGGCTCGAGGTGCTGCGACCGCCCGTCTTCTGGGGGCGGGATGCCGCGGACCCGGTCATCCCCCAGTCGGCGATCGAGCGCACCGTCGCCTGGCTGCCGTCCCACTCGACCCTCACCACCCGGCTCTACTCGGGCATCGGGCACTCCATCTCGCGCGACGAGCTCGACGATGTCAACGAGTTTCTCGCGGCGAACCTCCGGTAGGGGCACCGGGCGGCGTCTTCGCGCGCCACGGGAGCACGACCTCGGTGCGCCAGGTGCGCGGATCCGGCTCGACGGCGGAATCGGAGTGGTAGATCTCCCAGTGCCCTCCGGCAGGTTCGCCCCCCTGCGCGATGATCCACTCACGGAGCGCCCCCACCGCGGCCTCGAGGTCTTCGTACGGGCCCACATGGGTCGTCACCGCGGCGGCGCCGCCAGGCAGGCTCCCGGGCACCACCCGCCCATCCGGCGTCACCGGGCGCTGCACCGGTAGGCCCGCCTCCAGTCCGATCGCGTCCGGATGAAAGACGTAGCGCGCGAACGGCATTCCGCCGGGTCGCACTCCCTGCCGTGCCAGCGCCTCGACGACCTCCTGGAAGGCCTCGGGGAGCCACTGCGGCACGTCGGCAAAGGGAAGACGGGCGCTGATCACGGCCGTCGGCTGTTCCTCGAGCGTTCGGGACTCCACCTGGTAGTTCACGACGTCCTCCCCTCCCGATTGCGCTGCTCGGCGCTCCGGCGGAAACTGCGGAGGCTGTCCACAGGGCGCTCATAGAAACCGCATAGGCGCGATCCCCACACTGTCACTATCGCGCGAGACGCGCAGCAACGGAAGGCGAAGACCATGAACCCACGGGAGTCGGGCAAGCGTAGGGCGAGAGCCCTCACCGCTGTGCTGGCGGTGGCCGGCGTGATCGGCTCGGCGGCAATGGGCGGCATCGCCCTTGCGGCCGGCCCAACGACGTCGGCCTCGACCGCCGCCACATCCACGAGCACCGGCGGATCGACGGCCTCGAGTTCCGGCTCATCGGTCGGGTCGAGTTCGGCCAGCAGCAGCCAGGCCCAGACGACCGGCTCCTGACGTGCCGGGGAACGCGGCCGACTGGCCGGTCTGGAGCACGACCGCCCGCGTGGTGGTCACGGAGCCGCACCAGCTCGATCGGGCGGTGGAGATCACCCGGCTGGTGCTGGATGAGGTCGACGCGGCGTGCAGCCGCTTTCGGGCAGACTCCGAGCTCGCCCGGCTTTCGGCGGACTTGCCGAACGGCGTCGAGGTGAGCGGGATGCTCGCGGAGCTCGTGCGCGAGGCCCTCCACGCCGCCGAACTCACCGACGGCGACGTCGACCCGACGCTCGGCAACGAGCTCGCCGCGCTCGGCTACGACCGCGACATCGCCCTCCTGGCTGATCGCACATCCGGCCTGACCGTCACCCGGGTGGCGATCGTGCCCGGCTGGCGGAGGGTTCTGCTCGACGGACGCCGTCTCACGGTGCCGTCGGACCTCGCCCTCGACCTCGGCGCGACGGCGAAGGCCTTCGCCGCCGACCTCGCTGCGGCCCGCGTCGCCGCCGAACTGCCCACCGGGGTGCTCGTGAGCCTCGGCGGCGACATCGCGACCGCCGGAGAATCGCCGGAGGGCGGGTGGGTCGTGCTCGTGCAGGACCTGCCAGCGGATCCCCGCTCCACGGTCACCCTCGCGGCGGGGTTCGCCCTGGCGACGTCGAGCACGCAGAAGCGCCAGTGGACCCGCGCGGGCGAACGGATGCACCACATCCTCGATCCGCGTCTCGGACGCCCGGCCGAGCCGGTCTGGCGGAGCGCCACCGTCTCGGCGCGCAGTTGCGTCGAGGCCAACACCGTGAGCACGGCGTGCATCGTGCGCGGGCACCGCGCGCTCGATCTGGTGCGCGACCTCGGCCTGCCCGCCCGCCTCGTGGACAGCGAGGCCCGCGTCGTCACTCTCGGCGGCTGGCCGGCCGAGGCGCCGGTCACCGAGGAGGTCGCGCCGTGAACGAGGCACTGTGGGCACTGGGTCGCGGGACCGGCGTCGTGGCGCTGCTGCTGCTGACGGTGTCGGTCGTGCTCGGGATCGTGACCCGCTCCGGGCGGCCGCTCCTCGGGCTGCCGCGATTCTCGGTCACCCTCGTCCACCGCAACTCCTCGCTGCTGGCGAGCGTCTTTCTCGTGATCCACATCGTCTCGCTCTTCTTCGACTCGTACGCCCAGCTCAGAGTGGTGGATTTCTTCGTGCCGTTCCTGGGCGCCGCCAAACCGTTCTGGCTCGGTCTCGGCACCCTCGCGCTGGACCTGATGCTGGCCATCATCGTCACGAGCCTGCTGCGGCGCTGGATCGGCCGGCGCGTCTTCCGCGTCGTGCACTGGTTCACCTACGCCCTCTGGCCGGTCGCCCTCGCGCACTCGATCGGAAACGGCTCGGACGGAACATCCGTCTGGTTTCTCGCCCTCGCGCTCGCCAGCGTCGTGCTCGTCGCGGTCGCGGTCGCCTGGCGGGTCTCGGCGAACTTCATCGAATTCGGGAACGCGCGGAAGGGAGAGACGCGATGAGCGGAATGGGTGGAGAAGTGCGACCGCCACGGGGCGCCGGGAGGCTGTTCGCCGCGCCGGCTTCCGACCTGACGAGCCACCTCGCCACCTTCGGCCCCGTGCCGGACGGGCCTGCGGCGTCCCACCTCCTGGACGAACTGCAGGCGTCCGGGCTGCAGGGCCGGGGCGGCGCGGCGTTCCCGGCCTGGCGCAAGTTCGCGGCGGCCGGAAGTGGCCGGGACCCGCGCTCTCGTGGCGGCGCGGCCGTGGTCGTGGCGAACGGGGCGGAGGGCGAGCCGCGGAGCGCGAAGGATGCCACCCTCCTGCGAGCCGCTCCGCACCTGGTGATCGACGGCCTTCTCCTCGCCGGGCGCACCATCGGGGCGCGGGAGCTCTACCTCGTGACGACGGCGGCCAGCCTGCCGTACGTGGCGCGGGCCATCGCGGAGCGCACCGACGCCACGGCCATCCGGCTGCGCGAGGTGCCCGAGGCGTTCCTCTCCGGCGAGGCATCGGCAGTGATCAGCTCCCTCGAGGGGGGACCGGCACTGCCCAGGGACAAGAGTCGCCGTCTGAGCAGCTCCGGGCTCGCCGGCCGGCCCACGCTGCTCAACAACGTGGAGACTCTCGCTCAGGTGGCGCTCATCGCGCGTTTCGGGGCGGAGTGGTTCCGGAGGCTCGGCACGGAGGAGGAGCCGGGCACGAGGCTCGTCACGGTGAGCGGCAGCGACCTCGCGCCGACCGTACGCGAGGTCGTGGGCGGAATGACGGTCGCGGCCATCGTGCGGGCGGCCGGCGGGAGCACGGACACGCTCGGCGCGGTGCTCGTCGGCGGCTACCACGGTGCCTGGCTGCCAGCCGAGCGGCTGGACACGCCACTCACCGGACACGACCTGGCCCCGTTCGGCGCGGCACCCGGGGCCGGCATCCTGGTGCTTCTCGAGTCGGCATCCTGTGGCCTGAAGGCGTCGGCGGCCATCGCCGGCTATCTCGCCGCGCAGTCGGCTCGGCAGTGCGGCCCCTGCGCCAACGGTCTGCCGAGGATGGCCGAGGTGCTCGAGAAGCTCGCCGGCGGCAGTCGCGACACCGCACTGCCGGCCGAGATCCGTCGGCTGGCCGCGCTCGTCACCGGGCGGGGGAGCTGCCACCACCCCGACGGCACCACCAGGCTCGTGCTGAGCGCCCTCACGGTGTTCTCCGCGGAGGTCAAGGCGCACCTGGCCGGAGGATGCCTCGCCGACCGGCGGGCGCGCGCCGGGGTGGCGGCATGAGCCGGGAGCGTCGCCCGGCGGCCACCCTGCACATCGACTGGACGCTGTGCGACGGTCGGGGCCTGTGCACAGAACTGCTGCCCGAACGCCTTGCGCGGGACGAGTGGGGCTACCCCCTCGCCCGCGACGGCTCGGGCGGCGACGTGCCGCTCGCCGCGTCCCAGCTCGAGGCGGCCAGGGATGCCGTCGCGCTCTGCCCGAGGCTCGCCCTCACACTCCGGAAGGACTGAGGACGGGGAGCTCTCGATCGCTGCCGCGGTGCTGCCGCGGTGCTGCCGCGGGGATGCTCACCCGCACAGACTCGTCGCCCGGTGCGGCACACTGTGCGGCTCTTCCGGGCGACGAGTTGATCTGGTTCCACCCTGCCCCTCGGGTGCCGGGATTGCAAGGTTTTTCTGCTCGCCGGCGCCATCCCGCGCGTGTCGCCACCCCGTTCTGGGGAGTTCGCGAGCGCCGGGATGTCGCTACCGTGGAGGAACGCGCACAACCGTTGGGGGACGGAATCATCATCGTCGAGGACTCAGCGGTTGGCTCGCCTGACGGGGCGGTCACGGGGTCTGTCGACTCGACAGTCCCGGTCCTGGCCGCGGTGCGCGAGATGATGCGGCGGCAGTCCGAGGCGACTCCGCTTTCCCCGTTCGCCCGGTTCTTCGGCATCGACCCGGTACCCCGGGCGTCGTCCCGGTGGTTTCGCGCAGCCATCGCCGAGCTGCGCATCGCGGAGGCGCTCGCCGAGCTCGGCGACGACTGGTTGGTGGTGAGTTCGGTGCCTATCTCGACGGAGCGGCCACGCCTCGAGTACCTTCTCGTCGGGCCGCCCGGCCTCATCGCCGTCAGCATGGCGTATTCGGTCGGTCAACACGTGTGGGTGGGGGAGCGGACCTTTCTCGTCGAGGACGAGCTGCGTCCGATCATCCAGGACTCCGAGGCGGATGCCCGGCTCGTCGGCGAGCTGGTGGCCGCGTCGGCGGGCACGGCGGCGCCGGTGACGCCGGCCATCGTCGTGGTCGAGCCGGCCGCCCTGGAGATTCGAGCCCACCCTCGCGCGGCGGAGGCCATCCACTCCAGCGACTTCTCGCGCTGGCTGCGCGATCTTCCGCGCCTGCTCGCCCCGTCGTCGGTGCGACGCCTCGCGGCCGCGGCGGCCGACCCGGCGACCTGGCCGCTCGGCGTCGACGCGCCGGCGGCGCTGCCGTCGCTTCTCGGCGAGTTCGAGACGTTGCGTCGGGAGGTCGCCCGGGCGCGGCGTCGCCGGCTCTCCTGGGTCGTGGTGGGGATCGCGCTCAGCTACGGACTGCTGTTCGTGCGTTTCGGCGGCCTCGCGGCGTTCGGCGTGCAGCTCGCATTCCCGGCCGATTTCCCGCTCTGAGAGCCGGCTCGGCCCTACTGTTCCCGCAGGTCGCCCTTCGCGGCGAGTCGGCTCGGCAGGAGGCGTGCGAGAGCCACGATCAGCTTGTAGCGCACGGTGGGGATCGACACGGCCCTCCCGCGCCGAACATCCGCGAGGGCCAGCCGCACGACCTGGTCGGCGTCAAGCCAGAGGAACCGTGGAACGGAGGCGCCGCTCACCCTCATGCGCTCGTGGAATTCGGTGTGCACGAGGCCGGGAGCGACGGCGGTCACGGAGACTCCGCGCGACCGGTAGGCGACGTTCGCCCAGCGACTGAAGCTCAGCAGCCAGGCCTTGGCCGCGCCATAGCTGCCCCGCGGGGTGTAGCCGGCCACGCTCGCGATGTTGACGATGGTGCCGGCACCGTGCGGCAGCATCTGGGCGAGCGCGGCGTGGCAGAGCCGCATCGGCGCCGTGACGAGCACGTCGAGCAGACGCTGCTCATCATCGATGTCGCTCTCGTCGAACGGCCGGCGCAGGCCGAACCCGGCATTGTTGACCAGCAGGGTGATGGGAACGGCAAAGTCGTCGGCGGGTTCGGAGACCGCCGCCCGCGCCTCCACCCTGGCCAGGGCATCCGCCTGCCCCAGGTCCGCGACCAGCACCTCCACGCGCACGCCGAACTCGAGCCTCAACTCGGCGGCCTTCCGCTCGAGCCGCTCCTCATCCCGGGCCACGATCACGAGATCGTGGCCGTCCGCGGCGAGCTGCCGCGCGAATTCGGCACCGATGCCGGCCGTGGCTCCCGTGATGAGCGCCGTCGGCCGGCGCGCGGTGGGCTTCGCGTCCATCGGCCCACCGTATCGCAGGGACGGGGTCGTGACAGACTCGGACGATGACCGAAACGATCTCGCTCGGCGGCGGAGCCTTCGAGGCCTATCTCGCCCGTCCCACCCTCGCGACGGGCGCGCGCCCCCAGGGCGCCATCGTGCTCATCCACGAGATCTGGGGCCTGGTGCCGCACATCACCGGCATCGCCGACCGCCTCGCGACGGAGGGCTACCTCGTGATCGCCCCGGACATCCTCAGCCGGATCGGCGTCCGCCCGCAGATCGGGCTCGAACTCAATGCCATCATGACGAGTCCGGATGAGCGGGTGCGCACCGAGGGCCAGCCGCGTCTTCGCGAGGCCTTCGCTCCGATGCGCGCACCGGAATATGCGGAATGGGCCATCGCCGCCCTCGTCGACTGTGTCGACTTCCTCGCCGAACAGCCGGGGATAAACGGTCGCATCGGGGTCATGGGATTCTGTTTCGGCGGCACATACAGCTTCGCCCTCGCCGCCGCCGACGCCCGTATCCGGGTGGCGGTGCCGTTTTACGGATCGCCGCCCGACCTCTCCCTCGTGCCGAGGATCACGGCGACCGTGCGGGCCTTCTATGGGGAGAACGACACATCCCTGATGGAGTCGCTGCCCGGGGTGACCGCCGCGATGCAGTCGGCGGGAATCGACTTCTCCTCCCGGGTCTACGAGGGGGCAGGGCACGCGTTCTTCAACGACACCAACCCGATCGCGTACCGCGAGGACGCCGCGACCGACGCGTGGGCCAGGGTGCTCGCCATCCTCGGCGAGAACCTCGCCGCCGATTAGCCCGGCGGGTGATGCCCGGCACTAGGCTCGGACGCCATGGCGCTGCGACTCGTTCAGGTGAATATCAAGGCTCGGGACGACTCACTGGTCGGGCGGTTCTGGGCGCAGGCGCTCGGCTGGGGAGTTTCCAGCGAGGGACCCGGGGTGACCAACGTCGAACCCCGGGCCTCAGCCCCGCGGCCTCCGCTGCCGAGCCGGAGCACCCTCCGGCCAACACGCTGGGCCTGCATCGCGTGATGTTCGCCGTCGACGACATGGTGCGGTACGAGAACAGCTACCGGCTCTGCTACCTGCGCGGCCCCGCGGGTATCATCGTCGCCCTGGCCGAACAGATCGGCTGATCCGCCGGGCGGTGACCCGCCGCCGCTCGGCCCAGGGACGCGACGCTCAGCCGCGCGTGCAGTGCCCGGATGAGACGGCCGACACGAGCGACGGCGCCTTCGCCACCACGGTCGTGAGATCGTTCGTGGTCATGGCGAACCCGAGTCGATCGGTCGTCGCCGACTTCGCGAAGATGACCCCGGCCACGCGCCCGCCCGCGTCGATAACGGGACCGCCGGAGTTGCCCTCCTGCACGTCGGCGGAGAGGTAGTACACCTCGCGCGGCGCGGGATTCGCCCCGTAGATGTCCGGCACCTGCACGGTGTTGACGCCTCGCACGGCGGCGGGCGCCGAGCTGAACGGCCCGCCGAGGGGATAGCCGTCGAACACCGCGGTGTCGCCCTGCCCGAGGTTCGCCCCGAGCGGAAGCACCCTGGTCGTGAGCCCGTCGACCGCGATCACCGCGAGGTCGTGCACCCCGTCGAAGAAGACGACTCGACCGGTGTAGGACCCGCCGGACGGCGTCTGCACCACCGGCTCGGTCACCCCCGCCACCACGTGGGCGTTGGTGATGATGCGCCCCTTCGCGGCGACGTAGCCGCTGCCGGACTGGTTCTGGCCGCACTGGTAGGCGTTACCGACGATCTTCACCACCGACGCCGCGGCCGCCTGCTGCGCGGCGGTGCCCGCGCCGGCGGCGGGAACCGGGATGTTCGTGTTGGAGCCGATCGCCTCGAACAGCCGGGGCAGGCCGTCCTGGGCGACGAGGCCGCGCACCTGAGCCTCGAGGGCCTTCACCGGGTCGGGGGTCACCCGGTCGATCGTCTGTACGACCGCCGAAGAGGAGATCGCGCTCGAGACGAACGGCACTCCGAGGGATCCGATGCCGAAGGCGAGCATCGACGTGACGACCGCGGCGACGACGAGGGTGACCATCGCCCCGAACACCCGGTCCAGGATGCGCAGGGGCGTACGGTCCACCCCCCGGCGAAGCGCCCGGCCGATCAGGGTGCCGGCGGCCTGACCGAGGCCGATGAGAACGACGACGGCGAGCAGGATGAGCGGAAGTCGCCACTGAGAGGAGGTGACCCACGAGGCGATGAGGGGGATCGCGAAGAAGGCCACGACGGCCCCGGCGATGAAGCCGGCGATTCCCGTGATGCTCAGCACGAAGCCGGCGCGGAAGCCGTGCACGGTGTAGGCGAGGAGCAGAATGCAGAGAATCACATCGAGCACGAGGGAGCCGGTCATTCGTGTTCCTCCGGGATCGCTGCGGTGCCGTCGTTCGCGGCCCTCCCCAGTTTCGCACGGCAGGATGACAGCTTCCTGCCGCTCTGCCGGGCGCAGCCCCGGCCCGCGCGACCGTTCCCAGCGGATTCATACCCTTCGCACGACCGGCTCAGATCCTGGCCATAGGGCATGCCGAGCGTATCGGAGGAGTGTCGTCCCCGACGGCACACCGAGAAGGGCGCGAATGATGGACAGCTTCGAGACAGGCGAGACAAGCACCGGCCACGCGGATGCCGGCCAGGCCCACACCGGCCAGGCCGGCGGCATCCCGATCGACACTCCGCCGGCCGAGGATGGGTCGCGCCGACGTCGCGGCCTGCTCGTCGGGGCGGTGGCCGCGACGATTCTGCTCGCCGTCGGGGCAGGGGGAGTCGTCATCGCCACCTCCCTCGCCTCCTCGACGGCGAAGTCGGCGAGTAACTCCGCCGGCCAGGCCGTGCTCCCCGACCAGCGCGTGGTTCCCGGTGACGGGCGTCAGGGCTTGGACCTCCGCGGCACGACCCAACGGGCGAGCGTCACGACCGGCGCCGTTCCCGCCACCGCGGCCGAGAAGGTCGGCGTCGTGACCATCGTCTCCGTGCTCGACTTCGACCGGAACAGCCAGGCAGCCGGCACCGGAACCGTCATGACCTCGAGCGGACTCATCCTCACCAACAACCACGTCATCGCGGGCGCCACGAGCATCGAGGTCACCGTCGAATCGACCGGGGTCGCGCACCGGGCAGAGGTCGTCGGCACGGACGCGACCGACGACATCGCCGTGCTCAAGCTCGCCGGGGCGTCCGGGCTGAAGACGGCGACCTACGACTCCGCCCAGTCGGTCTCGGCCGGGGACGCCATCTCGTCGGTCGGAAACGCCGAGGGCACTGGCGAGCTCGTCACCGCCACCGGCACCGTGGCGGCGACAGGACAGTCGATCACCGTGCAGGGCGAGTCGGCCGGCTCGTCGGAGAGCCTCAGCAACCTGATCGAGGTGGACTCGGATGTCGTCTCCGGCGACTCGGGCGGACCACTGCTCGACGCCCAGGGCGAGGTCATCGGTGTCGTCACCGCTGCGTCCTCCGGCATCCGGTCCGTCGTCGGCTACGCGATCCCGATCTCCTCGGCGCTCGGCATCGCCCGACAGATCGAGTCCGGCCAGGCCAGCGCCACCGTCACGATCGGCTACCCGGCCTTCCTCGGGGTGCAACTCGCGCAGGGTTCGGCCTCCGGCGCCACGATCGGCGGAGTGCTCGCCGGCACACCGGCGGCCACGCTCGGTCTCGCGGCGGGCGACACCATCACGGCCGTCGGTTCGACGCCGGTCGCCTCCGCGGCGGACCTGAGCGCGGCGATCGCCGCCCACTCCCCGGGCGACACCGTCTCGATCGCCTGGACGGATGACGCCGGCGCGAGCCACGCCGCGAACGTCACGCTCGCCGACGGGCCCGCCCTGTGATCCGCTCCACTGGCCGGCGGCGCAGTCAGAGCAGGCTCTTGATCGCCTGCTCCAGGGTCAGTCCGCGCGACGACGCCCTCGCCTCGAGCCGGCCGAGCTCGTCGGGGCTCAGGCGAACGACGAGAGTCGTGCCAGCGGCCTCGGCCGCTTCGTCCGCGTCGTCGAAGCCGAAGAGGGCCGGCGTGGGGGCCGGTTCCGTGGGCCGCCCGCCCGGCGTCCACGCCACGTCCTGGGCCGTGGCCGCGACGGCATCCCCGTCGCGCACCCACCCCGGTCCGCTCGGGATCGACCGACCGCGCTGGAAGGCCTCGGACACCGCGCGCGCGCGGGAATCCGCCGCCTCGTTGAGGGGATGGTTGTCGTGCCCCTTCACCCATTCGAAGAGGTAGCGGCGGCCGACGAGCGCCTCGTCGATCTCCTTGAGCAGTTCGACGTTCATCACGGGCTTGCCGTCGGCCTTGCGCCAGCCCTTCTTCTTCCAGCCCGGCATCCACTTGGTGACGCAGTTGATCACGTACTGGCTGTCGCAGAGCACGAGAAGGTCGTCGTCGAGGTGCGCGGTCGCCCGAAACAGCTGCAGAACGGCCATCAGCTCGGCCTGGTTGTTGGTGGCGTGCTTCCAGCCGCCGGCCGCCCAGCAGTGGTCGTCGACGTACCACGCCCAGCCGGCCGGCCCGGGGTTGCCTAGTGCCGAACCGTCTGCTGCTGCTCGAATCACGTGCTGCCTTTCGTTGCGGATACCGATTCAAGTGTGTACCAGCAGTCCCTCCCCGCACGACAGGGGTCTCGGCCGCCCGGCGTTTCGGGGACGTCGCCGCCGGACTCCTCCGTGTTCTGTGGGGGAAATCCCGAATTACCGCGAACGTGGACCATGTCGCGCCTGACTCGATAGCGGCGCGCCCCTCGCGTGTCGCGTGAGTCGGGGGCAGGGTGGAGTCATGGACGCCGTCGACGCGATAGTGGTGGGCTCCGGGCCGAACGGCATGGCCGCGGCGGTGACGCTGGCGCGGGCCGGCCTCACGGTGCGGGTCTACGAGCGCGCCCCCACCATCGGAGGCGGCGCGCGCACGAGCGAATTGACGCTGCCCGGATTTCATCACGACGTGTGCTCCGCCGTGCATCCGCTGGCCCTGGCCTCCGGATTCTTCCGTCGGTTCGAACTTCGGGAACGCATCGGACTCGTCGTTCCGGAGATCTCCTACGCGCACCCGCTCGCCGACGGTCGAGCAGGAATCGCGTGGCGAGACCTCGACCGCACCGCGGACGGCCTCGGGCGTGACGGCGCGGCGTGGAGGCGGCTCTTCGCGCCCCTCGTGCGGCGCGCGAACGATGTGGCGCAGTTCAGCGGCTCGGCGGTGCTGCAGGTTCCCCGGCATCCGCTCACCGTCGCTCGGCTCGGGCTGCGGGTGCTGGAGCAGGGCGGCCGCGGTTGGAATTCCCGCTTTCGGGATGACGTGGCGCCCGCCCTGCTCACCGGTGTCTTCGCCCACGCCGTTCGGCCGATGCCGAGCCTCGCGACGGCGGCCACCGGGCTCGTTCTCGGCACCACGGCCCACGCACAGGGCTGGCCCATCCCGATCGGCGGCAGCCAGTCGATCATCGACGCGATGGCGGCCGACCTGATCGCCCACGGCGGGCAGATCGTCACCGGCACCGAGATCGCCCACCTCGGGGACCTCCCGCCGGCGAGGGTGGTGCTCTTCGACACGAGCGCGCGGGCCCTGGCGAGAATCGCGGGGGAGCTGCTGCCCGAACGCTACCGGCGCGCTCTCGGCCGGTATCGATACGGGAACGCGGTCGCCAAGGTCGACTTCGCCCTCTCCGGCCCCGTGCCGTGGCGGAATCGGGATCTCGCGGCTGCCGGCACCCTCCATCTCGGGGGATCGAGGCGGGACATCGCCCGTTCCGAGGGTGAGGTCGCCGCCGGCCGCCATCCCGGCAATCCCTACGTGCTCGTCTCCCAGCCGACCCCGTTCGACGGGTCGCGGGCGCCGGCCGGCTCGCACGTGCTGTGGGCATACACGCACGTGCCGCGCGGCTCGACCGTCGACCGCACAGAGGCGATCACAGCCGCGATCGAGAGCCATGCACCGGGGTTCCGGGATGTCGTGCTCGCGAGCGCGAGCAGCACCGCCGAACAGGTGGAGGCCTACAACCCCAACTACGTGGGTGGAGACATCGCGAGTGGAGATGTGACGGTGGCCCAGCTCGTGGCGCGGCCGGTGTTCTCGGCCACGCCGTGGCGCACGCCGGCGAGGGGGATCTATCTCTGTTCCTCATCGGCATCCCCGGGCCCGGGAGTGCACGGACTCGCGGGCTACTACGCCGCGTTGACCGCCCTGCGGGACGAATTCGGCGCGACGTCCTCGCCCCCACTGGGGAGGACCGGGGCGGGACAACTGCCCTAGGCGCTCGCCGACTTCCGTGCGCGCGGCAGGGTGAACAGGGTCGAGATGCTCACGATGATCAGCAGAATCGACGCGATCGCCACAAACGTGCTGATCGCGAGGGCGGGCAGCACGAAAATGATGATGCCGGCGACTATGGAGAGGATGCCGCTCAGCCAGCCGAGCCAGCGGGGATTCCCGGTGCCGCGCACCGCGCCGATGATGTCGACGGCGCCCTCGGCGATCCAGCCGACGCCGATCACGAAGGCGAGCACGATGAGGGAACCGAAGGGGTTCGCGAGGCAGATCACGCCCGCGGCGACCACCAGGACGCCGACGATGCCGGTGAACCAGCGCAGACCGGTGCTCAACTGGTCGGCCACGAACGCCACCGTGATGCGGAAGATGCCGGAGGCGACCAGGTAGATGCCGAACAGGATGGCCACGGTGAGCAGCGTCGCCCGGGGCCAGACCAGGCCGATGATTCCCAGGATGAGTCCGATCACGGCGACGGCGACAAGCTCGCCTCGATGGATCTTGATCATGCCGACGGGGTAGCCGCCGAAGGGGTCAGTCGGATTGTTCACCGAGGTCGTCATAGCGTTCTCCTGTCCCGTGGTCACCCGTTTGTCGTGCTGCCCGGCGCTGGTCGGGCCGAGGCGTCGGCCGGCGTGCCCGGCTGGGGCGTCACCGCGACGTCGGAGAGGCTGGGGTCGCACAGGTGCACGATCAGGATGATGAGGCCGACGAGCGGGAGCAGGATCCAGAACAGGTCCGCCCAGCCGTGGCCGGCATCCCTCAGCCTCCGCACCGTCACGGCGAGGCTCGGGATGAGGATGACGATTCCGAAGACGCCGGACAGGCTCGCCCCGACGTAGAGAGTGCCCTGGGGCGTGAACAGGTTGAAGGCGTTCAGTGCGGCGTGGCCGAGTGCGCTGAAGAGCACGAACCACCAGAACTCGGAGCGCGAGGCACGTCCGGTGAACTCGGCGTACTTGCGAAAGACCGTCTGGATGGACTGGGCGAAGGTCACGGTGTTCCTCCCTGTGGTTTCTTCTAGCCCCATCCCACCGTTGCCCCTCGGGAGGATGAAGGGTCCAAGGTCCCGAATCCCCGGAGCCGCGGCAGGGCCGCGGCCCCTGGGTGTGGGTTGGGCACACCAGGGGCCGCGTTTTGTGCCCGCCTAGCCGGATGTCGGTTGGGGCTATCACGATCTTCTCGGGTAGCAAAGGGTGGTGGCCCCAACCGCAACCGGGCCTTATCCAGTCGGCGGGAACGACCACGGGTCGCCGGTGCTCGCCCCGTCCGGGCGCTCGGCGGACGCTGAGCGAGACCCCGGTGTGAGGTGGTGGAGCGGCATCATGACTACATCCTTTTGTTCAGGCTCGCAGTCAGGCGCCCCGTGCGATGTTCTGGACACGTCGACTAACTGACACGGTAGTCCTCGGGCTCGCCGTGCAATAGTGCGAAAGACCTTTTTTTTGAGCCGATTCGATGAGATACACCCACGCCGGTGGGTCGGGAGCGCTCCCGACCGTGGATACCCTCAGCGCGGGGTGCCCTCGTCGCGTTTCCTGGCCCGTTCGGCATCGGCCTCGGCGGCCTCCAGTGGGCTCGGCGCGGTGCCCCCGAGCGCACGCGGCTGCCACCAGGCGCCGGCGCCGTCCACCGGGTACTCGGCCTGGAGGCGGTCGACGAGGCCCTGTAGGGTGCGCCGAAGGCGCTCGGTCGCGGCGCGCATGTCATCCGTCGCCTCGACCACGATCGGGGCTCCCACCGCGAAGCTGACCGGCACCCCGAACCGCTCGCGCAGGCGGATCCGGCGATTCTTGGTGAGGAGACGCTGGCCTCCCCAGACCGCGACCGGAATGATGGGCACTCCGGCCTCCGCCGCCAACCGCGCGGCTCCGGTCTTGAGTTCTCGAACGGTGAAGGAGGCGCTCACGCCGGCCTCGGGGAACACTCCGATGAGCTCCCCGTCGCGCAGGGCGGCCACGGCGCTCGCGTACGCGTCCGCACCGGCCGCCATGTCCACCGCGATGTGATGCATCCCGCGCATCACGAACCCCAGGACCGGCCTCTCGAAGACACTCTTCTTGGTGAGGAAGCGGATGCGTCGGCGGTTGTGCAGCCAGGTCACCCATTCGATGAGGGCGAACTCCAGGTAGCCGAAGTGCGTCATCGCGAGCACGGCGCCTCCCGTTTCCGGAAGGTTGTCGAGCCCCGACTCGATTCGCCTCACCCGCAGCGCCCTAAACAGGGCGGTGCCGGCCACAATTGCCGTGCGATAGATGGGCTCGGCGCGTCGGGGTGTCACCCTGTAAATGATATTCTCAGAGCCTGCATGCGCACCCAGCTGCCGAACTGCCCTCCTTTGGGGGCTTTCCCGGGCCCGTGGCGCTCGCTTAGGTTCGGGACAGGCCATTCGGGATAGGCCACTTGAGGGGGAGCGCATGACGAGTGTCACCTCACGCGAAGGCGCAGAGTCGACAGTAGGAGCCTCGCCGTCGGCTCGTGGCGCGCAGATCCTTCGCGACCTGCTTCCCTCATGGAGGGTTCCCCGCGGCACGCCCGCCCGGCCCCGCGGCTGGCGCCGTCGTCCTCCCGTCGAGGCGGAGGTCGCCGCCCTCCTCGCCCAACTCGGTGACGGCTGGACCGTGTTGCGCGCATCGGACGCGCTCGCCGAACTCGGCACCGACTTCCTGGTCGTCGGCCCTTCCGGCGTCTTCACCATCACTTCCGCGCGACCGACCGGGGGAAACGTGTGGGTCGACGAGAAGGTGCTCTGGATCAACGGGCGTCCGACCGACCATGTTCGAGTCGCGCGTCGATGCGCGGACGGCGCGGAGACCATCATGTCCGACCTTGCCGGTGTGCCGGTCGCAGTGACGCCGGTCGTCGCACTGCTCGACCCGGTCGACCTCAGTTTCGGGGGCGACCCCGCGCGACGCGTGCGGGTGCTGCCGGCCGACATCCTCGTTCGCTCGCTCGTCGAGAACGCGGCAGTGCATTCGACCCAGGCTGTCGAATATCTCTCGTCGGTCGCCGAAGAGTGCTCAACCTGGAGCGCCACCCGTTGATCCGCCCGCGCTGATTCACCCGTACTGATTCAACGGTGCCGAGTCTGTCGCGCAGAGTGGACCGCACCGAGGTGATCGCCGCGTGCCTCCGGCGTCACGCGACCGTGCGTTCCCGCCGCGTGACCGCACCCGTTCTGGGGCTGCCGCGCGTCTCGCGCCGCCGCCTATGGTCGATATATCGGTGCTTGGGGGAGCGATGACAGACCTGGCAGAACGGGATCACGTGGAGTCCGTCGCGCCACCGGCACCGATCCAGTCGCTCCCGGTCCGGCCGGCACCGGTGGGCCCACCGCTGTCGCTCCGCTCGAGGGGACCGGCGTACGCCGTGATCCGCGAGTGCCTGGCCGTGCAGCAGAAGGCCGCACCGCTCGGGACCGTCGCCCGCGTTCTCGGGAGAAGCCCACTCGATCCGGCCGCCAGAACCTGGTACCACGGGGCCCTCGGCGAAATCGAGGTGGCGCGAGTGCTCTCGCAACTCGGCGCCGGATGGACGGTGTTGCACGCGGTCCCGGTCGGCTCGGGGCGCGCGGACATCGACCACATCGTGATCGGCCCGGCAGGCATCTTCACCATGAGCACCAGGAACCATGCCGACCGCCGCGTCTTCGTCGCCGGCAGCACCTTCGTGGTCGCCGGCCAGAAGCACGACCACCTCCGGGCGGCCCTGCATGAGGCCGAGCGGGCCTCCCAACTCTTGAGTGGCGTGACCGGTCGGCCAGTGACCGTCACGCCGCTCATCGTCGTCGTCAACCCGGCCTCGATCACGGTCGGCCGCAAGCGCCCCACCGTCGCGGTACTGGCTTCCAGCCGGCTGCGACGCTGGCTTCTCGCCCGGCCGCACGTGCTGTCGGCGAGGGCCGTCGTGCATTTCTCGATGTTCGCCGAGGAGCCGACCACCTGGCACACGCAGCCCTTCGTGAACGACGACAACGGTCCGCACCTCCAGGCGTTCGAGGAACTGCGCCGGCAGGTCGATTCCGCGCAGACCCGATCGGTGATCTGGCTCCTGGGGGTCGTCGCGGCCTTCATCCTGACCATCGATCTCCTGCTGCCCGGCATCCTCGATCTGCTCGCCGGGCTGGTCCGCCTGATCTAGCTCCCGGTCGGGTGACTCGGCCGGTGTCGACTCGGCCGGTGTCGACTCGGCCGGTGTCGACTCGGTCCGTGTCGACTCGGCCGGTGTCGACTCGGCCGTCGGTAAGTGCTGGCTGGGGCCGGTCGGGGAGCAGTTGCTGACGGTTGGGTTGCACGCCGTGCGCTCGAGTTCGGCGTGACGTGCGGGATTGCCCTGGGGGGCCGAACGGGCCCGCCCGGAGAGTCCGTTCGGCCCCGAACGGAGGGGCCTAAGGTCCCTTTCGTCGGGCCCGGTGGCCCCGTAGCGTCGCAGTGACGACTATCGAAGGGACATCATGAAGGCGCTCGTTTACAAGGGACCTGGTCAGAAATCGTGGGAAGACGTGCCGGATCCGGTGCTCAAGGAGCCCACCGACATCATCGTGAAGATGATCACCACCACGATCTGCGGAACCGACCTGCACATCCTCAAGGGGGACGTCCCGGCGGTGACTCCCGGTCGGATCCTCGGCCACGAGGGTGTGGGCACGATCACCGAGGTCGGCTCGGCGGTGACCAGCCTGAAGGTCGGCGACCAGGTGATCCTCTCCTGCATCTCCGCCTGCGGGCACTGCGACTACTGCAAGCAGGGCGTCTTCTCACACTGCCTCGGCGACGAGGGGCGCTCCGGAATCGGCTGGATCTTCGGTCACCTCATCGACGGCACCCAGGCCGAATACGTGCGTGTGCCGTACGCGGAGACCTCGGTCTACCTGCTGCCGGCCGGCGTCACGCCGCAACAGGGCACGGTGCTCTCCGATATTCTGCCCACCGGATACGAGATCGGCGTGAAGTACGGCCAGGTGAAGCCGGGCGACGTCGTCGCCGTGATCGGGGCCGGACCTGTCGGTCTCGCCGCGATCGCCACCGCGGGGCTCTACGGTCCCTCCCGGATCATCGCGATCGACGTGGACGCGAACCGCGTCGAGCAGGCGAAGAAGTTCGGCGCGACGGATGGCGTGGTCTCGACCGACGCCGACTGGAAGGACCAGGTGCTCGCCCTCACCGACGGGCTCGGCGTCGACGTGGCGATCGAGGCGGTCGGAATCCCGCAGACGTTCACGATGTGCGTCGACATCGTGCGCCCGGCCGGTCATGTCGCCAACGTGGGGGT
Organism: Lacisediminihabitans profunda; assembly: GCF_008040105.1. Lineage (GTDB taxonomy): Bacteria > Actinomycetota > Actinomycetes > Actinomycetales > Microbacteriaceae > Lacisediminihabitans > Lacisediminihabitans profunda. The sequence goes on from NZ_VRMG01000005.1 coordinate 757,238, forward strand.
GCACGGGCATCCGGTGGAGCTCGCGCTCCAGGATCTCTGGATCTCCAACATCACCATCAGCATGGGTCTCGTGAACACCGACACGCTCGGCACCCTGCTCAAGCTCGTCGCGCAGAAGAAGATCGTGGCCGAGAACTTCGTGAGCCACACCTTCACCCTCGACAACATCCTGGAGGCGTATGACGTCTTCGGCCGCGCGGCCGAAACCAAGGCGCTCAAGGTGATCATCAACGCCTGACCGAACGTGCGGCGGCCTGTCTCTTCGGGTGAGGCAGGTCGTCGCCCCTTCGCCCCCCTCGATCGATCACCCCCCTTCCGAAATCCATGCGTTTGTCGGCGACACGCCGCTCGGCCGGCCAGACACGCCGTCGCCTGGTGCGGATTGCATGGATTTCGGAAGGGAATTGCCCAGTTGCGCGGCCTACAATCGCGGTTATGACCGAGCAGCAGGCGTACGAGCTGATCCGTCACTACGACGGCTTCGAGTTGCGCCACTATCCGGACTACGTTCTCGTTCAGGTCAGCGCGCAGGGCGATTTCCTGCGTGCCGGAAACCTCGGATTCCGTCCCCTGATCGGGTACATCAGCGGGCGAAACGCCTCCTCCGCGCGCATCCCCATGACGGCCCCGGTGCTCCAGGAACCCATCACCGAGAACGCGCACACCGTGAGCTTCGTGCTGCCAGACGGCACGGACATCGCGTCAGTGCCTGTTCCGACGGATGCCCAGGTGAGCACCAGGGCAGTGCCCGCTCACGACGTGGCCGCTCGGCGTTTCGGCGGTGGCTGGAGCGAGGCGAAGTTCGAGGAGAACGGGACGGCCCTGCTCGAGGCGGTGGAGCGAGCCGGACTGCACCCGGTGGGGAGCCTCTACTTCGCCAGGTTCGATCCGCCCTGGAAGCCCGGATTCCTCAAGCACAGCGAGGCGCTCGTCGCGATCGGGAGCTAGCGGACGCGGAGACCCGACCGGCCCACGAGGAAGCGGGGTGTCCCCGAGATGCTAAACTCGCAAGGTTGCCGTCGAACGGCCGCGGACAAAGAGAGCTCGCACATCCAGTGACGGGCACCGCGCAACGAGTGAGAGGGGCCATCTATGCCATTAGCACCAGATGCCAAGAAGACGATTATCGACGAGTACGCCACCCATCCTGGTGATACCGGTAGCCCCGAGGTGCAGGTCGCAATGCTGACCGCACGCATCAAGGATCTCACCGAGCACTTGAAAGAGCACAAGCACGACCACCACTCGCGTCGTGGACTGCTTCTGCTCGTTGGCCAGCGCCGTCGCCTGCTGGGTTACCTGCAGGACATCGACATCTCGCGTTACCGCACGCTCATCGAGCGTCTCGGCCTGCGCCGCTAGGTCTCCCCTCGCTGCGCCGGATCGCGATCTGGCTCGAAGGCCCGCCCCCTGCCGGGGGGCGGGCCTTTTCGCGTCTCCACCAAGGAATCAAAAGCCCCCGTCAGACGTTGAATTGGTCAGGTGATGATTGCGCGGAGATTGCGCGGTCACGCCTCGAGCAGTGAAGGAGGTCCCAGTGGGAAGAGTGAATGAAGAAGTCGAAGACTCCACCGGGACGGTAGTGAAGTATCGGCGCCACGCCAACGGCAGCGGACTGGTTTCGCCCCGAGCGCGTGTGCAACCGGGCGCTTTCGTCTCGTCGACCGCCTACGTGGAGGCAGACGCCCGCGTCGGTGACGGATCGTCGATCGGCGCCGGAAGCTGGATCGACCAGGGCGTGACGATTGGCGAGCGCGTGTTCGTGGGACAGAACGTGCATGTCGGGCGCGACAGCACGGTGGGCAGCGGAGCCAGACTGGGCAGCCACTCCCGGATCGGCAGCAACGTGCACATCGCGAGCGGCGCGCGCATCGAGCCGGACGCAGTTGTTGCGGATGACGCGGTGATCAGCGCCCCGACTCGTCTGGAGCGCGCCCCCGGGCAGCTTCGTCGCCGCGTGCCCGGGCGATCGAGCCGGTATTCGGCGGACGAGGCCGCCTAGCCTTCGCGGTGGGGCCTGCGCGGTTGGCGGCGCGGCATCCGCCCGTCCGTCGTTCCGAAATCCATGCAATCCGCGTCGATTTGCGGCGCGTCGCGCAGGGGAAGCCGGCGTGTCGCGAGCGATGCATGGATTTCGGAAGGGGGATCGGCCGGGGAGCGGGGGTCGCTGTGGATAGCATCGTGACATGGCTTTCTGGAATCGCGACGAAGACACCTCCCTGCCCAAAGGCGATCGGGGGGCCGGATCGTTCAGCAATTACAAGTACGACCTGATTCCCTCGAATGGCCGAGTCACCCTCCGACTGGCGAACAGCAACCCGCACCAGGACGAGATCGCGAAGGTGCTCGAGAGCGGCGCGGAGGGCATCGAGACCGCCATCTCGCGGCGGAGCCCGGAGGATGAGCGCACCGACGCGCCCCTCGTCATCCGGCTGTTCGCCGGCGGCCGGGTGACGGGCGTCGTCGGAACGGTGCCGCGGGGTCTCGAGGCGGTCGTCGATGAGGCCCTCAGCCGGCTGGAGAAGCGCGGCGTGAAGGTGCGGATTCCCGCGAAGGTCGTGAAGACCCGCGACGGCCTGAGGGTGGACCTTCTGATGGGCCAGACCCGCTGATGGGCCAGTCCCGCTGATCGGCCAGCCCCGATAGGGCATTCCGGCCCGCGACACGCGCCGGACGGTGCGAGAATTGCTGTATGGCACGGTCGCGCCGATGGGCCGCGACGCTGGCCCTTCTCGCCGGCGCTGTACTTCTCGCTGGGTGTGCGACCGCCTCCACCCGGGAGGTCGTCTCGCAACAGGACCGGCATCGCATCGCGTCGGAGATCATCAACTCGAACTGGTCGACGGTGGCAGACGAGTTCCCGGGCACCGAGCAGCCCGTCGTCGTGATCACTCGGACGATCCCCGACGAGGCCTGGGCCGGGACGATCGTGGCCTGCCTTCGCGACAGTGGTTTCAGCGCCATCGTGCTGCGTGACGGCCTCACCTACACCGCCCCGCCCGACTTCTCGGCCGCCCGGGTGGCGGTCTCCCTCTATGTCTGCAACACCTCGACCCCGACGGTGACCGAGGTGACGCGGTACCTCAATCGCCCACAACTCGACGCCCTCTACCGCTACTACGTGGGGTCGGTGCGCCCGTGCCTGCTGGTGGCCGGGGCGCCGTCGAGCCCACCGCCCGACTGGTTCGCGTTCGTCACGGGTGCCTTGAGCAAACCGATCTGGCACCCGTTCGACCTGGCCTGGCGGGCGTTGCCCGACCCCGTGGTCCGCTACCTCGAGCAGCGCTGCCCTCCCGTGCCGCCGTGGCTCGACCTCGGGCGGTGACGGCGCCCCGGTTCCCTCGAGGCGATGGCGAACCAGTGCGACACTGGAGCATGGTCTTTCGGGGCTGGGTTCCGCGTGGTGTGGCGCTCGCGGCATCCGTGCTGCTCCTCGCCGGGTGCTCAGGGGGGCCGGCGACGTCCCCGCTCAGCCAGGCGGACCGGGTGAGCATCCGGACCGAGCTCCTGGATGCCCGCTGGCAGAGTGTGACCGACCAGTACCCGGAGGCGTTGCGGCCGAGGCTCTCGATCGCGCCCACCGTGCCCGACCACGACTGGCCGGCAGCCGTGATCGTCTGCCTGCATCGGCTCGGGTTCGTCGCGGTGCAGTCGGGCGGCGGCGTGGAGTACCGCAACGGCCGCGGAAAGACGCCGCTGGAGTACGCGGTGGCGCTGTATACCTGCGAGGGGAGCCATCCCGCGGAGTCCGCGGTCGCCGCCCGCCTGGGGCCGCGGCAGTCGGCGTCGCTCTACGGGTACTACCTCAACGTGGTGCGGCCGTGCCTCCTGCTCGCCGGTGCGCCCTCCCCGGCCTCTCCCGACCGATCGGCGGTCGAGAGCCTCGCCGGCCTCGCGGGGTGGAATCCCTACCAGGTGATCTGGACGAGCGGCGTCCCGGCCAGCCGGCTCGACTACCTGGAGCGACGCTGCCCGCCGGTGCCCGCGTGGCTCGACCTGGGCAGCGGATGACCGGCCGGCGTCGTGCACGGCTCGGCCCGCTGGTGGCCGCCGCCCTGGTGGCCGCTCTGCTTGCGGGCTGCGCCCCGGCGGCGGCGCGCTCACCGGTGAGCGCCGCCGACCTGCATCGCGTGCGCCAGACCTACATCGACGCCGCCTGGGCCGGTGTCACGCATGGGCACCCGGAGGCTCTGCGCCCCCGGGTGCCGGTGACGAAGGTCGTGAGCGACTGGAACTGGCTGCGATCCCGGGTGGGCTGCCTGCGCGCAGCCGGTCTGAAGGCCACGCTGTCCGGTGACGGGTCGAGCTACAGCCTCAGCTCCACGGTCGGCCAGACCACACTCGAGGTCGCGATAACGAACTACAACTGCGCGGCGCAGTTCGCGCCGGTCAGCACCTTCAGTTCCGGCCTGCCGCAGAATGACTACAGGTCGCTTCGCTCCTACTTCGTCGGCTTCGTGCGGCCGTGCCTGCTCGCCTCCGGGCTGCCCTCTCCCGCTCCGCCGGGGCGCGCCGCCTTCATCTCCGGCGACAGCCAGGGTCGGTTCTGGAATCCCTACGAACAGGTGTGGCTCGGCGGACTTCCGGATGCCACGATCGACTACTTCGAGCAGCGCTGCCCGCCGGTGCCGTCCTGGCTGGCACTCACGCGCTGAGACTCAGCCGGCCCAGCGGTACTCGAGCTCCGGCCGACCGGGGGTGCCGTACCGCGGGGACCGGGTGACCTGGCCGGCCTCGGCGAGGTGCTCGAGGTAGCGGCGAGCAGTCACCCGTGAGAGGTGGAGCGGCTCGGCAAGTTCCGCGGCGGAGAGTGCCCGATCCGCGCTCCGCACATGCTCGAGAACCGCCTCGAGTGTCGCGCCGGCGAGCCCCTTGGGAATGGGCAGGTCTACCGGGGAGCGCAGGGAGGCGATCATCCCGTCCACGTCCGACTGGGTGGCCGACGACGACGCCGCCTCGAGCCGCCGCCGATAGTCGAGATAGGTTCCGAGCTTGGCGGCGAAGGTGGCGAAGCTGAACGGCTTGATCAGGTACTGCACGATGCCGACCGAGATGGCGGTGTGCACCACCTCGATGTCCCGCACCGCGGTGATCGCGATGATGTCAACGGCGACCCCGGTGGCGCGGAGCCGGCGGGCGAGGTCGATTCCGCGGCCGTCCGGCAGGTTCATGTCGAGCAGCACGAGGTCGATCGGGCCGCCACCAGGGGCGGCCCTGATCGCCGCGAGCGCCTCGGTGAGGGAGGCGACGACACCCGCCACCTCGAAGCCGTCGAGGCGGCCGAGGTAGGCGGCATGGGCCTCGGCGGTCAGGGCGTCGTCCTCCACGACGAGCGTGCGGATCACGAGCCGGCCGAATCGTCGGCCGAGGCGGGGATCTGCGCCACCGCGATGGGCCAGCGGGCGCGGAATTCGGTGGCCGAGCCCGGCAGCAGTTCGATGGTGCCGCCGTGGATCTGCAGCACCTGGCGGACGACCGCCAGCCCGAACCCCCGTCCGGTGGCGCCAGCCGGCTTGGTGGAGAATCCCGGGGAGAAGATGCGCTCGCCGAGGGCGTTCTCGACCCCGCGTCCGCTGTCGCTCACGGTGAGCTCCACGCAGCCGTGTTCGTGATTGGTGCCGAGGGTCACCCTCACCCACGGCGCGGCGGAGCCGGCGGCCGCGGCATCCATCGCGTTGTCGACGAGGTTGCCGACCACCGAGACGAGATCCGCCGGGTCCATCGCCGAGGGGGCGAGGTTCTGCTCGATCTCGAGGCGCAGTTCGATGCCGCGCTCGCCGGCCTGGGTGGACTTGCCCAGCAGCAGCGCGGCGAGTGCTGGCTCGTTGACCGCACCGACGACGTCGTCGGCGAGCGACTGGCTGAGCTGCACCTGATGGGCGATGAGGTCGATCGCGTCCCTCGTGCGACCGAGCTCGAGGAGCGAGACCACCGTGTGCAGCCGGTTGGCGTACTCGTGGGTCTGCGATCGGAGGGCGTCGCTCAGCGTGCGAACCGACTCGAGCTCGCCGGAGAGCCGCTGCACCTCGGTGCGGTCGCGCAGCGTCATCAGCGTGCCGACCGAGGCGCGGGTCGAGCCGCCGGGCGGTGTCGCCGACTCCTGGTTCACCACGAGCACCCGGTGGCCGGCGACGTGCGACTCCTCGACCGCCCGCCGCCCGCTCGTCACCAGGGTGGCGATGGTCGGAGGCAGGTCGAGCTCCGTCGACGTCCGGGGCTGCAGGTCGTTCGTCACGGGCGGAAGGCCGAGCAACTCGGCGGCCTCGTCGTTGTAGAGCACCACCCGTCCGGTGGCGTCGGCGAGGATGAGTCCCTCGCGCACCGAGTGGAGCACCGACTCGTAGTAGTCGACCATGCGCGACAGCTCGGACGGTCGCATCGAACCGGTCATGCGGCTGAGCAGGCGCCGGGCGGCGAAGGCTCCGATGCTGCCGACGATCACCAGCAGCGCGGCGGCCCCGATCACGAACGGGATGCGCGGGGCGAGGGACGCGGCCACATTGGTGACGGTCTCTCCCGCCGCCACGATCCCGATCACCGTGCCGTCGACGACCACGGGGACCACCGAGCGCACCGACGGCCCGAGGGTGCCCGTGTAGGTCTCGGTCAGTGTCTTGCCGCGCTGCGCGAGGGAGATCGTGCCGATGAACTTCTTGCCGATCTCGGCGGGATTCGGATGCGTGAAGCGTGTGCCGGTGGGGTCCATGATCGTCACGAAGTCCACGCCGGTCGATCGCATCACCCGCAGTGCGAATGGCTGCAGTTCGGCGCTCGGATCGGGGGACCGGACGCCGGAGACGACCACGGGGTCCGTCGCCAGGGTGTTCGCGACGGCGAGCGTCACCCGGCCGGCGTTCTCGTTCGCGGAGTCGCGCAGGCTGAGCCACAGCACGAGGGTGAGGCACCCGCTCAACACGATCACGGCAGCGAGCTGCACGGCGAAGACGCGGCTCGCAATGCTCCACCGACTCGCCAGTCGCACCATGCCCACCTCGCCGTGTTCGCCGGACCGTGTCGATCGATCCGTGCCGTGATCAGTATGACCACAAGTAGTACCGCGCCACCCGAGGGACAAGGCTAACGCCATCGCCACGAACCGTGGTCGGGCACAAAGACGTTCCGATTGAATAGGACAAGCACATGGCACACAAGCTGGGCGCCCTTCGGCGCATGGATCGAAACCACTACCTCTACATCGCGGTCATCGTGGCCGTCGTGGCCGGGGCAATCGTCGGCCTCGCCGCCCCGGAATTCGCCAAGACCCTCGACCCGATCGGCAAGGGCTTCGTCGCCCTCATCAAGATGATGATCGCCCCGGTGATCTTCTGCACCATCGTGATCGGCGTCGGGTCGATCGCCAAGGCGGCGACCGTCGGCAAGATCGGCGGCCTCGCGATCGGCTACTTCACGGTCATGTCCACCTTCGCGCTCGGGATCGGGCTCGTCGTCGGCAACATCCTGCACCCCGGTACCGGGCTCAACATCGCCTCCTCGAGCTACACCGCGGTGGGGGAGGCCGTGAGTGGAACCGATTTCGTGCTCGGCATCATCCCGACGACGCTCTTCTCGTCGTTCGTCTCCGGCAGTATCCTGCAGGTGCTTCTCGTCGCCCTGCTCGTCGGATTCGCGTTGCAGGGCCTCGGCTCCCGAGGCACCGCCGTGCTCGAGGCCGTGAAGAGCCTGCAGGCCGTGGTCTTCCGCATCCTGAGCATGGTGCTCTGGCTCGCCCCGCTCGGCGCGTTCGGGGCGATCGCCGCGGTGGTCGGCAACACCGGCGGCGGCGCGCTGGTGAGCCTCGCGACACTGCTCGTGGGCTTCTACATCACCTGCGCGGTGTTCATCATCGTGATCCTCGGCGGACTGCTGCGTCTCGTGACGGGCGTCAACATCTTCGCCCTGATGAAGTACCTCGGCAAGGAGTACCTGCTCATCGTCGGCACCTCGTCGTCCGAGGCCGCGCTGCCGAGGCTCATCGCCAAGATGGAGCACCTGGGAGTGTCGAAGTCGGTCGTGGGGATCACCGTCCCGACCGGCTACTCGTTCAACCTCGACGGCACCGCGATCTACCTCACGATGGCGTCGCTGTTCATCGCGAACGCCATGGGGACCCCGCTGGCCCTCGGAGAGCAGATCGGTCTGCTCGCGTTCATGATCATCGCCTCCAAGGGCGCCGCGGGAGTCACCGGGGCGGGACTCGCCACGCTCGCCGGCGGCCTGCAGACCTACCGGCCGGACCTGGTCAACGGCGTCGGCGTGATCGTGGGCATCGACCGCTTCATGTCCGAGGCGCGCGCCGTGACCAACTTCACCGGCAACGCGGTGGCGACGGTGCTGATCGGCCGCTGGACCCGCCAGATCGACGCGGAACAGGTGCGGCTCGTGCTCGCGGGCTCGCGACCGTTCGACGAGGCGTCGTTGGCGGGCGCACACGAGCCGGCCTCGACGACCGCGGAGCTTGCAGCGATCGTCGACTCGAGCGCCGTGCCCGTCGCCGACCGGGCCGGGCGATGACCCGAGCTCTCGGCGGCCAGGCGGGCACCACCGAAAGGGTGGTGCCCGCGCGGCTCGCGCGATCCTGGCACCTCGTCTCGGCCCTGCGGCTGGACGAGGCGCACGGATCGCTCGCGGACTCGATCGTCATCGATCTCGAGGACGCGGTGCCGGCGGCGCAGAAGCCGGGGGCTCGGGAGGCTGCCGCCGGCTGGCTCGCCACCGGGTCGGCCTGGGTGCGCGTGAACGACGCCACCTCGGGCGAATGGAGGGCGGACCTCGCCGCCGTCTGCCGGGTCGCCTGCCTCCGCGGGGTCATGCTCGCCAAGGTCGAGACCCCGGAGCAGATCGAGGCGACCGCCGCCGGGCTGCCAGCCGGCACGCGCATCGTCGCCCTGATCGAGAGCGCGCGGGGCCTCGAAGCGGCCGCGGACATCGCGCGGTCGGCCGGCACCTTCCGGCTCGCGTTCGGCTCAGGGGACTTCCGCCGGGACACCGGCGTCGGGGACGACCCCCTCGCCCTGGCCTACGCACGGTCTCGGCTCGTCGTGGCGAGCGCCGCGGCCGGCATCCCGGGGGCGATCGACGGTCCGACCATCACCGAATCGCCGGACGCCCTGACGGCGGCCGCCCGGCACACCCGCACCATGGGGCTCACCGGCAAGCTCACGTTGCGCGGAGACCACGCTGCGCTGATCAACGACGCGCTGAGCCCATCGGCCGACGAGCGCGAGTGGGCGGCCGGGCTGCTGGGGAGCGCGCCGAGCCGTGACGCCAGGGACGGCAGCTACCTTCCCATGCTCGCGCGGGCGAGATCGATCGTCGCGCTGGCCTCGGCATTCGGTCCGCTCGCTTCCTAGAATCGGCGTCTACGTCGCGGTTCGCGCCGCCGACTGGGGTGCGGGAATAACTCTCCCGTGTGCCCCGTTGAGTAGGCTATTCATGCAAATGCATGGAAAGCGGATGAGCTCCGCGCGCGAGAACAGGACTGGACAGCAGCATGCAATTCGGAATCTTCACCGTCGGCGACCTCACGACGGATCCCACCAACGGTTCGACTCCCTCCGAGCACGAGCGCATCAAGAACATCCTGACCATCGCCCAGAAGGTGGAAGAGGTCGGCCTGGACGTCTTCGCGCTCGGTGAGCACCACAACCCACCGTTCGTGCCGTCGAGCCCGACCACCATGCTCGGCTACATCGCGGCGAAGACCGACCGCATCATCCTCTCCACCTCCACGACTCTCATCACGACCAATGACCCGGTGAAGATCGCCGAGGACTACGCGATGCTGCAGAACATCGCGGACGGCCGCGTCGACCTCATGATGGGTCGCGGAAACACGGGGCCGGTCTACCCCTGGTTCGGCAAGGACATCCGCGAGGGCATCCCGCTCGCGATCGAGAACTACGCGCTGCTGCACCGCCTGTGGCGTGAGGACTACGTCGACTGGCAGGGCAAGTTCCGCACGCCCCTCCAGGGCTTCCAGTCGACCCCGCGCCCGCTCGACGGGGTGCCGCCCTTCGTCTGGCACGGCTCCATCCGCAGCCCGGAGATCGCCGAACAGGCCGCCTACTACGGAGACGGCTTCTTCGCGAACAACATCTTCTGGCCGAAGGAGCACTACATGCGCCTCATCGGCTACTACCGTGAGCGCTTCGAGCACTACGGGCACGGCACGGCGAGCCAGGCGATCGTCGGTCTCGGCGGGCAGGCGTTCATGCGTAAGAATTCGCAGGATGCCGTCAACGAGTTTCGGCCCTACTTCGACGAGGCCCCCGTCTACGGGCACGGCCCGTCGCTCGAGGAGTTCACCGAGCAGACGCCGCTCACCGTCGGGAGCCCGCAGCAGGTGATCGACCGCTACGCCGGGATGCGCGATCACTTCGGCGACTACCAGCGCCAGCTGTTCCTCATGGACCACGCCGGACTCCCGCTCAAGACGGTGCTCGAACAGCTCGACATCCTCGGCGCAGAGGTCGTGCCGGCGCTCCGCAAGGAGTTCGCCACGAACCGCCCGGCGAACGTGCCGGACGGCCCGACGCACGCGGCGCTCGTCGCCGCCCGCGCCGCCGCCGCGTCCGCGTCATCCGCTCCCGCGACATCCGCTTCCGTGTCGTCCGCTTCTGCATCGTCCGCTTCTCCGGAGGTTTCGGCGCTTTCGGCGAACGAGGTGCGGTCATGACCGCGTTTGAGGGCGGGAACTCCGGAGAAACGCGGGTCACGCGCCGGATCGCGGTGATCTCGGCCGGGCTGAGCCAGCCGTCGTCGACTCGGCTGCTCGCCGACCGGATCGCGCAGGCGACGGTTCGGCGGCTCGTCGAGCTGGGCGTGGATGCGACGGTCGACGTCGTCGAGCTTCGAGACACGGCCCAGGATGTGACCAACAACATGCTCACGGGCTTCGCCAACCACAAGCTCGAGGCGGTCATCGAGTCGGTGACGAGCGCCGACGGCCTGATCGCCGTCACGCCCATTTTCACCACGAGCTACAGCGGGCTGTTCAAGTCGTTCATCGACGTGCTCGACCCGCAGTCCCTCACCGACATGCCGGTGCTCATCGCGGCCACCGGGGGCAGCGAGCGCCACTCGCTCGCCCTCGACTACGCGATCCGGCCGCTGTTCAGCTACCTGCACGCGTCGACCGTTCCGACGGCCGTCTACGCGGCGTCGAGCGACTGGGGCACTGGGGCGGATGCCGCCACCAGTTCCCTTCCCGAGCGAATCGAGCGGGCGGCAGGCGAGCTCGCCGCGCAGGTGCGCGACTCCGACCGATCGAGCCGGGTGCAGGATCCGTTCGCACTGCCGGCCGGGTTCAGCCCGATCGGGGCGTACGGAGCGCAGTAGCGCATCGCTGGGTCAGCGCCAGCGGCTGCCGTCCACCTGGACGGCGACCACGTACAGGTGCTGGCCCAGCTCGATCTTCTCGACCTCGTAGACCCGGAGCGGAACGCGAACGCCCGCGTCTGCCGACCCGCCGATGCCGATCCCGAAGGTGAGCGTTCCCTCGAAGTCGCCCGCCGGTGCCCAGCGCGAGATGGCCTTGTGGCCGATCGCCGTCTGCGGCTTGCTGACGACCGTCGACTGGCCGTTCTCGTCGTGCGCCTGGGCATCGCGGAAGACCACCCGCAGGATGGACCCGGCCCCGGGAAGGGGAACCGGATTGCCGCTGCCGTCCATCGAGAGCTGGCTCACGTAGTCGATCGTGTAGCTGGGGAATCCGCCCTTGAAGCGGAAGCTCAGCTGGTCGTAGGGCGGCGCATCATTCGGATGCGTGCCCTCGCCGATCTGGTAGAGGTACGGAACGGGCGGCAGGGGTGGTGAGGCGATCGGTGGGGTCACCGGGTGGCTCGCCGAACAGACGGCGCTCGGCGACGGCACTCGCCAATCGCACCCGATCCTCGACGCGATGACGTGGTCCCCGGCCTGGGGCTGGGCCGTCTCATCGCTGTCCGGCGCCGACGAGTTGGACGGCGCCGGGCTCGACGGCCCGGTGGTCGGCGCCTGGGACTGGCTGCCGCTCGGCGCGGGAGCCGGTTGCACGCAGCCGGCGAGCAGGACCAGCAGCGGCGCGAACAGGAGGACGGCGGTGCGACCGCGATGAAACATTTCTGGCCCCTCCCTCGAGAGCGTCTATGGTGAGGCTAGGTCTCCGCTCGACCCGGCGGAGTGCCGAAGGTCCCGCGGTGCAGCCGCGCCCGGTGGTGGTTCGGCCCCGCCGTGGCACCGGCGCGCGATGCCTCATCTTGTCCCGTGATCGAACGGTGCCCGCCGCTGCCGGCCCGGATCGAGGGTGACCGGGACCGTTCAGAATGGCCGGGCATGATGGGGGGATGTTCCGCCGTCATCCGCTGCTCACCCTGGTGACTCTCGCCTACCTCGCATTCGTGGGTTGGGTGACGCTCGGACCCCAGCCGATCGGGTCCGGCAACGACGCGTGGCTGTGGCGGCTGCTGCGGTTCTTCTCCGGTCACGAGCTCACGAGCTGGCTCACCTACTCGCGGGTGGAGTTCCTCGCGAACGTGGCCATGTTCATCCCGATCGGGGTCTTCTTCCTTCTGCTCTTCGGCCGGCGCCTGTGGCTTCTCGGCGTGGGGGCCGGAGTGGTGCTCACCCTCGCGATCGAGGGCGCGCAGCTCTTCATCCCGGGTCGGGTGTCCGACCTGCGCGACATCGCGGCCAACTCTCTCGGCGCCCTCGTCGGCGTGGTGGCGGCGCTCGTGATCACCGCTCCCGCCGCCCGCCGCCTCCGCCGACAGCGCGCCTGAGGGCGTCGAGCACCCTCGGTCGCGGTTGCGCACCAGGTCGAGGGGGGCGCACTCGAACCAGGCTCCGGCCGCCGGCCCTCCGTTGCAGGTGCCGTCGCTCGCGCCTGGTTCGAGAGCACCGTGTCGAGCTTTCCGATGCGGAGACGACGCCCGGGTTTCGGCCGAGGGCCACTGCGCCTCCCGACACGCGTTTCTCCGGAGGTTTCCTGCTGCGGGGGTCCGAATCCGGCGGAAAGGGCAACTTTTCGGCAAGATTTCACGAAACCTCCGGAGAAACGCGTGATGGGAGCGGATGTCGCGGGTGGGACGGCGCCCTCGGGTCGCGATCGGCCCGGTGCCGATCCGGCTGGCGGCCGATCCGATCGCCTCGGCCGCCCAGCCCCTCGCCCGCGAGCGGCGACGCGCCCCGGCCGAATGCTAGGCCGCGAGAACTCGGCCTGATAGCATGGACGAGGTTGTCTGGTGTGTCGTTCCCTCTCAGGGACGGGCGCCGGCAGCCACGGAGCAGGCCGGCAAGAAGCTGGTCAGTAGTGGTGACGTTCTGAACTCGCCGTCCGAGTCTTGTTGGTCGAGGCCGGGTTCAGCGCCTTTCTACTGTTGACCAGAGCTGTGTTCGCGAGTGAAGACTCCGGACACGCCGCCAAAGCGACACCGGGCACCCATCGATCGATGATGTGGCCCGAGCGCCCCTTTCTGCTTATCTCCTGCTCCTAGACGAGTCGCCTCCCATGCGGGGAGACGACGTAAAACAAAGGAGAAACCCCCCAATGGAGGGTCCAGAAATCAAATTCGCCGAAGCCGTTCTCGATAACGGCAAGTTCGGCACGCGCACCGTGCGCTTCGAAACCGGTCGTCTCGCCCAGCAGGCCCAGGGAGCAGTCGCTGCCTACCTCGACGAAGAGACCATGATCCTCAGCGCCACCAGCGCTGGCAAGCACCCCCGCGAGGGCTTCGACTTCTTCCCCCTGACGGTGGATGTCGAAGAGCGCAGCTACGCCGCCGGCAAGATCCCCGGATCGTTCTTCCGCCGAGAGGGCCGCCCGTCCACCGAGGCAATCCTCGTCTGCCGCCTGATCGACCGCCCGCTGCGCCCGACCTTCGTCGAGGGCCTGCGCAACGAGGTGCAGATCGTGATCACCGTCCTGGCCATCGCGCCGGACGAGTTCTACGACGCCCTCGCCATCAACGCGGCCTCGCTGAGCACGCAGATCTCCGGTCTGCCGTTCTACGGGCCCATCGGCGGCATCCGCCTCGCCCTCATCGGCGACCAGTGGGTTGCCTTCCCGAAGTACAGCCAGCTCGAAGAGGCCGTGTTCGACCTCACCGTCGCCGGTCGCCTCACCACCAACGACAACGGTGAAGAGGATGTCGCGATCATGATGGTCGAGGCCGAGGCCACCGAAGGAAGCTGGGACCTCATCAAGGCCGGCGCGACCAAGCCGGACGAGACCGTCGTCGCCCAGGGCCTCGAGGCGGCGAAGCCGTTCCTCAAGCAGCTCATCAAGGCCCAGCTCGAGGTCGCGGCCCAGGCCGCCAAGCCGATCCAGGACTTCCCGCTGTTCCCGCCGTACGCCCAGGCCACCTACGACTCCGTCGCCGGTCTCGCCTACGACGACCTCAAGGGCGTGTACCAGATCGCCGACAAGGTCGAGCGCCAGAACGCCGACGACGCCCTCAAGGATCGTGTCAAGGGACACATCGCCTCCGAGGTCGAGGCGGACCGCCTGCCGGCATCCGCTCTCTCCGAGGTCTCCGCGGCGTACAAGTCGGTCAGCAAGAAGGTCATGCGCACGCGCGTGCTCACCGAGGGCATCCGCATCGACGGCCGAGGACTCAGCGACATCCGTGCCCTCGACGCGGAGGTGCAGGTCATTCCTCGCGTTCACGGTTCGGCGATCTTCCAGCGCGGCGAGACCCAGATCCTGGGCGTCACCACGCTGAACATGCTCAAGATGGAGCAGCAGATCGACTCGCTCGCTCCGGTGAAGAAGAAGCGCTACCTGCACCACTACAACTTCCCGCCGTACTCGACCGGTGAGACCGGCCGCGTCGGATCGCCGAAGCGTCGCGAGATCGGGCACGGCTTCCTCGCCGAGCGCGCCCTCGTGCCGGTTCTGCCGCCGCGCGAGGAGTTCCCCTACGCGATCCGCCAGGTGTCCGAGGCTCTCGGCTCCAACGGCTCGACGTCGATGGGTTCCGTCTGTGCCTCCACCCTCTCGCTGCTCAACGCCGGTGTGCCGCTGCGCGCGCCGGTCGCGGGCATCGCGATGGGGCTCATCTCCGACGAGGTCGACGGAGTGACGCGCTACGCGGCGCTCACCGACATCCTCGGCGCCGAAGACGCCCTCGGCGACATGGACTTCAAGGTCGCCGGCACGTCGGAGTTCGTCACGGCGATCCAGCTCGACACCAAGCTCGCCGGACTTCCGTCCTCCGTGCTCGATGGCGCGCTCAAGCAGGCGAAGGAGGCTCGCACCGCGATCCTCGCCGTGCTGAACGCCGCGATCGACTCCCCGGACGAGATGGCCCCGACCGCGCCCCGCGTGATCTCGGTGCAGATCCCGATCGACAAGATCGGCGAGCTGATCGGCCCGAAGGGCAAGACGATCAACCAGATCCAGGACGACACCGGAGCCGACATCTCGATCGAGGATGACGGAACCGTCTACATCGGCGCCGTCGACGGTCCGTCCGCCGAGGCGGCTCGCGCGGCGGTCAACGCCATCGCGAACCCGCTGAACCCCGAGGTCGGCGAGCGGTTCCTCGGAACCGTCGTCAAGATCGCGACCTTCGGTGCGTTCGTCTCGCTCACCCCCGGCAAGGACGGCCTGCTGCACATCAGCGAGGTCCGTAAGCTCGCCGGTGGCAAGCGCGTCGAGAACGTCGAAGACGTGCTCGCCGTCGGCCAGAAGATCCAGGTCGAGATCACCAAGATCGATGACCGCGGAAAGCTGTCGCTCTCGCCGGTCGAGGCGGACGACGCCGAGATCGCCTCCTCCACCGAGGACGAGCCGGTTCCCGCGATCTAGTCCCAGCCATGACGAAGCCCGTCCCGCCTCCCGGCGGGGCGGGCTTCTTCGTCACGCGGCGCCTCGAATGATTTTCTCGAATTCGCCGGCGGAGGGGTCTAGCGTTGGCCGCATGACCAGACGCCCGCTTGGTGCGACCTCCGTCCTCGTCGCGGCCGCCATCGCCGTGGCGGGCGCGCTGCTGTCCGCCGCACCGGCCGAGGCCGCCGGCGCGCTCACGGTCAGCGTCACGATCGCCGTCGGCTCGACCCAGACGGCCGTCTCGGCCAATCCGGCCAACCCCACCCAGGTCGCCGTCGGGTCCCCGACCGAGGTCGTGACGGTGGCCAACGGCACGGCCGACACCTTCACCCTGACCGGCATCACCTCCCTTGCCCTCACGGCCTGTGACCGCACGGTGATCGCCCCCGGGGCGAGCGCGGTGTGCACCGGGCCCGTCACGGTGGCCGCCGGCCTCGCATCCCTGGCCTACGAGGCGACCGGTTATTTCGCCGCGGACCCCGCCGCCGTCGGCGTGCAGGCCTCCGTTCCCACCTCCCTCTTCGGGGTCGTCTACGACCTCCAAACCGTGTTCTTCGGCGATTTTCCGCCCCCGCTGGGAGGCTCGGCGCCGGCCTCGGATTCGCGCTTCCGCAGCCTGCCGCTCGGCTACTTCCTGGTCATGCACGTCGGCTTCGTCAACGCCTCGAACGTCGCCATCAGCGGGCTGACCCGCACGGGCCTCGCGACCGGCTGTGTACCCCTCCCGGCAACCCTCGCCGCCGGGGCGACCATCCCGCCGACCGACTGCACGTTCACGGCGCCGACACCGGTGACCTGGCAGGACCAGTCACCCTTCACGGTCGGGGCGACGGCGACCGGGGTGCTCGGCGACACGGTGACCAGCTCGGCGAGCCTCGTGTACGGTCCGGGCGAGGACGAGTGCAACACGACAGCGCCGACGGTCGGTCAGGGCGAACGTGTCACGGTGACGTGCTTCGGATTCCTGCCGGGCATCGATGTGGCGGCTACCCTCCACAGCGCGGCAATCCCGCTCGGGGTGAAGAACACCGGTCCGACGGGGGACTTCAGCTTCAGCTTCGTGGTGCCGGCGGCCCTCGACCCCGGATCCCACCGCGTGGAACTGTCGCTCAACGGGACGACGCTGACGATGACCGACCCCTTCACGGTGACCGCGAGTCTCGCCCCCACGGGCGCCGACGGCGGGCCGATGCTCGTCGGAGCGACCGGGGCGGTACTCGTCGGCAGCAGCCTCGTGCTGCTCGGCTTCCTCCGGCGTCGCCGACCGATCCGGTGAGCCGCGGGCCGTGGCGGTCATTGTGATTCCCAGCATTCAGCCGTAGCCTCGAAGCACTCCCGGCAATGTCGCCGGAGCGCAGGCGCCGGTCACAAGCCGATGCCTGTTGGAGAGGGATACACCAGTGGCTCACCCGCCGCGGTGGATCCAGATCGTGAGGCCCTATGTTGCGTCCATCCGCATCCAGTGACATCCGCAATGACATCCGCAGCACCGAGCTGCTCGTCCAACTATTGAATCCCGACGGCGACCGAGTCCCCGATCCGGAGTTCGACCACTGGGTTGCCGACGTCACCGGCGAGCAACTCCGCTCCCTCTACGAAGACATGCTCGTCGTCCGCCGAATCGACACCGAGGCGACGGCGTTGCAGCGCCAGGGCGAACTCGGACTATGGCCGCCGCTGCTCGGGCAGGAGGCCGCGCAGATCGGCTCGGCCCGGGCCCTGCGCGCGGACGACTTCGTCTTCTCCAGCTACCGCGAGAACGCCGTGGCCTACTGCCGCGGGGTGCAGATGGGCCAGTTGCTCGCCGTCTGGCGGGGCACCGCGCTCAGCGGGTGGAACCCGTTCGACGTGGGGATGGCGACCCCGGCCGTGATCATCGGGGCGCAGACGCTGCACGCCACCGGCTACGCGCTGGGCTGCCTGCAGGACGGGGTCGACTCCGTCGCGGTCGCCTACTTCGGCGACGGGGCGACGAGCGAGGGCGATGTGAGCGAGGCCATGGTGTTCGCCGCCAGCTTCCAGGCACCGGTGGTGTTCTTCTGCCAGAACAACCAGTGGGCGATCTCCGAACCGGTTGCGCTCCAGGCGCACCGTTCGATCGCGGACCGCGCACCCGGCTTCGGCATCCCGAGCCTGCGCGTGGACGGCAACGACGTGCTCGCGGTCATGGCCGCGACGAGGATTGCGCTCGACCGCGCCCGGAGCGGGGGCGGACCCACCTTCATCGAGGCCGTGACCTACCGCATGGGGCCGCACACGACATCCGACGACCCCACCCGGTATCGCGATCCGGCCGAGCTCGAGAGGTGGGCGGCGAAGGATCCGATCAGCCGGCTGCGCGCCTACCTCGAGCACGAGGGCCTGCTCACCGAGGAGTTCGAGGCGTCGGTGAAGGCGAAGACGGATGACGTGGCCCGGGAGCTGCGTGCAGCCTGTCTCGCCCTCGACCCGCCGCACGCCCTCAGCGTGTTCGACAACGTGTACACCTCGGCCCATTCGGTGCTCGAGCGGCAGAAGAGCCAGTACGCGGCCTACCTCGCGATGTTCGAGGAGGTGGCGGAGTGACCACCACAGCAGCGACGCCCACCGAGCTCACCCTCGGCAAGGCGCTCAACGCCGGCCTTCGCCGCGCCGTCGCCGAAGACGATCGCGTGGTGCTGCTCGGCGAGGACATCGGCAAGCTCGGGGGAGTGTTCCGGGTCACGGACGGGCTGCTCGACGACTTCGGACCCCGCCGCATCGTCGACACGCCGCTCGCGGAGTCCGGCATCATCGGCACGGCGATCGGACTGGCCTTCCGCGGGTTCCGCCCGGTCTGCGAGATCCAGTTCGACGGGTTCATCTACCCCGGCTTCGACCAGATCGTGGCCCAGGTCGCCAAGCTGCACTACCGCACGGGCGGAGCGGTGACGATGCCGATCACCATCCGCGTCCCGTTCGGCGGCGGCATCGGCGCCGTCGAGCACCACTCCGAGTCGCCGGAGGCGTACTTCGCCCACACGGCCGGGCTGCGGGTGGTGAGCTGCTCAAATCCTCAGGATGCCTACGACCTGATCAGGCTCGCGATCGCGAGCGACGACCCGGTGCTCTTCTTCGAACCGAAACGGCGGTATTGGGCCAAGGGCCCCGTCGACCAGGCGCTCGCCAACCCGCTGCCGCTCGAGAGCGCGCGCGTGGTGCGCGAGGGAACGGATGTCACCCTCGTGACCTACGGGCCGCTTGTGATGACCGCCCTCGACGCGGCGATCGCGGCCTCGGACGACGGGGTCTCGATCGAGGTCATCGACCTGCGTTCGCTCTCCCCGATCGACCACGCGACGATCGAGGAGTCGGTGCGCAAGACCGGTCGGCTCGTCGTCACGCACGAGGCCGCGCAGTCCGGGGGACTCGGAGCGGAGATCACCGCGAGCGTCACCGAACGCTGCTTCGACTTCCTCGAGGCGGCGCCAGCGCGCGTCACCGGATTCGACGTGCCGTACCCGGCCGCGTCGCTCGAAGACCACTTCCTGCCCGACCTCGACCGCATCCTCGATGCCGTCGACCGGGTGCTCGGCAGACGCAACTCTCTCACCGGGTGGAGCGCGGCGAAATGAGCGAACTCAGGGACTTCCGCCTCCCCGACCTCGGGGAGGGTCTCACCGAATCCGAGATCGTCGCCTGGCGCGTGGCCGTCGGCGACACCGTGGAACTCAACCAGATAATCGCCGAGGTGGAGACGGCGAAGGCGCTCGTGGAACTGCCGTCGCCCTTCGCCGGGGTGATCGGCGCGCTGTACGCCGAGCCCGGACAGGTGGTGCAGGTGGGCGCGCCACTCGTGGGCTTCGAGGCGGAGGAGTCGGCGGAGGTGCCGGCCCAGGACGCCGAGGCTCGGTCCCAGGCTCCGGATGCCGCGGCTCCCGTTCAGCGGGAGGCGGTGCTCGTCGGCTACGGGCCGAAGATCGACGGCGGGAGTCGTCCCCGGCGCAAGGCGCGCTCGGCCGGCTGGCTCGAACGGCCGGACACCGCCCACGACTCGCGTTCACATCGCCCGGCGCCGCCCCTGCGCAAGCTCGCGAGCGATCTCGGAGTGGACCTCGACGCCGTCACCGGTTCGGGCACGGGTGGCCTGATCACTCGGGACGACGTGCGCAGGCACGCCACGGCGCCGCCCGCGACGGCCGCGCGCGAGACCCGTACGCCGATCCAGGGCGTGCGCAAGCTCACCGCCCAGGCCATGGTCGCCAGCGCCTTCACGGCCCCGCACGCGACCGAGTTCCTCACCATCGACGTCACCCCGTCGATGGAGCTCCGCGAGCGCCTCAAGACGTCGAGCGCCTTCCGGGGCGAGCGGCTCACCATGCTCACCGTCGTGGCGAAGGCCGTCTGTCTGGCCGCTGCCCGCACCCCCGTCGTCAACTCGCGCTGGGACGAGAAGGCCGACGAGATCGTGCAGTTCGGTTACATCAACCTCGGCATCGCCGCGGCGACGCCGCGCGGTCTGATGGTGCCGAACGTCAAGGACGCGCAGGGCCTCGACCTCTTGTCACTCGCTCGGGCGCTCACCGCGCTCGTCGAGCGGGCCAGGGAGGGCAAGAGCACGCCGGCCGAACTCGGTGGAGGCACGATCTCGATCACCAACATCGGAGTCTTCGGCATCGACGCCGGAACTCCGATCCTCAATCCGGGGGAGGCGGCGATCCTCGCGATGGGCGCCGTGCGCCGCGCACCATGGGAGTACCACGACGCCGTGGCGCTGCGGCACGTGATGACCCTGAGCCTGTCGTTCGACCATCGACTCGTCGACGGGTCGGAGGCCTCGCGATTCCTCGCCGACGTGGGAACCATCCTGTCCGACCCCGGGATGCTCCTGACGATGGTGTGAGGGCCCGGCGAGGGTCAGCGTTGAAGTCGGCAGGCGCCGGGGCGTTGCTCGTTCGGGAGCGAGCCCTCAGCCGAGCAGCGCCCAGGCCATCTTCTCGAGCTCGTCGTGCATGGTCGAGCGGGGCAGCGACCGGCTGCTCGAGTGCGGAGTCGAGTTGAGCAGCCCGAACGTGGCATGGGCCCGCATCCGCAGCACGGCCGTGTCTTCCCCGGGACTCAGCCTGGCCAGCACGCCCACCCACAGCTCGACGTACCGGCGTTGCAGGGTGCGCACGGCGTGGCTGTCCTCGTCGGCCAGGCTCTCCAGGTCGCGATCCTGCACCCGGATCACCTCCGGATTCGAGAGCGCGAAGTCGGTGTGGAAGCGGATGAGCGCGCGAAGCGCGGCCGGGTCGTTCGCCGCGGCGTCGACGACGGCGAGCCCGCCGGCCAGCAGGTCCTCGCTCACCCCCACCAGCAGGGCGGCGAGCACGGACTGCTTTCCGCTGAAGTGGCGGTAGACCGCCGGGCCGCTGATCCCCACGGCGGAGCCGAGGTCTTCGATCGAGACGCCGTTGAAGCCGCGCGCCGCGAAGAGCCTCGCGGCCGCGGCGAGCAGCGCGTCGCGCCGGTCCGCCTTCGCCCGGCTGCGCTCGGTCGCCTGCTCTGCCGGAGCGTCGGCCATGGGTGTCCCTCTTCCGCGTGTCCCGCTCAACTATAGACATTCCCAGTTAATGGACGCTAACCTGATTTGAGTTAACGCGCACTAACCGAATTCGCGGTGGCGCACGAGGGACTCGTCGATGAAGACACTGAGCGACCGGCAGGACACCTCGAGCGCGACCTTCCGTCGCAACGACGCCGCCCAGCGGGCCCTCGTGGCGGACCTCCGCGAGCGGCTCGCCGTGGCAGCCGCCGGCGGCCCCCAGGCCTCCCGGGATCGTCACGTGGCGCGCGGAAAGCTCCTGCCGCGCGAGCGCATCGACCGGCTTCTGGATGAGGGCAGCCCCTTCCTCGAGATCGCGCCGCTCGCCGCCAACGGGTTGTACGACGACGAGTGCCCCGCCGCGGGAGTGATCGCCGGAATCGGCCTCGTGCACGGACGGCACGTGCTCGTGATCTGCAACGACGCCACGGTCAAGGGCGGCACCTACTACCCGATGACGGTCAAGAAGCACCTGAGGGCCCAGGAGATCGCCCTCGAGAACCGCCTCCCGTGCGTCTACCTCGTCGACTCGGGCGGCGCATTCCTCCCGCGGCAGGACGAGGTCTTCGCCGACCGAGACCACTTCGGCCGCATCTTCTTCAACCAGGCCAGGATGTCGGCGGCCAAGATCCCTCAGATCGCCGCCGTGCTGGGCTCCTGCACCGCGGGTGGCGCCTACGTTCCGGCGATGAGCGACGAGGCGGTGATCGTGCGCGGCCAGGGCACCATCTTCCTCGGCGGCCCTCCGCTCGTGAAGGCGGCGATCGGCGAGATCGTGACTGCGGAGGAACTGGGTGGGGGAGACGTGCACGCGAGGATCTCCGGGGTCACCGACCACCTCGCCGACAATGACGCGCACGCCCTTCAGATCGTGCGGGACATCATCGAGACGCTCCCGGCGCCGTCCGCTCCGGGCTGGGCGGTGCTGCCGAGCCGTGAGCCGGTCGCCGACGTGACCGAGCTCTACGGGGCGGTGCCCACCGATGTTCTCGAGCCGTACGAGGTGCGGGCCGTGATCGCCCGGCTCGTCGACGCGAGCGAGTTCCACGAATTCAAGAAGGAGTACGGCCAGACCCTCGTCACCGGCTTCGCGCACCTGCACGGGCATCCGGTGGGAATCGTCGCCAACGCGGGCGTGCTGTTCAGCGACTCCGCGCTCAAGGGTGCGCATTTCATCGAGCTGTGCGACCAGCGGGGTATCCCGATCGTCTTCCTGCAGAACATCTCCGGCTTCATGGTGGGCCGGGATGCCGAGGCGGGAGGCATCGCCAAGCACGGGGCCAAGATGGTCACCGCCGTCGCGACGGCGCGCGTTCCCAAGCTCACGGTGGTGATCGGCGGGTCGTTCGGCGCCGGCAACTACTCGATGGCCGGCCGCGCGTACTCTCCCCGGTTCCTCTGGATGTGGCCGGCCAGCCGGATCTCGGTGATGGGAGGGCCGCAGGCCGCGTCGGTGCTCGCGACCGTACGCCGGGAGCAGCTCGAGTCCCGTGGGGAGGAGTGGTCGGCCGACGAGGAGGCCGCCTTCACCGCCCCCATCCGCGAGCAGTACGAGACGCAGGGCAGCCCGTACTACTCCACCGCCCGCCTCTGGGACGACGGCGTGATCGACCCGGCCGACACTCGAACCGTGCTCGGCCTGGCCCTCGGGGTGTGCGCAAACGCCCCCCTCGGCGAGACCGCCTTCGGCCTGTTCAGGATGTGACCCCCGTGACCACTGCACCCGTCTTCGAAACCGTGCTCGTCGCCAATCGCGGCGAGATCGCCTGCCGCATCATCGGCACGCTCCGCCGGCTCGGCATCCGTTCGGTCGCCGTCTACAGCGATGCGGACCGGGGGGCGAAGCACGTCGCGCTCGCCGACCTCGCCGTGCGGATCGGTCCGGCCCCCGCACGGGAGAGCTACCTGAACATCGACGCGATCCTCGCGGCCGCTGCCGCCTCCGGGGCGCGGGCCATCCATCCCGGCTACGGCTTCCTCTCCGAGAACGCGGAGTTCGCCGAGGCGTGCGCCGCGGCCGGCATCGTCTTCGTCGGACCGGCGGTGGAGGCGCTCGAGATCATGGGCGACAAGATCCGGGCGAGAAAGCACGTCGCCGAGCACGGCGTCGCGGTGATCCCCGGCATCGCTGAACCAGCCCTCGGCGACGAGCAACTCACTAGCGCCGCCCGGTCGATCGGCTATCCGCTGCTCGTCAAGCCGTCGGCCGGCGGCGGGGGCAAGGGCATGGAGATCGTGCGCGATCCGTCCTCCCTTGCCGCGGCGCTCGCCACGGCGCGGAGGCTCGCCGGGGCCGCCTTCGGCGACGACACCCTGTTCCTCGAGCGCCTCGTGTCGCCGGCCCGCCACATCGAGGTCCAGGTGCTCGCCGACGGGGCCGGCAACGTCATCCACCTGGGCGAGCGGGAATGCTCGCTCCAGCGCCGTCACCAGAAGGTGATCGAGGAGGCTCCGTCCCCGCTGCTTGGGCAGGATGCCCGCGCGCGAATCGGTGAGGCGGCCTGCGCCGTCGCCAGGAGCGTCGGCTACACGGGGGTGGGAACCGTCGAATTCCTCGTCGGCAACGACAACGCGGACGAGGCGTTCTTCATCGAGATGAACACCCGGCTGCAGGTCGAGCATGGCGTGACGGAACTCGTCACCGGGGTGGACCTCGTCGAGTGGCAGCTGCGCGTCGCGGCCGGGCAGACGCTCACGCTGAGCCAGGGCGACATCCGACTCGACGGGCACGCGATCGAGGCCAGAGTCTACGCCGAGGACCCGGAACGCGGCTTCCTGCCGAGCACAGGGAGCGTGCTCGCCCTGCACGAGGCGACGGGCGCCGGCGTTCGCGTGGACAGTTCACTGCTGCTCGGCCTGGTCGTCTCCGCCGACTACGACCCGCTGCTGTCCAAGGTCATGGTCTGGGGAAAGGACAGGGCGACAGCGCTCGCCCTGCTCGACCGGGCGCTCGCCGACACCACCGTCCTCGGCGTCGGCACGAACATCGAATACCTGCGGCTGCTCGTCGCCGACCCGGACGTGCAGGCCGGTCGCATCGACACCGAACTCATCGATCGCCGCCTGCCCGAGCTCGCCTTCCAGCAGCCGGACGACGCGCTGTACGCCGCCGCCGCTCTGCTCGAGCACGCATCCCGATGGGACGCCGCGCCGACGGGACACGTGACCGAGCCCTGGACGCACCATGCCGGCTGGCGGATCGGCGAGCCGCGACCGAGCCGGTACAGCTTCACCGCCGCGGCGGGGACGGCCGTCGAAGTGTCCGTCGTCGGGCGGCCGGACGACGCCACCGTCACCCTCGGGAGCGTCCAGAGCGCGAGCCTGAAGGTGTCGGGCGACGGCCTCACCCTCGAGTTGGACGGAATTCTGCAGTCGTTCCGCTTCGCGCGGGACGGTCAGACCATCTGGCTCGGGCGGGGCGGCTTCTCCCGGGGGCTTCGCCTGCGGTCCCGCGAGGAACAGCTCGTGGCCGCCGTCGCCGTCGACGGGCCGCGCAGCCCGGAGGTGCGCACGCCCATGCCGGGTACCGTCGTCGGGGTCTCGGTGGCCAGCGGGGACACCGTCGAGGAGGGGCAGACCATTCTCGTGGTCGAGGCCATGAAGATGGAGCACCGGGTCACAGCAACAACGAGTGGCATCGTCACCGTGGCCGTCCTGCCGGGGGACGTGGTCAGATCCGACCAGGTCGTGGCCTCGGTAGTGTCGCAGGAACAGAGTGCAGGGGAGCAACCGTCATGACCGAGGAACGCCGCATCGTGGAGCAGCGCGGGCTCTACTTCGAGGAATTCGAGTTCGACGTGGTGTACCGCCACAGTCCGGGGCGCACCGTGACGGAGGCCGATAACGTTCTCTTCACGACCCTCACCATGAACACCCAGGCCCTTCATCTCGATGCGGCGTGGGCCGCCACGCAGCCGTTCGGCGAACGGCTCGTCAACTCGATGTTCACGCTCGCGACGATCGTGGGCGCCTCGGTCAGCCAGCTGACCCAGGGCACGATCGTCGCGAACCTCGGCTTCGGGGAGGTCACCTTCCCGCATCCGCTCGTTCATGGCGACACCCTGTACTCGGAGACCGTCGTTCAGGCCAAACGACTGTCGGCATCCCGGCCAGGCCAGGGGATCGTCACCCTCGCGCACACCGGCCGCAACCAGCGCGGAGTAGTCGTCGCGACGGCGCTGCGCTCGGCGCTCGTCTGGTGCGAGGGAGCCGAACGGTGACCTTCACAATGGGACCGTCCCTGCTGTTCTGCCCGGCGGACCGGCCAGACCGATTCGTGAAGGCCCAGGAGCGGGCGGATGCCGTGATCATCGACCTCGAGGACGCGGTGGCCCCGCGGAACCGCGCGGCGGCTCGCGAGGCGCTCATCGCCACCCCTCTCGACCCCGAGCGCACCATCGTGCGAATCAACCCGGCGTCCACCCCCGACTTCGTGCTCGACCTGGAGGCCCTCGAGCTCACCTCGTACCGAACGGTCATGCTCGCCAAGGCGCAGGGCGTGCGGGACCTCGACGACCTCGCGGGACTCGAGGTGATCGCCCTGTGCGAGACCGCCGCGGGCGTGCTCGCCGCGCCGGCACTCGCCGCCGCGCCGGAGGTCGTCGCGCTCATGTGGGGCGCCGAGGACCTCATCGTGTCCCTGGGCGGCTCCTCCAGCCGGCGAGCCGACGGAGGCTACCGCGACGTCGCGCGCCACGCGCGTTCGGCGGTGCTCCTCGCGGCGGCGGCGTCGGGGGTGGCGGCGATCGACGCGGTGTTCCTCGACCTGCCGAATCTCGCCGGTCTCGCCGACGAGGCGCGGGATGCCGCCGAGAGCGGCTTCGCGGCGACGGCCTGCGTGCATCCGAGTCAGGCCTCGGTGATCCGCGAGGCGTACACGCCGGACGACGAGCAGCTGCGGCGGGCGAGGGAACTGCTGGCGGCCGCCGAGAAGGAGTCAGGAGTCTTCCGCTTCGACGGGCAGATGGTGGACGGACCGATCCTCGGCCACGCCAGACGGCTGGTCCAGCGCGCCGGTCACTGACCGTACGTTCGGCCGTCGAATTGGCGAAGGGCCGCCCGGCACCCGAAGCCGGCGGCCCTCCTGTCGCCCGTTTAAAGTCGGCGCGAGACTGTGACGAAAACGCCGCGCGCTGTGGGCGGCGGTTCCTCGGATGCGGTGCGCATCCTCACGCCTTCGAACCTAGGCACCGGACCTTCGATTTGCCAGCGGACTCGAGGAATCCCCGGCAGCCGCAAAGGATTCTCCCAGCATTCGCCGTTTGTGCGGCGCGAATGATAACGATTCGGGCACGTAACGCACAATTCACTCGAGGTTCCGCGGTTTGTCACACGGCTGTCCTATGGTCGAAATCAGAGCGCTGGTTACCCGATTTCTCCGGCGGTCGATAGATAACACCGGGGGGTGGAAATGACACGGGTATTGCCCGACATTGCGAAGGCCGCAGAGAGCGCATCGGCGCTTGGGGACACCCAGCCGATGGTGCTGACGCGCGCCCGCCGCCGACTCGGCCAGTCCGACCTGCGTGTGTTTCCGCTGGCGATCGGCGGCAACGTCTTCGGCTGGAAGGCCGACACCGACACCACGACGGACATTCTCGACACCTACGCCGAGCACGGCGGAAACTTCATCGACACGGCCGACTCCTACGCGGGTGGCCGCAGCGAGATCATGATCGGCAACTGGATGCGCGACCGCCGCAACCGGGCGGAGATCGTGGTGGCGACCAAGATCGGCAAGAGCGCCGACAACCCCGGGCTCTCGGCCGGCGCTGTCCGCCGCGCCGTCGATGCCTCGCTGGAGCGGCTCGGCACCGACTACATCGACCTGCTCTACCTCCACATCGACGACCACACCGTCGACTTCGAGGAGACGCTGCTCGCCGTCGACGACCTGGTGCGCGCGGGCAAGGTGCGGTTCTCCGGGGCCTCCGACCACTCGGGCAACCGGCTCATCGAGGCGAGGGTCATCGCGGCCCAGCTCGGTGTGACCCCCATGGTGGCCCTGCAGAATCACTACAACCTCGTGCACCGCAAGGAATTCGAGGGCGACCTCGCGCGGGCGGCACGCCAGCAGCGCCTCGGCGTGATGCCCCGCTTCTCTCTCGCGAGCGGCTTCCTCACCGGCAAGTACCGCACCAGGGCCGACCTGGCGCGCAACAGCCGGGGCAAGGAATCCGCACAATACCTCAACAAGCGCGGCCTGCGCGTACTCGCGACCCTCGATCAGGTGGCCTGGGAGCAGCGGGTGAGCGTCGGGGCGGTCGCCCTCGCCTGGCTGCTGTCCAAGCCGGACATCGTCGCGCCCGTCGCGAGCGCCACGGGCGCGGATCAGGTGCGCGAACTCGTTGCGGCGGCGCACGTGCAGCTGAGCCGCCACCAGCTGGCCGAACTCGACCGCGTCTCGGTCTGAGCGCGGCCGACCGGCGTCGTTAGCCGAGGCCCGGGATGTGCAGCCAGCCGGCAGCGATGAGAACGACGACCGAGTTGAGCACGAGCGCGATGAACGTGGCCGTCGACGAACCGCCGCGGCGTTTGCCCGGCAGGATCACGAGCGCGATGAGCACGGCCTCGAGTACGAGCGAGAAGACGAACGTGGTGAACGGCACCGGGAGCGCCACGAACACGGAGACGAGCATGAGCCCGGCCAGTACGAGTTCGGCGACGGCGAGGAACGAATTGCCACGCTTGCCCTGCAGCCTGACGATTCCGTCGTAGATGGCCAGGGCCGCGGCCAGAATGGTGATGATCAGCAGCCAGGTGAGCGTGACGGTCATGGGGTCCCCTCGACGAATGACGGCCGACAGGCGACGACCGCTCCCAGACTAACGAAGGGCGAGGAAGGCCGAGGGGGAGGGAAGCTCGAGAACGCTCAGCGTCGGCTATCGGCCAGGATGCGCTCGGCGACTCGCTGCAGGGCGGCGACCGCGGCGATCGAGTCGCCCACGTATCCTCCGGTCAGTGCGCCGTCGCGAGCGAGAACGAACTCGTCGCCGGCGTCCCCGGGCAGCGGATGCCCGATCGCCTTGAAGAGATCGGTGATCACGCCCGCGTACCAGTCGCGGTGTTCGAGCACCAGTTCCCGCACCGGGTGGCGGACGTCGGTGAACTCGATGGCCGCGTTGATGAACGCGCAGCCCCGGAAGCCTGGTGCCTCGATCGTGGCGACGATGCCGTCGATGTGCGCTCGAATGGCGTCCACGGGAAGGGGATGGGCGTCGACGAGGGCATTGAGATCGGCGACGAAGCTCTGGTGGCGCGCCGTGATGTAGTCGAGGATGAGCCGGTCCTTCGACCCGTAGTGCTTGTAGAAGGTGGCCTTGGTCACGCCGGACTCGCTGATCAGCCGGTCGATTCCGACGCTGCGGATGCCCTCGTCGTAGAAGAGCCGGTTGGCGGTCTCCAGGATGCGGATCTTGGCGGGCGCTGGGGGGAGCACCCGGTGCGGGGCCCGGGCACGCTGGCCGATCGGATCAGTCTCAACAATCGGCACAGCGTGGCTCCCTCGGGCTAGTCGGCTAGGTGTCCTCAAGCCGTTCGGCAGCGGCCGGACCTCGGGGATGGTCCGGCGTTTTGCCCCGCAAGCGTTGTGCTTGCGGTGTGTTGTGTGGTTCGCTCGCCTCGGGTGGCGGGCTGTCCGGAGAACCTTCGGGTGGTTTCTCTGACGCTTCAAACACTAACACAGCAGTGAGGACAGACAAGTCGGTTTGTCCTCTTTTTTCGGAGGGGGTCCACCCCAGTTTGGGGGGCCACCCCACGCGTCCCCGAATCCCTCGTCCGGCCCTCGTGACGTAGGCTCTGTGCAATGACTGGTGCAGCCCCGCTTCCCCTCGACCAGGCCGAATTGACCTTCACCGCATCCGGCGACTCCCTCGTGCGACGCAGCGTTCTGCCGAGCGGCGTGCGTGTGCTGAGCGAACAGGTGCCGGGGGCGAGAAGCGCGACGATCGGCTACTGGGTGGCCGTCGGTTCCCGCGACGAGGTGGTCGCCACCTACGGCAGCACCCACTTCCTCGAGCACCTCCTCTTCAAGGGCACCGCGAATCGCACGGCCCTCGACATCGCGGTGAGCTTCGATGCCGTCGGCGGCGAGCACAACGCGATGACGGCGAAGGAGTACACCTGCTACTACGCGAAGGTGCAGGACAAGGACCTTCCGATGGCGGTCGAAGTGCTCTCCGACATGATCACGTCGTCGGTCATCGACCCGACCGAGTTCGAGAACGAGCGCGGAGTGATCCTCGAAGAGCTCGCCATGGCGGACGACGACCCGTCTGACGTCACCAGCGAGCGATTCTTCGAGGCCGTGCTCGGCGAGCATCCGTTGGGCCGCCCGATCGGGGGAAGCCCGGAGACCATCCAGGCGGCCACCCGAGAGTCGGTCTGGGAGCACTACCGAGCCAACTACCGGGCCCGCGACCTCGTTATCACGGTGGCCGGGGCGGTCGACCACGACGAGCTCGTCGCCTGGGTCACTCGGGCGCTCACCGCGGCGGGCTGGGACCTCTCCATCGAGGCGGCTCCCGTCGAACGGCGAGACGCCACCCACGACGTGATCGAGCGCGGCAGCCCCCTCGTGGTGGTGCACCGCCCGATCGAACAAGCCAACATCCTGCTCGGCGTTCCGGGCATCCCCGCGGCCGACGACCGCCGTTCGACGCTCGCCGTGCTCAACTCCGTGCTCGGCGGCGGAATGTCGTCTCGCCTCTTCCAGGAGATCCGGGAGAAGCGCGGCCTCGCGTACTCGGTCTACTCGTTCTCGCCGAGCTACTCGGATGCCGGGCTGTTCGGCCTCTACGCCGGCTGCTCTCCCGCGAAGGCGGCCCAGGTCACCGAACTGCTGCTCTCCGAATTCCGGCGTCTGGCCACCGGGGGAATCACCGACGACGAGATGCGCCGCGCCGTGGGGCAGCTCAGCGGAGCATCCGCCCTCGCGCTCGAAGACTCCGACACTCGGATGTCGCGTCTCGGCCGCTCGGAGATCACGCTCGGCGAGTTCGCCGACCTCGATGAGTCGCTGCGCCGGTTGTCGCTCGTGACCGCCCACGATGTCCGAGAGCTCGCGGTCGAGCTCGTGGCACGACCGCTCTCGATCGCCGCCGTCGGCACGATCGACGCGGCGACGTTCGATGGACTCGCTCTCGAGCCCATCGCCGTGTGAACAGCACAGCAAGGAATTCAGGAACAACGATGTCCCACTTCATCTATCTAGTCAGGCACGGCGAACAGCAGGATGCGGAGCACGGCCTGCCGGACGGACCGCTCTCTGCTCGCGGGGCGCGCCAGGCGAAACTCCTCGCCGACCGCCTGAGCGGCGTGCCGTTCACCGGGGCGTGGCACTCGCCGCTGCAGCGTGCGGAGGAGACGGCGAAGATCATGACGGCGAGCATGCCGAGCCTCGACGTCCAGCCGTCCGCGCTGCTCTTCGACTGCATCCCCTCCGGCCCGACCCCGGACATGCCGCACGCCTTCGAGCCATTCTTCGGGTCGGTCACCCGCCAGGAGATCGAGGCGGGCGAGGCGCAGATGGCGGATGCCGTTGCCGAGTGGCTGACGCCGGCGCGGGAGGACCGCCACGACCTGTTGATCACCCACAACTTCGTGATCGCCTGGTTCGTGCGCGAGGTCTTCAGCGCCCCGGCCTGGCGGTGGATGGGTCTCAACCAGGCCAACTGCGGCCTCACCATCATCCGGGTGCGGTCGGCCAAGCCTCCCGTGCTCATCACCCACAACGACCTCGGGCACCTGCCGGCCGAGCTGCGTACCGGGTTGCCGGACGGGCAACCCTTCTAGTCCAGCCGTTTCGAATACCAGTTGGTGGCGTTCGGGTTGTCGTTGTAGGCGGGGATATTCACGAAGCCGCTGGAGCGGTAGAGGCCGCCCGCGGCGGTGAGGCTCGAGTTGGTGTCGAGCACCAGTTCGACGGCGCCGAAGCCGCGTGCCTCCCGCTCGAGCTCGCCGAGGAGGGCCCGGCCGAGTCCGCGGCCCCTGGTGACTGGGCGAAGGTAGAGGTGCTTGACCTCGAATCGACGGCCGGTCGCTCCCGCCGCGATCTCGCGGATCCCACCGCAGCCCACGTCCGCCGGCAGCCCACGGTCGTCGACGTCTTCGACGACGAGGAACACTCCCCGGGGCGGCACGAACTGATCGGCCGTGGGGAAGACGGTGCGATAGGCCCCTGGACCCCCCGGAAAGTCGGCGGCGCGGGCCTCGAAATACTCGGTGAGCAACCGGTGCGCTGCCGCGTCGTCGACGGACTCTTCTCGCCAGGACACCATGCCTCCAGCCTAGGCCGGGCGACGGATGCCTCGCGAGAGCGGTGAGGAGGCGCCGACGCGGGTTGGTAGATTTGCCCCATGACAATCAGGGTCGCCGTTGTCGGCGCAACGGGCAGGATGGGCCGGCTCGTCTGCCGGCTCATCGAAGAATCGGCCGACCTTGAGCTCGCCGCTCGAATCGGGTCGACGGGGGATCTCGCCGAGCTCCTCACCGCGGACATCGCCGTCGACGTGACCCTCCCCGCGGTGAGCGAGGGGATCGTGGCCTTCGCCGTGGCGAACGGCGTGAGCATCCTGGTGGGAACGAGCGGCTGGTCGAGCCAGCGCATCGCCGCCCTCGAGAGCAGGGTGGCCGAGCAGAACCGCACCGGGATCGATCGGGTGGGTGTGATCATCGTGCCCAACTTCTCCATCGGGTCGGTGCTCGCCACCTCGTTCGCGGCGATGGCGGCCCGCTTCTACGACTCCATCGAGATCATCGAGACCCATCACGCCTCCAAGGTGGACTCGCCGTCCGGCACCGCGGTGCGCACGGCGGAGCTCATCGGCGCCGCGCGTTCCGCCCTCGGCCCGGTCATCGCCCCGCACGCCGACCAGCGTGCCCGCGGGCAGCAAGTCGCCAGCGTTCCCATCCACAGCCTCCGGATGCAGGGAGTCGTGGCCAGGCAGGACGTCGTGTTCGGCGGCCGGGGCGAGACCCTCACCCTCAGCCACGAGACCCTCGACCCCTCGTCGTACGAGGCCGGGATCCTGCTGGCGCTGAGTGCGCTGCCCGGCACGGAGGGCGTCGTCGTGGGTCTCGACCGGCTCATCGACCTCGCGAGGGTCGAGGCGGAGGCCGTCGCGCCCGTTCCACCGGAAGACGCGCGGCCGGAAGGCGCGCAGCCAGAATGAAGGGTCGCATTGCGGCGATCGTGATGGCGGCACTGCTCCTGCTGTATCTGGTCGTGGTGGCTCAGCTGGCCATCCGACTCATCGCCGTCGACAACGGCGTCTCGAAGGCGCTCGGCGTCGCCCTCATCGTGCTTCCCCTGATCGGGGCGTGGGCGCTCGTCGCCGAGCTTCTCTTCGGTATCCGCAGCGAACGGCTGGTGCGGCGCCTGCGGGAGGCCGGGGAACTGCCCGTCGACACGCTGCCGAAGCGCACGAGCGGCCGACCCGAGCGCAGCGCGGCCGACGCCGAATTCCCCCGCTACCGGGCCGAGGTCGAGGCCGACCCGGGCAGTTGGCAGGCGTGGTTCCGGCTCGGGCTCGCCTACGACGCGAGCGGTGACCGTCGTCGTGCCCGGCAGGCGATCCGCAAAGCGATCACGCTCGAGCGTTCGGCCGGCTGAGCAGGGCGTCGATCGCCTCCTCGGCGGTGCGGTGACGGAACTCGAATCCGTCGGCGAGAAGCTTCTCGGGAATCACGTTCTGGCTGCTGAGCAGCAGATCGTGTGCGGCATCCCGCAGAACGGTCTCGAGCAGCCGGGTCGGGGCGACGAAGGAGTACCAGCGGTGCAGGCGCTCGGCCAGATAGCTCGTGATCCGGTCCGAGGTGGCCGGCGTCGGCCCGACGAGGTTGACCGGCCCACTCAGCTTCGACGTGAGCAGGTGACGGATCGCGGCCGCCTCGTCGTAGAGGCTGATCCAGGGCCAGATGTCGCCGCCGGTGCCGAATCGCGATCCGAGCCCCAGCCTGGTGAGGGTGAGGATCGGCGCCATCGAACCGCCGTTGCCGAGCACGAGTCCGGTGCGAAAGGTCACGAGGCGCGTCTTTGCCGGACGGATCTGGGCCGCCGCCTCCCATGCCTCCACGACGTCGGCCAGGAAGCCTTCGCCTCGCCGCGACTGCTCGGTGAGACGCTCACCCGGTCGGTCGCCGTAGATGCCGACCGCCGAGGCGCTGAGGAACACCGCCGGGGGCTTCGACGCCATCGTCATCGCTTCGGCGAGGGCCTTCGTGGTCTGCAGGCGGGAGTCGAGGATCTCCTTGCGATAGCCGGCCGTCCACGGGAGCCGGCCGAGCGGGGCGCCGGAGAGATTGACCACAGCATCCACCGAGTCGATGAGTCCGGAGTCGAGGATGCCGGCGCTCGGCGCCCAGTTGATCTCGTTCTCGGCCCGGGGCTGCCGCCGCACGAGCACCCGCACGTCGTGGCCGTCGGCCAGCAGCTGGGTGGTCAGCTCGCGACCGATGAATCCGGATGCACCGGAGACGAGAACCTTCAGCGAACGCTTGTCGCGTAGTCGACGGGGAACGACGGGACGCTCGGATGCAGGCACTATGCGAGAGTAGCTTCCAGCGTGATCGGGATGCCGGATAACGCGCGCGAAACCGGGCAGTTGGCCTTCGCCTCGTCGGCGATGCGCTCGAAGTCCGCCTCGCTGATGCCGTGTACGCGCGCACTCACCAGCAGGTGGCTGCCGGTGATGCCCGTGCCGGGCGCGAAGGTCACTGCCGCGGTCACCTGCAGGTCCTGCGGTGGCGTGCCGAAGGTCGCGAGCGCGCTGGCGAGCGCCATCGAGAAGCACGCCGAGTGGGCGGCTCCCAACAGCTCCTCCGGGTTGGTCATCCCGGCGACACCCTCCGCGCGAGCGGCCCAGCTCACCGCCACCTTGGCGGCCCCCGACGAATCGAGGGACGTGGTGCCGGAGCCCGACTTCAGGTCGCCGACCCACACCGTTGTCGCTTCACTGGTCACAGCCATGATGCCTCCTCCATTGGAGACTCCAGACTATGCCAGCGGCTACGCGACCGGCCGGGCCTTGAAGACTCCGCCGCGCAGCAGCAGGAGGTAGATCTGGCAGCCCAAGCAGTAGTCGAAGACGGAGTTGAGGAACGCCGCGACGAAGGCGAGGGCGGCGAAGATCACGAGCCCGAATGGAACGCCGGCGAGGTGAAGCAGCACGCCGATGAGGGTGACGAACAAGCCGACTCCCTGCGAGAAGGTGGGCGGCGCCGGGTCTTCGAGGTGGCCGGGCGCGGCGAGCCGTGGCCGAACGAGCGTCTTGAACAGCCAGCCGTACGGGTGCCGCCGCACGCCGGCGAACGCGCCCCAGGCGAAGAGCGCGGTGATGATGGCGAAGAGGATGAAGGCGGGCTCGCCCGCCCGCGCGCCGAGGGTCGTCGGGGGAGTCGCCGCCGAGCCGAGCCCGAGAGCGATCGTCAGCAGCAATAACACCGCGGTGATGCCCGCGCTGAAGCGCGGCCCGCGGGGGTCGATTCCGGATCGGCCAGGAGCGGCGACCAGGCCGCGCTTCGAGGGGGGCAGCGTCGGCTGGCTTGACGGGGCGGTCATGGCGTCTCTTTCGTCTGCGTCTCGGGTCGGCGGTGGCTGGTCAGCTGGCGGCGAGGATCCGGTCGAGTTCCGCCCGTACCTCGCCCGGGCGCGGTGCGCCGCCGATTCGGGAGCGCACGACCCCCTTCGCGTCGAGAATGAAGGTGGTGGGCGACTGGAGCAGGTTGAACCGGTTGGCGATGTCCGGCCGGTGCGTCACATCCACATCCACGTGTCGAACGGGGGCTAGTTCGGCCGCCAGGGATCCGAGCAGAGTTCTGGTGGTCTTGCACGGGGCGCAGACCTCGGTGGAGAACTGCAGAAGGGTGGCCCCGCTGCCGGCCACGGCATCCGCCGACAGCTCGGAGACCGCGATCACGGTGTCGGACGACGAGACGGCACGGGCACGACCGGTCGAGGCGCGCCAGGCCAGCCCGGTGGCCGTGGCCAGGGCCACGAGACCGAGCAGCGCTCCAGCGATCGCGAGGGGATTCATCGTGTTTGCAACACTATTCGCGGCGGTTTGCCGGCGCAGCACTGTGACGCTCCGTTACGCCCACGGTGACCCGACGGCGGAGTGGCGGTGTGGGCGATGTCTGTGGCCTTCGCTAGGGTGAAAACCGTGCCAAATGACATCGAGTTCCGCTCCGACATCACTGTCGAGCTCGTCCGTGCAAGTGCCCATGACTCCGACGTGCTCTTCGCGGCTCGAGTCTCCACCCAGGGGGAGCAGACCCTCGAGGCGGCCCAGGCATCCGAAGACACCGAGGCGGGGGACAAGCGCGCTCGCGGTCTCATCAACTACCTCATGCGCGACCGTCACGGCTCGCCGTTCGAGCACAACTCGATGACCTTCTACGTGCAGGCGCCGATCTTCGTGTTCCGCGAGTTCATGCGCCACCGCATCGCCTCCTACAACGAGGAATCGGGGCGCTATCGCGAGCTCAACCCGACCTTCTATGTTCCGAACGCCGACCGCAACCTGGTTCAGGTCGGCAAGCCGGGCGCCTACGAGTTCCTGCCAGGCTCCACCGAGCAGATCTCGCTCGTCGACCACGAGACGCGGGCGCAGAGCGTCTCCGCGTTCCAGTCCTACCAGCGGATGCTCGAGGCCGGAGTGGCCCGCGAGGTCGCGCGGATCGTGCTCCCGCTCAACATCTACTCCTCGATGTACGTGACCCTCAACGCGCGCTCGCTCATGAACTTCCTCTCGCTCCGCACGAAGAGGGAGGGCACGACCTTCCCCTCGTTCCCGCAGCGCGAGATCGAGATGGCCGCCGAGAAGATGGAAGACTTCTTCGCCGAGCTCATGCCGCTC
This sequence comes from Lacisediminihabitans profunda, assembly GCF_008040105.1. Classification (GTDB taxonomy): domain Bacteria; phylum Actinomycetota; class Actinomycetes; order Actinomycetales; family Microbacteriaceae; genus Lacisediminihabitans; species Lacisediminihabitans profunda. Next base: position 793,446 of record NZ_VRMG01000005.1, read on the forward strand.
ACCTACGCCGCGTTCAACGGCAACGGCCGGGTCGCGCCCTAGCCGCAGCAGGTCGGCTCGCGCGGGACCTCCGCAGGATCACCACTGTCAGCGACACCGCCGCGCTCGACTGGGGAGCGCTGCGCCTCGCGTGGCGGCTGGCTGCCGTCTCGGCCCGCCTCCTCCGACTGACTCCAGTTCTGCAGGACACGATCTGCAGGACAGGGCCCTCGTCCGCGATACCGCTGCGCTCGACTGGTGAGCGCAGCGCGTCTCGTGGTGGCTGGCCGCCGTCTCGGCCCGCCTCCTCCGACTGACTCCAGTTCTGCAGGACACGATCTGCAGGACGCTGCCGGGAGCATCGGCTTTGCGGGACCGGCTGCGCAGGACGCTCACTCTGGTGGACCCGTTGTGCAGGACGGTCCGCGTTAGGCGCCATCGAGGGGTTCTCGGCCTCCCGGACTCGTGTCTACGGGCCCGGTGGTGGCATCTCAAGCCTGCTTGCTTCACTGAATCGGTTTCCTTGAGCGTCCCGCCAGCGCAGATCCTGTCGTCAGATCGTGTCCTGCAGATCGTGTCCTGCAGAACTGGAGTCTGTGGAGCGGGCTGCCGGAAGGTGGTCGCGGTGCGGATTTGGACTGGTGTCGGCTCGCAATTCGCGTCCTGCAGAACTGGAGTCTCGGCGGGAGAACGGGCCAGCGGCGGCGCGACGCCTCCTGCACAGTCGGTGCCGGGAGACGGCAGCTCACAGAAGTGCTTCGCGGCGAGCTCAACGCCGGGGTGTCATCCACACTCGGCACATGCATCGTGTATTGACAATCATCCGGGAGCTGGGCGGAATCGCCAGACTGAGCGAGTTGGCCAGCCACGGCTATTCGCCCGAAATCATCGGGATGCTTGTCGACTATGGGCGCATCATCCGCGTTCGCAAGGGCTGGTACGCCATCACGGACACCGACGATGCGCTGCTCCGTGCCTGGCGGGTGGGCGGGAGGCTCGCCTGCGTCAGCGCGCTCGCCCACCACGGGCTCGGCGAGCCCGACCCGCTGGCACTCCACGTGAGTGTTTCGAGGACTGCGTCACGGCTGCGGACGGCGCACGACTACCGGGAGCGGCTGGCCGAGCATCCCGACCCTGCGATCATCGTGCACTGGACTCGCCGACCCGTCCTGGGCGACCGAAGGGCCGTGGACGCGGAGTTCGCTCGCGAGCAGGCCGCATTATGCCGCTCATCGGGGGCGGCGCACGATACCCTGTAGTACGTGTCTACGTCATCGAATCCGTTCGGCCAGGTTCTCGTCGCCCTCGTGACTCCCTTCACCGCCGACGGCGAGGTCGACTGGGCCGGCGTCGAGAAGCACATCGACGACGTCATCAGCGCGGGGGCGGACGGAATCGTCGTCACCGGCACCACGGGTGAGACGTCCACGCTCACCGACCCCGAGAAGCTCAAACTCGTCGAGGTGGGCAAGTCCGTGGCCAACGGCCGCGCGAAGATCATCACCGGCGGAGGGTCGAACGAGACCGCTCACGCGATCGAGCTCTACAAGCACAGCGAGAAGGCCGGCGCTGACGCGGTCATGATCGTCACCCCCTACTACAACAAGCCGACACAGGCCGGCGTGCTCACGCACTTCCGCATGATCGCCGACGCGACCGACCTGCCGGTCATCCTCTACGACATCCCGGGGCGCACCGGCATCCCGATCAAGTACGAGACGATCCTTCGCGCGGCGCAGCACCCGAACATCCGCGCCATCAAGGACGCCAAGGGCGACTTCAGCGAGGTCAGCCGGGTGCTCAACCAGACGGATCTGCTCTACTTCTCGGGCGACGACGCGAACGTGCTTCCGCATCTGTCGATCGGCGCGACCGGCCTCATCGGGGTCACCGCCAACATCGCCGCCGCGCCCTACCGGGTGATCGTGGACGCCGTGAACGCCGGCGATCTCGCCACGGCGACGGAGGCCCACCGGCAACTCGAGCCGCTCGTGCGTGCCGTGATGACACACGTGCCCGGCACCGTGGCCGCCAAGTACATCCTGCACGGGCTCGGGCGCATCGGGAGTCCGCGCGTGCGCCTGCCGCTCGTCGGCCCCGAAGACAACGAGGCGGCCCAGATCGAAGACGAACTGGCCATCGTGGGGGAGATCCCCGGCGTCGACCTCAGCAACTTCCGACCCGATCGCAACGCGGCGGCGGGCGGCGCCCTGCCCAAGGTCGCCGGGACGACCCGCTAACCAACGAACTTTAACCGGGGGCTAGAGACCCCACACAATCGGCCACACCGGCCATACATCAAATGGATTCCATGAACTCACCTGTATTCGACCCACGCCCACTCGCTCCGGGAACGCTTCGCGTCATCCCGATCGGCGGCCTCGGCGAAATCGGTCGCAACATGACCTCGTTCGAGATCGACGGCAAGATCCTGATCGTCGACTGCGGCGTTCTCTTCCCGGAGGAGAACCAGCCCGGCGTCGACCTGATTCTGCCCGACTTCAGTCCCATCAAGGACCGCCTGGACGACGTGATCGGCGTGGTGCTCACCCACGGTCACGAGGACCACATCGGGGCGGTGCCGTACCTGCTGAGACTCCGCCAGGACATCCCGCTGATCGGCTCGACGCTCACGCTCGCCCTCGTCGAGGCGAAGCTCAAGGAGCACCGCATCAACCCGTACACGCTCACGGTGCGCGAGGGCCAGCACGAGAAGCTCGGCCCGTTCGACCTCGAGTTCATCGCGGTCAACCACTCGATTCCGGATGCCCTCGCCGTCGCCATCAAGACCACCGCCGGCGTCGTGCTGCACACCGGTGACTTCAAGATGGACCAGCTGCCCCTGGACGACCGGATCACCGACCTGCGCGCCTTCGCCAGGCTCGGCGAGATCGGCGTCGACCTGTTCCTGCCGGACTCCACCAACGCCGACGTGCCTGGGTTCACCGCCCCGGAGCGCGACATCGGGCCGGTGCTGGAGTCCGTGATCTCCAAGGCTCCGCGCCGGGTCATCGTCGCGAGCTTCTCGAGCCACGTGCATCGCGTGCAGCAGGTGCTGGATGCCGCACACGCCAACGGCCGCCGCGTCGCCTTCATGGGGCGCTCCATGGTGCGCAACATGACGATCGCCGCCGACCTCGGCTACCTCAGGGTGCCGGCCGGCGTGCTCATCGATGCCAAGAAGGCCGCTGACCTGCCGGACAACAAGATCGTCTACATGTCGACCGGCTCGCAGGGCGAGCCGATGGCCGTGCTCGCGCGGATGGCCAACCTCGAGCACCAGATCGAGGTGGGCAAGGGCGACACCGTCATTCTGGCCTCGAGTCTCATCCCGGGTAACGAGAACGCGGTCTACCGCGTGATCAACGGCCTCACCAAGCTCGGCGCGAACGTCGTGCACAAGGGCAACGCCAAGGTGCACGTCTCCGGGCACGCCTCCGCCGGGGAGCTGCTCTACGTCTACAACATCCTGCGCCCGAAGAACGTGCTCCCCGTGCACGGCGAGTACCGCCACCTGGTGGCCAACCAGCGCCTCGCGATGGACACCGGCATCCCCGAGACCAACACGATCATCGGTGAGGACGGCACGGTCATCGACCTCAAGGACGGCGTCGCCGAAGTCGTCGGGCTGCTCGACCTCGGCTACGTGTACGTCGACGGCTCAACGGTCGGCGAGATCACGGATGCCGATCTCAAGGACCGCCGGATCCTCGCCGAGGAGGGCTTCGTCTCGATCTTCGTGGCGATCGACGCCCAGACCGGTCGCGTCATCGTCGGGCCGGAGATCCAGGCCCGCGGCTTCGCCGAGGACGAGGCCGTGTTCGACGCGGTCAAGCCGCTCATCATCCGCGCCCTGACCGACGCGGCCGAGAACGGCACGCGCGACACCCACGCGTTCAGCCAGGTGATCCGCCGCACGGTGGGCCGCTGGGTGAACTCGTCGCACCGACGTCGTCCGATGATCGTGCCGGTCGTAATCGAGGCGTAACCGGTACTGACACGCGCCTCGGCGCTACGGGGTCTGACGGACCTCCGCGCTACCGTTGAAGCATGGCTACGAGTACCAGGTCGACCCCGCGTGCGCGCGCCACGCCGTCGCGCGCTCCGAGCCGTGCCACCGGCAAGGGCACCACGCGCAAGCTCCCGGCGGCCAAGGCGGTGCCGGTGGAGAAGCCCGGGCTTCTCACCGTCACCTGGCTCGGGCTCGCCCACGTGGTCGGCGGTGCAGCGCGGGTTCTCGGCAAGGAGACCCTCGCCAAGGACGAGCGCCGCGACGGCGTGCCGTTCTTCATCTTCGTGCTCGCGGTGATCGGCGCCGTCGTCGAATGGTTCAACCCGGCAGACCCGGTGGCCATCGCCCTCGACGGCTACACCTTCGGCGGCCTGTTCGGCCGGGTGGCCTTCGCCCTCCCGGTGATCATGCTGCTCTTCGCGGTCTGGCTCTTCCGTCATCCGTCGTCCGTGCACGACAACGGCCGGATCGGAATCGGCCTCGCCGTGCTCCTCACCACGGTGAGCGCGCTGTGCCACATCTTCGGCGGCCAGCCGCAGCCTTCCGACGGCATGGAGGTGCTCGCCCGGGCTGGCGGCATCGCCGGCTGGGTGCTCGCCGCTCCGCTTCTCGCGGTGGGCACGGCCTGGCTCGCGGTTCCTCTCGTGTCGCTGTTGCTGCTGCTCTCCCTCTTCATCCTCACCAAGACCCCGCCGAACCACGTCGGCGCGCGGCTCCGGGAGCTGTACTCCTACCTCTTCGGTGCCCAGTTGCCGGATGTCGACGAGCGTTCAGGCAGGAAGACCGACAGTGTGTCGTTCGGCGACCTCGACGACCTCGGCATCGATGCGGAGGACACCGCCTCGCTGCCCTGGTGGCGCCGCAACAAGACGCAGCGCGAAGACGACCCGGCCTTCGACAGCCCGGTGCTGACGCACGACAGGAAGGCCCGTGACGTCAACGCCACCGAGGTGATCGACCACACCCGCCACGACGAGGAGGAGTTCGGGGTGGAGCTGCTCGAGGAGCTCGTCAACGCCGAGAACGCCGTCAAGCGCTTCACGGGAGAGGTGGCCCCGGTCACCGGCATCACCGACGACGGCGGACCGCTCATCGCCGAGCTTCTTCCCGGGTTCTCGGACAAGGCATCCACCAAGGGCGGCCTGGGCGAATTCGACGACGCAGCGGTCGCCAGGCGTGACGCGCAGCCGACCGCGCCGTACCGCCTGCCCGCCGCCGCCACCCTCCAGCCGGGCACGCCGCCCAAGTCGCGCTCGGAGGCGAACGACGTCATCGTCGCCTCGATCACCGAGGTGCTCACCCAGTTCCAGGTCGACGCGCGCGTCACCGGGTTCAGCCGCGGGCCCACGGTCACCCGCTACGAGATCGAGCTCGGCCCCGGGGTCAAGGTCGAGCGCGTCACCGCGCTTACCAAGAACCTCTCGTACGCCGTCGCCTCGAACGAGGTGCGCATCCTCTCCCCGATCCCGGGCAAGAGCGCCATCGGCGTCGAGATCCCCAACGCCGATCGCGAGATCGTCTCGCTCGGCGACGTGCTGCGGTCGAAGGCGTCCACCTCGAGCCAGCACCCCATGACGATCGGACTCGGCAAGGATGTCGAGGGCGGATTCGTCGTCGCCAACCTGGCCAAGATGCCCCATCTTCTCGTCGCCGGCTCCACCGGCTCAGGCAAGTCGAGCTTCGTCAACTCGATGATCACCTCGCTGCTGATGCGGGCGAAGCCCTCCGAGGTGCGCATGGTGCTCATCGACCCGAAGCGCGTGGAGCTCGCCCCGTACGCCGGAATCCCGCACCTCATCACCCCCATCATCACCAACCCGAAGAAGGCGGCGGAGGCGCTCGCCTGGGTGGTGAAGGAGATGGACATGCGGTACGACGACCTGGCCAGCTTCGGCTACCGCCACATCGACGACTTCAACGCGGCCGTCGTTGCCGACGAGATCGTGCTCCCGGCCGGCAGCGAGCGATCGCTCAAGCCGTACCCGTACCTGCTCGTCGTGGTGGATGAGCTCGCCGACCTCATGATGGTCGCCCCGCGCGACGTCGAAGACTCGATCGTGCGCATCACCCAGCTCGCCCGGGCATCCGGCATCCACCTCGTGCTGGCCACCCAGCGCCCGAGCGTGGATGTCGTCACGGGACTCATCAAGGCCAACGTTCCGTCGCGGCTCGCCTTCGCGGTGTCGAGCATGACCGACTCGCGCGTGATCCTCGACCAGCCGGGGGCGGACAAGCTGATCGGGCAGGGCGACGCGCTGTTCCTGCCGATGGGGGCGTCGAAGGCGATCCGCGTACAGGGCGCGTGGGTCACCGAGAGCGAGGTCGCGGCCGTCGTGCAGCACGTCACGAAGCAGGCTCGCCCCGACTACCGCCAGGACGTGGCCGTCTCGGCGGAGAAGAAGAACATCGACGGCGACATCGGCGACGACCTCGAGCTGTTGCTCGCCGCGGCCGAGCTCGTCGTGAGCACGCAGTTCGGGTCCACCTCGATGTTGCAGCGCAAGCTCCGGGTCGGCTTCGCCAAGGCGGGCCGGCTGATGGACCTCATGGAGTCCCGTGAGATCGTCGGGCCCTCCGAGGGCTCCAAGGCGAGGGACGTGCTGGTGGCGCCGGAGCAGCTCGCCGGCGTGCTCGCGCGCCTGCGCGGCGACGACGGGCCGAGCGCGTCGGAGGCTCCATCGGCAGACCGATATTCGGCCGACCCCGTCGGGGACATGACGAGCGGTTACGATGAGGTGGACGGGACGTCGGACGACGAAGACGCCTGGAAGCTGACCGGCAGGGAGTAACTCGTGGCGCTGCCAGCACCGCAAGAGCCACCGGCGAAACGACCGAATCCCATGCGGGGACGGGTCGCACGCAACGGCGACACCCCGGCGAGCACCGGAAACGTGGCGAACATCGTCACGGTCGTTCGCATCTTCATGGCCCCGGTCTTCATCTGGCTGCTGCTCGCCGACCGGGGCGAACTCGGGCCGCTGCGCTGGGTGGCGGCCGTGATCTTCGTCGTGGCGATCGTCACCGACACGGTGGACGGCATCCTGGCACGACGGCAGAACCTCGTCACCGACTTCGGCAAGATCCTCGACCCGATCGCCGACAAGGTGCTCACCGGCGGGGCCCTCGTCGCACTCTCGATCCTGGGCGAACTGTGGTGGTGGGTCACCATAGTGATCCTCATCCGTGAGTTCGGCATCACGATCTTCCGGTTCGCCGTGATCCGCACGCGGGTGATCCCCGCCGTCGCGAGCGGAAAGCTGAAGACGGTGCTGCAGGCGGTCGGCATCTCGCTGCTGCTCTTCCCGTTCTGGACCATCGTGGGCGTCTGGGTGCTCTGGCTCGGCTGGATCGTGATGGCGCTCGCGCTCGCGCTCACGGTGATTTCCGGCGTCGACTTCTTCGTGAAGTACCGTCAGCAGAACCGCCAGAAGGCCTAGCCGTGCCGGGATCCGTGACCGGGGACCAGGCGATGACCGGCGCGGCCGCGGCGATCGCGGCCCTGGTCGACAGACGGCTCACCGTCGCCGTGGCGGAGTCCCTCACGGGCGGCCTCCTGGTCGCCGAGCTGATCGGTGTTCCCGGCGCGTCCGCCGCGGTGCTCGGCGGCGTGGTGGCCTACAACACGGAGCTCAAGGCCACTGTGCTCGGCGTGGACGCCTACCTGCTCGCCGAACACGGCCCGGTGCATCCGGAGGTCGCCAGGCAGATGGCCGACCGGGTGCGGTCGGTTCTCGCCGTGGGGGGAGTGCCGGCAGACATCGGGCTGTCGACGACCGGCGTGGCCGGACCAGACCCCCAGGGTGGCCAGCAACCCGGGGTGGTCTTCATCGGAATCGCCTTCGGATCGACGGTCACCGCACTGCGCCTCGACCTGTCGGGGGACCGCCAGGCAATCCGAACCGGGGTCGTCTCCGAATCCCTCGCACGGCTCAATGAAATGCTGAATGAAATGCTTACCGGGGCCTGAGCTGTCTGGCGGGAATCTTTCGCGTTTCAATCTCGTTACATAGCAGTGATTCACAAGCGTCACACAGTCGCGGCTGGTTAGAGTTTGCATAACGGAGGTTGTAGTGTTACACAACCATCGGCAAGTTCGATCCATCAGGTCGCGTCATAGGAGGAGGGTCCAATGGTTCTAGTTCGTCAAGAAATCGGTGACGTGCTCCGGGACTTCCGCCTGCAGAAGGGTCGTACTCTTCGTCAGGTCGCGAGCAAGGCAAGCGTTGCTCTCGGCTACCTCAGCGAGGTGGAGCGTGGCCAGAAAGAGGCCAGTTCCGAGATTCTCGCTTCGGTTGCGGATGCACTCGAAACACCGATTTCAGTCATCATGCGTGAGGTGGGAGACCGCCTCGCCGTAATCGAGGGAATCAACGTGATTCCTGACACGGTTCCCGACGACCTCGTCGCGGACTTCGACGCGGGTCTGGTTGCCCGCTAAAGGACTTTGAGCCGATCCGGGACGGTGTGCCCGGGTCGTGAACGACGGGATGCCCGGCTCGCGAGAGCCGGGCATCCTCTCGTTAAGCCGCCCGGGCGTCGGCGACGTGCCGTGCCCGATCGACCGGTTAGGTTGTACGAATGCGTTTGAGCGAGTTGTGGACCGCCGTCGGTGATGAGTTCGGCGAGGCCTACGGCCGCACGCTCGTCCACGACCTCTCGCTCGACGAGTTGGGCGGCCTCACCGCCGAGCAGGCGATAGCCAAGGGGCTGGATGCCCGGGCGATCTGGCTCGCCCTCTGCCGCGCGGCCGATGTTCCGGAGAATCGCTGGTACGGGGTCGGTCAGCGCGCGCCGAAGCCCTGACGCGGGTCGGCGTGTTTGGCATGCCTGCTTCGAATACGCGCGACACGCCGGGAAGAAACATTCGAACATCTCTTCGGATGCGCGTAGGCTCCTGCACAGCGGATTATGCGATCGAGTTCTGCACCTCGCACCCGGCCCCAGGGGCAATGTCCCCGGCCGCGCGTAGTGTCGGATTTGTTGGAGAAGCCGCCAACACCAGCCTTGTCGCAGGCCGGTAGAGCCTTGCAGGATCGGTTCTCCCGACGAAACGGCAGCCTATAGGCGCACCGATACGAGTCACACAAGGAGCATGCAATGGCATCAGCAGCCGATCGCGAAAAGTCTTTGGAAACCGCCCTCGCCCAGATCGACCGTCAGTTCGGCAAGGGCTCGGTGATGCGTCTGGGCAGCGACGAGCGTGCCCCCGTCGCGGTGATCCCCACCGGCTCGATCGCCCTGGATGTCGCGCTCGGCATCGGTGGTCTCCCACGTGGCCGCATCGTGGAGATCTACGGACCGGAGTCCTCGGGTAAGACCACTCTCACCCTGCACGCCATCGCCAACGCCCAGGCCGCGGGCGGCATCGCGGCATTCATCGACGCGGAGCACGCGCTCGACCCGGAGTACGCCAAGGCGCTCGGGGTGGACATCGATGCCCTCCTCGTCTCCCAGCCCGACACGGGGGAGCAGGCGCTCGAGATCGCCGACATGCTCATCCGCTCCGGCTCGATCGACCTCGTGGTGATCGACTCCGTCGCTGCTCTCGTCCCGCGTGCGGAGATCGAGGGGGAGATGGGCGACTCGCATGTCGGCCTCCAGGCCCGGCTCATGTCGCAGGCGCTGCGCAAGCTCACCGGCGGGCTCAGCCAGACCAACACGACCATGATCTTCATCAACCAGCTCCGCGAGAAGATCGGTGTGTTCTTCGGCAGCCCGGAGACCACGGCCGGAGGCAAGGCGCTCAAGTTCTACGCGTCGGTGCGGCTGGACATCCGCCGCATCGAGACCCTCAAGGAGGGCACGGACGCCGTCGGTAACCGTACGCGGGTGAAGGTCGTCAAGAACAAGATGGCTCCGCCGTTCAAGCAGGCGGAGTTCGACATCCTCTACGGCACCGGAATCTCGCGTGAGGGCAGCCTCATCGACTTCGGAGTCGAGCACGAGATCGTGCGCAAGTCCGGCGCCTGGTACACCTATGACGGTGATCAGCTCGGGCAGGGCAAGGAGAACTCCCGCAAGTACCTCATGGCGAATGCGGCGGTCGCGAACGAGATCGAGCAGAAGATCAAGGCGAAGCTCGGAATTCTGGGCGACGCCAAGGCCGCTGCCGCTGCCGCTGCGCTCGAGGTGAAGGCGGCGGCGGGAGCCGAGGCCGCCAGTGCCAAGGCCGCGAAGGGCCTCGCGGTGAGCGCGGGCGACCGCGAGGTGGCACCCCTGTCGACCGCCGCGTCCAAGCGCACCGCGGTCGGGGCGTAGGCCATGGTTTCCGGCGACGACGGCGCCGGCGCGAAGCTGGCCAGGGTTACCTACCTGCCGGGCGTCGTGCCGCCGTCGCCGGAGGCCGACGAGGCCAGCGGCCGTGAGGCTGCCCTTCCCGATTTCGCGACCTTCTTCGGTGAAGACCCGGCCGAAAGCTCCGCCGACAGCCCAGCCGAGAGGGCCGGGGAACTGCCGGAGCCCGAGGCCGAACCGCTGGAGCGGGGCGGGCGCGGTACCCGCGAGGTGCGGGTGGAGAAGGTGCGGGTGGAGAGAGTGAGCATGCACGCGCTCACCCGGCGGGGGATGTCCCGGTGGGAGCTCGAGAAGACGCTCCTGTCCCGGGAGATCGACGAACAGACCGTCCTCACCGAGCTCGACCGCCTCGAGGCCGTGGGGCTGCTCGACGACGCGGCCCTCGCCGAGACCCTCGTGCGCACGCAGCACGAGCGCAAGGGTCTCGGTCGCGGAGCCCTCACGGCGGAGCTGCGCCGGCGGCACATCGACCAGGAGCACATCGATGCCGCGCTCGAGCAGGTGGACGACGACGACGAGCAGACGCGCGCCACCGAACTCGCGGTCAAGCGCGCCTCCCAGCTCAGTTCATACGACCTCGAGACCGCGAAGCGACGCCTCACCGCGTTCCTCATGCGCAAGGGCTACTCGTCGTCCGTCGTGCGGGCCGCCACCGAGGAGGCCCTGTCGTCACGCTCCGGCGGGCCCCGCTCGGGCGGCGTTCGATTCCGCTAGCCCGACCGCGCCGGTCCCGACCAGTGAGGCTGGCGCATCACCGGCGTTAGGCTGGATCAATCATGACGATGACCGCTCCCGTGCGCCCCGAACTCGAGGCGAAGGCTCGCACCTACGAGGTGCGCACCTTCGGCTGCCAGATGAACGTCCACGACTCCGAGCGCCTCAGTGGCTCCCTCGAGGCCGCCGGCTACGTGAAGGCGAACGGCGAGCAGGCAGACGTCGTGGTGATCAACACCTGCGCGGTGCGCGAGAACGCGGACAACAAGCTCTACGGCAACCTCGGCTACCTCGCCTCCGTCAAGCAGAAGCACGAGGGCATGCAGATCGCCGTCGGCGGCTGCCTGGCCCAGAAGGACAAGAACGTCATCCTCGAGAAGGCGCCGTGGGTCGACGTGGTCTTCGGCACCCACAACATGGGCTCGCTCCCGACCCTGCTCGAGCGGGCGAGGCACAACGGCGAGGCGCAGCTCGAGATCCTCGAGTCGCTCGAGGTCTTTCCGTCCACCCTCCCGACGAGGCGTGAGTCGACCTACAGCGGGTGGGTGTCGATCTCCGTCGGCTGCAACAACACCTGCACGTTCTGCATAGTTCCGGCCCTCCGCGGCAAGGAGAAGGACCGTCGCCCCGGCGACATCCTGGCGGAGATCCAGGCGATCGTCGACGACGGCGCGATCGAGGTCACGCTGCTCGGCCAGAACGTCAACTCCTACGGCGTCGAATTCGGCGACCGGCAGGCGTTCGGCAAGCTGCTCCGCGCCGCCGGTCAGATCGACGGTCTCGAGCGCATCCGTTTCACGAGCCCGCACCCCGCGGCCTTCACCGACGATGTGATCGACGCGATGGCCGCGACGCCCTCGGTGATGCCGCAGCTCCACATGCCGCTGCAGTCCGGATCGGATGCGGTGCTCAAGGCCATGCGCCGCAGCTACCGGTCCGAGAAGTTCCTCGGGATTCTCGACCGGGTGCGCGCCCGCATCCCGCACGCCGCGATCTCGACCGACATCATCGTGGGGTTCCCGGGCGAGACCGAAGAGGACTTCCAGGACACCCTGCGGGTCGTGGAGCAGGCGAGGTTCGCCACCGCCTTCACCTTCCAGTATTCGATCCGGGAGGGGACCCCGGCCGCGACCATGGACGACCAGGTGCCCAAGGCGGTGGTGCAGGAGCGCTACGAGCGACTCGTCGCGCTGCAGGACCGCATCTCCTGGGAGGAGAACCAGAAGCTCGTCGGCACGGAGGTCAACGTTCTCGTCGGCGCCGAGGGGTCGAAGGATGCCGACACGCATCGGTTGTCCGGTCGGGCCGAGGACAGCAGGCTCGTGCACTTCGAGGTGACCCCGCACAGCGAGACCCCGCGGCCGGGCGACATCGTCACGGTGCGGATCTCCGACGCCAAGCCCTTTTACCTCCTGGCCGACTCGTTCGACGGTGCGCCGCTGAACATCCGCCGCACCATCGCCGGCGACGCCTGGGACCGCGCGGACGCCGAGTCCTGCGGCGTACCGGCCCCCGCCGGCGCCGCGAGCACGCCGGGTCGGGTCTCCCTGGGGCTTCCCGGCCTGCGGGCGACGACCATCCCGATCTACGACGTCACCGATGGGCAGCGCTAGCGGCCTGCTCGTGGCCGTGGTCGGGGCAACGGGCACCGGCAAGTCGGCCCTCTCCCTCGACCTCGCGGAGGGGCTCGCGGCCCACGGGATGACGGCGGAGATCGTCAACGCCGACGCGATGCAGTTCTACCGTGGCATGGACATCGGCACGGCGAAGCTGCCGGTGACGGAGCGGCGCGGTATCTCCCACCACCTGCTCGACGTGCTCGAGCCGACCGACGAGGCGAACGTCGCGGCCTACCAGTCCGATGCCCGCGCCGCGATCGAGGAGGTGCGGGGCCGAGGCGCCATTCCGATCCTCGTCGGCGGGTCGGGCCTCTACGTCTCCTCCGTCGTCTACGACTTCCGTTTTCCGGGCACCGACCCGGTGATCCGGGATCGGATCGAGAGGGAACTCGTCGAGTCCGGGCCGGGCCTGCTGCACGCGCGGCTGCGCGAGCTCGACCCGGAGGCGGCCGTCGCTATCGGCCCGTACAACGGCCGACGGATCGTGCGCGCCCTCGAAGTGATCGAGCTGACCGGCGAGCCATTCGGTGCGGGTCTCGGCGCGGAGACCCGGCAGTGGACCCCCACCGTGATGATCGGGGTCTCCGCGCCGCGGGCCGAGCTCGTGTCCCGGCTCGACGAACGCGTTCGGGGCATGTGGGCGCACGGTCTCGTGGAGGAGGCCGCGGCCCTCGTGGAGCGGGGAATCGGGGTGACAGCGTCGCGTGCCATCGGCTATGCCCAGGCCATCGGCCAGGTGCGGGGCGAGCTGACGGAGGGTGAGGCCATCGAGCTGACCGCCACCCTCACCCGCAAGTACGCCCGCCGTCAGGTCGGCTGGTTCGCCCGTGATCCGCACACCAGCTGGCTCGCCTACGACGACCCGGAACGAGTGGCGAGCGCCCTGCAACTAGTCTTGAGCCATGCCTGAACTGCACTTCACCAAGGGCCACGGAACCGGGAACGACTTCGTGTTGTTCGCCGATCCCGACGGCCTCATCGACCTGACACCGGAGCAGCTCGCGGCGATCGCCGACCGGCACTTCGGCGTCGGCGGCGATGGGATCATTCGCGCGGTGCGGTCCAGAAGCCTCCCGGACGGGGCGGCGGCCCTCGCGGAAGACGAGTCGGCCGAGTGGTTCATGGACTACCACAACGCCGACGGCTCCCCGTCGGAGATGTGCGGCAACGGCATCCGTGTCTACGCGCGCTTCCTCGTGGACAACGGGCTCGTCGAGCTCGGAGCCGGCCAGACGATCGCGATCGGAACCCGGGGCGGCGTGCGCGACGTGCAGGGCAACTCCAGCGGCTTCCAGGTGGACCTCGGGCGCTGGTCGCTCGACGGCGGCGAGCCGCTCGTGCGGGCGAAGAACCTGCAGGTGGCGCGCCCGGGGCTCGGCATCAATGTCGGCAACCCGCACGTCGTCGTGGCGCTGTCGAGCGACGCCGAACTCGACTCGGCTGACCTGACCTTCATCCCGGTGCTCGAGCCAGAGGCCCCAGAGGGGGCGAACGTGGAGTTCGTCGTCCCGCTCGACCCGATGGTGAAGGATGGCGTGGGCCGTATCCGCATGCGGGTGCACGAGCGGGGGAGCGGCGAGACGCTCTCCTGCGGAACCGGTGCCGCCGCGGCGGCGCTCGCCACGCGTCACTGGGCGGGGCCGGGGGCTCCGAACCAGTGGAAGGTCGAGGTGCCGGGAGGCACTCTCGGCGTGCGGATGTGGGCGGCGGAGGACGGCGAACACGTGTCCCTCAGCGGGCCGGCAGACCTCGTCTTCGAGGGCACCCTGCAGATCTGAGCTAGCGGCGTCGCACCCTCAGCACGCGGTAGCCCTTGTTGGTCGCGGCGCGCACGACCGAGAAGTCCGCGGGCAACGTGCCTTCGAGCCAGCGGTGCAGCGAGTCCGAGCCGAGATTGCGCTGCACGACAAGCCAGGCATCCGACTCCGGCTCGAGGCGCGGGAGCCACATCTCGAGCATGCTGTGCAGTTCGTCCTTGCCGACCCTGATGGGCGGATTCGAGCGGATGGTCGTGAATTGCACGTCGGCGGGAACATCCGCGGGCTTGCAGGCGTTGATGTTGGTAATGCCCAATTTCTCAGCATTTAGCCGCACGAGCTGGAGGGCGCGTTCGTTCACGTCCACGGCCCAGACCGTGGCGCGGGGAGACTCGAGCGCGAGAGTGAGCGCGATCGGCCCCCAGCCGCAGCCGAGGTCGAGCAGGTTGCCGCCGGGCGGCGGCGGAGGGGTGTTGGCGAGCAGCACGCTCGTGCCGACGTCGATGCGCTCCGGGCTGAAGATGCCGTTCGAGGTCGTGAGATCGCGGAGTTCGCCAGCGAGCGGCACCCGGATCTGGCGAAAAATGAGTTCACTCTCTGGAGTTTCCGAGAAGTAATGCTCATTGGCCATGGAGAGAAACCTATCGAAATACGAGGAGCTAGGGTTAACCAGATGATTGAGAGTGAAGGCGTGGAGCAGATCGAGGCCGAAACGGACGGCACGGACGTGCTCGATCCGATCGACCGCGTGCTCGCGAGGGCGGCATCGCGTTCCGCCGGATTCACGCTGTTCTCGAGCGGCGGAGCACAGGCGCTCCAGACCGAGGCGCTCGGCCACGAGTCCACGAGCGACGGCGACCAGTTCGACCGGGAGGACCGCCAGGCCCTGCGCCGAGTAGCCGGCCTCTCGACCGAGCTGGAGGACGTCACAGAGGTCGAGTATCGGCAGTTGCGCATCGAGCGCGTCGTGCTGATCGGCATCTACGGCCAGGGCAACGCCGCCGAGGCCGAGAATTCCATGCGCGAGCTCTTTGCGCTGGCAGAGACCGCGGGCGCCATCGTGCTCGACGGCCTCCTCCAGCGTCGGGCGACGCCGGACCCCAGCACCTATTTCGGCAAGGGCAAGGCCCTCGAGCTGCGGGATGTCGTGGCGAGCGTCGGAGCCGACACGGTCATCGTGGACAGCGAGCTCGCCCCCAGCCAGCGGCGGGCGCTCGAGGACGTGGTGCGGGTCAAGGTGATCGACCGCACGGCCGTGATCCTCGACATCTTCAGCCAGCACGCGAAGAGCCGGGAGGGCAAGGCCCAGGTCGAGCTGGCCCAGCTCGAATACCTGTTGCCGCGACTGCGCGGCTGGGGCGAGTCGATGTCCCGCCAGGCCGGTGGCCAGGTCGGGGCGGGCAACGGAATGGGCAGCCGCGGACCGGGTGAGACGAAGATCGAACTCGACCGCCGCCGCATCCACACTCGGATGTCCCGCCTGCGCAAGCAGATCCTCGGCTTCAAGCCGGCCCGCGAGGCCAAGCGCGCCAACCGCAACCGCAACTCGGTGCCGTCCGTGGCGATCGCCGGCTATACGAACGCCGGAAAGTCGTCGCTGCTCAACCGCATCACGCGGGCGGGCGCCCTCGTGGAGAACGCCCTGTTCGCCACCCTCGACACCGCGGTGCGCAAGAACGTCACCGAGGATGGCCGCGGCTACACCTTCACCGACACCGTCGGTTTCGTGCGCAACCTTCCGCACCAACTCGTGGAGGCGTTTCGATCCACGTTCGAGGAGATCGCGGATTCCGACGTGATCCTGCATGTGGTCGATGCCTCGCATCCGGATCCGGCGAGCCAGCTCGCCACCGTGCGCGACGTGATCGGCGAGGTCGAGGCTCGGCACATCCCCGAGATCGTGGTCTTCAACAAGAGCGATCTCATCGACGACGACCAGCGGCTCGTGCTGCGTGGCCTCGAGCCGAACGCGATTTTCGCGTCCGCCCGCACCGGCGAGGGAATCGACGAGTTGCTGGCGGCGATCGACGTGGCGCTGCCCGCGCCCTCGATCGAACTCGAGCTGCTCATCCCGTACGACCGGGGTGATCTGGTCTCCTCGCTCCACGACAACGGCAGGATCCTCGAGACGACGTACGAGGAGAGCGGCACCCGGGTGGCGGTGCTCGTGACAGAGGAGCACGCCGCAACCCTCCGACCGTTCTCCGTCGCGCGGGTTCCCGCGTAACACTCGGCAACAGACGCCCGGTCTTGCTAGGCTGATTTATCACTCGTCCGGGTACGCCCGGCGACGGTGCGACAGCCGAGCCCGGCACCCGCCCACAAGGAGGCCTTTGGCCCCGCATTTCTGCACAGAGATGCCCTGTGGGCCCCGGATGCGGGCCCCAGGACATCCACAATGGATTGGATCTGAGGCGTGACGACGACGGAGGCGCACGGTCTCGAGCGGGTTCCGTTCTCGTTCGAGCTGTTCCCCCCGCGCTCCGACGCGGCGGAGCACAATCTGTGGCACACCATCCAGCAACTGGCGGCGGTGGGACCGGACTTCATCTCGGTGACCTACGGGGCCAACGGATCCTCGCGTCAGAGTTCGCTGCACGTGCTGCGGTACATCCTCGAGAACACCTCGGTGAGCCCGCTCGCGCACCTCACCTGTGTCGGCTCGTCGCACTTCGAGGCAAACCGGCTGGTGCGGGAGTTCCTCGACGCCGGCGTCACGAGTTTCCTCGCCCTGCGAGGCGATCCGCCCCGCGGCGCCGTCGAGGGCGACCACTTCCTCGGTGACCTCGGCAGCGCGTCGGAACTCGTGCAGCTGATCCACCGCGTGCAGACGGAGCGCGCGCAGTACGCGACGCTGAGATCCAGGAGCGCGGGCGGGGTCGGCCAGATTCCGACGAGCCGCGCAAAGGTGCGGGTGGCCGTCGCGGCGTTCCCGAACGGGCATCCGCGGTCCGTGCGGTCGAACCAAGACATCGACACGCTGCTCGCCAAGCAAGTCTCGGGCGCGACCATGGCGATCACCCAGCTGTTCTTCCACGCCGACGACTACCTGCGGTTCGTGGCCGACGCGATGGCCGCGGGGGTCACGATCCCGATCCTGCCGGGGATCATGCCCGCGACGAACCCGGTTCGGTTGTCTCGAATCCTCGAACTGACCGGGGAGCGCCGGCCGGAGAGCCTCGCGCGCCGCCTCGAGTCGACCGATTCCGTCGAGGAGCAGCATGCGATCGGCGTGGAACACGCGATCGGCCTCGCCACCGAGGTTCTCGACGGCGGTGCCCCAGGACTCCACCTCTATCCCTTCAACCAGCATCAGGCGGTGTTATCCGTGCTCGAAGGGGTCGGACTCACCACCGCGACACCATCCACCGCTCGAGCGAACATCAAGGAATCAGCATGACTGCGCCCTCATTCCCCACCGGCAGCATCCTCGGATACCCGAGGATCGGCCGCCGTCGCGAACTCAAGAAGGCCGTCGAGGCCTTCTGGGCCGGCAGCATCACCGCCGAGGAGCTCGAGTCGCGCGCGGCCGAACTCCGCCGCGTGACCCGCGAACGGCTCACCTCGCTCGGCCTCGGCGCCACGGACTCCTCGATTCCCGAGGCCTTCTCCTTCTACGACCAGGTGCTGGATGCCGCGGTCACCGTGGGTGCCATCCCCACCCGCTTCGAGTCCCTCGTGGCTGCCGACGGCACCATCGACCTGGCGGGATACTTCACGATCGCCCGCGGCGAGGGCAACAACACCCCGGCCGAGATGACCAAGTGGTTCGACTCGAACTACCACTACCTCGTTCCCGAGATCGGACCTGAGACCAGATTCCACCTCGCCTCGGACCGGCTGATCCGCGAGGTCGCCGAGGCGACCACGTCCGGCTTCCGCACGCGTCCCGTGATCGTGGGCCCGGTCACGTTCCTGCTGCTCAGCAAGGCGAGCGAGGGGGCGCCGGAGGGCTACCAGCCGCTCGATCGCCTCGACGACCTCTTGCCGGTGTATGCGGAGTTGCTCGCCGCGCTCACCGCGGTGGGCGCCGACTGGGTGCAGCTCGACGAGCCGGCCCTCGTGAGCGAGAGCATCGAGGTGCCGCGCGCCGAGGTGCTCGCGGCCACCAAGCGGGCCTACGACGCCCTCGGCGCCGCGCCGGTGCGACCGCAGATCTTCGTCGCTGCCCCGTACGGCAGCCTCGACGACGCGCTTCCCGTGCTCGGCGAGACCCCCGTCGAGGCGATCGGACTCGACCTCGTGCGCGGCTCACTGCCGACGGGCTTCCGCACAGAGAAGACGCTCGTCGGAGGCGTGGTCGACGGCCACAACATCTGGCGCGGTGACCTGTCCGCCGCCTTCGACACGCTCGAGGCGCTCCGTTCCCTCAGCCCCAGCGTCGCCGTTACGTCGTCGACCAGCCTGTTCCACACCCCCCACGACGTCGCGGACGAGCCCCTGCTCGACGAGCGCCTGAAGAGCTGGCTCGCGTTCGCCGACCAGAAGGTCGCCCAGATCGCCACCCTCGCGACCGGCCTCGCCGAGGGCAGGGGCGCCATCCAGGGGGAGCTGGATGCCGCGTCCGCCGCCCTCGCCGACCGCCGGGTCGCCCCGGGCGTGCGCGACGGTGATGTGCGTGCACGCGCCGCCGCGCTCACCGAGGCCGACTTCGCGCGCGGCGACTACGCCGAGCGGCTCGCCGCGCAGGAGGCCGCGCTGCACCTGCCCTTCCTGCCGACGACGACGATCGGGTCCTTCCCGCAGACCGGCGGCATCCGCAAGGCGCGGGCGGCCAACGCCCGCGGCGAGATCAGCGAGAACGAGTACATCGAGTTCCTCAAGTCCGAGATCAAGAGCGTGGTCGAGCTGCAGGAGCGGATCGGCATCGACGTGATCGTGCACGGCGAGCCCGAGCGCAACGACATGGTGCAGTATTTTGCCGAGCACCTGGACGGCTTCGCGGTGACCCAGAACGGCTGGGTGCAGTCCTACGGCAGCCGCTGTACGCGTCCGTCCATCCTCTGGGGGGACGTCGCCCGCGAGGCGCCGATCACGGTGGAATGGTCGGCCTACACGCAGAGCCTCACCGACAAGCCCGTCAAGGGGATGCTCACCGGGCCGGTCACCATCCTCGCCTGGAGCTTCGTGCGCGACGACCAGCCCCTGGGCGAGACCGCGAACCAGGTGGCCCTCGCCCTCCGCGATGAGATCGAAGACCTCGAGGCGGCAGGCATCGGCATCATCCAGGTCGACGAGCCGGCGCTGCGCGAGCTGCTGCCGCTCAAGAAGGCCGACCAGCCTGCCTACCTCGACTGGTCGGTGCGTTCGTTCCGCCTCGCGACCTCGGGGGTCGCGCCGAAGACGCAGATCCACACCCATCTCTGCTACTCGGAGTTCGGCGTCGTGATCGACGCGATCAACAAGCTGGACGCCGATGTGACCTCGATCGAGGCGGCGCGCTCCAAGATGGAGGTCGTCCCGGACATCCAGCACAGCGGCTTCGCCCGCGGCATCGGGCCGGGCGTCTACGACATCCACTCGCCGCGGGTGCCATCCGTCGAGGAGGTCACCGACCTCATCGAGATCGCTCTCGGGTCGATCCCGGAGCGCCAGGTCTGGATCAACCCGGACTGCGGGCTCAAGACCCGCGGCTACGACGAGACCGTCGCGTCGCTCACCAACGTTGTCGCTGCGACGCGGGCCGTGCGCGAGCGGGTGCACGCGCACTAGCCGACCACGATGCCCGAGGCCGGGCGGCTACGGACTAGTGACGCCGTAGCCGACCGGCCGTAGGGTGGACGGGTGCCCTTCACCCCGAGTCACATCGCCGCGGTGCTACCGTTCGTGCGCCTCCCGTTGGCGTCGGCCGCGCTCGTGATCGGCAGCATGGTGCCCGACCTGCCGTTCTTCGTCCCCCTCGGACTGCATCGCGAACAGACCCACTCGCTCGCGGGCATCCTGCCGTTCGACCTTCCGCTCGCGATCGCCTGTCTGCTGCTCTGGTTCTTCGTCGTGCGCGCGCCGCTGCTCGACTTTGCCCCGGCCTGGCTGAGGCGCCGGATGCCGCCGTCGGCTGCCCTGCCGTCGGCCTGGACGGCCAGGCTGAGGGTCGCGCTCGTCGTGCTGGTGTCCGTCCTGCTCGGAACCGTCACCCATCTGATCTGGGACTCCTTCACCCATTCGGATGGCTGGGCCGTGCTGCGGATCGGCCTGCTTCGCGAGCACCTCGGGCCGTTCGCGGTCTACCGTTGGGCGCAATACGCCAGCAGCATCGCGGGACTTGCGATCGTCGCCGGGTGGGCCGCACGCTGGGCGCGCGTGACGCCGTTGCACGCCTCGCCGACGACCAGGGTCGCCGACCGGTGGCGAGTGACGGCCTGGATCGTCGTCGCCGCGGTCGTCGCCGCGATCGCCTTGGGCATCCTGGTCGGCGGCGTCGTCTCCGGCGCTGGCGCGTTCGACCGCACGGTGCTGCACTGGTCGGTGACGCGATCGCTCTCGGTGGGTGGGCTTATCGTGGCGCTCGCGTGCCTGGCCTGGCATCTGCTGCCCCGTGGCGTTCGTCCGACAGCCGAGACGAGCGAGGGCGTCAGATAGAGCGCAGCACCGCCACGACCTTGCCGAGCAGTTCGGCGTGGTCGCCGAGGATGGGCGCGAAGGCGGAGTTGCGGGGCAGCAGCCAGGTGTGACCGTCGCGCTGCTGGAACACCTTGACTGTCGCCTCCTCGTCGAGCATCGCGGCGACGATGTCGCCATTCTCGGCGGTCTTCTGCTGGCGCACGACGATCCAGTCGCCGTCGCAGATAGCCGCGTCGATCATCGAGTCTCCTGACACCTTGAGCATGAACAGCTCGCCCTTGCCCACCAGCTGGCGGGGCAGAGGAAAGACCTCGTCGATCTGCTGTTCGGCTGTGATCGGGATTCCGGCGGCGATGCGCCCGACGAGCGGCACCATCGCGGCGTCGCCGATCGGAGTCGGATTGTCCGAGACGACCCCGCCCTCCTCCTGCTGGAGATCGATGAGCACCTCGAGCGCCCGCGGACGATTCGGGTCGCGGCGGAGATAGCCGCTCAATTCGAGCTGGTTGAGCTGATGAGTGACGCTCGAAAGGGACGAGAGCCCGACCGCGTCGCCGATCTCGCGCATGCTCGGCGGATAGCCGCGGGTCGCCACGGCGCGCTGGATGAAGTCGAGGATCGCGAGCTGCTTGTCGCTCAGGCTCTTGCGGCGCCGGGTGCCCGGCTTCTCCTGCTGCGGGCCAGCCTCGCGTGGTTCGCTCACGTCATCCTCCAGGTCGTGCGCGGCGCGGCCGTGGCCTCGCCACCATCAATGTCGGTGGTGTCTGTTTGATTCAGTCCAGACAATCGAAACTGTATCCACCATTCGACCGATAAACAAACATCTGTTCGAGTGTGTCGCAGGTTCTCGGTGCACTGGTCTCGAAGATTGGGGTTGATTATGGCAAGAATCGAAGGTATGTTCGGAACAAAGCTTCGTATCCGGCACTCCCGGCCGAGTGTCGGATACGAAAACCCCGTGATGGGCCGAGTGGGCCCGAACAGTTCACCCGACGGAGCAGGGAAAGGCGAAACGATGAGCACGATCGCAATCAACTCGATCGCATTCAACTCGATGGCAGGCAACCCGATGGCGCTCGGCACGACGGCAGCCGCCATCCGCGCTTCCGCCTCTCCCGCCGTCCACCTGCGTCTCACCCGTCGCGGTCGCGTCGTTCTCACCTCGCTCGCCGCGATCCCACTCGTGATCGGCGCGCTGGTCTTCGCCATCAATGGCGGCAGCGCCGTCGCGACCGGGCAGGTCGCTTCCACCTCGTTCGACTATGTGACTGTCGAGCCCGGGCAGTCACTCTGGCAGGTCGCGGAGAGCGTGGCGCCGTCGGCCGACATTCGCGATGTCGTGGCCGACATCGTGCACCTCAACCGGCTCGAGAGCACCAACCTGCAGCCGGGGCAGAAGATCGCCATCCCGACGCAGTACTCGCACTAGCCGCAGCACTCGGACCATGCGCCGGCGTCGCAGTGCTGGCCGAGGGCACGTTCGCGCGGCGCGACCTCGCAGAGGTGCCCGCGAACGTCACAGATCCGAAGCGCCCCTAGCATTGACTGGTGGCTTCACTCAGCGATCTCCCCATTCGAGACGACCTTCGCGGTCTCACCCCGTACGGCGCCCCGCAGAAGAAGGTGCGGATTGCGCTCAACGTCAACGAGAACACGCATCCGATCCCCGAGGCTGTTGCCACCGACATCGTCAAGGCTCTCGCCGAGGCGGTACTCGGCGTCAACCGGTACCCGGACCGCGAGTTCACGACCCTGCGTCAGAGCCTCGCCGGCTACCTCGGGCACGGGCTGACGGCGGAGAACATCTGGGCCGCGAACGGCTCGAACGAGGTTCTGCAGCAGATCCTGCAGGCCTTCGGCGGGCCCGGCCGGAGCGTGCTCGGCTTCCCGCCCACGTACTCCATGCACTCGATCATCGCGGCCGGCACCGGCACGCGCTGGGTGGCGGGGGAGCGGGACGAGGGATTCGAGATCTCTCCGCAGACCGCCGTGCAGTGGATCGAGCGAACCACTCCGGACCTCGTCTTCTTCTGCTCGCCGAACAACCCGACCGGCACCCCGCTGTCTCTCGAGACGATCGCGGCGGCGTACGACGCAACGAACGGAATCGTGGTCGTCGACGAGGCGTACGCGGAGTTCGCGCCCTCCGAGCTGCCGACCGCGCTGACCCTGCTCGAGGGCCGCGAACGTCTCATCGTCTCCCGCACCATGAGCAAGGCGTTCGCGTTCGCCGGCGCCAGACTCGGATACCTCGCCGCTGACCCGGCCGTTGCCGACGCCCTGCGGCTGGTCCGCCTCCCGTACCACCTCTCGGCCCTCACCCAGGCGGCCGCCGTGGCCGCCCTCGCGCACAGCACGGAGATGCTGGCGATGGTGGACGACATCAAGGCGCAGCGAGACCGACTCCTGGTCGAACTCCCGAAGCTCGGTTACCCCGCCTGGCCGAGCTGGTCGAACTTCGTGCTGTTCGGCGGCGTGGCCGACCCGCATGCGGTGTTCGAGGAGCTGCTCGACCACGAGATCATCATCCGTGACCTGTCCATTCCCCACCATCTTCGGGTGACGGCGGGCACGGAGGCCGAGACCACTGCCTTCCTCGAGGCGATGGCTGGACTCGGGCCGATCGGCGCCATCGATAGGATTGGTGCATGACCAACCAGCGTGTGGCTCACCTCCGGCGTGAGACGAGCGAGTCGAGCATCGAGCTCTCGATCAACCTCGACGGCACAGGGGCATCGAAGATCCACACGACCGTGCCCTTCTTCGATCACATGCTGACCGCGTTCTCGAAGCACTCGCTCATCGACCTCGAGGTGACGGCGAGTGGCGACACGGAGATCGACGTGCACCACACCGTGGAGGACATCGGCATCGTGCTCGGGTCGGCGATTCGGGAGGCCCTGGGCGACAAGGCGGGGATCGCGCGCTTCGGAGATGCGCTCGTCCCGCTCGATGAGGCCCTGGTTCAGGCGGTCGTCGACGTTTCCGGGCGCCCGTTCCTCGTGCACACCGGCGAGCCGGCCGGCTTCGAGTTCCACCTCATCGGCGGCCACTTCACCGGGTCGATGGTGCGGCACGTCTTCGAGGCGATCACCTTCAACGCCGGACTCACCGTGCACATCACCGTTCTGGGTGGTCGGGACCCGCACCACATCGCGGAGGCCGAATTCAAGGCGTTCGCGCGGGCGCTGCGCCAGGCGGTGGCGCCGGATGAGCGCGTGAGCGGTATCCCGTCGACCAAGGGTGCCTTGTAATCGTGAGTCAGCCATCCGTCGTCGTGCTCGACTACGGCAGCGGCAATGTCCACTCGGCCGCCAAGGCGCTCGAGGTTGCCGGTGCCCGGGTCGAGCTCACCGCCGACCGCAGCCGGGTGATGGCCGCCGACGGCCTCGTGGTTCCGGGCGTCGGGGCGTTCTCCGCCGTGATGGAGGCGCTCACCGCCGTTCGCGGTGCCGAGCTGATCGACCGTCGGCTCGCCGGCGGGCTTCCGGTGCTGGGGATCTGTGTGGGGATGCAGGTGCTCTTCGAGCGCGGAGTGGAGCGGGGCGTGGAGACCGAGGGGCTTGGCGAGTGGCCGGGCGTCGTCACGGAACTGCGCGCGCCGATCCTGCCGCACATGGGCTGGAACACGGTCGAGGCGCCGGGCGACTCGGTGCTCTTCGACGGAATCGCCGACGAGCGCTTCTATTTCGTGCACTCCTACGCCGCGCAGGAGTGGACTCTGGAAACCACGCCGCCGTTCCCGGGGCCGCGCCTCACCTGGGCGGAACACGGTTCCCGTTTCCTTGCCGCGGTGGAGAACGGCCCGTTGTCGGCGACCCAGTTCCACCCGGAGAAGTCCGGGGAGCCGGGCATCCGCCTGCTCTCCAACTGGGTCTCCTCGCTGCGCATCCACTGACCTCCCTTCGCGGCGAGACCGTCGTGCCACCGAAACCAAGAAAGTCACCATGAGCGACCCGACAGAATCCCCACGCCTCATCCTGCTCCCCGCCGTCGACGTGGCCGGCGGCCAGGCCGTGCGGCTCACCCAGGGGGAGGCCGGTAGCGAGACGGGTTACGGCAGCCCGCTCGACGCCGCCGTGGACTGGGTGTCGCAGGGGGCGGAGTGGATCCACCTCGTCGACCTCGACGCCGCGTTCGGTCGCGGCGACAACCGCGAGGTGATCCGTGACGTGATCGACAACGTGCGCGGCGGCGTGCAGATCGAACTGTCCGGCGGCATCCGCGACGATGCGAGCCTCGAGGCCGCTCTCGCGACCGGAGCCCGGCGCATCAACCTCGGAACCGCCGCCCTCGAGAACCCCGAGTGGGCGGCGGAGGTGATCGGCAGGTTCGGCGATGCGATCGCGGTGGGACTGGACGTGCGCGGGACGACGCTCGCCGCGCGCGGCTGGACAAAGGATGGCGGGGACCTCTTCGAGGTTCTCGACCGCCTCGAGGCGGCGGGCTGCGCGCGCTACGTGGTCACCGATGTCACCAAGGACGGCACGCTCCAGGGACCCAACCTCGAGCTGCTCCGCACGGTCGCGGAGCGCACCGAGAAGCCGGTGGTCGCATCCGGGGGGATCTCGAGCCTCGACGACCTCGTGGCCCTGCGCGCGCTCGTGCCGCACGGCGTCGAGGGGGCCATCGTCGGCAAGGCGCTCTACGCCAAGAAGTTCACGCTCGTCGAGGCGCTGGATGTCGCCGGCCGCTGATGACCGCTGACCAGCGCCCCGCAGACTCGGCCGGCACTCCGTGGGAGGGTCGGCACTTCGATCACAACGCCTTCACCGGCGACGACGGGTCGGCACCGGAGGCGCTTGTCGAGGCGATCGGCCGTTTCCGCGCCGGGCGGGCCGGCGAGGTCGAGGTGATCGAGGCGTTCCGGGCGTCGCGGCTGCTCATTCCGCTGGTCTCCCACCTCGCCGAGGCCGGCGTCGGCGAACACGGCCTCACCGTCGACAAGAGCGCCGAGCTCGCGATCGTGACGGTGGCCGGGCCCGACGGTCGGGACGTGCTCCCGGTGTTCGGCTCGGTCGAGACGATGAGACGCTGGAACCCGGGCGCCCGCCCGGTGCCGGCCGACGCGGTGCGCGTGGCCCTGGCCGCGGCGAGTGAGGGGACCGGGCTCGTCGTTCTCGACCCGGCCTCCGACACCGAGTTCGCCATCCGCCGACCCGCCCTGTGGGCGATCGCGCAGTCGCAGCCGTGGCTGCCGAGCTATCTCGACCCCGAGGTGCTGTCCGCGTTCCTCGCCTTGGCGGAATCCGAGGAGTCGGTCGCCTCCATCCTGCTCGACTCCGGCGATCCGGGCGCTCGTCTTGAAGGCACGGAACTGCTGGTGCGGCTGGGACTCCGGCCGGGACTTGACCGCGAGACGCTGGACGCGCTGCTCGCGCGGCTGCAGCAGCGCTGGTCGGAGAGCGAGATCATCGCGGGCCGGGTCGACTCCCTGCGCCTGCAGCTCGCCACCGCGGACTGACGGACGCCGAACCGCCCGTCCCCCTTCCGAAATCCATGCAATTCTGGCAACACGCCGCCCAGTTGTGCGCGACACGCGACGTTCCCGGAGAAATGCATGGATTTCGGAACGGGAACGGGAACGAGAACTGGAACGGGAACGGGAACGGGAACGGGAACGGGAACGGGACCCGGAACCGGAACCGGAAGGGATGGGGCGGACGCGGCAGGCCGGCGGCGGCCTGTCAGGTGACCGGGCCGGTCCACTTCTCGCCGGCACCCTGCCCTGGGGCATCGGGAATGGCGGATGCCTCGCGGAACGCGAGCTGAACGGAGCGGAGGCCGTCCCGAAGGGCCCGGGCGTGCTGGTCGCCGAGGTCGGGCGCGCTCGCGGTGACCAGGCCGGCCAAGGCGTTGATCAGCTTGCGCGCCTCGTCGAGGTCGAGCTGGGTCTCCGGATCGTCGGCGAGGCCGCACTTCACGGCCGCCGCGCTGAGCAGGTGGACCGCCACGGTGTTGATGACCTCAATGGCCGGCACGTCGGCGATGTCGCGCGCCGCGTCGTTCTCGGTGAAAGCATGGCTGTGCTGGGTATCGCTCATGGGGAATTCCTCTGTTATGCTGAACGCTGGCTCCGCGGCCTCTTCGGCCTCGGAACGAAAGTGGAGATTCTCCCACCCGCGCTTGACCGCTTCTTCAAGGTTACCGGGTTGTTGGTACCCCCTCTGTGTGGTTGGAATCCGGATCGAAAGGTCAGGACGAAGACCTGCGGAGAGTCCAGGGTGCTGTGCCTGGTGACCGAACGAATCGGGCGCCGGGGCACAAATTTCCTCCTTCGTCGTGAGTCCGACATCCCGTCGAACGGCTCTGGCCGACAGAACTGACTAAGGAGTTACGCATCAGCGATCCCCGTACCAATGACCGAATCCGCGTGCCGGAGGTCCGACTTGTTGGCCCCAACGGCGAGCAGGTCGGTGTAGTGCGCATTGAAGACGCAATTCGTCTTGCCCAGGAGGCAGACCTGGATTTGGTTGAGGTTGCTCCCAATTCCAAGCCTCCCGTTGCCAAGATCATGGATTTCGGCAAGTTCAAGTACGAAACCGCGCAGAAGGCGAAAGAGGCCAAGCGCAATCAGTCGAACACGATCCTCAAGGAGGTCCGTTTCCGACTCAAGATCGACGTTCACGACTACGAGACCAAGCGCAAGCGCGCCGAGGGCTTCCTGCAGGGCGGCGACAAGGTGAAGGCCATGATCCTGTTCCGCGGCCGCGAGCAGTCGCGCCCCGAGCAGGGAGTGCGCCTGCTGCAGCGATTCGCGGAAGACGTTTCCGAGTTCGGCACCGTGGAGTCGACCCCCACCATCGATGGCCGCAACATGGTCATGGTGATCGGCCCGCTCAAGACGAAGGCCGAGGTGAAGGCAGAACACGACGCGAAGATCGCGAAGGCGAAGCCGGAACGCGCCGAGCGCCCGGCCAGCGCCGAGCTTCCCGCCCTGCCGCCCGAGTCGGTCAAGGCTGCGACGGATGCCGCGGCGAACCCGCCGGTGGCCGCTCCCGTGGTCGAGGCTCCGGTCGCGGTCGCACCAGTCGAGACGCCCGTCGAGGAGCCGAAGGCTGCCGCCGTCGCACCGAAGGCCGCTCCGGCGGCGAAGGCTGCCCCCGCGGCCGCTCCGGTGGACAAGGCGGCACCGGCTGCGCCGGTCGCCGCAGCTGCTCCCGCGGCTCCCGCCAAGGCGGCCCCGGCGAAGCCGGCATCCTCCGAGGCGAAGCCGCCAACGCCGCGAGCCGTCCCCTCGGCCCCGCGCCCCACGCCAACGCCGGGCTCGATTCCGAAGCCGCGGGCCGTTGCCCCCAAGACTGCACCAGCAGATGTGACGACGGACTAGTCCGTCGGGTTGCACGAATAAGGAGAGAAATGCCCAAGCAGAAGACCCACTCGGGGACCAAGAAGCGATTCAAGGTCACCGGCAGCGGAAAGATCATGAAGCAGCAGGCCGGCATGCGGCACAACCTGGAGTCGAAGTCGGGCCAGCGCAAGCGTCGCCTGAACCAGGACCAGGTGATTGCCCCGGCCAACGTCAAGGCCATCAAAAAGCTACTCGGCATGTAACGCCGATCCACATCGCCGAAGAGAATAAAGGATTTAGGAAATGGCAAGAGTAAAGAGGGCCGTCAACGCCCACAAGAAGCGCCGGGTCATCCTCGAGCGCGCCAAGGGCTACCGTGGACAGCGCTCGCGCCTGTACCGCAAGGCCAAGGAACAGCTCATCCACTCGTTCGTCTACTCGTACCGCGACCGTCGTGCGCGCAAGGGTGACTTCCGCCGCCTGTGGATTCAGCGCATCAACGCCGCGTCGCGCGCGAACGGACTGACCTACAACCGCCTGATCCAGGGACTGAACCTGGCCGGCGTCGGGGTCGACCGCCGCATCCTCGCCGACCTCGCCGTGACCGACCCCGCGACGTTCGCGGCGATCGTCGCCACCGCGAAGGCCGCTCTGCCGGCAGACACCTCCGCTCCGAAGGTCTCCGCAGCGTAGGTATCACCGCTCAGACACGTCTGCTGCAGAAGGCCCGGGCACCTCGAGCGCCCGGGCCTTTCGCCGTTCCGCGCCGAGCCCACGCGATCCGGCGTTCCATGCCGTTGCCGGAATAGAATCGTTCACGTGCTCGATAACCCGCGTTCGCCCCGTGTCAGAAGCGTCGCCAAGCTCGCCAAGCGGGAGGCCCGCGCCGCGACCGGACTGTTCCTGCTCGAGGGTCCGCAGGCCGTCGCGGAGGCGATGACCTTCCGGCCGCAACTCGTGGTCGAGCTCTACGCGACTCCGACCGCGATCGAGCGCTACACGGACATCGCTCAGGCAGCGGTGGATGCCGGCGTCGACGTCGAATTCGTCACCGAACAGGTGCTCGAGGCCATGGCGGACACGGTCACACCCCAGGGAATCGTCGCCGTCTGCCATCAATTTCCCACTTCGGTCAGGGACATCCTGCGGTCGGAGCCCAAGCTCATCGCCATCCTCGAGGAGGTGCGCGACCCGGGCAACGCCGGCACGATCATCCGGGCCGCGGATGCCGCGGGTGCGGACGGCGTGATCTTCACCGGCCGCAGCGTGGACCTCTACAACCCGAAGGTCGTCCGCGCGTCGACCGGGTCGATCTTCCACCTTCCCGTGGCGGTCGGCGCTGAGCTCGAATCGGTGCTGGAGCGCGCTCGCGAGGCCGGAATGACGGTGCTCGCCGCCGATGTGAAGGGCGACGACCTGCTCGAGGCGCGCCGCGACGGCACTCTCGCGGGGCCGACCGCGTGGCTGTTCGGCAACGAGGCCCGCGGCCTCACCGACGAGCATTTTGCCCTCGCCGATCGGGCGATCACCGTGCCGATCTACGGGCACGCGGAGTCGATGAATCTCGCCACCGCGGCCTCGGTGTGCCTCTACGAGAGCGCATTCGCGCAGCGCACCTGACCCGATCCGCGGCGCCGTTCGACGTTTCCGGCCGGTCGGGAGTGGACTGAGTGGTCGGCCCCCGAACGGGGGTGTGGTTGGCTTGAGGCATGGGGCCTCTCGTTGTCGTAGACCGGATCAACAAACATTTCGGCGACCTGCACGTGCTCAAGGACATCTCGACGACGGTCGCCAAGGGCGAGGTCGTGGTCGTGATCGGGCCGAGCGGCTCGGGGAAGTCCACCCTCTGCCGGGCGATCAACCGCCTCGAGACCATCGACTCCGGCACCATCACCATCGACGGGAAGGTGCTGCCCTCGGAGGGCGCCGAGCTCGCCCGGTTGCGTGCCGATGTCGGCATGGTCTTCCAGTCGTTCAACCTCTTCGCGCACAAGACGATCCTCGAGAACGTCACCCTCGCCCCGATGAAGGTGCGCAGGCTCTCGAAGAAGGACGCCGAGTCCCGCGGCATGGAGATGCTCGACAGGGTGGGTGTCGCCAACCAGGCCGGCAAGATGCCCGCCCAGCTCTCCGGCGGTCAGCAGCAGCGGGTCGCGATCGCTCGCTCGCTCGCCATGGAGCCCAAGCTCATCCTGCTCGACGAGCCGACGAGCGCCCTCGACCCGGAGATGATCAACGAGGTGCTGGATGTGATGGTCGGCCTGGCGAAGGACGGCATGACCATGCTCGTGGTGACCCACGAGATGGGGTTCGCCCGGAAGGCCGCCGACCGGGTGCTCTTCATGGCCGACGGGATGATCGAGGAGGAAGCGACTCCCGAGAAGTTCTTCACCGACCCGCAATCGCCGCGGGCCCAGGACTTCCTGTCCAAGGTTCTCGCGCACTAGGTCTGGTTCGACCAGAGTGGCCCACCCTCGGTGGACACGCACGACCACGCAGCGCCAATGAGAGGCACCAACACCATGAAGAAGACCCTCACGATCGTCGCCATCGCGGCGTCGGCGATGCTGATGCTGGCCGGCTGCTCCGGCGGAGCAGACACGACAGCGACGCCGAAGGCCGTTCCCACCTTTGCGGCAGGCTCGACCATGGAGAAGCTCGCCAAGGCGGGCAAGATCACCATCGGCACCAAGTTCGACCAGCCGTTGTTCGGCCTCAAGGGCCCGGACGGACCGGTCGGCTTCGATGTGGAGATGGGCAAGATGA
Organism: Lacisediminihabitans profunda; assembly: GCF_008040105.1. Classification (GTDB taxonomy): domain Bacteria; phylum Actinomycetota; class Actinomycetes; order Actinomycetales; family Microbacteriaceae; genus Lacisediminihabitans; species Lacisediminihabitans profunda. The sequence continues at coordinate 824,439 of NZ_VRMG01000005.1, forward strand.
TCGCCGCGAGCCTCGGCATCAAGGCCGAGAACATTCAGTGGAAGGAGACCATCTCCGCCAACCGCGAGCCGTTCATCCAGTCCGGCGAGGTCGACCTCGTGATCGCCACCTACACGATCAACGACCTGCGCAAGAAGGCGGTCTCGTTCGCCGGCCCGTACTATTCGGCCGGCCAGTCGATCCTCGTGAAGGCCGACAACAAGAAGATCAAGTCCGAGAAGGATCTCGTCGGCAAGCCGGTCTGTTCGGTCACCGGATCGACGCCGGCGGCCAGGCTCGCGGAGATCGGTGCCAAGCCGCTGCTGACGGACATCTACTCGAACTGCCTGGAGCCACTGCGCTCGGGCGCGGCAGTCGCGGTCAGCACGGACAACGTGATCCTCGCCGGGCTGGCGGCGCAGAACGAGGGCGAGTTCAAGGTCGTCGGCAAGCCGTTCACGGAGGAGCCGTACGGCATCGGGCTCAAACTCGACGACAAGGGATTCCGCAGCTACGTCAATTCGGTGTTGACCAAGTCCTACAAGGACGGCAGCTACAAGAAGGCCTGGGAAGACACCGCCGGAAAGATGCTCCCGTACGTCGCACCGCCCGCCGTCGACAACTACTAGGCCAGCCCAGTCGCGTGGGTGGCGGTGCTTCGACGGGCCGCCACCCGCGTGCCGAGACCTCCAGACCGAACCGAGGGGAGTGAACCCATGAATGCCGTGATCGACAACCTGCCGTCCTACCTCCAGGGCTTCGGCCTCACGCTGTCGCTGTTCGCGATCGCGGGAGCGGGGGCGCTCGTGCTCGGCACCCTCGTGGCCGCCATGCGCATCTCCCCGGTGCCCGGCCTCAGCGGTGCCGCGGCGGTCTACACCGAGGCGTTGCGCAACACCCCGCTCACCCTCGTGCTGTTCTTCTGCGCGATCATTCTTCCCTACCTCGGCGCGACCCTTCCGTACTTCGCCGCCGCGAGCATCGGACTCACGCTCTACACCTCGCCGTTCGTGGCCGAGGCCCTGCGCTCCGGCGTCAACGGAGTGCCCATCGGGCAGGCGGAGGCCGCCAGGAGCCTCGGGATGGGGTTCGGCCAGTCGCTCACGCTCGTGATCTTTCCGCAGGCGTTCCGCACGGTGATCCCGCCGCTCGTCAACGTGCTCGTCGCCCTGGCCAAGAACACCTCGGTGGCTGGCGGATTCTTCGTGGCCGAGCTGTTCACGGTCGGCAAGAAGCTCGCCAATGCGAACGGAGACAACATCATCCCGATCCTGCTCGGGGTCGCCTTCTTCTACCTCGTGATCACGATTCCGCTCGGTGTGCTCTCGGCACGACTCGAAAAGAGATGGGTGGTACGGCGATGAGCTCCTCTGTGCTCTTCGACGCACCCGGCCCGAAGTCACGACGCCGGTCGCGGACGCTCTCGATCGTCACCCTCGTGGTCGTGGCCGCCGTCGTCGTCTGGGTTGTCCTCACTCTGGCCGCCCCTCGAGTGTCCTCGGGCATCACCCTCCCCGGCTCATTCGACCCCACCCGCTGGGACATCTTCGCGGACCCGCGGGTCTGGCGCGGCATCGGTCTCGGCGTGCTGGCGACCCTGCAGGCGGCGGCGCTGGCGGCCGTTCTCGCCCTCGCCATCGGAATCGGTTTCTCGACTCTGCGCACGTCCGTCCACGCCTGGGTGCGGGTGCCGACCACCGTCGTTCTCGAGTTCTTCCGCGGCATGCCCGTGCTGCTCCTCATGCTCTTCATCCTGCTGGCGAGCTCGTTCGGCTCGTTCTGGGCCGTCGTGCTCGCGCTCGGCCTGTACAACGGCGCGATCATCGGGGAGATCCTGCGGGCCGGGCTCGCCTCCCTGCCGCTCGGCCAGCGCGAGGCGGGGCTCAGCCTCGGCCTGACGCGGCTGCAGGCGAAGACGTTCATCGAGTTTCCACAGGCGTTCCGGCAGATGCTGCCGGTGATCGTCGCGCAGCTCGTCGTGCTGCTCAAGGACACCAGCCTCGGCTTCATCGTCGGCTACAACGAGCTCATCCGCACGACCATGAACCAGATGGCGAGCTTCTACGGCAACCGGTACCTCCTCTCGCTGTTCCTCGTGACCCTCGTGATCTACCTCGCCATCAACCTGTCACTGTCGGCGTTCGCCCGGCGGCTTGCGCGACGCCGGGGTGGGGCGGTGCGGCCCGGATTCCTCGCTAAACTTGGGAACCGTGCCTGACGCCCTGAACATCACCGACGAGTCGGTCGCCGCCGCCGTGGAGGCCGCCCTCGCGGCCCTCGCCGCCGCCACCGACTCGGCATCCCTCCGCTCCGCCCGAACCGAGCACACGGGGGAGTCCTCCGTGCTCGCCCGGCTGGGCGGGATGCTGCGCGACGTACCGAACGATCAGAAGGCCGCTGCCGGCAAGCTCGTCGGACAGGCGCGGGGCCAGGTCACGCAGGCGTTCGCCGCCCGCGAGGCCGAACTGTTCGTCGCGGAGGAGACCGCCCGTCTCGCCGCCGAGGCCGTGGATGTCACGGCCGTGCCGTCGCGCAGGATCCCCGGCGCACGGCATCCGCTCACCCTGCTGCAGGAGACCATCGGCGACGTGTTCATCGGCATGGGCTGGGAGATCGCGGAGGGCCCGGAGCTCGAAAACGAGTGGTTCAACTTCGACGCGCTCAACTTCGACGAGGACCACCCGGCGCGGGCGATGCAGGACACCTTCTTCGTCGATCCCCTCGACTCGCACCTCGTGCTGCGCACCCAGACCAGCCCGGTGCAGATCCGTTCGCTGCTCACCCGCGAACTCCCGCTCTACGTGGTCTCGCCCGGCAAGGTGTTCCGCACCGACGAACTCGACGCCACGCACACGCCGGTGTTCCACCAGGTGGAGGGGATCGCCATCGACAAGGGCCTCACGATGGCCCACCTTCGCGGCACCCTCGAGCACTTCGCTCGCATCATGTTCGGCGCAGAGGCGAAGATCCGCCTTCGCCCCAACTACTTTCCGTTCACCGAGCCGAGCGCCGAGATGGACGTCTGGCAGCCGGGCGCCAAGGGCGGCGCACGCTGGGTCGAGTGGGGTGGATGCGGAATGGTCAATCGAAACGTGCTGCGGGCTGCCGGCATCGACCCGGACGAATACCAGGGCTTCGCCTTCGGCATGGGGATCGAACGCACCCTGATGTTCCGCAACAACCTCGCCGACATGCGCGACATGGTCGAGGGTGACGTGCGGTTCAGCCAGCAGTTCGGGATGGTGGTCTGATGAGGGTCCCCATCAGCTGGCTGCGCGAGTTCGTGGATGTGCCCCTCGACGCGACTCCCGAAGACGTGCACGCCGCGCTCGTGAGCGTCGGCTTCGAAGAGGAAGACGTGCACGGCTTCGAGGTGAGCGGACCGATCGTGGTCGGCCAGGTCCTCGAGTTCACGCCGGAGCCGCAGTCGAACGGCAAGACCATCAACTGGTGCCAGGTGGATGTGGGCGAGGCGGAGCCGCGCGGCATCGTCTGCGGAGCCCACAACTTCGTCACCGGCGACAAGGTCGTCGTGTCTCTGCCGGGCGCCACGCTGCCCGGCCCGTTCCCCATCTCGGCCCGCAAGACCTACGGCCACGTCTCCGACGGGATGATCGCCTCCGCGCGCGAACTCGGCCTCGGCGAGGAGCACGACGGCATCCTTCGGCTCGCCTCCCTCGGCCTCGACCCGGAGGTCGGTGCAGACGCGATCTCCCTCCTCGGGCTCGACGACTGGGCCATCGAGGTCAACGTCACCCCCGACCGTGGCTACGCCTTCTCGATCCGCGGCATCGCCCGCGAGTACGCGCATGCCACCGGGGCGGAGTTCCGGGATCCGGCCCTCGCTCCCGCGCTCCGGCACGCCCCGGCCTCCGGCTTCCCGGTCACCATCGACGACCGGTCTCCGGTGCGCGGTCGCACCGGTGCCTCCGTCTTCGTCACGCGCGTCGTGCGCGGCATCGACGCCGGCAGCCCGTCGCCGGCGTGGCTCGTCGCCCGGCTCAAGCTCGCCGGCATCCGCTCCATCTCCGTGGTCGTCGACATCACCAACTACGTGATGCTCGAGCTCGGACAGCCGACGCACGGTTACGACCTCGATGCGCTCAGCGGGGGCATCACCGTGCGCCGCGCAGCGCCGGGGGAGACCCTCGAGACGCTTGACGGCCAGCGCCGCACGCTACACGTCGAAGACCTGCTCATCGCCGACGACTCCGGACCGATCGGCCTCGCCGGTGTCATGGGCGGTGCGTCCACCGAGATCGGCGCGACCACCGTGAACGTGCTCGTGGAGGCTGCCAACTTCGACCCGGTGTCGATCGCGCGCTCCGCGCGTCGCCACCGGCTGCCGAGCGAGGCGTCGAAGCGCTTCGAGCGGGGCGTCGACCCGGCGATCGCGGATGCCGCGGCGGCCCGAGTCGTCGAACTGCTCGAGAGCCTCACGGGCGGTCACGCCGACACGCTCGGTTCGCGCTGGAACGTGGCCGTGGCCGCGGAGCCGATCGAGCTGCCGGACGGCTACGTCGAGGCACTCGTCGGCGCCGACTACAGCGACGACGAGATCGTCGCCGCGCTCACCGACATCGGCGCGACCATCGAGCGCGCGACGGGCGCCCTCTCCGTCGCCCCGCCGAGCTGGCGTCCCGACCTCACGGACAAGGCGACCCTCGTGGAGGAGGTCGCGCGCATCGTCGGCTACGACCGCATCCCGGCCGTGCTTCCGACTGCTCCTCCCGGGCGAGGGCTGTCGAGGTCGCAGCGTCTGCGTCGGGCGGCGGCCCAGGTGCTGGCCGCCAACGGCCTCACTGAGGTGCTCTCCTACCCCTTCGTCACGAGCGCGACCAACGACACCTTCGGTTCGGCCGTCGAGGGGCCGGTGCCGGCGATCCGCCTGCTCAACCCGCTCGATGCCGAGTCGCCGTTCCTGCGCACCTCGCTCCTGCCGGGGCTCATCGAGGTCGCCCACCGCAACCTGTCCCGGGGACTCACCGATCTCGCACTGTACGAGATCGGCTCCGTGTTCCGCCCGCAGGCAGGCGAGTCGTACGGCAGCGGCCCGCTTCCCTCGGGAATCGTGCGCCCGTCGCTCACGGAACTGGGCGAACTGTTCGAAAGCATCCCGCCCCAGCCGCTGCACGTCGCCGCCCTGTTCGTGGGGGCGGCCGTGGTCCACCAGCCGGGCCAGCCGGCGGTGGCCCGCGGAATTGCGGATGCCCTGGACGCGGCGAGGCAGCTCGCGGCCTCCGTGGACGCGGCCCTCACCATTGGCCAGGGGTCGCATCACGCGATGCACCCGGGGCGCACGGCCGAGCTCTTCGTGGCGAACCAGGCGGTCGGCTTCGCGGGCGAACTGCTGCCCGCCCTCGCCGACGAGCTCGACCTGCCAAGAGTCACCGCCGTGCTCGAGGTCAACCTCGAACTGCTCATCGAGTTCTCGGCTCGGGAGGTCGTTCCGGTGAGCATCTCCAGCTTCCCGGCGGCGACCCAGGACCTGTCTCTCGTGGTGCCCGTCGAGGTGCCGGCGGCCCAGGTGCTCTCCGCGGTCGTCGACGGTGCGGGCGATCTGCTCGAGGACGCCCGGCTCGTCGACGACTACCGCGGCTCCGGGGTTCCCGCCGGATCCAAGTCCATCACGCTCGCCCTGCGTTTCCGTGCCCCGGATCGAACCCTCACCGCCGCCGAGGCGAGCGACGCCAAGCTCGCGGGCGCAGCGATCGCCGCGGAGCGGTTCGGCGCGACCGTGCGCGAATAGTCGTCGCACAACGACAATGGCGTGACCGGGAGCCGGTCACGCCATTGTCGTTCTTGTGGAGTACCCCTACTTGGCGGCCGTCACGAACTGGTCCGTGTAGGTCTTGTGTACGTCGATCGACTTCCCCTGAACGTCCTTATTGAACGCCGAGAGCACCTTGAGGTTGGTCGGCGGGCCGTTCGGCGGCATGATCCCCGTCGGGTTGTAGATGCCCTTCTCCGAGTCGAAGGCCGTGATCCACGCGGCCTTGCCTGCTCCGGCGTAGTAGTCCGCGGGGATCTTCTCCACGATCGTGGCCCCGTCGTTGGCCTGGATGTACTTGAGCGTCTTCACGTAGGCGTTGACGAGCTTCTGCACCGTCACCGGGTTCTGCTTCACCCACGACGACTTCATGTACAGCGAGGTGGCCGGGTACTCGCCGCCGAGCGCGGCCGAGGTGCCCTCGGAGCTGCGCATGTCGAGCAGGATGTACGCGCCTCCCGTCGCCATCAGCTGCGAGACCGTCGGTTCGGTGGTCATCGCGCAGTCGACGTTCTTGTGCTGCATGGCGCCGATGAGGGTGGCTCCGGACTGCACGCCGAGGCGGTGGATCGTCGTCGGGTCGACGCCGTTCTTCTTCGCCAGGTACTGGGTGAGGAAGTCGGTCGACGAGCCGAGGTCGGTGATGCCGAGGTTGCGACCCGACCAGTCTGCCGGCGACTTGATCTGGCCCTTGAGGTCGCTGCGGCACAGCTCGACCTCGCCGGGCGTCACGAGCATGTTCACCACGGATTCAACCTCCTGGCCGAGGCCGGCGAGGTCGATGGTGTGGTCGTAGAAGCCGCCCACCCCGTCGACCTTTCCGGCGAGCATATTGGTCGTCGCATCCACTCCGGCCGGCTCGTCGGAGAGCGTGACGGTGAGGCCCTGCTCCTTGTAGTAGCCGAGCTGCTGGGCGAGCATGAACGGCAGGTAGATCTGCTTGTTCAGGCCGCCGACCATGATGGAGACGGTGCCGTTGGCCGAGTCGCTCGTCGCGCCGGCCTTGGGTGTGGTGGCAGGCGTGGCCGAGCTGCAGCCCGCGACTCCGATCGCGACGGCGATCGCCGCGCTGGCGAGCGCGAGCATTCGGCGTTTGGTGCTGGGATTTTCCTTCATTGGACTCTCCTTGTTGTGTTGTGTTGTGTTGTGTTGTGTTGTGTGGTGCGGTGAGGGGATGGGGTTAGAGCTCCGGGCCGCTCAGCTGCGGCGGACGCCAGCGCAGCAGGCGATTCTCGAGACGAGTGATGAAGTACTCCGCGATGAGCGCGATGATGCCCATGATGACCATCGCGGCCCAGACACCGTTCGCGTTGAAGGTGCCCTGGGCGTTCTTGATGAGTTCTCCGAGGCCCTGGAGGCCGCCGAGGAATTCGCCGACGATCGCGCCGATGAGGGCGAAGCCGAAGCTCACGTGCAGGCTGGCAACGATCCAGGTGAAGGCCGACGGGAGCACGACGTGGCGGGTCACCTGCCACTTCGATGCGCCGAGGATGGTCGCGTTCGCGATGAAGTTGCGGTCAACCTCGCGCACCCCCTGGAAGGCGTTGAAGAAGACCCCGAAGAAGACGAGCACGACCACGAGCAGGATCTTCGACTCGATGCCGAGCCCGAGCGCGAGCACGAAGACGGATCCGAGCACGATCCGCGGGATCGAATTCAGCACCTTGATGTACGGGCTGAACACCTCGGCGAGGAAGCGGATGCGCCCGAGCGCGATGCCCGAGACGATTCCCAGCGCGGTGCCGATGACGAAGCCGATGAGTGCCTCCTCGAGGGTGACGGCGATCTGCTGCCAGAGCGGGCCGATGGCGGTGCCGTCGCGGAACCAGGTGATGAGCTGGGCGAGGATTCCGCTCGGCTCGCCGTAGAGCACGACCTTGAGCTGGTCCGATCCGACGCCGAGCTGCCAGCCGCCGAGCAGCAGCACGAGCAGTCCGAGCTGGCTGGCGAGCACACGGAGGCGGCGCTTGCGGGTGCGGCTGTGGGCGGTCGCCGCGATGGTCGCCTCGAGTCCCTGGGTCAGCGTTGTCTCGACGCTCGATGCGCTCATCAGGATGCCTTTCCGGTGGTTTGGGTGGACTGCGAATACGCCGTGTCGACCTCGGAGCGCAGCGACTCCCAGATCTGCTGGTAGAGGTCCACGAAGCGCTTGTCGAAGCGGATCTCCTGCACCACCCGCGGGCGGGGCAGGTCGATGGCGAAGGTCTCCTTCACGGTTCCGCCGGGACCGGCGGTCATCACGACCACCTTGTCGGCCAGGGCGATGGCCTCCTCGAGGTCGTGGGTCACGAACACCACGGCGGGCTTGGTGACGTCCCACAGGCCGAGCAGTTCGTTGGACATGATCGCCCTGGTCTGCACGTCGAGGGCGCTGAACGGTTCGTCCATGAGCAGGATCTCCGGCTCGTTGATGAGGCTCTGGGCGAGGGCGACGCGCTTGCGCATGCCGCCGGAGAGCTGGTGGGGGAACCGGTCTTCGAAGCCCGCCAGGCCCACGCGACGGATCCAGTCCTTCGCCGAGGCGATCGCGTTCGCCTTGTCGATGCCCCGGAACTTCGGGCCCATCGCGACGTTGTCGAGAACGGACTTCCAGGGGAGGACGGCATCCGTCTGGAACATGAACCCGACACCGGGGGTGATGCCCTTCACGGGCTCGCCGTGCACGCTCACCGAACCGGCGCTCGGCCGCTCCAAACCGGAGATCAGGGTGAGCGACGTCGACTTGCCGCACCCGGTCGGGCCGACGATCGCGCAGAACTCGCCCGGGGCCACCTGGAGGGTCATGTCCCGAATCGCCGTGTAGGTCGACCCGTCCGGTGTCGTGAACCGCTTGGTCACGTTCTTCAGGTCGATGGCCGGTCGCAGCGTTGCCAGGGGGGTTGAGAACAGGTGCGGCGCAGTGCTCATCGAGGCTCCTTTCGATTCGATGACGAACCGCAGGGAGACCTGCGCTGTCATCGTTGACGAGGCGCCCGGTTCGGGCGCATCTGGGTGGGGCAACGATATGGTCGGTGGCAACCCCGTGTCCGGTTTCCGCGACTTGGTCGCAGATGACCGCATTGCGCACCTTGTGCGCATTAATCTCACGACCCCGATTCGGACGTCGCGGCGTCGCGGTCGCTGTAGCGTGAATCCGTGACAACGAAGACGCGACCGCGGAGTGTGGCAGGAGCGCGACTGAGCGCCCGCGGGCCCAGGCGGCTCAGCTTCTCCACCCAGACTCTGGTGTTCCAGCTCGGCGTCGTCGCCCTCGTGGTGCTCGTCTGCACCGGCATGTTCGCCTATCTGAGCTACGGCGAGACCGGCAGCCAGGTCGAGGCGAGAGCGCTCGCCGTGGCGAACAGTGTCGCGGCCCGCGACGACGTGCGCGAACTCGTCACGGCGGTCTCGGCCGAGGAGGCCGTTCCCAGCATGGTGGAACTGCGCGGAGGGCCGATTCAGAAGGCGGCCGAGGAGGTGCGCAAGCGCACCGCCGCCCTGTTCGTGGTGATCACCGACGACGACGGCATCCGCCTCTCCCACCCCACACCGAGCCTGCTCGGCAAGATGGTCAGCACGAGCCCGAGCGCGGCCCTGAAGGGCAAGGCGGTCACGGCGATCGAGAACGGCACGCTGGGGCCGTCGGCGCGAGCCAAGGTACCGATCTGGTCGCCGGACCACCTCCGCGTGGTCGGCGAGGTGAGCGTCGGATTCTCCATGACGAGCGTGATGCAGAATCTCGGCGCGCTCGTCCTCCCGCTCATCGGGGTGGGGATCGGCGTACTCATCCTCGCTGCGGCGGCCTCGGCCGCCCTCGTGCGGCGCCTGCGCAATCTCACCCTTGGACTCGAGCCGGAGGAGATCTCCGCGCTCGTGCAGGACCAGGAGGTCGTGCTCTACGGCGTGGGGGAGGGCGTCATCGGCACGACTCCTGAGGGCGTGATCACCGTGTGCAACGCGAAGGCCAGGAGACTGCTCGGCCTGCCGGACGTGATCGGCAACCAGATCCGTTTCCTCAGCATCCCCGCCCCGATCATCGACCTGCTCGACCGCCCGCAGCTCGCCGACGACGCCTCGGTGCAGGTCGTCGTCGGACAATCGGTGCTCGTCGTGACGGCGCGCAAGGTCACGCGGGGCGCGAGCGATCTCGGCTGGGTGATCATGGTGCGAGACAGGACAGACGTCGAGGCGCTCAGCCGCCAATTGTTCGCCGTCGAGGCGCTGTCCACCGCCCTGCGCGCCCAGCGCCACGAATTCGCCAATCGCCTGCACACGATCTCCGGGCTGCTCGAGATCGGCGAGACGGCGGAGGCCGCGCACTACCTGCGCCAGACTCTCGAGACGGGGCCGCTGAAGCATCCGGTCGAACACGGCGATCGGTTGCAGGACTCCTACCTGCAGGCCTTCGTCGGCGCGAAGGGATCCCAGGCCGCCGAACGAGGCGTGCTGCTGCGGATCGGGTCGGAGACGCTCATCGCCGGTGCGGTGATCGATCCGCAGGACGTCACGACCGTCCTCGGCAACCTCATCGACAACGCGGTGGTCGCCGCCGTGCACGGCAGGGACGAGAGCCGCTGGGTCGAAATCGAGCTGCTGAGCGAGGGGGACACCCTCCACCTCGTCGTCGCCGACTCCGGCGACGGAATCGGAGGAGACCGGGAGCTGCCGTTCGTGGAGGGCTACACGACCGCCACCGGGATGGGCGACGAAAGCCACGGCCACGGCCTCGGCCTCGCGCTCTCCCGCCAGATCGCCCGGCGGCGCGGTGGCGACGTCTGGCTGGCGTCGGCCGGAGCCGTCGGGGGACCGGGCGCGGTCTTCTGTGCGAGGCTCCCCGGTGTGCTCTCGGCGGAGGAGCCCGTGCGGCCGGCCTCGCCACGGGTGGTGGTCTGACGACATGGCCGACGACATCCGCGTGCTCATCGTCGACGACGACTTCCACGTGGCCAAGCTCCACGTGGCGTACGTCAACGCGATCCCGGGCTTCACCGCCCTGCCTCCGGTGAGCGGGGGAGAGGAGGCGATCCGGGTCGTGCGGGCGATGCAGCCCGAGCTCGTGCTTCTCGACATCTACCTGCCGGACGTCAACGGGCTCGACGTGCTCCGAGGCCTCGACGTGGACGTGTTCGTGATCAGTGCGGCGTCCGATGTCGCGTCGGTTCAGAAGGCGCTCCGTCGCGGTGCGCTCAGCTATCTCATCAAGCCGTTCCGGGCGGAGTTCCTCGAGCAGCGACTCCGGGCCTACGCCCGCTACCGCAGTGTGCTCGCGGCCGGCAACACCCTCGACCAGGAGGCGGTCGAACGAGCACTCCGCATTCTGCACCCGGGTGAATCCGGCGCGGGCAAGCCCCGGGCGGCGACCGAGGCCGCGGTGCTCGAGATCCTGCGGCGCACGAGCGTTCCGACCGCCGCGTCCGAGGTCGCGAGCGAGGTGGGCATCTCCCGCGCCACGGCGCAGCGTTACCTGTCGAGCCTCGTCTACGAGGGCGCGGCGAGCGTGCAGCTCCGCTACGGCAGCACGGGGAGGCCGGAGCACCGCTACAGCGTGCGGGGCGCCGGACCCGCCGATTCGTGAACTGTGGCGCGGAGGCGGTATGGTCTTTTTCATGGACATGCACGGGACGCGTCAGGGTGAGGTTCGCCTGCCGGTGATCCGCGCGCGCCGATCGTCGGCGACGCCGCAGCGCTGATTCGTCAGCGTATCCAGCAGCGCCGCCGCCCCGATCCCCGTCCGATCGATCACAAAGGTAGAGGCATGTCTCTCTCCGTTGCCGTGGCTGGTGCCAGTGGCTATGCGGGTGGTGAACTCCTGCGACTCCTCGCAGGGCACCCCGATTTCACGGTGACCACGGTCACCGCATTCTCCAACGCCGGCCAGTCGCTGGCCTCCGCGCAGCCCCATCTGCGTTCCCTCGGTCACCTGACCCTCGCGGAGACCACTGCGCAGTCCCTCGCCGGTCACGACGTGGTGTTCCTCGCCCTGCCGCACGGCAAGTCGGGGGAGCTCACCGAGCACCTGCCGGCCGCCGCGCTCGTGGTCGATTGCGGCGCCGACCATCGGCTGCGCAGTGCGTCGGACTGGGCGGCCTTCTATCCCGGCCAGTACTTCGAGGCCTGGGACTACGGCGTGCCGGAACTCATCGTCGGCGGGGCGAAGCAGCGCGAGGCGCTTGTCGGCTCTCGGCGCATCGCCGCGCCCGGCTGCAACGCGAGCACCGTCGCCCTGGCACTCGCGCCGGGGATCGCGGCCGGGGTGATCGAGGAGCGCGACCTGGTCGCGGTGCTCGCCGTCGGCCCGTCCGGTGCCGGCAAGGCTCTGAAGCTCGAGAACCTCGCGAGCGAGATCCTCGGTTCTGCCAACCCGTACGCGGTCGGCGGCACGCACCGCCACATCCCCGAGATCCTGCAGGGTCTGCGTGGCGCGGGGGCGCAGTCGCCCACCATCTCGTTCACGCCGGTCATCGTTCCGATGTCCCGCGGCATCCTCGCCACCTCCACCGCGCGGATCGTGCCCGGCACCTCCGCCACGGCGATCCGGGATGCCTGGGAGAGTGCATATGCGGACGAACCGTTCGTGCACCTCCTGCCCGCCGGGTCCTTCCCGCGCACCGCGGATGTGCTCGGCGCAAACACCGCCCTCATCGGTCTCGCCATCGACGAGGCGGCCGGCCGCGTCGTCACGGTGACGGCCGTGGACAATCTCGTCAAGGGCACTGCGGGCGCCGCCATCCAGTCAGCCAATATCGCCCTCGGCCTGCGCGAGACAGCGGGCCTTCCAGTGGACGGAGTCGCACCATGAGCGTCACCCAGCCCCGTGGTTTCACCGCCGCCGGAGTCGAGTCCGGCCTGAAGGCGAGCGGTGGTCGTGACATCGCGTTCGTCGTCAACACCGGCCCGAGCCAGGCCGCCGCCGCCGTGTTCACCAGCAACCGGGCGAAGGCGAATCCCGTGATCTGGTCGCAGCAGGCGATCGCCGACGGCATCCTCCGCGCGGTCGTGCTCAACTCGGGCGGCGCCAACTGTTACACGGGGTCTCGCGGCTTCCAGGTGACCCACGCGACCGCGGAGCTCGCCGCGAGCCTTCTCGGCGCCTCCGCGTCCGACATCCTGATCTGCTCGACGGGCCTCATCGGAGACCAGCTCGACTTCGACAAGGTGTCGGCCGGGCTCACCGCCGCCCACGGCAGCCTGAGCGACGACGGCGGGTTGGATGCCGCGCTGGCGATCATGACCACCGACACCCACCCCAAGCAGTCCGTCGTCTCACGCGACGGCTGGTCGATCGGCGGCATGGCGAAGGGCGCAGGCATGCTCGCGCCGGGTCTCGCGACGATGCTCGTGGTCATCACCACCGATGCCGACCTCCCGTCGGCCGTGCTCGACGCCACCCTCCGCGAGGCGACCAGGGTCACCTTCGACCGCCTCGACTCGGACGGGTGCATGTCCACCAACGACACGGTCGCGCTCCTGGCGTCCGCGGCATCCGGGATCTCGCCCGCCGCCGACGATTTCGGCGCGGCGCTCACCGAGCTGTGCGCCGATCTCGCCGCCCAGCTCCAGCAGGACGCTGAGGGCGCCGCCCACGACATCACGATCGAGGTCGTGAGCGCGGCCTCCGAGGACGACGCGGTCGAGGTCGGGCGAGCAGTGGCGCGAAACAACCTGTTCAAGGCCGCCGTGTTCGGCAACGATCCCAACTGGGGTCGGGTGCTCGCCGCGGTGGGAACGACGGCCGCGGCCTTCGACCCGTACGACATCGACGTGACGATCAACGGCATCCGGGTCGCCCACGCCGGCGAGCCGGACCAGTCCCGCGAACTCGTCGACCTCACCGGGCGGGCGGTCCATCTCGTGATCGACCTGAACGCGGGGGAGTCGACAGCCACGATCCGCACCAACGACCTCACGCACGACTACGTGCACGAGAACAGCGCGTACTCCAGCTGATGGGCGCGCACAGTTCGGAGGCGTCAACCAAGGCGCAGGCCCTGATCGAGTCCCTGCCGTGGCTTCGGGAGTTCCAGGGCAAGACGATCGTGGTGAAGTTCGGCGGCAATGCCATGGTCAACGAGGAACTCAAGCGGGCGTTCGCGGAGGACATGGTCTACCTGCGCCAGGTGGGCGTGCATCCCGTCGTCGTGCACGGAGGAGGGCCCCAGATCTCGGCGGAGCTCGAGCGTCGGGGCATCCCCAGCGAGTTCCGCGGCGGCCTGCGCGTCACCAGCCAGGAGGCGCTCGAGGTCGTGCGCGAGGTGCTCACCGTGGAGGTCGGGCCCCAGCTGTCCGCCCTCATCAACGAGCACGGTCCCCTCGCCCAGGCCCTGTCAGGCGAGACCGACGGGCTCTTCTCCGGCACCCGCCGGGGAACCGTCGTGGACGGCGAAAAGGTGGACCTCGGCCTCGTCGGCGACGTGACCGCGGTCAATCCCGCGACCGTCACCGCGATCCTGGCCGCCGGCAAGATCCCCGTCGTGTCCTCGATCGCGCCGGACTCCGCGCACCACGGGCAGTCCCTCAACGTGAACGCCGACTCGGCGGCATCGGCACTGGCCGTCGCGCTCGGGGCAGCGAAGCTCATCATCCTCACCGATGTCGCCGGACTCTATCGCGACTGGCCGAACCGCGATTCTCTCGTCGCCTCGATCGATGCGGCCGAGCTGGGTGCGCTCATCCCATCGCTGGAATCGGGGATGATCCCCAAGATGACCGCCTGTCTCGATGCCGTGCGGGGCGGGGTCCCGAAGGCGGCCATCATCGACGGCCGCGTACTGCACGCGATCCTGCTCGAGGCGTTCACCGCCGAGGGCATCGGAACCGAAGTCATCCCGACCGCCGAGGAGGCAGCACAGTGACCGACAACGACAACTGGCGCGAACGCTTCGGCGCCGCGATGATGGGGTCCTTCGCGTCCCCGATCGCCATGCTCGTGCGCGGGGAGGGCGCTCATGTCTGGGACTCCGAGGGCACACGGTACCTCGACTTCCTAGCCGGCATCGCGGTAAACGCGCTCGGCCACGCCCACCCTGTGCTCGTCGACGCCGTCAGCACGCAGGTCGCGACCCTCGCCCACGTCTCGAACTACTTCGCCACACCGCCGCAGCTGGAGCTCGCCGAGCGGCTTCGCCGCATCACCGGTGCCGGTGACCGCGGTCGGGTGTTCTTCGGCAACTCGGGGGCCGAGGCGATCGAGGCCGCGATCAAGCTCGCCAGACTCAATCGGGGCGACGGATCGCGCACGCGCATCCTGTCCCTCGTCAATTCGTTCCACGGTCGCACCATGGGCTCACTCTCGCTCACCGGCAAGGCGGCGATGCGGGAGGCCTTCGAGCCCCTGCTGCCGGGAGTCGAGCACATCGCCACGACGATCGAGGCGCTCGAAGAGGCGATGGACGGCACGGTCGCCGCGCTGTTCGTGGAGCCGATCAAGGGGGAGGCCGGTGTCATCGATCTCCCGGACGGCTACCTCCAGCGCGCCCGGGAGCTCACCGAGCAGCACGGCGCGCTGCTCATTCTCGACGAGATTCAGACCGGGGTCGGCCGCACGGGAACCTGGTTCGCGTTTCAGCAGCACGGCATCGTGCCCGACGCGCTCGCCCTCGCGAAGGGCATCGCCGGGGGCGTGCCGATCGGCGCTCTCGTCACCTTCGGCTGGGCCTCCGACCTCTTCAAGCCCGGTCAGCACGGCAGCACCTTCGGCGGCAACCCGCTCGCGACGGCCGCGGGCAATGCCGTGCTCGGCGAGATCGAGCGAGCCGGCCTGATCGACAACGCCGCGCACCTCGGCTCTCGGCTCCGACAGATCGTCGCCGAGATCGGGTCGCCGCTCATCGCCGAGATCCGCGGTCAGGGCGCCCTCGTCGGCCTCGGGCTGTCGAAGCCCGTCGCGGCGGAGCTGGCGGCCGCGGCCTTCGCCGTCGGACTCATCATCAACGCTCCCAACGAGTCGAGCATCCGGCTCGCCCCGCCGCTCATCGTCGGCGACGCGGAACTCGACGAATTCCGCGAACTCTTCGCCAAGGCCCTGGAGGCAGTCGCATGACCCGACATTTCCTGCGCGACGACGACCTCAGCCAGGCCGAGCAGACCGCCATCCTCGATCTCGCGGTCGAGCTCAAGGGAGACCGTTTCGGCACCCGGCCGCTCGTCGGGCCGCAGACCGTCGCCGTAATCTTCGACAAGTCGTCCACCCGAACCCGGGTGTCGTTCGCGGTCGGCATCGCGGAGCTCGGCGGCATCCCGCTGATCATCTCCACGGCGAACAGCCAGCTCGGCGGCAAGGAGACGGCAACCGACACCGCTCGCGTGCTCGAGCGCCAGGTCGCCGCGATCGTCTGGCGCACCTTCGCGCAGTCCGGGCTCGAGGAGATGGCCCTGGGCACGACCGTTCCCGTGATCAACGGACTCAGCGACGACTTCCACCCCTGCCAGCTGTTGGCCGACCTGCTCACCATCCGGGAGCACCGAGGCACCCTCGCCGGACTCACCGTCACCTTCCTCGGCGACGGGGCGAGCAACATGGCGCAGTCCTACCTGCTGGCGGGCGCGACCGCCGGGATGCACGTTCGCGTCGCCTCGCCGGTCGACTACGCCCCCACGGACTCGGTGGTCGCGGCCGCCGACGTGGCGGCGGCGAAGAGCGGCGGCTCGGTCACCCTGTTCACGGACCCGATCGAAGCGGTGGCCGGTGCGGATGTCGTGGTGACCGACACCTGGGTGTCGATGGGCAAGGAGGAGGAGAAGGCCGAACGCCTGACCACCCTCGGGTCCTATCGCGTGGACGCGGAGCTCATGGCACTGGCCAGGCCCGACGCCCTGTTCCTGCACTGCCTCCCGGCCGATCGCGGCTACGAGGTCACCGCCGAGGTGATCGACGGCCCGCAGAGCGTCGTCTGGGACGAGGCGGAGAACCGCCTGCACGCCCAGAAGGCGCTCATGGTCTGGCTCCTCCAGCAGTAGCCCCACCCTCTACCCCCCTCCTCTACCTCCTTCCGAAATCCATGCAATCTTCGCGACGCGCCGGTTCTCTGCAGCAGACACGCCGATTCGACCGAGGATTGCATGGATTTCGGAAGGGAGCGACGCCAAATCGGCGCCCTAAGCTTGTCAACGAATAACACAAGGAGCAGTTACATGGCAGAACGCGTCGTCCTCGCATACTCCGGTGGTCTCGACACCTCGGTCGGCATCGGCTGGCTCAAGGACGCGACCGGCAAGGAGGTCGTGGCCCTCGCCGTCGACGTCGGCCAGGGCGGCGAGGATATGGATGACATCCGCCAGCGTGCGCTCGACTGCGGCGCCGTCGAGGCGATCGTCGTCGACGCCCGCGACGAGTTCGCGAGCGACTACCTCATGCCATCGCTCAAGGCCAACGCGCTCTACCAGAAGCGCTACCCGCTCGTGTCGGCGCTCAGCCGCCCGCTCATCTCGAAGCACCTCGCCCGCGTCGCGCGGGAACTCGGCGCCGACAGTGTCGCGCATGGCTGCACCGGCAAGGGCAACGACCAGGTTCGTTTCGAGGCGGCCGTCGCCGCGCTCGCCCCGGAGCTCACCAGCATCGCCCCGGTGCGGGACCTCGCGCTCACCCGCGACAAGGCGATCGTCTACGCCAACAAGCACAACCTGCCGATCCGCCAGAGCGCAGCCAATCCGTATTCGATCGACAAGAACGTCTGGGGTCGCGCGGTGGAGACCGGGTTCCTCGAGGACCCGTGGAACGCCCCTATCGAGGACCTCTACGAGTACACGCAGGACCCGAACGTCAACCGCGAGGCCGACGAGATCGTCATCACCTTCGAGCGGGGCATCCCGGTCGCCCTCGACGGCGTCGCGTACAGCCCGCTGGCGATCGTCGAGGAACTCAACGCCGTCGCCGGCAAGCACGGCGTCGGTCGCATCGATGTGGTCGAGGATCGCCTCGTCGGCATCAAGAGCCGTGAGGTCTACGAGGCCCCGGCCGCGATCGCCCTGATCGCCGCGCACGAGGCCCTCGAGGCCCTCACGCTCGAGCGCGACCTCGGTCGTTACAAGCGCGGAGTCGAGGCGGAGTGGGCGAACCTGGTCTACGACGGCCTGTGGTTCTCGAGCCTCAAGCGGTCGCTCGACGTGTTCATCGACGATACCCAGCGGTACGTGAGCGGCGAGATCCGCCTCCTGCTTCAGGGCGGCCGTGCGGTCGTCACCGGCCAGAAGAGCGCGGAGAGTCTCTACGATTTCGACCTCGCGACCTACGACACCGGCGACACTTTCGACCAGTCGCTCTCCAAGGGCTTCATCGAGATCTGGTCGCTGCCGAGCAAGATCTCGGCGCGCCGCGAGGCGTCGAGCAACTAGGAGACCCGCTGTGTCGAAATCTGGCGACGAAGAACCCACGGTCGGCAAGACGACCGAGGGGGCGCTGTGGGGCGGCCGGTTCTCCAGCGGCCCGTCGCCGGAGCTCGCCCGTCTGAGCAAGTCCACCCACTTCGACTGGCAGCTCGGACCGTACGACCTCGCCGGGTCGCGAGCGCACGCCAAGGCGCTCGCGGCGGCCGGCTATCTCAGCGACGACGAGCTGGTGCGGATGCTCGAATCCCTCGACACCCTGCGCGTGGCGTTCGAGGACGGCAGCTTTGCCGCACTCGAGTCGGACGAGGACGTGCACGGGGCTCTCGAGCGCGGCCTGATCGAGATCGCCGGCGCGGAGCTCGGTGGCAAGCTGCGCGCCGGGCGCAGTCGAAACGACCAGATCGCCACGCTCGTGCGCCTGTACCTGCTCGACCACTCCCGGGCGATCACCCACCACGTGGTCGACCTCGTCGACGCCATCGCCGCGCAGGCGGAGGCGCACCTCGGCGCCCCGATGCCGGGCCGCACCCACATGCAGCACGCCCAGCCGGTGCTGCTCTCGCACCATCTGCTGGCCTACGCCTGGCCGCTGGTTCGCGACCTCGAACGATTGAGAGACTGGTCGGTTCGCGCCCGGTCGTCTCCCTACGGCGCCGGGGCGCTGGCCGGCAGTTCGCTCGGCCTCGACCCACAGCTCGTCGCGACCGAGCTGGGACTCGACCGACCGACCGAGAATTCGATGGATGCCACGGCCAGCCGCGACGTCGTCGCCGAGTTCGCCTTCATCGCCTCGCTCGTCGGCATCAACCTCTCGCGGTTGGCCGAGGACATCATCATTTGGAACACGCGCGAGTTCGGCTTTGTCACGCTGCACGACTCTTATTCCACGGGCTCGTCGATCATGCCGCAGAAGAAGAACCCCGACATCGCGGAGCTCGCCCGGGGCAAGTCCGGTCGGCTCATCGGCAACCTCGCCGGGCTGCTCGCCACGCTCAAGGGTCTTCCCCTCGCCTACAACCGCGACCTGCAGGAAGACAAGGAACCGGTCTTCGACTCGGTCACCACCCTCGAGGTGTTGCTGCCCGCGTTCACCGGGATGGTCGCCTCCCTGCGATTCGACACCGCGCGTATGGCGGAACTCGCCCCTCAGGGTTTCTCGCTCGCGACGGACGTCGCCGAGTGGCTCGTCACCCAGCACGTCCCGTTCCGCGACGCCCACGAGATCAGCGGGGCGCTCGTCAGCTTCTGTGAGCAACGCGGGCTGCGGCTGGATGAGCCGACGGACGCCGAACTGACCGAGATCTCGCCCCATCTCACGCCCGAGGTGCGCTCGGTGCTCACCGTCTCCGGGTCGATCGAGAGTCGGGATGGCACCGGGGGAACCGCCGCGGTTCGAGTGACCGAGCAGCTCGCCGCGCTCACCCGTCGGATTCGAGAACTGGAGAAGTACCTGCAATGACGCTCAGCAAGGACAACAAGCCCAGGCGGCCGGAACAGAGCCGCACCCAGAAGATCGTGATGTGGAGCATCTTCGCGGTGGCCGGCGCGATGGCCGTCGCTGCCGTCATCCTGTTCTTCGTGAGCGGTGCCCGCCTCTTCTGATGTTCGACCGTGAGGCCCTGGCCAGGCCGGCAAACGAGGTCGCCCTCGACCTGCTGGGCGCCACCCTCTCGCGGGATTCGGAAGAGGGACGGGTGACGATCCGGCTCACCGAGGTCGAGGCCTACCTCGGCGAGATGGACCCGGGATCCCATGCCTTCCGCGGTCTCACCAAGCGCACCACGGTGATGTTCGGCGAGCCCGGACACCTCTACACCTACTTCACCTATGGAATGCACGTCTGCGCGAACGTCGTGTGCTCTCCGCCCGGCACCGCGTCGGCCGTGCTCCTGCGGGGCGGAGAGGTGGTCGAGGGCCTCGAACTCGCCCGCGCGCGACGTACGACCTCCCGATCGGATGCCGACCTCGCACGGGGCCCCGCGCGGCTCGTCGTGGCCCTCGGCGTGACCCTCGCGGACGGCGGAGCGGATCTCGCCACGTCGCCCTTCGACCTCACCCTGCCGACGGTGCGCGCGGATCACGACGCCGGGCCGCGCACCGGGGTGTCTGGGGAAGGCGGGTCGGCCGAGTATCCGTGGCGGTTCTGGATTCCGGGGGAGCGAACGGTGTCCCCGTAGAAGGCCCACGCGAAGGTTCGCCGGCCATGACCGACGGGGTCCACGGCGGCTCGGAGTTCACCGCAGTCGAGCGGTTCATCCGGTCCCGTCCCGACCTCCGGTCCGGCGGTCGAGCCGGCGGGCTAGACGACGATCAGCAGGGCGCACGCCCCGGCCCAGGCGAGGCTCACGAGGGTGCCGATGATGAACCGCTCGCGGATCTCCGGGCTGTCCAGCTCGGAGAAGCGTCCGAGCCCCTTCACCGCGATGAGCACGGCGACGATCTCGAGGTGACCGAGCACGATGGCGGCGATCACGACCAGGCGCTCGACGTAGCCGATGGTCGTTCCGCCGCGCAACACCTCCGCGTCGCGGCGGGTGCCGTCCCGGCTCTCCTTCAGGATGATTCCGCCGTGGTGACCGTCGGTCACGGTCGCTCCGGTTCCGCGATCGGCGAAGGCGAGCACCGCGACGGTGATGGGGTTGCCGGCGACGACGCCGAGGAGCGCGAGACCGATGCCTCCGATCACCGCGACCGCGTGGCTGGGCGCGGGGACCGAGATGAGGAAGGCGGCGCCGGCAAGGCCGATCGCCACCGGGGCGATCGTCACGAGGGAGAGGCGCGGGCGCCTGAAGCGGATGGACGTGATGGCGACCGCGAGCGACGCCGCGATCACGAGAAGCGCTGCCGCCCAGAGGATGCTGCCGACGACGATCATCGAGTGTCCCTTTCCGGCGACTCGCCGGCGGCCGTGGTGATCGACCCCGCTCGCGTTCCCGCCTCGACCATTAGACCGCAGAGTCGAGGCGTCGACGGGTCCGGCACGCGCGTTCGGCTCGAGTCGGCGAGCAGACGAGGTCGGCTGCGCCCGCTCCCGGGGACGCACTCGCCTACTCGATGGCAGGCGGATTCCCGCACGACACGGCGAGAGTTGACGGTTTTGGGGGTGCATATTGGGTCGACGATGACGCGACACGCCCGGGATTGCGCGTAATTTCCCTGGCAGGCGATTGACCCGTAATGTTTCCTCTTGTCACCCCAAAGGTTCCTCAGGCGGAAGTGCCAGGCGGCCTCAAGAGGGACCAAATCCAAGTCATATAGCGGTGTTCCTCTTGCAGGAAGCCGTCTTCAGATCTTAGGATGAGTAACCCACCCCGTAAGCAGTCGGAACGGTTTTGCATGCGCTTCTGAGCGTTGCGGCCGATTTGACAAACTGCGTCAGGGTGGTAAGTTAGACAGGTTGCCTTTCGCGGAAG
>NZ_VRMG01000048.1 GCF_008040105.1 Lacisediminihabitans profunda
GGGAAGTCCTCGGCGTCCGGCACGTCGACCGCGATCTGGAGCCCGAGCATGTCGCTGCCCGAGACCTTCTTCACCCAGGAGCGGAAGATCGGGTCAGCAGTCCACTCCCAGGGGGCGCCGAGGTAGTTACCGTAGCCGAGCACGAATCGACCGGGGATCTCCTCGAAGGCCTGCAGGGCGGCATCCGCATACTCGGGGGTGCGCAGCGCGTGCGACCAGTCGAGCGTGGTCGTGACTCCCGTGTCGAAGGACTCGAGGGCGGAGAGCAGGTTGCGCCAGAGCGGAAGAGCGGCGGGTAGGGA
>NZ_VRMG01000049.1 GCF_008040105.1 Lacisediminihabitans profunda
TCGTCGTGGCCGAGACGGACCGGTGCACGTCCGGGTAGTTCTCCCGGATGTAGGTGGACACGGTGCCCTTGCCGACGGCCGTGGGTCCGGCGAGCACCACGAGACGGGCTCGCTGCTGCTCCCCGCCGTGATTGTCCCGGCGCTCGAGCCACTCGCGCAGGCGTCGACGCTGCCGCACTCCGAGGCCGCCGACCCGCTTGGACTCCGCGATCCCGAGCTGTTCCATGGCCCTGGCCACCCGGGTGGGCCCGAGACCCGGGATGCTCGTGAGCAG
>NZ_VRMG01000050.1 GCF_008040105.1 Lacisediminihabitans profunda
TGATGATGAGGGCATTGTTCTCCTCGTCCCAGGTGAGGGCGTAGATGGGCCCGAGGTCCACGATGTTGACGCCGAGCTGGGGGTCCATCACGTCTTTCGGCGCCTCTTCGACCTGGTCGAAGAGCTGCGGTGCGAGTGCGACTGCCATACTTCTAGCCTAGGTTCGTCGGGGTCGGACCGCCAGTGGCCAGCGCGTCGCTCGCCAGGAACCGGTCGTAGCCCTCGTTCTCGAGTCGGTCGGCCAGCTCGGGTCCGCCCTGCGCGGCGATGCGGCCGTCGACGAA
>NZ_VRMG01000051.1 GCF_008040105.1 Lacisediminihabitans profunda
CATAGCGTACATCGTGTCGATGTTCGACATTATAGTACTTCTGTCTCCTCCGGCTTCAGCAATCTTAGCGTCCCTGTACTTGCCGGCTATTGCGAATCTCTCTACAACACTGTTGAAGAACTCCATGATGGCAGCAAGTTCTCTCATCGTGCTGACCAGCATTTCATTGAACTCTAGACCTTTGAGCGCTTCAGCTAGCCCCGGGACAACAGAGAAGATACCGTCGAGATTGTTCTTCAGTTCACTGGATTCACTGGCTAGCTTTTCGAATGTCTCGGCAGCTTGTACGTTGTTGTTCAAGAAGTCCCCGACCACCGAATCACCGCCTTCCAAGAAGACAATGAAGTCTTCCAGTGCCAACGCACCCCAGCTAATAGCAGAGATCAACCTGCCCATAGGGGTCAGCAAGGCTAGGGTTTGAGCCGTGGTAAGA
>NZ_VRMG01000052.1 GCF_008040105.1 Lacisediminihabitans profunda
CCTTCTCGGGCGGCAGGACATTCGCGGATGCCAGCAACTCGTGCGCCGCATCCGCCAGGTCGTCGGCAGCGACGGTGGGTGACGGCGCCCCCAGCCCGCTTTGGATGGCCGCGGCAGCCCCGATCGAGAGGTCACCGGCCGCTACTCTGGTCGCCACCTCACCCAGCCAGGCCGCGGGGTCGCTCCTCATGGTGCCGACGGAGGTGATCGCGCGCGCTTCCTGCCCCGACGTGCCGGTGCGCTGAGACCCCAGCGCGTCGGCGGTGCGCGC
>NZ_VRMG01000053.1 GCF_008040105.1 Lacisediminihabitans profunda
CGCCAAGGCCAACGCGTACGCCCCCAAGGGCGCCGGTGCCGTTCTGTCGTCCGCGCTCACGGGTGGGGTGGAGGCCGGCCGCGCCCTCGTCAACACCGTGACGCTGTTCAGCCACCTCTACAACATCGGTGCCGTGCGCAGCCTCATCATCCACCCGGCGCCCACCCCCCACCCGCAGCCCCCCCCGGAGCAGCAGCTCCCCTCCGGCGTCACCCCGGCCCTCCTTCGCCTTTCGCTCCGCCTCGAGACCCTCGACGACATCATCGCCGATCTGAGCGCCGGTTTCGCCGCGGCACGGACCGCGACGAGTTCCTCCCAGATCGCCTGACCGAGGGGCCACGCGCCCGCCCTGCCGGGGCCCGATGTCGTAACAATGACATCGGGCCCCGCGCTATTGGGGATACTTGCCTAGACATGGATTGGCAGACACCCGAGGACACGGTCCCATCGAGCTTCGTCACC
>NZ_VRMG01000054.1 GCF_008040105.1 Lacisediminihabitans profunda
TCTCGAGCCCGGAGTTCGACGGTGACAACGCACCGGTCGTGCGCTTCTCCGCGCTCAAGGCCCTCGAGGGTGCCCCCGTGTGGGCGGCGACCGTTGCCGACCTCATGGACAAGGTCGACGAGTTCGTTCCGGAGCCCATCCGCGAGACCGAGAAGCCCTTCCTCATGCCCGTCGAGGACGTCTTCACGATCACCGGTCGTGGAACCGTCATCACCGGCCGCGTCGAGCGTGGAATCCTCCACCCGAACGACGAGGGCGAGATCGTCGGTATCAAGGAG
>NZ_VRMG01000055.1 GCF_008040105.1 Lacisediminihabitans profunda
ATGGGGGAAACCCTGATGCAGCAACGCCGCGTGGAGGAAGAAGGTTTTCGGATTGTAAACTCCTGTTGAAGAGGACGATAATGACGGTACTCTTTGAATAAGCTCCGGCTAACTACGTGCCAGCAGACGCGGTAAGACGTAGGTGGCAAGTGTTGTCCGGATTTATTGGGCGTAAAGCGAGCGCAAGCGGTTTCTTAAGTCTGATGTG
>NZ_VRMG01000056.1 GCF_008040105.1 Lacisediminihabitans profunda
CGGGAGGGCCCGGCGGGGCGCGAGTGGGGGAGAGCCGCCCGCTGACGCGAGGCAGGGTGGGAGCGGTGCTACACTTTTCTCAGCATCCCGCCTCGCGCGGGGTGACTACGCGTGCCCACAGTCTTCATCGACACGCCACCACATCCACTCAGTCCCCGGTTCATTCACGTGAGCGGGGCGGATGCGCGCCGGGCACCAGGATTGGCCTCCAACCGGCGGCCATAAGAAACTGACATAGCGTCATGCGTTGCCCCTGTGCCGTCACAGGAACGTGCCGAAAGGCGCGGTCTTGGACAGGCCGGCAGGTGCGCGGGCGCAGAAAAGGAGACGGCCATGGCCGTTGCTACCATCCGCCAGCTGCTCGACAGCGGCGTGCACTTCGGACACCAGACCCGCCGTTGGAACCCGAAGATGAAGCGCTTCATCCTGACCGAGCGTTCGGGCAGCCACATCATCGACCTGCAGCAGTCGCTCCAGTACATCGACAAGACCTATGACTACGTCAAGGAGACCGTCGCCC
>NZ_VRMG01000057.1 GCF_008040105.1 Lacisediminihabitans profunda
GGGCCGTACTGTGGCACTTGAAGGAGTTTTTCTCGGCTGGGCCTTGGATGAGAGGCTTCAACCTCCCGAGCGAACTATACCGCCGGGCGGAGTCGTGACTGAGCCGCGTCGAACATCCCTGCTTAGGCTGCTCGGCGACTGCATCCGCCTGATGTCAGTCGCAACTCACGAGAGGCGGACGAAATGGTCGTGTTTGACGGTGTTGTATTCGAGCACCACATGACAGACGGCGGGGGAGTACGGCTGCATTCGGTCAGCGGCGGTGTCGGCCAGCCGGTATGCCTCCGTCATGGCTTTCCGC
>NZ_VRMG01000006.1 GCF_008040105.1 Lacisediminihabitans profunda
CGTCCGACGTGACGCCGGGCCTTGCGCCCGCGTCGACCTCGTAACGGCGCTGCCACACCCGCAACGTCTCGGGACTCATCCCCAGCAGCCCTGCCACATGCCGGATCGCCGTCATCTGATTCGGGTGATCCACCCGCGCCTCACCGAGCATCCTCAGAGCCCGCTCACGCATCTCAGTCGTATATCTAGCCATCAGTTCCATCCTTGAGCAAAAGACGGAACTAAACCCAGGCCGAATCAAACTCGCGACCCTGTCCTGGGTGCACTGGGATTCCAAGAGAACAGTACCCAGCAGTGAACTCTAGTTTCGGTAGGGTAGCCCCGCGACCGTGATGTCAATTACCTCCTGCAGGTCTGTTGCGGGTATTCCGTTGTTCGCCTGAACGGTGATGCCCATGGCGACTGTCGACACGTACAGCGCCAAAACCTCGGGCGAGGTACCCGTGCGCAGCTCGCCGGCGTACAGGGCTCGCTCATAGGCGATAGCGAGCGACTGCTGGGTGAGTTTCCGTAGATCGGCAAGCTCGGCGGCAGCATCCGCATGGTCGTCAGCGCAGACGAGGGCACCTTGCACCATGAAACAGCCCGGGGCCTCGTCTGGGCGAGTACTGTCCTCCAAGAATCCGTCCAGAACCGACCGCGTAACCTCGGCCGCACCGCCTTCCGCCCTCACTTGTTCGAGACGTTTTAGCGGCCCAATCATGTAACGCTCTACGGCGAGGTGGAAGAGTTGCCGCTTGTTGCCGAATGCCCCGTAAAGGCTTGGAGGATTCACGCCCATTGCTTCAGTCAGATCGTGTAGCGATGTGCCGTCATAACCTTGGCGCCAGAAAACCGAAACTGCCGCGTCCAGGGCGGTGTCGTAATCGAACTTACGAGTTCTCGGCATGGTGTTATCCCCCTCGGAATGGACGTGGACAGGAATTGAATTCCGTCGATGAAAGTGGCGCGGCCGTCTGCCCGCCACGTGGTCATCATGTGGAAGCTGCAGTGGTCGCCAACCGGGGGAGCATTTCAGTCTGGTCACCGACTCCGTTAGCGGGATTCCTGAGAAGTAGTACCGTGCATCCATCGTTCTGGCTCGGCCGGTCGGCGGCGAAGTGCGGCGCCGAACTTTCAATAGTGATCGCTATACTACCAGCGTTCGTGCTATCACCAGGAGTGGGTCGAACGGTTGGCAAGCGGCGCGGAGGCCAAGATGACGACAATTCACAGATCGCTCGAGTGACTCGCGGAGACTGATCTTTACTTCGGGGGCCCCGATGCCACTGGCCGATTATCGGGGCCAGCAACGTGACAGTGAGACTTTGTGCGCCACGCGCGCGAAGTGTTTCTCCCGCCGCATCTCCGACCGACCGAGCAGACCCCACCGTAGTCCCGCAGCTTCGATCGCGCGGAGGGCGTCTGCGACTTCGCCACTCCCGGGCCGGAGTCATCTTTATTCCTCGAGATTCGCGACGAAGCAAGATCGTTTGCGTTCCCGCGTATGCGGGATCGATACAGAATCCGCGACAGCGACAAGAGATTCCAGTGCGAGGAATGGTTGCCATCCGCAAATTGATGGCTTCCCCAGAACATGAATAGTTTGGATGAGTCAAGGGGCGTAATGTTTCATCGAAGTGCCCTGTACCGCCACCGGTCCGGTCGCTACCACATCCTTCACCCGGGTGCCTCACGAAGGAGCGAGAAGCATGAGTTTGGAACTCAGACATGTTCGCTACTTCATCGCCGTGGCCGAGGAGCTGAACTTTGGTCGCGCGGCGGCTCGGCTGCACATGGCCCAGCCACCGCTGAGTGCGCAAATCCAGGCGCTCGAGAAAGAGCTTGGCGTCAGGCTTTTCGATCGGACCGGTCGCGGGACGACCCTCACCCGAGAGGGTGAAGTGTTTCTTCTGGAGGCTCGGCAGATCACCGATCAGGTCAGCAGAGCGCGACGTGCCGTGAATCAGACCGCGGCGGGAGACCTCGGCCGACTACGCGTAGCAGGTGTCCCGTACGCGTTTCTGGAGGAGCTCCCGATGGTGGTACCGAGATTCCGCCGAGAAAATCCCAACATCGTGCTTGATCTCCGGGAGTCTGGCACACAGGAGAGCATTGATTCGCTGCTCGCCGGCACGTTAGACATCGCGTTCGTCCGTGCCGGCGACCCGGTCGAGGGGCTGGAGATACTCCCGATGCGGACGGGGCGATTCGAGGCGATAGTTCCGGTCGGTCATCGGCTCGTGGGCGTCGGACCGATTGACATCGCGGACCTCGCGTTCGAGCCATTCGTCGTAACGTCGCGCGATATCTCACCGTATTACTACGACCAATCCCTTTCAGCCCTGGCCAACGCGGGGGTGACTCCCCGCACGGTGATCGAAGCGACCTCCATTCAGGCGCAGATCGGCTACGTCGCGTGCGGGATGGGTGTATCACTGGTACCAACGTCGGGCATGTCGCGGAGATCGAAATACGTGGAATGGATCGCGCTGTCTCAACCCATCATCTCAACCGAGGTGGCAGTCGCTTGGGCAGTCGGACCCATCCCACGTGTCATGGAACGCTTTCTTGACATCGTGCGCGAGGAAGTCGAAGTCGAAGTCGATCATGGAGCCCCAGTCGTGCCGTTGGTCCAAGACCCACCAAAGCGCAGGGTCGTCACGGCGACATAGTCTCAAACTGGCCCTCCAAGGCTGCCCGATAGTTGTCGAGTATCGGTGCCTATCTGAATTGGTATTGGACACTGGCGTGCCCCCGCCCGCAGGATTGGCGCAGGCGGCCATCGGAGCCGATGCGCCGGAACAACAGCCGGACAGAGACGAAGGGGTCACTTTGTTGGTAGCGCAAACAACACTGGGAATCGCCCGCGTCCTCGGCACCCGCTACGAGGTCTTAGACGTCGGACGCGCCACCGTTTCGGATCTCCTTACGTCGGGGCAGTTTAGTCAGCTCGAAGGGGCGAAGGTCAGCGCCACTATGGAGCGCGAGTTGGTGACGCTTGTGGCGCCCATGCCGCGCCCCGGCAAGATCGTCATTGTCGGGTTGAACTATAACGACCACGCCGTCGAAATCGGAGCGGAACTTCCGTTGGTACCGAGAGTGCACCTCACGTCGTCGTCGGCGGTGATCGGGCCGACCGAGGATATTCCCCTTCCGCGGATCGCCGACATGGCGGTGGACTTTGAAGGCGAAATGGCTGTGATCATCGGCGAGCCGGCCACCGACGTCACGGTCGCAGCGGCATGGTCGCATGTTGCCGGAATCACGGCGGCCAATGACATAACCGCAAGGGACGTCCAGGATGGCAGCAACCTTCACGTCGCGGGCCCCAACGTCGGACTGGCGAAAGGGTTCGACGGGTTCAAACCGCTCGGCCCAGCGATCCTCAGCAGGGACAGTGTGCGCGAGGGCCAGGCGCTAATTCTGCGGACGTTGGTCGATGGGGAAGTGCGCCAGGAGTCTAATACTGCCGAAATGCACTTCACCGTGCCGGAACTCGTCTCGCGGATCAGCCAGTACACGACTCTCCAGAGGGGCGACGTGATCTTGACCGGCACTCCCGGCGGCGTAGGAGTCTCCAGCGGAAGGTTCTTGCGAGCCGGACAACTTGTCGAGGTCCAACTCGAAGGCGTCGGATCGCTCCGCAACCGCATCGTCGCGACCTCGCAACCGCTTTCCTAACGGGCCCGCTCCGGCCGTCATTAGTCCACAACAATCAAACAAATAACACCGCGAAGGACAACACAAAATAATGAGCAACGCCAGCATCGTCGAGAACATTTACACCCACCTGGCCGAGGGCGACTTCAAGCCTATCTTCGAGGCGCTCGCGCCCGACGTGGAATGGATCGAAGCCGAGAATATCCCGTACTCACCCGGCCACTCCATCGTCAGCCCAGGCGACATCCAGAAGTACGTGTTCGACGAACTCGCGAAGGACTTCGCTGAATTCCACATGCCCGTCAAGCGAATCGTCGACGGCGGACAGACTGTCGTGGTGGAAGGCCGCTACACCGGCACAACTAACACCGGCAAAGACCTCGACGCGATCTACGCTCACGTCTGGACTTTCGACAACAGCAAGGTCGTGCACTTCCAGCAGTACAGCGACACCTGGCAGTGGCGTCGTGTCCTCGACGCCGACGCCTGACGACCAAACGTTATACCCCATCACCCGCAGGATACGAGTCGGCAGCTGTCGACGCGCTAAGGGGCCAGTAGTCGAGAAGGAGCACCCATCGTGGATCTGAAATTGAATGGCAAGACCGCCCTGGTAACCGGCGGGAGCCGGGGGCTGGGATTCGCAATAGCGAGCGAACTCGCGAGCGAAGGAACGCGAATAGTTCTCTTGGCGCGAGGGGCCGAAGCCGTTGAATCCGCGGCAGCCCGGCTTCGCGCCGAAGGTCACGAGGCGCTCGGCGTCGTCGCGGACACCAATGTTGACGGCGAAGTGCAGGCCGCCGTCGACCAGGCGACGGAGCGATTCGGGGGCATCGATATTTTGGTCAACGGGGCGGCCAAAGCCGCTGGCGGTCCGCCGACCGGGTTCCTCGACCTGAACGACGATGACCTGCGTATGGAGATCGAGACCAAAGTACTTGGGTACCTACGCGTTATACGAGCTGTCGCGCCGCAAATGACGGAGCGCGGCTGGGGCCGAATCATCAACATAAGCGGACTTGCCGTGCGGCGTACAGGCTCAATATTCGGCTCCGTCCGTAACGCCTCAGTCGCCGCGATGTCAAAGAACTTGGCAGACGAGCTCGGCCCCCGCGGAGTCAACGTGACGGTGCTCCACCCGTGGATCACCGAGACCGAAGGCGTCCAGGACATGATCCGGGCTGGCGCCGCTGCACGAGGGGTGACCGAAGCCGAGTTCGCGAAAAGCCTCGCTGCCGACGTCAGCATCGGGCGGCTCGTGCAACCTTCCGAGGTGGCGCACGTCGTGACTTTCCTAGCCTCGCCGCTGAGCGTGGCGATCAACGGCGACGCGGTCGCAGCGGGCGGCGGCCTATTGGGTCCGATCTTCTACTGACGCACGAAGACCGCGGGCAACGAAGGCCAGGAGGAATAAATGCCATGAACGAACCAGATACAGCGCCAAAGGCAGTGGCGCGAACGATGTCGCGCGCTGCCGCCGCCTGGCTCGCAGACCTCGACGAGGAGCAGCAGGGTCCCGCTTGGTGGGGACAGCCCGGGGGTGAACACGAGGCCGAACGTAGAAAGTGGTTCTATGCCCCGACGGATCATGGCGGGCTTCCATTCAACGCCCAGTTCGATTGGCAACAACGTCGCGCAATGCAGCTGGTGGCGTCGGGGTTATCGCCAGAAGGGTACGCCCTCGTCTCGACGATCATGGGTACCGAGAACATTCTCGACTACATCGAGGAGTTCTCGTCGGAGTTCGACACAAGACGAGGACGAGACCCGTCACGCTACTACCTCCGGGTGTTCGGAGACCCGGAAGGGGACGAGCCGTGGGGTTGGAGGTTCGGAGGACACCACATCTCCTTGAACTTTCTGATCGTCGGCGGGGAGGTGCGATCGACGACACCGAGATTCTTCGGTCTGGACCCAGCAGTCTCACCGCTGCCCGGCGGCGCGAGTCTCGACCCGTTGAAAGCGTTTCAGTCGACGGGCAGGGATCTCGTCAATTCACTGACGCCGAAAGCCCGCGCTGTTGCCATGCTCCTCGATCGCGCCCCCGCCGACATCGTCATGGGCAACAGGTCCGCCTTCACTGACGGGGCCACCATGCTCACCCTGCCGGAGATCATGCGGCGCAGGGCTGGCGACGACGACCTCATTGAGCGTCTGCGCGTAGGCGGAATCGCGCGAGACGCGCTGTCGAAATACGATCACGCCGACCACGAGCACGTCGCGGTGACGTCGGCGCCGAAAGGTATCTGCGGAGCGGAATTGGATCGGAGTCAGCAGAACCTTCTCGATCGTTTGGTGCGCACCTATCACGACGGGTTGCCTGCCGGTCTGGTGCCGAGTTGGGACGTCGAGAATCTCTACTTTGCCTGGGCCGGACCGACCAACGTCGGGGCACCCAATTATTACCGAGTCCAGGGCGACGACATGTTGATCGAATGGGATAACACTTCTCGTAACGCGAACCACGCCCATGGAGTCATTCGGCACATTTCCAAGGACTTCGGCGGCGACGTCTTGGCGGAGCATCGTCATGCGTGGCATTGATCCCGTCGACCAGAGCTGTCCCAGATCCTCGTAGCCTCGGCCGGCGAACCGATTCGGGAGCGCAGGCCTCGGATTATTTGCCCGACCCTGGTCGGCGGCCGGAAGAGCAATAAACCACTCACATTAGAAGGAACACAAACATGCCTGAAGCACCAAAGCAGAATTTCGATTGGGTCAACGTGCATCCGATGCCCCAGCCCATCGACGACACTATTATCGCGCGGTTCCTGGCGCTCGACGACCTTTCAGCAACTGTGGCGGACGCACTCGACGCCCTCGGTATCAACGGGTGCATCGGTTCGTCCACTCTCGTCCCGACTCTTCCCAGCGAACGAATTGTAGGCCGGGCGATCACACTCCGGAACTCGCCAAGCAGGGTCGATATCTACAAAGCGGTTACAGACGGCACCTGGCTGATGGCAGAGATCCACGCGGTGGAAGTTGCGCTTCCTGGCGACGTCGTTGTGGTCTCGGGCCTTCCCGAGGTGTCGAACATGGGCGGGCTCGTCGCAGCGATGGCACGACGAGGGCAGCTTGCGGGAGCGATTGTCGATGGCGCAGTCCGAGACGTTGGGCAGTCCCGTAGGCGTGGGTTCCCGATCTGGAGCCGAGACATCACCCCAAGAACTGGTAAGTGGCGCGGAACCTCGGTGGAGATCAACGGAACGATCGCGCTGGCCGGTGTGACAGTCGAGGCGGGCGACCTGGTCGTTGCCGACGAAACCGGCGTGTGCATCGTTCCCCACTCGGTGATCGATGACGTCATCGCACGGTGTGAGGCGATCGACAGCCGAGAAGCGAAGATGTTCGACGACATCGCCGCCGGACTACCGATGTCCGAAGTGATCACACAGCTCTACGGCATCCACAGCGCCCATTAAAGGAGTCACAATGATTGTGCCCTTTAGCGTGTCCGACTTCATCAACCGCGCCGCCAGCGTTTATGGCGACCGAGTTGGGGTCGTGGACGAAGAGGACCAACCCGCCGTCTCCCTCGGCGAACTCACTTACGTGGAAGTTCTTGAGCTCGCGGCGCGCCAAGCAGCCAAGCTGGACGAGCTCGCGATCGGGGTGGGTGAACGCGTCGCCATAGTGTCGCAAAACTCTGCCCGGATGCTCACCTCGTTCTTCGGCGTCGCAGGAAGCGGGCGGGTTCTAGTGCCGGTGAACTTCAGGTTGCGTCCGGACGAAATCAGCTACATCATCGCCCATTCCGGCGCGCGCATGGTTCTCATCGATCCGGAACTAGATGTCGCCCTGGCGGAGGTTCGAGCGGAACATCGGATCATCCTGGGCGACGACGAGCGCATCTACGCCGAGAAGGGCGCGGTGCCCAAGCAATGGGTTCCTGACGAGAACGCAACTGCCTGCATCAACTACACCTCCGGCACGACGGCACGCCCAAAAGGTGTGCAGCTGACCCATCGAAACATCTGGATCGACGCGATGACCTTGGGACTGCATGCCGGCGTCAGCGATCGCGATGTCTATTTGCACACCCTTCCGATGTTCCATGTGAACGGTTGGGGTATGCCCTTCACTGCAACGGGGCTCGGTGTGACCCAGGTCGTGCTACGCAAGGTGGACGGCGCGGAGATCCTTCGCCGGGTGCACAAGCACGGTGTCACGATTCTGTGCGCGGCACCGGCGGTTGTCTCTTCGATACTCGAGGCAGCGCAGACCTGGGAGGGCGAGATTCCCGGTCGCGACAGGGTGCGCATCATCGTTGCGGGTGCCCCGCCGCCGACACGCACGGTGGTGCGAGTCGAGGAAGAACTTGGCTGGGAGTTCATCCAGCTTTACGGCCTGACCGAAACCTCGCCCCTCCTCACCCTTAATCGCACCCGCGCCGAATGGGACGCGCTGTCTGCGGAGGATCGCGCACATCATCTAATCCGCGCTGGTGCTCCTGCGCTCGGCGTGTCGCTGATGACCGCGCCTGATGGCGAAGTGCTCGCGCGTTCCAACACTGCGCTCGCCGGCTATTGGCGGCAACCGGCGGAATCCGCCGAGGCACTGGCCGGAGGATGGTTCCATACTGGCGACGGGGGCAAAATCGGTCACGACGGATACCTAACCATTACCGACCGTAAGAAGGATGTCATCATCACCGGGGGCGAGAATGTCTCGTCGATCGAGATCGAGGACGTGATCTTTTCCCATCCTGCTGTTTCGGAAGTTGCCGTAATCGGCGTCCCCCACGATAAGTGGGGCGAGACGATCAAGGCCCTGGTGGTGCTCATTCCAGGAAACCAGGTGACCGAGCAGGAGCTGATCCTATGGTGTAAGCGGAAAGCGGCCGGATACAAGGCACCCACCTCGATCGAATTCCGCGTTGAGCTCTCACGAACGGCCACCGGGAAGCTGCAGAAGTTCAAGCTCCGAGCCCCTTACTGGGAAGGTCTCGAACGCCAGATCAACTAGGCCGCGCGATTGCGATGACGTGAAGTGACGACCAGGCCAGTCCGGAGTGCAAGCCACCTGACTGGAAATGAGAGCCCCGTGCTCGGGCAGGACCGAGGCTGCTTCCGCGACTTCATACGCCGTCTTGACGAGAACGACCGCCGAACGCTCATTTGCCGTAGTCGACAACATGACTCGAAAGCTTCTCGAAGACCGCTCCCGCTCGAGGCCAGCCGAAGACCATTGTCAGTCGGGTTCTGGTTTCGCTCGGGACACTCCACCATCGTTTTCGCCCTCGCAGTCCTGTTGGCCCTCGGCGTTCGCGCCGTTGCTGGGCAGGTCGAGGATGACTCGTTGGCACCCGTCGAGCTAATCGGTGACTTCTCGAAAGAGACCGGAATCATGACCGGACCCTCAGCCGCGATCGCCAATTTGCCGATGGGCAACGCGGGCTACCTCATCGGCGCCCTATTCATCGCGGTTTGGGGCGTCGCCGTCGCGATCTGGAAGTTCGGCAGAACCAAGGAACGATGGTCTACGCCGCGCCGTGCCCACGGTGCCGCCAACGCCATACATGTGACGCGCTCTCGACGATCGCTGCTGGGGGCGCTGTCAACCAGGCACGAACGTCAGCCGGCACGCGCACTCCTGGCTGATGTAGACCGGCGATGAATCAGGCGCTGAGGGAATCAAGCGGCACCGGCGAGGCCGCGACGAGTCTGCAGCAATTGGGTCCAAGAATCGAACCACGTCAGCACAGTCGGGACCAATTGGCGCGGGAAATACGCCAAGTCCACGTCTCCACCGGGCCCACCAGCACCTCGAAATGTGCTGCACCACGACCCTGGCGGCCTCACCGGTCTGGATTGTGGCGGCTGGGTCGTCGTCCGCGCGACTCCGTTGAGTCTGTTCCGTTCCGCAATGCGGACGGGCTGCCCTGGCGCCTGTCCGCCTCGGGCCCGGCCGGGAATCAACTATTCATCAACCAGTTTGTTCCGCAGGACGTGCGGATCGCCCATACCTCGGGCATATCGATTGGGCGACGAACAAGTATTGGACCGTCGGACTTCGACGCTCCTACTATGAAACCACGCTACAGCGGGCCCCTTCCGGGAATCGATAGGGCAGAGACCCTGTCGTCATCGAAGAGAAGAAATGACCTGCGTCGTTTGACGGTGTGCAAGTCGATGTCTGATTTCTCGCTAAGTCGAATCGCGTGACTGCACCACAGACGTATCAAAGGAGATATGGAATGCAAACGAAGCCGCGAACCACAACTCGGGGAATCCCGACGGCAACCAACGTTGACCATGTCGGTTGGACAGTACCCGATCTTGAGCAAGGCGTTGCTTTCCTCGTTAACGTCCTCGGCGGGGAGGAGATCTTCCGGGCGGGCCCGTTCGCAGATCCTTCCGGCGAGTGGATGACCACTCACTTCGCGGTCCACCCCCGGGCGTCAACGAACGTCGTCATGATCCGCCTGGGGTCGACGCAGGTTGTGGAACTGCTGGCATGGGAGTCCCCAGATGGTCTAGGCGACTGGCCGCGGCCTAGCAACCTAGGCGCCACCCATCTGGCAATTCATGTGGGCGATGTCGTGGCGGCTATGGACTACCTCGAGGCACATGGGTGCGTCGCTTACGGTGACCCTGTGCTTTTGGAGAGCGTGCCGCAGGCGGGCGTCACCATACTTCAGGTCCAAACGCCTATCGGACTGTGGCTTGAACTGTTCTCATACCCCGACCACGAACTGCCATATGAGGCGACGACCGCAGTCCGACTGCTTCCCAAGGCAAAGGAATGGCGCAACGAATGACTGACCGGTGCCTCGCCAGGCCCCGAAGATCGTCCGCCTAGCACCCACTCCTTGCACAGCCCGCCCAATGCGCGGGCATAGTTCAGTTCGTGTGCGCTGTTTCGGGCAGCAGCATCACGAATCGCCGATGGATCGATGCGGCATCCAAGTCAACCCGTGGGCATTCACGCGCCCCAAACGACTCAAAGAACGCCACTGGGCGCTCGAAAGGACGAAAAGTGATCAACATTTCAGAGGAACTGCCGCGCAGCGTCGACGTCGTTGTCGTCGGAAGTGGCGCCGGCGGCGCCGCGGTTGCGGGAGAACTCTCCCGCAAGGGTCACAGCGTCATCGTGATCGAGGCCGGCCCCGGCGGAACCGGCGCACATGGTCGCAATCTCGACAGCACCCCGGCGGGCACCCGCGGATTCGGCGACTTCCTTGCGGGCGTCCTTTCGCCGCTCAACCAAGCTTCCGCCTCCCCAGCGGGGCTTCCCGGCCTGGTCGGACGGCACGGCGTCGGGGGAATGCTGGTCGCATGGACCCATAACGCGCCCACTCCCGACCGATGGGAGCTGCCCAGTTGGATCGATTACGACGGCTGGGACAAGCTTGTCTCGCGTGCATCGGAGCTGATGCACGTTGGCAGTGGAATCAGCACCGAAGACGAGCGTTACAACGAATTCGAGGACATCGTCGCGCGGCGCGTCGGTCCGTTGCCGACAGGTCGGCAAGTCCAGCCCGCACCCATTGCCGCGGAACGGAGGAAGACCGGCAGATGGAGGTTTAGCGGAGCAGATGATCTGCTTCGCGGCGCCCAAGCGAACATTCGAATCGTGACCGATCACGTGGTGCGCTCCGTAATTGGCAGGTCTGGAGCAGTGGACGGCGTACTCGCCTATCCCGTCTCTGGAGGCGGTCCCGTCCGCATCAAGGCAGGCGCTGTCGTCATCGCAGCAGGAACTCTCGGTAGCGCACAACTGATCGCCGCATCCGGGCTCGACGCTGGACCGGCCCTCGGCGCATACCTGACCGAACACACCATCGTCGCAACCCGGGTCTACCTCAAGGAAGCGCTCAAGCAGCGCACAGAGTCGAACCACTTCCCGCCGAGCGTATGGATCCCCGCGTCGGAAGCCCACGAATGGTCCACAACGATCAACGCTACTCAATGGAATTTCAACCCAGCGATCCCGGCCGAAGCGCCGTTCGGCAACACCATCGACCTAATTTCATTCTGCCCCGTAGCGCCAAACGCAGGCAATCGACTCCAGTTCGACGCCGGAACCGTCGACAAGTTCGGTCTTCCGACGGCGAGCGGACAACTCGAGCTGAGTGAGCGCGACTTCGAGGTGACGAGCGACGCACTGCGCGAGCTGTTCCTGCTGTCGAGTGACCTGGGCGACCTCGTCGACGGATGGGGCATGCGAATGCCCCAGCGCGCGGGTTCTCACCATCTCTCGGGTTCGTGCCGAATGGACGCGGTCGAATCTCAAAGCTCTGTGGTCTCGTCAGAAGGACGGCTATGGGGCTACGAGAACTGCTACGTCGCCGGGAACGCGGTGCTCGGCGAGCGAACGGCGTCGAACCCCACTCTGACGACGATCTCCTATGCCCTGCACACCGCCGACTCGATTTCGAGTCCCTCCACCCCGACGCTGGTAGCCGATCAAAAGGAGTTCGTATGATCATCGGAATCCACCATGCCTGCATCTCCACCCCAGATCTTGATCGGCTCAAGGCGTTCTATTGCGAACTATTCGGACTCGAAGAGGTGACCCGGTTTGGATGGGAGCAGGGCAACGAGCTCACCGACAGCATCGTCGGCCTCGACAACTCTGAGGCTAAGTTCGTCTATCTGCGCAGTAGTAACGCGTTCATTGAGCTCTTCCAGTACACGCACCCCACTCCCAACCCGAGAGACCCACATTGGCGGGTAAACGACTACGGCATAACCCATATTTGTTTCGAGGTGACCGATATCTACGGGGAGTACGTGCGCCTCGCCGCTGCGGGCATGCGATTCCAGAACGATGCCCCGATCGACGCGATGGGAATGCTTCACGTCGCGTACGGATTTGATCCGGACGGCAACATCGTCGAGCTGATCCAGTTCCCCGACCGGGTGAAGCGTAGCGAGTCGTCGTCACTGACCGGTGCGCCGCTTCTGGCCGTGACCGAATCCCTGCTGTGAACACCCGGCTGGGCAGGGCCGAGCGAGCGGGCACGATCCCCCGAGCGGTGAACTCTGCGACGGATCCTGTTAGGGGGGCGGCACCATTGAGTGGCGAACGAATTGACTTCGTTGACTCCGGCGGTGAGATGGTGATCGAGCAACTGCTGGCGAGAGACGTATCCATGTATTTTGCCGGACAACGCGCACTCGACCAAGTCGACCTCACGCTACGCCGCGGTGAGGTGCATGCTCTGCTGGGGGCGAACGGGTCTGGGAAATCGACGCTGATCAAGGTCCTGGCCGGCTATCACAATCCTGAACCAGGCGCCGAGGTGACCATAGCCGGCGAGCCCTTGGCATTCGGCTCGGCTCGTTCATCGCATCTTGCCGGCCTTCGCTTCATTCACCAGGACCTGGGCCTCATCGACACGCTCGACGTCACCGAGAACCTCAAGCTAGGCGGAAGCTATGGACAAACATGGTGGCTTTCCCATCGCAAAGAGCGAACGGAGGCTCGTGCCATGCTCCGCAAATATGGGCTGGAGATCGATCCGGGAATGCCGGTCGCTGCGCTCAGTGCGGCGCAGAAGTCGATGATCGCGATCATCCGAGCTGTGGAGGATGGACTCGCGAACGAGGGCGTGTTGGTCCTCGACGAGCCGACAGCGTCGTTGCCGCCTGAAGAAGTACATCAACTGATGGACCTCCTCAAGGCGCTGAAAGCACAGGGCGTCACCATTCTTTACGTCACGCATCGGTTGGCGGAAGTCTTCACGATCGCCGACCGGGTCACGGTGCTTCGCGACGGTCAGCGCGTGGCGACAGAAGCTATTGGCGCGGTCGATGCTGATGGACTGGTGGAACTAATCCTCGGCAAAAAGCTCGAAAAGCGAGAGGAGTCCTCTCGATCGGACACCTGGAACCCAGTGCTTGTTGCCGATCGGGTGAGCGGCGAAAACGTCGTCGACTTCAGCTTCACGGGCCATTCGGGAGAGATCCTCGGCATAACGGGCCTCGTGGGTTCCGGATACGAATCGATACTGGGTCTCGTCTACGGCTCCCTGATGCGTGACTCGGGAAACGTCACGATTCTCGGCAAGCAAATAGCTGCTGGATCGCCGCGCCTCGCAATCCGGTCAGGCATCAGCTATTCGCCTGCCGATCGCCGCCGACTCGGTGCCTTTCTCGGCTGGAGCGTGCGCGAGAATCTCACAATTCCGAAGTTGAATTACGCGCGCATAACTCAGCGACTGTCCCAGCGGGCGGAGTCCGCCGAGGCCAGGGACTGGATAGCCCGGCTCGACATCAGACCGAATCGTGCGGAAGCGGTGTTATCGGACCTCAGCGGCGGTAACCAGCAAAAGGTCGTTATTGCGCGAATGCTTCGTTGCCAGCCCGCTGCACTGCTGCTAGACGAGCCCACCGTTGGAGTCGACGCCGGTGCGAAGTCAGCCATCTACAGCGAGCTGCGTGACGCCGCATCCGACGGCGCAACGGTCATTGTCTCCTCGTCCGACGTCGAAGAGTTAGCGGAGCTATGCGACCGAGTCCTAGTGGTGGCTGAGGGAAGCCCAATCCGTGAACTGGTCGGGCGGCAGTCACCAGTCGATATCGCACGCATCAGCCTCAACTACAACGAACGAGCGGGCTGACGTCAGCCCGCACATGAAGTGAACGCCTTCAACCCAACACCAAGTCAGCACATTACATAAAGGAGTGTAAGAGATGAAAAAGCTACGAAACATGGGGGTGATCGCTGCGTCGACCGCGGCGCTGCTCACGCTCGCCGCGTGCAGCGGCACTGGCACGCCCTCCGACGGCTCGACACCACGCGGTGGGGCCGAATCCGCCATAGTAAAGGCGGACATCGCCAAGCTCGCGCAATATTCGAATGCGAAGCCATCAGTCGATGTTGTGGCCCTGAACAAGAAGCCGCCCGCTGGCAAGACGATGGACATTATCAACTGCGCTGTCCCGGTATGCGCGCTCTACACCAAGGATGCCCAGCAGGCGGCTGCGGCTTTGGGGTGGAAGACGAAGGTCGTGACAACACAATTTACGCCCGAGTCCTACACAGCAACGTGGACCTCTGTGGTCCAGGACAAGCCGGACGTTGTTTTCGCTGCAGCCGTGCTCCCGTCGGCCCTGGTTAAGTCCCAGGTCGACGCCCTGCATTCTGCTGGCGCTATCGTTCTCACTTATGCCGGTGACGCACCCG
This sequence comes from Lacisediminihabitans profunda, assembly GCF_008040105.1. Taxonomy (GTDB): domain Bacteria; phylum Actinomycetota; class Actinomycetes; order Actinomycetales; family Microbacteriaceae; genus Lacisediminihabitans; species Lacisediminihabitans profunda. The sequence goes on from NZ_VRMG01000006.1 coordinate 14,779, forward strand.
CAGGAGCCGGAACCCCCTACACGTACAGCAAGGCCAACAGCGCCGAGCAGAGCCAGCAAGGAATGGTGCAGGGTCTCATCGCGGTAGCTGATGCGAAGGCTGGCCCGAACGTCATGTTCCTCGCCGTACCGGACACCCCGTCAGCAGCGCCTACTGGAGCGGCTTTGAAGAAGGTTGTAGAAGCGGCGGGCGGGACGTTCAACTCGCTCAACGTGAACACCGCGGACATCGGCACCAAAGCGCCGGCAGAAGTCGTGAGCTTTCTGCAAGCACATCCGGCAGTCAAGTATGTGGCGCTTCCGTGGGATGACTGGATTTCCGGACTGCCGGGAGCGCTGAAGAGCGCCGGGCTCAGTTCGATCAAAGTGATCGGAACCGCGGCAAACGCCACGTCGGAAAAGGATCTCCAGACCGGCTTGATCTACCGCAGCATCGTTCACCCGACTGGGCAGAATGCCTGGTTCATGATTGACGCAGCCGTTCGCCAGATGGTCGGCGACAAGGTCGGCGACCCGAATCCAGCAGGTCCGGTCTCCGTAGTGGAACCGAACAACATCAGCGCCATAGGTGACGCGAGTCAGTGGCCACACCTCGACTCACTCTTCAAGAAAGCTTGGCGCGTAGGCTAATGGCTAGGACATCAGTATCTTCCGGGGCGGCGCCGAGAGTCGCCCCGGACGGGGCCGTCGCGGCAATCGCAGAGTCGCGTCCTGCGGGAGAGAGCATGCGGTCTGGGGCGAAGCCGACTTCGCTGACCGCCAACCTCGGACGACTTCGACTTGGCAGATATAGCGGTATCTTTCTGATCGTCGCTCTAGTCGTGATCTTCGGTTCCTGGATACCTCAAACCTTCCTCACGGCGACAACCGTTCAGGCAATCGCCCAGAACGAAGCGATCACCATCATCGTTTCGTTGAGCCTCATGGCCGCCCTCGCCGCCGGAGTCTTCGACCTGTCCATCGGACAGAACGTCGGTCTTGGCGCTGTGGTCTGCATCAGTCTCGTGTCCACATATCACTGGAATCCGGTGGCTGCCTGCGTTGCAACCATTCTGATGTGCGGGGCAATCGGTGGGCTCAACGCGTTGCTTATCGTGGTCGTGGGAATCGACAGTTTCATCGCAACGCTTGGAGTCGGTTCTGCTTTGCTGGCGGCCGCCGAATTCCTTACCAACGACCAATTCGTTGGTCCTACGCCGGCGAGCTTCCAGATCTTCGCGGAATGGCAGCCACTTGGCATACCCGTGTTGATTATTTACGCGCTGGTTCTGGCCCTGGCCGCATGGTATGTGCTGGAACACACCCCGGTGGGTCGACGACTGTACGCTACTGGAGCGAATGCCGACGCCGCGCGACTGGCCGGCATCGCGACCAAAAGGTACGTCGTGGGCGCCCTCATCCTGACCGGGCTCGGGGTCGGGGTGGCGGCGGTGCTGTTGAGCGCCGAGATTGGCAGCGTTTCTGCTCAGGTCGGCAACAGTTATCTACTGGCCCCGTTCGCCGCCTGCTTCCTGGCAGCAACCCAAATCAAACCGGGCCGCTACAACGTCGGCGGTCTCCTTGTCGCGCTGTTCCTGCTCGGAATCGGCGTGAAAGGGCTCTCGCTGGTCACTGGGGCTGTGTGGATCCCCGACCTGTTCAACGGGGTCGCGCTGATTCTCGCCGTTGGACTGGCCGTGATCCTTCAGCGGCGCACACAGAGACGGTCAAAGCGCCAGGCGATTTCCGCCGAGATCGGCGGCAGCAACCCCATGGAATAGACGTGCGCATACGTTCAGGGGGCCGGTCGGAGTGGCGGGCCGAAAACACTAGCTTGCCGTCGACTAATCGGTCGCGCGGGATTCGAAAAGTTCGAGATACGGCCAGAAGAGCCGATTACTAAGGAAAGTTCGATGACAAATGCGTTCGTTACCGGAGGCTCAGGATTTATCGGCCGTGCTCTCGTGCGGCGGCTTATCGCCGAGAAGCACTCGGTGCGTGTCTTGGTTCGAAGCCAAGAATCGGCCGACCTAGTCGCCGCATTGGGCGCCGAGCCGGTAGCGGGTGACCTGACTCAACCCGCCGCGTGGCGAAATACCGCTGCCGGCAGCGAAGTCTTCTTTCACCTAGCGGCCGAGACGGACGTCACCGCCGACCGTGCTCGCCACGAACTGGTAACTGTTCGCGGTACCCAGGCGGCCGTGGACATTGCACGACACGCGAACGTTTCGCGTTTCGTCCTTTGTAGCAGCGAGGCGGCGGTCTTGGCCGGCGACCCTCTAGTCGAGGTGGATGAGTCCGTGCCCTTGAGGCCGGACTCGGAGGCCGCCTACTGTGCGGCGAAGGCGAAGGCGGAACGAATCGTCATCGATGCCAACGCCCCTGGGTTCGCTACAGTCTCCATTCGCCCTAGGTTCGTCTGGGGTCCAGAGAGCATCCTCATCGAGGGCCTGGTTTCGGCTGCCCTTTCTGGACAATTTGCATGGATAGACGGTGGCCACTCGGTGACGGATGTCACGTTTGTCGACAATGCAGTCGAGGGCCTATTTCTCGCCTGGCAGCACGGACGTCCGGGTGAGGCGTATTTCGTTACCGACCAACGCCGGGTGATCCTGCGTGAATTCCTGGAGACCCAATTCGAGATCTACGGCGTTGATGTGCCCATCCCTGAACTCGATGCCGGCACAGCGGCGCAAGTTATCCCGGTCCCCATTCGGTGGTTCTTGGGCCAGCAGTGCACGCTGCGGACGGACAAGGCCGTCGCCGAGCTTGGGTACAAGCCGGTCGTCGCGCAGGACGAGGGTCTCACAGCAGTGCGGCACGCGATGGCGGGACGAAACCGGTAAAGAGGGCTCCCCTGCGATCGCCCTAGGAGTCTCCACCGGCGATATTCTCCGCGAGGCGGTCAGACTTTGCGTCGAGCGGGGCCTGCGGATTGGCCGGACTCGCGCGGCGTGTCAGTTCGTGTCGAACGATCCGACCAACACCGTCGTGAACCGGACGCGATTCGTTGTCACCTCAGCCCGTTTGAGTTCATTGACGTCGGCGTCGGATTGGTCGCGGACCGCGCATAGTCGACCAGCGGACGTCAGCTCATGTATTGTAGTGATCACTAAGAAATACAATTCAAGGGAAGGTGGCGTCATGCCATTAGCACTAATAGCACTCGCGGCCGGTGGTTTTGGCATCGGTCTCACCGAGTTCGTTATCGCCGGACTGTTACCCGAAGTTGCGGCCGAATTCTCGGTGAGCGCGGCATCCGCGGGTTGGCTGATCTCCGGTTACGCGTTGAGCGTGGCAGTCGGAGCATTGGTCTTCACGGCCATCGCGACTCGCTTCTCCCGCAAGAAGGTCCTGATCGTTCTGATGGTGATCTTTATCGCGGGAAACGTGCTGTCTGCCGTCGCTCCCTCCTTCAACATGTTGCTCGCGGGCCGCATCATTGCCGCGCTGTCACACGGCGCCTTTTTCGGCATCGGGTCGATGGTCGCCGCGAGTCTTGTTGAGCAGTCAAAGAAAGCCGGCGCGGTCGCTCTCATGTTCACGGGCCTAACCGCCGCAAACGTGCTTGGCGTTCCGCTTGGCACGCTGGTGGGCGAGCAGTTCGGATGGCGCACCACGTTCTGGCTTATCTCACTCATCGGCGTCATCGCCTTGGTAGGAATCGTCGCCCTGGTGCCCACCAACCACGACGGTGACGCGCCCGGACTGTTGCGCCATGATCTGCGGGCCTTCCGCTCGGGGCAAGTTTGGATGTCACTGACCATAACCTTGCTGGGTTTCGGCGGGATGTTCGGAGCTTTCAGCTACATTGCATTCACACTCACGAAGGTGTCGGGCTATCCGGCCGGTGCCGTTCCGTTGCTGCTCGTGGTCTTCGGCGTTGGTCTCGCGGCGGGCAATCACTTCGGCGGCAAACTGGCTAACAAATCGGTCGACCGCACACTCGTCTGGGCACTCGCTGGACTCATTGTCGTCATGGTCTTCTTCGCCCTCACTGCCGCAAACCCGGTCGTCACGGTGGCCTCACTCGTGCTGATGGGCGCCTTCGGATTCGGAAGTGTCCCTGCCTTCCAGACTCGGGTAATCCACTTCGCCGGGGAAGCAGGCACACTCGCGTCTGGCGCAAACATCGCGGCCGCGAACGTGGGCAACGCGGTAGGCGCCTGGATCGGGGGATTGGCCATCACCGCAGGGCTGGGCTTTACCTCACCGCTGTGGACCGGCGCGGGTGTCACATTACTGGCGCTAGTGACAACGCTCTCGGCCGCCGGCGCGGTGCGACACCGTTCACGTGTCAATGCGGTCGGACCTGCAGGAGAGGCCGGAGCCGTCCAGCAGTCGACCGCATCTTCGCGGTTGTGAGGGTTCCCCACATAACCAGCGCAATCGCAGGACACGCGCAACGGCGACCGCCGATGCGCCGACAACGAACTAAGGAGCGAGCATGACCCACACAATCCCGACCTACACCGTCGCCGAACTCGAATACCTGAATGACATCAGCTTCGACAGTTTCGACAATAACGATGCCGTCGACCTTGGCCTCATTGCCGTAGGGGTGATCACCGACTGGGACCTGAACCTCGCCGTCGACGTGGTGCTTGCCGACGACTTGGTCTTCCGCGCCAAACTGAAAACGACTGGCCCAGGAAACGACGAGTGGCTCGCGGGCAAAGCCGCGACGGCGCTGCGATTCAGCGAAGCATCGATTCTGGTCAAGACCCGGCACATTGAAGCGGGAACGCCGTTCGAAGAACGTGACGACGTCGATCACGACGCGCTGAAAGCCTACGGCGGGTCGATTCCCCTGAAGGTTGCCGGAGCCGTCGTTGGAACGATCACGCTGTCTGGGGAAGCGGATACCGTCGACCACGAGGTCGCTGCGGAAGCAGTTCGACGGTACCTAGCGCGCTGAGAGCAACCACGAGCGTCGGAGTTCGCTCGGCGCAGACCCACAGATGCAAACTGGACGGGCAGGAGGCCCGGCAGCAAGAAGGGAGCAAGATGAGAATTATCACGATTGGTCGAGGACATATCGGAGGCGGACTCGCGCAGTTCTGGCGTGCGGCCGGTCACCAGGTCGAGGAGCTGGGCCGCGATGGCGGTGACGTCTCTGAGGCCGACGTGGTCCTGGTCGCAGTGCCGGGACCAAAGATCTCGGAAGCGCTGGCTAAGGTAACTGGTCTGGCGGGAAAGATCGCGATCGACACATCGAACCCGTTGCCAGCTCGTGTAGGAAACGCGCCCTCGTACGTCGAGGAGGTGAAGTCCTTCACTGGGGGACCGGTGGCTAAGAGCTTCAACTGGAACTACGCGGGCAACTACGCCGCGATCAGCGAGCAGCGGGTGCGCCCTAGCAACCTCTACGTCTCCGACGAAGGAGCCCGCGAGGTCACCGAGCAGCTAATCAGGGATGCCGGATTCGATCCGATACGCGTCGGGGACCTCAGCCGTGCGCGCGCCTTCGAAGACGCGGTCTGGCTGTTAGTGGCTTCCACCCCGCCAGGCGGACTCTTCTACCGGTTCGCCAAACCCGGCGAACTTTAACCACCGAGGTCGGGTCCTACCGTGAAGCTGAAGGCGCGCAAGATTGTCAGTTCAGATGAGGTCGAACTCGCGACTTATGAATTCAGCGACCCGGACGCGCCGACGATCGTCGCGGTACATGGACCGTTCTTTGACCCGAACATGCTGGACGAGGCCCGATACGCCGGCTACCAGCTCGGCACGCGTCGGATGGCGAGCCGCACTGACAGCCCATCGATGAGCCGATCATTCGCGCCGACGCGCCGCTGGCCACGATGGCCGTCGGCAACGAACTGACCACGCTGATGGCGCTGGTCGGCGGCATGCGGTATTCGGTATTCGGTGCAGCCCGATCCTGAGAGCCCGTTCCGGCAAGAGGTCCTCTTCGCAACCACCGTTCAGGACGTCTGGCAGACGCGACCACTTCGACGCTCCAACCTCGAGGCCATTCCATTACACCGCAATCGAATGCCTTCGTTGAGGATGAGGACCGCATCACGGACACAATCAAACAAGTCATAGGAGTCGTGGCCGCGGAGCGGACGCGGCAACTCCACCTCCGCGCTATCCCATTGGGGGCGTTCGGGATCCCGCTCGGCCTTGCGGGAGTTGGTGGCGCATGGTCTGTCGCGAGCAGCGGCGGCGTTATACCGCGATGGCCTGAGGAGGTGTGGTTTGGGATTGCCTGCGTATTATGGCTCTGGTTCACAACGGCATACGGCATTAGCGTCCTTAGGCATCGCGAGATTCTTGGCAGCGATTTGCGGCATCCTGCGCATGGCCCGTTCATCGCCTTCATCCCGGTGATAGGCATGGTGCTCAACCAGCACTACGGGAGTTTGTACTCGGCAGCGTCGGCATGGGTGTGTGTCGCGTTGGTTGGGCTGCTCGCACTCGTCGACGCGTCGCTTATCGCCCAGTGGTTGACAGGTGGCGTTGGGCGTGAGGCGTTGCACGTCGGATACCTCCTACCAGTAGTCACGGGCTCATTCGTCTCCAGTATCGGACTCAGCGCGGCCGGGATGCCTGGTCCATCTGTCGCGGCGTTTGGAGTGGGGGTGTTTTTCTTCGTCGTGTTGGGACCGATCATCATCGGGAGGCTCATCGCGGGCCCGCCCCTTCCGTCGTCACTTCGATCAACGGTGGCGATCCTGTTGGCGGCCCCCTCGACAGGAGGGCTCGCCCTCTTCGCGAATAGTGACAGCGGGCAGAGTCGCCTACAACTTTGCTCAGCGGGTGTGGTCGTTGCGATGTTCCTCGCGCAGGTGATGCTGATCCCGTACTACCGCCGTATACCGTTTGGACTCGCCTACTGGGCCTTTTTGTTTCCGCTCGCCTCCGCAGCGAGCTACGCGATTCGCTGGATTCAGCTCGGCGATTCGGCCATCGCGAACGTCGCCACCTGGGCATCCCTTGGAGTGCTTACTCTCGTCGTCGCAGCGATTTCGGTGGCGTCGATCGTTTATGCGCTACGGCAGAGTGGCGGCAATCCGATTTAGCTGACAACCCCAAGCGCCGCCGCTCCGCCCTCGGCCTTCGGCTCGGCCCCGACGACCTGGAGTAGCTCGAGGAGAGCCCGACGTTGCTCCTCGGTCAGCCCGCCGAACAAGTGCGCCCACACCCTAGCGGCGACTTCTCGCCCCGCGAGGAGGGCGAGGCCGCCCTGGGTGGTGAGCGCGAACCCGATGCGCCGTCCCGCGCCGGGCCGTTTTTCGACGAGCCCGCGGTTCACCAGTCGGGTGGCGAGAGTTCCGAATGACTGATCGCTTTGGAATGTCGCCTGCGCCAACTCGTGACTCGACGCGTCCGGCATCCGGTCGATGGCTCGCAGCGCGTCCCACTGTACGAGTGAGACGCCAGCCTCACGAAGCGCCAGGTCGAGGGCGCGGTGGTCGCGCTCCTGCACTTGCTTGATGGCTCGGCCGAGCCGCTCGAGGTCATCCGTCATGGTGTTACTGTATCAACATATTTATATAACTATGTTGATTGGAGCACCATGACTGAGTCCGAAGTAGCGCGGGTTGCCGCTGCCACCCTCAACCGTGTGGGAACCGATGTCGGCAGACCGATACTGGTCCTCCATGGCGGGGGCGGCCCATTCACCGTCGCGCCCATCGTCGCCAGGTACTTGTCGTCGCATCCGGTGTTCGCCCCGACTCTTCCCGGCTGGAACGGAACGGCCCGTCCAGAAACGGCGGACTCAGTCCCGGCCCTCGCCCGCGGTTACCTTGATGCGCTCCTCGCCGATGGCCTGCAGGACGTGCTCGTGATCGGGTCGTCGATGGGTGGCTGGATGGCGTTGGAGATGGCCGCGCTCGCCGGGGCGGACGAGCACTACGCCAACGTGATCGCCGGTGTCGCGGTCATCGACGCCACCGGAATCACCGTAGCGGGCGAGACCATCGCCGACGTGTTCTCGCTCGACGCTCGCGGCCTTGCCGAGGTCGCCTGGTTCGAACCGGACCGAGGCTACCGGGACCCATCCGCGTTCACCCCCGGGCAGCTCGCCGCCCAGCGCGCAAACCAGGACACCATGCGTGCCATCGCTGGCGATCCCTACATGCACGACCCGACACTCGCGAGCCGACTCCAATTTATCGCCGTGCCGACCGCGGTCCTCTGGGGTGAGGGGGATGGCGTGGTGACTCCCGCCTACGGTCGCGCCCTGGCTGCAGCCGTTCCGGGTGCGGTTTTTGCCCTCCTCTCGAGAGCGGGCCATCTGCCCCAGATCGAACGACCAGAAGAACTCTGGCCCGTCCTTGACGGATTCGTCCAGACCGTTCGAGGGACTGCCCTCCCCGCGGGGTATTAAGCCTCGCCTGCTCGCGAGACGCCCAAGAGGTCATGGATGGGGTCGAGCACGAGGTTTCGCGCAGGGGCGAGGCGGGCGATAGACCCGTCGACGACATCCAGTGCCAGCCCAAGGGATTCGGCTATGTCGGGTCGCGAACCGAAGCCCCGGGCCCGCGCGCCAGGGCTACGTGATCCACGTCGACTTCTTCTCCGCTTCCGTTGATGAACGCCAGACGCAGGACCTCTTCGGTGCGGGCGTCGGCGAATTCGGCGGCCGGGCCGAAACCGGTCGGGCGGTTGTCGTCGCCCCATTGGGTCAGGGCGGCAAGCACCGGGAGCAGCGCGCGTCCCGTCTCGGTGAGGAGGTACTCCTCACGCGCACGCTCGCCGATGGCCCGATAGGCCCGGCGCTCGAAGACGCCGGCGGCGACGAGCTTGGTCAGACGGTCGGTTAACACATCGGGGGCGACGCCCAAGCTCTCGCGGAAATCGGCGAAGCGGGTGCGTCCCCAGAATGCCTCGCGCACGACGAGGAGGGTCCACTTGTCGCCAATCACTTCCAGGCTGCGCGCGATCGAGCAGCGTGGATTTCGGGCGGTAATGGCGGTGACCATGGGCTTCTCCTTTGCGCTCGGAACTCGTCCGAACCTGAATTAGTTTATCCTACTCAGATGCGCTAGCTTGGTAAAACCAATTCAGATCGGACTCTAATCGCAATGTTGACTCTCTCCGCTCGGGCCAGTTTCTGGAGCGCGGCCGTCGTCGCCGGACTCGCCCTCTGGGCAAGCGGCGCCCCCACCGTGGTCTATCCGCTCTACGCCGCGGAATGGAATCTCACCCCCACGGTCACGACAGCGATCTTCGCGGCCTATCCCATCGTGCTCATCCCGGTGCTGATCGTCTTCGGCAACCTGTCGGACTTCATCGGGCGACGCGCGACGATCCTGATCGGGCTGACGGCGCTCGCGCTGGGGAGCGCGGTCTTCGGCCTCGCGCCGGACCTTGGCTGGGTGTTCGTCGGTCGTGCGCTCATGGGTGTTGGTGTGGGCCTCTCGCTCAGCCCGGCGACCGCCGCAATGATCGAATTCGGCGGGCCGAGCCGCGCGCACCGGGCAAGCTCGACCACGACGGCTGCCACGGCCACTGGGCTCGCGCTGGCCACGACAGTCGGTGGAGCGCTCGTGCAGTACGCTCCTCAGCCGCTGCATCTGACCTTTTGGGTGCTGGTGCTCGCGACGGTCATCACCGGCGCGCTGGCCTGGTTCTTCCCTCGGCACACCCGGGATGAGGCGGTCGGGCACTGGCGTCCCCGCACGCTGGCAATCCCCGCGGGCTCCCGACGCGAGTTCGCCGCCGGAACTCTGGGCATCTCCGCCGCCTTCTCGATGGGGGGCGTATTCCTCGCGCTCGGGGCGCAGATCGCACGGCAACTCATCCGTTCGGACAACGCCCTCGTCAATGGCGCGATCCTCTCGATCTCAGCCGTCGTGATCGGCGTGGTCGCGATCCTCTCCCGCCGGCTCGCCGTGCGGATCTCGCTGACGGCTGGCCCGATCGCCTTGGCAGCGGGTCTCGGGGCGCTCATCGGGTCGGGCGTGACCCACTCGCTCATTCTCTTCATCCTGGCCTCGGTGCTGAGCGGCGCAGGGTATAGCCTGATGTTCTCGGGCGGACTCGCGACTATCTCCGCGAGTGCCCCCGTCCGCCATCGGGGCGCGGTGATCTCGGCGGCGTACGTCATCGGCTATCTCCTTCAGGCGATCAGCGCACTTGGACTCGGCGCGCTGGCCACCGGCGCAGGTTTGCTCCCCGCACTGGAGATCGGCGCACCGCTGCTGGTGGCACTCGGAGTCGCATCCCTGCTGCTGGCCAACGCACCCCGGCGGCGTCGCGATTCGGCCTTCGCCTAGATTTCCTGCACTCAACTCAGAAAAGGGGTACGACAATGACCACTCTCAAGGATTCCGTAGTGCTTGTGACGGGAGCGAACGGCGGCCTCGGCCTCGAGTTCGTCCAGCAGGCGCTTGCCCGCGGCGCCTCCCGGGTCTACGCCACGGCCCGGACACCGCGGGACTGGACTGACCCGAGGATCGTGCCGTTGACGCTGGATGTAACCGATCCCGCGTCCGTCGCGGCGGCAGTGGAGGCCGCCCCCGACGTGACCGTGGTCGTGAACAACGCGGCCGGGCGTTTGCGCCAGTGCTCGCCCGGAATGAGGGCGGGGCGATCCTGGACGTCCACTCGGTACTCAGTTGGCTCGGCCGGGGCGGCGTCTACAGCGCAACGAAGGCGGCGCTGTGGTCCGTATCGAACTCCCTCCGCCTGGCGCTGCTCGCCCAGGGCACTCAGGTGCTCGGAGCCCACCTCGGATACACCGACACGCCGATGACAGCGAACCTGACTGGCCCCAAGGCAGACCCGTCCTCTATCGTCGCGGCCATCTACGACGGCCTGGAGGCCGGTGACCACGAAGTGCTCGCCGATGAGACGAGCCGCCAGGTCAAGCACGCGTTGTCCTCTCCGCTGAGCGCCCTCTACCCCGAGCTGGCCTGACGACAAGGTGAACGGCATTCAGCACCCACTTCGAGTCCTGAGCGACCATAGCGCGACATCGGCAGCGCTTGCTGCTGGTGTCGCTGCCGTCAGCAGGATAGGTGCCGGGCGAGTTAGATCGCATCAGTCGGTTCAGCTGGCCAGACGTCGATGCTGCATCAACGGTTCTCTCAGCCAGAGCACCGAAAGTCACGGACGGCGAACGGAGCGGCCGACAGGTGCGGTACTTTCAACTCAGAGCCTGATTCACCTCGTTTTCCCATCCAATTCACCCGCAAAGGACCGCAGCCGATCGGATAGAGTCGCACCCAGTGAACCGCCCGATTCCCTGTAACCGCCATGGGTGACGGCTCTGCTCTCACCGCGCGGTGGCGTCAGCTCTCTTGGCCGGGCCGAGTCCGCCGCAGCCAGAGAACAGCGACTCGATCCGCAGACTGCGGTCGTCCCTTGTGCCTGTCCTGGTCTGGGCCGGTCTCGCCATCGTGAGCCCCTGACATGCGTCTTAGCTAGGCAAAAATGCCGGTGAGGTGCGCGGTCAATTCTTCTGGTTGATCCAGCGGAATGATGTGGCCGCAGTTGGGGATAATGCGCCCCTCCAGGTGGTCGGTCAAGGGCTGGAGTTGACCGAACGTGGCCTCACCGACCGTGTTGGCACCGATTGTCACCGTCGGGACGGTGAGGCGGCGGGAACTGGTGGCGGTCAGGATTTGCTGACCGCTGGTGCGCGTGGATCGGTAGTACTCGAAGCCGCACCGCAGTGACTCCCGACCCTGGTATGCGGCAACGAAACTGTCCCGAACCACGGGCGGGATGCCCTGATGCTCGTGGGTGCCGGTGGTGTAGAAGAAATCGAGGTATTCGCCTTCGTGACCGGCAATGATCGACTCGGCAAGGCCCGGGACCGCGTGAAACCCGAACCACCACGGAGCACCATCGGCAAGAAAGGCAGACGCGCCCGGGAGCGGACCGATCAGGGCCTCCATTAATACCAGGCGCGTCACCCGTTCCGGATGCTCGAGGGCGAGCATGAACGCGGGCTGCGCCCCCGCGTCGATCGCCGCAACATCCGCCCTCACATGACCCAGAGCATCGAGGAGGCCCAGCATGTCCGCGGCCAGCGTGCGGGCGTCAAACCCCCTCGTCTCCCGGTCGCTCGCGCCGAGCCCCCGCAAATCAGGCGCAATCACCGTGTGGGTTTCCGCGAGCACTGGAATCACACGATCCCACAGCCGCCAGGTGTGAGGGAACCCATGCATCAACAGCAGTGCGGGACCTGAGCCCGCGATCGCGACGTTAAGGTTCGTGCCGTTCGTGGCGATGGACGATTCAACGATGGTTGTGGACATCTTCGACGCTCTCCGGTTACTGTTGGTTACCACGTAACGATAGGGGAGCATGAATGGCTGGGGAAGAGAGCACTTTGGCCCCACCTGGTCACCTCGCGGTAACTACCCCCGCCCGGAGTCTCCGGGGGGACCTTTTCGACCCCTCGTGCCCAACCCGCCAACTACTCGACCGGGTTGGCTCCAAATGGACATCGATGGTGGTCAAAGTGTTGAGCAGCACCGGAGTTGACGAGGTTCGATTTGCGGAACTCAAGCGTCGAATGCCCGGAATCTCACAGAAAATGCTCGCCCAAACGCTTCGCAGCCTCGAGCGCGATTCCTTGGTCGAACGCCGGGTCGAGGCCACCTCCCCGCCTCGCGTCCACTATCGGCTCACCACGCTAGGGGCCTCGCTTGACGAGCCGCTAGCGGTGCTGCGTGAGTGGGCCGAATTGCACATGTACGAAGTAGAGCAAGCCGGATCCGCGTGGGACAACCGCGTCGCGCACACTCAACTACTGAGCGAGCAACCTTAGTTTCGAACGTCGTCGACAGGAGGCAATCGGCGACGGGCACGGCCGCGCATCCGCGGTGTCAGATGTTCGTCAGTGATTGCGTCTCGCTCCCGCAAATTAATGGTCCGTCGGAAGACAGCTCTAGGTCGTGGGGGTGGGTTCAGGTCGCTTTGGACTTATCCGGTGCAGGCAGGATCACGTTCGCCGCGATCCGCCGTTTGCGTCCCTTTCCCGGTCCGTTCGCGAGCCGCGGCTGGAAGACCATTGTGAGATCCCGCGCAAACTCAAGGAATTCGGTGTCGGTCAGCCACATGGCGTTGATGTTGTAACCGACGCCGTCGCGCACCAGGTCGGGCGTGCCGGAAGCAAGGTACCTGTCGAAGTCGGCGATCAATCCCGCACTAAACGCGAGGAATGCTTGGCTGTGCTGCTCGGGGGTCATTGCCGCGAGTTCGGCCGGGGCGATCGAGGCCGCAGCGTGAGCCACGGTATAAGTACGCTCGACACTGCCGCGGACGCGGCGCTCGGCGGCGACCCGCAGGATGCCGGCGTCGGCCAGGAGCGCGACGTGGCGGTAGAGGCTTCCGGCGGGCACATCGTCAAGCTCGGCAGCGAGCTGCGATGTCGTAAGCGCTCGGTCGCCCAGGAAGGTTTGCACGATCCTCAGGCGCACTGGATGCAGCAGGATCTCGGAACTCGCCATGCTTCGAGTCTAGAACGCGGTTCGCAGTTCTGATAACGTTCGCAATTATGAGAACAAACGTTGATCTCTCCACGATTCCTGTCGGCGTTCTGATCGGGCTTGGAGTGGTGCTGCTTCTCGAGATTGCCCTCGATGCGGTCGCACTCGTCGATCTGTACCGCCGTCCGGTCGCGACTGTCACCTTCGGCAACAAGTGGATTTGGGTGGCGGTCATCGTCCTCATCAACCTGATCGGTGCCATCCTGTACTTCGCGATCGGCCGCAAGTCTGCACAGACCGTCGAGCGGCCGGCGGCCGAACCGAAGCGATCGAGCGCCGACATTGCCGATGCGCTCTACGGCACCCCCGACGAACCAAAGCAACAATGAGCGCAGCGATCCGCGCCGCTGGACTGACCAAGTCCTACGGCCGCAAGCTCGTCCTCGACTCGCTCGACCTCGACGTCGAGGAGGGTTCGATCTTCGGATTCCTGGGCCCAAACGGTGCGGGGAAGACCACAACCCTTCGGCTCACCACGGGACTCGCCCGGCCCACGAAAGGGTCGATCCAGGTCCTGGGACATGACGCCCGCGCGGCTGGAAACGCCGTGCGATCAGCGATCGGGTATCTGCCCGACGTCCCGGCCTTCTACGAGTGGATGACGGCGCCAGAATTCCTGTCCTTCGCCGGCGGCTTGTTCGGAATGTCGGGCTCGGCCCTCCACGACCGGACAAGCATGCTCCTCGACCTCGCCGGACTCACCGACGTGCAGACCAAAATCGGCGGCTACTCGCGCGGGATGAAGCAGCGCCTCGGCATCGCCCAAGCCCTCATCAACGCGCCCCGGCTGTTGCTTCTTGACGAGCCCACCAGTGCTCTCGACCCGATGGGCAGAAAGGGCGTGCTCGACATGATCGCGTCGCTGCGCGGTCGCACCACGGTGTTCTTCTCGACGCACATCCTTAGCGATGTCGAGCGGGTCTGTGACACGGTCGCGATCCTCGACCGTGGGCGCATGGTGGCGCAGGCTCCGATCGACGAGCTGAAGGCGCGATACGGCAAAGAGAAGGTCGTCGTGGAGGTGACGGAGAACGCAGACGAGTTGGCGAAGGAGTTCGGTGAGCGCCCGTGGGCGACCGCTATAGCCCGTGGAGCGCTTGGCTCGATCGAGATCACGGTCACCGACCTCGGCGCCGCCCAACACGACATCCCCGCCATTGTCGCTGCACGAGACAGCGGGCTTGCGCGGCTGGAGGCGGGGGAGATCGGCCTCGAAGAGGTTTTCGTCGAATTAGTCGGGGGCGGACGGTGAACGCCACCCTGGTGTTCGCGCGCAAGGAGGCGCTCGAGATCGTCCGCACCTGGCGGATCTGGGTGCTGCCGGCGATCATCCTGTTCTTCGCGATCACTGCGCCAGTGCTCGCGCGCTTCACGCCGGAAATCGTAGGGGCGGTCGCCGGCGACCAACTTGGTGGGATCAGCCTTCCCCCGGGGACCTATCTCGACGCATATGGGCAATGGATCAAGAACCTCAGCCAGATCACACTCTTCGCCCTGATCATCATCTACGGTGGCATCATCTCGACTGAGACGTCGAGCGGCACCGCGATACTGGTGCTCACCAAGCCAATGTCACGTGGTGCGTTCGTCGCGGTGAAAGCGATCATCCACTCGGTGTTCCTGGCCGTGCTCACCGTCATTGGCACGCTGGCGACATGGGGGCTCACGGCGGCGGTCTTCGGCCACGCACCCGCGGATCCTGTATGGTCGAGCGCCCTGATCTGGCTTCTGCTCGGCGTCTTCTACATCGCCCTGATGACTTTCTTCTCTGTCCTGATCCCCTCGGCGGTTGGTGCCGCAGGAGCAGGCATGGGCGCGTTCGTGCTTCTGACCATCGGTGCGCTTTGGAAACCACTCAGCGACCACTCGCCGGCCGGGCTCGCCGGTCAGGCGGCTGCACTGGCTGCTGGGAAGCCGGTGCCGGATCTGCTGTGGCCCGTGCTGGTGTCGCTTGCGACCGCCGCCGTGCTAGTTGCTGCGGCCTCACTGCTGTTCAGGCAAAAGGAGTTGTAGCTGCGCGTTCGGGAGAAAATAGTCGGGGAATGGTGGAGGTCTTATCCCACTTTATTTCGATCGCACTTTTTGCAATCGGAGTAACCATTGTCGACATAAGCGCTGTTACCGGGTCACTCTGCAGAGTGAAGTGCGCACGCACAAATTGCAGGCCCTGGTAAATCGCCGACCAGATCTACCTTTCCCATCGCACCGTTGGAGCACGCCTGCACCGCACCTTCGCCAAACTCGGTATCAGCCGACGGTCTCAGCTCGCTATAGTGCTGTCTCCGAACTAGGACGGGTGACGTCGAAGTTCTGGCTGAACACCCCGGCTGGGTCCCACTCCGCCTTGATCGCACGGAGCCTGCTCAAGGTGTCAGGTGGGAAAGCCTCGACGATGCGTCCGGGGTCGCGACCGGATTCGAAGCTCAGATACATTCCTGTCATGAGGGCATGTACAGGTTCCCACGCGGCGGCGAAACGTGGCGAATCACCCGCCGCAATTGCGGTCACCGAGAAGTTCTGGTGCCTGTGCGCGTAAGCCGTTGCGTCCGGCGGGACATCGTTGATCGCGCCGCCAGCTGAGCGGATCTGAACCATCTGAGTGCTGCCTTCCGCCAACAGCTGTCCGAGTCCGCGTGACACATCTCTGTCGAGATGATCGGCCAGACCAGTGTGTGTGAATGCCCGCTGCTGCCCGGTATGAGGTGCGTCTGTCGTGAGGGGGACGGCTGCATACGGCACGATTTGCGCGCGTTGGCCAGTCATCCCGGGCAGCTCAGTGAAGGGTGCGAGTGCGACTCTCGCCGCATCGGCGTCATCGGATGCGAAGACGACTGTCGCCTGGGCAAAGGGTACGGCGCCCGCGCCAATATAAAGGAACGCGGAAATTTCGCGGGGGGAGTGCTCAACGAGGTCGCCCCACCGTTCAAGGAACTCGGCGGCGTCGTTCAGTTGATAGACGATTGTGGCCTGAGCAACTACCGGGGTTGCTGCCGCTTCGAACTCGAACGATGTCACGATGCCGACGTTCGCGCCGGCACCGCGCACTGCCCAGAAAAGATCAGGCTCCTCCGACGCGGATACACGATGCAGCGCGCCGTCGGCGGTCACGAGCTGAGCGGAGCGGAGTCTATCGATTGTGAGTCCATGGGACCGGCCCATAAGACCGATCCCTCCCGTAGTGCCCAGTCCTCCCACGCCGACGTCGCCGGAGTCTCCCGAGCTGATGGCAAGTCCCCAAGGGTAGAGTTCCTGGGCGACGTGACCCCAATGAGCTCCCGGGCCCAATCGCACCATGGTGTCGCTGAGACGTGTGATGCCGTCGAGCCGACCGAGGTCGATGACGGTGCCGCCGACGTTCGTCGAGATGCTGCTGATGCCGTGTCCGCCACTGCGGATGGCCAGTTCACCGCCGGTTTCTTGAGCGGCGGCGAGTGCTTGGACAACCTCTTCCGCTGTGCGGGGCCGGAGAATCGCGGCGGGGGCGCCGGTGGCACCGTAGACGTGTTGAAGCGATGCGTAGTCGGGGTCGGCTGCGCGAACGATGTCGAGCATGAACGTGTGTCCTTAGAACTGTGGGGGAGTGGTGACAGGCCCAACGGCCTTGTCGACGAAATAATGGAGGACCTCGCCGGTCAGGGGGGAGGTGCCAGCGACCAACTCGGCAATGTGTGAGCCAATCTCGGTGCCATCGATCCACCTCCTGTTGTCGACGCCGGCGAGCTGGCGGGCACGGGTGCGGTCGACACCGAGAACGACCTCGTAGACACGAAGGCCTGTTCCGTCGAGCTCGGCTGCCAGGGTGCGGGTTAGCGACTTGCCGGCTGCGGCGCCTAGCGCGACCACTCCGTTTCCGGGGAAGGGAATGTCGGCGCTCAGGCCATTCAGCTGCAGGAGGACGCCGCCGGGGGCGAGAGTCGGGGTAAGTGCGCGATAGACCCGGAATACGGCCGTGAGGTTGTCTTCGACGAGCGCTTTCCACTCGTCATCGGTGATCGTAAGAAGCGGCTTGGTTCCCTGCTCGCCCCATGAGGCGATGCTCACCACGACTCCGTCGAACGGCCCAAACCTGGACGCGAGCGCTGCCGCCTTCTCGTCCAGGTCGGCCCCCAGGCCGTCGAGGGTCGCAACGTGGAGGGCGCGATTGCTGATGCGTTCCGCGAAGGTGTTGAGCCGGTCTTCGTTCCGCCCTGTGGCGACGACAGTTGCGCCTGAATCCAGCAGGGTACGGACGACCCCTTCGCCGACACCGCCGCCACCCCCAATGACGAGAACTGTTTTACCGCTGATGTCGGTGTTTGTCTGTGCCCATTGGGGCCCCGTGATGGTGATCATGATTTCTCCTCTGACGTCGTGTTGGACAATGTGTCGATGTGAGCTTGGAGGGCATTGAGTCCTTCGGCGAGGCCCTCCAACTGAGCGGGACTGAGTGCGGCCGCGAACCACTTCCGAGCGGATCGCAGGTGGGGGCCGATCGCTTTGCGATAGACCTCTTGTCCTACGTCGGTGACCACCAGGACGGCCGCGCGCCCGTCGTGAGCGTCAGCTTGTCGCTGGACGAGCCCGCGTTTCTCAAGTCGGCGCAACTGGTGTGACAAGCGGCTGGAATCCCAGCCGATCGCCTGCGCACAAGCGCCGGGCCGTACGCCCTCAGGGTTGAGCCTCAGGTGGGCCAGCACGGTGAACTCCGTATCGGACAGTTCGGCATTGGCCCACAGGTCGCGTCCCACTTCGCGTTTGAGCTTCTCGACCACGGTGTGAAGGGACTCCCACGTGTCCAGCTCAAAGGAGCTCATTTTATCTGACATGTCAGTAAATATAGCAGATAGCTGACACGTCAGGTAAAAGTCGTACAAATCGTCTACGGCCCCTCAAGAACGACCCTGCCCTGGCCCGAGCTTGCCCCCCAACGTGCACACTCATCCGACGCCGGGCGAGGCTCTGCGGGAAGGTTTCCATGGCCTGATCGGGCAGGCGATCAACCGGTAGAGCCTGCGCCACAGCTTTCACCAGCTCAGGAACGAGTTCACTTCTCGGGCGTAGTCGATGTGGTACTGGAAGAGGAAACCATGTCCGGCATCCGAATAGACGACGAGCTTGCCGCGCGTGAGCTGTGACACCGCTTGGATGCTCGGGTCTCGATGATGAGGCCGGCCGAGGCGAGGCCAACGATGAACATCGCGTTGTAGTCCGAGGTGAGCAAGGGGTCGATGTTTCCATCGGGCGCGCTGAGGCCGATGTTGTACACACCCCCCCCGAGGTGGCGGACGACGAGGAACCGCCCGTCCCCGGCGTCGTGCCGGCGCAAGCGGCCAATACGAGGGCGGCGGACGCGACCAAGCTGGTGAGAGCGAGGGCACGCCCTCGAGTGGACGTCATCAGCACATCCCCGAATCATCAGCACATCCCCGAAAGGGAAGGCGACTCTGATCGAGTGGCGATATCGGTGGGCATAGGCCTCTGTCTCCTTGGTTTCTAACGCATGAAGACGACTGCATCCGTGAGAAGTTCTACCAGAATTGAAAGGCCAGAACACCGCTGGGTGCTCCCCGTCGAGCCGAAACGGTGCGGCTGATGGCCACGATCCGGGCCGGCACGGCGGGTCTGCACGACGACTTCGGGGCATCGGCAAAACCCGGGTCGTCGTAGGGGCGCTCAAGGTGGATATTGCGCAGCACGGTCGGGATGCGGGACTCGCTCGTGGCTCACCCCGCATCCCTGGATCGGGTCACGTGGCGGCGATTCGATCCACCCCGGTGACGTTGTTCGGTGCCAATCCGGTAACCGTCCCGATTCGCGTGAGCGAACCGTCGTTTCCGACCGCGAACTCAGCGATCGTCCCCCCCCGCCGGTCGACTGCTCGAGGAGCTGCCTGCCGCAACTGCCGCAGGCTGGCCGCGCCTGAGCGAAACAGATCGCTACGCGGCGTTCTTCACCGGAACACCCGCAACGATGTCGCGCACCACGGCCGTCAGCTGCTGCATAACCTCGGAGTCATCCTTCGGGTGCAGTTCAGCGAAGCGCACGAGCGAACCAGGAACCGAGAGCCTGACATCCTCGAGCACCCGCGCCCCAGCGATGCCGAAGGACTTTCTGGCGTCATCGTGAGCCCAGGTGCCGCCGAACTGTCCGAATGCGCTGCCGATCGCCGCGACGGGCTTTCCCGTGATTGCACCGGCACCATAGGGGCGCGAAGCCCAGTCGATTGCGTTCTTGAGCACGGCCGGAATCGTGCCGTTGTATTCGGGCGTGATGACAAGGATCGCGTCGGAGCCCGCGATAGCGGCGCGCAATTCCGTTGCAACGTCGGGGACGGCACCGTCGACGTCTATGTCTTCGTTGTAGAAGGGGATGTCGGCGAGACCGTCATAGATCGTGAGCGAGACGCCCACTGGCGTGACCTGAGCCGCGGCCTCGGCGAGCTGAAGATTGGTAGAGCCCGCGCGCAGGCTACCGACGAGAACGAGGATGGAGATGTCTGACATTACTGCTCCTATGGTTACGCTGTGGGAGTGATTGGCCCGGGCGAAGCACCGAACGCTGTACGGAACCGGACCGGGGTCCGTTTCATTCCGAATTGCCTGACATGCAACTGGAGGTAGGAATGCTGACACGGCCGCTCCCGCTTCCATCAGAGCGTGCCGATGCTGCGCGCAATAGGGAGATCCTCCTCACGACGGCCCGTCGGCTGCTCGAACGTCGCGGCGTCGACGGGCTCACGATGGATGCCGTGGCCCGCGAGGCGGGACTCGGGAAGGGAACCATCTTTCGTCGATTCGGCTCCCGAGGCGGCCTCATGCAGGCGCTGATCAATGAGATCGAATTGGACTTTCAGCGGCAGCTCATCTCTGGCCCACCCCCGTTGGGCCCCGGCGCAGCCCCGATCGATCGCCTCGTTGCATTCGGTCGGGAACGCATCCGGCTGATCACACGGCAGGGCGACTTGATCCGCGCTGCGGAGGAGCCTCCCGAGACCCGCTATACCTCGCCGCCTCGCGCCGCCTTGCATCTCCATCTACGGGTACTCCTCAAGCAATCGGATTTCGAGGGCGACACTCAGGTGCTCGCGTTCACTCTCCTGGCCGCACTCGACGCGGCCCTTGTCTTGCACGAACACCGTGAAGCGAACATCTCTTTGGATCGACTGGCCAACGGGTGGGAGGAGCTTATTCGCCAGGTGGTCGCGCCGGTGCCGTCCGGTCACGCGCGACCCGGGGGCGAGGCCCTCGCGGAGCCCGTGTGAGGGCGACTTTGAGGTGGTGTAGCCGGCCAAACCGGAGCCGCCCGTGATGATCTGGTGCAGAGGACCCAGTGAGGGGCCCAGCGGTGAGAAAGCGTCCGGATTGCGGCGAGAATCTCGTCGGGCTCGGTGCCATGACCGGCCTGTCAGCCGATACCGCAGTAGTCCCGAGCCGCACGGATTGCCGCAAACCGTGGCGCGATAGCCGCTGATCGCGCCATGATAAGCACATGAATGGGCACGTCAGGCCCGTGATCCGCACACCCGATCAGCGGATCCGGGTGTTCGTGAGCTCGACACTTCGTGAGCTGGCGGATGAGCGGCGCGCGGTGCGTGCGGCGATCGAGCGACTCCGCCTCGCGCCGGTGATGTTCGAATTGGGCGCGCGTCCCCACCCACCTCGAGGCCTGTACCGCGCCTATCTGGCGCAGTCCGACGTCTTCGTCGGGATCTATGGCGACAGCTACGGCTGGGTTGCTCCCGACGAGAAGCTGTCTGGCCTCGAGGACGAGTACAACCTCGCGGCGGAATCGATGCCGAAGCTGATCTACATCAAGGCGTCGACGCAGCGCGACGAACGCTTGAAAAGTCTGATCGACCGCATCCGATCCGACGACACCGCCGCGTACCTCACGTTCGAGAGCGCGGCCGACCTCGAAGATCAGGTCGCCGACGACCTCGCGGCGCTGCTCGCGGAGAGATTCGACGAGTCCCGGGTCGCCGGCGACACCGAACTGTCGGCGGTGACGCCTTCGGCGATCGAGAAGATCCCCGTCGCGTACACCGCGACGATCGGCCGCGAGGGCGACATCGAGCGCGTGTGCGCCCTGCTGCGCCAGGGGGAGAGCCGGGTCGTCAGCTTGATCGGACCAGGCGGGATCGGCAAGAGCAGACTCGCCATCGAGACGGCGCGCGCCGTCGAGGATCTCTTCCCCGACGGCATCTATTTCGCGCTGCTTGAGGGCGTCCTCGAGCCGGGCCTGCTCGTGCCCACCATCGCCTACACCCTCGGCATCCGCGACAACGGCGAAGCCGCCCTCGAAGAGCGCATCGCGCACGCGCTGGCAGGGCGCCGTGTGCTCATCGTGCTCGACAACTTCGAGCAGATCGTGGATGCCGCCCCGGTGCTGGTGCGTCTCTACGCGGCGGCACCGCACGCCACCTTCCTGGTCACGAGCCGCATCGTGCTGCGGATCCGTGGCGAGCAGGTCTACGAGGTCGGCGCGCTGCCGACGCCGGACGGCGTCGGCGCGGCCACCCTCGACCGCACGCTGCGCTCCTCGGCCTGCATGCTCTTCGTCGACCGCGCGACGGCGGTGAAGCCCGGCTTCGCGATCACGGAGGAGAACGCGCCGGACATCGCCGACATCTGCCGGCGCCTCGAGGGCCTGCCGCTGGCCATCGAATTGGCGGCGGCGAAGGTCAGGATGCTGACACCCCGCGGCATCGCCGAGCGCCTCGAGCGAAGCCTGCCGCTGCTCACCGCCTCGGTGCGCGACATGCCTGAGCGGCATAGCACCATGCGCGCGACAATCGACTGGAGCGCGAGCCTGCTGCCCGATGCCCACCGCGGGCTGTTCGAGGACCTCGGCGTGTTTGCCACGCGCTTCACGCTCGAGGCGGTCGAGGCGCTGGGCGCCGGGCGATCGTGGGACGGGACGGCACTGGACAGTCTCGCGGCGCTCATCGACGCGTCGCTCGTGAAGCAGACCGAGATCGACGGCCGCGTGGTCTTCTCGCTGCTCGCCCTCGTGCGCGAATATGCCTTGGACCGGCTGAAGATCGCCGGCGACGCGGACACCATGCGCGCGGCGCACGCGGACTACTACCGCGGCTTCGTCGTCCGTACCGCTCCGCAGCTGCGCGGACTCGAGCAGGCCGATGCCGTCGCACAGCTAGGTCTCGAGCTGCCCAACCTGCGCGCAGCGGTTCGCCACCTGATCTACACCGACCGCCTCGACGACGCCGGCGACTTCGCGTGGAACCTGCTCATCTACTGGTGGATCGCGGGATTCTTCGCCGAGGTGCGGGCCTGGATGCTGGAGTTGCTGGGCAAGGAGCTGCCGATCACGCAGCGCACCAGGGCGGTGGCGTGGTTCCTCGCCCTGTGGGGAGAGATGTGGCAGAGGCCGTCGGAGGGTGTGGTGGCGGGCCTGGCCGAGTGCGTGCGCCTGTTCAGCGAGAGCGGCGATGAGGATGCGGCAGCGATGGCGCTCGCGGCGCGCGCGACGGCGCGCCTTCAGCTGCCGACGCCCGACGTGACGACGGCGGAACGCGAGCTCGCTGACGCCGCCGAGCGCCAGCACGCGGTCGGCAACACGTGGGCCGAGGCAATCACCGAGGTATCGCGTGGTCGCCTGGCCTGGTTGCGCGGCTTGCCGGACGATGCGCTGAAGCGCTTCGACCGGGCTGCCGAGATCGCTGAGGCGAGCGGGGACCTCTTCACGCGATCGGTGGCCGGCAATCATCAGGCGCGGCTGCTGCTGCTGCGTGGAGATGTGGATGCCGCCGAGGACGCGTGCGTGCGAACGTTGCTGGTCTCGATCCGCCTGCGTCACGAAGAGGGCATCGCCTACGGGCTTGAGGGACTCTGCGCCGTCGCGGCGGCACGCGGCGACGGAGAGCGAGCCGGCGCGCTCTCGGCCGCGGCAGCCGTCATCCGCCACCGCATCGGCGTCTTCGACGCGGAGGCGTTTCGGGTGCACACCCCGCAGCTGGACGCGGCCCGCGCGGCCGACCCGGCAGCGGTCGCGGCCGGCGAGCGCCAGGGCGCGGACCTCACGATCGGCGAGGCCATCGCGCTCGCACTTCCCGACTCCGACATGGATACGCTGCGACGGTCACTCGCAGAGTGGTGAGACCGAGTCCATTGCGCCACAGTTGGCCCGCCTGCACCGGCAGGGGAGTCACGGACGGCAGGCGAAGTCACATCGCTGACGCGGGACCGGGATTCGAGTGAACCCTGGCCGCGGACGTCGAGGATCGACGGACCGATGACGTCCAGGGCAGTCGCGCTGTAGAGTCGATGAAAGCTTTCAAAATGGAGATCGATGCAGGCCGCGGGGGACCGTAGTCGGCCGCGATTCAGCCGGCCGTGTGCCCGGCGAACTCCCCCTGACCGAGGTTCAGGTCAATCCCTAGCCGCCGCTACCGAGAGCCAGACAGAGCCATGAACGCAGACCAGGAACCTTCGACATTCGTGGCCGCCCTCCGGGCGCTTGAGGCAGGCACATTTCCGGTCGACCAGCGGCCGGATGTTGATACGGCTTCCCTTCGAGCGCGCTACTCCGACCTCGCCGAGGTGCGCCTGAAGGACGTGGTCGTTCCGGCGTCGAATGGCGACGTGGCAGGCCGGTTGTATCTTCCCGCGGGTGACTCGAAGGGTGCGGTCGTCTGGGCGCACGGCGGAAGTTTCATCGGGGGAGACATCGAGATGCCGGAAGGGAATTGGGTCGCTCTCGCGCTCGCTGCTCGGGGGTACTCCGTGCTGTCGGTGGAATACACCAAGGCTCTGTTGGGGGTGCATTTTCCGGTGCCATCCATCGATCTGCTCGATTCGTGGAACTGGGCTGACGATCATCTGGGGTTCGATGAGAGTCCGGTTCACCTTGGTGGCGCGAGCGCGGGCGGAAACCTCGCGGCGGGAGTCGGAGTGAGACTTCGTGATGGCGCGGGGAGGGTGCCGTCGTCTCTGGTGTTGGCCTACCCGGTCCTCCACGACGTGATTCCCGCTGCATCCGCCGAAATCCGTGCTGCGGTGGACTCGCTTGGCCCAGAGGCGCGCTTTCCTCCCGAAACGGTGCGTGAAATGAATCTCAACTACGCCGGATCGGAGGCGGCGTTGGGGGATCCCTACGCGTTCCCGGCCCACGCGAACCTCGCGGGAATGCCGCCGATCTTCATTATCAACTCGCAGTCGGACGATCTCCGGTCCTCCGGGGAAGGGTTTGCCCAGCAGGCGTTGGAGGCCGGTGTCGACGTACGAGTCGAGTGCGAGCCGGGCACAGTCCACGGTCATCTCGATCGGCCCCACAGCGCCGGAGGGCAGCGGAGCATCGCCCGCATCGGCGAGTGGCTCGATGGCTTCACGGTGGGCGCGTGACCGCTCCGCACGGTGATGGGTCCTGGCGGGTCGGCGGAGATTTCCCCCGCTGAGCGCGCTAGCGTCGGGCCAGAGGGCATGTCCACTTTTCTAAGGCGGCAATACGATGTCGGTCCATGAACCACACTCCGCGATCGGTGCCGCTGTTCCAGACTCGGCCGGTCCGCCGGTGATCGATCCGGACGCGCTGTTGGCCGACCAGCTGGGGTTATTCGACGACCTTCGCGGCCGCTGTCCCATTGCCGTCGACGGGCGGCTCGGTGTTGCGGTCCTTGGCCATGCCGAGGCGGTTCGGGTTCTCGACGACCCAGGAACGTTCTCCAGCGCAGTGTCGGCGCAACATGCCGCCGTTCCGAACGGGTTCGATCCTCCAATGCACACGCAATATCGCGAACTCATCGATCGCTTCTTCACCCGGGAGCGTACCGCCGAATTCGAGCCCGACTGCAAGACGGCGGCCGCCGAATTGGTCGCCGCCCTTCCCGGCGACGAGCCGGTCGAGATCATGGGCCGTTTCGCCCTGGACTTCGCACTTCGCGTTCAGCGTCGCTGGCTGGGCTGGCCGCTGTCGACCGAGCTGGCGCTCCGCGAGTGGGTTGTTCGTCGACACCACGCGATGGTTGACGGCGACCCCGTGGTGCAGGGCAGCATTGCCGAAGAGTTCGACCACGTCATCAGGGCGGTGCTGGCCGACCGTCGTTCGGGATCGGGCCCTCGGAGGAATGACCTGACCCAGGAGTTGCTCGAGCAGCAAATCGACGGCCGGCCGCTTTCGGATCCCGAGCTCATCTCGATCCTGCGGAACTGGACGGTGGGCGAGCTCGCGACGATCGCTGCAAGCGTGGGCATCGTGATCCGGTACCTGGCGGTTCATCCCGACCTCCAGGATCGCCTTCGCCAACACCCCGCGATGATCGCGACGTCGATTGACGAGATCCTTCGGATCGTGCCGCCGTTGATCTCGAATCGACGCGTCACAACGCGAGCCGTCGATCTGGGCGGCTTCACGATCCCCGCGCACGAGCGTGTGACCGTGCTGTGGGCTTCGGCGAACCGAGACGAGTCGGTCTTCGGTTCGGACAATCACTTCGATGCCGTCGGCCATGCTGCGGACAATCTGCTTTACGGCCGGGGAATTCACAACTGTCCAGGCGCCGGTCTGGCTCGGATGGAGCTGCGAACCGTCACGGAGGAGCTGCTCGCACGCATGGTCCTCATTGAGCTCGCGGAGGATGCGCCGGATCCGGCCCCCTTTCCCGATGGTGGTTACCGATCCGTGTCGGTGCGGTTCACCACTGGTCCGGTACTCGCGCCGCAGGCGGCCGCAATGGCGTGACTGTCACCCTTCGACCTGTAAGCCGGGCGCAGTCGCCGAGGACGAGGCTGCGACGGTCAGCTAGGGAAAGGCGCGCCCGGGCGTGCGTAGAAGTACCAGGCGAGACCAGTGCAGAATACGCAGAATATGGCGCAGCCCACGAAGAAGGCGAACGGGCTCACCACAGTCAGCGAGATGCCCACCACAAACGGCCCGAATGCCGCAATCGCAGAGGTCCAGGCGATGGCGCCGCCGGCCTGGCGCTTGGGGAAGATCATCGGCATCTGCTTGAAGGTCCCCGCATTGGCGAAACCGGAGAAGAGGAAGATTATGAGCATGCCGGTGAGGAAGCCCCAAAACTGACCGACGTTTGTGGGCTGAAGGAAGAATGTCGTGACGACGGTTCCGACGATCATCCCGGCGCCACCGATGAAGGTGAAGATCGCGCCACCGAACTTGTCGCACAGGGGGCCACACGCTGCGCGGACCGCAGCGCCCAGTAGCGGGCCGATGAAGGCGAAGGCGAGTGGGTTGGGGGCGTGGGCGAAGTGACCGTAGACATTGACGATGATGAGGCCCATTTGTGCGGCGAGCCCGCTGAAGGCGCCGAAGCTCATGAGGTAGATCGCGGTCATGATCCAGGTGTGCTTGATGCGGAAAATGTCCATCTGCTGACGGAAGTTTGCCGTGACCGGCACCCGGCGAAGGTAGACGGCCGCGAGGATGCAGCCGAGGATCGCCCACGGGATGAGCACCAACCCTCCATTGTGAAGCCAGACCAGACTGCCGTCTGTCGCGCTCTCGGGAGTCAGCGCCGCCGTGCCGAGCAGGCCGAATCCGACGACCCAGGGCAGCAATACCTGGATGAGCCCGATTCCGAAGTTGCCGAGTCCGGCCTGGAGGCCCAATGCCGTGCCGGCGAGTCGTTTGGGGAAGAAGTAGCTGGTCGACGCCATGAATCCGGAGAACGCTCCGCCCCCGATACCCGCGGCGAAGGAGAGCACCAGCAGCACCCAGTACGGCGTGGTGGCGTCTCGAGCGGCGAGCGTCCAGCCGAGCATGGGGAGGACGAGCAGGGCCGATGACATCGCCACCATCGCCCGTGTTCCCATTATCGGCGGGAGGAACATGAACACGAGTCGCAGCAGTCCTCCGGCGAGACCGGGCAGTGCGACCAGCCAGTAGAGCTGGGCCGGGGTCAGCGCGTAGCCGATCGAGTTCAGGCGGGGCGCGATCGCGCTTACCAGATACCACGTCGCGAAGCTGAGGGTAAGGATGTAGGTGGTGATCCACAACGTGCGCCACGCGAGCCTGGAATCCCACGTCTTCTCGTTCTCCGGGTCCCAGTTGGAGAGGTCCGGCGCGAGATCCGCATGAGCACTGGTTGGGGTGAGAGCGGGCATGATCATCCTCGGCGGTAGACGAGACTCGCCGGCGGACGCCCGCGACGCTGCAATCATCCCGCGAGAGCGAGATCACCTCAACAACCTAACGCCGTGAAAAATACCGGCGATCGGCCGAGCCGGATGCGTCGACTTCCGGAGCGGAGAGGACACGAGTGTCGAGCGTGGGCCCGAGCGGCTTTTCGATATCCATTTCAAATTGTGATCGGGCGGCCCATACTTGCCCCATGGTCACCCAGCCGTCGTCGTATCGGACGCTCGCATCGTTCAGCAGAATCAGCCTGCTGTACCACCTGCAGAAGCGGGGAACGATGACCGTCACGGACCTGGCGAGCGTGACTGGGCTGCATCCGAACACTGTCAGGGAACACCTCCAGCGGTTGATCGATGAGAACTACGTCACCTGCGAGCCCGAGGTCAGGGAGATCAAGGGGAGGCCGCGCATGATGTACAGCGCGGTCGACGGAATCGACCACCTCGACGACACCAAGCATGAGGCGCAGGTTGCCCTGGCGGAGCTTCGTGCGCAGCAAATGCGGATGATGCTGCCGATACGAGAGATCTCTCAGACTCGAGAGCAACGGCAGTTGGATGTGCTCGAGGATCACCTCGATCAGAGCGGATACGACTGGGACATCGATGATGCGGCAGGGCATATTCATCTTCACCAGTGCCCATTCGCGGACATGGTGCGCGAGCATCCCGAGGTCTGCGGCGTGCATTTCACGATCCTGCGCAGCCTGCTGAATCAGACGGGCGGACCCCTCGCCGTCGAGCGGCTTCACCCGTTCAGCGGGTTCGACACCTGCACGGTCGACATCGTTCACACCCCGCCCGTGATCAACGACGGCACGCTGGACCAGGAGCCGTCGATTATTCACGGCGTTTCAGTGTTGTAGAGGATTCGTCGTTGGTGCAGACTCGCGAAAAGGGCGTCGCCGGCCGGGGCGGGTCCGGGAGTCTGAGGAGTCCGTCGTGAAGATGCCTAAGAATTCTGCCTTCGCCGCTCGCGGCCGAGTGGAAGCCGTGACAGGAACCGCCTCGGACACCATCCTGAGTCTCGGCCGATTCCTTCGGAAGGGGGAGGCATCGACTGACCTGCGGTCGGTCTTTCTCGAGGGGGGCCGCGATGCCGATGCGTTCTATCGTGACCGCTGGACCCATGACAAGGAGGTGCGTTCCACGCATGGCGTGAACTGCACCGGGTCATGCTCCTGGAAGGTGTACGTCAAGGATGGCGTGATCACCTGGGAGACGCAGCAGACGGACTATCCCTCGGTCGGCCCGGATTCACCCGAGTACGAGCCGCGCGGATGCCCGCGGGGAGCGGCGTTCAGTTGGTACACCTATTCGCCGACCCGAGTTCGTTACCCCTACGTGCGTGGCGTCCTGCTGACCGCGTACCGCGAGGCGAAGGCGCGAACCGGCGATCCGGTACTCGCCTGGGCGGAGGTTACTGGTAATCCCGAGACGGCGCGCGCCTACAAGAGCGCTCGAGGCAAGGGCGGCCTCGTTCGCGCCAGTTGGGATGAGGCGGCGGAGATCGTCGCGGCGGCTCAGGTGCACACCATCAAGAAGTACGGTCCGGATCGGATCGCCGGCTTCTCGCCGATCCCCGCGATGTCGATCGTCTCGCACGGAGTCGGGAATCGCTACATCACGATGCTCGGCGGAACGATGCTGTCGTTTTACGATTGGTACGCGGACCTGCCCGTCGCATCACCCCAGGTCTTCGGCGACCAGACCGACGTGCCCGAGTCCGCCGACTGGTGGAACTCGTCGTATCTCATCATGTGGGGTTCGAATGTGCCCGTGACGCGCACTCCCGATGCGCATTTCATGGTGGAGGCGCGGTACCGTGGTCAGAAGGTCATCACCGTCTCGCCCGACTACGCGGACAATTCGAAGTTCGCCGACGAATGGCTGTCGCCGCACCCCGGCACCGACGGAGCTCTTGCCATCGCGATGGGCCACGTCATCCTCAAGGAGTTCCTGGTCGACCGCCGCACGCCGGCGTTCACGGACTACCTGAAGAGATTCAGCGACTCCGCCTATCTCATCTCGCTGGTGAAACGCGAAGACGCGTGGGTTCCCGGCAAGTTTCTCACTGCGGAGGCGTTGCCGGACACACCGGCGACCATGGCAAGCAGCCACTTCAAGCCCGTGCTGCTCAACCAGGACGGCGTCGCAATCGTCCCGAACGGGTCGCTCGGACATCGGTTCTCCGAGACCGACGCCGGCAAGTGGAATCTGGATCTCGAGGGTGTCGACCCGCTGCTGTCCATCGCGGATTCGCCCCACTACGACGGCGCGACTGTCGCCATCGACATGCCCCGATTCGATGTCGCGCCCACGACCGAGGACGACGAGCACGCCGGCGGAACCGGAGTGATCCGCCGTGGCGTTCCCGTCACCGAGATCGCCGGGCAGCTTGTCACGACCGTCTTCGACCTCCTGCTTGCCCAATACGGGGTGGGCAGGGAAGGCCTCCCCGGCGAATGGCCCACGGGCTATGACGACGCGTCGTCGCCGGGCACTCCTGCCTGGCAGGAGGAGATCACCTCCGTTCCCATGCAGGCCGCCGAACGCATCGGGCGTGAGTTCGCCCAGAACGCCGAGGAATCCGGGGGGCGTTCGATGATTCTGATGGGTGCGGGTACGAACCACTGGTTCCATTCGGACACGATCTACCGTGCCTTCCTCGCGCTCACCACGATGACCGGCTGCCAGGGGAAGAACGGTGGAGGCTGGGCGCACTACGTCGGCCAGGAGAAGGTGCGCCCGATAACCGGTCAGGCGCAGTACGCATTCGCGCTTGACTGGGTGCGGCCGCCGCGGGCGATGATCGGCACGGCGTTCTGGTATCTCGCCACCGATCAGTGGCGCTATGACGGTCTGAGTGCCGACACGCTGGCGAGCCCGCTCGCTACCGGCACGTTCGCTGGGCGCACGACTGCGGACTGCCTCGTGGAATCAGCCAAACGTGGATGGATGCCCAGCTTTCCGACATTCAACCGGAATTCCCTCGATCTCGTGGACGACGCTGCGGCGGCCGGAATGGATCCCGCTCAGTACGTTGTCGAGTCGCTGAAGGACGGAAGTCTCGCCTACGCCTGCGAAGACCCCGACGCGCCGGAGAATTTCCCCCGTGTGCTGGTGGTCTGGCGGGCCAACATCATCGGCTCATCCGGCAAAGGGAACGAGTACTTCCTCAAGCACCTTCTCGGCACCGACTCCGCGGTGCGCGCGCCAGAATCACCGCCCGACAAGAGACCGAACACGATGACGTGGCGGGAGGAGGCACCGGAGGGAAAGCTCGACCTGATGGTCACGAGCGACTTCCGGATGACCTCCACCACGGTCTTCAGCGACGTGATCCTCCCACCGGCCACGTGGTACGAGAAGAACGACTTGTCGACAACCGACATGCACCCGTTCATCCACTCCTTCAACCCGGCGATCACGCCCCCGTGGGAGGCCAAGACCGACTTCGACGCCTTCCACCTGCTGGCGAAGAAGGTCTCGGAGTTCTCCGCGGTGCACCTCGGGGTTCGCCGGGATCTGGTCGCAACTCCTTTGATGCACGACACTCCCGATGCGATGGCCACGCCCCACGGCGTTGTGCTCGACGACCAGGAAATGGTGCCGGGGGTGACCATGCCCCGTCTCACCGTCGTCGAGCGAGATTACCCGGCCTTCGCCGACCAGCTCGGCGCCCTCGGCCCTCTTACCGCCAAGCTCGGGATGACGATCAAGGGCGTCACTTACACGCCAGACAAGGAGATCGACTACCTCGGCATCAAGAACGGACTGGTCGAGTCCGGGCCGGCGGCAGGGCGTCCAAAGCTGACCCGCGACATCCATGCGTGCGAAATGGTGTTGGCATTCTCGGGCACCACGAATGGGCGACTAGGCACGCAAGGGTTCCGCCAGCTCGAGAAGCGCACGGGTACCGCGATGGCGCACCTCGCGAGCGACAACGAGGGCCGTCGATTCACCTATCAGGACGTTCAAGGAGCGCCAGTCCCGGTTCTCACCTCGCCGGAGTGGTCGGGGAGCGAGCACGGGGGTCGCCGATACAGCGCGTTCACCATCAATATCGAGCACTTGAAGCCGTGGCACACGCTGACCGGCAGGCAGCACTTCTACCTCGACCATGACTGGATGATCGAATTGGGGGAACAACTGCCGATCTTCCGCCCCCCGCTCGATATGCACCGCCTGTTCGACGATTCCATTGTGGGATCCACGGCCCCGACCGGGGCACCGCGCTCGGCCGGGAAGGCCGAGGTCGCCGTGCGGTACCTGACGCCGCACTCGAAGTGGTCCATCCACTCGGAATACCAGGACAACCTGATGATGCTGTCGCTGTCGCGCGGCGGACCCACCATCTGGATGTCTCCCCAGGATGCCGACAAGATCGACGTACGCGACAACGAATGGATCGAGTCCTACAACCGCAACGGCGTCGTTGTGGCACGCGCAATCGTCTCGCACCGGATGCCCGAAGGCACCGTGTACATGTATCACGCGAATGATCGCACCATCAATGTCCCGATCGCCGAGACGTCCGCGATGCGCGGCGGAACGAACAACTCACTCACGCGAATACTGCTGAAGCCCAGCCACCTCATCGGCGGCTACGCCCAGCTGTCCTTCGCCTTCAACTACCTCGGACCGACCGGGAATCAACGCGATGAGGTCACCGTGATCCGTCGTCGAAGCCAAGACGTGGAGTACTGATGCGAGTAATGGCCCAGATGTCGATGATCATGAATCTCGACAAGTGCATTGGATGCCACACCTGCAGCGTCACCTGCAAGCAGGTCTGGACGAATCGCGAAGGCGTCGAATACGCCTGGTTCAACAACGTGGAGACTCGACCGGGAATCGGTTATCCGCGCCTGTACGAGGACCAGGATCGGTGGAAGGGCGGATGGTCCAGAACCAGCCGGGGGCGCCTCAAGCTGAAATCAGGCGGGCGCATCTCGAAGCTGCTGCACATCTTCAGCAACCCTGACCTGCCGGAGATCGACGACTACTACGAGCCGTGGACGTACGACTACGACATGCTCACCAAGGCGCCGCAGGGCACCCAGAGTCCGGTCGCGCGGCCCAAGTCCCTGCTCACCGGCAAGAACATGGACATCAAGTGGTCCGGCAACTGGGATGACAACCTCGGTGGATCGCAGGAGACCGCGGCAGCAGACCCCATCCTGGCGACCATGAGCGAGCACGTGAAGATGGAGTTCGAAGAGACCTTCATGTTCTACCTGCCCCGAATCTGCGAGCACTGCCTGAATCCCGCCTGCGTCGCCGCCTGCCCGTCGGGAGCCATGTACAAGCGCGAGGAGGATGGCATCGTCCTCGTCGACCAGGATGCCTGCCGCGGCTGGCGCATGTGCGTCTCGGCGTGTCCGTACAAGAAGGTCTATTTCAACCACAAGACGGGCAAGGCGGAGAAGTGCACCCTGTGCTACCCGCTCATCGAACAGGGCAAGCCCACGATCTGCTCGGAGACCTGCGTCGGCCGGCTCCGCTACCTCGGTCTCATGTTGTACGACGCCGATGCTGTTTTGGCGGCCGCGAGCATCGAGAACGATCACGACCTGCTCGAGGCGCAGCGCTCGGTGTTCCTCGATCCGTTCGACCCCGCCGTGATCGCGGCGGCGAAGGCCGAGGGCATGGCCGACGACTGGATCGAGGCCGCGCAGAACAGCCCCATCTACAAAATGATCGCCGATTACAAGATCGCCCTACCGCTGCATCCCGAGTACCGAACGATGCCGATGGTCTGGTACATCCCGCCGCTGTCACCCGTCGTCGACGTCATCTCGTCGACAAACAGCGACGGTGAGGATGCTCGCACGCTCTTCGCCGCCATCGACAAGCTGCGCATCCCCGTCGAATACCTCGCTGGCCTGTTCAGCGCGGGCGACGTCGCACCGGTCGAGTCGTCGCTGCGCAAGCTCGCCGCCATGCGCTCCTACATGCGGGACATCAACCTCGGAAGGCAACCCGACGAGCGGATTCCCGCAAGGGTCGGAATGACCGGGACCACGATTCAAGAGATGTACCGGTTGCTGGCGATCGCCAAGTACGAGGATCGTTATGTCATCCCGAAGGCGCATGTCGAGACGGCACGGGAACTCGAGGAACTCGGCTGCTCGCTCGACACAGACGGAGGTCCCGGCATGGGTGGCCCGGGAGAGAACGCGAAGGGGCCGTACGGCAAGACGCCAGGGATGCCACTCAACGCGACGGTCGACAACTACAACGAGATGCGCGGCGGCCCGACCACGCCGTCGAGCCCGGGGCGGATGAACCTGCTGGGCTGGAACGGGAAGGGCGCGGTCGACGGCATGTTCCCGCCGGCCGCACCCGCGGGTGCAACGGAATGAGACAGCCCAAGCCAGCTCCGCGTCGTGTTGACGCCGTGCGTCTGAGCGACGACCAGTCAACGATCGCGCACATGGCGGCATCCATCCTCCTAGACTATCCGACCGACGAACGGCGGCCGCGGTTCGATGCCGTCAGAATCGCCATCCAGGGCCTTCCCGAGCCGGTACGCCTCGCTCTTACCGCCTTCCTCGACGCCGCCGACTCGATGTCGCACCAGGAGTTGCAGGCGCACTTCACCGCGACCTTCGATATGAAACGCAAGTGTTGCCTGTACCTGAGTTACTTCGCCGCGGGAGACACCCGTCGTCGGGGGATGGCGCTCGTGCGTTTCATCGAGGCGTACCGAGCCGCCGGGTACGAGATCGCCGCCGAGGAGCTGCCGGACTACCTGCCGATGGTGCTCGAGTTCTCTGCGGTGAGCGGCTCCCCGATCGCCCGCGAACTGCTCTCCTCCCATCGCGACGGCATCGAGGTGCTTCACCAGGCGCTCGACTCGGTCACCTCGCCGTACGCTCACGTGCTCGAGGCCATCGCACTGTCGCTGCCCGCGATCGACGATGCAACCCGCGCACGCTACCTCGCGCTGGTCAACGAGGGGCCGCCCACGGAACTCGTCGGCGTCAGCTTCCTGGGCAATCTCGCCCCGTTCTCGGCGACCGCCGGCGAGGGCGTGCACCGATGAGCGCGCTGACGTTCCTCCTCTGGGTGGCCTACCCGTACGCCGCGGCGGGGGTCTTCATCGCCGGTCACGTCCTCCGCTACCGCTACGACCAGTTCGGATGGACCTCCCGCTCCAGCCAGACCTACGAGAACCGCCTGCTGCGCTGGGCGTCACCGATGTTCCATTACGGCATCCTGATGGTCGCCGGCGGGCACCTCGTCGGCCTCTTCGTTCCCAAACAGTGGCTCGCATTCTTCGGCGTGACCGAGCAGATCTACCACCTCGGAGCCACAGGGCTGGGAAGCTTCGCGGCCGCGCTGACTGTTGCGGGCCTCGGCATCCTGCTCTACCGGCGACGATTCGTCGACCGGGTGCGGATGGCGACGACGCCGATGGACGTCGTCATGTACGTCTTGCTCACCGGGGCAATCGGATTCGGCACGATTGCCACCGTCGCCTACCAGGTCGTCGGGGGCGGCTACGACTACCGGGAGTCGATCTCTCCCTGGATCCGCAGCCTCGTCTTCTTCCAGCCCGACCCGTCCCTGATGGCGGGAGTTCCTCTTTTCTTCCAGTTGCACATTCTCACGGCGACGACGCTCTTCCTGCTGTGGCCGTTTACCCGACTTGTGCACGTGTTCTCCGCTCCCGTGGGCTACCTCGTGCGTCCATACATCGTCTACCGCTCCCGTGACGCGCACCGTGGCACTGGAGCGCGTCAGCCTCGACGCGGTTGGGCCGGCAGCCAGTTGCCGACGCGGAGCAGCGATCGGCGACCATGAGGTAGCCGGCGCAGGCGCGGTGAGCCTGGCGGGCGACTTCGGACGCCCCCCGGGGCATCGGCGAGTTCACGCGTGCCGGCAATAGTTGACAGCGCGCGAGAGCCGTGAAAATTTAGGCACTGTAGCCATTCACTGACCGAGGAGTCCCCATGGCCGTTCGCGCTGACCTCAATCTCTCTCTCGACGGCGTGGCGGTGACCGCCGACCAGACGCCGGAGAATCCGTTCGGCGAGGACTGGGGTCGATTGGTCGCCCCCTACGTCGGCACGCGGACCTTTCGCGAACGGGTGCTGCACGAGGGGAGCGGCTTGGGCACCACCGGGGTCGATGATCGCTACGCGCAGGGCTACTTCGAGGGAGTCGGCGCCGAGATCATGGGCGCCGGGATGTTCGGACTCCACACCTTCCCGGACAATCCAGACTGGCGTGGCTGGTGGGGAGAGGAGCCGCCGTTCGGCTTCACCGTCCTCGTCCTCACCCATGCTGCGCGCCCCCCGATCGAGTTCCCGAACGGCACGCGGTTCGAATTC
The DNA here is from genome assembly GCF_008040105.1 of Lacisediminihabitans profunda. Taxonomy (GTDB): domain Bacteria; phylum Actinomycetota; class Actinomycetes; order Actinomycetales; family Microbacteriaceae; genus Lacisediminihabitans; species Lacisediminihabitans profunda. Next base: position 50,646 of record NZ_VRMG01000006.1, read on the forward strand.
CGCACCGCAGCTCCGGAGGAGGCGCTCGAGGAGGCACGGCGGCTGGCCGGTGACGGCGACATTCGCATCGGTGGGGGAGCGAGCGTGGTGCGCGACTTCCTCCGGGCCGGGCTCATCGACCGCCTGCACGTCGCCCTCACGCCCATCGTCCTCGGCCGCGGTTCCCGCCTCTGGGACGACCTGCATCTTCTTGAGGATGGTTACGACGTGTCATCCGAGCTGGCGGAGAGCGGCGTCATTCACGTGACCTTCACTCGCTGAGCGAACACCAGCGACGAGCGGCATCCGTTTTCACGAGAGGGAGGAACCCCGTGCTGCTTGACCAATGCCGAAGGAGTGATCCGTGACTGACGCGATCTCACCGTCCGCTCCAGCGGTTCTGCAGCAGTACTACCGCGTTCTCACCGCTGGAGCGAGTGCGTTTGGCGACGGTCAGGGTCTTCGGGCATTGCTGTCTGACCACCTCGACTTCACCGGATCACTCGCGGGCCATATCTCCGATGCGACGGACGGCTTCCGCAAGGGCGTGGCGGGCTTCATCGCGACCGTTCGAGGCATCACTGTGGTGCGCGAGGTCCACGATGAGCACGGATCCGCCGTCCTTTATGACGCCGAGATGCCGGGCGGCACCGTGCGCTTCGCCGAGTTCTTCACCTTCCGAGACGGAGTCATCGACACGCTCAATCTGCACTACAACGGGCAGGACTACCTCGGCAAGGGCGGTCGGTGAACGGCCTCGACTCGAGCCCACGGGATGCCCTCGCGCAGAGGCTCCGAGGCCTACTGGCCTCGTGCCCGAACGTGCGCGAAGTGGCCATGTTCGGCGGCCTATCCTTCATGGTGGACGAGCGCATGGCGGTTGCCGCCGGTCGTGACGGGGACCTGCTCGTGCGCACCGATCCAACCGAGCACGACGCTCTGGTTCGCCGAGGGGGAGTTCCCGCACGGATGGGCGATCATCGGCCGATGGGTCCGGGGTGGCTCACCGTGCCGTCTGCCCGGATCAGCGACGACGTGGAACTGGGCTACTGGGTCGAGGTGGGCATCGGCTCGCGGCGCTCCTCCGGTTAAGCCGCCCCGACGGCAAGCCGGATCGAAGGGGCCCTCCGCACGCCTCCGGGAGGCTCAGTCCATCACGAGCACGCTCGCGCGGGGCGCGAGGAAGTGGTCCATCACCAGCTCGGCGGCGCCCTGGGCGGCGAGCTGCTCGCCGACGGCGGAGCCCACGACGGTGAATGTCTCGCGCGAGACGACGAGCTCGTGGCGCACCGCATCCTCGAGCACGGGAAGGAAGGCGCCGCTGAGGCGATTCCAGGTGGGGCCGCCCAGCACGACGCGGGGCACGTCGATGAAGTTGACGAGCACGCCGATGCCGACGGCCACCCGGCGCGCGGCGCGATCCAGGATGGCGGACGCCGCGGCATCCCCGCCGGCGGCCAGCTCGCAGAGCGCGGTGCAGGCGTCGTCGATCGCCAGGTAGTCGGTGAGGTCGGGCAGCGGCATCAGCCCGGCCTGCACCGCCTGGATGACCAGGGCCTCGGGAACGCAGGCGGCGGCGAGTCCGCCCCGGCGCCCGCTCCAGCCCAGGTCCTCTGCCGTGGGATCGACGAGGATGTCGCCGATCTCGCCGATGTTGTTGCTGGCGCCGCGCAGAACCTGCCCCTGGGTGACGACGGAGGCGCCGACGCCAGACCCGAGGTAGAGGAACAGGAAGTCGGAGGCGGCCGACTTGCGCAGTTCGGCGGTGGCCGACGCGGTGACGTCCTTGTCGAGCAGCACCGGCATGCCGGTGGCGTCGTGGAGGTCGGCACGGAGTCGTACATCGCGCCACATGGGCAGCTGGGGCGGGTCGAGCACGACCCCGGTGAGCACGTCGAGCGGACCGGGGACGGCGATGCCCAGCCCAAGCACCCGGTCACGGTCGATGCCGGACTCGCGGATGAGACGGCCCGTGCTCACCGCGATGAGCGCCGTCATCTCGTCGGGGTTGGTGGCCTGCGGCGTGCGCAACTGCTGACGGTGACGCACCTCGCCGGCGGCGTCGAGCAGCAGGATCGTGAGCCGGGCAGGGTCGACATGAACGCCGACGGCGAAGGCGCCATCGCCGTTCACGGTCAGGGGAATGCTGGGCCGTCCGCGAACCGCGTCGCTCGGCGCGCTCTCGCGGATCATTTCGGCGTCGATGAGGCGCCGGGTGATGTTGGAGATGGTCTGCGACGCGAGTCCGGAGGTGCGCTGCAGGTCCGTCCTGCTCGCGCCGGGCTCCCGGCGGATCAGGTCGAGGATGACCGCCTGGTTGTAATCGGCCAGGCGGAGGAGGTTGCTGCCCCGGAGCATGTCACCCCTCTGCGGTCGGCCGGTCCGATGCGCGCCGTAGTCTGCCGCGCACCGCTAATCCTATCAAATCGACAAACTATCGCACGCTCGGTGATGGCGCTTCGGGCCGGAGGCGCCCTGTACTTACATGGCCGGTCATCCGGTGGTTGACGGGCGTCCATCCATGTCCTAACATGGGCCTCACGCTTTATCCCATTGAATAGGCAAAGTGGCCGACGGGAGCAAGCGGGGAGAGGCACCGCAATGAAGCGCACTCGTGTGATCGCCGCCTTCGTCACCACAGTTGTCGCCGCCGCAGGGCTCAGTGCTTGCGCGGCAACCGGCAGCAGCAGTGACGGGTCGGTCACCGTCTCCATCATGGAGACAAAGCAGATCGGCATCGACTCGGTCAAGAAGCAGATCCCCGGCTTCGAGGCTGCGATGAAGAAGCAGGGCAAGAACATCAAGGTCAAGCTGGTGGGCGACGTGCTGACCGACCCGCAATTCGTCACCAAGATCACCCAGCAGTTCATCGCTGGCGAGGCACCGGATGTCATCGACCTCGGCGACAGCATGGTCCCGGGCTTCGCAGGCGCCGGCTACCTGGCTCCCCTCGACGGCGACCTCGCCAAGTGGGACGGCTGGGGCCACTACTTTCCGCAGATCAAGAAGGCAATGGTCCGTCAGGATGGCAAGATCTACGCTCTCGTGCACGACACGGGAGTGCAGAACTTCTTCTATCGCAAAGATCTCCTGACGGGTTACGGCGTCGACACCACGCAGCCAGCAACGTGGGAGGACATGATCGCGCGTCTCGAGCAGGTCAAGGCCAAGAACGGCAACCTCCCGCCCATCGTCATCCCCGCAGGCACGGCATGGGGCGGAGGCTCGTGGGGCGAAGGCTTCCAGCCGATTCTCGCGGGCGTCGACCAGAAGTACTACAGCCTGAAGACGGGTAAGTGGGACCTCAAGAGCAGCGGATGGCTGCCGACCTTCAACCTGTACAGCGAGCTGGTCACCAAGGGCCTCCTCCCGGTGCAGGATCTGGAGAACCCGAACCCGTGGGAGCCGACCAAGTACGACAAGTTCCCGGCCGGCAAGCTCCAGGTTTCGGCTCAGGGCACGTGGGGATGGAAGTTCGACTGGGGCCCCGCCGGTGCCACTCCGATCGCCGACCTCGAGACCAAGGTCGACACCTGGCAGTACCCGGCAATGGAATCCGGCGGGAAGACCTACGGCTGGAGCGGTCTCGGGTCCAGCTATGGCGTCGCGGCGAAGTCGACGCACAAGGAAGCAGCCGTGCTGCTCGCCGAGTACCTGTCGTCCGGCAAGCCGCTGGCCGAACAGCTCGTCGCCTCCGGCGCAGCGCCGGTGCGCGATGACATCGCCGATGTGAAGCCGTTCTCCGGCGAGCCCAAACTGGTCCAGGCCGGTAAGGACCTCGCGTCGAGCCTCTACGTTCCCACCGGCGACGGTTCGGAGCAGATCGCCCAGGCTGTCGCCAACGCAACGGAGTTGATTCTCCAGGGCAAGGCGAACGGCCAGCAGGCCTACGACGCGTTCGTGAAGGATGCGACCGACCTGCTCGGGCCGACCCTGGTCAAGTAGTGACTTCCATTACCAGCACACCCATCCGGGCGGCGGCGGCTCCTCAGTCGTCGTCGCCCGGGCGCCGTCGTTCGAAGCGCACGTGGCCGTTCGTTCTCCTCCTGCTCGGCCCCGGTGCAGCGCTCATCGTCGTCTTCATCATCGTGCCGGCCGTGTACGGTGCTTACCTCAGCTTCACCAACACCCAACTCACCGGTTTTGCCGCGCGCGATCCCAAGTGGGTGGGCATCGACAACTACACCTACCTGTTGTCGAGTTCGGACTTCCTCTCCTCCCTCGGACAGACCGGCCAGTTCGTCTTGTTCTCGGCGATCATCGGCCAGACCGTGCTCGGCATGGTCGCGGCCATCCTTCTGAGCAGACCGTGGGTTCGCGGCAAGGGTCTCTGGGGTGCCGCTGTTCTGATGCCCATGATCGTGCCGGAGGTCGTCGCCTCGCTGACCTGGGCAAGCGTGCTCTCGAACAACTCTGCGGGCACCCTCAACCGGCTGACCGGGCTCTTTGGAGCCGACCCCACCTCCTGGCTCCAGGTGGTTCCGATGGTGTCGATTATCCTCGTCAACATCTGGCGCGGGGTCGCGTTCGCCATGATCATGTTCCAGGCGGCGCTCGAAGAGGTGCCCGTCGAACTCATCGAGGCCGCCCGGATCGACGGCGCCCGTGCTCTGCAGATCTTCCGGCACATCACCCTTCCCCTGATTCGGGGTCCGGTGTTCCTCTACCTGCTCCTGACCACCATCAGCACGGTGGGTGTCTTCGGGCTCGTCTACTTCCTCACCCAGGGTGGCCCGGGTGGCGCGACGCGCCTCGCGGCCATCTACATCTACCAGCGCGCCCTGCAGTTCGCCCAGATCGGAATCGGAAGCGCTGCCTCAATGATCCTCCTGGCGTTGGTACTGGTTCTCGGTCTCGTGTACGTGCGGCTTTCGAAGGTCGAGGTCTGAGATGACTGCTTCAGTGACAGCGCAGGCGATCGCGCCTGTACGAGCATTCCGACGCCGTCCGCTCGGCCCGCTGAGCGTTGTACAGCGGGTGCTGGCCTATACGCTCCTCGTGCTGATGGTGCTCTTCTGCCTCGTCCCGTTCGCCTGGGTCGTCCTCAGCTCGATCGATGGCCATGCGGGTCCGAACGTTCAGCTTCCGAGCCTGTCGTTCGACAACTTCGTCCGGTTCTTCACCAGCGCGGGAACCCCGATGCTGCTGGTGAACAGCCTCATCATCGGCATCGGAGGAACGGCGCTCAACCTCGTCCTCGGAGTCGCGGGCGGCTACGCTCTCGCCCGTTTCGAGTTCCGGGGTCGTCGAGCCTTCATGTTCGGCATCCTGCTGATCAGGGTGATCCCCGCCCCCGCGACCATCGTCGCGCTCTACCTGATCATGGTGAACCTGAAGCTCACGAACACGCTTTTCGGTCTCATCCTCGTCGAGGCCGTGCTTCAGCTCCCGGTGACACTGTGGCTGCTCAAGGGCACCATCTCGTCGGTTCCCATGGAGCTGGAGGAGGCCGCGTGGGTCGACGGCAACAGTCGGCTCCAGGCGATCCGGCGGATCGTTCTCCCCCTCATCGGTCCGGGGCTGGGTGCCGCGGCCATGCTGACCTTCATGGGAATCTGGGGTGACTTCCTCACCCCGCTCGTGATGCTGCAGAGCCAGGAGCTCTATCCGCTCTCGATCGGGCTGTTCAGAGCCTTCAGCGATCACAACCACGTCGACTGGGGCCTCCTTGCCGCTAGCGCGATCGTCTACGTGGCTCCACCAGCCGTGCTCTATACCTTCGTGCGCAAGCACTTGCTCCGCTCCAGCCTCGGCGGCGCGGTTAAGGGATGACGTCGACCATGACCGAAAAAATCGACCATCCGACCGCGCCCGGAGACCGCCTGCCGGTCGTCGTGGTGGGCGCCGGCGCGATGGGCACCGCGTGGATCCGCATGCTCGCGACGTCGCCGCACGCGGTGCCGGTCGGCGTGGTGGACCTGGACCTGGACCTCGCGGCATCCGCTGTCGCGACACTCGGTCTCGACGGAGCGGTCGTGGGGGACTCCGTCGCCGAGGTCGCCGAGCGTGCCGGGGCGGCGGCGGTGGTCAATGTGACCGTGCCGCAGGCCCATCGGATCGTGAACGAACAGGCGCTGCGTGCCGGCTTACCGGTGCTGTGCGAGAAGCCGCTGGCGCCGACGGTGGCCGAGGCACTCCGCCAGGTCGCGATCGCGGACCTCACCGGCGGCCTGCTGATGGTGAGCCAGTCCCGGCGCTACTTCAACCACCTGGCGGCGTTCCGCGACGCCGTCGAGCAGCTCGGCCCGTTGGCGGCGGTGCACGCGCAGTTCTTCCACGCCGATCACGAGCCCGGGTTCCGTGAGCAGATGGCGCATCCTCTGCTGGTGGACATGTCCATCCACCACTTCGACATGCTCCGCTACCTCACCGACGACGTGCCGGTCGCCGTGCGCTGCAGCTCGTGGAACCCGCCGTGGAGCTGGTTCGCGGGCGATGCCGCCGCGACGGCCGAGTTCGAGCTCGACTCGGGAGCGCGGTTCGTCTACTCGGGCAGCCGGTGTACCCCCGGCCTGCAGACCTCATGGAACGCCGACTGGCGCGTCTACGCCGAGCGTGGCGCCGCGTCCTGGGACGGCGACGATGTCGTGCGGGTGGACGCCGAGGGGATCGGGTTCGACGTTCCGGCCCGGCCCGAGGGCATCGAGGCATCGCTGGAGGAGTTCGTGACCTCGCTCCGCGCGGGCACGACGCCGCAGAACGAGGTGCGCGCGAACGTGCTCAGCCTGGCGATGGTCGAGGGAGCGATCCGCAGCAGCGAACGCGGAGGCGAGCGCGTGGTCGTCGCCGAGCTGCTGGAGGAGTCGCTCGCCCAGGCCATCACCGATGAACAACGTGACGACGTCGCGGGGGTGCTGCGTTCCTGGACCAGCGCGGCCGACGGCATCGCCACCCCGGCCTGGGGATCCGCCCCGGCCGCTATCGCGTCAGGAGGCGCCCAATGACCAGCACAGAACCGATCCGAGTCGTCGTCTGGGGGGAGAACCGGCATGAGCAGGTGAACCCCGTCGTCCGCGGGATCTACCCCGACGGAATGCACAACACCATTGCCGACGGCATCGCCGACCTGCTCGGCGGCGAGGTGACCGTGTCGACCCGCGTGCTCGACGAACCCGAGCACGGCATGACGGAAGAGACGCTCGCGGCCACGGACGTGCTGCTGTGGTGGGGGCACACCGCCCACGAGGAGGTCTCCGACGAGGTGGTCGACCGGATCCAGCGTCACGTGCTCGAGGGCATGGGCATCATCGTGCTGCACTCCGGGCATCACTCGAAGATCTTCCGGCGGCTGATGGGCACCACCTGCAGCCTGCGCTGGCGCAACGACGGCGACAGCGAGCTGGTCTGGACCATCGCTCCGCGGCATCCGATCACCGAGGGCGTGCCCCAGCCGATCGTGATCCCCGGCCAGGAGATGTACGGCGAGTTCTTCGACATCCCGGAGCCCGATGAGCTGGTGTTCATCAGCAGCTTCTCCGGCGGCGAGGTGTTCCGCAGCGGCGTCACCTACCGGCGCGGGTACGGGCGTGTCTTCTACTTCAGCCCCGGCGACGAGGTCTACCCGGTCTATCACCACCCCGACGTGCAGCGCGTGATCGCGAACGGCGTGCAGTGGGCGCGTCCGGAGCGTGCCCGCGAGTCGTACCTCGTGACGCCGATGTACCTGACAGGGGAATTCGACCGGCCCGTGCTGACCTCGCCAGATGGACTCGTGGACTACTACACCCGCGAGCCCATCACGCCGCGCGAACCCTGAGAGCGATCGGGTATTCTCACGCACGGCCGACCGGCCAGGGAACGCCCGCGGGTCTGTCGCGCTCTGTTCCGGAGTCGCCGGATGTGTCACCATCGTCATGGACCGGTTCGCACGGACTCCGCGGCACTGGCCGTCCTTCGTGCAGAAGCTTTCACCGTGGCCAGGCCCCAGCTCACCCCAGTCGAGCCCGAAGGGCGCACAGGACGGGAGCCCCATGACCGAAGACGCCGCCGCTCACCAGACGGGCCTCGCCGCGGCCGATCGCATCATCGAGATTCGTTCCATCGCCCGGCCGGCCACGCGACGACTGACTGTCTGGCTCCTGATTCAGGCGTTCGCGCTCTACGGGGTGTACGGCGCCGTGGCGGCGGTGCTGATTCCCAATCAACTGAGCATCATCGATCCGGCCAACAAGATCAACGACTTCGCTATCATCGCGACGGTCTTCGCGGCCGTCGCGACTCTGTCGCAGCCGCTCATCGGGGCATTCTCAGATCGCACACGCTCCAGATTTGGTCGTCGAGCACTCTGGATGCTCGTCGGAGCTTCGCTAGGCTCCGCGGCGCTGCGGGCTTTGAGTGCCTCACACAGCGTGGTTGCGGTCGGCCTCTTCGCGGCGGCGTTGAGCCTGGGAATCAACTCCCTGATCTCGCCACTCACCGCAACGCTTCCCGACCGCTACGCCGTGAGGCGTCGCGGCGGAGCTTCCGCCATGATCGGTGCGGGCACGATGCTCGGCGCGACGATCGGCTCCGTCATCGCCGGCATCATGGCGGCGCAGCTGGGAGTCGCGTATGTCGCCTTCGCCGTGGCGCTTCTGGTGCTCACCCTCCTCTTCCTCGTTCTCAACCGTGACTACTCGTCGAAGGACCTGTCGCTCGAGCGATTCTCCGCGCGCGTCTTCATCGGGCAGTTCTGGCTGAGCCCCAGAAAGCATCCGGAGTTCGGCTGGGTGTTCCTCGCGCGCTTTCTCTTCGTGCTCGGATTCTCTTCGGTGAGCACGTTCACCTATTTCCTGCTCACCGACTACGCCGGGCTGTCGCTCGCGCAGGCGAACGCCAGCGTCGGAGTCGTCGGGCTTGCGGCGCTGCCCGGAATGGTGATCGCCGTGCTGCTGACCGGATTTCTGGCCGACAGGATGGGTCGGCGCAAGATCTTCATGTGGATCGGATCGGGAGTGATGATCGCCGGGTTGGTGGTGCCGATCGTCTCGCCCACGCTGCTCGGCATCACCGTGATGAGCATGATGACTGGTTTCGGCTATGGCGCCTACCAGGCGTCCGACGTTGTCCTGATGACTCAGGTGTTGCCCAATGGTGGATCGGCCGCGGGAAAGGATCTCGGGATTCTGAACATGGCAACCGGCATTCCCACGGCGGTTGCGCCCGCTCTCGCGGCGGCGGTGATCGGCACGGTCTTCGGCTTCCACGGCCTGTTCGTCGTCGCGGGCGTCATCGTGCTTGTGGGCGCATTGGCGATCATCCCGGTCAAGAGTGTTCGTTAGCCAACTAACCTCGGTGAATGGGCAGTCCTGGACTGCCCGAGCCGTCCTGCACAACCCGTCCTGCACAACTGGAGTCTGTGGGGTGGGCCCCCGTGGACGGCGGCACCGTCCTGCACAACGCGTGCCAGGGGCACGGGAGCGCCGCACAGTGGGGACAGGCGGGCCCCACACCGCGATCGGAGCCGGCCGACCATCAGCTGGTCTACGCATCAGCTGGTCTACGCGGCGGGGTGAGCCCGCGATCCCGAACTCACCCTGGTCACCGTGTCGATCAGAATTGCAGCACCGGGGCGAGCGTCTTGGTTCGCGCGCCCTCATAGGCCGCGAGGATCATGCCGAGCACCTCTACGCCCTCCTTCTCGGTGTGCAGCGGCCGGGTTCCGTTGATGAGGCACTGCGCAAAGTGGTCGATCTCCGCGGAGAAGGTCTCGACATCCTCGAACTCGAAGGTCTCGACTGTGCCGGCTCGCAGCGACAGGGTCAGTGAGATCCCGTCGCTGGAGATCGAGCCGAGGTCGCCGACGGCCGAGAAGCGCTCGGTGGTCGGAGTGGGGTCGTAGGCCCAACTCGTGGCGAGGTGGCCGACGACGTCGTTGTCGAAGCGCACGAGCACCTGTGCCGAGTCTTCGCCCTCCATGAACTTCAGACGGTGGGTGGACAGGAGCGCTGTCGCCTCGACCGGTACGCCGCCGGCGAGGTGCAGCATCAGGTAGGTGGGGTGGTAGCCCGTGTCGATCAGTTCGCCCCCACCGCTGGTCTTGGCGCTCGCTCGCCAGCCCATGTTCGCCGGGTCGAAGTGGTTGTAAAAGCTGTCCGTGGTGCGCACCTCGAAGACCGTTCCGATCGCGCCGGAATCCAGGAGCTCCTTGGCCTTGGCCACCGCCGGCATGAAGAGCTGGTTGTGGGCGCACATGAGGGTCACGCCGCTCTCGGTCACGGCAGCCTTCACCTCGCGGGCCTCCTCCGGGGTGAGGCACAACGGCTTCTCGCAAAGGATGTGCTTGCGCGCGCGCGCGGCGGCGACGATCGCGTCCTTGTGCAGGTGGTGGGGGAGGCAGATGTCGACGGCGTCGACGTTCTCGTCCAGCACGAGCTCGTTGAAGTCGGTGTACGACGTCGCGTTCAGCTCCTTGCCGCGTCGCGCGGCCGTCTCCGGCACGGCGTCGGCGACGGCCGTGATGGTGGTCGTGTCGGGGTGGGCGAGGTAGCCGCGAATGTGCTCGGTCGCGATTCCGCCGCCGCCGATGAGGCCGATTCGTACGTGGTTCAGAGACATGGTGATGATGTTCCGTTCTGTGAAGCGAAGATGAGAGGGTGTGATCAGAGCGAGACGGATGCCCCGGACGCGGCAGACGCGTTCGCCGCGACCACCAGCCTGGTGAGTTCCACCGCGCGGGAGAGGTTGTCGTCGGCGCGCGTGCCCTGGACGATGTGATCGACCCACTGGGCGAAGGCGCCCGGCACGCCATCCGGCACGCCGATCCGGTGCCAGCCGTCGCCCCCGAAGGCGGCTCCTGACACGTTAAGGGTGATGCCCCAGTCGGAGTAGGCGAGGCTTCCCGCCGTGCCGAAGATCTCGATGGTGAAGGGGTTCTCGCTCACGAAACCCGCCTCGATGACGCCGATCGCCTGGTTGTCGTACCCCACGGTCACGACAGCGGAGTCGTCGACCGCACGGTCGGTCACCGACCGGTAGGTGGCGGACACCGTGGTCGGCGCGGCGCCGAGGAAGAGTTGGGTGAGGTAGACGGGATGGCAGCCGAGGTCGGTGAGTGCGCCGCCGACGGCCGTCTCGGGGTCGAAGAAGCGCTCGGGCAGCCAGCCCGAGACCGCGCCGCCGTGCGACAGCCGCACTCGCGAGTAGGTGATCCGGCCGAGCCCGCCGTCGTCGATCACTGTGCGGATGGCCTGCGTGTACCCGTCGTACAGCCGGGGGAGTGACACCACGACCTTGACGCCGTTCGCATCCGCCGCGGCGAGGATCTCCTCGGCCTCCGCGACCGTGGGGGCGAGGAGCTTCTCGGTGAAGAGGTGTTTGCCGGCATTTGCCGCCCTCACCATGACGTCTCGGTGAATGTTCGTGGAGGTCGTGACCGTCACCGCGTCGATGTCGGCGCGGGCCAGGAGTTCGTCGAGATCGCCGACGAATTCCACGCCGAACCGGGCGGCGCCCTCCCGTCCCCGCTCCGCGTCGTCGTCCCAGACGGCCATCAGGGTGGTGCCCGGATGTTCCTGCGTCTGGCGGGCGTAGTCGCCCGCATGAACATGCCAGAAGCCGAGTACGGCCACGTTTAGCGTCTTTGCCACGGTGATGTCTACCTCAGTCTTTGGGAACAGATTCACCCCATCCGAGCAGACCGCCCGCAATTTATCAAGGGTTTTGACTAAATAGGAAAAGTTCCCCCTTTTGGGGTAGAACGTGCTGTATGGTCGGTCGGAGTTGCCGCCGAGATGGCGTCGACAGTGAGGCACGCGGAAGTGCCAAGACGTTGGAGGCTCGATGGCGAACTCGATAGACGTGGTGGGTGCTGGCGCAAGGCGCCACTCACCGGCAGCAACGGCAGACGCCGTTCGCGCCGCCCGAACCGTGTCGAGAAGGCTCACGGTCCGCGACAAGAAGAACCTCGGACTCGGGCTCTTGTTCATCTCGCCGTGGATTGTCGGTCTGGTCATCTTCGTGCTGTATCCGCTGGTCTACTCGCTCGTCATCAGCCTGACGCGATACTCCGGGATGGCGAAGCCGACCTTCGTCGGGCTGCAGAACTACGTGACGGCCTTCACCGATCCGCTCGTGAAGATCTCGGCGGGGAACACGCTCTTCTACGCGGGTCTCGCCGTACCGATCGGCCTCGTCGTGGCCGTCGTGCTGGCCCTGGCGATGAACCGGAATGTGCGTGAGGTGGCGTGGTACCGCACGGCCCTCTACATTCCCTCCCTCGTTCCCGCGTTCGCGCTGTCGTTCATCTTCGTGGTGTTCGTCAACCCGCGCTTCGGCGTCTTCAACCAGTTTCTGACCCTGTTCGGGGCGGGTAACTCCAACCTCCTCGGCGAGCCGACTTCCGCCAAGATCGTCATCGTGTTGATGGCGCAGCTGGCGGCAGGGAACGCCGCCATCATCTTCCTCGCCGGCCTGCGCAACATCCCGGTGACGCTCTACGAGGCGGCGCGCGTCGACGGTGCCGGCCCGGTGCGGCAGTTCGTCTCGATCACTCTTCCGCTTCTCACTCCGGCGATCCTGTTCAACCTGATCACGGGGATCTCGGGCGGGTTGCAGGTGTTCACGCAGGCGTACGTGCTCACGAACGGGGTGGGAGGACCGGACAACGGGACGCTGTTCTACATGCTCTATCTCTACAAGAACGCCTTCAGCTACGCCTCGCTCGGCTACGCGTCCGCGCTGGCGGTGCTCCTCTTCGTGGTGGGCATGCTGCTGGCCTGGCTCGTGTACTTCATTTCCAAGAAATTCGTCAACTATGACGTTGCCGCGGGTTGAACAGGGAGAAGCAGACGTGACATTGACTACAACCACACCGCAGCCGCGAGGCCCGGAAGACGAGGCCGCGCTCGATGCCCCGAAGCGGGAGGAGGTGGGGCGCGCCCGAGACGGCAGCCGCCAGAAGTGGTACAGCTCCGCGATCGCCCGGATTCTCATGATCGGCCTGAGCCTGCTCTTCCTGCTTCCGCTCTACTGGATGATCGCCTCCGCGCTCAAGAGCGGCCAGGAACTCTCGCACTACCCACCCACGTGGTTCCCCCAGGAGTTCCACTGGGAGAACTTCGTCAACGCGGTCAACGCCATGCCGTTCTGGAGCTTCTTCCGCAACACCGCGGTGATCACGGTGCTGTCGGTGATCTTCTCGGTGGTGTCCAACTTCATCGTGGCGTACGGCTTCGCCTGCCTCGAATGGAAGGGCCGTGACCGCGTCTTCTACATCGTGCTTGCGACTCTCTTCATCCCGTTCCCGGTCACCCTCATCCCGATGTTCGACCTCTACGCGAATCTCGGCTGGGTGAACACCTGGCTGCCGCTGATCGTGCCCAACCTCTTCGCCTCGGCCTTCTTCGTCTTTCTGCTGCGCCAGTTTCTGCTGCAGATACCGAAGGACATGCTGGATGCCGCCCGCCTGGATGCGGCGAGCGAGTGGGCGATCGCCTGGCGGCTGGTGTTCCCCACCGCGCTCCCGGCGCTCACGGCGGTCGGCATCTTCTCGGCGGTGGGCGCCTGGAACGACTTCATGGGCCCGCTGATCTACCTGCAGGACGTGAACGTGCAGACCCTCTCGATCGGGTTGCAGGCGTTCCGGCAGACCAACCAGCAGGACATCCAGTTCAACGAGCTCATGGCGGCTTCGGTGCTCGTGATCGCCCCGCTCATCATCCTGTTCTTCGTTTTTCAGCGCTACTTCCTCAAGGGGATCACGTTAGGTGGATTCAAATAATGATGCAACGACGCACCTTCCTCGGCGGCGCGGCCGCCGTGGGCGCTCTCGCGGGACTCGGAATGCTCGCCGGCTGCACCGCGGCGCAGAGGGATCCGAACCAGATCAGGCTGTGGGGCGTCGGCGGCGACTCGCGGCCCGTCGAGAAGAAGATCATCGACGCCTACGGCAAGGTGGCTCCGCACGTCTCGGTGGTCAACAGCACCGTGCCGAGCAACGGCACCGGTGACGCGACGAGCATCATCACCGCGGTTCGCGGGGGAACCGCCCCCGACCTCTGGTATATGGACGCGTTCAGCTGTGCGCAGTACGCGTCGCTCGGGCTGCTGGAATCCATCACGCCGCTCATCGAGAAGTACGAGGACAGCACCTTTCTCGACCAGTGGCTGCAGTTCTCCACCGACTCGCTCAGCCTGAACGGTCAGGTCTACGGACTGCCGATGGACACCGACACGCGCGTCTTGTACTACAACAAGCGGCTCCTTCGCGCGGTGGGCGTCGACCTCGACGAGTTCGATCCGAAGAACGGTCCGCCCACCATCGAGCGGGTGCTCGAAATCAGCCAGAAGATGACCAAGAAGGACGGGCGCGGCAACTACACCCGGCTGGGGCTCATCCCCTGGGACGGCGAGGCCTGGGCCTACACCTGGTCTCTCGGCAACCAGGCGACCTTCTTCGACGACTCGAACTGCTCGATCGACCTCACGGCGAAGCCGATCCTCGACGCATACACCTTCCTCTACGACCAGGCCCGGGAGATGGACTTCGGCAAGGTGGACGCCTTCAAGGCGACCTACGAGCCGCCGAATCATCCGCCGGCCCAGACGTCGTTCCAGGGCGAACAGCAGGGCTTCCTGATCGCCCAACCGATCGTGAGCTCCCTGGAGAAGTACGTTCCCAACCTCGACTACGGCTACACCTACCTCCCGGTGGCGCACAAGGGCGACAAGCCGTACACCTGGTCGGGAGGCTTCTCGCTGGTGGCGCCGAAGGGCTCGTCGATGACGAAGGAGATGTGGGACTTCATGAAGTTCTACTGCGGCAAACCGGGCCAGGACATCTACATGCCGGCGGTGCACACGGTGCCGACCCAGCGGGACGTGCTGAAGAGCACCAACCCCGCGATCGAGTCCCTCGGGCTGTTCGTGGACCAGCTGAAGTTCTCCACCTCGCGGCCGCCCTTCCCGGTGAGTCAGATCTGGTGGGACTCGATGGCGCAGGCCCAGGACAGCGTGAAACTCGGCACGAAGACCCCGATCGAGGCGCTCGAGACGGCGCAGGCGCGGGTGGCGCCGCAAATGGACCTCTACTGCCCGTTCACACTGCCGAAGGGCTTCGGGGGCACCGGCGCGTGACCCGCAATGCGAGCGCGGCGGCGGCCATCGCTACATCACTTCGCCGATGTAGGAGTACTTCACGAACACCTCGGATGCGAGGCCGGCCTCCTCGAGCGCGCCCTGAACCGCGGTGAGCATGTACTGGGAGTCCCACCCCAGGTAGAGGAAGTGCGTGTCGTCGAGCGCGTGCCACTGCCCGTTCCAGGCCTGAGCCTCGAAGATCGGCCCGCCGCGACGGGCGCTGAACTCGACGACGTGCTGCCGTTCATCCGCCCAGAGGCGTTTGAAGACGCGGTCGAACAGGTACTTGACGTCCTGGACCTCCCAGTGCTCGCCGCGGTACTCGACGTACTCGAACTCCCGTTGCCAGCCCCGGGGCCATCCGCGCCTCCGCTGGGCGTCGAGGATCGGGGTGAGCCCGTCGTCGTCGATGCCGACCGTGCCCGGACGCGCCCAGATCCGCAGGAAGTCGGCCGTGAGCCGAGCGGTGCGCTCGGCGATGGCGGACGTTCCCCAGGAGAGAGTGTCGGCGAGTTCGCGGGTGGTCGGGATGGCACTCCGGGCGTAGACGGCCGCGCGCTTGTCGGGGAAGGAGGTGTTGGCCGCGCGCTCCGCCAGCGGTTGCTCGAGGAGGGCGAGGTTGCCGAGGGTGTGCGCGAGGGCCCGGTGGCTGTTCTGCTCGTCCTCGGTGTATTCGACCCACTCCCGCGTTCCGTCGCCGCTCCAGGTGTCTCCGGGTGCCAGCGGAAAGATGTGGTCGACGTCCAGGTCGGCGAGGCTGTCGACGTTCGCGAGGCGCCCCAGTACGTAGGCGGCGTGGGGGAGCGCCCCGTATTTCACGGCCACCCGAACCCGCTCATCCGACGGGGTGATCCTGGCGATCGCGTCGATCAGGCTGGCTGGACCCTCTTCCCGGGCGCGGCACAGTCGGGCCACCAGACGATCGGTGCTCACCCCGACCACGGTGCGGCGCAGGAGCAGTGCCTGCACCTGCTCCAGCGTCGTGACGAGGGAGTCCTTGTCCACGGTGCCTCGGGAGAAGTCGCGGTAGGCGCGCATCACCAGTGGGTACATCGCCCGGCCGAAGGTGTTGACGTGGGTGAGTTGGCGGGCGATGTCCGGGTCCGACGCCTGCGTCGGCTCCAGCAGCGTGCGATAGATCGCCGAGTACTCCCGCCATTCGGCGGCCTGCTCGCGCAGGGTCTCGAGATTCAATCGAGGGAAGCGGTGCCGGAAGGCGTCGTACACGCCGCGGCCGCCCACGGTGTCGACCTCGCGCCCGGTCGTCATGACGAGATAGTGTCGCCAGAACGTGCCGATGGATTCCCCGGTGTTCTGTTCGATCGGCAGCCAGAACGAGTCCTCGATCTCACTCTGCTCCGCGTGCGACAGGCCCATGAGCACGTAGTTGTGGATCAGCTCGTGGTCCTGGAGCGGTTCCCCCGTGGAGTTGAGGCTCTCGAAGATCTGCTGTGCGTTCGCGTCAGCGCCGAGCGTGATGGCGACGTGCTCCAGACGCTGCAGACCCGTCCAGATTCGCCGGGCCTCTGATGCCGGAACCTGGCTCCGGAAGAAGGCGTAGTTGTCGTCGAAGCGGGAGTCGCGCGCCTCGTCATCCGCCAACCGTCGGTCGAGCACGACACTCTCGAAGACCTGCGCCCAGGCGCGGTGCGGGCGGAGCTTGGTGCGCGCCGGCCCGGCGTCCGGCGACCCGGAGCCTCGCACCAGCACTCGCTCCAGGTCGGCGGAGAGCGCGAGGTCCGCGGCCAGCACTGGATCGTTCAGCACGCTGTGGTGCAGCGCGGCGATCAGCAGCATCAGCGTCGTGATGCGCTGCTGGCCGTCGATGAGCACCAGTTCGGCGCCGTCGCCCTCGGCGCTGGCGGAGGACAGGATGGAGCCGATGAAGTGCATCTGCCGCTCGTCGGAGTCGGCGACCTCGCGGATGTCGGAGAGCAGCTGCTCGCAGGCGCCGATGTCCCAGCGGTACTGACGTTGGTACACCGGAACGACGATGGTCGTCTGCGCGGCGGACAGCCAGCCAATCGTGTTGACGGCGGTCGCATCGATATTCGTGGCAGAACTCATATTGAATCCAGCTTATTCGCCTGAGCGCGTGGCTCGATCGCCCTCAGGTGCCGAATGTTAGGCTCGCCTAAGTTGGGCGTGTAAAAACTTAGCTCGCCCTCGACGAAAGGACATGGTTTCGATCATGGGTTACATCAAATCTGCCGCACTCGAAGAGACCGGCTACGTGGTTCTCGACCGCTACAACCAGGAGCTCGACCCCAAGGAATGGCTGGACATCGAGTACGTCGACTGGAAGTCGTCTGGCGAGACCCGCTTTGCGCCGCTCGCCAGTGCGTTCGGCGAGATCGAGGTCAACGGCTTCTGGAACCACAAGCCACCGCGCACGGACAAGGACGGCGTCTGGATCCCCTCCCAGGTCGAGAAGGCGCCGAACCTCACTCGTCGGGCGCAGGAGCCCGGCGCCAACGTCGGTCGCTGCCGCGTCATCGAACTGCTGCCGAACACCTATGCGGACTGCCTGTACAACCTGCACCAGGACGACAACAACCGCCTCAACCCGGACGGCACCGGCTGGGTCGTCCGCGGATTCTTCAACCTCAGCGATGACAAGGACAGCTTCTTCGTGCTGCGCGAGAACCGCACAGACCCGAGCGTCGAATACCGCATCGCCCTCCCGGCCGGTGCCCAGCTGATCATCGACACCCAACGCCTCTGGCACGCCGCCACCCACGTCGGCCCCGAGCCGCGCTACTGCCTGATCACCTCCTGGGAGTCCGGCCCCGAGCTGGACGCGTACATGGAGAAGCACCACGCCCAGAGCCGCGTGCCCAACGTCGAGGTGCCGCAGGACATCCTCGACGCCGGACAGGCCGAGCAGACCCGGCGTATCGCGGCGCGTGCCGCGTACTACGCGGCCAAGGGCCAGGCCGAGAAGACGGCGATGAGCGAGGCCTGATCCTCCGCACTTTCCGCACAGGGGCCCCGGTCGTGCGACCGGGGCCTCTGTCGTTGGGCGGCGGCCTCAGGGCGTTTTGGCGTCGGCGCGGCGGCCCACGGGTAGTCGCACCGTGCACGACCAGGGGTCACTGACGCCCGAGTTCCGCGAACGCCCGCACCGGGAACGTGCCGAAGTCCGCGATCTTCGGCGCGACCGCGGTGAATCTCGCCCCCCGCGCCGGAAGCTCGCCGAGGTTCGTGAGGTGTTCGACGATGTGGATGCCGGCTCCCAGCAATAGAGCGTGCACTGGCCGCTCCCCGCTGGAGTCCTTGTCGTCGACGTTCAGCGAGTCGATTCCCACGAGTCCGACCCCGGCGTCGATGAGGAATCGCGCTCCCTCCTCGGTGAGGTAAGGGGCGCCGTTGCCGTAGCCCGGCGTGCCGAAGTGCCGGTCCCAGCCCGTGTGCAGGAGAACCGCCGATCCGGCGAGGTCACGTCCGCGAAAGGCCCTGGCGCCCACACCCCGCTCGGAGGCGTCGGGCAGGTGGATGACCTCCGTGCGCAGGCCGACCAGCGAGTCGAGATCCAGCCCGGCGAGGTCGATTCCTCCCGCGAAGCAGTGGAAGGGGCTGTCGAGGTAGGTGCCGGTGTTGCCGATCATGGTGATCATGTCCATCGTGAACTCGGTGCCCGGCGCGTAGCGGGCAGGCGAGTCCTCGCGGGCGAGGAATGACGAGATCGTGGGAGCGGGCAGCCCGGGGTAGGTCACGAGTCAGACGGAGATGGTGTGGCTCAGGTCGATGATGCGAGGCATTGGGTTCTTTCTGGTTGCGTGATGGATGTGGTCTAGTGGGCGAAGCGCGGCGCGTCGGCGGCGGGCCGCCCCGCTGGCACCAGCAGCGCCGCAATGATGGCGACGCCGAGGGCGACGACGGCGGCGGTGGCGTAGGCCGAGACGAACCCGGTCGTGGACTCGGGTTGGGCGAGGCTGCCGGCGGCGATCACGGAGAGGGTCGCCACGCCGAGGGCCGCACCGAGTTCGTGGAAGGTGTTGATGATTCCGGAGGCGACGCCCAGCTCCTGCGGCTGCACGTGGGACATCGCGGTCGTCGTGGCGGCGACGAAGGCAGAGCCGAGGCCGAGCGCGGTGACGCTGACTCCGGCGACAAGGAGGGGGATGGTCTCGACCTCGATGGCCGCCACCCCCGCCCCGATTGCGGCAATGGCGAAGGCGGTCGCCGCGACCAGGCGACCGCCGAGGCGTGACACGAGACTGCCGGCGAGATGGGCCCCGACGAGCGTGGCAAGGGCCACCGGGAAGAAGGCCAGTCTGGCGCCGAGCGCCGACAGGCGGTGGTGATTCTGCAGAACGAAGGAAAGCAGGAAGAAGCTGCCGACCAGCAGCGCGCTGGCGCCGAGCATGATCACAATGCCCGCCTGAACCGGGCGCCGCGCAACGATCCGCAGGTCGAGTAGCGGATCGCGTGCCGTGCGCTCGCGCATCACGAACAGGGCGAACAGCACTCCGGCGGCTCCGATCAGGGAGATCCACACGACCGGCAGCGACGTGCCTCCGATGCTCGTGATTCCGTAGATCAGGCTGCCTGCTCCGAGCGTGACCAGAATCGCGCCCGGCACGTCCATCCGTCGTCCGGACCGAACGGCACTGACCGCCGGAACGACCAGGGGCAGAAGAACCGCCACGAGAACGCCGACCGGGATGTTGATGAAGAAGATCCAGCGCCAGCCGGCGCCCTCGGTGAGGATGCCGCCGATGAGCACGCCGATGGCAGCGCCGACGGCGCCGACGGCGCCCCAGATCGCCAGGGCGCGGTGGCGGTCCGCGCCGCTGAATCGACCGGTCACCGTGGCCAATGCCGCGGGGGAGAGAAGCGCGGCCCCGATGCCCTGTGCGGAGCGGGCGGCGAAGAGCCAGGGTGCCCCGTCGGCGAGCCCCGCGAAGAGCGAGGCGACGGTGAAGAGCGCCAGACCGGCGAGGAAGATGCGTTGTGAACCGAGCAGGTCGGAGAGCCTTCCGCCGAAGAGCAGCAGGCCACCGAAGGGGATGACGTAGGCGGTGATCGCCCAGCTGGCGGAGCCGCCGTCGAGGTTCAGCTCCCTGCCGAGTTGCGGCAGCGCCACGTTGATCACGGTGACATCGAGGATGAGCATGAACTGAGCTGCACAAAGCAGCACGAGGGCAATCCAGCGCCCGCGCGTTGCCGGGGGCTTCACGCCGGTCGGGTGCACGCTCGTGAGGTGTGACATGGTCCTCCTAAATCAAACATGAATGTATGAGATACCATAACTCAAACATGACTGTTTGGGATAGGGGCATTCGTGGGGCCCTCGCCAGGTGGTCGAGTCGGGAGTACCCTGCGGACCATGGCCACCGAAACCGCCCTCATCGACTGGTTGCTCGAGACCGATCCGGCCCTGCGCTGGCAGGTAGAGCGGGATCTCGCGGGCGCGCCGGCGGAGGTCTGGCGGGCGACTCGAGCCCGCGTGGGCACGGAGGGATTCGGCGAGCGCCTTCTCGCGCTTCAGGATGCCGACGGCCAGTGGGCGGGCGGGGCGTACTTCCCGGGCGACCTCGATTTCACGGGCCCAGAGGCGGCCGAGGGCGCCGGGCAGCCGTGGACGGCCACGACCTGGTCGCTCAACGCACTCCGAGAGTGGGGAGTCGACGCGGCGCTGCTCTCAGGCACGGCGGACCTGCTCGCCGCGAACAGCCGCTGGGAGTACAACGACCTGCCGTACTGGGGCGGCGAGGTCGACTGCTGCATCAATGCGTACACGCTCGCCAACGGGACGTGGCTCGGCGCGGATGTCTCTGGGCTCGCGCAGTGGTTCCTCGAGCACCGGATGGCGGACGGCGGCTGGAACTGCGAGTGGGTCGAGGGCTCGACCCGCTCGTCGTTCCACTCCACGCTCAACTCCGTGAAGGGGCTGCTCTACCACGAGGCCGCTACCGGCGGCAGCGCCGAGCTGCGTGAAGCCCGTCGATCCGCGGAGGAGTACCTGCTGGAGCGCCGCCTGATGCGCTCCCTCTCCACGGGCGAGCTCGTTGCGTCGTGGGCGACCCGGTTCGCCTACCCGTTCCGCTGGTTCTACAGTGTGCTCAACGCGGCGGACTACTTCCGAGCGGCTGCGCTTCTGGACGGCACCCGGCCCGATCCGCGGCTCGCCGACGCGATCGACGTGATCCGAGCCGCCCGTCTCCCGGACGGCACCTGGCTTCAGGAGCGCAGGCATCCCGGGCGGGTGTGGTTCGAGGTCGACGTGCCGGCGGGCGAGCCATCGAAGTGGCTGACGTTCCACGGCACCCGCGTGCTCGACTGGTGGGACGAGGCGAGTCGCGGGTAAGCCCGCCCTCCTCCGTCGGTGTGGACGCCGCGGCGGAGGTGGCTCCTCTCCGCGATGACGACCGACCGGCGCGCCATAACCCAAACATGGTTGTTTGAGATAAGGTTGATTCATGACCACTGATGTGACCGACCGAACCCAACGAGTCGATGCCCAGCGCAATCGCGCGGCGATCATCGACGCCGCCCTGGCCTGCCTGTCCGCGAATCCGCGGGCGAGCATGGCGGAGATCGCTCGGGCCGCCGGGGTCGGTCGGGTGACCCTGTACGGCCACTTCTCCTCGCGCCGGGAACTCGTGGAGGCCGCGTCCGTGCAGGCCATCGGTCGGGCGGAGGTTCAGCTCGCCCCGCTCGACCTCGACGGGGATCCGCGCGAGGCACTGCGGCTGCTCGTCACGACGTCCTGGCGACTCGTGGATGACTTTCAGGGGCTCATCGGTGCCGCCGAACAGGAACTCGGCGCCGACCGCGTTCGTGAACATCATGACGAGACCATGCTGCGCGTGCGCCGGCTGATGGAGCGCGGCCAGGCGAGCGGCCAGTTCCGTTCCGACCAGTCCGCCGACTGGCTCACCGCGTGCTTCTTTGCGATCCTGCACGGAGCGGCCACGGAAATCCGGCTCGGACGGCTCGGCGAGGACGAAGCGGACCGCCTGCTGCCCGACACGATCCAGGCCCTGGTGTCCGTGCCCGCCTGACTCTTCGGCCGGGGAGTGCGCCTCCGCCCAGGGGATTCTTCGCTCCGCACTATCTCAAACAGCCATGTATAAGTTATGGTGGAGTAAGTCAAACAAACATGTTTGAATTACTCGAACTGAGGGGCTGAATGTGACCGTCGACGCCGCGCAGACAATCGCTTCACCGCCATCCGACCACCCGAGGTCCGAGGGCGAAGAGAAGCCACGGAGGAGAGGGTTCCGGACCCTCGGCATCGTCGCCCTCGCCCTGATCGGGCTGCTCTTCGGGTCGACCGTCACCAACCTGATCCAGGAGCGCGTCGAGCGGTCGGTCACCGCGCCATACGGCCACCGCGTGGCGGTGGACGGCGGCTCGCTCAACGTCTACCGCAATGGCCACTCCGGACCTCCGCTCGTGCTGCTCAGCGGCCTGGGCACCGCCGCGCCCGCGCTGGACTTCGCCCCGCGGATCAGGCGACTCGGCGCATTCGACGTCATCGCGGTCGAGGGGCTGGGATACGGCTACGGCGACATGACCGCGAGGCCTCGAACGGTGGAGAACATCTCCGCAGAACTCCACGAGGTACTGTCGAAGCTCGACATCGAACGGCCGTACACCCTCGTGGGCCACTCGATCTCCGGCTTTTACACGCTCTACTACGCCACCAGGTATCCGAAGGAGGTGTCCGCGGTGATCGGCATCGATCCGACCGCGCCGGCCGACAAGGTGGACGCCCCCAGCATCCAGAGCGGTGGCGTCAATCTGGCTCGGCTGGCCTCGACGACGGGCCTCGCCCGAGGGCTGAGCGCCCTCGCCCCCGCACTTCTCGGCGAGCCGGACGGCGGCGCGTACACCGCAAACGAACGTCGCCGGATCCACCTGATGACCAGCTGGAACTTCGGCAACGACGCCGTCGCGAACGAGATGGCTCAGATCGGGCGCAACGCCCGCCGGCTCCAGGGAATGACCTACCCCGTTGGCCTGCCCGTTCTCACCTTCCTTTCCGCCGACAGCGTCGCCACCATTCCGCACTGGCGTGAGATTCACGAGGACCAGGTGAAGAACGTGCACCGCCACGAGATCGTCGTGCTCCGGGGCAAGCACTACCTGCACTGGACCCAGTCGGCGGCGATGGCGGCGAAGATCACCGTATTCCTGGGCCGGGGCAAGTGACTTCCGTGGGCGGCTCGACGGTGAGGAGGCGCGTCGGGCTGGTGGTGCTTGTCTCAGCACAGTTCGTCGTGATGCTCGACACCGCCGTGGTGAACGTCGCGCTGCCATCGATCCAGCACGACCTTCACCTCACGCAGACGGGCGTCGCCTGGGTGGTCAACGCCTATTTCCTTGCCTTCGGCGGGTTCCTTCTGCTCTCCGGGCGGGCGGCGGACCTCTTCGGCCGCCGACGGATGTTCATGGCCGGCGCCGCGCTCTTCACCGGGGCGACCCTGCTGGCGGGAATCGCGCCCAACGAGACCGTTCTTGTCGTCGCCCGCACCCTGCAGGGACTCGGCGCAGCCGTGTTGAGCCCCTCGGCCCTCTCCGTGATCCTCGTTGGATTCCCGGGTGCGGCCCGGGCGAAGGCGATGAGCGCGTGGGGCGCTGCCTCGGCGGCCGGCGGGGCTGTCGGAGTCTCCGTCGGCGGGCTCGTCACCGCAGCCCTCGGCTGGCAGTGGGTTTTCTTCATCACGATCCCGATCACCCTCCTCGCCCTGGTCTCCGCGCGGTTTCTCTTCGTCGCCGGGTCGGGGGACCGCATTCGCCGCACCTTCGATGCCTTCGGGGCCATCACGATCACCGGGGCCGCCCTCGCCCTGATCTACGCGACCCTCTCGGTCGTGGACCGAGGCTGGTTCTCGGTGGAGTCGATCGGGGGAGCGGCGGCCGGGGTCGCGCTGCTCATCGCCTTCGTCTCCATCGAAAAGACGGCGGCGGACCCGATCGTTCCCCTCGCCCTCTTCCGGCAGCGGGCGGTCTCGGCCGGCGTGATCATCGGACTGCTCGGGGGAGCGGCACGCGTCTCCGCCTTCCTCCTCAGCGCCCTCTACCTCCAGCAGGTTCTGCTGCTCGCGCCCGACTCGGCGGGGATCGCGATGCTGCCGACCTCGGTGGCCGGGTTCGTCGTCTCGCTGCTCCTGCTGCCCCGCATCCTCCGTGCCATCGGGCCGGAACGCACGCTGATGCTGGGCCTGCTGTTACTGGCGGCCGGGCACCTGTGGCTCGCGCGGAACCCCGCCGGGCCGACGTATTCCCTGGATGTGCTGCCCGGGCTGTTGGTGGCCGCGGCGGGAGTCGCCCTCAGCTTCACCCCGTCGACGATGGTGATCGCCTCTGGCGTCCCGGCGAGCCAATCCGGGCTGGCCTCGGGCCTGGCGAACGCCAGCTCCCAGGTCGGGGGCGCCATCGGAATCGCGGCCTTCAGCGCCGTGGCCGCCGCCCGGATGCAGGAGCAGGTCGCGGCCGGAGCCACGGCACGCGAGTCGATCGCCTACGGCCTGCAGGGTTCATTCGCCGCGGCCGCGATCGCCGCCCTCGTGGCGGCGGCAGTGGCGTTGCGGTTGTTGCGGGGTCGACCGCGGCCGCTCACGGTGTCTGCGACGGAGAGAATCGCTCGGCGTTCGACGCGTGCTCGGCCGTAACCCCCTCCGGCGGCGACTCGACGTGCCCGCTGAACAGTGGCGACGCGGATGAGGCCGCTCGTCAGAGATCCGTCCTGGCGGAGCTCGCTCGCCCTCGCGGAGGGAGCTGCCGCATGCTCCGGCGGGGAAATGTGCTCGAGGAGGGATACTCGCCTCCCGCCGCCGGGCCGCATCTCCCGCCGCGACGGGAGCTCGAGCAGGATCGCGACCGGGATAGGCCAAAGCACGCGCTAAGCGAAGACGCGGAAGCCCAGCAGCCGGTAGACGGGCGTCATGAGGGCGAGAAACGGCGCGAGCAGGCGGAGCAGGTACACGATCACCGGGGCGCCCAGATAATGGCCGGCGGCGAACAACGCGATGCCGACGAGGGCGAGGATCACGGCGGCGACAAGCCCCTTCCTGGTGTCCAGGAAGGGCGCGGCGAAACCGACGCTCACGGCGAGGATGCCGATGTCCACGATGAACCCCCCGGTGGTGGCATCCGGCGCCAGATGGGCGACGGACCACAGGGTGATGCCGATGGCCCAGCCGAGTACGAAGACCAGACCGGCAAGCGGCTTGGTGAGTTCGCGTGAGACTGGCATGTGATCGCTCCTTTTCCTGGTGGACGCGAGCGCTCCCACCGCACACGATCCTATCGCTGGGGCGGCCGGCCCGGCGGCAACCGGGGGGACCTTAGCCCCGCGGGTCGGGCTCGCGAGGAAATACCGTGTGGTCAGCCGCACGACGCGGCAAAACGGAGGATACGGCAACCATGCTGCGCGCCCTTGGTGTCGCCATCGCCCGGCACCGGCTCATCGCCACCCTCGCCTGGGCGATCGCCCTCGCGGTCTGCCTCGCGACCGCCGTCTTCGGGCTGACGGGGGAGAACCTCTTCCAGCGACTCTCGAGTGCCGGCCCGTCCGTTGCCGGTGAGGCGAGCCACGCGGACTCGCTGCTGAAGAGCACCAAGGACAAGAACACGGAGTCGCTGTCGCTGCTGCTCCACGGTGTCGACCTGAAGTCCTCGGAACTGGGCACCCTCCTCGCCGATGCGAGCGGGAGTCTCTCGAAGATCACCGGAGTCACCGAGGTGGTGAACCCGCTCGCCATTCCGGCCCTGCCCGACGGCACGCCATCGCCCGCAGCCGGCGCGTTGCTGGCCTCGGACGGCAAGGGTCTGCTTTTCACCGTCTCGATGTCGAAGTCGGGCGGCAAGGTCAGTGATTCGGTTCTCGGCCCGGTGCAGCGCAAACTGGAGGCCACCGCGTCGAAGGTGCACACCCTGGTGCCGGGCGCGACGGCCGAGGTGGGCGGAACACCCCTTCTCGTGCAGTCCCTGGTCGCGGTCGCGGAGTCGGACCTGCAGCGCGGGGAACTGATCTCGCTCCCCATCGCCCTCTTCGTGATGCTCATCATCTTCGGGGGGTTCCTGGCGGCGGGCATCCCGCTCGTCGGCGCGGTCGCCTCGATCGTGGGAGCGCTCGGCGCGCTCTACGGATTCAGCTACCTGATGGACATCGAGACCACTGTGATGAACGTGATCACCGTGATCGGGCTGGGGCTGTCGATCGACTACAGCCTGCTGATCGTGAGCCGCTTCCGTGAGGAATTCCGCGCGATGGTCGAGCAGATGCCGCCCGAGGGGGTGCCGGCGACGGGTCACGGGAGGCGTGCCGTTCGCGTCTCCGACCGCCATGAGGTGATGCTTCAGGCCGTCGGCGTGACGGTCAACACGGCCGGACGCACCGTGCTGTTCTCCGGGCTGACCTTCGCGATCGCCACCCTGGGCCTGTTCGTCTTCGAGCCGTCCATCATTCGGGCCATCGCCATCGGAGCGAGCACCGTCGTGCTCATCGCCGTGCTGACCGCGCTCGTTCTGGTGCCGGCGCTGCTCGGCTATCTCGGCGAGCATCTATTCAAGCCCGGGCTGCTCACCCGCATCCCCGGCCTGGGCCGGCTGCTGAGCCGCTTCGGCGATGTGGCGCCGAAGGAGGGCGTCTTCTCCAAGCTCACGCGCGGCGTGCAGAAACTGCCCTGGCTCGTCGCGGCCGCCGGCGTCGCCGTGCTGCTGCTGCTCGGAAGCCCGGCGCTGGCCATCAACATCTCGAACAACGCCGACGACTCGATTCCGAAGTCGTCGTCGCAATACGGATTCGTGACGGCACTCCAGGCCCACTTTCCCCTGGCATCCGCTCCGCGGGTGCAACTGGTGGCCTCCGCCGATGAGGCCTCGGTCGCCGCCTGGGTGGACCGGGTGAAGGCGCTGCCCCACGTGACCGACGCGACGGCACCCGCCAAGGTCAACGGCTACTGGGTGTCCCGCGTGAGCGTGCAGAAGCACCAGGGCACCGCCGTCGTGGGAGAGATCCGGGCGAATCGCCCCGCCTTCGCCAACTGGGTGGGAGGGTCGGATGCCGCCTCGCTCGACTACACCGAGTCGCTGCTGCGCGGTGCGCCGTGGGCCGCGCTCATCATCGCCGTGGCCACCTTCGTGCTGCTCTTCCTCATGACGGGCTCCCTGGTCATCCCGCTCACGGCCCTGGTGATCAGCGCGATCTCCCTCGGCGCCGCCGTCGGGGTTCTGGTCTGGGGTTTTCAGGATGGAAACCTCGCCGGCCTGCTCAACTTCGATGCGACGACCGTCTCGGGAGTCGATGCCCTCGTGCTCACCCTCGTGCTGACCTTCGGCTTCGGCCTGGCCATGGACTACGAGATGTTCCTGCTGGCTCGCATCAAGGAGCACTACGAGCAGGGCGAGGGCACGCGGCTCGCCATCGAAACGGGACTGCAGAGCTCGGGGAGGATCATCACCTCGGCTGGGCTCATCATCGTGCTGGTGTTCATCGGATTCGCCACCGGGCAGCTGATGCAGATGAAGCAGATCGGCATCTCCCTCGCGGTGGCCGTGCTGCTGGATGCCACGCTGGTGCGCACCATCCTCGTCCCGTCCGTGATGACGTCGCTCGAACGAGTGCTGTGGTGGGCGCCCCGGTGGATGCGGCCCATCCACGCCCGCTTCGGGCTCCACGAGTGAGACCGGAGCATTTTCGCGGCACGCGGGAATGAAACTCGATCCTCGTTGTTAAGTTGAGTCAAAGGCACTCAAGTTTCACCGGGAGGTCCAATTGCCTAACAACTCCGAGCCCGAGGACGTCGGCGGAAATTCCTTCGACGAATTCCTCGCTCGATACCTCGAGGGCGAGCGCTCCGCACAGTCCGGGCGTTCGATCGACATCAGCCGACTGCTCAGCCGCCGGTCCCGCGAGGTTCTCGCCGAGGCCGGGCGATTCGCGCTCGAGCACGGCCAGAACGAACTCGACGCGCTCCACATCCTGCGCGTGATCGCCGAACGCGAGCCCGCCGCCGAGGTGATCAGGCGCGTGGGGTCCGACCCCGCGAAGGTTGCGCACGCCGCCGAGCAGCGGCTGCCGGCGACATCCGCCGAACGCGCCACCGCGGCGCCCGCACTCACCCAGTCCGGGCAGCGCGCCCTGTTCCACGCCTATCAGGTCGCCCGGGCATCCGGCTCGACCTACATCGACCTGGAGCACCTGTTCTTCGCCCTCGTCATCAACCAGGACTCGCCGGCCGGCCAGGTTCTCGCCGCAGCCGGCGTCACGCCGGAGTCGCTGCAGTCCGGCATGCGGGAGACCGTGAGTTCCGGCGGGACCGAACAGCCGAGCGTCGAGGCGGAGTCCCAGACTCCGATGCTCGACAGGTTCGGCGTCGACCTCACGGCGATGGGCAGCGCCGGAGAGCTCGACCCCGTGATCGGCAGGGCCGACGAAATCGAGCAGACCATCGAGATCCTCTCGAGGCGCACCAAGAACAACCCGGTGCTCATCGGTGAGGCGGGGGTCGGTAAGACCGCGATCGTGGCCGGGCTTGCCCAGGCCATCGTCGACGGCGCCGTTCCCGAACAGCTCCGCGACAAGCGCGTGGTCACCCTCGACCTGCCGGCGATGCTGGCCGGCACGAAGTACCGCGGTGACTTCGAGGAGCGCCTCACCACGCTCATGGACGAGATCAGCGCCCACAAGTCCGAGCTCATCGTGTTCATCGATGAGTTGCACACCGTGGTCGGCGCCGGCGGCTCCGGGGACGGCGGCATGGATGCCGGCAACATCCTCAAGCCCCGGCTGGCCCGCGGTGACCTGCACCTCATCGGCGCCACCACGCTCAAGGAGTACCGCTCGATCGAGAAGGACCCGGCCCTCGAACGCCGCTTCCAGCCCGTGCAGGTGGGTGAGCCCGGCATCGAGGATGCCGTGCTGATCCTCTCCGGACTGCGCAAGGCCTACGAGGAGCACCACGGGGTGACTTACACCGACGACGCCATCCGCGCCTCGGTCGAACTGTCTGCCCGCTACGTGACCGATCGCTTCCTGCCAGACAAGGCCATCGACCTCATCGACCAGGCCGGCGCTCGACTGCGCCTCAGGCTCGGGTCTCCCGTGGACGTCTCCGCCCTGCTCGAGGAGCTCGCCGCCCTCGAGGCCGCGAAGAACTCGGCGGTGGCCGGCGAACACTACGAGGAGGCCTCGAGGTTGCGCGATGAAATCGAGGCGGTCCACGACAAGCTGGCCGCGGCGAAGCCCACGAGGGCGGCTGTCGCGGCGGTGGTGAACGAGGCAGAGATCGCCGCGGTCATCTCGCGGGCCACCGGCATCCCCGTCACTAGGTTGACGGAGGTCGATCGTGAACGCCTGGGCCGGCTGGAGGCCGACCTGCACGAGCGCGTGATCGGCCAGGATGACGCGGTGACCGTGGTCGCCAAGGCCGTTCGCCGCAACCGCACGGGCATGGGCGACCAGAATCGACCGGTCGGCAGCTTCCTGTTCCTCGGTCCGACCGGCGTCGGAAAGACGGAGCTCGCGAAGTCCCTCGCCGAGTCGCTCTTCGGCGACGCCAAGTCGATGCTTCGCTTCGACATGAGCGAGTTCGGCGAACGGCACACTGTGAGCCGGCTGGTCGGCGCCCCTCCCGGATACGTCGGCTACGACGAGGCCGGCCAGCTCACCGAGCGGGTGCGACGCAATCCGTACTCCGTCGTGCTGTTCGACGAGATCGAGAAGGCCCACCCCGACGTCTTCAACCTGCTGCTGCAGGTGCTGGATGACGGGCGGCTGACCGATGGCCAGGGGCGCACCGTGGACTTCCGCAACACCGTGATCATCATGACCTCCAACCTCGGGTCGGAGTTCCTGGCGAGCCGCGGCGGCGCCCTCGGCTTCGTGGCGAGCGACTCCGCGAACGGCTTCGGGTCCGACAAGGACCTGCGGGACCGGGTCATGGGCAAGCTGCGCGAGGCCATGCGGCCCGAGTTCCTCAACCGCATCGACGAGATCGTGCTGTTCCGCAAGCTCGAAACCGCCCAGTTGCATGAGATCGTTCGGCTGCTGATCAAGGCCACCGAGGCGCGGCTGCTGGCCCGCAACATCGGCCTGAGCGTGTCGGACGAGGCCGTCGACTGGATCGCCGACCACGGCTACGAGCCCGAGTACGGGGCTCGCCCGCTGCGTCGGGTGATCCAGCGCGAACTCGAGGACAGGATTGCCGATCTCCTCGTCACCGCGCAGCTCGAGGACGGCGGAAGCATCGGGGTGACGGTGATCGACGACGGTCTGGCAGTTGCTGTGCGCCGAGAGGCCGGGCTGCCGCTCGCCGCCTGACGATCGACGATCGAAGCCGCTCGCGCGGAGATGGTGTTCGCACCACCCCCGCGCGAGCGCTTCGGCGTTTCGGCGCGCATCGGTTGGCGTAGGCTGCCTGTCGTGGCATTCCTCATCTCTGTGACTCAGCCCTGTGGGCGTTTGGAGCTCGCCGGCGATTCCTTCGCCGGCTCGAGATAGCCCTGTTCTTCCCTGGTGATCATTCCCGCGCCCTCGGCGCATTCCGATCCTCGACGTGGCGCCCGCAGTGGCTGCCGCAGCCTGGATCTCTCGCACCCGGACCCCTCGGCGCCGCGCCGGACCGAGGGACAGACAGACAGACAAGGCAGCCCTAATTCATGCTCCCGCTCACTGAAAAAGACCTTCGAGGCTCGTTCGTCAACGCCTCCCTGAGGGAACGAACCGCCCTCACCCTCCCGCCGGAATTCGCCAGCCTGGCGTGGGACAACCTCGACTACCTCGGCTGGCGCGATCGCAAACTGCCCAACGTCGGTTATGTGGTCATCGCACTCGACAGTGTCCCCGTCGGAGTAATGGTTCGCCGTGCGGATTCCAAGCCCCGCTCGCGAGCGCAGTGCTCGTGGTGCGAGGACGTTCACCTGCCCAACGACGTGGTGCTCTTCAGCGTCAAGCGTGCCGGACAGGCCGGCCGAAACGGCGACACGATGGCAACCTTCGTGTGTGCCGAATTCGAGTGCTCGGCGAATGTGCGCAAGCGACCACCCGTCGCGTATGTCGGCTTCGATGTCGAGGCGGCGCGACAGCGGCGAATCACCACGCTGGGGGAGCACGTGCGCCGGTTCGTGCGGAGCGTGCGTGACGGGACCTGAGGCCTGCCGGCCCGGGCGGTCGTCGCTACGGACGCCCGGCGGCCCTGGGTGCCTTCCCGAGCCACAGCGCGAGGAACGCGGGAACGAGCCCGAGGCCGACCAGCGCGAGGGTGGGGATCCGGGAGAGAAGCAAGAGCCAGGTGACCATGACCACGAGGCTGCCGGCGGCCGCCAGGGGCCGGCCGGCGAGGACCGTCCAGCCCTGCCGTGCCGCCTGCCGCACCCCGGCGCCGTCGGGGAGCGTCGGGGCGGCGGCGAGGGTCGCGAGGTAGGCGCAGAAGGCGAACCCCCCGAGGGGGAGAAGGAGGGCGAGCGCTGCCGTGCGACCCCAGCCGCTGGCGGACGCCCAGAACAGCAGCGCGAAGACATACATCACGGCGAGGATCGGCGCGACGATGCCGGGCAGCCAGTAGCTGCGCCACGACCTGCCGAACCGGGAGAAGAAGACCCGGGTCGTGTCGGAGCGGCCGTCCACGAGCACATCGTGGAGCGCCCGCTGCAGGGCGAGGGACGCGGGGAGGGCGGTGACGACGGCTGCCGAAACCGTCAGCCAGTAGAGATGGAGCAGGAGCACGTCTCCGACAATCGTGGTGGCGGAGAACAGGCGGGCGCGCAGTCGTGCGCCCCTGGCAGCAGAAGACTGTGCTCGGCTACCCATGACCTCGCCCCCGTTTCTACCGCACAGACGCGCGGCGGTGACTCACCATGCTAGCGAGGGCGAACTCCGATGGCGCCTCATTCGGAAGACGTTTTCCGGGATCGGGGCAAGACCATGGCAACGGTGTTGACCGGCGGAGAAAACCGCTCTAGGGTCAGGGATAGCGCTTTCCCAACGCCGTCAAAGGAGACAACAATGAAACGCAGCACCACTCTCGGCGTGGTCGGCACGGCTCTTGCCGTGGCCGTCGTGCTCTCCGCCTGCACCTCGACCGGTGGCGCGAAGGAGGGGGCGAAGAGCGTGGATCCGGCGAAGGCGACCGGCACCATCCGCGTGCTCACCCCGGCGTACCCGGCCAGCAACGAAGGCAAGGCGGCCTTCCAGGCGGTGGTGGATGGCTTCAACAAGACGTACCCCCACGTGAAGGTCGAGCCGGACTTCGCCACCTACGCCACCCTCAACGAGAAGATCTCCACCTCGATCGCGAGTGGCGCCGGATACGACGTTCTCGTGACCGGGGTCGGCTGGGTTCAGCCCTTCGCCGCCAAGAACGTGTTCGAGGACCTGGGCAACCACGGCGTCACGAAGAAGACGCTCGGGGAGAAGTCGACGCCCGCGCTGATCCCGGCGTCCACCTACAAGGACAAGATCTACGCCTGGCCGTTGACGGCGGATGCCCGTGCCATCGGATTCCGCAAGAGCGCGTTCATCAAGGCCGGGCTCGATCCGAAGAATCCGCCGACGACGTTCAAGGGAATCAAGGCGGCGGCCGAGAAGCTCACGGAGCGGGACGCCGCCGGAAACATCACCCGGCCTGGCTTCGACTTCAATACGTCGCCGGGAAACTACCGTCAGGCCTTCGTGCAGCTGCTCGCGGCGGACGGCAAAGACCTCTACGTCAACGGCAAGCAGAACTTCGACAATAAGCAGGGGGTCGAGACTCTCAACTGGATGAAGAGCATGATCAACCACGTGCAGCCGTTCGGCCAGCAGAACGCCGCACTCAAGCCGATGACCTACACGAACGACGCGCCGATGGGCTTCGTCGGCGGCAGCATCGACTGCTCGGAGGCCGGAGTCGGCCAGGCCAACTGCGACGATCTCGGATTCTTCCTTCTCAACAACACGAGAGAGGTGGAGATGGTGGGCGGCAACCTCGCCTCGGTGGGTGCCAACAGCAAGAACAAGGACCTGGCCTGGGCCTTCATCAAGTCGATGAGCTCGGACGCCGCACTCGAGGCGATGGCCAAGCTCAACAACCAGATTCCGGCGACCGCGAACGCCGCGGATTCGGCCATCGTCAAGTCCAATGCGCTGAGCAAGTTCGTGGCCAAGAACCTCGGCAGGGCCATCTACGAGGGGGGCGCGACCAACTGGCTCGAGGTGCGCACCGACTTCAACTCGTCGGTCGACGACGTGCTCCTCGGCAAGCGGGACGCCGCCGAGGTGCTCGGCGAGCTGGCGACAAAGTCGCGATGACGACGACCCTGTCGAAGCCGTCCGAGGTCGGGGTGGCGCAGTCGCCCCGGCCCGGCCGGTCGGGAGCGGCGCCTCGGCGTCGCAGCTCCGTGGTCTCACGCCAGAAGCGCGCCGGCTGGTGGATGATCGCGCCCGCCCTGGTGCAGTCGGTCGTGTTCATCACCGTTCCCACGATCGCCGCGATACTGCTCGCCTTCACCGACTACAGCTTCTCGGGTGCGCCGAACTTCATCGGCGGGGCGAACTTCGTCGAACTGTTCGGCGACATCCGCTTCAGGACCGCCCTCGTCAACACCGTGCTGTACGTGCTCGTGGTGGTGCCGGTGTCGATGGCCATCGCCCTCGCCGTGGCGATCGCCCTCAACCAGAAGATCCGCGCGCTCGGCGCGTTCCGCACCGCCTACTACATCCCCGTGGTCACGGCCACCGTCGCCGTCGGCACGGTGTGGCTGTGGATCTTCAACTCGGGCTCCGGCCTGGCGAACGGGGTGCTCGCGCTCTTCGGACTCTCGCCGGTCGGCTGGCTCACCGACCCCAATCACGCGCTCTCCTCCCTCATGGTGGTCGGCATCTGGCAGGGCCTCGGCGCGAAGATGATCATCTATCTGGCGGCCCTGCAGGGGGTGTCGCCGCAGCTCGTCGAGGCGGCGAATCTCGACGGAGCCAATCGCTGGCAGGTGTTCCGCTTCGTGACCTGGCCCTCGCTCGGCCCCGCGCAGTTCTTCGTGCTCATCACCTCGATCGTCGGCACCTTCCAGGTCTTCGACCTCGTCTACGTGACGACCAAGGGCGGACCGGGACTCGCCACCAACGTGCTCGTCTTCGACGTGTACAACAACGCCTTCGGGAGTCTGCGGCTCGGCTACGCCTCCGCGGAGACCGTGATCATGATGATCCTCATCGGCGGGTTCATCATCCTTGGCCGACGACTGCAGGGAGCGAACACCCATGACTAGCCCCTCCACCGCGGTGCAGGCGATCCCGGGCGCGATCGTCCCCACTCGACGCCGCAAGAAGAGGGTCACGATCGGCCGGGTTGCGCTCTACCTCGTGCTCACCGTCGGCGCGTTCCTCATGATCGCGCCCTTCCTCTGGATGATCCTCACGGCGTTCAAGAGCGAGCTGGAGGTGGCGAGGTTCACCTGGCTGCCCGCCGTGTGGCGCTGGGACAACTTCGTGGGAGCCATGCAGACCGCGCCCTTCCTGCAGTATTTCCGCAACAGCCTGGTCATCGCCGTGGGGGAGACGGCGGTGACCCTGGCCATCTGCACCATGGCGGGCTACGTGCTGTCGAGCATCCCGATCCGGGGCGGCAAGTTCCTGCTCAACTACTTCATCACGCTGCTCATGGTGCCGTTCCAGATCATCCTCGTGCCGCTCTTCCTGATCGTGAAGTCTGTGCCGCTGTTCGGCGGTAACGACATCTTCGGCCAGGGCGGAACGGGCTGGTTGAACTCCTGGTGGGGGCTCATCGTGCCGCTCGCCGCCGCGCCGATCTTCACCTTCCTCGCCCGCCAGTTCTACGTCTCGCTTCCGTCCGAGCTCGCCGATGCGGCGCGCATGGACGGGGTGGGGGAGTTCGGCATCTTCTGGCGCATCATGACCCCCCTGGTCAAGCCGGCCCTCATCACGATCGCGGTCTTTCAGATCGAGGCGGCCTGGAACGGATTTCTCTGGCCGCTCATGATCACGACCACCGACGACTTGCGACCCCTCCAGCTGGGCCTGGCGATCTTCTCGCAGAACCCCGCGAGCATCCAGTGGCCGTATCTCATGGCGGGGACGGCCCTGGCCACCCTCCCCATGGTGCTGCTGTTCGTGTTCGCGCAGAAGCAGTTCGTCGAGGGCATGGCCAACGTGGGACTGAAGGGCTAGGCGGTGCTGCAGGGCAGAGCGCGGCCGCGCGTCGCATTCGCGATGAGGTCGGATGAGCTGGCCGCGACCGTCTTCACGGCCGACGCCCTCGAGCGCCTCGCACGGGTCGCCGACATCGTGGAGGTCGGGGTGCTGACCGAGTTCGGCAGCGAGCGGGCGCGACGGGTGCTGGCCGACATCGACGTGCTGATCACCTGCTGGGGCTGCCCGGTCATCGACGCGGGCGTCCTGGATGCGGCCCCGCGACTTCGCCTCGTCGCGCACTCGGCCGGCACCGTGAAGGGCCACCTCGAGCGGGAGGTGTGGGATCGCGGAATCGCGGTCACCACGGCGGCGCAGGCGAACGGCGAGCCGGTGGCCGAGTACACGCTGGCCTTCATCCTGCTGTCGGCCAAGGGCGCGCTGTCGTCGGCGCGGGACTTCGCCCGGCTGCAGGACATGAGGGCGAAGGCGCTGATGCCGGGGCAGGTGGGAAACCTGGGCAGCACCGTGGGCATCATCGGGGCATCGCGGATCGGCCGGCGGGTGCTCGAACTGTTGTCGCCGTTCCACCATCGACGGCTGATCTCCTCGCCCGATCTCTCGCCGGCCCAGGCGGAAACCCTCGGCGCCACCCTCGTGCCGCTGGACCGGCTGATGGCGGAGAGCGACGTCGTGTCGCTGCACGCCCCGGTTCTGCCGTCCACCATCGGCATGATCGGCCGCACCCAGTTCGACGCCATGAAGACCGGCGCGACGTTCATCAACACCGCGCGGGGAGTGCTCGTGGACCACGACGCGCTGCGCCACGAGGCGGGGAGTGGTCGGATCAACGCCGTGCTCGACGTGACCTACCCCGAGCCGTTGCCGGCCGGAGACCCGCTCTATGGCCTGCCCAACGTCGTGCTCACGCCGCACATCGCCGGCTCGATGGGCAATGAGCTCCCGCTCATGGGCGACTTCGCCGTGGCGGAAGTCGAGCAGTTCGCCGCTGGTGCCCCCCTCAACTATCCCGTGACGCTGGCGGATCTCGAGCGCATGGCGTAGGCGCTTCGAGCCCGGCGCGGGCATCGGGACAGAACCGGCAACAGACAACAGGACGAGTGGAAGATGACACGACCGAACGAAACGACACTGAGCGCGTCGACACTGGGCACGCCGGGGGAGCCGCTGGACACGGTGCTGGGCTGGCTGGATGACGCGGGCGTCCGGGCGATCGAACTCCGCCTGAGCGCTGGAGAGTTCGCGGACCCGGCAATGACCCGGCGCGAGCGGCTCGAGCTGCGGGCCCGACTCGACGCGGCGGGGGTGGTCGTGTCCGGCATCGCGAGCTACGTGCGCGTCGCCTCGGACGCGAACGACGAGATGGTGACCGGCGCGCTTGCCCACGCGCTGCAGTTCGCCGCAGACCTCCGTGCGCCCGTCGTGCGCGTGTTCCCCGGGGCGCCGACCCGCCCGGCGGCCTACGATCGGGTGCCCGAACTGATCGAGCCGGAAGCCGTGGTGGACGAGCGCGCCGCGCGCCGGCTCGACTCGGTGTCGGCGATCGCGAGCGACCTGGGCGTCCATCCGGTGCTCGAGACGCACGATTCGCATCCGAGGGGCGAAGACATCAGGCGCATCCTCGATCAGGTGCACGGCCCGGTGGGCGCGGTCTGGGACCTCATGCACCCGTGGCGGGTCGGCGAGCCGATCGAGCGCACCTGGGAGCTGCTCGCGCCCTGGATCGACGACGACCGCGGGGGCGTGCAGGTGAAGGACGCGAACCTGCCAGCCGACGCGACCCCGATCGCCATCGGCGCGGGGACGCTGCCCACGGAGGACTTCGGCCGCCTGCTCGGCTCCGCTGGGTTCCGCGGGACCGTCTGTCTCGAATGGGAGCGTACGTGGCATCCGAGGGCGGTCAGGCTGGATGAGGCGCTCGTGTCGACGAGGGCCTGGTACGACCGCCACTTCGCTGCCGTCGCGGCCTGAGGGGGCGATCGACGGTGTCCGACCACCACGACCTGCTCCTGCACTACAACGGCTGGCTCTTCTGGCGCGAGGCGAGTGACGACGAGAAGACGCGCCAGCTGTCGTACCAGCGGTCGATCGCCGAGCGCGCGGTCGCCCGGTTCGGCGAGGCCGTGTTCGTGTCCGAGTTGGCAATGGTGGCACCGGATGCGCTCGCGCTGGGGGCACGCTCGTGCGTCGCAGCGCACGCCTATCTCACCGGCACCATCGATGCGGGCGACGACTGCACGATCAATGTCTTCAGCGTCGTGCGCGGCAGGGTCACCCTGGGCGACGGAGTGCGGATCGGCGCCCACACCTCC
The DNA here is from genome assembly GCF_008040105.1 of Lacisediminihabitans profunda. GTDB lineage: Bacteria > Actinomycetota > Actinomycetes > Actinomycetales > Microbacteriaceae > Lacisediminihabitans > Lacisediminihabitans profunda. The sequence continues at coordinate 88,098 of NZ_VRMG01000006.1, forward strand.
ATTCTGGGCTTCAACCATTCGATGGAGCCCGACCGCCCCGTCTTCCGGCAGCCCATCGTGGAGCGCGGCATCGTGATCGGTGACGATGTGTGGATCGGCTCGAATGCGCTGATCCTCGACGGGGTGACGGTGGGGTCGCACGCCGTGATCGCCGCGGGTGCCGTCGTCACGCGCGACGTCGCCGAGTGGGCGATCGTCGGCGGCAATCCGGCGCGCTTCCTGCGGGATCGCCGGGTGCCGAAGGCTCCGGAGCCGCGCGGTGGGCTCGCCAGGCGCCTCGCCGACTTCGCCGACCGCGCGCGAGCGGATGCGGACGCGATCATCGAGAGGAGCTGGGAACCCGATGCCCTCTCGGCGGACGGCGAAAGCCCCGGCCGCTACGTGGATGCACCGGGGGCGCGGGCCTCGCTGCGCCCGCACGCCGACGCCGTGGAGATCGGGATGCTGCTGAGCGGGCGTCCACCCCGGCAGCTGGAGGCCGCCGAGCACGCCAGGAGGCTCCGCCAGAACCAGGATCCCGTGACGGGTCTCACTGCGGAGGTCGACTCCGCTGGACGACACGGCACGGCTCCGACCGGGTTCACCGACGGCGCGGCCCAGTACCACGTGCTCAGCCTCGGCTACGCGCTCGACCTGCTCGGGTCGAGCCTCGAGCATCCGATCGGAGCGGTCGCGCGGATGACCCAGGCCGACATCATCGAATTCTGCGAGACCCAGCCCTGGGCGTCGGCCGGCTGGTCATCGGGTGCGGCGATCGACAGCCTCGGCACATCCCTCTTCCGCAACCTGGCACGGGACGGCGACGATCGATCGGCGCGGCGCAACCTGGACACCCTGATCGGCTGGCTGCACACCCACGCCTCTCGCGACACCGGGATGTGGAGTGCCGCACGACCGTCGGACGGCCTCCTGCAGCCCGTGAACGGCTTCTACCGCGCCTCGCGGGGCACGTTCGCCCAGTTCGGCCTGCCGATTCCGAACGCCGAACGGGTGATCGACACGGTGTTCGACCAACTCGCGGACGACCGCCACTTCGGGCCGGGGCGCACCACCGCCTGCACGATGCTCGACGTGGCTCATCCGCTCTGGCTCACGCGGCACACGGGTCATCGCCGCGAGGAGGTGCACGCCTTCGCCGCGGAGAGCATCGACCAGATCCTCGGGCATTGGGCGCCCGGCGCCGGCTTCGGGTTCCGGTTCTCGCCGACGAGCGGGCCGAACGCGGTCGATCACCTGCCGGGCCTACAGGGCACCGAAATGTGGCTCGCCACCCTGTGGTACCTCGCCGATCTCCTGGGGATCTCCGAATCACTCGGCTATCGCCCCAGAGGGGTGCATCGTCCGGAACCGGCCCACGACCTCGGCGGGTGACTGCCGGCTCAGTCGCCGCGCAGCTTGTCCTTGGCGTCGTTGCGCCGGTTGACCGACTCGCGCTCCGCCTCGGCCTGCTTCACCTTCGCGTCCGCCTTGAGCTCGGCGGCCTTGTCCTTCACCGTATCCACGGCGTCTTCCACGGCCCGGGCTGCGCGCTTGGCGGCGGCCTCCGCGGTCTCCTTGGCGTCTTCGATGAATCCCATGGCGATCTCCTTCCGTCCCTCGGTGCCCGAGGTCGGGCCCTCGGTAGAGGGTAGGACGCCGGCGACACGCAGAGACGTGCCGAAGGTCCCACCCCCTGCCCGAGTGCGATCAGGGCGGTGGTGCCGGTCAGCCCTGGTCGCTGATCGCGAAGTGGACGGAGCCGTCGTCCTCGGTCTTGGCGTCGAGGATCTTGCTGTCGAGCGCGATCGCCGCGTTCTGCTCGAGGAACACCTTGGCCCCGTCGCTCTCCACGACGGTGTCGTCGGGCTCCGGTGCCGGCGTGATCGCGACGGAGAACTCCGAGCCGCTGATGGGTTCGGTGCTGATGCGCAGGCCCGCGGCGTCTGCGTCTGCATTGCGCTCGGCGATGGTCTTGACGGCGGTGCTGGCTGAGTGCGTGAGTGTAAGCATGGTTATTCCCTCTCGGTTGCCTGCGGTTGAAGGGGGCCACGCTTCCGCATTCGCCGGGGGCATGCAAGCCCTGAGGAGGACTGTGCGGCAATTCACACCTTCGCCGAAGGCTCGAAATCGCCCACCGACGGCCGCCCGATCGTTTCCGCTGCCCGCGCACCAGTACCCTCGATAGGGTACCGACCGATGGGAAACCGACTCTGTGACTGATTTCAGCTTGCGCCTGCCGAGCACGCGGTTCCGCGCCGTGCTCAACCTCGGCGAAAAGCGTGCGGCATCCATCGCCCTGCCCCCGCGCTTCTCCAAGCCCGAGCTGTTCGCCGACTGGGATGACGACGAGGCGACCAGCGCGATCTACGTGGCCTTCGACGACGGTCAGCTTCACCTGGAGTGCCGAGGGTCGGACGTCGCGTACCACTTTCACCGCGGGGAGGACGAGGCCAGCGACACGAGCCCGTGGCCGGCCGCCGACACCGCCGTGCTGGTGGAGTGGGGCACGACCCTCGCCCTCGGCTTTCACGAACTGATGCCGGACCTCATGGACGAGATCGAGGAGGCGGGCGCCTGGCACGACGCCGGGTACTCGATCTACGTCTGCGAGACCGAGCCCGCCCAGCTCGACCTGCTGGAGGTGGAGGTGGAGGGCGAGTTGCTCACCCTGCCGTGGCTCGGAGCCGGACACGTCGACAACGAGCACATCGATGGCGACAACCATCCGATAGCGCTGCTCTGGACCCCGGGAACGGATGAGCCGGACCAGCCGATAGCCGAGGCCTGGCTGGATCCGACCACCGAACACCCGGTGACCCGCGCGCTGCCCGGCGTGGACTGGGACGCCGTCGGCCTGCCCGCCGACGAGGTGCAGTCCTGGCTCGAGGGGATCTACCTCAACCACCACGTGATCCCCGACGCCCAGAGCGCCCTGCTCGCCGCGGTGCTCGAGCGGATGGCGGGGGTCGACGGCGTCGACGCGTCCTGAGTACGTTGGTCCTATGGCCAGCGAAGCAGTCACCCTCACCGTCGACGGACCGCACGGCGCGCGGGAGGTGCGCATCTCGAGCCCGGGTCGCGTCCTCTGGCCCGAGCCCGGCATAACCAAGCTCGACCTCGCCCACTACATCGCCGAGGTCGGCTCCGCCTTCGTGGCGGCGAACGGCGACCGCCCGGTGTCCCTCCAGCGCTTCCCGGATGGCATCGACGGCGAGCAATTCTTCTCCAAGAACCCTCCCAAGGGTGCCCCGGAGTACGTGCGCGCGGTGACGGTGGTCTACCCGAGCGGTCGCAGCCATCCGCAACTCGTGATCGACGAACCGGCCGGCGCGGTCTGGGCCGTGCAGATGAACACGGTGGTGTTCCACCCGTGGCCTTCCCGAGCCGAGAACTCCGACAACCCGGATCAGCTGCGCATCGATCTCGACCCGCAGCCCGGCACCGACTTCGACGATGCGATTCCCGCCGCGATCGAGCTGAGGTCGCTGCTCGCCGAGGTCGGACTCACGGCGTTCGTGAAGACCTCGGGAAACCGCGGCCTGCACGTGTTCGCCCCGATCGAGCCGGTGCACGAGTTCCTCGAGGTGCGCCACGCGGTGATCGCCGCCGTTCGCGAACTCGAGCGGCGGATGCCCCAGAAGGTGACGACCGCGTGGTGGAAGGAGGAGCGCGGCGAACGGGTGTTCCTCGACTTCAACCAGGCCAACCGGGATCGAACCATGGCCGGCGCCTACAGCCCGCGCGCGCTGGCCCACGCGCCGGTGTCCTGCCCGCTCGACTGGGAGGAACTGGAGAACACCGACCCGAAACGCCTCACCATCGGCACCGTGCCGGAGCGGCTGAGAACCACGGGCGACCCCTGGGCCGGGATGCACGACGAGCCGGGCACGATCGACGGACTGCTCGGCTGGTGGGCGAGGGACCTCGCCACCGGTCTCGGCGAACTGCCATTCCCGCCCGACTTCCCGAAGATGCCGGGGGAGCCGCCACGCGTGCAGCCCAGTCGGGCGCGCCAGCAGTCCTAGGCGAGCACTTCCGCGAGATCGTAGGCGATCGGGCGCTCGAGCTGGTCGAACGTGCAGGAGCTCGCGTCGCGGTCGGGGCGCCAGCGGAAGAACTGCGCAGTGTGGCGAAAACGCGCGCCCTCCATCTGGTCGTATCGCACCTCGGCGACGAGAGTGGGCCGCAGCCGCACGAAGGACACGTCCTTGCCGGCGGAGAATCGGCTTCGCTCCGTCTCGCCCCTCACCACCTCGCCGGCGTCGTCCCGCTCCACGAGCGGCGCGAGTTCGTCGATCAGTTCCAGTCGCCGCAGGTCGCTGAACGCGGATGCCCCGCCCACGTTGCGCAGGACCCCGTCGTCGTCGTAGAGGCCGAGAAGAAGCGACCCGACCCCGCTGCCGCTCGAATGCAGGCGATAGCCCAGCACCACGACATCCGCCGTGCGGTGGTGTTTGGCCTTGAGCATGAGGCGCTTGCCCGGGGCGTAGGCGGCGGCGAGCGGCTTGGCGACGACGCCGTCGAGGCCGGCGCCCTCGAATTCCACCAGCCAGCGCCGGGCGGTGTCCACGCTGTCGGTGCTGCGGGTGAGGTGGATCGGGTCGCGAAGTCCGGCGGCGAGCGCCTCGAGGGCCTCCCGCCGCGCGCTGAACGGCTCGTCGAGGTATTCGCGGTCGCCCAGGGCGAGCAGGTCGAAGGCGACGAATGCCGCCGGCGTCTGCCGGGAGAGCGTGAGCACACGGCTCGTGGCCGGATGGATGCGGGCGGAGAGCGCCTCCCAGTCCAGTCGCTCGTGCCCGGCCTTGCCCGTTCGCACGACGATCTCGCCGTCGAGCACGCACGGCGCCGGGAGCTGTTCGAGGAAGGCCGCCTCGAGTTCCGGAAAGTAGCGGGTGAGCATCTTGGATCCCCGGCTGCCGATCTCGCAGGTCTCGCCGTCGAAGTAGACGATCGCGCGGAAGCCGTCCCACTTCGGCTCGTAGCCGAGCCCGCCCGGCACGGACGCGGGGTCCGGCACGCCGTCGACGGCCTTCGCGAGCATGGGGGAGATCGGGGCCGCGGACGAGAGTGTCATGGTCCGATCCTGCCCGAGCGGTGGGCCGAGCGACAGGGGGTGTCGTGCGGGCCGCGGGTGTGCCTTGTGCTGACGGCGAACATCTGCTCGCGGAGCGCCCGGCAGGCGCATTAATAGATCGTGACCAATGACGAGGTGATGGATGCGTACTCCCGCACGGTCGTGGACGTGGCTGAGCGGGTTCTGCCGAGCGTCGCGAGCCTGAGGGTGAGCGGCCCGCGCGGTCAGGGTGCCGGCAGCGCGAGCGTCATCACCGACGACGGCATCCTGCTCACCAGCGCCCACGTCGTGGTGGGCGCCCGCACGGCCACCGCCTCGTTCGCGGACGGCACTCAACGGGAGGCCGAGGTCGTGGGCAGGGATCCGCTCTCCGATCTCGCCGTGCTGCGGGCGGACGGCCCGGTGCCGCCGGCGCTCGTGCTGGGGGACGCGGCCGGCCTGCGGGTCGGCCAGCTCGTGGTCGCGCTCGGCAATCCCCTCGGGCTGGCGGGCAGCGTCACGGCGGGCATCGTCTCCGCGCTCGGACGATCGCTGCCCACCCAGGCCGGCCGGGTGATCGACGAGGTGATCCAGACCGACGCGGCTCTCAATCCGGGAAACAGCGGGGGAGTGCTCGCCGACGGCTCCGGGCGAATGGTCGGCGTGAACACCGCCGTCGCCGGCATCGGGCTGGGCCTCGCCGTTCCGATCAACGCGACCACCCGAGGCATCATCGAGACCCTCATGACCCACGGGCGGGTGCGTCGCGCCTGGCTCGGCATCGCCGGGGTGCAGGTGCCGCTCGCGCCGCAGCTGGCCGCGAGGATCGGCTCGCCGACCGGCCTTCAGGTGGCGGGGGTCTCCCCGAACAGCCCGGCGGCGGAGGCCGGTCTGCACGCCGGCGACATCGTCGTGGAACTCGACGGCAGGCTCGTCGTCACCACGACGGCTGTGCAGCGCCTCATGGTGGAGGACGCCATCGACCGGCCGATCGAGATCACCGTCTGGCGCAACGGCGCCCTCGTCGACGTCATCGCCGCGCCGCGGGAGCTGTCGGGAGACTAGCCAGGAAGGCGTGGACCGACGAGACGACGACCGACCCCTCGCCGACCGCCGAGGCCACCCGCTTGATCGAACCGCGACGGACGTCACCCACGGCGAAGAATCCGGCGACCGAGGACTCGAGCGGCGCCGGCGGGCGCTCGTACGGCCAGGCCCGACGACCGCCCTCGGAGACGATGTCGTTGCCCGTGATGACGTAGCCCCACTGGTCGCGCAGGATCCCGTCGGCGAGCCATCCGGTGTGGGGCACCGCGCCGATGGTGATGAACAGCGCGTCACTGGCGACGGTGGTCTCCACGCCGGTGACACGATGACGCAGCACGAGATGATCGAGCCGCGCGCCGGATCCGTCGTCGACGCCGCCCCCGCCGATGACCCTCTGCTCGGTGAGGATGTGCACGCCGGACGCCTCGAGCTGGTCGACCAGGTAGCGCGACATGCTCTCGGCGAGGTTCGCCCCGCGCACGATGAGGGAGACGGATGCCGCATAGCGGGCCAGGTGCAGTGCGGCCTGGCCGGCTGAGTTGCCGCCCCCGACGATGTGCACGATCCGTCCCGTCTGGGCCTTCGCCTCGACGGCAGAGGCCCCGTAGAAGACAGCGGAGCCCACGAACGGGGCGAGTTCCGGAACCGTGATGCGGCGGTAGGTGACCCCGGAGGCGAGCACGACGGATCGCGCGAGAAGGTGGTCGTCCGGCGCGACCTCGAGACGGAATCCGTCGGGCTCGACGCTCATCCCCACGACCTCGCGGGTGTGGGCGAACCGCGCGCCGAATGCCCAGGCCTGCTGGTAGGCGCGCTCGGACAGGTCGGCTCCCGAGATTCCGCGGGCGAATCCGAGGTAGTTGCGGATGAGCGAACTCGATCCGGCCTGGCCCCCGGCCGCCTCATGCTCGATCACCACCACGTTCAGACCCTCCGAGGCCGCGTACACCGCTGCGGCGAGGCCGCCGGGACCGGCGCCGACGACCGCGAGGTCGACGGTGTCGGTGGGCAGGTCGGTCGTGAGCCCGTTGGTCTCGGCGAGCTGTGCGTTCGTCGGGTCGGTGAACAGGCGGCCGTCGGCAAGGCGTACCAACGGCACCCCGGCGTAGGTGGCGCCGACCCCCGCAAGCAGGGCGCGGGCCTCGCCAGAGTCGGGGGCCACGACATCCACTCGCCGCCCCGCGCGGGTGAGCAGGCGGCGGATCTCGTGCGTGCGAGGCGCAGACTCGGAACCGACGACCGTGATGTCCCTGGGGCGTTCCCCTGACGCCCGGCGCCACTCGAGCAGGAAGTCGGTGACGGTGTGGTGGAAGTACTCGTCGGGGGACCGCCGCGGGCTGATCACGTAGTAGTCGATCTGATTCGCCTCCATCAGGCGCAGCACAGCGTCCGCGGTCTCACTCTCGGCCCAGGCGCCCCATTCGATCAGGAGCGCTCGTCGCACATCAGGGAAGAGCCGGCGCGCCTCGGTGAACACGGTTCCCCCGCCAGGCAACGGGGAGTGGTCGTCGGCGAGGATCAGCGCGACGGTGTCCCCGCGATCCGCCGCCGCCCGCAGGGCCGCGACCGCCTCGACCGCGGTGGCGGTCGCGACGACGCCGTAGTCCTCGGAGTAGCGCTTCCCGATTTCGCCCAGCACCGACTCCCGGGCGGCGCCGGACGTCGCCGAGATGACGAGCACGGCTCGCCGTTGCGCTGGCGTGGGCATTGCAGCCTCCAGGGGCGCTCCGACCGCCGACGACCGGGTCGCCCAGACCCGATTTTACCCGGTCAGACCCGCGCTTTCACCCGCGGATCGACGAGACCGTAGACGAGATCGACCGCGAAATTCGCGAGCACGATGAGGAACGCGGCGAAGAGGGTGAAGCCCACGACGACCTGCAGGTCGAGGGTGTGCACTGCATCGATGAGCAGGGCTCCGAGGCCCTGCATCGAGAAGACCTTCTCGGTGATGACCGCACCGCCGAGAAGGCCGCCGAGGTCGAGCCCGAAGATGGTCACCACGGGGATGAGCGCGTTGCGCAGACCGTGGCGCACCACCACCCGGCGCTCGGTGAGCCCCTTCGCCCGGGCGGTGCGGATGTAGTCCTCGCCCATCACCTCGAGCATCTGCCCCCGGGTGAGCCTGGCGTAGACGGCACCGCTGATGAACGCGAGGGTGAACCACGGCAACGCCAGGTGGCCGAGCCACTGGAGCGGGTCGTCGCCGAATGCGACGTAACCGCCCGAGGGGAGCAGGTGGAGTGTGAAGGAGAAGAACAGGATCGCGAGGAGCCCCACGAGATAGCTCGGAGCCGACACCCCGGCGATGGCGATGGTCATGATTCCCCGGTCGATCGCGCTTCCTCGGGTGAGCGCCGACGCGACACCGCTGCCGACGCCCACGACGAGCCAGACCGCGGCGGCTCCGACGGCGATGGAGGCGGTGACCGGGAAGCGGGAGACGATGAGGTCGGTCACCGTGGTGTTGAGCTGGAACGAGTAGCCGAAGCAGGGGGTTGCGCACGTCACGGCCCCCGCCCCACTGCCGTAGGTGCGGCCGGCGACGATCCCGCGCAGGAAGTCCCAGAACTGCTGGTACCACGGCAGGTCGTAGCCCATGAACCGTTCCACCCTGGCGAGGTTCTCCGGGGTGCACGGCTTGCCGCAACTCAGCTGGGCGGGGTTGGTGGGCAGCAGGTAGAAGATCGCGTAGGTGATCGCGGCGATCGCCAGCAGCACCACGAGCATCCCGGCGATCCGGTAGGCGACGAATCCGGCGGTCCTCATCGCGACACCACCCCTCGTCGAGGATCGAGCGCATCCCGCAGGCCGTCTCCGACCACGTTGAAGGCGAGGGTTACCAGGAACAGCGCGGCACCGGGAAAGACGAGGTAGCTGGGATCGGTCTGCACCCAGGTGACCGCATCGCCGATGGTTCGGCCCCAGGACGGGGTCGGCGGAGGAACGCCGACGCCGAGGAACGAGAGCGCGGCTTCCACTCCGATCATGCTCGGGATGGAGATGGTCGCGAACACGATGATGGTCGCGCTGACGTTCGGCAGCACCTGGTGCGCGATGATGTGCCACGGTCCGCCACCCATCGCGTTCGAGGCCACGACGAAATTGCGTTCGCGCAGCGAGAGTGTCTGGCCGCGCACCACCCTGGCGATGGACGGCCAGCCGAAGAAGCCGATCACGAGGATGATCAGCAGCGGCTTGGGAAAGCTCGTGGGCACGATCGCGGTGAGCGAGATCATGAAGACGAGACTCGGAAAGCCGAAGAGCACGTCGATCACCCGGCTCAAGGTGCGGTCGTACCAGCCCCCGAAGAAGCCCGTCGTGATGCCGACGAGCACGCCGACCACCACGGCGAGCACCGTCGCGCTCACACTCACGAGCAGGGACGTGCGCGAGCCGAAGACCACGATGGCGAAGAGGTCTCGGCCGGTGAGAGGCTCGACGCCGAACCAGTGGGTGGGACTGATGCCGCCGCCGAAACCAAGCGGGGAGCCCGAGTCGTCGAGCCTGTCGAGGTGGTAGGTGTACGGGTTCTGCCCGCTGATCGCGGTGAGCGGCCCGGCGAAGACGGCGGCGAGCACGAACAGCCCGATCACGACGAGCCCGGTGGTTGCCCAGCGGTCGGCGCGGAGTCTGCCCGCGACCCGGCGCAGCCCCGTCGGCGCGTCGGAGCGTGCGGATCCGATGGCGGTCACGAGACGCCGGATGTGATCGGCGCGAGCGAGAGTGCCCGCCACGCCTCACGTCGCGCGCGCTGGTCGACGGGGTCGGCCACGGGAGCCGCCGCCAGCAGGCGCCGGGTGTAGTCATCGGCCGGGGAGCGCAGCACGAGCGCCGCCGCCCCGCTCTCCACGATCCGTCCGCGATGCATCACCGCGACCTCGTCGACGAGTTCGTGCACCACGGCGAGGTCGTGGCTGATGAACAGGCAGGCGAAACCGAGCCGGCCCTGCAGCTCCCGCAGCAGGTCGAGCACGAGGGCCTGTACCGACACGTCGAGCGCGCTCGTCGGCTCGTCGGCGATGAGCAGCGCCGGCCCGAGCGCGATTGCCCTGGCGATCGCCACCCGTTGTCGCTGCCCGCCGGACAGTTCGTGCTGGTACCGGCCGGCGGTGTCCGCCGGCAACTGCACGGCGTCGAGCAGGTCGGCCACGCGGGTTCGCTGCCCGGCCCGGTCGAGGCTCGAGTGCAGCCGGAGAGGCTCGCCGATGCTCTGCTCGATCGTGAATCGCGGGTTGAGGGACGAGGCGGGGTCCTGGAAGACATACCCGATGCGTGCCCGGGCCGTCCGAAGCGCCCGGGCGGATGCCGCGCCGAGGTCGATCCCGGCGACGTCGATGGACCCGGCCGCGAGGGGCACGAGCCCGGCGATGGCGCGACCCACGGTGGACTTTCCCGAACCCGATTCACCGACGAGGCCGAGGATCCGCCCGGCCTGGATCTCGAGCGACACCCCGTCGACGGCCTTGGTGCCGGTGCGCCGCCAGCCACGCCGGTCGTAGACGACGTCCACGTTCGTGAGTGTGACGGCGGCGTGGCCGCTCGCCGCAGTCGCGAGCGCAGGAGGTTCGGCCGCGCGATCCTCGATGACGACGCGATCAGAGCCAGGACCGGCAGTGCCGAGGGAATCGAGTCGGGGCACGGCGGCGAGCAACGCCGCGGTGTACTCCTCGGTGGGTCGGGAGAAGAGGGTACCGACGTCCGCGCGCTCGACGACGGCGCCGGCGCGCATCACGACGACGTCATCCGCGAGGTCGGCGACGACGCCCATGTCGTGGGTGATCAGCAGCACCGCCAGGCCGGAGCGGTCCCGCAACTGCCGGATCAGGTCCAGGATCCCGGCCTGAACCGTCACATCGAGGGCCGTGGTCGGCTCGTCGGCGATGAGCACTGCAGGGTCGCCAGAGATGGCCATGGCGATCATCGCCCGCTGGAGTTGTCCACCGGAGAGCTCGTGCGGAAACGCCCGGAGCACCCGGCGCGCGTCGTCGATCCCGACCGACGCGAGCAGATCGACGAGCGCCGCATGGACGGAGGCTCGGCCGAGTCCCTTCGAGTGCGCCCGGAGCGCCTCGCCAATCTGGGCGCCGATGGACAGCACGGGGTTGAAGGCGCTCATCGGCTCCTGGAAGATCGTTCCGATGCGGCCTCCGCGGATCTCCCGCAGCCGGGCGGGGTCGGCGCCGATCAACTCCTCGTTGCCCAGACGGATGCTGCCCGTGACGCGGGCGTTGCGGGGGAGCAGCCCGAGCGTCGACATGGCGGTGACGCTCTTGCCCGACCCGGATTCGCCGACCAGGGCCAGCACCCGACCGCGCCGCAACTCGAAACTCACGCGATCGACCACGGGGCGGCCGGCCTCGGGGGCGCCGCCGGGGAACGAGATCGAGACCCCGTCCACCGACAGCACGACCGGTGCCGAACGGTCGCTCACTTCGCGAGCGAGAGGGTGAGGTAGTTCGGGTAGGCCGGGAACGACGCGACGAAGAAGTTCTTCACCTTCGATCCGCGAAGGAAGGACTGCTTCGCGTAGCTCAGCGGCACCACCGGGGCATCCTGCATGATCCTCTTGTCGGCCTTCGCCCACAGCGCCTGGGCGGCCTTCTGATCCACCTCGGCGGTCGCCATCGCGATGAGGGCGTCGACCTCAGGGTTGGAGTACCGGGCGACGTTGTTGCGACCGTCGCCGATCTCGCTCGACGCGAACAGGGGCTGGATGTTGCTGTTCGCGCTCGGGAAGTCGGGCTGCCAGCTGTACAGGGCGAGGTCGTAGTTCGCGTCGGTGGCCGTGGCGTCGGAGTAGAACGAGTTCTCGTCTTCGGGGGCGATGGTGACGGTGATTCCAGCCCGTTGGACCCCCTGCTGGATCGCCTGCGCCTTGGCGAGGGAGGTGGCGTCGTTCAACACGAGGAGCGTGAGCGACAGCCCGCTCGACTGGCCGGCCTTCGCCAGCAGCGACTTCGCCTTCTTGACGTCGCCGTCCGCGCCAGCCGGGTAGAGATCGTAGGCCTGGCGACCGGCGATCCCGGGGGTGATCAGCGTCGTGGCGGTCTCTCCGGCCGCCGCGCCGCCCGAGGCGATGAGGTAGGCCTTCTTGTCGACGGCGTATTCGAGTGCCTTGCGCACGTCGAGGTTCTTGAGGGCTCCGCGCTGCGTGTTCAGGGCGAGGTAGGAGAGCGGACCGGCCTGGGAGGTCGCGAGGCGCGCCTTCGCGGCCGGGTCGCGGTTCACCTGGGCCAGCTGGGCCGCACCGAGGAACGCCGCTCCGAAGGCGGCCTTGGTGTCGCCGGCGTCGGAGATGAGGCTCTGCGCGGCCGTGCTCGGATCCTGGCTCATCCGGAAGACCACCGAGTCGGGCCCGGCGACCCGCACGGTGTCGGACTTCGCGCTCCAGTACGTGTTTCTGGTGAGCGTGAGCGCGGTTCCCTGCTTGTTCGACGCCACCTTGTACGGCCCGGAGGCGACCGGATCCTGGCCGTAGGTGGCCGGGTTGTCCTTGGCCTGAGGTACCGGGGAGAAGGCCGGCATCGAGGCGATCCACGGCCAGTCGCCGTAGGCGCCGGTGAGATGGAAGACTATCGACTTGGGGCTCGGGGTCTCGATGGACGCGAGTGCCGATCCCGAGTACGGTCCGTGATAGTCCGCTCCGCCGACCAGCAGAGACTTGTGATAGCTGAGTCCGCCGGACAACTCGTCGGAGAACGACCGCTCGACGCCGTACTTGATGTCGGCCGAGGTGATGGCGGAGCCGTCGGCGAACTTCAACCCGTCCTTGAGGGTGAAGGTCCAGGTCTTTCCGCCGTCGCTCGGGGTTCCGGTGGTGGTCGCGAGGTCGGGCACGACGGTAGCCGGCCTGCCGGCGCGGATGTCCCAGGTGGTCAGGCGACGCTCGATCAGCCCCAGCGTGGTGATCGCGAGGTTCTGGCTCTTGGCCGGATCGAGGTCGATCTTGGTGCTCGGGGTCAGGATCGTGAGCGTGCCGCCCTTGTTCGTGACCGCCGTGCCCGCCGCGCCCGTGGTGGACGAGCAGCCGGTGATGAGTAGGGTCGCGGCGATCGCGATTATGCCCGCGCGAGTGAGATTCTTCATTTCCTGACCTCTGTCTGTTGTTTCGTGCTGTTCGTTCTCATCGGCTGGCGCGGGCACGCCGCCCATGAGGAATCCACGGTCTGTCAGACCGGCGTCTGCGCCGACGTGATCCCCGAACCCGTGAGCCATGCTTGTCTCCCGGTGCGGGCGCGCCAAATCGTATGACGATTCGTGGCGGTCAGTCGGTCGGCTGCCGTCCCGACGTCAGTCGAGGTTCGGCCGCCAGCCGAGAGCCGGAGCCACGTGCCGGGCGATCGTCTCGAGGAGGTGGGCGTTGTAGTCGACTCCGAGCTGGTTCGGCACGGTGAGCAGCACGGTGTCTGCCTCCCGAACGGCCGCATCCCTGCTCAGTTCATCGGCGATCGCGTCCGGCTCGCCCACGTAGCTCTTGCCGAATCGGGCGACCCCGCCATCGAGGTAGCCGACCTGGTCGGTGTTCTCGGCGGACCGGCCTCCGAAATATCGACGGTCCAGGTCCGTCACGATCGGCAGGACGCTTCGGCTCACCGACACTCTGGGCTCACGCTGCCAGCCGGCTTCGGCCCAGGCCGCCCGGAAGATGGCGATCTGCTCGGCCTGCAGTTCGTCGAACGGCACGCCGGTGTCCTCGGTGAGAAGAGTCGAACTCATCAGATTCATGCCCTGCTCCGCGGTCCATCTGGCGGTCTGGCGCGTGCCGGATCCCCACCAGATGCGGTCCGCCAGGCCGGGGGACTGAGGCTGGATCGCGAGCGCCCCCGAGGTGCCGGTGACCTGCGGGTTGGCCATCGCGACGCCGGCGCCGTCGATTGCCGCGCGAAACAGCGCGGTGTGTGTGCGCGCGTCGTCGGAATCCGTTCTGCCGTCGGCTGGCACGTAACCGAAGGCCTCCGAGCCGCGCAGGGCCGTCTCGGGTGACCCGCGGCTGACTCCGAGCTGCAGTCGCCCGCCGCTCAGGAGGTCGGTGACTGCCGCCTCTTCTGCCATGTAGAGGGGGTTCTCGTAGCGCATGTCGATGACGCCGGTGCCTACCTCGATGCGGCTCGTGCGCGCCGCCATGGCGGCGAGCAGGGGGAAGGGGGAGGCGAGCTGGGGGGCGAAGTGGTGCACGCGCACGTAGGCCCCGTCGATTCCGATCTCCTCGGCGGCTACGGCCAGCTCCACGGTCTGCAGCAGGGCGTCCCGCGCCGTTCTGGTCTCGGATCCCGGCACGGGTTGCCAGTGGCCGAAGGACAGGAATCCGATACGTTTCACGGGGACAACAGCGCTCGCGCCGCCGTGAGTATTCCCGCTGATGCAGCGCGAACGAGATTTTTCGAACAGAATGCAGCAATGGCATCCCTGGTGCGCGGCGTTCGAGTGGCCGTGGCGGCGTTCACCCGCACGGCACTCTTCCGTCGGTTCGGCCCGGTTGTCATGCCTCCCCTCGAGCGGGCGATGACCGTTCTGACCCGCGGCACGGTGCCGCTGAGCGGGCTGCTCGTGCCGTCCCTCGTGCTGCGCACGACGGGGGCCAAGTCGGGACTCGAGCACGAGACGACCCTCATGTACTGCCCGGAGGGGCGGGGTCGGATGCTCGTGGTCGGCAGCAACTTCGCCCGCGAAGACCACCCGGCGTGGACCGCGAACCTGCTCGCCGAACCCCGGGCGACGGCGATCGTGCGGGGCAGGAGCATCCCGGTGCTGGCGACCATCGTGGGCGATGAGGAGCGTGAACGGGTCTGGAGGCTGATCGAGGCCCAATGGCCGAACTATCGCGAGTATGAGCGTCAGTCCGGCCGCACCCTGCGCATCTTCCGGCTCGAGCCGGTGGCGTCCGGCGCTCCGACGCCGCGGGAGGCGTGAGCCGGTCGACTCGTGTCGGGCTCTGGGTAGAAGGACCCTACCCGCCGATTGTGGCGCGCGTACGGTCGAACCATGACCACCACCGCCGCGCTTCTCATCGACGCCTTCGACCGAGTCAGGGACTCCGTGCACCACGCCGCCAAGGGGCTGAGCCCCGAACAACTCTCGGCACGCGTCGATGACGGCGCCAACTCCATCGGCTGGCTTCTGTGGCATCTCAGTCGCGTGCAGGACGATCACGTCGCGGCGGTCGCCGGCACCGAACAGGCCTGGACCGCCGATGGCTGGGCCGAGCGGTTCGCGCTCCCGTTCGAGTTGAGGTCGACCGGCTACGGGCACACCTCGTCCGACGTCGCGAGGGTGTGCGACATCAGCCGGGACAGGTTCATCGGGTACCACGACGACGTGCACGACCGCACAGTCCGCTATCTCACGACCCTCTCGGACACCGACCTCGACCGAATCGTCGACCAGCACTGGGTCCCCCCGGTGACGCTCGCGACGCGTCTCGTCAGCGTGATCAGTGATGACCTCCAGCACGTGGGCCAGGCGGCCTTCGTGCGCGGCGTGCTGGAGAGGCGCGCCCTGCGCGACTAGGTGTACTGCCCAGGGACGTTCGTTGACCAGCTGATGGGTGGGCGCGCTCCGATCGCGGTGTGAGGCCAGGCCAGGAGGGCGTTTCCGGCCCGCCTGTCCCCGCCAGTGTGCGGCACTCCCTTGCCCCTGGCACGCGTTGTGCAGGACGGTGCCACCGTCCACGGGTGTCCGCCCTGCAGACTCCAGTTGTGCAGGACGGGTGGTGCAGGACGGCTCCGCCGTCCACGGGTGCCCACCCCACAGACTCCAGTTGTGCAGGACGGCTTGTGCAGGACGGCAGGACGGGTTGTGCAGGACGCCTCGGGCGGATGGCGAGGACGATCGGTGCAGAATCCACGGGAGCGTCCTGCAGACCGGGACCGTTCGGGTCGCAGCACCCCTGCAGTGTCCTGCACAAGCTGTCCTGCACAACCAGAGTCTGCGGGGTAGGCACCGACACCACCGGGGCCCGTCCTGCAGAACAGGGTCCGTTCTGCAGAACAGGGCCCGTCCTGCAGAACAGGGCCCGACCGTCGCGGGCGGCCCCGCCAGAGGGCCGCCGACGGCCACACGCGAACGTCCTTAACGGTGTTTCGGAGTCAAAGCAGCATCAGCGTGGGACACGAGGACCTCGCTCACGTTCACCGACTGAAGCGAGTCGTCACACCCAATCAACCATCCTGCCAGAGCAGCACAACTAGCACGGACGGCCTGTCGGGACCAAGGTCCCGCGCGGATGCACGCCGCGGCAATACGGTTCGAATCAAATGGTTCGCATCCGGAGGTCCGCATGAACAGTCTGCTCGCACTAGCCGCTGGTGAAAGCCCGGCAATCTATCTGGGCTGGGGTGATTTCGTCATCCAGCTCGGCAATTTCGTCGTCATCATCGTCATGCTCGTGCTGTTCGCCCTCGCCCTGGTCTTGCCGTTCCCCGCAGCCAAGAGGCGCAAGTGAGCGCGCCGACCGGATCGACCGGTCAGCACGCCGAGCCCGAAGAGGAGTTCTACACCTGGACGGGGAAGACGCGTCGCTGGGTGCTGAAGAAACTGCCCCCAGACAAGCTCCTGCCCCAGGACCAGCCGAGCTACGTCGCTTCGTGGATCTATGTGTTCGGGATGGGGGCAATCGCCTCGCTCGTGATCATCATCGTCTCCGGGCTGATCCTGAGCCTCAACGGGCCGCTGTGGTGGCACGTCTCCGGATTCGGCCACTTTATCAACAGCACCCACCTGTGGAGCGTCGAGTTCTTCTTCCTCTTCATGGTCGTGCACCTCTGGGGCAAGTACTGGATGGCGGCGTGGCGCGGTGGACGCGTTCTCACCTGGATCACCGGGGTCGTCTCGTTCGCGGTGTCGATCGTCGCCGCCTTCACCGGCTACCTTCTGCAGACCAACTTCGACTCGCAGTGGATCGCGTTCGAAGGCAAGGATGCACTCAACGCCGTGGGCATCGGCGCCTGGTTCAACGTGGCCAACCTCGGCCAGATCTTCATGTGGCACATCGTGCTGCTGCCACTCGCCGTCGCCGCGATCGTGGCGTTCCACGTGATCCTCGTGCGCGTGCACGGGGTGGTGCCTCCGCTCGACGCGGCGGACACGGACGCGCAGCTTCAGCCTGCGCCGCAGCCGGTGCCGCAGGCGCAGACTCTTCAACAGCCGACCGAGGAACCGACGGAGGTCGCGCGATGAGCAAGCCCCTCAGCCCCATGTCCTGGCGTAAGGGCACTGGCATCGCCGGCCGCCCGTGGAAGGGCCAGGTGCGCGAATACGACCTGTTCAAGGAGCTCACGATCGGAGTGATCGTCGTGACCGTGCTCGTGGTGGGCGTCTCCCTCATCCTGAGTTCGCCGGACGACCCGAGCATCACCCTCAAGACGTGGGCCAACGCGAAGCCGGCAGACTTCGTGGCGACCGCGACGGCCGAGCTCGGCGGAACCAGCGAGACGGCGGGATACGGACCGCCGTACAACTCGACTCCCGACGCCACCCAGACCCTGGGCCCGATCGACCTGCAGAGCTTCTCCGGAGTGCGCATCCCGATCGACACGGCCAAGGATCTGGTGATCCACCCGCTGTCGACCCTTCCGAACCCGCCCAAGGAGATCGCCACCTGGACCACCGCGAGCGACAAGCAGCGCACCGACTGGACGGCGGCCTACTCGAAGGCCCTCGACAAGGCGCCGGACAATGACCCGGCGAAGGTCGCCGACGGATCGTACGGTCCGGTTCCGGCGTTGACCGGCAGCCTCCTCGCGATGGCCCAGGAGGGTTCCCTCGACGGTGTGCTGCAGTCCCGGGGATCCTTCTACAACACCGACTACACCCCGACCATCCTGTTCCTGGGTGACGGAACCTACTTCCCGGACCTGGCCACTTCCCAGCATCTCACCGGGGACCAGTGGGGAATGATGAACGAGACCGGCAACTACCCCGGGCAGTCCTGGCTGTGGCTCTTCTCGTTCTTCTACCAGATCGAGCCGGTGAAGTCGGCGGCGAACGCCGACATCCTCGTGGTGGTGATCATGGGGGTGCTCACCCTGCTGCTGGCGATCGTGCCGTTCATTCCGGGCCTGCGCACCATCCCCCGGTGGATTCCGCTCCACCGGCTGGTCTGGAAGGACTACTACAAGAAGCGCTGACCGCCTCCGCACGACCGAACGACCGCGACGCCCACGTCGCGGTCGTTCGCGTTTTCGCGACGCCCGCCGATCAGCAGCGTTTCCTCAGGTTCGCCGGTAAAGATCAGCTAGCTGACAATCTGCTGGGGCTCCCGCTACGAACGCCTGACGGGAGTACCGTGCGGTGCAGTGCGAGCGCACGACACCGATGCCCACCCGGGTCGACAGGCACGACCCAGGGGGCCCGAGAGAGGTGGAACGACGTGGGAACCCAAACCAGCCTTGACCTTATCCGGCAGGCCGCATCGATCGTCGAGGGAATTCGTTACGCGGATGACCTGACGGTCGCCGCCAGCCGGGACGGCGGCACGAGAGCGGTTCGACTGCTCACCCAGGCCGCCCTCGACCCGCTCGACCAGGTCACGGCGATCGCCGCAGTGCACTCGCTCGGCCAGGTCTTCGACGAGTCGGCCGACGACGCGCTCGTGTCGCTGCTCGGCCATGGGGCGACCTTCCTGCGCGAGCACGCGGCGTGGGCGCTCGGGTCGCGCCTGCCGCGGTTCGACGCGATGTCCGGTCTGGTCTCGATGGTCGTCGCCGGCGGCTTCTCGGGGATGATCGCGCAGCGCACGATCGAGCAGTGGGCCTCGGCCGCCCCCGAGCACGCGGCGCTCGTCATCGAGGGGGCGCTGCTCGGCGTGGTGAACTTCGAGGCCAGGGCGCGTCTCGTCGAGACGATCGGCCTCGTCTCCGGGCGCATCCCCGAACGGGTGTTGCGCTCCGTCGCCGTCGACACCGACGAGCGGGACAACGTCCGTGCCGCCGCGATCGCCGCGCTCGGCGACCGCGAACCGAACGAGGCGGTCCTCGCGATCGTGAGCGACCTGTCCCGCGGGCACGATGGTCTCGCCGGCATGGCCCGTCTCGCC
Source organism: Lacisediminihabitans profunda (assembly GCF_008040105.1). GTDB lineage: Bacteria > Actinomycetota > Actinomycetes > Actinomycetales > Microbacteriaceae > Lacisediminihabitans > Lacisediminihabitans profunda. The sequence continues at coordinate 107,213 of NZ_VRMG01000006.1, forward strand.
CTGCTCGACCTCACCGCCACCGCCGAGCCGCGTGCGCCGTGGAGCCGAGGTCTCACGGTCGCCCAGCTGTTTCTGCACGCCGACATCGACCGCGAGTTGTCCCAGGTGGGAGCCGGGGACAACGGCGGGATCGCCACCCTCCTGGTGCGACTCGGCGACTCGCTCGTCGCCCATGGCCATTCCGGCCGAGGCGCGGCGCACGCGGAGTCCGCCGAGACGGTCGCGCGCGTGCTCACCCTGTCGCGGGGCGACTTCAACGACGCCCTCGCGAGCCTGCCCGAGGTCGGCTCCACGCTCGACGGGCACGCCTTCGCCGCGGTGCCGTTCCTCGGTGGAGACGTGGCCTCCGTCGACGCGTGGCCGCGGCGCATCGCCGCCCAGCGCGGCATCCGCCGCATCCTCCGCACCGCCTGCACCGTCGATGCCGTGCACCTCCGGATGGCGGACGTCGGCACTCTGGCGGCCTCGACGGTCGCCCGCGAACTCGACATCCCCGTCGTCTTCACCGTGGCGCCCGACCCGCACAGCGTCATCCGGTCGCTGCAGAAGTCCGGCACGCTGACCAGGGCCAACTTCGGCACCGTCGACGAGAAGGAGCACTTCTGGTTCCGCGCGCGTCTCGTACAGCGGCTCGCCGCGGACGCCGCGCACACCGTCCTGTTCCCACGGCCGGAGCTCGGCCGGGACATGCGCGAGCTCGTGGGCATCGACATCACGGCCCATCCGGAGCGCCATTCGGTGATTCCTGAGGGCATCGACCTCTCGGTGATCCAACAGTCCTGCGCCGAGGCGCAGTGGTCGGAATCGAGGGAGGAACCCACTCTTCTCGAGGCGTCGAGTGCCAGGGCGTTCGAGGAACTGGATGCCCTGCTTCAGTCTCTGCCCGAGCACCGGCGCGGTCTCCCGCTCGCCATTTCGGTCGGACGGCTCCACCGGGTGAAGGGCATGGGCACGCTCGTCTCGGCGTGGGCGGCGGACTCGCGGCTCCGGGAGCGGTGCAATCTCCTCGTGGTCGGCGGCAATCTTGCCCGGCCGTCCGGTGATGAACAGGGCGAGCTGGACATCATGGACGCGGCTATTCCCCGGGGCGAGGCGCTCGAGAGCGGGCTCATCCTGGCCGGTCACCGCTCCAACGACACCGTGGCCCGCTGGCTGGCCGCTGCGCGTTACGGTCGGCCCGGGCTCGCCGCTGCGGGAGGCGTCTACGTCTGCGCGAGCCTCAAGGAGGAGTTCGGCCTGGCGATCCTCGAGGCGATGGCCGCCGGTCTGCCGGTCGTGGTCCCCGCCGTCGGAGGTCCGGCCACCTACGTGGAGAACCGAGTGACGGGCTTCCTCGTCGATACTACGGACGGCGCAGCGCTCGCCCAGGGGGTGGTGGATGCCCTCGATGTGGCGTCTGGCCCCAGCGGCATGGACTTCGCCACCCGTGCCGCCGACATGGTGGAGCGCTTGTTCACCATCCAGGCGATGGCGAGCACACTGTCCGGGGTGTATCGCGACGTCGCCGCGGCCAACGAGACGCTCGAGTGGGAGTTGAGCGTCTCGTGACCCTGCTCGTGATCAGCCCCGACTACGCCTCACACCTCTTCCCGCTCGCGACCCTCGCCACGGCGTGGCGGGATGCGAGGGAGCGGGTCGTGGTGGCGAGCGGTCCGGCGACCGCAGACATCGTCGCCTCGTTCGGCTTCGAGCGCGTGAACCTGCAACTCGGGCGTGGCTCGAACCCCGGGGTGATACGCGCCGAGGACCAGCCGACGGGAGAGGATGACGCGCTTCGCGGCTTCTTCGACGCCACCCGAATCGGCATGATCGAGACCCTGTCTTTCCAGGCTCAGGCGCGCAGCGCCGACCTGCTGTGGAACCCGGTGGAGACCGCCCGCGCGGTGCAGCGGATCGTGCGCGAGGTCGACCCGCAGCAGATCATCGTCGACCATCTCGCATTTTCCGCACGACTCGGCCTGGTGAGCGGCCGGCACCGGCACGCGGATGTCGTGCTCGGGCATCCGTCGGCCCTGCCGGTGGCCGGTGAGGTCTATGGATTCCCGCCGCGGTGGCCGACCGCCTTCCACCCGGACCGGCGACAGATGGAGGAGTTGCGCACCCTCTGCGAGACGGTTCGCGATTCGTTCACCGAGCAGTGGAACGCGGCGCTCGCTCAGCTCGATCCGCGGGCGGAGCCGAGCACCGACGCGTTCGCCGAGACCGGCGACCTGCTTTTTCTCAACTACCCCGCCGAGCTCCACGACGGGTCGCGCACCGCCCTGCTCCCGCCGCACGCCTTCATCGGCTCGGCGGTGCGGGAGGAGGCGCCGGACGCGGAGGTGCAGACCTGGCTCGCCGAATCGCAGACCCCGGTGGTCTACGTGAGTTTCGGGAGCTTCCTGTCGGTGCGCGGGGACGTGCTCGCCCGGGTCGCCGAGGCGCTGCGCGGTCTCGAGGTGCGGGCGGCGATCGCGACCGGCTCGAGCGATCCGGCCGAGCTCGGCGAGATTCCGCGCGACTGGCTGGTTCGCGGATTCCTGCCCCAGGTCACCCTGCTCGGGCACTCGGCCCTCGCCGTCTCCCACGGCGGCAACAACAGCGTCACCGAGTCGATGACCGCGGGGGTGCCGATGCTGCTCCTGCCGTTCTCGACCGATCAGTTCGCCGGCGCCGCGGCGGTGGAGGACGCCGGGTTCGGCATCGCGCTGGACCCCAATACCGTCACCGCGGACGAACTCGCCGACGCGGCCGGCCGCCTGCTCGCACTTGCGGAAGCCGGGCGGGATGCGCTCGATCGCCTGGGGACGTCGCTCACCGGGTACCCGGGGGCGCGTCGGGCGTTCGACGCCCTTGCGCTGTCGACCGCCGGGGAGCGGTTGCAGCCCTAGGCGACGGAGCGCACCGAATTCGCGCGGCTCGACAACTCGACCCGCCACAGGCCGTCGGTGAGGTACCAGACGCGCTCGCCCTCGCCGGTGTCGTAGGCGTACTCCGTCATGTTGAGGGCACTCGCCCACAGCTCGCAGAGAAAGTCTGGGTCGCTCGAGTCGAGGGGTGGATGACCCTCGATGACGGTTCCCTCGGGGTACGACACGATCACCCAGACAAGGGGGACCAAGCCGTGGTCAAGCCCACTGCGGTTCAGTACATCGATGACGGCCATGTCGAGGGCTTTGCCAACCCGAAACCGATTACCCTCGGTCATTTGGTGCCCTCCCAGAGAAATCCAACCTGCGACTCGGCGACCGAGGTCTGGGGCAACCGTCGTTAACGATACTCCCCATTCAGCCAATCCGACAGGCGCGGTAACCCCCGTATGGGCGGTTCACGCCGAGCCGGGAGGGCTGAGCTGCACGAACCGCAGGGACTCGGAACCCGCCGATTCAGTCCTCGCCGATGTCCTCGTTCCAGAGGGCGGGATGCTCGTGGATGAACTCACCCATCATCGCGATGAGCACCGGGTCGTTGACGACGGTGACCTCGACCCCGTTCTCGGCGAGCCAGTCCTGGCCGCCGAGAAAGCTGCGGTCGTCGCCGACCACGACCCGGCCGATGCCGAACTGCCGCACGAGGCCGGAGCAGTACCAGCACGGCGAGAGCGTGGTCACCATCACCGTGTCCCGGTAGCTGCGCTGGCGACCGGCATTGTGGAACGCGTTGGTCTCGGCGTGCATCGCCGCATCGCCATCCTGCACTCGACGGTTGTGACCGCTGCCCAGCAGCGTGCCATCGGACGCGAACAGCGCGGCGCCGATCGGGATTCCCCCCTCGTCCGCCCCGGCCCTGGCCTCCGCCGCCGCGACGGCGAGCTTCTCGGCGTCGGTCGCGTAGATCTCACCTCTGGTCATGCGACGTCATCCGCTGCATCGATTCCGATGGGCACGTCGGGAGCATCGCCCAGCGGGCCGCCGAGGCGGGGCCGGATGGCGAGGAAGAGGACGTAATAGGCGGCGGCGGCGAGCACGAGACCGACTATCGCGGTGAGGTCGCCGACCGCGGCCCACGCCTTGGGCACGACACCCACATAGAACTGCTGGTTGGAGAAGAGCACGACCGACACGACGAGTCCGAACAGGAACGCGACGATCCCCGCGGCGTTGCGATACCTGGCCTTGTCGGCCACGATCGTGCCGATCTCGGTGCCGCGCCGCAGGTACCTGTCGACGAGCACGACGCCGAGCCAGGGGGCGATCCAGTAGGCGATCACCAGCAGGAAGTTCTCGTAGGTGTGGCCGGCGTCGGGCAGGGCGCTCCAGGCGATGAAGAAGCCGACCACGCCGAAGCCGAGGGCGATGATCGCGCGGCGCCAGGCGAACGGGATCTTGATGCCAGCAGCGAGGAATGACATCGCCCCGGAGTAGATGTTGAGCGCGTTGGCGGCGATGGCGCCGACGGTGATGGCGACGAGGGTGAGGTCGCGCAGGATGACCGGCATGGTCGCGGTGAACGAGGTGGTCGGGTCGTCCGGGTTGAACCCGGCGATCGTGGCGGCGGCGGCTCCCGCCGCCATCAGCACGATGCAGGAGACGAAGTTGCCGAGCCCGGCGGCCCAGGCGATGGTGCGCCTGCTCGTGGCCGCCCTGAGATAACGGCTGTAGTCGGAGGCGTAGGGGTTCCAGCCGGCCGCATAGCCGAACGCGGCCCCGGCCGCGAGGGTGAACCCCGCCACGCTGAAGTTGCTGCCGCCCTTCTGCACGAAGCCGAGGTCCGCGTGCAGGAAGATCGTGATCGTGGCGACGAGGAAGATCGCGCCGAGGATGTAGCTCGAGTAGCGCTCGAAGAGTTGCACGAGGTCGTGGCCGACGAAGGCGACGGCCACCTCGATCACGACGACGATGAGCAGCGACAGCACTGTCGGGATGCCGGTGAGCGTGGTGAGGGCGAACGCGCCGCTCACCGAGTTGACCGCGAACCAGCCCAGACCGGCCATCGCCGTGTTCAGGGCGGCCGGCAGGATGTTGCCCCGATAGCCGAACGCGGTTCGGCTGATCACCATCTGGGCCAGGCCCTCGCGCGGACCCCAGGTGGAGAGAAGCCCCTGGCTGATCGCGCCGGCCGCCGTGCCCAGGGCGAGGGCGAGGATGGCCTGCCAGAAGCCGAGTCCGAAGAACGCGACGGCGATCACACCGACGAAGATCGTCGCGAACTCGAGGTTGGGAGCGGTCCAGGTGGCGAACAACTGCCACGGCGAGCCGTGTCGTCGGTCGGCGGGAATCGCCTCGATTCCGCCTGGCTCGACAATGGTGGGCTTGGAGGGCGCGATGGTCGCTGTCGCTTCGGTCATTCCGGCATCCTAGGGAGATTGGGCGGCCCAGACGGGCCGAAATAGCATCGGAAACATGCTGTTTACACGATACGACCTCCGGCGCGGCGGCGATGGCGCCGAGAGTCGGGTAGGAATGAGGCATGTCACCTCGTCTGATCGCCGCCTGTGTCGTGCACGCCCTGCTGGCGGACGCCGGATCTGTGGGCGTCACAGCGATCGACAAGCGTCCGGTGGGCGGTCCGGTGCGGGTACGCACCCTCGGCCTGTACGGCGACGTGCAGGCGAGCCGCAAGCATCACGGGGGAGCGGACAAGGCACTCTATGCCTACGCGCAGGATGACGCGGACTTCTGGGCGGAGGAGCTCGGACGGCCACTGCCGGCCGGCTGGTTCGGCGAGAACCTTCGGGTCGAAGGAATCGACGTCTCGGCGGCGAGGATCGGCGAGCGCTGGCGCATCGGCTCGACGGTCGTCGTCGAGGTGACGATGCCCCGCTCTCCCTGCGCCACCTTCGCGAGATGGGTGGGCGGACCGGACGAGCCCGGCTGGGTCAAGCGCTTCGCCGCCGAGAGACGCCTGGGGGCCTACCTCCGGGTCGTGACGCCCGGTGTGATCGAGGCCGGCGACGCCATCGAGGTCCTGGCCGGGCCGGCCGGCGCACCGACCATCACCGAGGTCTTCGCCAGCTGAACCCGCGCAGCCGGCCGCGGCCAGTCAGCGGCCGCGGAGCTTCTCGAGGTCGCGCCGCTCGCGCTTCGTCGGACGCCCGGCACCGCGGTCGCGGTGGGCGGTCGCGGCGACCTCCTCGCGCGGCGGCGGGGGAGGGGTGAGGTCCTCGAAGCACTCGGCGGCGACCACCGCGCCCACGCGCTTGGCCACGAGTCTGGCCACCCGCAGGGTGCGCTCCGTCTCCGGACCGCGCACTCGAACTTCGTCGCCGATCCTCACCGGCTGGGCCGCCTTGGCTCGTTCTCCATTGACCTGCACGTGGCCGGCGCGGCACAGGGCGGTCGCGGCCGACCGGGTCTTTGCGACCCGCACGGCCCAGATCCAGCTGTCGACTCGCGTCGTGCCGCCCGGTTCCATGCTCAGACTCTAGCCACCGGCGCCCCATTCCGCCCGTCAGGCTCGGGCGAGGCTGCTCTTCCAGTCGACGAGTCCGCGCACCACGTCGCTGTCGTCAGCGGCGAGCGCGTGCATCACGTCCGCGGGCACGAAGAAGTTGAGCGCCAGAAAGCCGCGGACCCGTTCGGACGGGTCCGCGGCGAGGCCGCGCAACACATCGCAGGGCGTGCCCTCGTTGCGGGCGACGCACGAGCGCACGCCCTCGTCCGCGTCCTTCGCGAGGGTCGCGAGCAGGTCATCCGGGGCGTGCGGACTGCTCGCCACGCTCTCCCGGATCTTGGGGTTCGCGTGCACGGCGAGCGTGCGCAGGCGGGAGATCTTGCTCTCGGTCACGGGGGGAGCCGGGTGCAGGGAGGCGACCTGGTCACTCGTGAGCATCACCGGGCGGTGATCACGCATGGCCTGACGCTGGGCCGGGGTGTTGAAACGGATGCACGACATGCCTCGACGCTACCCGCTCACCCCGACAGCGGGGTGATGGCGCTCCGACTACGCTCGGAGGGTGACACGACGAGGCCTTGGCGACCGGCTCGAACCGCTCTTCCGCAGACTCGACCGCATCGCGGGCGGTCGCACAGCCGCGTACACGATTCCCGAGGAGATGCGGGAGCACCCCTCCACCCGCCGCGCCTTCGTGGCCATCGCCTGGCTGCTCGCCGTGGAGGTGCTGCTCGGCGTCGGCGCTGTGGTCGTAGTGATCGTGCTCACCGCGCGTGGTTCCACGGTGCCGTGGGCGGTCTGGATGCGGTCGGGGGTCGTGCTCGCGATCACCGTCACCCTGTTCTACTTCGCCTGGCGGGCCCAGCGCGGCTACTACTGGGCCTACAGCAGGCTCAAGCTGTTCAGCAAGATCTTCCCCGTGGTCACGCTCGTGATCGCGGCGATCCCCGGGCTCTACCCGCTGTGGATGGTCACCGAGCAGATCGTGTTCAGCCTCATCCTGATCGGCGTCTCCGACTATCTCTCGTCGGATCACATGAGGGCGGCGTTCCCCAAGCCGAGCTAGGGCTCAGGCCCGCGCCGCCTTCGGCGCCGGTCGAGGCGGCCACGGCACGACCGCCGAGGTGCGCGCCTGGTAGTCCGCGTATTCGGGATAGCGGCCGAGCGTGATCCGTTCGGTGAACGCGGTCGATCCGATGAACAGCACGGTGAGGAGCAGCGCGCCGAGCACGGTCCACTGCGCGAGGGAGCCGGCGGCGATCGCGCCGAAGAGGAAGAGCGCCCACCACTGGGCCTGCTCGAAGAAGAAGTTGGGGTGGCGGGAGTAGCGGAACAGCCCGGACTGCAGGAACCGCGGGTCCGGAACCCGGCCGGCGGCGAGCTCCGCCTTCTTCCAGGCCTGAAAGCGCCACTGCTGCTGGTCGGCGACGGTCTCCCCGGCCAGAAGGGCCAGGAACACCGCGGCGACGAGCCCGTCGAGGATGCCGAACGGGGTTCCGCGGTGCTCGAAGGCCGTGAGGGCGGGCAGTGTGATGAGGGCGAGGAGCACGTTCTGGTAGAGCACGATGAAGAAGAGGTTGAAGACCTGGAACTGCCAGGGGCGCATCCGCTGCCGCAACACGGCCCAGCGATAGTCCTCCACTCCGCTGTAGCCGCCCTTGCGGGCGAAATTGAAGGTGAGCCTCGCGCCCCACAGGGTCACGAGCACGGCCATCACGGTGAGTCGGGCGTCCGCGAGCCCCGCGAATCCCGCGAACACCCAGAGGTAGCCGACCGGCACGATGGACCAGATCCGGTCCACCCAGGAGGTGTCCCGCGTGACGAGGGAGGCGACCCAGGTGAGGCAACACGCTGCTGCCACGATCCAGGCGACGACCAGCAGGGGAGTCATCCTCGAATCCTAGCGCCGGGCCTCTCAATCGATAGACTCGAAATTGTGGAGCTACAGCAGAGGAATCAGGTGAGTTCCCGGATCTTCACGATCCCGAACATCCTGAGCTTCCTCCGGCTGCTGCTCGTGCCGGTCTTCCTCGTGCTCATCGTGCTCGCTCAGGATGGCTACGCGCTGCTCGTCCTTGTGGTCTCGAGCATCACCGACTACCTCGACGGCATCCTCGCGCGGCGACTCAACCAGGTCTCCCGGCTCGGCCAGCTCCTCGATCCGGCCGCCGACCGGCTGTTCATCTTCGCCGCGCTCATCGGCCTCGCCGTGCGTGGAGTGATCCCCTGGTGGCTCGTCGCGGTCATCGTCGGCCGCGACGTGATGCTGCTCGCGCTCGGCATCACCCTCGCGAACTTCGGCTACGGCCCCCTGCCCGTGCACCATCTGGGAAAGGTGGCCACGTTCTGCCTGTTCTACGCCCTGCCCATCCTGATGATCGGCCAGGCCTTCCCGGCGGCCGCGTGGATCACCGCGCCGATCGGCTGGGCCTTCGCCCTGTGGGGCGCCTTCCTCTACTGGTGGGCCGGCTTCATCTACCTCGCCGAGACCATCCGACTGGTCAGAATTCCCCGGGTAGACGCGCAGTCCGAATCCGATACGCTTGGGCGCTAAGGAAAGCAAGGGAGGTTCGACATGGTTGATTCCGAAAACCAGGATCACAATGAAGAGAACCGGCCTCGCGAGGACGACACAACCCTCCACTTGAGCAGTGATTTCGAGGCGCAGCTTGCCGCGCTCGAGGGAGAGGTTTCGCCGGAGGAACAGCAGGCCATCACGGCCCTGCCGTCCGGTTCAGCGCTGTTGGTAGTTCGTCGGGGGCCGAACGTGGGGGCACGTTTTTTGCTGGATTCGGATGTGACCACCGCCGGTCGCCATCCGAATGCGGATATTTTTCTCGACGATGTCACGGTCTCGCGTCGACACACCGAGTTCTTGAGGCACGGGACGACTTTCGAGATCAGGGATCTCGGGTCGCTCAACGGCACATACTTCGACGGCGTGCGCATCGACACGGCGCTTCTCACCGACGGGGCTGAGGTGCAGGTGGGCAAGTTCCGCCTCACCTTCTACGCGTCCCGAGTGGATCTCGCGCACCTGGCGAGCAAGTAGTGGCGCGGTCGTCCGCCCAGGCTCGCGAGCCTGGGGCGCCGACGCTTCTCAGTATCGGGCAGGTCCTTGCCCGGCTCACGGCCGAATTCCCCGACCTGACGCCGTCGAAGTTGCGATTTCTCGAGGAACGCCAGCTGATCTGCCCGGCGCGCACCGAGTCCGGCTACCGCAAGTTCTCCCCGTCCGATCTCGACCGGCTGCGCTTCGTGCTCACCATGCAGCGCGACCACTATCTGCCGCTCAAGGTCATCAGGGGCTACCTGGACGACCTGGATGCCGGCCGGGCACCCGAGTTGCCCGGCGGGTCCACCTTCGCCTCACCGTCCATCCTGTCGACGGAGAGACGCTTCCAGCGCGACGAGCTCGTGCGGGAGGCCGGCGCGACCCCGCAACTGCTGAACGACGCCGTGTCGTCGTCGCTCATCGCCGCGACCGACCTCTACGGCGAGGAGGCCCTCGCGGTTCTGCGTTCCCTGGTGGAGTTGCAGCGCTCGGGGATCGAGCCCCGGCACCTGCGCGGATTCCGCGCGGCGGCCGAACGGGAGCTCGGACTCATCGAGAGTGCGCTCATTCCCGTCGCACGACGGAAAGACGCGTCGAGCAGGGCGAAGGCGGGCGAACTCGCGCGTGAGATCGCCGGTCAGCTCGAGATTGTGCGCAGCAGCCTCATTCGCTCGGCGCTCTCGAGGCTCGACCCCTAAACTGGAATTCCTCGGGAACGACGGTGAAACCCGCGGGTCCGCACCGACACGCCGATGACGTTCTTGGCCAATGTCACCGATCCGGGTGAACGCATCGGTAACGTGGAACAAGACAGAAGTATCAACCACTCCTTGAACGTTAAGGACGGTCGACAAGGCGGAAGGCAGTCAGATGAGCGAGCCAAACACACGGAACGAGGATTCTCGTTACGACCTCGGTTTGCTCTTCACCGACGGTCTTCCCGACCTCGATGATTCCGCCGGTTATCGCGGAGCCGTCGCGGCACGCGCCGCCGGCATCAGCTACCGCCAGCTGGACTACTGGGCTCGAACCGAACTCGTCGAGCCGACGGTGCGGGGTGCGGCCGGATCCGGCTCGCAGCGCCTCTACGGCTTCCGCGACATCCTCGTGCTCAAGCTGGTCAAGCGCCTGCTCGACACCGGAATCTCGCTGCAGCAGATCCGCACGGCCGTCAATCAGCTGCGCGAGTCCGGCGTGAACGACCTCGCCCAGACGACGCTCATGAGCGACGGGGCGAGCGTGTACCTGTGCACCTCGAACGACGAGGTCATCGACCTCGTGAGCCGCGGTCAGGGCGTCTTCGGCATTGCTGTCGGCAAGGTTCTGCGCGAGGTGGAGAGCTCCCTCGTCGAACTCGACTCAGAACGTCCCGACGTCACGGACGAGCTCGCCGCTCGCCGCTCCATCAAGGCCTCCTAGCCCCGTCGGCGCCGCGGCGCCCGCCGTCCACGGCGGTTCCGCACCGCTCCTCTTCTCCGCTCCACTTCTCCACTCCGTTCCACTTCCGAAATCCATGCAATCCGTGGCGACACGCCGCGCGGCCGCGCAATGTGAAGCGTGTCGCCGAAGAATGCATGGATTTCGGAAGCCGGAAGCCGGAAGTCGGAAGCCGGAAGCCGGTAAGCCGGATGCAGGGGCCGTGGCGGTGAGTGCCGTCGCTCGGGCCAGGAAGTGCGCTACGCGGTTACGGCGTATTCGCCGATCTTGGCGGTGCGGAGCACGCGGTCCAGCAGCAGGTCGAAGTTGTGCGCCATCTCCTGGGCGCTCTCGCCCGGCCAGACGTGCAGCGGCTTCGCGGCGCCCTGCGCCTGCTGCAGCGAGGTGCGTTCCGGCAATTGCGGGCTGAGGACGAGGGGCCCGAACATGTCCCGCAGTTCCTTGATGCGGAACTGGTGCTCGAGCGACTGCACGCGGGCGCGGTTCACGATGATGCCGAGCGGCTGCAGGCGGGGGGAGAGGCCGCGGCGGATCTCCTCGATCGCGCGCAGGGCACGGTCGGCGGCCGCCACGGAGAACAGGCCGGGCTCGGTCACGACGGTGACCCGGTCTGACGCGGCCCAGGCGGTGCGGGTCAGGGCATTGAGCGACGGTGCGCAGTCGATCAGCACGAGGTCGTAGTCGCCCTCCACGGTCGAGAGCGCCTCCTCGAGCTTCCAGATGTCGCGGATGCTGGGGTGCGGTCCGTCGAAGTTGATGGCGGCCGGGCTGCCGATCATCACATCGATCTTGCCGGCGCGACCCTTGGTCCAGCCGCTCGGCGCGATCGCGGCGCGCACGATCTTCTCCTTCGGCGACGCGAGAACGTCTGCGACGTTCAGGTGGCCGGCGACATTGATGTCCATACCGGTCGACACATCGGATTGGGGGTCGAGATCGACGACGAGGGTACGGAGACCTTTCGAAAACGCTGCGGAAGCGAGTCCGAGCGTCACCGTGGTCTTGCCGACCCCGCCCTTGAGGGAGCTGACGCTGAGTACATGCACAAGTAGAGACGATACCTTCACTAGTCTTAAAGAACCTAAATGTTGGCGTGGCGGAGTGGCAGTGTACCGGCGGGTCGCGTGCGATCCTGAAATTCTGCTGACCCGTGTTCCGAAAGGACCAGATGTTCAAGAAGATCCTCGTTGCCAACCGTGGCGAAATCGCAATCAGGGCCTTCCGGGCCGCGTATGAACTGGGAGCGCAGACCGTAGCGGTTTTCCCATACGAGGATCGCAATTCGATGCACCGGCTGAAGGCGGACGAGGCGTACCAGATCGGCCAGCCGGGGCATCCGGTGCGCGCCTATCTCGACGTTTCGGAGATCATCCGGGTGGCGAAGGAGTGCGGGGCCGACGCCATCTACCCCGGCTACGGATTCCTGTCCGAGAATCCCGAGCTCGCCGAGGCCGCCGCGGCGGCCGGCATCACCTTCATCGGCCCAGGGCAGCACGTGCTCGAGATGGCCGGCAACAAGGTCACCGCCAAGGAGCACGCGATCTCCGCCGGGGTGCCGGTGCTCAAGTCCACGCCGGCCTCGAGCGACGTCGACGAGCTGTTGGCCGGCGCCGACGCGATCGGATTCCCGATCTTCGCTAAGGCCGTCGCGGGCGGTGGCGGCCGGGGGATGCGGCGGGTCGAGCGCAAGCAGGACCTGAAGGCCGCGCTCGTCGAGGCCATGCGCGAGGCGGACAGCGCCTTCGGCGATCCCACGATGTTCCTCGAGCAGGCCGTGGTGCGGCCGCGGCACATCGAGGTGCAGATCCTGGCCGACGCCACCGGGGAGACCGTGCACCTCTTCGAGCGGGACTGCTCGGTGCAGCGCCGACACCAGAAGGTGATCGAGATCGCACCGGCTCCCAACCTCGACGAGGACGTGCGCCAGGCCATGTACCGCGACGCCATCGCGTTCGCCAGGTCGATCGGCTACGTCAACGCCGGCACCGTCGAGTTCCTGCTCGACACCGCGGGGGAGCGCAAGGGCCAGCACGTCTTCATCGAGATGAACCCCCGCATCCAGGTCGAGCACACCGTGACCGAGGAGGTCACCGACGTCGACCTCGTGCAGTCGCAGATGCGGATCGCCTTCGGCCAGACGCTCAAGGAGCTCGGTCTCGGCCAGGACAGCATCCGCCTGCGCGGCGCGGCGCTGCAGTGCCGCATCACCACGGAGGACCCGGCGGCCGGATTCCGCCCGGACACCGGCAAGATCACCACCTACCGTTCGCCGGGCGGGGGCGGCATCCGCCTCGACGGCGGCACCATCGACCCCGGCACCCAGATCAGCCCGCACTTCGACTCGATGCTCGTGAAGATGACCTGCCGCGGCCGCGACTTCCCGGCCGCGGTCGCCCGCGCCAAGCGGGGACTGGCCGAATTCCGCATCCGCGGGGTGTCCACCAACATCCCGTTCCTGCAGGCCGTGCTCGACGACCCGTCCTTCGTGGCGGGGGATCTCAGCACCGCCTTCATCGAGGAGCGACCGGAGCTGTTCCTCACCCACCAGTCGAAGGACCGCGGAACGAAGATCCTCAACTGGCTCGCGGATGTCACGGTCAACCACCCGAACGGCGACGGCGCCGGCATCATCAGCCCAGCCGTCAAGCTGCCGTCGATCGACCTCTCGGCGACCGCCCCGGCCGGGTCGCGGCAGCGCCTGCTCGAGCTCGGTCCGGTCGGCTTCGCGTCAGCCCTGCGCGCCCAGACCGCGCTTGCCGTCACCGAGACGACCTTCCGCGACGCCCACCAGTCCCTGCTCGCCACCCGCGTGCGCACCAAGGACCTGCTGGCCGTCGCGCCGTACGTGGCGCGGATGACACCGGAGCTGCTCTCCGTCGAGGCCTGGGGCGGCGCGACCTACGATGTCGCGCTACGATTCCTGGGCGAGGACCCGTGGGACCGGCTCGCCTCGCTGCGTGAGGCCCTGCCCAATGTGGCGATCCAGATGCTCCTGCGAGGCCGCAACACCGTGGGCTACACCCCGTATCCCACGGAGGTGACCGACGCGTTCGTGCGCGAGGCGGCATCCACCGGGGTCGACATCTTCCGCATCTTCGACGCTCTCAACGACGTGTCCCAGATGCGGCCAGCCATCGACTCCGTTCTCGCGACCGGCAGCGCCGTCGCCGAGGTGGCGCTCTGCTACACCGGCGACCTGCTCGACCCGGCCGAGACGCTCTATACCCTCGACTACTACCTGAGGCTCGCCGACCAGATGGTCGAGGCCGGGGCGCACATCCTCGCCATCAAGGACATGGCCGGCCTGCTGCGCGCCGGAGCGGCCGAGAAGCTCGTGGCGGCGTTGCGGGAGCGGTTCGACCTGCCCGTGCACGTGCACACCCACGACACCGCCGGCGGCCAGCTCGCGACGCTGCTCGCGGCGAGCCGGGCCGGGGCGGATGCCGTGGATGTCGCAAGCGCGCCCATGGCGGGAACCACCAGCCAGCCGTCGGCGTCGGCGCTCATCGCGGCCCTCGCCCACACCGACCGGGACACCGGGCTGTCGCTCAAGGCGGTCTCCGACCTCGAGCCGTACTGGGAGGCCGTGCGTCACGCGTACAAGCCGTTCGAATCCGGCCTGCCTGGCCCGACCGGCCGCGTGTACCGGCACGAGATCCCCGGCGGCCAGCTCTCCAACCTGCGCCAGCAGGCCATGGCGCTCGGTCTCGCCGACCAGTTCGAGAAGATCGAGGACCTCTACGCCGCCGCGAACCAGATCCTCGGCCGGCCGCCCAAGGTCACGCCGTCCTCGAAGGTCGTCGGCGACCTCGCACTCTCCCTGGCCGCGGCGAACGCCGATCCGAAGGACTTCGAGGAGAATCCGGACAAGTACGACATCCCGGACTCGGTGATCGGCTTCATGGCCGGCGAGCTCGGCGACCTGCCCGGCGGCTGGCCCGAGCCGTTCCGCACCAAGGTGCTTGCTGGGCGCAAGGTGAAGATCGGCGTCGAGGAGATCTCGGACGCCGCCCGCGCCGGACTCGCCGGCGACGCCGCCTCACGGCGGGCGACCCTGAACCGCCTGCTCTTCCCCGGACCGACCAAGCAGTTCGAAGACGTGCGGGAGCTCTACGGCGACCTGTCGGTGGTCGACACCGTCGACTACCTCTACGGTCTGCGCCAGGGCACCGAGCACGCGATCCACATCGATCGCGGCGTGAGCCTCTTCGTGGGACTCGAGGCGATCGGCGAGGCCGACGACAAGGGCATGCGCACCGTGATGACCATCCTCAACGGACAGCTGCGTCCCGTCTTCGTGCGGGACCGGGGAATCACCGTCGAGAGCAAGGCGGCGGAGAAGGCGGATCCGGCCCGGCCGGGCCAGGTGGCCGCCCCGTTCTCGGGAGTCGTCACCCTGCAGGTGGCAGAGGGCGACGCGGTCGAGGCCGGGCAGGCCGTGGCCTCGATCGAGGCGATGAAAATGGAGGCCGCGATCACGACGCCGGTCGGCGGAATCGTGCGGCGCCTCGCCGTTCCGAAGACCCAGCAGGTGGATGCCGGCGACCTTCTGCTGGAGGTCACGACCAGCTGACGCGGCCCCCGATCCACAGCCGGAACGGCCGCGCCCCCGGGTGGGGCTGGCGTGAGGGTAAAATAAGGGGTTCTCTAGTAGCGAAGGGTGGTGTTGTCATGACAACTAAACGCAATGAGTCGGACGACCACGAGGCGAGCCTCGGCGCCGACAACGCTGCTTCCGTCGACCTCATCGACTCCCCATCCCGGGACATCGCATCGCGCCTGCCGGAGAGCCTCACCATCGAGGTGAGCCTTCCGACCACGGTTCACGC
The DNA here is from genome assembly GCF_008040105.1 of Lacisediminihabitans profunda. Lineage (GTDB taxonomy): Bacteria > Actinomycetota > Actinomycetes > Actinomycetales > Microbacteriaceae > Lacisediminihabitans > Lacisediminihabitans profunda. The sequence continues at coordinate 122,846 of NZ_VRMG01000006.1, forward strand.
CGCACCGGAAGACGAACTCGCCGTCGCGATCGTGGAGGTTCCGGTGAACCCGGGGGCGATCGAGACCGCCGAGCCGTCGACGATGTCGATCACCGTCGTGCCGCCAAAGGTGGTGGAGAAGCAACCGGAACCTCCGGTGATCCCCGAACTTCCCGCTGGCGACGATCGCGGATCGACGCGCCGCGGTCGCCTGCGCGGCGAGGTGTCCACCTCGCCCGAGGCGGCATCCATGCTCACCCCGGACCGCCTCATCGGCCGCAAGCGTCGGCTGCGCGGACGGCCGGAGGGCGGCTGGAACGCCTTCGTCTACGCCGTCACCCTCCATCTCGTGAACCTCGGTGATTCTCCCAAGGTGATCGCCCGCAAGGCCGTCGAGGCTCGCATCGACAAGAGGTTCGAGGGCGGAGCCCGCTTCATCCCGGTGCTCACCCGCAAGGGCGGCGTCGGAAAGACCACCATCACGGCGCTCCTGGGAATGGCCCTGGCCGAGACCCGCGAGGACCGCATCATCGCGATCGACGCCAACCCCGACAGGGGCACTCTCTCCGAGCGGGTCAACAAGCAGACCAGGTCGACGGTGCGGGATGTCGTGACGATGGCTCCGACGATCACGAGCTTCAACGACTTCACCACCATGGTCTCCCGGGACGAGACCCGGCTCGACATCCTCGCCTCCGACACCGATCCGCTGTTGTCCGAGGCCTTCGACGAGAACGACTACAACGTGGTGGCCGATCTCGCCGCCCGGTTCTACTCGATAGTTCTCACCGACTGCGGAACCGGCATCGTGCACTCGGTGATGCGTGCCACGCTGCAGCGCGCGGACTCGGTCGTGATCGTCTCCGGCGGGAGTGTGGACGAGGCGCGCCTCGCCTCCGAGACCCTCACCTGGCTCGAGGCCAACGGCTACGGCGATCTGGTGCGCAACGCGATCGTCGCACTCAACACCGCAACGCAGGGCACCAACCTCGTCAAACTCGAGGAGATCGAGGCGCACTTCAAGTCGCGCGTTCGCGAGATCGTGCGGATTCCGTACGACCCGCAACTCGCCGCCGGTTCGGTGATCAACTACAAGGACCTGAAGCCCCTCACCAAGGCCTCGGCGCTCGAACTTGCGGCGCTCGTGACCGACGGCCTGCCCGCGCGCCAGGGTGGCTGAATACTCCGGGTCGCGGCAGTTCGACACCGCGGTCGTCGGCGAGGCAACTCGATCGACGACCCGCTGATGGTGCTCGCCGCCCCTGCCGAGGCCGCGCCCCACACGCCAGTCGCCCAGCACACAGAACGGAACACCACGGCATGACGGAACGACAGATCAGGATCTTCGGGGACCCGGTGTTGAAGACGGTGTCCGACCCGATCCGGCCGTCGGATGACGTGACCGGTCTGGTCGAGGACCTTCTCGATACCGTCAAGGTGCCGGGTCGGGCGGGCGTGGCCGCTCCGCAGATCGGCGTGAACCAGCGGGCGTTCAGCTACAACGTCGACGGCAAGATCGGGTACATCCTCAACCCGGTGCTCGTGGAGGTGTCCGGCGAACCGGAACTCGTCGACGAGGGCTGCCTATCGATTCCGGGGTTCTACTTCGAGCGGCTGCGGTACCCGTTCGCACGCGTGACGGGCACGGACATCCACGGCACGCCGATCGAACTGAGCGGCACCGGGGTGATGGCGCAGGCGCTGCAGCACGAGACCGACCATCTCAATGGAAAGCTCTACATCGACGGCCTCGAGAAGGACGTCCGGCGCGAGGCGATGTCCCAGATCCGTCAGGCGCCCTGGTTCTAGGTCGAGATGCCTTCCGTGGCGGGAGCACCCTGGTACATGCTCTCGATTACGTCGCGGAAGTCCTTGAGCACCTCGTTGCGCTTGACGCTGAGCTTGGGCGTGAGGTAGCCGGTCGCCTCGGTGAAGTCCTTCGGCAGGATCACGAATTTGCGGATCGATTCCGCGCGGGACACGGTGGCGTTCGCGGCATCGACCGCCCGCTGCACCTCGGCGATCACCTTGAGATTCTTGCGCGCCTCGTCGATCGACTGGGTCGCATCCTCGCCGATGTTGTTGAGCCACACCGGCAGCATCTCCTCGTCGAGGGTGACGAGGGCGGAGATGAACGGCTTCTGCTCGCCCACCACCACCACCTGGCTGATGATCGGGTTCGCCCGGATCGGATCCTCGAGCTGGGCGGGGGAGACGTTCTTGCCGCCGGCCGTGACGATGATCTCCTTCTTGCGACCCGTGATCGACAGGTAGCCGTCCTCGTCGAACTCGCCGATGTCCCCGGTCTTGAACCAGTCACCGTCGAACGCCTCGGCCGTGGCCGTGGGGTTCTTCCAGTAGCCGTCGAAGACGTTCACTCCCTTGGCCTGGATCTCGCCATCCGCCGCGATCCGCACCGAGACGCCGGGCAGCGGCGGGCCCACCTTGCCGATCTTGAACTTGGAGGGGAGATTCACGGAGATGGGCGCGGTCGTCTCGGTGAGCCCGTAGCCCTCGAGGATCGTGATGCCGAGGCTGCGGTAGAAGTGGCCGAGTCGAAGCCCGAGCGGGGCCGATCCGGAGACCGCGAACTTGACGTTGCCGCCCATGGCCGACCGGATCTTGGAGAGCACGAGCCTGTCGAGCACGGCGAACTGTACCTTGAGGCCGAAGGGCACCGACCCGGCGTCGAGCGCCTTCGAGTGCTCGATAGCGACGGCCGCGGCCCGGCGGAAGATCGCGCCCCTGCCGCCGGACTCCGCCTTCTGCTCCGACGAGTTGTAGACCTTCTCGAACACCCGCGGCACCGCGAGGAGAAAGGTGGGCTTGAAGGACTGCATCGCGGGCAGCAGCTGCTTCGTGTCCGCCTGGTGGCCGACCTTGACCCCGCCGTGCACGCAGAGCAGGGAGATGAAACGGGCGAAGATGTGCGCGGTGGTGATGAACAGGAGGGTGCTCGAGCTCGTGTTCACGACCTCGGGGATCGCCTTCGCCGAGTTGCGGCACAACTCCACGAAGTTGGCGTGGGTGAGGATGCACCCCTTGGGCCTGCCGGTCGTGCCCGCCGTGTAGATCAGGGTGGCGAGATCCGCGCCGTTCGCGATCGTGCGCCGACGCTCGATCTCCTCGTCGGTCACCGCGGTGCCGGCCGCGGCGAGCTTGTCGAGGTCGCCGAGGTTGATCTTCCACACCGTCTCGATCAGGGGGAGGTCGGCGTACACCTCGTCGAACCGTGCGAAGTGGTCGGGCGTCTCGGTGATCATGGCGATCGCGCCGGAGTCGGACAGGTTCCACTGCACCTGCGTGGGGGAGGAGGTCTCGTACACCGGCACGAGGACGGCGCCGGCGAACCAGGTGGCGAAGTCGATGAGCGTCCACTCGTAGCGGGTCTTGCACATCAGCCCGATCTTGTCGCCCGGCTGGATTCCGGAGGCGACGAGCCCCTTGGCGAGCGCCACGACCTGGCGAAGGAATTCGGCTGCCGTGACATCCGTCCACCCTCCGTCGGCCGTCGGAAGCGCGAAGAGCGCGAGGTCCGGGGTGGCGGTGACACGGTCGATCAGCAGGTCTGTCGCGTTCGCTTGCGGGTCGGCCTCGACTACGGCTGGCACGTCGTACTGTTCCACGGCAACTCCCTTGGCACCGGTCAATTCAATGATTCAAGCCTACCCGCCGTGCTCTGGCGAACCTGAGCGCGTGGCGGGGAGCCTTGCTCGTTGCCTAAACTCTAGGTGGTGCATCCGGGCGACATTTCGCCGCCTGTCAGGATGCCATTCCTTCCGTAACACCAAGAAAAGGTCCCGCGCTCGTGCACGCAATTGGAATTGACATCGGCGGAACCAAGATCGCCGGGGCCCTCGTGAGCGAGGAGGGCGAGATCATCGCCGAGGACCGCGTGGCAACGCAGGCCGGAGACTCGAACGCGATCGTCGACGCCGTCGTGGCGATGATCGAAAAGCTCCGGGAGGGGCACGAGGTGACCGCGGCCGGGGTCGCCGCCCCCGGCTTCATCGACGCCGCGCAGTCCATCGTCTACTACACGCCGAACATCAGCTGGCGACACGAGCCGCTTCGACAGCGACTGACCGAGCGTCTCGACCTCGACATCACCATCGACAACGACGCGAACGCCGCCGGCTGGGCGGAGTTCCGTTTCGGCGCCGGCCGGCTCGTGAGTGACATGACGATGCTCACCATCGGCACCGGAGTGGGCGGCGCCATAGTCACCCAGGACCGCCTGTTCCGGGGCGGGTTCGGCGCGGGAGCCGAGCTCGGGCACATGCGCGTCGTTCCGGACGGCCTCCCCTGCGGGTGCGGGGCCCGCGGCTGCATCGAGCAGTACGGCTCCGGCCGCGCCCTGCTCCGCATGGCCAACGCCATCGCGGACGTCGGCGGGATCGGTCTCGGCCTCGCCACGGTTCGCGAGCAGAAGGGTGCGCTGACCGGACCGGACGTCGCGGCCCTCATCGTGGCCGGCGACGCGGGGGCGCTGCAGGCGCTTCGCGAACTCGGGCACTGGCTCGGCCAGGCCTGCGCGTCGCTGAGCGCGGTGCTCGATCCGCAGGTGTTCGTCTTCGGCGGCGGGGTGTCCGTCGCCGGCGACCTCCTGCTCGACCCGATCCGCGAGGCGTACCTCTCCCATCTGCCCGCCCGTGGCTTCCACCCGGAGCCCGCCTTCGTGATCGCCGAACTCGTGAACGACGCCGGCGTGGTCGGTGCGGCCGACCTGGCCCGGCTGCACGCGGCGAGTCGGGCCTGACCGCGGGCCCTCCGACACTCCGAGCCGCGCGGGCACCGCTAAACTGAGATTCGTCTCTCAAAGGTGGTGTCGATGTTCTACTGGTTCATGAAGAACCTGGTCGTAGGGCCGATTCTCAAGACCGCCTTCCGGCCCTGGGTCACCGGCCACGACAACATCCCCCGCACCGGCGGCGTGATCATGGCGAGCAACCACCTCTCGTTCATCGACTCGGTATTCCTTCCGCTCGTGATCGACCGGCGCATCAGCTTCCTCGCTAAGAGCGACTACTACACGGCCAAGGGCATCAAGGGCTGGTTCATCCGCAACTTCCTCACCGCGGCGGGGATGCTGCCCATCGACCGGTCCGGCGGCAAGGCCTCCGAGGCGTCGCTGCAGACCGGTCTCGGCGTTCTCGCGCGCGGCGAGGTGCTCGGCATCTATCCGGAGGGCACCCGCAGCCCGGACGGCCGGCTGTACCGGGGCCGCACCGGAGTCGCCCGCATGATTCTGGAGGGCCATGTTCCCGTGGTGCCGGTGGCGATGATCGACACCGAGAAGGTGATGCCGATCGGACGCCGCCTGCCCAAGGTGCGCCGCATCGGAATCGTGATCGGCGAACCGCTCGACTTCTCCCGGTTCGAGGGGATGGAGGGCGACCGTTTCATCCTTCGTTCGATCACCGACGAGATCATGTACCAGCTCGACCGCCTGAGCGGCCAGGAATATGTGGATGTCTATGCCACTTCGGTTAAGGAAAAGCAGGGCTCGGCAAGCCGGTAGGCTGGCAAATCGGGCCCCGGCCCCACACCCACCGCCAGCACCGTCGCATTGAGGAATTCTTTTCGTGCTTAGTCGTTTCGAAGATCCCGTGGTAATTGCCGATCCTTCCGTGATTGCCGGGCTCGACTATTGGCGCACTCTCCCCATCAAGCAGCAGCCGCAGTGGCCGGACTCCACGGCCCTGCAGGCCGCCTCCGACGAGATCGCGACCCTCCCGCCGCTCATCTTCGCCGGCGAGGTGGATGTGCTGCGCGAGCGGCTCGCCGCCGCCGCCAGCGGCAACGCGTTCCTGCTCCAGGGCGGGGACTGCGCGGAGACCTTCGCCGGGGCCACCGCCGACCAGATCCGCAACCGCGTGAAGACCGTGCTGCAGATGGCCGTAGTGCTCACCTACGGCGCCTCGACCCCGGTGATCAAGATGGGTCGCATGGCCGGCCAGTTCGCCAAGCCGCGCTCGAGCGACACCGAGACTCGCGGCGATGTGACCCTTCCGGCCTACCGCGGCGACATCGTGAACGGCTACGACTTCACTCCGGAATCGCGCGAGGCCGACCCGCGTCGGCTCGTACAGGGCTACCACACCTCCGCCTCCACCATCAATCTCGTGCGCGCCTTCACCCAGGGCGGTTTCGCCGACCTGCGCGAGGTGCACCGCTGGAACCAGGGCTTCGCCCGCAACCCGGCCAACGTGCGTTACGAGCAGATGGCCCACGACATCGACAAGGCCATCAAGTTCATGGAGGCGGCCGGCGCCGACTTCGACGAGCTGAAGCGCGTGGAGTTCTACACCAGCCACGAGAGCCTGCTGATGGACTACGAGCGCCCGATGACGCGCATCGACTCCCGCAACGGCACACCGATCAACACCTCGGCGCACTTCCTCTGGATCGGGGAGCGCACGCGGGACCTGGACGGCGCCCACGTGGACTACATGTCCCGCCTGCGTAACCCGATCGGCGTCAAGCTCGGCCCGACGACCAAGATCGACGACATGCTGCGCCTGATCGACAAGCTCGACCCCGACCGCGAGCCGGGACGCCTCACCTTCATCACCCGCATGGGCGCCGGCAAGGTGCGGGATGCCCTGCCGCCGCTGCTCGAGGCCATCAAGCAGGCGGATGCGAACCCGCTCTGGGTGACCGACCCGATGCACGGCAACGGACTCACCACCCCGAACGGCTACAAGACCCGTCGTTTCGACGACGTCGTCGACGAGGTCAAGGGCTTCTTCGAGTCGCACCGTGCGGCGGGGACCTACCCGGGCGGCATCCACATCGAGCTCACCGGCGACGACGTCACGGAGTGCCTGGGCGGTTCGGAGCAGATCGACGAGACGGACCTGGCCACGCGCTACGAGTCGCTCTGCGACCCGCGACTCAACCACATGCAGTCGCTCGAGCTGGCGTTCCTCGTGGCCGAGGAACTCGGCGCGCGCTAGCCCGGTACCTTTCGCGGCCGTCTTTTGCGCGGTCTTTCACCCGGTGTTCATGTCGGGTTTCCTGCCTGTCCGCACGCGGACTCCACACTGGTGGCGGAGCGATTCCACCGCACCTCCTGGCACGATGACCGAGGGCATCAGCCCGCGCATTCGCCACGGCACGACGGTCGATGACCTCCGATCCTCACGCCAATGGAAGGTAGACCCATGCCCGATTCAGGTTTCTCCCGTCGTCGATTCCTGGAGGGCGCGGCGGTTGCGACAGCCATCGCCGCCGCGGGGTCGTTGCTTCCCCCCTCGGTGCAGGCCGCGATGGCCCAGCCCGTTCGCCCCGGTGGCCTCAAAGCCATCAAGCACGTGATCGTGGTCATGCAGGAGAACCGTTCCTTCGACCACTACTTCGGCTCCCTGCGCGGCGTGCGCGGCTTCGGCGACCGGTCGGCGCTGGGCCTGCCGAGCGGCAAGTCCGTCTTCGAGCAGCCCACGATCACCGGCGGGACCGTGCTGCCGTTCTCGCTGCGCACGGCCGCCGATCTGGCCGGCCGGCCGGCCTCGGACATCCAGTACCTCGGTGGTCTTGACCACTCCTGGACCGGCACGACCACGGCGTGGGCCAACGGCTGGTACGACAAGTGGGTGCCGGCCAAGGGCCCGTCCACGATGACCTACTACGAGCGCGCGGACATCCCCCTGCAGTACGAGCTCGCGGACACCTTCACGATCTGCGACGCCTACCACTGCTCGATCAACGGCTCCACGAACCCCAACCGCAACTACCTCTGGTCGGGCATGGTGGGCAATGAGCCCGGATCCCCGGCGCGCGCCGTCACCAACGCCGCCTACAGCTACGACCACGCCGGCTACGACTGGACGACCTACCCGGAGCGGCTGCAGTCCGCCGGGGTGTCCTGGCGCATCTACCAGGACTGGGACAACTTCACCGACAACGCGGTGGAATATTTCCAGACCTTCAAGAAGATCGGCCACAAGATGCTCGCCGCGGTCGACGGCACACTGCGCACCACGGAGGAGTTCTACGACAACCTCGCCGGGAAGACCCCGGAGCAGCAGCAGCGGCTGCTGGCCCAGCTCGACGTGGGCCGCGCGCTGCTCAGCGAGGAAGAGAAGTCGCTCTTCGACAAGGCCATGTGGCGCGGCAACCCGGAGACCATGCTCGACCGGCTGCGTGCGGACATCGCCTCCGACGAGCTCCCGCGGGTGAGCTGGATCGTGCCGTCCGCCGCGGACTCGGAGCACCCCGGTGCCTCCACCCCGGTGGGCAGCGCGAACTTCATCTATCGGCTGCTCGACACCATCGCGAGCGACCCCGAGACCTGGGCCACCACCGCGATCTTCCTCAACTTCGATGAGAACGACGGTTACTTCGACCACGTGCCGCCGCCCGTTCCGACGCGACCGGTGTCGGGCAACGGCGACGACTGGTTCGGCGGCCTGCCCATCGGACTCGGCCCGCGCGTGCCGATGACCGTGGTCTCGCCCTGGACGATCGGCGGCTACGTGAGCTCGGAGGTCTTCGACCACACATCGGTGATCCGCTTCCTCGAGCGCTGGACCGGGGTCGAGGAGCCGAACATCTCCGCGTGGCGGCGCACCGTGTGTGGCGACCTCACGAGCGTCTTCGACTTCACCCAGGCCGGAAAGCAGCCCCAGGTCGAGCATCCGGGACCGGTTCCCGCCGCCATCGGCCGCTGGCACCCCACCCCGCCCACGAACCAGATCGCGCCGATCCAGGAGCCGGGCACCCGTCCGGCCCGCCCGCTGCCCTACCGCCCGCGGGTGTCCGCCCAGGCCCACGGCCTCGGCGCCCTCACGCTCGCGCTGGGCAACACCGGTTCGCGCTCCACGCACTTCACGCTCTACAGCTACGCGGGCGAATACGCCGAGCCGCAGCACTTCGACGTGCAGAAGTCGCAGAGCGTCGAGGTGCCGGTGAAGGTCGGCACGTTCGACCTCGCGGTCGCCGGCCCCAATGGCTTCCGCTACGAGGTCGCGGGCACGACGGCGGGCGCCGCTGCCGGCGTGGATGCGACCGTGACCGACCACGGGAGGGGGGACGACCTGGTGCTCGCGGTGAGCAACACGGGCTCCGCCCCCGTCACGCTCACGATGAAGTCGCTGAACTACGCCGACCAGGCGCAGACCCAGGTGTTGCGGCCCAACGAGCACAAGGAACTCCGTTGGCCCGGACTGCGCGGCTGGTACGACATCGAGATCGCCGCCGTGGAGGATTCCACCTTCCACCGCCGCCTGACCGGCCGCGTGGAAGACGGCAGGGTCGGCATCACCGGCTGACCGAGGCGCGATTCGCGTGCTTGACGCCGGCGGTCCAGGGGAGCCTGGGCCGCCCGTCGCGCTGTCCGGGCGCGCGAATGGCCCCGGACATCCGGCGGCCTTGAGCGCCGCCTGCGCGTCGGGCCACGGCATGTTGACCACATTCGGCACCGGGACCTGCTCCTTGCCCTTCGCCATCGACAGCGAGACGGTTCGGAGCAGATCGACGAGACGGATCTGGCCAACCGCTACGAGCCCCTCTGCGACCCCCGGCTCAACCACATGATGCAGTCGCTCGAGCTGGCGTTTCTCGCGGCCGAGGAGCTCGGCGCGCGCTGAGGCCCGGCGTTCCACGCGGGCGGCATCTCTCGCGGCGGGGGATACCGTTCGGCGGCGGGATTTGCGCCTCCCGCCGCGACGCGATATCTCCGCCGCGGCGTGCGCTGTCTCCCTCCGCGAGGGACTCGTGCGGGGAGGGGCGAAGTCGTGCGGATCGAGCTAGTTGATCCCGAGGGTGACGGTGACGGTCGACCCCTTGTCCACGATTGTGGCCGCGGGCGGATTGGTCGCCCTCACGCGGGCCCCGGGCAGACCGGAGATGTTCTGGCTCACGCCGTCATTCTTGAATTTGATCGTGAAGCCCGCATTTGTCAGCGTCTTGCTTGCCTCCGACCACGGTGCCCCGACGACATCCGGCACCGCAACCTGCTCCGGCCCTCGCGACATGGTCAGCCGCACCGTGTCGTTGGGGCGGATCGGCTTGTCCTTGGGCGTCTCGATGCCGATCACGGCATCCTTCGGCACGTCGGCGCTGAAGGCATCCACGCCCTTGGTGGCGGTGAGACCGGAGGCCTGCAGGAGTTTCGACGCCTCGTCGAAGCTCAGTCCGGCCACGGCGGGCAGTGGGCCGGCCGAGATCACGAGCGAGATCTTCTGCTGCTGGCCGTACTGCTTCACCGTGGAGAGGTCGGTGCCATCCGCACCGAGCGCCGCGATCACCGTGCCGAGCGGCGCCTTGCCGTCGAACTGCTGGGTGGACTTGGTGCCGTCGTAGCTGAAGTCGAGGGTCTTGATCCTGTCGATGGCCTGCTGCTCCGGCAGGCCGCGCAGGTCGGGGAGGTCGAGGAGCTTCGGGCCGGTGGACACGAGGAGCTTCACGACGGTGTCGCGCACGATGAGGCTGCCAGCGGGCGGATCGGTGTTGACCACCGCATCCTTCGGCACGGTGGGCGAGTCGGTGGGCACGACGGTCGGGTCGACGGTGAGACCGAGCTTCACGAGGGCGGCGGTCGCGTCGGTCGGCGACTGGCCGGCCAGGTCCGGGATGCCGATGCGCGCCCCAGGCCCGGAGCCGAAGTACCAGCCGGTGCCGCCGGCCAGCGCGGCGAGAAGGATCACGAGGCCGAAGAGCCAGAAGCCCTTGGACCGGCGCCGCTCGGCCTTGTTCGAGAGCGTCGCCGCCGACTCGGTGAGGATCGGGCCGGTGCGGTGCCTCGCCTTCGCGGCGAAGATCTGGGTCTCGGCGGTGGAGGAGGCCGAGGCGACGGCGGACGGCATCACCACGGTGCGCTGCACGGCGGTGGCCGCGGTCGAGGTGTCCTCGTGACGAAGGGCCGCCTCCGTCTCGTGCAGCTGGTCGAGCATGGTCTTCGCGTCGCGCGGACGCTGGTCTGGATCGCGCGCGGTCGCCCAGAGCACGAGCTCGTCGAGCTCCGCCGGCACGCGAGGGTTCTTGGTGCTCGGCATCGGCACGGTGTCGTTCGCGTGCTGGTGCGCGATCTGGAAGGCCTGCTCGCCCTTGAACGGCTGCTCGCCGGCGAGCATTTCGTACAGCATGATGCCCACGGCGTAGATGTCGCTGCGGGTGTCCGCCACCCCGCGGGTGACGAGTTCGGGGGAGAGGTAGGCGATGGTGCCGAGCAGCGCGTTTCCGGTCGCGGTGTTGGCCGAGGCGGCGCGGGCGAGCCCGAAGTCCCCGATCTTGATGCGCCCGTCATCCGCGAGCAGCACGTTCTCGGGTTTGAGGTCGCGGTGGACGATGCCGTTCTTGTGCGCGGCGGCGAGCCCCGAGAGGATCGCCTCCATGATGTCCATGGCCTGCACCGTCGTGAGCACCTTGTGCTCCTGCAGAAGGTCGCGCAGGGTGATTCCCGGCAGGTACTCCATCACCAGGTAGGCGGTATCGCCGTCCTGACCCTGGTCGTAGACGTTCACGACGTTCGGATGCGCGAGTCGCGCGGCCGAACGGGCCTCCTGGATGAACCTGGCCTTGTATTGCGAGTCGTCCGCGAGGTGGCCGTGCATCACCTTGATCGCCACCCGGCGCTCGAGGCGCAGGTCCGTGGCCAGGTACACCGTCGCCATGCCGCCGCGGGCGATGCGTGAGCGCACCTGGTACCGGCCGTCGATAAGACGGCCGATGAGGGGATCGGTGCTGTTGGTGCTCACCGCACGAGTCTAAAGTTGGCCAGCCCAGAAGGCCTGCCAAAACACCGTGAAGCGGGCTTTAGCCGAGGTCTTTGAGCCACGCGCGGGCCCCGGTCTCCCACTTCGCGTACGCGTCGGGGAAGGCGGAGAGCTGCACGGACTGCGCGGCCTGGGTGACGGTCTTCGACTGCCAGCCCGGGATGTCGAGCAGCCCGCGCGTGTTCGCGGCGTTCGGGTTCTTCGGGCCGCCGAAGAAGAGTCGTGCGGCGTAGGTGGTGTCGAGGATCTGCGCCGGCGTTCCCCAGCTGGCGCTCGGGCGTTGCTGGAACAGGCCGAGCGAGTCGCGATCCCCGTACTTCAGGTTGCGGAGGCCGGATTCCTGCGCGGCGGCCGCGAGGGCGACGACGAGACCGTAGTCGGGCACGCCGAGGGAGCGGCCGACCCGGATGATGGTCTTCGCGTTCGTGGCCATCTCCGCGGTGAGCACGATCGACGGTGTCACCGATGCGGCGGGCACGATCGGCGCGGCCGGGATCACGAGGCTGTGTCCCGTGTAGATGATGCTCGACCAGGTGAGGCCGTTGGCAGCGAGCAGCGCCCCGGTCGTCACGCCGAAGCGGGCGGCGATGCCCGCGATCGTGTCGCCGGCGGCGATCACGTATGCACCGGGTGCGACCGACGGTTTCGCGGGAGCCGGCGCGGCCACGATCGGGGTGGAGGAGACAGCGGCGGTCGACGCCCCGGGAATCGCGAGAGTCTGTCCGGGGTAGATGATGCTCGCCCAGCCGAGACCGTTCGCGCTGAGGAGGTTCTGCACGCTCACTCCGAAGCGGGCGGCGATATGGCTGATCGTGTCGCCCTTGGCGATCGTGTAGCGAGAGGTGGGCGACCCCACGACGGGCGCCGCGACGGGAACCGCCCCGCCGTTGGTGAGCTTGAGCACCTGGCCCGGGAAGATCACCGACTTCCAGCCGAGGCCATTGAGGGCCAGCACGGATGCCGTGGCCAGGCCGAAGCGGCCGGCGATGCTGCTGACACTGTCCCCGGCGGCGACTTTGTAGGTGGCCGGAGCGGCCGCGGTGCTCGTCTGAGCCGCGGACACGGTGATCGGGGTCGGGTTGGCCGCGGCGCGGCTGGCCGCTGCGAATGCCTCACGGATGGTCTTTCCCAGTTCCGACGGGCTGGACCGCGGCTTGGCGGGCGGTTTGGCGTCCGCGGTGTCGATCGGACCGGTGAGATTCATGCTCATGGCCATCGATCCGGCGAGCACGATCGGCAGCGTCGACATCAGGTTCTTGCTCAGTCGGCTGCGCTCTTTGGGCGCCGCGTGTCTCGCGCCCGGTTCGAATGTGCTTGACATTTGTGGTTCCCCGTCCATCTCCCCGGCCCCGAGAAGGTCGTTACTCAATCAAACAACGCTGACACAGAAGATACTCAGTGTCAATTATCGTGGCTGGTGGGGTTTGGCGTAACATACGCGAAACATTCGCTGAGTTTGCGCTGACGGCCAGTTCTGGCAGCATTGCCTCGTGACCATTGCTCCAGAAACACGCTGGCTGACCATCCCCGACCTCGTTGAACTGCTCGGCATCGGCGTGAGCAAGGTTCGCCGGCTCATCGAGGACCGTAGCCTGCTCGCCGCGAAGGTCGACGGAGTGTGGAAGGTTCCGGAGTCGTTCATCCGCGACGGGGAGCCGCTTCCGGAACTGCGAGGAACCCTTCTGGTGCTGCACGACAGCGGCTTCAGCGACGAGGAGGCCATGAACTGGCTGCTCACCTCGGAGGAGAGCATCGGCATCCCGCCGGTCGACGCGCTGCGCGCCGGCCGTAAGGCGGAGGTACGCCGGGTCGCCCAGGCCCTCGGGTTCTAGCGCCGGTCGGATTCTTCGGCCGCGTTTCCGGCACCCGCCGTGATCGCCTCAGGCCGATCGATTGCTCACGGTGTCTGCGAGCTGTACGAGCTGCTCGCGGGCCGCGGTGCTCACCGGGGCGTTTTCGATCGCCTCGATGGCGATGCGCACGTTGTGGTCGATGATCCTTTCCACCTGCTCCACCGCGCCGCACTCGCGGATGGATGCCTGAAGCATGGAGACCTGCTGTGCGCTGAGGTCGGTGTCGCCGAGCAACTCGTCGAGCAGGCGAGTGGCGTTGGGCGCCAGATTGGTGCGCGCGAGGGCGATGAGCACCGTGCGTTTGCCCTCCCGGAGGTCGTCGCCGGCCGGCTTGCCCGTGGTCTGCGGGTCACCGAACACGCCGAGCAGGTCATCGCGAAGCTGGTAGGCGATGCCGAGGGGGAGTCCGAACTCCCGCAGGGCCGACACCTGGGCGATGCTGCCGCCGGCGAGGGCCGCGCCGATGGCGAGCGGGGCCTCGATACTGTACTTGGCTGACTTGTAGACGATCACGCGGTGCGCGCGGGCGAGCAGCTCGGGCTCCGGGTACGAACGCCAGGACCGTTCCTCGAGGATGTCGAGGTACTGGCCCACGGTCACCTCGGTTCGCATGCGGTTGAATTCGAGCCGGGCCGCCTCGCGAGCGGCGAGGTCGGGCAGTTCCCGGAGACCGGCATCGAAGAGCTCGTCGCTCCAGCCGAGCAGAAGGTCACCGAGCAGAAGGGCGGCGGACTGGCCGAAGGTGCGCGGGCTGCCGTTCCAGCCGCCATCGGTGTGCAGGGACTCGAATCGCTTGTGCGCCGCCGGCATGCCCCGACGCATATCCGAACTGTCCATGATGTCGTCGTGCACGAGGGCGGCGGCGTGGAACATCTCGAGCGCGCTCGCGGCCTTGACAACGGCGGCGAGGTCGCTGCGCTCCTTGCCATGCTGCGCGGGGTCGAAGCCAGTGGAGTGCCCGCTCACCGATTGCCAGCCCCAGTAGCAAAATAATGCTCGGAATCTTTTTCCACCGCGGAGAAGATCGCGCGAGAAATCGATGAGGGGGGACAGGTCGGGGCCGATCGAGGACAGGAGTGGTTCCCTGCCGTCGAGAAATCCGTCGATATCAGCCTGAACTAGGTCAACTAACCGCGTACTCTCAGCCACGGTCCTAGCCTAGCTTTGCTCGGGAGCATACAATTGAGAGTTACCATCGGTCGGTCTCGAGCCCGAAAGGAGTCACCATGCCGTTGTCGGAACAGGAACAACGTCTCCTGGAAGAGATGGAGCGAAGCCTCTATCACAACGATGCTGACTTCGTCGCCACCGTCGGGAGCCGCCACGGGCGTCCTTCGTACCGTGCCATTGTCGTCGGAATCCTCATCGGGCTCCTCGGTGTCGGGGTGATCGTCACCGGCGTGATGCTGCGCCAGCCGCTCATCGGGGTCGCCGGGTTCGTCGTGATGTTCGTGGGAGTGCTCATGTCCGTCTCCTCACCGAAGCGGTTGACGTTGCCCGAGGCACCGGCGGCGCCGAAGCCCAGGAAGGTGGGCTTCATGGATCGCATGAACGACCGCTGGGAGAAGCGGCAGGACGACCGCCACGAGTAACTCCATTTTTACCCTGCTGGCGCACACGTCGCACTAGCAGCAGTCAAGAGGTCGACCGAGAGGTCGGCCTTTTTTCTTGCCCAAAATCGGTGAAATCTCCTCCACCTTCCTCCACCTGCAAGATCCCTGAAATTTCGGGGCAGAATGCCCCAGTTCGAGGGGCGCGCGCCTCAATTTCGTTGTTTTGTGGTGGGAAGTGGAGTAAAGTGGAGCTTACCTGAATCCAGGCCGGAGAAGGAGGGGGAGTCGCCGATGTTTCTTGGCACGCACACCCCCAAGCTCGACGACAAGGGCCGCGTCATCCTCCCGGCCAAGTTCTGGTCTGAACTCGAGTCCGGCATCGTGATCACCCGCGGCCAGGAACGCTGCCTCTACGTGTTCAGCACCCGCGAGTTCGAGGAGCTGCACGACCGCATCCGCCAGGCGCCGGTCACGAGCAAGCAGGCGCGCGACTACCTGCGCCTCTTTCTCTCCGGAGCCAACGCGGAGGTGCCAGACGGCCAGCACCGCGTCACGATCCCCGCCGCCCTGCGCGCCTACGCCGGCCTCGGTCGCGACCTCACGGTGATCGGAGCGGGTAACCGCGCCGAGATCTGGGACACCGCGGCCTGGGAGACCTACTACGCCGAACAGGAAAGTGCGTTCGCCGACACCACGGAGGAGGTGATCCCCGGACTCTTCTAGCGCCTTGCCCGTGACTCCCAGCCGATCTCACGCCCTGCCACACTTCCCCGGTGGCAGGTCGGACCGGATGGGGATCAGGGGTCAGGGGCCGGAACACCGGTCATCATGGTCGACAACCAGATCCACACCCCAGTGATGCTCGAGCGCACGATCGAGCTGCTCGCTCCGGCGCTCGCCAAGCCCGGCGCGGTGCTCGTGGACGCGACCCTCGGCATGGCCGGGCACGCGGAGGCCTTCCTGCAGCGCTTCCCCGAGCTCGTGCTCGTGGGCCTCGACCGGGACACCGACGCGCTCGCCATCGCTGCCGAGCGCCTCGCCCCCTTCGGCGACCGCGTTCATCTCGTGCACACGGTCTACGACCGCTTCACCGAGGCGCTCGAGGGGCTGGGCATCGACGAGGTGTCCGGCATCCTCTTCGACCTCGGCGTCTCGTCGTTGCAACTCGACCGGGTGGAGCGCGGATTCTCCTATTCGAAGGATGCGCCGCTCGACATGCGCATGGACGCCACCTCGGAACTCACGGCCGAGAAGATCCTCGCCGAATACAGCGAGAACGAGCTTCGCCGCATCTTCTGGGAGTACGGCGAGGAGCGGCTCGCACCGCGCTACGCGCAACGGATCGTGGAGAGGCGGGCCACCGAGCCGCTCGTGCGCTCGGCTCAGCTCGTCGAACTCATCACCGCGGCCACCCCGGTCGCCGTGCAGCGCATCGGTCACCCGGCCAAGCGTGTGTTCCAGGCCCTGCGCATCGAGGTCAACCAGGAACTCGCCGTGCTGGCCAGGGCGATCCCGGCGGCCCTCGACTCGCTCGAGGTCGGCGGGCGAATCGTCGTTCTCGCCTACCAATCACTCGAGGACCGCATCGTGAAGCGCGCCCTCGCAGCCGCGGCAGCCTCGAAGGCCCCGGCCGGCCTTCCGATCGAGCTGCCGGAGCACCGCCCGGAGTTCAGGTTGCTCGTTCGCGGCGCCGAGCTCGCCTCCGATGCCGAAAAGGCGGAGAACCCCAGAGCCACACCCGTGCGACTTCGCGCGGCAGAAAGACTGCGGAGGGCAGCATGACCATGAACCTCGCCCTGGCCCAGCCAGAGCTGTCGATGCCGGCCCGATCTCCCCGCGAGGTCGAGGAACACCCGCGTCACATCGAGATCGTCACTACGCGCAGCCAGCGCCGGGCGCGCCCTCGGGTGGTCTATGCGCTCGTGGCCGTCACCGGATTGTTCGTCATCCTCATCGCTCAGCTCCTGCTGAGCATCGTGCTCTCGCAGGGCTCATACGACATCTCGGCTCTGCAGGCCACCCACAAGGAGCTGTCGCGCGACCAGCAGGCGCTGAGCGAAAACCTCCGCGTGCTCGAGTCGCCGCAGAACCTCGCCGGGCGGGCGGAACAGCTCGGGATGGTGCTCAACACCAGTGGCTACGGCTGGCTGCGGCTCTCCGATGGCGCCGTCCTCGCCGCCCCGACGGCAGCCGACGCCGCGAGCACGGTCGGCGCGAACGGCGCTGCGCTGATCCCGAACGTGTTGCTCACGCCGGAGATGCTCGCCAGCCAGTCCGCCGCGCCCGGAGCGACTGGCGCGACCACGACGGGAACGGCCGCTGGCGCGCCTGCCACGGCGGGAACCGGCGGTTCGGTAGCGTCACAACCGGGAGCCCTCCCAGCGCCCAACACCCACTGACCAGCGCTCCGGCTTCTCGAAAGGACCGCCCGTGAATCCTCTGCGCAGCAGTCGTCGACGCCTCGTGCTGGCCATCGTCGTCTGCTTCGCCGTGGTGGCCGTCTTCACGGTTCGCCTCGTCGACATCCAGGTCGTGCGGGCCGACGAACTCAACAAGGACTCGCTCAGCAAGCGAGCGATCGCGGTGACGAGTTACGCCCCGCGAGGAGACATCGTCGACGCCAACGGCGTGATCCTGGCGACGAGTGTCAACCGCTACTGGATCATCGTCGCCCCGCGCAACGTCGACTCCTTCACTCACGTCGACAAGAACAAGGTCAAGTCCACCATCACGGTGATGGATGCCGCGAACGAGATCGCCTCGGTCACGAAACAGGACCCGGCCGTGGTGTTCCAGGCTCTCACCAAAGACCCGAACTCCAACTACTCCGTCGTGTCCAAGGGGCTCGACGCCGAGGCATTGCGTGAGGTTCGCGCCTTGAAGATCCCCTGGGTCGGGTTCGAGACCCACTCCAAGCGCACCTACCCCAACGGGTCGGTGGCCGGTAATCTCGTCGGCTTCGTCGGCACGGACGGCCCGCAGGCCGGACTCGAGGCGGCCGACGACAAGTGTCTCTCGAGCACGAACGGCAGCCTCACCTACGAGCAGGGCGCCGACGGCGTGCAGATACCGGGAAGCTCGATCACGACCAAGGCGGCCAAGCCCGGTGGCACGCTCAAGACCACGATCGACAGCGACCTCCAGTGGTTCTCCGCCCAGGCGGTCGCCGAGCAGGCCATGGCCATCGGCGCGAAGTCGGCCACGGTGAGCGTGACACGCATCAAGGACGCCCACCTGATGGCCCTCGTCGACTGGCCGGCCGTGGACCCCAACGACGTCAATGGAACGCCGGTGGCCAACCTCGGGGCCCTTTCGTTCAGCACCCCCTACGAGCCGGGGTCCACCTTCAAGGCCATGACGGCGGCGATGCTCATCGACTCCGGAACCGCCAACCCGCTCACCCAGGCGACCGTGCCCGCCCGCTGGACCACTCCGGAGGGTGGCTTCATCCGGGACGCGACCGGGCACCCCACCGAGCGACTCACGCTCACCGGCGTGCTGCAGCAGTCGTCCAACGTCGGCATCTCGATGATCGGCTCCCGGCTCGCGCCGTCGATCCGCTACGACTACATGCGCAAGTTCGGGCTCGGCGAGAAGACCGCCATCGACATGGGCGGGGAGCAGTCGGCTGGCATCCTCGCCAAGAAGTGGGACGACCAGACCAAGTACAACGTGATGTACGGCCAGGGCGTGTCGGCGACCGCCGTGCAGATGGCCAGTATCTACCAGACGCTCGGCAACGGCGGCGTTCGACTGCCGCTCACCCTGGTGGAGGGCTGCCAGCAGGCCGACGGGACCATGACCGACCTGCCGCCGACCGCCGGGGTGCGCGTCGTCTCGGACCAGGCTGCCAAGACCGTGGTCAACATGCTCGAGAGCGTGGTCACGGGAGGCGAGCTCTCCAAGTCGCTCAAGATCCCCGGCTATCGCATCGCGGCCAAGAGCGGCACGGCCGAGGTGGCGGTGAACGGCCGGTACACGGGCGATCGCGTCGTCTCGGTCGCCGGAATCGCTCCGGCGGAGGACCCGCAGTACTCAGTGATCGTCACTTTTACGAAGCCGGATATCATGAAGAGTTCCGCCGCGGCGGCGCCGACGTTCCACAAGATCATGAGCGAGGTACTCACCAAGTACCGGGTGCCCCCGTCGACGACACCATCCACCAGTCCAGCCACAACCTGGTGACGCGACACGATTCAGTAAGGGAGGGGACGCCTTGACAGCACGGATCCCCCCGGTTCTCAGACCGGAACATCCGCTAGCCAGGCCTCTCTCGGGACTCATCACAGAGTTCGGGTTGGAGTACGTCGGCGACATCGACGGGGTCGAGATCACGGGAGTGACCCTCCGCAGCACGGAGGTGGAGCCGGGTGACCTCTACGTGGGCATCCGCGGGCTGCACAGCCACGGCGCGGAGTTTGCGACGCTCGCCGCGGAGAGCGGCGCCGTCGCCATGCTCACCGACCGGGTCGGTGCCACCCTGGGCGCAGACAGCGGCCTGCCGATCGTGATCGTCGACTCGCCGAGGGCCGCACTCGGCGACGTCTCCGCGTGGGTCTACCGCACCAATGAGCACCCGCCGCTGATGCTCGGCGTCACCGGCACGAACGGCAAGACCTCGGTTTCCTATCTCGTCGAGGGGATCCTCAAGCAGCTCGGCCTCGTCACCGGGCTCAGCTCCACCGCCGAGCGCCACATCGGCGACCTCACGGTGGTCAGCCGGCTCACCACGCCGGAGGCCAGCGAGATGCATGCCCTGTTGGCGCGGATGCGGGAGAGCGAGGTGCGCGCCGTGGTCGTGGAGGTGAGCGCCCAGGCTCTCACCAGCAACCGGGTGGACGGGCTGCTCTTCGACGTCGTCGCCTTCACCAATCTCAGCCACGACCACCTCGACGACTACGCGACGATGGAGCACTATTTCGCCGCCAAGCTCGCGTTCTTCGAACCCGAGCGCGGCAAGCGCGGAGTGGTCTCCCTCGACACGCCGTGGGGCCAGCGCGTGGTCGAGGGCTCTCACATTCCCGTCACGACCATCTCGGCGACACCGGGCGTGGTCGGCGAGTGGAACGTGGAGATTCTCGACGAGAAGGCGGCGTACACCGAGTTCCGCCTCACCGGTCCGGAGAACCGCTCCCTCGTCACCCGGGTGCCGGTCATCGGCTGGCACATGGCCGCCAACGCCGGGCTCGCGATCGTGATGCTCGTCGAGGCAGGCTTTGAACTCGAGGCCATCGGCCAGGCGATCCGCGGCGGCATCGAGGCCTACCTGCCCGGCCGCACCGAACTCGTCTCCGGGGAGCGTGGACCCTCCGTCTACGTGGACTTCGGGCACAGCCCCGATGCCTTCCTCAACACCCTCGCCGCCGTGCGCAAGGTGACCCCGGGCAAGGTCATCATGGTCTTCGGCGCCGACGGCGACCGGGATGCGACAAAGCGCCACGAGATGGGCCGGGTGGCCTCCGAGGGGTCGGACATCCTCGTGATCACCGACCACCACCCGCGATTCGAGAACCCGGAGTCGATCCGGGCCACCCTCGTCGAGGGCGCGAACCTCGCCGAGCACCCCGCCGAGCTGCACGTCGTGAGCCCGCCGGAGCGGGCCATCCGCTTTGCGGTCTCGCTCGCCGAGGAGGGCGACTCCATCCTCTGGGCAGGACCCGGCCACCAGGACTACCGCGACATCCGCGGCGAACGCACGCCGTACTCGGCGCGCGAGCAAGCGCGCGACGCCCTGCGCGAAGCGGGTTGGTCGTAGTGATCGCCATGACACCGGCCGAGATCGCCGCGGCCGTCGGGGGAGTGCTCGAACTTCCTTCCGGGGTCGAGCCCGCCGCGATCTCGGCATCGGCCACCGCGCAGACCGACTCCCGACTGGTCGAGCCCGGGTCGATCTTCTTCGCCCTGCGCGGCGAAACCACCGACGGACACCTTTTCGCACCGTCGGCCGTCGACAATGGGGCGGCGCTGCTCATCGTCGAGCGACGGCTCGATCTCCCGGTGGCCCAGGTCGTCGTCGACGACGGCCTCCAGGCCCTGGCCGATCTCGCCCGGACCGTTGTCGCGAGGGTGCGTTCGGCCGGCCATCTCAAGGTGATCGGCATCACTGGCTCGAACGGCAAGACCACCACCAAGAACATGCTGCGTGCCGTGCTCTCCGCCGTCGGTCCGACGGTGGCTCCCCGGGGCTCGTTCAACAACCAGGTCGGCGCGCCCCTGTCGATGCTCTCGGTGCAGGACGACACCCGTTTCCTCGTCGTGGAGATGGGGGCGAGCGGCGCCGGAGAGATCGCCAGGACCGTGGGCATCGCGATGCCGGACATCGCCGTCGTGCTCAAGGTCGGCCTCGCCCACAGCGGCGAGTTCGGCGGCATCGAGGCGACCCAACGGGCCAAGGCCGAGATCGTGACCAGCCTGCCGGCCGAGGCGGTCGCGGTGCTCAACGCCGACGACGAGAGAGTTGCGGCGATGGCCGCGCTCACCCGCGCGCGTCCCGTCTGGTTCGGACTGGATGCCCGGGCCGAGGTGCGGGCGGACGACCTCCGTGCCACGGCGACCGGTACCCGCTTCACCCTGATCACCCCGGAGGGGCGCGCCGAGGTGTCGCTGCGCATCCTCGGCGAACACCACGTGATGAACGCGCTGGCGACCCTTGCGGTCGTGCGGGAGCTCGGCATCCCGCTCGAGGGGGCCATCGCGTCCCTCGAGGCGGTCGAGCGGGCCGAGCGCTGGCGGATGGAACTGCTGCGCCGCGCGGACGGGGTCATCGTGATCAACGACGCCTACAACGCGAGCCCCGACTCGATGTCCGCCGCGCTGAAGACCCTCGCCCAGATCGTTGAGCCGGGGGAGCGGTCGGTCGCCGTCCTCGGCGAGATGGCGGAGCTCGGCGACGACGCGAACGAGGAGCACGACCGAATCGGTCGGCTAGTCGTGCGGTTGAACATCCAGAAGCTCGTGGTGGTGGGCCATGGCGCCCGCCACATCCACAATGCCGCCGGCCTCGAGGGGTCCTGGGATGGCGAGTCGGTTCTCGTCGGCTCGCTCGACGAGGCTTACGATCTGGTCAACCAGGATCTGAGGGCCGGTGACGTCGTGCTCGTGAAGTCGTCGAACTCGGCCGGTCTCCGGCTTCTCGGCGACCGGCTGGGCGAGGTGCCCGCGTGATCGCGCTGCTCGTGGGCGCCGGCGTCTCGATGGTCTTCACCCTGTTGCTCACCCCGCTCTTCGCGCGGGCCTTCCGGTCGTTGAACCTGGGCCAGTTCGTGCGGGCAGACACCCCGACGGCCCACGTCATGAAGCGCGGCACTCCGTCGATGGGCGGAATCGTCTTCATCACGGCGTCGATCATCGGCTATTTCGTCGGCCATCTCGTGGCGCGGGACTCCGTCTCCGGGGCGGGGCTGCTCGTGCTCGCCATGATGGGCGGGCTCGGCCTCATCGGCTTCCTCGACGACTTCCTCAAGGTGAAACGGCAGAACAGCCTGGGCCTCGCCGGCTGGTACAAGATCCTCGGAACGGTCATCGTCGCCATCGTCTTCGCGGTGATCGCCCTCACCTATCGGGATGCGAACAACCGCAGTCCCGCGTCGACGGCGATCTCGTTCGTGCGCGACCTCAACTTCAACTTCGTGAAGATCTTCGGCCTCACCGCCGGCGTCATCATCTTCGTGATCTGGGTCGTGCTCATCACCACGAGCGTCTCGAACGCGGTCAACCTCACCGACGGCCTCGACGGCCTCGCCGCCGGCTCGTCGATCTTCGCGATCGGTTCGTACGTGATCATCGGGTTCTGGCAGTCGAACCAATCCTGCTTCAGCCCCACCATCGACCAGGACAACCTTTACAAGTGCTACCTGGTCTCCCGCCCGCTCGACCTCGCCGTCGTGGCCGCCTGCATCGCCGGCGCGCTCGTCGGATTCCTCTGGTGGAATACGTCGCCCGCCCAGATCATGATGGGCGACACGGGATCGTTCGCCCTCGGCGGAGCGCTCGCCGGGCTCGCTATCCTCACCCGCACCGAGCTGCTGCTCGTGCTCATCGGCGGTCTCTTCCTCGTGGTCACCGGCCAGGTGATCATCCAGCGCATCTACTTCAAGCTGACCAAGGGCAAACGGATCTGGCGGGCCAGCCCGCTGCACCACCACTTCGAGATGAAGGGCTGGGCGGAGATCACGATCGTGGTGCGTTTCTGGGTGATCTCCGGGCTGTTCGTCGCCCTCGGGGTGGGGATCTTCTACCTCGAGTGGGTCTCCCGCTGATGCGGACGGCGGAGGAGATCGCGGGCCTCAGCAGCTGGCACGCCGACTGGAGCGGCCTGCGCGTGGCGGTGCTCGGGCTCGGGGTGACCGGCTTCGCCGTGGCGGATACCCTCGCCGAACTCGGCGCGGAGCTCCTCGTGCTTGCCAACCGGGCCGACGAGGAGACGGCGGACCTGCTCGGCGTGATCGGCGTCCCACTCGCGCTGGACGGCCTCGACGAGGCATTCGATGCCTTCGCCCCGGAACTCGTTGTCGTGTCTCCCGGGTTCGCGCCGCATCATCCCCTGGTCGAACGGGCGACCTCTCGCGGCATCGCGGTGTGGGGCGACGTGGAGCTGGCCTGGCGCTTGCGGGACAAGACCGTCAGGGTGGCGGAGTGGATCGCGGTGACCGGGACCAACGGCAAGACCACCACCGTGCAACTCGCCACGGCGATGATCGCGGCCTCCGGCAAGCGGGTCGTGGCCTGTGGAAACGTCGGCGTGCCGGTGCTCGACGCCGTTCGTGACCCCATCGGGTTCGACGTCCTCGTGGTGGAACTCTCCAGCTTCCAACTGCACTACCTCGACAGCATGTCCGCCTGGGCCAGCGTGTGCCTCAACGTCGCCGAGGATCACCTCGACTGGCACGGCTCAGCGGAGGCCTATCGGGAGGCCAAAGCGAAGGTCTACGAACGCACGATCACCGCGTGCGTCTACAACATCGAGGACGAGGCGACCAGAACCATGGTCGAGCAGGCCGAGGTGGTCGACGGCTGTCGCGCCATCGGTTTCGGACTGGGCCTTCCCGGGCCGAGCGACCTCGGCGTCGTGGACCGGATCGTGGTGGACCGGGCATTCCTCGACGACCGCCACCGGTCGGCGATCGAGCTCACCTCAGTCGACGAGCTCGAGGTGGTGGGGCTCGGGTCGCCACACATGGTCGCGAACGTGCTCGCGGCGTCCGCGCTCGCTCGCTCCCTCGGGGTCGCGCCCGGCGTGATCCGGCTCGCGCTGCGCGCGTTCCGGCTCGATCACCACCGCACCGAGACCGTGGCGGAGGCCGACGGCATCCGTTGGGTGGACGATTCCAAGGCCACCAACCCGCACGCCGCCGCTGCCTCCCTCGAGGCGTTCGATTCGGTCGTCTGGGTGGTGGGCGGACTGCTCAAGGGAGTGGATGTGAACGCGCTCGTCGCCGCCAACGCCCCGCGCCTGCGTGCCGCGGTGGTGATCGGCTCCGACCGCAGCGCCGTCGTCGACGCGTTCGCGCGACACGCGCCCGAAACGCCGCTGTTCGAGGTCGACACGACTGACACTAAAGAGGTGATGCCGACGGTCGTGAGGCTGTCGGCTGCTGTCGCGCGGAGTGGGGACACGGTGCTTCTCGCCCCGGCGGCCGCGTCCATGGACCAGTTCACCGATTACGCCGACCGGGGAAATCGATTCGCGACCGCAGTGCACGAGATGTTGGGAGGCAGGGCCGATGACGACGAGCCTCCCGCGACCCCGCGCAACGAACTCTAGGACGTCCCAGCCCGCCCAGGCTCGGCGCCCGACCAGGACCACGGGGGCGGCCCCGCGGCCGACCGCCGGCCAGCCAGCGGCCGAGGCGCGCGAGCCGCGCCACGCACCGGCCGCGTTTGTCGCCGTCCGCCGCATCTTCGCCGCGGAGACCGGCAACTACTTCGTGCTGCTCGGCGCCACCCTCTTCCTGGTGGTCTTCGGTCTCATCATGGTTCTCTCGTCGTCGTCCGTGGAGTCCTTCCTTGCGAGCGGCGACTTCTTCAACGGCTTCGTGCGCCAGGTGCTCTTCGCCGCCCTCGGCATCCCGCTCATGCTCATCGCATCGCGGATGCCCGCCCGGTTCTGGAAGCGCTGGGCCGGCACCTTCCTGCTGATCGCGATCGTGCTGCAGCTGCTCGTCGTGGCGACGCCACTCGGCGTCGAGCACGGCGGAAACAAGAACTGGATCAGCCTCGGGCCGTTCAGCGGTCAGCCGTCCGAGCTCGTCAAGCTGGGTCTCGTCGCGTGGCTCGGCTACATCCTGGCCCGCAAGCAGGGCTCGTTCGACAACTGGCGCGAACTCGTGATGCCGCTCGTGCCGGTGGCCGGGGCGGCCATCGGCTTCGTGGTGCTCGGCGGCGACCTCGGTACGTCGATCATCCTCACGATGGTGGTGCTGGGGGCGGTCTACTTCGCCGGGGTGCGCCTGCGCTTCCTCGCGGTGCCGATCCTGCTCATCGCCTTTGCCGCCACGATCCTCTCGCTGGCCAGCACCTCGAGGCGCGACCGGATCGCCGCCTTCGCGTCCGGCTGCACCTCGGCAAGCGACTACCTCGGCAACTGCTTCCAGACCGTGCAGGGCTGGTGGGCGCTCGCCTCCGGCGGCGTCTTCGGCGTGGGTCTCGGAAACTCCAAGGCCAAGTACTCCTGGCTGCCCGAGGCCGACAACGACTTCATCTTCGCGATCATCGGCGAGGAGCTCGGGCTCATCGGCGCCATCCTGGTGCTCGCGCTCTTCATCGTTCTCGCCATCAGCTTCGTGCGGATCATCCGGGCCAACACCGATCCCTTCGCGCGCATCACCGTGAGCGCCGTCATGGTCTGGATCATCGGGCAAGCCTTCGTCAACATCGCGGTGGTGCTCGGCATCTTGCCGGTGCTCGGGGTGCCGCTGCCCCTCATCTCGGCCGGAGGGTCGGCCCTCATCACCTCGCTCATCGCGATCGGCATCGTGCTCTCCTTCGCCCGGCAGTCACCGGAACCCGCTCTGGACACGCCGAGGACTGGGCGCTCCCGGTGACGCGGTACCTTCTCGCCGGAGGGGGCACCGCCGGGCACGTCAATCCGCTGCTTGCCGTCGCCGATCGCCTCCGTGACCGTGACCCGGATGCCGTGATCCTCGTGCTCGGCACCGCGGAGGGCCTCGAGTCCCGCCTCGTGCCCGAGCGTGGCTACGAGCTGCTCGTCGTTCCCCGTCTGCCCTTCCCGCGCCGGCCGAACAGGGCGGCGCTGCGGTTTCCCGGTCGATTCCGGCACCTCGTCTCGCTCATCCGCACGATCCTGACCGAGAACTCGATCGACGTCGTCGTGGGCTTCGGCGGCTACGTGTCGGCTCCGGCCTACCTCGCCGCCCGGGCCGAGCACGTCCCGATCGCCGTGCACGAGGCCAACGCCCGGCCCGGGATGGCGAATCGGCTCGGAGCGCGCTTCACACGCTCGGTGGGCGTCGCCTTCCGCGGCACTCGGCTGCCCCACGCCCGGTTCGTCGGCATGCCGCTGCGCCGGGAGATCGAGACGCTCGACCGCGCGAGCTCGCGGCGGGAGGCCGCCGACTACTTCGGCCTGTCGCCGGCGAAGCTCACCCTGCTGGTCACCGGCGGATCCCAGGGAGCGAAGAGCATCAACGAGACAGTGTTCGCCGCGGCGGCCTCGATCCTCGGCGCCGGCTGGCAGATCCTGCACGTCACCGGGCAGCGTTCGGAGATCACCGCGAGCGAGCTCGCGGGCTACCACGTGCTGCCGTACTGCGACCGCATGGATCTCGCGATCGCCGCCGCCGACTTCGCCGTCGCGCGGGCGGGCGCCGCGACCGTGAGCGAGTTCACCGCGCTCGGCCTGCCGACGGCGTACGTTCCGCTCGCCATCGGCAACGGCGAGCAGCGGCTCAACGCTCGCGAGGTGGTCGCCGCAGGCGGCGCGGTGCTCGTGGCCAACGCCGAGTTCACCCCGCACTGGGTGGCAGGCACCCTCGTGCCGCTGCTCGAGGACCGCGCGCTCGTGGCGGACATGGCCGCGCGGGCCCGGTCGGTGGGCGTGCTGGACGGAGCGGATCGCATGGTCGACCTCGTCACGAGCGCGGTCGATGGACAAGTACATTTGTCACGATGATCAAGTCAGATTTCTCCCAGTCCGTGCCCGACGATCTCGGCCGCGTGCACTTCGTCGGCATCGGCGGCGCCGGGATGAGCGGCATCGCGCGGCTCTTCCACGCGGCCGGCCTGCCGGTGACCGGATCGGACATCCGCGCGACGGAGACCGTCGAGGCACTCCGCGCAAGCGGGGTCGCCGT
Organism: Lacisediminihabitans profunda; assembly: GCF_008040105.1. GTDB lineage: Bacteria > Actinomycetota > Actinomycetes > Actinomycetales > Microbacteriaceae > Lacisediminihabitans > Lacisediminihabitans profunda. The sequence goes on from NZ_VRMG01000006.1 coordinate 150,259, forward strand.
GGCGATCGGCCATGCCGCCGAGAACATCCGGGATGCCGACACCCTCGTGGTGACCGGGGCGATCGCCGAGGACAACCCCGAGTACCTCGCCGCCCGTGAGCGAGGCCTCCCGATCGTGCATCGTGCGCAGGCGCTGGCCTGGCTCACCCGCAACCACCGGGTCGTCGCGGTCGCCGGCGCTCACGGCAAGACCACGTCGACGGCGATGATCGTGACCGCGATGCTCGCCCTCGACGCCGACCCGAGTTTCGTCAACGGGGGAGTGATCCGCTCGCTCGGCGTGAGCGCGGCACCCGGAGCCGGCGAGGTCTTCGTGGTCGAGGCGGACGAATCCGACGGCTCGTTCCTGCTCTATGACACCGCGATCTCCCTCATCACCAACGTCGACCCGGATCACCTCGACCACTACGGCTCCGAGGAGGCGTTCGAGGAGGGGTTCGTCACCTTCGCCCGCACGGCGACGGAGCGCGTCGTCATCTCGAGCGACGACCCGCGCGCCGTCTCGGTGACGACCCGTCTCGGTGACCGAAGCGTGCTCACCTTCGGGCAGCATCCGGCCGCCGACATCCGTCTCCACTCGCTCGACACCGCCGCGACCGTGGGTTTCACCCTGCGTTATCTCGGCGCCGACTACAGCACCCGCCTGCGCGTGGCCGGTCTGCACAACGCGGTCAATGCCGCCGGCGCCTTCGGCGTGCTGGTCTCCCTCGGCTTCGAACCGCAGGCGGCGCTCGATGCGATCGCGCTCTTCGACGGCACCGAGCGACGGTTCGAATTGCGCGGCAGCGTCGGCGGCGTGAGCGTCTACGACGACTTCGCGCATCACCCCACCGAGATCCGGGCCGCGCTCTCCGGCGCGCGCGGGGTCGTGGGGGCCGGGCGTCTCATCCCGATCTTCCAGCCGCATCTCTACACCCGCACTCGGGACATGGCGAAGGAGTTCGCCGAGACCTTCGAGTCCCTCGCCGATCACACCATCGTCGTGCCGATCTACGGCGCACGGCAGGATCCGGAGCCCGGCGTCACGGGCGAGCTCATCACCAGCAGGTTCACCGATCCCTCGTCCGGCCGCTACTTCGAGGACTGGCAGGATGCCGTGGACTATGCGGCCCGGATCGCACGGCCCGGCGACTTCGTGATCCCGATGGGTGGCGGCGACATCTATCAGATCATCCCCCAACTGCTGGAGGCCCTCGACAAGAGGGCGACGGCCGGCCCGGCCGACGAATGAGCGGCCGCGAGTGAAACGACCACAGGGGTTCGACCGGCGACCGACCGGGGAGCAGCCCACCCGCCCGGCCTCCTCGACCAAGAGTCGCGCGTCGACGCCCGCGCCCCCGGCGCGACCGACGGCGCCGGTGACCCCGAAGGCCCGCGAGACCTCGACGGCCAGCGAGACCCCTACGACCGAGCACTCGGCGAAGGCGCCCAAGAGGGCCGCGGCAGGCACGATCCCACCGGCAGATCCGGTCGCCGAGCGCGAATTGAAGAAGGCCGCGCGGGCGCGGCGGCGCTACGAGCGCGGCGAGGTCCGCCGCTTCACCCGGCGTTCGCGTCGTCGCCGTGTCGCCTGGCTGTCCGCGGCGATCACGGCGGTCGTGCTGGTGGGGCTCGTGACCGTTGCCGTGTATTCACCGCTGCTCGCCCTGCGCACCGTGACGGTCGTCGGCACCACGCGGGTGGATGCGGCAGCCGTGCGGAACGCGGTCGGCGACCAGGTCGGCAAGCCACTCGCCCTCGTGGACTTCGCGCGGGTGAAGGCCGAGCTGTCCCGCTTCCCGCTGATCCGCAGCTTCGTCACCGAGACCGTGCCACCGGACACTCTCGTGATCCGGGTCACCGAGCGTGCACCGGTGGGGAGCGTCGCCACCGCTTCCGGATTCTCCGTGGTGGACCCGGCCGGCGTGGAGATCGAGAAGTCTGCCGACCGGCCGCCGTCCCTGCCGCTCATCGACGTCGGCACCACGGGCGCCAAGGGGGCGGCCTTCCAGGCGGCGGTCGCAGTTCTGCTCGCCCTTCCCCCGAGCGTGCTCGGCAAGGTCGACAGCGTCACGGCCCAGACCACTGACGATGTCACCCTCACCCTCACCGGGGCGGGCCAGACCGTGGTGTGGGGGAGCGCGGAGAACTCGCAGCTCAAGGCGCGTGTGCTCGTCGCCCTGATGAAGACCCAGAGTCCGACGTCCGCAGTGAAGTACGACGTGTCCGCCCCGACGAATCCGGTCGTCGGCCCGGCCTGAGCGATCGTCCGCGCGGCACGGAATTCGCCTTTCTCGCGAGCAGATTCCGCGACACGCTGGCGCGCCTCACGCCTCCGTGTGCCCGCGGCGCTTACCGTCAAACCAAGAAACCTATACCGGGCATAACTTTAACGCTCTAGTAAAGGTTGAGAGTTTTTTCAAGCGGAGGCCGGACGTGACATCGAACCAAAACTACCTCGCCGTGATCAAGGTCGTCGGCATTGGCGGCGGCGGCGTTAACGCCGTAAACCGGATGATCGAACTCGGGCTCCGAGGAGTCGAGTTCATCGCGATCAACACCGACGCGCAGGCGCTGCTCATGAGCGATGCCGACGTCAAGCTCGACGTCGGACGCGAGCTCACCCGCGGCCTCGGCGCCGGCGCGGACCCCGAGGTCGGGCGTCGCGCGGCCGAGGACCATGCCGAGGAGATCGAAGAGGCGCTTGCTGGCGCCGACATGGTCTTCGTCACCGCGGGAGAGGGCGGCGGCACCGGCACGGGCGGCGCGCCGGTCGTGGCCCGCATCGCCAAGTCGATCGGTGCCCTCACCATCGGTGTCGTGACGCGTCCGTTCGGATTCGAGGGCAAGCGTCGCGCCGCCCAGGCCGACGTGGGCGTCTCGGCGCTCAAGAGCGAGGTGGACACGCTCATCGTCGTCCCCAACGATCGCCTCCTCGAGATCAGCGATCGCGGAATCTCTTTCCTCGAGGCATTCGCCACCGCCGACCAGGTGCTCCTTGCCGGCGTGCAGGGCATCACCGACCTCATCACCACCCCGGGCCTCATCAACCTGGACTTCGCCGACGTCAAGTCGGTGATGCAGGGAGCCGGGTCCGCGCTCATGGGCATCGGGTCGTCCCGCGGGGCAGATCGAGCCATCAAGGCCGCCGAGCTCGCTGTCGCATCGCCGCTGCTCGAGGCGTCGATCGACGGGGCGCACGGAGTGCTCCTGTCCATCCAGGGCGGATCCAACCTCGGCATCTTCGAGATCAACGACGCGGCTCGCCTCGTGCAGGAGGCCGTGCATCCCGAGGCCAACATCATCTTCGGTGCCGTCATCGACGACACGCTCGGCGACGAGGTGCGCGTCACGGTGATCGCGGCGGGATTCGACGGCGGAGAGCCGGTCGTCAAGAAGAACGGCCATCGTTCCAACTTCGTCGATGCCGCCGTTCCGGTCGGTGTCGGAGTCGGCGCAGCGGCGTCGACCGGCTACGCCGAGGCCGAGCCGGCCGCGGCGCCGGCCTGGTCGCCCGAGCCCGAGCTGCCCAGCGCGCCCAGCGCCCAGAAAGACCCGGTGTTCGACGACGACGATGACGACCTGGACATTCCGGATTTCCTCAAGTAGCGCCGACACCGGCGGGGCGATCTCATGACCGCAGGTGCCGCGCTGCCCGAGCGACTCGAGGCGGTGCGCCGAGGCATCGCGGACGCCGCGGCCGAGGCCGGGCGGAGTGTCGACGAGATCTCGCTCATCGTCGTCACGAAATTCCACCCGCCGCGGCTCGTGCGCGACTTGTTCGCGCTCGGGGTGACCGACTTCGGCGAGAACCGGCACCAGGAGGCGCAGGCCAAGGCGGCCGAACTCGCCGACCTCGACATCACCTGGCACTTCATCGGTCAACTGCAGAGCAAGAAGGCGCGGCAGGTGCGGGCATACGCGCGCGTCATCCACTCGCTGGATCGCGAGTCCGTCGTGGATGCGCTCGCGTCCGTCGAGTCGGTGGTGGACTGTTTCGTGCAGCTCAACCTCACCGACGACCCGGCCAGGGGCGGAGTGCGGGACGCGGACCTCGAGACCCTCACCGAGCGCGTGCTGGCGACGAGCGGTTTGCGCCTTCTCGGCGTCATGGCCGTGGCCCCGGTCGGCGAAGAACCCCGCGCGGCGTTCGCCAGGGTGCGCGCCGCGTCGGAGCGGGTCAGGGCGATCGCCCCAGCGGCCCGCTACATTTCCGCCGGCATGTCCGGCGACTATCGCGAAGCCGTGCTCGAGGGCGCGACACACCTGCGCATCGGGTCGGCAATCACGGGAATCCGGCCAACCGCCGGTTAATCTGAACACAAGAGTTTCACCACAGGAGGCACGAAATGGCTAACCCGCTACGCAAGACCATGGTTTATCTGGGCCTTGCGGATGAAGAGCTCGAGTACGAGGAGACCGCACCGGCGGCGCCTGCCGCGCCGGTCGCTCATCACGTGCCGCAGCCGGTGAGCAATCGTGCCCCGGTGACCCCCCTGCGCCGCGCGCCGAGCCAAAGGTCGGCCGGTCCCGCCGAGATGAACGAGATCCTCACGGTGCACCCGCGCCAGTACAAGGACGCACAGGTCATCGCCGAGAGCTTCCGCGACGGCATCCCGGTGATCATCAACCTGTCCCAGATGAGCGAGCCTGAGGCACGCCGACTCATCGACTTCGCCAGCGGCCTCTCGCAGGGCCTCTACGGCAAGATCGAGCGCGTCACCAGCAAGGTGTTCCTGTTGTCGCCGGCGCACGTGGCCGTGAGCGGCGACCAGGCCGAGGTCGAGCCCGACGTCGACGCCTCGTTCTTCGCCCAGTCCTGACCTCGGAACCGGCCGGGAGTTCTGTGTTTGTACTGTCGCTCATCGCGACCCTCGTCTATGCCCTGCTGCTCATCTATTCGTTCGTCTTGTGGGGCCGGCTCGCACTGGATGTCGCGCGCACGTTCCTGCCGAGCTGGCGTCCGAAGGGCGCGGGCCTGGTGATCGCCGAATTCGTGTTCTCCGCCACCGATCCACCGATCAAGGCCGTGCGCCGGCTCGTGCGTCCGATCCGGATCGGCGGTATTGCGCTCGACCTCTCCTGGTCGATCGTGATGCTCGCGGTCATCATCCTGATCTACGTCGTTCAGGTAATCCGCACACTTGTGTAACCTGTGAAAAGCGGTCGCCGACCGCGCGAGTTCATGACCCCCGTGACCCGGGTTGTTTGCTAGCGTTAGATCATTGTCAATAAACGCAGTACCAGAGAGTTCTTGAGGTGACACCAATGGCCCTGACGCCGGAAGATGTAGTCAACAAGCGGTTCCAGCCGACGAAATTCCGCGAAGGTTACGACCAGGACGAGGTCGATGACTTCCTGGACGAGGTCGTCGTCGAGCTGCGTCGCCTCAATCAGGAGAACGAGGAGCTTCGCCAGCGCCTGATCGCGAGCGACGCCCGGATCAGCGAGCTTCAGCGAGCGGCATCCGGCCCGGCAGCGGTCGAGGCCGCCCCGCAGCCGCAGTTCGCCTCCGCTCCGGCCGTCGTCGCCGCGGCGCCCGTGGTCGCCGCCCCGGCTCCGTACCAGGCATCCGACCCCAATGCCATCGACCCGAGCAACACGAACAACCTCCTGCAGCTTGCTCGCAAGCTTCACGAGGAGCACGTGCGCGAGGGCATCGAGAAGCGTGACGCTCTCATCGCCGAGGGCCACGCCACCGCGGCCCGCATCGTGAGCGAGGCCGAAGAGGCCCAGCGCACCCAGATCAACGCCCTCGACCAGCAGCGGGTCTCGCTCGAGACCCGGATTGAAGAGCTCCGCACCTTCGAGCGGGAGTACCGCCAGAAGCTCAAGAGCTACATCGAGGGCCAGCTGCACGAGCTCGAAGCGACCGAGGTGACGTCCAACAGCGCTGCTTCGGCAGTCGCGCCGGGCAGCGCATCGTTCGCGTCGGCGTCGTTCGATTCGGGCCCGGTTGACTCCGCGCCGGTCGATGCCGTGCCGTTCGACTCCGCGCCGTTCAACAGCCAGACGCCTCCACCAGCCAGCTACCAGGGCTTTGGCGGCAACTGAGCCGCAGGCGGAGGTTCGCGCTTCACCGGTCAGCGTTCGTGCTCTCGTCACGCTGGCCGTTGTTGCGCTCGCTGTCTACGGTCTCGACCAGTTATCCAAGTTTCTGATTGTCTCGAATCTCACCGAGGGCGAACTGGTACGCGTTCTCGGTGAGGTTCTTCAGTTCCACTTCGTGAAGAACTCCGGTGCCGCCTTCTCCTTCGCCAGCGGTTCGACCTGGATCTTCTCGATAGCCGCCTCCGCCGTCACGGTCTTCATCATCGGGTTCTCCCGGCGCATCCGTTCGGTCGGCTGGGCCGTGCTTTTCGGGATGCTCCTGGGCGGCACGACAGGGAATCTCACCGACCGGCTGTTCCGGGAACCCGGCTTCGGGGTCGGCCACGTGGTCGACTTCATCCAGGTCATCGGCTTTCCGGCGATCTTCAACATCGCCGACTCGTTCATCGTCGCGAGCATGGGGCTGTTCATCATCCTCACGATCCGCGGCGTCGGGCTCGACGGCAAGCGCGGCCACGGCACTGCACCGGCGGACGCCGCGTCGGATGTCGAGCCACAGCCCCCGACTTCACACGACAGCAAGTAGGCCCCTCGATGGAAACACGCAGCCTGCCGGTGCCCGACGGACTGGCCGGCGAGAGGACCGATGCGGCGCTCGCGAAGCTGCTCGGCTTCTCGCGGAGCTTCGCCGCCGAGGTCGCCGAGTCCGGGGGAGTGACGGCCGACGGCGTGGTGCTCGGCAAGTCAGATCGCCTGCAGGCCGGCAGTTGGCTCGAGGTGACCTGGCAGCCCAAGGAGGCACCGCGAATCGAGCCTGTCGTCGTGCCAGACCTCACGATCATCTACGACGATGACGACATCGTCGTCGTCGACAAGCCGGTCGGGGTGGCCGCGCATCCGTCGGTCGGCTGGACCGGGCCGACGGTGCTCGGAGCCCTCGCCGGCGCCGGCTTCCGGATCTCCACCTCCGGCGCCGCCGAACGTGCGGGGATCGTGCACCGCCTCGACGCCGGCACGAGCGGCCTCATGGTCGTGGCCAAGAGCGAGCGGGCATACTCGGAGCTGAAGCGCGCCTTTCACGACCGCGAGGTGGAGAAGATCTACCACGCCGTCGTGCAGGGGCATCCCGACCCGCTCGCCGGAACTATCGACGCGCCGATCGGGCGGCATCCCAGTTCGAGTTGGAAGTTCGCCGTGACGATCGACGGCAAGGACTCTGTGACCCACTACGAGACCCTCGAGGCGTTTCCGAGCGCGTCCCTGCTCGAGGTGCACCTCGAGACCGGTCGGACCCACCAGATTCGCGTGCACATGGCCGCCCAGCGGCACCCCTGTGTCGGCGACGCCATGTACGGCGCAGACCCGACGATCTCGGCCAGGCTGGGCCTCACCAGGCAGTGGCTCCATGCCATGCAGCTCGGTTTTAGGCACCCCGCGACGGGCGAACCGGTGGTCTTCAGCAGCCGGTATCCCGCCGACCTGCAACACGCGCTCGACGTGCTTCGACGCGACTGAGCCGGGCTTAAGCTAAAGGCCGGGGAAAACATCCAGCCCTCGGTTAGTCGGAGTATCGGTGCCAGTCAGCAATGAATCTTTCGTGCATTTGCACGTGCACAGCGAGTACTCGATGCTGGATGGTGCGGCCAGGGTCGGCCCTCTCATCAAGGCCGCCGCCGAGCAGAAGATGCCCGCCATCGCGGTGACCGACCACGGCAACATGTTCGGCGCCTACGACTTCTGGAAGACCGCGACGGCCAACGGAGTCAAGCCGATCATCGGCACCGAGGCGTACATCACCCCTGGGACCGCCCGGCAGGATCGCACCAGGGTCAAGTGGGGCGCGAACCACCAGAACCAGGACGACGTGGGCGGGTCCGGCTCGTACACCCACATGACCCTGCTCTCGGAGAACAACGAGGGCATGCACAACCTGTTCCGGTTGTCGTCGCTCGCCTCGATCGAGGGCTTCTACTTCAAGCCCCGGATGGACAGGGAACTGCTGAGCCGCTACGCCCAGGGCATCATCGCCACGACGGGCTGCGTCGGCGGCGAGGTGCAGACGCGGCTGCGTCTTGGGCAGTACGACGAGGCGCGCAAGGCCGCCGCAGACTTCCAGGACATCTTCGGCAAGGGCAATTTCTTCGCCGAGATCATGGACCACGGCATCGATATCGAACGCCGCACAATGGAGGACCTGCTTCGCCTCGCGAAGGACCTCGACCTGCCGCTCGTCGCCACCAACGACCTGCACTACACCCACGCGCACGACGCGACGGCGCACGCCGCTCTGCTCTGCGTGCAGTCCGCCTCCACCCTCGACGACCCGAATCGCTTCAAGTTCGACTCCGACGAGTTCTACCTCAAGTCGGCCGACCAGATGCGTCATCTGTTTCGCGACTACCCGGAGGCCTGCGACAACACCCTGCTCATCGCCGAGCGCTGTGAGGTGTCGTTCGAGCACCGCGACCTCATGCCGAGGTTCCCCGTGCCGGAGGGCGAGACGGAGGCCTCCTGGTTCGAGAAGGAGGTCGGCGTCGGCATGATGCGGCGCTTCAAGAATGCGCCATCCGAGGCCCACCTCGCCCAGGCGAAGTACGAGGTGGACGTCATCAAGCAGATGGGATTCCCGGGGTACTTCCTCGTCGTGGCCGACTTCATCGCGTGGGCGAAGGCGCAGGGCATCCGGGTGGGTCCCGGTCGCGGGTCGGCCGCCGGATCGATGGCCTCCTACGCCATGGGCATCACCGAACTCGACCCGCTGGCGCACGGACTCATCTTCGAGCGCTTCCTCAACCCGGAGCGGGTATCCATGCCCGACGTCGACGTCGACTTCGACGACCGGCGCCGGCCGGAGGTGATCCGCTATGTGACGGACAAGTACGGGGACGACCGGGTCGCCCAGATCGTGACCTACGGCACGATCAAGGCGAAGCAGGCGCTCAAGGACTCCGCCCGGGTGCTCGGCATGCCGTACTCGGTGGGGGAGAAGCTCACCAAGGCCATGCCGCCCGCGATCATGGGCAAGGACATCTCGCTCAGCGAGATCCTCGACAAGGATGCCCCGCGCTACAAGGAGGCGGCCGACTTCCGGGCGGTGCTCGAGACCGACCAGGAGGCCGCGAAGGTCTTCGACACGGCGAAGGGCATCGAGAACCTCAAGCGCCAGTGGGGTGTGCACGCCGCCGGCGTGATCATGTCGGCCGAACCATTGCTCGATGTCCTGCCGATCATGAAGCGCGAGGACGACGGCGCGATCATCACCCAGTTCGACCAGCCGCCGCTGGAGTCCCTCGGTCTGATCAAGATGGACTTCCTCGGCCTGCGCAACCTCACCATCATCGAGGATGCGCTGCGCATGATCGAACAGAACACGGGCAACAAGCTCGTGATCGAGGACCTCGACCTCGACGAGGACCAGAAGACCTACGACCTGCTGGCCCGGGGCGAGACGCTCGGCGTGTTCCAGCTCGACGGCGGGCCCATGCGTTCGCTGCTCAAGCAGCTCAAGCCCACGAGCTTCGAAGACATCTCGGCCGTCATCGCCCTCTACCGCCCGGGCCCCATGGGCATGAACTCGCACACCAACTATGCGCTGCGCAAGAACGGCCTGCAGAAGATCGAGGCCATCCACCCGGAGCTCGAGGAGCCTCTGCGGGAGAGCCTCGGCATCACCTACGGCCTGATCGTGTACCAGGAGCAGGTGATGTCCGTCGCCCAGAAGGTGGCCGGGTTCACGCTCGGGCAGGCCGACGTGCTGCGGCGCGCGATGGGCAAGAAGAAGAAGTCGGAGCTCGACAAGCAGTACGCCGACTTCGAGGCCGGAATGAAGGCCAACGGCTACAGCGCAAACGCCGTGAAGGTGCTCTGGGACACCCTGATGCCCTTCGCCGACTACGCCTTCAACAAGGCGCACAGCGCCGGCTACGGCGTGCTGAGCTACTGGACCGCGTACCTCAAGGCCAATTTCCCGGCCGAGTACATGGCCGCCCTGCTCACGAGCGTCGGGGACTCCAAGGACAAGCTTGCGCTCTACCTGAGCGAGTGTCGGCGCATGGGCATCCGGGTGCTCGCGCCCGACGTGAACGAGTCCTCCGGCGACTTCACCGCCGTCGCCGGCGACATCCGCTTCGGCCTCGGCGCGATCCGCAACGTCGGGTCGAACGTCGTCGAGTCGATCAAGCGGGCCCGGGAGGAGAAGGGGCGATTCGAGTCCTTCCACGACTTCCTGCGCAAGGTGCCGATCCAGGTCGCCAACAAGCGCACGGTGGAATCCCTGATCAAGGCGGGGGCCTTCGACTCGACGGCAGCGACGAGGCGCGCCCTCCTCGAGATCCACGAGGACGCCATCGACTCGGCGGTGAGCGACAAGCGCGCCGAGGCGAACGGCCAGGTCGGCTTCGACTTCGACAGCCTGTGGGACGAGCCGCAGGCGGTGAACCAGGTGCCGGACCGACCGGAGTGGTCGAAGCGCGACAAGCTCGCCTTCGAACGAGAGATGCTCGGGCTCTACGTCTCCGATCATCCGCTCGCCGGCCTCGAGGTGCAGCTCGCCAAGCACGCGAGCGCGAGCATCATGGAGATCCTGGGCGGGGATGTCGCGGCCGACGGCGAGCACGTGACGGTCGCCGGCCTCATCACCTCGGTGCAGCACCGCACCGCGCGCAACTCCGGCAACCAGTACGGACTCATCACGGTGGAGGACTTCGCCGGGGAGATCACCGTGATGTTCCTCGGCAAGACCTACCAGGAGTTCTCGCCAGCCCTCACCAACGACTCCATCGTGGTGGTGCGCGGTCGGGTGAGCGTGCGCGACGACGGGATGAACCTGCACGCGGTGAGCATGTTCAGTCCAGACATCGGGCAGAGTCTCGGCTCCGGTCCGCTCGTGATCTCGGTTCCCGAGCAGCGGGCGACGACCGATATCGTCACGGCGCTCAACGACGTGCTCATTCGGCACTCCGGCGACACCGAGGTTCGGCTCAAGCTCGTGAAGGGCGACACGGCTCGGGTCTTCGAGGTGCCGTATCCGGTGTCCGTGAACGCGGACCTGTACGGCGAACTGAAGTCTCTGCTCGGCCCGAGCTGCCTGGGCTAGAAACTTCCCGGGGAACTTCCGCCGCGCGCGCCCCGGCGGCGGGATGGAGCGGGCGGCGATTCAGGCGCCGCCGATACCCTCGCCCACGACAAAGAACGTGAAGAAGATCGCCGCCGGCGCGACTACCGCCAACGCGACGATGTTCAGCACGGATCGCTGCTTCCACAGCCACACGGACAGCACGTTGAAAAGCGCGGCTAGCAGGATCACTACCGTGCCGATCACGGGCATGACGAAGGTATCGGTCACCGGGTATCGCTCGGCGAACAGCGTCGTGATGATCGGCAACACCACCCACGTGCCGAGGCCGACCGCGGCCGCAGCCACGGCGATCCACCCCGTCGGTGCGGTGGGCCAGATCGCAACTCGCGGCGATCGCGGCGGTTCAGGCGGTGAGCGGCGAGGGACATTCACTGACTCGACCATGGCGCGCTCCCTCCGAGGTCTGACAGGGGCAGTCCTCGGGATTGCGCGTGCGCAGGCCAGTGATCCATCACCCCACGCTGGCACGCGACCGCCGGCTCCTGCAGAGCCGAAAGTCCCGCGCCAGCCTGCACGCTGACTGCGCTCTCTCCCGACGCCACTCGCCGGTGATCGTTGTCGACCAGGCGCCCCAAAAGTCGCGACGAGTCGGGGAGAATGGCCTGTTTGCGCGCGGCGAAGCGGCCACTAGCCCCGACTCGACGCCGGTGGCGGCATTTCCGGAGGCGGCGTGGCATCCCCAGTTCGGGGCATCCGCCATTTTATGAGAGTATCTCGTGATGTACTGTCTCCGGGGGATGGACCCCAGTCGGACGCACACGAGGGGACCAAGCGGATGGTGGCAGCAGGGCGGCCTATTCGATCGGCTTTCCGCGTCGTGGCGAGGTCCCTCAACCTCGCCGAATTCCTCTTCCCGTGCCAGGATGCGAGCGGGGATAGCTATCCGACCGATTCGGCGGGCGGAGTCGTCGAGGGTGACGATTCGTACCGCATCATCACGATCGGGGAGGGCACCGCGGTCGGCCTGGGCGTGCGCAGCCACGAACTCGGCGTGGCCGCGCAGTGCGCGCGTCGACTCGCGCGCGCCGCGGGCTCCGGCGTGTACTGGTCGTCGGTCGGCTTCCCGGACGGCCGGCTGCGATCCGCGCCGGCCATCACCTCCTCCGCGGCGACCTTCGCGCGAATCGACGTGGTGATCCTGATGATCGGAATCACCGACACGCTCCGCATGACCTCCCGCAGCAGTTGGCGGCGGCTGATCGCGGTCACCGTCGACCAGCTGGCGGGCCACCTCGCGAGCGATGGACAGGTGCTGGTGGCCGAAATCCCGCCGATGGACAACGCCGGGTCGATCTCGCGCGCGGCTCGGCTGGCCTCCGGTCACCAGGCCAGAGTCCTGAACCGGATCACCCGGGAGGTCGTGGCGACCAGGCCGCGGGTCAGTTCGGTCGCCTTCCCGGCCTCGCTGCACGAGGGGCTCCGGCTCCCCGAGTCACGGCAATCGTCGTACGGACGGATGTACGCCGAGTGGGGCGCTGCGCTGGCGACGGCCGTGACCACCCAGCCGATCAGTCGACCAGTGCCGACCCCCGTCGCGACGACCGCGACGGATGCCGCCTGATCGGCACTTGACTCGCAGGTCGCTCTCCGCCAGTTCTTATGCGAATCCAAGCTCGCGCGAGCAGTCTTGGTCCTGTCGACGGCTGTCGACGACAGGGAGGTGGCGGCGTGAGCATCCGATCAGAGGGCCGGCAACTCGCGGCGAGCGTCACCGTGCTCGTGGGCGTCGTGAGTCTCGCGGCCACCGGAATCGTGTCTCTGGCGCTCTGGCTCGGCACGGTTCGAACCCCGACGTCCGTCGGGACGTCGAACGTGCAGCGCGGCGACGGGTCCGACACGAACCAGTCGGGCTTCTCCGACGACGGCAGCCAACAGCAAATCGGTCCGGCGGTCCCCGGCCAGGGCTTCGGGCAACACGCCCAATCGTCGGGCTCCTGAGCGACTCGGCGGTGGCTCGCCGTGCGGCACGCGGGTACGATTCTGCCCAATGGGCGGTCTCGCCGAGGAGGAGCCGATGGGAGAGCAGTTCGCCACGGTCGACGAGTACATCGCCTCGTTTCCCACGGAGGTCCGCCCGGTGCTCGAACGCGTTCGCGGCGAGTTGCGCGGCGCGGCGCCGGATTCGATCGAGACGATCAGTTACGGGATGCCCACGATCGTGCTCGACGGACGCCGTCTGGCGTACTTCGCCGGCTGGAAGCGGCACGTGGCGCTGTACGCCGTGCCGACGATGAGGGTCGAGCTCGAGCGGCAGCTCGCCCCGTACCGCGGTGACAAGGGCACTCTCTCCTTCCCGTACTCGGAGCCCGTGCCCTATGGCCTCATCCGACGGGTCGCCGACGATCTGGTGCGACTCCGGCAACGGATCTCCGGGTGACGTCGTTCAATTCGCGCTCGAGAAGCTGCCGCAGCCGGTCGAGGTCCGGGCACGCATCCGGGTCGGCGGCGAGACTGATGGTGAGGGTGCCGCAGTAGGAGAGCACCGAGAATGAGACCGTCACGTTGCCGACCGCGACGCTGAGGGGGATCACGGCCACGACGGGCCGGCCATCGATGGCGAGCCTGTCCTGCGGGCCCTTCAGGTTGCTGACGAAGGTCTGGATGAGACGCTGGCGGTCGATGAACCGCCGGAAGAGTCCGGCCCGCGCCAGCAGGCGAAAGCCGGGTCCGAGCATGGCGGTCGACGCACCGGGCGCCGACAGTTTCGCCGCGCGGGTGATGAGGGCCACCGCTTCGAGACGCTCGTCGGGATCGCCGGTGGCGGGGAGGCGCAGCGGGATCACCCCGCTCGCGTTGCCGAGCCGTGAGGCGGCAGTACTGCCACGGGAGGAGAACGGCACGGAGACGACGATGGTCTCTGCCGGCTCGTCGCGCTCGGCCAGCAGCCGATGCAGGGCCCCGGTGATCGCGCTGAGCACGACGTCGTTCACGGTCGCGTGGTGGCCGTGGGCGGTCTCCCGCACGCGGTCCAGCTCGCAGGTGACCGTGGCGAATCTCCGGCGCCGGCCGGTCGGCCGATTGAGGGAGGACCGCTGCGGGCGCGTCCGCAGCGCCGGCCCGAGCTGGAGCGCGGCCTGGGCCAGTCGCGCGAGTGCCGACGGGAGGCGCGTCACGGCACGCAGGCGATCGCGGGCGGCCCCGAGGGCAAGCTCGCGGCGGGTGGGGCGCGACCTCGGGAACAACGGATCGACCGCGGGAGCGCCGGCGAGCGCAGCCAAAACGGCGAGTCCGCCGATGCCATCCGCGAGCACGTGGTGGTACACGATCACGAGCGCCGCGCCGCCGCCGACGACGTCAGTGACGAGACTCGCCCTCCACAGCGGACGGTCGCGGGGGAGTCGAGTCGTGATGAGACCGGCGGCGACGTCGAGCACGGAAGCCGGGCCGGCAGGCGACGGGCAGCGAACTATCGACACGTGGTCGGCGATCCGGAAGCCCGCGTCGTCGACCCAGATCGGCCGCCCGAACCCGACGGGCACCCGCTCGAGCCGTTGCCTCAGTCGCGGGATGGCGGGGAGCCGTTGCTCGATCGCGTGCACCAGGCGCTCCGGTTCGAATCCCCGGCCGACATCGAGCATCAGCACGGCACCCACCTGCATCGGTGCGGATCCGCGGTCCGAGGCCAGCGACATGAGGTCGTCGCTGCTCGCGCGGTCGATTCGGGACGAGGTCACCGTGGGCCCGTCGATCGCCTGCTGCCATGCAACAGACTCGCGATCAGCACCACGAACTGCACCGCCAGCCCCAGTGCCGTGCCGACCATGGCAACGATCAGCACGACGCGCGCCACCGTGCCCCAGCCGAGAGACGAACCGGTGAAGTCGAAGGGGAAGACCTCCCAGAATCCCACCAGCACGGCCATCCCGATGGCCAGGGTGATCAGGTCGCCCAGCGCCTTGAGCCAGGTCTGATCGGCGACGACATAGACGGCGTTCACGACCATCCCGGCGATCAGGGAGAGGGTGACCAGACCGAGCACGAGTGTGGTCTCCTCGGTGAGGAACGGCAGAACCCTCCAGCCCGGCCACACGTTGATGCCGTAGAGAAGCAATCCGTTGATCACGACGGCCAGCGCGTATCCCACGCGTCTGGCCGTCGCGTTTTCGGCGCGGCGCGGGGCACTGGTGGACATGCACGCAGTCTCACAATAGAACGGACTGCTCTCTAGGTCCGAAGGTCCCGGTGTTCCGCGACGGGGTCAGGAGTCTTTGTCGGACGGCTTCTCCGGTTTCTTCGCGACCGACTCGAGGTCGGCCTGCTCCATGTTCTCGATGTCGGTGAGTGAAGGGTATGGGCCGACCTCGGTCTGACCCTCGCCTGTCATGTCGCCCACTGGAGTCTCGTCGGGGGACCCTCCGTTGTTGCCGCTCATTGTGAACCTCCGCATCGTCGCAGCGAACACCTCGCTGGCCTGAACGGTAGGCCTCTTCGGGGCGCACGTCCAGTGCCCAGCAGGACGGAGGATCATGGAGCAATGGACCCGACGAAGCGACTGCTGTTCTGGCTCAGGGTGCCGTACGCCGCGGACGTCGTCCTCGTCGTGTTCGGGGTGGGACTGCTGCTCTCCGGGATGCCGGTCGGCTGGTGGGTGCTCGTGTTCGCGGTCGTGCGTGCCGCGATCGGAACCTTCGCGCTGTTCTGGATCGCGCCGAGAGTGATCGCCCGGCGTCAGGTGCAGAAGCCGCACTCCCGCGGCTAGGTGTACTGGCCAGGCAGGTTGGTTGATTGGGTGTGGCGACTCGCTTCAGTCGGTGAACGTGAGCGAGGAGCTCCTGTCCCACGCTGATGCTGCTGTTGGACTCCACACACCGTTACGGACGTTCGTGTGTGGCCGTCGGCGCATTGCGGATCTCGTGCGCCGGAGGCTGGACCTTCTCGGCCCTCTGGCGGTGCCGGCTAGTTGTGCCGCCCGCGTCGGTCGGGCCGCGTTCTGCAGGACGGGCTCCGGTGGTGTGGGTGCCTACCCCTACAGACTCCAGTTATGCAGGACGGCTTGTGCAGGACAGTTTCTGCAGGACAGCTTGTGCAGGACACGGGAGGGGTGTGGCGACCCGAAGGGTTGCGGTCTGCGGGACGCTCCCGTGGGTTCTGCACCTCTCGTCCTCGCTATCCCGCCCGAGGCGTCCTGCACAACCCGTTCTGCCGTCCTGCACCACCCGTCCTGCACAACTGGAGTCTGTAGGGGTGGGGCACCCGTGGACGCCGGCGCCGTCCTGCACAACCCGTGCCAGGGGCAAGGGAATAGCGCACAGTGGCCAGGCCAGACGGCCCGAAACGCCCTCTGGCCTGGCTCCATCAGCCGGTCAACCAACGTCCCTGGGCAGTACCGCTAGCTAGACCTCGTCGCCCGGCTTGAGGTAGCGGCGCTCGTGGTAGAGGAGGGCGTCATCCGGCTCGCCGAGCGCACCCTCCTCGATCTGCACCACGATCACCGCGTTTCCCGCGACGTTGAGGCGCTCGACGATGCGTCCGATCATCCAGGAGGTGACGCCCTTGAGAATCGGGATGCCGTGCGGGCCCTCGTACCAGTGGTCGCCGTCGAAACGCAGCGCGTGGTCGCCCGACATCCGTTCGGCCAGGTGGCGGGTACGCACGCCCATCGTCTGGATCGCGACGTAGTCCGTGCCCACGATCGCCGGCCAGGCGCTGGCGGTGCGGGCCATGTTGAAGGTGGCGAGCGGAGGCACGGCGGCGAGGGACGCGAGGGAGGTGGCGGTGAAGCCGACGGGCTTGCCCTCCGGGGTGAGCGCGGTGATGACCACCACGCCGGCCGCGTGCCGCCGGAAGGCGTGTTTGAACGCCGCGAGCCCGTCAGGCTCTTCGGCGTGGGGCGCTGGGGCCATGTCCTTCATCCTCAGTGCCAATCCGTGGGGCGCGACCGTTATTCCCGGGCGGATTCCGGGAGCCGCCGTCCAATAGGATGGTCTGGCCATGATCCAGACGATTGACCTGCGGGGTCTCAAGCCTAGCCGTGCCGAACTCTTGGATCTGATCCCGAGATCCCTCACGGACGTGTCAGCCGCCACTGCCATTGCGAGCGAGCTCATCGACGACGTGCGGCGCCGAGGCGCCGCGGCCCTCATCGACCAGGCGACCCGACTCGATGGCGTGCGCCCGGACCGGGTGCGCCTCGACGTCGCCACCGTGTCCGCGGCGGTGCGCGGGCTCCGGCCCGACGTGCGCGACGCGCTCGAGGAGGCCATCGATCGCGTTCGCGCGGCATCGCGCGCCCAGCTTCCCACCCCGACGGTAACCCGGCTCGGGCCGGGGGCCGAGGTGATCCAGCGGTGGAGCCCCGTGCGGCGGGTGGGGCTCTACGTACCCGGCGGAAAGGCCGTCTACCCGTCGAGCGTCGTGATGAACGTGGTACCGGCGCAGATCGCCGGTGTCTCTTCGATCGCCCTCGCCTCGCCGCCGCAAAGGGAATTCGGCGGCTCGGTTCACCCCACGATCCTGGGAGCCGCCGGGCTGCTCGGCATCGACGAGGTCTACGCGATGGGCGGCGCCGGGGCGATCGGCGCCTTCGCCTGGGGTGTCGCGGAGCTTGGACTCGACCCGGTTCAGGTCATCACCGGGCCGGGAAACGTCTACGTCGCCGCCGCCAAGCGTCTCGTCCGGGGCCAGGTCGGCATCGACTCGGAGGCCGGTCCCACCGAGATCCTGGTGATCGCGGATGCCACGGCCGACGCCTTCCTCGTGGCGAGCGACCTTCTCAGCCAGGCCGAGCACGACGAGCTCGCCGCTGCGGTGCTCGTGACCGATTCGCCGGAACTCGCGGCCCGCGTGCGCGCGGAACTGGAGCGGCTCGCGCCGCTGACCGCGCATCGGGCCAGGGTCGACACGGCACTTCGCGGGCAGCAGTCCGCCGTGGTGCTCGTCGACGACCTGCCGGCCGCGGCCGCCTTCAGCAACGTCTACGGCCCGGAGCACCTCGAGATCCAGACCGCGGAGCCCGACGCGGTGCTCGACCTCATCGAGAGCGCCGGGGCGATCTTCCTCGGCGAGAACTCCCCGGTGAGCCTCGGCGACTACCTCGCCGGCTCCAACCACGTGCTGCCCACCGGCGGCCAGGCGCGATTCACCCCGGGCCTCGGGGCGTACACCTTCCTGCGGCCGCAACAGGTGATTCGCTACGACCGGGAGGCACTCCGTGCGGTCGAGGCCGGAATCGTGGCCCTCGCCACCGCCGAAGACCTGCCGGCCCACGCCGCGGCGGTCACCGCGCGGTTCTCCGAGCGCTGATCCGCCCTCGCACGAACGCGCCGGGCAGCCGGTATCCTGAGAACCATGTTTTGCCCCTTCTGCAGGCACCCCGATTCCCGCGTCATCGACTCGCGCACGAGCGACGACGGCATGTCCATCCGTCGCCGCCGGCAGTGCCCGGAGTGCGGCCGCCGATTCAGCACGACCGAGACGGCGAGCCTCAACGTGGTCAAGCGAAGCGGCGTCGTGCAACCCTTCAGCCGGGAGAAGATCGTCTCGGGCGTTCGGAAGGCGTGCCAGGGACGTCCGGTGACCGACACCGATCTCGCGGTGCTGGCCCAGAAGGTGGAGGAGTCGATTCGCGCGACCGGGGCCTCCCAGATCGAGGCGAACGACATCGGCCTGGCGATCCTGTCGCCCCTTCGCGAACTCGATGAGGTGGCCTACCTCCGCTTCGCGAGCGTCTACCAGGGCTTCGATTCGCTCGAGGACTTCGAGTCGGCGATCACCCTGCTCAGGGTCGAACACGACAATGCCCAGGACGCCGCAGCAAAGGACGGCGCTGCGCACGTCGCCGACGCCTGACCGGCGCCACTGCCGATAGCCTGACTACGGCATGTATCGCATCCTCTTTTCGCTCGTCCTCTCGCGGCTAGACCCGGAGAACGCCCACCACCTCGCCTTCACGGTGATTCGCTGGTTGCCGCGGCTCGGCATCGGGCGGCTGATCGAGGTGTTCACCCGACCCGACCCCTCCCTCGGCGTGACGGCCCTCGGCCTGAGATTCCCGTCCCCGTTCGGTGTGGCCGCCGGGTTCGACAAGGACGGCCGCGCCATCCAGGGCCTCGGCCAGCTCGGATTCGGGCATGTCGAGGTTGGCACCGTCACCGCCATCGCCCAGCCCGGCAACGCCCGGCCCCGGCTGTTCCGCCTCGTTGCCGACCGCGCCGTGATCAACCGAATGGGTTTCAACAACGACGGGGCGGCGGATGCCGCGCCGCGCCTCGCCCTCGAGTCCGCGAGGCTCGAGCGACCGGTGATCGGCGCCAACATCGGCAAGAGCCGGGTCGTGGAGGTGGACGACGCCATCCACGACTACCTCGTCAGCGCCCGGCTGCTCGCGCCCGTCGCCGACTACCTCGCCGTGAACGTCAGCTCGCCCAACACGCCGGGCCTGCGCGGCCTGCAGGAACTCGACAAGCTCGCGCCGCTGCTCACCGCGGTGCGGGATGCCGCGGACGAGACCCCCGTCCTCGTGAAGATCTCGCCGGACCTCGCCGACGATGCCGTCCGCCGCATCGCCGGGCTCGCGGTGGAACTCGGGCTCGCCGGCATCATCGCCACCAACACGACGCTCTCCAGGGAGGGCCTGCGCACCGACGCGTCGGTCGTCGAGGCCGCCGGCGCCGGCGGCCTGTCCGGCGCGCCGCTCGCCGCGCGCTCCCTCGAGGTGCTGAGGCTGATCCGCTCCGTCGTCCCCGCCGACATGTGCGTGATCTCGGTCGGGGGAGTGGAGACGGCGGCCGACGTCGCCGAGCGTCTCGCCGAGGGGGCGACGCTCGTGCAGGGCTACACGGCGTTCCTCTACCGCGGCCCGTTCTGGGCCAGGAGCATCAACCGCGGACTGCTGGCGCTGCGCCGCTGACGGCTAGGCGGGGAACTGGCCGCGCTTCACCTGGGGCTTCGGGAGACGCATCGGACGCAGCTGGAGGGCCCGCATCGCGGTGTACCAGCGGTTGCCCTTCTGCAGGCGGTCGGCACCCACCTTGGCCGCGAGCTTGCGCTGGACGATCATGCCCACCACGACACAGTCGATGACGGCGACGAGGAAGAAGCCCCACAGGCTGAAGATCGCGATGTTCTGCAGCAGGACATTGTTGATGAAGGTGAGGATGATCACGAGGAACATCACCGGGATGATCAGTTCGCCGACGCTCCAGCGGGCGTCCACGTAGTCTCGGATGAAGCGGCGCTGCACGCCCTTGTCGCGCACGGGGAGGTACTTCTCGTCCCCGTTGGCCATGCCGATGCGGGCCTTCTCCCTGGCCTCGGCCGCCCTGGCGCGGGCCGCCGCGTTTCCCGCCTTGCGATCGCTCGACACGAGCGGGCGAAGGTTTGCGGCCTCCCGCTCCTTGCGAGTCGGTGTGGCGTGGCCCTTGCCGGCCATCGTGCTGTCCGTGTTGAGCTCGTAGCCGACGGCGTCGTCAGGCTTGCTCGTGCTTGGCTTGGCCATGTGGGGTCCTTGCGATAGTTGTCTGCTTAAGATTACCTCCATGACTTCAACTGAGACCACACGGCCGGAACTCCTTGGCGCACTGCGCGACGCGGTGCAGGCCGGGATGCCCACGACGATCGCCGATCTCTCCCGGCTAGTGCGCATCCCCTCCGTGTCCTGGGCCGCGTTCGATCCGACCCACGTGAGCGAGAGCGCGGATGCCGTGGCCGGGCTCGTGCGCGGCCTCGGGGTGTTCGACACCGTCGAGGTGTCCCGGGCGACCATCGGCGACACGCCGACCCTCGGCCAGCCCGCCGTGCTCGCGACCCGGGCCGCCCGTAACGGCCGGCCCACCATCCTGCTTTACGCCCACCACGACGTGCAGCCCCCCGGCCACGACGAGGACTGGGAGTCCTCGCCGTTCGAGCCCACCGTGCGCGGCGACCGGCTGTACGGCCGGGGAGCCGCCGACGACAAGGCGGGCGTGCTCTCCCACATCGCGGCGATCCGCGCCCTCGTCGAGACGGTCGGCAGCGACTTCGATCTGGGCCTTGCGGTCTTCATCGAGGGGGAGGAGGAGTTCGGTTCGCGCTCCTTCAGCAACTTCCTCGCCAAGCACCGGCGCGAACTCGCCGCCGATGTCATCGTCGTCGCGGACTCGGACAACTGGGACATCCACACCCCGGCCCTCACCGTCGGCCTCCGCGGAAACGTGACCTTCCGTCTCACGGTGCGCACTCTCGAGCATGCCTCGCACTCCGGCATGTACGGGGGAGCGGTTCCGGACGCGATGCTCGCCACCATCCGCCTGCTCGCCACGCTGCACAACGAGGACGGTTCCGTCGCCGTCGAGGGGCTCACGTCCCGCGAGGCAGACACCCCGGACTATTCGGAGGAGAAGCTGCGGCACGAGGCCGGGCTGGTGGAGGGGGTGACCTCGATCGGCTCTGGTCCGATCCTCGGCCGCATCTGGTCGAAGCCGGCGATCACGGTCACGGGCATCGACGCCCCGACCGTCGCCAATGCCTCCAACACGCTCGCACCGGTCGTGTCCGTGCGGATCAGCGCACGCATCGCACCCGGGCAGCAGTCGGGAGAGGCGTTCGCCGCACTCGAGAAGCACCTCCTGGCGAATGCGCCGTTCGGAGCCCAGGTCGAGATCGATGACGTGGACCAGGGAAATGGATTCCTCGTCGACACGAGCGGCTGGGCCGTCTCCGAGGTGAAGACTGCCATGACGGAGGCCTGGGGTGCCGAGGTCGTGGAGATGGGAGTCGGTGGCTCCATCCCGTTCATCGCCGAGCTCGTGTCGGTGTTCCCGACCGCGCAGATTCTCGTGACCGGAGTCGAGGACCCCGGCACGCGGGCGCACAGCCCGAACGAGTCGCTGCACCTCGGCGTGTTTCAGCGCGCGATTCTCTCCGAGGCGCTGCTTCTGGCGCGCCTCAACGAACGGTCCTAGCCTCGAGCTCACCGAAATGCCGCGACCGGGGAACAATACCGGGCCAACGGTGCTTACACTTAACGCAGATCCCTCGGCACCCATAAGGAGTGTTCATGACCGACACGACACTGACCCAGACGAAGACCGCGCCGGAGCATGGCGTCGGACTCACTGAGCCCGCCGCCGCCAAGGTTCGCAGCCTGTACGAGCAGGAGGGTCGCGACGACCTTCGCCTGCGCGTGGCCGTTCAGCCCGGCGGCTGTTCAGGACTCATCTACCAGCTCTACTTCGACGAGCGCCTTCTCGAGGGCGACGCGACCGTCGACTTCGACGGTGTCGAGGTCGTCGTCGACAAGATGAGCGTGCCCTATCTCGACGGGGCGACCATCGACTTCGAGGACACGATCCAGAAGCAGGGCTTCACGATCGACAACCCGAACGCCTCGGGAAGTTGCGCGTGTGGGGACTCGTTCCACTAGTCGCCACCGTTTCGAGAGAGGGGAATCGCCATCCGGCGGTTCCCCTTTTCGCGATTTCGACGCTTTTTCCGGTCTGAGAGCGCGCGTCCGTCGGAGTAGGGTGGAAAGCACCAAATAGACTGTTGTTCGTATCAGTCCGTGTCATCCGAGAGGTCTCCAGGTGCGCTCTAACCGCCGTCTACGATGGGCAGCAGTTCCCGTCGCCGTGACGTTAATCGTCATTCTCGCGGGATGCAGTCAGCAGCAGCTCCGGGGCTTCCTTCCCGGGCCGTACGGCGTCACGAACCACACGGACGGTATCACCGGCCTCTGGGTCACATCGTGGATCGTGCTGCTCCTGGTTGGCATCGTCACCTGGGGCCTCATCATCTGGACCGCGGTCGTCTACCGCCGCCGCAAGGGCCAGACCGGCCTGCCGGTGCAGCTGCGTTACAACCTTCCGATCGAGATTTTCTACACGATCGTTCCCCTCATCCTCGTTCTCGGCTTCTTCGCCTTCACGGCGAAGGAACAGAACTCGATCGAGCATCCCGTCGCCAACTCCGACGTGAAGATCGAGGTCTACGCCAAGCGCTGGGCCTGGGACTTCAACTACACGGATGTCGGCCCGGGCAACAAGGGCGTCTACTCCCCGGGGGTGCAGGCCCAGGAGAACGAGAACTCGGACGGCACGATCGACCGCGCCAAGCTGCCGGTTCTCTACCTGCCGGTGAACAAGAGCGTGCAGATCAAGCTCGCGAGCCGCGACGTCGACCACTCCTTCTGGGTGCCGGAGTTCCTTTACAAGAAGGACAACATCCCGGGCAAGGACAACTACATGTTCTTCACCCCCCAGAAGCTGGGCACGTATGAGGGAAAGTGCGCCGAGCTCTGCGGCGACTATCACTCGCTCATGCTCTTCCAGGTGAAGGTCGTCACCTCGGACGAGTACGACGCCTACATCCAGAGCCTCGTGGACAAGGGCCAGACCGGCATCCTCGGCCCGGAGTACAACACCAATACGAACCAACCCGGCAACAAAGCGCCGCAAGCGGACAAGTAGGGGCGATCACCAATGAGCACAGACACAGTAGCCCGCCCGACCACCGGCAGCACCGGATCCCCGCAGAGTTTCTCGCCGTCGGTGGGTCGTAAGGGCAACGTCCTGGTCACCTGGATCACGTCGACCGACCACAAGACCATCGGGTACATGTACCTGATCTCATCGTTCATCTACTTCCTCCTCGGCGGCGTGATGGCGCTCATCATCCGCGCCCAGCTCTTCGAGCCTGGATTGCAGATCGTGACTTCGAAGGAGCAGTACAACCAGCTCTTCACAATGCACGGCACGATCATGCTGCTGATGTTCGCGACGCCGCTCTTCGCCGGCTTCGTCAACGTGCTGATGCCGCTGCAGATCGGCGCGCCGGACGTCGCCTTCCCGCGACTCAACGCCTTCGCCTATTGGCTGTACAGCTTCGGCTCGCTCATCGCGGTCGCCGGCTTCCTCACCCCGCAGGGCGCGGCATCCTTCGGGTGGTTCGCCTACGTGCCACTGTCGACGACGACATTCTCGCCCTCGCTGGGTGGCAACCTCTGGGTCTTCGGACTCGCCCTGAGCGGGTTCGGTACCATCCTCGGAGCCGTCAACTTCATTACGACCATCATCACGATGCGCGCCCCGGGCATGACGATGTTCCGCATGCCGATCTTCACCTGGAACTCCCTCGTCACCGCCATCCTCATCCTCATGGCGTTCCCGGTGCTGGCAGCGGCGCTCTTCGCCCTCGGCTCCGACCGCGTGTTCGGGTCGCACCTCTACAACGTGCAGGCGGGCGGTGCGATCCTCTGGCAGCATCTGTTCTGGTTCTTCGGGCATCCGGAGGTCTACATCATCGCCCTGCCGTTCTTCGGCATCGTCTCCGAGGTGTTCCCGGTCTTCAGCCGCAAGCCGATCTTCGGGTACAAGACCCTGGTCTACGCCACCATCTCGATCGCGGCCCTTTCCGTCACCGTCTGGGCTCACCACATGTATGTGACCGGATCGGTGCTGCTGCCGTTCTTCTCGCTCATGACGATGCTCATCGCCGTGCCGACCGGGGTGAAGATCTTCAACTGGGTCGGAACGATGTGGCGTGGCTCGGTCACGTTCGAGACACCGATGCTCTGGGCGATCGGCTTCCTCATCACCTTCACCTTCGGTGGCCTCACCGGCGTGATCCTGGCCAGCCCGCCGCTCGACTTCCACGTCTCCGACACATATTTCGTGGTCGCCCACTTCCACTACGTGGTCTTCGGCACCGTCGTCTTCGCCATGTTCAGCGGGTTCTACTTCTGGTGGCCCAAGTTCACCGGCAAGATGCTCAACGAGCGCCTCGGCAAGATCCACTTCTGGCTGTTGTTCATCGGCTTCCACACCACCTTCCTCGTGCAGCACTGGCTCGGTGTGCTGGGCATGCCGCGTCGGTATGCCACCTACCAGCCCGAGGACGGCTTCACCTGGATGAACCAGTTGTCGACGATCGGCGCGATGATCCTCGCGGTCTCGATGCTGCCGTTCATCTTCAACGTCTACATCACGGCGCGCAAGGCGCCCAAGGTGACGGTGAACGACCCTTGGGGCTATGGCCGCTCGCTCGAGTGGGCGACATCGTGCCCGCCGCCCCGTCACAACTTCACCTCGATTCCGCGTATTCGTTCCGAGTCGCCGGCCTTCGATTTGAACCACCCCGAGGTCGGGATGCCGGTAGGCGTCGGACCGTTGAAGGATGCACCGGATTCGGCCACGTACGACCTGGCCGACGGAGAGGTCAAGTAGCGTGAACACCAACGCCAAGCTGTTCTGGATCCTGTGCGGATTCTTTGTCCTTGCGGACATCGCCTACACGGTGTGGAGCATCGTCGTGCACAACGCCGGGTACCTGACCCAGCTCGCCGGGGTGCAGGCTCCGGGCACCGATCCGGGCTCGCCGGTGGAGTGGGCCGGAACTCTCGCCATCGGCCTCTCGGCCATCATGTCCGCGTTCATCGCGTTTTACCTCGGTCGCTCGCACCGTTCGGTCGGCGGGGAACTTCCCGAGGACCGGCTCGACGCGAACATCGACGACGGGGATGCCGAGCAGGGCTTCTTCAGCCCGTGGAGCTGGTGGCCGGTCATGCTCGCCGCCGGCGGGGCGCTGCTCTTCATGGGTATCGCCATCGGCATCTGGCTGGCGTTCATCGGCGTCGCGGTCACCGCGATCAGCCTCGTGGGGTGGGTGTATGAGTACTACCGCGGCAACTTCGCCCGCTAGCTCCAGCGCTGTGCGGCTGGCCACGCCGAGCGACGTCGACGCGGTCTTCGCCCTCGTCGAGCAGCTCGGCATCGGCGAGAAGCCGAACCGTGAATCGTTCGTCGAGGCCTTCGCCCACGCGGTGGAGCCCAGTCGCGATCACATCCTGCTCGTCGCCGAGCTGGACGGCGTCGTTTCCGCCTACGCGTATACGACCATCGAGCGCCTGCTCTACACGAACGGGGACTCCGCCCAGCTGCAGGAGCTCGCCGTGAATACGCCGGCACGGGACCGCGGCCTGGGGAGCCTGCTGGTCTCCGCGATCGAGGATGAGTGCCGCTCTCGTGGAGTGCGCCAGCTCACGGTGGCGAGCAGCCACGCCGCGCGCTTCTACGAGCGGCTCGACTACCGCTCCACCTCCGACTTCCTCAAGAAGCGTTTCGACAACGACTGAGTAGTCTCTGGCGGCTGGTAACGAGCTCGACTCCGCCGTTGTGCGGCGAACCCGAGCTGTCGTGTACTGCCGCATCGCGGCACCGCCTGCCGCATCGTGTGCGACGCCCAGCGCCGCACACGACGAAGCCCCCGCCGGAATACCGGCGGGGGCTTCGTCGTAGCGTGTGGGCTAGTGGTGCTGCTGTTCGATCTCCGTCTTGGTGACCGGCATGATCCGGTCCTCGAAGAACCAGCGGGAGAGGGCCGCGCGGGTGCGCTGCGCCGTGGTGATACGACCCTGGGCGTTCGGGCGGATCATGAGCGGCTCGTACTCGTCGAAGCTGACGAGGCGCCAGCGCTCGTAGTCGCTGAGCTGCTCGTGCACCTCCACGTACTCCCCGCCGGGGAGACGGACGATGCGCCCGGACTCGAAACCGTGGAGCGCGATCTCGCGATCCTTCTTCTGCAGGCCGATGCACACGCGCTTGGTGACGATGTAGGCGATGATCGGTCCGAGGAAGACGAGGGCCTGAAGCACGTGAATCACACCCTCGATCGACACGTGGAAGTGCGTGGCGATGAGGTCGGAGCTCGCGGCAGCCCACAGCACGGCGTAGAACGTGACGCCCGCGGCGCCGATCGCCGTGCGAGCAGGCGCGTTTCGCGGGCGCTGGGCGATGTGGTGCTCGCGCTTGTCCCCGGTGATCCAGCCCTCGATGAAGGGGTAGAAGGCCACGGCAGCGAGGAAGATCGGCAGCACCAGAATCACGACGATGATGTTGAACGACCACGTGTGGTTGAGCCAGACGAACTCCCAGCCCGGCGGGATCAGTCGGAGCGCGCCATCGGCGAAACCGATGTACCAGTCGGGCTGGGTGCCGGCGGAGACCGGCGACGGGTCGTACGGTCCGTAGGTCCAGATCGGGTTGATCGTGAACAGCGACGCGATGAGCACGATGACGCCGAACACGACGAAGAAGAATCCACCGGCCTTGGCCGCGAAGATCGGCAGGATGGGCACACCGACGACGTTGTCGTTGGTGCGGCCGGGGCCCGCGAACTGCGTGTGCTTGTTGATCACCATGAGCAGCAGATGGGCGCCGAGCGCCGCCACCAGGATGGCCGGCAGCAGCAGGATGTGGATCGAGAAGAACATCGCCACGACCTTGGTGCCCGGGAACTCCCCGCCGAACAGCAGGTAAGAGATCCAGGTGCCGATCACCGGGATGCCCTTGATCAGTCCGTCGATGATGCGCAGACCGTTTCCGGAGAGCAGGTCATCGGGGAGCGAGTAGCCGGTGAATCCCTCGGCCATGGCGAGGATGAACAGCACGAAGCCGATCACCCAGTTGATCTCGCGCGGCTTGCGGAACGCACCGGTGAAGTAGACCCGGAGCATGTGCAGGCCGATGGCGGCGATGAAGAGCAGGGCCGCCCAGTGGTGGATCTGGCGGAAGAGCAGGCCGCCGCGGATGTCGAACGAGATGTTGAGCGTCGACGAGTACGCGGCCGACATCTGCATACCCTTGAGCGGCACGTAGGAGCCGTTGTAGACCACTTCCGTCATGGACGGCTGGAAGAAGAAGGTCAGGAACGTGCCGGAGAGCAGGATCACCACGAAGCTGTAGAGGGCGACCTCGCCGAGCATGAACGACCAGTGATCGGGGAAGATCTTGCGGCCGAGTTCCTTGACGAGTCCGGAGATGCTGGTGCGCTCGTCGATGTAGTTCGCGGCGGCCCCCGTGAAGCGGGATCCGCGGCTCGGAGCGACCGCCGGAGCGGAGGGTGCTGGAGGGGCAGAGACGGTCATGAACGCTCCCAGAAACTCGGGCCGACTGGTTCGTGGAAATCACTCTGGGCGATGAGGTAACCCTCGCTGTCCACAGCGATGGGCAACTGCGGCAGGGGGCGCTTGGCCGGGCCGAAGATGACTTTGCACTCGTTGGTGACGTCGAACGTGGACGAGTGGCACGGGCAGAGCAGGTGGTGAGTCTGCTGCTCGTACAACGCGACCGGGCATCCGACATGGGTGCAGATCTTGGAGTACGCGACGATGCCGTTGTAGTTCCAGGATTCGCGTCCGGGGGAGACCTTGAGGTCTTCAGGCCTGAGGCGCATGAGCAGAACCGCAGCCTTCGCCTTCTCCTCCAGGCGATCTTCCTTGTCGTTCAGCCCCTCGGGGATGACATGGAAGACAGACCCAAGGGTCACATCGGAGGCCTTGATCGGAACTCCCGACGGGTCCTTCGTGAGTCGAGTGCCCTCGCGCCACATGGTCTCCTTGAGCAGCGGCACGGGGTCGGCCGCCGGTGCGAGGTCGCGGAAGAGCACGATGGCCGGCAGCGGTGTGGCGACAAGGGCGCCGATCAGGCTGTTGCGGATGAGGCTGCGTCGACCGAAACCGGACTCCTCGTTGCCCTCCTTGAAGATCTCTACCGCGCGGGCGCGGGTGGCTTCACTGCCGCGGGTGGGGTGACGGGACTCGCTCATCTCGTCGCCGCGCATGAGGTTCTTCGACCAGTAGATGGCGCCGATGCCGATGCCGAGAAGGCCGAGCGCTATCCCGAGTCCGAGGAAGAGGGTGTTGAGACGCACCGACGCCGAGTTGCCCGGGATGATCGGGAAGGCGACGTACGCGGCCACCGCGAAGATGCTTCCGACGATCGACAGGTAGAACAGCGTGTAGACACGGCGCTCCGCGACTCGATCCTTGCGCGGATCCAGGTCGGTGACCCGGAGACGGTGGGGAGGCAGTCCGGGGTTCTCGAAGGCGTCTGACGCAACGACGGCCGTACCGGGCGATGGCACGGGTGCCTCGCTCTTCACCACGGCCGAGCCGGCAGCGGCGTTCGAGCCGCCGTCGTCTTGCTGTGCCATTCTCTTCCCTTCGGTTGGTGCTGTAGGTGATGCAGAAGTCTCAGTTGGCCTTCGCGGCGATCCAGATCGTCACGCCGACGATGGCGCCAAGGCCGAAGATCCAGATGAACAGGCCCTCGGAAACGGGACCCAGGTTGCCCAGGTCGATTCCACCGGGGGACGGGTTCTGGTCCAGGTACTTGAGGTAGGTGATCACGTCTGCCTTCTGGGCGGGCGTGAGGTTCTTGTCGTTGAAGACGGGCATGTTCTGCGGACCGGAGACCATCGCCTCGTAGACATGCACGGGCAGAACGCCGCTCAGGGTCGGCGCGAACTTGCCCTGGGTGAGCGCGCCTCCGGCTCCGGCGACGTTGTGGCACATGGCGCAGTTGATGCGGAACAGCTCGGCGCCGTTCGCCAGGTTGCCGTTGCCCTTGAGGTACTTGGCGTCGGGGATTCCCGGTCCGGGAGAGAGGGATGCCACGTAGGTGGCGAGTGCGCTGATCTGGTCCTTGGTGAACTGCGCGGGCTTCTGCTCCGCCTGTACTCCCTGGTTGGCGAGGGGCATGCGCCCGGTGCTGACCTGGAAGTCGACCGAGGCCGCGCCAACACCATAGAGGCTCGGGCCGACGCCGGCGACACCGCCGGCGTTCACCCCGTGACAGGTCGCGCAGTTGGCCGCGAACAGCTTCTTGCCCTGGTCGACCGTGGCCGTGGTGGTCGACGCCGGGGTGTTCGCGGATGCCGTGCTGCTGAACAGGGCATACGCACCGCCGGTGGAGACCAGCCCGATCACGATCAGGGCGATGGTCGCCAGTGGATGACGCCGGCCCCGTCGTGCTGTGCTGAGTGTGTTCTTCGCCATGCTGAAGTGGTTCCCTGGTTCCTGTAAGAAGTGGCCGCGGATTATTTGAGTACGTAGATGACCAGGAACAACCCGATCCAGACGACGTCGACGAAGTGCCAGTAGTAGGACACGACGATGGTCGATGTCGCCTCCTTGTGGCCGAAGTTCTTCACGCTGTACGCACGGCCGATGATGAGCAGCATCGCGATGAGGCCGCCGGTGACGTGCAGGGCGTGGAACCCGGTGGTGAGGTAGAAGGCAGAGCCGTAGGAGTTCGACGCCAGGCTCACGTTCTCGCTCACGAGGTTCGCGTATTCGAAGACCTGGCCGGTGACGAAGATGGCGCCGAGGGCGTAGCTGGCGAAGAACCACTCGACCATGCCCCACTTGACGGGGTTCCAGCCGGTGCGCTTCGCCTGGAGCCGTTCGGCGGCGAAGACGCCGAACTGCGCCGTGAACGAGGACGCGACGAGGATGATCGTGTTCGTCAACGCATACGGCACGTTGAGCTTGGGGGTCTCGGCCGCCCAGAGCTCAGGCGACGTCGACCGCAGCGTGAAGTAGATGGCGAACAGGCCGGCGAAGAACATGACTTCGCTTCCGAGCCAGACGATCGTGCCAACCGCAACCACGCTCGGACGATTGACGACGGGGGCCCCGACTGAGCGAGAGATTGAGGTGCTGGTCACTTCTCCATTATGGACGATTTCTTAGTCAAGTTTTCTCATTGCCGCGGCCAGTTGGACCAAATAGCTAGGATCGCAACTATGTCTTCTGAGCTCACCTGGCCCCGTTTGATCAGCATGCTCCTCGACGGGGACGATCTCGCGATCAGCGAGGCGTCCTGGGCGATGAGGCAGGTCATGAAGGGAGAAGCCACTCCGGCGCAGCTCGCCGGATTCCTCGTCGCCCTTCGCGCGAAGGGCGAGACGGTCGACGAAATCGTCGGATTTCGGGACGCGATCCTCGAGAATTCTCTTCCTCTCGCGGTTGATCCGATGGCCCTCGACATCGTGGGAACAGGCGGGGATCGGTTCGGCACCGTGAACGTCTCGACGATGGCGTCCGTCGTGGCCGCGGCATCCGGAGTTCCGGTGATCAAGCACGGAAACAAGGCGGCGAGTTCGGCCTCTGGGTCGTCCGACGTGCTCGGAGCGCTCGGCGTCAACCTCGACCTGCTCCCGCACCGCGTCGCCGGCGTGTTGGGCGAGACGGGGATCACCTTCGCCTACGCCGCCCTGTTCCACCCGGGCTTCAGATTCGCCGGCCCCACCCGCAGGGACCTCGGAATTCCCACGGTGTTCAACTTCCTCGGCCCGTTGTGCAACCCGGCCCGGTGCGAGGCGAATGCCGTCGGGGTGGCGCATCTCGACAAGGTCCCGCTCATCGTGGGCGTGTTCCGCACCAGGGGCGCGACGGCCCTCGTCTTCCGTGGTGACGATGGTCTCGACGAGCTCACCACCACCGGGCACAGTCACATCTGGGAGGTGTCACGCGGCTCGGTGACCGAGCACGACCTCGATCCACTGGAGCTGGGTATACCCCGCGCGGACATCGCCGACCTCCTCGGCGGGGACGCCGACTTCAACGCGTCGATCGCCCGCGCCGTGCTGGCCGGCCAGACCGGACCGGTACGCAACATCGTGGTGCTGAACGCCGCGGCCGGCCTCGTCGCCTTCGACCTCGCGAAGGATCCGGCCCAGCTCCAGGTGCCGATTCTCGACCGCTTCCGGGCCAAGATCGCGGTGGCCGAGGCCACCATCGACTCGGGCGCCGCCAGCGCGAAGCTCGACGCCTGGGTGGCCGCGACCAATTCCGTCGCCTAACGCCCTCGACAGCGGACCGGATTAACCGGCCGTGCCCCCGTCGTGTGTGACGGGGGCCCGGTTGAGGTTGGGGGGGGTTATTGGAAGTCGTAGTCGCTCTAGTCGAAGGTGTTGGTGACGGCGTTTTTCCAGAGGCGCATTTGGCGTTCGCGTTCGGGGGTTTCCATGTTGGGGGGACAGCGGGGGGACTCGTGCCAGTTGTGGCGGGGTTCGTCGCGGTGTGACCAGGATCCGACGGCGGGGGCGG
>NZ_VRMG01000058.1 GCF_008040105.1 Lacisediminihabitans profunda
CCTGATGCAGCGACGCCGCGTGGAGGAAGAAGGTTTTCGGATTGTAAACTCCTGTCGTTAGGGACGATAATGACGGTACCTAACAAGAAAGCACCGGCTAACTACGTGCCAGCAGCCGCGGTAAAACGTAGGGTGCAAGCGTTGTCCGGAATTACTGGGTGTAAAGGGAGCGCAGGCGGACCGGCAAGTTGGAAGTGAAACCTCTGGGCTCAACCCATAAACTGCTTTCAAAACTGTTTTTCTTGAGTAGTGCAGAGGTAGGCGGAATTCCCGGTGTAGCGGTGGAATGCGTAGATATCGGGAGGAACACCAGTGGCGAAGGCGACCTACTGGGCACCAACTGACGCTGAGGCTCGAAAG
>NZ_VRMG01000059.1 GCF_008040105.1 Lacisediminihabitans profunda
TTGGGCGTAAAGCGAGCGCAGGTGGTTTATTAAGTCTGGTGTAAAAGGCAGTGGCTCAACCATTGTATGCATTGGAAACTGGTAGACTTGAGTGCAGGAGAGGAGAGTGGAATTCCATGTGTAGCGGTGAAATGCGTAGATATATGGAGGAACACCGGTGGCGAAAGCGGCTCTCTGGCCTGTAACTGACACTGAGGCTCGAAAGCGTGGGGA
>NZ_VRMG01000060.1 GCF_008040105.1 Lacisediminihabitans profunda
CGGCACTGTCTCCCACGTGATGAATCGCCCCGAGAAGGTCTCGGCCGCCGTCTCCGCGCGGGTTCAGGCGGCCATAAATCAGCTCGGTTTCGTTCGTAACGATGCCGCGCGGCAGCTGCGGGCGGGTCACAGCTCCACCATCGGGCTCGTCGTGCTCGACGTGCGCAACCCCTTCTTCACCGACGTGGCCCGCGGAGCGGAAGAACGGGCGGCCAGAGATGGCCTTTCGGGGATCCTCGGCAAAAGCGACGAAAAGTCGGACCGGGAGGCGACTTCCCCCGGCTCGTCCTGTGATGAGCGG
>NZ_VRMG01000061.1 GCF_008040105.1 Lacisediminihabitans profunda
GTAGATGAGCAGGCCCTCCGGAATGACGCCCCGGTCGCGGTGGTGGCACAGGTTCGACTCGGGGTCACGCTTTGAACGCTTCTTGTTGCCGTCGCCCGTCACGTACGGCAGGTGGCCGCAGCGCGGAATGGCGCTGGCCAGTCCGATGTCGATGAGGGCGTGATAGAGCGCGATCTGGCGAGGGGTGGAGGAGAGGAGGTCCTCGCCGCGCAGCAAGTGGGTGATGCCCATGAGCGCGTCGTCCACTGGGTTGACGAACGTGGAGAGCGGAGCGCCGGTCGGGCGCGCGACCACGGAGTCC
>NZ_VRMG01000062.1 GCF_008040105.1 Lacisediminihabitans profunda
GGCTTGTTCGCGGATGTTCTTGTTGACGGCGATGATGTGGGATCCGCCGCCTTGGGCGAGCATGGAGGTTCTGAAGGCTACGCCGTTGACGGCGGCGGTTACGGGGACGCGGCCTTTGGCGCCGAACTCTTCGGAGACGGCGGCTGGGACGGGGACGAATGTCCACGCGCCTTTCATGTCGGGTCGGGTGAGTTGGGCGGTGAAGCGGTGG
>NZ_VRMG01000063.1 GCF_008040105.1 Lacisediminihabitans profunda
TTCCAGGCGGTGAGACACGTCACAACCGAGTCCGCCGCGACGATCGGTCTCGCCAGGGGAAGCGCAATGCTGAAGACTGTCCGGCACCAGCCCGCTCCATCGCTGCGAGCGGCCTCGATCAGGCCGTCGGGGAGCGTCGAGAAGAACTGTCGGAACAGCAGCACTCCCACCGAAGCCTGCCCGGCGATCGGCAGAACCAGTCCGAAGACGTTGCCGACGAGCCCCAGCTGCAGGGTCACGACGAAGGTCGGAATCAGCAGCAGGTTGGTCGGCAGCAGGACGGGGACCAGGAACAGCCCGAACACGATCTTCGAGCCGCGGAACTTGATCTTCGACAGCGCGAACCCCGCCGGCAGGCAGATGGCCAACTGAATGAGCAGAACGCTGCCAACG
>NZ_VRMG01000064.1 GCF_008040105.1 Lacisediminihabitans profunda
CACCTCGACGCCGCCCAGCTCGCGACAGCCCTCGCGGAGATCGCGGAGTTCGGCGGCCTGCTGATCGTGCACGCCGCGGACCCGGCCGTGCTCGACGCGCACGCGAACTCGGGAGGGGTCGGCTACGGCCGGTTCGTCGACCCCCGGCCGGACGCGGCGGAGACCACGGCGATCGAGCGGGTGATCGCCGGGGGCCGGCGCACCGGCGCCCGCCCGCCCATCCTGCCCCCCTCCTCCGCGCTGGCCCTGCTCCCCCTGCTCGCCCCC
>NZ_VRMG01000065.1 GCF_008040105.1 Lacisediminihabitans profunda
CCAGGGGCATCGATGTGCTCCGTCTCATCTACCCCGATGTCCTGGGCATCACGAGGTCGAAGGACCTGCTCGTTAGCCAGCTCGAACGATCGGCGGCCAACGGTCCGGCCTTCTGCCAGGGGGGCTGGGTCACGACCACCCGCGGCGGCCTGCTCGCCCGCCACGACATCATGTCGCGCCGCCTTCCCGACCTCGTCACCCGCCTCGCCGCCTCCCCCCCCACC
>NZ_VRMG01000066.1 GCF_008040105.1 Lacisediminihabitans profunda
TGGCGGACGCGGTGAGCGCAATCGTCGCGGATGCGCCGCCGCGCTTGGCGGTGGCCATCCACAACAACACCGGACGCAATCCGCCCTATTCCGTGGTCGCCCGTCGCGACGACGCCACCTTGGCGGCGGCGCGCGCCTTCGCCGAGCGCGCCCTCTTCGCCACGCAGCCGAGCGGCTTCCAAACCGGGCGCCTCGCCCGCAGTTGCACCGCCGTCACGGTGGAGGTTG
>NZ_VRMG01000067.1 GCF_008040105.1 Lacisediminihabitans profunda
TCAGCGTCAGTTACAGTCCAGAAAGCCGCCTTCGCCACTGGTGTTCTTCCCAATATCTACGCATTTCACCGCTACACTGGGAATTCCGCTTTCCTCTCCTGCACTCAAGAAAACCAGTTCGGACCCCATCACGGGGTTGAGCCCCGCACTTTTAAGATCCGCTTAGTTTCCCGCCTGCGCTCCCTTTACGCCCAATAATTCCG
>NZ_VRMG01000007.1 GCF_008040105.1 Lacisediminihabitans profunda
CACAACCGTGCCCCCGTCACACGACGGGGGCACGGTTGCCTTAAGCGGGCTGCGGCTGAACTACAGGTTCGCGAGCACCTCGCGCATGAGGGTGGCGGTCTCGCTCGGCGTCTTGCCGACCTTGACCCCGGCGGCCTCGAGGGCCTCCTTCTTGCCCTGTGCGGTGCCGGCACCGGATGACACGATCGCGCCGGCATGGCCCATCGTCTTGCCTTCCGGTGCGGTGAATCCGGCGACATAGCCCACGACGGGCTTGGTGACGTGTGCCTTGATGTAGTCGGCTGCACGCTCCTCGGCGTCCCCGCCGATCTCGCCGATCATCACGATCGCCTTGGTCTCGGGGTCCGCCTCGAACGCCGCGAGGGCGTCGATGTGGGTGGTGCCGATGATGGGGTCGCCGCCGATACCGATCGCGGTCGAGAAGCCCAGATCGCGCAGCTCGTACATCATCTGGTAGGTGAGGGTGCCCGACTTCGACACGAGGCCGATCGGCCCCTTGCCCGTGATCGTGGCCGGCGTGATGCCGACGAGGGACTCACCGGGGGTGATGATGCCCGGGCAGTTCGGCCCGATGATGCGGGTGGTGCCGCCCTTGGCCTTGGCCGTGGCCCAGAACTCGGCCGAGTCCTGAATGGGGATGCCCTCGGTGATCACGACGACCAGCGGGATCTCGGCCTCGATGGCCTCGAGCACGGCATCCTTCGCGAACGCCGGCGGCACGAAGACGATCGACACGTCGGCGCCGGTCTTCTCGATCGCCTCGGCGACGGTCCCGAAGACGGGCAGCTCGACAGACCCTCCGTCGCTGCCGGCGTGGGTGACGGTGGTGCCGGCCTTGCGGGCGTTGACGCCTCCGACGACCTGCGTGCCGGCCTTGAGCATGAGGGCGGTGTGCTTGGTGCCCTCACCCCCGGTGATGCCCTGCACGATGACCTTGGAATCCTTGTTCAGAAAGATAGACATTGTTCCGCGCCCTTACTTCGAAGCCAACTCGGCGGCCTTGTCGGCGCCTTCGTCCATGGTGTCTGCGAGCGAGACGAGTGGGTGGTTGTAGTCCGCCAGGATCTGGCGACCCTCCTGCACCTTGTTGCCGTCGAGGCGCACCACGAGCGGCTTGCTCGCCGTCGACCCGAGGGTCTTGAGCGCGCCTACGATGCCGTTCGCCACCGCGTCGCAGGAGGTGATTCCGCCGAAGACGTTCACGAATACACTCTTGACCTGCGCGTCGCCGAGGATCACGTCGAGGCCGTTCGCCATCACCTCGGCGGATGCCCCGCCACCGATGTCGAGGAAGTTGGCCGGCTTTGCGCCGCCCCACTTCTCACCCGCGTAGCTCACCACGTCGAGTGTGGACATGACCAGCCCGGCTCCGTTGCCGATCACGCCGACCTCGCCGTCGAGCTTGACGTAGTTGAGGCCGAGCCGCTTGGCCTTCGCCTCGAGCGGGTCTTCGGCGCCGGAGTCGACGAGCGCCTCGTGGTTCGGGTGGCGGAAGTCGGCGTTCTCGTCGAGCGAGACCTTGCCGTCGAGGGCCACGATGTCGCCGTCCTCGGTGAGCACGAGCGGGTTGACCTCGACGAGGGTGGCATCCTCGCCCTTGTAGACCTCGTAGAGCTTCACGAAGACGGGGGCGACCTTGTCCACGATCTCGGCCGGGAACTTCGCGGCGATCGCGATCTCGGTGGCCTTCGCGAGGTCGATGCCGGCGAGCGGGTCCACCTCGATGCGGGCGAGGGCCTCCGGGCGCTCCACGGCCAGCTCCTCGATCTCCATGCCGCCCTCGAAGCTCGAGAGGGAGAGGTACGAGCGGTTCGCCCGGTCGAGCAGCACCGAGAAGTAGTACTCCTCCTTGATGCGAGCGCCGGCGGCCACCATCACGCGCTTGACGATGTGGCCCTTGATGTCGAGTCCGAAGATGGTCTCGGAGGCCTTTGCAGCGTCATCCGGATTGTGCGCCACCTTCACGCCGCCCGCCTTGCCGCGCCCGCCTGCCTTCACCTGCGCCTTCACCACGACGGTGCCGCCGAGCTTCTCTGCCGCCGCTCGGACCTCGTCCGGGGTGTCGGCGATGATGCCGGCTAGAACAGGCACTCCGTACGCCTCAAAAAGGTCTCTTGCCTGATACTCGAAAAGATCCACGCTGCTTGTCCAATCCGCAGGTCGTTTGTCTGATGGGCCACTGAGCTGTTGCCGCACCGGTGTTCGCATGCGACGTCGCTCTGGGCACTGTCTCGACGCCGAGATAGTTCGACGTCAAGACACTTGGGCCACCAAGAACTCTACTCTTGGCTCACCTGTCGGCTCACCGTGAGGCCGGCCGGGGGCGTGAAACTTCTCCCGTTCTTACGTCACTCACGGCGCCGCGCCCCACAATGGTTCCATGCCACTCATCGATCTCGGCGGCGAAGGCGTGCTGCTTGCCGGCGGCGGCAGGGCCATCCTGCTGCAGCTCGCCGACCCCGCGATCGGGCACGCGGTGGCCGAACACAGCAGCTTCGCGACCGACCCGCTTCGACGACTGCGCAACACGCTCACCTACGTCTATGCGCTCGTGTTCGGAACGCCGGCGCAGATCGCGAAGGTCACGGCGATGGTGCACCGGGCCCACGAGCCGGTGCGTTCCGCCGGCTACGACGCCGCGGACACCCGCCTGCAGCTCTGGGTGGCCGCCACGCTCTACGACACCGCGACGGTGCTGCACTCACGCATCTTCGGGCCCCTGACCGACGCGGATGCCGACGAGGTCTACCGCGAATACGCGGTGGTCGGTACCGCCCTGGGCATGCCGCCCGAACTGTGGCCGCCCGACCGAGCGGCCTTCCGGAGCTACTGGGAGCACCGTCTCACCGAGCTCCGCGTCGACGACGCGGCCCGGGGCGTCTGCCGCCAGCTGCTGCATCCGAAGACCGGTCCACTCTGGCTTCGCGCGGTGATGCCCGCGGCCGGGCTGGTGACGGCCGGCCTGCTGCCGGCGGAGCTCCGCGCCGCCTACGGGCTGCCGTGGAGTGCCCGGCGCGCCCGGCGCTTCGACCGTTTTTTGCGGGTGACGGCGTTCGTCTACCCGCGGCTCCCCCGCGGCCTCCGGCACTGGCCGAAGAACCACTATCTCCGCGTGCTCGGCTGACCCCGCCTCCCGTGCGCCCTCCAGTCTCCCCTTCCGCGGTTTCCCCTTCCGCCACAGTTACTCCTTCCGAAATCCATGCAATTCGTGCCGACGCGCCGCTCAGGTGCGCCGCCGCGCGGCGTGTTGCCAAGAAAGCATGGATTTCGGAAGGAGAGGGGGAGGAAGGGAGGGAGCGGGAGGGCGTCCCATTGCATCCCCTCGTTTACTCGAGCATAGCTCAGTACGCCCGGCGACGGGGGTCTTCGGCATACTTGCGCGTATGGCCACACCGGTGAGTGCGAACGACCTTCTGCGCATGCGGCTCACGAGTCAGCTGATCGGCGGCTCGTCGCTCGCCCCCGCCGCGGTCGTGACGCACATGCTCGCCACCCAGGCCCAGGACTTCGCCCAGGCGCTCTGGGCCATCGGGGTGCGGTCGCCCGGCTCGACGCGGTCCTCGGTGCTCGGCTCGCTGCGGTCCGGGGATGTCGTCCGATCCTGGCCATTCCGCGGAACCCTGATGTTCGTGCCGGCCGAAGATCTCGGCTGGATGCTCGGAATCTCCGCCCACCGCGCGCTGAGCGCGGCGGCGGCCCGACACCGCACGCTCGAGCTCGACGACGCCGCCCTGTCCGAGGCGCGCGATCTCACCGTGGCGGCGCTGGAGGGAGGCCGGATGCTCGGACGGGATGACTACTTCGCCCTGCTCGAGAGTCACGGCATCCGCACCACCGGCCAGCGCGGCGTGCACATCATCTGGGTTCTCGCCCAGACCGGAGTCGTGTGCTGGGGGCCGCCCCTCGGCACCCAGCAGGGGCTCGTGCTCGTCGACGAGTGGGTGGGTTCATCCCGTGTGCTCGGCCGCGACGAGGCCCTGCGCGAGCTGGTCGTTCGCTACTTCGCCGGGCACGGGCCCGCGACGTTGAAAGACCTGGCCTGGTGGGCGAAGGGCACCGTCGCCGATCTGACCCTGGGTATCGCGCTCGCGGGCGATGCGCTCGAGCAGCTCAGCCACGAGGGCACCGCCTATTGGAGGCTCGCGGGCGCTCCGGACCCATCGGGCTGGCCCGCCCTCACGATGTTGCCGGGCTTCGACGAATACCTGCTCGGCTACCAGGCGCGCGACCTTCCCCTCGCGGTAGAACACAGCCAAAAGATCGTGCCGGGCAACAACGGAGTCTTCCTCCCGACGATCGTCGTCAACGGTCGGGTGGTCGGAACCTGGAAGCGCGCGTTCCGCGGTGCGTCCATCACGGTGACGCCGGAGCCGTTCGCCGAACTCTCCGCGGCGAACACCGCCGCCCTGGAGCGCGCGACGAAGCGCTACACATCGTTCTTCGCGGGCTAGAGCTTCTCGATCGGGCTGATCTTGATGAGCAGCCGCTTGCGGCCCGCCGACTCGAACTGAACCTCGGCGACGCTCTTCGGGCCGACACCGGTCACGGCGGTCACCCGTCCGTCGCCGAAGTCCACGTGCCGGATGCGGTCGCCGGCGGCGAGGCTGAGGTCGCCGTTGTCGCGCACCGTGTTCGTGACCTTGTTGGCCCACTCGGTCTTGGGCTGGGCGGCGCGGGCCGCTCGCGCCAGGGCGGTGGCGCCGGGCCCGACCGAGCCCGCGTAGCCGGCGCCGAGCGACGGCCCCGACGATTCGACGCCGAATCCGCCGCGGCGCGCGTTGAGTGCGCGCGCTTGGGTTCCCCCGCGCGAGTTCGCCATGCCGGGCGACTGGCGCCACTCGATGAGCTCCGGCGGGATCTCCTGCAGGTAGCGCGAGGGCATCGCGACCGAGACGTCGCCGAACTGCGCGCGCGTCATCGCGAGCGAGAGGTAGAGCTTGCGGCGTGCTCGCGTGATGCCGACGTAGAACAGCCGGCGCTCCTCGGCCGGTCCGCCGGGTTCGTTCGCGGACATCCGGTGCGGCAGCAGGTCCTCCTCGATGCCGGTGAGGAACACGGCCTCGTACTCGAGCCCCTTCGCGGTGTGCAGCGTCATGAGCGAGACGGTTCCGCTCGAGTCGTCCAGGTCATCCGCCGCGGCCACGAGCGAGGTCTCGGTGAGGAAGTCGAGGAGGGTGCCCTCCGGGTTGTTCTTGTTGAACTCCTTGGTCACCGCCACGAGCTCTTCCACGTTCTCGGCGCGCGCCTCGTCCTGCGGGTCGCGGGAGGCCCGCAGCGCCTCCACGAACCCGGTCTTCGTGAGCAGCGCCGTGAGGATGTCCGCGACGGGGGCCGTGTCTGCGGTGAGCGCGACCTCGTCGAGGGTCGCCCCCAGCCGAAGGATCGCGCCGGTGATCTTCGGACCGAAGCCCATCTCGTCCGCGTGCCGCAGGGCCTCCCGGAGGGTCACGCCGTGATGGTCCGCGTAGCTCTGCAGCGCCGCCTCGGTCACCCCGCCGATGCCGCGCTTGGGGGTGTTGAGAATCCGGCGCAGGGCCATGGGATCCGCCGGGTTGGCCACCGCGATGAGGTAGCCGAAGGCGTCCTTGATCTCGGCCCGCTCGTAGAACTTGGTGCCGCCGAGCACGCGGTAGGGCAGCGCCGAACGGATGAAGATCTCCTCCAGCGCTCGGGTCTGCGCGTTGGTGCGGTAGAACACGGCCATGTCGCGGTACTCGAGGCCCTGGGCGTGCAGCTCGGTGATCTCGTCCGCGATGAACTGCGCCTCGTCGTGCTGGCTGTACCCGGTGAACCCGACGATCTTGTCGCCCTCGCCGATGGTCGTGAACAGCTTCTTGTCCTTGCGGTCGAAGTTGTTGGAGATCACCGCGTTCGCCGCGCTCAGGATGTTCTGCGTGGACCGGTAGTTCTGTTCGAGCAGCACGACCTTGGAGTTGGGGAAGTCGCGCTCGAACTCCACGATGTTGCGGATGTCCGCCCCCCGGAACGCGTAGATGGACTGGTCGGAGTCGCCGACCACGGTGAGGGATGCCGGCTCGAGGTGCTTCGTCGGGTTGCTGAGCAGGGACCCGTCGAAGCCGGTCGCGCCGCCGAGCAGGTCGGTGCGCGGGGGCTGGGTGAGCTCCCGGATGAGCGAGTACTGCGCGTGGTTGGTGTCCTGGTACTCGTCGACGAGGATGTGCCTGAAGCGTCGCTGGTAGAGGGCGGCGACCTGCGGGAAGGCCCGGAAGAGGTAGACCGTCTGACCGATGAGGTCGTCGAAGTCGAACGCGTTGGCGCTGGAGAGGCTGCGCGTGTACTCGCGGAAGATGTCGAGGAACACCCGCTCCTGCGGGTCGTTGAAGTTGGCGCCCCTGGCGTAGGACTCCACGTCGCTCAACTCGTTCTTGAGCTTGGAGATCTTGCCGGCCACTCCGCTCACCGTGAAGCCGAAGGTGTCGGCGTCCAGGTCCTTGATGATCCGCTTGATGAGGGCCCGCGAGTCGGCGGAGTCGTAGATGGTGAAGTTCTTGCCGAAGCCGAAGTGCTCGGCCTCGCGGCGCAGGATGCGCACGCACGCGGAATGGAAGGTGGAGATCCACATGCCCTGCGCGGCCTGCCCGAGCAGCGCCTCGACGCGTTCCCGCATCTCCGCGGCCGCCTTGTTGGTGAAGGTGATGGCCAGGATCTGCGACGGCCAGGCGTCCCGCGTCTCGATCAGGCTCGCGACTCGGCGAGTGAGCACGCTCGTCTTGCCCGAGCCCGCCCCGGCCACGATGAGCAGCGCCTGCCCGCGGTATTCGACAGCCTCGCGCTGCTGCGGGTTGAGCCCCGCGAGAAGCGGAGACTCGGTGGGCTCAGCCGGATCCAGAATGAAGGTCATGTCGCACCAATTCTAGGCGGCGCCCCCGACAGCCACCTCGACGTCGCGGCTACCCGAGCGCGGCACGCACCTCGATCGCGAGGTCCGGCTGGTCGGCGAACACCCCGTCCACTCCCGTGTTGTAGATCACCCCGAACTCGCGCCGCCAGTCGCCGAACTCGTCGGCGGCATCGCCCAGGCGCAGCGGCTTCGCCAGAAACTTGTTCTCCGCGCGCAGCGTCCAGCAGAACACCGTGAGGCCGGCGTCGTGGGCGCGGGCCACGAGGTCGGTCACACCCTCGGCGGATGTCGGTGCCCCCTTCGGCAGGATCAGCCGCTTGTGCACGCTGATGCCGTCGACCTCCGCGGCGAGGTCGGCGAGCCCGCCGCGAGTGAGATAGGCGGAGTACGGCGAGGCCTTCCTGCCTTTCGCGGCCACCTCGTCGGCCGGGGCGCCCTTCGCGTCGATCAGGTAGACGAGCGTCGCGGTGACCCCGCGTGCCCGAACCGCCAGCAGTGCGCTCTTCTCGAAGCTCTCCACGGTGAGGCGGTCGTCATCCGTCCAGCCGGCGGCGCTCAGCTCGCTCGCCAGCAGCACGTCGAGCGGTAGGCCGATCGACGCGAAGTAGGCGGCGTGCTTCACCTCCACGACGAGACCGACCCGGCGGGGCGCGCCGTCGACCAGTTCGAGCAGGTCGGAGAGTCTCAGGATGCCCTGCTCCCCCGCCGCCTCGTCGTTGTGCGGACGCACCTTCGGCAGCCGCTCGCGCGCCTTCAGCGTCGCCAGCTCGGCCCAGGTGAAGTCCTCGGTGAACCAGCCGGTGAGACTGGAGCCGTCGATCGTGCGCGTGGTCCGCCGGTCGGCGAACTCGGGCCGGCTCGCCACATCCGTGGTTCCGGAGATCTCGTTCTCGTGCCTGATCACCAGCACGCCGTCCCTCGACGCGACCAGGTCGGGTTCGAGCGCATCGGCGCCCTGCTCGATCGCGAGCTCGTACGCCGCGCGAGTGTGTTCCGGCCGATAACCGCTGGCGCCCCGGTGGGCGATTACGAGGGGGAGAGAGTTCACGCTGCCACGGTACGGGACGCACAAAGACAGCAGTTGAACTGGGGGTAATCTCAACGACATGGGGAAATGCGCGAACTGCGGGGAGGCGCTGCGACCC
The DNA here is from genome assembly GCF_008040105.1 of Lacisediminihabitans profunda. Lineage (GTDB taxonomy): Bacteria > Actinomycetota > Actinomycetes > Actinomycetales > Microbacteriaceae > Lacisediminihabitans > Lacisediminihabitans profunda. Next base: position 8,008 of record NZ_VRMG01000007.1, read on the forward strand.
GCATGGAAGTACTGCATCAAGTGCGGGATGCGCGTGGTGCAGCCCGAGCACGACATCCCCGGCGCCATCCGTCCGGAGCCCGGGCCGGCTCGGCGCAAGCGCCCGGATCCGATGCTCGCGTTCGGCGCGGTGATGGCCGTGGTGGGGGTCGCCCTCATCGTCTGGGTCGCCATCGTCGTGTTCACCCCCCGTGGCTGAGGGAGCCGTCGCCTGGCGGGAGCCCGCAAGGGCGCTGCCGTTGCGCTGGGGCGGCTACCGCGGGCGCTACGCCGCCGCCGTCGCTCTCCTCCTCGTCGGCGGACTCCTCGTGCAGGCAGCCTCCGTCTACGCCGGCTACCTCCTGGTCGGCGGTCTGGCCGCCCACATCGCCGGGTGGATCGTCCTGCCCGCCCGCGGTCCGCGCCGGGTCGCGATGACGCTGCCGAGCGCCCTCGCCGTCGGCTCCCTCCTCTTCGGGTCTGCGGGCAGCATCCTGCTCGTGATCCCGCTCGCCGGCTGGCTCTACCTTCGCCAGCGCCCGGCGATCGCCTACCTCGTCACCGTGTTGCCCGTGCTGGGCGGGCTGGTGCTCAGCCAGCTCTACCCGCAGTACGGTCACGGTGCCATCGTCGTCGCGGTCTCCACGGTCGTGCTCGTGGCCTCCGCCTGGCTCGGCCGGTCGATAGCCAAATCGAGGCCAATCTCCAGCCAGAGCAGAGTAAAGGTCCGCTAATCTTGAGGCATGGCCTCATCGAATCCGGCATTCAACAACTCCCCAGCGTTCTCCGATCGCCCGAACACGGCGGGGAAGTTTCCGATCACCCCCGCGCCGAGCGCCGAGGGGATGACGGCCGAGCAGCTCACCGAGCTGTACAGCCGGCCTTCCGCCACCCCGGTCGAGACCGACCGGATGACCTACGAAGACACGATGGTGAAGGTCGTCGTGAGCTTCGCCATCCTGCTCGTCGGCGCGGCCGTCGGCTGGATCTTCCCCGTGCTGGCCATCCCGGCCGCGATCGTGGGCTTCGTGCTCGCCCTCGTCAACATCTTCAAGAAGAAGCCGTCCCCCGCGCTCGTGCTGAGCTACGCGGCGGTCGAGGGCATCTTCGTCGGCGGCATCACGAGCTTCTTCGAGTCGCAGTTCCCGGGAATCGCCCTTCAGGCGGTCATCGGCACCTTCGTCGTCGTGGGGGTGACGCTCGCGCTCTTCGCGAGCGGCAAGATCCGCGCCTCCAAGCGGGCCACCAAGATCTTCCTCATCGCCATGGTCGGCTACCTGGTCTTCTCCGTCGTCAATGTGATCCTGATCGCGACCGGCGTGAACTCGGATGCCTTCGGCCTGCGCGGCAGCGTGCATGTGTTCGGCATCCCGCTCGGCGTGATCCTCGGTGTGCTCGTCATCATCATGGCGGCATACTCGCTCGTGCTCGACTTCGACAGCATCCAGAAGGGCGTGCAGCGCGGCGCCCCGCGAATCTACGGCTGGACCGGCGCCTTCGGCATCATGGTCACCGTGGTCTGGCTCTACCTCGAGATCCTGCGCCTGCTCGCCATCATGCGCCGCTAGCCAACGTCGAAAGAGGGGCCGTCCTTCTGGACGGCCCCTTTTCGCTGCCCGGGCATCCGCGTCGCCGGGCTCGCGAAGGCTTGCGCCGCGGCGCTCTCCTGTCCAGGGGTCTGACCCATCGAGCGGCCGACGACAGCGGAACCGGATCAGGCGACCTCGGCCGACATCCGCAGCTCCAGGTCTGGCTCGGTTCCGGCCTCCCGCGTCGTCGCCACGGCGGCGCGGGCCGCCGCCGGCACCAGCAGGGCGACGAGGGCCGCCGCGACCGCGAAGGCCGCGAGCACGATGAAGCCGTCCGTGTAGCCAGCCTCGAGCGGGAGACCGGTCGAGTCCAGGTTGCCGGTCACGATCGTCGAGAAGACCGCGGTGCCGATCGCGCCGCCGATGGTGCGCACGTTCACGTTCATTCCGCTGGCCGCCCCGGTCTGGTGAGCGGGGACCGCCTGCACGACGAGGCTGGACATCGCGGAATACGCGATCCCCAGCCCGAGTCCGAAGAGCCCGGACTCGACGGCGATCTGCCACGGCGCCGAGTGCGCGAACACGATCGCCACGGACGAGACCGCGATCACCGCGGAGCCCATCGCCAGCTGCGCCCGGAAGCTCAGCACCGGTGCCATCGGGCCGCTCACGAAACCGGCGATCGCCATGGTGACCAGCATCGGCAGCAGCAGCAGGCCGCTCAGGGTCACGCTCGCGCCGAAACCGTAGCCGGTGCTCGCGGGAGTCTGGGTGAATTGGGGCAGGAAGGCATACACCGAGAACATGCTGGCTCCGAAGAGGAGGGCGACGAGGTTGACCGTCCAGACGGCGGGCAGCCGCATCATCCGCATGTCGATCACGGGGTTGCCGGAGCGGTACTCGACAACGATCCAGGCCGCGAGCAGGATGGCCGCGACGGCGAACAGGCCGATCACCAGCGGCGAGCCCCAGCCCCACACGTGCGCCTCGCTGAGCGGCAGCAGCAGGGCGACGAGCCAGCCGGCGAGAAGGGCGGCGCCGGCCCAGTTGATGCGACCACCGGCACGGGCCGGCGACTCCGGCACGAGGCGGAAGGCGAGCACGCCGACGAGGGTGGTGACGATCATCGGAATCCAGAACAGCCAGCGCCAGCCCAGCGCGCCTACGATGGGTCCGGCGAGCACGACGCCCAGCCCTCCCCCGACGGCGATGATCGCGGAGAGGGCGCCGACCGCGGAGGCGACACGGGCACGGGGGAACTCGTCCCGGATGATGCCGAAGGCGAGCGGGAAGACCGCGCCGCCGAGCCCCTGCAGAACCCGGGCGGCGATGAGCACCCCGATGGCGGGCGCGAGCGCCGCGACGAGGTTGCCCACCGCGATCGCGGCGAGGGCGATCAGCAGGGTGCGGCGCTTGCCGGCCATGTCGCCGATTCGTCCGAGCAGCGGGGTGGCGATGGCGGCGGAGAGCAGCCAGCCGGTGAGCACCCAGGTGACGGTCGACTGGGTGGTTGCGAGGTCGCGCTGGATGGTGGGCAGCACGGGGTTGATGAGGGACTGCAGGAGGGTGAAGGACGCGGCAGCCAGGGCGAGCACCGTGAAGGTGGCCCCGGGTGAGGTGCGGGTGGACATGGTTTCCTTTCGAGAGCGGCTCGCGCTCGTGACTGGCCCGATGGCAAGTGCTAAAGTGGAGGGGTACCTCCCATTATATGGAGGCACCCCTCCGTTTAGCAACCCAAGGATGACGATGACCGACGCCCCCCTCGTGTCCGCGGCAGTCGCGCGACCGCTGAGGGCCGACGCGCGGCGCAACTTCGAGGCGGTGCTGGCGGCCGCGCGGGACGCGTTCGCCACGAACGGGCCGGATGCCTCGCTCGAGGACATCGCACGCCGTGCCGGCGTCGGCATCGCCACCCTGTACCGCAACTTCCCCACCCGCGCCAGCCTGATCGAGGCCGTCTACTTCGACGAGGTGGATGCCCTCTGCCGGGCGGCCGGGCAGTTCGGCGAACTTCCCCCCTGGGAGGCACTCATCGCGTGGCTTCGGCGGTTCGTCGACTATGCCACGACCAAACGAGCGCTGCTGGATGGGCTCAACCGGGATTCGGACATGTTCCGAAATGCGAAGTACGCCATGTTCGAGGCGGGGAAGCCCCTTCTCGCGCGGGCTCAGGCCTCCGGAGACGCGCGAGCGGATGTCGAGATCTCCGACGTGCTCTTCCTGATCTCCGGCCTGCTCTCCGTCTCCTACGCGAACGACGAACAGCGCGAGCGAGTGCTCGGACTGGCCCTGGACGGCATCCGCCCCCCGCGGCCGTAGCTTCTGCAGCCGCGCGTCAGGACTCCGCAGAAACCGCCTCGCGGCTCGCAGACACAGCCTCGCGGCGGGGAAACCGCGTCGCGGCGGGAGTTACGACTCCCGCCGCCATGCAATTTCCCCGCCGCGGGCGGTGATTTCTCCCGCCGCGACGTCGGATCGCGAGCCGCGAGGCGTCAGCCGTCAGCCGCCCTGGCGAGTCAGAGCCTCAGAGCCTCCGCCGCCCACGCACAACTCCCGCTGCGACGGCACAACTCCCGCCGCGACGCGGCCGCCTACGACCCGCAGCCGCCGGCGCTCGCCGAGCCGAAGTGAGCGGCGGCAGCGCCCAGAACTACTCCCACTCGATCGTCCCCGGCGGCTTCGACGTCACGTCGAGCACGACCCGGTTGACGCCGGCCACCTCGTTGGTGATGCGATTGGAGATGCGGGCGAGCACGTCGTAGGGCAGCCGGGTCCAGTCGGCGGTCATCGCATCCTCGGATGACACGGGGCGCAGCACGATCGGGTGCCCGTAGGTGCGTCCGTCACCCTGCACGCCGACGGAGCGCACGTCGGCGAGAAGCACCACCGGGCACTGCCAGATCTCCTGATCGAGGCCGGCGGCGGTGAGTTCGGCCCGCACGATCGCGTCCGCCTTGCGCAGCAGCTCGAGCCGGTCGCGGGTCACCTCGCCGACGATGCGGATGCCGAGTCCGGGACCGGGGAACGGCTGGCGACCCACGATCACCTCGGGAAGCCCGAGCTCGCGTCCGATTGCACGCACCTCGTCCTTGAAGAGGGCGCGCAGCGGCTCCACGAGCTTGAACTGCAGGTCTTCCGGCAGGCCGCCCACGTTGTGGTGGCTCTTGATGTTGGCGGTTCCCGTGCCTCCGCCGGACTCCACGACATCCGGATACAGGGTGCCCTGCACGAGGAAGTCGATGGAGGCGCCGTCGCCCTGCGCCTCGAGGACGAGCGCCTCGGCGGCCGCCTCGAACGAGCGGATGAACTCACGCCCGATGATCTTGCGCTTGGTCTCCGGGTCGGTCACGCCGGCAAGGGCATCGAGGAACTGGTCGACGGCGTCGACGGTGACAAGCCGCACGCCCGTGGAGGCCACGTAGTCCTCCTCCACCTGGCGGCGCTCATCCTGGCGCAGGAGGCCATGGTCCACGAAGATGCAGACGAGTTGGTCGCCCACCGCCTTATGCACGATCGCCGCGGCGACGGCCGAGTCGACCCCGCCGGAGAGCCCGCAGATGACGCGGGACGAGCCGACCTGGGCGCGGATGCGCTCCACCTGTTCGGCGATGACGCTGCCGCTGTTCCAGTCGGCCGGGATGCCGGCCGCGTTGTGCAGGAAGTTCTCGAGCACCCGCTGGCCGAACTCGGAATGCTTCACCTCGGGGTGCCACTGCACGCCGTAGAGCCGGCGTTCGTCGCTCGCGAAGGCGGCGACCGGGGTGGAGGCGCTCGAGGCCAGCACGGTGAAGCCTTCCGGCGCCTTGGAGACGGAGTCGCCGTGGCTCATCCACGTGGTCTGGTCGTGCGGCTGGCCTGCGAGCAGCGTGCTGTCGCCGTCCGCGAGCGTGACGGCGGTGGAACCGTACTCGCGCAGGCCCGTGTTGGCGACCTCGCCGCCGAGCTGCTGGGCCATCACCTGGAATCCGTAGCAGATGCCGAGGACGGGCACGCCGAGCTTCAGGATGCCCGGGTCGAGGGTGGGCGAGCCGGCCTCGTAGACGCTCGACGGCCCACCGCTGAGCACGATTCCCGCGGGGTTGAGGGCGGCGACCTCGGCCGCGGTGATCGTGTGCGGCACGATCTCGGAGTAGACGTTCGCCTCGCGCACGCGACGCGCGATCAGCTGAGCGTATTGTGCGCCGAAGTCGACGACGAGGACGGGCTGCTGCGCGGTCTCGCGCGGCGTCGACTTAACGATTGGTGGCCTCCGGGGTGGTGACGGTGGTGGTCGCCGGCTGTTCCAGCTCGGCGAGTTCGTGGTGCACACGGCGCGTGATGAAGTGCTCGACGATGAAGGAGAGAAACGGCACGACGCCGCCCAGGGCGATCTGGATGAAGCGGCCGAACGGCCAGCGCATGAGGCTCCAGAGCCGGAAGTCGCAGAAGAGGTAGACGACGTAGAGCCAACCGTGGGCGATGAGGATGCCGGTGGAGAGATTGACGGCGCGCACGGTGCCGTCCGGCACGAGCGCAATCACCCCGTTCGGGCCGCCGAGTTCGATCTCGCGGTGAATGGGCGAGTACTTGAACAGCATCTCGAGCACCAGCAGCAGAAGCAGGGTGCCCGTGACGTAGGCGGAGATGCGGTAGAACTTGAGCGCTCCCCGGATGGCGGGAACGTCGGAGGCCTTGGGGCGAAGGGGCATTGCCCTAGTTTACTTCGCTCGCTTCCTCCTGCTCGCGCTCCCAGGCATCCTTCACGAGGCGGTACCAGAGGAACAGGGCGAAGCCGGCGAAGACGACCCATTCGACCGCGTAGAACACGTTGAGCAGGTTGACCTCCACCTCGGAGGAGGGCTCGGGGGAGTCGATCGCGGTGAGGCCGTCGGCGGGGGCGGCCGAGGTCAGGTAGCCGCCGTAGACGCCGGCCGGATCGGCGTGCTTCCACAGGTTGATCATCGCTCCCGGTGAGATGGTGGTGAGCTTGCCGCGCTCGAAGTCGGAGTCCTGGGGACTCTCGCTGGGAATGTAGCGTCCGGTGACGGTCACCGTCGCCAAGGTCTGGCTGGCATCGATCGCCGACAGGGCCGCCTGCGCGGCCTTCAGGCTGGCCGACCAGCCGACGGCCGCGACGAGCCCGACCGTGCCGTTGGTGCCCGGCGCCTGGTTGACCGAGAAGTGCCCGACCACCCAGTAGCCGGCGACGCCCTTGTTGAGGCGGTCGCTCACGATCACGTAGTCGCCGGGCATCCACGCGCCGGTCGCGGTCACCAACTGCGCCGTCGCCCGGTCGGTGACCGGCGATTGCGGTTTCGCCACCGAGGTGAGCGGAACGATCGTCTCGGTGTCGCGCTGGATGACCGTGCCGGTGGCGACGCTCCGCGCCAACTGCCACTGACCGAGCGCGGCGAACCCGGCTGCCAGGGCGAGAGCAAAGACGAGCGCCGCGATCCAGCGCGGGCGACGGGCTACCGACCACATGTCTTCAATACTCCGGGTCTCGTGTGCGACCGGAGGTCTCATCCGATTGCTGCATCGCCTGCTCGATCAGTCGTTCGGCCGCCGTCGACGCCGCCTCCGGCTCGCCGTATTCGAGCCCCTCGGTCGCGGCCTCGACCAGCGCGATGTTCTCCTCGGCCATGATCGGCCGCGCCTGCGGCTTGGGCTTCTTCTTGGTGCGCAGGATGACCGCGCCGATCTTCTGCGAATTGGCCGCCAGGATCGGGCCCGCGATCGACATGATCAGCACGTAGAGCCCGGCGAACGGCACGATCCTCTTGTCGAGTCCCGCACTGATCGAGAGGGTGGCGAGGATGAGGGCGAACTCGCCCCGGTTCTGCAGGATCACCGTCGCGTTGATTCCCGCCTGCGGCCCGAGCTTGTTCAGCCAGGCCACGAACTGGCCGGCGATGACGTTCAGGAGGAAGGTCATGAGCACCGCGCCGAGCACCGGCATGAGAACTGTCGAGAATTCGGAGGCGTTGAGCGACAACCCGAAGTTGAGGAAGAAGAATGCCCCGAAGACATCCCGCATCGGCAACGACAGGTGTTCGATCTTGGACCGGTACTTCGTCGCGCCGAGAACGAGCCCGATGAGGAAGGCGCCGATCGCATCCGTCACTCCGAGCAGTTCGCCGATCCCGCCGAACGCGACGGCGAGCCCGAAGAACAGGATGGTGAACAGCTCGTCGTCCTTGGTGCGAAACAGCCGCGACACCCACTTGCCGCCCCAGCGGGCGATGGTGAACATCACGACGAGGAAGAGGAACGAGACCGCGAGCTTTCCGATCACCGGCCAGATGGCCGTCTCGTTGCTCAGCACGACGCCGACGATCGCCAGGTAGATCGCGATGAAGATGTCCTCGACGACGGTGACACCGAGGATCATCGGTGTCTCCTTGTTGGCGAGACGGTTGAGCTCGATGAGGAGCTTCGTGACGATGGCGCTCGACGACGTTGCGGTGATCCCGGCGATGATGAGCGCCTCGCGGGTGCCCCAGCCCACCCAGAAGCCGAAGGCGAGGCCCACGGCCATGTTCACCAGGATGTACGAACCACCCGAGACGATGAGCCTGCCGGCGTTGCTGAAGAACTCGTCCTGGTCGAACTCGAGGCCGAGGTTGAAGAGCAGGAGGATGAGACCGAAGATGGCGATGAGCTCGATGCGACCGGAGTCGAAATTGAGCGGGAACCAGCCCGTGTGCGGGCTCGCGAGCAGGCCGACGAGCATGTAGACGGGGATGGCGGGCAGCCCGATGAGCTTGCCCAGCCGACCGAAGACGTAGGCGATGAGGAGGAGTGCCCCGAGAATCGCGAGCTCTTCACCCAGATGCACGCTAGCCTCCGGGCGGAGCGTCTACAGGCGCCTTTGCCCCCAGTGACAGCTCGCCCGTGCGATAGAAATTGAAGGCCTTCGTGACCTTTTCCGGTGATCCGGCCACCACGAGGGTGTCACCCGGGAAGACCTTGAAGTCGTCCGCCGGGGCCGGGTTCGCCGAGTCGCCCCGCACGACGGCGACCACCGTGAGGCCGACGACACCGTGGGAGGCGAGGTTTCCGAGCTGCTGCCCGGCGATGTGGTCGTCGTAGTCGACGGTGAACCAGTCGATGGAGAGTCCCGGAATCTGGTCGAGCTTGTCGAGCCCCTCGGTGATCCGGGTGCCCCCGAGCAGTTCGGCGAGGGTGTGCGCCTCGTCTTCACTCAGGCGCAGGGAGACCTTGTTGGCGTCGGATCCGTCTTCCTCGTCGGCGAAGGTGATCAGGTCGCTGTGCCCGGACCGGTGCGTGATGACGCCGGCCTTGCCTCCGTCGGCGGTGACGAAGGTGTGCAACACCCCCACACCGGGAAGCTTGACCCGTCGAACGTCGACCATTGCTGACTCCTCACAGGTTTCGCATTCGTTGATGCGGCAACCAGTCTATCCGGGCCCGCCTGAGCGACCTCCGGCGTTCGCCGCGCGCGCACCCGTCGTGCGGATGGCGCCCGAATTCCTACTTGGCCGAGACGATGTCCGGGGCCTCCAGGCGAACACGATCCGCAGACTCGTCGTCGGGTTCGAGCTGGCTGGCACGCTCCGCCGCGACTCGCTTGAGGTAGTTGTTCACCTCACGGTCGACCCGCTCCTGGTCCCAACCGAGAACACCGCCCATGAGCGCGGCGGCCACCGGGGCCGCAGACACTCCGCGATCCCAGGCCTCGATCGAGATGCGGGTACGGCGGGCGAGCACGTCCTCCAGGTGAAGGGCACCCTCGTGGGTCGCCGCGTAGATCACCTCGGCCTCGATGTAGTCGTCGGCACCCGGCAGCGGGGTGTTGAGCGACGGGTCCTCGCGGATCAGGTCGAGCAGTTCATCGGTCATGACCCCGTAGCGGTTGAGCAGGTGCTCGATGCGCACCTTGTGCACGCCGAACGCCCGGGCGATCTTCGCGCGCTTGTTCCAGGCCGCCTGGTAGCCCTCGGCGCCGAGCAGCGCGATGTCCTGCGTCACGCTCTTCGGAACGTTGGCGTCGAGCGCCGCGGCGGCGGCATCGATCGCGTCCTTGGCCATGATGCGGTAGGTGGTCCACTTGCCGCCGGCGACCACCACGAGGCCCGGCACGCTGTGCGCCACGATGTGCTCGCGGGAGAGCTTCGAGGTCTGCTCCGACTCGCCGGCGAGCAGCGGGCGGAGGCCGGCGTAGACGCCCTCGACGTCGTCGCGGGTGAGTTTCACCGCGAGCACCGAGTTGACGTGCTCGAGGATGTACTCGATGTCCGCGGCAGTCGCCGCCGGGTGCGCCTTGTCCAGGTGCCAGTCGGTGTCCGTCGTGCCGATCAGCCAGTGCCGACCCCACGGGATCACGAAGAGCACGCTCTTCTCGGTGCGCAGCAGCAGGCCCATGGTCGACTGGAAGCGGTCCCGCGGAACGACCAGGTGCACGCCCTTCGAGGCCCGCACCTTGAACTGGCCGCGCTCGCCCACCATCGACTGGGTGTCATCCGTCCACACGCCGGTGGCGTTCACGACCTGCTTCGCCCGGATGTCGAACCGCTCGCCGGTCTCCAGGTCGTGGGCCCGGGCGCCGACCACGCGCTCCCCCACCTTGATGAAGCCTTCGATGCGCACCCGGCTGGCCACATGGGCGCCATAGAACGACGCTGTGCGCGCAAGCGATGCGGTGTACCTCGCGTCATCGACCTGGGCGTCGTAGTAGGTGATGCCCCCGACGAGCGCGTCGTTGGCGAGGCTCGGGATGGAGCGCATCACCTGCGACTTGGTGAGGTGCCGGTGGTGCGGAACACCGGGCGGGCGACCGCCCGTGTAGCTGAAGATGTCGTAGAGCAACATGCCGGCGCCGACATAGAAGCGCTCGAACACCCGCTGCCGCAGCGGGTAGAGGAAACGCACCGGCTTCACCAGGTGCGGGGCGAGGCGCTGCAGCAGGAGGCCGCGTTCGATGAGGGCCTCGCGCACCAGCCGGAAGTCGAGCTGCTCCAGATAGCGGATGCCGCCGTGCACGAGCTTGGACGACCGGCTCGAGGTGCCGCTGGCCCAGTCCCTCGCCTCCACCATTCCCACGCTCAGTCCCCGGGTGACGGCGTCGAGCGCGCTGCCGGTTCCCACGATGCCGCCGCCGACCACAAGGATGTCGAGTTCTTTCTCCTTGAGCGCGGTTATCGCGTCCGCGCGCTCCTCTGGACCCAGTTTCGATGAGCGAGTTACCGTCTTTTGCCTGGCCATCACTGCCTCCCTAGGGTTACTTGTGGTACGGCGCGACCACCACTTCGACCCGCTGGAATTCCTTGAGGTCGGAGTATCCGGTTGTCGCCATGGATCGGCGCAGGGCACCGACGAGATTCACTGTGCCATCGGCAACTGAGGATGGCCCGTAAAGAATTTCCTCGAGCGGAGCGGTCGAGCCGACCTTCACGCGGTTGCCCCGTGGCAGCTCGTTGTGGTGCGCCTCCTGGCCCCAGTGCCAGCCGCCGCCCGGTGCCTCGGTGGCCCGCGCGAGGGTCGAGCCGAGCATCACGGCATCCGCTCCCACCGAGAATGCCTTGGCGATGTCGCCGCTCGTGCCCAGCCCGCCGTCGGCGATCACGTGCACGTAGCGTCCACCGGACTCGTCCATGTAGTCGCGACGGGCGCCGGCGACATCCGCGACGGCTGTCGCCATCGGCGCGTGAATGCCGAGGCTCGCGCGCGTCGTGGATGCTGCTCCGCCGCCGAAGCCGACGAGCACGCCGGCCGCGCCGGTGCGCATGAGGTGGAGGGCCGGGGTGTACCCGGCCGCGCCGCCCACGATCACGGGCACGTCGAGCTCGTAGATGAACTTCTTGAGGTTGAGCGGCTCCTGGTTCTTGGAGACGTGCTCGGCGCTCACGGTCGTGCCGCGGATCACGAACAGGTCGACGCCCGCCTCCACCACGGTCTTGTACAGTTCCTGGGTGCGCTGGGGCGAGAGCGCGGCCGCCACGGTGACTCCGGCCGCGCGGATCTCAGCGAGGCGGGTCTTCACCAGTTCCGGCTTGATCGGCTCGGAGTAGATCGCCTGCATGCGGGCGGTCGCTGCACCATCCGTAAGCGCACGGATCTCGGCGAGCAGCGGCTCGGGGTCGTCGTAGCGAGTCCAGAGGCCCTCGAGGTCGAGAACGCCGAGTCCGCCGAGCTGGCCCATGAGGATCGCGGTCGCCGGAGAGACCACCGAGTCCATGGGCGCCGCGATGAACGGGATCGTGAACTGGTACGCGTCGATGCCCCAGTTGACGGACACGTCCTGGGGGTCACGCGTGCGCCGACTCGGCATGATGGCAATGTCATCAAAGGCATATACCCGGCGAGCGCGCTTGGCGCGGCCAATCTCTACGTCACTCACCCGTTCAGCCTACCGGTCGGTGCAGGGGCGCGCTCCAGCGGGGGTCGGGGGGCGTGCGCCGGGCTAACGGCTCGCGGAGGGAGACCCGCGCCCGCACTGGTGCTCGTGCAGGCCATCCCGCGCGTCCCGACACCTCGCGGAGGGAGATAACGGGCGCGGCGGCGGGGAAACCGCGTCGCGGAGGGGGTCACGCCTCCCGCCGCGAGGTGGTTTCCCCGCCGCGAGGAATTCCGGCGTCAAGGAGAAGCCGCTCGAGTCTGCGCGGCTGAGCGACGTGCTCGGTGAGAATCCGGGTTACACCGCATCCGACTCGGCGGAGCCTGTCCTCGCGCTTCTTCTCCTTCCACAGCACCTCAACGGGATCGCCCTTCGTGAACTCGGCCCTCGTGTACTTCGCCTTGCCGTCGAACTCCGCGACCTGCCGAGTCTCGCGCCAAAAGAAGTCCGGGACGATGAGCCCCTCGGCATCGCGGAATTCGACCTGCAGTTCGGGCGGCGCAAACCCCAGCTGATGGATGACCGCGCGGGTCGTTGACTCCCCGAACGAGTCGGAGAGCGACGTCGCGAAGCCGATCACCCGCCGGAGTTGTCTTCCGCCTGTCCTCGGGTGAAGGGACTCCAGCTCGGTGATCAGGTCCTGCACGGTGACCGCCCGAGGATTCTTCCGCCAGAGGGCCCAATCGACCGATCCAACGGCATCCGAAATGGTCGCCAGCCGCGACACGTCGAGCGCGGTGCGAGCCAGGCTAGTCACGCGGATACCGTCGATGAGCTCGATCTGCGCGGTGGCGAATCCGGCCGCGGTCTTCCTCACGCCGGGCTCGGACCTGCCGCCTCCACGCCACTCGTCGAGCATCGTCACTTCGGCTGGCCAGTCGCCGGCGATCGGCATGCCCCACACTGCGGCCGCGGAGAGTCCGGCCAGCGCACACGGTCGGGACGCCGCCGCGATCGCCGCACGAGCACGCAACAGGTGACGATCGCGGGAATCAGACTCGTCCCAGGTCGATCGTTCGACGAAGGCGCCGCGCCGTAGTGCGACGAGCAGTCCCCGCTCGACATCACGCCTCAACGCTCGCGAGTCGTCGACGTGCTCGGTGATGCGGCTGACGAGGATGAGGCCATCGCGGGCAAGGGGAGAGTAGTGCATCCGCCGAGCATCCACGAACTTCCGGTCGCCAAACCGTAGATCCCGGCGGCGGTGCAGAACTCGCGCGCGCACGCCTCGGCCGCGGAGGGGAATCTTCGGCCGCGGCGGGAGTCGTAACCCCCTCCCCGACGCCCTTACCCCGCCGCCGGCCGCCTTAACTCCCGCCGCGAGGGGACAACTCCCGCCGCGAGGTGCCGGTCTCGAGCCGACCCGCGCGCGCCTGCTGGGTCGGGGCGCGAACCCCGCGCCGCCTCCCTAGCGGGAGTAGTTCGGCGCCTCCACCGTCATCTGGATGTCGTGCGGGTGCGATTCCTTGAGCCCCGCGGCCGTGATGCGCACGAACTTGCCCTTCGCCTTGAGCTCCGGGATGGTGCGCGCACCGGTGTAGAACATCGACTGACGCAGGCCGCCGAGCAGTTGGTACGCCACGGCGGAGAGCGGGCCGCGGTACGGCACCTGTCCCTCGATCCCCTCCGGGATGAGCTTGTCGTCGGACGGCACGTCGGCCTGGAAGTAGCGGTCCTTCGAGTACGACGTCTTCTCGCCGCGGCTCTGCAGGGCTCCGAGGGACCCCATGCCGCGGTACTTCTTGAACTGCTTGCCGTTGACGAACACGAGGTCGCCCGGGCTCTCGTCGCAGCCGGCGAGGAGCGAGCCGAGCATGACGGTGTCCGCGCCGGCCACGAGCGCCTTCGCGATGTCGCCGGAATACTGCAGTCCGCCATCGGCGATCACCGGGATGCCGTGCTCCCGCGCGGCGAGGGACGCCTCGTACACCGCGGTCACCTGCGGCACCCCGACTCCGGCCACGACGCGGGTGGTGCAGATTGAGCCGGGACCGACGCCCACCTTGATGGCGTCCGCTCCGGCATCCACGAGGGCCTGCGCGCCGCTGCGGGTGGCGACGTTGCCGCCGATGACGTCGACGTGGCTCGCGACCGGGTCGCTCTTGAGCCGGCGGATGATGTCGATCACGCCGGCGCTGTCGCCGTTCGCGGTGTCGACGACCAGGGCGTCCACCCCGGCGTCGATGAGGGTCATGGCGCGCTCCCACGCGTCGCCGAAGAAACCGATCGCGGCGGCGACCCGAAGCCGACCGGAGTCGTCCTTGGTGGCGCTCGGATACATCTCGGACTTGTCGAAGTCCTTGACGGTGATGAGGCCGCGGAGCCTGCCGTCGGCATCGATGAGGGGAAGCTTCTCGATCTTGTGCTGCGCGAAGATGGCGACCGCATCATCCGGGTCGATGCCCTCGCGGGCCGTGATGAGCGGAGCACGGGTCATCACGTCTCGCACCAGAGTGGTGGCCTTCTCGAACGGCGAGACGAAACGCATGTCGCGGTTGGTGATGATGCCGACGAGACGGCCGTCGTCCTCCACCACCGGAAGACCGGAGATGCGGAACTGGCCGCACAGCGCGTCCACCTCCGCGACCGTCGCGTTCGGGGTTGTCGTCACCGGATTGGTGATCATGCCGGATTCGCTGCGCTTCACGCGATCCACCTGGTCGGCCTGATCGGCAATCGAGAGATTGCGGTGCAGCACGCCCAGTCCGCCCTGGCGGGCGATGGCGATGGCCATGCGCGACTCGGTCACGGTGTCCATGGCGGAGGAGAGCAGCGGCGCGGCCACGGTGATGCGGCGGCTCAGGCGCGTCGAGGTGTCCGCCTCGCTCGGGATGACATCGGTATGCCCGGGGAGGAGCATGACGTCGTCGTAGGTGAGCCCGATGAAACCGAAGGGGTCCGGCTGGTCCATGTGTCCTCTATTTTCCCGCGAATGCTGAGCTGAAGGTCCGGACTGCATCGAAGGATTCCGGTACTCAATATTAACCAGTTAGCGGGTCGGCTATTCCACCGGTCATAATGGCGAGACTGAAGCGTGCTCTCCGCGAAACACCGGTGACACATTCGACAACTAACGTCAATGACGACGGTCGGCCAGACTGCCCGGGAATCCCTTGCCCCGGCTGGCTCCGCCTTGGAGGTTCCGTGACACTCGCAGGTACAGCTCCCCGACGCAAGACGCGGTGGTTTGTCGTGATCTTCGCGGCGCTCGCCGCGTCCGCCTTTGTGTTCTCCAGCGCGGGAACGGCGTTCGCCGCCGATACGCCGACGCCGACGCCGTCCGCCTCGACGGCCGCCGCCCAGAGCATCGGCGTTTGGGTGCGAGTGGCCGCCGACAAGTCCAACGTCGCTGGAGTCAAGGTCACGATCACCGGTCCGAAGGGCTTCAACAGCGCGGTGGTTACGGGGGCCGACGGCAAGGCGACAGTACCCCTCGACAAGCCAGGAACGTACAAGGTGGCCCTCGACGCATCCTCCATTCCCGCTGGCGCCGGTGCGGTTCTCGGAACCAACCCGCGCGATGTGTCGGTGGGCGTGGGCAACCAGGGTGTACCCGCGTACTTCCTCCTCGGATCGGCAGCGACTACCCCGTCTCCCGGATCGACAGCGAAGCCGTCGCCCGGCTCGACCAGCTCTGGAACCTCGTTCGGCGAACTTGCCCTGCAGCGGGTGGCAACCGGCCTCATCTTCGGCCTGCTTCTCGCGCTCGCCTCCATCGGTGTTTCCCTCATCTATGGCACCACCGGGCTCAACAACTTCGCACACGGCGAACTCGTGACTTTCGGCGCTCTCGTCGGCTACATCGTCTCGGGCACGATGCACCTTCCAGGCTGGCTCGGCATCCTCGCGGCCCTCGTGTTCGGCGGCGTCTTCGGCTATCTGCAGGACCTCGGGCTGTGGAAGCCGCTGCGAAAGAGGGGCGTGGGCCTCATCCCCCTGATGATCGTGAGCATCGGGCTCTCACTCGCGTTGCGCTATATCTATCAGTTCGTCTTCGGCCCTGGGCTGCTCGTCACGCCGAGCGATAACAGTTCCTTCCTCACTCTCGGGCCCGTCCACCTGAGGTTCACGGATGTCTCCAGTCCGGTCGTCTGCATCGTGGTGCTTCTTCTCGTGGCCTTCGCACTGCTTCGGACCCGCATCGGAAAGGCGACCCGCGCGGTGTCCGACAACCGATCCCTCGCGGCAGCGACGGGCATCAACGTGGAGCGGGTCATCCGAATCGTCTGGGTCGCCGGTGGCGCGCTCGCCGGGCTTTCGGGCGCCCTGATCGGCTACTACCAACCGATCAACTGGGAGACGGGCGGGAGCATCCTGCTGCTCATCTTCGCCGCCGTCACCCTCGGCGGCCTCGGCACCGCGTTCGGAGCGCTCATCGGTTCGCTCGTGATCGGCCTCCTCGTCGACCTGTCGACCCTCTTCATTCCGTCGAACATGAAGTTCGTCGCCGCTCTCGCAGCGCTGATCGTCATTCTGATATTCCGGCCACAGGGCATCCTTGGTCGCCGAGACCGGATCGGTTAGGGAAACTCCAATGGACTTGAACTTCATCCCCCTGGCGTTCGGCCAGATCCTCTCCCCCCTCACCGTCGGGTATGCCCTCGCAGCACTGGGGCTCGCAGTCCACTTCGGCTTCACCGGACTGCTGAACTTCGGTCAGGCCGGCTTCATGGCGGTGGGAGGCTACTTCTTCGCGATCACCACGGTGAAGTTCGACTGGCCGCTCTGGGCCTCGCTCATCGCCTGTGTCGTCGGCGCGATACTCTTCGCCCTTCTGCTCGGCATCCCGACTCTGAGACTGCGAGCCGACTACCTGAGCATCGTGACCATCGCGGCCGCGGAAATCGTGCGCTACACCGTCAAGACGCCGAGCATCAGCAATCTGACCGGTGGCTCAGACGGCATCAACGGGTCGTCGCGCGACTTCTACCGGCTCAACCCGCTGCCGGACATCCGCTACGGCTACGGCGTGCTCTCCTACAACAACAACGAGGTGTGGTCGATGATCGTGGGCTGGACCGTGGTGATCGTTGCCGCTGTGCTGGTCTGGCAGCTCATGCGGAGCCCGTGGGGCCGCATCGTCAAGGGCATCCGTGAGGACGAGGATGCGGTTCGCAGCCTCGGCAAGAATGTCACCTGGTACAAGATGCAGTCGCTGATCCTCGGCGGAGTGCTCGCCGCGCTGGGCACGGTGCTCGTCATCATCCCGACCTCGCTTCAACCGGACAATTACGGCACTCAGACCACATTCTTCCTTTACACGATCGTGCTGCTCGGCGGCGCGACCACCGTGCTCGGCCCCATCATCGGATCGATCATCTTCTGGGTCGTTCTCTCACTGTCCGACGGCATCCTGACCCTGCTCGTCTCCAACCACTTGCTGCCGATCACCTCGGTGCAACAGGGACCGATCCGGTTCATCATCGTCGGCATCGCTCTGATGCTGTTGGTGATCTTCCGGCCGCAAGGCATATTCGGCAAGAAGAGAGAGGCGCACTTCAGTGGCTGACGCGAACACGACAAGGGCCAAGCTCCAGATCGGCGAACCGGGACCGGGCGTCAAGAAGGTCGACCCGATTCTCGTTGCGCACGGCGTGAGACGCTCGTTCGGCGGGGTCAGTGCGGTCGACGTCGAGCACGTCGAGATCCCGCGGAACGCCATCACGGCGCTCATCGGACCGAACGGGGCGGGCAAGACGACGTTCTTCAACCTGCTCACCGGATTCGACAAGCCGGATACGGGCACCTGGGAGCTCAACGGCAAGAGCCTGGCCAACGTGCCGGCGTTCAAGGTGGCTCGCCGTGGCATGGTGCGAACCTTCCAGCTGACCAAGGCCCTCAGCCTGTTGAGCGTGATGGAGAACATGCGCCTCGGCGCCGGTGACCAGAGCGGGGAGCGGATTCTCACCGCCCTGTTCAGCGGCTTCTGGCGCAAGCGCGAGAAGGAGATCACCGACCAGGCGCTCGATCTCCTCACCCGGTTCAAGCTCGATACGAAGAAGGACGACTACGCAGCGAGCCTCTCCGGTGGCCAGCGGAAGCTTCTCGAGATGGCGCGGGCGCTCATGTCCAAGCCGGAACTCGTCATGCTCGACGAACCCATGGCCGGTGTCAACCCGGCCCTCACCCAGTCTCTGCTCAGCCACATCCTCGACCTCAAGAAGGAGGGCATGACCGTGCTGTTCGTCGAGCACGACATGCACATGGTGCAGACCATTGCCGACTGGGTGATCGTGATGGCCGAAGGAAAGATCGTCGCGGAGGGATATCCCGATGTCGTCATGCGTGATCCAGCCGTGATCGACGCGTACCTCGGCGCGCACCACGACACCGACCTCGGTTCGCTCACCGGTCAACTCGAAGTCGCGAAGGAACTCGGGGACTCCTTCCTGGTGAACGAGATCAGCGAGGAAATCAGCGACGAAGCGAGCTCGAAGGAGACCACCGATGGCCAGTGAGATTGTTCTGGAGACCAAGGACCTCGTCGCCGGCTACCTGCCGGGAGTCAACATCCTGAACGGGTGCAACGTGTACGTCGAAAAGGGCGAACTCGTCGGGATCATCGGGCCAAACGGTGCCGGGAAATCGACGCTGCTCAAGGCGATCTTCGGCCAGGTCGACATCCGCGGCGGGTCTGTGCTGCTCGCCGGTGACGAGATCACCGGGCTCAAGGCCGACAAACTCGTCACTCGGGGGGTCGGAATGGTGCCGCAGAACAACAATGTCTTCCCGAGCCTCACCATCGAGGAGAATCTCGAAATGGGCGTGTACCAGAAGCCCAAGATGTTCAAGGAGCGCATCGACTTCGTCACCGATCTCTTCCCCGAGCTCGGCAAGCGACTCAAGCAGCGCGCCGGCTCGCTCTCGGGAGGCGAACGCCAGATGGTTGCCATGTCGCGCGCGCTCATGATGGACCCCTCCGTGCTGCTTCTCGACGAGCCGAGCGCCGGCCTCTCCCCCGTGCGTCAGGACGAGACGTTCATCAACGTCGCCCAGATCAACCGCGCGGGCGTCTCTGTCATGATCGTCGAGCAGAACGCCCGACGAGCCCTGCAGATCTGCGACCGAGGCTACGTGCTGGACCAGGGCAAGGATGCGTACAGCGGCACCGGTCGCACGCTGATGAGCGATCCAAAGGTGATCGAGCTGTACCTCGGCACCCTCGCAACGGACCACGCGGTCACCAACTCCACACCGACCGCGGGCGGATAGCGGACGACAGAACGCAGAAGGGGCCCGGCACACAGTGCCGGGCCCCTTCTCGTGCGGCCGATAAGGCCGGACCACACAGAGGATGGGCCCCGGTCCGAGAACCGAGGCCCTTCCGTGTACTGCGTGACTACTTGGTGAGGTCGCCGAACTCGGCGGACTCGTACACGTTGTCGTTGCCCGTCGTGTACTTGTAGATGGAGATGTACGCCTGCGACGGGTCACCGTTCTTGTCGAACGTGATCGGGCCGGAGAGCCCGTCGTAGTTCGCGGCCTTGCCGTCGTTGATCAGCTTGGCGCACGCCGCGAAGGTCGTGCACTTCGTGCCGTCCTTCGACACCGTCTCCAGGTTCGCCTTGATCGTCGGGCCATCGGCCTTCTTGCCCTTCAGCGCGGCCAGGGCGAGGAGGACAGTGGCGTCGTAGGACTCGGGCGCGTAGGTGAACACCGTCAACGCCGCGTTGCCCTCCTTCTTGACGAGCGCCTGCAGCTTGGCCTGGAAGTCCTTCGAGGCGTCCACCCCCGGGACGGTGAACTGCGCGCCAGCGATGTCGGGTCCCGTGTACGTCTTGTCGATGACTCCGTAGTTGCCGTCCGTGCCGTAGAACTTCTTGAAGTCGAAGTTGTTCTTCTGCAACTCGGGGGCGATGGCCTTCAACTGGTCGAACGAGATCACGATGAGCGCGTCGGGGTTCGTCGACAGCGCCTGCGTCACCTCGGACGAGAAGCTGGTCGCCGCGGGGTCGTACGGCACGTTCTCGCCGACTTTTCCGCCACCGGCCTCGATGGCCTTCTTGGCGTTGTCGTCAAGACCCTGGCCGTATGAGTCGTTTTGGTAGATGATCGACACGTTTGTCGCGCCGTCCTTGAGCACCTTCTGGCCCAGCACGCGACCCTGAAGAACGTCAGAGGGGGCGGTGCGCCAGTAGTATCCGTCATCCGCGTAGGACGAGAATGTCGGGGAGGTGTTGGCCGGAGAGATCTCGATGACCTTGGCCTTCGTGATCTGGTCGATGATGGAGAGCGAGACGCTGGAGGACGCGGCGCCGATGATCGCGCTGACGCCATCCGCGAGCAGGGCGGTCGCAGACTGGGTCGCGATATTGGTCTTCGTGTCCCCCGAGTCCTTGTTCTCGACGGTGACCTTGATTCCGGCCTTCGCCGCGTTGATGTCTGCGGCAGCAGCCGCGACGCCAGCGAACTCGGGCGGCCCAAGCACTGCGAGGGAACCCGTCTGCGGCAGAATCGTGCCGATCTTCAGTGTGAGGTCCTTGCCGCTGGAGGTAGAGCCACCCGAGGCACAGCCGCTCAAGATGAGCGCGCTGATGCCGAGAATTGCGATACCGCTGACGGCGGACTTGAGAGACCGTGAGCGGGAGGCCGTGGCCTTCGCGAGAACGCTCATGTTGCTCCTTGCGTTGTGTGAGTTTGACGACGCGACAATGCGGGGCATTGCCGTGCTTATGAACGTATTGCTCTCGATCACGAGAAACAATACGTGTGGGTTACATCCATGTAACACGCCACAATCGTTACCTTTCGTTACCGAAGGATTATCTGGCGGATACGGCAGAGCGGTGGTTCACCCCCCGACGATATCGCCGGTCCGTGCGAATCGATTTGCGGCGTCGTACTTGTAGACGCCGAAGTGCGCGGAGGTCGGATCGCCCTTGCTGTCGAAGGCGATCGGCCCGGAGATTCCGTCGTAGTCGATGTCGGGCTGGGTCTTCAGCACGGCGACACACTCGCCGAAACTCGTGCACTTGATGCCGCCCTTCGAGACGTCGGTGAGCCGTGCCGCGATCGACGGACCCCCGGCATCGCGGGCGACGATCGCCGCGAGCGCGGCCAGAATCGTGGCGTCGTATGCCTCCGGCGCATAGGCCATGCTGCTCGTCGCGGGGTCCGCCGCCTTCACCCGGGCGGTGAAGGCGGCATCCGATCCGGCCCCGGCGAGAATGCCGTTGACCCCGGTCAAGGTGCCGGCCGGCAAAGCCTGCGAGTAGTCGGCCATGTTCTCGCCGGTGAGCCAGAGCTTCGCCCCGCCGAGGCCGGCTGCGGTCAGCGCCGTGATCACCGCCGTGTTCTGCTCCATCGCGGCGAAGGTGCTCGCGAAGACCACGGCATCCGGGGTCGCCTTTTTCACCGCGGCGACGATCGGCGCGAAATCCTTCACGGAGGGATCGAACTTCTGCGTCGCGACGAGGGAGCCGAAGCCGGCCTTGAGCCGGGAACGGAGGGAACCGAGGATCGCGGCGCCGGTCTCGTCGTCGAGGTAGACGTAGGCCACCCTGCCCTTGCCGCCGATGGCCCGCGCGATGGCGTCGCCCTCGAGCGCCGCGGAGGGAATGGTGCGGAAGAACAGTCCGGAGTCCGCCATCGTACTCAGCCGCACGGAGGTGGCGGCGGGCGAAATCATCGGGATGCCCGCGGCGGCGAGCTTCGGCGCCAGTCGCTCCGCGAGCACGGACGACGACGGGCCGATCAGCACGTCGACCTTCCGGGTCTGAAGGTCGGCGAACGACTTCTCGATGGTGTCCGTGCTGACATCGCCCGAGTCCCGGTGCAGCACCTCGACGGGCTTGCCGAGCACGCCGCCGGCCTCGTTGATCTCGCGCACGGCGGCCTCGACCGCCGCGGCCTGGGCCGGCCCCAGGTAGGCCTGCGCCCCGGTCGTGGGGAAGAGCGTGCCGATGCGCAGCACCCCGTCGCCGGTCGGCTTGACCGAGGAACTCTGAGTCCTGGTCGGCACCGGTTTCGGCGCCTCGGTCGCGCATCCGGCGACGGCGAGGCTCAGGGCCGCGGAGAGGGCGACGACGACGAGGGTGCGTGGGCTCGGCATGGGGGTCCTTAGCTGGGGATCATCCCGAACCCTACCGGTGATCAGGCCGTGATCGGCGAGGCGCGGCGCGAGCGGGACCCGGCCACGAAGACATCGATGCTCAGAACGACCAGCGCCACCCAGACCAGGGCGAATCCCGCCCAGCGCATGGGCGGCATCGCCTCGCGCAGCACGAAGGCGCCGAAGAGGAACTGCAGTACGGGCGCGAGGTACTGGATGAGCCCCATGTAGACGAGCGGCAGGCGACGCGCGGCGGCGGCGAAGAGGAGGAGGGGCGTCGCGGTGACGACTCCGGCACTGATGAGCGCGAGCGTGTGCCAGGGGCTCACCGTGCCGAAGGTGATGCCGGCGCCCGCCCCCACCACGAGGAGTTGCACGGTGGCCACCGGCACAAGCCAGGCTGTCTCGAGGGTGAGGCCGCTCACCGCGTCCACCGCGCCGCCGACGCGCTTCTTGATGAGTCCGTACAGGCCGAAGGAGAACGCGAGGGTGAGGGAGATCCACGGCAGCGCCCCGTAGTTGATCGCGAGCACGAGCACGGCGATGCCGCTGATTCCGACCGCGATCCACTGCAGCGGCCTCAGCCGTTCGCGCAGCAGCAGCACTCCGAGCAGCACCGTCACGATCGGGTTGATGAAGTAGCCGAGCGACGTCTCGATCACATGACCGCTGAGGGTGCCGTAGACGTAGACCTGCCAGTTGACGAAGATGAGGGCTGCAGCGAGACCCATCATGAGTACGAGTCGCGGCTGCTTCAGAACCGCGACGAGCTGCGGCCACTTGCGGGTGACCGTGATGATCAGGGCACAGAAGACGAGGGAGAAGAGAATGCGCCAGGCCACGATCTCGATCGCGCCGGCCGGCTGCAGCAGCAGGAAGTAGGCGGGCAGGAAGCCCCACAGCCCATAGGCGGCGACGGCGAAGATGACGCCGGAGCGCTCGTGCGAACGGGGGGAGGCAGTGCTGGTCACTGTGCGCATGCTACGGGATTTCACGGCCCGAAGATGAACGAAGGGCCCGTCCGGCGTACCGGACGGGCCCTTCGAAAGAAGCTGACTAGCGGACGACTACCGCGAGCACGTCGCGAGCCGAGAGCACGAGCAGGTCTTCCCCGCCGTACTTCACCTCGGTTCCGCCGTACTTGGAGTAGATGACCTTGTCGCCCACGGCGATGTCGAGCGGGATGCGGTTGCCGTTGTCGTCGATGCGACCTGGTCCGACCGCGACGACCTCGCCCTCCTGGGGCTTCTCTTTCGCGGTGTCAGGAATGACGAGTCCCGAAGCAGTCGTCTGCTCCGCCTCGACCTGCTTGATGACAATGCGATCCTCGAGCGGCTTGATGGAGACCGACACGGTTGACCTCTTTCTGAATGACTTTTAGAAATCTTGGGTTAGCACTTTCACTGTGAGAGTGCCAGATGTAGCTTAGCCGCGCATTAGCACTCGTGCAATCGGAGTGCCAGACCCGATTGCGTTTCGGGTCATCCCGCGCCCCTCCCCGCGGCCGAAAACGCAGGGGATTCCGCGTCAAACGGCCGCGTGCGCGCTCACATCGCACCGGGCATCCGGGATCTCCTGCGTTTTCGGATGGCGGAGCGGACGGCGGAGCGGAGCGGGGAGGATGCGGGGGTTGCCGCGATCCGTACGAGAATGGGGCGGATGGACATCTCCGAGCTGCGCGAAATTCTCTCCGCCGAGGGCCTGCGGCTGCTCGATTCCTTGCCGCCGTACGAGTCGGCCGCCGACGTGCTGAAGTCTGTGACCGAGCTGCGCAAGGCAGGGCACTCCCCCGCGATGGTCGCCGCCGTGCTGAGCCAGTCGAAGCTGCGGGGCCGGGGCGAGGCCAAGTTCGGCCCGTTCGCGTCGCGGATGCTCTTCACCGAGGCCGGTCTCGAGCAGGCGACGCGTCTTCAGGTCGCCGCCCTGCACGCCGGCCGTTTCCGGGCGGCGGGCGTGTGGCGCGTGGTCGACCTCGGCTGCGGAATCGGGGGCGACGCCATGGCGATGGCCGCCCTGGAGCTCGAGGTGACCGCCGTCGAACGGGACGAGGTCACGGCGGCGATCGCGGCCTACAACCTCGCGCCCTGGCCGAACGCCACCGTCGTCAACGCCGATGCGACAGACATCGACGTCACCGACTTCGACGCGGTGTTCCTCGACCCGGCGCGGCGCACCTCCGGGCACTCGAACACCTCGCGGGTCACCAACCCCGCCGACTACTCTCCCTCTCTTGACTTCGCCTTCGCCACGGCCGCGACCCTGCCCACCGGGATCAAGCTCGGTCCCGGAATCGACCGCGACCTCATTCCCCGGGACGCGGAGGCGCAGTGGGTGTCCGTCGATCGGGACGTCGTTGAGCTCGGCCTGTGGTTCGGCACCCTGGCCAGGCCGGGCATCCGCCGATCGGCGCTCGTGATCGGGCCCCACGGCACGGCGGAGCTCAGCGCGGACGCGGACAGCGAAGACGCCCCGACCGGCGAGCTCGGCGACTACCTCTACGAACCGGACGGCGCGGTCATCAGGGCCCGGCTGATCGGCGACCTCGCGAGGCGCCTCGACGCCACGATGCTCAGCGACGGAATCGCCTACCTCTCCTCGAACAGCGCGATCGAGACGCCGTTTGCGACCTGCTTCCGGGTGCTGGAGGTGCTTCCGTTCGACGAACGCGCGCTGCGCAAGGAGCTCGCGGCCCGCGGGATCGGGCGGCTCGAAATCAAGAAGCGCGGGGTGGATCTCGACCCGGCCGAGTTCCGCAAGAGGCTCAAGCTCAAGGGCGACAACAGCGCCACCCTCGTCGTCACCCGCGTGGCCGGCCGGCACAGCGCGCTGCTGGTGGAGCGCACCTGACGGGCCACCCGGCATGACGAAGGGCCCACCTCCCGGAGGAGGCGGACCCTTCGGCCTGCGCAATGAGACCCGGCTGACTTAGCCGGTCGTCATTCAGTAGCTGTTATTGAACGCGCCGTGGGCGCCGGCCGCGACGAAGACCACGATCCAGCCGATCAGGGCGATGATCGCGATGGCCAGGCCGATGATTCCCGTGATGATGGCGGTGAGCCAGAAGCCCCGGGCCGGGAGGCCCTCGCGCTTCCTCCCCATGATGC
The DNA here is from genome assembly GCF_008040105.1 of Lacisediminihabitans profunda. Taxonomy (GTDB): domain Bacteria; phylum Actinomycetota; class Actinomycetes; order Actinomycetales; family Microbacteriaceae; genus Lacisediminihabitans; species Lacisediminihabitans profunda. The sequence continues at coordinate 33,006 of NZ_VRMG01000007.1, forward strand.
CGAGCACGAGCGCGGCCCCCGGGATGAAGAGCTGGAGAATCGAGCCGACGATCGGGATGAAGACGATCCAGAAGCCGAGCAGGCCGACGATACCGGCGATCATTCCGATGAGGCTCAGGGTCTTCTTGGGCGCCACGACGCCCGTCGTGCCATAGGCGGGAGCGGCGTAGCCGGCCGACGGGGGTGCCGGCGGGGTGGGGGCCGGAGGAGTCGGTGCGGCCGGCGGAGCCACCGGAGAGGCGGCCGGCTCGGGAGCTGCGGGCGGAGGCGTCGCCGGGGTCGCCGGCTGGGCTGGCGGCGGTACCGGCGGCAAGTCGCCGTTGACGGGGTCAGTCATGGGTGCTCCTTAGGGAGAGGTCGGCGGTATCAGGCAATTCTCAGCCTTTCACCGTCGTTGCGGCATGTCAAACAGCGCCACGGGCGCAATTGGCCGGCTCAGGCCTGGATGACGGTGACGGGAAGGGTCGAATCGGCGCCGAAGGAGAGATCGGATGGCGCGTGGCCGGACTCGATCAGCTGGGCGCCGAGCGCGGCGATCATCGCTCCGTTGTCGGTGCAGAGCGACAGGGGCGGAATCCTCAGCTCGATCCCGGCCGCGGCGCAACGCTCGGCCGCGACCTCGCGAACCCGCGCGTTGGCGACCACGCCACCGCCGAGCAGAAGGCGGGGCACCCCGCGATCGCGGCACGCCGCGACCGCCTTGGTGAGTAGCACGTCGGTGACCGCCTCCCGGAAGCTGGCGGCGACATCCGCGATCGGCACCTCCTCGCCGGCGTCGCGGGCGCGCTCCACCCAGCGCGCGACAGCGGTCTTGAGCCCCGAGAACGAGAAGTCGTACCGGTGCCTGTCCATGTCCTTCGGCTGGCTGAGTCCACGCGGGAAGCGAATCGCCGCCGGGTCGCCGGTGGCGGCGACCCTGTCGATCTGCGGACCGCCCGGGTACGGAAGCCCGAGCAGTCTCGCGACCTTGTCGAAGGCCTCGCCCGCCGCGTCGTCGATCGTCTCGCCGAGGAGTTCGACATCCGAGACCAGATCGCGCACCAGCAGGAGGGAGGTGTGGCCACCGGAGACGAGAAGAGCGATCGTGGGGTATTCGACGTCCTCGCCGGAGAGCACGTCGGCCCCGACGTGACCGACCAGGTGGTTGACGGCGTAGAGCGGCTTGCCGAGAGAGAGGGCGAGCGCCTTCGCCGCCGCCACGCCCACCATGAGCGCGCCGGACAGTCCGGGACCGCTCGTCACGGCGATCGCGTCAAGATCGTGGAGCGACACCTTCGCCTCGGCGAGCGCGGCCGTCAGCGCCGGGGTGAGTGCCTCGAGGTGCGCTCGCGCGGCGATCTCCGGAACGACGCCGCCGTAGCGGGCGTGCTCGTCCATGGACGACGCGATCACGTTGGCGAGGAGTGTCGTGCCACGCACGATGCCCACGCCCGTCTCGTCGCAGCTCGTCTCGATACCGAGGACGAGGGGTCCCGATGCGCTCATTCGCCGGCCGCCGACTCGGTGGTCGGCTGCGTGGTCGGCTCCGGGATGAGCAGGCGCATGACCACGGCATCCACGCCATCCGGCTGGTAGTAGGCCACCCGCACGGCGATGTCCTCGAATCCGAGGGTGCGGTAGAGCTCGTGCGCGCCGGGATTGTCCGCCCGCACCTCGAGGAACACCTCCGTGGCGCCTCGCTTGCGCGCCTCGCCGATGAGCGCCTGCATGAGCGTGCGTCCCAGCCCGGAGCGCCGTGCCGACTCGGCGACGGCGATGGTCTGGATGTCACACTCGAGAGCGCCCCTCGGCGCGAACAGGCCGGCGTAGCCGTCCAGCTCGCCCGGGAAGCCCAGGCGCTCGGCCACGAGGTAGTAGCACTGCCGGTTGATGAGGTCGCGGCGCATCGCGTCCCTCGACCACGCGTCGTTGCCGAAGGTGCCCGTCTCCAGCTCCATGATGTGGTCGAGGTCGTCGACGGTGGCGGTTCGCAGCTTCCAGGTCATCAGCTCACCCTCTTCGGGCCGGCGGAGACGGTGACGTCCGGGGCGCGCAGGTAGAGCGCCTCCGGGCCGGCGAACGCGCGCCGGTGCTGGAAGAGCCCCTCGGCGAGCAGGCCCGCGGATGCCGCGGAGACCTCGGCGGCATCGATGCGGGCGTGCCCGTCGAGGCCCAGCGTCTCGAGGCCGGCCGGGCTCTCGATGGCCGGGCCGCGTGATCGCTCGGGAAGGCCGAACTCGTCCGCCCCCGAGTAGGTGCTCCAGTAGACCTCCCGGCGTCTCGCGTCGGTGACCACGAGCAGCGGGCCGGTGTTCCCTGCCGCGTAGTGTCCCCAGGCCACGGCGTCGTGGCTCACGACGCGCACGACCGGCTTGCCGGCGCCGAACGCGAAGGCCTGGGCGGCCGCGATCCCCACCCGCAGCCCGGTGAACGGACCGGGCCCCATCCCGACCGCGACGCCGGACAGCTCCGGGATGGAGACTCCGGACTCAGCGAGCGCGAGGGCGATGAGGGTGCCGATGACCTCGGCGTGGCGACGCGTATCCGCCTCCCCCAGTTCGACGATGGTGCCGCGGTCGCGGTCGACGATTGCGACACTCGATCCGGCCGAGGTGTCGATGGCGAGAAGCATCAGGCCAGTTTAAGCCGACTCCACCGCTCACCGTGGCCGGTGATGGTGACCTCGCGCGGCTCGACGGCATCCTCGTCCTCCGCGTCGAAACCGGGAGTCGGGCCTCCGGTCGGACGCTCGATCGCCACCTCGAGCCAATCGTCGGTCACTCCGTCGAGCATGCCGGCCGCCCATTCCACGACCACGATGGATGACGCGAAGTCGATGTCGAGATCGTCCAGCTCGGCCGCCCGGCCGAGACGGTAGGCGTCCACGTGCACGAGCGGTGGCCCGCCGTGCTCCCGCGGGTGCGTTCTGGCGAGCACGAAGGTGGGGCTGGTGACGGCGCCGCGCACCCCCAGCGCCTCGCCGAGTCCGCGGGTGAGGGTGGTCTTGCCCGCCCCGAGTTCTCCGTTGAGCGCCACGAGGTCGCCGGCCCTCAGCTGTCGCGCGATCGCCGCGCCCAGAGCGGCCATCTCCTCGGGAGTGGCTATCGTCACCCGCATCAGCGGTTGGTCCGCTCGATCCGGGCGCCGAGGCGCGTGACGATCTCGTAGTTGATGGTGTCGGCGGCCGCCGCCCAGTCGTCGGCGGACGGCACACCGGTAGACGGGTCGCCGAAGAGAACTGCCCGGTCGCCCACCGAAACCCGGTTGTCTCCCACGTCCACCACGAACTGGTCCATCGCGACCCGCCCGGCGATCCGATAGGTGCGGCCGTTGATGGACACCGGTCCGCGGTTGGACGCGTGTCTCGGGATGCCGTCGCCGTAGCCGAGCGGAACGAGCGCCAGCGTCGCCTCGGTCGCCGTCCTGTGGTCGTAGCCGTAGGACACCCCGCTGCCCGCCGGTACCCGCTTCACCGAGGCGATCGTCGCGCTCAGCTCCAGGGCGGGGCGCAGGCCCAGGTCGGCGGACGTCGCGTCGTCGAACGGGGAGAGTCCGTAGGCGCCGATGCCGAGCCGCACCAGGTCGAACCGCGCCGACGGCACCCGCAGTGCGCCGGCGGTGGCGGCGAGGTGAAGCAGTTGTGGGTCGAGGCCGCTCTCACGGGCGAGGGCGATGGCGCGTTCGAAGGCCTCCACCTGAAGCAGGTCTTCGGCGGCCCCGGCGTTGGCGAGATGACTCCAGAGTCCGCGCACGCGGATGCGGCCGACCCGTTCGTGGGCGGCCGCCGCGGCGAAGAACTGCGGCCATTCGCTGCCCGAGGCGCCGTTGCGTCCGAGGCCGGTGTCCACCTTGAGCTGCACGAACGCGGTCCCGGCGGCGTGGGCGACGCGCTCGAGCTGCTCGGGGTAGCTCACCCCCAGGTCGATTCCCGCGGCGATCGCCTCGTCGAAGCTCGCCAGCGGGTCGTGAAGCCAGGCCAGCACGGGCGCGGTGATTCCCGCCGCCCGCAGGTCGAGTGCCTCGCGCATGTCCACAACGCCGAGCCAGTCGGCCCCACCCGCTAGCGCCGCCCCCGCCGCGGCGACCGCACCGTGGCCGTAACCCCCAGCCTTGACGACGACCATCACGTGCGGGGTGCCGACCGCTCGCGCGAGGGTGCCCACGTTGTGGGAGATCGCGCCGAGGTCGACTCGCGCCTCGCGCATGGGGCGGGCGGTCATCCGATGCCCTCCGCCACGACGTAGGCGACGGCGACCCCGGCGTCGTGGCTCATGGACACGTGGATGGCGGTGATCCCGCGAGCCGCCACGATTCCGGCGAGCGCGTTGTACACCTCGAACGACGGATTGCGGAGTCCGTCGGAGACGATCGCCATGTCGTGCCAGCGCACCCCGGTCGAATCGCCGATCGCCTTGATCAGCGCCTCCTTGGCCGCGAATCGCGCGGCCATCGATCGCAGCGGCCGCTTGGCGGGGCCGTCCCACAGCTCGCTGTCGGCGAAAAGCCGGTTGAGCAGCGCCGGAGTCCTGTCGGCCGCACGCTCGAACCGCGCGAGGTCGACAACGTCCACGCCGATGCCGACGATCACGTCCTTACTCCACGGTCACTGACTTGGCGAGGTTGCGCGGCTGGTCGACGTCGAGCCCCTTCGCCGCGGCCAGCTCCATCGCGAAGATCTGCAGCGGAGCCACCGCGAGCAGCGGCTCGAAGAGCGTCGAGGCGAGCGGAATCGGGATCACGAGGTCCGCATACGGCAGCACCGCGGCATCGCCCTGTTCGGCGATCGCGAGGATGCGGGCGCCACGGGCGCGGATCTCCTGGATGTTGGAGACCACCTTCTTGTGCAGCGAATCCTTGGCACGCGGGCTCGGCACGATCACGAACACGGGCTGGCCAGGCTCGATCAGGGCGATGGGACCGTGCTTGAGCTCGCCGGCCGCAAAACCCTCCGCGTGGATGTAGGCAAGCTCCTTGAGCTTGAGAGCGCCCTCGAGGGCCACCGGGTAGCCGGCGTGCCGGCCGAGGAAGAGCACGGAACGGGTGTCGGTCATCCAGCCGGCGAGCTGGGTGATCGCGTCGTGCTGCTCGAGCACGGTGGCGAGCTGGTCGGGGAGCGCCTGCAACTCGCCGAGAAGTCCGGAGATCTCCTCCGGCGACAGGGTGCCGCGCACCTGCGCGAGGTGCAGGCCGAAGAGGTAGAGCGCGGCGACCTGCGCCACGAAGGCCTTCGTGGAGGCCACCGCGACCTCGGGACCCGCATGCGTGTAGATGGCGGCATCCGACTCCCGAGCGATGGTCGCGCCCTGGGTGTTGCAGATCGACAGCGTCTTCGCCCCGGCGGCCACCGCGTACTTGACGGCCATGAGGGTGTCCATGGTCTCGCCGGACTGGCTGATCGAGACGACGAGCGTGCGGTCGTTGATCACCGGGTCGCGGTAGCGGAACTCGTGCGAGAGCTCCACATCCACGGGGATCCTCGCCCACTTCTCGATCGCGTACTTGCCGAGCATGCCCGAGTACGACGCGGTGCCGCAGCCGAGGATCACGACGCGGTCGATGTTTGCGAGCGCGCCCTCGCCGAGTACGTCCAGCTCGGAGAGGCGAACCGCCCCGTCGACGATCCGGCCGAGGAGGGTCTTGGAGATGGCCTCCGGCTCCTCACTGATCTCCTTGGCCATGAAGCTCGACCAGCCGCCCTTTTCGGCCGCGGACGCATCCCAGGTGATCTCGAACTCCTGGCTCTCCACCGGCAGGCCATCGAAGTCGGTGACCCTCACCGCATCCGAGGTGATCGTCACGATCTGGTCCTGGCCGATCGCCACGGCGCGGCGGGTGTGTTCCACGAAGGCGGCCACGTCGGAACCGAGGAAGTTCTCGCCATCACCGAGCCCGATCACGAGGGGCGAGTTGCGACGGGCGCCGACGACGACGCCGGGCTCGTCCTTGTGCAGCACGAGAAGGGTGAACGCGCCGTGCAGTCGGGCGACGACGTTGCGCAGCGCCTCGGCGAGGTCCCCCGTCTTCTGGTATTCGAGCCCCACCAGGAGCGCGGCGACCTCGGTGTCGGTCTCGCTCGTGAAGACGGTGTCCGGATGGGCGGCGACGAGCTCCGCCTTGAGTTCCGCGAAGTTCTCGATGATGCCGTTGTGGATCAGGGCGAGCTTGCCGTCGTCCCCGAGGTGCGGATGCGCGTTCTGGTCGTTGGGTCCGCCGTGCGTGGCCCAGCGGGTGTGGCCGATTCCGGTTGAGCCGTTCGCGATGTTCGCGGCATCGAGGTCGTCGATGAGCACCTGGAGCTTGCCGGCGCGCTTGCGCGTGTGCAGCTCGCCCTCCGGGTCGATCACGGCGATGCCCGCCGAGTCGTATCCGCGGTATTCGAGCCGGCGGAGACCGCCCAGCAGCACCTCGACGCTCTTGTTGCTGCCGACATATCCCACGATTCCACACATGAAACTCGATTTTACGTTATGTCCCGGGCAACGCGCGCCCGCCCGTGCTCCGCGGCGCAGCCCGACTCCGGTAGCCTGTTGCCCTATGTCTGAGCACGGGTCTGCGCACACCGGCGGCAACGGCCATTCGACGCCGTTCGTCGAAATCGACCGCGCCGACTGGGCCGATCTCGCCCCCACCACGGAACTGCCCCTGAGTCCGACCGAGATCGTGGAGCTGCGCGGTCTCGGCGACCGCCTTGACCTGCGCGAGGTGACCGAGGTCTACCTGCCGCTCAGCCGGTTGCTCAACCTGTATGCGGTCGGTGCTCGGCGGCTTCACGCCGACACCAGCCGATTCCTGCACCGGGACTCGAAGGCGACCCCGTTCGTGATCGGCGTGGCCGGCTCGGTGGCTGTGGGCAAGTCGACGGTCGCGCGCCTGCTGCGCGAGATGCTCTCCCGCTGGGACGACACGCCGCGCGTCGAACTCGTGACGACGGACGGTTTCCTCCTGCCCAACACGGAACTCGAGCGACGCGGCCTGATGGAACGCAAGGGCTTTCCGGAGTCGTACGACCGCCGGGCGCTGCTGCGGTTCGTCACCCGGGTGAAGAGCGGGGAACCTGAGGTGCGCGCCCCGTTCTACTCGCACCTCAGCTATGACATCGTGCGGGATGCCGAGATCGTGGTTCGAGCGCCGGACATCCTGATCGTGGAGGGACTCAACGTTCTTCAGCCGCCGGCGAGCGGGCACGGACTCGCGGTGAGCGACCTCTTCGATTTCACCATCTACGTGGACGCCAGGACCTCCGACATCGCCGGCTGGTACGTCGACCGCTTTCTCAAGCTCCAGCGCGGCGCCTTCGCGAATCCGCAGTCCTACTTTCACCGCTACGCCGCGCTCAGCACGGAGGAGGCGACGGCGAAGGGACTCGAGATCTGGAAGCGCATCAACGAGCCCAACCTGCTGCGCAACGTGCTGCCGACCAGGTCACGAGCCGATCTCGTTCTGCGCAAGGGCGCCGACCACGCGGTGGACAGCGTTCTGCTGCGCAAGATCTAGTTCGCCGGGCTTCGGCCCTCCCGCCTCCCCGGACATCCTCCCCGGCGACCCGCGAAGGTACCCCTTCGTCGCGATTGTCACCGGTCGCCCGAGCACACGGACGACAAACGGGCACGCTCGCGGCGCGTGGGCCGGACTAGACGGTGAGGCGTGCGCGCACGACGTCCGCGAGTGAGTGGGCGATCTCATCCGCCACCGACTGCTCCTGCGCCTCGACCATCACGCGAACGAGCGGCTCGGTGCCGGAGGGGCGCAGCAGCACCCGCCCGGTGGAGCCGAGCCGTTCCTCCGCCGCGGCCACCGCGGCGGCGACCACCTCGTCCGACTTCAGCGCAGCACGCTCGACGCCGCGCACGTTGATCATGATCTGCGGGTAGACGGTCATCGCCGCGGCGAGCTCGGCAAGCGACTTGCCGGTGCGGGCCATCTCGGCGAGCAGCTGCAGCCCGGTGAGGATGCCGTCGCCGGTGGTCGCGTGGTCGCTCATGATCACGTGCCCGGACTGCTCACCGCCGAGGTTGAGGCCGCGCTCGTTGAGCGCCTCGAGCACGTAGCGGTCGCCGACCGCCGTCTGCAGGAGGGTGATGCCGTGTTCGGCCATCGCCACCCGAAGCCCCAGATTGCTCATGACCGTCGCCACGAGCGTGTTCTCCTTGAGCAGGCCGCGTTCCTTCATCGACACCGCGAGCACGGCCATGATCTGGTCGCCGTCGACGATGCGACCGAGGTGATCCACGGCGAGGCAGCGGTCGGCGTCGCCGTCGTGGGCGATGCCGACGTCCGCCCCGTGCGCGAGAACCGCGGCGGAGAGAACGTCGAGGTGGGTGGACCCCACGCCGTCGTTGATGTTGTAGCCGTCCGGGTCTGCGCCGATCACGGTGACGGTGGCGCCCGCGTCGGTGAACACCTCGGGCGAGATGCCGGAGGCCGCACCGTTCGCGCAGTCGAGCACGACGTGGATGCCGTCGAGACGATGCGGGAGGGTGGACAGCAGGTGCACGACGTAGCGGTCTTCCGCGTCGGCGAAGCGGCGGATGCGACCGACCTCCACGCCGGTGGGCGCGAGCTTCTTTTCGTCGAGCGCGGCCTGGATGCGGTCTTCCACCTCATCGGGGAGCTTCGTGCCCCCCACCGCGAAGAACTTGATGCCGTTGTCGGCCGCGGGGTTGTGCGAGGCGGAGATGACCACGCCAAAGTCGGCCTTCACGTCCGCGATGAGAAACGCGGCCGCCGGAGTCGGGATGATGCCGGCGTCGAGCACGTCAACGCCAGAACTCGCGAAGCCGGCCGCGACCGCCGCGGCGATGAACTCGCCGGAGACCCTCGGGTCGCGCGCGATCACACCGACCGGTCGACGCCCGGAGGCGCGACGACCGTCGGCGAAGCGCCCCTTGCCCAGAACGACTGACGCCGCCTGGGCAAGGCTCACTGCAAGCTCCACCGTGATGTCCTGGTTTGCGAGACCACGGACCCCGTCGGTGCCGAACAAACGCGGCATGAGGGTGTTTTCGGCGCGGGTTAGCGCTTCGAGAACTGGGGCGCCTTGCGGGCCTTCTTGAGTCCGGCCTTCTTACGCTCCTTGACGCGAGCGTCGCGGCTGAGGAAGCCCGCCTTCTTGAGCGCGGCGCGGTTGTTCTCTTCGTCGATCTGGTTGAGCGAACGCGCGATGCCGAGACGCAGGGCGCCGGCCTGGCCGGACGGGCCTCCGCCGGTGATGCGGGCGATGACGTCGTAGCTGCCGAGCAGGTCGAGCACCTTGAACGGGTCGTTGATCAGCTGCTGGTGCAGCTTGTTGGGGAAGTAGTCGGCGAGCGTGCGGCCGTTCACCGTGATGGTGCCGGAGCCGGGGACGATGCGCACGCGGGCGATGGCCTGCTTGCGACGGCCGACGGCCGCTCCTGGCACGTTGAGGACGGCGCGGGGCACCTTCACTGCGGTCTCGGCCGGGCTCTCGGTCGAGTAGCTCTCGAGAACTGCCTCGTCGATTGAATCTTCGATCTTCGCCATGTTGTACGAATCCTTTAGTTACTGGTGCGCGCTACTGCGCGACCTGGCCGAGTGTGTAGGTCTTGGGCTGCTGGGCAGCGTGGGGGTGCTCGGCGCCTGCGTAGACCTTGAGCTTGGTGAGCTGTGCACGACCAATGGAGTTCTTGGGGAGCATGCCACGAACGGCCTTCTCGACGGCGCGCGTCGGGTGCTTCTCGAGGAGCTCGGAGTAGGTGGTCGCCGTGAGGCCGCCCGGGTAGCCCGAGTGGCGGTAGGCCTTCTTCTGCGCCAGCTTGGCGCCGGTCAGGGCCACCTTCTCGGCGTTGATGATGATGACGAAGTCGCCCATGTCCATGTGCGGGGCGAAGGTCGGCTTGTGCTTGCCGCGCAGCAGGACTGCCGCGTGGCTCGCCAGACGGCCGAGAACGATGTCGGTCGCGTCGATGATGACCCAGTCGCGCTGGACATCTTCGGGCTTGGGAGAAAAGGTGCGCGTCACAATAGTGCTGCTTTCTTTGTCGAAATGAGGCGTTCGTGAATCCCACTCCGATGGGCGTTCCCAGGCAAAGACTTGCCGGGAACACTGCCGGTGGAGGGCTCAAGTTCGGGTGCAGCGCGAAAGGGCGCAGGCACCAAGGGTCTAGATTAGTCCATCCGCCGGGATGCGGTCAAACGCGGCGGTGCCCGAGGTCTCGAGCGGCGGCCGGCGGGCGCGGGTGACCTCCGCCCGCGCGGCCAGTTCGTCGTCTGGCGGATAGCCGATCTCGACGAGGGTGAGGCCCTTCGCCGGCACGACGTTGAACTCGCTCGTGCGGTCCAGCTCGTCACGGAGCGCGGTCAGGCGTTCCACCTCGAGCTTGCCCTCACCCACCGCGATCGTCGCCCCGACGAGGGAGCGCACCATGCTGTGGCAGAAGGCGTCGGCCTTCACCTCGGCGACGAGCACACCATCCGCGTCCCGTCGCCAGGCGAACTCCTGCAGGGTGCGGATGGTCGTGGCGCCCTCGCGCGGCTTGCAGTACGCCGCCCAGTCGTGCAGGCCGACGAGGGACTCCGCGGCGACCGCCATCCTGTCGAGGTCGAGCGCGGCCGGGTACCAGAGAGTGCGGTTGCGTTCCAGCGGGTTCCGGGGACCGGAGTTGTCGGACACCCGGTATTCGTAGCGTCGCCAGACGGCGGAGAACCGAGCGTCGAATCCCTCGGGGGCGACCACCGCTCGCGAGACGTAGACGTCGGTTTCGAGACCCGCGATGCCATTGAGCCGCCGCCCGAGCGCGGTCGGACCGTCGAATCGCCGGCCGCCGGTGGCCTTCTTTCCTCGCGGGCGGGTCAGCCAGCCGAGCTGTTCGGCCGACAGGTCGAGATGGGCAACCTGGCCGGTCGCGTGCACCCCGGCGTCGGTGCGGCCGGCGACGGTGAGGGTCGGCGCGGGGCCCCGACGGCCGAAGATGATGGCGAGAGCCGCCTCGAGCTCGCCCTGCACGGTGCGCAACCCCGGCTGTTTCGTCCAGCCGTTGAAATTGCCGCCGTCGTACGCGATGTCGAGCCGGATGCGCGTGTAGCCAGCGCCCGCGTCGATCACGCCTTCCCCGTCCACTTCTGAAGTCTATTGGCCAATCCGGCGGCCGCCCCCGCCTCGGGTTGACCTCGCCCCTTCGCACGACAAGACTCGAACTGCACGCCATGACTCCTTCCCTCCTCCTCTCCTCCTCAGCGGCGGTTGCCACCCCGGCTACCGTGCCGTCGAGCGACCGTCGCGTTGGCCGGTTCGCTGGGCTGGACGGGCTGCGGGCGATCGCCGTCCTGGCCGTGATCCTCTTCCATCTGACTCCCGGGGCTGTGCCCGGCGGCTACCTCGGGGTCGACGTCTTCTTCGTGATTAGCGGCTTCCTGATCACGGGGCTCCTGCTGCGGGAGAGACAGTCGACCGGCCGCATCCGACTCGGGGCGTTCTGGATGCGCCGCGCCCGCCGACTGCTCCCCGCCCTCGCGCTCGTGGTCGTCTCCGGCAGCGCGCTGGCACTCGTCCTGGGCGGAGACGTGCTCGTGCACCTCGGACGGCAGGTGCTCGGCGCCACCACCTTCAGCAGCAACTGGCTCTCGATCGGCGCCGGGCAGAGTTACTTCGACGGCACCACCCCCGAGCTCTTCCGCAACCTCTGGTCGCTCGCGGTGGAGGAACAGTTCTACCTGGTCTGGCCCCTGGCGATGCTGGTGCTGCTGCTCGTGCCCTCCGGGCGCCTGCGCATCGGCCTCGTGGTCGCCCTGGCGGTCGCCTCTGCCGCCGCCATGTGGCTGATCTACCTCCCGGGCGCCGACGCGACGCGGGTGTACTACGGCACGGACACCCACTGTTTCGGCCTCGCCATCGGCGCGGCGATCGCGATCCTGCTGAACGAGGCGCCCGAGCGGCTCGCGACGCTCGCGCGCCGCCGATTCGCGGCGATGATCGGTGCCGCGTTCGGAGCCGCAGCCATCGTGGCCCTCTGCGCGCTCGCGGTGTCGATGCCCGCGAGCGCGCCGTTCGTCTACCGGGGTGGACTGATCGGCGTGGCCCTCCTCACCGCGGTCGCCATCCTCGGCTCCATCGGCACCGGATCTGTCCTCGGCCGCGTGCTCGACAGCGCGCCGCTGCGCTGGATCGGCGAGCGATCCTACGGTCTCTACCTCTGGCACTGGCCGGTCTTCGTTCTCGTCGTCGCGGCCCTGCCCGGCTGGCAGCGCACGGGAGGGGACGGCTGGGCGATGGGCGCCGTCGCGCTCGTGATCACGGTCGGGGTCTCGGTCGCGTCCTACCGCTTCGTGGAGCGCCCCATCCGTCTGAACGGATTCCGGGCAACGCTTCGAGCGTGGACGAGCGGATGGCGCGCCTCCGCACCGAGGCTCGTCGCCGCCCTGGCCGCGGTCGCCATCGCCCTCGTCGCGGTCGGCGCCTCGGTCGCCGCCATCGCGAGCGATCCGGGCAAGACCTCGAGCCAGGTCGCGGTCGAGCAGGGCGAGCGGTCGATCGACAGCCACAGGTCTCCCGACGCCACCGGGGGGCCGACGCCAGGTCGCCCACCCGCCGCGCTGCCGGGCGGTGACCAGATCACCGCGATCGGCGACTCGGTGATGCTCGCCTCGGCGCCGGAGCTTCAGTCGACCTTTCCCGGCATCCAGATCGACGCCGTCGTCTCGCGCCAGCTCTCCTCGGTGCCGTCCATCCTGCAGGGCATGGTGGCCGCCGGCACGTTGCGGCCGACCGTGCTGATCGGGCTCGGCACGAACGGACCGATCGACCGGTCGACCCTCGACGCGGTGCGCACGATCGCCGGCAGCGCCCACGACATCGTGATGATCAACGTGCAGGCGCCGCGCGGCTGGACCGATGGCGTGAACTCCACCCTCTCCCGGTTCGCCCAGCAGTATCGCGACGTGGAGCTCGCGAACTGGCGAGACGCGATCGCCGGGCACCTCGATCTGCTGGCACGCGATCAGATCCACCCGGGAAGCGCCGGGGGCGCGATCTATGCGCGTGCCGTGACCGATGCCCTGCAGCGGCTGGCGGAGCTGCCGCCCGCGCTCGGACCCAACGACTTCGGGCTGGCCAGCATCCCGCTCTAGAACATCTTGTGCACGCTGCGGCTGCGGCCGGACTGGCGGAAGCCGACGCCCTCGTACAGGGTGAGGGCGCCGGTGAGGCTGTCCGAGTCGACGTCGAGCACCGCGCTGTCGAGTCCCTCGGCCTTGATCGCCCGCAGGGCCTCCACGAGCATCGCCGGGGCGATGCCGCGATGACGCCACGCCCTGGTGACTCCCACGAGGTCGATGTATGCCGATGAGTAGCCCTGGCCCGGCCAGTCCTCCCGGTTCACCTCGGTGAGGAGGAACCCGGCGACCTCGCCGGTCGGGGCCGTCACCACGAAGGAGAGGTCCGGGCGGGACACGGAGCGGCGCGCGAACCGGTCCCACTGCTCCTCGGTCGTGGGCTGGCTGCCCCAGTGGTCCCGAAAGGCGTCATTGCGGGCCAGTCGGAGCTCCTCGTGTCTCGCCGGCACGGGATTCGCGATGGAGAACCCCTCGGGCACCGGCACCTCGGGGATCGGCTCGTCGAATCGTCGGCGCAGCTCGAAGTAGTACCGCGCGGTGCGGTACCCCGCTCGGGCGAAGAGGTGGTTGGTCTGGATCGCCTCGTCGTCGATGAAGGCGAGGATCCAGCCGGGAAGTGGCTTGTCCGAGGTCGCGAGCTGCTGCAGGGCCCGCTGCTCCTGCCAGCGCAGCAGTTGGCGCCCGATCCCCTTACCCCGCCACGCCGGGTCGACCGCCCCGAACAGCACGGATCGCACGAGGGTCTCCTGGCCGGGCAGCAGGGCGACGCTACCGAAGGCGACGTAGGAGTTCGTGAGGTCGATTCCGACGATGGTGTCCCGGGCGGCGTCGATGTACGAGCTGTCCAGACTGTCGAGCACCTCGTCGCGCTGGGTGAGGTAGCGCGGGTGGTCGACCCTGTCGGCGGCGTGCATCATCCCGGTGATCGCATCGACGTCGCCGAGCCGCGCCGCTCGCCACACGGTGCCGCGGAATTCGGGGATGTCGACCGTCGACGGTGCCACCACCCGCGAGGAGAGAGGAGACTCGTTCACGAACAAAACAGTAATGGCCCCGCTCGATGAGCGGGGCCAAAATCTGGTATTCGAAGAAGTTACTTCGCGTCGCCGACCGGTGCTGCCTCGGCGTCGACCTCGGCGGTCTCGACCTCGACTGCCTCGGCCTGCTCGGCAGACTCGACGGGAGCCTCCTCCGCGGCAGGCTCGGTCTCCTCGACGGCGACCTCGGCCGGCGCGGAAGCCGCGGCGGCGGCCGCGGTCTTCTTGGCCGACTTCGGCTTGGGCGACACGGGCTCGAGAACGAGCTCGATCTGCACCATCGACGCGTTGTCTCCCTTGCGGAAGCCCAGCTTCGTGATGCGGGTGTAGCCGCCCTCGCGCAGTTCGACGAGCGGCGCGATCTCGGTGAAGAGCTCGTGGACCACGGTCTTGTCGCCGATGACAGCTAGCACGCGACGACGCGCGTGCAGGTCACCGCGCTTCGCGAACGTGATCAGACGCTCGACGAGGGGGCGCATGCGCTTGGCCTTCGTCTCGGTCGTCTTGATGCTCTTGTGGGTGAACAGGGCAGCCGCGAGGTTCGCAAGCATGAGGCGCTCGTGCGCCGGTCCACCGCCGAGGCGTGGTCCCTTAGTTGGTGCAGCCATTTCTTAATCTCCAGATGTGAAAGAAGTCGTGAGGTTGTCGAGAACGACGCGCCCTAGTTGGTTTCTTCGACGTCGTCGTAGCCGCTGTAGAAGTGCGCCCCGTCGAAGCCGGGAACGGTGTCCTTGAGCGACAGGCCAAGCTCGACGAGCTTGTCCTTGACCTCATCCACCGACTTCTGTCCGAAGTTGCGGATGTTCATGAGCTGGGTCTCCGAGAGAGCGACCAGCTCGCTGACGGTGTTGATGCCCTCGCGCTTGAGGCAGTTGTAGCTGCGCACAGACAGGTCGAGGTCTTCGATCGGCATGCTCAGCTCGGACGAGAGAACGGCGTCGACGGGTGCCGGGCCGATCTCGATGCCCTCTGCCGCCGTGTTCAGTTCGCGCGCCAGACCGAAGAGCTCGGTCAGCGTGCGACCGGCCGAAGCGATCGCGTCACGCGGGGTGATCGCGTTCTTCGTCTCGACATCCACGACCAGGCGGTCGAAGTCGGTGCGCTCCCCCGCGCGAGTCGCCTCGACGCGGTAGGTGACCTTGAGCACGGGCGAGTAGATCGAGTCGACCGGGATCTGGCCGGCTTCGCTGAACTCGCTGCGGTTCTGGGTGGCCGACACGTAGCCGCGGCCACGCTCGATGGTGAGCTCGAGTTCGAACTTCGCCTTGTCGTTGAGGGTGGCGATGAGCAGTTCCGGGTTGTGGATCTCGACACCGGCCGGAGCCGAGATGTCGGCCGCCGTGACCTGGCCGGCCCCCTGCTTGCGCAGGTACGCCGTGATCGGCTCGTCGTGCTCGCTCGAGACGACGAGTCCCTTGATGTTCAGGATGATCTCGGTGACGTCTTCCTTCACACCGGGAACGGTGCTGAACTCGTGCAGCACGCCGTCGATGCGGATGCTCGTGACTGCAGCGCCGGGAATCGAGGACAACAGGGTGCGACGAAGGGAGTTACCGAGGGTGTAACCGAAACCGGGTTCGAGCGGCTCGATGACGAACCGCGAACGGAACTCGGAGATGTTCTCTTCGGTAAGAGTTGGACGCTGTGCAATAAGCACTGTTGATTCCTTTCGGCGAAGTGTCCGCTATTTGACACTTGTGCGTTCGGCTGGGTGGCTGGCCCGCCGGTCTATTGAGTTGTGTTCGAAAGTGATGTACTGGCGTGCCAGCCCGGCAGCGCGACGCAGCACGCCGCGCCGCCGAGCAGCGAAAAGATGGTTAGACGCGACGACGCTTCGGCGGGCGGCATCCGTTGTGCGCCTGCGGGGTGACGTCGTTGATCGATCCGACCTCGAGGCCGGCGGCCTGAAGCGAACGGATGGCGGTCTCGCGACCCGATCCGGGTCCCTTGACGAAGACGTCGACCTTCTTCATGCCGTGCTCCTGCGCCTGGCGAGCCGCGGACTCCGCAGCAAGCTGTGCGGCGAACGGGGTCGACTTGCGCGAGCCCTTGAAGCCGACTCCGCCGGACGAAGCCCAGCTGATAACAGCGCCGGTCGGGTCCGTGATGGACACGATGGTGTTGTTGAAGGTGCTCTTGATGTGGGCCTGGCCCACGGCGATGTTCTTCTTCTCTTTACGACGCGGCTTGCGAACTGCCGCCTTTGGTGCTGCCATGAATTTCTCCTGAGATCTAAAGCTCGAGTGACATTTCCGTCGGTGCCGCTAGTGCGGCCGCAACGCGAAGGGTTACTTGCGGCCGGCCTTCTTCTTGCCTGCAACGGTGCGCTTCGGGCCCTTGCGGGTGCGAGCGTTGGTCTTGGTGCGCTGTCCGTGGACAGGCAGGCCGCGACGGTGACGGATGCCCTGGTAGCTTCCGATCTCCACCTTGCGTCGGATGTCGGCTGCGACCTCGCGACGGAGGTCACCCTCCACCTTGAAATTGCCTTCGATGTAGTCCCGGAGCGCGATGAGCTGGTCATCGGTCAGATCCTTGACGCGGATCTCTCCGCTGATCTCGGTGTCGGCGAGGGTCTTGAGTGCCCTCGTGCGGCCGACGCCGTAGATGTATGTGAGTGCGACTTCCACGCGCTTATCGCGCGGAATGTCTACGCCTGCTAGACGAGCCATTGTGGCTTCTCCTGGTGGTGAGTGGAGGTCTGTGGCAGCACCTGTTCAGCGGCCTCCAGCCGCTGGTGTCCCCCGCCCTGCGAATGCAGCCGGCCGGTTCTGGTGTTGCTATGTGTTGTACGTATTCAGTTGTGTGGACCGTGTCGGTCGCGTGGACCAACGGACCGGGCGACCGAGACGGTCGCCCGCGTCAGGGCTGCGAAGGCCAGAAATGGCCTTCGCTCTCAGCCCTGGCGCTGCTTGTGACGCGGGTTGTTCTTGCAGATCACCATGACATTGCCGTTGCGTCGGATGACGCGGCAGTGCTCACAGATGGGCTTGACGCTGGGCTTGACCTTCATAGTTTTTCCTTGCTCTCGCTGTCTTCGTACCCTCGAGGCGGTCTCGCGAACGCGACGGGAGGGCCGTTACTTTCCAGCAGCTGCTCCGTGGTGGGGCCTATTTGTAGCGATAGACGATCCGGCCACGGGTCAGGTCGTATGGGCTCAACTCAACAATCACGCGGTCCTCGGGGAGGATGCGGATGTAGTGCTGACGCATCTTGCCCGAAATGTGGGCAAGAACACGGTGGCCGTTGGTCAGCTCAACGCGGAACATTGCGTTGGGCAGAGCTTCGACTACTGCGCCTTCGATCTCGATGACACCGTCTTTTTTGGCCATAGCCTCTTCGTCGCTAAAATATTGTTTGCTGGTCGTGCGGGTGGATTGGTGTCGTGCACTCGTCCCGCATCGCGGAACACGGCCCGTTGCCGGACATGCCAGAAGGCACGCTTTAACGGGCAGCACACACCAAGGATCAATCTTATGCCAATCCCGGGTGTTTTGCCAATCCGTGCCTATAATTCGCTTCCGCTGGCCGCGAACCGGCCCGCGGCATCCGCCCGGCCCTCGTGCGCACGTCTGCCCCTCGTTCGGACGACGGCCCCGCACCCGGGTCACTGCTCCCCCTTGTAGCGAAGGTGCCCCCTCGACCAGGCCCAATCGCGACAAAGGGTAACAATCGCGCGGTCGCGCGGCGCGGGCTGGGCTACGGGATCGGAACGGGAACGACGCCGAGCGGGCGCAGGGCGGCGGCCCCGCCATCCTCCGCCGTGAGTACCCAGATACCGCCGGCGTGCACCGCCACGGAGTGCTCCCAGTGCGCTGCCGCGCTGCCGTCGCTCGTGGCCACGGTCCACTCGTCGCCCCGCGTGACGGTGTCGATGCCGCCGAGGGTCACCATCGGTTCGATCGCCACCACGAGCCCCGGCTTCACCTGGGGTCCTCGGTCGCGCACCCGGTAGTTGAAAACCGGGGGCTCCTCGTGCATGGACCGGCCGATGCCGTGGCCGACGTAGTCCTCGAGAATGCCGTACTCCCCCTGCGAGGCGATGTAGTCCTCGATCGCCGCACCGACCTCGTTGAGATGGCGAGCGGAGGCGAGGGCCGCGATCCCGTGCCACAGCGACTGCTCGGTCACCCTAGCCAGCGTCTCGCGCTCGCGAACGATGTCGGGCCTCGACGGATCCGGGATCACGACGGTCAGTGCCGCGTCGCCGTTCCAGCCGCCGAGTTCAGCGCCGCTGTCGATGGAGACGACGTCGCCGGCCTCGAGCAGCCGCGCCCCGGGGATTCCGTGGACGACCTCGTCGTTCACCGAGGAGCAGATCGTGTGGTGGTAGCCGGGCTCCTTCATGAAGTTGGGCACGCCACCGAGCGAACGGATGGCCTCCTCGGCCAGCCGGTCCAGTTCGAGCGTCGTGATCCCGGGCCGGATCGCCGACCGCACCGCGGCGAGGGAGGCAGCCGTCGCCAGGCCCGGCGCCACCATCAGCCGGAGCTCTGCGGGCGTCTTGTAGATGCTCTTGCGAAAAGCCACTAAGCGACTGGTGCGATCTGTCGGGCGGCGAGAGCCTCGGAAATGCGGGTGCTCACGTCGTCGATCTCGCCGAGGCCGTCGACCTCGATGAGCAGGCCCTTTTCGCGGTAGACGTCGATGAGCGGCGTGGTCTCGCGCGCGTATACTTCCTGGCGGTGACGGATCGCCGCCTCGGAGTCGTCCACGCGGCCCTGGTCGATCGCGCGCTTGCGCAGTCGGGAGACCACTTCCTCCTGGTCCGCGACCAGACGGATCACGGCATCCAGGGCCTGACCCTTGGAGGCGAGCAGATCGTCGAGGTAGGAAACCTGGTCGAGGGTGCGCGGGTAGCCGTCGAGCAGGAAGCCGTCGCGGGCGTCCTCCTCGTCGAGCCGGCTCGTGACGAGCGCGTTCGTGAGCGAGTCCGGAACGTAGTCCCCGGCATCCACGATCGCCTTGACCTCGATGCCGAGCGGCGTCTTGTCGGCGATGTTGTGCCGGAAGATGTCGCCGGTGGCGATGGCCGGGATGCCATAGGCCGCTGCGAGACGAGCCGCCTGGGTACCTTTGCCGGCCCCGGGAGGCCCGACGATCAGGAGGCGGGTCACCGGAGCAAACCCTCGTAGTGCCGCTGCTGCAGTTGGGAGTCAATCTGCTTCACGGTCTCGAGTCCGACACCCACGATGATCAGGATGCTCGCCCCACCGAACGGGAAGTTCTGGTTGGCACCGAACAGCCCGAGCGCGATGAGCGGAACGAGGGCGATGAGGCCCAGGTACAGCGATCCGGGGAGCGTCACGCGGGTGAGCACATAGTCGAGGTACTCGGCGGTCGGTCGCCCGGCGCGGATGCCCGGAATGAAGCCACCGTACTTCTTCATGTTGTCGGCGACCTCCTCCGGGTTGAAGGTGATCGCGACGTAGAAGTAGGTGAACCCGACGATGAGCAGGAAGTACAGCGCCATGTACAGCGGGTTGTCGCCCGTGCGCAGGTTGTCGGTGATCCAGGTGACCCAGGCGGCCGGGGCCTTGCCGGGTGCCGGCTGATTGAACTGCGCGATCAGGGCCGGCAGGTAGAGCAGCGAGGACGCGAAGATCACCGGGACGACGCCGGCCATGTTGACCTTGATCGGGATGTAGGTGTTGTTGCCACCGTAGGTCCGCCGCCCGACCATCCGTTTGGCGTATTGCACGGGGATGCGCCGCTGCGACTGCTCGACGTACACCACGAGGCCCATGATCACGACGCCCATCAGGATCACGAACAGGAAGGTCTCGAAGCCCTTCGACTGGTTGATCGCCCAGAGGGACCCGGGGAAGCGTGCGGCGATCGAGGTGAAGATGAGGATCGACATTCCGTTGCCGATGCCGCGCTCGGTGATGAGCTCGCCCATCCACATGATGAGGCCGGTGCCGGCGGTCATGGTGATCACCATGAGCAGGATCGCGTACCACGCGGAGTTGGTGATGAGCGCTGAACAGGCGGAGGTACCGGTGGAACTCGGGAAGAGGGCACCGCTGCGGGCCACGGTGATGAGCGTGGTCGACTGCAGAACGCCGAGCGCGATGGTGAGGTAGCGCGTGTACTGGGTCAGGCGGGCCTGGCCGGACTGGCCCTCCTTGTAGAGGGTGTCGAAGTGCGGGATGACCACGCGCAGAAGCTGCACGATGATCGACGCCGTGATGTACGGCATGATTCCGAGCGCGAAGATCGACAGCTGGAGCAGGGCCCCACCGCTGAAGAGGTTGACGAGCTCGTAGAGCCCGGACGTGCCGGAGTTTGCTGCGAGACACGCCTGCACGTTGCCGAAGTTGACGAACGGCGCCGGGATGAAGGATCCAAGCCGGAACAGGGCAATCAGCGCGAGCGTAAAGCCGATCTTCTTGCGAAGGTCGGGGGTGCGGAAAATCCGCGCTACGGCTCTGAACACGAGGCCTCCTGGTTGAACTCTTCGGGCAAGCAGGTGGCCCTTTCGGGCCACCTGGGCGACTACTCTACGAAAGTCAACCGAGCGAACGATCCGCCCGGGGACTTCAGTTTACGGAACCGCCCGCTGCGACAATCTTCTGCTCGGCAGAGCCGGAGACCTTGTCGACTGCAACGTTCAGCTTAACCGCAATGTCACCTGCGCCAAGAACCTTGACCTTTTCGTTCTTGCGAACGGCACCCTTGGCGACGAGGTCGCCAATCGTGACGTCTCCGCCGGCCGGGTACAGCTCGGCGAGCTTCTCCAGGTTGACGACCTGGTATTCGACCCGGAACGGGTTCGTGAAGCCGCGAAGCTTCGGGGTACGCATGATGCTGTTCAGGTTTCCACCCTCGAGCCCGACGCGAACCTGGTAGCGGGCCTTCGTGCCCTTGGTGCCACGACCGGCCGTCTTGCCCTTGGAGCCCTCACCGCGACCGACACGGGTGCGGTCCTTCTTGGCACCCGGAGCCGGACGGAGGTGGTGGATCTTCAGCACCTGCGGGCGCGCCTCGACGACGGGCTTGGCCGCCTTCTTGGCGGCCGGAGCCGACTTGGCCGACGACGCAACGGTCGCGTCGTCGCTCTTCGCAGCGGCAGCCTTGGAGGCTGCGGCCTTCGGAGCTGCGGCCTTCGGAGCATCCGCCTTGGCGGTCTTCTCGGCGGTTGCCTTCTCTGCGGCGGGCTTGGACGCTGCCTTGGCCGGGGCCTTCGCTGCGGTCTTCGGCGCGTCCGACTTTGCGGCAGCGGCCTTCGGGGCGGCGGCCTTGGCGGCCGTTGCCTTCTCGGTTGCTGGCTTCTTCTCGTCAGCCATTAGTCAATCTCCTCGACCTTGACCAGGTGAGCGACGGTACGAACGTAACCGCGGTTCTGCGAGTTGTCCTCGCGAACCACGACGTCGCCGATGCGGTGAAGCCCAAGGCTCCGCAGCGTGTCGCGCTGGTTCTGCTTCTCACTAATTTTGGACTTGATCTGGGTCACCTTCAGGCGAGCAGCCATCAGACACCTGCCTTTGCGTCAGCCTGGGCACGCAGGAGGCGCGGCGGGGCGACATCCTCGAGCGAGAGGCCACGACGTGCGGCGACCGCACTCGGCTCCTCGAGCTGCTTGAGCGCAGCGACCGTTGCGTGCACGATGTTGATCGTGTTCGACGAGCCGAGCGACTTGCTCAGCACGTCGTGGATTCCGGCGCACTCGAGCACGGCGCGAACCGGGCCACCGGCGATAACACCGGTACCGGCGGATGCCGGACGCAGCAGGACAACGCCTGCGGCGGCCTCGCCCTGGACGGGGTGCGGGATGGTGACGCCGACGCGGGGAACGCGGAAGAAGTTCTTCTTCGCCTCCTCGACGCCCTTGGAGATCGCGGTGGGCACCTCGCGGGCCTTGCCGTAACCTACGCCGACCAGACCGTTGCCGTCGCCGACGACGACGAGAGCGGTGAAGCTGAAGCGACGACCACCCTTGACGACCTTCGACACGCGGTTGATCGTGACGACGCGCTCGAGGAACTGGCTCTTCTCAGAGTCACGGCTCCCGCGCTGCTGGTTGGGGTTGCGCTCGCGACCGCCACGACGAGCCTCGCGGGGCTCGTTGGCGGCAGGCTCGGTTGCGGCTGCAGTCTCGACGACCGCGACGGTCGGTTCGGCTTCAGTAGCCACGACGGCCTCCTTGCTTGTGTTTGTGGTGTCGCTCACAGGTCCAGTCCACCCTCTCGAGCTCCCTCGGCGATGGCAGCGACGCGTCCCGCGTACTTGCTGCCACCACGGTCGAATACAACGGCCGCGATGCCGGCCTTCTTCGCGCGCTCGGCGACGAGTTCGCCGACCTTGCGCGCCTTGGCCGTCTTGTCACCATCGAAGGTGCGAAGGTCGGCCTCGAGGGTCGACGCCGACGCCAGGGTGAAACCCTTGCTGTCGTCGACGACCTGCACGAAGACGTGGCGGGCCGAACGCGTGACCACGAGACGCGGTCGAAGCTCGGTGCCGACGATCTTCTTGCGAAGACGTGCGTGCCTGCGGCCCTTTGCGGCCGACTTGCTCTTGCCTCTAGTTCCGAGAGCCATGATTATTTACCACTCTTTCCGGCCTTGCGGCGGACTACCTCGCCTGCGTAGCGAACGCCCTTGCCCTTGTAGGGCTCCGGCTTGCGCAACTTACGAATGTTGGCGGCGACCTCTCCGACGGCCTGCTTGTCGATGCCGTGCACCGTCAGCTTGGTGTTGCCTTCGACGGCAAAGGAGATGCCGGCCGGGGGGTCGACGGTGATCGAGTGCGAGTAGCCGAGTGCGAACTCGAGCGACTCGCCCTTGGCCTGCACGCGGAAACCAGTTCCGACGATCTCGAGGGCCTTCGAGTACCCCGTCGTCACGCCGATGATCTGGTTGGCGATGAGGGTGCGGGTGAGGCCGTGCAGCGAACGCGACTCGCGCTCGTCGTCCGGACGAGTGACCAGAAGCTGGCCGTCCTCGATCGACACCTCGATAGGGTTCGCGACGGTGAGGTTGAGCTCGCCCTTCGGTCCCTTGACGGTGACGGCGGAGCCGTCCAGCGTTACATCGACCCCGGCGGGGATGTCGATGGGAAGACGTCCAATACGTGACATGAGTTGGCTACCACACGTAGGCGAGGACTTCCCCACCCACGCCCTTCTTCGACGCCTGGCGATCCGTGAGGAGGCCAGAGGAGGTTGACAGGATCGCGACGCCGAGTCCGCCGAGAACACGCGGGATCTCGGTCGACTTTGCGTAGACGCGAAGTCCGGGCTTCGAAACGCGCTTGATTCCAGCGATGGAGCGCTCGCGGTTCGGGCCGTACTTGAGGTCGATGGTCAGGGTCTTGCCGACGCGGGCATCCTCAATCTTCCAGCCACCGATGTAACCCTCGGACTTGAGGATCTCGGCGATGTGGGACTTGAGCTTGCTGCTCGGCATTGACACGGTTTCGTGGTAGGCCGAGTTCGCGTTGCGCAGTCTGGTCAGCAGGTCTGCGACCGGATCTGTCATTGTCATGATGGTGGTGCCTTCCTCACCCGGTTTCGACAGCTTTTTCGGAAACTGCCGACCTGTGTGATCGGTGGAGCTGGATTACTTCGGGGTGTTCTCTGCGTTACGGAACGGGAAGCCGAGCGCCTTGAGCAGCGCGCGACCCTCGTCGTCGTTCTTCGCCGTGGTCACGACGGTGATGTCAAAGCCACGGACGCGGTCGATGCGGTCCTGGTCGATCTCGTGGAACATCGACTGCTCCGTGAGGCCGAACGTGTAGTTGCCGTTGCCGTCGAACTGCTTGTCGCTGAGGCCGCGGAAGTCGCGGATGCGGGGCAGGGCGAGCGACAGCAGGCGGTCGAGGAACTCCCAGGCCCGGTCACCGCGAAGGGTGACGTGGGCGCCGATCGGCTGGCCCTCGCGCAGTTTGAACTGAGCGATGGACTTGCGAGCCGCGGTGACCTGCGGCTTCTGGCCGGTGATCGCGGTGAGGTCCTTGACGGCCCCATCGATGATCTTGCCGTCGCGAGCTGCCTCGCCGACGCCGGTGTTCACGACGATCTTCACGAGTCCGGGCACCTGGTGCACGTTCGTGAAGCCGAAGTCCTTGGTGAGCTGAGCGGTGATCTCAGTCTTGTACTTCTGCTTGAGGCGCGGCTGGATTTTGCCAGCCGGCGCTGCGGTTGCAGTGTCAGTCATTACTCGGCGTCCTTCGTTGCTTTGGCTTTCGGCTCGGCCTTCGCCTTGGGGGCAGCCTTGACCTGGGGAGCGTCCTCGTCGGTGACGGCGTCGCTCGGGGCCTGGTCTGCCTTCTTGGCCGCGGCCTTCTTCACGGGCACGCGACGCGAGTCCTTGAAGTAGCGCGTGCGCGTGGTCTTGCCCTTGTCATCCGTCGCGACCATGAAGCCGACGCGAGCCGGCTGCTTGGTGTCTGGATTGACCAGCTGCACGTTCGACACGTGCACGGGGGCCTCGTGCGTCTCGATGCCGCCGGTCTTGGTTCCGCGCTGGGTCTGTCCGACGCGAACGTGCTTCGTGACGAAGTTGATGCCCTCGACCACGACGCGGTTCTTCTCGACCTGCACCTCGAGCACACGGCCCTGCTTGCCACGGTCGCCTCCGCGAGCCTGGCTGCGGCCGCTGATGAGCTGGACGAGATCGCCCTTTTTGATGTTCGCCATGATTAAATGACCTCCGGTGCCAGCGAGATGATCTTCATGAACTTCTTGTCGCGGAGTTCGCGACCGACCGGTCCGAAGATACGGGTACCGCGGGGGTCTCCGTCGGCCTTCAGGATGACCGCTGCGTTCTCGTCGAACTTGATGTACGACCCGTCCTGACGACGGGTCTCCTTCTTGGTACGAACGATGACTGCCTTGACGACGTCACCCTTCTTGACGTTGCCGCCCGGGATCGCGTCCTTGACCGTGGCGACGATGACGTCACCGAGTCCGGCGTAGCGGCGGCCTGAGCCACCGAGTACGCGAATCGTAAGCAGCACCTTGGCGCCGGTGTTGTCGGCGACCTTGAGCCTGGATTCCTGCTGAAGCATTTACGTGTCCTTATACGAAGTAAGCGCGGGCGCTTACTTGGCCTTCTCGAGGATCTCGACCAGACGCCAGCGCTTCGTGGCGCTGAGCGGACGGGTTTCGCTGATGACGACGAGGTCGCCGACGCCGGCCGAGTTGGCCTCGTCGTGCGCCTTGACCTTGGAGGTACGGCGGATGACCTTGCCGTACAACGGGTGCTTTACGCGGTCCTCGACCTCGACGACGATGGTCTTGTCCATCTTGTCGCTCGTGACATAGCCACGACGGGTCTTGCGGTATCCGCGAGCGTTCTCGGCCTCGGTCGCCTGCGCGGCCTCGGTGCTCTTGGTCTCAGTAGCCATTACTTCTTCTCCTCAGCAGACTCGGCCGGCGCTTCCGCGACATCCTCAGTCTTCTTGGTCTTCTTCGCCGCAGCCTTGGGAGCGACGGCAACCGGAGCAGGAGTCGCACGAATGCCCAGCTCGCGCTCACGGATGACCGTGTAGATGCGAGCGATGTCGCGCTTGACAGCGCGCAGGCGACCGTGGCTCTCCAGCTGGCCGGTGGCCGACTGGAAGCGCAGGTTGAACAGCTCTTCCTTGGCCTTCTTGAGTTCGTCGACGAGTCTCTCGTCTTCAAAAGTGTCGAGCTCGACGGGGGCGAGCTCCTTGGAACCGATCGTCATTATGCGTCACCCTCCTCGCGCTTGATGATGCGTGCCTTCAGCGGCAGTTTGTGGATGGCGCGGGTGAGCGCCTCGCGAGCGACGACGTCGCTCACGCCGGCGAGCTCGAAGAGCACGCGACCCGGCTTGACATTGGCGATCCACCACTCGGGTGAACCCTTACCGGAACCCATGCGGGTTTCGGCCGGCTTCTTGGTGAGCGGGCGGTCGGGGTAGATGTTGATCCACACCTTTCCACCACGCTTGATGTGCCTGGTCATCGCAATACGCGCGGCCTCGATCTGGCGGTTCGTCACATAGGCGGGGGTAATCGCCTGGATGCCGTACTCACCGAACGTGACCGTGGTGCCACCGGTCGCCTGGCCGCTACGGCCGGGGTGGTGCTGCTTGCGGTGCTTAACTCTGCGGGGAATCAACATGGCTCTAGGCCTCCACTGCTACTGCTGCCGGAGCAGCGTCTGCCTTCGGAGCGGCCGCGGCTGCCGGGGCAGCTCCACGACGAGGTCCGCTGTCACGGCCGCCGTCGCGACGGTCGTCACGACGCTCGGGACGTGTCGACTTCGCGTTGGCCTGCTCACGAGCAAGTTCCTTGTTCGTGATGTCGCCCTTGTAGATCCAGACCTTCACGCCGATGCGACCGAAGGTGGTCTTCGCCTCGTAGAAGCCGTAGTCGATGTTCGCGCGGAGGGTGTGCAGCGGCACGCGGCCCTCGCGGTAGAACTCCGAACGGCTCATCTCGGCGCCGCCGAGGCGGCCGGAGACCTGAATACGAACACCCTTGACGGTCGGGGTGCGCTGGGCACCCTGCAGTCCCTTGCGCATCGCACGACGGAACGCGACGCGAGCGCTGAGCTGCTCCGCGATTCCCTGTGCCACGAGCTGGGCCTCGGCCTCGGGGTTCTTGACCTCGAGGATGTTGAGCTGGATCTGCTTGCCCGACAGCTTCTCGAGGTCGGTGCGAATCCGCTCGGCCTCCGCGCCACGACGACCGATGACGATTCCGGGGCGCGCGGTGTGGATGTCGACGCGAACGCGGTCACGCGTGCGCTCGATCTCGATGCGTGCCACTCCGGCGCGGTCGAGGCTCGTCTTGAGCAGGTTGCGGATCTTGATGTCCTCGGCCACATAGTCGCTGTAGCGCTGTCCGACCTTCGTGCTGTCAGAGAACCAGCGCGACACGTGGTCGGTGGTGATTCCCAGACGGAAGCCGTAGGGATTTACTTTCTGGCCCATTACTTCTTTCCTGACTTCTTCGAAACGACTGCAGCATCCGCGGTCTCGTCCGGCGTGGCCAGGACGATCGTGATGTGGCTGGTGCGCTTCAGGATCTGGAAGGCGCGTCCCTGTGCACGGGGCTGGAAGCGCTTGAGGGTGGTTCCCTCATCGACGTAGGCCGACGAGACGAACAGGTCCTCAACGCCCAGGTAGCTGTTGCTGGCGTCCGCCTTGACCCGCGCGTTGGCAATTGCCGACTCGACGAGCTTGTAGACGGGCGTCGATGCACCCTGCGGCGCGAACTTCAGGATGGCGAGAGCCTCCTGAGCCTGCTTGCCACGGATCATGTTGACGACGCGACGAGCCTTCGTGGGGGTGACGCGAATGTGCTTCACGCGAGCGATGGATTCAACCATTTCTCTGTACCTTTCCGTCCCCGCGTTAGCGGCGACGACCCTTCTTGTCGTCCTTCTCGTGTCCACGGAAGGTGCGGGTGGGAGCAAACTCACCGAGCTTGTGCCCAACCATCGTCTCGGTGATGAACACCGGGATGTGCTTGCGGCCGTCGTGCACTGCGATGGTGTGTCCCAGGAACGACGGGATGATCATCGAGCGACGCGACCAGGTCTTGATAACGCTCTTGCTGTTGGCTTCGTTCGCCTTGGCCACCTTGCGAAACAGGTGGTCGTCAACGAAGGGGCCCTTTTTGAGACTGCGTGGCATCCTCTACAACTCCTACTTGCGCTTCTTGCCGACATTGCGGCGGCGAACGATGAGCTTGTCGCTCTCTTTGTTGATGTGGCGGGTGCGGCCCTCTTTCTGGCCCCACGGGCTGACCGGGTGGCGTCCACCCGAGGTCTTGCCCTCTCCACCACCGTGAGGGTGGTCGACCGGGTTCATGGCGACACCACGCACTGTCGGGCGAACGCCCTTCCAGCGCATGCGGCCGGCCTTGCCCCAGTTGATGTTCGACTGCTCGGCGTTGCCGACCTCGCCGATCGTGGCGCGGCAGCGCGCGTCGACGTTGCGGATTTCGCCGGACGGCAGACGAAGCTGCGCGTACGGGCCATCCTTGGCGACGAGGCGAACGCTCGAGCCGGCCGAGCGGGCGAGCTTGGCTCCGCCGCCTGGCTTGAGCTCGATCGCGTGAATGACGGTACCGACCGGGATGTTGCGCAGCGGCAGGTTGTTACCCGGCTTGATGTCTGCGCCGGCGCCCGACTCGATGATGTCGCCCTGGCTCAGCTTGTTCGGAGCGATGATGTAGCGCTTCGAGCCATCGACGAAGTGGAGCAACGCGATGCGAGCCGTGCGGTTGGGGTCGTACTCGATCTCGGCAACGCGGGCGTTGACGCCGTCCTTGTCATTGCGACGGAAGTCGATGACACGGTACTGGCGCTTGTGGCCACCACCGATGTGACGGGTCGTGATGCGACCTGCGTTGTTGCGGCCACCGGTCTTGGGCAGCGGACGAAGAAGCGACTTCTCCGGGGTCGAACGCGTGATCTCGGCGAAGTCAGCAACCGACGAACCGCGACGACCTGGAGTCGTGGGCTTGTACTTACGAATAGCCATGAGTTATCTCCCTGATCCCTAGCCGACAGCGGTGAAGATGTCGATGGAACCGGACTTGAGGGTCACGATCGCGCGCTTGGTGTCTTTGCGCTTTCCGAGACCGAACTTGGTGCGGCGGGTCTTGCCCTTTTTGTTCAGGGTGTTGATCGACGCGACCTCGACGCTGAAGATCTTCTCGATCGCCAGCTTGATCTCGGTCTTGTTCGAGCGAGGGTCGACCAGGAAGGTGTACTTGCCCTGGTCGATCAGGCTGTAGCTCTTCTCAGAGACGACGGGCGACAGGATTACGTCGCGCGGGTCCTTATAAGTCGAGGTCGTCATGCTGAGGCCTTCTCCTTCTTGGCAGCGGCTCGCTCCGGGCTCACGCGCTTCTTGCTCACGGGCTCGTTCGCTTCGTCGGTGTCGACGACCGCGGTCTTCGTGGGGCCGGCGACGAAAGCGTCGAAGGAACCCTTGGTGAAGACGATGTCATCGCTCACGAGCACGTCGTAGGCGTTGAGCTGGTCGTACGGAAGCACGTGCACGGACGGGATGTTGCGAACGCTCTTGTGGCTCACGACGTCGTCGCGCTCCAGGACGATGAGCACGTGCTTGCTGGTCGAGATCGACTCGAGCAGGGCCACGATCGTCTTGGTCGACGGAACGTCTCCCACGGAGAGCGAGTCGATGACGTGAATGCGTCCACCGCGAGCCCGGTCGGAGAGTGCACCGCGAAGGGCGGCGGCAATCATCTTCTTGGGGGTGCGCTGGGCATAGTCGCGGGGGTGGGGTCCGTGGACGATTCCACCGCCGGTCATCTGGGGGGCGCGGATCGAGCCCTGACGAGCGCGACCGGTTCCCTTCTGCTTGAACGGCTTGCGACCGGCACCGGAAACTTCACCACGGCGGAGCGTGTTGTGTGTTCCCTGGCGAGCCGCTGCGCGCTGCGCAACGACCACCTGGTGGATCAGCGGGATGTTGGTCTGAACGTCGAAGGTCTCGGCGGGCAGTTCGACGGTGCCGACCTTCTTGCCCTTGGCGTCGAGAACGTCGAGCGTGTTGTTAGTGGCGCCAGCTTCGGTTGCCATGCGTTACGCCCCCTTCACTGCGTTGCGAACGAATACGATCCGGCCGCGAGCACCGGGAACGGCGCCCTTGACGAGGATCAGGTTCTTTTCGAGGTCTACCGAGTGAACGGTGAGGTTCATCGCGGTGACGCGGTCACCACCCATGCGGCCGGCCATGCGCATTCCCTTGAACACGCGCGAGGGCGTGGAGGATGCACCGATCGAGCCGGGCTTGCGGTGGTTGCGGTGCGAACCGTGGCTGGACGAGACGCCCTTGAAGTTGTGGCGCTTCATGACTCCGGCGAAGCCCTTGCCCTTGGAGGTACCGACGACGTCGACCTTCTGGCCGGCCTCGAAGATGTCGACCGCGATTTCCTGGCCGAGTGCGTACTCGGCGGCATCCGCGGTGCGAACCTCGGTGAGGTGGCGGCGAGGCGTGACGCCCGCCTTGTCGAAGTGACCCGTGGTCGGCTTGTTCACCTTGCGGGGGTCGATCTGGCCGTAGGCGATCTGCACGGCGCTGTAGCCGTCGATGTCCGGGGTGCGCAGCTGGGTGACGACGTTGGGGGTGATCTCAACGACGGTTACGGGGATGAGCTTGTTGTTCGCATCCCAGACCTGGGTCATGCCGAGCTTCTTGCCCAGCAGTCCCTTGCTTGTCTTAGTGGTTGCCATGGGGTGTCCTAGAGCTTGATCTCGATGTTGACGTCTGCGGGGAGGTCGAGTCGCATGAGCGAGTCGACGGCCTTCGGCGTCGGGTCAATGATGTCGATCAGGCGCTTGTGGGTGCGCTTCTCGAAGTGCTCGCGGCTGTCCTTGTACTTGTGAGGTGAACGGATCACGACGATCACGTTCTTCTCAGTCGGAAGCGGCACCGGGCCGACGACGGTCGCGCCGGCACGGGTCACCGTGTCGACGATCTTGCGCGCCGAGCTGTCGATGACCTCGTGGTCATACGACTTAAGTCGGATGCGGATCTTCTGTCCCGCCATGTGTGACTCATCTCTCTCTAATGCATCGTGGCCGCGAATGAACGCTGCTATTGGATGCTCGGTTTGCTCAGGTTCGTGCCTTGGAGCTGCACAGCCGCTGTCGCACCACTGTTGTTGTGTCAATTACTGCTTGGGTTTTACCGACCCCCGCGGTCGGGCGTGTTGCCCCGTCCGGACACACGCGTCACCGCTTGCATCGTGGGTTTCGATTAAGTCGTGTTCTGCTACCCGCGGCCTAGGCGGTGGCGGTCGCTTTCTCAAGCGGGTGCCTCACACCTATGCACAACCTGGCAGTGATCCCAGCGCAGAAGCCGGAAATGTTGAACTAGAAGAGTTTGCCACACTGCGGGGCATTGCTGCAACCCGGGCGTGTCACGTTGGGCGTGTCGCGGCGCCGGTAGCCGATCGGCGTCACGCCGCGCGGCGTTCCGGCCGGTCAGCGGCGACTCGCCGCCACCAGGGTGAACACGCCGGCGGTGAAGATGATGGCCGCGGCGAGGAGAGCCTCCGGGCCGCCGAACCAGCGCACCACGCCTGCGCCGATTGCGGCGCCGACTCCCATCGCGAGGATGGCGCCGAGCCGCGGGAGCCAGTGCTTTCCCTTTCCCCCGCCGAGCCTGCTCTCCCTCGCGAGGTTCGCGACGGTGTTGGTGACCACGATCGTCGTGATGTCGCTGTTGCCGACCGGCTTCACCGCGGCCACCTGCGCGCCCATGACGGCGGCGAGGAGTGTCGTCACGGTGAGGAGCGCGGCCTGGGGCAGTGTGCCCACCACGAGCCAGAACACGGCGAGCCCGATGATGAGCACCACTCCTCCGCCGAGCACCCACATGCTCGACACCGGCAGCCCCTTCTCCGGGCTCTGGCCGATCGCGCGACCGCCGATGGCGGATCCGAGCATGAATCCCAGCAGCGCTATCGCGTTGTTGAACAGGGGGATGCCCGGCACGCCGACGAGCGCGAACCCCAGGAACAACACGTTGCCGGTCATGTTGCCGGTGAACACGTGATCGAGTGCGAGGTAGCTCACGGCGTCGATCGTGCCGGTGGACGCGGTGAGGATCAGCAACCCGACCGCGT
Source organism: Lacisediminihabitans profunda (assembly GCF_008040105.1). GTDB lineage: Bacteria > Actinomycetota > Actinomycetes > Actinomycetales > Microbacteriaceae > Lacisediminihabitans > Lacisediminihabitans profunda. Next base: position 64,667 of record NZ_VRMG01000007.1, read on the forward strand.
AGTGATGAACGGGGGCGAGTCGGGGCACTGTCATTCCCCACACGCTAGCGGATGATGAGACGCCGCGTTTCACTCCACACTCGACGACTCCGGAGCGCCCGCCGCCCGGCTTCCCGTGCCCGTTTGTCGTGATTGTGCCCAGTCGAAAGGGCTGACTGATGTCGAGGGGGCACAAACTCGGCCTCAGCGCCACCGAATCCCCATCGGAAGGCCGGCGGAGACGAGCCTGCGCCGCAGCGCGAGGGGGTCGATCGCGGTCGACCAACGCCAGCGGGCGAATCCCCGACCGAGGGCCCGCACCCGGTCCTCGCGCACCTTCTCGTCGAGAAGCACCTGCTCCACCGACCGGCCGCTTCGGAAGGCCTCGTCGAGGTACTTGCGGTCGCCGTCGGCCTCGCCGACGAGGCGGAACTCCGGCCAGTCGAAGTCGGTCTCGGCGATGAAGCCGTCCGCGTCGTGGAATGCGCTCTGGAGGAGTGGTCGCGGGCATCCGATCCTGCGCATGTTCACCCGACTCACCGACTCGAGCGGCGTCTGCGCGGCCGTCTCCCCGAAGTCGATGATGTCGCGCGAGCGGGCATGGCCGCGGAACGGCAGTTTCGACTCCCAGACTCCGACGAGTTGGTCCCTGGTCACCAGCGGACCTCGACCGAATCGGTCGCGGTGCAGGGCGAAGTCCGCCATCGTCACGGCCGCCGGCGCTGGGGCCGATGCCGCCAGGTCCACCACCGTCCTGGCAATCGAGGTGACGAGCATTCCCTCGATCTCCACCAGGTCGTCGTCGTCCACGCGGAGCGAGTGCCGCACGACCCCGTTGCGACTCCTGGCGGCCTGCGTAGCGGATTGCGTGATGTGGACCTCGGTCGGCCAGGCGCCGACGATCGGAAGCCGGTGCACGGCGGCCGCCGACCAGTGCGAGATCACCGGTCGATTCCGCCGGGTCTCGGCGACGGCGCGCACTCGAAGCAGGTAGCGGGCCGTGGCATCCAGGCCATCCCACAGTTCCCGGCCGATGTAGGCGCCCCTGGCCACCCGAACCTCACGGTCGTGCGTCACGGCGTTGGCGTGCCGCTGCCGGGTGTCGGTGGGGTCGAGCAGGTCGTGGGCGAAGACGAGGGAACGCGCCGATTCGGTCATGGCTCGAGCCTGCGGTGCTCGCACCGATCCGGCGGGCCCGATCAGGGATTCGCGCGGAAGGCCGGTTAACCCCCACGTGGGGGCGAGAGGAGAAGGGCGCCCTGCCGGCAGGTGGATGCGGCGGCGGAGTTCGCGTGACTGTGTCCGCTCGTTGCCGTTGTGCCAGTTCGACGAGGAACAAGCGCGACAAACGGGCACGCACGCGCGAACGCTCCAACGACAAGCGGGCACCTGCGCGCGAACGCCCCAACGACAAACGGCCACGCGCGCGAGGACACCCCAACGACAAAAGGCCGCACCCGAGGGTGCGGCCTTTCGTGTGGAACAGGTGCTACTTGAGGATCTTCACAACCGTGCCGGCGCCGACGGTGCGGCCACCCTCGCGAATAGCGAAGCGGAGGCCCTCCTCCATGGCGATCGGCTGGATGAGGTTGACCGTCATCTCGGTGGTGTCACCAGGCATGACCATCTCAGTGCCCTCGGGCAGCGAGATGACGCCGGTGACGTCCGTGGTGCGGAAGTAGAACTGCGGGCGGTAGTTCGCGTAGAACGGGTTGTGACGTCCACCCTCATCCTTGGACAGGATGTAGGCGTTCGCCTCGAACTCGGTGTGCGGCGTGACCGAACCAGGCTTGACGACAACCTGGCCGCGCTCGACATCCTCGCGCTTGGTGCCGCGGAGCAGGAGTCCGACGTTCTCTCCGGCGCGGGCATCTTCGAGGGTCTTGCGGAACATCTCGATGGCCGTGACGGTGGTCTTGGAGGACTTCTCCTTGATACCGACGATCTCGACCTCGTCGTTCGGGTGGAGGATTCCACGCTCGACGCGGCCGGTGATGACGGTTCCACGACCGGTGATCGTGAAGACGTCCTCGACGGGCATGAGGAAGGGCTTCTCGGTCTCGCGGATGGGCTCCGGAACGAACTCGTCGACCTTGTCCATGAGGTCGGCAACGGTCGCCGCCCACACGGGGTCACCCTCGAGGGCCTTGAGCGCGGAGACGCGCACGACCGGTGCGTTGTCGCCGTCGAACTCCTGGCTCGAGAGCAACTCGCGAACCTCGATCTCGACGAGCTCGAGGATCTCCTCGTCGTCAACGACGTCGGACTTGTTCAGTGCGACGACGATGTACGGCACGCCGACCTGGCGAGCGAGCAGCACGTGCTCACGCGTCTGGGGCATGGGGCCGTCGGTGGCCGCCACGACCAGGATCGCGCCGTCCATCTGCGCGGCACCCGTGATCATGTTCTTGATGTAGTCAGCGTGACCGGGGGCGTCTACGTGGGCGTAGTGGCGCTTCTCGGTCTGGTACTCAACGTGGGAGATGTTGATCGTGATTCCACGCTGCTTCTCCTCGGGGGAGTTGTCGATCTGGTCGAACGCGTAAGAAGCGTTCAACGTCGGGTACTTGTCGTGCAGCACCTTGGTAATTGCAGCCGTCAACGTGGTCTTACCGTGGTCGACGTGACCGATGGTACCGACGTTGACGTGTGGCTTAGTCCGCTCGAACTTTGCCTTCGCCAATGGGTCCTCCTCAGGACTTAGGTGTAGACGCTCACGATCGACGGTTTTCGACCGCTCGCGCTACGGGGTTGGGATGTTTTTATGTTACTCGGGCGAGTAAGTGCTACTCGCCCTTGTTCTTCTGGATGATCTCTTCGGCCACCGCGCGCGGCACCTCTGAGTAGCTGTCGAATGACATCGAATACACCGCGCGGCCAGAGGTCTTCGACCTCAGGTCGCCCACGTAGCCGAACATTTCCGACAGCGGGACATTGGCCCGAACAACCTTCACGCCTGTCGCGTCTTCCATGGACTGGATCTGCCCGCGACGGGAGTTGAGGTCGCCGATGACGTCGCCCATGTATTCCTCAGGGGTACGCACTTCAACGGCCATCAGCGGCTCGAGGAGAACAGGGTCGGCCTTGCGGGCCGCTTCCTTGAACGCCATCGAACCGGCAATCTTGAACGCCATCTCGGAGGAGTCGACATCGTGCGACGCTCCGTCGAGAAGGATAGCCCGCACACCGACCATGGGATAACCAGCGAGCACGCCGACCTGCAGCGCGTCCTGGATTCCGTGGTCGACCGAGGGGATGTATTCGCGAGGGATACGTCCACCGGTGACCTTGTTGAGGAACTCGTAGCTCTTCTCCGCGGTCACCTCCATCGGCTCAAGCGAGATCTGGATCTTGGCGAACTGGCCAGAACCACCGGTCTGCTTCTTGTGGGTGAAGTCGTGCTTCTCCACGACGCGACGAATCGTCTCGCGGTAGGCAACCTGCGGCTTGCCGACGTTGGCTTCAACGCCGAACTCGCGCTTCATCCGGTCGACCAGGATGTCGAGGTGGAGCTCGCCCATTCCCTTGATCACGGTCTGGCCGGTGTCGATGTTCTGCTCGGTGCGGAAGGTCGGGTCCTCTTCAGCGAGCTTCTGGATCGCGAGACCCAGCTTCTCCTGGTCGGCCTTCGTCTTCGGCTCGATCGCGACCTCGATCACGGGCTCCGGGAACGTCATCGACTCGAGAACAACCTGGTTGTTCGGGTCGGTGAGCGTGTCACCCGTGGTCGTGTCCTTGAGGCCGATGACCGCGTAGATGTGACCGGCGGTGACGGAGTCGACCGGGTTCTCCTTGTTCGCGTGCATCTGGAAGATCTTGCCGATGCGCTCTTTCTTGCCCTTGGTGGCATTGACGAGCTGGGCACCGGAGTCGACGTGACCCGAGTAGACGCGGATGTAGGTGAGACGACCGAAGAACGGGTGCACCGCGACCTTGAACGCGAGAGCAGCGAACGGCTCGGTCGCATCCGGGTGACGCAGGATGACCTTCTCCTCATCGCGCGGGTCGTGGGCCTCGATGGCCGGCACGTCGAGCGGGGTCGGCAGGTAGTCGACGACCGCATCGAGCATCGGCTGCACGCCGCGGTTCTTGAACGCGGAACCACAGAGCACCGGGTAGATCTGGCTCGAGATGGTGAGCTTGCGGATCGCGGCCTTGATCTCAGCGACCGAGAAGTCGGTGTCACCCTCCATGAAGCGCTCGAGGAGCGCGTCATCGGTCTCGGCAACAACCTCGAGGAGGGCCGCACGGTACTCGTTGGCCTTCTCGACCAGGTCGGCCGGGATCTCTTCGATGTCGTACTTGGCGCCGAGCTCGACGTCACCCTTCGAGTCACCGCGCCAGGTGAGCGCGCGCATCTCGACGAGGTCGACGACACCCTCGAAGGTGTTCTCAAACCCGATCGGGAGCTGAATCACGAGGGGCTTCGCGCCGAGGCGCTTGATGATCGTGTCGACCGTGTAGTAGAAGTCGGCGCCGAGCTTGTCCATCTTGTTGACGAAACAGATGCGCGGAACGTCGTACTTGTCGGCCTGGCGCCAGACGGTCTCCGACTGGGGCTCGACGCCCTCCTTGCCGTCGAAGACGGCGACGGCGCCATCGAGCACGCGCAGCGAGCGCTCTACCTCGACGGTGAAGTCGACGTGGCCCGGGGTGTCGATGATGTTGATCTGGTGCTTGTTCCAGAAACACGTGGTGGCCGCCGAGGTGATCGTGATGCCACGTTCCTGCTCCTGAGCCATCCAGTCCATCGTGGCTGCACCATCGTGCACCTCACCGATCTTGTGGGTGATTCCGGTGTAGTACAGGATGCGCTCGGTGGTGGTGGTCTTGCCGGCATCGATGTGAGCCATGATGCCGATATTGCGGACCTTGTTCAGGTCGGTGAGCACGTCTTGTGCCACGGAATGTCCTTACGAAAGTGGTGAAAAGAGGCAGTGGTCACCGGCCGGACCGGACGGGATCAGATCCCGACCGGGCCAACCCGGTGGAAGTGGTCTACCAGCGGTAGTGCGCGAAGGCCTTGTTGGCGTCAGCCATCTTGTGAGTGTCCTCGCGACGCTTCACCGCGGCACCGAGGCCGTTGGACGCGTCGAGGATCTCGTTGGTGAGACGCTCGGTCATGGTCTTCTCGCGACGAGCCTTGGCATAGGTGGTGAGCCAACGCAGGGCGAGGGTGTTGGCGCGGTGAGGCTTGACCTCGACCGGCACCTGGTAGGTGGAGCCACCGACGCGGCGGCTCTTGACCTCGATCGTCGGGCGCACGTTGTCGAGCGCCTTCTTGAGCGTGACTACGGCATCCGCACCGTTCTTGGTGGACACTCCGGAGAGCGCGTCATAGACGATCTTCTCGGCGAGGCCCTTCTTGCCATCAAGAAGGATCTTGTTGACGAGCTGGCTGACGATGGGTGCTCCATAGACCGGGTCCGCAACTACGGGACGCTTCGGTGCTGGTCCTTTACGAGGCATTTACTTCTTGTCCTTTTTCGCTCCGTAGAGGCTGCGAGCCTGCTTACGATTCTTCACGGCCTGGGTGTCGAGCGCGCCGCGCACGATCTTGTAACGAACGCCGGGCAGGTCCTTCACACGACCGCCGCGAACGAGCACCATCGAGTGCTCCTGCAGGTTGTGGCCCTCACCGGGGATGTACGCGGTGACCTCGGTACCGTTTGACAGCTTGACACGAGCGACCTTGCGAAGAGCCGAGTTCGGCTTCTTGGGGGTGGTCGTGTAGACGCGGGTGCAAACGCCGCGCTGCTGGGGGTTGCCCTTGAGGGCGGGCGCCTTGGTCTTGACGACCTTGGGGCTGCGACCCTTGCGGACCAACTGCTGAATGGTGGGCACTACGTACTCCTTGTATTTACTGCACGGTGACAGTTTGTTCTTTAGCATTCGATCCGAGCTGACGTGCGTTTCGGATCGTTGTGCACCACACGCGAACCTCACGGTTGAGAGATCCTGAGTGGTATGCCGTGGGGGCTGTTCCCTCGGGAACAAACCCAGCTGTGTGCCGAAGGCGAAACGCCCGAGGTGACACGCCAGAACTTCGGCGGGCACGGCTCAAGCGCACGACAGAGCGCACACCTCGTAAATACTAGCCCGGCGGGCGGTCCCGGTCAAATGATCGTGGGCGAGTTCGCGCTGGGCGCACGCACTTCTGCCGGGGGCTGCCCTTCCCGGGCAAAAGTCCCATCCGGCCACCCTCGAAAACGCAGGAGAATCGGCCGGTGGCGCGCTCTCACCGGCCGGAAAGAGGGCAATGGCGACAATTGTCCTGCGTTTTCAGTCTGGGCGGACGTGCTCAGTCGCGTTCCTCGCGGTCACGGTCGTCGCGGTCCTCCCACGGCCAGCGCGGGGTTCGGCTGGCCCCGCCGCTCTGCCGGTAGGACATGAGGATGAGATAGAGCAGCGCGACGAGCGCCGCCAGCAGGCCGACGGCCGCCGCGAACGGGCCGATCGCGTTCGCGGCAAGGAACAGGATGCCGCGCAGCGGCCGACCCGACCCGAGCGCGTAGATGATGGCACCGGACAGGAGAAAGGCGAGGTAGACCACCGCGCCGATCACCATCGCCCGGGCGACGCCGATCCCCCGCCGCCGGGGACTCGTGGCGGCCGCGACGAGTTGCGCGAAGAGCGCCGCCGTCGCGACCACGAACATGATGGGCGCCACGAGCGGGCCGGCATCCGTCTCGGTGAGCACCTCGCGGTCGGCGAAGAGACTGATCAGGCCGCTCGCGGCGATCGCGAGCGCCGCGAACAGCACGCTCGCGAAGATCGCGACGATGCTCGCGTACCGACGGTCTACTGCCATGCCAGTGGTCTAGACGTAGTCGCGCGTGCCATTCGCTGCGTCGTACTCCGCGCGTCGCTCGGCCGACTCGCGCTCGAAGGTCGCACGCGACTCGACGTTGCGCACCTTCACGCGGCGTCCGCGGGCGCTGATGCCCGCTCCCGCCCAGAGCGTGACCTCGCGAGCGAGCAGCGCCGCGGCGATCACGAGCGGGTTGGTCAGTGCCTGGCCGAAGAGGCGGGTCGCACCGGACGGCGTCTCCAGCACGATTCCGCCCACCAACAGGCCGGTGCCGACCGTGCCGAAGTAGACGAGGAGCCCCACGAAGAGGCTGCCCAGGATGTAGGCCCACCAGTTGGCGCGGTTGGCGAGGAGCGCCAGGATGATGAACCCGAGCAGGAAAAACAGCGCGGGCACGTAGAACTCGATCGCGCCGAGGAAGTTGAACGACGACACACCGGTGCGCGCGGTCTCGATGAGCGCGACGATGAGCGCGTACAGCGCGGCGAAAATGATGGTGGACAGCAGCCCGATGAGCACGCCGAAGCCGCGGTTGCCCTTCTTGCGCGGCTCGACCGGGGCGGTCACGTAGATGGTCTGCGCCGGCGGCGTCCCGACGACCGTGGTCGGCTCTGGGGAGACCTCTGTGACGGGCTCCGCGGCGACGGGCTCGGCGAGAACCTCCGCGGGCACCTCGCTCACGTGGCTCGTGGCGCGCACGGGCTCCACGAGCGGCTCGGGCTGCGGGTCGATCGCGTCTTCCTCCACGACATCCTCTTCCGGAACGACGATTTCGTCGTTCGGTGCAGCGACGTGCCGGTTTTCAACGCCCTCGGGCGCCGGTGTCTCGTTGCTCATGGTGTCGCTCCTTACGGGCCCCTAGGCCATCCCTAACGGTCAGGTCAGCCTAGCAATGCCCGTGCTATTTGGTGCCCGCCGTGCTGGTTCCCTGCGCGAGAAGCACGTAGACGAGTCCCTTAACGGTCGCTTCCACCCCCTGAGCGGTTTTGGTCGACGGAGGCGCAGTCGTCAGGTTCGTGACGAGGAAGAGCCGCTGGCCGGTCTGCAGGCCTTTGACGAAGTTGAGTACGTTCGAATACGGCCCGCTGATCGCCACATCGATCGGAATCGCGATGAAATTCGCCGCGGTGATCTTCGGGTTCGTGACGAGCGCCGGCGCCTCGGGAGCCACCGGACCGACGACCACGGGGGCAGCGCTCGCCGAGGGAGACGGCGTCGGGCTCGGCGTCGCTCCGGGAGCCGGAGCCACGACTGTCACGGGCGGCGTGTACGCCTTCGCGTCGGACACGGTAATCGTCTTCACCGCCACTCCATATTGGCTCGACAGCGAGTCGATTTCGGTCACAAACGTCGACAGTTGCGCGCTCGACGGAACCGACTTTCGCAGGGAAGTCACCTTCTTCGTCAGTTCGCCCATTCCCTTGAAGTCGCTCTTCAGCGCGACGAGCTGGCGCTCGCTCGCGGCGTTCTGCGACTTCACTGTCGTGAGGTTTTGACTCGCGGCGCTCGCGGCGTTCAGCTGGGGTTGGATTCCGAGAAACCAGCCCGCCACCACGACGACGAGCATCACGGCGACCGTTCCGATGATCCAGAGTCTGTTCCTGTCCACGTCACTTCCCCTTCGCTGCAAAGCGCTTTGTGAAGGCGGCCTCGCTGATGTGCATCGTGATGTTGACGGTGTAGGCCCCCGCGTCGCCCTCGCGAGTGACGTTCCCGGGGGAGGCATCCGTGTACCCCGGAAGCGTGGTGAGCGAGTCCAACCAGGCGGGGACCTCGGGCAGGGTCTCGCTTGTGGCGACGAAACTCAGCGTCGCGACGCGAGAACCCTGCAGTGGAACCGCCGACTGAGTGAAGGACTGCAGCGGTGTACCCGCCTCGATCGTCACCGACGTCAGCGTCACGTTCGCCGGTAGGGTCGCCTGCACCTGGTTGAGATACGCCTGCCAGTCGATCTCGGTCGAGGTACCCACCTCCTGGGCCGCCTGCACCATTCCCACCTCATCCTGCACGGCTCGCACCTTGATGTACTTGCTCTGTTGCGCCAGAAGGGTCGACGTCGTCTGTTGTTCCGAGGCGAGGCTTAAATTCACCTGGAAGGCTTGGAGGGCGGCAAGACCCGTGCCCAAGATCACCAGAACCACCAGCACCGCGGTGGCCGCCCAGAGGCGGTGACGCGTCGCGAGGGCCTTGCGTTGCTGCCGGAGTTCCGGCGGCAACAGGTCTGCCCGGGCCTCCCCGCCGACTTCGAGCGCCTGGGACTTCGCCGTGCCGCTCATGCCATACCTCCCAGCGCGAGTCCGAGCGCGACGGTCAGCGAGGCGCCACTCTGATGCAATTCGTCCTTGTTGACAGCGCGGCCCACCGCGATCGTGGCGAACGGGTCGGCCTCGGCGACCGGAAGCTTCGTCATTTCGGCCAGCGCTTGCGGGAACCCGACGAGTTGCGCGCCCCCGCCAGTGAGCAGGATCGTGCTGATCGGTTCCTGGGGACGAAGATTCATGAAGTAGTTGATCGTGTTTCTGAGGCTTCCCAGCAGTTCGCCGGTCACCTCGTAGATGATCTCGACCGCGCTGCGCTCCTGTACTGTCGCGACCTGGGCAGCGAGGCCGAGTCTCCGTTTCAGGTCTTCGGCCTCGGCAGCATCGATCTCCAGCCTGACACTGAGCGCCTGCGTCAGGTCGTTCCCGCCTGCCGGAATGATGCGTACGAACTGGGGCACGCCGTCGACGGCGATCACGACACTGGCCGCGTTGGCGCCCACGTCGATCAACACGATTGTGCCCTTCAACTTCGGGCGCGTGATGAGTACACGGCTCAGCGCGAAGGGAATGAGGTCGACATCCAGCGGGTTGAGGCCGGCCTGCTGCACGGCCCTGACGTTTCCGAGCACGGCATCTTTGATGGCGGCGATAAGCAGACCGTGCGCGACGGGACCGCTCTCGGTCATCGACTCTGAGATGGGGTAGAAGTCGAGCAGCGCGTCGGCAACGGGCACGGGGAGCATGTCCTGCACCTGGAACGGAAGGGCCTCTCGAATGTGCGCGAGCGAGGCCTTGGGAACCGTGAGGTCACGCGCGAGCACGCGCTGGTTGCCCATGCCGAGCACCACGTTCTTACTCTTGAACCCGCCGGTCGACCAGATCCGCCTGATGACGGCGCCGACGGTGTGCGGTTCGATCACCTCGCCGCGGCTCACGGCCCCCTCTGGCAAAGGGATCTCGAGGAAACGGACGAGGGTCGGCTTCGACTTCGACGTGCTCACCTCGACGGCACGCACCGACGTGCTTCCGATGTCCACCCCAACTACGCTGCTTGCCATTTTTGCCCCATGTTCCCCCGCCCGCTGCTGCGGGCTACGCCAATCCGAATAATGCCAGATAACCGAGCGATATCGGCGCACCTACGAGCGCGCCGAGCCAAGCTCCGGCGAGCATCCACGGCCCGAACGGAATCCCGGTCTTGCGATTCGCTCGACGGAAGATCACGAGGCCCAGTGCGAACACACCCCCGATGATGAATGCGCCGAACGCGCCGACGACCAGCTGGCCCCAGCCGAGGTAGCCGAGGAAGAGCCCGAGCACCCCGGCAAGCTTGACATCGCCGAGCCCCATTCCGCCCGGGTAGGCGAACGCCATGGCCGCGTAGGCCAAGAAGAGGGCCGCCGACCCGATGGCGGCGCGAATGAGGGCACCGACGTCGGACCCCAGAACGGCCGCGGCACCCAGCAAGACGACGCCGACCAGGAAGCTCGGCAGCACGATGCGATTGGGCAGGGTGTGGGTGTCGATATCGATGAGGGCGAGCGCCACGCTCACTGCCGCGAGGTAGAGAAAGGCGGCGAACGCGAGGCCGGCGGCGACGGCGGCCGCCGTGCCCACGGACCCGCTGGCAGCGACGTTCGGCCAGAACCAGAGCGCGACGACGGTGAAGAACACCGCAGTGCCCGCCTCGACGAGCGGGTAACGCGCCGAAATGGGCGATTGACAGTCGCGGCACTTGCCGCGCAGCACCAGCCACGAGATGACGGGCATGTTGTCGTAGCCACGGATGGGCGCGGAGCAGTGCGGGCACGCGCTCGGCGGCGACACGATGGAGAGCCTGAGCGGAACTCGATACGCCACCACGTTGAGGAAGGACCCGATGAGTGCGCCGAAGACGCCGACGAAAACTGCCACGCTAACCTGCAAGGGTCCGAATTAACATGCGCGATCCCACGGTGGCGATCGGCGGGGTGGGCGTCTCCCCGGCGTTGGTCCCCTTGAAGAAGTCCACCCCAGGAATTCCGATCGGGACATAGTCCAGCGTGAAGGCATTGGCGGTCTTGGTGGAACTCGAATAGATCTGGCCGCGCCAGACATCGGCCGAGTTGGTGATCGGGCAGGGCGAGTAGATCAGGGCGGCGACGTGGGCGCCGATGTCGACGTTGTTGGTCATCGTGAAGGCGCCGCCGCTGGGGCAGTCCGGCACGTGGTTGTTGGTGACGCCGCGGTCCGGAATGATGAACCACAGCTTGTGATCGACCGCCGGGTCGGACGATTCGAAGTCGTTGCCACCGAGCTTGAACGAATTGCCGATGATGACGAGATCGCTCTTCATGCTCTGCACCGAGCTCAGGGCTGTGAAGTCGAGCGCGCAGGAGACGGCGTTGAGCACGTGTGGCGTCGGGGACGCGAGCAGCGTGGTGATGGCGGTCGTGAAGCCTGACCCGCTGCAGCTGCTGCCCGAGATGGTCGTTTCTGTGAATCCCGGCCAGTCGGTGATCGCGTACGGGTAGTCCACCCATCCCGGCACATAGGGCACCGTCGGAGCCACCATGCCGGTCTGGTTCTGGGTGATGGTGCCGGTGACGGCACCGCCGTTCGAGACTGTTCCGGCGACGACCACGGAGCCGCCAACGGTCGCGCCGTTGGAGATCACTGAGCCGCCTCCGGTGGGTCCCGCGACGATGCCCCCTCCGATTGCCCCCTGGATCTTGACGGGCCCCGCGGCGAAGACGCTTCCGTCGACGATTGCAGAGTTGCTGAGCGAGACCGACGGATACGTTCCTGTCGACGCGCTCACGTTGCCGTTGACCCGCGAGTTTTGCAGGCTGATCGTGCCCGAGGCGTACAGGTCACCGTTGATGATGCATCCGCTCGCCAGGGACGCCCCGCCAGACCCGAGGATGACGTTTCCCTTGATTGTGGAGCCCGAGGTGCAGGCGACGCTTCCCGACAGGTATTGGATCGTCGGCAGGATATTTCCCGCCTGAGTGAGCGTGAGGTTGTTCACCGTCGAGTCGGTCTGCGAGAAGGAGTAGATCGACGCCCCGGTCGCGGTCAGCCAGGGCGGTGCGGTGAGCGTGTACTGGTAGATCGCCTCGACCTGGCGGGTGTTTCCGGAGGAGTTGCCCGCGACTCCGGGTGAAGTCGCCGTTCCCGTGGCGACGAGCTTCAATCGCTGCACCGCGGTGGTGGTCGGGCACCCGCTCACCCAGGAGGTGTCGATGTCACCGGGAGAGGTTACGAGGGTCGAGTAAGAGACAGCCACGCTGAAGACTGGTTCAGTCGTGCTCGAGTATTGGGGCTGGCAGACCGCTGCTGGGAGCCCGAGGCTGGCCGCCGCGAAGTCGACTCCGGCCTCCGCTGCCGCCTGCGCCTGCACTCCCGACCGCATGGAGGTGCTGTAGCCCACCGCGTAGAGGGAGGTCGAGGTCACGGTCACGGCGATGATCGCGGCCACCGCCGTCAGCCCTATTGCCGCAAGCAGCGCGGCCCCGCGTTCCTCGTTCGCTACCTCGCGGAATCTATCGGCTAGAAACATGGTGAACTCACCGTCGGTGTTTGAGGGGTGTAGGTGGTGGTCGTGATCTTGACGTAGGGGTGGGAATCGGCCGCAACATTGAAGGTGAGGTCTACGCGCGAGCCGGCAGGGGCAGTGAAGACATTCCCGGTGACGGCGATGGGGCTTACCCCGACGCCGAGAAGCGTCCAGACTCCCTGCGGCCCGCCGCTCGGCAGGGTGATCACCGAGGCGGGCGTCGTTCGCTTCGTATACACGGCGCCGCCGTTTGCGGGGGTGTAATACCATGCCTGGCAGGACGAGGCAGTGGAAGCCGGGTCGCTTCCAATGACGCGGGCGATTAGAAGTTGCGTGCCAGTCGTCGTGTTGCTGATCACGGTGACGGCGGACGCATTGCGGACGCCCGACTGTACCGACCTGACGATCTGTTGCGCCACCGTTGCGGCGCTCGTCACGCTCTTCACCGTCTGCTGGGTCGACAGCCCGCTCACGAGCACTCCGCCGGCGATAAGGAGCACGACGAGGGAGAGCAGCATTGAAATGATCAGCTCGACAAGCGTGAACCCGGCGTCCCCGCCTCCACTGGCACCCCGCTTCTGCGTCATGGCGCCGTCACCAGAATCAGGGTTGTCGCGGAAGCGGTGGCGGCGGGGTAGCCCGGCTGGGTCACCGACACACGCACTTTCACGACGCCTGGGTAAATCAACGGGCACGTGATTGCGGTCCAGACCGGCTGCAGGGTGACCCCCCGGGGGTCAACCACTGGCGCTGGGGTAATCGCAATGAAGCCCGCGATATCTGAGCACTTCGTTGCGGTCGACGACTGTGTGCTCACCGCACGAGCTGACTCGATCTGCTGGCTGACAATCTGCGTGGCGGTGGCGATCGTCGTATTCCGGGCACTGAGCTTGATTGTGTTGACGAGCACCGGAGCGAAGGAAAGGAGAAGAAGGGCCAGGAGCAGCATTGCGACGACAATCTCGATGATTCCCACGCCCTGCTCATTACCACCGTCAACATCGCGGAGACTTCGGGTCTCTCTCATGGCTCCCCTTGCTCAAGCTCGAGTGGCGAAGATTTGCCTGTCGCCGTGGCCTGCGACTCGAGTAGCTGCGAGGCTGCCCGAGTCGCAGGACGGTGACTATTACGGGATCAAGACCCCGGCGGCCGTGCAGCCGGCCGTCGCACTGGATACGACGCCCGAGAGGTCGCTTGCGGCAACCAGCGTCCCGGTCACACTCTTGGCGGAAACGCAGAAGGCCCCGGCGGCGCCCACCGTGAGGACCGGGATGGAACCGGGCGCTGCGTAGTTGCCGGTAGCCGCCGGAGCGACGTAACCATACTTGGGCAGCAGGTTGGCGGCCGTCAGGTCGGTAGGAATCGTGCCGTTGTTGTCCGTCGCAGAAGCCACGACTGCGGTCTTCGCGTTCGAGACGTCCGACTTCACGGCGCTGTCCTTGGCGTTGTTCTGGATGCCCAGGTACACCGGGATGGCGATCGCCGCGAGAATGCCGATGATGATGACGACGACGAGAAGCTCGATCAGGGTAAAGCCCTGGCTCTCGCCCTCGCGCAGTGCCTTCAGACGTGCGTCCAATGCACGGTTAATACGAGTGTTCATGAAACCGCCCCTTTCGGGAGAAAGATGGATGGATGTATGTCAACAAGGTGGATCGGGTTGAATTGGGCTTGGGCGGTCAAGTGCACCGTCCCAAGCCCAAGACGTGGTTATTACGGGATCAAGACCCCGGCGGCCGTGCAGCCGGCCGTCGCACTGGATACGACGCCCGAGAGGTCGCTTGCGGCAACCAGCGTCCCGGTCACACTCTTGGCGGAAACGCAGAAGGCCCCCGAGGCACCGACCGTGATGACGGGGATGGAACCGGGCGCTGCGTAGTTGCCGGTAGCCGCCGGAGCGACGTAACCATACTTGGGCAGCAGGGCGGCGGCCGTCAGGGCGGCAGGAATCGTGCCGTTGTTGTCCGTCGCAGAAGCCACGACTGCGGTCTTCGCGTTCGAGACGTCCGACTTCACGGCGCTGTCCTTGGCGTTGTTCTGGATGCCCAGGTACACCGGGATGGCGATCGCCGCGAGAATGCCGATAATGATGACGACGACGAGAAGCTCGATCAGGGTAAAGCCCTCATCGTTCTTGCGCAGCGCCAGGCGTGCGTTGAGGGCACGATTGATGCGAGTAATCATGTGATTTGTCCTTTTCTATCGGGAATGGTTGATTCGGGATAGAAGGTCGGCTTCTCATCCCCCCAGTAGCGATGGTATTGATTGTGCTGGCGATAGACACACCCCCGATGAGGGGGATATATCGCTTTTTGCGCCCCCAGTTGGAGGCACGTAGAAGCGGCCGTTAGCAGCCTGCCGGAGCGACATTTTCGGCGCCGACCCCGAGCACGTCGGTCGCATAGAACTTGTTGCCGGTCGAGCTCGTCGCTACGAGGCAGAATGACGTACCCGTGGAGGGGGCCAGCGATGTGCTCCAATCGACCGTGGTCGAGGTGTAGCCATAACGCCCCAACGTCGCCCCGTCGATTGCGGTCGGGAATGCACGCTTGTCCGTCTCGTAACCGATGACCGCGGTCTTCGCTCCGGCTAGATCGGACTTGGCAGCACTGTCTCTGGCGTTCCCTTGAAGACTCATGTACACCGGCAGGGCAACGGCAGCGAGAATGCCGATGATCAGGACGACAACAAGAAGCTCAATCAGGGTGAACCCCTGGCTTCCCTCCCGGAGAGTCCTGCGTCGCGCAGCAGGCGCGCATTTCAGACAGGACATCGTGAATTCTCCTACTTGATCAGCGTCGCGATGTTGAAGATCGGCAGGTAGAGCGCCACGATCATGCCACCGACCACCACGCCGAGAAAGGCCACCATGAGGGGCTCGATCATGGCGGTGAGCTGCTCGGTGGCCGCCTCCACCTCCTGGTCGTAGAAGTCGGCGATCTTGTCGAGCATCATCTCGAGCGAGCCGGCGTCCTCGCCCACCGCGATCATCTGGGTGACCATGGCCGGAAACACCGGCTGCTCGGCGAGCGGCGCGGCGATGGAGCGACCCTGACGCACCGACTCGGCGACCTCCCTGAGTGACGACTCGATCACCCAGTTGCCGGAGGTCTCCCCCACGATGTTGAGCGCTTGGAGGATGGGAACGCCGGCGCTGATCATGTTCGAGAAGTTACGACTGAATCGTGCCACCGCGATCTTCTTCAGAAGTGGTCCGAACACCGGTAGCTTGAGTTTGATCGGGTCGAGAACCTTACGCACTCGTTCGGTGTTCTTGTTGCGCGGCCACCAGATGGCGAAGGCGATGCCGCTCACCGCGAGGATCGGGATGACGTAGACCATCGATTGCGACAGGTAGACGAGCATCATCGTGGGGAGTGGCAGCTTGCCTCCCAGGCTCTCGAACATCGTCTTGAAGACTGGAACGATGAACACGAGCATCGCGATGACCGCGAGGATCGCCATGATCAAAACGATCACGGGATAGGTCATCGCCGACTTGATGGTGCCGCGGAGCTTGACCTCCTTCTCGAAGTTTGTCGCAATCGACCCGAGTGCGCCCTCGAGAAAGCCGCCGGTCTCGCCCGCGCGGATCATGTTGACCATGAGCGGCGGGAAGGCATCGCTGTGCCGGGCGAACGCGTCGGAGGTGGAGATGCCCGTCTGCACGTCGTCTCGCACCCTCTCCAGGATCTTCGTGAGCGGCTTGCTCTCGGTCTGCTCGGCGAGGATCGTGAGCGTGCGCAATAGGGACAGACCCGACCCGATCATGGTCGCCATCTGACGGGACATGATCGCGAGGTCCTTCAAAGTGACCTGTTTGGTGAAGCCGGGAATCACGATGTCACGCTGAAGACCGGTGCCCCCCGCCGACTCCGTGATGGTGACCGGCGACACCCCCATCCCGCGAAGCCGCGACGCGACCGCGGCCTCGTTCGGCGCATCCAGCCGTCCCTTGACGAGCTTTCCCGCGGTGTTGCGGCCGGTGTAGGCAAAGGCCTGTGCGTTCGACATCAGCGAGCCTCCCCTGAGAATGAGTCGCCGAAGTCGATGCCGCCGGACGCGAGCGCGCGGCCCGACGCTTCGGTGGGTGACTCGACGCGCTGGATGAGCCGGTTGATGCCGTCTCGGTCGTGGGCCTTCTCCAGCGCCGCCTGATGGGTGATGATGCCGGAGTTCACCAGATCGGCAAGGTGCTGGTCCATCGTGTGCATTCCGAGTTCGCGTCCCGCCTGCATGGCCGACGGGATCTGGTAGGTCTTGCCCTCGCGGATGAGGTTGGCGATGGCCGGCGTGGCCATCATCACCTCCGTGGCGACCGCCCGACCGGATCCGGATGCGCGCTTGACGAGCGTCTGGCAGACGACCCCGTTGAGGGTCGCGGCAAGCTGAGCCCGCACCTGCCCCTGCTGGTGGGGCGGGAAGACGTCGATCACGCGGTCGATGGTCTGCGACGCGTCCTGGGTGTGCAGGGTCGCGAACACGAGGTGGCCGGTCTCCGCGGCGGTGAGCGCCACCGAGATGGTCTCGAGGTCGCGGAGCTCGCCGATGAGGATCACGTCGGGGTCCTGCCGCAGCACGTGCTTGAGGGCGTTCGCGAAGCTGTGGGTGTCCGACCCGACCTCGCGCTGGTTGATCACCGACTTCTGGTGCTTGTGCATGAACTCGATGGGGTCTTCGACGGTGACGATGTGGTCGGCCCGGTTGCGGTTGACCAGATCGATGAGCGCCGCGAGGGTCGTCGACTTGCCAGAACCCGTGGGGCCGGTGACGAGCACGAGCCCACGAGCCAGATCCGCGAACCTCGAGACGACCTCGGGGATGCCGAGCTCCTTGAGGGACTTGACGACCGTGGGGATGAGGCGGAAGGCGGCGCCGATGGCCCCGCGCTGCTGGTAGACGTTGACCCGGAATCGTGCGTTGGCCGAGATCGTGTACGCGAGGTCGAGCTCGAGTTCCGTCTCGAACTTCTCCTGTTGCTGCGGGGTCAGGAGCGTCATGATCGCGTTGGCGACTCGCTCGCGGCCCCAGACGGGCGCGTCTTCGATGGGCCGCAGCCCACCGTCGATCCTGATCATGGGCGGGGCGTTGCTCGTGAGATGGAGGTCGGACGCACCCAGAAGCACGACCTGCTGCAGCGCATAGACCAGGTCGGGATCCGCGTTCTCGCGGGGAGCGTGCGAGCTGCTGCCCCCCGGCGAATAGTCCTCGGGGGGCGCGGTGTACTCGGGCGGCGGCAGCTGGGCGAGCACCTCCTCGGCAAGCGATTCCAGCGTGTCGGCCGGCGAGATGTAGGGCGGAAGCGTCGGAGGCGTGTAGGCGCGAGCCTCGGGTGCGGGCGGCGGAAAGGCCTGGCTCGGCGGCGGGTAGGTCGCGGCAGCGGGCGGCGGGTAGGTCACCGGCGCGGGCGGCGCGTAAGCGTGCGCCGGGGGCTGCTGCGGGGGGGCGGATGCCGACTGGGGCTCCGTGAGGCGGAACGAGTGAGCCCCCGGCGGCGGGTAGTCGACCGGCGATGACTTCGGCGGCACGATCGGCTCGCCGCCCGGGCCGATCACCGGAATCTCGTAGATAGGCTTGTCCACCCTGTTCTCCCCCTCGGTACTCACTTCGTTGACCGTCGTCTCGCCACTAGGCCACGACGCGCAGGATCTCTTCGATGGACGTGAGCCCCATCTGCGCCTTGGCCCAGCCGTCCTGGCGCAGAGTGAGCATTCCCTCGGCCATCGCGACCTTCTTGATCTCCGCGCTCGACGCGCGTCTCACCGCGAGGCGTTCGATTTCCTCGCTCACGGCCATGATCTCGTGGATGGCGATCCGGCCGCGGTAGCCGGTGTTGGAACAGACCTGGCAGCCGATCGGCTGGTAGAGCAGCGGGACCGGCTGGTCCGGGTCGATCCAGAACCCGAGGGCCGCGATCTCCGTCGCCACCGGCGTGTACGACTCCTTGCAGCGATCGCAGAGTCGGCGGGCGAGTCGCTGGGCCACTACGGAATCGAGCGCCGAGCCGACGAGGAACGGTTCGATGTCCATCTCGGTCAGTCGCGTGACGGCGCTCGGGGCGTCGTTCGTGTGCAGGGTCGACAGCACGAGGTGGCCGGTCAGCGAGGCCTCGATCGCGATCTGCGCGGTCTCGTGGTCTCGGATCTCGCCGAGAAGCACCACATCCGGGTCCGATCGCAGAATGGAGCGCAGGGCGCTCGCGAACGTGAGGCCGGCCTTCGGGTTCACCTGAACCTGGTTGATGCCGGCCATCCGGTACTCCACCGGGTCCTCGACGGTGATCACATTGATCTCGGGCTTCGCCACGGTGTTGAGCGTCGTGTAGAGCGTCGTCGACTTGCCAGAACCGGTCGGACCGGTGACGAGGATCATTCCGTAGGGCTTGGTGTAGGACTTCTTGTAGACGTCGAAGTTGTGCTGCAACAGCCCGAGGTCGTCGAGGTTCAGGCTCGAACTCGAGTTGTCGAGGATTCGCATGACCACCTTCTCGCCCCACACGGTGGGGAGGGTGGCAACCCGGAGGTCCACCTTGCGGCCACCGTGGATCACCGAGAGCCGGCCGTCCTGCGGCTTGCGTCGCTCGGCGATGTCGATGTCGCTCATGATCTTGAGGCGGGAGGTCACGCCGTTTTGGATCTGCTTCGGCGCGCGCTGCATCTCGTGCAGCACCCCGTCGATGCGGTAGCGCACCCGAACCTCGTGTTCGCCCGGCTCGATGTGGATGTCCGACGCTCGGTCCTGGATGGCCTGGCTGATGAGCAGGTTGACGAATCGCACGATCGGCGCGTCGTCTTCGAGGGCCTCGTTGGTCACCTGCACCATCTCGGCGGATGGCCTGTTCTCCTCCTCCAGCACCGACTGGAGGTCGCTCAGTTCGCCGTCGGCCCGCAGCAGCCGGTTCATGGCGTTGCGCAGGTCCTGGCGTTCGGCGACCACGGCGGAGACCCGCATGCGCGTCGCGGCCCTGATGTCATCGAGGGCGAAGACGTCGCCCGGGTCGGCCATCGCCACGACTATCGAGTCGCCCTGGAGCGTGAGCGGCAAGATATCGTGACGCCGGCAGAGGGCGGCGGAGACCATCGCCACCGCGGTGCGATCGATCGGGTAGTCGACGAGTTCGACGAACGGCAGCCCTGCATGGGCCGCCCGGGCCGACGCCACCTGAACGTCGGTGAGCACGCCCTGGCTGATCAGCTCTGAGATTTGGAGATCATCCCGCGCCTGATCGCCGCTGATCGCGTCGAGGCTCTCGATGGGCATGAGGCCGCGGATGATCAGAATTTCTGCAACTGAGGACATTCCCGCGCCCTTCCCAATCTGCTGGACGGGATATCAAACGACAACCGTTTCCCCCGGAAGGTCAACGCTATCCGGGTGTCGCTGGCCCGAACAGTCCCGCGATAGGGGGGCAGCAGTGCGCCGGGCCGCGTCCGGAGAGGCGTCCATCCTGTCCTAGCCCGCGCATCCGGGCACCCTGTTTCGCCGGCTCATCAGGGCGCCCTCACCAGCTCGCGGCGGGAATACCGCATCGCGGAGGGAGTCCCGCCCCCCTCCGCCACGCAGTTTCCCCGCCGCGCGGCGCCGCAACTCCCTCCGCGAGGCTGCGGCCGCGAGGAAACGCGACGGGGAGGGATGCCGGGGCCGTTAACCACGGATGGCCCCCCACCGAGGTGAGGGGCCATCCGCGTTGCTACTTAGTTGTACGTTCCCGGCGTGTAGTCGTCCGACGAGAAGCTGTCGAAGTCGACGAACGAGAGGTCCGCTTCGCTGAACGTCGAATCATCCGTGAAGATGCGGTTCGGGTAGCGCTCGGCCTTCGCCTCTTCAGTCGCCTCGACGGAGACGTTGCGGTACTTCGGCAGGCCGGTCCCGGCGGGGATCAGCTTTCCGATGATCACGTTCTCCTTCAGGCCCATCAGCGGGTCGGACTTGCCCTCCATGGCGGCCTGCGTGAGAACACGCGTGGTCTCCTGGAACGACGCGGCCGACAGCCACGACTCGGTCGCGAGGGATGCCTTGGTGATACCCATGACCTCCTGGCGAGCGGATGCGGTCTTCTTGCCCTCGGTGAGCGCGGAGCGGTTGAGCTCGTTGTACTTCAGGCGGTCGACGAGCTCACCCGGCAGCAGCCCGGTGTCGCCGTGGTCGACCACGGTGACCTTGCGGAGCATCTGGCGAACGATGACCTCGATGTGCTTGTCGTGAATCGGCACACCCTGCGAGCGGTAGACGCCCTGCACACCACTGACGAGGTGGATCTGCACGGCGCGCACGCCGCGGACTCGAAGAACTTCCTTCGGGTCGATCGCACCGACGTGCAGCTGCTGGCCGAGGACGACGTTCTGGCCGTCCTCCACGAGCAGGGTCGCGCGCTTGAGCACCGGGTAGGCGATCGGCTCGTCACCGTTGTCGGGGGTCAGGATGAGCTTGCGGCTGCGATCCGTGTCCTCGATGGTGATCTTTCCGGCGGCCTCGGCGATCGGGGACGCACCCTTGGGGGTGCGAGCCTCGAAGAGCTCGGTGACGCGGGGCAGACCCTGGGTGATGTCGTCAGCGGACGCGACTCCACCGGTGTGGAAGGTACGCATCGTGAGCTGAGTACCGGGCTCGCCGATCGACTGGGCCGCGATGATGCCGACGGCCTCGCCGATGTCCACGAGCTTGCCGGTCGCGAGCGAGCGGCCGTAGCAGGCAGCACACACACCGACGGCGGACTCACAGGTGAGCACCGAGCGCACCTTGGCCTGGGTGATTCCGTTGTCGATGAGCTCCTGGATGAGCACATCTCCGACGTCGTCTCCGGCCTTGGCGATGACCTTGCCCTTGGCGTCGACCGCGTCCTCGGCGAGGCTGCGGGCGTAGAGCGAGTTCTCGACGTTGGGGTCGCGAATCAGCACGCCATCGGCACCCACGGTCGCGACCACGAGGTCGAGGCCCTTGGACGTGCCGCAGTCGTCCTCGCGGATGATGACATCCTGCGAGACGTCCACGAGACGACGGGTGAGGTATCCGGAGTCTGCCGTGCGGAGCGCGGTGTCGGCCAGTCCCTTGCGAGCACCGTGAGTCGCGATGAAGTACTCGGCAACCGAGAGTCCTTCGCGGTAGCTCGAGATGATCGGACGCGGGATGATCTCACCCTTCGGGTTCGACACCAGTCCACGCATACCCGCAATCTGGCGAACCTGCATCCAGTTACCACGGGCACCGGAGGTGACCATGCGGTTGATGTTGTTGTCCTCGGGCATGTTGTCTTCCATCGCCTTGGCGACTTCGGCCGTTGCCTTGTTCCAGATCTCGATGAGCTCCTGGCGACGCTCGGCGTCGGTCGTGAGGCCCTTCTCGAACTGGGTCTGCACCTTGGCGGCCTGCTTCTCGTAGCCCTCGATGATCGCGCGCTTGGTCGGCGGCGTGAGGATGTCGGAGAGCGCGACGGTGACGCCGCTTCGGGTCGCCCAGTGGAATCCGGCGTCCTTGATGCGGTCGAGCGCTGCGGCGACCTCCACCTTCGGGTACCGCTCGGCGAGATCGTTGACGATCGCGGAGAGCTGGCCCTTGTCGGCGACGGCCTCGACGTACGGGTAGTCCGACGGGAGCGTCTCATTGAAGAGCGCGCGACCGAGGGTCGTCTCGACGAGCACGGGCTTGCCAGCCTCGTATCCGGCGGGCACCGCGTCATCGGGGAAGACGACATCCGACAGGCGGATGCGCACCTTCGCGTTGATGTTCAGCGTGTGCTGGTCGAACGCGAGGATCGCCTCGGCCACCGAGGAGAACGCGCGGCCTTCGCCGACGACGTCGCTCTTCAGCGTCGTGAGGTGGTGCAGGCCGATGATCATGTCCTGGGTGGGCAGGGTCACCGGTCGGCCGTCCGACGGCTTGAGGATGTTGTTCGATGCGAGCATCAGGATGCGCGCCTCGGCCTGGGCCTCGACCGACAGCGGAAGGTGCACTGCCATCTGGTCACCGTCGAAGTCGGCGTTGAACGCCGCGCAGACGAGCGGGTGAAGCTGGATGGCCTTGCCCTCCACGAGCTGAGGCTCGAAGGCCTGGATGCCCAGGCGGTGCAGGGTTGGTGCGCGGTTGAGCAGCACCGGGCGCTCGCGGATGATCTCCTCGAGCACGTCCCACACCTGCGGACGCGAACGCTCGACCATGCGCTTGGCGCTCTTGATGTTCTGAGCGTGGCTGAGGTCGATGAGGCGCTTGATCACGAACGGCTTGAACAGCTCGAGTGCCATCTGCTTGGGCAGACCACACTGGTGGAGCTTGAGCTGCGGCCCGACGATGATCACCGAACGGCCGGAGTAGTCGACGCGCTTTCCGAGCAGGTTCTGGCGGAAACGACCCTGCTTGCCCTTGAGCATGTCGCTCAGGGACTTGAGGGCGCGGTTGCCGGTACCCGTGACGGGGCGACCGCGACGACCGTTGTCGAACAGTGCGTCGACGGCCTCCTGCAGCATGCGCTTCTCGTTGTTCACGATGATCTCGGGGGCACCGAGGTCGAGCAGGCGGCGGAGTCGGTTGTTGCGGTTGATCACACGACGGTAGAGGTCGTTGAGGTCGGAGGTCGCGAAGCGTCCACCGTCGAGCTGCACCATCGGGCGCAGCTCCGGCGGGATCACCGGAACGACCTCGAGCACCATCGCGGCCGGCGAGTTGCCGGTCTGGAGGAACGAGTTCACCACGCGCAGGCGCTTGATGGCGCGGATCTTCTTCTGACCCTTGCCGTTCGCGATCTGGTCGTGCAGGTCGTCGCTCTCGGTCGCGAGGTCGAAGGCCTGCAGGCGCTTCTGGATGGCCTCGGCGCCCATGAACGCCTCGAAGTACACGCCGAAACGGTCCTGGAGGTCGTGGAAGACGGAGTCTTCCGGCTTGAGGTCGCCGACCTTGAGGGTGCGGAAGTCTTCCCACACGCGCTCCAGCTGGGCGATCTGCTCGTCGAAGGACTTACGGGCCTGGCCCATCTCCTTCTCGGCGACGTCCTTGGCGCGACGCTTCTGGTCGGCCTTGGCGCCTTCCTCTTCGAGCGCGGCGAGGTCGGTCTCGAGGCGCTGGAGGCGGTCGGCAATGCGGGCATCGCGCTGGGCTTCCAGTTCCTTGATCTCGAGACGGATCTCGTTCTCGAGGCCGGGCATGTCGTCGTGACGACCGGCCTCATCCACCGAGATGACCATGTAGGCGGCGAAGTAGATGACCTTTTCGAGGTCCTTCGGAGCCATGTCGAGGAGGTAACCGAGACGGCTCGGAACACCCTTGAAGTACCAGATGTGAGTGACGGGCGCGGCGAGCTCGATGTGGCCCATGCGCTCGCGGCGGACGGAGGACTTGGTGACCTCTACTCCACAACGCTCACAGACGATGCCTTTGAAGCGCACTCGCTTGTACTTGCCGCACGAGCACTCCCAGTCGCGGGACGGCCCGAAGATCTGCTCTCCGAAGAGGCCGTCCTTCTCTGGCTTGAGTGTGCGGTAGTTGATCGTTTCGGGCTTCTTGACCTCACCGTGCGACCAGCGACGAATGTCGTCGGCGGTGGCGAGACCAATGCGGAGCTCATCAAACGTTGTTACGTCGAGCAATTTATCTCCTGAGTTTCTAACAGGTACAGCTAAAAATGAGTCGATGTCGGCGCGTTGCGCGCGGGGCCGGGCCTAGATCTCGTCGATCGACGAGTTCTCGAACCTGGTGGAGATGTTGATTCCGAGCTCTTCCGCAGCACGGAAGACCTCGTCGTCCGTGTCGCGCAGGCTCACGGCCGTCCCATCCGCCGAGAGCACCTCGACGTTCAGGCACAGCGACTGCATTTCCTTGATGAGCACCTTGAAGGATTCCGGAATTCCGGGCTCCTGGATGTTCTCTCCCTTGACGATCGCCTCGTACACCTTGACTCGGCCGAGGATGTCGTCCGACTTGATGGTCAGAAGCTCCTGCAGCGCGTAAGCGGCGCCATAGGCCTCGAGGGCCCAGACCTCCATCTCACCGAATCGCTGTCCACCGAACTGCGCCTTACCACCCAGCGGCTGCTGCGTGATCATCGAGTACGGGCCCGTCGAACGCGCGTGGATCTTGTCGTCGACGAGGTGGTGCAGCTTGAGGATGTACATGTAGCCGACCGAGACGGGCAGCGGGAACGGCTCGCCAGAGCGGCCGTCGAAGAGCTGGGTCTTTCCGGTCGAGTCGATCAGGCGGTCGCCGTCGCGAGTCGGGGTGGTGGAGTCGAGGAGACCCTCGATCTCCGCCTCGAGCGCGCCGTCGAACACCGGGGTCGCAACCTTGGTGCCCGGGGCGGCCGACTTGGCCTCATCCGAGATCTTGGCGGCCCACTTCGGGTTGCCCTTGATCTCCCAGCCCTGCTTCGCCACCCAACCGAGGTGGGTTTCGAGCACCTGGCCGAAGTTCATTCGACCGGGGATACCGAGCGGGTTGAGGATGATGTCGACCGGGGTTCCATCGGCGAGGAACGGCATGTCCTCCACCGGCAGGATCCTGGAGATGACGCCCTTGTTGCCGTGGCGGCCGGCGAGCTTGTCGCCCTCGGTGATCTTGCGCTTCTGGGCGATGAACACGACAACGCGCTGGTTGACGCCCGAGCCGAGCTCGTCGTCGCCGTCCTGCGAGTCGAACACCTTGACGCCGATGATCGTTCCGGCTTCACCGTGGGGAACCTTGAGCGAGGTGTCACGCACCTCGCGGCTCTTCTCGTTGAAGATGGCGCGCAGCAGGCGCTCCTCGGCGGAAAGCTCGGTCTCGCCCTTCGGCGTGACCTTTCCGACCAGGATGTCGCCGGGGCGAACCTCGGCACCGATGCGGATGATGCCGCGCTCGTCGAGATCGGCGAGCAGCTCCGGGCTCACGTTGGGCAGGTCGCGAGTGATCTCTTCCTTGCCCAGCTTGGTGTCGCGCGCGTCGACCTCGTACTCCTCGATGTGAATCGAGGAGAGCGTGTCGTCCTTCACCAGGTTCTGGCTCAGGATCATCGCGTCTTCGAAGTTGTAGCCCTCCCACGGCATGAACGCCACGAGGAGGTTCTTGCCGAGCGCGAGCTCGCCATTCTCCGTCGCCGGTCCATCCGCGAGAACCTGGCCGACCTCGATGCGCTCGCCGGCGCTGACGATGACACGGTTGTTGTACGACGTGCCCTGGTTGGAGCGGTCGAACTTGCGCAGGTAGTAGTCCTGCGTGCCACCGGCATCGAGCTGGATGGTGACGACATCGGCCGACACCTCGGAGACGACACCCGCAGCATCCGCGGTGATCACGTCTCCGGCGTCGATGGCCGCGTAGCCCTCCATGCCGGTTCCGACGAGCGGCGACTCGCTGCGCAGCAGCGGGACGGCCTGGCGCTGCATGTTCGCACCCATGAGGGCGCGGTTGGCATCGTCGTGCTCGAGGAACGGGATGAGCGAGGTCGCGACCGACACCATCTGGCGCGGCGAGACATCCATGTAGCCGATCTCGTCGATGAGGAAGAGGTCGACCTCTCCACCCTTCTTACGAGCGAGCACACGGGGCTCGGCGAAGCGGGCGTCGGCGGTGAGCGGCGCGTTGGCCTGGGCCACCACGTACTCGTCCTCTTCGCTCGCGGTGAGGTAGTCGATGGTCTCGGAGACGACACCGTTGATGACGCGACGGTAGGGGGTCTCGATGAAACCGAAGGAGTTGATGCGCGCGAACGATGCGAGCGAACCGATCAGACCGATGTTCGGGCCTTCCGGGGTCTCGATCGGACACATGCGTCCGTAGTGCGAGGGGTGAACGTCTCGCACCTCGACGCCGGCGCGCTCACGGGACAGACCACCCGGGCCAAGCGCCGAGAGGCGGCGCTTGTGGGTGAGACCCGCGAGCGGGTTGTTCTGGTCCATGAACTGCGAGAGCTGCGAGGTGCCGAAGAACTCCTTGATCGCGGCGACGACGGGGCGCACGTTGATCAGGGTCTGCGGGGTGATCGCCTCGATGTCCTGCGTGGTCATGCGCTCGCGAACGACGCGCTCCATGCGGGAGAGCCCGGTGCGAACCTGGTTCTGGATGAGCTCGCCGACCGCGCGGATGCGACGGTTGCCGAAGTGGTCGATGTCGTCCACGTCGAGGCGCAACTCGACGGGCTTGCCGTCGCGCACACCGTCGAGCGTCTTGCGCTCGTCGTGCAGGGCCACCAGGTACTTGATGGTCGCCAGGATGTCCTGCTGGCTGAGCACCGAGTTCGACAGCTGCGCGTCGATGCCGAGCTTGCGGTTGATCTTGTAACGACCAACCTTCGCGAGGTCATAGCGCTTCGAGTTGAAGTAGAAGTTGTCGAGGAGCGCGCGGGCGGCCTCGGCGGCGACCTGCTCTCCCGGGCGGAGCTTGCGGTAGATATCCTTGAGCGCCTCATCCTTGGTCAGGATGTTGTCCTTCTCGAGGGTGAGCTCGATCGAGGCATAACCCTTGAACTCCTCGAGGATCTCCTCGCTCGTGAGTCCGAGCGCCTTGAGGAACACGGTCACCGACTGCTTGCGCTTACGATCGATGCGCACGCCGACCTGGTCGCGCTTGTCGATCTCGAACTCGAGCCACGCACCGCGGCTCGGGATGATGCGGGCGGAGTAGATGTCCTTGTCGGAGGTCTTCTCCTGCTGGCGCTCGAAGTAGACACCGGGGGAACGGACGAGCTGCGACACGACGACGCGCTCGGTTCCGTTGATGACGAAGGTGCCCTTGGGGGTCATCAGGGGGAAGTCGCCCATGAACACCGTCTGGGTCTTGATCTCGCCCGTGAGGTGGTTCATGAACTCGGCCTCGACATAGAGAGGAGCGGAGTAGGTCTTGCCCTTCTCCTTGCACTCGTCGATCGAGTACTTCTTCTCTTCGAGGAAGGGATTGGTGAAGGACAGCTGCATCGTCTCGCCGAGGTCCTCGATGGGGGAGATCTCCTCGAAGATCTCCTCGAGGCCGGTGAGCGACGGAAGGTCCTGGCGGCCGGAGGCTTTGGCCTCTGCAGCGCGTTCCTTCCAGATGTCGTTTCCGACAAGCCAGTCGAAGCTCTCGGTCTGCAAAGCGAGCAGATCGGGAACCGTCAGGGTGTCCGTGATCTTCGCGAACGAGAGACGCTCAGCTGAGCGACCGTTCTTGGGAGATCCGTTTTTCGATGAGTTCGAGGTGGATGCGTTGCGCGCAACAGCCAAGGAAATAACCTCCGGTGGCCTTACAGGGGCCAGTTACAGTCGGTGATGGATCGCCCCAGAGAACCCGAAAGGGCTTGAGCCTCGGGCACGCGCAGCCGACCGCAATATGAAGGCAGAGAAATTCTGGGAGCGCAAAGAACAACTATAGTACGCTCCTCGGCAAAAAGTCCACTATGTTCTTGACCAGTTTCGAAATTTCCTGTATAACCGGCGATTTCGGGCCGGGAGCGCCCCGGAGTCACGCGCGTAACCGGCCCGGTAGCTGTCGTCGCGCCCGCTCGTTGGCTCCGCCTGCCCGGTGGCTCGCCGCGGTCGCGCGGTGGCGCGGTGGCGCGGCGGGGCGGTGGCGCGGCGGGGCGGAGCGGCGCGGCGCGGCGCGAACCGGGCGTCTGCGGCCAATCGGGGCCGGCGTGCTGGCCCCGGTTGTCCGCGTTGGCCCCGGTTGAGCGCGGGGCGGGGCGCGGCATGCTGCCGCCCTCGCGGAGGGAGTTGTGTCCCTCGATGGCGGGGAAACTGCACGGCGGAGGGAGGCGTTACCCCCGCCGCGATGCGGTATCCCCGCCGCCAGGGTGAGACGCGAGTCGGGCCGGGGGTGCAACTCCCGCCGCGACGGCGCAACCCCCGCCGCGAGCGAGCACCGACGAGTTCCGTTCGCGTGGGCGGGCCTAGCTCCCCGGGGGCGTGACCACGATGGCGCGCAGGGAGCGAAGCTCCCTGGTCACCTTTCGGGCCACATCGGGATCGGCCTCCACCGCGACCAGCGCGGCGGAAAGATGATCGATCACCGTGTCGAACGCCGCCCGCGAGATACCCATGTCCCCGTGCACCGTGCGCAGGTCGCCGCCTCGGTACTCCTCCGGGCCACCGAGCGAGACCGCGAAATACGCTCGAAGCTGGGCGCGGTACCTGGTGTGGTCGGCGCGGGCGAACCATTGGTCGAGCCCGGGATCGGAGCTGATGCGGGCATAGAAGTCAGCGACAAGCCGCCCGATCCCGGGCTTGCCGCCGAGCTGGTCGTACAAACTCATCTCGCCCCCGCGAACCCATAATTTTTCCTCAGCGTCGATTGTGCCCCAAGGGGTGTTTTATGACAAATCCCCACTAAAGGGGCCACCCGTCCGGGGTGCCGGGCCGGGAGTTCTGTGGCAGGGTCGAAGGGTGACAGAACCGGCATCCGTGATCCTCGCTCTCAGCGGCTATCGCGCGGTCATCGAGGCCGACCGCTGGGTGCCCGGCAGCTACACCCTCGTCGTGGACGGTACACCTCAATCCCACGTGAACCTCGACGACCCGACCCAACTCTTCTTCGAATACATCCAGCGCATCGGTCACGTGATCGACCAGCTGGGGATGCCCGGCGAGCCGATCACCGCGGTGCACCTCGGAGCGGGCGCCTTCACGCTGCCGCGCTACATCGAGGCGACACGCCCCGGTTCGCGCCAGCAGGTGATCGAGATCGAGACGGATCTCGTCGACCTCGTTCGCGAGACGCTGCCGCTGCCCCGCGGCGCATCGATCCGCGTGCGCCACGGCGACGCGCGCGAGGTGCTCGGGCGCCTGCCCGGCGGCCTGCGCGGCCAGGTCGATCTCGTGGTGGTCGACGTGTTCAGCGGCGCCCGAACCCCGGCCCACGTGACGAGCCTGGAGTTCTACCGGGAGGCCGTCTCTCTGCTCACACCGGGCGGCGTGATCGTCGTCAACGTCGCCGACGGCCCGGGGCTCGCGTTCGCCCGCGGCCAGGCGGCCACCGTGCTCGCCGCGACCGGACACGCCGCCGCGCTCGCGGAGACGCAGATCCTCAAGGGCCGGCGATTCGGCAACGTGGTGCTGGTGGGATCGCGTGAGAGTCTCCCCCTCGAGTGGATGCCGCGCCTGCTCGCCGGCGGGCCGCATCCCTCCAAGGTGGTCGAGGGGTCGGAGCTGCGCAACTGGATCGCCGGCGCGGCCATCGTGACCGACGACACGGCCGTGCAGTCCCCGCCACCGTCGAAGAACATCTTCCAGGTCGGCACCCGCGGGGACTAGCCGATGAGTCGCGGAATGCCCCTGCTGGCCGCCGCGGCTGCCGGATGCCTCGCGCTCACTGCCTGCACGGCCCCGTCCCCCTCGCCGACTCCCCTGCCGCCCGCCCCCACGGCCACGAGCAGCGCCCAGGCGGGCCCTGTGCAGCCGGTCGGGGAACCGCGGATCCTCGCCCAGGGGCTCGCCGCTCCGTGGTCGATCCTGAGACTCGGGGACTCCGATTCCACCCTGATCAGCGAGCGGGACAGCGGCACGGTGAGGGAACTCACCGCCGCGGGCGAACTGCGCGAGGTCGGGGTCGTGGCCGGGGTGGTCCATCAGGGCGAGGGCGGCCTGCTCGGGCTCGAGATGTTGCGCAGCTCCGACCGCACCTGGCTCTACGCGTACCTCACCACGGCATCCGACAACCGCATCGAGAGGATGCCGCTGATCGGCTCGCCCGGGGCGTATTCGCTGGGCAGCCCACAGACCGTGCTCGATGGGCTCGCCAAGGCCGGCAACCACGACGGCGGGCGAATCAAGTTCGGGCCGGACTCCATGCTCTACGCCACGGTCGGAGACGCCGGACAACCGTCGCGCGCGCAGGATCCGTCGTCGCTGAACGGCAAGATCCTGCGGATGACGGCGACCGGCGGGGTGCCGGCCGACAATCCCACCCGCGGTTCACTCGTGTATTCGATGGGGCACCGCAATCCTCAGGGCCTCGCCTGGGATGCCACCGGGCAGCTCTGGGCGGCCGAGTTCGGCCAGAACACCTGGGACGAACTCAACCGCATCGAGCCAGGAGCCAACTACGGCTGGCCCATCGTGGAGGGCATCGGCGGCAAGTCGGGCTTCGTGGATCCGCTCTACCAGTGGCCGACCTCCGACGCGAGCCCGAGCGGACTCGCCTTCGTCGACGGCACATTCTTTCTGGCCGCGCTGCGCGGCGAGCGGCTCTGGGCGGTCTCCCCCGCCACCTCGGCGCCGCCCGTCGCCTTCCTGGGCGGCACCTTCGGTCGACTGCGGGACGTCGTGCCAGGACCGAACGGCACGCTCTGGCTACTCACCAACAACACCGACGGCCGGGGAACTCCCCACCAGGGTGACGACAAGCTCATCGAGCTGCGCCTCGCACCCGTGTCCTCGGGTTAACCTCGAAGGGATGATCACCCCCTTTGACCCAGAGACCCTCCGCGAGAACGTGGACGAAAATGCCGCGCTCGCGCGGCTGAGCGAACTCGGCGACAGCCGCAGCACCGCCGCGCTGGGCGAGAAGGCCGAGCTCTACCGCATGCTGGGCCGGCTCGACGAGGCGCTCCAGGCCGCCGAGCAGTGCTTTCGGCTCGCCCACTTCACCGGCGACCGGGAACAACTCACCCGGGCCAGGCTGCGCCGGGCCATCGTGTTCCAGTACCGCGGCGACCTCGACCGGGCGCTCGCAGAGATGGCATCCTGCCGCGCCTCCTCGCGCATCGAGAGCTGGGATGCGCTCGAGGCGACGGCCGCGCAGCACGAGGGTACGGTGCTGTTCGAGCTGGGCCGCTACGAAGAGGCCAAGGACTCCGTGGCGCACGCCCTCGACATCCGGCAGCGCACCGAGGCCCCGCGGGACCAGATCGAGGCCTCTCGTTTCGCCGTCGAGGTGATCATGCGCCGGAGCCTCAAGAATGGCTGATCTGGCCAGGGTGCGCACCTGGGCGAACGCCCTCATCGCCCTGCATCTCGACTCGAGCTGGTCGTTCGCCTTCGACTCGGCCAAGACGCGGGCCGGACTCTGCAACTACACCTCGAAGACCATCTCGGTGTCGCGCTACCTCGCGTCGCGGTACGACGACGACGAGGTGCACCAGGTGCTGCTGCACGAGGTTGCGCACGCCATGGCCGGAACGCGTGCCGGTCACGGACCCCGCTGGAAGGCGGTCGCCGCCGACCTCGGCTACGAGGGCAAGCGGCTGCACGACGGGGAGATCGCCAACGAACTCGCGCCCTGGGTCGGCGAGTGCCCGGCGGGACACCTGCACTACCGGTACCGCAAGCCCACCCGGGCGCTCGCCTGCGGCAGGTGCTCGCGGCGGTTCGACCCGGCCAACGCCATCAGCTGGACGCAGCGGGCGGTTGCCCGGCAGCGCCGGGCGGGGTAGGCCGCGCCGCTCAGGACAGGGTGGACGACTTCACGAACGGCGCCGTCAGCTGCCAGATCACGTTCTTCCAGTGGCCGAGCATCATGCGACGCTCGTCGCGGTCGGCCAGCTGTTCGTGATGGATGCCGATGGTGGTTCCGGTGGCCGCCTCCCGCACCGTCAGCTGCAGCGTGGTGTCGTGCGGCCAGTCGTCGGGGCGCCAGGTGAGACGGATCTTCGCGTTCGGCGTGTACGACCGCACCTCGCCGACCACGGCATCCCGCGTCTCGTACCGCGCACCCTTCTCGAGAGTGAGCGTCGTCTCGCCGAGCCAGACCGCGAGCCCATCACCGAGCAGGTAGTCCCAGACGACCGCGAGGGGTGCGGTGACGGTCTCCCGAACGCCCACCTCCCAGCCGGCATCCTTCGTCTTGCCGGTCGAGTTCGTGCCCTTGTCGCCTGTCATGCCTCAAGCCTCTCGCACATTGCGCGCCCCGGTCGTCGGTACGGGCAGAATTCGCTGGCGAGGGTGTCTAGGCGCCTCCTGCGGCCTCCCGGCTCCCGGCTCCCGGCTCCCGGCTCTCGGCTCCCGGCTCCCGGCTCCCGGCTCCCGCGGGGGTAACCGACTATGTTGGTTACGTGAATACTGGTCAATGGTTTCTCTCGACGGACGGAACCCGGTGGTGGTTCGACTCCGGATCGCTCAGTCTCGACTTCGCGTATACCGGATCGATGGGCGCCAACCCCGAGTGGGAGAAGTTCCGGGCGCCCGGCGACCTCGGCGACTGGCTCGCCGGCCGGTTCGACCGGGTCACGGCCGCGGCGACCGAGGGCGACCTGGTCGACGCGCTCGCCCTCCGCTCCGCCATCGCCAACCTCGCGCACTCGGTGAGCGACGGGCGGTCGCCGAGCAGCGACGACATCGACACGGTCAATCTCTACGCGGCCACGCCCAACATCCCCCCGGCACTCGCGGGGGGCAACCGACAGGCCGGCCGCAGCTCGGTGCGCGTCGGACAGGCGCTGTCGAGCATTGCCCGCGACTCCGTCGAACTGTTCGGGGAGGCCGTCCACGAGCGCATTCGGCTGTGCGCGGCCGACGACTGCGGGTTGATCTTCTTCGACGAGTCGAGATCCAACAATCGCCGCTGGTGTTCGATGCAGCGCTGCGGCAACCGCTCGAAGGTGCGCGCGCACCGGGCGCGGGCGGCGGCCGGCGACTACTCGTAGACGCGGATCAGCCGCCAGACGCGGGACTCGGCGTCGAGCCGCACGTCGAACACGAGGGTAGCGCCCGTGTCGTCGGACCCCTGGAAACGCCAGCCGTCGAGCGAGGGCGGCGGATGGGTGAGGGCGGAATAGTCCGGCTCCAGCCGCGTCGGGGTGTCGGTGACGCGATACCGGGTGCCGTTCCAGACCACGCGTTGCGGGACTCCGCGTGGCGTGGTCCAGACGGCCACCTCCTGAACGGTGGATGCCATGGTCGCCTCCTCAGACCTTCGAATCTTTGTTCGAATAATCTAACGCCGGAGACGGCGACACGCCAAGAGCCCTGTCACCGCATCCCTCCCCCATCCCGAAACCGCCGCGGCGGGAGGGACGGTCGAGGGCTACTCGGTGACCTGTACTTCTTTCCAGAACGCCACGTAGCTGCTGTAGTCCTTGCCGACGCGCTCGAACGAGGTCGGGTACGGGGTCGGGTAGCTCCAGGCGCGGTCCTGCAGCACGGTGTCGCCAGACTTCACGCTGAAGTACTGGCACTCGCCCTTCCACGGGCAGGTGTACGGAGTGGCGCTCTCCACGAGGTACTCGCTCTTCACGCTCTGCGGCGGAAAATACCAGTTGCCCTCGATCTTGATCAGATCGTCCTGGGCCGCTTCGGCGATGACGATGTCTCCCAGTACTGCCTTCATGTGGTCCTCCAGTTGTGCGAACTCTTGCCGACTGTTCACAACGCGCGCCGGCGAATCCGCATTCCCGTGGCCCTGGATGTCCCCGGGCGATGACAGACTGCCGCGATGAGAGTGCTCCTCAAACTCGTTCTCGACTGCCCACCGGATGCCGCCTGGGCGGCCATCAGAAGCCCGCGCGTGTTGCGCGACGTGTCTGCCCCGTTCACCACCTTCGAGTCGCTGGAGGCGGACGGATTCCCGGACGCCTGGGAGGCGGGTGACCACCCGGTGCTCGTCAAGGCGTTCGGGCTCCTGCCGATCGGCGAGCAGATCATCGGGATCTCGTTTCCGGAACGCGAGGACGGGGTTCGGATGATGCGCGATACCGGCCGCGGCCTCAGCGGACCGCTCGCCCTCGTCACCTCGTGGCAGCATTCCATCGCGATCGCCCCGACCGCCGACGGCCGAACCCTGTACCGCGACCAACTCGTCTTCAGCGCCGGCCCGGTCACCCCGCTGCTGTGGGTCGCGTACTGGGCGTTCTGGCAGTGGCGTGCCTTCGGCCTGCGCCGATTCGCCCCCACCTGGAGGTGAGAGCGCTGGACCCGAATACCGCGGGGTCGCGCCGTCCATCGCGCGGGGATATTCTCCGGGGATGACAATCACACTCATCACGGGAACGTCCACGGGCATCGGCCTGCAGGTTGCCGTCCAGGCCGCCGCGGCCGGCCACACGGTGGTCGCGACGATGCGCGACCTCGGCAAGGCCGACGCGCTGCGTTCCGCGGCGTCCGATGCGGGCGTGACCGTCGACATCCGCCAGCTGGATGTGACGGATGCCGCCTCGATCGCCGCCTGTATCGAGGCGACGGTCGCCGCGCACGGGGCGATCGACGCCCTGATCAACAACGCCGGATCCGGTCATCTCGGCACCATCGAGCAGGAGGGCCTCGACGCCGTGCGGGACGTGATGGAGGTCAACTTCTTCGGCGTCGTCGCCACGACCCGGGCAGCGATGCCCCACCTGCGCGCGTCGAAGGGGCGCGTGCTCACGGTGAGCAGCGTCGGCGGCATCGTCGGGCAGCCGTTCAACGAGGCATACTGCGCCGCCAAGTTCGCCGTCGAGGGGTTCATGGAGGCGCTCGCCCCCGTTGCCGCGACCGTCGGCGTGCGGGTGAGCCTCGTGGAGCCGGGCGCCGTGAGCAGCGACTTCGTCGCCAACGTCGGTGCGGACGTGCCGGCGATGGTCGCCGCGGCGGGGGCCTACGGTCCGGCCCTGGCCGGCTACATCGCGCGCACGACCGCCGCCTTCTCCCCGGCAGCCGCCCAGACACCCGCCGGTGCCGCGGCCGCCATCGTGGAGCTTCTGTTGGCCGAGACTCCGGCCGTACGCATCCAGACCTCGGATGCGGCGCGCGCGTTCGTCGCCCGCAAGCTCGCCGACCTCGACGGCTCGGCCGTGTTCACCGAGACGATCGGCTGGGTGTCGTGACCCCCTTCGACATCGCCGACTGGCGCCGACGGATCTTCGCGCTCTACGCCGAGGTGCGTGCCTCCACCGACCTGTTCGCCGCCCACGACCTGTGGCGCCGGGAGCGCGACCGGATGTTCGCCGAGCATCCGGCCTCCCCGCTGCTGCCGGAAGACCTCGCCGAATTCACGGGTCTTCCGGTGACCCCGTACGACCCGGCCTGGCGGTTCGAGGTGGAGGTGCGCCCGGCGGAGCCCAAGCACATGGACTTCGAGACGGGAACCGACGGCATCGTGCCGTTCGACCTCATCGGCATCGCCGACGTGCCGGGCGTCGGACCCCTCGACGTCTGGAAGCTCGGCAGCTACGGCGGCGGGATCTTCCTGCCGGTGAAGGACGCCCTCGCGGGCACGGCCGGCGGAACCTACGGCGGCGGCCGCTACCTCATCGACACGATCAAGGGAGCGGACCTCGGTCGCGGCGGCACCCCGGACTCGCTCGTGCTCGACTTCAACTTCGCCTACAACCCGAGCTGCGCCTACGACCCGGAGTGGGCCTGCCCGCTGGCCCAGGCCGGCAACCGCGTGTCCGTGGAGATCCCGGCCGGCGAGCGCTACAGCGGCAAGTATTAGCCTCGCGACGGCGCCTTGGAGGCCCGAAATCGCGTGGGTGCTATGCTGGAGTTACCTGTGAAACCATGACGGTTTCCCTGCGTCGTTGAACGCTCCCTCTTCTCGTCCGCCTCGGCGGACTCGTAGATACTTCTCCGGCGAACGGATGTGGCCATCGCCACCTTCGCCATTCACACCGATTCCCCGTGTCAATCGACACGACGGAATCCCGGTGTGCACCGATGCCCGAAAGGCACCACACCATCATCATGTCTGAAACCATCACCTCCTTCGGCGCGCTCGGCGTGCCGCAGCCGCTCGTCGCGAAGCTCGCGGCGGCCGGAATCGAGTCCCCGTTCCCCATCCAGGTCGACACCCTCCCCGACACGCTCGCCGGTCGCGACGTGCTCGGCCGCGGCAAGACCGGCTCGGGCAAGACCCTCGCCTTCGCCCTGCCGATGATCGCCCGCCTCGGCGGAAAGCTCGCCGGCGGCCAGCGCCGCCCGGGCCGTCCGCTCGGCCTCATCCTGGCGCCGACCCGCGAACTCGCCACCCAGATCACCACGGCCATGGAGCCGCTCGCCTCGGCGTACGGCCTCAAGCTCACCACGATCTTCGGCGGCGTCTCGCAGCAGCGCCAGGTCGCGGCGCTCAAGGGTGGCATCGACATCGTCGTGGCCTGCCCCGGTCGCCTGGAAGACCTCATGAAGCAGGGGTTCGTGTCGCTCGACGCGATCGAGATCACCGTGCTCGACGAGGCGGACCACATGGCCGACCTCGGCTTCCTGCCGGTCGTCACGCGCATCATGGACAAGACCCCGAACAGCGGGCAGCGGATGCTGTTCAGCGCCACGCTGGACAACGGCGTCGACCGCCTCGTGAAGAAGTACCTCCACAACGAGGTGCTGCACTCCGTGGACGAGGCCACCTCCCACGTCTCCGCGATGACCCATCACGTGTTCGAGGTCGACTCGGTGGAGGCCAAGCGCCTGCTCATCGAGAAGCTCGCCTCGGGTACCGGCCGCCGCATCCTCTTCATGCGCACCAAGCACCACGCCAAGAAGCTGGCCAAGCAGCTGACCGATGCCGGCATCCCGGCCGTCGACCTGCACGGCAACCTCTCGCAGGTGCAGCGCGACCGCAACCTCGCCGCCTTCTCCGCCGGCACCTCTCGCGTGCTCGTGGCCACGGATGTCGCCGCGCGCGGCGTGCACGTGGACGACATCGAGCTCGTGATCCACGTCGACCCGCCGGCCGAGCACAAGGCGTACCTGCACCGCTCCGGCCGCACCGCGCGCGCCGGCAAGGAGGGCGAGGTCGTCACGATCGTGCTGCCCACCCAGCGCAAGGACACCGCCGCCCTGCTTCGCAAGGCCGAGATCACCGTGACCCCGCAGCACGTCACCGCCGATTCGGCGGCAGTCGCCGCCCTCGTGGGCGACGTGGCGGCCTGGGTCAAGCCCGCCCCGCGTGCTGCCGTGCAGCCGCAGGGCCAGCCGCGCCAGTCGCAGGGTGGACGCTCGCAGGGCCAGGGCCGCTCGCAGGGCGCGAACGCCCAGCGCAAGCGTGCCAACCGGGACGGATCATCGGCAGCCCCGCGCTCCGACCGCGCCACGGGCGGCTCGCGCAACTTCTACAGCACCGGCAGCGGTGACGCGCCGTCCAGCGCGCCCCGCTCCGGCGGCAGCGGAGCGGGCGCTGGCCGCGCCGGTTCCGGCGGCGGACTCGTCGGGATGTCGCAGGGCGGTGGCGGCGGACGTCGTCGCAGCGGTGGCGGCGGCCGCTAGCCAGCAGCACTCGAAAGAAGGGCCCTCGCACTCGTGCGGGGGCCCTTTTCGTACCCCCGCCGCGTGCATAACTCCGGCAATACTCCGGCCAGGGGTCGAATACCCGCCGTTCTGGCGTCCGGAGCGGCAGATTGCCGGAGTTATGCACGCCGGGCCACGCGGAGCCATGCGTGGCCGCCGCGCCGTGCTCTATCGCCGCGCGGTGCTCTATCGCCGCGCGGTGCCGCCGCGCCCTGGTGCCGCCGCGCCGTGTCATGCCGCGCGGCGGCAGCATGCATAACTCCTGCATGTCGAGGCCGAGACGCCCGAATCGGGGCAGTCTCGGGACAGAGGTGGGCGATTTGCAGGAGTTATGCACGCTGGCACGGGGTGCCGGCGCGGCGGGCACGGCCGGCGCGGCGCGGCGCGGCGGGCACGGCGCGGCGCGAAGACGCTAACCAGCAGCACTAAGAAAAGGGCCATCGCACTCGTGCGGGCGGCCCTTTTCGTACCCCCGCTCGGGCCTGGGGGCTTTTCTGCGCCATGCCCGTGTGCATAACTCCTGCACGTCGACGCCGAGACGCCCGAATCGGGCAGGCTCGGGACAGAGGTGGGCGATTTGCAGGAGTTATGCACGCAGGCACGCAGGCACACAGGCACACAGGCACGCAGGCACGGAGGCACGGAGGCACGGAGGGCACGGTGGATGGAGGGGCGGCGGGGCGCTGGGCGGCGGCGCCGAGTGGCCCGCGCTAGTACGCCGATGACTCGCGCTAGTAGAGGGCGCCGAGCGACGCTAGTGCCGCCCGCACGAGGGAGCCGCGGCCGCCCTCCATCTCGGCGGAGACGGTGTCCGACGCGGCCTCGGAGGGCGTCATCCAGGTGAGTTCGAGGGCGTCCTGGCGCGGGTCGCAGGTGCCGGTCACCGGCACCACGTAGGCGAGGGAGACGGCGTGCTGGCGGTAGTCGGTGAACTGGGAGCCGGGGAACGGAAAGTACTCCGCGACCGAGAACGGCACCGGGCTCGCCGGCAGCAGGGGGAAGGCCATCGGGCCGAGATCCTTCTCGAGGTGCCGGAACAACGCGGTGCGCAGCCTCTCTCCATACATCACGCGTCCGGAGACGAGGGTGCGGGTGATCGCACCGGCCGAATTGGCGCGAAGCAGGATGCCGACCTCGGTGACCTGGCCGACACCATCCACGCGCACCGGCACGGCCTCCACGTAGAGCAGGGGCAGGCGCCGCCGGGTCTCGGCGAGCTCCTCATCGGACAACCAGCCGGAGTTCGGATCGGGCGTGCCTACGGAGCTCATGCTCCATTCTCACTTAAAGCCAGCACGTGACGCGCACCGGCGACCTGTGCCACGATCAGCCATGGATTACTCACAATTTCAGGGCCTCGGCATCGCTGCCATCATCATCGGCGTCGTCGTCTACGCGCTGGTTATCGCGCTCGGCATCTTCATCAGCTACCTCGTGATCCGGGCCGGGGTGCGGCGCGGGATGCGGGACCACTACGAGTGGGTGCAGCGCCAGAACCGTCCGCTGTAATCGGCGGCCGGACGGGAGGGACGCTGTCAGCGAAGTGCGGCGGAAATGTCGGCCCGCCGGGGCAGGATAGACGGATGAGCACCGTGCTCGAGCGTTTCTCGCCGGCCACCCGCGAGTGGTTCGCCGGCGCCTTCAGCGCGCCGACCCCGGCCCAGCTCGGCGCCTGGGAGGCCATCACCGGCGGCTCGAACACGCTCGTCGTCGCGCCGACCGGCTCGGGCAAGACGCTCGCCGCGTTCCTCTGGGCCATCGACCGCCTCGCAACCACGCCGGCCCCCGACGACCCGAACCACCGCACCCGCGTGCTCTACATCTCCCCGCTCAAGGCCCTCGCGGTGGACGTGGAACGCAACCTGCGTTCCCCGCTGGTCGGCGTCGTGCAGACCGCGAAACGGCTCGGGATGACGCCCCCCGAGGTGACCGTCGGCGTGCGTTCGGGTGACACCACCTCCTCTGACCGGCGGCTGTTGCAGCGTCGCCCGCCGGACATCCTGATCACCACCCCGGAGTCGCTCTACCTCATGCTCACGGCGTCGGCGCGGGACACCCTGCGTGGCGTGACGACGGTGATCGTGGACGAGGTGCACGCGGTCGCGTCGACCAAGCGCGGCGCCCACCTGGCCCTCTCGCTCGAACGGCTCGACCTGCTGCTCGACCGGCCGGCCCAGCGGATCGGCCTCTCGGCCACCGTGCGGCCGAAGGAGGAGGTGGCGCGTTTTCTCTCCGGCGACGCACCGGTGACGATCGTCTCCCCGAAGTCGACGAAGAAGTTCGACCTCACCGTGGTCGTGCCGGTGGAGGACATGACCGAGCTCGGCACCTCCGCGGTGTCCGAGGGCTCCGCGGCGCGGGCGACGACGACCCAGGGCTCGATCTGGCCGCACGTGGAGGAGCAGATCGTCGACCGCATCCTCGAGCACCGGTCCACCATCGTCTTCGCCAACTCCCGTCGGCTCGCCGAACGGCTCACGGCGCGACTCAACGAGATCTATGCCGACCGGCTCGCCGAGGCGGACACCCGGCAACTCGTGGCGGCAGGCGGCGTGGCGCCGGGGGCACACGCGCCCGTTCCTCCGCCGGC
Organism: Lacisediminihabitans profunda; assembly: GCF_008040105.1. Taxonomy (GTDB): domain Bacteria; phylum Actinomycetota; class Actinomycetes; order Actinomycetales; family Microbacteriaceae; genus Lacisediminihabitans; species Lacisediminihabitans profunda. Next base: position 104,910 of record NZ_VRMG01000007.1, read on the forward strand.
CCAGCTGATGGCTCAGGCCGGCCAGACCTCGGGGGCCGCCCCGTTGCTCGCCCGCGCCCACCACGGCTCGGTGTCCAAGGACCAGCGGGCCCTCATCGAGGACGACCTGAAGTCCGGTCGGCTGCGCTGCGTCGTGGCCACCAGCTCGCTCGAGCTCGGCATCGACATGGGCGCGGTCGACCTGGTGATCCAGGTCGAGTCTCCGCCGTCCGTGGCGAGCGGCCTGCAGCGGGTGGGACGGGCCGGCCACCAGGTGGGAGAGGTGTCGCGGGGAATCATCTTCCCCAAGCATCGCGCCGACCTCATCCACTCCGCCGTGGCGAGCGAACGGATGTCCGCGGGGCTGATCGAGGCGATGCGGATCCCGCAGAACCCCCTCGACGTGCTCGCCCAGCAGACCGTTGCCGCGGTGGCGCTCGACTCGATCGACGTCGACGACTGGTTCGAGACCGTGCGGCGCAGCGCGCCGTTCGCGACTCTTCCCCGCTCGGCCTACGACGCGACGCTCGACCTCCTGAGCGGGCTCTACCCGTCGGACGAGTTCGCCGAGCTGCGGCCGCGCATCGTCTGGGACCGGGTGGGCGGCCGACTCACCGGGCGACCGGGCGCACAGCGTCTCGCCGTGACCTCGGGCGGCACGATCCCCGACCGCGGCCTCTTCGGCGTGTTCATGGTCGGGTCGGCGCCCGACGGCGCGGCGCGGGGGTCGGGCACCGAGTCCAAACGGGTGGGCGAGCTCGACGAGGAGATGGTCTACGAGTCGCGCGTCGGCGACGTCTTCGCGCTCGGGGCCACGAGCTGGCGCATCGAGGACATCACCCACGATCGGGTGATCGTCTCCCCCGCCTTCGGGCAGCCCGGCAAGGTGCCGTTCTGGAAGGGCGATGGAATCGGGCGACCGGCCGAACTCGGCAGGGCCATCGGCGAGTTCACCCGGGAGATCTCGTCCGCGACGGATGAAGTGGCCAGGGCACGCGCCCTCACCGGCGGTCTCGACCCGCGGGCGGTCAACAACCTGGTGGCCTTCATCGACGACCAGCGCACGGCCACCGGCCACGTGCCCACCGATCGTACGCTCGTGGTCGAGCGCTTCCGCGATGAGCTCGGCGACTGGCGGGTGGTGCTTCATTCCCCGTACGGCATGCAGGTGCACGCGCCCTGGGCGCTCGCCGTGGGCGCCCGCATCCGGGAGCGGTTCGGGCTCGACGGCGCCGCGATCGCAAGCGACGACGGTGTCATCCTGCGCATCCCGGACACCGAGAGCGAGCCGCCGGGCGCGGACCTCTTCGTCTTCGACCCGGCCGAACTGCGCGACATCGTCACCGAGGAGGTGGGCGGTTCCGCCCTGTTCGCGTCGCGTTTCCGGGAGTGCGCGGCGCGGGCGCTGCTGCTGCCGCGCTACAATCCGGGCCGCCGTTCACCCCTCTGGCAGCAACGCCAGCGGGCGTCGCAGCTGCTGGATGTCGCCCGCAAGTACCCGAGCTTCCCGATCGTGCTCGAGGCGGTGCGGGAGGTTCTGCAGGACGTCTACGACCTGCCGGCCCTCACGGCGCTGGCCGAAGAGATCGAGAACCGCCGCATCCGCATCGTGGAGACCCAGACCGAGCAGGCGAGTCCCTTCGCCCGCTCCCTGCTGTTCGGCTATGTCGCCGCGTTCATGTACGAGGGCGACTTGCCGCTGGCCGAGCGCCGCGCCGCGGCGCTCTCGCTCGACCCGACCCTGCTCGCCGAGCTGCTCGGCCGCGCCGAGTTGCGCGAACTGCTCGATCCGGCGGTGATCGAACAGACCGAACTCGAGCTGCAGCGCCTTGCGCCGGACCGCCGAGCCCGCGGGCTGGAGGGGGTCGTCGACCTGCTTCGCCTGCTCGGGCCGCTCTCGCTGCCGGAGATCGTGGAGAGACTGGAGCCGGCGGCAGACGTCGTCGCCGGGGGGACCCTCGACGCCGGACTGCGCGAGCTCGAACGGGCCAACCGGATCTGGCGGGCCGGCGGCGAGCGCTGGGCGATCATCGAAGACGCCGCTCGGCTGCGGGACGCCCTCGGCACCCCGCTGCCGATCGGCATCCCCACCCCCTTCGTCGAACCGGTGGAGGACCCGCTCGGCGATCTGGTGAGCCGTTTCGCCCGCACCCACGCGCCGTTCACCGTCGCCGCGGTGGCCGAACGATTCGGCCTCGGCACGGCGGTGGTGCAGGACGCCCTGCGTCGGCTCGCCGCCCAGCGGCGGGTCGTGGAGGGCGAGTTCCGCCCGGGCAGCACCGGGATCGAGTGGTGCGACGTGGAGGTACTGCGCCGCCTGCGCAGCCGATCCCTCGCCGCGCTCCGGCACGAGGTGGAGCCGGTGGATGCGGCGACCCTCGCCCGGTTCCTGCCCGCCTGGCAGCACGTCGACGAGCCGCTGCGCGGAGTCGACGGCCTCGCCACGGTCATCGACCAGCTCGCCGGGGTCGCTCTGCCGGCATCCGCCTGGGAGACGCTCGTGCTTCCGTCCCGCGTGCAGGGCTACTCCCCCGTGATGCTCGACGAGCTGACCGCGAGCGGCGAGGTGATCTGGTCGGGCGGCGGGGCGCTGGCCGGCAACGACGGCTGGATGAGCCTGCACCTCGCCGAGACGGCGGCGCTCACCCTGCCGGAACCGACCGGTGCCGAGACCACCGAACTCCAGCGCAGCATCCTCGCGAATCTCGCGGGCGGCGGAGCCTACTTCTTCCGGCAGTTGTCCAATGCGGTCGGGAGCACCGACGACGGCGAACTCGTCGCCGCGCTCTGGGATCTCGTCTGGTCCGGGCTCGTGACCAACGACACGCTTGCACCGCTGCGCGCCTACCTCGGAGCGACGACCACCCGGCCGAGGGCGGTGCCGCGGTCCCGCGCCTATCGCGGGCGGGCGCGGGCTGCGCTGCCGAGCCAGGCCGGGCCGCCGAGCGCGGCGGGGCGCTGGTCGCTCCTGCCCCTCGCCGAGCCGGACGCGACGGTGCGCGGGGTCGCGACCGCGGAGCAGCTGCTCGAACGGTACGGCGTCGTCACCAGGGGATCGGTCGTGAGCGAGGGTCTGCGGGGCGGCTTCGCGCTCGCCTATCGCGTGCTCAGCGGATTCGAGCAGACCGGTCGTGCCCGCCGTGGCTACTTCGTGGAGGGTCTCGGCGCCGCGCAGTTCGCGACCGGGGCCACGGTCGACCGGCTGCGCGCGTTCTCCCGCGAACCGGACCCGGACCGCCCGCTCGCCGCGCTGACGCTCGCCGCGACCGACCCGGCGAACGCCTACGGCGCCGCCCTGCCCTGGCCCGCGAGCCCCCCGTCCGACGACGACCGGCGCGGACACCGGCCCGGGCGCAAGGCCGGCGCCCTCGTCGTGCTCGTGGATGGCGAACTCGCCCTCTACGTGGAGCGCGGCGGCAAGACCATGCTCACCTTCGGGGTATCGGAGCCGGCCATCGCCGCCGCCGCCGAGTCGTTGGCGCGCACCGTGCTGCGCTCGCGTGGTCGACTCAAGGTGGAGCGAGTCGACGGCAGTTTCGTGATCGGAACCCCGGTCGGCGTGGCGCTCACCGCCGCCGGGTTCAGCGCCACACCGCAGGGACTGCGGCTGCGTGCCTGAGGGCGACACCGTCTACCGCACGGCGAAGAACCTCGACGCCGCACTGCGCGGAGACACGCTCACCCGGTGCGAGATCCGGGTGCCCGCGTTCGCGACGATGGATCTCACCGGCGACACCGTGGAGGGCGTGGCCAGCCGTGGCAAGCACCTGCTGATCCGCGTCGGCGAGCACAGCATCCACAGCCACCTCAAGATGGAGGGGTCCTGGCACCTCTACCGGCACGGCTCGAAGTGGCGTCGCCCGGCGTGGCAGGCGCGCGCGATCCTCGGCACCGACGACTGGGTCGCCGTCGGCTTCGAGTTCGGCGTGCTCGACGTCGTGGCGCGGGACGACGAGTCGAGCGTTGTCGGGTACCTCGGACCGGATCTGCTCGGGCCGGATTGGGATCAGGGCGAGGCCCTGCTTCGCCTCACCGCCGACCCGGGCCGCGCGGTCGGTCTTGCGCTGCTCGACCAGCGGGTGATGGCCGGCCTGGGCAATGTCTACCGCAACGAGCTCTGTTTTCTGCGCGGCATCCTGCCCACCCGTCCGGTCGGTGGCGTCGACCAGCCGGAGCGACTCGTGGAGCTCGCCCATCGGCTCATCGACGCCAACAAGGACCGGGTGCAACGCACGACGACCGGCTCGCTGCGTGGAGAGACCGCCTGGGTCTACCGCCGGGAGGGCAGGCCGTGTCTGCGCTGCGGAACCCGCATCGAACACGGTGAACTGGGCGACACGGCGCTGGAGCTACGGGACGCCTATTGGTGTCCCCGGTGCCAAAGCTGATATTCCCTCCGCCGGAGGGCTATGGTGTGGATCACACAAAGTCTTGGGGGAAATTTCTGTGACCACGCCTGCCCTGCCCGAATCGACACAACCGGCCGTGCTGGAGAACGTCGTGCGGGGCACCATCTTCGCCCTGCTCGCCGTGCCCGTCGGGGTGATCCTCTGGGTCGTGATCTGGAACCTCGGTGTCGTCTCGGCGATCGTCGCCTTCGTCGTCGCGGCCGCGGCCGCCTGGCTCTACCGCAAGGGTTCCGGCGGACGGGTCAGCTTCACCGGCGCCCTCGTCATCTCCGGGGTCGTTCTCGCGACGCTCCTGCTGAGCTTCTACTTCGGCCTCGTCTCCGACTGGGTTCGGGCGGTGGTCGAACAGACCCGCCTGAACCCGATCCAGGCTCTCACGGACCCCGGCTTCTGGCCTTCCTTCAACTCAGTGTTCGGCGAACTGCTCAAGTCCGAGCTGCCGAGCCTCGGGCTCGCGCTCCTCTTCGGACTGCTCGGCGCATTCACGGTGCTGCGCCGCGCGTTCGCGTCGGCCCGTGCGCAGTCGACTCCGGTGCCCCTCGAACCGCTCTTCCCCCGCCCCGAACCGCCGAGGGCCGATCCCGAAGGCTAGCGTCCGCCGCGCTGCGACCGCGCCGCAAAGAGGAACAGCGTGCCCGTCGCCGTGGCGAGACCGAGGACGATGAGCATCGGCGCAGCCATGGTGTACGCCTGCAGCAGGTAGTAGTCGGAGCTGCCCCCGCCGCCGGACGTGTTGAGGCTGTCCAGGCGGTCGCTGATGAAGCGCAGCAGGTAGAGACCGGTACCGATGAAGACCGCGCTGAGCGCCCAGAGGGCGACGACAAACACATTCGGCCGACGAGAGGTGGTCTCGGGCTCTGCGGCGGCGGCCGACTCCTCCTCGACGGCGATCGGCTGCCCGGGCTCGACGAGCGGCGCGGTCCGAACGCTCCGGTCGACGTTCGACTCCACGGGAGGCCTCTGCTCGCGCCCGTGCAGCGTCGGGTCGTAGCCGGGCTGGAACGCCGGGTCGAATCGCGGATCGAAGCCCGGCTCATCCCTCGACGCGCCGGTCATGGGCTCTCCGCCGCGACGTCGCTCGAGGTCTCGAACCGGATGCGAAGCGACGTGGTCCAGGACTGGAGCCACGCGAAGAGGAAGTAGGCGCCGGAAACCGCGAGCGAGACCACGGCGATGATGTTCGACTCGACCGTGTAGTAGAGGTACTGGGCGAGGAGGCCGGCAAGGCCGAGGGCCGCGAAGAAGAACCGGTAGACGCCGAGGCCCTGTTGTCTGCTCATGGGCTGATCCTATTGTCCGCACGAGACTTTGTCAGGCCGCCACGGGACCTTCGACCCGGCGCCCTCGAGCGGCGCAGCCTAGGGTCGCTCGAGGTGCCCAGCGCGCCGAATTCGAAACCCCGACCGCCTCGGAATCCCCACGAGAATCGCGGAACCGTGCTGTTAGGGTTGCCTAAGTTGGGCTAGTTAAAACGTGCTAGTTCTCTTACCTGAAAGGGCTCACATGAGCTACGTCAAATCCGCCCTGCTCGAAGAGAAGGGCTTCGTGATCCTGGACCGCTACGACCAGGGCGCCGACCCCCAGGAGTGGCTCGACCTCGAGTACGTGGAGTGGAAGTCATCCGGCGACACGCGGTTCGCCCCTCTCGCCAGCGCCTTCGGCGAGATCGAGGTGAACGGATTCTGGAACCACACCCCGCCCCGCACCGACAAGGACGGCGTGTGGATCGACTCCCAGGTCGCCAAGGCGCCGCACCTCGTGCAGCGAGCCATGGAGCCCGGCGCGAACGTGGGCCGATGCCGCGTGATCGAGCTGCAGCCCAACGACTATGCCAACACTCTCTACAACCTGCACCAGGACGACAACAACCGGCTCAACCCGGACGGCAGCGGCTGGATCGTGCGCGGCTTCTTCAACCTCACGGATGACGCCGAGTCGTTCCTGACGCTGCGCGAAGACCGCTTCAACCCGTCATCCGAGATCCGCATCCCGCTTCCGGCGGGCGCCCAGATCATCGTGGACACCCAACGCTTCTGGCACGCCGTCTGGCACAAGGGCCCCGCGCCCCGCTACTGCCTCATCACGTCCTGGGAATCCGGACCCGAGCTCGATGCCTACATCGAGAAGCACCACGGCACGAACCTGCACGAGAACCCGTACCTCGACCCCCAGGTGATCGCGGATGCCCAGGCCGATGTGCAGCGCCGTCTCGCCGAGCGCTCGGCCTCACTCGCGTCCCGCGGCCGGCCAGACGATCACCCGGTCGATCCCGAGGCCTAGCCCATGCCCGTTCACGCGGCCGCGCTCGACGGCCAGGTGTCGAGCTGGCTCACGACCTTCGGGCCGCTCCTCTTCTACGCCATCGTCTTCGGCCTCGTCTTCGCCGGGACCGGACTCTTCATCGGCGTGTTCATCCCGTTCGTCACCGGCGACTCGCTGCTGTTCGCCGCCGGCCTGCTCGCCGCCGGCACGGACGCCCTCAACATCTGGGTGCTCGCCATCGGCGTCGGGGTGGCCGCGTTCCTCGGCGACCAGGTCGGCTTCCTGCTCGGCCGGCACTACGGCCGCCCCTACCTCGATCGGCGCAGCGGGGCGTGGGTGCGCCGCGGCGTGGTGCGCGCGGAGAGGTTCTACACCGACCTCGGCTGGTGGGCCGTCGTGGTCGCCCGCTTCATCCCGTGGGGCCGAGTGCTCGTGCCGCCGGTCGCCGGCATCGCCCGCATGGACTACCTCAGGTTCGTCGCCGCGAACCTGGTCGGCGCGCTCGCCTGGGGTGTGCTGCTCGTGGTCACCGGGTACTTCGCGGCCAGCATCCCCGCCGTCAAGTCCGCCGCCTATGCGGTGGGCGGGTTCTTCATCCTCGCCTCGATCGTCGCGGGCGTCGTCGCGTGGAGGCGCAACCGCGCCTCGGCCTGACCGGAGCGCCGTTCCCCTCCCGCTCGCAGCAGCCGGGTACCTAATTCCGAAATCCATGCATTTCTTCGGCACACTCGGCGTGTCTGTATCGCTGAGCGGCGTGTCGGGCAGGAATGCATGGATTTCGGAAGGGGCGGGGGGACGGATGCCCCGGCTGAACGGCCACTTCGGAGCGGCACCTTGTCGCCCGTCACCGCCTCGGTGGGTCACGCTTCCGCTTCCGAAATCCATGCAATTCGTCGGCACACTCGGCGTGTCTGCATCCCCGAGCGGCGTGTCGGCAAGGAATGCATGGATTTCGGAAGTGGCGGAAGTGGCGGCAGGATGCTGCTGCTCAGGATGAAGGGGCGCTGAGATGCAGGAGCGGCGAGACGCCGGGGATGAAAAGGCAGCGGGGCGACGGGACGCCGAGGCTCAGCGGCCCGAGCGGCGCCGGCGGTTCGCGGCCGCGCGGGCCTGGGTCTGGGACTGCTGTTTGGGGCGCGGCTTGGCCAGGCTGCGCGGCGGCTTCGACTCGGCCGGCGGCGTCGGTGTCGCCCGGGAGCTCGCGGCGGTGCGGCCGCGCACGATTCCCACGAACTCCTCGATTCGGTCCGTCGTGTCGGCCTCCAGCCAGGCGATCGCGATTCGCGTCTCCGGGGCGTCGACCACGGGGCGGGCGACGACGTCCTTGCGACCGTGCATCCGCGCGATCGATTGGGGCAGGATGACGACACCGCCGCCGGCCGCAACGAGCTCCACCGCGTCGCCGGGCGACAGGGTCGACGGCGTGATCGTCTCCTCCGCGAGGTCGGCGAGGGTCACGGTCTCGAACAGCGCGACGGGGTGGTCCTTCGGCACGACGACGACGGCCACCTCGGAGTAGAGGGGAATCACGCTCAGGTCGGTGCCGTCCACCGGAAACCGCACGAAGCTCACGTCGGCCCGGCCATCGTGCAGAACCGCTGTCTGCTCGGCGGTTCCCCCGGGGAGGAAGGCGAGCGGGATGCCCGGCTGGCGGGCTTCCCACGCCGACGTCCAGCGGGTGAGAGTGACCCCGGCGACGAAGGCGATCGTGAACGGCGCGACATCCTCGTTCACGGTCATCCCCTCGCTGAGTCCACGCGCTGATGGCACGGGAGGCCTCTCAGGCTACGCTGACCTGATGACCTCCGCGCAATCCAACCAGACCATGAAGCCGGCCACGGCGGCCCAGAAGCTGGGCATCTACCTTCCCGCGACGCCCGAGTCGTTCCAGCAGTCGACCGTGTCGCGGGCCGAATTGAACGAGCTGATCGCGAATCCGCCCGCCTGGCTCGTCGAGCTGCGCAAGACCGGCCCGCACCCGCGGCCCGAGGTCGCCCGCAAACTCGGCGTGTCGATCGCCGGGCTCGCCCGCGGCGAGGTGACCGAACCGCTGACGACCGAGGAGATCAGCGCCCTCCTCAAGCAGCCGCCGGCCTGGCTCGTGCGGGAGCGCGCCGTGCACGCCGAGGTGCAGGACGAGAATGCCCGGGTGAAGTCGCTCCACGCGCACCAGCGACTGCTCGCCGAGAACCGGAGCGCGGCGGAGAAGAAGGACGCGAAGTCCCAGGACGGATCGCGCGACAAGCGCACCCGCTAACGACGGGCAGTCGGGCCTTCCGCCTCGTTCAGGTTCTGGATGAGACGCCCGTGCCGCCACCACAGCGCCGGGAACACGAGCACGGCGGGCAGCGCCGTGAGCACGCCGATTCCCGGCAGGAACGCGAGTGCCACTGAGTACAGCGCGAGCACGACGGCGAGCGGCCAGTAGCGTCCGAGCGTCGCGATGACGCCGGCGAGCAGGAAGAAGCCGACGACGACGCAGGCGTTGACGATCATCCCCTGCTCGGTAGTCGGCGACGGGCCACCGATCGACAGCAGGAGCAAGAACACCCACACCTCGAGCCCGTGGCCCACGACCACGAGGGCCATCGCGAGGTTCACGACGAGCCTGCTCGTTCGTCGTTCGTCCGTGGTGAGAGTGTTCAACGGCATGGGGCAGGCCCCGCGTCCGGGACATCCGGCGCGCGGCACGGCGACCCGCAATCTCCGTCGATGCCCATGAGAGAAACCTGACAGGTTCTCGCGCGCAACGATAGACCCCCGTGGAAGGGGAGCGCCCCGGCCCCTCCCTCGAGGTTGCCGCGTGCGCGGCTCAGTCCTGGTTGCTGAATGCGGCGTCGAAGGATGCCGTCGGCAGCTCCCAGAGCAGCGACCGGATGAAGCCGATCGCCTCCTTCGCGCCGTGCAGGCGGTCCATGCCGGCGTCCTCCCACTCGATCGAGATCGGGCCGGTGTAGCCGATCGACTCGAGGGCTCGGAAGGCGTCCTCCCATGGCACATCCCCGTGCCCGGTGGAGACGAAGTCCCAGCCGCGTCGCGGGTCGCCCCAGGGCAGGTGCGAGCCGAGCACCCCGGCCCGGCCGTTCTTCGGGCGGAGCCGGGTGTCCTTGCAGTCCACGTGGTAGATGCGGTCCTTGAAGTCGACGATGAAGCCGACCGGGTCGATGTCCTGCCACATCATGTGGGACGGGTCCCAGTTGATGCCGAACGCCTCCCGGTGCCCGATCGCCTCGAACGACCGCACCGTTGACCAGTAGTCGTAGGCGATCTCCGAGGGGTGCACCTCGTGTGCGAATCGCACGCCCTCATCGTCGAACACGTCGAGGATCGGGTTCCACCGGTCGGCGAAGTCCCGGTACCCCGCGTCGATCACCGAGGCCGGCACCGGCGGGAACTGGGCGACGTACGGCCAGATCTTCGAGCCGGTGAACCCCACCACCGTGTCCACGCCGAGCTTGCGGGCAACCGTCGCCGTGAGCTTCAGCTCCTCCGCGGCGCGCTGCCGCACGCCCTCCGCCTCGCCGTCGCCCCACACGCGGGAGCCGACGATCGCCTGGTGCCGGAAGTCGATCGGGTCGTCGCACACGGCCTGCCCCTTGAGGTGGTTCGAGATCGCGAACACCTTCAGCCCGTAGCGGTCGAGCAGGTCGAGCCGGCCCTGCAGGTAGGCCGGGTCTTCGGCCGCCCGCCAGACGTCCAGATGCTCACCGGAACAGGCGATCTCGAGGCCGTCGTAGCCCCAGCCGGAGGCGAGCTTCGCCACCTCTTCGAGCGGCAGGTCGGCCCACTGGCCGGTGAACAGTGTCACCGGATGCGTTGAAGATGCTGGAGTTTCGGTCATGGGTTCGTTCCTTCGATGTCGATCCAGGTGGAGGTGCGTGCCGACTCGAGCACGGCATCCGTGAGCGTGACCGCTCGGAGGCCGTCCTCGAAGGTGGGGAGGCCGTCGCGCGACTCCCCGCCGATCGCGGCGTAGGTGTCGGCGACGAATGCCGAGAAGGCGTCCTGGTAACCGAGCGGATGCCCGGGCGGCAGCACGGCGAGGCGCTCGGCGTCCGCGCTCAGCCCCGGCTGGCGGGTGAGCAACTGCGACCCGGTCTGCCGGCCGATCCACAACACCTCGGGGTTCTCCTGGTCGAACGCGATCGACTCCTCGCTGCCGTGGAACTCCACGTGGAGGCGGTTCTTGCGGCCGGGGGCGACCTGGGAGACCAGGAGGGTGCCGACGGCACCCGCCCGGGTCGTGAAGAGCACCGCGGCGAGATCCTCGGTGGTCACCGGGCGCGACGACCGCTCGTCGAACACGGTGCGGGTGACCGACTGCAGGCGAGCGATCCGGTCACCGGTGACGAACTCGACGAGGTCGCAGAGGTGCGATCCGATGTCGGCGAACGCGCGGGAGGCGCCGCCGAGGGCGCCGTCGACCCGCCAGTTGTCGTCGCTCGCCGCCAGCAGCCAGTCCTGCAGATAGGAGCCCTGGATGCTGAGCAGGCTGCCTGCCTCGCCCGCGGCGACACGGGCGCGCGCCTCACGCACCATCGGATGGAATCGGTAGACGAAGGGCACCGTGGCCGTCACCCCGGCCTCCTCGGCCGCCTCCGTGAGGAGCGCGGCGTGCGCCGTGGAGGTGGTGAGCGGCTTCTCGCACACGACGTGTTTGCCCTCACGCAGCGCGGCCAGGGCGAGGTCGAAGTGGGTGGCGTTCGGCGTGACGATGTGCACCACGTCGATCGTCGCGTCGGCCAGCAGGACCTCGGCCGACGGATAGGCGGACTCGAAGCCGAGCAGGTCGGCCGCCCTCGCCGACGAGGCGGCGCTGGATGACACGATGCCGACGAGCGAGGCACGGGCCGCCCGCGCCGCGCGGCTGTGCACGGCGGCCATGAAGCCGCCGCCGACGAAGCCGACGCGGAGCGGGGCGGACGCGGAGGTCACTGGCGATCGCTCACAGGGTGGCGACCGTCGGGTTCCAGTCGGCCGGCACGAGCGAGGCCTTCTCGAAGCTGCTCTCCACGCTCACCGTCTCTCCGCGCTCGGCGGACTCGGCGATGGACACCATGACGTCGAGCACGTGGAACCCCTGCGCTCCCGACGCGCGCTCGGGACCGCCGGAGCGGATGGCCTGCGCGAGTTCGGCGACGCCGGTGCCACGCGTGGCGAAGGAACCGGTGGCCGCGACGGCGCGGCCATCGTCATCCGTGCCATCGAAGATGACGGAGTCGCCGTCGAAGGTGTTCGGATCCGGAAACTGGAGAGTCGCCTTGGTGCCGGAGACCTCGACGAATCCCGCCCGCTTGCGGTGCGATTCGAAGCTGAAGATCGTCTGCGCGGAGGCGCCGTTCTCGAATTCAATGAGCGCGCCGTGGTGGGACGGCACGGTGACGGGGAATTCGGTGCCGGCGCGCGGCCCGGAGCCGATCACGCGCACGGGACGCGAGGTGGAACCCACCGCGGTGACGCGGCGCACCGGCCCGAAGACCTGCACGAGGGTCGTGATGTAGTACGGGCCGATGTCGAAGAGCGGGCCGCCACCCGTCTGGAAGAGGAACTCCGGGTTCGGATGCCACGACTCCGGCCCCGGGGACTGCATGAGGGCGAGGGCAGTGAGCGGTGTTCCGACCGAGCCATCCGCGATGAGGCGAAGGGCGCTCTGCAGCCCGGCCCCGAGGAAGGTGTCCGGCGCGGTCGCGACGCGAAGGCCGAGCCGCTCTGCCTCGTCGAGAAGCCGACGGCCGCTCTCCCGGTCGAGGGCGAACGGCTTCTCGGTCCAGACGTTCTTGCCGGCGGCGAGCGCGGCGAGAGCCACATCCACGTGGTTGGCGGGAAGGGTGAGGTTGACGACGATCTCGATGTCGGGGTGGGCGAGCAACTCGGCTACCGTGCCGCTGGCCGCCACGCCGTACTTCTCCGCCTGCGCCCTGGCCCGGTCGAGGTCGATGTCCGCGACGAACAGCACCTCGAGGTCGGGGAAGGTGGTGAGGTTGTCGAGGTATTCGCGGCTGATGACGCCGGCGCCGATCACGCCGACGCCGACGCGGCCCGTACGGGTCATGCCTGCACCCCGTTCGCGGTGAGGTAGGCGAAGCTGTCGCGCAGAGCGTCGAAGACGTCGCCGGCGAAGCCGTCGAGCTCCACGACCCGCAGCGCCTGCGGAGCCGCGGCGAGGATCGCCGGAATGTCGAGGCGGCCCGAGCCGACCGCGACCTGCTCCTGGTCGTCCTGGGTGACCGCGCCATCCTTCACGTGGATCAGCTGCACGCGATCGCCGAGCCTGGTGAGCAGCTCGGCGGCGGAGACTCCGCCGACCTCCGCCCAGTAGGTGTCGACCTCGAGGATCACGGCCGGGTCGAGCAGGTCCGCGAACACCTCGAGAGCCGGGGTGCCGTCGATCCGGTTCTCGGTCTCCCACCAGTGGTTGTGATAGCCGATGGTGAGGCCGTGGTCCGCGCCCTTGAGCGCGATCGAGTTGAGCTGGGTTGCCGACGCGGTGACGTCCTCACGATTGCTCCACAGGCTGCGGTCGATGTGCGGGTCGATGAGCGTCGTCACGCCGATCTTCGTGGCGGCGGCGAAGACGGCATCGAGGTTCGCACCGAGCAGGCTGCCGTGGGCGGAGGGGGCGCTGAGGCCCGCCGCGGGCAGGAGCTCGCTGTACTGGTCGGCCAGGCCGACGAACCCGAAGAGCTCGACGTTGGTGTAGCCGAGGTCGGCGACGCGGCGAAGCGTGCCGGGGAGATCCGCGGCGAGGGCATCGCGCACGGTGTAGAGCTGCACGGACAGTTGGCTTGTAGACACGTGGTCTCCTCGTTGAGTTCATTCGGCTCGCGGTGCGCGGCTGGGTACGCCCTGAGTACGCCTGTCGAGTGTACGGCCGACTTGTGTCGAATATCAAACAAAAGTCGGATGTTTGTCAGTCGTATCCATTCTGTCCATCGACGGGGTGTGGTTTACTTGCGAAATGGTCGCCCCGAAGAAGCCAGGACCCCCCGGGCTGTCCGGGGCGAGCGAACTCTTCCAGCTTCTGCGCGACGGCAGGCCGAGAACACGGGCGGAACTGGCCGACACCACCGGCCTCGCTCGCTCGACCATCGGCCTGCGCCTGGACGCCCTGCTGGAACTCGGCCTGATCCGCCCGATCGGCGAGGGCGCGTCGAGTGGCGGGCGCCCGCCCTCCCAGTTCGCCCTCGATCCCGCCGCCCGGGTCGTGGTCGGCGCCGACCTCGGTGCCACCCACGCGACCATCGCCGTTGCCGACCTGAGCGGCGCCATCCTGCTCACCCATCGCGAGGCGCTCGCCATCGCCGACGGGCCGGAGCGGGTGCTCACCTGGGTCGTCGACGAGACCCGAAGCCTGCTCGTCGAGGCGGGCCGATCATCCGCCGACCTCCTCGCCGTGGGAGTGGGCCTGCCCGGGCCGGTCGAGCACGACACCGGCCGACCGGTGAACCCGCCGATCATGCCCGGCTGGGACGGCTTCGACGTGCCGGGGTGGATCTTCGACGCGCTCGGCGTGCCGGCGCTCGTCGACAACGACGTCAACATCATGGCGATCGGGGAGCAGTCCCGGTCGTTCCCCGAGGTCTCCGACCTGCTCTTCGTCAAGGTCGCGACGGGAATCGGATCCGGCATCATCTCCGGCGGTCTCCTCCAGCGCGGCGCCCAGGGCTCCGCCGGAGACATCGGCCACGTGCGGATCGAGCGAGGCAAGGGCGTGGCCTGTGACTGCGGAAACTTCGGCTGCCTCGAGGCCATGGCGTCCGGGCCCGCCATCGCCAGACAGCTCCGCGCCGAGGGGGCGGACGTCGAGACCATGTCGGACGTGATCGAGCTGGTGCGTCGCAACGACCTGCGCGCGATCCGCGCGGTGCGGCAGGCCGGGCGCGACATCGGCGAGGTGCTCACCACCTGCGTGAGCCTCGTCAACCCCTCCGTGATCGTTCTCGGCGGTTCGGTCACGCGGGCGGGCGAACATCTGCTCGCCGGCGTGCGCGAGGTCGTCTACCAGAGCTCCACCCCGCTCGCCACGGAACACCTCTCGATCGTGCAGTCCCGCACGGCGGAGAACGCCGCCGTGATCGGAGCGTGCATCCTCGCGCTGCAATACGCGCTCTCGCCCCAGGCCATCGAGCGGATGTCCGCGCGCTGAGGTTCTCGCCGCGGCGGGACGGGGAGTTGCTCGCGGCGGTACGGGGAACTGGTCGCGGCGGTTCGGGGAGTTGCTCGCGGCGGGAGACGCTACCTCGCGGACGGAGACGTTCGCGGACCGGCCGGCTCGCGGACGGAGAAGTCGCCTCGCGGCGGGAGGCACGCCTCCCTCCGCGACGCAGTATCCCCGCCGCGATGCGCGATACCCCCCGCCGCGACACCACGGATGCGCGATACCCCCCGCCGCAAGACCCCGCCGCTTGACCGCGCGGCGGAACGGGGACCGCTACCCGAAGGTGTCGTCGAGCGCGGCCGACAGGTCGGCGATGAGGTCGTCCACGTCCTCGAGCCCCACCGAGAAGCGCAGGTGGCCGAACTCGCGGAACTCGGCCGGGTAGGCGGGCACTCGCGGGCCGGAGTTGTCGACGTGCACGATCAGGGACTCGTCGTGGCCGAGCGACACGGCGGAGGTGATCACGCGCAGCTTCGAGACGAACCGGTTCTGGGCGGCCTTGTCACCCTTCACGGCGAAGGCCATCATGCCGCCG
The DNA here is from genome assembly GCF_008040105.1 of Lacisediminihabitans profunda. Taxonomy (GTDB): domain Bacteria; phylum Actinomycetota; class Actinomycetes; order Actinomycetales; family Microbacteriaceae; genus Lacisediminihabitans; species Lacisediminihabitans profunda. The sequence continues at coordinate 120,253 of NZ_VRMG01000007.1, forward strand.
AATCCGTTCGGCAACTGCCTCACCGCGGTGTCGTGCTGGGGATGCGACGCCAAACCCGGGTAGGCGACGTACGCCACTCGGTCGTCGCCGGCCAGGAACTCGGCGATCGCGAGGGCCGACTCGCAGTGCTGCCGCATCCGCAGCGGGAGGGTGACCGAGCCACGCATGATGAGCCACGCGTTGAACGGGCTGATGACACCGCCGACGTCGACCATGGCGTCCAGTTTGATGCGCCGGATGAGCTCCGCACTGCCGATCACGGCCCCGCCGATCGCATCCCCGTGGCCGTTGATGTACTTGGTGAGCGAGTGCACCACGAGGTCCGCGCCGTGCTCGAGCGGTCGGAACAGCGGCGGCGGGGTGAAGGTGTTGTCGATCGAGACGAGTGCGCCCGCCTCGTGGGCGATGCGCGCGACAGCGGCGACATCCGTGACCTTCGTGGTGGGGTTGGCGACCGTCTCGATGTGCACGAGCCTGGTTTCCGGTCTCACCGCGGCGCGCACCGCATCGAGGTCCGCGGCGTCGACGAAGGTGGTGCGGATGCCGTACTTCTGCGGCAGCAACTCGTTGAAGAGGCGGAAGACGGCCTCGTAGGTGACATCGGCCACCACGACGTGGTCTCCGGCCTTGAGCACGGTGAAGAAGATGGCGTGCAGGGCGGCCACTCCACTCGCGAGCGCCATGGCATCCTCCCCGCGCTCCAGCGCCGCGAGCTTGCGCTGCAGCCCGAGCTGGTTGGTGCCGCTGTTGCGGGTGTAGAGCGGAACGTCCGTGCCCGACCAGCTGAGCGTGGACGGGTCCTCGGGCAACGCATACGAGTTGGCCATGACGATCGGGGTGCGCAGGGCACCGCTGCCCGCGTCGATCTCGTTGCCGGCGTGCACCGACTGGGTAGCGAAGGCAAGGGAGGCCGGGTCGTGCTTGTCCGGGCGGGGGCGGTGGTTCAGGCTCATGCCTCCAATCTATTCCGCGGGGCACCCCGGCGCGCCTCTGTGACGGGCTACCGTTCGTCGAGGCGAGCGGCGACGTCCGCCGGGAAGCCGCCGGTGCAGATCGGGCTCCACCGGGTGGGGGTGATGCGGATCAGCGACTTGTCCTGGAGGGCCATCGCCTCGCGGTACTCCTGCCAGTCCGGATGCTCGCCGGCAATGCAGCGGAAGTAGTCGACGAGGCCGTCGGCGGCCTCGGGCATGTGCAGCACCTCGGCGTCGCCGTCCACCTGGATCCAGCCGCCGTCCCAGTCGTCGGAGAGCACGAGGACCGAGGCCCGGATGTCCCGCTCGGCGTTGCGCGTCTTCGCCCTGGCCGGGTAGGACGAGATGACGACTCGACCCTCGGAGTCGACTCCCCCGGAGACCGGCGAGATCTGCGGCCGACCGTCCGTGCGGGTGGTCGCGAGCAGCATCCGGTGCCGGGGGCGCACGAAATCGAGCATTCCGCCGCGGTCGACGATGGTGTTGGTTGCGATGCTTCTGGCCATGCGCCTCAGGCTAGGCGAGCCGGCTGGCAACGAACGGATGGGAATCCGCTACCCTCAACCGGCGATCTCGTGTGAAAATCTCAATCACGAGCTGCGACACCCGAAGCGCGGCGCGAGTGATCGAGACGAGGCTTTCGTGAACGACAACGCAACCCAGCCCGAGCCCTCCGAGCGCGTCGACGTCGTCGTCGTCGGTGGCGGCATCATCGGACTCGCGACGGCGTGGCAGATGCTCACCCGGCAACCGGGGTTGCAGTTGGTGGTGGTGGATGCCGAGCCCACGATCGCCGCCCACCAGACGAGCCACAATTCCGGCGTCGTGCACGCCGGGATCTACTACGCGCCCGGCTCCCTCAAGGCGAGCCTGTGCAGCCGCGGCCGCGGCCTGCTCAAAGAGTTCTGTGCGGAGCACGGCATTCCGATCGAGTACAACGGAAAGCTGGTGGTGGCCAAGTCGGAGAGCGAGCTGGCCGGCCTCGCGACCCTCTTCGATCGGGCCTCGCAGAACGGCGTGCCCGGGTTGCGGCGGGTCGATCGGGCCGAGTTGCGGCGCATTGAGCCGGTCGCCGACGGGGTGGCCGCCATCCATTCGCCAGACACCGCCGTCGTGAATTTCGCCGAGGTCGCGCGAAAGCTGGCGACGGAGATCCAGCGGCTCGGCGGCAGCATCCGCACCTCCTGGCCGGTGAGCCGGGTGCGCAGCGTGGCCGACGGCAGCATCGTCGACGGTCCGGACGGGCAGACCATCCAGGGTCGAATCACCATCGTGTGCGGCGGGCTGCAGGCCGATCGCCTCGCGGGCGACGTGGCACGCGACGTGCGGATCCTGCCGTTCCGGGGCACCTGGTACCGCGTCACCGGGGAGATCGCCGACGGGGTGCGCGGAAGCATCTACCCGGTGCCGGACCCGAGCCTGCCGTTCCTCGGCGTTCACGTCACGCGGCGGATCGACGGGGAGGTGTGGGCCGGCCCGAACGCCTTCCTGGCCTTCAGCCGGCACGACTACAAACAGTGGGCCGTCGACCCGAGGGATGCCGTCTCCTCCCTCGGCTACGCCGGCTTCTGGAAGTTCGCGGTCAAGAACCTGCCGACGGCCTGGACGGAGTTCTCGCACGAGGTGTCGGCACGGGCGTACGCGGCCTCGCTCAAGGAGTACGTGCCAGACGTGCTCCCGGGCAACCTCGAGCGCGGGCCGATGGGCATCCGAGCGCAGGCGATGAACGCGCAGGGCACGCTTATCGACGACTTCCTCGTGCGCGAGGCGGACAACGTGTTGCACGTGCTCAACGCGCCGTCACCGGCCGCGACCTCCTCGTTCGCCATCGGTGAGTTCCTTGCCGATGCCGTAGACCGGATGCGAACCACGACATGACCCAGTGGATCTGCTCGACCTGCGCCGTCGAGTATCCGGACACCGAGGCACCTCCAGCCGTGTGCGCGATCTGCACGGACGAACGGCAGTTCGTGCCCCGCACCGGGCAGGCCTGGACCTCGCTGGAGGAGATGACCGACTCCGGCTTCCGGCTCGAGGTGCACCCGGTGGAGCCCGACCTGTACGGCATTCGGTCCGCTCCGCCGATCGGCCTGGGTCAGCAGTCGCTGCTCCTCTGCACCGAGGAGGGCAACCTGCTCTGGGACCCGACCGGATTCGTCGACGAGGCGAGCGCGCAACTCGTGCGCGACCTGGGCGGCGCGTCCATCATCGTGGCCAGTCATCCGCACATGTACGGCGCCCAGGTCGCGTGGTCGCGCGCCCTCGGCGACGTGCCGGTCATGGTGGCCGAAGCGGATCGGGCCTGGGTACAACGGCCCGACCCGTCGATCATCCACTTCTCCGGAGATCTCGAGGTGCTGCCCGGGGTCACGATCAGCACGGTGGGAGGGCACTTCCCCGGCAGTCTCGTCGCGCGCTGGACGCGCGGGGCGAGCGGTCGCGGCGTCGTACTCGCCGGCGACACGATCTTCCCCGGCCCGGACGGCAACTGGGTCACCTTCATGCGCAGCTTCGCCAACACGATCCCGCTCTCGGCGGCGGTCGTGGACCGTGTCGCGAAGGCGGTGAACCGCGTTCCGTTCGACCGCCTGTACGGCAACTTCGGCGGGGTGATCCCGGCCGGTGCGAGCGAGGTCGTGCGCCGCTCGGCCGACCGCTACATGGGGTGGGTGAGCGGCGACTTCGACCACCTCACCTGAGGTCCGGCCTACGGCTGCAGGCGCTCGAGGGTCCAGCCGTCCGCGGCCCCCGTGCTCGCCACGGTGAAGCGAAGCCGGTCGTGGAATCGCGCGCTGCGGCCCTGCCAGAACTCGATGCTGCGCGGCATGACGCGGAAGGCGCCCCACTTCTCCGGGCGCGGGATCTCGCTGCCCTCCGGATACCGCTCGAGCAGCTCGCGCATCCGCTGCTCGAGCAGGTCGCGCGAGGCGATCGGCTCCGACTGGTCGCTCGCGATCGAGGCCAGCTTCGACTCGCGCGGCCTCGCCTCGAAGTAGGCGTCTGACTCACCGGGCTCGACGGGGTGCGCGTCGCCCGAGACGATCACCTGGCGCCTCAGCGAGTACCACGGGAACAGCAGCGAAACGGCCGGGTTGGCGAGCAACGCGCGACCCTTGCTCGACCGGTAGTTGGTGACGAAGTCGAAGCCTTTCGCGCCGAATCCCTTGAGCAGCACAGTCCGGCTGCTGGGCCGCTCACCCTCGACCGTGCTCACCACCATCGCGTTGGGTTCGTAGACCTCGGCCTTCTCGGCCGCGAGAAGCCAGTCGCCGAACACGGCGATCGGGTCAGAGCCGAGGTCCGCCTCGGTGAGCGGGGTCGAGCCGTAGTCCGTATGGCGCTCGAGCGATGACATGGCGTTCCTCCTGGCCAGACGGATGCGTGCCGCCAGTCTTTCACGCGAACCAGGGTCGGCGCGGCCCTACTCTTGACGCATGAGGATCAACGCGTTTTCGGACGTCTGCCTGCGCGTGGTCATGCTGCTCGCGGCATCGCCCGAGGGCGCGCTGATGACCTCGCGGGCCATATCCGAGGCCATCGCCACGCCGTACAACCACGTGAGTAAGGCCGTGCTCCGACTGCGCGAGCTCGGACTCGTGGAGGTGGCCCGGGGACGGGCTGGCGGGGTGCGGATCAGCGCGGCAGGACGAGTGGCCAGCATCGGCTGGCTCCTGCGGAAGCTGGACACCCGCCTGGACCTCGCCGCCTGCGAGACCCCCGCCGGACCGTGTCCGTTGCTCGACGGCTGCGGGGTGCGTGGCGCACTTCGGCGGGCCAGGGAGGCGTTCTACTCGGAGTTGGACGGCATCGTGATCTCCAGCCAGCCGCACAACCAACCGGCCACGCGGGTCTTCTACTAGCCCCGTAATTTAACTTGCATTTGAAATGCTAGTTTGGAGAGATCACTCGGCGTCACTAAGGAGTCAGCATGCTCTCGACCCAATCCCTCCCCATCATCGAAGCCACCCTCCCCCTGGTCGGGGAGCGCATGCCCGCCATCGCGCGCAGCTTCTACGGCCGAATGTTCGCCGCCCACCCTGAGCTGTTCGACGGTCTGTTCAGCCGCTCCAATCAAAAGAACGGCTCCCAACAGCAGGCCCTCGCCGGCAGCATCGCCGCCTTCGCGACGCACCTGGTGAACAACCCGGACACGACCCCCGAGGCCATGCTCTCCCGCATCGCCCACAAGCACGTCTCGCTCGACATACGACCCGAGCAGTACGACATCGTCTACCGGTATCTCTTCGAGGCCATCGCCGAGGAACTCAGCGACGTGATAACCGCGGAGATCGCCGCCGCCTGGACCGAGGTCTACTGGCTCATGGCGCACGCGCTGATCAAGCTCGAGAATGGTCTGTACTCGGCGGCGGCAAGCGAGCATCCCTTGGCGCTCTGGACCGTGGTGGGCAAGGATGCCGCGGGGTCAGACTCCGTGACCTTCACCCTCGAGCCGGCCGACGAGACCCCGGTTTCGCCGTCGCTGCCCGGCCAGTACGTCAGCGTCACGGTGCGCATGCCCGACGGCATCCGCCAGGTTCGCCAGTACTCGCTGTCGGCCGGCACCGGATCGAGCACTCGCGTGTTCACGACGAGGCTAGATGCCGATGGCGAGGTCTCCCCCGCGCTGCACCGTGACGTGCAGATCGGCGACCAGCTCATGCTCTCCAATCCCTGCGGGGACATCACCCTGAGCGCGGGAGATCACCCCCTCGTGCTGGCCTCCGCGGGCATCGGGTGCACGCCGAGTGCCTCCATCCTCCGATCCCTTGCCGATCAGGGATCCACGCGCGAGGTTCTCGTGCTTCACGCCGAGGCCACTCTCGAACGATGGGCGCTCCGGGACCAGATGCGCGAGGACGTGGCACTGCTCGAGGCGGCCGAGCTCGAACTGTGGCTCGAGGAGCCGAGCGATGGTGACGATGCGCACGATGGCTTCATGTCGCTGGCAAACGTGACCATTCCGAAGAACGCCTCGGTGTACCTCTGTGGACCGCTGCCGTTCATGCGCAGTCTCCGGTCCCAGGCGCTCGAATCCGGCGTGCCGGCCGACCGCATCCACTACGAGGTGTTCGGTCCGGACCTCTGGCTCGCCAGCGCCTAGCCTTAGCCGGCGAGGGACTCGGCCTCAGCCTCGACCGCAGGCTCGACGACCACGTCGTCGGGCCTGGCGACCCGGCGGCCCGCCGACGGGGAGTTCTCCACTGCACCGAGGCCGAGCTCGAGTAGCTGGGCCTCGGTCCAACCCGCCTCGATCGCGGCATGCCGGGCGATGTCGACCGCGGTGATCGTGGCCTCGAGTGCACTCAGGCGCACGGCGAGCTGGTGCACGAGGTCCATCCGGTGGGCCATCTCGGCCTCGATGATGGCCTTCGCAGCGACGGCCGAGTCGCTCGGGTCGAAGGTGTGCCGGGAAAGGTAGTGAACCTGCGCTTCGGGTCGCATTGGTCTTCCTTGTCTCTCAGACCCCTCGTCACAGAAAGGTCTCTCTACCCCTAAAGATGGTACATTCGGGGCCGCCAACCCAGTCCCCAGTAGGGGGGACATTTTTGTACCCTGATGCGGCTCGCCCGATCAGGCGGCGTGCCGCGCCACGTAGACGGTATTCGAGGAGGTTCCGCCGGTGAGGCGGTTGTCGAACGCGACGACGTGCGCCACCGGCGCGGGGAACACCGAGGACAGAGTCACCAGGAACTCGTCGTCCGGAGGGTCGTCCGACCAGAGCGCGAACACGCCCCCCTCGCGCAGGTGGCGGGCGAGCGCCAGCAGTCCCTCAACGGTGTACAGGTCGGCGTGGCTCGGGTCTAACTGGTGGCGGGGCGAGTGGTCGACGTCGAGCAGGATCGCGTCGTAGCGCGCAGCGCCGGGCGCGATGTCGCGGCGCATGAGTCCGAAGAAGTCATCACACACGAGGCTCGTCCTCGGGTCGCCGACAAGCGACTCCGAGACGGGGAGCAAGTGCCGTCGGTGCCAGTCGATCACGGCCGGCAGGGCGTCGATCACGGTGAGGGTGCTCACCCGGGGATCGGCCAGCGCGGCCACGGCGGTGTAGCCGAGTCCGAGGCCGCCGACCAGCACATCCAGCCTCTCGCCCGCCACAGCGGCGAGGCCGAGGTGGGCGAGCTCCTCCTCCGCCACGGTGAACAGGCTAGACATGAGGAATTCGTCGCCCAGCTTCACCTCGAACACGTCCACGTCGAGAGTCGGTTCACGACGGCGGCGGAGCGTGAGGTCGCCCATCGCGGTCGGCTGGTAGTCCAGCTCTTCGAAACGCATGATCATGGGGCTGCCCGGGGCTCTCCCCCGGCTGACGGTCCGGGATGCAGATGTGGTGGGTGCCCTGGCGAAGACACGCCGGGGCAACCACCATGCTCCCAGACTTCGGCGCCCAGACCGAGCGCTGGGCCCTCCGCGTGTACCCCTCCCGGCGAGGGATCAGTCCCGTTCGACCGGCACCGCGCCGATCGCCGGGCCGGGAGCGGCTACGGCACGAACAAGCAGGTTGGCGGCAACCCGGGCGCCATCCGCCGCCCGCAACCGAGCACCGACCACCGCGGCCGCTTCGGCGAACCCCGCCGTTGCCAGCAGCGTTGTCACCGCCTGCCGGATGTCGCCGGGCGACGCCGTCCTGCTGAGTCGAATGCCCGCCCCGGCCGCCACGACCGCACGGGCGATCATCGGCTGATCGATCAGGGGATGCATCGGCATGATGATCAAGGGAAGGTCGTGCGCGAGCGCGGACATCGTGGTCGAGTGGCCGCCGTGGCCGATCACCGCCGATACCCTCGGCAGGATTGCGTCGTGCGGCGCGAATGCCAGCACCTCGACATTCGCCGGCGCCGCGAGCTCGTCGGGACTCACGGCCGGACCGGTCGTGACGATCGCCCTGACCGGGAGATCCGCGAGCCCGGCCAGGATGTGGCGGTAGGCGTCATCCTGCCCGGGAAACCAGGTGGTGCTCAGGCTCACCAGCACGAGCGGCGGTTCGGCGGGATCGACGACCCGACGCGCACCCGTCTCGACGACCCCGCTCCATACCCGCGTAGGGGTTTCGGACTCGCCGGCCGGGTCGAGGGTTCGATCACAGACGACGAGCTCCAGGTCGGCCTTCGCCCAGAGCGAGCGGGCATTGAGCCCTCTCAGCCTGGCGAGCCCACCGACGGGGCCGGCCATCCACTCCTTGTTCCAGAACCGGTAGAAGGTGTGGAAGAGCACGGCATGCCGGAGACCGTTGGCGCCCGCCGCCTCGAGCACGGAGAGCAGCATGCAGTCCACCACGACCAGGTCCGCCGGCCTTTCCCTGACGAGGTCGAGGAGATTCTGGCCGAGACCGGGATGCGTGCTCAGGCGCAGCAGGTCGGAGATGGCGCGCGGAACCGACTTGGCCCGCGTGGGCTCCCAGCGCGGCATCCGCGAGTATGCGGTGAATTCGAACCCCGCGGCCTCAAGTGCGGCGCGCTGGGGCTCGTTCCCGAGGATGCGCACGCGGTGGCCCCGCGCGATGAGCTCACGCCCGATCGCGACCACCGGGGGCACGTTGCCGCCCGCGTCCACGGTCACAAAGAGAAAGCTGGACATGTCAGATCCCTTCCAGGATGTTGCCGATCAGGCGAAGCATTCGCGCTTCAGCGTCGGGTCGGCTGAGGCACCGGTCGCGGCGCCACAGCTTCCAGGTGTAGACGTCGCTGGCGGCGACGAGCAGGTCGACGGTGGCGTCACGTTCGCCGTCCCGCGCCAGGAAGGGGGCAAAGACCCCCTCGACCCACTCGCGATGAAGCAGGCGACCGGCCGACGTGATTTCGGCGGCGCGAGGCTCCCAGCGCTCCTGGCCGAGCAGCAGCAGCACGCCGTCGCCGCGCACCTCGTAGTGGTCGAACAGCGTGCCCACGGCCGCGGCGACATCTCCGGGCGCCACGTCGCGCTCGGCACGCACACTCTCCAACGCGGACTCCGTCGCCGCGTCGAGCAGGCCGTCGCGGCTGCCGAACAGCCGGAGCACCGTCTGCACGGACACCTCCGCCCTCGTCGCGACGTCGGGAAGCACCAGGGCGTTGATCGGCTTCTCGTTGGCGAGCTCGATCGCCGCAGCCATGATGCGCTCCCGCGTCTGCGCGGCGGCATCCGCCCGGGCTCGCATCTCATAGGGTCGTGTGCTTTTCATGTTACTATCTATTAACGCCAAATTGGCTGTCCGCGTCAAGACCATCGCCAGGAATCTTCCCGAGGGTGGCACACTGGCGGAATGGCGAAGCATCCCGAGCACATCCTCATCCTGCTGCGACACGCCAAGTCCGACTGGGCGGGCGACGAGCCGGATGTCGACCGGCCGTTGGGCAGGCGCGGGCTGCGACAGGCTCCGCTCGCCGGCCAGTGGCTGGCGGGCGGCATCCGCGGCATCGATCTCGCCGTCGTGTCGCCGGCCAGGCGGGCTCGCGACACCTGGGAGCTCGCCTCAGCGGAGCTCGTCGACGAACCACCGACTCTCATCGACGAGCGCGCATACGCGGCCTCGTCCGACGAACTGCTCGGGATCGTTCGCGGCCTGTCCGAGGACGCAGGCACCGTCGTGCTGGTGGGCCACAATCCGGGAATCGAGGACCTCGCCTCGCTGCTCGCGGACGAATCGGTGCCCATGCCCACCTCCGCGATCGCCGTGCTGGCCCTTCCCGGGCCGTGGTCCACCGCCGGACCGTCCTCCGCGAGGCTCGTGGCATCGGGCAGACCCCCGACAGAGGCTGTGTCGGAACCCTGACCCGATCCGCCGACGCGGCTCAACCGATGGCGGTCAGACCGGGCTCGGAGTTGCACTCTCCCGGGCGAGCGCAGCGTGGCTACCAGCGCCCGCCTCAATGCGCAGCACGACGTTTCCGATCTTGTGGCCCGCGTCGACGTGGCGGTGCGCCTCGACCACGTCGGAGAGCGCGTAAACGCGGTCGATCACCGGTCGGTAGCGACCCGCTTCGGCGAGGGCCACGAGGTGGGCGAGATCCTCGGACCGGTACTTACCGACGCTAGCGCTGACGAGTCTGCCGCTGACGCGGCTCTGCCTCGACGCACGGAGAATTCCCGCGAGGTCCGAGATCACCAGAAGGAGCGCCCCGCCCGGGTTGAGCGAGGCCTCGACCCGCTCGAACGGGGCGTTGCCCACACAGTCGACAATCACGTCGTAGGTCGCGCGATCCGCGGTGAAGTCGTCCAGCGTGTAGTCGATCACCCGGTCGGCACCGAGGGAGGTGACCAGGTCCGAGTTCGTACCGCTGCAGACGGCGGTGACGTGGGCGCCCAGTTGCTTCGCGAGCTGTACAGCAGCCGTCCCCACGGCGCCGGAAGCACCGTTCACGAGCACCCGGCTCCCCGCCGTGACGGTGACCTGGTTGAGGAAACCCCGTGCGGTGATCCCGCCGAAGACGAGCGTCACGGCTTCCTCGAAGCCCAGATTGCGCGGCTTGGCGGCGATCGCGCCGCCCTGGGGAACGCACACGTACTCGGCGTGACCGCCGAACCTGGCCCCGAGCATGGCGATCACCTCATCGCCGGGAACGAAGCCGGTGACGTCCACGCCCACCGCCTCGACGATGCCGGCGACATCCATGCCCAGGATGCGCTTGCGCGGGCGGAAGATGCCGATGGAGAGTGCGGCCAGCGCTCCGAGGCCCCGCGGCACGTCGCGACCGCGTGACCGGTGGTCGGCAGCGCTCACCGTGCTGGCCTGAACCTTGATGAGAATCTCATCGCGGCGGGGGGACGGCTTCGCGATCTGCTCGATGTGCACGGTCTCGGGGCCGCCGAACCGCCGGTACACGGCGGCTCTCATCGACGGTGCGGCGGTGCGATTTGTTGACTTCATGGCTGCTCCTTGTTCGACGGTGAAGTGTACGTTGTACACCTAGTAAGATGAGAGTAATGTGTACGACGTACACCTGTCAAGAGGAAAACCGCTACGAGAAAACTCGCAGCGAGACGATCGGCCGGGCGACAATCGGCCGCACGCGACGCCGGATGGCGAACTCGGCAACCGAGAGGTTGATCACCCAGGCGACGGCCATGAACGCGGCACGCGGCAACTGGTCGGTCGGGCCGAAGAGAAGCGACTCCGGGATGAGCACCAGGGCCTGGGTCCCCGCGCCAAACCCGATCGCAGAGGCGCGGGTCATCCATTCGCCGTGCACCACGAAGTCCCGACGCCTGATCGCCGACAGCCCCAGCAGGATGCTCGCCACCATCGCGAAGCCGAAGACCAGCCTAATGACGAGCAGGGCGGGGCCGTCGCCGGCCGGGTGAGGATAGAAGGCCGCCATCCACAGGCCGGACAGCGCGGCGAGCAGCCTGGCGGGCACCAGGATGCGACCGGCGACGCGATGCCAGCGCCTGCCTCGACGCAGCGCCGGAACGAACTGCAGTGCGCCGAGAAGGCAGAAAACGGTGGCGCTGACGATGTGCGTCACCACGGGGATCGGGGAGTCGACGAACCGCTCGTTTTCTGCGGCGTGATCGGGGCCCCGCCCGTCAACTCGGTGAGCCGGGCGGCCCGACGAGTCTGCGGCGGGACGCTGGCGGCGTCGATGGTCAATGGGACTCCTCACTCGGACCAATGTGTACGGTGTACACCTGATTCGCGAGAGACTAACGTGTACGCTGTACTCCTGTCAACCGGACGGGTTGACGCGACTCAGTGGGAGGTCTGCTGGTGACAGTTCACCTGGATGTCGAGCGTCGCGTTCGCCTGAACCGGGACCGGGTGCTGCGGGCGGCCGTGTCCCTCGCCGACGAGATCGGCATCGAGGCGCTCAGCATGCGCCGGCTCGCGCAGGAGCTCGACGTGGTGCCGATGGCCCTGTACAAGCACGTGCAGAACAAGGAGGAGCTCCTCGACGGCATGGTCGAGATGATCGTGGGCGAGATCGATCCTCCCGTGCGTGATGCGGACTGGAAGAGTGCGGTGCGGCAGCGCGTGCTCTCCGCCCGGCGGGCGCTGCAGCGCCACCCCTGGGCGCGCCAGGTTGTCGAGTCTCGCACCACGAAGACACCAGCCGTGCTCGACTACATGGACTCCTTCACCGGCATGTTCCTGGCCGGCGGCTTCTCGGTCGATCTCACCCACCATGTGATGCACGCCATCGGCGGCCGCATGTGGGGTTTCACCCAGGAACTGTTCGACGACACCGCCTCGCCCCAGGCGGAGCCCTCCGCCGAGGTTCCCGCGGAGGTGAGGGCCGCCATGCTGGAGCAGATGGCCGCGCGGTATCCCAATATCGTGGCGATCGCCACGTCGATGGACCACGACGACGACTCTGTGGTGAGCCACGGCTGCGACGACCAGTTCGAATTCGAGTTCGCCCTCGACCTGCTGCTCGACGGTTTCGAGCGACTTCGCGACCAGGGCTGGACGTCGAGGGCGGCCCGTCGGGGAGGCGGTTCACCGGCCGCCTAGCTGCACTGCCCAGGCACGTTGGGTTAACCAGCTGATGGGTGGGTGGGCTCCGATCGCGGTGTGGGGCCCGCTTGTCGTCCCCGCCATTGTGCGGCACTCCCTTGCCCTGACACGCGTTGTGCAGGACGGTGCCGCAGTCCACGCGTGCCCACCCCGCAGACTCCAGTTGTGCAGGACGGGTGGTGCAGGACGGCAGGACGGGTTGTGCAGGACGCCTCGGGCGGATGGCGAGGACGATCAGGTGCAGAACCGACGGGAGCATCCTGCAGACCGGGACCGTTCGGGTCGCCACACCCCTGCCGTGTCGGGCACAATCTGTCCCGCACAGGCTGTCCTGCACAAGCTGTCCTGCACAACCAGAGTCTGCGGGGTAGGCACCCGCACCTCCGGGGCCCGTCCTGCAGAACGCGGCCCGACCGACGCGGGCGGCCGCGACGGGGGCGAGGTCCGCAACGTCGCCGACGGCCACACGCGAACGTCCGTAACGGTGCTTGGAGTCACAACCAACTGCCTGGGCAGTACACGCTAGGCCCGCGGCCGACCGCCGTTTCGAAGGTCGACTGACAGCACCTACCGTGTTGCCAACGCGGCCGACGGTCCCTGTGCGCTCGCGCCCAGGTAGAGGCGAGCGACCTCTGGGTCGTCGAGCAGGGACTGCCCAGTGCCGGTGAGAGCGACCCGACCGGCCTCGAGCACGGCCGCCATGTGCGCGACAGCAAGCCCCGATCGCGCGTTCTGTTCGACAAGCAGTACCGTACGCCCGTCGCGAGCGAGGTTCGCGATGCTCGCGAACACCGAGGTCCGCGACTTCGGGTCGAGCCCGATCGATGGCTCGTCGAGCAGGATGAGAGCCGGATCGAGCATGAGCGACCGAGCCAGCTCGACCTGTTTCTGCTCGCCCCCAGAGAGCGACCCCGCCGCAGCCGACCGGCGCTTGGCCACGATGGGAAAGATCTCGGCGACCTCCTCCGCGCGTTGTTTCACCAAGGCGTGATTCGACAGGATGAACCCGCCCATGATCACGTTTTCCCAGACGGTCATCGTCGGGAACAGGCTCCTGTCCTGCGGAACGTGCACGATGCCGCGGGCCAGTCGCTCGCGGGACGTCAGTCTCCCGATGTCCTCCCCGTTGAACAGGACAGTGCCGCCTGCATTACGCAGCAGTCCACTCACGGTCTTGAGCACGGTCGACTTACCGGCGCCGTTCGGACCGATGAGGCAGACGATCTCACCCCTGGTCACGGCGAGATCCACGCCCTTGAGGATGAGACCGGCGCCGTAGCCGGCGGTCACCGCCGAGAGGTGAAGAAGCGTCGTCGGCGTCTCGGACGCGGTCGATTCAGCTGCCAAGGTATGCCTCCAGCACTCGTGGGTCTTTCTGGATCTGATCTGGTGAGCCGAACGCGATAGGAGCGCCCTGGTCGAGCACAATGACCGGGTCGCAGAGTCGCATCACGAGCTGCATGTCGTGCTCGACGATAAGGAAGGTCACGCCGGCGGCATGCCGTTCCCGGATGTGCTGCTCCATTGCATCGATCATCACCGGGTTGACGCCGGCGGTGGGCTCGTCCAGCAGCACCAACATCGGATCGCTCATCAGCACGGCGGCAAATTCGAGAAGCTTGCGCTGGCCGTAGGAGAGGTCGGCCGCCGGCAATTGTGCGAGAGTCTCCAGCCGAAACTCCCCGAGCATCTTCGTTGCCCGGTCACGGTCGGAGTCCGAGACGCGCCTGCCGAAAAGCTGGCGCGAGTTGTAGCCGGCTGCAACCACAAGGTTCTCTTCCACGGTGAGTTCGGGAAAGATGCGGGCCTGCTGAAAGGTGCGGGACAGCCCACGACGATAGAGGTCAGCGGGTCGGGGCCTGGTGATCGCCTCACCCCGGAAGCGGATCTCTCCCGAGTCTGCCTTCAGGTATCCGGTGACCATGTTGAACACGGTGGTCTTGCCTGACCCGTTCGGACCGATAAGGGCAGTGATCGTGCCCTTCTGTACCGTGAACGAACATTCGTTTACAGCGGTCACACCGCCGAACCGCTTCGTCAGGTGATCGACTTCCAGGAGGTTCTCGCTCATCGCACTACCTTCACTTCGCTGGGGGGCATCGGCGCAACCTGGGCAGCGGCGTTGTCGCGTGCCGCCCCGGCCGCGCCCGCACGCCGGCGGTCGAGCCGTTCGGCAATCGAGGGCAGGATGCCGCGGGGCAGGAAGAGCATGATCACCAGGAATACCGCCGCGTACGCAATCAGGTAGAGCTGGCTGGCCCCGAAGGCCTGGGCGAAATACTCCTGCGCGGGAACCAGGATGAATGAACCGAGCACGGGCCCCCAGAGCGTTCCGCGCCCGCCAAGGAATGCCATCAACACCATCCCGATGGTGATGAGAGGGTCGACCGCGAACTGCGGGTAAATGAAGCCCACGTAGTACGCCCACACCCCACCCACCATCGCGACGAGTCCAGAACTCACCGCGAATGCGATCAACTTCACCGCGGTAACCCGTACGCCGACGCCGTGCGCCTTGTCTTCGTCGGCCCGCACGGTGGCGAGAGACAGGCCGATCTTCGACCGGCGGAAATACATCGAGATGGCCATGGCCGTCGCCAGCATGATCAACATCGCGTAGTAGAAAGGCCAGTCATAGGTCGCGACATCGAACGGCGCCGGGGCGACGCTCTTGCCCTGCGCGCCGCCGGTGATCTCCTTCAGGTTGAAGGCCAGCGTCTGCGTGATGAAGAGGAGCGTGATCGTGACGATCGCAAAGACGTCCGCTCGCGTTCGCATCGAGACCCAGCCGATCGGCACGCTGAGCAGTGCGACCCCGATACCGATCACGGGAAGCATCAGGAACGGGGCGTACCCGCCGTACACGCTGCCGTTGAACATGATCGCCGTCGCGTATGCACCGATTCCGAAGAATGCAACATGTCCCAGCGACGGGTAGCCGGCATAGCCACCGATCAGGTTCCAGGAGCTGGAAAGCGCGGCGTACATGATCGTGAAGGTCAGCGTGTTGAGCAGCCAGCCGGGCCCGCCGACGATCGGGACGAGGACGAGGACGAGGAAGAAGACGCCGGCTCTGACGAGTCCGGCACGGGTGATCGCGAACTTCACAGGGCACCTCGGGTTCTGGCGCCGAAGAGGCCGCGCGGTCTGATCAGGAGCACGAGCAGGAGAACCACGAAGAAGGTGAAGTCGGACCAGATCGGAGACGCGAGCGCGGACACGACCGAGGACGCAACGCCCATCACCAGAGCGGCGACCACCGATCCACCGATGCTCCCCAACCCGCCGAGCACCACGATGGTGAGGAGCCGGCTGATGAGGTCGTAGTGGCTTCCCGGGTTGAAAGAGTTCAGCATTCCGAACACCGAACCGGCGGCCGCGGCCGTCGCGGCCCCTAGCCCGAAACCCAGCGCCGAGACGCGGTTGGCGTTCACCCCGAGGAGCTGCGCCGACATCGGGTTCTGAACCGTGGCGCGAACCGACCGCCCGAACTTCGTGCGCTGCAGTATCAGATAGAGCAGTCCGAGCACGACGAGGGACAGCACAAAGGCTACGAATCGCACCAGGCTGACCTGATAGCCCAGGATCGTCCAGCTGAAGTTGGCGTAGGACGGCTGCACATTGGTGAGAGTCGCCCCGTAGGCGAAGGACAGCAGCCCCTCCACGCCCAAAGCGATGGCAAAGGTCACCAGGAGCGACAGTTGCGCCACGTCATCGCCGTGTAGTGGGCGGAGCAGGGCCCACTGCACTCCGACGCCCACCAGGAACAGGAGGGGCGTGGTGATGAGGATCGACAGGAACGGATCCACCCCCCACTGAGTGAACAGGGTGTACGTGAGGTAGGCCCCGAGGACGACCAGGACCCCCTGCGCGAGGTTTACGACCTTCATGATTCCGAAGATCAGCGTCTGGCCGCTCGCCATGAGCGCGTACACACCGCCCGTGAGAACACCGAGGATGACTGCCTGAATCAGCGAATGCACCGCCTGTCCCCTCTAGCCGGCCCAGTGTGGCTTGGGAGCCACCGGGGTGTGCCGTGCGGTGGCGGCCGGGAAGACCGTCGTCAGCTTTCCATCGATCCATTGGACCAACTGGTACGAACCCTTGGGAGCCCCGTACTGGTCCCAACTGAGGTTGCCGACCAGGGTGGGCCAGCTCCCGGAGTGAAGGGTCTTGATGATCGTGGCGTTGTCGACCTTGCCGGTCTTCTTCGCGACCTGCTCGACCAGCAGGCCGGCCGAGAATGCCTCTGCCGAGGTGGGGTCGATCTTCTGGGCATCGCCGCCGTACTTGGCGATGTAGTCCGAGATGAACTTCGCGCTGCCGGCGACGGTCGAGTCGGCATACCAGTCGGCGCTCGAGAAGACACCCTCGGTGTTCGCACCGACGGCGGCCGGGAAGTCGCCCGGCGAGTTGGCGCCGTTCGATTCGAACAGCCACTTCGGGTTGAACTTGAGCTGGATCACGGCCTGAATCTGGGCGAACGCGTCGGCCTCCTGCGACCCGCCCACGACGACGTCAGGGTTGGCGGCCGACATACCAGACATGATCGGCGTCATGTCCGCGGTCTCGGCCGGGTAGGTCTGGTCGTAGACCGTCTTGATACCCGCGGCTTCGAAGCGCTTCTGGATGCTCGCGGCTATCGGCGCCGAGAAGGGGTCGTCGAGCTTGGCGTATCCAGCGGTCTTGGGTCGCTTGTTCGCCGGGAGAGACAGGATGTAGTCCGCGAACACGTCGCCACCCTTGGTGGTTGGCGCCGGCTGCACGAAGAACAGATTGGTCAGCTTCTGATCGAAGACCGAGGGACCGCCACCGGCCGGCTCGATGAACGAGTAGTGGTATCGGCTGGCCACCCGCGACGCGGGCACCGTGAGCAGGCTGGAGAACGGACCGAATACCAGATCCACCTTCGACTGCGTGATGAGGTTGGTGTAGTTGGTGACCACCTGGTCGGGGCTGGAGGCATCGTCGACGATGCTGAGCTTCACCTGGCGGCCCAGCACTCCGCCCGACTTGTTGACCACACTCGCCCAGAGGTCGTACCCGCGCTGTGCGGCCTTGCCAGAGTCGGAGAAGTCGCCAGTCAGCGACAGCGAGATGCCGATCTTGAGCGGGCCGGACGACGAGGACGTCGACGGCGAGGCCGCGCACCCGGCCAGCAGGACAGCCCCAGCGGCCAGAGCGGCGACCGAGGCGAAGAGACGAGCTCGACGAGGGCGTAGCCCGTCAATGTGTAGTTGCATCATTGCTCCTAACAGAGGGATTCGATTGCTCGAGTTGCCCGAAGTGCACGCCGTCCAGCGCGGAATTCGGTTGGCTACCGCAATCGTTTGCACCACAATCGCACCACTTGGCTCAGGTGTCAAGCACTTCAGTCGAAGGAGGGGTTCTCCGGAGCGGGGCCCGTCGAGGCCCTCACGATGAGCTCGACCGGGAGCATGACCCGAAGCGCCGTGAGCGCGGAGCTTTCGATCTGGTTGAGCAACAGCCTGGCCGATTCGACGCCGAGGTCGAAGTGCGGAGTCCTCACCGTTGTCATCGGCGGCTGGAAGTCGCCCGCGAACGGCATGTCATTGAAGCCGACGACCGACACGTCTTCCGGGATGCTCAGACCATGGAGTCGAAGCGAGTGGTAGACCCCGAGCGCGAGCAGATCGTTGCCGGCGACCACCGCGGTCGGCCGGAACCCCGAGCCGTCGAGCACCGAGTCCATCACACTCTGACCCGCCTCGACGCTGTAGGCGGGGGCGCGGAACACCTCGCCACGGATGCCGAGATCCGCGCACGCCGCCACGAAGGCCTCGGCCCGTACCTGGCTCGTCGAGAAGGTGGGGGGGCCGGCGATGTGCGCGATCCGCCGATGGCCAAGTCGGCCCAAATGCTCGACAGACTCCCTGATTCCTTGGGCGTCGTCGCCTACGACGGCGGGGTAGGGCACGCCTCGCGAATCACGATTGACCATGACGGCGCGGATGCCGCGCTCGTAGGCCTCGCCGGCTATCGAGTGCCCGGAGTGGCCAGTGGCGAAGATGAATCCATCGACCTGGCGCTGCACGAGCGACTCGAAGAGCAGTCGCTCGGTGGCGTCGCTGCCATCGGTGTTGACCACGAACGCGGAGTAGCCGCGCGGAGCCAGATGACTGTCGATCCCGCGCACGATCGGCGGGAAGATCGGGTTCGTGAGATCGGGGATGATCACACCGATCGTCATCGACGAGCTGGTGCGAAGACCGCGGGCTATCGAGTTCGGGACGTAGCCGAGTTGCTTTGCGACGGCGCGAACGCGGCTGGCGGTCTCGGCATTGACCTGGCCCTCAGTCTTCCGGTTGAGGGCCCGCGACACAGTTCCCGGATGCACACCGGCCAAACGTGCTACATCCGCAATCGTCGCGCGGGGGGACATGGGCCTAACGATAGCAGTTGAGTGGAACCCGAGATCCGGCTTGGCCGCATGGGTTGACTCTGGGTGATCCGTGGTCCAATAATGGCGTGAGGCTGCAATCGATTGTGGTTTCTAGCCACGTGAGGAGTGGACATGACTTCAGAGCACAAAGCCAGAATCGGCTGGATTGGCGCCGGCCGGATGGGCTACGAGATGGCACGCCGCCTTCTCGACGCCGGATACGACGTCGCCATCTACAACCGCACCCAGTCGAAGGCAGAGCCGCTTGTCGAATTCGGGGCGACAATCGTGAACCGGCCGGTCGACCTCGCCGACCGGGACATCGTCTTCATCATGGTCACCGCGCCGAAGGACCTCGAGCAGGTGACCGTCGGTGCCGACGGTGTGCTGACCTCCGACTCCGTCACCCCCGGCATGATCATCGACTCGTCGACCGTCTCGCAGGAGGCTTCCGCGATGATCCGCGAATTCGCGACGGCGCGAGGCACCGACTTCCTCGCGGCGCCGGTCAGCGGCAACCCGTCCGTCATCGCGGCGGGGAAGCTCACCATCGCGGCATCCGGCCCCCGGGAGACCTACGACAAGGCCTACGACGTGCTCACCACCATCGGGCGCAGCGCCACCTATGTCGGCGACGGGGAGGTCGCTCGACTGGTGAAGATCGCCCACAACGTGTTCCTGGGCGTCGTCACTCAATCCCTGGCCGAAATCACCGTGCTCGCCGAGCGAGGTGGCGTCTCCCGCGAGGCCTTCCTCGCGTTTCTCAACGACTCGGTGATGGGGTCGACCTTCACTAAGTACAAGGCACCCGCGATGGTCAACCTCGACTTCACCCCGACCTTCACCATGCCGTTGCTCTCGAAGGACTTCGACCTCGGCCTGGCCGCGGCGCACGACCTTCGGGTGCCGATGCCGGTCGCGGCAGCGACGGCGCAGATCGTCGCATCGGCGATGGGCGCCGGCCATGTCACCGAGGACTTCGCTGCGCTGATCCTCGAGGTTGCCCGCGGGGCCGGCATGGCACTGGAGCCCGAGAACGTGCACGTCGCGAGTGGGCTCGAGGTGGCCGCCCATGACTAACCTCATTCCCCTCCAGGCCCCGGGGCACAGCAATGTCGACTACGAGATGCGTGTCGACATGGACCGGCTCCGCTCGTACCGACTCGCGCGGGCGAAGCGGTCGCTGGCGTCGAGCGAGTGCGGCGCCTTCCTGCTCTTCGACTTCTACAACATCCGCTACACGACCCAGACCTGGATCGGCGGCGCGCTCGGCGACAAGATGACCCGCTATGCGCTCCTCACCCGCGATGGTGAGCCGATGTTGTGGGACTTCGGCTCGGCCGTGCGCCACCACCAGCTGTACTCGCCCTGGCTCAAGCCGGAGAACAACCGACCCGGGATGCTGGGGATGCGTGGCGCCGTCGCCCCGTCGGCCGGGCTGATGGAGTCCGCCGTGCGGGAGATCAAGGCGCTGCTCATCGAGGCAGGGGTCGCAGACTCGCCCATCGGCGTCGACATCGTCGAGCCGCCGTTCCTGTTCGAGATGCAGCGCCAGGGCCTCAACGTCGTCGACGCACAGCAGCTGATGCTCGACGCTCGCGAAATCAAGTCCATCGACGAGATCATGCTGCTCAATCAGGCCGCGGCGATGGTCGACGGCGTGTACCAGGACATCGTGGATGTGCTCAAGCCGGGAATTCGTGAGAACGAGATCGTGGCCCTCGCGAACAAGCGTCTCTACGAGCTGGGGTCCGACCAGGTCGAAGCCGTGAATGCGATCTCCGGGGACCGATGCAACCCACACCCGCACAACTTCACCGACCGCATCATCAGGCCCGGCGACCAGGCATTCTTCGACATCATCCACTCGTTTAATGGGTATCGCACCTGTTACTACCGCACCTTTGCGGTGGGCAGTGCGACGACGAGTCAACGCGACGCCTACAAGAAGGCGCGGGAGTGGATGGATGCCGCGATCGCCACCGTTAAGGCGGGTGTCGGCACCGACGACATCGCCAGGGTCTGGCCCAAGGCCACGGACTTCGGCTTCGCCAACGAACTCGCCGCCTTCGGGCTTCAGTTCGGCCACGGACTAGGACTCGGACTGCACGAGCGACCGATCATCTCGCGGCTCAACAGCCTCGACAACCCGGTCGAGATCAAGGCCGGCATGGTCTTCGCTCTCGAGACGTACTGCCCAGCGACGGACGGCTTCTCTGCGGCCCGCATCGAGGAGGAGATCGTGGTGGCCGAGAACGGCGTCCATGTGCTCACCCGGTTCCCCGCACAGGAGCTCTTCATCGCGAACGAATACTGAGCAGCCCAGCCACCGAGCACCGCCGTGTCGTGGTGACGGGCCGCCAGCGCCGCGTCGTCCGGAGCCTGCCGGGGGCGAGCCGCAGGCGTTCAAGATCGCCATCCCCGCCACGGACCGCGAACCGGCGCCGCGAACCCACACGGGCTACGAGTGGATCTGCGTGCTCTCGGGACGACTCCGGTTGATCCTCGGCGAGCACGACGTCGTGCTCGGAGCGGGCGAGGCCGCGGAATTCGACACTCGAAACCCACACTGGTTCGGCTCGACCGGCGCCGGCCCCGCGTCCCTAGGATGAGGTCATGGCGATGCCGGTTCTGGCCACGAAGCTCTTCGTTCCGCCGCTCCGGGCGCACGCCGTTGCCCGACCGCGCCTCGTCGATCGCCTGCGAGAGGGCCTCCGTTCCGGCCGAAAGCTCACGCTCGTCTCCGCCCCGGCCGGTTTCGGCAAGACCACGGTGCTCAGCGAGTGGATTGCGGACGCGCGGAGCAGGGACCCGCAGCTGCGGGTCGCCTGGCTGGCTCTCGACGCGAGCGACAATGACCCGACGCGCTTTCTCCGCTACCTGGCCAGCGCGCTCCATCGGGCCGATACCGCCCTCGGCGCTGACGTCGCGATCGACTCAGAGGCCCTCCAGCAGCCCTCGCTCGAACCGGCCCTGGCGGCACTGATCAACGACATCGATCGGGGCTCGCACCAGATCCTCCTGGTGCTGGACGACTTCCAGCTGATCGAGGAGAAGTCGATCCGCGACGCCCTCGTCTTCCTGCTCGACCACCTTCCGTCGAAGCTGCACCTCGCGATCGCGAGCCGCTCCGATCCGCTGCTCCCGGTGGCCAGGCTGCGCGCCGGCGGCGAGCTCACCGAGTTGCGGGCGGCCGACCTTCGCTTCACGCCGGAGGAGGCAGCCAGCTTCCTCAACCAGACGATGGGCCTCGGGCTCTCCGCCGACGACGTGGCGGCGCTCGAGACCCGCACGGAGGGCTGGATTGCCGGCCTCCAGCTCGCCGCCCTCTCGATGCAGGAACGCTCGGATGTCTCCGGCTTCATCCGGGGCTTCACCGGGAGCAACCGTTTCGTGATCGACTACCTGGCCGAAGAGGTTCTGCAGCGCCAGCCCGAGCGGGTACGCGAGTTCCTGCTTCGCACCGCGCTGTTGGACAGGCTCAGCGGCGCCCTCTGCGACGCCATCACCGGGCAGGCGGGAAGCAGCGAAGTGCTGGAGGCGCTCGAGCGGGACAATCTCTTCGTGGTCCCGCTCGATGACGAGCGCCGGTGGTATCGGTATCACCACCTCTTCGCCGACGTCCTTCGGGCGCGGATGCTCGCGCAGAGGCCCGAGCAGGCGGCGGAAATCCACCGTCTCGCCAGCGGGTGGCACGAGCGGAACGCCCTGCCGGAGGACGCCATCGGGCACGCGCTGGCGGCCGCCGACTTCGACCGGGCGGCGAGGGTGATCGAGGCGGCCATTCCGGCGATCCGCAAGAGCAGGCAGGATGCCACCCTGCTTCGCTGGTTGGCACTGCTGCCGGAGGAGACTCTCGGTCGCCGGCCCGTGCTCAACGTGTATCGCGCCTGGTCGTCGCTCGTCTCCGGCGATGTGGAGGCGGTCGCGCCCCGGCTGGACGTCGCCGAACGCGCGCTGGCCGCCACGACCGAGGAGGGCGCCCCCCGGCACGACTCCGCGGCCGGCCAGGAACTTCGAACCCTTCCGGTGACGATCGCCGCCTATCGGGCGGCCGTTGCGCAGGCGCGGGGGGACGTGAGCGGGATGAGGGAACACGCGCAACGGGCCCTCGACCTCTCCCTGCCCGACGACCATGTCGGGCGCGGCGCGGCCGCCGGCTTCCTCGGACTCGCCTCGTGGAGCCTGGGCGATCTCGAAGCGGGGGTGCGCGCCTTCGGCGAGGTGAGGACCAGCCTGCGCCTCGCCGGGAACGTGGCAGACATGCTCGGCACCACGGTCGTGCTGGCCGACATGCTCGCCGGGCTGGGCCGCCTGCGGGATGCTCAACGGTCGCTCGAGCAGGCCCTGCAGGTGGCGGCGGAGCAGGACGAGCCTCCGCAGTCGACCGCCGATCTCCACGTCGCGTTGAGCGAACTCCTCCTGCAGCGCAACGAAGTGCCCTCGGCCGCCGACCACCTGGCCGTGAGCGAGGCGCTCGGCGAGCGTGCGTCGTCGCACGAGAATCGGCATCGCTGGTTCGTCGCTGCGGCCCGGCTGAGGAAGGCGGAGGGGCGGCCAGACGCCGCCCTCGACCTTCTCTCCACGGCCGAACGCCTGTACCTTCGGGGGTTCTTCCCGGAGGTGCGCCCGATCGGCGCGATCAGGGCTCGGGTCTGGATCGCCCAGGGAAGACTGGCCGACGCGGCGGCATGGGTCGACGAACAGGGCCTCTCCGGCACGGATGCACCGGCCTACCTTCGCGAGTTCGCGCACCTCACTCTGGCGAGGCTGCTCATCGCGCAGCACCGGGTCGATCCGCGGAACCGCTCCGCCCTCGAGGCGCTCGCGCTGCTGGAGCGGCTGCTCGAGGCGGCGGAGTCGGGGAATCGCCTCGGCACTGTGAACGAGATCCTGGTGCTTCAGGCGCTCGCGCACGACGCTCAGGGTCACACCGCCCTGGCGCTCGGACCCCTGGAACGGTCTCTCGTGCAAGCCGAGCCGGAGGGATACGTTCGCCTCTTCGTGGATGAAGGTGCCCCCATGGCCACCCTGCTTCGCGCGGCCGCCGACGCCGGCATCCTCCCCACCTATGCTCGTCGACTCCGCAACGCGTTCGGTCCGGTTCCGGCGCCCACCCGGGCGGCGACGGGCGCTGAGGCCCTCAGCGAACGCGAACTGCACGTGCTCAGGCTGCTCGCGAGCGAGCTGAGCGGTCCGGAGATCGCGAACGAACTGTACGTCTCCGTCAACACCCTGCGCACGCACACCAAGCACATCTTCGCCAAACTCGACGTCACCAGCCGTCGGGCGGCCGTCAGCCGCGCCACGGAGCGCGGCCTGATCTAGAACGGGCGTTCGGCGCAATCACCACGCTGATCACCACACGTGGTGATGCCGAGTCACCACCTGCCTCCCTAGATTCAGGGTGTCTTCAGGCATCCGCCTGGGCCACTCAGAATTCAAGGAGAGCAACCATGAGCATCACTACGTCCACCCTCACCCGCGGGGCCGGAATATCCGCCGCCCTGTCCGGACTCATCTACATCGTCATCCAGTTCATCCACCCGGCCGACGAGGTCGCCTCACTCACCACCCAGGCCTGGATGACGGTGCACAGCCTCAGCTTCTGCATGGCGGTGCTCGGCATGATCGGCCTCACGGGAATCTACCTTCGCCAGGTGAGACAGTTCGGGCTGCTCGGCCTGCTCGGCTACCTCATGTTCGGACTGTTCTTCGTGCTGCAGTCGGCCTTCGTCTTCGCCGAGGCCTTCATCGCACCCCTGGTCGCCCGCGCCGACCCCGAGTTCGCCGAATCCTTCGTCGGCCTCTTCGGTCGCCACGCCGCCACGGTCGACCTCGGCCCCCTCGCTGCGCTTCCGATCGTCGGGAGCCTCGTCTACGTCGGAGGCGCCCTACTGGTCGGCATCGCCATCATCCGCGCCCGCGTCCTCTCCCGCGGAGCCGGCATCCTCCTCATCGTCGCCGCCGCGATCACGCCCGTCGCTGGGGCGCTGCTTCCGCACACCCTCGAGCGACTCGCCGCCATCCCGATGGGCCTGGCGTTGATCTGGCTCGGCTACTCCCTCTGGTCCGACCAGCGCACCAACCCGGCCCGCACGCATGCCAGCACCGAAGGCTCCCGCCTCGACCGCACGCCGGCCGTCTGAACAACTGGCCCAGACGCGACGCGAAAGGAGAACGGCCATGGGTGACCTCGACCGGTACCAGATCCGCCTTCAGGGGCGGCTCGACGAAAGCTGGAGCGACTGGTTCGAGGGCTTCACCGTGACGAATGAGAACGGCGGAACGACTACCCTCACCGGTCCGGTCATCGACCAGTCCGCACTTCACGGGTTGTTGAGACGCGTCGGCGACCTGGGCGTGACCCTGATTTCGGTCAACGTCCTGGAGCGTCCGACGACCGCATCCCCCTCGGCCCCCACGGCCCCCACGGCAAGGAGCACCCAGCCATGACCACACGCAGCGTCGCCATGACGGCATCGCGAAGCGCAACAACAAGAAGGCCACGGGCGCGGTGGCTCGCCCCCGTCGGGCTGATCCTCCTCAGCCTCATCCCGGTGCTCGCCGGGGCGGCGCGACTCACCGAAGTGACGGGTGGAGCCGTGATCACCGCGGGCAACGCGCGGTTTCTCGACTCCCCCGTCGCCGTGATCACACATATCGTGAGCGCCACCATCTTCAGCCTGGTCGGGGCGTTCCAGTTCGTTCCCGCCCTGCGCCGACGGGGCGGCTGGCATCGCCTCGCGGGATTCGTGCTCATCCCCGCGGGATTGCTCGCCGCCCTCTCCGGGCTGTGGATGTCGGTCTTCTACCCGCATCCGCCCGGCGACGGCCTCGCCCTGGTGGTGCTCCGCCTGATCTTCGGATGCGCCATGGTGGCGAGCATCCTCCTCGGCGTCCGGGCGATCGCGCGCCGGGACTTCATCCGGCACGGCGAGTGGATGACCCGCGCCTACGCGATCGGGGTCGGCGCGGGAACCCAGGCCATCGTGCTCATCCCCGAATCGATCGTCTTCGGCTCGACCAACGAGCTCTACCGAGCCGTGTTCATGGGTGCGGCCTGGCTGATCAACCTCGCCGTTGCCGAGTTGGTGATCCGTCGGGGTGCGCGGTCCGGTCGCACGGCACCCGAGCCGCGGCCGGCTAGAACTGCGCAGTTCCGCGCAGCCGGCGGGGGCGACCGTCCGGGTCGAGCACGAGTCGGTTGAGCGGGACCGCCCAGAGTCGTTGGAGAGGTGTGACGGGTTCTGGGGCGTGCCGACGCACGCGTCCGGTGGGTCGGGGGCCGTGTAGGCCGCTGTTGTGCCAGTGGTCGAGAGCCTCGGCGCTGGCCTTCCACAGCGCGAGCCCAGCCGCCGGGTCGTGGAGTCGGCGATCGCCGCGGTCGAGGCCCAGGTGTTCGGTCCAGAGCTGGAGGCGGAGGTCGCGGGCCAGCCGTCGTGGAGCCTCGGGGCCGGGTGATTCGGGGTCAGCGGCGGTGGTGTCGAGCACTGCGCAGGTGAGCTCGCTGTCGGTGGTCCAGGATCGACGGTTGAAGTTGTCTGAGCCGCAGGTTATCCACGTGTCGTCGACGATGCAGATCTTGGCGTGGATGTAGATCGGAGTTCCGGTGT
Organism: Lacisediminihabitans profunda; assembly: GCF_008040105.1. Classification (GTDB taxonomy): domain Bacteria; phylum Actinomycetota; class Actinomycetes; order Actinomycetales; family Microbacteriaceae; genus Lacisediminihabitans; species Lacisediminihabitans profunda. The sequence goes on from NZ_VRMG01000007.1 coordinate 146,677, forward strand.
CGTTTTCCAGATCGAACACGCCGACCCGGTCTGGCGCGACTCGGCGAAGCATCGCAATGGCGCGCAGCTGCCCGATTCGGCTGGGCGGCCCGGCGAGCAGGCCATCCGAGCTGGGGTAGCGCGGCACGACGGCGATCACGTTCAATTCGGGGTTGCCCTGGAGCGCCTCGGCGAGCGCGGCCGCGACCTCCGTCGACCACAGGTACTGGTCCTCGATGTAGATCAGCGAGCGCGCGCGGGCGAAGGCCTTCGCGTAGGCCCGCGCGACGCTGCGCTCCCCGAACGGCGCGAACGGGAACGGCGGACGTTTCACCCCGTAGGTGCGCAGCAACTGCACGGCGTGCGGGCCCGCCGGAGGTGGTGGTGGCGCGGTTTCGGGGAGCTGCCTGGGGTGCCGGGGCATGCGGGCGAGACGCTGCTGCAGCATCCGGTAAGGCGTTCGTCGGTCCAGGGGATGCGGGTCGTTCCACCGTTCGGCGAAGACCGCCAGAAGGTCGGCCACCACGGGACCGCGTAGCTCGAGGGCGGCATCGTGCCACGGCGGACGCGGGCCGTACCGAGGGTCCATGGTCAGCGCCTGCGGGTCTCCCGCGTGGTCCGCGTCGTCCCGACGGCTGTGGCAGAGGTCGATGCCGCCGACGAACGCGATGTCCCGCGACGGATCGTCACGACGCCGGATGACGAAGAATTTCTGATGATGAGAGCCGAACAGGCGCACACGCTGATCCAGAAGCACCTCGCCGCCGGCATCGTTGATCTCACGACCCAGGAGCTCGTTGGAGCGACCGCTGATCGGCGACGACACCCGCTCGCCATGGGACCTCCAGACGAGGCCTCGCACTTCCACTCCCCCACGGGCCAGGCTCGCGAGCAGATCGCCGATCGACGGGCCGCTTGGCAGCAGTCGCTCGTCGGCGTCGCCGCGCCAGTCGGTGAACCAGACGCGGTCTCCCGGCTGCAGTGCCGTCAGCTCCTCGTGCAGCCGGGCGAAGTAGGTTGCGCCATGAATCAGGGGCTTCACGAGGTTGCCCTCCGACCAGGACGGCGTGCCGGCGCCACCCGAGTGCACGTCGGTGGCAAGATTTCCCCGCTCGGAGCGACTCAGGAACCACACACCAGGATCAATGTCCACCCGACGCACATTACGGCACCCGCCGACCGGCCATCGAGTGGACTTTAGACCGGAGGTCTCAGCACCCCTCCCTGCCTGCCCTGGCTACGGAGGGAACGCCGCGCTGGCCCGCGCACATCCCCGGCCGGGATCGAACTCTCTGCCTCACACCTCGCCAACCTGCTGTCTATGGCCGCGAGGCGCACGGGAAGCGCCTACGATTCCGCCCGTGGCGCATTCACGCGGCGATCGGAATGGATTCCACTCTCAATAGTTGGCGTCTACCGGCAAAGAAAAAACCCCGTCATCACCGGGATGTACGGGGTTAGCTCTTGGCGGAACCGGTGGGATTTGAACCCACGGTGGGCTCTCACCCACACAACTTTTCGAGAGTTGCACCTTCGGCCGCTCGGACACGGTTCCGTCGTCGATCTTAGTACACCGCTGACGACGGCCGAGCATGCCGGCCCGGGCGCCCATCGGCCGGGCGTAAAGTTCTGGCGTGACGACTCCCCTGCTGCTCACGCTGATCGCCGTGGCGGTGCTCGTCGCCCTCGCCGCGACCGTCGCCTGGGCGCTCGGCCGCCTTCGGCACCGGGCGGGCTCGGCTCGGCTCGCCAACACCCTGCACCTCAACGCGCGGTGGTGGAAGGACGAGGGGAAGAAGCACGGCGACCTGCTCTACGTCGCCCTCGGCGACTCCGCGGCCCAGGGCGTCGGCGCGAGCAAACCCGGCCGCAGCTATGTGGGCCTCATCGCTCGGCACCTGCGCGAGCGCACCGGGCGCACGGTGCGGGTCGTCAATCTCAGCATGTCGGGGGCGCGGCTGCGCGAGGCGCTCGCCATCCAGCTGCCCGCCCTCCGGAGGATGACGACCCGGCCGGATGTGCTCACCGTCGCCATCGGCGCCAACGACATCGCCTCCTTCGACCCGCTGCGCTTCGAGAGCGAGCTGCGCGAGCTGTATGCCGCCCTGCCCGCGGGCGCGATCGTCGCCGATCTTCCGTCGTTCTACCTCGGCTCCTCCGAGCGGAAGGCGCGCGAAGCCAACGCGATCGTGCGCCGGCTCGCCGCCGAGCGCGACTTCGAGGTGGCCCCGCTGCACGCGGCAACCCGGCGCCAGGGGGCCGCCCGGTACGCGCTCAACCAGGTGGCCGCGGACTTCTTCCATCCCAACGATCGCGGCTACCGGGTGTGGGCGTCCGCGTTCCTTCCTCTCCTCGACAGGGTCGTCGCCGAGACTCGCTCCACCGCAGACACGGAGTGACGGGGGCCTCGCCTAGGCTGGCGAGGTGGCCAAAGTCCAGTCGAATTTCCGATGCTCCGAGTGCGGCTGGACTACCCTCAAGTGGGCCGGCCGCTGCGGCGAGTGCCAGTCCTGGGGCACAGTCGTAGACGTTCTGGATGCCGCGCCGAGCCGCTTCGTTCGGCCTGCCACGGTGAGCGAGGCGCGAGCGGCCAGGCCGATCACCGCGATCAGCGCCGACGAGGTCGCACACTGGCCGAGCGGCATCGGCGAGTTCGACCGGGTGCTCGGCGGCGGCATCGTGCCGGGCGCCACCATCCTGCTCAGCGGCGAGCCGGGGGTCGGAAAATCCACCCTGCTGCTCGAGGTGGCCTCGAAGGCCGCGGCCGGCGGCATGCGGGTGCTCTACGTGACCGCCGAGGAGTCGGTGAGCCAGGTGCGACTGCGGGCCCAGCGCACCGGGGCGCTGCAGCCCGAGCTCTTCCTCGCCGCCGAGACCGACTTGGCCACCATCCTCGGCCACATCGACCAGGTGCAACCCCACCTGCTCATCGTCGACTCGGTGCAGACCGTCTCCAGTTCGCTCACCGACGGCCTCGCCGGCGGGCCGGCGCAGGTGCGGGAGGTGGCCTCCACGCTCATCCGCGTCTCGAAGGACCGCAACCTGCCGGTGCTGCTCGTGGGCCATGTCACCAAGGACGGCTCGATCGCCGGCCCGCGCCTGCTCGAACACCTCGTGGATGTCGTGTGCCAGTTCGAGGGCGACCGGCAGACCGCCCTGCGCTTCGTGCGCGCCCACAAGAACCGATTCGGATCCACGGATGAGGTGGGCTGCTTCGAGATGACCGGGGACGGCATCGCCGAGGTGGCCGACCCCAGCGGGCTGTTCCTCTCCCGGGGAACGGGCGCGCTCTTCGGACCGGTGAGCGGCACCTGCGTCACGGTGGCCGCCGACGGACGGCGGGCCCTGCCGGTGGAGGTGCAGGCGCTGATCGTGAAGACCTCGGCGCCGAACCCGCGCCGGGTCACCAACGGAGTCGACTCGTCCCGGGTGGCGATGCTACTCGCCGTGCTGGAGCGCCGGGCGGGGATGAAGCTCAGCGAACACGACGTGTACGTGTCCACCGTCGGCGGCATCCGCCTGACGGAGCCCGGCGCCGACCTCGCGATCGCGCTTGCGATCGCCAGCGCCTACAGCAACAAGGCCTTTCCGCCCACCCTCGTCGCCGTGGGCGAGATCAGCCTCGCCGGGGAGATCCGGCCGGTCTCTCAGGCCAAGCAGCGCATCGCCGAGGCGCGCCGGCTCGGCTTCACGACCGTGATCGACGCGGACCTGGGCCACCTGCGGGAGGCGATGCGCAAGGCATTCGCGAGCGCGGTCGTCGAACAGGCGGACGTGCCGGCCTTCTAGCCGCGAACGGTCGCGGCGATCGCCGCGACCTGCGTCGGTCCGACCCGGCAGCATCCGCCCACCGCGGCCGCCCCCGCCGCGATCCACTCCCGCACGAGTTCGTGCGGAAACTCGGCCGATCCCATCCAGCGCCGGTTCTTGGCGTCCCACTGCTCGCCCGAGTTCGGGTAGACGATCACCGGCTTGTCAGTGACCTGGCGCGCGGCGGCAATGGCCGTGGCCACGTCGTGCGGGTCGGTGCAGTTGACGCCGACCGCCACGACCTCGGCGGGATCGGAGGCGATGCGGTAGGCCTCGACGAGCGAGTCGCCCGAGCGCAGTGCCCCGAACGCCGACGTCAGCGAGATCCAGGCCGGCTTGCCGGTGCCGGCGATCTCCAGCGCGACTGCCTCGGCCTCCGCCAGCGAGGGGATCGTCTCCACCGCGAGCAGGTCGGCCGCCGACGCGGCGAGCACCTGGATGCGGCGCCGATGCCACTGCCTCAACTGCGGCACCGTGAGGCCGTAGTCGCCGCTGTACTCCGATCCGTCGGCGAGCATTGCGCCGTATGGACCGACGGAGGCGGCGACCCAGGCAGGCCTGCCGTGCGCCTCCTCCCGGGTGGCGTCTCGCGCCTCGATCGCGAGGCGCACGCTGCTGCGCAGAACAGCGTCCGCCGCCGCACCGGCGTGGCCTCGCCGAGCGAGCGCCTCGTAGCTCACCTGGTACGACGCCGTGATCGCCACATCCGCGCCGGCCCGGAAATACTCAGCGTGGGCGTCCCGGATCTCCGCCGGGTTCTCGAGCAGCAGCCGTGCCGACCAGAGGGTTGACGACAGGTCGTTGCCGCGCGACTCCAGCAGCGTGCCGAGTCCGCCATCGAGCACGACTCCACCCCGGGCAAGGGCAGCGGCGAAAGAGGTCATGCACCGAGCCTATTGAGCCGCGGGAGCGTCGGCCAGTTCAGGAAGAGCTGGTTCCGGAAGGGCTACTTCAGGATGAACTGCGAGGTCTGCTTCGACGCGAGCGGGCCCATCTTCACGCTGAGGTGGTAGCTCGCGCCTCCCGCCGTCACGGGCGGCCGCGTCTTCTGGCAGGTGGCGGCGGCGGAGCGGGTGCGATCCCACGGGATCGGCGGGGTCGTGATCGCCACGTTCGGCTTGAGGGTGGATGGCGCGTCGACCGGGGCCGACTGGCAGTCCTTGGAGTCCCAGATCTGCTCGGAGCCGCTCGTGATGATCAGCTCCTGCTGGGTGGAACCGAGGTTCATCGTGCAGTCCGCCTGGCCCGTGTTGGTGATCGACATGCTGATCTGGGGCTGCTCGCCGGCGGCGTAGATTGTCTTGTCCGTCACGGCGACGAGCTTGAGCTTGGCGGGGACGCAGGCCGCGCCGGCGGCCGGCACCGGGGCGCTCGGGGAGGGGGACACCGCGCTGGAGTGCTTGCCACCCGTGGCGTCGGACTTGGGGGCCGTCGCGCCGGATCCGGGCCGCAACACGATGAGGAACACGATCACGATCACGGCGAGCGCACCGAGACCGACAATGAGCCTGCGGCGCCAGTACACCTTGGGCGGCTGGGGGCCGACAGGATTTCTAAACGTCGACATGCGCTAAGGCTAAGCTCGGGTCCTCGATTTGCCCGGTATTTGCGGGGGCGTGTACTGTCCACCCCCGCAACTCGCGGCTCGCGACGTTCAGTGCCCTCGTCCGGAGAGCGCGAGCCCCGGGATCACCGAACCTCCCCCGTTAGATCCGTTTGATCATCCGAGTGTTGCCGAGGGTGTTCGGCTTCACCCGCGCGAGGTCCAGGAATTCGGCGACACCCTCGTCGGGGGAACGCACGAGCTCGAGGTACACCGCCGGGTCGATCGGCTCCTCCGTCATCGGTTCGAAGCCGTGGCGGGTGAAGAACGGCACCTCGAAGGTGAGGCAGAACAGGCGGCTGAGCCCGAGGTCCCTGGCATCCGCCTCCAGCTGCTCCATCAACGCGTGGCCGACGCCCCGGTGCAACCACTCGTCGACGACGGCGAGCGTGCGGACCTCGGCCAGATCCTGCCAGATCACGTGGAGCGCTCCGCAGCCGATGACGTTTCCCGCCTCGTCTTCGGCGATGCGGAACTCCTGGATCGCCTCGTAGAAGACGACGGAGTCCTTGCCGAGCAGGATGCGGCGCTGAACGAGCGGTTCGACGAGGGCCTGGATGAACGGAACGTCACTGGTGCGGGCGGCTCGCACGGAAAACGCGGTCTCGGACATGCTCGCTACTCTCGTTTCTCCGGAGGTTTCGCAGCACGCGGCTGCACTCCGGCCCGTACGAGCCTACCGACAGCCGACTGGACGCCGATCCTCCGGAGAAACGCGTGTTGCAGACGGGGAGGCGGGTTAACGACGGATGGCCGGCGAGTCTCCTCGCCGGCCATCCGTGTGCTGCTGCTTACGCCTCGATCGCGGCGACCGGGGCTCGAGATCTCGACTGACTTTGTCACGATTCGAACACTCTTGGCTCTTTGCGTTGGCAGACCGAATAAAGTGAACATTGCTTGGACAATTTGCCGCTTTCTCTGCAGAGTCGAGGACACCATGCACCGCAAATTCGTGGCGGTCTTCGCCGCCTGCTTGGTCGCCGCATCGCTGTCGGCCTGCGCCAGCTCACACGGCCCACGATCGTCGGCGCCGAGCAATGCCCCGAGTCAAGCACCAACTGCCACGGCCACGCCGATCAACGCGGCCGATCCCGCCACCTGGATCGTCTCCGAAACCGGCATCGGCCCCTTCCAGCTGGGCGCGAACCTGAAGAAGGTAACCGCGGATCTCACAGGCCTGTCCGCCGATACTAAGAATTGCCCAAACCCTAGGGCGGCGTTCTTCACCGGCACGGATGTGGGTATCGCCGTGTTCTTCGATAGTGCGGGAAACATAGTCGGGGTGGACGCCAGCCCCACCCGCCCCCGCGGCCTCGCTGGCCCGCACACCGCACTGGGAATCGGCTACAGCTCGACGGCAGCGGAGTTAACGACCGCCTACCCCTCGATTGAGCGAACCGACTACTATCCCGACGGTAGCTTTCCGCTCTATACCGTGAAGACGGCCTCAGGCTCGTGGATCACCTTCAGCGTGGACGCCGCGACTCAGGCGGTCGGCAGCATCGGAGTCTGGCCGGGCACAAGACCACCCTACGAATACTGCGGGTAGCAGGCGCCGCCGTTAACGACGGATGGCCGGCGAGTCTCCTCGCCGGCCATCCGTGTGCTGCTGCTTACGCCTCGATCGCGGCGACCGGCTCCTCGATCGCTTCGCGCCCCGGCTGGCGCTTGGTCGCGAAGACGAACTCGTCGCCGACGTAGTCCACGTGAACGTGGTCGCCCGCGTTGAGCTCGCCCTGCAGGATGCGCTCGCTCAGTCGGTCCTCCACCTCGTGCTGGATGGCGCGGCGCAGCGGCCGCGCTCCGAGCGAGGGGTCGAACCCGATCTTGATCAGCTGCTCCTTGGCGGGAAGGGCCAGCTCGATCGTCATGTCGCGGTCCAGCAGGCGGTCCGAGAGCCGCTTGATGAACAGGTCGACGATCTGCAGCAATTCGGGCTGCGTGAGCTGCGGGAAGACGATCGTCTCGTCGACCCGGTTGAGGAACTCGGGCTTGAAGTGCTTCTTGAGCTCCTCCACGACCTTGCCGCGCATGCGGTCGTAGCCGGTGGCGGTGTCGGACGCCGAGGTGAACCCGATGGGGGTGCCCGTGATGTCCTTCGTGCCGAGGTTGGTGGTCATGATGATCACCGTGTTCTTGAAGTCGACGACGCGACCCTGGCCATCCGTCAGTCGTCCCTCCTCCAGAATCTGGAGGAGCGAGTTGAAGATGTCGGGGTGGGCCTTCTCGATCTCGTCGAACAGCACCACGGAGAACGGCTTGCGGCGCACCTTCTCGGTGAGCTGGCCGCCCTCCTCGAAGCCGACGAACCCGGGAGGGGCACCGAACAGCCGCGACACGGTGTGCTTCTCGCCGTACTCGCTCATGTCGAGGGAGATGAGCGCGTTCTCGTCGTCGAAGAGGAACTCGGCGAGCGCCTTGGCGAGCTCCGTCTTTCCGACACCGGTCGGGCCGGCGAAGATGAACGAACCGCTCGGACGCTTCGGATCCTTGAGCCCGGCACGCGTGCGTCGGATCGTCTTCGAGAGGGCCGAGATGGCCTCCTCCTGGCCGATGACGCGCTGGTGCAGCGCCTTCTCCATGAAGACGAGACGGCTGGTCTCCTCCTCGGTGAGCTTGAAGACCGGGATGCCGGTGGCCGCGGCGAGGACCTCGGCGATCACGCCTTCGTCCACGGTGCCGGTCGAGGCGGCCTCTCCGCTCTTCCACTGCTTCTCGAGGCGCAGGCGCTCTCCGAGCAGCTTCTTCTCCTCGTCACGAAGCGAGGCGGCCTTCTCGAAGTCCTGGTCCTCGATCGCCCCCTCCTTGAGCGCGCGAACGGCGGCGATCTTGTCGTCGAATTCGCGAAGCTCCGGCGGTGCGGAGAGGATCGAGAGACGCAGGCGCGCGCCGGCCTCGTCGATCAGGTCGATCGCCTTGTCGGGAAGGAAGCGGTCGGCCACGTAGCGGTCGGCCAGGTTCGCGGCGGCGACGATTGCGCCATCCGTGATCGACACCTTGTGGAACGACTCGTACTTGTCGCGCAGTCCCTTGAGGATGTTGATGGTGTGCGGAAGGGACGGCTCGTGCACCTGCACGGGCTGGAAGCGGCGCTCGAGGGCCGCATCCTTCTCGAAGTGCTTGCGGTACTCGTCGAGCGTGGTGGCACCGATCGTCTGCAGCTCACCGCGGGCGAGCAGCGGCTTGAGGATCGACGCGGCATCGATCGCGCCCTCGGCCGCACCGGCGCCGACGAGGGTGTGGATCTCGTCGATGAAGGTGATGATGTCGCCGCGGGTGCGGATCTCCTTGGTCACCTTCTTGAGGCGCTCCTCGAAGTCACCGCGGTAGCGGCTGCCGGCGATGAGGCTGCCGAGGTCGAGGGTGTAGAGCTGCTTGTCCTTCAGAGTCTCCGGCACGTCGCCGCGCACGATCGCCTGGGCAAGGCCCTCGACGACGGCGGTCTTGCCGACGCCGGGCTCGCCGATCAGCACGGGGTTGTTCTTGGATCGACGGGACAGGATCTGCATGACCCGCTCCATCTCCTTCTCGCGCCCGATCACCGGGTCGAGCTTGCCGTCACGCGCGGCCTGGGTGAGGTTGCGTCCGAACTGGTCGAGGATCTGGCTGCCGCCCTGGGCCGCCGCCTGAGTCTCGCCGCCGACGGCGACCTGCTCCTTGCCCTGGTATCCGGAGAGGAGCTGGATCACCTGCTGGCGCACGCGGTTGAGGTCTGCACCGAGCTTGACCAGCACCTGGGCGGCGACGCCTTCGCCCTCGCGGATGAGGCCGAGCAGGATGTGCTCGGTGCCGATGTAGTTGTGGCCGAGTTGCAGCGCCTCGCGCAGGCTCAGCTCGAGCACCTTCTTGGCGCGCGGGGTGAACGGGATGTGCCCGGTGGGCTGCTGTTGGCCCTGGCCGATGATGTCCTGGACCTGCTCGCGCACGGCGTCCAAGGAAATACCGAGGGACTCGAGGGCCTTCGCAGCGACGCCCTCACCCTCGTGGATCAGCCCGAGCAGGATGTGCTCGGTGCCGATGTAGTTGTGGTTGAGCATCTTGGCTTCTTCTTGCGCCAAAACGACGACCCGGCGGGCTCGGTCGGTAAATCTTTCGAACATTTTGACTCCTATGGCACCGTGCAGGGTTGGCGCCGTTATAGAGAGAGTAACGAGGCAACCCTGCGTTTACTGCCCTTGTTCGCCGTAGGCGTGACGGTATCCACAGGCCCCTTTCCCAAAACTTTCCGAAAACGCAGGAGATCCGCCGCCAAACGCCTTTCCGCGCGGGATTCCCTGCCGGTCGATGGCGGATCTCCTGCGTTTTCGGAGCTTGCCTCACGGCATCCCGAGGCGGTACATTAACGATTATCGTTGTTATCGATTGTCGTTAGGGGTTCGCATGCTACAGACCGACCAACTCGCCGGACCCGGATGGACCGCCGCCCGCGTCGTCGTCTGGGCGTTCCTCGTGCTCGCCGTGCTCGCGGGACTCGGCTTCTGGCCGATTCTCGGAGTGATGGATGGCACGCCTCTCGGCATCGGGATCGCCATCGTCGCCGTCGCCGTCGCGTTCCGCCACGGAGAGCGGCTTCAGGCGCGATCGGAACGCCTGCTGCGGGACAAGTTGAAGCTGCAGCGCGACACCGAGGGACTCGTGTGATGGATGACGCCACGGGCATCCACTGCCGGCTCGACGAACTGCTCGGGGAGAGGGGGATGACCCTCACCCGGCTGAGCGAACTCGTGGGCGTGAGCATCGTCAACCTCTCGGTGCTCAAGAACGACCGGGCGCGCGCCATCCGCTATTCGACGCTTGCCGCGATCTGCCGGGCACTGGACTGCGAGGTCGGGGAGTTGCTCGTCGTCGCGTGAGAGTGTGGACGCCGTCCTGTCCCCGCGACGCCGCCCGGCCACGCCGCTCCAGCCCGTGAGTGGGCAAAAGTGCACCTTCCCAGCGCTCGTTGGCGCCAATTTTGCCCACTCGACCTCCAAGTGCACCGATTTCCGCGCACGGCGCGCCCCGCATCCAGGGCGCCCCGCACCCCCTCCCGCATCCCGCATCCCGCATCCGAAAACGCAGGAGATTCGCCGGGAACTGCTGCATGGCGCGGCATTTCGCTTCGTTCGATGGAGGATCTCCTGCGTTTTCGGATGCGGGGAGGCGGACCGGATGCGCGCCAGCAAATTTGCAGGTTGCGCGTTTTTGCGCGGGTGCAATAATTTAGTCATGAATGATTTTGCCGAGCAGGGCATCCGCGAGCGCAAGCGCGCCGCGACCTTCCGCACGATCTTCGAGGCGGCGGCCGAGCTCGCACTCGAGCTGGGCCTCGAGCACGCCACCGTCGACGCCATCAGCGACCGGGCCAACGTCTCATCCCGCACCTTCTTCAATTACTTCGCGTCGAAGGAGGATGCCGTGCTCGGCATCGACTCGTCCGGCATCGGCGAAGAGGTCATCGAGCTCCTGACCGGTCACCGCACCGACGATGTGCTGCACGACGTGGCGTCGCTCGTCTACTCGGTCATCGCCGAGACGAGCGCCGGAATCGACAAGGTCGACCTGCGAAAGCGCGTGCTCGAACGCTACCCGCAGTTGCTCACCCGCCAGATTCTGCGGGTCGCGTCCATGGAGGATCGCCTCGGACTCGTCGTGGCCGACTGGCTCGCCTCGACGCCAGGTTTCGCCGAGGACTCCGCCGAGGAACGCCAGGAGGCCGCGCAGATCCTGCTCAGCGTCTGCCTGGCCGCCATGCGCGTCGCGATGAAGAAGTGGCCGCGCGATACCTCGGGCGACCCCCGAGAGAACTACACCCGGGCAGTCGATCTGCTCCGCACCGTGATGGAGCGAGTTTCGTGACAACCTGCCGGGGAGAACTGACGCGCGTAGCATTTCCGCATGAGCAACCTCGAGAAGCATCCGGCCGAGCTGTTCGAACGGGCGCCGATGGTGCTCACGGAGGGCGTCGAGATCCTCGAGCCGCGGGACGTGCCGCTCGGCGGTCCCCGCGCCATGAACGTGCGCCGCACGCTTCCGCAGCGCAAGCGGTCGCTCATCGGTGCCTGGTGCTTCGTTGACCATTACGGGCCGGATGTCGTGGCCGAGCGGGGCGGGATGGTCGTGCCGCCGCATCCGCACACCGGCCTGCAGACCGTGAGCTGGCTCTTCGCGGGCGAGGTAGAGCATCGTGACAGCACCGGCAGCCACGCCATGGTGCGGCCGGGCGAACTCAACCTGATGACGGCCGGCCGCGGCATCGCGCACTCCGAGGTGAGCACCGCGGAGACGACCGTGCTGCACGGTGCCCAGCTGTGGGTCGCCCTGCCTGACGCGAGTCGCGGACAGGCGCCGTTCTTCGAGCACTTCGTGCCGGAGCCCGCCACGCTCGGCGACGCCGTGCTGCGGGTCTTCATCGGCACCCTCGCCGGCCGGGTGTCGACCGCGACGACGTTCACCGAGCTCGTCGGCGCGCAACTCGACCTGCCGGCCGGCGCCTCCGTCGACCTGCCCGTCGACCCCCGGTTCGAGCATGGCCTGCTCGTCGAGGCCGGGGAGGCCACCCTCGAGGGGACCACAGTGCCCGCGTCGCACCTCGGCTACCTCCAACCGGGCCTCGCGAGCATCCGGATCGCGGCCGGAGACCGGCCCCTTCGCGCACTGCTGATCGGCGGGGTGCCGCTCGGCGAGAGCATCGTCATGTGGTGGAACTTCATCGGGCGCAGCCACGAGGAGATCGTGCAGTTTCGGGCGGAGTGGCAGGCGGATGTGATCGCCGGCGGAACGGAAGACGGCCGCTTCGGAACCGTGCGCGGCTACGACGGCCGAGCGCTGCCCGCCCCCGAGCTGCCCAACGTGCGGTTGCGCCCCCGGGACTAGATGCCGATCCGCTCAGGCCTCGCGCGTATCCGGTTTCGGCTGGTTGAGCCTGGCGCGTTCCTCGGCCTCGATCTCGGCGTAGACCTTGCGCTCCGTGCGGTCGGCGCGCAAGATCGACCGCATCACGAGCCAGAAGATGAGGCCGACGAGAATGGTCGGCGTCACGGAAAAGAGCGCGCCCCACCAGAAGTTCTCGATCACCAGACCAGAATACGTCCTCCCGCTGGGAGAGGACTATCCGTGCTGCAGCACCCCGATGATGCCCGAGATCACGTAGTAGAGCCCGAACCCGGCCACGAGCACCCAGAGGGCCACGCGCGTCGCCGACAGCTTCTTCGGATCCTTGTCTTTGGGATCCAGCGGAGGAATGGTCATCGTCGCCTACTTCACGAGGGGGAAGAGGATGGTCTCGCGAATGCCGAGCCCGGTGAGTGCCATCAGGAGCCGGTCGATGCCCATGCCCATCCCGCCGCTCGGCGGCATCCCGTACTCGAGCGCGCGCAGGAACTCCTCGTCGAGGCGCATGGCCTCGAGGTCACCGGCCGCCGCGAGCTTGGCCTGCTCCACGAAGCGCTCACGCTGCACGACGGGGTCGACGAGTTCGGAGTAGCCGGTGGCGAGTTCGAATCCGCGCACGTAGAGGTCCCACTTCTCCACCAGGCCGGGCTTGGAACGATGGGCGCGCACGAGCGGCGACGTGTCGACCGGAAAGTCCATCACGAAGGTGGGGCGTTCGAGGTGAGGCTTCACGAAGTGCTCCCACAGCTCCTCCACGAGCTTGCCGTGGGTGGGTTGCTGCACCTCGACCGCCACGGTCTGGGCCAGTGCGAGAAGCTCGTCGAGCGTCGTGTCGGCGGTCACCTGCCAGCCGGACGCGGCATTGAGCGAGTCGTACATGCTGATGCGGTCCCACTCGCCGCCGAAGTCGTAGCGCGTGCCGTCGGCCCAGGTCACCTCGTGGCTGCCCTCCGCGTCGAACGCGGCGTTCTGGATCATCTCCTGCGTGAGGTCCGCCATCTGGTTGTAGTCGCCGTAGGCCTGGTACGCCTCGAGCATCGCAAACTCCGGGGAGTGCGTGGAGTCGGCGCCCTCGTTGCGGAAGTTGCGGTTGATCTCGAACACGCGCTCGATGCCGCCGACAACCGCGCGCTTGAGGAAGAGCTCCGGCGCGATCCGCAGGAACAGCTCGGTGTCGAAGGCGTTGCTGTGGGTGACGAACGGACGGGCGGATGCTCCACCGTGCATGGTCTGCAGCATCGGCGTCTCGACCTCGATGTAGCCGTGGTGGTCGAACGTCGCGCGCAGCGACGCGACGGCCCGGGACCGGCTGCGCACCATCTGGCGCGCCCCCTCGCGCGCGATGAGGTCGAGGTAGCGACTGCGCACCCGCGTCTCCTCGCTCAGCTCGGCGTGCAGGTTCGGCAGCGGACGCACCGCCTTCGACGCCACCTTCCACTCCTTCACCAGCACACTCAGCTCGCCGCGCCGGCTCGAGATGACCTCGCCCGACACGAAGACGTGGTCGCCGAGGTCCACGAGATCCTTCCAGCCGTCGAGCGACTCCTGCCCCACCTCGGCCAGCGACACCATCGCCTGGATGCGGGCGCCGTCGCCGGACTGCAGCGAGGCGAAGCAGAGCTTGCCCGTGTTGCGGAGGTGCACGACGCGGCCGGCCACGGCGACCGTCTCGCCGGTGGTGGCGTCCGTCTCGAGGTTCGGGTACTTCGCGCGCACGGCCGGGATCGTCGTGGTGATCGGCAGGGAGACCGGGTACGCCTCGGCGCCGGACTCGATCAGCCGCGCGCGCTTGGCGAGCCGCACCTGGGTCTGCTCGGACAGTTCCTCGTCCGTCGGTTCGGCTGCTGGCTCGTGCACGGCGGTCGTCTTACTCATTCGTTGCTCCAGGGGATTGTGACTCGCCCAAGTTTACGGTGGCCGGGAGGCCGCTCAGGAGTGCGTGCCCCCGAGGTAGATCGTCGCGTTGTCGATGAGCCTCGTCGAGCCGACCCGCGCCGCCACCAAAACGATCGCCTTGCCGTGGTGATCGTCGTCCACGGGCAGGAAGGTGTCCGGATGCACGATCGTGAGGTAGTCGAGTTGCACGAGTGACTCCCCCATGAGCACCGACTGGGCGGCCGCGAGCACCGCATCGATGCCACGATCCGCCGAGGACTCCGCCGCCTCGAGCGCGATGGACAGTCCGCGCGCCGCCCGCAGTTCCCGGGCGTCCAGGAACCGGTTGCGGCTTGAGAGGGCGAGACCGTCCGAATCACGCACGATGGACACGACCTCGACGCGCACCGGAACGTTGAGATCGCGCACCATGCGGCCGACGAGGAACACCTGCTGGGCATCCTTCTGGCCGAAGACGACGACGTCCGGCTGCACGATGTTCAGGAGTTTGGAGACCACCGTCAGCACGCCGTCGAAGTGGCCCATTCGCGAACGACCCTCGTAGAGCGAGCCGACGGCCCCGGCCGTGACGCGCGTCTCGCTCGTCCCCGACGGATACATCTCGTTCGCGGTCGGGGCGAAGACGAAGTCCACGCCCAGGCGGTCGGCCTTGGCCAGGTCGTCGGCGAGGGTTCGCGGATACCGGTCGAGATCCTCCGTCGGGCCGAACTGGAGGGGGTTGACGAAGATCGACACGACGACGGTGTCCGCGATCTCGCCCGCCCGCTCGATGAGGGCCAGGTGGCCGTCGTGGAGAGCCCCCATCGTGGGAACCAGGGCGACTCGCCGCCCCGCCGCCCGCTCATCGGCGAGGAGGGAACGCAGTTCGGTTATGGTCTCGGCAACGGCGGTGGGCACCCCTCGATGCTAGTGCTCCCGACGAGGGGGCCTCGCGAGTGACTAGGGGCGCTGCGCCCGGCGAAGCGCGATCTCCACCGACGAGCGCACGAGGGGCGCCAGCATCTCGCCCGGCTCCTCGACTCCGATTCCGGCCAGCAGCGCCGTCGCCTGGTCGACGATCGCGCTCGAGAAGCTCGTCGCCGTGGCGATCGCCTCCGCATAGGCCGGCCGGTCCTTCTCGGCCACGACGATCGGTTCGCCGCCCATCTCCACCACGAGGGCCTGGCCGATCGGCTGCACCGGAGCGGGCGCGGTCACGGCGAAGTAGCTGCCGAACAACTGGGTCAGGTCGATGCTCGTGCCCGTGAACGACATTGCGGGATGGATGGCGAGCGGTATCGCCCCGGCCGCGGTGGCCGCCGCGAGCACCTCCGTGCCGAATTCGGCCGCGGTGTGCACCACCAGCTGGCCCGGCTGCCACGCCCCGGTCGAGGCGAGGCCGGTGACGAGCGCCAGGAGTTCGCTGGCCGGCACGGCGAGGATCACCAGTTCGCTGCGCTCGATGAGGTCGGGCACCTCGAGGATCGGGGCTCCCGGGAGCATCACCTCCGCGCGCTCGCGGCTCGCCTCCGAGATCGCGGAGATGCCCACGATCGCGTGCCCGGCCCCGGCGAGGGCCGCGCCGAGCACGGGCCCGACGCGCCCGGCGCCGACGATCCCCACGCCCAGGCGGCCCGTGCGATGCCGCGGGTTCGCGTCCGACCCGCGTCCGGCGAACGGGTCGCTCATGCCTCCGCCTCGCCCGAGCGCCAGCGATGCGAGGTGTCGTTCTGGCCGGCCAGCACGGCAAGCTGGGCGACCTCCCCGAAGAATCCGACGGCGGCATCCTTGTCTATCGCCTCGAGGGTGGCCCGGATGGGTCCGGAGACGGTGTGCAGGTGCACGTCGGCGAGGCCGAGGGCACGCAACACCGGGCCCTGACTCAGCGCGACGCTCTGCAGCCGGGGCTGCGGGACGATGATGATCCGACGCCAGATCGCTCCCTTGCGCAGCACGAGAGAACCGGACACGACCAGGAAACCGTTGCGCCGCCAGGAGAGTGGCAGCAGCCACGCGGCGCGCCGCGGCGAGGTGGTGAAGGCGTCGTTGCCCCGGGAGACGAGCCCCTTCTCGATCACGGCGACCGCCTCCTCGCCGACGAGGTCGGGAAGCATCAGTTCGAGCACTCGCCGGGCGTCGTCCAGATTGCCCACGGGCAGGATCGTCGTGTTGGCCTGGTTGGCGGCCCCACGACTGGACGAGTGGCTCGCCCGGTTCACCCGGATCTGCCACCACCCGGCCGCCCGCCAGAGCACGGACTGGCTCACCTCCACCGAATGGATGCGGCCGGGCGGCAGGGTTTCGTTGCTCGTGGAAAGGAGGCCGAAGCCGATCCGCACTCCGTCTGGCGTTCCCGCGATCGAGTAGCGCAGCGACCGGGTGAACCGGCGCACGTAGTACCCGCCGAAGCCGATGAGGCTCGGCAGCGCGAACAAGAGGGCGTAATACTGGCCGGTGCTGGTGATCCAGATGCCGCCTCCGACAACGATGGCGAGGGCGAGGAGCGTCGCCTCGCTCAGCAGGATGGAGCCGATCAGCCGCCCGAGGTGCAGATTCACGACCGACTCCGGCGGGGCGGCGTCCGGGTCGAGTTCTGGGGCGAGGAACTCGCCCAGCCTCCGGTCGATCAGATTGTCCGGCGTGGCGACGCCCGTCACCGGCAGCGCCGCGTTGCGCGTGCCGGAGGCGAGGCGCAGGATCTCCCGGCGCAAGTCGTCCGCCGCCGCCGACCCCAGGTAGGCCAGGTGGACGTTCGCGTCGTGGCCGGCCTGGCTGATCTCCATCTTCGCCGCGCCGAAGAGGCGGGCGAAGAACGGGCGAACGATGTTGATGCCCTGGATGCGGTCGAGCCGCGCCTTGCGGTTGGTGCGGAACAGGATGCCGGACCGCACCTCGACGACCTCGTTGGTGATGCGGAAGCTGTGCATGCGCCAGGACACGTAGAACACCGCGATCAGCACGAGCAGGACCCCGACGATCACGAGCAACGCCTGGACGATGATGCCGTGACTGAGGATGTAGTCGACCGGGTCGCCCTCCTCGTCGAACCGCGGCAGGAAGAGCCCGACGAGCCGCTCACGCAGGTTGGAGACGACCACGCCGAGGATGGCGATCAGCGCGATGCCGCCCCGCAGCAGCGGGGAGGCCGGGTGCAGCCGATGCCACTGCCCGTCGGTGAGGCGGGCGACAATCTCCGGCACATCCTCCCGCACGGCGCCCGCGTGATCGGTGTCGCTCACAGCCCGGCCCGGCGGCTTTCCGCGAGCAACACGAGATGGTCCCGAAGCTCGTCCGCCTCGGCCTCGGGGAGTCCGGGAATGGTCACCCCGGCCGCCGCGGCCGCCGTGACGAACTTGAGCTCGCTGAGCCCCAGGCCGCGTGCGATCGGGCCTCGATTGATGTCGACCAGCTGCATCCGCCCGTATGGCACGGCCACGAAGCGCTGCCACATGATCCCGCGCCGGAACAGCAGGTCGTCGTCGCGAAGCTGGTAGCCGATGGCCCGCACGCGCCGCGGGGTGAAGGCGAGGTTGATGAGGGCGACGAGCGCGACGGCCCAGAGTCCGATCGCGAGCCAGCCGACGCCGAGGTACCACAGGCCGACGCCGACGGCGGAGACGGCGAGCAGGAACACCGCACCGGCCACGAGTTCCACCGCGACGAGCTTCGGTGAGACCCGGCGCCACTCACCGGTCTGCGGCAGTTCGATTCGGTTCACGTGCGCTCCTCCGCTGGGGCCCTACGGCCGAACCCTGACGGTCTTCTTGCCAGACTCGTCGTCGTCATTGTCGCTGGGCGGAATCGTGCACATGTGCTCCGCAATGAGCCCCGCCGCCAGCAGCAGCCCGGCGCCGACAAGGGTGGCGATCGCCGGCCCAACAGAGCCTACCCCCGGCACCACGGACCGGGTGAGGAGGTACAGCGCGATGCCGGCGCCGAGTCCGGTCAGCAGCGCCCCGCTCAGCGCGCAGGCCTTGGCGAGCATCAGCACGCGGGTCGCGTAGAAGGGGTCGATCGGGGCCTTCGCCTTGCCCTTGGTGAGGCGCCGAATCGGCACGGCGAGCCACACGACGATCCCGCCGATCAGCGCAAGAGCCACCGAGAGAGTGAAGGGGGGAATGATGATCGGCCGACCTGCCGCGGCCAGCCCGGTCTCCGCGAACCCTCCGCCGAGCGCGCCGATCACGGCGAGCAGCACGAGCGTTCCGATGCTGGTGCGTTTCATTTCCCCCGCCGTTCCCGGTTCACACTGTTCGTCGTCTGCTCGTTCAGCGAGGCCGCATCGAATGCCCACACCTCCGGCGACACCGCCGCCGCCAATGCATCCACTCTGCCACGCCCGGGCAGCTCGGCGTCGGGGTCCGCCTGCAGCCAGGGCACGAGCACGAACGGTCGCTGCCAGGCTCGGGGATGCGGCAGCGTCAGCCGCTCGTCGTCCCGGCGAAGGCCGTCAAAGGCCACGATGTCGAGGTCGAGGGTGCGATCGCCCCAGTGCTCCTCGCGCACTCGGCCGTGCTCCGCCTCGATCCGGTTGAGGGCGTCGAGCAGGTCGTCGGGATGCAGCGCGCTCTGCACGAGCACCACGGCGTTGAGGTAGTTCGGCGACGACTCGTCCACACCGTCCGGCTTGACCGCGTGCGATTCCACGATTCCGGAGACCGCCGTCACGATCACCCCGTCGAGTGATCCGATCTCGCGGACCGCGTCACGCAGGTTCGCCTCACGGTCGCCGAGGTTGGATCCGAGCGCGATGACGGCCGGCAGCACGATGCGTTGGCGCGTCACGCTCCCCCGCGCCCCCTCGTCACGGTCACCGAGACGTCGTCGAACGGGATGCTGATGGGCGCCTGGGGCTTGTGCACCGTCACGCTCACCAGCAGTACCAGCTCGTGCGCGAGCACGACATCCGCGACGCGCTCCGCGACGGTCTCGATGAGATTCACCGGATTGCTCGACACGGCGGCCGCGATCTGTTCGGCGAGGACGCCGTAATGCACGGTCCGAGCCACGTCGTCGGTCTCGGCCGCGGCCGCGAGGTCGAGCGAGAGACGCACGTCGATCACGAACTCCTGGCCGTTCTCCCGCTCGTGGTCGAGAACCCCGTGGTGGGCGAAGACCCGCAACCCGGTCAACGCGATGGTGTCTGCATGGTTCACGGCTGCATCTCCTCCCAGACGTCGAGGGCGGCCTTGGTCGCGGCCACGTTGTGCACGCGCACACCCCACACCCCGGCCTGGGCCGCGAGCGCGCTCACGGTCGCCGTCGCCGTGTCGCGCTCGCTGGGCGGGGCGTCGTTCTCCAACAGCTTCGCCAGGAACCTCTTGCGCGACGCTCCGATCAAGACGGGGTAGCCGATCGTGTTGAGCGCCGGAATGTTGGCCAGCAGCTGCCAGTTCTGTTCGCCCGTCTTCGCGAAGCCGATGCCCGGGTCGAGGATGATGCGGTCGGGGCGCACCCCGTTGACGATGAGTTCGGCCACCCGCAGCTTCAGTTCGTTGCGCACGTCACGCAGCACGTTCGTGTAGACCGCGTTGTCCTGCATTGTGGAGCTCTGGCCCCGCCAGTGCATGGCCACGAAGTGCAGTCCGGTCTCGGCGGCGACGCGGGGCATCCCCTCGTCGGCGAGTCCCCCGGAGACGTCGTTGATCATCACGACACCGAGTTCCGCGGCGGCGGCGGCGGTCGAGGCGTTCATCGTGTCGACGCTCACTGGGATGCCCCGGTCCACGAGCTCCCGGATCACCGGCAACACGCGTCGCTGCTCCTCGTCAACGGGGAGGCGCTCCGCGCCGGGGCGGGTGGATTCCCCGCCCACGTCGATCAGCTGGGCTCCGGCCAGGGCGAGACCCATGGCGTGTTCCACCGCCGTGTCGACCTGCTCGTACCGACCCCCGTCGCTGAACGAGTCGGGCGTCACGTTCACGATGCCCATGATTCGTGGCCGGGAGAGACCGATCGGCCGATACGGTCTCAACGAGACGAGCTCGCTACTCACGCTGCGCTCCAATCATGGCCATGATCTCCGCACGTTCGAGCGGTTCCTTGAGCATGCCACGGGTTGCCATGGTCACGGTGGAGCTCTTTGCCTGGCGAACACCCCGGTCGGAGACGCAGCCGTGGTTCGCGGTCAGCACCACCAACACGCCCCGGGGGTCGAGTCCGGCCTGCAGGGCGTCAGCGATCTCCTCGGTCAGCCGCTCCTGCAACTGCGGTCGAGCGGCGAGAGTCTCGACGACGCGCGGAATGCGGCCGAGCCCGATGATCCTCGTGCGGGGCAGATAAGCCACGTGGGCGACCCCCGAGAACGGCAGCAGGTGGTGCTCGCAGATGGAGCGGAACTCGATGTCGCGCAGCAGCACGAGTTCGCCCTGATCGCCGCTCACCGCGGAGAACTCGTCGCTGTCTGCGAGGTGCACCTGCGGGTCGACACGGAGTCCGCCGAAGAACTCCAGGTAGGACTGCGCGACGCGCTGGGGGGTTGAGCGCAGACCGGGCCGGCCGGGATCCTCGCCGATGGCGGCGAGGATCTCCAGCACGGCCGCTTCGATCCGGGCCGTATCAATCGGCCCGGGTGTGGATGTGGTCACTGGTCCCCTTCGGGCGGTCAGACCCTGCTCAGGCTGTGGCGATGCCGGGACGTTTGCGCGGCAAGCGTGCCTTCTTGGGCGTCTCGGACGTGACGTCACCGTCCACGACACCGGGGTCGATCGCGGCCTTCTGGGGCACGAGCACCGGCGGCTGGTTCGAGACTGGGCGCTTGTCGCTGGAGAGCCACTGCGGGCGCTCCGGCATCTTCTTCACGTCCTTGAAGATCTCGGCCAGCTCGTTGTGGTCGAGCGTCTCCTTCTCCAGGAGCGCGGTCGCGAGCTTGTCCAGGATGTCCCGGTTCTCGTTCAGCACCTCCCAGGCCTCGTCGTGGGCCTTCTCGATCAGGGCACGCACCTCGGCGTCCACCTGCTCGGAGAGACGCTCGGAGTAGTCGCGCTGGCTGCCCATGTCGCGGCCGAGGAACATCTCGCCCGATCCTGAACCGAGCTTGACCGACCCGATGCTGGCGCTCATGCCGAACTCGGTGACCATCTTGCGGGCGGTGGACGTGGCCTTCTCGATGTCGTTGGATGCCCCGGTCGTCGGGTCGTGGAAGACGACCTCTTCGGCCACCCGGCCGCCCATGGCGTAGGCGAGCTGGTCGAGCAGTTCATTTCGGCTCACCGAGTAGCGGTCCTCGAGCGGGAGCACCATCGTGTAGCCGAGGGCGCGACCGCGGGGCAGGATCGTGACCTTGGTCACGGGGTCGGTGTTGCGCATCGCCGTCGCGACGAGCGCGTGGCCGCCCTCGTGGTAGGCCGTGATGAGCTTCTCGTGATCGCGCATGACCCGGGTGCGGCGCTGCGGTCCGGCCATCACGCGGTCGATGGCCTCGTCGAGGGCGCGGTTGTCGATCAGCTGCGCGTTCGAGCGGGCGGTGAGCAGAGCCGCCTCGTTGAGCACGTTGGCCAGGTCGGCGCCGGTGAACCCCGGTGTCTTGCGGGCGACGACCTCGAGGTCTACCCCGGCGGCCAGCGGCTTGCCCTTGCCGTGCACCTCGAGGATCTGCTTGCGACCGAGCAGGTCCGGCGCGTCCACGCCGATCTGGCGGTCGAAGCGGCCCGGACGCAACAGGGCGGGGTCGAGGATGTCCGGGCGGTTGGTCGCGGCGATGAGGATGACGTTGGTCTTCACATCGAAGCCGTCCATCTCCACCAGGAGCTGGTTCAGGGTCTGCTCGCGCTCGTCGTGCCCGCCGCCCATGCCGGAGCCGCGGTGACGGCCGACGGCGTCGATCTCATCGACGAAGATGATGGCCGGCGAGTTCTCCTTGGCCTGGGCGAAGAGGTCGCGCACGCGGCTCGCGCCGACGCCCACGAACATCTCCACAAAGTCCGATCCGGAGATCGAGTAGAACGGCACGTTCGCCTCGCCGGCGACGGCACGGGCGAGCAGCGTCTTGCCGGTTCCGGGAGGGCCGTACAGCAGCACGCCCTTCGGGATGCGGGCGCCGACGGCCTGGAACTTGGCCGGCTCCCGGAGGAAGTCCTTGATCTCCTCGAGCTCCTCGATCGCCTCGTCGGCCCCCGCGACATCCGCGAACGTGACCTTGGGGCTCTCCTTGGAGACGAGCTTCGCCTTGGACTTGCCGAACTGCATGACCTTGGATCCGCCGCCCTGCATGCTGGAGAGCAGGAACCAGAAAATGAGGCCGATGATCACGAACGGGATCACGAGGCCGAGCAGGGAGGTGAGGAAGTTACCCTTGTCGACCTGGTCGTCGAACGTCTTGGGGTTCGCGGCGGTGATCGCGTTGACGATCTCCGCGCCGCGCGGAGCGGCGTAGTAGAACTGCACCTGCTTGCCGTCGGTGCCCGGGTCGGTGAGCACGAGGTCCACCCGCTGCTCGGCATCGACGATCTTCGCGGAGGCGACCTTGTCGGACTTGAGCAGCTCGAGACCCTGCTTGGTCGTGATCTCCTTGAACCCCGAACCGCTGAGGAGGCTGAATCCCACGGAAACGACGATGACGGCCAGCAGGATGTAGATCAGCGGGCCGCGAAGAAAGCGCTTGTAGTCCATAGTGTTCCGGGCTCGGGCCCGTCACCTTTCTGACGAAGAATGTGAGGCCTAGGCTACCGGAGCACCGCTGGATGACCGCTGCGTGTTTGCCGTGGGCGTAATCCCCACGATGCCGCCGCCCGATCCAAGTGCACGGATCGTGCGGACTGCGTCGCGTGGGCCCACCCACGATGCCGCGTCGCGTGGGCCCACATTCACTGCGACGAGTACACGTGCGGGGCGAGGATTCCGATGTCGCGGTAGTTGCGATACTTTTCCGCGTAGTCGAGGCCGTAGCCGACCACGAACGCGTTGGGGATCTCGAAGCCGACGTAGCGCACGTCGACGGCGAGCTTGGCGGCGGCCGGCTTGCGCAGCAGCGCGCAGATCTCCACCGAATCCGCGCCGCGGGTGCCGAGGTTGGCCCGCAGCCAGGAGAGGGTGAGGCCCGAGTCGATGATGTCCTCCACGATCAGCACCTTGCGACCGTGCAGGTCGGTGTCGAGGTCCTTGAGTATCCGCACCACGCCGGAGGACTGGGTTCCCGATCCGTACGACGACACGGCCATCCAGTCCATTTCGATGGGGAGCGACAACTCGCGGGCGAGATCGGCCATCACCATGACCGCGCCACGCAGCACCCCCACCAGGAGCAGCCGCTCGCCCGCGTAATCCGCCTCGATGCGGCGGGCGAGTTCGGCGATCTTGTCGCGGATCTCCTGCTCGGTGATGAGTACGCTCTCGAGGTCATCGGCGATGTCGCTGTGTTCCATTGCCCCATTCTTTCATCGGCCCGCCCGCTCCCCTGCGCCGGGTTCGCCGCGGGTGGAGCGGAAATGCAGGAGCCCGCCCACGCGCTCGACGCTGACACCGGGAAGGTCGATGGCGGCCTGTCCGTGCCAGTCGGTCACGAGCTGCGCTACCTGCAGGGTCTGCGCGCGGCTGAGGCTCACGCCGAACTCGGCAAGCACGGTCCCGCGGATGATCCGCTGTCTCAGCGCTGGAGGATCGTGCTCGAGGGCTCGAGCCGGGAGCGAGATTCCCGCCTCGGCATGTTCGGCCAGCTCCTCGAGCTGGTCGGCGGCGAACTGGTCGAGGGCATCCGTGTCCTCCCGCGCCAGGTCCGCCGTGCGGGCCAGGGCCTCGGCGAAACCCGGACCGAGTTCGCGCTCGAGCATCGGGATCACGATCTTGCGCACGCGCACCCGCGAGAATCGTTCGTCGTCGTTCTGCGGGTCGTTCCACGGCTGCAGCCCGGAGTCGGCGCAGAACCGCCCGGTGGTCGCGCGGGTGATGGCGAGCAGGGGACGCCGGTAGATCCCGGACACGACCGCCATGCCCTTGAGACTCCCGAGGCCGCTCCCGCGGGCCAGGCCGAGCAGCACAGATTCGGCCTGGTCGTCGAGCGTGTGGCCGAGCAGCACCGACGTCGCACCGGTCTCGCGGGCGGCCTCGGCGAGCGCGGCATACCGGGCGTCGCGGGCCGCGGCCTCGGGTCCGCCGGCCGTTCCCACGTCGACGGTCGTCACGATGACCGGCTCCAGCCCCAGATCGCGGGCCTGCCGGGCGGCGCGCGCCGCGACATCCGCCGAGCCCGGCTGGAGCCCGTGGTCCACGATCACCGCCCCGGCGCGGATGCCCGCCCGGCCCGCCTCGAAGGCCGTGGCGGCGGCGAGCGCGAGCGAGTCGGCCCCGCCGCTGAGTGCGACCAGCACGAGCGCCCCGACCGAAAACGCAGGAGATTCGCGGCCGGATGCCGGTGCCCGGCCCACAACGGCGGCGTTTCGTCCCGGATCTCCTGCGTTTTCGGAAGGCGGGGCCCCGAGGGCGGAGGGCGGGGTCGCGTCGTCGGCGGGGGCTGCGGGCGGGAGGACCGCCCGCACCGCGCGTCGCACATCGGCGACCGCGGGCGTCAGTCTGGGCCGAGTCTCCATCCGATAACGTTATTGCAGCAAACCCCCGAACCAAGGAGTGCACTGCCATGGCCAGCTACGACGCGATCATCGAGATTCCCAAGGGCAGCAGGAACAAGTACGAAGTCGACCACAAGACCGGTCGTGTCTTCCTCGACCGGGTGCTGTTCACGGGCTTCGTCTATCCCACCGACTACGGTTTCTTCGAGAACACCCTGGGACTCGACGGCGACCCGGTCGACGTGCTCGTGCTGCTCGACTACCCGCTGTTCCCCGGAGTCGGCCTCTCCGTTCGACCGGTCGGAGTCTTCAACATGACGGACGACGGCGGCTCGGACGCGAAGATCATCGCCGTGCAGTCGAAGGACCCGCGCTGGTCGTGGATCCAGGATGTCGACGACATCCCGGAGTACACCCGCAAGGAGATCGAGCACTTCTTCGAGCACTACAAGGACCTCGAGCCCGGCAAGTGGGTCAAGACCGAGGGGTGGGGCAACGCCGCCGAGGCGGAGGCCATCGTTCAGGCCGGCATCACGAAGCTCGCGGCCGAAGGCCACTAGCCACCAGAGCGCAACGACGACGGCCGGTCCCCCTCGCGGGTGGACCGGCCGTCGTTCGTTAAGACTGGAGGGCTAGTTGGCGAGTTCGATGCCCTGCCCGCGCATGAACGGCACCGGGTCGGTGGTCGTGCCGCCCCGGTAGACCTCGAAGTGCAGGTGGCAGCCGGTGGACCAGCCGGTGCTGCCGACCTTCGCGATGTTCTGCCCGACGCCCACCCCCTGACCGACGCGCACGAGGATTCCCCCGTTGACGATGTGGCCGTAGCCGGTTCCCGTGCCGTCTCCGTTGTCGATCCGGATGTAGTTGCCGTATCCACCGTACGGTCCGGCATACGACACGGTTCCGGTGTGGGCGGCGAAGATCGGCGAACCGCAGGATGCACCGAGGTCGGTGCCGGAGTGCAGCGCGTAGTTGTGGGTGTACGGATCGAGTCGGTTGCCGTAGGAGCTCGTGATGTGGCCGCCGGCCGGCCGCGCCCAGCCGCTCAGGCTGATCTGGCCGGCGCCCAGGCCCGCGCTCGCGCCCCACATCGCCTTGATTCCGGCGACGTATTCGGCCTCGGTGTGGTCGACGTTCTCCACGAGGGTCGCGAGCTGGGCATCCAGCCTGGCCTTGTTGTCCTGCTGCTCGGTGA
Source organism: Lacisediminihabitans profunda (assembly GCF_008040105.1). GTDB lineage: Bacteria > Actinomycetota > Actinomycetes > Actinomycetales > Microbacteriaceae > Lacisediminihabitans > Lacisediminihabitans profunda. The sequence goes on from NZ_VRMG01000007.1 coordinate 172,514, forward strand.
AGGCCGTGGCCGCGGCCTCCGCCGCCGCCGCCGCCTCGTCGAGGGCCTTCTGCGCGGCATCCGCGAGCAGCTTGAGGGCCGCCTTGGCCACGTTCGCCTGGTCGGTGAGCGCCTGGGCCGAATTCTGGTCCTGGATCGCCTTCTCGTAGAGACCAGCCGACTGGTCCTTCACCATGCTGGCGAGACCGAGTTGGGAGAGCAGGTCGTTGGCCTTGCTGCCGCTGAAGAACAGGGTCGCGCTGAGGTCGGTGCCGCCGGATCGGGCGAGCTTGGCCGCGAGCTGCCCGGCCTGCTGCTTCGACTTCGTGGCCTTCGCCTGAGCCGCGTCGGCCTGACTCTGCAGCTGGGCGGCCTTCTGGGCCGCCTCGTCGTAGTTCTGTTGGGCGACCTGCGCCTCGGCGCCCTTCTGCTCCGCCACGGCCTGCGTGGTCGTCACGGCCGCCTCCAGGGCCGCGAGCAGCGCCTGCAGCCGTGCGATCTCTGCCTTCTTCGCCGTCACGTTGTTGCGGGCGTTCTGCACGTCGGTCCAGCTCGGGTAGTCCTGCGCCCACGCGGCGGAGCCGGTGGATCCGAGAATCGTGCCCGAGACCAGTACGGAGAGAACCGCAACGACGGCGAGCGACCGTCTGGCGCGCGACCGCGGCACGAGCGCGACTCGATCGGCTACTCGACTGATGCTCTTCATGTCTCCCCGACTTTCGTGACGCCGTCCCCCGGCCACGTAATCGACACCGCAACTGCTGTCACAGTATCAAGCGCACTGGCCAGTGGCCAGAGCCGGAAGTCTCAACGACGAGTTGAATCTAAGCGCAGTCGCAGCCAACCCCTCGCCTTTCGTGCGGAGTGGCACACATTGCCCGATTTTGCCGACGGTCTGCGGGTCGAACCGGTGCGACATCCGGAGCCCGTTTGGCAATCGGGTCAGACACCCCTATGCTTGTTCCTCGGTAGCTATGAAGGAAGTTTTACTTCACGGCCCCATCGTTTAGTGGCCTAGGACGGCGCCCTTTCACGGCGTTAACACGGGTTCGAATCCCGTTGGGGTCACGAAACATAGCTAGGCCCTGTAGCGCAGTTGGTTAGCGCGCCGCCCTGTCACGGCGGAGGTCGCCGGTTCAAGTCCGGTCAGGGTCGCAAGGCACGGTCATCTCTCGCCAGACGGCCGTGCCTTCTTGTATAACTAAATACGACAAGGCTCTGTAGCTCAGTTGGTAGAGCGTTCGACTGAAAATCGAAAGGTCACCGGATCGACGCCGGTCGGAGCCACTGTCCCATTTCCCGGCTTCTACGGGGGGTGGGACTTTTTTTGAGTCGCGCTCTTGATATTCCCGCGCCTCACGATTCACCACCTTCGACACGACTCGGCATCCCTTGCTGTGTCACGACCCACAGTTGGCCAGCGGCACGCTAATGTCCGCGCGGAATTCGGCGCTGATCCAGTCGCTGAAAATAGTCGCTGAAGCCATCCTGTTGTGCCCCGGCCCCACTCAATTCGACCGCGCTTCGATGCGCCTCAATTGAGTGAAGGGCGAGAGGTTAGCGTAGGCGGTTTCACAGTCCAGTCGAGTTTGTACTCGGCGGACTCCCCTGAGGCAATTGTGAAACGTGGCGAGAGCACTTCCAGTTCGGCGAGGTGGGCGTCGGGGTGGAGGCCGCTCAACTCGTGAATGGGCTCAACTTGCGGGCTTTGCATCCAGATCTCCGCGCGAGAGCCGCCATCGGGGTAGTCAGCTCCTGGCACTGGTTCGAATGTGATCGCCAGCGTTCCCGACGGACCTCGATATGCAACTCGCCCGGATGCTGAAGCGAACCCGAACTTGGCTACGACATCCTGAATCGGCAAGGTGAATCGGCCGTCACGGGGAGCGCCCCCCGTCAGACTTCCTCGGTACGTTCCCAGGTCAATCAGAGGTGCTGCGTCTTCGACGTCGATCTCGATCGCGGCTACTTCGGTGGGCTTGCCTTGGCCGTCTGAGGTGTCCACTTGGCACACTTCCCAGATCGACCAGCAGATCTCCCTCTCGGACACGTTGGTGAAGCGAGTGGTCTGGTGGAATGTGTGCCCGGTGGCGGGGATCATGAATGCCCGCTCAATGCGCAGTCCGGATCTTGCGTCGTCGGGACTCGTCATCCGAATGGAGATTGCCCCGGATCTGTCGCGAGAAGCCTCGCCGTGCCAGTGGCCTCCGTCGAGAATCGGATCGGGTGGGCCAGGCCATTCGCCGGCCCCGTGCCAGCCCTGAGGCGCTGGCCACGTCTTTGACCCCCCGAGGTTTGCCCAGGAAGCAAATGTCCCGTCATCGGTTGCCCAGGTTGAGCGGGCCCGAACCACCTTCATGCTGCGATCGAAGTAGGCGGGGTTTTGCCAGAGATATTCGTGCTCGTTTGCGACAACGGACATGAGTCGACCGCCAGCTGCCGGAAGGAATGTCAGCGCAATCGATCCGTTGTCCGCACGGATGAGTTTCAGCCCATCGTCGCCGCTGTCGATGACGCTAAGCGGCATCGGGTGCGCTGCTCGGCACGAGGATCACTTTGCCCGTCGCTCCCTCAGCGGCGAGCCGGTAGGCTTCATCGGCCTCGCTGAGGGTGAGGCGATGGCTAACGACGATCTCAGGATGAAGGCCTTGAGTTGCGAGCATCTTGGCGAGGTCTTCCATGCCCTGAAGCGACGTGACCCAGGAGGCGTTGATCGTGAGCTGTTTATGCAGCAGGGCATCGGAGACTTCTGTTTCGAAGTTCCCTCCTTCGCCCAGTAACGACATACGTCCCCATTCGGCGGTAGCCGCCACTGCCGTTGCGCGGCCCGGCGCGCTTCCGGACGCGTCTACGCTGACCTCGCAGCCCTTCCCCTCGGTGAGTTCAAGAATGCGCTCGACCGCGTTCTCGTCAGCCAAGACGATGTCATCGACAAGTGCTAGGGCCTTCACGAAGTCGATTCGCTCGGCACTGCGCTCGACGCCAATCACGCGGCGGGCTCCGAGCATGCGGCCGATCATCGCCGCCGCCAGACCAACGGGTCCGAGACCGACGACAAGGAGATCTTCGCCCCCGTGCACGTTTGCCCGTCGGAGCCCCTCGTAGGCTGTGCCGAAGCCGCACGCAATTAAGGCTCCATCCGCGTAGGTCAGCGGAGAATAGAGCGGTATGCAGGTGGATTCAGAGACGATGACGTAGTCCGAATGGCCTCCGTCTCGCTGCCACCCATAGGCTTTCCGATGCGCTTGGTCCGAGCAGCTGATGAAGTAGCCCGCTCGGCAATTGCGGCAAACTCCGCACCCGTGGATGTGATAAACGATTACGTCATCCCCGACGCCGAAGCGAGTGACCCCCGGTCCAGCGCTGACCACGCGACCGGATGGTTCGTGGCCGGCGATGACGCCCTTGTATGCGGGTTCGCCGTTGAGGCCCTTGTGGGTCTTGTAGCCGCGATAGATGTAGCCGATGTCGCTGCCGCAGATTCCTGAGGCCCCCATTTTGATCAGCAACTCCCCAGCACCGGGGGTCCCCACCGGATACTGGCGAACGTCTGCCGTTGAGTTTCCTGGCAGGAAGACCCCCTGCATGGATGTGGGTAGAGACATTCAGTCCTCCGATTGTGACGAGCGACGGCGCGACAGCGTGACGTTGAGAAGCACGGCTGCAACGATGATGGCGCCGCGGATGACGTTCTGAAGGAAGGAGTTGACGCCGAGGAGCACCAAACCGTTTCCGATGAGGGTGATGAAGATAACCCCGAGGAATGTGCCAATGAGGCTGCCTCGCCCTCCTGACATTGCCGTGCCCCCAATGACCACTGCGGCGATGACGTCGAATTCCAGACCGTCCGCGGCACCGGCGTTGCCGGAGCCGAGGCGGGCGGCCAGGAAGATTCCGCTGATTGCTGCGAGTAGGCCCATCGTCGCGAAAAGGATGATGCGGACCCGGGCCACATTGATGCCGGCGAGTCTTGCCGCGGCGGCATTGCCCCCGATCGCGAAGACGGAGCGGCCATAAGAGGTCCTTCGGGCGACGAAGGCGATCACCAAGAAGATGATAATCATCCCCCATGCCGGCGTCGGCACTCCGAAAATACTCCCGGCGAGGACATTCATGATCGGGTCGCTGTCGGGTAGCGGGACAGGAATCGCATTTGTCCAGAACTGACCTATCCCGCGAAGGATGCTCCAGAGTCCGAGGGTTGCGATGAACGACGGGACTCGGAATCGTGCGCGAAGGGCGCCGGCGACTGCGCCCCAGGTCACAGCGAAGATGATGGTGACGATGATGGCCACAATCGTTGGCAGACCCCAATTGTGAACGGATTCGGCCACGATCACGGAGGAGAGGGCGACGGCTGGGCCGACGCTAACGTCGATTTCCCCAGCAATGATGACGAGCGTCATTCCGGTTGCCGCGACGCCAACCAATGCGGCTTGGCGCAGGAGCCCGAGTTGGTTGGAGAGGTTGAGGAATCCGGTGGCGCTGGAACTCAAGTACACATACAGCAGGATGATCGCGCCCAGAAGTCCGACCACGTTCACGAGTGTGGTGTTGCTGGAGAGTCTCGTCATTGCGCGACGGGCGGCGCTGGGACGCTGGTCCGTGGTTGCTATTTCAGTCATTGTGTTCCACCTCAGACGTGCGAGGCCATGGAGGCCTCAAGGAGTTCGGACAGGTTGATGTCGGGGGCCGTGAATTCTTGTTGGATGGCTCCGTCTCGCAGTACGAGGACGCGGTCGCAGGCCAGCGGTAGCTCTTCGACTTCGCTGGAGACGAAGACCACGGTTTTGCCTTGGTCGGCCACCGCGCGCATGATCGCGTAGATCTGCCCCTTCGCCTCAACGTCGACGCCCCGAGTCGGTTCGTCGAGAAGGAGCACTCGCGCACCGGCGTGAATCCAGCGCGCGATCACGGCCTTTTGCTGATTCCCGCCGCTGAGGGTTTCGATGGGTTCGCTCAGGTCGTGAGCTTTGATTTGGAAGCGTTTTGCGAGGTCCTGGGCCGACTTGCGGATTCGACTCGAGGACAAAATGCCGCCGCGGGAGACTGCTGCGAAGTCGGACATGACGATGTTCTCGTCGATTCCGAGGTTCAGGAGCACCCCTTCTCGCTTGCGGTCCTCGGGGGTGAGGCCGATTCCTGCTTTGCGCATCAGCTTTGCCGTCGGATGGCTTTGTGCGATGCCAGCGACAAGCACAGTGCCGGAATCGAGGCGATCAAACCCGGCGATGGCACGCAGGAGCTCGCTTCGACCGGAGCCGAGTAGCCCAGCGATCCCGACGATTTCTCCGGCTCTCGCGGCAAAGCTGACATCAGTCACTTTCGGGAGCACAGTGAGGTTCTTGACTTCCAGCATCACGTCGCCGAATTCACGCGTTGGATTTACCACTTTCTGAGCGTTCGGGTCGGTGCCGAGCATTAGGCGGATGATCGCGGCGGTATCGCTTTCCCCGACCTTGACGGTGTCGATGACTCTTCCGTTGCGCATGATCGTCGCGGACTCGGCGATTTGACGGATCTCATCCATTCGATGGCTGACATAGATGACAGCAACTCCGGTGGCGGCGACCCTGCGGACGGTCTCGAGCACGAGGGCGACCTCGGCGTGGGCGAGGGCACTGGTCGGTTCGTCCAGGATCAGCAGCTTCGGTTCATCCTGGAGCGCTCGGGCTATTTCGACGATTTGTTGTTGCGCGAGAGTGAGATTTCCGGCTTCAACCGTCGGGTCGATGTCGGAGCCAAGACGAGCGAGCGTTTGGCGCGCCTTGTTGATCATTGCGGATGAGTCGATTCCGAAGCGCCCTTTCGGCCAACGCCCGAGGAAGAAGTTCTCAGCCACGGTAAGTTCGGCGACGAGGCTGAGTTCCTGGTAGCAGGTCGCCACCCCACGTTCGGTGGCACCGCGCACGCCCTCGGTCCCCAGATCGCGGCCGCCGATGCGGATTGTTCCGCTGCTCGGGACGTCTACGCCCGAGAGCAGTCGGATGAGGGTGGACTTGCCTGCTCCGTTCTGTCCGAGAAGGGCGCGTACCTCGCCCGCGTGGATCTCGAAATCCACTGAGTCCAATGCGGTCACCCCAGGATATTTGCGGGTGACTGAGACCGCTTGGGCGATGATCTCGCGACCAGCGGAGTCTGTTGTCGTGACCACGTGCGGGACCTTTCGGGGTGGGGTGAAGAGACGGGGCCGGGCGGCATATTTGTTCGCCGCCCGGCTCGGGTTAGTTAGGGGAGACCATCGGCGTGGGTTGTAAGCCAGTTGGCCGCCTCTGCGGGAGAGTAGAGGGTGATCGGAGCCTGTACGGTTGCCGACTTGGTGCCTTTGAGTGATTTCTCCACTGCGGCCCAGGCCAGCTTGCCGACGCCGAGTCCGGAAATGTCAACTACTGACTTGAGGACGTCGCCCTTGTTCAGCTCGGTTGCGATTTCGGTTGTCATGTCGGATCCGAATACGAAGATCTTGCCGACCTTGTTCGCCGTGCCGACAGCTTTATACGCACCGATCGTTGCACCGCCGGCTTCACCGTAGAGTCCGTTGATGTCGGGGTTTGCCGTAAGCATCTGTTCCGCAACGGGCACTGCCTTGTCGACTTCGGCTCCTTCCTGATTGGCTACGAATTCGGTGCCGGGTAGTCCCTTCATCATTGCGTCCTTGAAGCCCTGAAAGCGAAGCTTGCAGACCTCATATTGCTCACAGTTCAACACGCCCATCTTCGGGGCGTCGATCTTGGCCGCAGTGAACTCCTTGACGGCTGCCTCCCCGAGTTGCTGGCCGAACTTGAGCGGGTCGCCGATCACGTAGGCGCTCACGTACTTCTTGGTCGCCGCATCGTTCACGCAGGTGTTGTAGCAGATGACGGGGATGCCGGCGTTAAAGGCTTGCTTGATCGCCGCAACACTGCTGTCGGCGGATGCTGCGGAGATGATGATCGCGTCTACGCCCGAGGAGACGAGCGTGTTCATGAAGTCGCTCTCTTTCGATACGTCACCGCCGGGGTTCGTCTCGATGAACTTCACGTTCATGCCGCTCGCTTTCGCTGCCCCCTGCACGCCGGCTTTCACGCCGCCGTAGTAGCCCTGCGAGTCCAAGTAGATGGCGCCGATGCGGATCTGCTTCTGACTTCCGGTCGAGGTTCCGGTGGATGGTGTTGAACTGCAACCGACAAGGGCTACTGCCACCACTGCGGCCATCGCCAGCAGGCCGCGAAACCGAAACCCGTGCTTCTTCCTGTGATTCATGTTGGTGCTTGCCTTTCTCTGGGTGGAGCCGGGCGGCGTCACTGCCGGTCGGCCTCGACGGCGGGGAGAGCCGTCAAATCGTCGTCGGCTGGTGCACCAGTCGACGGAGCATTCCCCGGAGAGCGGCAACTTCATCATTGCGTGCCGTCTGCGGGTCATCGGTGAAGAGAAGCATCGTGGGTAGAGAGGTGGCGAAGAAGTCGATCCGGGCGGGAGTACTCGCAAGATCGTTGATGTGCTCTCGGAATGCTTCGGTCAACCGATCGGCGCGGGGTTTATCCGAAAGGCGCCTGAGGGCCAAGATGCTGAATACGGTTTGTCGGCTGTAGGCCTGGGTGGCCATTGAGCTGAAATCACCTTCGGATTCGGCTGCGGACCTCCACGACTCGGTTGCCTCGGCCAGACGGCCAGCAGTGAAGAGTGCATCGCCGAGCGCAAGGTGCAGTTCTGCGTTGTTCGCCAGGGGATGACGTGCCTCACCCAGGTTGTTCGGCAATACGAGGGCATGGTGAAGGAGTTCGATTGCCCGGTTCGAGTCTGTCGCACCCAGGGCTTCTCGTGCCAGCGCTAGGGCCGCCTGGTCCCAGGCGAGGATTACTTCACCTTCGCCTCCCTCCCATGGCTGAAAATGGCGACTGGTGAGGACTTCGAGTGCGTCTCCCGCTCGGCCTTCTTCAGTAAGCAATCGGGAGTATGTCACTGTGAGGTCGTCCCGCCGGGCAATGATGTCCGGTCGGGACGCGAGCCGGGCCAGGCGACTGGCCGTATTTTCGCCAGCTCTGGCGAGCAGCTCGTCGAATTCCTGCCAGAGCTTCGCGTCGTCCGGCGCGGCCGCCAAGGCAGCTTCGTAGTGTGCGCGAGCACGCTCCTTGTCATGCGACACGTTGTAGGCAGCGATGCCGAGATTGCGATTGACGATCGCCGTCGTTTCCGAGTCCGCGCCGTAACGAAGGGCAGTTTCCCAGAGAGCGATGGCGTCTGTCCTACGATCCCGGTCGTAATACCAATGGCCGAGGAGCGCGGCGGCGCGGGAATCGTTCGGGGCGGATTCGATGGCGGATCGAAGAGTTGCAACGTCATCCAGGCGAGAGGGAAAACAGAATCCGGCATCGATGGTGCGTGCGCGATCAAGTGCGCCGGCTGCCTCCGCGTGTCGGCCCTCGCGATTAAGCAACTCGGCGCGGTGATAGGAGATGAGCGGTCCCACGTTAACCTGACCGAGCGCGGTCGAGTCGAGGTGCGCGTCGGCCAGGTCGAGTACCTCCAAGGCGTCGCTGTTGAAACCTGCGCTGGCGTATTCGAGAGCTACATCAAGCAGCGTTGGGGCATCCTTGGTGACGGTGCGGCCATCCAGGTGGCGCGCCCACTGGTCGAGCGGATCACGTTGCAGCGTCGAATCAATGAGTGCGGTCGCCTCCTCATCACGTCGGAGCTCTCGCAGCACCCGGGCGAGGAGATCCGTTGCCTGAAGATGTTCTGGATCAGACTGGATAGCCTTGCCGAGAGCCTGGGCGGCGGCCTCAAATGCCCGGGCGCGGGCGTGAAGTTTACCCAGAGCGAATTGGGCGGGCGCGCTCCAGCCGGAGTTCCATGCGGCCTTGGCAAAGTGTCGCTCGGCCTCGTGATCGAGACCGAGGCGGGTTAGGGCGAGTCCGAGCCGATAGTGCGCTTCGCCATCGGCGGGGTTCGGGACCCATGCTTCTTGTCGGGCCAATGCTGACCGCAGATGTGCGGCGGACGTTTCGAAGTCAGCCGCTGCGTACCGTCGAGCTGCGAGGGCGATGTTGCTGCGCAGGTCGCCAGGTTCGCGACGGAGTGCTTCGGTCCAGTAGGGCTCCGGCGAGCGTGTTGCGTGGCGATATTGCTCCAGGTACTGGCCGATGTAGAAGAGCTCCTCGACGGACGCAACGTCCTGGGGTGCCGGAGGTTCGGTCGCCGGGTGGATCGGTGACTTCTCGGTCGTGTTCTTGGGGCGAATTGCGACAAGCTCTTCTTCCCCTGCTGTCACCGTCAGTGTTAGGTCGGTCACTCGAGTGTTCGCCGCGTAGGGGAGCGAGTGAAGGAAGGGCTGACCCGGGGCGAGGGCAACCTCGGTGCGGAAGAGTTCGGCCCCATTGGCGGCGGTCAGGACGATGCTTGCTGCGCTGAATTCCTGCGTAACCGAGACGCCGATGTGGAGATTCTCCGCAGCATCTCTAACGGAAGCAGCTGCAAGCCGTGTCGCCTGATGAGCTGGGCCGATGCCTTGGATTGGATACCAATACTGGCTAAATACCTTGGTCTCGCCTGGTGAGAGGAAGGAGAAGTCAGGTTGATTGTCGGTATAAACCCCTGCCATCAGCTCGACGTAGGGCCCGTCGTCGTCAGTGAGATTGGCGCCCCATGCCCACCCGAATTCTGCATTCCCCCAGGTCCATTGCTTCTTACCCGGAGAAATATCCCGGCTTGCCCAGTGCACGAAGCCGGCTTTGCGTCCGTGATCGTATCCGCCGAAGAACTCGTCTTCAGTCGACATCACCATGTAGGAGGTGGGGACTGGGATGTTCTTGTACCAGTCCAACCGATCGGCATCGGGGTGGTCCGCGTCGACGTTCGCCGGATAGTCGATCCCGTAATACTTGTCTGCCACTCGGGGGAAGGAGGTGATTGCGCGCTTGGCGTGATCGGCGACGTGGGTGACGTCAGTTGGGAAAAAGGACTGATATTCGTCCCCTACTGCGGCCGCGACGTTCGCCCACCACAGGAACGTTTGGGTGACCTCGGATCGGTTGAAGAGTCGAACTCGCGCCTCGATTACTGAGCTGTCCGGACGCAGCCGGATACCGTGCATTCCCTTCATCCGGGCGAATGGATCATGGTCCGAACACCAGACAGTAATCGCGCCGTCCGACTCCCGCTCGATCTCAACATCGGTAGGAAGGAAGGTTCCCGGGCGGTGATGTTGTGGCCAGTTGAACTCGACGCCGCCAGAGATCCAAGGCCCCGCGAGCCCCACCAGCGCCGGTTTGATGACGTTGTTGCGATAGAAGATGTCGTACTCGGCGACCTTGTCGTAGGCAATGTGAATCCGGCCGCCGAGTTCGGGCAAGATCACCAGCCGAAGCCATTTGTTTTCAAGGTGAATGGCCTGCCATTCGTACGGCTTAGCAGTCGACGAAATCCGCTCGTGGAAGGGAAGCGGGTACACCCGCCCCGACGAACCCTGGTAGACGCGGGAATCGAGAAACGCGGGGTAGGCGCTTGGCGCATCCGGCAGGTAGCTGTCGATGGTGACCGGTTCTGACCATGCTGCCACCAGGGCCGAACTGTATTCCGTAGGTACCTGGGGGAGGGTGATTCGCGATCCGGTGCGCGACTCGGCGTTGAGCATGGTCCAACGATAGGAAGCTCCGCGCGTTGAGAACATGGAAAAACGGTTGGAGAAACTGGACAAAACGATGATCGCCGCCGAAACTGTTGGCATGGCGATTGCTGAAGGATTCCCCGGGCAGCGGCTGCATGTCCTCCCCCGGCCCCGCGTACTGGAGGCACTTCGCGAGCCCATCACTGCACGTCTTCTAGTCACCGATGCGGGCTACTTCCCGCAGGCTCAGGCCCATGAACGTCAACGGAAGATCGGAATCGATCAGGCCATAATCATGATCTGTGCGCGCGGTGAAGGATGGTGCCTGGTGGACGGGGTGCGTCACGTCGTCAAACAGGGGCAAGTGGTCGTGATACCCCCGAGAACCGCTCATGCCTATGGGGCTGACCCGGACGATCCGTGGACACTGTGGTGGCTGCATGCAGCTGGTGGTGACGTGAGTGAGCTGGTGGCGGCAGCGGGGACGACTTCGACTCCAGTTCAAGACGTCGCCGACATCTATCGTTCCGTCGCCCTGGTTGAGGAGGTAGTCAATTGGATGGAACGGGACTCCACATCAGCAAGCCTGGTCGGTGCTGCGGGCGCCGCTTGGCATCTACTGGCGTCGCTGTCGGCAGATCGACCCTCATCCAGCACTCGGAGCTCGGTCGTCTCCAAGGCACGCGATTACCTCCGCAACCACTTGCAGGAGCGAGTGTCCGTTTCTGACCTCGCCGCCATGGCGAGTGTCAGCCCCTCCCATTTCGCGTTCCTGTTCCGCCAACAGATCGGCTATCCGGTGCTTCAATACCAGACGCAATTGCGCATGGCACGAGCGCGCGAACTGCTGGACACGACCGAAGACCCGATTAGCCAAATCGCTCCACAGGTCGGCTATGAGGACCCATTCTATTTCTCACGCCAATTTCGATCGGTGCACGGTACTACCCCACTGCGCTATCGCGCCCTTCACAAAGGCTGAGTTTTGCGAGTGTGACAACGGATGGCGGACAACGTCTCACAATGTCCAAAATACCCCGGATTTCCGGCGTTTTTCGGCCAGCGTCGACAAGCAGAACTGCAGTGATGCGGATGAGATGTGGGCAGGATGTGAGTAGACCAGCGACCGACTCAGGCCGACTCATTTGTGATGTATCAAGACATCTCTGACGAATCTGCATCAGGACATCTCTGACAGTTGATGTATCAGGACATTCCTGACGCTCACTGGGTCTTGGGCAGTGGTCCGCGGGTTCGGCCGTTGCTGACGTACTTGATGCCGGGCTTTGGCCAGGGGTGCTCGATGATCAGGGTGCCACTGAGGTCAAAGATCATGACCGAGGGCCCGGCGTCCATGACACAGACCCGGTGATCAGCCAGGGCGCGGCCAATGCCGAAGCGGATGCCGCGGAACTCAACGGCGCCGGTGTTGCCAACCTTCTTCACCCGGATCTCTTCCGCGCGTGCCTGCGGTGGCGTGTGCGGGGTGACGGGCCGGGGCGCGTCGGTCTTCGGTGTCGCATCCCAAGCCTGCTGCGGGGTGACTCTGCCGGGAAGGCCCTGATGCGGCCTTTGGGTGTTGTAGATGGCATCGAAGTCGTCCACCTGCTCCTGCAGCTGCTCGAGACTGTCGGCGAGAGGTTGTTTGTCGAGCCATCGGAACAGGGTCTGGTGGAAGCGTTCGTTCTTGCCCTGCGTGGTCGGTTTATATGGTTTGCCGGTGATCGGCTCCACCCCGAGCGAGGCGACGTAGGCGACGAGCTGCCCCAGCACGCCGCGTCGGGATGGGTTCAGCGCGGCCCCGTTATCGGACAGTAGCCGCTGCGGAACCCCGTGCGCCTCGATGCCCTTGCGGACGACCGCGATCGCGCCCTCGGAGGTCTCGCCCCAGGCAACATGAGAGGCGACCGCGAGGCGAGAGTGATCATCGATGAGTTGGAAGATCACGCATTTGCGTCCACCGGTGAGGACGTATTCAGTCCCATCCAACTGCCAGCACGCATTCGGCGCCGGATAGACGAACCGGCGATATGAGGCTCGCGGCTTCTTCTTCGGCTCCACCCGGGCGACCCCGGCATCGCGGAAGATCCTGGCCAGCGACGCCGTCGATGGCACTGGGGTCATCCCGAGGGCGCGCATCTTCTCGTGGACGCTGATCGGCCCATGGTCCAACCCCGACTGCTCCAACGCCGCCCGCACCCCGATCGCCTGCCGGGCGATCTCTTCCGTCAGCTTCGACGGGCTGTCTTTCGGGCGTCTGGAGCGCGGCTCCAACGCTGCTGCCGGCCCATCCGTTGCAGCCCGTTTTCGGATCGCATAGAACGTCTCCCTGGAGATCCCGTGCTCGGCACAGAACGTCGACACCGCTCCCCGCGGGGCATCAGAAGGCCACTGAACGATGGCGAGACGGACACGAGGATCAACAGGTTCAACACGGCTCATCCCTCAAACATCGAGGCAGAAGTGTCAGGACCAAACACCACGAAAGTGTCAGAGATCTATTGATACAGAAGTGTCAGGGATGTCCTGAGACATAACATCAGGCCGACTCATTTGTGCAACTGATGGAGGCCTTGGACAGGGGGTCTTGGGCTTTCTGTTTGAGGCGTTCGCCGGGGGGCCTCCGGCGAGGGCGCCTTTGTGATCGAAGACAAGGCACACGAAGGCGAGATCCATGAAGAACGTGTCAGCGTCGATGTACCCGTAGAGATCCGCGCCCATGATGGAGAGCGGCGAGAGCTGTCCAAAGACGGGCAGACTCGTGACGCCTCCCGTCGCCGCCGGAAGGTTGAGCACGGCCACGCGAGCCCGAGTACGACGGCGATGGTCGCCATCGCTATGTAATGACTCTCGAGATGAAGGGCAACAAGCTGAGCACCAGGGCGAGAACCCGCCGCCGATCACCGCGAATACGAGTCCCGCAACCGGTGGCCAGTGCAGCGTGTCACCGTCTCCGGGTAGATCAGCAGCACCCCGCGCGCCAGGCGGTCCCGCGCGACCATGCCCGCGCCGGACAACAACAGTTTCTCGGTGTCTCCCGACGTGTCAGATGCGTCATGAACTCCCAGCTATTGGATCGTCAGGTCGAGATTCGCGCGTGACGCCCGCCCCACAGGTCATACGAACATCCCGGCAGTCATCGCGCTGATGGCCGCCGCCATGAGGGCATGGTCGACGAGGTCGACCGGCGCGGGGGCGGGCGAAATCCCTTCGGCCTGCGTCGCAGCAGCTCGGCCTCGGGCGCTCAAAACCATCAGCCGAGTCGACAGGGCGAGGAACACCACCACTCCAAGCAGCAGGAAGTTGTTGAGGGAACCAGTGCCCGAAGCACCCATCCCCATGCTCTGATCGCCCGGGACCGTCACGGGTGCGCCAGACGCCGAGTGGCCACACATGACGAGAGCGGCCATCACGATCATCCCGACCGCATGGATGGAGGGCGAGTGGCCCGACAGGACTCCCGTCGAACGGGACATCCGGGCGGAGACGAAGGCCGAGGCAACTCCGGCGAGCCCGAGTAGAGTCGCCCAGCCGACGGCAGGAATCAGCCGTCCCCCGATGGCAAGGTCGAGCATCGCGACCAGCATCAGAGCGTCGCAGCCGAGTCGAACGACCGCGCGGCTGCCTGCCGAGATGAACCGCACGAGCCCGGTCACTACCGCGCCGGTGCCGGCGCCGAGAGTGACCAGTTGAAGCGCCGGGTTCACCCGATCAGAGCCCCAGCACGAGAATGGGGCAGGTCGAGCGAGAGACGCAGATCATCATGCAGCCGCTCTCCTCCTTCTCTCGGTCGGTGAGCACGAAGTCGCGGTGGTCGACGGTGCCCGAGAGGACTGCGGTCTCGCAGCTTCCGCAGATGCCCTCAGCGCAGTCATGCATCACGTCGATCCCGGCTTCAAGCACCGTGTCGAGGATTGACACTCCCGCGGGAACCACAAGGTCCAGACCGGACTCGGCAAGATGTACTGTGAAGGAGCCGTCGTCCTCGGGCCGATCGTCGGGTGACACCGGGGCCGCGAACAGCTCGAATCTCAACCGATCAGTGCGGTCCTCGAGTCGCAGCACCCTTGCGCAGTCTTCGGAGAGCCGCGGAGGTCCGCAGACATAGACGAGAGAGTCCGAGGGATGGGCGTTGAGTGCATCGTCCACGGTGAGTGGCGCTGCGTCGTCCTTCGTGATGACGGTGACGGCGGAGCCAAGGGCTTCGAGTTCCTCGAGGAAAGCGAGCGACGAGCGCCGTCGGCCGAAATAGTAGAGATGCCACGGAATTCCCGCGCGTTCTGCGGCGTCGAGCATCGGGAGCATCGGGGTGATCCCGATTCCCCCGGCCACGAACACGTAGCTCGGCGCCGACTCAAGTCGGAAGTGATTGCGCGGGCCCGAGATGGTGAGCCTTGCCCCCGGTCGCACGCCCGTGTGAAGATACTCGCTTCCGCCGCGCCCGGCCGGTTCCCGCAAGACGGAAATGCGGTAGCCGTTGCCCGCCGAACCATTGAGGGAGTATTGCCGACTCGTGCCGTCGTCGAGATGCACGTCGATATGGGCGCCGGGCTCCCAAGAGGGAAGCTCCTGGCCTGCTAGCGGCTCAAGCGCGAGGGACACCACATCGTCGGCTTGCCAGGTGACAGAGCGCACGAGAACCTCGGCTGACTTCAGGGAGGGAGGTGCAGCCATTCTCGCCCCTTCATTCGATTTGTCTGGTCGCCGATCCCCGACGGATCGACTGATTGGATCCTAGAACATAAATCTAGGATCCACACCGTAGGATGCCTTTCACCGGGTGTGGTCCACACAAGCCGGATCCGAGACAGAGGGAACACCATGACCACCATCGTCAAGCCAGCGGAGGTCGCTGCGGCGGACCTCACCGAGAAACTCCTGACACCCCCGAGCGCCGAACCGCTCGACGGCGACATCCTCATTCGCAGTCGAGTGTATTTTGCGACGGAGGACCGGCGGATCGTGTCCGGAGTCTGGGAAAGCGACCCTGGACGCTCGCGCTGGGAATTCGAATCGCGCGGCGAACTCATCCATGTCGTGTCGGGTCGAATGACGGTGCACCGCGACGGCGGAGAACCGGTGGAAATCACTCCCGGAACCACCGCGTACTTCCCGATCGGCTGGACCGGCGTCTGGGAGGTACACGAAACCCTGCGCAAGTTCTTCGTCGTCTACAAACCGTAGCCGGAACGCGAGGCCAGCGCGGTCAGAAACGTAACCGCGCTGTTACACGCCAGAAACTTAAGCCCAGATAGCTTGTCGTGTATCACTTTTTGAAGATATTGTATCCAATTACATTCATGTTCCGTGACCCAATGGAGATGGCAATGCCCCAGGAGAAGTTCGATCCCGTATCCCAACTGACACCACCAGCAGAAGGTGGGCTGTCGCGCCGCACCGTGATCCAGACCGCGGGAGCCTTGGGGCTTGGCGCTGGAGTCCTCGCATTCCTCTCCGCCTGCGGAGTCTCCAGCTCGACGGGGAGCACCGCCGTTGCAGGCGCGAAGGGCGGAACCTTGACGCTCGGCGTCGACGCAACCGCCGGAGTCTTCGACCCGGCGTTCTACTCGAGTCTCGGCGACTGGATGGTCGTCGACAGCGTCTGCCGCGGGCTCACGAAGATCACCTTCGACAGCAATGAGCCCAAACCGGACCTCGCCACCGGGTGGACCATCAGCGACGATGGTCTCACCTACGTCTTCTCCCTGCGCAAGAATGTCAAGATGCACGACGGCACGATCTTCTCCTCCGCAGACGTGCTCCGTTCCTACCAGCGCCAGTTCGACCCGAAGGACGTGACGCTCCCGAAGGGGGCATCCCGCCAGATCGCAAGTGTCGGACTCAACGTCGCGAGCATGACGGCCACGGATGCCAACACCTTCACCATGGTGCTCAAGAACAAGGACATGCGGCTCCCGGCTCGACTCTCCGACGTCGGCGGCCGCATCATCTCCGCCGCGGCCATCGAGAAGTACGGCGCCGACATCGGCAAGCACCTCGTCGGCAGCGGTCCGTTTTCCTTTGTTTCCGCAACGGCCGGCCAGCAGGCCGTGCTCGCCGCCTTCCCCGGCTATTGGGCTGGTCGCCCGAAGATCGACCGACTCGTAATGCAGCAGGTGCAGGACCAGTCCACGATCATCAGCTCGCTCATCAGCGGAGACATCTCGGCGACCCAGTTCACGCCGTTCTCCTCAGTGGCGCAGCTGAAGGCGAACAAGGCCGTCACGGTCTACAAGACACCGGACGGAGCAGACGCGATCCTCATGATGGACACTCGAAAAGAGTCCCTCAAGGAGCTCGAGGTGCGCCAGGCGATCAACCTCGCGATCGACCGGAAGGCGATCCTCAACAAGGCGTTCTACGGTGCCGGCGCCGTCCCCAAGGGCTATTGCATCCCTCCGTCCCAGGCCGGGTACGACGACAGTCTCGCCGCGATCTCCGTTCAGAACGTGGCGAAGGCCAAGGCGCTCCTCGCGAAGGTGGGCGCGGTCGGCCGCACTGTCAAGCTCATCTCGGCGAGCGACAGTTGGCACGTGACCGCGGCACAGATCATCGCGCAGAATCTCACCGACATCGGGCTCGTCGTCGTCTCGGAGAGCGTGTCGCCTGCGTCCTACGCCGGGCGGTTGTTCAACCCGGCAGACGCGAGCCACGAACTGATGATCTGGGAACGCAACTCCTACGTTCCCGACCCCGACAACATGATCGGGTCGCTTGCGAGCCCGACGAGCGTCTACGGAAACTTCCTTTCCGGATGGGGAACCACCTACCCGGCGGATCAGGCGGCGTTCTTCGCGACCGCCCTCGCCACCGCCCGCAACACGAAGGACGGACCCGACCGAACGGCCCAGTACACGAAGATTCAACAGAAGTTCGCCGACGAGGTCATGGTGGTTGCCATGCTCGGCAACTTCACCAACCCCGTGGTGTCGTCCTCGAAGGTCAAGGGCATCAATGTGGCGGCTCTCAGCGCACACCGATGTTTCATGGAGATGGCGACCGTCAACTGATGCGAGTCACCCAGCCGTCCGACTCCGTTCCGCTCTCGCTGCGCTCGCTCGCAGCGAGGCGGTTCGGAGCCGTGTCGTGGGTCGGGTTCGCGGCGTGGATCATCGTGATCGCGTTCCTGCTCCTGGCGGTATTCGGCCCGCTGTTCATCGCCACCGACCCCCTCCGTCAGACCCCCGGCGCGCTGCTCCCCATCGGATCGCCCGGGCATCCGCTTGGCACCGACAACCTCGGACGTGACGAGCTCTCCAGACTCGTGCATGGCGCGCGGCCTCTGATCGGTATCGCGCTCCTGTCGACGCTGTTCGCCGCACTGATCGGAACGACAATCGGTCTCATTGCCGGCTATTCGGGAGGGTGGATCGACCAGCTGCTGATGCGCACCACCGACCTGGTGCTCGCCTTCCCCTCGCTCCTGCTGATCATCCTGCTCGTCTCGGTCACCGGAGCGGGGCCCTTCCCTCTCGTCACCGGCATCACCGTCGCGATGGCGCCGAGTTTCGCACGTCTGGTGCGAGCCCTCTGCGCGCGCGAGATGGCGCGGGACTATGTGACCTCCGCGACCCTCGCCGGCACTCGGGCGCCCCGAATCATGCTCGTCGAGATCCTTCCCAACCTCACGGGCCCCCTGCTGGTGCAGGTGATGACGACGATCTCCGTCGCGGCCGGCTTCTCGGCAGGTATGAGTTACATCGGCCTGGGCATCCAACCGCCGCAGCCCGACTGGGGATACATGGTGCAGGCCGCACAACAATTCATCTACTCGCAGCCGTCGCTGATCATCCTCCCCGCGACGTGCACCCTGCTCTTCGTCGTCGCGTGCAACTTCGTCGGCGACGACCTGCGGGACCGCTTCGACCTGAGGAGAGACCTGTGACCCTCGTCATGAGACTCAGCCGACCGTTGCGCAGCCGAACCCTCGGCATGCTCATCGTGCGTCGACTTCTGCTGGTACCCCTCGTACTCTTCGCCGTGGTGACCATCGTCTTCTTCGCGATGCGCCTGATCCCGGGCTCACCGGCCACGACACTCGGGGTCGCCGGCACTGAGGGGCTATCGAGCAAGCAGATTCAGGAAAACATCGACGCCCTCACCAAGACCCTCGGCCTGGATCGGCCCTTGCTCGAACAGTTCGGCACCTACCTGCTGGCGGTATCGCGCCTCGACCTCGGATACTCGTTCTTCGGCAGCAACAGTGTCGTTTCGCTCCTGAAGAATACCCTTCCGGCCACGATCGAGTTGGTCTTCACCGCGATGATCATCGCGGTGATCCTCGGGGTCGTCACGGGAGTCGTCGCCGCGATGCGTCGCGGCAAGGCGCTCGACTCGATCATCCTGGCCTTCGCGACGGTGAGCTTCTCGCTCCCCTGGTTCGCCCTCGGCGTGCTCGGCATCATCGTGTTCTCGGTACAGCTCGGGTGGCTGCCGGTGCTCGGAAGGCTTCCCACCTCGCTCGGCTACCAGCCCACCACGAACTTCGTCCTTCTCGACGCGATCCTGCAGAACCGGCCGGATCTCGTGCTGCCGTGGATCGAACACCTCATCCTTCCGGCTCTGACGCTCGCGATTTCGATGGCGGGATTCATCACCCGGATGGTGCGGGCCTCAGTTCTGGAGGTGCTCGGGGACGACTTCATCCGCACCGCGCGCATGAAAGGTCTCGACGAGTGGCACATCATGAGCGGCCACGTTCTGCGCAACTCCTCGTTGCCTGTCGTCACGGTGCTCGGGCTGCAGTTCGGTTCGCTCCTGGGTGGCTCGGTCATCACCGAGACGGTGTTCTCGTATCCCGGCGTCGGCAACCTGCTCGTCAGTGCCGTGAACCAGCACGACTACCTGCTTGTGCAGGGTGCGGTGTTCGCCGTCGCGCTGCTCTTCATCCTCACCAACGTCGTAGTCGACATCCTCTACTACGTTCTCGATCCCCGACTTCGAAAGGCCTGAGATGCACATCGTTCTCGTTCATGGATCTGGCGGAACCCCGTCGACGTGGAGTGCTGTCACTCCGGTGCTCGACGCCCGCGGCCTCGAGTACACCCTCGTGACCAACTCCCTGCACTCGCTGGAGGAGGATGTGGCGAACACCGCCGCCGTCGTGGACGCCATCGACGATGACGTGCTCCTCGTTGGTCACTCGTATGGCGGCGCAGTCATCACCAATGTCGGGCACCGCCCGACAGTTCGCGGGCTCGTCTACGTCGCGGCGTTCGCCCCCGAGGAGGGTGAGAGCGTCAGCGACATCGTCGGGCGCTACGACCCGGCGCCGGTCTCCGCCTATATGCGCCGCGGCGAGAATGGGGAGTGGTTCACTGACCGTGGCGGGCGTTTCTGGGAGGAGATCGGCTGGGACGTGCCGCCGCACCACCAGGCCTCGCTCATCGCCGAGACGGGCAAGTCGTCGAATGCGATCTTCAGCCAGAAATCGGGCACGCCGGCGTGGAAGGTCAAGCCCACCTGGTATCTCGTCGCCACGCGCGACGGAACCCTCCGCACCGACACCCAGCGCGACATGGCCAAGCGAGCCGGTGCGATCACGAGCGAGATCGAGACCAGCCACTTCACCCCCCGAGTGCGGCCCGACGAGGTCGCCGATCTCATCGAGGTGGCGTTGAAGGCGAGCGAAGCCGATGGCGACCAGTCCTGAGCAGAGCAGCTCAGGCGCGGACGGCAGCTCCGCCGCTCGCGAACCGATACTGAGCGTCCGCGACCTCCGCGTCGGATTCCGCACCCGATCCGGAGTCGTTCCGGCCGTCGACGGAGTCGATCTCGACCTGTATGCGGGTGAGGTCCTCGCCATCGTCGGCGAGTCCGGCTCCGGAAAGTCGGCGATGTCGATGAGCCTCGTCGGCCTCAACCGCGGCCCGCGCACGATGATCAGTGGCACGGCCCATTTTCGAGGGATCGAACTCATCTCCGCCTCGGAACGACAACTGCGATCGGTGCGGGGCAAGCACATCGCCGTCGTCTTCCAGGATGCCCTTGCGGCCCTCAACCCGTTGCACCGGATCGGCAAGCAGGTCGCCGAGATGATCACGCTGCACCAGAAGGTTTCCGGGCGACGCGCGAAGGACATGGCCGTCCAAATGCTTGGCGACGTCGGCATCTCGAACCCGAGACACAACGCGGAGGCCTACCCGCACCAGTTTTCGGGCGGAATGCGCCAGCGGGCGATGACGGCAATCGCGCTCGCGAACGACCCGACGGTGCTCATCGCGGACGAACCGACGACGGCCCTCGACGTCACCATTCAGGCCCAGATCCTCGACCTGCTCAAGTCGCTTCAGCGCGAACTCGGCACTGCCGTGGTCATCGTCACCCACGACCTCGGCGTGGTGGCCGACATCGCCGACCGCGTCGCGGTGATGTATTCGGGTCGAATCGTCGAGATCGGAACAACGGAGCAGGTGCTCTACGCGCCCAAGCATCCGTACACCCGGGGGCTCCTGGCCTCGACCCCAGGAGTCACCGGCCCGATCCCGGCCAGCCTCCCGACCATCCCGGGGAGCCCTCCGATGGGCGCAGAACGGCCGGATGGCTGCTCTTTCGCCCCCCGATGCGCGTTCGTCCTTCGGGAGTGCGCGACCACCCCGATACTCGCGTCCCACGATCCTTCCGATTCTGGACACCAGGATGCGTGCTGGCTCGGCGAGCTGACCATCCCAGTCCCCGACGAGAGCCGGAGCACCCTGTGAACACCCGGCGACCTCCTCTGCTCAGCGCCTCCGGCCTCTCCGTGACCTACGGCGGATCCGTCACCGCCGTCTGCGAGGTAGACCTCGAGGTCGCGGAGGGCGAGACTCTCGCTCTCGTCGGGGAGTCCGGGTGCGGAAAGTCGACGCTGGGGCGAGCGCTGCTGCGTCTCGAACCGGCGAGCGCCGGAACGATCACGTTCGCCGGTACCGATATCTCGAGGCTCTCGCGAGCCGGGCTCCGACTCGCCCGAGCCGACATGCAAATGGTCTTCCAGGATCCGATGGGCTCCCTCAACCCTCGTCGGAGCATCGGAGCGATCATCGCCGAACCGCTCAGGCAGACAAGGGGAGTGTCGGTCGCCGACGCTCTGCGTCGCGCTCGAGAGTTGCTGGAACGGGTCGGATTGAGCGCGTCGATGGCCGATCGTCGGCCACACGAATTCTCGGGCGGCCAGCGTCAGCGCATCGGCATCGCCCGCGCCCTGGCGTCGTCGCCACGGTTCATCGTGGCGGATGAACCGGTCTCGGCGCTCGATGTGTCCGTACAGGCGCAGGTGATCAACCTCCTCGGCGACCTCACCCGCCAGGAGAACCTCACGATGGTCTTCATCTCGCACGACCTCGGTGTCGTGCGTCATGTCGCCACGCGCGTCGCAGTGATGTACCTGGGCCAGATCGTCGAGATCGCCGACCGCGACGATTTCTTCGCCGGCCCGGAGCATCCATACAGCGAGGCGCTGCTCTCGGCGGTTCCCGCGTTGCGCGGCGACCCGTCCGAGGTGGTCCGCGAGCGGATCGTGCTGCGCGGCGAATTGCCGAACCCCGCCGCGCCACCGGCCGGCTGCCGCTTCAACACCCGCTGCGCATACGCGACCGACCTCTGCCTCACCGAGACACCAGCCCTTCGCGAGATCACCGAGGGACGGATGGTGCGTTGCCACTTTCCGGCGTCGGATCCGGACGGCCGGGCGGTTGCCGCCGTCGATCGCGACGAGGACCCGATCGAGCACACAGCCATCAGTTCACCAACAAAGGAGATCGCGTGATCATCGACGCGTACAACACCACCCAGGACGTCCGCGGACGCTCCGACTACCTCACCGGCAGCAAGCCGGGTGAAGAGCCGCCACCCTACGTTCCGTTCGACCCTCAGCGCATTCTGTCCCGCATGGATGCGGCAGGAGTCGACAAGGCGATGGTTTGTTCGCTCGCGCAGCGCATCGAGAACGACTTCATCATCGACCTCGTCGATAGTCATCCTGACCGGCTCTTCGGCTTCGGTCAGGTTCGGCCACAGGATGACGACGCTCTCTACGAGATCGAGCGCATGGCGGAGGCCGGAATCAGCGGACTCAAGCTTCACCCGAGCATGCACGGCTATCACGTCGCCGATCACGGACTCCTCGACCCCGTCTTCCGGGCCTGCGCGAAATTCAACCTTCCCGTTCTGATTAACGCGCTCGACGACGCGTTCTGCGCGCCGTTCTCGATCGAGGAGATCGCGAAGGGACACCCGGACGTGCCGACGATCATCGCCCACATGGGAGCAGTCTGGAACGTGCCGGAGGCGATCATCGTGTCGGAGCGCCAGCCCCACATCTACCTGGAGACGTCGGCCACCCTCATCGCGGACGTGCGCCGTGCGTACGCGCGGGTCGGCCCGGAGAAGATCCTGTTCGGCTCAGAGTGGCCAGGGTCCGACTTCGACCTCGAGCGGATGAAGATTGCGAAGGCGATTCCTGACGAGGCCGATCGCGCTCTGGTCGAAGGCGGGAACATGGCTCGCATCCTCGGCTGGACATGATGCCTCCGTCGACGAGGCCGCTGCTCACCGGCACACCGGAGGGGATGAGCGAGTCGGATGCGGAACTCCTCGCCCTCGCGACCGAGTTGCTGGTCCGGGTCTACGAGCCGGGCCGGCACGAGGTCGCTGCGGCAATGAGAACCAGCGACGGCTCGACCTATGTCGGCGTCCATGTCGATGGGTCCGCCCGCAGGAGCACTGTGTGCGCCGAGGGCGTCGCGATGGGAAACGCGGTTGCCGGATCCGCGCCGTCGGGAACCCGCCTGCAGATCGAGGCATCGGTGAGCGTGCTCCGCGCGCGGTCTGGCACCCTGCACCTAATCGAGCCGTGCGGGGTCTGCAGCGAACTACTCACCGACTACTCGCCGAGCGCTCGGGTGTGGATCACCGAGGGCGACGAGGTCAAGGCGGTCACGGCACGCCAGTTGCTGCCAGCAAAGAGAGAACGCGTCTGGTGACTTCCACCGGCGCCGAGAGGACACAATGACCGAATTGCCGAACACCGCCCTCGATGTCGAGGCACTCGCCGCCGAGCTCGGGGGCACCGGGAGACCGGTGCTCTGGGAGCGACTCAGCTGGACGGAGGTTGCCGAGGAGGTTGCTAAGACCCGCGCCGTCATCATCCCCGTCGGGGCGACGGAGCAGCACGGCGCCCACCTTCCCCTCTCGGTTGACACCGAGATCGACACGGCGGTGGCCCTCGTCGTCTCCGCCCTCACCGGAGTGCCCGTCGTGCCAGTGATCCCCTATGGCGTCTCCGCCTCGCATGGCGACTTCGCCGGAACGCTGACCCTCCGTCCGGAGACGATGATCGCGGTGATGCAGGACCTCATCGATTCGCTCTACACCAGCGGGGTGAGGCAATTCGTGCTGCTGAACGGTCACATCTGGAACAACGGCGCGCTGGACGTGTCGGCCGAGAAGCTCCGGGTGAAGTATCCGGATGCCCGGGTGCGCGCCATCGGGTACGTGACGATGTACCCGGGGCCAGAGGTCAACGGCCACGTGCAGTTCGGTCGAGGTTTGATGCACGCGAACTACTTCGAGACGAGCGTGCTGCTTCACCTCAAGCCCGAGCTCGTACACATGGACCGGGTGACTTCGCACCTCGACATCGATTCCTTCTGGGACTACCGAATGGACCAGGTGAGCGAGACCGGAGTCTGGGGCCGCGATGTCGAGCAGGCGTCTGCCGAACAGGGTCAGATCGAGTTCGATCGCTCGGTCCTGACGACGGCGCGGGCGATTGCGGCCGCCATCAAGGAACCGAGCCCGGACCCGCGCCATCGTCCGTGAGCCTTCACCGCGAACGATAGTCACCGGTTCGATCCACACCCTCGGTGACGCGGGTGTGGTCGAGGCGATCGGCATCGCCGGCGGGACCGTCGCACAGGTCGGCACGCTCGCCGACGTGCGCGCGGCCTCGCCGAGCGGCACGCCCATCATCGAGGCCGGCCTGGTTGTCCCCGCCTTTGTCGACAGCCACATTCACGCTCTTTGGCTCGGCAGGGCCAGAAGTCGCGTCACCCTCCGCGGCAGTCCTGACATTCCGCACGCCCTCGCCCGCCTGCGCGCGGCGGCGCAATCCCTTGCCCCGGGGGAATGGCTCCTCGGTGATGCTGAGATAGACGGTGCCGAGCTCGCTGAGGGACGCCTGCCGACCATCGACGAACTCGATGAAGCCGCCCTCGGGCATCCACTGCTGCTCGACCGCCGATCCCACGATGCGCTCGCCAACCGCGCGGCGCTCGCGGCGGCAGGGGCTCTCGACCGTAGCGAGAACGCCACCGCGGTCGGCGATCCGACCGACGGGCGGATCGAGCGTGACTCGACCGGACGGCCGACCGGCCTTCTGATCGAACGTGCTGCCGTGGCCATTGTCGAGCGTGTGGTTCCTCCTCCCGGGGAGGCAAGCCTGAGACGGTGGATCCGCGAAGCGCACCAGGCCCTTCGATCGGTCGGCACGACGACGGCGGCGGATCCGGCACTCAGCCCCGTAGAAATAGCCGCGTACGTCGCCGCCGCCGCCGACGGGCTCTCCGTGCGCTCCGTGCTGTTCCCGCTCGGCGGTAATGGAATCGATCCACGACGGCTCCACGCGGACGCAGAGTCCACCGGAATCGCCGCCTGCGATCCGCGGACTCTGCGACTCGGAGCGGTGAAGCTCTTTCTCGATGGCGGGGGCTCGCTCGGGACCGCGCTCCGCCACGAACCCTGGCCGTCCACGGAGTTGGCCGGCATACAGTCGACCGAGACGGAGACCCTTATCGAGTACCTCGAGTGGTCGAAGTCGACCGGGCAGCCCCTCGCCGTTCACGCGGTGGGTCCGCGAGCGGTCGAACTGTTGGTGCAGACCGCTGCCTTCGTCTCCGACACGTGGCCGCTGGGACAGCTGCACCTCATCCATGCCTATCTCGAGCAGGATGACGCCGTGATGCGTCGCGCGGCTGGACTCGGCATAGCAGCGGCGATTCAGCCCGCTCTGCATCGCGCGGTTCGCGGTGCCGTCAAGCGGCGAATCGGTCGAGTGGCAGCCGACGGCCTCGGCGATGTCCGCCGCTGGCTCGACTCGGGAGCTCTCGTCGGAGGGGGCTCGGACGCCCCGGGTCCCGACCATGATCCGCTGCCATACATCGCCGAGCTTGTGCCGCTCATCGGGGCCGAGCGGGCTCTGCGGCTCTTCACTGCAGACGCCGCGCGGCTGATCGGCTCACCCACCGGTCGCTTGGTGATCGGGGCGCCGGCCGACATTCTCGAGCTCGAGCTAGCCCACATCGAGGAGCTGGCGAGCGGCACTGCCATGCGCCTGCTCGCCGGCCCCTGATATCCGGCTACCCGCGACGCATCAGCAGTCGCACTTCCCGTCACCGTGGTGCGCGCAGTGCGAAACTGGGACCCCGGCTGGCACGTCGAGAGAGGGATTGCGGTCGAAGAATCCGTCCGGTTCGAGCCGCAGCCCGATCCTGGCCACCGGCATTATCGGCCACTCCTCCGGTCGCGGGTAGTGGTGAACGCCGAGCACGGGCCACAGCACGAGCTTCGCCCCATCGAGCGACCTGTTGGCCGCCTGCCACGCGGTCACCCCCTCCGCCTCGAGCGGCGCCTGGTTCGGGAATTCACCGGCGATGAATCGCTCGGCGGGGTCGTAGGGCGTCGCCCAGAGGTGCTTGGCCACGAAAGGCGCCTTTCGCTCGACGATGCTTCCCGGCTTCACGAAGAGGTTTGTCGTGTCGCCGATCGACAGGCGGTACGCCGTGCGGTCTCCGAAACGGTTGTCGGTGGATTCGCTCTCCACTCGCCAATGCAGGGCGCGAGACGGATCAGCGCGTCGCCCACCATTCGCCTCGTCGAGGATCGGGGTCTCGACCATCCGACACGCGTTGCCCCAGGGGTTGAGAGAGTCATCGGGCTCTGATTCGGCGTATACCTCCACGAGACGATTGATCTCACCGTCGATTGCGGTGTCGAGCCGTACCCCGAAGTAGTGCTGATGGATGGGCGCTTGCACGTTGGGGGCGACCATCCGCCCATGATGGGCCGTGTGCCCGTCGTCGATGCCGGAGACCGAGAGGATGCCGGTGAGCTTCACCTCGAGTTCGACGGCACCGTCCTGGTGGAGGGTCCAGTAGAAGCCGTAGTCGTAGTTCGCGACGGTGGCGAAGGCTGAGATCACGAGCTTGCGGGAACGGCGGACCTCCGAGTTTCTGGTGCGTCCGTTGACGTGGCGCCAAAGAACGCTGTCATCCTCCTCGTGCAGGCAGATGGCGTTCTTGATCGTGAAGACCTCGCCGTCGCCGTTGAGGGCGTGCGCGTCGAAGTAGCGGATCTCGCCGAGGCAGTCGCAGCCGAGTTCCAGCGACGAGGTGAGCGGTCCGGCGCCATATTCGCCCCAGTCGAAGAAGTTCTTTCGGTAGGCGGTCGGGTCGGGGTCGAGATAGGGCACGTACATCTCGTTGATTGACGCGCGGCGAAGAACTGAGCGTGTCTTGCCCGCGTCAGTGTAGGCGATGTCATGGAGTACCAAGCCCTCGCGGTGCGTGAACCCGATGCGGAAGGTCCAGTTCTGCCAACTGACCCGGTGGCCGTCGATCTCGAACCCTGGACCGTTCGGCTGGACGATGTCGAGAGCGGACACTTCGCGATCCGGCCCCCACGCACCCGAGCCGTAGTTGCCGATCTCGGGAGGGATCGGCGTGACGCCGTGGTCCTCGATCTTCACGACCTCGAGGGTCTCGAGGTCGACGATCGGGACGAGCCCGGGGATCGGTCGCGAATAACCGTTGTCTTCCGGATTCTCGACGTACCAGAGGGTCGCCCAAGATAGACGTCGTTCGGTGAGCCCCTCCGGCTCGAAGCCGGTGATCGATTCGGGATCGACCCAGACCTGGGCGGCATCCGTGATGCCGCGGGCAGCGAGCGCGGCGAGAACTCCGGCATCGGCTCGCACCGCCCGCCCGACCGCTCGTGCCTCCTCGGACGAGACTCCCGGCCGCTTGGCATCCACGGGAGTCCACGAGTGCAGCCTCGCCGCGTCGGCCGCCGTCGCCGTCCAGCCTGTGACCTCCCACGCCGCGTGTGCAAGGGGGTTCATCACCACCAGGCGAACCGGTCGTGACGCGTCGGCCGGCAGATGGCGGGCGACGTCTTCGTCGAGGGCGATCCCCCAGAATCTCGGAGTCACACCAATTCGCCCGTCCGCACGGACGAGCGCGATGACACTCTCGATCTCGGCAGGGGTGAGCGGGTCCAGAGCATGCCGTGTTCTGGAGGCAGGTGCATCCAGCCGCTCGATCGGCACGTGACTATTCATGATTCTCCTTGGGGTGTGAACTCGGCGAGTCCGCGGGGGACACGCACGATCGCTACGCTGCCATCCGCGCGGGGATCGCTTGCCGCGTCGAAGTCGAGACTGCCCGGCACGCGGCGCACTACCTGCACGTGCCCGGCCTCGTCGATGAACCCGTCGCGGCGGTCGACGGCGATTCCCTGGGCGCGGCCAGCCGCGACTGCGACCTCGCACCCCGGTTCGGCGACAACCGTCAGCACGGAGTGGCCGAGATCCTGCGACCCGATCACCCACCGTGGTCGGCCGAGAACTTCGACCGGGTCGCTGTGCCGATCCATCAGGGCGCTCGCCACTTGGGCGAGGATCCAGGGCTGGGCGCTGCCTCCCTGGCAGCCGAACGCGACGGTCAGTTCGGGACTGTCTCCGATCAGCGGACATAGGGTGTGCGGTGGACGTAGACCACCGCCGACGCGGGCCGGATGACGCGGGTCGGTACTGAACGCGGAGCCGCGGTTGTGCAGAACGATTCCGGTGGCCGGGTCGAGGATCCCCGATCCGAACCACTGGTACACACTCTGAATGAGGCTGACGACGGTGCCGTCTGAGTCCTGCACGGTGATGGCGACCGTGTCCCCGAGCGCATGCCCCGGGCGCGGAAACGCTCCGGTCGCCTCGCCCAGCGAGTCGCCGAGCAATGCCGTTTCGTCGATAGGGCCACCGCGTGGGTCACCGAGGTTGCGCTGCCGAGAGTCCGCTGCCGCGACGAAAGCCGCGAGAAGGCGTTGCGTGGCGTCGGAGTCTGCCTCTTCCCCTGA
This sequence comes from Lacisediminihabitans profunda, assembly GCF_008040105.1. Taxonomy (GTDB): domain Bacteria; phylum Actinomycetota; class Actinomycetes; order Actinomycetales; family Microbacteriaceae; genus Lacisediminihabitans; species Lacisediminihabitans profunda. The sequence continues at coordinate 201,183 of NZ_VRMG01000007.1, forward strand.
CCAGACGGCCTCCGTCAGCGCGGCGGGCAACACTCCGAAGAGCACGAGCCCCTGAGTTGGCGGTGGCGCCACGAACCACGTCGTGCCCGAGATCTCGGCGCTGACGGCGTCGGTGGTCTCGGCCCGGTGCGCTGCGAAGTCGGCAGGAGAAAGAGAACCGCCGAGAGATCCGATGCGAGCGGCAATGGCCTCGGCCGGGGCTCCCGTGTACATCGCCGACGGGTCGGCAGCGAGGGTGCGCAGCGTCGCGGCGAGGGCGGGCTGCGGCAGCGCCATCCCTTCCGTCAGGGGCTCGCCGTCGCTCGTGAAGATCTCGGCGAGGCCCGGGTCCGCCAGCACGTTCTCTCGCCGCTCCTCGATCGCCCGGGCGAGGCCGGCAGAAACGACGGTCCCGCCGTCCGCGAGTGTCGCGGCGCGTTCGAAGGCCGCTGCGAGAGGAAGCACCGCTCCGAGCTCGGCCAGTGCGAGCCAGCCGGCGACGACACCGGGAACGGTCACCGTGTCCGGCCCCTGCCGCGGCATCCGACTCTCGGTGGCGAGCCGGGCGACATCGATCGCGGCCGGTGCCGAACCGACCGAGACGACGGCCCGGGTGTGACCACCCCGCCGGACCAAGGCGACGAGGTCACCGCCGAGCGAGCATTGGTGCGGATAGACGACGGTGAGCGCGACGGCGGCGGCGATGGCTGCGTCAATCGCCGTTCCGCCGTCGAGCACGGCCTGCCGCGCGGAGTCGATCGCCGCACGGTGTGGTGCGGCGATCGCAACCGTCAGCGGGGCGGGCGAGCCGGTCATGCGGCCGGGAGGCGGAAGAGCACCGTCGGAGCCGGCGCGGCCTCCATACCGGCGAACGGCACAGGGAGGCAGACCATCTGGTAGTCACCCGAGTCGACATCCGCGAGGTTCGCGTTCTCCAGGATGACGACGCCTGCCCCGCACAGGATGTGGTGGGTCGGCCACTCGACGACGTGCGCAGGCGCTTCGATTGTCATGTAGTCGTTGCCTGCGAAGAGCACGCCGCGGTCGACGAGCAATTGCGCGGCATCCGGCCCGAGGCCGACCCACGTCTCCGACTTCACGTTGCGGGTGAGGGCGTCGGTCGAGTTGCGGGTCTTGAACAGCACACGCTTGGCGTCTCCGAGGCCGGCGTTCTCCAGGTCTTCGGCGCTGATCTCGGCGACCACTTGGCGGAGGTCCAGCACACGGGCTACTCCCACGGTCGAGTTGAGATCGATCTTGTCGACACTCGCTCCGCCCTCGATGAAGTGGGAAGGGGCGTCGATGTGGGTTCCGGTGTGGGCGCCGATCAGCCAACGGGAGACGTCCGAGGCGTCACCATTCGCTCGGGACTCTACGATCTCGTAGGTGGGGCGGCGGCCCCAGTGCAGCATGTCGCCATGAATGGGGATATTGATGTCGATCTGCTCAGCGGTCATGGCGCCCTCCGGGGTCTGGTGTGTCAATCCTAGCAAACTAGATCCAATCATGCGCAAATTGGATCCATTATTGTGCGACGAATCTGTCGAGCGCGAACATGTCTAGGTCGGGTCGGTCCACGCCTCCGCAAAGATCGGCGATGGCCTCGCCCACGGCCGGTCCGAATTTGAAGCCATGGCCTGAGCAGGCGGTGGCGACGATGACCCTCGGCTTGTCGGGGAGAGCTCCGACCACGAAACGGCGATCCGGCGTCATCGTATAGAGGCAGGCGGCCGCCTCGCTTCCCGCAGTGTCGATTCCGGGAACGAGGTCACGCATGAGCCGAGCGAGCTCCGCCGTCTCGGCGATGGTTGGCGGCGGATTCGGCACATTGGGATCCCAGACCGGCCCGGCATCCACCCCGATCTTCAGCCCGATGGTGCCGATACCATCGATGGCGACCTCGGGGATTCCGAACACAAGGCCCTCCGCGCGGTCTATAGAAAATGTCCCGAGGCTCGGGCTCTGCGCGACGGCCTGCCCGGGAGTGGCCGTGAGGGTGACGATGCGCCATACCTCCAGGGCCCCGGCGAGCTGCGGCACGACGGCCCCCGTCCACGGGCCGGTCGCGAGCACGAGGCGGCCCACTCGGATGGTGCGAGACGTTGTCTCGACGGTCACTCCACCGTCGTCCGCGGACCACCTCGTCATCGCCTCGCCGTAGGAGAGGCTGGCCCCGGCGGCTCTCGCCGCCGTGCGGGCAAAGTCGAGGGCTGCGGATGCGGCGACGACGCCGGCCGCCGGATCGGCGACCGCGAAGTAGCCGTCGGGCGCGCGGAGGCCTGGCATGGCGGTCGCCATCTGCCCTGGTGCAACGGCAACGCAGCCCGGGCCCTGCAGGCGGCCGGGTTCCGCGGCGGCGTAGAGGCCTCCCGTCACGCTGATGAAGGACCGCCCGGCTCGCTCCGCCCAGCGATCCCAGCCCGCGAAGGCCCGCTCTACCAGGGAGTTCCAAGCCTCCGACGGATACGCGCGGCGGGTCATCCGTGTGGCGCCGTGCGAAGACCCGAAAGCGTGCCCGGCGTCGAAACGCTCGATCCCGATCACCGAGATTCCGCGACTGGCGAGCTCGAGGGCGGCAGCCGTGCCATGGATCCCGAGGCCGACGATGAGGACGGAGGCATCGTGCGTCAGTTGCGTGGTCCTCATGCGCCGCGGACCACGGTCGTCGCCGCAATCTCGCGAACCTCGCTCAGCAACTCGTCGATCTCGTCCTCGCGGTTGTAGACGTGCACGGAAGCGCGCACGACAGCGGGGATGCTGCGGGCCCCCAGATCCCACTGCCCGTGCGAGGCCGGCACCGAAGTGAGCCGAGTGCCGAGGGAACGCAGTCGAAGCACCGCGTCCCTGGCATCGATGCCGTCCACCGCAAACGTGACGATTCCGGATGCCGCGGCCGCCGGGTCGGTGACCGTCACCCCGCGGATCTTCGAGAGCCCGTCGCGCAGCGGCGCAGCAAGGGAATCGATGGTGGCGTTGATGCGGTCAACACCGATCTCGAGGGCCTGGTCGATGGCCGATCCGAGACCGAGGCGCGCTGCCACCGAATGCTCCCAGGTCTCGAACCGCACGGCGCCGGGAACCGAGCTCCAGGACTTGTCGGCATCCCAGACCGTTCCGCGCACGTCGAGGATGTGGCGCGCGAGTCGTGCCGACGCCGAGGATCGAACGTACGCGAATCCGGTGCCACGCGGGCCGCGCAAGAACTTGCGCCCAGTGCCCACGAGCACATCGCAGCCGATCGCGTCGACGTCGATCTCGATCTGCCCGACCGACTGGGTGGCGTCGACGAGATAGAGGGCACCGTACTCGCGGGCAAGCACTCCCACGGCAGTCACCGGCTCCACGAGCCCGGAGGAGGTCGGGACGTGCGCCACAGAGAGCAGACTGGGGGCGCCTGCCGCCCTGCTGAGGGCCGCCTTGAGGAGTTCAAGATCGATGGAGCCATCCGGCCCGGCGTCGACCACCTGCAGGGTGAGCTGGTGCGACCGTGCGAGCGACATGAGATGGAGCGCGTGGCTCACATACGTCGAGCGGGACACGATGATATGGGAGCCCGGTTCGAAAACCCAGGAATCGATGACGGTGCGAAGCGCATTGCTCGCGCTGTCGAACATTCCGATCTCGGAGGCCGAGCCGCCGACGAGCCTCGCGACACTCGAATACACGGCCGACGTGCGCTCGACGGCGGCCGTGGCCGCCTCGTAGCCGCCCTCCGACCCCTCGAGGATCAGGTGGCGGAAGACGGTGTCGAGTGTCTCGGAACTCGGCAATGAACATCCGGCCGCGTTGAAATGCCGGTAGACCGCTGCACCTGGAGTGCGTGCGCGTTCCGTCTCGGGATCAACCCGCACGGCGGCGCCAGTCACGGAACGACCACGACGTTCTTGAGTTCGGTGAAGACTTCGAGACCCTCGTCGCCGAGGTCGCGCCCGAATCCGGACTGCTTTGCTCCGCCGAACGCCAGCGCCCCGTCGAAGACGTTATAGGTGTTTACCCACACCGTGCCCGTCTCGAGAGCCGCCGCGACTCGGTGGGCGCGGCCGAGGTTACTGGTCCAGACTCCCGCGGCGAGGCCGTACTCTACCGAGTTCGCGAGTTCGATGACCTCCTCCTCGGAGGTGAAGGACTGGATGCCCACCACCGGACCGAAGATCTCCTCCTGGGCGATCCGCATTGACTGCTCGACTCCACCGAACACCGTCGGTGCGATGAAGTATCCCGGGCGGTCCACCCGCGCGCCCCCGGCCAGCACGGTCGCACCTTCCGCGACGCCGATGTCGATGTAGTCGAGAATCCGGCTGTATTGCTCTTCGGAGGCGACGGGGCCGACGGTCACCCCTCCTTCGTCTCCCGCACCCACCTTGACTCTCGACACGGCCTCGAGGAGCCGAGCGGTGAACTCTTCTCGAACGGTCTCCTGAACGAAGAGCCTGCTTCCGGCCGTGCACATCTGGCCCGAGTGGCCGAAGGAGGCGCGGATCGCCATGGTGACGGCGGCATCGAGGTCGGCGTCATCGAAGACGATGTTCGCGTTCTTGCCGCCCAGTTCAAGGGTGAGCTTCTTCAGCGTCGCAGCGGCCGAGATCATGATCTTTCTCCCGACCTCCGTGGATCCGGTGAATGAGACTGCCGCGACGCGAGGGTGGGCGACGAGCGCGGCACCGGTTCGACCGTCGCCGGTGACGACGTTGATCACCCCCTCCGGTACGCCGGCTTCGAGGGCGAGTGCGGCGAGGCGGAGGGTGGTCATCGGAGTCTGCTCCGCTGGCTTCATCACCACCGTGCACCCCGCGGCCAGCGCGGCGGCCAGCTTCCACGCGGCCGTCATGAAGGGAAAATTCCAGGGCAGAATCAGGGCAGCCACGCCGACCGGTTCGCGGCGGCCGTAGATGACGGTTCCATCACCGGTCGGCTGGGACTGACCGCGCAGCCGCTGCGGGGCGCCCGAGTAATAGCGAATGCCGTCGATGGCCAGCGCGATGTCGCCGAGGGACCTCTCGATCGGCTTGCCCATGTCCTTCGTCTCGAGCGCGGCGATCTCCGCCTTGTCATCGTCGATGAGCTGGGCGAGCCTGATCAGGACATCGCGCCGTGCGGCAGGCGAGAGGCCAGACCACCGACGGTCGCGGTGAGCGGCATAGGCGGATTCAACGGCGGCGAAAACTTCACTGTCTGTCGCCTGCGGAACCCGCCCGAAGCTTTCGCCGGTGGCCGGGTCGATGACCGTGATTTTCTCCGAGCCAGCGCCGACTGTCCAATCGGCGCCGATAAGCATCGGGATGACGTCGTGCTCGGTAACCTGTGGCATTCGCAGATCCGCTTCTCTCGTCCAGTGATCTTCTGGTTCGAGAATACCCACTTTTCGGATCCGATACGACCATTTGTGGATCCAATCTTCAGATCCGCTCCCGAGAACCTGTCAGCGCTTGTCCAGGAGGATGGTCCTCGACCGCCGTTCGTACCAGTGCGCCAGGTGTTCTCCCGCGTTAAGCACGTGTGCACTCATCTCCGCGCGCGCAGTCTTGGCGTCCCCGGCTTCAAGAGCGTCAATGATTCGCTCGTGCTCCTGATAGTTGTCTTCGCGGTGCCGTGGGTCGTCCATGAGCACGAGCGACGAGACGTTACGGGGAAAGGCCTCGTTGATCTCGCTGATGGCCCGCGCAAGCCGCGCATTGCCAGAGGTGGCCAGAATCAACTCGTGGAATGCGTCGTTGCCCTCGCCCTCGGCGACCGGCGATTCCCCCCTCGCAGTCGCGTCGGCCAGCGCGCGGGAGTGTTCCCACATCCTCGCGTTGGCCTCACGCAGACTCGCGATGGTCTCCCGGCTGATCCTTGAGACGGCACGCTCGGTCGCGAGCGCCTCGAGTTCGGCGCGAACCTCGTAGGCCTCCCGAACCTCCCACGGGATAGGGACACGCACGATCGCACCGCGATTCGGCACGACCTCGATGAGCCCGCCGCTCTGCAGTTGGCGCAGCGCCTCTCGGATGGGGGTACGGCTGATGTTGAACTGGCTCGCGAGTTCCGCCTGCCGCAACTGTGCGCCGATCGGGATCTCGCCCGACATGATCATGGCCCGGATCCGCGCCGTGATGTCATCAACCAGGGCATTTCCAGAAGTATCAAGGGTGCTCATTGAAGCGCCTCCGCGTCAAGACAAATGAAAAATGTTCGACTCCACCGTACAGTCTGCACCTCGAAGTATTCAATTTCTAGAAACAGGTGCACACTGCAAGTAATTGGATCCCATTATGCACCGGATGGATGGCGTGTGCGTCGGGACGGCCGGAAATCGTGTCGGGTCACAGCATCCCGAAGTACTCCCGTTGCTCCCAGTCCGAGACGTGCGCGAGGTACCGGGCATACTCGGACCGCTTGATCTTGAGGTACCACTCGATGACCCGGTCGCCGAAGGCCTCACCGAAGACCGGATCGAGCTCGAGCGCCCCCAGTGCCTCGCCGAGGGTCGAGGGGAGACGTTCGGCGTCGTCCTGGTACGGATTCTCGGTCGGTGGACCCGCCTCGAGTTGGCGATCGATCCCGTCGAGGCCGCTGACGATCTGCGACGCGATGTAGAGGTAGGGATTCGCGCCCGGCTCACCGGACCTGTTCTCCAGGCGCGATGCCGGGTCCCCGACCGCACACACCGCCCGCACCATCGCGCCCTTGTTATCGATGCCCCAGAGCACCCGGTCCGGGGCGAGCGAGTACGGCTGGTACCGCTTGTACCCGTTCACGGTCGGCGTGGCAAACGACGCGGATGCCGCGGCATGGGCGAGGAGCCCCGCGAGATAATGCATTCCGACGGGCGAGAGCGCGGCGTCGCCGGCGCACGGAACGAAGACATTCTCGCCGCTCGACAGTCGTCTCATCGATTGGTGCAGGTGCCAGCCGGTCGACGCCGTCTCGGCCCCGACGGGGCGCGACATGAAGGTGGCGTGATAGCCGAGTCGGCGGCAGATTTGGCGGATGGCGGTGCGAGCAAAGACCACGGCGTCGGCCACGGCTGAAGCGTCTCCCGCCTCCATCGTGATCTCGAGCTGATTCGGACCGAACTCCAGCTCGATCGAGCGGAGCGGCAGGTCCATCAGGGTGAGGCCCGAGTACAGCTCCTGAACCAGTTCGTCGAGAGTGTCGAGCGACTCGTCGTGCAGCAACTGGGAACCGCTCGTTGTGGGATGGACGGCGACAGGGAGGCCGGGCTGCCCCGGTCGACCCACCCGAGAATCCGCGAGCAGGGAATCCGCAAGCCGGAAGACATGGAATTCGAGTTCGGCTCCGACGGTGAGGGCGAGATCACGCTCCGCGAGCTTCTTCACCTCGCGGCGGAGAATGGACCTGGTGCAGAACGGCACCTCGGCGCCGTTGGGGAAGCGAACGTCGCAGAGGACCATGCCCGTGCGCCTCGACCACGGAAGCACCCGAAACGTCCCAGGATCCGGCACCATTACGATGTCGCCGGCGCCCGAGAAACCGTCGACGTTGCTGACCGTGTCGCTCTCGAATACCGCGTACACCGACTTGCCCGCGCTGTCCTTGAGAAGGAGGGACGACGGTGCCGTCACCCCGGAGCGGAGCGCTGCGGCGACCGATGCCCGAGTGAGAGTCTTGCCACGGATCACGCCGTGCTGGTCGACGAAGCAGAATCGCACCATCTCGATGCCGACCTCGTCCATCACCCGGCGCATCTGCGCCGCGCTGGCGTACTGGGATTCCGTCCACAGATCGTGCCGGTCGATGAACCCGCCGCGTTCAGCCTCCAGCATTGGACGAGCACTGGTCCCGCCGCCGCCTTCGGCAACGGTCCGCTCGTCGGTGTTACGCATCGGCATCGGCTTTCGCGGGTGCGGAGGCGGCCCAAGGCGACTGCTCCCGGCGTTCGAGTTCCCGCTCGCGCCACCGCTGCTGCCAGCCCTCGGAAGGCGCGATGGTATCGACCGCGAGGGGACCGGTCAGCTTGCTCGCCTCCTCGCGGTCGATCGGCTGGGACGGAAGCGACGATCCGGTCGCGAAGGCATCGATCGACTTGAGGAGAAGGCGGCGGTTTGCGGTGACTGCCCGGTCGGAGACACCGAGGCGCTCGACCGTTCGATCCTGGATCGGGCCCATGCTCTCGACGGCCCACTGGTCGTGCACATTGATGTCCAGCCCCATCCCGGTGTAGGTGAGTTCCTTCTGCTCGGTCGCGTCGAACCCCCAGTTGTTGTCGCGATTGCGCAATGGCCGGTACTCGGGCAGGCTGACCTCCGAGAGGCGCTGGGCAAGGAGGGTCTCCTTGTCGGTCTTGTCCTGGAAGTCATACAGGATCATGAACCAGTAGTGGTGTTCATCGTCCACGGGAACGTGCCACTGCACGAATACCTTCGAGTTGCCGAACGGAACGACGAAAGCGTTGGGGAACATCAGGTTCGTGATTCGGACGTGCTTGACCTCGTCGGTCAGTTGCCTGATTGCGAAAACCCGGAGGCCGTGCTCGGCGCTCTCAACTTCGATGTCTGGCCGGAAGTTCTCGCCCACGAGGATTGACAGCTTCTTGCCGGTGCCTTCCACCTCTTCGCTGAATTGCTGGCCGTAGACCTCGCGCGGATCCTCCTGGATGAAGCGGTGCAGGAACGAGACATGACTCGGGTCGATACCGCCCTCGAGGCCCTGCAGCCAGTTGCAGTCCCAGCGCCCCTTGAACGCGAAGGTGTATTCCTCGGGCGCGACGAAGCAGTCGTAGTCGGGAAACGGCGGCGGATCCCCGGCGCCGAGGTAGGCGAAGATTATCCCGTTTCGCTCCTCGCAGGCGTAGTTCGAGATCTTTATCTTGCCGAGGAACTTGCTGTGGTCCGGCTCGGCTGGCTGATCAATGCAGCGCCCGTCGGCGCCGTAGAGCCAACCGTGGTACAGGCACCGGAGGCCACCATCCTCGAGGCGGCCGAAGGAGAGGTCGACACCGCGATGCGCGCAGAATCGGCTGATCAAGGCCCAGCCGCCCGTCTCCTCGCGCTTGAAGAGCACGAGGTCTTCGCTCATGATGCGTACTTGCTTGACCGGACGTTCCTCCGGCATCTCCGAGACGAGTGCTACCGGTTGCCAGTATGACCGCAGCAATTGGCCGAGAGGGGTACCCGGCCCGCTCTGAGTGAGTTTCTCATTATCTTCACGCTTCAGCACGCCAGTGTCCCATCGTTCGGATCCGATCAAGTGTTTATTGTATCCAATAATGGCACCTGCGGGCGACGGACGCCAGCGCAAACGCGAAACCCGGCATCCCGCCCGGCAACGTCGGCCGCGGGCTCCCACTCACAGTTACAGCTTCCTTCCATCACCCAGCGCAGCCATTCCCAGTGGGTCGTTCCGGCCTCGTGCCCTGGAAGCCGAGCCACCTTCACCGCGGGGAAGGGCTAGGGCGGAACACTCCGAGTACCCGCCACGCCCCGGCGTAGCCGCCCCCCAAGCCCTCCGGTGGTCGGCGAGTCGCCTCTGTGAAGGACGGGCTGCGACGGCGAGCGGTGGAGGCGAGGCGCACAACTATGGATACAATTCCAATATTACGGGACACAAAATCCTCATTAGTGAACTCGGGAGGGGACCCGATCGTGACGGATGTGGTCGTTGTGGGGTTGGGACCGGCCGGGATCATCGCCGCTGCGGTGCTCGCAGACGGCGGGCTGTCCGTCACCGCCATCCAGGCCGATGCACGGGACCACCTCCGCGCTCCACTCGTGTCGCCCCCGCCGACGCTCCGATCGACTGCCGTCGAGGAGGCGATCGCGCAGGCGACGGCTCAGGCCGGGCTCGACGGCGTGGGCGGCTCGAAACGGCTCGCTGCGCCCCAGGCGTACCGACTTGACGCGTGGTCGCTGCGCACCCGCAGCGCTACGCTCTCGCGCTATGGGGCACTTCCCTCCGACGCCGACCTCACCGATTGGCCCATCGAGCTTGAGGAGCTTGCCCGCTGGTACGACGTGGTCGAGCATGCCACAGCGGTCGGCCCACGCCCCGCGACGGTGTGGACCGAGCGCATGAACCGGGCCGCAGCGACGCTGGGCTGGAGCCCCTTCCCCGCCCCAGCCGCAGCCCAGACAGACGCCTCGTTCCTGCTCGACGGCCGCGGCGTGCACATCGTTCGGGCAAGCGTCACCGAGATCCTGCGAGGTTCGACAGGCGAGGTCACTGGCGTGGTCCTCGTTGACGCCGACGGGAGCCAGCGATCCTTGAACTGCGGTGTGGTCGTGGTGGCCGCATCGGTCATCCCGACGGTGCGTCTGCTGCTGCTTTCGGGCATCACCGGAGCAGATGTCGTCGGTCGATGGTTCATGTCGCACAACGCCTTCGTCGTCCACGGCGACTTCGATGGGCAAGACCTGGGGCGTCGGCACGCCGGGCCCGCGACCGCTGTCGCAGTGGACGCGTTCGAGGGCGACCGGTTCGACCACACGGGTGTTGGCTTTCTCGGCGGGTCGATCCTTCAAGCGGCCATGACCGGGACCTGGCCACCGGAACGCCTCGCCGACGCGGCCGTCGGGCTGGGTGTGGAGGCCACGAGGGGGGCAGACGCGCTGGATTGGGTCCGCGCCCACCAGGCCTCGATCGGCACGGTGTGGGCGCAACCCGACCAGCTTCCCCGTCGCCAGAACGCTATCGACCTCGACCCCACCCACCGCGACGTCACTGGCCGACCGGTTGCGCGTGTGACCTTTTCGCTCGCCCCGGACGATGTGCGCCGGTGGGAATTCCTCGCCGCCCGGATGACGGAATGGCTTGACGCCGCAGGTGCGCGCTGTACGTGGATGCCACCGCTGGCGCCCCAGCCGCTGGGAACCCACCTGTACGGTGGCGTGCGAATGGGAATTGACCCACGGACCTCGGCCGTGGACTCATATGGTCGCTTCCACGACGTGCCGGGCCTTGTCGTGGTCGGATCGTCGACGTTCCCGACGACGGGCGGCCGCGGTCCGCTCGAGACGATCGAGGCACTGACCTGGCGTAACGCCGACCACCTTGCCGCCGAACTGAGGTGATCACCGGCCGGGTTCTCGGCACACGCACACGGTGACGCTCGTCTCCAGCTGGATGTGCCGAAATATCAATGTCATGTGTTTCATGTTCCGGAAAGGAGGGTTCAACTGTCACGGATGCTGGGCTATGTCGCCCCACGAGCACATCGCACGTCGGAGGCGATCGGAACGGACACGCTCGCCCAATTCACCGCCCTCGCTCACCTGCACGCGGACGGATGGGGAGTGGCGACTCTCGATGCCTCCGGCGATGTGGGCGTCACAGGGGGCCGATCACAGGCGTCGCCCGCCGAACTCGCGCCTCACGTTGACCCGCCGGCTCGCGCGCGAACGATCTACCTGCGCTTCGCGAGCAGGGGTTCGCCACCTACTCCGGAAAACACTCAGCCCTTCTTGCGCGATCGACTGGCCTTCCAGCACAACGGGCTCATGGCCCCTCGCGATCGTGCACTCGAGATGCTCTCCGTCGAAGACCGATTGCACCTGCGCGGGACGACGGACAGCGAGGTGTATTTCGCGGTCCTGAGAAGCGAGCTGCAAGGACAACCCACCGGCGACCCGGGCCTGAGCGACGTCGCACGTGCCGTGACGCGCCTGCGAGCGCAGTACCCCGCGTCCTGTCTGAATGCGTTGCTGCTCACGAAGCACGGGCTCATCGTCGTGCATTCGGCGGGAACGGCGTCCGCTCCCCTTGCCGCCTTCGCCGCGCGGGAAGCCGATCCGACCCGACTTCCGCCAGGGCACGGCAGCGACTACAACATTCTGCGCTACACCTCGACCGAGTCTGGGGCACACGTGGTGTCGACGACCGGTGTCGAACAGGACGGTTGGACGGACCTGCCGGCAGACTCGATCAGTCTCATCACCGCAGCGGCTGTGATACACCTCGCGCTGTGATTCAGCCGCCGGAACGGCTCCCTCACTGTGCTGTCTGGATGAGTGAATCCCAATTCTTGGGTCTTGTCAGGCCGCTCAGCCTGAAGGAGATCGCCCCGATCGAACCGTTCGCGATGCACGGCAGCCACGACCGGCCGGTTGGCGATTCCACGCAACTCGTAGATGGCGATGCCGATCACGGGGGCGGCGACCGGGACGGGTCTAGGCCGACCCAAGGCGGCCCCATTTTCTCGCGAGATCGAAAGTTCACTGGATCGACGCTGGTCGGAGCCACCGTTCCATTTCCCGGCTGGGCCGCGCCCCAGGTGGGCACCGGGAGCAGCCCGGCAATCCCCCGGGTTCCTCAGAGACAGCACCCGCCGCTTGATGTTCGAGCCGGGACGCAGGACGATGGGCCACGGAGCGGAGCACCAGATGAGCACGACGGCGGCTGATCACGCGGCACTGACGCTGGAGCAGCAGATCTCCCTGCTGTCCGGCGCAGACTTCTGGCGCACGCGCGCGCTCCCGGGCATCCCCGCCATCCGGCTGGCCGACGGTCCCCACGGCTTACGCGTGCAGGCGAACGATGCCGACCACCTGGGGATCTACGGCAGCGTGCCGTCGACCTGCTTCCCGCCCGCGGTGACCCTGGCGAGCAGCTGGGACCTCGGCCTCGTGCGAGAGGTGGGCGAGGCGGTCGGACGAGAGGCCAGAGCTCTCGGCGTCGGAGTCGTGCTCGGTCCCGGCTTGAACATCAAGCGGCATCCGCTCTGTGGCCGCAACTTCGAGTACTACTCCGAGGATCCGCTGCTCTCCGGTCGCCTCGCTTCGGCGGCCGTGCTCGGCATCCAGAGCACCGGGGTGGGCGCCTGCATCAAGCACCTGGCCGTGAACAACCAGGAGCACCGTCGCTTCGTGATCGACGCCATCGTGGACGAGCGAACTCGACGAGAGTTGTACCTTCGCGGGTTTGAGATCGCGGTGCGCGAGTCCCGTCCGCGAATGGTGATGGCCGCCTACAACCGCGTGAACGGCGTGCACTGTGCAGACGACCCGCAACTGCTCACCGGTGTGCTGCGCGACGAGTGGGGCTTCGAAGGTGTCGTCGTGAGCGACTGGGGCGCCGAAGCCGACCGAGTCACGGGAATCGGCGCGGGCATGGACCTGGAGATGCCGGGAGGGCTGGACCGCCGGAGCGAGCTGCTGGCGGCGGTCGCCGCCGGGGCTCTCGGGATCGAGGCGATCGGCACCAGCGTGGCACGGATCGGGGCGCTCGCGAACGCGCTTCCCGGGCAGGAGGGCGCGCTCGACGAGCTCGTGGATGCCCACGACGCCCTGTCGAGGCGGGCTGCCGCGGCGAGCGCCGTGGTCCTCGCCAACGATGGAGTGCTTCCGCTGGACCGCAGCCAGAGCATCGCGGTGATCGGCGCCTTCGCGGGGCAGCCCCGCTACCAGGGCGGCGGAAGCTCTCTCGTCACCCCCACTCGCGTCACCACCATGCTCGACGCCTTCACCGCGGCGGGCGTCGACGCGGTCTTCGCGGCGGGGTACGACCCCGATCGGTCGGAGCCGGATGCGACGCTGATCGAAGGTGCCGTCGCCGTCGCCGCCCACGCGGACGTGGCGATCGTGATGGTGGGACTTCCCGGCCTCCTGGAGAGCGAGGGCTTCGATCGCACCACGCTGTCGTTGCCCCGCCAGCACGACGACCTCGTTGCGGCCGTCGCGGCGGCGAACCCGCGAACGGTCGTGGTCCTGAGCAACGGAGCGCCCGTGCTCATGCCGTGGCAAACCCGCGTGTCGGCGATTCTCGAGTGCTACCTGGGTGGCCAGGCGAGTGGGGGAGCCGCCGTCGACGCCCTGCTCGGCATCGTCGAGCCGGCCGGTCGTCTCGCCGAGACATTCCCGGCGGCTCGGCAGGATGTGGCGGCCGACCCGTTCTTCCCGGGCGGCACGCACCAGGTCGAATACCGGGAGGGCATCTTCGTGGGCTATCGGCACGCGACGACCGCCGGCGTGGCGCCCCTGTTCCCGTTCGGCCACGGCCTCGGCTACGGCGCCACCACGTGGTCCGGCGCGGGCGTGGACCGCACTGACATCCCCTCGGGCGAGGGCGTCGTCGTGTCCGTGAGTGTCGATAATGTCGGTGATCGAGCCACGAGCGACGTGGTGCAGGTCTACTCGCGCGACCTGACGGCGACCGTGCTGCGGCCGCGCCGCGAACTGGCGGGCTTCGCGAGAGTGCGCCTCGAGCCCGGCGAGCGGCGCCGGGTCGATATCGAGGTCGACCCGCGATCCTTCGCCTTCTGGGACGTCCGCGTTCAGGACTGGCGTACGCCGAGCGGTGCCTTCGACCTCGAGGTCGCACGCTCGAGCGAGAAGGTGGTCGCCGCGCTGACCGTCGTCGTGCACGGGGACTGCTCGGATTCCGCAGAGCCGCCGACCACGCCGACCATCGCTACCGACGACGAGGACTTCGAGCGCCGGCTCGGCCGCGCCATCCCGGAGCCCGCGCCCACGAGACCGTTCACCAGGGAGACCACCGTCGGCGACCTCTCGGTGACCGTCGTCGGACGGATGCTGCGCGCCGTCATCCGGCGAACCGCCACGTTTCCCGAGGAGTCCAGGCAGGACCCGGCGACCATGGAGATGATCAAGCGCACCACGGATGAGCTTCCCTTGCGCGCGCTGGTGCAGTTCTCGAACGGGAGCGCGTCCTGGGCTGCCCTCGATTCCCTGATCGCCCTCGCCAACGGGCGGCCGTTCGCCGCAGTGAGGGCGCTTTTTCGGCGTTAGACCCCTCCCGGCGCCCTACAGCGACGGCCGGGTGCCGATGACGACCGTCGCGTCGAGGTCCTCCGAGTTGGCGATTCTGGGGATCAGCCCGGCACGCGAGAAGATCTCGGCGGTGAGCGGCGCCTGCCTCTCACTCGCCTCCACGAGCAGGTGGCCGCCCGGTGCGAGCCAGCGTGGCGCCTCGGCGGCCACCCGCCGCTGCACGGCCAGGCCATCCGCTCCGCCGTCGAGCGTCACCCGCGGCTCATGCAGGCGGGCCTCCGGCGGCATCGTCGCGATCCTGTCGGTCGGCACGTACGGCGTGTTGCAGAGCAGGATGTCGATGCGCCCGGCGAGCGACCGGGGAAGCGGGCCGAAGATATCTCCCTCGAACACGCGGCGGGGATCGAGGTTGCGGCGGGCGCACGCCACGGCGGCTGGTTCGATGTCAGACGCATACAGGTCGAGCCCGTCGACTTCGGACATCAACGCCTTGCCGAGCGCGCCGCTCCCGCAGCACAGGTCGAGGGCCACCGACCCGGGACGGGCGAGCGCCGCCGCCTCCTGCACGAGGAACTCCGTGCGGCGTCGCGGAACGAACACCCCGGGGCCGACGGCGATCCGCAGTCCACGGAATTCGGCCCAACCGAGGATGTGCTCGAGGGGGAACCCGGCGACGCGGCGCGCGACCATGCCTTCGAGTTCGGCGGGGGACGCCCCGGCCGCCAGCAGCAGCCGGGCCTCGTCCTCGGCGAAGACGCAGCCCGCGGCCCGGAGGGTGGACACGATGGCGGGCTCGGAGAGAGCGGCTGAGGGACGTGACATGTCGGCGCCTTTCGTCAGTGCGCGTGGGGCCGCTCCAAGAATATGCGGACGATGTCGACGACGGATGCCCTGCGCCCTACCCCAGGTCGGTCTCGCCGATGCTGACGATGTCCGGCTCGCTGACGGTTCCCTTCACCACGCAGGAGGCGATGGCTCCGTAGACGGGGTTCTGGGCGGTGCCGCCCGGGGGTTGAAAGCTCACCTGGACGGTGAAGCTGCCGTCGCTCTCGGCCTTCACGTTTGACGCGTCGTACGGAGCGAAGACGGTCCCCGGGTTCTGCAGGCCGTAGTTCGCCCGCTCGGCGGCCGAGCAGGCGAGCCAGGCGTCGAGGCTGGTCAAGGAGTCGTTGGGAGAGCGAGGAACGGGTGACGCCGTCACCGTGGCGGTGACAGTGGGGGCCGGGGACGGCCCGGCGGCCGTCGTGGCGCAGCCGGAGAGCGCGGCGAGTCCCGCCGCCAGCACCAAAATCCGAACCGGAGACTTCGCATTCCCCCCTCGCCGTGGATGCGGCCAGCCTACGGCCGATCCGTGACCGATCGGCGTAATCCGTGCCTCGCGGTTGCTGGTGGTTGTCGGTTGCTGAGGCAACAATGGGGCCATGTGCGGACGCTTTTCGATGGACAAGTCCACGGACGACCTGATCGAGGAATTCGTGGCAGTCGGCGGCGACTTTCGGGACTGGCGTCCGGGGTGGAACATCCGACCGACCGATCCGATCCTCACCGTGATCGAGTCGAGCAAGGGTGGGGGCGAGCCGGTGCGCCGGCTCGAGCTCGCCCGCTGGTCGCTCACGCCGTCCTGGTCCAAGACGCTCAAGATGAAGGTGCCCACGTTCAACGCGAGGAGCGAGAGCGCGGCGGATAAATCGTCGTTCGCGGCGGCGGTCAAGTCCAAGAGGGCCCTGATTCCGGCGTCGGGATACTACGAGTGGCAGACCGATCCGGTGACCAATAAGAAGACCCCGTTCTACATCCACCCGGGCGAGGGCGAGGTGCTGGCCTTCGCCGGACTGTACTCCTGGTGGAAGGACCACACGCTCGCCGAAGGCGACCCCAACCTCTGGACCCTCACCGTGACGATGCTCACGGCCGATTCGGTGCACACCCTCGACTACATCCACGACCGCAACCCGGTGCCGCTTCCGCGCGAGCTGTGGGCCGACTGGCTGGATCCCCGCATCGAGGGCGACCAATCGCTCGTCGACGCTGCGGTGGCCGCCGCGATCCCGGTCGCGGAGGCCCTCGAAATCACCGAGGTCGTGGCCGTGACGGATGACGCGCCCCGGCCGGCGGCGTGACCGGCACGGGCCGGGGATTATTTTCGACCGGTTTTTTGCTCTATACAGTGACAGCAAAGATTTTCGATCGAAAGGGGCCCCATGGCTACCGTTGAACTTACCTACGACGCATTCGAGAAGACCGTCGCAAGCGAGGGCATCACCCTCGTCGACTTCTGGGCCGACTGGTGCGGCCCGTGCAAGATGTTCGGACCGATCTACGACGCGGCGAGCGAGCAGCACTCCGACGTCACCTTCGGCAAGGTCGACACCGAGGCCGAGCAGCAGTTGGCCGGTGCGGCCGGCATCACGTCGATCCCCACGCTCATGGCGTTCCGTGACGGGATCCTCGTGTTCTCGCAGCCCGGCGCACTTCCCGCCCCGGCCCTCGAGCAGGTAATCACCGCCGTGAAGGGTCTCGACATGGACAAGGTACGCGCCGAGATTGCCTCGCAGGAGGCGGCGGGCACCCCCGAGTAACCGAGTCGACGTCCGCCGACCGCTAGTCGTCCGCCCAGCGGTCGGCGGTGGTGGTGCGGATGATTTCGAGCAGGCTGGCGCGCATCTGGGCGTTGTCGGCGATGCTGGGGAAGAGGTCCGCCTCCAGGTTCCTCGCCGCCGCCCATACCTCCTGGCCCTTGTCGGTTCGGGTGACGACGTGTCGTCGCCCGTCATCCGGGTGTTTGTGGCGCGCCACGTACCCCTCACGCTCGAGCCGCTCGAGCGTGCGTGACATGGTCTGCGTCTCCACCCGCGCCCGGTGGGCGAGTTCCGTCTGGCTGAGTGCGCCGGATCCGAGCAGATGCAGCACGATGAGCCCCGCGTGCGTGAGCCCGAGTTGCTCGAGGGCATCCACCCAGACGTGTTCGACGAGCCTCGCGGCGGTCGAGAGCAGTCGGCCGGTGGGCCAGGACGCCATGGCGTCGGATTGCTCGTTCTGCGTCTCGACCATGTGACCAATTTACTGCTACCGTGAATTAGTCAGCTAGCTGATGAATAAGATCCGATCATTGACAGCCGTTCGCGAGGGAGTCTGCAGTGGATGAGGGCCGCGACACCGTCCGACAGTCCGCCGTGCTCGCGAGCGCGGTGATCGCCGTCGTGGGCGCGTTCATCGGGTCGGGGGCCGCGGGAGGCACGCCCATCCAGAAAGCCGCCGGGGGCGCACTGGCCGCCGACGCCACCCCGATCGCACCGGGAGGCCCGGCGTTCGCCATCTGGACGCCGATTTACCTCGGCCTCCTGGCCTACGCGATCTGGCAGTCGCTGCCCGCCCAGAAGGCAGACCCCCGACAACGCCGCCTCGGCTACCCGATCGCCGCCTCGCTCATTCTCAACGCCGCCTGGATCCTCAGCATCCAGTTCGGCTTCCTCGCCGCGAGCGTCCCGGTGATCGTGGCTCTGCTCGCGGTGCTCGTCTGGGCGTTCCGGATCACCCGCTCCTCCCCGCCGAAGAATCTCGTCGAGACCGTCGTCGCCGACGGCACCGTCGGCCTGTACCTGGGCTGGGTGTGCGTGGCCACGGCGGCGAACATCACCGCACTGCTCGTGGCAGTGGGGTTCACCGGCTTCGGACTCTCGGCGGATGCGTGGTCCGTGCTGATCATTGCGATCGCCGGGCTCGTCGGCGCGTTTCTCGCCATCAGCGGCCGGGGACGTCTCACCCCGACGCTCTCGCTCTGCTGGGGCCTGGCCTGGGTCGCCGTCGCTCGACTGACCGGCGACCTGCTCTCCACCCCTACCGCGATCGCGGCAATCGCCGCCGCCACGGCCGTCGTCCTCCTCACCGTGTTCGCCCGCATCCGCTCCCCGAAGGTGGCACTCCCATGACGTCAGCCCGCAGACGCTGGATCGGTCTCGTCTTCATCAGCATCGCCGTCGCCCTCATCATCGTCGACTCGACGATCGTGAATGTGGCGATCCCGTCGATCATCAAGGACCTCGGCATCACCTCGACCCAGGTGCAGTGGGTGCAGGAGAGTTACACCCTCGTCTTCGCCGCCCTGCTGCTCGTGTTCGGCACGCTCGCCGACCGCTACGGCCGTCGCCGGATGCTGCTCATCGGCGTCACCATCTTCGGCCTCGCCTCGATTCTCGCCGCGTTCGCCCAGACCGGCGATCTGCTCATCGGTTCGCGCGTGATCCAGGGCATCGGCGGGGCGATGGTACTGCCGACCACGCTCTCGATCATCAACGCCACCTTCCGCGGTCGCGACCGCGGAATCGCCTTCGCCGTGTGGGGCTCGACGATCGGTGGAATGGTGGCGGTCGGTCCGCTCCTCGGCGGCTGGCTCACCACCTACTTCTCCTGGCGCTGGGCGTTCGGCATCAATGTGCCGCTCGGCATCGTCATCATCGTCGGCACGCTGCTCTTCGTGCTCGAGTCCAAGGAGTCGGCCGACCCACGGCGGGTGGATGTCGTGGGCGCGATCCTCTCCATCGTCACGAGCGCGACGCTCGTCTTCGGCCTCATCGAGGGCCGCACCTACGGCTGGTGGCTCACCAACAAGACACTGAAGATCGGCGACTGGACCTGGCCGTTCGACCTGTCGATCATCCCCCTCACCTTCGCCGTCACACTCGTGGCCGGCACGGCCTTCGTGCTCTGGGGCCTCCACCGGCAGAGGGTCGGCAAGACCACCCTCCTCGCCTTCAGCCTCTTCAGGATCGCGTCGTTCCGCAACGGCAACATCGCCGCCCTCATCGTGTCGCTCGGCGAGTTCGGCATCATCCTTTCCCTCCCGCTGTGGCTCCAGAGTGTGCTTGGCTACGACGCTCTGCAGACCGGCTTCGTGCTGCTCGCCCTCGCCATCGGCTCGTTCGTCGCGAGCGGTTTCGCCGGCGCATTCGGCCACCGGGTCTCCCCCATCACTGTCGTGCGGGTCGGGCTGCTGGCGGAGATCATCGGCGTCGCCGGTCTCGGATCGGTCATCTCGATCGACGCCGGCTGGCTGTCGATCGTGCCCTTCCTCTTCGTCTACGGCTTCGGCGTCGGCCTGGCCACCGCCCAGCTGAGCGGCGTGGTGCTGAAGGACGTTCCGGTCGACCAGAGCGGCCAGGGCTCGGGCACCTCGAGCACGGCGCGCCAGATCGGCTCGGCGCTCGGCATCGCCATCCTCGGCACGATCCTCTTCACGAGTGCCGGCACCGCACTCGATGCCCGCCTGGCCGACCGCAACCTGCCGGAATCGGCTCGAACACAGGTGGTGAACGCCGTCGTGGACAGCGCCGGCGCCGCCATTCCGGCTCTGACGAAGCAGAACGCGGATGTCGGCAGGGACGCGAAGATCGCCTTCAGCGACGCGACGCGATACGCGGCATATTCGGCGGCGGGGTTCCTCGTGCTCGGCCTGCTCGCCTCGCTGCGTCTCAACGGAGTGTCCACCCGGCGGGAAGAGCAACTCGCGGCCGCCGCGGCTCCGCTCCCGTAGCCGGCTACAGGGCGGGCTTGCGCACCTTGAGGGTCTTCTCATCGATCGGCTTGACGCCGCTCGCACGCAGTTCGTCGTAGTACGCCCGCGCCTCATCCTGTCGTGCGCGCTCGGCACCGAGCGCGATCGGAGCGAGAAGGTGCTCCGGCGTGAACTCGAACGCCGCGACCAGGTCGAGGGCGTTGGCGCGCAGCCGAGGCAACAGCCTCTCGTCGATGTACGCGGTGATCGCGAGAGCGCGCTGCGACGACAGCCTGCCGTGGATGAGATACCACGCGGCGTTCTTCTCGATCAGGCCGAGCCCGAACAGGTCGCGGAGCCAGGTGAGCACCGTTCGCGTGCCCGCGTCCCGCACAGACTCGAGGGCCTCGGTGAACGCCTCCCACTGCAGCAGTTCGGCGTGCGCCCGCGCCGCCTCGATGAGCTCGTTCTGATTGCGGTTGAAGAGTTCGGCCGCCTCCCGAGTGCCGAGCTTGGAGGCCCCCTTCAGCCGACCGGCCACCTCAGCGACCATGGTCTGCACACGGTCGGTGAGCAACTGCCGCTGAGAGTCGCTGTCGCGCACATAGCCCACCGAGCGCGCCGTCGATCCGAAGTCGGCGACGGTCTGCCCGAGGCGACGCAGTCCCGAGCGGTTGATCGCCGCCTGCCCGACCTGGTCCGCCACGTACTGGGCGAGCGCGCCCGCGTTCGCGCCGGCGAACTTGCGGCTGTAATCGGTAAGCAGCCGCTTCGCGACCAGCTGGAGCAAGACGTTGTTGTCTCCCTCGAACGTCACGTACACGTCGAGGTCCGCGCGAAGGCTCGTCAGCCGATTCTCGGCGAGGAAGCCCGCTCCCCCACAGGCCTCGCGGGATTCCTGAATGATGTCGAGGGCGCTCCAGGTGCTCAGCGGCTTGAGAGCCGCGGCGAGGGTTTCGAGATCCTGGCGGTCGGCATCCGTGTCGTGGAGTCCGGAGAACACACCGTCGAACTTGGCGAGCAGTTTCTCGTGAGCGAAGGACATGGCATACGTCGTGGCGAGGCGGGGCAGCAGCCGGCGCTGGTGGCGCTGGTAGTCGAGGATGACCTCCTCCTCGACCGTGCTCGATCCGGTGAACTGCCGACGCTCCGACCCATAGGTGATCGCGATCGTGAGGGCGAGCTTGCTCGCGACGACCGCGGCGCCGTCGAGGGAGACCCTGCCCTGCACGAGAGTGCCGATCATGGTGAAGAACCGCCGACCCGGGCTGTCGATCGATGAGCTGTATCCGCCGTTCTCCGCGACGTCGCCGTAGCGGTTCAGCAGGTTCGCGCGCGGCACGCGAACTCCCGAGAAGTGCAGGCGCCCATTGTCGATCCCGTTCAGGCCGCCCTTGAGGCCGTCGTCCTCGCCCCCGACTCCGGGCAGGAACGCGCCGCTCGCGTCGCGGATCGGCACGAAGAAGGCATGCACGCCGTGGTTCACGCCGAGAGTGATCAGCTGCGCGAAGACGACCGCGGCCCGGCCGTGGAGGGCCGCATTGCCGAGGTAGTCCTTCCACGCGGCACGGAACGGGGTGTGGATCACGAACTCCTGGGCGTCGACGTCGTAGGTCGCCGTCGTGCCGATGCTCGCGACATCCGAGCCGTGCCCCGTCTCCGTCATGGCAAACACGCCTGGAGTCTCGAGGGCCATGATTCCGGGCAGGAATTCGCTGTGGTGATACTCGGTGCCGAGATGCATCACCGCCGCGCCGAAGAGCCCCCACTGCACTCCGGACTTGATCTGGAGGGACGGGTCGGCGATCACCAGCTCTTCGAATCCGGCGACGTTGCCGCCGTGGTCCTCCGAGCCGCCGACCGAGCTCGGAAAGGCGCGGTGCACCGACCCGTCGTCGACGAGCATGCCGAGCTGACCGAGCACGCGTGCGCGATGGTCGGCCATCGACAGGCCCTCGACCCGACGGAATTCGGGCCGCGCCACGAGCTCGCGCGAGTGGCGCCGGGCCTCGGCCCAGGTTCCGAGCAACAACTGGCCGAGGGCGACGACGTCCACGCCCTGGGCCGTTGTGGGTGTCGGCGTGGAGGCGTTCTCGGTCGCTGGGCGGTCGGTCAATTGCGTCATTGTGAGTCCATTCGCGCGGCAATAGCGGGTCGCTTCAACGCTACGAGCGTCGGCGGGCTTCGACAATGTCACGGTACGTCTTGCACCAAGTCCGGGCCGCGGATGCGCCGGGCCTTTGTGGGAACCAGACGAATCGTCGCGATGAAGGGGCTAGGTGCGCTCCCGGCGGAAGAACCGCCGCACCCGTTCGGTGACGTTCGCCGGGGGCGGCTCGTTGTACACGCCGGCCAGGGGCTGGCCGCTCATGGCCTGGATCGCGCCCATGATCTCGTCGGTGGCCGCGCGCCTGGCGCGACCGGATTCGGCCGAACCGTGGCGGCTCACGTCGAGCGGAGCCCCGAACTCCACGGTCACCCGAGCGAACCGCGGGAGTTTCGAGCCGACCGGCTGCAGGTTCTGGGTGCCGGTGAGGGCGACCGGCACCACGAGGGCGCCCGAGGTGAGGGCGAGCCACGCCACACCGGTTCGCCCCTTGTACAGTCGACCATCGAGGGATCGCGTGCCCTCGGGGTAGATCGAGAAGGCCTCGCCGCGGTTCAGCACCTCGAGTCCGCTGTCGAGCGCGAGCTGGGCGGCGGATCCGGCACCTCGCTCGACCGGGATCGCGCCGACCCCGGTGAAGAAGGCGCGGGAGAGCCAGCCGCGCACGCCTGTTCCGGTGAAGTAGCTCGATTTCGCCAGAAAGGAGACCGAACGTGGGGCGACGAGCGTGATCACCACGCTGTCGATGAACGACAGATGGTTGCTCGCGAGGATCACCGGGCCGGTGCTGGGCACATTCGACCGCCCGATGATTCGAGGCCGAAAGAGCAGGCGGGCCAGGGGTGCGAGGAAGATCCTCGACAGTCGTTTCAGCACTCACGCCTCCCGTGTAGATTGCTCGCTCCACCCTACGGAGCCCCCCATGCCCCGAGCAGCATATTCGGCGTATTCGCGGCACCCTGGTGGCTATGATTCGGGCCGAATTCGTCGGTGCAAATCGGGGGTGTCCAGGGGGTGGACGGACCCCAAAATGGGGGCCACCACAATGGTGAGAGAAGCGCTACTCTAGGTCGAATCGAGTGATTACTGATCGTTCGTTCCGGCTTACCCCGCTGGAACGTCGTGAGAGCCATCTCGCGTGAGCAGTGGTCATCCGATTTCCCTGTAAACCCGAACTACAGGAATGATTCAATGACCCGAACATTGACGACCCATTCAAGGTTTTTTCCGCGCCCTCATGGTGCTGGATTGTGCCTACCCGCGAGCCGCAAGGTGTCACCGGTGGGTGAATCATGAGCGAGCTCGGCAACATCCTTCCCGCTCGTGACATTACCCAGTCGGCCTATCGAGAGCGGTATCGACACGCCGACACGCCGAATTCGACGACGGCGACTTTCGCCGCGACCGGAGTTTCCTGGGCTCGACACTTTCGCAGGCAGCTCCTCGTCTCCGACAGCGTGGTGATCATCGTCGCGGTCGCCAGCTCGCTGGTCGCGCGATTCGCCCTGGCCGCCGGTCCCGCCGGCGGTTCCGGCATCACGGCCGAATACGCCGGCATCGCCGTCGTCATTGCAGGCGCCTGGATGGTGATGCTCGCGGCGTACCACTCGCGAGACGCTCGTGTCATCGGCGTCGGACTCGCCGAATACAAGAGCGTGGTCAACGCGAGTTCCCTCACCTTCGGGCTGCTGGCGATCGGCTTCCTCGTGTTCCAGGTCCCGATCGCCCGCGGCTTCTTCATCGTGGCGCTCCCGGCCGGTCTCGGCGGACTCCTGCTCGAGCGGTGGCTCTGGCGACGCTGGCTCAACCACAACCGGGGAGAGGGCCACTACCTGTCGCGAGCGATCGTCGTCGGCGAGGCATCCGACGTCAGCTACGTCGTGCGGCAGATCGACAAGAAGTCCGGCGCCGCCTACAACGTGGTCGGCGTGGCCCTCCCGTCGAACGAGCGTCTCCCGATGCAATTCGCGAAGCACTCGGTCCCGGTGGTCTCCGACCTCGAGAGCGTCGGAGCCGCGGTGCGCAACATGGGTGCGGATGCCGTCATCGTCGCCGGCGAACCCGCCGGTCGGGGGCACTACATCCGTGACCTGGGGTGGGAACTCGAGGGAACCGGCGCAGAACTCGTCGTCGCCTCCAGTCTCACGAACGTGGCCGGCCCGCGCATCCACTTCCGTCCGGTCGAGGGCCTGCCGCTCATGCACGTGGAGTTGCCGCAATTCGAGGGCGGAAAGCACCTGCTCAAGCGGATATTCGACGTGACGATGTCGGGCCTCGCCCTGCTCGCGCTCTTCCCCGTCTTCGCGATCATCGCGCTCGCCATCCGGCGGGACAGCGAGGGCCCCGTGCTCTTCCGGCAAGAACGGGTCGGCCGCAACGGCAAGACCTTCAAGATGCTCAAGTTCCGCTCGATGGTGCAGACGGCCGAGACGGATCTCGCCATGCTGCTCGACAAGAACGAGGGGTCCGGGCCGCTGTTCAAGCTCAAGAACGACCCGCGCGTGACGAAGGTTGGCCAGGTGCTCCGCCGGTTCTCCCTCGACGAATTGCCCCAGTTCTGGAATGTGTTCACCGGAGAGATGAGCCTCGTCGGTCCTCGGCCGCCGCTTCAGACCGAGGTGGAGGACTATGAGCGCCACGTTCACCGCCGCCTCTACATCAAGCCGGGGCTCACGGGCATGTGGCAGGTGAACGGTCGCTCAGACCTGAGCTGGGAGGAGAGCGTTCGCCTCGACCTGTACTACGTGGAGAACTGGTCCCTCACCGGAGACCTGATCATTCTGTGGCGCACCCTCCGGGTGTTCGCCCGCCCCGTCGGGGCGTACTGATGATCGACCACGCGCGCGCAGAGACGGTGCGAGGCGCCTCGCGACCCGAGGAGGTGCCGGCGCAGATTGCCGCGTCGGCGGACATCGACCCGCGTTGCCGGATCGGCCCGGGCAGCCTCGTCTGGCATCTCGCCCAGGTGCGCGAGTTCGCGCAGATCGGCTCGGGCACCATCATCGGTCGGGGCGTGTACATCGGCCCGGGAGTCATCATCGGACGTAACTGCAAGATCCAGAACTACGCACTCGTCTACGAACCGGCGTTGCTCGAGAACGGAGTGTTCGTGGGGCCGGGTGTCGTGTTCACCAACGACGTCTTTCCGCGGGCGATCAACGTCGACGGGAGCCGAAAGTCCAACGACGACTGGGAGGCCGTGGGGGTCACCGTTCGCACCGGGGCATCCATCGGGGCGAGGGCGGTCTGTGTAGCCCCTCTCACGATCGGACGCTGGTCACTCATTGCCGCCGGCGCGGTGGTCACCAAGGACGTGCAGGACTATGCCCTCGTCGCCGGAGTCCCGGCAAAGAGGATCGGTTGGGTCGGCCGTGCCGGAGCGGCGCTGCGCGACGAGGGTGACGGAGTCTTCGTCTGCCCGGCGACCGGAGAGAAGTACCTGGAATCGGGCGGAGCGTTGGGGTTGGCATGACGAGCTCTTGGGGAGACAAGTCGAAGGTCGCGCGCCGCGCAATCATCAGCGGGCTGGCCGCCGCGGCCGTCATCGTCGGCGTGACCCTGGTCGCCAGTTCGCTGAACTCCGCTCCGGCGACGCCGTCCGCCCAGACGACACCGAGCGCGCGGGCTACGGCTCCCACGGACTCCACCGCGGCGCCGGCCCCGACGGCCGACCCCGGCGCCGCGCCGACCGCGGCTCCCGCTCCCGGCCCGAGCCCGACGGCACCGCGCACGTCAACCGAAGTCCAGAAGGGGACCACCGCCGGAGCGGCGCTGCCACCGGCGGCTCCGCTTCCCGTCCTGTTCAGCGGTCCAATGCCGAGGTCGGCCTCCGCCGTCGGCAAGCTCGTCGCGGAGTTCCCGGCGGTGATCCCGGTGGCCCCGGGCTCCACGATCACCGACTCCTCCGTCTCGTCGAGTGGCAACTTCCTTCAGGCGACGCTCTCGGCTAAGACTTCGCTGTCGCCGCAGGCGGTGATCGCCTTCTACCAGTCCGAGTTCACGAAGGTGAGTCTGCCGGAGGCACCACTGCCCGCCGTCGGCGGATCCACGGCGTTCGACTTCGCTCGCGACGGCAATTCGATCACCCTGACGGTATCGCCGTCGGGATCGGGGGGCTCCACCTACACAGTGCTCGGTGTGCTGCGCGCGTCGTCGTCGTAGTCGATAGCTCGGGGAATCGGTTCGTGTACAGATCGTTGCGCGACCGGGGCAGCAGCAATAATGCCCCAGGCGCAGGCGCCGCGCCGAGGGTGTCCGGCGTGGCCGTGAGGGCGGCATGAACCGGGCGCGGCTCATCATCGCCGCGGCGATCACCGTGATCCTCCTCGGCGGCGCGATCGTCTACGCGGCGGTCGCATTCACCAACTACGAGCGCCGCCAGAACAATCCGGTCGCACCGCAGGCCGAGGCGCGGTCGAGCGTGGCCTTCGACGGGTCGCCCAGAATCGTCTTTCGGAACACGACTCCGGATTCCGCGTACGGTCTCGTCGCCAGCGTCCCGCTTTCGGCGCCCTCGGGCGCACGCTCCATCACCACGGTGCCCTGCGATCGCGTCTATGCGACGACCAGGTACTCGATGTGCCTTCGCATCGACCGCGGTGTCGTGACCACCTTCTCGGCGAACCTGTTGGATTCGACAGGCAAGACGGTGCACAGGTGGCCGCTGCCGGGCATCCCGAGCCGGACCCGGATCTCCCCGGACTCGAGACTCGTCGGATTCACCGCCTTCGTGACGGGGGCGGCCTACGGCTCCGTGGGAGTCTCGACCGAGACCGAGATCTCGAGCACCTCTGGTCACGACTTCGGCAACCTGGAGGACTTCGCTTTCATGGTGGATGGAACCCGGAACACGGCGACCGACCGCAACTTCTGGGGCGTGACCTTCACCTCGGACGACAACGAGTTCTACGCGACGGCGGCCTCGGGCGGCCGCACCTGGCTCGTGCGAGGCGATCTCGCCGCACGCACTCTCACGGCGATCAAGGAGACGGCGGAGTGCCCATCCGTCTCCCCGGATGGACGCCGCGTCGCGTACAAGAAGAACGTCTCGACCACGGCATCCGCGTACTGGTCGATCGCCGTGCTCGACCTGGCGACGGGCAAAGAGACCGTGCTTCCCGAGAAGCGGAACGTGGATGACCAGGTGGAATGGCTCGACGACTCGACGCTGCTCTATGGGCTGCCGAGAACCGACTCCCCCGGCGACAGCGACATCTGGTCGATACCTTCCGACGGGGCGTCGAAAGGTAGACGGTTTGTCCAGCACGCCTGGTCTCCCTCCGTTGTGGACTGATGAGCTCGCCGCTCGATGATCCGTCCGTGCCGCGATATGTCTTCATTCAGGCCTGGGATCGGGCGTGCGCGATCATCGAGGTGACGATGTCTCTGAGAATGAATGCCGTTAGTCTGACTCGTGTGTGGGGACACCGCCCACCCGGCGGCCGCGCTCGATCCAGGGAGACGTGATGACCACACCTCGGGTGGCGATCTGTGTTGTCACTTACAACAGCGCACCCCTCATCGCGGATCTTGTCGGCTCACTCGAGCGTGGAGCTGCGGGGGTCGACTGGTCTCTGGTCGTTGCCGACAATGCTTCGGCCGACGGCACGCTGTCCGAACTGGAACGCCATGCGCCCCACGCCACAGTGGTCCGCAACGAGCAAAACCTCGGATACGCGGCGGGAGTCAATGCAGCGGTGCGTGCGGCCGGGCCGCACGACGCCTATCTGATCCTGAACGCAGATGTCCGCCTCGATCCGGGATGCGTACTGGCCTTGGTCGAAACACTGACGCCCGCCATCGGCATCGTCGTTCCGCGATTGACGGATGCCGAGGGGGCACGGATCTCGTCACTGCGTCGGGCACCGACCGTGCTGCGCGCCTGGGGAGACGCGTTGCTCGGCGCCGGACGCGCCGGTCGGTTCCCCCGGCTCGGGGAGATCGTCAGCGACTCGAAAGCGTATGAGACCGAGCACTCGACGGATTGGGCCGAGGGGTCAACCCAGTTGATCAGCTCCGATTGTTGGAACGCCTGTGGCACGTGGGACGAGTCGTACTTCCTCTACTCCGAGGAGACCGAGTACGACCTCAGGGTTCGAGACTTCGGCAGGGTGGTGTGGTACCAGCCGCGTGCGACCGCTCAGCATCTCGAGGGAGGCTCGGCCGACAATCCCCGGCAATGGTCGCTGCTTGTCGCCAATCGGGTCAAGCTCTTCCGCGCAACCCACGGCAGAGCCTCGACCGTCGGCTTCTGGTGCGCGACAATCATTCGTGAAGGGAGCCGGTCATTGCTCGGGAAGCGCACGAGCAGAGCAGCGCTGCGCGATCTCATTCGACCGGCACGGCTCCGCCAGCATCGCGGCCCGCAGTGGCTTGCCGACGTCAAGCTTCCTGCGCCCGACCGATCTTGAGGGTCGCCCCGCAGAGGCCTGCGATCAGGAAGAACATTCCACCCGACTGCGGGAACGACAGACCGTCGAAGAAGGCGAACAGGACGGCGATGTTCACCACCGAAGCGGCGAGTGCGTACCCAAGAAGACTGATTCCCGGATCGTTTGACCGGTACCGGGCCGTGATGCCGCTCCAGATCGCCGCCAGAAAGATGGAGCCGAAGGCGACGACACCTAGCACTCCGAGCTCGATGGCAACCAGGACCCACGCGTTGTCAAAGATGTAGTAGCGGGGCAAGAACGTACCGAAACCGACACCCACCAGGGGCGAGGCACTGATGAACTCCGGGGCTCGGGCAAGGCCACCCGTGCGGGACTGCGTGCTGGGATCGTTTGACGCGCCGGCGAACAGATTCACTGTCGTCGCCAACAGGCCCGGAATCGCGGCGACGGCGACAAACGCCAGCGCGAGGCCCCCGACGATCACGAGAGCGCGATGTCGTCGCGGAAGTACGGGGATCATGGTCAGCGCGGCGACGCCGAACCCGATGATGGCCGAGCGCGACACTCCGATCAACGCGGACAGCGAGATCAATGCGGCCGGAATCCACCAACCATACTTGCCCTTCCTCAGGTTCCAGCGCAGCCCGTGGCTAACCGCGGCGGCGATGACGAGCGGAAGGGCAGCATTGAGGACGGTCGCATATTCGAGCGGATGGATCGCGGTTCCGGGAACACGAGAGACTCCGCCACGTTCAGCCACCTCCACAAACGACATCGTGATGCCCGGAATCGAGCTGAAGAAGTCAAGGAGCGAAGTCTTCGTGACGAACTGCGCGATGCCGAATGCGGCCAGCAGGCCCGCACCGATGCCGATGCGTCGCACGATTCGCTCGAGATCACCCTTGGCGCCAATTCCATCGATGGAGATCAGGAGCACCCCCGACCACGACAGCATCCGAACGAGGGCGGTGAATGCCGGGCTGATCTGGTCGGCTGGCTGGCCCCGGAACATTGCCACCGCGAAACTGATCAAAGCGACGATGATGAAGACGATGAAGGTGAAACGAACTGGCTGACGCACAGGGTACAGGCCGGCATCACGACTCTGGAGTTTTGCGATGACCCACCACAGGACCATCAGGATGCCCCAGATCATCGATGGACGGCCCAAGGATCCGAGCGCAGTGATTGTTACACTCGACGGGATCGCGAGCAGCAGGAACAGGTACACGGTGAGCATGGACACGGCGTGCAGTCCGCGCCACTTGGGCGAACCCTGCTGCATCGCGGCAGGGAGTCGCTCAGTTGCCCGGGGATCGCTCGCCACGGTCACCGATTTCGACGAAGAGCTCGCCGTTGTCGCGCGAGCGGGCGCGTCGGCACCCGGCGACCAATATGACTTTCAGACGGCAAAGCGACCACATCGTCCTGGGCCGGGGATTGCTCGTCCTCCAGCTCAGGTGTGGCCGCGTCAGTCCAACGACGTCGTCGCTTGCGAGTGCTCAGTCCCTCGACGAGACCCGCCACGATGAGCGTGAGCAACAACGCGACCAGCGCCACCCCCGCGGCACTCAGCACTCTCGTCTTCTGAATCGGGGTGCTTTGGTTGTCGACCGTGATCGTTTTGATTCCAATCCGATTCCCGGCGGTGATCCCATCGACGTCCTGCAGACTGTCGAGCATCTGTGTCGTTCTGACAATGGCGGCGTCCAGGATCTCACCCGCCTCGGCATCACTACGCGCGGTAACGGTCGTGAGGATCTGCGGGCCGGACGTCAAAGGATCCCGCTCGATTGTGATCTGGGCGCCCGCATGGCCGGCCAGGAGGGAGTTTTGCTCGAAGTCCGACGACATAGCGGTGACCAGAACATCGGACGCCTGCGAAAGCCCGCCCAGGTAGAGGTACGGATTGCCTGCTTCGGGGATGCTCGCCGTCCCGGGCAACAGGAGTTGAGTTCCGGTTCGCTGGTATTCGGGCTTAATCGCCTGCCAGGCCGCGAGAGCGACGACAATTGTGAGTATCAGCCCCGGGATGACGATGTACCACCGTCGCCAAAGACCTCGCAGAGTATCCGCAAGATTCATCGTTCCGGCCCTTCGTTCGCTGTGATCTTCAATCTGCGTCTCGTGCGATCCACGATGACTGCTGCCCACCCTCCGACCAAGAGCGCCGCGATGAGGAGCGCGATCGACGCCGAGATCGCTAACGTGCGGGAAGGGGCGACACGAGAAATCTTCTTCGTCGAGGACTCTGGAGATGCGTGAATGCGGGCCGTCTCCGAGGCAACCGACGCCTGTTGCGCGTTCGTGATCTGAACGACCTGAGACAGCAACTTGCTCTGCACCCGTGCAACCCACCGCTCAGACGGGCCGACGATCTGCAGCACGACCTCAGCGCGTTGGTAGCTCGTCGCGAACTGATTCCCGCCATTCGGTATCGAGACGGCCACGCCCTGCCTGACACCAGCCCCATAGAGGGGCGCGTCGTAAACGGAATAGATCGCCGGAGTCTGGCCGTTGTTCACCTTGCGAGCGACGAGCCCGGCGAAGGCGATCAGATTCGCATCCTTCAGACCGTTGTTGGGCGAAAGGGCTTTCTGGTTCGGAAGCAGAAAGGAAACCACCGTCTCGGTCGTGTACACGCCTTGTCCGCGCTGAAGAATGTAACTTCCGACGACAGCGATGAGCAACGCAACGGTGACCACGTACCATCGACGCATCAGAGCATCGACCAATTCGCGTGCCGTCATCGTAGTCACCCCCGCTCAAAACGAGAATAGCGGGCGTGCCCGGATTCACCCTCCACGGCGCGAACCTGCTCCGCGACGCCGTGCTGGGCTGATTAGTTTCCTTGGCCTGCGCATTCGATCGTTGAGCCAGTGCGAACCGGCTGTCCGTTTCCATCTAGCCTACGACTTGGGCCTGGCAAAGCGAGACGACCGAACAGTTCACGTCGACCGGTGCGTAGACCCAGCTGCCGTGATGACAGTGCCGTCCGTGATCCGCATTTCCTGAATCACAGCGTCCGCCTGCCGCACATAGAAATCACCGGTTACCTGCTGCGTCGGTTGCCACCCACTGGGCAACCCTGCACTCGCTCGCGTGGGGAATCCAGTGGAAGACGCTGGTGGCTGCGGGGTTGCCGGCGTGGATGGCGTAGGCGATGTGGGAGTCGACGTCGGAGTCGGAGTCGGAGCCTGTGGCCCCGTCTTCGCGTTGATCGTAGACACCGGAGACAACCCGCCCATGACTGATCGCCGCGCTGCCCAGGATGCCAGTAAGCACCAACAGGCACGCCGTCAGGATCGCCACGAAAAATGGACCCCCCGGATCTCTCCAGGGGGTCCAACTTTTCACCCTCAGTTGATCGGCTTGCCTGCTGCGTCTGTGTTGCCACTCCATGCCGCAGTGCCCTGATCGGTGTAGGGTCCATACACCCAATTGGAGATGACGTTATCTGTCACCTGAACATTCTTCGCAGTCGATCCGCCTAGATACAACGGGTAGCCACCGCCGACGAATCTGTTGTTCCGGATCAGCACCGCATCCCAGTTACCCTGCCCCTCGAACATGCTGATACATCCAGTGTCCGGGGTCGTGATGTAGTTATGGATGAACTTCCAGTTGCTGCCGTCGTATGCCTGAATCCCATCGTTATGGGAGGTAGAGGTTTGCGAGAGTCCGTGGATGAACGAATCCTGAATCAGTCGACTTGCACCGCTGAGCTTCATACCATCTGTAGAACCTGAGATGTTCACACGAACATAGCTGACGTTATTGGCATAACCGTCATCCATGATCGCGGAGTTGTCTCCACCGAGGAAAGTCGTATCCTGCACGATCAGGTTGGTCGCATTGGGACCGACTTCGATTCCCCAGTTGCCGCCGTGAACAACACTGTTTTTGATAACGACATCAGGCGCATTTACGAAAGTGTCGCCGCTAAGGTTCACATGGTCGATTACCGTACCCGCCGAGGTAATGCTAGGGATACTCTTCGCTACTAGGTCCGCTGTACTTCCGAGATACCCGGTATTAGAGGCATCAGGCCACCCAGTTACGGGCGCCGGAGCCGGAGCCGGAACCGGAACGGGAACCGAAGCCCGAACCGGAACCGGAACCGGAGTCGGAACGGGAACGGGAACCGGAACCGGAGTCGGAGTCGGCGTCGGAGTCGGCGTGCTCGTTGACGATGGCAATGGCGTCGCACTCTTCGGCGGCGCAGGCTGTGAATACCCGCCCGATCCACCCGGAACGAAGGTCACATCTGCCCAGTACTGACTCGAGTGCCATTTAGAGCGGGGGTACGTGCTCGCCGCACCGTACGAGTAGACGCCTGAGTCTCGCTGGGACACTTTCAGGACCGACGACTCCGACTTTCCCGTGAAGTTGGCCGTTGTCGCATAACGACCTCCGGCAGTCACCCGGTACGACACGGTGTAGTGGGTTCCCGACTTCAATGCCACCGGATTTTTCAGCGATGCCGTCTGCCATCCGGCCGAACTCTCGTTCTTGAAGGTAACCATTGCCAGTCGGGTGCCATTTGGCGCCCAGAGAGAACCCGTGTGTGTGCCGGTCTGACCGACCAATTTGTAGAACCGAATCGCCGTCACGCGGCCATCGGTCGCGGGGGTGAAGGTGGTTCCCAGTTCCGCCCCGCTTTTGTCGTGGTCCAGCGAGACGGCGACCGGTTTCGATTTTCCCCAGATCGTCGTGGGGGAAGCGGCTGACGCGCTCGCAGTTATGAAGACGACCGCGCCGACCAGCGCAAGCATCAGCGCAACGACGATAGCAATGGCACTTTGTTGGCGCGTTTTAACCAGTCTGAATGAGTTTCGCATGTAATGTCCTTGAGGGGGAGCGTCCGGTTCTGACCGACCAGGGGGAGCGTCTGGTTCTGACCGATGAGGGGAAGACGAGGGGGAGCGTCCGGTTCTGACCGACCATACTACACACCCCACCTCCTGTCCCTGAGAGATCGCTGGCGGTTCCGGCGCGAATATCGAGCCTTCGCCACCTCGGAATCCCCGTGGTCGACTTCAGCCAAGACATCACTGCCCGCTAGAATCTTGCTCGGTGGCTGCACCGCGGTCCGCCATTCGCCGGTGCGGTCGACGGTTCGTGCGTTCCTCTCATCGAGAGAGTCGCGGAGAGGTCCGGGGCAATGAATGCATCAACCGATTCGAGAATTCCAGTCTCGATCGTGTGTGTCTTCAACGATCCGGATGTTCTCGAGAGCTGTCTCGCCCGCTCGGTAATGGCAGGCATCGGCGACGCCCCACAGACCGAATTCCTGCCCGTGGACAACCGAGATGGCGAGTTCTCTACCGCGGGAGCCGCGCTCAATCATGGGGCGCGCCTCGCGCGTAACGCGGTCATCATCTTCGTCCACCAGGACGTCGTTTTGCACTCGATAGCCGAGTTGGAGCGTGCAGCAGGCATCCTCGTTGGTCAATGTGAGATCGGCATCATCGGCGCCGTCGGAATCGATCATCGACGCCACATCGTCGGGCGCATGCGCGACCGCGTGGTTCAAATCGGTGAGTCCGCATCGGTTCCACGCGACGTCGACAGTGTGGACGAGGTGTTGTTCATGATTCGGCGGGAACTCGTGCTCAGCAGCCCTCTCAGCGAAGACCCCTTTCTCGCGTGGCACGCGTACGGAGTTGAGTACTGCGCTCGTGTCCGCCGGGCAGGGATGCGTGCGACAGCGATGGATCTGGGGCTCACCCACAACAGCTTGACCACCAATCTCGATCGTCTGGATCTCGCCCATCGGAAGGTCGGCGAGTACTACCCCGAACTGCTCCCCCTTCGCACCACGTGCGGCACGGTGTACAAAGGCGACGGCCCGGGCGGACTGAACCGCACTTTACGTCGTGCCCGCGGTGCTGCAATCTGGTGGGGGGAGTCCTGGGAGGCGCTCGCGCTCGGTCGCCAAACACGAAGGCCGATAGTGCTCGCGGACATCCGGCTTGTGGTCGACGAGGCGGTGCGGCGCGGCCAGAAGCGCGGCCTGCGAGTGGTTGACGTCGCATCGGCACCGGAAACCTCGGTGGATGGGCTTGTGCGATTTGACCGGGGTTACGAGGTGAACGCCGCCACGATTTCCGGCGCGCGGAAGTTCGTCGAGGAGCGTTCCGCGGACGAGGCTGTCCTCGTCTCGGGATTGCATCGTCACGACCTCCTGCAGCTGCGCATTTCTCGAGACACTCCGCACACGATCGGGCTCTGGCGCGACACGGGATTGTGGGTCTTGGTTGGAATCGAATCGAAGGCGCTCGCACCCCTCTGGGCAACGGCCCGGAGTCGGCCGTTTGCGGGCGTGATGCCGGGACGCTGGATCAGCGCGTGGACAGATTGAGGTGAAACGCTCAGAAGGAAGGCCTCATTTTCGGGCGTCATCCTTCGGCGCTCTGTTCTTCGGCACCGTCGTCACACTGACCGACCTCCTCCCTCCGCGGTTGCGCTATGGCTACGCTCATCGGATAGCGCGCTCGCTGTTCTCGGGATCGCTTCCCGCCGTTGACCGCGCCGTCTCGCGCACGGTCGCCTCGGGCGAGGCTCGCCCCTCACCAAGTCCCGATGTCACGTGCGCAATTCTTGCCGACCACTTGGACGTGGGCGGTATCGGCGCGGTGGTCGAAATGCTGGCAACCAACTTCGAGACCGAGGGTGTGCGCCCCGTCGTCGTCTGCCAGGGCGACGGCGAGCGGGCACAGAGGCTTCGCCGACTCGGTATCGATGTCCGATCCGTCACCGACAGCGCTTCGGCACATGCCGCGCTGTCCAGTTCAGGCGCGGGAGTTCTTCAATTGCACAGCGCGCCCGACTACCTCGAGCGGGCCGGGATGGCGACGGGCCTTCCGATGGTGACGGTCATGCACAACACGGAGATCCACTACACCGCGCGAAAATGGATGTCGTTCACGACACTGCTGGAGAATTCGGCCGTCGGCGTCGCGGTGAGTGAAACGGTGCGCGAATATCACATGCGCCACTTGTCGCCCGAACTCGCGCGGCGGATTACGGTCGTTCCGAACGGAGCACCATCGCTCTCGTCCGCGACGGCGGAGGGTCGACAGGAGGCGCGTTCCGCAGTATCTCGTGCTATCGGCGTGACCATTGACCGCGAGGTGCTCTTCGTCTGCCTCGCCCGGTACGACTCACAGAAGAACATCGCCGGCACGACCGTTGCATTTGCTCGTGCGTCGCGGCAGTGCGACGACATCCATTTGATCTTCGCGGGCGATCCATCCGACTGGGCAGAGCTGCGTCGCGCGCAGGCATTGCGCGACCAGACTCACGGACCGCGCCGCATCCACTTCCTCGGCAACTCTGACGCTGTGACTCTGCTCACCGCCGGTGATGCGTTCTTGCTCAACTCGTTCTTCGAGGGGTGGCCGGTCGCCGCAACGGAGGCATCGGCGGCGGGGCTCCCTCTGATCTTGAGCGAAGCAGGCGGCGCGACGGAACTCGTGTCTCGCGATTCTGAGTTCTCGATCATGACCCCCAACCCGGCCGGTGAGGCTGCCGGGATCAGCGACAAGCTCGTGCGCACGGCACGCAGACGAATTCGCAACCAGCCAGGGGCACAAGCCCTCGAAGCCGCTGTGATCAGCGTCGCTTCACGAGTAAGAGAGTCAGCTCTTCCCCTGTCGCCTCGCTCGGCGGGAGGTGTGGCCGACATGCTGCACGCTCACGCCAGAGTTTTGCGCGATGCCGTGCAGACGCACGCTAACGCATCCTCTTCACCAGGCTCGCCGTGACCATGCGCACCTCGGAAACTGAGGTGGGGCGCGTCAATAGGTTGCGAATCGAGTCCGCCGTGTCCAACGAGGTGACGCTATAACGTGCCTGCAGCCAGGCGTTGGGGCGGGCCCGAAACCGATCGCTCGTGAACACCGTGCGATAGGCCGCCCCTCGTAATTGCGAGAGAAGTTTTCGGTCGTAGCGGCCAAGCGGCAACGCCGCGTCTGCAATTTCTCCGCCGCTGGCCTCGACGAGTGCCTCGCGAGCTTCGATCAACTCGCGGCGCGCATCGGCCGGAGAAAGACCCCGCCACGGGATGTGCGACCATCCATGGCTGCCGACGGCCATCCCGTGTGCTCGGAGAGTGCGCAGGTCGGCCGGACTCAGGCTGGACGGATCGTCCAGTCGCCCCGCGAGCGCGAAGAACGTCGCGCTCAGATTCCGCTCCTGGAGTGCCGGAAGCGCGATAGCCACGTCGGATCGATTGCCGTCGTCGAAACTGATCTTCACGTCCGGGCGATCGAGCGTCTCGTCGAGAATGCCGTGGAACGCGTCGGCGGAGACCCAGTATCTCGCCTCGCCGGCCTCGCGTTCCTGTGTGCACACGCCGATCCCGTGGAAGCAGAGATTTGTAATCATCAGTTGTCCTCTCCCGACGCTGTCGAGCGTTCGCGCGTGCTCTCGTCCCGACCCCAGTCGACACTCGATGCAGTCCGACGAGCTCGCCGCGAGGCGACCAGCGTTATCGCGACATAAGGGATCGCCGCGACGATCAGACGCGGCTCCCGTGCCACGACCCGGAGCCAGGCACGCTTGTCGGAGGTGCGCACCGACGACTCGACCTCTCCTGCTCGTGCGGCCTCACGCATCTCGCTGTTGCCTCGGCGAACGCGAACGAGCCGACGCATCAAATCAGCGGTGGTGAACGGCGCCTCGACCACGACCTCCAGCGTTGGCACGGTCACCTTCTCCTCGACCGAGAACAGTGAATCGAGGAAGAGATCGTCCGCGACCAACTCGGGAAACTGCTCGAACCTGGCCCGCCCCTCAGAGGACAGGGCGATAATGCCGCGACCGAACAGACCGTCGGTGAAGGCAGGAAGTCGCTCGTTGATGGAGAAGTACGCGCGCACAAGCCAGGGCCGTCCCCGCGTGTTCAATTTCCGTCGCGGAACCGCAGCGAGAACGCCCCCGGGCCGGGCGAGCGCCGCGACGAGCTCCGCAATCGCATTCTGCGGCACAACTATGTCCGCGTCGAGATAGATGCGGGGAAACCCGTGCGCCACGTGCTCGCCCGCATTGAGCGCGGCGGCCTTGCCGCTGAGCGGCCGATCGACGACGGTGGCCCCGCCGGCGCGGGCGATGTCGACGGTGGCATCCGTACAGGCATTGGCGCTCACCACGATGTCGAGCGGACCATCGATTCCCGTCTGCACCGACAGCGCATCGAGGCACGCGCGGATCACGCCCTCCTCATTGTGGGCCGCGATGATGACGCTCGTCATCCGGGCCTCCCGACTCCGGTGCCGGCCCGCTGTCCCCCTAGGCTGTGGTCATGTCGAACTCCGGCGTCTCGACGCATCCGATTCACTCGGAAGACTCCATCGCGGTCAGTGAATTCCTGCACGAGCACCTCGACACTCGCGTGTCGAGCGCAGCGTGGAGGCAGCTCATTCTCCCGCCGTGGAAGCAGACCGGCCCGAATCATGGATTCCAGCTCGTCACCGACGACGGAACCATCGTCGGTGTGTACGCCGCGGTGTACTCGCAGCGCGACATCGATGGGGCCACGATCGACGTCTGCAACCTCGCGGCATTCTGCGTGCTCGAGCCCTATCGCGCGCACAGCCTCAGACTCATTCGCGCCCTTCTCAAACAACCGGGATTCGTCTTCACCGACCTGTCCCCCAGCGGGAACGTCGTCGCGATGAACGAGCGATTGGGCTTTCATCGCGTCGACACCGCCACTCGCCTCGTGGTCAACCTCCCCCACTTCTCCCCGCGCGGCCTTCGGCTGACGAGCGCGCCCGACGACCTGGAGCGTGTTCTGGTCGATCGTGATGCGGAGGTGTACCGCGATCACCGGGGCGCGGCAGCCGTCGAACATCTGCTTGTCGAGGGGCTCGGAGAATACGGATATCTGATGTTTCGACGCGATCGTCGAAAGGGACTTCGACTGTTCGCCACGCCTCTTTTCGTCGGCGGCTCGGCGGCATGCATCGAGTCCGCGTGGGGGGCGATCCGATCCCACCTCCTGGGCAAAGGACTCCCGTTCACGCTCGCCGAACACCGGGTTCTCGGGTTCTCCCGAGGACTCGGCACCGAGTTGAGCAACCCGCGGAACAAGATGTTCCGAGGGAACGGCATGCGGGCCGAGGACGTCGACTACCTGTACAGCGAACTCACGCTTGTGGCGTGGTGAGGCGAGCACGAGCCGGCTAGACCGAAGCGAGTTTGGAATCGACGAAGTCCGTCAGCGTACCGACCGTCTCGAACAGGTCGGCACCGAACTCGTCGTCATCGATCGTGATGTCGAAGCGCTCCTCGAGCTCGGTGACCAGTTGGACGACCCCGAACGAATCGAGCTCGGGAAGGGCTCCGAACAACGGGGTATCACGGTTGAGTTCCGTCGGCTGTTGCGTGAGCTCGAGTGTCTCGATCAGCACGCTTCGGACGGCATCTAGGGTTTCGGTCATGGCTGCTCCGTTCGATATCAAACGAGCACCTCTGCGGGTGCAGGGTGCCCGAGGAAGGCTGTCGGGCTGGCGGTCAAACCATACGCCCCCTGTTGGAAGATGACGATCAGGTCGTCGATCTCTGCCAGTGGCAGCTCGACGTCGTCGCCAAGCAGGTCGAGCGGCGTGCAGAGGCAGCCGACGACAGTCGCGTTCTCGTCGACGGGAGTGTCCGCGCGGTTGCCCACGATTAGAGGATAGTTGCGCCGGATCGCCTGGCCGAAGTTCCCGGAGGCGGCCAACTGATGGTGCATCCCGCCATCCACGACCAGGTAGGTCTTCCCGCGCGAGACCTTGCGATCCAACACCCGGGTCACGTAGACACCGCACTCCCCCACGAGATAGCGGCCAAGTTCGACCACCGGGGTGGCCTCGGGAAGCCGTTCAGCGATCGGGCCGTCGATGAGCGCGTGGAGACCGGCGGCCACGGCCTCGAGATCCAACGGCCGGTCCTTCTCCGTGTACGGGATGCCGAAGCCACCCCCGAGGTTCAGATAGCGCACCGGCGTGGGCAGGTACTCGGCGAGCTCGCTCACCAGATCGACCGTGCGTCGCTGCGCTTCGGCGATGATCTCCGCGTTGAGATTCTGCGATCCCGCGAAGATGTGGAAGCCCAGGATGTCGAGTCCCGCTGAGGCGTAGTGCTTCAGAACATCGGGGACTTGCTCTGCGTCGATCCCGAACTGCTGCGGACCACCGCCCATGCGCATGCCCGAGCCCTTGACCGCGAAGTCTGGATTGACCCGGATCGCGATCCGGGGTGTGACGCCGAGTTCGTCGCCCGCGGCGATCACCCGCTTGATCTCCGTGGTGGATTCGACTTCGACGATGATCCCCGCAGCGACGGCTTGGCGGATCTCTGCCGGCGCCTTCCCTGGGCCGGCGAAACTCACCCGTTCGGGTCGGATGGTGCTGTCCAGTGCCGCCTGCATTTCCAGGGCCGATGCAACGTCGATGCGATCGACGCGCGTGGCGAGGTGCTGCACCACTGCGGGCATCGGGTTGGCCTTCATCGCGTAGCTGAGCTCCACCCGAGAGGGGAGCGCGGCACGCAGGAGATCGACACGGGCGTCGAGGATGCCGCGGTCGTAAGCGAAGAATGGGGTCGATCCCACCCGCGCCGCCAGTCTCGACAGCGGCATTCCACCGAGGCGGAGTTCACCATCCAACGTGCCGAACGCGGCTGCGTGCTCGTGGGGCTTCATACCGATACCTGTGCCTTCAAGAGATTCCGGTCGAACTTGCCGTTCGGTGAACGTGGCAACTCGTCGCGGGCGTGGATCTGCGACGGCACCATGTAGAGCGGCAGCACCTGACGGAGGGCACCGAGCAGTACTGTCGTGTCGAGCTCGCCGTCCGTCGCCGTCGCGAACAGGACCACGCGGTGCCCGATCCCGACTTCCTCGATGCCGAGCGCAACGGCATCCCGCACAACACCGGTCGCGTACGCCGCCTCTTCGATCTCGCTCGGACTCACGCGGTACCCCGAGGTCTTGATCATGTCGTCGGTGCGGCCGACGAAGTAGAGGAAACCCTCCTCGTCGGCGACGACGGTGTCACCCGACCAGACGGCCAGTTCCGGGGCGCGCCACGGCTGACCGGGATGATGCACAGGACGGTACCTCTCGGCTGTGCGCTCCGGGTCGTTCCAGTACCCGAGCGCGACGAGCGCCCCGCGATGGACGAGTTCGCCCTCCTCGCCGGGCTCGCAGCGCGTGCCATCGGGACGCAGCACGAGGATTTCCGCATTGGGGATCGCCTTGCCGATCGAATCGGGGTGACGGTCGACTTCGCTCGGGTCGAGGTAGGTGGAACGGAATGCCTCGGTCAGTCCGTACATCAGGTACGGGTCGGCCTTCGTGAAGACGCTGCGAAGTCGGTCGAGCACCGTGCGCGGCATCCGGCCCCCCGTGTTCGCCCAGTAGCGCACGCGCGCGGCGACCTCCTCGGGCCAGTCCACGTCCACGATCTGAAGCCAGAGCGGAGGCACCCCCGTGATGCCGGTCACCCCGTGCTGCGCGCACAGTCTCGGTACATCCCGAGGCAGCAGGTAGTTCATCAGAACGCAGTGGGCGCCGACGGCGAACGCGGTCGTCACCTGGCTCAGCCCCGCGTCGAAGCTCAGCGGCAGGACGCTCAGGATGACGTCGTCGCTCGTGTTGTGCAGGTAGCTGCTCACGCTCTCGGCACCGACGATGAGGTTGCGATGGCTCAGCACGACGCCCTTGGGCTTTCCGGTGCTGCCCGAGGTGTAGAGGATCGCGGCCGGGTCGATGTCGATGGCGCCGGCCTCGGCTGGCTCGGCGGTGGAATCCGCCGACCCCGGGCCGCGCAGCGGCGACACCCGGTACCCAGTGGTGTCTGCCCCCTCCGCGCCGACCAGCAAGACGTGCTCCACCGATCCGTCGGCGAGGACGGCGGTCAGCTGAGCGAGCCGGTCCGCCGAGGTCACCAGGAATCGCGCGGCGCTGTCATTCACGATATGCCCGAGCTGCGCCGGCTTGAGAACGTGATTGATCGGGACGAACACGCCCCCCGCCGCGGATGTCGCGAACATGGCGACCACCACTTCGATGCGCTTCTCGAGATAGATCGCCACCCGGTCACCGCGCTGGAGACCGAGCTCCTGCAACTGGACGGCGGCAGCACGCGCGGCGCGCCAGAGCGCCTCATAGGCCACCGTCTCCTTCTTGTAGCTGAGCGCCGGCGAGCCTGGCGCGGCGGCCGCGGCCTGCGACAGGAGGTCATGGACGTTGACGCGGATCGGGATCACGGGGCCCTCCGCTCACGAAGAAAGCGCGCGAACTCCACGGCGTCGTCGAGGTCGACGTATCGTCGCCCCTGCGCGTCGCACTCGGGCTTCGTCCCGTCATCCGGGACGGCAGGTCCTGGCTGACTGAATCCGGAGACCTCGTCGAACACGGCGACATAGGCCTCCGCCTGCGGACGCCAGTCGAGCTGCGTCGAGACCCGCTCGCGTGCCTTCTCGCCGAGGGCCACGCGGAGGGTCGGGTCGTCGATCAGCTTCTCCACCGCGTCCGCGAAGGCGGCGATGTCGCCGGACGGCACGTACAGCAGCGTGTCCCCGCCGGAGACGCGGGTCTCCACGAGGTCGAAGGACACGGCGGGGAGCCCGTAGGACATGTACTCCATGGTCTTGTTCATGGTGGAGAGATCGTTGAGCGGCGTCTTCAGATCCGGGCACAGGCCGATGTCGGCGCGACTGAGGTGCTCCGCGATCGCGACCCGGTCGACGCGTCCCGTGAAGGTCACGTGATCGTCGAGACCGAGCGCCGTCGATTGCTTCCTGAGGTCTTCGAGGCAATCCCCGAAACCGAGCAGAGTCGCCGTCACCTGAGTGAGACCGCGCCGGTGGACGAGTTCGTCCATCACGAGCAAGACCTGATCGACTCCATCCTGCGGACCCATGATGCCGAGGTAGGTGAGATTTATCCCGTCAGCCGGGCGAGGATTCGCCGGATAGATCGGGCGCATCTGCTTGGTATCCGGCCCGCTGCGCACCACGGTCACCTCGTCGGGCCGCCTCCCTCCACGACGCACGGCCACCGCCTTGTACGACTCGTTCGTCGACGTGATCCGTTGGGCGGTGCGGAACGACCGCCGCTCCAGCCAGCTCAGTCCTCGGTACTGGAGTCGCTGCCCGAATTCCGTCGGCTCGCCGAACCTCGAGAGGAACAACTCGGGATTGAGGTCGTGGTGGTCGAAGATGAACTTCACGCCCCGGATCCTCCAGAGGAGCGCCAGAAACCAGAACGTGTCCGGCGGGTTGCAGGCCTGGATGATGTCGAAGGGGCGGTGGCGCCAGGCCGCCAGCGACAGCCACGCGGTACGCACCCAGCTGTACGCGAACTCCCAGACGAAGCCGAGCAGTCCTTCCGCTTCGGGGGCTGGCGTGTACTTGTAGATGTCGACGCCGTCGATGTGCTGACGGGCCGGATCACCGGGGCCCTTCGGGCAGATCACGCTGACGCGGTAGCCGCGCGCCAGGAGCGCCTGGCACTCCAACCAGACGCGACGGTCTAGAGGGACCGGGAGGTTCTGC
Source organism: Lacisediminihabitans profunda (assembly GCF_008040105.1). Lineage (GTDB taxonomy): Bacteria > Actinomycetota > Actinomycetes > Actinomycetales > Microbacteriaceae > Lacisediminihabitans > Lacisediminihabitans profunda. The sequence continues at coordinate 244,365 of NZ_VRMG01000007.1, forward strand.
ACGATGATCAGCACGTGCGGCGCGGTGGACATTCCTCGGGTCACGGTTTCCCCCTTCGGCTTCGGAGGATCGGAATTCGACTCCCCCACTTGGAGCGGGCCAGCAAGGCGAGTCCTTCCGAGAGCACCGTCGGTGCGAGAAGGCGGGTCGCCGTGAGGTGCACGATCGTCACACCCACCGCGATCAGAATGATCGAAACCACTCGGGGCATCCCCTGCGTGAGGAGCATGACACCCCAGCCCGCGGCGCCGGACGTCAGCGCGGCAGCGAGGACGAACATGAACGGACCGGCCACAACGCGGACCCGGGATGACAGGATCCTCGCCACGAGGAACCACCGGCTGATCGTCGCGAGCACGCACACCCCGAGGAAGCCCCATGCGACGAAGATCAGCCCGATGTGGGCGAGGACCGCGGTCGTGCCGAACGTTATCGCGTCGATGATGAGCGCGTACACGAACCACCCGCCCGGCTTGCCGATGCCGTAGAACAGACCGTGATCGAGCGACGCTCCGACGGTGAGGAGGCCCGCGAGGGCCAGGATCTGCGCGACGGTGTAGGTCGCTTCCCATCCCTTGCCGAACACGATCGGAATCATCAGCGGAGCCGCCACCGCGACGATGGTGAGCGGAAGCGACAGCACGGCATATGACAGGCGCAAGGCGCGCAAGTACGCGTTGAGCAGGCGTTCCGCATCCTCCCGGATCCTGGCGAACGCGACCGTCGTCACCGGCACGATCGCGCTTCCGGTGAGCTCCTGAACGACTTGGACCAGGCGCTGCGCGATGTTCATGTAGCCGAGTGCCGCGAGTCCGAGGGTGGACGAGATCACGGCCGCCTCGCCGGATGCCCGGAGCATCGCGACGAACTCGACCCCCAGAACCTGCCCGCCGAACCGCGTCATTATCGCGAACTCGCTCCGCGAGAACTCCAGATTCGGATGCCAGCGGGTGCTGATCCACGCCAGGATCGAGGTGATCACGGGGGCGATGAGGCTCTGGCCGACGAGGGCCCACACCCCGAAGCCGCTGAAGGCCAGCACCATCGCGGCGACCTGGGCGATCACCGCGGCGATCGCGCCCTGTCCTGCGAGGACGGCGAAGCGCATGTCCCGCCGGAGGATGGCCATCGGCGCGGAGCCGAACGCCGTGAAGATCACCCACAGGGCCAGCGCCTGCAGCACCGGAACGACTCCGGGGTCGCCGAAGATCACTCCCATCAGTGGCGCAATGGCGACCAGCGCCGCGCAGAGCACCACTCCGGCACTCAACGAGAACCAGAACGCGGTGCTGAGCATCCGCTGGTCGACCTTGGCCACCTGCACGATGTACGCGGCAAACCCCAGGTCTGCCAGCAGGTAGAAGAACGGCAGGATCGTCGACGCTGCCGCCACCGTGCCGAAGTCCTGCGGGCTCAGCAGGCGAGTCAGCACCGCGATCGTGACGAAGCCGAGAAGGCGGGTCGCCCACTTCTGCGCGGTGAGCCAGAACACCCCCGAGGCGGCTCGGCCTCCGACCGTGCTGTTCGCCGCCGGCGAGGCGAGCGGCTCCGCGGTCGGAATGGCGCTCGGTGGAGACCACTCGCTCGCCAGCGACTCGAGGGTCGGCTCAGGCCCCTCCGAAGATCTGCCCGTCATAGTCCGTATCGGCGCCAGATGCGCCACCTGATCCGTCCGCTCAGGTCGCGTCGCAGTCGTTCCACACGCACCGCAAGGCCGTTGAACGGGAGACCGGCGGTGCGCTTGTAGCTGTTCTTCCAGCTCGACGTCCGCGCGATGTCGGGGCGAAGGTCGACCGCCTCGTCGAGGAACTCCTGAGCCGATCTGCCGTCTTCCAGCTCCTCGAACGCGCGTCGGACGGCGTCGCTCGCCAGGGCGCGACGATTGGCACGCCGCAAGCTCTCCACGCCAGCGACGCGGCCCCCCGCTTCGCTGAAGAACGCGTCGAACGCCGAGCGCCTCGCGTGAAAATCGACGATCTTCCCGGCATGGATCGTGTGTTGCATGCTGAGCGAATGCACGCGGTAGAGGCCCTGCACCACGCCACCGATCCGCGCCACCGATCCAAGTGACGCCAATCGCAGCCACAGGTTGAAGTCGCTCGCCGCCGGCAGGTCAGCCCGATGCCCGCCCGACACGGCCAGGGCCGAGGTGCGGATCATCACCTCCGGCTGCGAGATGACGTTCTCGACCCGCTTGACCCGGAGCTCGATCCAGCGTCCGCCGGGCCACACCTTAAGCCGACGTCGTCCGACCGCCGTCGGGTGGGTCGGCACCGCGCCGTTGAAGTTCACCACCGGCCCGTAGACGAACGCAACGTCGGGGTGCGCGTCGAGCACCTCCGCCGATCGACGGAGGGCGCCATCCGGCAGGATGTCGTCCGGATCGAGCTTCACGACGTAAGGGGCGGTCGCACTCTCCAAGGCGTCGTTGAAGGTGATGATGTGGCCCTTGTTCGTCTCGTGCGCGACGACTCGGACGCGAGGATCCTGGGATTCCCACTCCCGGGCGATCCTCAGACTGCCATCGGTCGATGCGTCGTCGACGATCGTGACGTCGACGATGACCCCGGTCTGGGAGAGCGCGGAGTCGACGGCTTCGCTGAGGTACTGGGCGTAGTTGTGACACGGGATGACCACCGAGACACGCGGAAGCGAGTGGTTCGCATTCTCCGCGATCTCGGTCGTTTCCGCGCCGGTATCAGACGTCGACATCGTTCTCCTCTCCGCTCATCCCGGCAGCCCGACCTCGGTGGCATGTCGCCATGCCGCGGAGTTCCGCAGGGTCAGCATCTTCTCGCGGGCGACGAAGAACGGGTTCCTCCGGGACAGCCGAACACCGAGCCTGCGTCGACGCCGATAGGCGCGCCCGGCGCGGCTTCGATCGATCGCGGGATCGCAGTTGCGCGCGAACCCCAGCAGCTCGGGCACGGGCCACGTTCCGGTGAGACCCCACACGTAGGCACGAGACGCCAGATCCATCGCCTCGACGGCCTCCGCGTGTTGGATCATCGTGACGAGTTCCTGGGCGTTCGGGAACGACTTCGACGCCGAGGTGAAGGCGTCGAGACGGTGTTCGAGGTCGGTGATCATGCCGCGCGCCTGGTCCGAGCCGAAGACCGAGCTGTGCATGTTCTGATCGTGCTGTCGATAGAACGCCTGCACGGTGCCCGGGAGGTACCCGACGTCCGAGACGGCCGCGACCCTGAGCCACATCTGCAGGTCTCCGGCATGCGGGTGATCGGGGTCGTACAGCCCTACCTGGCGTAAGACGCTGCCGCGCACGATCGCCTCCGGCGAGCGGATGACGTTGGCGCCGAAGCCGAACACGCGGCGTGCCCAGTCGCCCCCCTGCCAGAGGACCCAAGCCGACCCATCGGGGACCTCGACCTCGGGGACGGTCTCGCCGAACACGACGACGGGGCCGTAGACGAGTCCGACTTCGGGATGCCGCTCCATCAGCGCCACGGCCCTCGTGATCGAGTTCTTCGTCAGCAGGTCATCGGCGGAGAGCAGGATGACGTAGTCGCCCGCCGCCTCGGCGAGGCCGTCGTTGTAGGTCAGGATGTGGCGCTTGTTGCTCGCGTGCGCGATCAGGCGCACCCGAGAATCACGGTCCGCCAGCCCGCGCGCCACCTCGGCACTGCCATCCGGCGAGGCATCGTCGACGATGATGACTTCCACGTCGACGCCCTCCTGATCCAGCGCCGAGGCGACCGCGGCGGGCAGGAAGTGACCGTAGTTGTAGCACGGAATCACGACCGTCACCAGAGGCCGCGTGGCGAGGGCGAGGTGTTCTAGAGTCTGCATGCGCGTCCGCGACCGATCACGACGTCGACGCGACCGCGGAGTGCAAGGCCTCGGCAACGCTCTCCTGCTGGGCGTAGGTCAGGTGCGGGAACATCGGCAGAGAAAGGATGCGGTCGGCTGCGGCCTCGGTGACCGGGAACTGGCCACGCCGATAGCCGAGCCCGGCGTACGCCTCGGTGAGATGCACCGGCGTCGGGTAGTGGATGCCGGATCCGACGCCCGCTGCGGACAGCTCGACCATCACGCGCTCGCGGTCCTCGACCCGGACGACGTACAGGTGCCAGACGTCGGTGTTGCCCGGCCGCACACTGGGCAGACGGACGCCTTCGATGTCGGCGAGGAGCTCGGCGTAGCGGTCGGCAGCCGCGCGGCGGGCCGCATTCCATCCCTCGAGCCGCGCGAGCTTCGCCCGCAGGACGGGAGCCTGGATCGCGTCGAGCCGGGCGTTCATCCCGATCTGATCGTGCACGTACTTCACCGAGCTGCCGTGCGCGGCCACGTTGCGGATGAACGCGGCGATGTCCGCGTCATTCGTCATCACGGCACCCGCGTCACCGGCCGCGCCGAGGTTCTTGCCGGGGTAGAAGCTCGTCGCCGCCACGCGCGCCAAGGCTCCGGCGCGACCGGCGGAGGACGACGCGCCCTGCGACTGCGCGGCATCCTCGACGACGACCAGCCCGTGCTTCTCGGCGATCGGAAGGATGAGCTCGACCGGCGCGGTCTGCCCGAAAAGGTGCACCGGCGCGATGACCCGCGTCCGCTCGGTGATGGCGGCCTCGACCGCGTCGGGATCGATGAGCAGGTGCTCGACGTCGACATCCACGAAGACCGGCACGGCGCCGATGCGCGAAACGGCCTCGGCCGTGGCGATGAAGGTGTTCGCCGGCATGATGACCTCGTCACCGGGCCCCACACCAACCGCACGGTAGGCGAGCTCGAGCGCATCCGTCCCGTTCGAGACGCCGATCACGTGCTCGACCCCGATGTACTCGGCGTACTCCTGTTCGAAGGCACCGATCTCGCTGCCGCCGATAAATCCTGCGCTCTCGAACAGCCGCTGCCACACGGGCAGCACCTCCTCGGCGATCTCGGCGCTCTGCGCGGCCAGGTCCAGGAATGGAACGCTCACGCCGTCACTCCCAACGGACGAGCGGGGACGCCGGCCCATGTCTCTGAATCGTGGATGTCGCTGAGGACGACCGCGCCCATCCCGACGGTGACGCCGGCTCCGATGGAGAGGCCTTGGCGCACCGAGGCGTTCATCCCCAGGTAGGCACCGCGCCCGATCCGGACTCCCCCGCCCAGGGCGACCCCGGCCGCGAAGGTGGCGAAGTCGTCGATCAGGCAGTCGTGCGTGATGGTGACCCGCGGCATCGCGACGACGTGGGATCCGATCACGGCATCCGCGGTGATCACCACGTGGGCGAGCAGGATCGAGCCCGCCCCGACCGCGCAGGCCCCGGGGTTGCGGACCGACGGATCGATGACCGTGGCGTAGCGTGACGCGTCGACGCCGAGCGCACCGAGTCTCGCAACCACGCTCTCACGTCCGAGACCCGAGCCGACGCAGACGAGGACGTCTGCATCCGGATAGAGCGGGATGTCGTCGATGCCGCCGAGCACGGGCGCACCGCCGATGGTGCGCGGCAGCTCCTCGTGCCGATCATCGAGGAATCCGAGGACGTCCTTCCCGGACTCGCGCAGGACCGGCAGCACCTCGCGGGCCAGACCGCTGGCCGCGATGAGCAGGACGGGACGGCTCATGCCGCAGCCCCCGCAGAGCCGTTCACCGCCCCGAGGAGCGCGTCGACGACCTGCGTGAGCTCGGCCTCGGTCAGCTGGTGGAACACCGGAAGGATGAGGGTGTTGTCGGTCAGGTGCTCGGTGACGGGCAGCGGTGCCGAGCCGGTGTCGCGATCGGCATAGGCGGGTTGGCGGTGCGCCGCCATGATCCCGCGTCGCGCGGAGACGTCGGCGGCGGCGAGCGCCTCGAGAAGCTGCTCGCGCGTGAGGGGGAAGCCCTCCCCCACCTCGACCCACAGTGACTGGAAGTTCGACGTGCCGTACTCCGGGTCGGCGACGATGCGCAGTCCGGGGATGCCGGCGAGGCGCTCCGCGTACTCCGCGGCGATCTCGCGGCGGCGCGCCACGATCTCGGGCAGGCGGCCAAGCTGAACGATGCCGACGGCGGCCTGCATGTCGGTCATCCGGTAGTTGTAGCCCACCTCGTCGTAGACCTCCGGCGGCGCGATCACGCTGGCGGCGCGATCGGCGGCCGAGACGCTCATGGCGTGCTCTCGGAGGCGGCGCGCACGAGCGGCCCACTCGGCGTTCGAGGTGGTCAGCATCCCGCCCTCACCGGTCGTCAGAAGCTTGCGCGGGTGGAACGACCAGGCCGCGATGTCGGCCCCGGCACCGACCGGGCGTCCCTTGTACGTCGACCCCGCGCCGCAGGCGGCATCCTCGATGACCAGGATGCCGCGGGGGTCGGTCACGGCGCGGATGCTGTCGAGGTCCACTGGCATGCCGCCCTGGTCGACGACGATCACGGCACGAGTCTTCTCGGTAAGTGCGGCCAGCACGGTCTCCGCGGTGAGGTTGCCCGTCGTCGGGTCGACGTCGGCGAACACCGGGCGGGCGTTCAGGTAGGTCGGCGCGTTCGCCGTGGCGATGAACGAGAACGAGGGGACGACCACATCGTCACCCGCGGCGATCCCCCCGACCACGAGGGCGAGGTGCAGCGCCGTCGTGCAGTTCGACGTGGCGACTGCGTGCTCGGCCTGCATCGCCTCGGCGAACGCGGTTTCGAACGCGGCGACCCGCGGGCCCTGCGCCACCCAGCCGGAGGCGATCACCTCGGCGACGGCATCCGCCTCCTCGGTGCCGAGCCACGGCTTCATCACGTTGATGCGACTCATGCGCGCACCTCCGTGCGGCCGGCCGCGATCTCTTCGCGAAGTGGTCGCCACCAGGCGACGAGTTCGCGAAGGCCGTCCTCGAGGGCGACGCTCGCCTCGAAGCCCAGGTCGGTGCGGGCCGCTGTCGTGTCGGCGAGCCGCCTGACGACACCGTTCACCGCGCGTTCCGGGCCGTGCTCGACGGCCAGGTCGGAATCCATGGCACGCAGGAGGGCCTGGGCGAGTTGCAGGAGGCTCGTCTCTGTGCCACTCGCGATGTTGTACACGCCGTCTCGAATATCGCTCGCTGCCGCGAGGATGTTCGCGCGCGCGATGTCCGTCGTGTAGACGAAGTCCATGGTCTGGCTGCCGTCACCGAAGATGAGCGGCGGCTGACCGTCCACGATGCGCTCCATCCAACGCACCAGAACCTCGGTGTAGAGGCCGTGCACGTCCATGCGGGGTCCGTAGACATTGAAGTACCGCAGCGCCACGTAGTCCAGGTCGTTCATGGCGCGGAAACTGCGGATCATCCCCTCATTGAAGGACTTGGCCGCACCGTAGAAGGTGTCGTTGTTGTGGTGATGGTGACGCTCGGTCGTGGGGAACTGCTCGGCCATGCCGTAGACGGAGGCACTCGACGCCGAGATGAGTTTGTCCACACCGTGCTCGGTCGCCGCCTCCAGCACGTTGAAGGTCCCGTCGACAAGCACCTCGAGCGCAAGCCGGGGCTCCTCGGCGCACTGGGTGATGCGGATCGCTGCCTGGTGGAAGACGAGGTCTTTTCCACGGGTCACGTCGTGCACCAGATCCCGGTCACGGATGTCCCCGTCGACCACGCGCACGATTCCCGATTCGAGTGCTTCGGAGAGATTCGCCACACGGCCCCGCACGAAGTTGTCGAGCACATCGACATGGCCGACGCCCGCGGCGACGAGCTGGTCGACGAGCGTCGACCCGATGGTCCCCGCCCCGCCGGTCACGAGCACGTTCGCCCCCTGCAGCGCGGTCACCGGGACACCCCCGCGAGGGATTCGTAGGCCTCGACACCGCACATCGTGCCGGCGTGCTCGAGGCTCCTCGTTGCGGCCTCGAGAACGGAGAGCACCCGCAGGCCGGCCTCGCCGTCTGTGCGAGCGGGCCGTTTCTCCCAAATGCTCGTCGCGAACTCCGTCGCCATGAGGCCGAGCGCCTCGTGCTCGGGAAGCGCCGGCGACCAGGTGTCGCCCAGTCGATAGGAGATCGTCGACGACCGGCGATCCACCTCATCCACTGATTGCTGGTCGAGGTCGACTCCACGGTCGTAGACGCTCAAGCGCTGTTGCGGGTTGAGGTCGTCCCAGACCAGGGTGCGCACGGTGCCGCCGATGACCATGCGACGGATCTTGGTGGGGCTGAGCCAGTTGACATGCACGTGGGCGATCGCTCCGTTCGGGAGGGGGAAGGTGAGGTAGCCGACGCACGCGCGGCCTGCACCGAGTGGGTCCGCGCCCTGGGCAGAGACGGTGGCAGGCCTGAGCCCACCCGGCACCACGAAATCGATGATCGAGAGGTCATGCGGGGCGAGATCCCAGAGAACGTCCACGTCGGGCTGGATGAGTCCAAGGTTGATGCGAACGGAATCGATGAAGAGCAGGTCGCCCAGCGCTCCCTCGGCGATGAGCTGGCGAATCTTCAGCACGGCCGGCGTGTAGCAGTAGGTGTGGTCGGCCATGAGGATGAGGCCTCGGGACGCGGCCTCCCGCACCATTTCCAGTGCTCGGTCGCGGCTGTCGGCGAGCGGCTTCTCCACGAGCACGTGTTTGCCGGCCCGCAGCGCCGCGAGCACCACCGGGTGGTGGGTGCGCGCCGGCGTGGCCACTGCCACCGCGTCGATGTCGTCGCGCGCGAGGAGCTCGTCGAGATCCGTGTGCACGTCCACGCGGCCGACCCTGTCGGCGAGCGACTGCGCCCGGTCACGATCGAGGTCGCAGATGGCTGCGAGGCTCCATTCCTGGCTGGTGCTGAAGTTGCGCGCGAGGTTCGGGCCCCAATATCCGGCGCCGACCACGGCGACACGCAATTTCGCGTTCATTACATCCCCCTTCATGAGTTCGCTTTCGGGAACGAACCCAGGTTCTACTGGGTGAGGATCACATCCACCCAGAAATTATGCGGAGCGGCGTTGTTGGGCTGTCCCGTTCCGTAGGTATAGGCGCCACCGTTCGCCACGGTGGTAAGAGGTCCGCTCGTGATCGGAGTCAAGAGGCCGTTGAGATCCACCGCGTACTGGCCCACCGGGGCGTAATACGACGCCCAGTATTCGGTGCCGGCGGTGATGGGCACGGGCTGCGCCAGCACCACGGTCTGCCACCCGCTCGCCGTCTCATTCATCGCCGTCGCGGTCGCGAGTTGCGTGCCGGTGGCGCTCCAGAGGTAGACCTGGTGCGTCCCCGTGTTGGTCGCGCCCTTATAGAAACGGATGGCGGCGATCGATCCCGCGACCGATGACGTGAAGCGGACGCCTACCTGCACCGGACCCGGGTCGGCCCAGTCGGCGTTCACCGGGACGCTGGTGTCGGCAAAAAGGGACGTTCCCGTCGGGACCGGCGTCGGTGTGGGGGTCGGCGTCGGGGTGGGAGTCGGCGTCGGGGTGGGAGTCGGCGTCGGGGTGGGCGTGGGGGTCGGCGTCGGAGCCGGGGCCCCGGACGCGAAACTCACGTCCACGAAGTAGTTGGACGCCCCGAACGTGTTCACCGGGAATCCACCGGCCGAACCATAGAGGTACAGCCCGTTGGAGGTCGCGCCGGCGGTCAGCGGTCCACTCGTCTTCGGGACGGAGAAGTAGTTTCCCGTGTATGAGTAGTGCCCGCTGGGAGCGAGATAGGAGACCACGTACATCGTGCCGGCGGTGAGGGCGACGGGAGAGGACAGCGACGCCGACTGCCATCCCGTTGCCGTCTCGTTTGCGAAGGTCACCGTGGCCAGCAACTGCCCGGTGGACGACCAGAGGTGCCCGACGTGGCTGCCGGAGTTGCCGGTGCCCTTGTAGAAGCGGATCGCGGTGACCGATCCGGCAACGGACGGCGTGAACGACACACCAAGCTCCACCGACGAGGTGTCGTCGGCTGCGGCCACCGTCGGAGTCTCGGTTCCGAATAGTGTCGAAACGGTCGTGGTGGTGGAATCCAAGGTTGTGAACGACCAGGTCTGGGTCGCGAGGGTTGCCCCGTCGGTCGTCTGTATGCCGGAAACGCTGGCGGTGACGAGAGCGTTGTTCGGCAGCGGGGCGCTGGGCGTGAAGGTGATCGTCTGGCCGTCTGTCGACAGGCTGGTCGCGCCGGAGATGGCTGTTCCGGAGCTGGTCACGGACACCGCGTAGCCGGTCGCGATCGGCACGGAGAGCCGAATGCTGATGGAGGCACCGAGGTCCACCGAGGTGGCTCCGCTCGACGGCGATTGGCTCACGACGGTGAGGGACGACGGCGAGTTGTTGAACACGACATCCACCAAGTAGCTGGTCGACGTCTGGATTGTCGGGAACGCATCAGGGTACGAATAGGTGCCGCCCTGCACCGCCACCTGCAGCGGACCACGGGTGATTCCCGAGGTGGAGAATGCCCCGAGGGTGGCGGAGTACGCGCCGACGGTCGTGCGGTAGGTGGCAACGTAGGTGGTCGCGGACGTCACCGGCACGGGAGTTGCGAAGACGAGCGTCTGCCATCCGGAGGTCGACTCGTTCGTGAAGGTGCCGGTCGCGAGCTTGGTGCCGGCCGTCGACCAGAGAGTTCCGACATGGCTGCCGGTGTTTCCCACTCCCTTATAGAACTTGACCGCGCTGATGACACCGGTCTGGAGCGTGCTGAACCGAACACCGAGAGTCACGGCATTGGGATCGCCGACCTGGAGGATGCCGGGCACCGCGCTGGCGTCGTAGAGGGTGCACGGGCACGGGCCGACGACGACCGGGCTCGCGGTGGTGAACGTCCACGTGCCGCCCACGGTCAGGGCTACTCCGTTGGTGTCGGATGCCGACAGGGTCACCGTGTATTTCACGCCACTGTTCAGAACCGAGGCCGGGGTGAACGTGGCCGTGCGGCTCGTGGAGTCGTAGGCCACCGCGCCGGCCGCAACCGCGCCGTTCTGGTCGACGACTTTGAAGACGATCGTGGCTGGGGTGACGGCTCGAGAGAACACGGCGCTGACCGTGGTGCTCGTGGGAACACCCGACGCGCCGGGCGTGGGCCACTGGCTGGACGCCGACAGTGGCGATGTATCGACGCTCGCGTAGAGGGCGTCCACGTAGTAGTTCGTACCAGCAAAGGTGGAGGTGGGGAAGGATCCGGTGTTGCCGTAGACGCCGGCGACCGGAGCGCCGAAGCCACCGGCAACATTCAACGGTCCGAGGGCAGAACCCCGGTAGGCCCAGAAGTTGTAGACCGCCGAGTAGTGGCCCTTCGGGGCGCTGTACGAAACCGTGTAAGTCTGGCCTCCGGACACGGCGACCGGAGTCGAGAAGTTGGCTGTCTGCCATCCCGACGCGGTCTCCGAGGCGAACGTCACGGTCGCCAGACGCACGCCGGACGCGTTCCAGAGGGATCCGGAGTGGGTGCCGGTGTTGGCCGTGCTCTTGTAGAAGCGCACGCCGGTGATGAAACCGTCGGCCGACGGGCTGAACTTGAGTCCGAGTTCCACCGAGGACGCGTCGCCGGAGTCGACGGTTGCCGGCAACTCGGCGCCGAAAACCGAGTACGGTCCGGTCACGGTGTAGCTGACCGTAGTGGGTGTCGCCGCGTAGTTGGCGCTGTCGTCGACCGCACGGATCCGCACCGACTGGCTGCCGGCGCCGTGCTGAAGGTAGGTGTATGACCAGGAGTTGGTACCAGTGGCCAGGTGCCAGGTGACTCCACCGTCGGTGGAGACTTCGACTCCGGCGACCACGCCGCCGACATCGGAGGCGGTTCCCGTGAGAACGACGTTCGAGCCGTTGGCGATGCTAGCGCCGGCTGCCGGAGAGGTGACCGTCACGGTGGGGGGAGTGACGTCCGAGCTCGCCGTGGCGGCGACCAGGGTCGAGTCGAGCGTCAGGGGCTGCGCGCCCATGTCGGCGAGCAGGTTGACCTGGGCCTGCTTCATCCGAGGGTCGGCAGCGGCCCCCGTGCCGTCATGCGTCTGATCGAGACCCCAGGTCCACTGGATCGAGCCGGCGGAGAAGACGAGCGCGCCGCTCGACGCGCGGTACAGGGTGACGTGATGAGTCGTCGTGCCAGGCACGACGGTGCTGCCGAAGTCCTGGAGGTACTGCGGCACCGCCCCGGTCGTCGTCGACAGCCGGATGAGGCCGGACTGGCGGAATCCGTTGTCGACATCCTCGTCAGACTCGTAGCCGATCGTGTGGGCAGCAAGCGCCTGGGTCGTACCCGGGGCGAGACTAGTCAGACTCGTGTTGCGCCACAGTCGCGTCTTTCCCTCCGCCGCAGAGACGGTGACGGGAAGGTCGCTGAAGTTCGACATGTATTGGGTGCCGGTGAGTCCATTCTCGGGGAGGCCGGCGCCGTTGGCCTGTGAGGCGAACCGCGGGTCGCGCCAGGTGCCGGTCCAGGTCGGGCTCGGATCGATCTTCGCGTTGCTCCACGTCTCCTTGTACGAGACGAGGGTGCGATACGGAGTCGCACTCGTGTCGGCGGATGGCTCGTAGCGCGTGTGCCAGTAGGCCTCGTTGCCGGAGAGGAACTGCATGTTCACGCCGGCATCCCTGGCCGCTGCAACGTTTGCCCGCTGGCCAGTCGACCAGTACTCGTCGTGGCCGACCGAAAGGAACACCTTGTGATTAGTGAGATTGGCCCCGAAGCGATCGGTGTCCACCCCGCTGAAGTAGCTGACGTCGTAGCCGTTCTTCTCCAGGAAGCGCACCAGGGGGTATTCGTTGGCGAAGTAGAAGTCGCGGCCCGAGTTGTCTCCTCGTGTCGTAACGGGGCGGTTGTAGCTGATCTTGTACGCCCGGCCGACGGCGCCGCCCTGGTAGAAGTCCGATCCCCCGTAGGTGTTGTAGGCCTGCCAGGTGGGATCTGAGGTCTGGAACAGCACGGCGGAGTGGCTGGAGACGTCGCGCACCACGAAGGTGATGTGGCTCTCGCCCCCGGTGTCGTTGCGATGCAGAAGGGCGAAGTAGACGCCGGAGACAGCGGTGCTCGGCACGGCCCAGGACGCGGACACCTTCCAGGTGCCGCAGTCGTAGAGCCCGGTGGTCGCATCCGTGATGCACTGGGGTTGGGTCTGCGGCAGCGTGGCCGATGGGGTGACCGTGGCGATCTGGCGGGCACCGAGCCCACCGTAGTAGCCGGTGCGGTAGATCGTGATCGAGTACGCCTTGGCACTCGTGCTGATCTTGAAGTCGATCGACGACCCGACGTTGACGCTGATGTCCGACGAGAAGCCCTGGATCGATGGATCACCCGCCCCGCTGATGTCCCAGACCGAGGGGTCCGTGCCTGGTTTGCTGTTCTCACAGACGATCGGGTTCGAGCCGGTGCCGCACGGGGTGAGGGCTTGGACGGGCTGGGGGTTCAACGCCAGAAGCGTCGAGCACACCAAAACGAGTGTTGTGACAATGGCGGTCACTAACACGGCATTGCGTCTGTTTTTAACGCCAAAATAACGCGAGATTCGGGTTCCCACAGACGACATACTTACATACGAGCGCCGACGCGCCTAGTCCCAAAATGCCTTACGACCGTAGCGCACCCAATGAGGCGCCATTTACCAAAACCCGGCGTGTCGGAAATGAGTACGAAAAATGCCGGTCAGGCGCGGGCTCTCAATCCTCCGCGAAGCGGTCGGTCGCCTCGACGAGGGCGCTGAGAATTCCGGGCTCGTCGAAGGCGTGGCCGGCATCCGGAACCATCACGAACTCGGCCTCGGGCCATGCGCGGTGCAGATCCCAGGCCGTCACCGGGGGCGTGCAAATGTCGTAACGACCCTGGACGATGACCGCGGGAATGTCGCGAAGAATGCCGGCGTCGCGAATGAGCTGTCCCTCGTCGAACCAGCCCTTGTTCACGAAGTAGTGGTTCTCGATTCGGGCGAACGCGATCGCGTAGCGCGGTTCGGCGAAGATCTCGATCACCTCCGGTCGACGCAGGAGGGTGATGGTGGATGCCTCCCAGGTCGACCACGCGACGGCCGCCGGGCCGTGAATCGCCGGATCCGGGTTGTTCAACAAACGACTGTATGCCTGGATCAGCCCGCCCCGTTCGTCGAGCGGAACCGGGGCGAGAAACGACTCCCAGAGGTCGGGAAAGAGCTGTTCAGCGCCGCCTTCGTAGAACCAGTCGAGTTCGCTGGCCCTCAGCGTGAAGATGCCCCTCAGCACGAGTTCCGTCACCGAACTCGGGTGGGTCTCCGCGTAGGCGAGCGCGAGCGCGCTGCCCCATGACCCGCCGAGCACGAGCCAGCGATCGATGCCGAGATGCCTCCTGAGCGTCTCGAGATCCGCCACGAGATGCCACGTCGTGTTGGCGGAGAGGTCGGCGTCAGCGTCGCTCGCGTGCGGAAGGCTGCGGCCGGAACCTCGCTGGTCGAGCAGGATGATGCGGTACTTCGATGGGTCGAACAGCCGGCGATGATTCGGGCCGCTCTCGCCGCCCGGTCCGCCGTGCAGGAAGACCGCCGGCTTGCCATCCGGATTCCCCGACGCCTCCCAGTAGATGCTCTGGCCGTCGCCGACCTCGAGCATCCCGGTCTCGTATGGCTCGATCTCGGGGTAGAAGCTTCGCATGCTTCGAGCCTAACGGCGTGCTCGTTGCGAGCCGTCCCCCCGAAAACGCAGGAGATCCGCGCCGGGCCGGCCGATAGCGGGCCGTCGCGGTCTCTGTCGACGCGATTGTCCTGCGTTTTCAGAAGCCGGCGGCGTGCGCGGGTTGGACGAGTCGGCTCAGGCGTCGGCCAGAACGGCGAGAATCGCGTCGCCGTACTTGGCGAGCTTGCTCTCGCCGACGCCGCTCATGGTGCCGAGCTCGGCGATGGTCGACGGCTTGCCCGTCGCGATCTCGCGCAGGGTGGCGTCGTGGAAGATCACGTACGCCGGCACCCCCTGCTCCTTGGCCTCGGCCGATCGCCAGGCGCGCAGCAGATCGAACACGGGAGCCGCCCCGACCGGCAGGTCGGCGACCGCGGTGCGCCTCGCTCTGGCCGCGCGCGTCGGTCGCTCGAGCTCGCGCCTCAGCATCACGGGCCGCCGACCACCGAGCACGTCGGCGCTCGCCTCGGTGACGAGCAGTGTGCCGTAGCCGTCGCTGTTCACGGCGAGCAGGCCCTGGGCGAGAAGCTGGCGAACCACCCCGCGCCACTCGGGCTCGCTCAGGTCGGCACCGATGCCGAAGGTCGACAGGCTCGCGTGGTCGTGCTGGCTGACCCGGGGCGTCGACTTGCCGATGAGGATGTCGATGATCGCGCCGGCGCCGAACCGCTGGTTGCGTTCCCGCTTCAGCCGCACCACCGTGGAGAGCAGCTTCTGCGCAGGGACCGTGCCGTCCCAGGCCTCGGGCGGCGAGAGGCAGGTGTCACAGTTGCCGCACGGCGTCGACGTCTCGCCAAAGTAGGCGAGAAGCTGCACCCGGCGGCACTCGATGGTCTCGCAGAGGGCGAGCATCGCATCCAGGTGCGCGCTCAACCGGCGACGGTGCTCGGCGTCCCCCTCCGACGAGTCGATCATCCGCCGCTGTTGCACCACGTCCTGAAGTCCGTAGGCGAGCCAGGCCGTCGACGGCAACCCGTCACGGCCGGCCCGGCCGGTCTCCTGGTAGTACCCCTCCACCGACTTGGGCAGGTCGAGGTGGGCGACGAAGCGCACGTCCGGCTTGTCGATGCCCATGCCGAACGCGATCGTCGCCACCATGACGATGCCGTCCTCGCGCAGGAAGCGGGACTGATTGGCGGCGCGCACGCGCGTGTCGAGACCCGCGTGATACGGCAGGGCCGGGATGCCGTTCTGCACGAGGAACTCGGCCGTCTTCTCCACCGACGCGCGCGACAGGCAGTAGACGATTCCAGCATCCCCCGGGTGCTCGGAGCGCAGGAGCTCGAGCAGCTGCTGCTGGGGAGCGTTCTTGCCCGCGATTCGGTACTGGATGTTCGGCCGGTCGAAGCTCGCCACGAAGTGCCTGGAGTCGGAGAGCTGGAGCCGCTTCTGGATCTCGAGGTGGGTCTGCTCGGTGGCCGTGGCCGTGAGGGCGATGCGCGGAACGGTCGGCCAGCGCTCGTGCAGCACGGAGAGCTGCAGGTAGTCCGGGCGGAAGTCGTGGCCCCACTGGGACACGCAGTGCGCCTCGTCGATCGCGAAGAGCGAGATCACCCCGCGGTCGAGAAGGTCGGCCGTGGCCGGCACCTTGAGTCGCTCCGGGGCGAGATAGAGCAGGTCTAGCTCTCCCGCGATGAACGCGTTCTCGACGGCGGCCCGCTGGGACGCATCCTGGGTGGAGTTGAGGAATGAGGCTCGAACACCCACGGCAGAGAGGGCGTCGACCTGGTCTTGCATGAGGGCGATGAGCGGAGAGATGACCACGCCGGTCCCCTCGCGGACGAGGGCCGGGATCTGGTAGCAGAGCGACTTGCCGCCGCCGGTGGGCATGAGGACGAGTGCGTCCCCACCCGCAACGACATGGTCGATGATGGTCGCCTGGTCGCCGCGGAACGCGTCGTAGCCGAACACCGTGTGGAGAGCCTCGGCCGGGGTCGCGTACTGCACGGGCGTCGCGCGAGCCGGGGCCCGAAAGCGATCCGGCGCAAAGCGCTCCGGAGCGACGCGATCCGGAGCGAATTGCCCCGGCGAATCATCTGGAAACGGCGGATCATCGTAGGGGTCCGGCGGCGCTTCCATCTCCGGATCCCAGGGGATCTCTGCGCTCCAGCTCACTCGGCGAGTCTACCCGCGACCGCCGACACGACCGGGCGTACCGTTTCGGTTGGGGGTCAGCTGCACCGTGACCCGAGCGGGCGTCACAGGCCACCGGTCATCTCGAAATGGTCACCGACAGTTAACCGCTAGCGTGGAAGCCTCCCCGTCGATTGGCCCCCATGCTCGCCGTTCTCATTGGCCTCGCCGGTGCGCTCATCTTCGGTTCGGCCGACTTCATCGGGGGTATCGCCTCCAAACGGATCAGCTCCGTTCGCGTGACGGCGGTCGGCGGACTTTCGGGGCTCGCCGTGCTGCTCCTGGCGCTGCCGGCCATCGGCGGCACGTGGTCGAGCAAGGCGGTGCTGCTCGGTGCGATCTCGGGGGTGAGCGGCTCCCTCGCGATCGTGCTGCTCTACGCCTGCCTCGCGATCGGCCCGATGAGCATCCTCTCGCCCGTGACCGCGGTGGTGTCCGCTCTCGTGCCTGCGCTCGCCGGGGTTCTGCGCGGCGAACGGCTGAACGGGATCGCGTACGTCGCGCTCGCGCTCGCCCTTGTCGCTGTGGTCCTGGTGGGATTCGTCCCGGAGAAGGGCGCCGTGCGGCCATCCCTCAAGGCCCTCGGCATGGCCGTCGCCTCCGGGGCGCTCATCGGTTTCTTCCTGATCGTGATCGATCTGACCCCGGCGGATTCCGGCCTGGTGCCCTTGGTGGTGAACCGAACGGTGAATGCCTCCATCATGTTCTCGGTCGTGCTGATCGCAGGGCTGCTGAGCCGGAGCCGACCGCGCGAGCGCTCGGCGGGCGGCCGGCTGCCGGCGGCGGGCTGGCGGCCGGGCCTCTGGCTCGCGATCGCGGGCGGCGCGGTTGATGCCACGGCCAACGCCCTCCTGCTGCTCGGCTTGCGGATCGGCGACCTGACCGTGCAGTCCGTGCTCACGGCCCTCTATCCGGCTGGCACGATCATCCTGGCGGCCGTCGTGCTGAAGGAGCGCATCGCGCCCGTGCAGATCGTGGGTCTCGTTCTCGCACTCGTGGCGGCGGCGATGCTCGCCATCGCGTGAGGCGCGCGTCGGAGCTTACTGGCACAGTGGTTGCAGCGCGGCCGAGATCGAAGGGAGGCAGCCCATGCTGAGCGTTCTGCTCGGACTCGCCGGCGCCATCATCTACGGCGCGAGCGACTTCTTCGGGGGGATGGCGGCCCGCCGGGTGAGTGCGGTGCGGGTGACCGCGATCAACTCCGTGGTGGGCTTCGTCGCGCTGGCAGTGGGCTCACTGCTCCTGCCGACGACGTGGAGTCGGGATGCGCTGATCACCGGCGCGCTGACCGGGATCGCGGGAGCCGCGGCGCTCGTGCTGCTCTACGCCTGCCTCGCCATCGGACCGATGAGCATCCTCTCCCCCATCCTGGCGCTCGTCGCCGCCGTCGTGCCGATCACCATCGACTTCGCCCGGGGCGAGAGGCTCAGCCCCGCGGGCGATGCCGGTCTCGTCGTGGGGCTTGTGGCGATCATCCTGATCTGTCTCGTGCCGGGCGCCGGGGCGGTGCGGCCGAGCGCGCGAGGCATCCTGATGGCCATCGGATCGGGCCTGGCGATCGGCGTCTACCTGGTGGTCATCGACCTGTCTCCGGCCGACAGCGGACCGGCTCCCCTCGTCGTCTGCTTCGCCATCACCGGCCTCGTGATGGGCTCGATCCTGTTGGCGGGCGCCGTGCGTCGTCGCCTGCCCGCCGAAAGCGCGCGGGGCGCCGTGCTTCTCTTCGCAGTTCTCTGCGGCCTGACGGATGCTGCGGCCGCACTTCTCTTCCTGCTCGCCCTGCGTGCCGGCGACCTGTCGGTGGTCTCCGTGCTCAACGCGCTCGCGCCGGCCGGCACGATCATCCTCGCCGCCATCGTGCTCAAGGAACGGATCGCCGTGGTGCAGTGGGCGGGCCTCGCCGTGGCCCTCGTGGCCGCCGCGCTGCTCGCCCTCGCTTAGCTGCTCTGCTTCTCGGCCCGTCGACAACGATCACTAGAATCGATGAATGGAACTTCGCCAACTCGAACACTTCGTGACCGTCGCCGACGAGCGGCACTTCACCCGCGCGGCGGAACTGTTGCAGATCTCCCAGTCCGGGCTGTCCGCGTCGATCCGCGCCCTCGAGACGGAGTTGGGAACCTCGCTGTTCGTCCGGAGCACCAGACGCGTGGAACTCACCGCCGCCGGCCAGGCGCTACTCGCGGATTCGATCCGCACCCTCGCGAGCGCGGCGGCCGCCCAGAACGCGGTCGCGGCGGTGCGCGGACTGGTGCGTGGGCGATTGACCGTGGGCGCCGAGCCGTGTCTCGGCGCCATCGACCTGCCGGCCGAACTCGGCCGTTTCCGGGTCGCGAACCCGGGGGTGGAGGTGCGGCTGCGCTACGACGGCTCCGTCGAGCACCTCGAGAATGTGGCGAGTGGCCTCACCGACGTCGCCCTCGTCGTGGCGACTGGCCCGGTGCCGCAGGGGGTGCGGCTGCGGCGGCTGAGCTCGCAGAAGCTCGTGGTCCTCTGCCACCCCGACCACCCGTTCGCCGCCGTCGGCGAGGTGGACATCGAGTCGCTGCACCGGGAACCGCTGATCGGCTTCCAACAGGGCTGGGGCGCTCAGGTTCTGTCGCGTCGGGCCTTCGCGGCCGCCGGATACGACTTCCGCGCCTCGATGGAGGTGAACGACGTGCATCCGCTTCTCGACCTGGTGGAGTACAACCTCGGCGTGGCGATCGTGCCCGCGAGCTTCGCGGCGAAGCGGCCGGACTCGCTGTGCTCGGTGGCCCTGCCCGACGACATGCCGGAGTGGACCGTCGCGGTCGCGGTGGCGGACGAGCCCAGCCCGGCCGCCACCGCGTTCCTCGATCAGCTCTTCGAGAGTCCCATTCAGGCCGCGTCGAGCATGGACAGCTCCTCGGCGGAGAGCGTGACCTCGGCCGCCTGAACCGAGTTGGTGATGCTCTCCGGCCGCGATGCCCCGGGGATCGGGATCACGCGGGGCGACTTGGCGAGCTCCCACGCCAGGCAGACGACCTGCGGGGTGAGCCCGCGGTCCGCCGCGACCCGCCCGAAGGCCGCGAAACGGTCGCCGAGGGAGCCGGCCGACCTGATTCCGCCGAGGGGACTCCAGGGCAGGAACGCGATCCCGAGCTCGTCGCACAGCTCGAGCTCCGGCTCGCTGCTGCGGAAGGCGGGCGAGAACTGGTTCTGCACCGACACGAGCCGCCCGCCGAGGATCTCCTGGGCGAGCCGGATCTGCTGTGGGTTCGCGTTCGAGATCCCGGCCATCCGGATCGTTCCGGCGTCGAGCAGGTCGCGGATCGCGCCGACCGAATCCTCGTACGCCACCTCCGGGTCCGGGCGGTGGAACTGGTAGAGCCCGATCGCGTCCCCGCCGAGACGGGCGAGCGACGCCTCGGCCGCGCGCTTGAGGTACTCGGGGCGCCCATCCACGGTCCAGGAGCCGTCGCCCGGACGCAGGTGGCCGCCCTTGGTTGCGACGAGCACCTTCGAGGCGTCACCGCCCCACGAGGCGATCGCCTTGGCGATCAGGGACTCGTTGTGTCCGACGTCCGTCGCGGTCAGGTGGTACGCATCCGCGGTGTCGAAGAGCGTGACACCGAGGTCGAGCGCGGCGTGGATGGTGGCGATCGATCGGGCCTCGTCCGGTCTCCCCTCGATCGACATGGGCATGCCGCCGAGGCCGATCGCGCTGACCTCGACGTCACCGATTGTGCGAGTCTTCATGTTTCAGTTCTTCTTTCTGTCGGGTCTTGCCGGCGGGTCACCAGGCGTAGTCTTCCGGGGCGGTCTTGCGGCCCGGGAAGATCTCGTCGAGGCGGGCGAGCGCTGCGGGATCGAGCGTCACGTCGAGGGCGCGCACCGCGGCATCCAGCTGCCCCTGTGTGCGGGGTCCGATGATCGGAGCCGTCACCGCCGGCTGGTGCAGCAGCCAGGCGAGACCGATGTCGCCCGGCTCGTGTCCGAGTTCCGCCGCGAAGTCTTCGTACTTCTCGATCGCGTCTCGATGTGTCGCGAGGGTCTCGGCCGCGCGCCCCTCGAGGCGGCGTTTTCCTTCCTGCTCCTTGCGCAGCACCCCGCCGAGGAGTCCCCCGTTCAGTGGCGACCAGGGGATGATGCCGAGGCCGTTTCCGATGGCGGAGGGAATCACCTCGAGCTCGATGTCGCGCTTGAGCAGGTTGTAGATCGACTGCTCGCTCACGAGTCCGGTGAAGTTGCGTCGGCGCGCCTCCGCCTGGGCCGTAGCGATGTGCCAGCCGGCGAAGTTGCTGCTTCCCGCGTAGAGGATCTTCCCCTGGGCGACGGCCGTCTCCATCGCCTGCCAGATTTCGTCCCAGGGGGTCTCCCGGTCCACATGGTGGAACTGGTAGAGGTCGATGTAGTCGGTCTTCAGGCGCGTGAGGCTGGCATCCAGCGCGCGGCGGATGTTGAGAGCCGAGAGCTTGCCCTCGTTGGGCCACGGCGTCATGTCCCCGTAGAGCTTGGTGGCGAGCACGGTTCGTTCGCGTCGACCGCCGCCCTGCTCGAACCAGTTGCCGAGGATCGTTTCGGTGATGCCCCTGCCGAGGTCGCCGCCGTAGACATTCGCCGTGTCGAAGAAGTTGATTCCGTGCTCGTGCGCCGAGTCCATGATGCTGAACGAGTCGGGCTCCGTGGTCTGCGGACCGAAGTTCATCGTTCCGAGGCAGAGTCTGGAGACTTTCAGGCCGCTGCGGCCGAGGTGTGTATAGTCCATGCCTCTAGGCTGCGCTCGCGTCGCTCCAGCTGTCCAACAGGGGATCCGGATGCAACTGTGCGCTCGCGCTTCTCAATGCGATCCGATTCCCGCTCGGCTCGCGTTTCGTTGCTCGACTCGCGTTTCTCCGTCCGCCGCTCGCCTCGCGTGTCTCCGTCGCTTTCTCGCGTTTTCTCGCGTTTCTCCGGAGCTTTTGGCGAAATTGGTCCGTTTCCGTCCCAAATCGGCCTGGGCGGCAGGCTTCCCGGCTGAACCTCCGGAGAAACGCCCGTTCGTGCTTGGGGACGGTCAGCCCTCGTCGAGGATGAGGCGCTTGCCGAGGCTGAGCACCTGGTCTTCGCCGTAGCCGAGTCCGCGATAGAAACCGAGAACCTTCAGGTTGTCGGATCGCACCTGGAGGTTGAGCTTCGGGCATCCGCGCTCCACGAGCTTGCGCTCCACCTCGGCCATGATGGCCCGACCGAGGCCCTGGCGCTGGCGAAGCGGGTCGACCGCGAGGTAGTGCACCCAGCCTCGGTGGCCGTCGAACCCGGCCATCGCCGTCGCCGCGATCGAGGCCGGCGCGTCGCCGGCCTCGCCCATTTCGACGACCTCGCCCACCAGGAACAGTTCCGGCTGCTCGGTGAGTTTGCGCGCGATGTCGGCGCGCGGGTCGTTCCACGGTCGAACGAGCCCGCAGCGCTCCCACAGGGCCACGACGACGTCGGTGTCTGGTTCGGCAAACGGTCGGATCAGCATCCTCCAACTTTACGGCCCCGCCCGCCACCCTCCGGCACCCGCGTTTCTCCGGAGGTTGCCCCGGATTCGGACCGGAATCGGCCTCGATGGGCGGTGCGGACGCGAAACCTCCGGAGAAACGTGAATCGAGGGAGGGAGGAACGACAAAGGGCGCCCATCCGCAAGGATGAGCGCCCTTCGTTCGAGAGTGCTGCTGACTACAGGGCCGCGAGTTCTCCGATGACGCGGTCGCCGGGCGCCGCCATCTCCACGGACGCCTTGATCTCGGCGCGGCCGAGGAGCTCGTCCATGCGACGACGACGCGCCTTGGAGATGAGCGTCACGACGGTGCCGACCTTGCCGGCGCGGCCGGTGCGACCCGAGCGGTGCAGGTAGGTCTTGTACTCGTCGGGCGCATCGGCCTGGATCACCAGGCTGATGTCGTCCACGTGGATGCCGCGGGCCGCGACATCCGTGGCCACGAGCACGTTGACCCGGCCGCTGGTGAGCAGCTGGAGGTTGCGCGTGCGACGGGACTGGTTGAGGTCGCCGTGCAACGAGGTGGCCGGGATTCCGGCGTCCTCGAGCTGGTCGGCGAGCTGCTCAGCGAACGCCCGAGTGCGCGCGAAGATCAGCGTCTTGCCCTCGCCACCGGCGAGCTCCTCGATGATGCGGGTCTTGTCGCGCTGCTCGATGAGCAGCACCTTGTGATCGATCGTCGACGACGCCTGGTCTTCGCCCGCAACCTCGTGCACCGACGGGTCCTTGAGGAACTGCTTGACGAGCGTGGCAACGCCCTTGTCGAGGGTCGCGGAGAAGAGCAGCTTCTGGCCGCCCTTCTTCGTGGACTCGAGGATGCGCTGCACCGGCTCGAGGAAGCCCAGGTCGCACATGTGGTCGGCCTCGTCGAGCACGGTCACGAAGACCTCGCTGAGGTCAAGACGGCCCTGCTCGATGAGGTCCTCGACGCGGCCCGGGGTCGCGATGACGATGTCGACACCGCGCTGCAGCGTGGAGACCTGCTTGAACTGCGGCACGCCACCGACGATCGTGGTGGTGAAGAGCCCCACACTGCGTGCGATGGGCTGCACGGTGCGGTCGATCTGCATGGCGAGTTCGCGGGTGGGAGCGAGGATGAGCGCGCGGGGCTTGCGGCCCGGCTTGCGTCCGGCGCCGCCCATGTTCTCCATGAGGCGCTCGACGAGCGGTGCACCGAACGCGATGGTCTTGCCGGAGCCGGTCTTGCCGCGGCCGAGGACATCCTTGCCGGCGAGAACGTCGGGAATGGTGGCCGCCTGGATCGGGAAGGGCGTCTCGGCGCCCATCGCGATGAGCTGGCGGGTCATGTTGTCGCCGATGCCGAGGTCGGCCCAGGTCTTGCCGCTGGCGTCGCCCGCGGTGATCACCTTCGCTTCGAGGCGCTCGAGCACGACATCCTCGTGAGGCTGGAAGCCCGCCGAGTGGCCGGTGCGCTGCGAGTCGTTTCCGAACTCGCGCTTGGCCGGGTAGTAGTCGCTCTCGCGGCGGGGCGCGCGATCGTCCGACCGCTGCGGGCGGTCGCTGTAGGTCGGGCGCTCGGTGCGTGCCGGACGGTCGTTGTAGGAGGGACGCTCGCTCGACGTGCGCGCCGGACGGTCGTTGTACGCCGGGCGCTCCGTGCGTGCCGGACGGTCGTTGTAGGAGGGACGCTCGCTCGACGTGCGCGCCGGACGATCGTTGTAGGCCGGACGCTCCGTGCGCGCCGGACGGTCGTTGTAGGAGGGACGCTCGCTCGACGTGCGCGCCGGGCGGTCGTTGTACGCCGGGCGCTCCGTGCGCGCCGGACGATCGTTGTAAGCCGGACGTTCGGTGCGGGCCGGACGATCGTTGTAGGAGGGACGCTCGCTCGACGTGCGCGCCGGACGGTCGTTGTACGCCGGACGCTCGGTGCGCGCCCCGTAGGACGGACGCTCCGTACGCTGCGGGCGGTCGCCATAGGACGGACGCTCGGTACGCTGCGGGCGGTCCCCATAGGACGGACGCTCCGTACGCTGCGGGCGGTCCCCGTAGGACGGACGCTCCGTACGCTGGGCGCGATCGCCATAGGACGGGCGGTCGTTCGAGGCCGGGCGGTCGTTGGTCGGCGTCCAGTTGGGACGACGGTCGTTCGAGGCCGGGCGGTCGCCGGTGCGCGAGGCACGCTCATCCGCGTTCCAGCGCTTCTTCGCCGGGGCGGCGTCGGCGTGGAAGCCTCGGTGACCCTCGCTGCGGCTGCCGGGCTTGGAGGCTCCGGTGGAGTTGTACTTCTTGGCTGGACGGCCAGAGTCGGACTTCTTATCGAAATTAGGCATGGTTCTTTCCGGGTTGTATTAAGTTGCATGGCAGCGCGCAACCAACAAGCAGCGCTTCTGCAGGAACCCGGGCAGTCTTTGGCCAGGACCGTTCACATACGTGATTTTCCCCGCACCAAAAAGGAGTAGTTAAAGGTGGGGAAACCGGCCCGAAAGACTTACAAACCCATTCGCAAGATTTCGCGATGTCTAGAGCCGACCTGTCTACGTTACCGGAAGACCGGAAAATCCGCACTAAATTGGCCGGAATCATGAATCGCGTTTTCCGTGCGGCCCGCGCGCTCGCGGAGGCGATCGCGCATCGCGACGTTTCTGCACACGAAGCTCGACGGATGAGTCAGGCTTGGCTGATCATGACTTTCTCCATCGAGCCGGCGACCGCGCCCGGCGTCACCGAACTCCTCCGGCTGAGCGACGAGTTCGCCTTCTCCCTCTACCCCGCCGACAGTTGCTACCTGCTCGACGTGAGTGAACTGACCGCGCCCGGGGTCACTGTCGTCGTCGCCCGCTCGGGCGACGATGCGGTCGGCGTCGGCGCCCTCGTCGAGCGCGGCGACGGCTCCGCCGAGCTCAAGCGCATGTTCGTGAGGTCGGATGCCCGGGGTCGCGGGATAGCGAGCGGCATCCTCACGACGCTCGAAGGGGTCGCGCGTGGCCATTCGATAGCCACGCTCCAGCTCGAGACCGGGCCGCTGCAGCCCGAGGCGATCGCGCTCTACGAGAAGCACGGCTACCGCCGCATCCCCGCCTTCGGACAGTATGTGGGCGACGACTTCAGCGTGTGCATGGCGAAGACACTCGGCTGAAGCGGGCTCAACGCTCGAACCGTGTCGACCCGTTGGCATCCACCGCGACGCGGATGCGGTCCATCATCTCCGCCGACATGTCCGGCAGGGCGTCGAGGGCGAACCAGGCCGCTGCGGTGTTCTCGCCATCGGCGGGATGCGGCTCGCCGGAAAGATAACCGCAGCGGAATACCAGGTCGAGGTACTGCGATTCGTCCCCGTTGGGGTAACGGATCGGCGGCAGCGCCTTCACCCAGGCGAGCACGTCAACGCGGGAGACGATGTCCGCCTCCTCGAGCACCTCGCGCTCGGCCGCCACCGCCGGCTCCTCGCCCGGGTCGATGATCCCGGTCACCGGAGTCCAGGCACCCGTGTCCGCTCGACGAACGAGGAGCACCTCGTCGCCGCGAACGACGACCGCGGTCACGCCGGAGAGCCAGAGCGGCGCGTGTCCGATCTTCTCGCGGAGCGCGAGGACGAAGTCGGGAGTGGCCATCCCGCGATCCTAGCCAACCTCCGCAGCGGGCTTCGCGACGGCCGTCTCCTTTGCCGCACGCCGGTCGTTGCGTCGTTCCTTCGCGCCCTCGACGAGATAGTAGAGCACCGGCAGCACCACGAGAGTCAGCAGGGTCGAGGACACGAGGCCGCCGATCACCACGATGGCGAGGGGCTGCGAGATGAATCCGCCATGACCGGTGAGCCCGATGCCGAGGGGCAGCAGCGCGAAGATCGTCGCGAGCGCGGTCATGAGGATCGGGCGCAGACGCCGGGAGGCACCATGGATGATCGCCTCCCCAACCTTCATGCCGCGGGTGCGGTACTGGTTGATGAGGTCGACGAGAACGATGGCGTTCGTCACGACGATCCCGATGAGCATGAGCACCCCGATGAGGGACGCCACGCCGAGCGGGATGCCGGACACGACCTGCAACGCGATCGCCCCGGTCGCCGCGAACGGCACGGACACGAGCAGCAACAGCGGCTGGCGCAGGCTCTTGAAGGTGGCGACCATGACCACGTACACGATGAGGATCGCCGCGAGCAGGGCGAGTCCGAGCTGGCTGAAAGAGTCACTCTGCTGGGACGTGACTCCACCGAGCGTGGCCGTGGCGCTCGCGGGGAGCGTCACCTTGGCGACGGCCGCCGAAACGGTGGCCGAGGCGCTGCCCGTGTTGTCTGTTGCCGGTGTCACCGTGAGGGTCGCGCTGCGCAGCCCCTTGATCGTGGTGATGCTCGACGGGCCGTTCACCGTCGCGATCGTCGCGAGGTCGGAGAGCGGAACGATGCCCTTCGCCGTGGGGATCGAGAACGCCGACAGCTCGGCCGCGGTGGTCGGCGCGCTCGAGTTCTTCACGTAGATCGAGAGCGTCTTGCCGTCGATGACGACGCTGCCCGTGGCGCTCGGGTTCATGGCCTGGGTGACGATTCCCCCGACCTGCACATCGGTGAGGCCGGCGGCAGCCGCCTTCGTGCGGTCGATCTGCACGGCGATGTACGGCAGGGATGCCGAGAGGTTGCTCGAGGCTCGCGACACGACGCTGAGCTTCCCGACCTTCGCCAGGATGGCGCTGGACGCCTTGCGCAGGTCGCCGTCGCTGCCCGCCGTGATGTTCACCTGGATGTCCGATGAGCCGAACCCGCCCTGGGCGGTGGCGACCGCGAGCTCGCCCTGTCCCTTGATCGTCTTCAACTCGGCCGTCACCGCGGCCTGCAGCTTCGCCTGGTCGGCGTTCGGGTCCGTCGTCAGCGAGAAGGTGCTCGACCCGCCCCCGGCGAAGGCGGCGCGGAGGGAACTGCCGCCCGATCCGATCGTGAGCAGCACGGTCTTGACGCCCTTGACATCCTGCAGCGCCGTCTCGACCTTCTTCGAGGCGACGACCTGCGCGTCGAGGCTGGTGCCGAGCGGGAGGGTCTGGGTCACGGTGAGGGTGTTCTGGCCGCTATTGCCGATGAAGTTGGTCTTGAGGCCGCTGGCGACGAACCCGCTGCCGGCGAGCAGGAGGAGGGCGCCGACGAGGACGATCGCCGGGAACTTGAGCGTCCAGCGAATCACCGGGAGGTAGGCGCGCTGGAGCCGGGTGGGGTGTTCGAGCTCGTCGGCCGCGGCCGAGGCGACCGCCGGGCTGCCGGCATGCTTGTGCGCCGTCTTCTTGTTGCCGAGGAACCAGTAGGCGAGCACAGGGACGATGGTGAGAGCCACGAACAGCGAGGCGCCGAGGGCCATCGTCACCGTGAGGGCGAACGGGCGGAACAGCTCCCCCGTGATTCCGCCGACGAGGGCGATCGGCAGGAAGACGGCGACGGTGGTGATGGTGGAGGCGGTCACCGCGGTCGCGACCTCCCGCACTGCCGTGAGGATGGCCGGTAGCTTCTCCTCCCCGAGGCCGATGTGGCGCTTGATGTTCTCGATCACGACGATGGAGTCGTCGACCACCCGACCGATGGCGATCGTGAGGGCCGCGAGCGTGATGACGTTCAGCGTGTAGCCCGAGGCCTGCATGCCGATGAAGGTGATCAGTACCGAGACCGGAATCGAGATGGCTGTCACGAGCGTCGACCTGATGGAGAACAGGAAGACGAGGATGATGACCACCGCGAAGACGAGGCCGAGCAGCCCCTCCTGCGCGAGGCTGTCGATCGACTGGGTGATGGACGGCGCCTGGTCGGCGACGACCACGAACTTCGTGTTGCTGCCGAGCTGCTTCTCGAGCGTCGGGATGTTGCTGCGCACCAGGTTCGACACGGTGACCGTGTTGCCCGCGGCGGACTTCGTGACGTTGAGGGTGACGGCCGGCTTGCCGTTGACGCTCGAGAAGCCGGTGGTCGGGTCATTCACGATGGCGACGGTGGCGAGATCGCCGATCGTGGGCGCGACGGCCGCGCGGGCACCGAGCAAGGGCAGCGCCGCGATCTCGTCGGTCGTGGTGATGCGCGACCCGGACTGCACGGTGAGCGTCTTGTCGTTCTCGGTGATGGATCCGCTCGCGAGCAAGGTGCCGTTGGCGGCGAGTGCGGCCTTGATGGACTGGATGCTGAGGCCGTCGGCGGCGAGTTTGTCGGCATCCGGGGTGATTGCCACGCGCTGGGATGCCGCGCCGAGGAGGCTGACGTCGCTCACCCCGTCGAGCTGCTTGAGGTTCGTCACCGTCAGTGCCGACAGCTTCGAGGCGAGGGTGTTCTGATCCATGTCGCTCGTGACGGCGAGCTGGATCACGGGGAAGTCGCTCAGGCTGAAGGTGATCACCTGGGGCGTGACGCTGGCGGGCAGGATCGATTTGATCCGATCGAGGGCGAGCTGCACCTTCTGCTCCGACGTGGCGATGTTGGTTCCGAAGGCGAAGGAGGCGGTGACGGTCGACGCGGCGGTATTGGAGGTGGCCGTGGTCGAGTCCAGGTTCTCCAGGCCCTGGAGGGCGCTCTCGATCGGCGTGCTCACATCGGTGTTCACTACGTCGGGCGAGGCGCCCGGGTAGGACGTGACGATGTACACGGACGGGAGGGTGAGCGAGGGGATGAGCTCCTGTTTGAGCGACGCCAGCGCGAGGCCGCCGAAGATTGCGACGACCACCGTGATCAGGGCGATGAGCGCCCGGTTGCGCAGGCTGAAGACGGACAAGAGGTGCACGGGGTTCTCCCTGGACGCTGCGGTGTGACGCCGCGAGTGGCGCCGGAGAAGGCGCGCTGCTGGCGTGCCTCCCTCGAAATTATCTCAGTGCCCGGTGCCTGCTCGCATACTCTCGCGGGAGTAGTTGGGTCAGACGACCTCGGCGAGATAGCTGGAGTCGAGCATCGGCCCGCGAGCGAGCGAACCCCAGGCCGTCTCGAGGGCGGACACCGCACGATCGATCTCCTCGGTCGGGTGCCCGAACGGGATGCGCAGGAACCGCTCGAACGCGCCGTCGATGCCGAACCGCGGCCCGGCCGCGAGCAGGAGCCCCTCATTGCGGGCGGCGAGGGTGAGCTGCGAACTCACCGGCGCTCCGAGATTTATCCAGGCCGTCATCCCGCCCGCAACGTGCGGCACCCGCCACTCGGGGAACGCCCGGCGCAGCTCTGACTCCAGGTGATCCCTGCCCCGCCTCAGCTGGGCCCGGCGCGCGTCGAGCACCGGCGGGAAGTCGTCGAGGAGGTCGGCCACGATCAACTGCTCGAGGATCGGGGTGCCGAGGTCCCCGGCGCTGCGTGCCCTGGTGAGCTTCTGGATGAGCTGGCGTTCGGCCCGGATCCAACCGATGCGCACCCCGCCCCACACGGTCTTGCCGACCGAGCCGATGAGCACCGCCGGCCCGTAGGCCGCGAGCGGAAGCGTCGCTGCCGACTCGTCGATCGCCAGTTCCGCCGTGGTCTCGTCGGCGACGATCGTCGTTCCCTGCTTCGCGGCGATGGCGAGCATCCGTTCCCGCAGCTCGGGCGACATCGTGCGCCCGGTCGGGTTGTGGAAGTCGGGCATGACGTAGCCCATCGCCGGGCTCGCCCGCTGGAGGGCCTGCTCGATGGCCGGCTCGTCCCATCCGTCGTCGGTCGTGACGCTCACCGGTACGAGTCGCGCCCCGGTGAGGCGGAGGGCCTCGTAGGCGTGGGGGTAGCTCGGCGACTCGACGAGGGCGCCGTCGCCGCGCCCGAGCAGCGTTCTCGCCAGCAGCGCGATCGCGTGCTGGGCGCCGATGGTGACCATGACCTCCTCCGGCTCGGTCGGCAGGCCGCGCGCCGTGTACCGGTCGGCTATGGCCGTCCGCAGCACCGGCAGGCCGATCGGGTCGAACCCCGAGTCACCGAGGTAGGCGGGCAGGGCCTCCGCCGCCCGTCTGGCCGCGTCGGCAAGCAGCGGGATGGCGGGAAGTGACGCCTTGCTGAAGTCGAGGTAGCCGCTGTGCACGTTCTCGATCGACACCGGGGCACGGGCGGGCAGCCGGGCCACGCTCCCGGATCCCCGCACGCTGTCGAGATAGCCGGCGTCCCTCAGCTCGGCATAGGCCGCGGTGACGGTGGTGCGGCTCACTCCGAGCTGCGCGGCGAGATCCCGCTCGGCCGGGATGCGGGTGCCGAGGGGTACGCGTCCGTCGAGGATGAGAAGCCGCACGCGGCCGGCGAGCGCGCTGTAGGCCGGGGCGGCGGTGGCTTCCCGCCATCCGCTCAGCACGGAGGCCAATGCGCGGGCTGAGATCGAAGACATAAGGCCACTCTACGACGATTGGCATCTTGCGATAAGGCCAATCGAGTAATTGGATACAACCATGCCTCCTGTTCTCGTCCTCTCGCGTCGGATCGCCCAGCTCCTGGTCGGCCTCTCCCTCTACGGCTTCGCCATCGCCATGATGGTGCGCGCCGGGATCGGGGTGTCGCCGTGGGACGTGCTGTCGCAGGGTGTCTCGCTGCAGACCGGAATCGCGTTCGGCTGGGTGACCAACATCATCGGGGTCGTCGTGCTGCTGCTCTGGATCCCGATTCGGCAGAAGCCGGGCATCGGCACGCTGCTCAACGTGCTCCTGATCGGGCCGAGCGCCGAGGTCGGACTTGCCGTCCTTCCTGCCCAGCATGTGCTGTGGCAGCAGGTGCTGCTCTTCGCCGGTGGGCTCGCGCTGCTCGCCGTGGCCACGGGCCTCTACATCGGCGCCCGGTTCGGGCCGGGACCCCGCGACGGCCTCATGACCGGCATCCACCGCCGCTGGGGCTGGCGCCTCTGGATCGTGCGCACCTCGATCGAGATGGTGGTGCTCGGCATCGGCTGGCTGCTGGGCGGCAACGTCGGCATCGGCACCGTGGCCTTCGCCCTCCTGATCGGCCCGATGGTCAACGTGACGATCCCGCTCCTGCGGGTGCCCACCGCGCCCGTCCCGACGGCCGCCCCCTCCCCCGTTCAGCCCTCCCCCGTTCAGATTGGAGAACCACTGTGATCGCCCTCGTCTCCCTCGCCGCGCTGGCGCTCTGGGGATGCCTCGCCACCGTCGAGGTCGTGCGTCGCGATGGCTATCGGCAGGTCCCCACGCTGGCCCGCTACTGAGCGGCGTGCCGATCGGGCCCTCCTCAGCAATCCTTAGAGGTTGCGCTCGGCGAACGCCGCCATCGCGTTTCGCACGAAGGTCGCGCCCTCCAGGCCGCCGTACTTCGCGCCGAATCGTTCGTCGGCGACGTACAAGTCGCCCATCCCCACGAACTGCTCCGGCGTCGGGCGCCTGCCCTGCCAGCCGACGACCAGCCAGTCGTAGTGGCGCCGCGTGATCGCCAGGACCTCCTCGCTCTCGACGCTGGCGCCGGCGGCGATAGCCGCCAGGTAATCCGCCTGCACCGACTTCTGGTCCTCACGGAACTTCGCCTTCTCGGCCGCCGTGAGCGACCGCCACCAGCGGTCACCACTCGCGTACGCCTCCGTGCCCCAACGTTCCTCGACCTCTTGCCTGTACTGCGTGTGGTCGAAGCCGTCGAACATTTCCTCTGCCATGAGTTCTTCACCTCCCCTCATTCGTCGAATCGTGGCCTCCACCGAGCCGATCTGCCGGTCGAGCCTGTCCTTCTCCAGCCGGAGCCAGCGCAGGTGTCTCTCGAGCGCATCCGCCTGTTCTCGGTCGCCCGCGAGCAGGTCGGCGATCGCCGGCAGTCCGAGGCCGAGCTCTCGCAGCAGCAGGATGCGCTGCAGCCTCACGAGGGCATCGTCGTCGTAATAGCGGTAGCCGTTGACGCCGATGCGGCTCGGCTCGAGCAGGCCGATGTCGCCGTAGTGCCGCAGCGTGCGGGATGTCGCTCCCGACAGCCTCGCGATGTCCTGGATGGATCTCTCCACGCCGCCTCCGTCCCTCGTGTGCTCCACGCTAAACGTTGACGCCGCGTCAATGTCAAGGGTGGGATTGCTCCGCCCGCAGTGCGGCGCCCGTCGAGTTCGCGGGGAGCCGCGCCTCGCGGAGGGAGTCCCACCTCGCGGACGGAGTCGCGCGGCCCGGCGGCGGGGAAACGCACTCGCGGAGGGAGGCGGGACCCCCTCCGCCGTGCGGTTTCCCCGCCGCGAGGCGGGCGGGTGCGTCCCCGGCCCGGGGCGGCGACTGCGCGGGGCCCGGCCCGAGCCGCGTCAAACGAGGGGCTTGCGCTCCGCCAAGACGCGATATATCTTGAGTTTACGCACACGCGATATATCTCGATTCGGATGCGCGGCATCCGCCAACGAAAGGCACGACAATGGCTCTGGAAAAGTGGCTCGTCGACGGCGAGAAGGTCATCGACATCGAACTCGTCCGCAATCTCAAGGTCGCCCTCATCGCCGGTCAGGTGAACATCGTCGGACACGACGAGCCGGGCGCGCGGGTGGAGGTGCACTCGGTGCGCGGCAAGGCGCTCAAGGTTTCGATCGACGGGGACACCCTCGAGATCGACCACCCCCAGCTCAGCTGGGACAACTTCATCGACGTGTTCAAGTCGTTCAGGGGATCCGCGAGCGCGGACGTGAGCATCATGGTCCCCCGGGATGCCGCGCTCAAGTTCGGCGTCGTGTCGGCGAGCGCGCTCATCAGCGGCCTCACCGCCGACGCACGCATCAGCACGATCTCCGGCGAGGTCGTGGTGGACAACCACCGCGGAGATCTCGAGCTCAACGCCGTGAGCGGCGAGCTGGCGGTGCGCAATCACACCGGCAAGATCGCCGCCCACACCGTGAGCGGCGACGTCACTGCGACGGGCGAGATCTCGCGCTTCACCTGTGAAGGCGTGTCGGGGAACGTCTTCCTCGACATCGCCGGGATCCCGGATGAGGTGCGCATCAACACCGTCAGCGGCAACGTGACGACCAGGCTGGAGGCCGGCGTCGCCGCGCAGTACCGGATCAACACGGTCAGCGGCAAGCTGCAGCTCGACGACGCGTCCATCACCGGGGTTCGCGGAAGCTACACCGGCAAGTACGGTGTTCTGGAGAAGAGCTGGCTCGACTTCAAGGCCAACACGGTGAGCGGTGACGTCTCGGTGCTGCACGCGGTGACCGCATGACTCCTCCGGTCTTCGCGCACGGACACCTGAGGCTGTACCTGCTCAGCATCCTCGCGACGCAGCCCATGCACGGCTACGAACTCATCCAGGCCCTCGGCGACCGGTTCGGTGGGACATACGTGCCGAGCGCCGGCACCATCTACCCTCGACTGGCGAAGCTCGAGGACGAGGGACTCGTCACCAAATCGAGCGACGGTCGCAAGACCGTCTACGCGATCACGGATGCCGGCCGCGCCGAACTCGAGGCGCGACAGGGCGAGCTCGACGGGATCGAGAGTGACGTGACCGACTCGGTTCGCCGCCTCGCCGACGAGGTCCGGGCCTCGGTGAACGGCGCGATGAAGACGCTGCGGGCCGATCTCGCCGCCGCGGCACGCGAGGCGAGGGATGACGCGAGGGACTTCGGGCGCACCGTTCGCGTGGACACCCAGCGCTCCACCACGAGCACGCAGCTGCACGAGGCCGAGATGGTGCTCAACGAGTTTCGCCACCAGGTGCGCGTCGACCTTCGTCGACTCGCCGCGGACGGCGAGATCCCCGCGGAGATGGTCGCGCGGCTCAAGGAGCGGCTCGACGGCGTGCGGGCCGACCTGCTGGCCGGCTGAACGCGCAGGGCGGGCCGCGAGGATCCTCACGGAATCCTTACGGCCCCGCAGGCGTCGAGGCCCGTGATCCCGGGGTCGCGGGCCCGAGCCTTACGAATTATTGACACTGCAGGGAAGGGGTGTAGTGTCGCTCCTCGTGACTAGCGAAGTTCGGTCGCCGAAGAGGTGGCTGATCGGCGAACCGCTGGCGTCTGAGAAACTCGAAGGCCAGCTCCTCCCGAAGCATTTGGCGCTGCCTATTTTTGCCAGCGACGCCCTTTCCTCCGTGGCCTACGCGCCGCAGGAGCTCCTCCTCATCCTCACCCTCGGCGGCCTCGCCTTCCTGAGCTTCGCCCCCTGGGTGGCCGCCGCAGTGGTGCTGCTGCTCATCGTGGTCGTGTCGTCCTACCGCCAGCTCATCAAGGCGTACCCCTCGGGCGGCGGGGACTACGAGGTGGCGCACCGCAACCTCGGCGAGAAGGCCGGCCTCGTGGTGGCCTCCGCGCTCCTCGTGGACTACATCCTCACCGTGACCGTGTCGGTGGCATCCGGCGTGGACAACATCATCTCCGCGTTCCCCGTGCTCAACACCTGGCGAGTGGAGATCGCCGTCGCCTTCGTCATTCTTCTCGCCGCGATCAACCTGCGCGGTGTGGCCGAGTCAAGCAAGGCCTTCGCGCTGCCCACCTACCTCTTCATCGCGAGCGTCGGGGTCATGATCGTGACCGGGCTCGTACGCGCGGCGCTCGGCGACACTCCCATCGCCGCCTCCTCCGCCTTCACCGTGAAGTCGCCGCAGAGCCTCAGCCAGATCGCCTTCATCCTGCTGCTGCTGCGAGCCTTCGCCAGCGGCTGTAGCGCGCTCACCGGCGTGGAGGCGGTCGCCAACGGCGTGCAGGCATTCCGCCGCCCCAAGATCAAGAACGCGCAGCGCACGCTCGTGCTCATGGGTTCCATCGCGATCGTGCTCTTCGTGGGCATCATGGCGCTCGCCCTGATCAGCCGGGTGCACTACGCCGAGACCGCCTGCGACCTGCAGGGGTTCAAGGACTGCACGACCGCGCCTCAGGCGAGCGTGATCTCGCAGATCGCGGCCGCGGTGTTCCCGGGCGCCGGTTATTTCATGTTCTACGTGGTGCAGGGCACGACCGCCCTGGTGCTGCTGCTCGCGGCCAACACGGCGTTCAACGGGTTCCCCCTGCTCGGATCGGTACTCGCCCGAGACTCGTACGCGCCCAAGTCCCTGCAGACCCGAGGCGACCGGCTCGTCTACTCCAACGGTGTCCTCGTGCTGAGCGCCGCCGCCATCCTGCTCCTGCTGATCTATCGCGCCAACCTCACCCAGCTCATCCAGCTGTACATCATCGGCGTCTTCGTCTCCTTCACCCTCGGCCAGACCGGCATGGTCGTGCACTGGACCAAGATGCTGCGCGAGGGTTGCGCCAACCGCGGCCAGGTGTACCGCAGCCGGGCCATCAATGCGACCGGCGCCCTCTTCACCGGCATCGTGCTCATCGTGGTGACCATCACCAAATTCACCCACGGCGCGTGGCTGGTGTTCGCGATCATGCCGGTGCTGTTCTACCTGATGCTGCGCATCAACCGGTACTACGCGAAGGTGGCGCGGGACATCGAGGTCGACCCGACCACGACCTTCGGCGCGTCGGGCGACCACGCGATCGTGCTCGTCGGAAAGATGCAGAAGCCCACCCTGAAGGCGCTCGACTACGCCATCGCCGCCCGGCACGAGAGCATCGAGGCGATCCACGTGAGCATCGACGATGCCGCGTCGGAACTGCTCTCCAAGCAGTGGGACGAGATGAACATCAAGGTGCCGCTGCGCATAGTGTCGTCGCCGTACCGCGACATCAGCATGCCCCTGATCAAGTACATCAAGGCGCGGCGGGCGGAGTACGGCTCCGAGGTCGTCACGGTCTACACACCCCAGTACATCGTGGGCCACTGGTGGGAGAACCTGCTGCACAACCACAAGGCCCGCCGCATCCGTCAGAAGCTCATGCTCTGTCATGGCGTGACGATCGCCCTGGTTCCGTGGCTGCTCGACTCGTCGAAGGCGCTCTACGGGCGCCCATACCGGCCGCTTCCCGGCCAGGACCGCCGTGGCGAACCTCGTCGACCGGTGATGCGCAAGCCACTTCCGCCTGCGGCCCCGCTGGTCAAGAAGCCGACCCCGGCCAAGAACTCCGTGCGCCAGTAGCCCGGTCCGTCTTCAGCGCACGCCCGTGATGGCCGAGCGCTCGCGCATCACGAGGTGCGGTGTGACGAGCCGGTGCCGCGGGTCGGTGGACGACGACGACCAGCCGACGATCTCGCCGCCGGTCGGCCCGAGCAGCAGCTCCAGCGCCCCCGCTGCCACCTCGTCGAGCGGCTGCTCCACGCTGGAGAGGCCGACGGCCTCCGCGACGGGGGTGTTGTCGTAGCCGATCACCGGGATGTCCGCCCCCACGGCCAACAGCGCGCCGAGGGCGAGCGAGTCGCTCGCGCACACCACGGCATCGACCGGCGTACCGGAGTCGAGGAGCGCCTGCAGAGCCTCCCGGCCCTGGGCGACGCCATCCACCGTGCTGAGGTCGAGGGCGTCGAGTTCGGCGGCACTGAGCCGGCCGTCGGACTCCATGGCGTCCCGCCAGCCCCGCCGTCGATCATCGCCGGTGCCGGAGGGCCGCGGCCAGCCGAGATAGGCGATTCGCAGCCTTCCCTCGCCGAGAAGGTGGCCGGTCGCCTCGTGCAGGCCGCTCC
Source organism: Lacisediminihabitans profunda (assembly GCF_008040105.1). Lineage (GTDB taxonomy): Bacteria > Actinomycetota > Actinomycetes > Actinomycetales > Microbacteriaceae > Lacisediminihabitans > Lacisediminihabitans profunda. Next base: position 280,852 of record NZ_VRMG01000007.1, read on the forward strand.
AGCCGTCCACATCCACCCAGAGGTGCCTCGGGTCGTTCATGTCGTCGATGCCCCAGGGCCTGCCGAAGGTGACGAACGGCACGTTGTTCTCGATGAGCCACTCGGTGCGGGGATCCCCGTGAAAGGTGGCGGTGAGCACGAACGCGTCGACGTCGGCCCCGTCGCGGAGCCGCTTGAACTGGCGGATCTCGTCCTCCGGGTCGAGAGCCGTGAAGAGCATCACCCTGAGGCCACGCTGGTCGGCCTTCTCGGTGAGCGCGTGCAGGAACCTGTCGAGCACCGCACCGGAGATGCCGTTCTGCATCGGGTCGAGCCGGATGCCCAGGGTGGAGCTCTTCTGGGTGCGCAGCCTTCTCGCCGAGGCGTGCGGGCGGTAGCCGAGTTGCGCGATCGCCGCCTCGACCCGTTCGCGGGTGGCCGGCTTGACAAGCCCAGGCGAATTGAGCACGTTGGAGACGGTCTGCCGGGACACCCCAGCGACGCGGCCCACATCGACCACGGTGGGCAGTTGGGACACGGCCGCCTCCTCGCTCTTGATCGATCAAGCAGTAACGGTACGCTATCGCGGTCCGCGCCGTGAACTGGCCTTTCGACCTCCCGCACGCACAGAGTCATCGCGCGCGCCGCGCACCGAATGTCACCGAATCGCTACCGTGATCGGGTTGACACCCCTCGCGGGCGGCTATATCGTCATACTGCTGTTTGATCGATCAAATTGCGGTGCTTCACCGCAAAGTTTGAACGATCCAATCCCAAAGGAGGGCACTGTGACCGCCGGTCTCTCGCGCACACTGCCCCCATCCGGTTCGCGCCGCGACCGACCCGGCCGCGGCGCGCCCCTTCGACTTCTCTGACGCCCTCGCAACACCCAACCAAGGAGAAACACATGCAACGACGCACAACACGCTGGCTGGTAGTCGGCGCCTTGGCTGCGGCCGGTGCCCTCACGCTGAGCGCGTGTGGGTCTGGCTTCAGCAGTGGCTCGAGCACTTCGGGCACCGGTGGACTCACCTCGTCCAAGAAGGCACTCACCGTGCTCATCGGCTCGAGTGGCGACGCCGAGACGAAGGCCGTGAACAGCGCGGTAGCCGACTGGACGAAGTCCTCCGGCACGAAGGCGACCGTCTCCGTGGCGAGCGACCTCAACCAGCAGCTCGCCCAGGGCTTCTCAGCCGGCAAGCCGGCCGATGTCTTCTACCTCTCGACCGACGCCCTCGCGGGATACGCCTCGAACGGGTCGCTGCTCGCCTATGGCGACCAGCTCAAGAACAAGAGCGACTTCTACCCGAGCCTCGTCAAGTCGTTCACCTTCGACGGCAAGTTCTATTGCGCCCCGAAGGACTTCTCGACCCTCGCCCTCGAGATCAACACCGACATGTGGAAGGCGGCCGGCCTCACCGATGCCGACATTCCCAAGACCTGGGATGACCTCGCCACCGTCGCGAAGAAACTCACCACTCCCCAGCACGTCGGTCTCGGCATCGGCGGCGAGTACGCCCGCATCGCCGCGTTCATGACTCAGGCCGGCGGCAACCTCATGAACGCCGACAGCACCAAGGCCACGGCGAACAGCGACGCCAACATCAAGGCGCTCGACTACGTCAAGACGCTCATCGCCGACGGCAGCCTCAAATACGCCAAGGACCTCGGGGCCGGATGGGGCGGTGAGGCCTTCGGCAAGGGTCTCGCAGCGATGACCATCGAGGGCAACTGGATCACTGGAGCCATGACCAACGACTACCCGAACGTCAAGTACACGATCGCCGAGCTGCCGACGGGCCCCGCCGGCAAGGGAACCATGCAGTTCACCAACTGCTGGGGAATCGCCGCCGACAGCCCCAACCAGGCCGCCGCGCTCAAGCTCGTCGAGAAGCTGACGAGCTCGAGCGACCAGCTCGCGTTCTCGAAGGCGTTCGGTCCGATGCCGTCGATCAAGTCCGCCGCCGCCACGTGGAAGAAGGACAACCCCCTGCTCGTGCCGTTCCTCAAGGGAGCGGACTATGCGAAGGGCGTGCCGACCGCCAAGGGCGCCGCTGACGTCGTGACCGACTTCAACTCGAAGATCGAGAGCCTCGCCACCGGGGATCCCAAGACGATCCTCGACGCCACGCAGAAGAACCTCGAAGCACTGGTCAAGTAGTCACTATGACTGCGACCACGAGACGGCCTTCCCGCTCCGGCATCCGGGGCGGGGAGGCCCTCTCGGGCTACCTGTTCACCGCACCCATGCTCCTCCTCCTCGGGCTGTTCCTGGTCGTGCCGGTGCTGATGGCCCTCTGGGTAAGCTTCTCCGACTGGAGCGGGCGAGGAAGCCCGCTCTCCGGCGACGTCCACTTCGTGGGCCTCAACAACTACTCCGCGCTCCTGACCGGCGGCGGACTCGCCGAGCAGGACTTCGGCACCGCGCTCAAGAACAACGCCTGGTACGTCGTGCTCGTCGTGCCGTTGCAGACCGCGCTCTCACTCTTCCTGGCGGTGCTCGTCAACCGGCAGATCCTCAAGGGCCGCGGATTCTTCCGTACCGCGTTCTACTTCCCGTCGGTCACCAGCTCGGTGGCCATCACCGTCCTCTGGTTGTTCCTGTTCAACTCCACCGGCGCGGTGAACAAGCTGCTCTCGTTCATCGGCGTCAAGGGCCCGAACTGGTTCAACGATCCTGACGGCATCATCCACAACTTCTTCGGCCTCTTCGGGGTGAAGACCGGGCCGGCAGTCCTCACCGGCAACACCGCCCTCGGCGTCTCCTGGTGGGACTGGCTGGGTGGGCCATCCGTCGCGATGACCGCATTCGTGCTTCTCGCGGTCTTCACCACGAGCGGCACGTTCATGCTGCTCTTCATCGCAGGGCTCCAGAGCCTCGGCGGCGACGTGACCGAGGCGGCGATGATGGATGGCGCGAACGGCTGGCAACGCTTCTGGAAGGTGACGCTCCCCCAGCTGCGCCCCACCCTGTTCACCGTGCTCACGCTCGGGCTGATCGGCTGCTGGCAGGTCTTCGACCAGATCTACACGGGCACGAAGGGCGGCCCGGGCAAGACCACACTCACGCCCGCGTTCCTCTCCTACCAGTCGGCGTTCAACAACCAGCAATGGGGACAGGGCGCGGCGATCGCGTTCATCCTCTTCATGATCATCGTGTTCTTCACCCTGGTGCAGCGCTGGGTGCTGGCCGAACGCAAGGTCTCGAAACGCCGGATGCGCGGCTACGAGATCCCGCCGTCCGGGACGCCCGTCGCAGCCCCGACCCAGCCCGGCCGAGACAAGGAAGGCCAGCGATGAGCACCATGACGAAGGCCGCGACGTCCCGCTCGTTCACGCGCACCGCGCGCCCGGGCGGCCGCGCGATCGCGGCGCGATCGCTGCTCTACGCCCTGCTCGTGGCGCTGGCGATCGTCTACATCTTCCCGTTCCTCATCCAGGTGGCGACGTCGTTCAAGACGGAGGCGGAGGCCGCGGCCAATCCGCTCTCGCTCGTGCCGGCGACGTTCTCCACGGCGGCCTACGAGCGGCTGTTCCTGCACTCGGACTTTCCGATCTGGTTCAAGAACTCGGTGATCGTGACGGTGTTCGTGACCCTCGGCCGGGTGTTCTTCAACTCGCTCGCCGGCTACGCGCTCGCCCGGCTCAACTTCCGCGGGCGCAACCTGATGTTCGCGGGCCTGATCGCCGTGATGTCGGTGCCCGGGGTCGTGCTGCTCATCCCGAAGTTCCTCGTGATCAACCAGATCGGCATCTACGACTCCTACGCCGGCATGATCATCCCGCTGCTCACCGACGCGGCGGGGATCTTCATCATGAAGAACTTCTTCGAGTCGATCCCGGTGAGCGTGGAGGAGCAGGCGCGGATCGATGGCGCCGGCACCTTCCGGGTGTTCTGGTCGGTCGTTCTGCCGATGGCGAGACCCGCCCTCGTGACGATCATCATCCTGTCGTTCCAGGGCTCGTGGAATGAGCTGAGCCACTTCATCGTGTCCACCCAGTCGCCCGACCTCGTCACCCTCACGAAGGGCGTCGCCTCGCTCGCCTCCGGGCAGTTGAGCCAGGGCACCCAGTATCCGATCAAGCTCGCCGCGGCGGCGATCATGACGGTGCCGGTCGCCGTGATGTTCTTCATCTTCCAGAAGCGCATCATGAACGCGAGTGACGGCGCGGTCAAGGAGTGACGGGCGCCCTCCCCGAACCCGCGCGAGGTGGTCACCGCCACGGTGGCGACGTGCGGGATCCTCGACACCCGACCACACAACGGCAAGGAAACTCGTAACCAGATGAACGCCACACTCCAGCCGCTCCTGCACGACGAGATCGTGATCCTGCGCGCACCGACCCAGGCCTGGTCGTCGCCCTCCGGCGCGATCGGCTCCGGCGCCATCCACGGCATCTATCACTCGGATGTTCGGATCGTGTCGAGAGTCGAGGTGCGCTACGACGGCTACGAGGTCGAGAGCATCGCGACGGTTCCGGGCGGCGCGGAGAGTGTGGCGTTCATCGGGCTGCTCCGCCACCTCGACGACTCGACCCCGGATCCCCGGGTGCGCGTGGTGCAGCGCCGAACCGTCACGACGACGGGCGCCATCGAGTCGATCGTCTTCGAGTCCACGCTCGAGCACGAGGTGTCGTGCACGGTGGTCGTGCGGCTGCAGAGCGACCTCGCCGAGATGGACCTCGTGAAAGCCGGGCTCACGGAGCCGCTCGCCGCGATCAGCATCGAGGGCGAGACGGCCTCCTGGGGCCGGGACGCCATCGAGGCGTCGCTGCGGGCCACCGGCGCGGCGCTCGCGATCGCCGCCGACGGCTTTCTCGAGCTGACCTGGACGGTCACGATTCCGGCCAAGGGCTCCACCCGCCTGGGCTGGGCGATCGAGGCATCGGATGCGGATGCCGTCGTGCGCGGTCTCACCACGCCGCCCGGCTGGTCGGTTCCGGTGCTCACCGGCGGGGACGACCGCCTCGCGCGCTGGGTCTCCCGGGCCCTCGGCGACCTCGACGCGCTGCGCCTCACCACGGTCGCCGATCCGACCTCCGAGTTCCTCGCCGCCGGCGCACCGTGGTTCTTCACCCTGTTCGGCCGCGACTCGATCTGGGCCGCGCGCTTCATGCTTCCGCTCGGCACCCGGCTCGCCGGGGACACCCTGCGCGTGCTCGCCGGGCTCCAGGGCACCGCCACCGTCGCCGAGACGGCGGAGCAGCCCGGCAAGATCATGCACGAACTCCGACGCGGCACCCTCGAGATCCCGGGTGCCGGGATCTCGCTTCCGCCGCTCTACTACGGCACCGTCGACGCGACGGCGCTCTGGGTGTGCCTGCTTCACGACGCCTGGCGCTGGGGTCTGCCGGGCGACGAGGTGCGGTCCATGATCCCCCAGCTCGTTGCCGCCCTCGAATGGATGCGGGACTTCGGCGACGCGGACGGCGACGGCCTTCTCGAATACGTGGACTCCACCGGCAAGGGGCTCGCCAACCAGGGCTGGAAGGACTCCGGCGACTCAGTGCAGTGGCGAAACGGCTCGCTCGCCGAGGGGCCGATCGCGCTCTGCGAGGTGCAGGCTTACGCCTTCGAGGCGGCCACCCACGGCGCCGACCTGCTCGACCACTTCGGGGTGGACGGCGGCGACGAGTGGCGCGCCTGGGCCGCCCTTCTCAAGTCGCGCTTCAACGAGACGTTCTGGATCCAGGATTCGGACGGGGCATACCCGGCGATCGCCCTCGACGCGCAGAAGCGCGCGGTGGACACCGTCACGAGCAACCTCGGGCACCTGCTCGGCACCGGCCTTCTCGACGACCGCCAGGCCGCCCTCGTGACCCGTCGTCTGGTGTCGCCGGAACTCAACTCTGGCTTCGGGCTCCGCACGATGTCCACCGACTCGGCCGGCTACTGGCCGCTGAGCTACCACGGCGGCAGCGTCTGGACCCACGACACGGCCATCGCCATCCACGGCCTCAGTCGGGATGGCTTCGTGGCCGAGGCGGGGACGCTCGTTTCCGGACTGCTCGCCGCGGCATCCGGTTTCGACTACCGCATGCCCGAACTGCACTCCGGAGACGCGGCCTCTGCCTTCGCGTCTCCTGTGCCCTATCCGGCGGCCTGCCGACCGCAGGCCTGGTCGGCGGCCGCTGCCGTCTCGGTGCTCGGCAGCGTGCTCGGCCTCAACCCGGACGCCCAGTCGGCCACGATCGGGGTGTCGCCGAGCCCGCTCGCCGGCTCGCTGTCGGTGTCCGGACTGCGGCTCGGGGACGCGGATGTCTCGATCACCCTCAACCACGACGGCGAGGTCACCGCGGCCTCTGGTGCCGGGGTGCTCGTCGGCTGACGCCTCGTGTTTCGCACCCGCGTTTCCCGACTCGCGCGTTTCCCGCGCAGGTGTTTCTCGCGACCCGGGTTTCTCCCTATCCGCGTTTCTCCGGAGGTTTCCGCCCGAAACAGCCGAAACGGCCCGACTCGGGCCCGAAAAGGGACAATTGACGCGAATCCTCCGGAGAAACGCACGTCGCTGCGGGCGGGTGCCGACGCCTTTGTCACCCCCGCCGTCGGTGAGGACGACATCGGCTGCCTCCAAGCAGCGAGCGGATGCGGCGTCATCCGTGCCATTCGTCTCGGCTGGCCAGTGCGGCACGCGTTTCTCCGGAGGTATCCGTCCGAAACCGCTATTTCGGCCCGATTCGGGGTCGAAATGGGCCGGTAGACGCGAAACCTCCGGAGAAACGCGTGTTGGCGCGAGGCGCGGAGCGCGGGACGAGAAGCGGGAGGCGGGTCAGCCGATGTTGGAGAGGGTCGCGATCACCTGGCGCGCGATCTGCCGGCCGGCCCGGTTCGCGCCGATCGTGCTCGCCTGCGGGCCGTAGCCTGCGAAGAAGATGCGCGGGTCCTTCCAGGCCGACCCATTGCCCACGGACACGCCGCCCTCCTTCTCGCGCAGCTTGAGCGGCGAGAGGTGGCGGAGTTCCGGGCGGAAGCCGGTGGACCAGACGATCGCATCCGCCTTCTGGAAGCTCCCGTCCTCCCAGCGCACGCCATCCGGCTCGATGGAGGAGAACATCGGCCGGGCGACGAGCAGCCCGCGGTCGATGCCCGACTGGATTCTCCTGGTGCGCGGGATGCCGGTGCCGCTGACGATGCTCGGGAGCGCACGGCCCGCGCGGGCGGCCTCGTCCTGCATCGCGACGGCGGCCTTGCCGTCCTCCATGTTGAGCTCCCCGTCGTCGAGGTACTCGACGGGACGCCTCGTCACCCAGGTCAGCTCGGACGCCACGTTCTCCAGCTCGAGCAGGAAGCCGATCGCGGAAGTGCCCCCGCCGACCACGACCACGCTCTGGCCGGCGAACTGCGCAGCGGACCGGTAGTCGGTCGTGTGCACGTGCCGGCCCCGGAAGTCATTGAGCCCCGGATACCACGGCACGAAGGGCGATCCCCAGGTGCCAGTGGCGTTGACGACGATCTCGGTGGTGAGCTCCTCCTCAGCGAAACCGACCACGAGTTCGGTGCCCCGATTGAAGACCCGCTTCACGTCCACCGGGCGGCGCACCTGCAGGTTGTAGTGCTCCTCGTACTGCCGGTAATACTCGGCGACCACGTCCTTCGCGGGCAGCGTGCGATCCGCGGTCTCGAAGCTCAGGCCGACGGCATCCATCCCGGGAAGGTCGTTGATGCGGTGTGCCGAGCCGATGCGGAGGGCATCCCAGCGCAACTGCCAGGCTCCCCCGGTGGACGGTCCGCGGTCAAGCACGACGAAGTCGCTGCCCGGTTCGAGGCCGAGTCGCTGGAGGTAGAACGACACCGAAAGTCCGGCCTGGCCCGCACCAATCACCACTACGGAGGGGTGCGTCGGAGAGGATGTCACGCGTTAACGTTAGCCGTCGTTCCCGCGCGTGCTCACGGAGCCAAAGGGATGGTGTCCCGCATGCTAAAGTTGCCCTTTAGATTTCGTAGTTCCTTGTTGGTCATCCCAGGCAATTGTGAGCTTGCTCGGGCAGGAATCGTGAGGGGGTCAAGCCATGGGGCGCGGCCGTCAAAAAGCTAAGCACACCAAAGTTGCCCGCGAGCTGAAATACTTCAGCCCGGACACCAACTACAACGCGCTCGAACGCGAACTCACGCACCCTGTCACCGGGGCTCCCGTCGACGCTCGCCTCGAAGAAGACCTCGAGAAATGGCCGGAATTCAACACGGCCAGCGGCTACACGGACGAGTACTCGGAAGACGAGTTCGAGTCCGACCAGAACAAGACCGCGTAGGCGGCATCACCTCACCACGTGGGTCGGGGCGCGGCTCCACTGCCGGGCAGTTGTGTGCCCCTCCGCCGATCTTGGCAGGAAAGTGCTCCAGGCAGGAAAGGGCTCTAGACCGGAAACGGCCCTGGACCGGAAAGTGCTCTAGGCCGGGTACGCGCCGACGAGTCGAACGGCCCCGCCATTCACGCCCTTTGCGCCCTGCTCGAAGCCGGTGAGGTCTCGTGCGCCCACGGTGACGCCGCCGACGAGCCAGGCCGGGACACCGCTCGTCACGAGCCTCGTGATCACCGCGTCCGCGGCATCCGCGCTCACGACCGCGATCATGCCGATCCCCAGGTTCCAGGTACCCTCGGTCTCGGTGAGGGCCATGCCGCCCCACTCCGCGAGTACGCGGAACACCGGCTGGGGCGACCACGCGCTGCGATCAATCTCGACCCAGCAGCCCACGGGCAGCACCCTCGCGAGGTTGGCGGCGATCCCGCCTCCGGTCACGTGGCTGAGGGCGTGCACGCTCGAGGCGAGAGACTCGTCGGCGAGCAGCTTGAGGAGCGGTTTCGTGTACAGCCTGGTCGGCTCGAGCAGGACCTCGCCCACCAGCCCGCCGAGCTCGTTCGAGTGTTCGGCGTAGGTCATCTTGCGGCCGGCCAGCACATGCCGCACGAGTGAGTAGCCGTTGGAGTGCAGGCCGGATGACCCGAGCGCGATGACGACGTCGCCATCGGCCACGAGGTCGGCGCCGAGCAGGCGGTCGGCCTCGACCGCTCCGACGGCGGCACCGGCCACGTCGTAGTCGTCCGGGCCGAGGAGCCCGGGATGCTCGGCCGTCTCGCCGCCGACGAGGGCGGTGCCGGTCTCGGCGCAGCCCCGCGCGATGCCGGCCACGATGTCGGCGATCCGGGTCGGAACGACCTTGCCGCACGCGATGTAGTCGGTCATGAAGAGCGGCGTCGCGCCCACCACGACGATGTCGTCCACGACCATGCCGACGAGGTCGATCCCGATGCTGTCGTGCTTGTCGATCGCCTGCGCGATGGCCACCTTCGTGCCGACGCCGTCGGTGGAGGTCGCGAGCAGGGGGCGCTCGAACGACTTGAGAAACGACACGTCGAAGAGCCCGGCGAAGCCGCCGACGCCGCCCAGAACCTGCGGGCCGTGCGTCCGGGAAACCGCCGCCTTCATCAGTTCGACGGCCAGGTCTCCGGCCGCCGTGTCAACGCCCGCTTCGGCGTACTTGCTGGCCATTCGTGTTCCGTTCCTGAACCGTGAAAGACTTGGGTTAATCACCCCCAACTCTACGGTCTGGAGACTCACCGCGAATGTGCGGCATTGTCGGCATCGTTTCTTCGGAACCCGCCAACCAACAGGTCTACGACAGCCTCCTGCTTCTACAGCATCGCGGTCAGGACTCCACGGGCATCGCCACCGCGGAGGGACGCACCTTCCACATGGTGAAGGCCAAGGGCCAGGTGCGCGAGGCGTTCCGCACCCGTGACATGCGCGCCCTCCCCGGCAACATGGGGCTCGGCCACTGCCGCTACGCCACCAAGGGCAGCGCCGCCAACGAGGAGGAGGCCCAGCCGTTCTACGTGAACGCGCCGTACGGCATCGTCCTCGTGCACAACGGCAACCTCACCAACACGCGCGAGCTCACTCAGGAGCTCTTCCACATCGACCGCCGGCACCTCAACACGAGCTCGGACACCGAGCTGCTGGTGAACGTGCTCGCCCACGAGCTGCAGGAGCAGGTGACGGGGCTCGACCTCGACCCCGACCAGATCTTCGCCGCCGTCGAAAGGGTGCACGAGCGCGTCGAGGGCTCATACGCGACCATCGCGATGATCCCCGGCTACGGCCTGCTCGCGTTCCGCGACCCGTTCGGCATCCGCCCCCTCGTGCTCGGCAAGCGCCCCCGCGGCTTCGTCGGGGAGGACTGGATCGTGGCATCCGAGTCCCTCGTTCTCGAGAGCGCCGGCTACGAGTTCGTTCGGGATGTCGCCCCCGGAGAGGCGATCTTCATCGCCCTCGACGGCGAGATGATCTCCCGGCAGTGCGCGAAGAGCCCGCGGCTCGTGCCGTGCTCATTCGAGTACGTCTACCTCGCCCGCCCCGACTCGATCATGAACGGCATCTCGGTCTACGAGGCGCGACTCCGACTCGGCAACCGGCTCGCCGACACGATCGCCAAGTACACGCCGATGGGAGACATCGACGTCGTCATGCCGATCCCGGACTCTGCCCGCCCCGCCGCAATGCAGGTGGCTCAGAAGCTCGGGGTGGAGTACCGCGAGGGGTTCTACAAGAACCGCTACGTGGGACGCACGTTCATCATGCCCGGCCAGGCCGAGCGCAAGAAGTCGGTGAAGCAAAAGCTCAACGCGATGGGCTCCGAGTTCCGCGGCAAGAACATCCTCATCGTGGACGACTCGATCGTGCGCGGCACCACCTCCAAGGAGATCGTGCAGATGGCCCGCGAGGCCGGCGCGAACAAGGTCACCTTCACCTCCGCCGCACCCCCGGTGCGCTTCCCGCACGTCTACGGCATCAACATGCCGTCCCGGCAGGAGCTCGTGGCGCACGGCCGCAAGATCCCGGAGATCGCCACCGAGCTCGGCGCCGACTACCTCATCTACCAGGAGGTCGCCGACATGCAGGCGGCGATCATCGAGGGGTCGAACGTGACCGCCCTCGAGATGAGTTGCTTCACGGGCGAATACATCACCGGCACCGTCACGCCCGAATACCTCGACTGGGTGGAGCGCACGCAGCTCAGCTGACCGCGTGATCTCGGCGCACCAGGGCTCCAGCTCCAGCTCCAGCTCACCTCAGCGCGGTGAGGTGCCCGGATTTGCCACTATCCGGCCAACGATGACGACAGTTGTGGGCACCTCAGCGCGGGCGAGCGAGCGAGCGAGCAGCCAGGGCCGAACCCGCGCCGCGCCGCGCCGAAAACGCAGGACATCCGCCGCCCCACGCCGACTGTGGCCGCGCAAAGGCGTCTTTCAGGCCGAATCTCCTGCGTTTTCAGGGTGCGCGGTCAGGGTGCGCGGTCAGGGTGCGGCTCGTCGGCGGCGGGCTCGTCGGGGGCGGGGAGCGGGTCGACCGCGGTGTGTTCGACGACGACGCTTCTCGCCCGTCGGCTCGACACCCGGTCGAGCACGATGGCGACGATGGCACCGACCAGCACTCCGGCCGGAACGCCGTAGAGGGCGAAGTAGCCGAAGAGAGCACCGAACCCCACTGCGGGGTCCACCGGAAACAGCGCTGTCAGCACGAAGGTGACGATCGCCCCGAGTCCACCGCCCAGGATCAGGAAGATCGGGTAGCGGGGGGCGCGCCGGATGCGCACCTCGGCGGCCGCGACGGTGCCGGTCGGCGGCTTCGCGTCGTCCGGATGCTGGGCTGCCCCGTCTGGAGGCGTCTCGACTGGCATGGTTCTATTCTCCCGTGCCCGCTGCATCCCAGATCACCGGCAGGAGGCTCGCCAGGTCGGCGCGGGAACCGGAGGCCGAAATGCGCCCGTGCTCGATGGCGTGCTGCCAGGTGTCCCCGCCGGTGGCGATCGCGAGCCAGGTGAGGGCATCCGTCTCGACCACGTTCGGCGGCGTGCCCCGCGTGTGGCCGGGACCCTCGATGCACTGCACGGCCCCGAACGGCGGCACGCGCACCTCCACCGAGTTGCCGGGGGCGGCGTCGGCGAGCACCTGCAGCAGGTAGCGCACCGCGGTGGCCTCCGTGTCGCGGTCGGCGACCGTCGCGAGCGCACGGCGCACGGCCTCGCCGCCCACGGCATCCGAAATCCTGGGTTTCGCCATACCTCAACGGTAGCGCGCGGCGCGGCACAGGATGCTACGGGCCGGGACGACCGCCCGACCGCCAGTTGGGTACGCTTACCGGGTGAGAATCCTCGTCCTCGGCTCAGGCGCGCGCGAACACGCCATCATCACGGCGCTGCTCAGCGAAGACGCCGCCCACGAGATCACGGCGGCGCCCGGCAACGCGGGGATCGCGGCCGAGGTCGGCGTGATCGCCCTCGACCCCACCAACCCGACGGTGGTCACCGAGTTCGCGATCGAGAACGAGATCGATCTCGTCGTGATCGGGCCGGAGGCACCGCTTGTCGCCGGCGTGGCCGACCGGCTCCGCCAGCGCGGCATCGCCGTGTTCGGGCCGGGCAAGGCGGCCGCGCAGCTCGAGGGCAGCAAGACCTTCGCCAAGCGCATCATGGAGGAGGCCGGAGTGCCGACCGGCCGCGCGGTGCGAGTGGGGTCCCTCGACGAAGCCGTCGCTGCCATCGACGAGTACGGCGCGCCGCACGTGGTGAAGGCCGATGGGCTCGCCGCGGGCAAGGGAGTGCTCGTGACAGCCGACCGGGAGGCGGCGATCGCCCACGCCGCGTACTGGCTCGGGCATGGCAGCGTGCTGATCGAGGAGTTCCTCGACGGCCAGGAGGTGTCGCTCTTCCTGCTGAGCGACGGCCACAACGTGCTGCCGCTCTCCCCCGCCCAGGACTACAAGCGCCTCTCCGACAACGACGAGGGCCCGAACACCGGCGGCATGGGCGCATACTCGCCGCTGCCCTGGCTCGCCGATGGCTTCGTCGACGAGGTCATCGACACGATCGCCTTGCCCACCATCCGCCGTCTCGCCGTCGAGCAGACGCCGTTCATCGGCCTGCTCTACTGCGGCCTCATCGTCACCGAGAACGGCATCCGGGTGATCGAATTCAACGCCCGGTTCGGCGACCCGGAGACCCAGGTGGTGCTGCCGCGCCTCGTCACCCCCCTGAGCGGCCTGCTCTTCGCCGCCTCGACGGGTGGGCTCGGGTCGCTGCCGCGCCCCGAATTCTCCGATGACGTGGCCGTGACCGTGGTGCTCGCGAGTGAGGGCTATCCGGAGACCCCGATCACCGGCCGGCCGATCCGCGGCCTCGACACCGCGCTCGCGATCGATGGCGTGACGATCGCCCATGCGGCAACCGCCGACCTGGACGGCGTGCTCGTCTCGACCGGCGGCCGCGTGCTGAGCGTCGTCGCCACCGGGTCCGACTTCGCGGATGCCCGCTCCCGTGTCTACCGAGCGCTCGAGGCGATCGAGCTCGAGGGCGGCCAGTACCGCACCGACATCGCCGCCCGGGTCGCCCAGTGAGCGCGACGGGCCCGGGCGCGGCGGACCTCACCGCCGACGGCTGGACACACGCCTACTCCGGCAAGGTGCGGGACCTCTACATCGAATCCGGCGTGCCCGACCTTGCGAGCGCCCGACGCGTGCTCATGGTGGCGAGCGACCGGGTGAGCGCCTTCGACCACGTGCTCGAGCCGGGCATCCCCGGCAAGGGGGAGCTTCTCACCACCCTCAGCCTCTGGTGGTTCGACCAGCTCACCGGCGTGCCGAACCACCTCATCGCCGACCATGAGCTGCACGGCGACACGGTGACGGACCTGATCCCGGATGCCGTGGCCGGGCGGGCGATGCTCGCCCGCACCCTCGACATGTTCCCGGTCGAGTGCGTGGTGCGCGGCTACCTCGTGGGCTCGGGCTGGCTCGAATACCAGCAATCGCAGAGCGTCTGCGGCATCGCCCTTCCGGCCGGGCTGGGCAACGGCGACCGCCTGCCCGAGCCGATCTACACCCCGGCGTGGAAGGCCCCGATGGGCGAACACGACGAGAACATCTCCTTCGAACGCACCGTCGAGCTGGTGGGCGAGGATGTCGCGGCCTCGCTGCGCGACCTCAGCCTCGAGACCTTCGCCAGGGCATCCGCGATCGCCGAGGCGCGAGGCGTGATCCTCGCCGACACCAAGTTCGAGTTCGGCCGCAACCGCGACAACGGGGTGATCACCCTCGCCGACGAGGTTCTCACGAGCGACAGCTCCCGCTACTGGGACGCGGAACTCTACGCCGCCGGCGGCCCTGACCGGCTCGCCAGCTTCGACAAGCAGATCGTTCGCAACTGGCTCAGCGCCCACTGGGACATGACGGGGACTCCCCCCGAGCTGCCGTCCGACATCGTTCAGCAGACGGCGGCGCGCTATCGGGAGCTGATCGAGAGGCTCACCGGCCGATGATCGTGCGCGCGGTCGACTGGGACGACCCGGCCGCTGTGACCCTCAGGGACGCCCAGCGGCGCGAGGTCTCCGCCCGCTACGGGTCGCCGGATTCCGAACCCGGGCCGGCGCCCACCGCGGACGACATGGTCGTCTTCCTCGTCGCCTACGACGCGGCCGGCGAGCCGGTCGGCTGCGGCGGCCTGCGGCCGCTCGGCCCCACCGAGGGGGAGATCAAGCGGATGTTCGTGACCGTGCCGCATCGCGGAACCGGCGTCGCCACCGCCCTGCTGGCCGCCCTCGAGGATGAGGCGCGTGGCCGCGGTTGGCTGAGGCTCCTGCTGGAGACCGGGGACCGGCAGCCGGAGGCGGTGCGGTTCTACGAGCGGGAGGGCTACTCGCGAATCCCCAACTTCGGGCACTACGCCGGCTCGCCGATCTCGCTCTGTTTCGCGAAGGCTCTCGTGGTGGGCGACCCGGCGGCGGATGTCGCCTGCGAGGGCTGCGAGTGATTGCTCCGCTCCGGCACGAATAGCCGTCGCCGAACCGGGCGGGGGTGATTACATTCAGTCATGACAACCCACACGTCCTCCCGCCCCCACATCGTCCCGCGCCGGCTGCTCGCCGACGGCCAGGGCCATCATCCGTCGGTCATGGCGGAGGCGACCCGCCGCGCCGCGAGCGTTCAGCTGCGCATCGCCGACGGGATCACCGCCTTCGCCGGCTCGATGCGTTTCGTCTACGTGCACGCCGTGCTCTTCACCCTGTGGATGCTGCTGTTCGAGAAGAGCCCGTGGCCCACCCTGACCCTCGTCGTGTCGCTCGAGGCGATCTTCCTCTCCACCTTCGTGATGATCGGCCAGAACCGTCAGGCGGCCTTCCAGCAGGTGAAGGCCGACCACGACTTCGTGTCGACCGAGCGGGAGCTCGCCGACAACACGGCGTTGACCAAGCAGATCGCCGACCTCACCCAGCGGATCGAACACCTCACGAACGAGATCCACAGCGAGGTCGTCGGCAAGGGCACCGTCGCCACGGCCTGATCCGAGCGTCTCAGTCGGCGTCGCGCTCGTCGAGCGCGGCGACGATCGCCGTGCTGATCTCCTCGAGTTGCCCCACCTGCTGCGGCGAGAGCCGGGACAGGGCGACGGCGCGCACCTCGGTGGCCTGCCGCGGGGAGACCCGGCGCACGAGCCGGCTGCCGGCCTCGGTGAGGGCGACGATCTGCACCCGCCGATCGGTCGCAGACCGCTCACGGGCGAGCCAGCCGGACTTCTCCATGCTCGTGACGGCGTGGGTGAGGCGGCTGGGCGAGTGTCGCAGCCGCGCCGCGAGTTCGCTCGCCGGCAGGCGATGCCCCGGCGTCTCGTAGAGAAACACGAGCAGCGAGAAGTAGGCGTGCGGCAGCCCGCCGTCCCGCTGCGACTGGCGGTCGAGGGCCTCCTCGAGCACGAGCACGGCGGTGACGAGAGATCGCCAGGCCCGGGCTTCCGGCTGTTCATCCATTCGCCCCACCCTATCGGGAATAGTTGAGATCTCAACTAAGTTGGATCCGGTAGACACGAAAGGCACCCCATGAGCACCCAGGATCTTCTCGCCGCCGATACCGCGATGGGAGCGGTGACCCTTCTCGTCGCCGACCTCGACGCGATGACCGCCTACTACCGGGATGCCGTGGCCCTCAGCGTGATCGGCCAGACCGCCGACACGGTAACGCTCGGTCGCGGCGGGACGCCCCTCATCATCCTCAGCCATGCCCCCGGCCTCGTGCACGCGAGTCCGCGCGACGCCGGCCTCTTCCACACCGCCATCCTGTTCGACAGCGAGGCCGCCCTCGCCGCCGCGGTGTACTCCGTGGCCACGAAGGCGCCTGGCACCTTCACCGGCAGCTCGGACCACCTCGTGAGCAAGGCGTTCTACTTCACCGACCCGGAGGGCAACGGCGTCGAACTCTATTGGGACCGCGACCGCAGCCAGTGGAGCTGGACGCACGGCCAGATCGAGATGAACACCCTCTTCCTCGACCCGAACGCCTTCCTCCAGCAGAACCTCACGCCCGAGGCCATCGAGCGCCCTGACTTCGGTGACGCGGTGGTGGGGCACGTGCACCTCTCGGTGGGCGACATCGCCTCGGCCCGCGAGTTCTACGTCGACCGCCTCGGGTTCGAGCAGACCACCCTGTTCGGTTCGCAGGCGCTCTTCGTGAGCGCCGGCGGCTATCACCACCACATGGCGATGAACACCTGGAACAGCGCGGGGGCGGGGCGGCGAGCGCGCACCCTCGGACTCGGGCAGGTGGACATCGTGCTGCCGACCGCGGACGACCTCGGCGCCCTCGGCGAGCGGATGACCGACTTCGGAGTGCAGACCCGGCACGACGGCCGCACCCTCGCCTTCGACGACCCGTGGGCCAACCTCATCCGGGTCACCACGGCGGAACCGGCCCAGGAGACGGCTCCCCGCACGGAGTGAGCCGGGAATCCGCGCACCTGCCCGCATCCCGTCGCCCGGGTCGTCCCGTCGGCCCGGTCCTCCCGTCGGCCTGATCCTGCCGTCGGCCCGCCTCTCGTCGGCCCGCCGAACACTCGCCCGTCACCAACTGCTCTCTACCGGCCGCCAGTGAGCAGTTGGTGACGGATGAGTGAGGGGGCGGAGGCGGGACGGGGCGGGCGGGGCGATTAGCATCGACGGGTGACGACAGAGCGGGACAAGACAGAGCGGGACAAGACGGCGCAGCCCAAGGCTGCCGCCGCCGGGACCGCGACGGTGAGGACTCTGCGGCCGAACATCCTGAGTCGGCTCGTCGCCGTGACGCTCTCCCCCGTGCTGATCGTGCAGGCGCGGCGTGCCCGGCGAATCATCCCGAGGCTGCCGGATGCCGCCGAGCCGTGGTCGGGGACGCTGGCCGGCCCGCACCCGGTGCGGCTGCTGGTGCTCGGCGACTCGACCGCGGCCGGGGTGGGGGCCGACACCCAGAATGACGCGCTGCCCGGCAATCTCGCCCGGGAGGTGGCGCGCGTCACCGGTCGCGGAACCCGCTGGCATGCCGTCGGCGAGAACGGCGCAACGGCGCGGGACCTGCTCCAGCGCTTCGTCGGCACGGCGACCGAACAGAGCTATGACCTGGTCTTCCTCAGCATCGGCGCGAACGACGCCCTCGCGCTGCGCTCCCGGCTCGCCTTCGCGCGGGACGTACGGGAGCTCGTCGCGAGGCTCCGCGCGGCGAGTCCCGACGCCCTGATCCTCGTCTCGCTGATGCCGCGCTTCGACCGTTTCTCGAGCCTGGTCAACCCCCTGCGCTGGAACCTCGCACTGCACGCGGCGAGCCTCGACGACGGCGCCCGGGCGGCCGTCGGCGGTCTCGACCGCGTCTTCGCCATCCCGAAGCCTCCCCCATACACGCCGACGTTCTGGGCCAGCGACCTTTTTCATCCGAGTGCGTCCGGCTATCGGGAGTGGATCGAATTCGCCATCGGGGTCGTGCCGTCTGAACTCCTGAACGGGCTGGTGCGGTGAGCGTCCTGCGCAGCATCGACGAGATCGCGGCCGTCGTGACCGGCGCGCGCGGGGACTCCCGACTCGTGGTCGGCATCGTCGGCCCGCCCGGTTCCGGCAAGTCCACGACCGCGGACCGGCTCGTGGAACGACTCGGCGACGAGGCCGTGCTGCTCCCCATGGACGGCTACCACCTGCCGCAGGCCCGACTCGTGGAGCTCGGACGCCGGGACAGGATGGGCGCCGCGGACACCTTCGACGTCGACGCCCTGGTCGCCACCCTCACCGCCCTGCGTTTCTCCGGAGGTCTCGTGCTCGCGCCGGGGTTCGACCGCGAGATCGAGGAGGCGATACCCGACGCGATCGCGATTGCTCCGGAGAAGCGCGTGCTGGTGGTGGAGGGCAACTACCTGCTGCACGACGCGCAGGGCTGGGAGCGGGTCGCCCCGCTGATCGATCTGAGCTTCTTCGTGGCGGTCGACCACGACATCCGCCTGCGCCGCCTGATCGAGCGCCACGTGCGCTTCGGCAAGACTCCGGATGCCGCGGCCGCGTGGGCGACGGGGCCGGATGAGGCCAACGCGCGCCTCATCGACGGCACCGCGGTGCGGGCCGACCACGAGATCCGTCTCGGCTAGACTGGCTGAATCCACCCCCGTCGAACTCCCTGGAGTATTTGGTGCCCACAATCGTCGTCGAGGTAATGCCCAAGGCCGAGCTTCTCGACCCGCAGGGCAAGGCCGTCGCCGGAGCCCTCACCCGCCTCGGCAAGACCAGGTTCAGCGCCGTGCGAATCGGCAAGCGCTTCGAAGTGACCGTGGACGGGCCGGTGACCGATGAGGTGCTCGCCGAGGTCACCGAGCTCGCGAACGACATGTTCTCCAACTCGGTGATCGAAGACGTCGTCTCGATCACGGTGGCACCGGATGTCGCCCCGGCCCCCCAGCCGGACCTGGCCGTCTCGGTGGAAACGACGGACGCGAACTGATGCGCATCGGCGTCATCACCTTCCCGGGATCGCTCGACGACCGTGACGCCCAGCGGGCGGTGCGCCTCGCCGGCGCCGAGCCCGTCGCGCTCTGGCACGGCGAGCACGACCTGCGCGGAGTGGACGCGATCGTGCTGCCCGGCGGCTTCAGCTACGGCGACTACCTGCGCTGCGGGGCGATCGCGAGCTTCTCGCCGATCATGGCCGAGGTCATCGACGCCGCCAACTCCGGCATGCCGGTTCTCGGCATCTGCAACGGCTTCCAAATGCTCACCGAGGCGCACCTTCTTCCCGGCGGGCTCATCCGCAACGAGCTCGGCAGCTTCATCTGCCGCGACCAGAAGCTGCGGGTGGAGAACGTGAACACCGCGTGGACCAACCAGTTCGAGGCCGGCGCGGAGATCACCATCCCGCTCAAGAACGGCGAGGGCGGCTTCATCGCCGACGCGGAGACGATCGCGAGACTCGAGGGCGAGGGGCAGGTCGCGTTCCGCTACCTCGAGGTGAACCCGAACGGTTCGATCAACGACATCGCCGGCATCTCGAACGCGCGTGGCAACATCGTGGGCCTCATGCCGCATCCCGAGCACGCCACCGAGGAGGGCTTCGGCCCGGACACCGCAGCCGCCATGCGGTCGGGGGTCGACGGCCTCACCTTCTTCACGAGCGCCATCCACGCCCTCATCTCGGCCTAGAGTCGTCGCGTGCGGCGCGCCGGGGTCCCGGAGTCGATGAGCCTGGCGAGGGGCTAACGCTCGTCCCGGTCCACGGCCGGGCTGTCCACGGCCGGGTTGTCCATGACCGGGATCGCGGACGTGAAGTGGCTTGCCCGCTCTTCCGCCTCCGCGGTGCCGGTGAAGAGGCCGATGGGTTCCGTGGGAGTGGCCGCCGCCCGCGGGCGCGCCTCCTGCTCCACCGTCTGGAGGCGGGTGCGCGGCAGGGCCGCCGCGTCGCGGGTGTGCAGCCACTCCACCATCCGCTCGCGCACAAGGCAGCGCAGGTCGAAGAGCGTGGGCGCGTCAACCGCGGTGACCAGCACACGGATGCGCACGAAACCGCCGACGGCATCCGTCACCTGCAGCACGGCGGTTCGCCCGTCCCAGAGATCGGTGTCCGCCAGGATCGCGTCGAGCTGGGTGCGCATCTGATCCGGGCTCACCCGCCAATCGAGGTCGAACTCCACCGAACCGAGCAGTTCGCTCGAGTGCCGGGTCCAGTTCTCGAACGGCGTGCTGGTGAAATAGGTGGACGGCAGCACGAGGCGCCGGTCGTCCCAGATGTGCACCACCACGTAGGTGAGGGTGATCTCCTCGATGCGGCCCCACTGCCCCTCCGCGATCACCACGTCATCCACCCGGATCGCGTCGCTGAAGGCGAGCTGCACCCCCGCGAAGACGTTGGCGAGCGTCGATTGTGCGGCGAGACCCGCGACGATGCTCACCAGTCCGGCCGAAGCGAGCACGCTCGCACCCACCGCCTGCACCCCGGGGAAGGTGAGCAGGATCGAGGCGATCCCGACGATCGTGATCACCACGCCGGCGAGCCGCCGCACGATGATGAGCTGGGTCTGCAGGCGCCGCGCGATCCGGTTGTCCGGCACGTCGGTGCGGTACCGGCCCACGGCGAGACCGATGACGAAGCTCACGATCGCGGCGACGAACCACGTGCCCACGGCGATCATCGCAATCAGGAAGGCGTGGTTGACCGTGGCCCGGAGGCTCGGGTCGGGCAGGGTGATCGCGATGGCGATCCAGGCGGCGCCGATGAGCAGCAGCAGCCGGTAGGGATAGCGGGCACTCGAGCGCAGCGCCTTCGGCCACTCCCGGCGCCGCGCCGCCACCCGGGTGACGACCGAGGTGAGCACGATGATGACCAGGGCGGCCGCGAGCGCCACCGCCGTCGCGACGGCGAGGCCTGGCCACGTCTTCCAGTCGGACATGGGTCCCCTTCGGTTCGGACGCTACCACGGTAGACGGATTTCGCCCCGGCAGAGCGTGCGGATGTCCGCCGGCCGGCTGACCGGAACCGGGCTCCGCCACCCGGATAGAATTGTCCCATCCGGCACGCCCTCGATCCAGGAGCACTTGCGCCCGTGAGCACCCCCACCACAGTTTCCGCTGCAGACACCGTCTCCAACGCCGCCGCCACCCCCGACCGGGTGCAGCCGTTCGGAGCCCTCGGGCTCAAGGAGGACGAGTACCTCAAGATCCGCGAGATCCTCGGCCGCCGCCCCACCAGTGGCGAGCTCGCCATGTACTCGGTGATGTGGAGCGAGCACTGCTCCTACAAGTCGTCGAAGGTCTACCTCCGCCAGTTCGGCGACAAGGTCTCCGAGAAGATGAAGAAGAACCTCATGGTGGGCATGGGGGAGAACGCGGGAGTCGTCGACATCGGCGACGGCTGGGCCGTGACCTTCAAGATCGAGAGCCACAACCACCCCTCGTACATCGAGCCGTTCCAGGGCGCGGCGACCGGCGTCGGCGGAATCGTGCGCGACATCATCTCGATGGGCGCCCGCCCGGTCGCGGTGATGGATGCGCTGCGCTTCGGCGCCATCGACGACCCGGACACGGCCCGCGTCGTGCACGGAGTCGTCGCCGGAATCTCGTTCTACGGCAACTGCCTCGGCCTGCCGAACATCGGCGGGGAGACCTGGTTCGACTCCGTCTACCAGGCCAACCCACTCGTCAACGCGCTCGCCGTCGGCGTGCTGCGGCACGAGGACCTGCACCTGGCCAACGCCCGCGGCGTGGGCAACAAGGTCGTGCTCTTCGGAGCGCGCACCGGCGGCGACGGCATCGGCGGGGCATCCATTCTCGCATCCGACTCGTTCTCGGCCGGCGGCCCGACCAAGCGCCCCGCGGTGCAGGTGGGCGACCCCTTCGCCGAGAAGGTGCTCATCGAGTGCTGCCTCGAGCTCTTCCGCGACAAGCTCGTGGAGGGCATCCAGGACCTCGGCGCCGCCGGCATCAGCTGCGCCACCTCGGAACTCGCCTCCAACGGCGACGGCGGAATGTTCATCGAACTCGAGAAGGTTCTGCTGCGGGACCCCACGCTCACCGCCGAGGAGATCCTCATGTCGGAGAGCCAGGAGCGCATGATGGCGATCGTGACCCCGGAGAAGCTCGAGGGCTTCCTCGCGGTCACCGCGAAGTGGGACGTGGAGACCTCCGTGCTCGGCGAGGTGACCGACACCGGCCGCCTGGTGATCAACTGGCACGGCGAGGAGATCGTGAACGTCGAGCCGCGCACCGTGGCCGTCGACGGGCCCGTCTACAACCGCCCGGTCGCCTACCCCGCCTGGATCGACGCACTGCAGGCCGACTCCACCGCCATGCTCCCCCGCGCCTCCACCCCCGACGAGCTTCGCGCACAGGCCGTGGCCCTGCTCGGCAGCCCGAACCTCGCGTCCAAGGACTGGATCACCAACCAGTACGACCGCTACGTGATGGGCAACACGGCCCTCTCCTTCCCCGACGACGGCGGCATGGTGCGCGTCGACGAGGAGACCGGGCTCGGCTTCGCCGTGGCGACGGATGCCAACGGACGCTTCAGCCAGCTCGACCCGTACCGAGGCGCGCAGCTCGCCCTCGCCGAGGCCTTCCGCAACGTGGCCGTCACCGGGGCGACCCCGGTGGCCGTCTCCGACTGCCTCAACTTCGGCAGCCCCGAGAACCCCGAGGTCATGTGGCAGTTCTCCAGGGCTGTCGAGGGACTGTCCGACGGATGCCTCGAGCTCGAGATCCCCGTCACCGGCGGCAACGTGAGCTTCTACAACCAGACCGGCGACGTGCCGATCCACCCGACCCCCGTCGTGGCGGTGCTCGGCGTGATCGACGACGTGGCCAACCGCATCCCGAGTGGCTGGCAGGACGAGGGCAACAACATCTACCTGCTCGGCATCACCCGCGACGAGCTCGACGGCTCGGCCTGGTCGGACGTGCTGCACCACCACCTCGGCGGCGTCCCGCCCGTCGTCGACTTCGCGGGCGAACAGCGCCTCGCCGGTCTCATCACCGCCGGCTCTGAGCAGAACATCATCGCCTCGGCCCACGACCTGTCGGAGGGGGGCCTCATCCAGGCCGTCTCCGAGTCGGTGCTGCGCTTCGGCGTCGGCGCCCGGGTCTGGGTGAGCGAGATCATGCAGCGGGACGGCGTGGATGCCACGGCCGCCCTCTTCAGCGAGTCCACCGGGCGCGCGATCGTCTCGGTGCCGCGCGAGGACGACGTGCGCTTCGTCGGCCTGTGCGAGGGCCGCGGCTATCCGGTGCTGCGGATCGGCGTCACCGATTCCGGTGGAGCCCTCGAGGTGCAGGACCAGTTCACGCTCACGATCGACGAGTTGCGCGACACGCACCGCGGCACGCTGCCCGAGCACTTCGGCCCCGTGGTCGGGTACTAGCTGTAGTTCCCAGGGACGTTGTGATCAGCGTGGCGTGAGCCGATTGGTGAAGACCTCCGGTAT
>NZ_VRMG01000068.1 GCF_008040105.1 Lacisediminihabitans profunda
TGGATGCCCCAGACGAGACGGACGGAGGAGGGTACAAGGGAGCCCTGCCGACTGAGGCTGACTTTGTCTTGGCATATGCTACTGTGCCAGGGTATGTCTCATGGCGTAACTCTGAGTACGGTTCATGGTTCATCAAGGCATTTGTGGACACAATGTATGAGATGGCATCGAAGGAGCACTTGATGGATATTCTGGTGGAGGTGAATCGCCGTGTGGCAGAAGAGTTCCAGTCGAAGGGGAGAAACAAGCAGATACCATCCCCA
>NZ_VRMG01000069.1 GCF_008040105.1 Lacisediminihabitans profunda
GCTCAAGTCGCGCCCCTGCTACCTCTGCAAGCAGCACTACACCCCGGTGGCTGCCTTCTACCACCAGCTCTGTCCGGACTGCGCGGCGCTCAACCACGCCAAGCGCGACGCCCGAACGGACCTCACCGGTCGCTCGGCCCTGCTCACCGGTGGCCGCGCGAAGATCGGCATGTACATCGCCCTGCCGCTGCTGCGCGACGGGGCGCCCCCCACCATCACGACCCGCTTCCCGCGCGACGCCGTCCGCCGGTTCGCCTCCCTTCCCGCCTCCC
>NZ_VRMG01000070.1 GCF_008040105.1 Lacisediminihabitans profunda
GACGAGCCGCAACGCCGCGGCTTCGCCTACGGCACCCTTCCCGGGCATCCGGAGGAGGGCGAGGAATCGTTCATCGTGGAGCAGACCGAAGACGGATCGGTGTGGCTCGAGATCAGCGCGTTCTCGCGGCCCGCCAACGGCCTGTGGTGGCTCTTCTATCCGGTGCTTCGTGCGCTGCAGGCGTACTACACCCGTCTGTACTTCCAGTCGCTCTCCGGACCCGTCCAGTCCCCGGGCCAGGCCGGCTGAGCCTCGCTGCCCAGCGCCCCTCCTCTCGCCGACCCCGCGCCCCTCGTTGGCC
>NZ_VRMG01000071.1 GCF_008040105.1 Lacisediminihabitans profunda
CCGGCCATCGGCCGCTCGCCCTCGTCGGCGGATCGACCGGCCTCATCGGCGACCCTCGGCCCACGGCCGAACGAACGTTGAACTCGCCCGAGACGGTCAGGGAGAGGGTCGGCTACCTCGAGGGCCAGGTCTCCAAGCTCCTGAGTTTCGAGGGAGACACCGCCGCGCGGCTCGTCAACAACCTCGACTAGACGGCCCCGCTCTCGGCGATCGGCTTCCCGCGGGACGTCGGCAAGTACTTCCGGGTTGGCACGGGGAGCAAGACGGGTGCGGTGAGCGCGC
The DNA here is from genome assembly GCF_008040105.1 of Lacisediminihabitans profunda. Classification (GTDB taxonomy): domain Bacteria; phylum Actinomycetota; class Actinomycetes; order Actinomycetales; family Microbacteriaceae; genus Lacisediminihabitans; species Lacisediminihabitans profunda. Next base: position 283 of record NZ_VRMG01000071.1, read on the forward strand.
GG
>NZ_VRMG01000072.1 GCF_008040105.1 Lacisediminihabitans profunda
AGTCTCGACCGCCACGTCTCGCCGCCCTGGCGCCTGTCTGGCCTCACCAACTCCTACGTCGCCTCGGTGCCGGCCCAGCAGCGACTCGGCAAGCGCTGCTTCGCGGGCTCGGCGGACGCCATCCTGCAGAGCCTCAACCTCCTGCGCGACGAGAAGCCGGACATCGTGGTCGTCGTGGGTGCAGACCACGTGTACCGCATGGACTTCAGCCAGATGATCGCCGCCCACATCGAGTCCGGGGCCGGCGTCACCCTGGCGGCCACCCGCCAGCCGACCGCCCTCGCC
>NZ_VRMG01000073.1 GCF_008040105.1 Lacisediminihabitans profunda
TTCTTGGCGGTTCGCTGCCGGCCGGAACCCTTGGCCAGTAGCACGCGATTCGGTTCTGACGCGTCGACCCCGGGCGACCGCGAGCACGTCGAGTTTCGCGTCGACGGCGTGGCCATGGTGCGCCTTCTCGGGCCGCAGGACCGGCTGCTCAAGACCATCGAGAGGCAGTACCCGCGCGTCGAGGTTCTCGTGCGCGGAAACGAAATCACCCTGGACGGCGACGCCGATCAGGTGCGGGCGGCCGTGAGGCTCGTGGCGGCGTTGGTGACGATGGTGCGT
>NZ_VRMG01000074.1 GCF_008040105.1 Lacisediminihabitans profunda
GATGAGGCGCCCTCTGCGCCAGATCCAGATCCTTCGATCTCGCTATCGTTCGCGTTCTGATATGGTCAACGGCCGTGGGGCGAGACATGTCCGACAAGGAACGGCGCCCGGGCTCGGCTAAGCAGACCATGGTTGAGCAGCTGCGCCAGGAGATCCTCGATCTAATTGCAGAGCGGGGTCTCGACGCCGGTGACAAACTCGATGCGGAAAGCGCCTTGTCAAAGCGTTTCGGTGTTTCCCGCCCCACCGTCCGAGACGCCCTCACGAGCCGTGAGCAAGAGGTTGTGCTCAATGCCGTGC
>NZ_VRMG01000075.1 GCF_008040105.1 Lacisediminihabitans profunda
TGGGGCCCCCCCCCGTGACCCCAGCGGGCCGCCCGGCCCTCCCCCCCACGCCCACCCACCCCCCCCCCCCCCCACCCCCCCCCCCCCCCGGCGGGCAACACCCTCCCCCCCCCCCCCCTCCCCCCTTCCCCCCGCCGTCCGGTGGCCCCCGCCCACCCCCCCGCCCCCGGGGGGGGGCGCCCGCCCCCCGCGGCCCCCCCCGCCTCCGGGGCCGGCGCCGGCCGGGCGCGCGGGCGTGGGGGGTCTGGGGGGGCCGACCGGGGCGGGGCGGGCGCGGCGGGGGGGGAGGCGGTGCGCGGTGCACGGGTACGGAGGCGGAGCGAGGGGCGACGGCGCTGCTGGCGGACGCACGCACCAAAGAACAGATGGCAGCCGGCGCCTGGTGCGAGCTGTTACGAAGCGCGGTCAACGTCGAGGCGGCCGCAATGGTCGGTGACCGGGGGCCAAGCGTACGGATCGTCGGGACCGACCACGCCGTGCGCGCGGCGGCGGACGATCCTGCGAGGGGCGCGGAGAACACCACGCGGAGCTCGCCTGCAGCCCCGCAACCGGGCC
>NZ_VRMG01000076.1 GCF_008040105.1 Lacisediminihabitans profunda
CTTTGCCGGCTTTCCGGTGCCCTGGATGGCATCCCGCTCGTTCAAGTCGAACACCGAGACCTTCGCCTATCCACCGACATTGATCACCGATCACTTCTCCTTCGATGCGTACATCGCGATCACCACGGATCCGACCAAGGTGCGCTTCTTCATCAACAGCTACGTGGTTGCGATCTGTGTCACCCTGCCCACGTTGCTCGTTGCGCTGCTCGCCGCCTACGCCTGAAGCCGCTTCGAGCTCCGGTTCAAGAAGCACCCGAGCATGCTCATTGTTACCGCTCCGGCTGTGCCAACCATAACC
>NZ_VRMG01000077.1 GCF_008040105.1 Lacisediminihabitans profunda
GGTATAGAGGCTCGCCCCGCCGTCCTGCCCCTGGTTTCCCCACGGCATCGTGACGTTTTCCAGGAAGAACCAGTAGTTGTTTCGACGCGTGGTCGACCGCGGGGCGAAGACCCACTTCGAGTAGATGTCCGCCGGTCCCTCGAAGTATGCACCGAGGGCCGCGACGAACCGCGACCTGGCGTTTGCATCGGGAACTCCGTCAGCGTACGCCAGCGCGCCACCTTCCACGGTCATCGACGACCACCATGCGAGGGTGCCCGTCACGTTCGAGACCTCCAGGTAGTCCACGCCCGGCGCCTGTTTCGGCACGTCGATGTAAGCCACCCCACCATCGCCCCAGTCGGTGTACTGCTGTTCGGCGATCTTCACCGACCACGCGCTGCCTGGCGCGCCCCTATCCAGCGCC
>NZ_VRMG01000008.1 GCF_008040105.1 Lacisediminihabitans profunda
CACAACGTCCCTGGGAACTACAGCTAGGTCAGCCCACCTCGAGCGGCAGGGTCGGATCGGCCGACCACTCCTCGAGCGAGCCGTCGTAGATTCGCACCGCGGTCACGCCGAGCTCGGCGAGGGTGAGCGCGTTGGCGGCGACGGAGATTCCGCCGCCGCAGTAGAGCAACACCTCCTCGTCGCCCGTGACACCCTGCGAGGCATAGGCCTCCCGCAGCTCGCCGGCGGCCTTGACCGTGCCGTCCGCGGCGAACAGGTCCCTGGCCGACACGTTGACGCTCGAGGGGATGTGCCCCCGGCGCGAGTACCGGGTGGGGTCCGCGCCGGTGAAGCTCCCGGCCGGCAGGCCGCAGACCAGCGGACGCGAGTCGTCTTTCGCGCGGTCGGCGAGCTCCTCCCGGGTGATCCAGGCATCGCGCACGGCCGACGCGGTCCACGGCTCGACCGCGGCCGGGGAATCCGAATCCCCGGAGTCGACGGGAAGGCCGGCGGCCCGCCAGGCCGCGAGTCCGCCGTCGAGCACCCGCGCATCCACGCCGATCCAGGTGAGGAGGTACCAGAGGCGCGCGGCGAAGAGCCCGCCGGTCTGGTCGTAGACGACGACGGGGTCGCCGGCGCCGATGCCCAGCCTGGCGAGTTCGTCGGCGATGCCCTGGGGATCGGGATGCGCGTAGTGCACGGCCGCCGACGCGTCGGAGAACTGCGTCGCGACATCGACGTGCCGGGAACCGGGGATGTGGGCCGCGAGCCAGCGCGCCCGGCCGGACTCCGTGCGGTAGTCGCCGTCGAACGTGGCCGGGTGCAGCACGAAGCTCGCGTCGAGCACGGCGGGAGGCGCGGACCCGTCGAGCGTCGCGGCGAGCTCGGGGGCGGTGATGAAGGGACTTGTCATGACAACGACGCTAGTCCGTTCACGATCGCCGCGACATCCTCGTCGTCGAGCACGAGGTCTGCGCGTTCGCTCGGCCTTTCGCGCGCGGCGAAGGCCCGTTCCTGGGCCGCCCAACGGTCCCAGAACGGGGCGTACAGCTCGCCGTCGCGCTCGAGCGCTCTGGCCTTGCGCGTCGGCTCGTCGAGCTCCACCCAGATGCCGAAGGTCGCGAGCGCCCGGTTCGCCCGGCTGAGGCTGCCGGAACCCTCGATGACGAGGGGGCGGGCGGGATCCAGGTCGTGCCACTCCGCCGGGGCCTGCTCCTCCCAGTCCCAGCGCCGCCAGCGCGGCTTGGCGGACAACACGTGCTCGCACACCTGCTCGTTCGCCGCCTCGAGGCCGTCCCACCCCGGGTAGATGTCGTCGAGCCGCACCAACTGGGCACCGAGGGCGGGGGCCAGGGCGGTCGCCAGCGTCGTCTTGCCGGAGCCGGAGCCGCCGTCGATGAGCACCACCGGGCGGGCGGCCTGACGGATCGAGAGCAGGAGCTCCCGGGCATCGGTCACGAGAGCACGAACTTCCAGGTGCCCAGTGCGACGGCGAGCGTCACCGCGAGCACGGCGATCACAACGGCGATCGCCACGAGCGTCCACTCGCGCCGGCCGAAGGTCGACTCCCTCGCCCAGGTGCGTTCGCGCCGCGACCCGAAGCCCTTCGCCTCCATCGCGGTGGCGAGCTTGCTCCCGCGCCGCACCGAAAGCACCAGGAGCGAGAATCCCTGGCCGGCGATGCGGGAGACCAGGTTGGAATCGCCGACGCCTCGCGCCCGGCGCGCGAGGGCCAGGAATCTCCAGTCCTCGATGAACAGCCCGACGAGCCTCAGGCCGGCGAGGCCGCCGATCACGAAGCGGGACGGGAGGCGAAGCACCTGGCCGAGCCCGTCGGCGAGGTCGGTCGGGTCGGTCGTGGCGAACAACACGATGCCCGGCAGGCCGATCGCGAGGATGCGCACCCCGATGGCGACGCCGAGCGACACGGAGCCCTCGGTGACGGAGACGAAGCCCGCCTGCCAGAGGAGATCTCCCGAGTCCCGGCCGTAGAGCACGGTCGTGAGGCAGGCGAGAGGGGCCGCGAACCACAGGGGCGCGGTGCGCAGCCAGAACTGTCTGGCCGCGAGCCCGGCGAACGGGAGGAGCAGGGCCTCGAGCACCAGTGCGACGAGAGCGGACGCCCAGTCGATCGACAGGAGGAGAACCAGGGCGAGCAGGATGGCGGCGATGAGCTTGGCCACCGGGTTAACGGAGGCGATCGTGCTCGCACGGATCTCGGGGGTGATGAGGCTCACAGGATCGCCCCCGCGGGCAGGGTGTCCAGCCGCAGCACCCGCTCCGCGACCGCATCGACGAAATCGGTGTCGTGGGTCACCGCCAACACCGCTGAACCGTCGTCGAGGAGCCCGGCGAGAAGGTCCACGAGCTGGCCCCAGGTGCGGGAATCCTGGCCGAAGGTCGGCTCGTCGAGCAGCAGGATGCGGGGCCGCGTGGCGAGCGCGGTCGCGACCGACAGGCGCCGCTTCTCCCCGCCGGAGAGGGTGAACGGGTTCGCCGCGGCGAGATGTTCGAGGTGCAGCGCGGCCATCAGCTCGTCCACCCGGGCCGTGACGGCGACCGCGCCGAGCCCCGCGGCCCGCGGCCCGATCGCCAGTTCCGCCCGCACGTCGGGGGCGAGGAACTGGTGCTCCGGGTCCTGGAAGACCATGCCGATGCGCGGGAGCAGCTGTCGGGAACGCCACCGATGCGGGGCGGTCGAGGCGCCGTCCGCGAGCGCCTGCTCGGCCACGAGCGCGCCACCGACCGGTGTCAGTAGCCCGGCGAGGGTGAGGGCGAGCGTCGACTTGCCCGACCCGTTCGCTCCCGTGATCGCCACGGCATCCCCCGACGCCACGCTGAGGTCGATGCCGGAGTTGACGACGGTGGGAACGCGCCGCCCGAAGCCGGTGCGTCCGACGGCGAGACCGGATGCGGTGAGCAGCGGAATCCGAGCGCCAGCAGACAGGGGTGCCCTGGTCGGCCGTCGCGGCGGGTGGCCGGGCACCCACACGCCGGCTGCGGCGAGGCGCTCGCCCTCCCGCTCGAGCACGACCCCGGGCGCGCCGTCGGCCGCGAGGCCGCCGTCGGCGCCGAGCACGACCACTCGGTCCACCATCGCCTGCCACACCGCGACGCGGTGCTCGATCACCACGAGGGTTGCCCCGGTCGCGTCGAGCACCCTGGCCACGGCATCCCGCACCTCCCGCACGCCATCGGGGTCGAGGTTCGCGGTCGGCTCGTCGAGAAGCAGCAGGCGCGGACGCATTGCGACGACGCCGGCGAGGGCGAGGCGCTGCTTCTGCCCGCCCGAGAGGCTCGAGGTGGGGTGGTCGAGCGGCAGCTCGAGCCCGACGGCGGCGAGCGCCTCGGGCACCCTTCGCCAGATCTCGTCCCGGGGAACACCGAGATTCTCGCAGGCGAAGGCGACGTCATCGCCGACGCGGGCCAGCACCACCTGGGAGTCCGGGTCCTGCAGCACCAGGCCGGCCTCGCCCCGGGCGCTGGCGGGCCGGTGCCCGTCGACGAGGAGCTCGCCGCGCTGGTCGCCCTCCTCGTCTCCCCCGAGCACCCCGGCCAGGGCCTGGATCAGCGTCGACTTGCCGGCGCCGGACGGGCCGAGCAGCAGCACGCGTTCACCGGGTGCCACCGAGAGGTCGATGTTGCGAACGGCGAACGCGCGACGGGAGGCGTGGCGCCATCCCCACCCGGAGGCGGTGATCCGCACGCCGCCCGCGACCCGGCCGGGACTCATGGTGTCGAGGTCGCCTCGGTGCCCGAATCCGACCGCACCGGCTCCGACTCGCCGTCCACGGCCGCGAGCCGGCCGGAGGCGAATCGGCTGAGCGCGCCTGCCCTCGCCAGGCCCCTGGCGGCCAGCCAGGAGAGCAGTCCGGCGATGACGATCCCGGACGCGACGGCGGAGACGAAGTAGACGGCCTTGAAGCCGAAGTCGAGCGCCGCGTAGTCGGTGAAGTTCGTGTCGAGCAGCCCGACGGCGACTCCCGCTCCCGCCCCGGAGAGCAGCACGACGCCGAGGCGCCAGTTGGAGTAGAGGAACGCGGCGAGCACGAGCTCGGCGCCGAGGCCCTCGACGACGCCCCAGATCAGCGTGGAGAAGCCCCACTGCGTGCCCACGAGCATCGACACGACGGCCGCGACGACCTCCGTGAAGAGGGCCGCTCCCGGCTTTCTGATCACGATCCCGCCCAGCACTCCGGCGAAGAGCCAACCGCCCGCGAGGAGACCGGCGAGACCCGGGGCGAAGGCGAGGGCCGCGCTGAGCGGCGTCCAGGCGAGTCCCCAGGCCCAGAAGATGACGCCGCTCGCGACGCCGATGACGCTCGCCACCACGATGTCGACCACCCGCCAGCGGGCGGAGAATGCTCGGGGCTGTCTGGTGATGGATGTTGTTGCCATGTTCATTGTCGTGCCCTTTCGGTAAAGAGGGCACGGGTGTAGGTCGCCACCGGTGTGGCAACCCGGAGAGAAACTGCCTCCCTGCGCTGGCATGATCCAGATCAGGTTCGACGGTCGAAGCTTGGAGAAGCTTCCTCTCAGCCCGGCTCACCGGACTCCCGTGTTCGCCCTCAATCCTAGCCACCGGCATCCGCTCCCGCACCTCCTCCCGCACGCGTTTCCCGCACGCGTTTCCCGCACGCGTTTCCCGCACCTCCTCCCGCACGCGTTTCTCCGGAGGTTCGGGTCGACCCGGCTCGCGAGACCTCGCACTCCCGTTCACTTCTCCGGAGGTTTCGGCCGAAACGGCTCGAGATGGAGCCCATTCCGCCCCAAATCGGCCCTGGTAGGCCAGAGCCTCCGGAGAAACGCGTGCGGTGGCAGTGCGGTGGCAAGGGCCCGCGCGGGAAACCTCCGGAGAACCGCGTGGGGGCAGACGGGGCGAACAGGGGGCAGACGGGGACGGGGCTGGGCGGGGCTGGGCTGGGGGCTGGGCTGCGGGCGGATGCCGTTCTAGGCTCGGCGCATGACGAGTGATTTCGCGATCGCCGCGTTCGACCGTTTCACCGCGGAGCTCCTGGCGAGTGTGTCTTCCCTGCCGGGAGTCGTCGGCCTCGTCGTGACCGGGAGTGCCGCAGACCGGTCCCGCCTGGACGAGTGGTCCGACCACGACTTCATCGTCGTGACCGCCCCGGCGGCGACCGAGGCCGTGCGTTCCCGGCTCGACTGGCTCCCCCGGTTCGAGAGCCTGGTCTTCGCCTCCCCGGTTCCCGGCGAGGGCTATCGGGCCATCTACGACGACGGCCACGTGCTCGAGTTCGACGTCGCACCCCTCGAGGAGATCCGAGGCTGGCAGGCGAACGACTATTCCGTGCTGCTCGACCGCGGCGGTGTCGAGGAGGTGATGGCGGCGATCGCGGCGAAACGAAAGCCGCACGTGAGCATCGACGCCGAGCGGGAGATCGGCCAATTCCTCGTGCTCATCCTCATCGGCGTCGGTCGCGCCCGGCGCGGCGAGAGCCTCATCGCCGGGGCCGCGGTGCGCAACGCCGCCGTTGGGCACCTCGTGAACGCGTGGCAGGAGCGAATTCCCGCCGCCGCGCCCCGACACGTGGACAACCTCGACAACTGGCGTCGATTCGAGCTCGTCTACCCGGAATCGGGGCCGGAGATCGCGCGGGCCGTGGCCCAGGATGTCGAACCTGCGGCGCGCGCCCTGCTCGACATCGCCGAGCGGAGGATCGCACCCGGCTGGACGGGCTGGCCGCACGACGCGGTCGCCGCGATTCGGCGTCGGCTGGACTGGCAGGAACGGACGTGACCCGCCTGTCAAGGGGTCAGACCCGGTTCGTGCGACGCGTCCGATTCGGGTTACGGTGACAACAGGACAATCAGGGAGAATCATGGAAACCTGGCCCGGATCGGCCTACCCGCTCGGCGCAACCTTCGACGGAAGCGGCACGAACTTCGCCCTCTTCAGCGAGGTCGCGGAGAAGATCGAGTTGTGCCTCTTCGATGCGGATGGCGCGGAGACGCGGGTCGAACTCCTCGAGGTCGACGCCTACGTGTGGCATGCCTATCTGCCGTCCGTGCAGCCTGGGCAACGCTACGGCTATCGGGTGCACGGCGAGTACGATCCGAAGTCGGGGAAGCGGTGCAACCCCAACAAGCTCCTCCTCGACCCGTACGCGAAGGCGACCTGCGGGGACATCGACTGGGAGCCGGCCCTCTTCTCCTACAACTTCGGCGACCCGCTCTCGGTCAACAACGAGGACTCCGCCAAGCACATGATGATGGGCATCGTCATCAACCCCTTCTTCGACTGGGCCGGGGACCGGCATCCCCGGGTTCCGTACAACGACACCGTGATCTACGAGGCGCACGTCAAGGGGCTCACCGAGCTTCACCCGGACGTCCCCGAGGAGCAGCGCGGCACCTTCGCCGGCGTCGCCCACCCCGCGGTCGTCGAGCACCTGCAGAAACTCGGCGTCACGGCCATCGAGCTCATGCCGGTGCACCAGTTCGTGCAGGACGCGACGCTGCTCGAGAAGGGCCTCAGAAACTACTGGGGCTACAACACCATCGGATTCTTCTCCCCGCAGAACAGCTACTCGTCCACCGGCGACGAGGGCCAGCAGGTTCAGGAGTTCAAGGGCATGGTGCGCGCGATGCACGATGCCGGCATCGAGGTGATCCTCGACGTGGTCTACAACCACACCGCGGAGGGCAACCACCTCGGCCCCACGCTCTCGTTCAAGGGAATCGACAACGAGGCCTACTACCGGCTCGTCGAGGACGACGAGCAGTTCTACATGGACTACACCGGCACCGGGAACTCGTTCAACGTGCGCCACCCGCACTCGCTTCAGCTCATCATGGACAGCCTGCGCTACTGGGTGATCGAGATGCATGTCGACGGCTTCCGGTTCGACCTCGCGTCGACGCTCGCGCGCGAGTTCTACGACGTCGACAAGCTCTCCACCTTCTTCGAGCTCGTGCAGCAGGATCCGATCGTCTCGCAGGTCAAGCTCATCGCCGAGCCCTGGGACGTCGGCCCGGGCGGCTACCAGGTGGGCAACTTCCCGCCGCAGTGGACGGAGTGGAACGGCAAGTACCGCGACACCGTCCGCGACTTCTGGCGGGGCGAGCCCTCCACCCTCGGCGAGTTCGCGTCCCGGCTCACCGGATCGGCGGACCTCTACGAGGGCGACGGACGACGGCCCGTCGCCTCGATCAACTTCGTGACGGCGCACGACGGCTTCACGATCGCCGACCTCGTCTCGTACAACGACAAGCACAACGACGCGAACGGCGAAGACAACAACGACGGCGAATCGCACAACCGCTCCTGGAACAGCGGAGTCGAGGGGCCGACGGATGACCCGGCCATCCTCACCCTGCGCTCTCGCCAGCAGCGCAACTTCCTGGCGACCCTGCTGCTCTCGCAGGGAGTGCCGATGATCCTGCACGGCGACGAGCTCGGCCGCACCCAGCAGGGCAACAACAACACCTACGCCCAGGACTCCGAGCTCTCCTGGGTGCACTGGGACACCGCGGACCAGCCGCTGATCGAGTTCGTTGCCGCGGTGGCCAGGCTGCGTAAGGATCACCCCACGTTCCGCCGCAAGAGCTTCTTCGACGGCCGCCCGGTCAAGCGCGGCGAGGGCGAACCGCTGTCCGACATCGTGTGGCTCACGCCGGCCGGCCAGGAGATGGAGCCGGAGAACTGGGATGCCGGATTCGGTCGCTCGATCGGTGTATTCCTGAACGGGAATGGAATCCAGGGGCGGGATGCGCGAGGCCAGACCATCACCGACCTCAACTTCGCGATCTTCTTCAACGCCCACGACGAGGCCGTGGACTTCACCCTCCCCTCTGCCGAATTCTCCGGCGCGTGGGAGATTGTGATCGACACCTCCGGCAAGCTCGCGGACTCCGCGCCGCGCAAGGCGGGAGACGTGATCTCGGTCGAGCTGAAGTCGCTCGTCGTGCTGCGCGCCTGGGTCGCGCCCGAGGTGGAGGTGGATCACTCGGTGGCCGCCTCGCTGATCTCCCTGGCGGCAAACGTGAATCTCGCGGTCTCGACTAAGCCTGTGGTCGGCTGATGCGCATCCCCCGTTCCACCTACCGGCTGCAGATCCGCGAATCGTTCGACCTCAACGCCGCGGCGAACATCGCCGAGTATGTGCGCGATTTGGGCGCCGATTGGCTCTACTTCTCGCCGCTGCTCACCGCCGAGACGGGTTCCGACCACGGCTACGACGTGACCGACCACTCGAGAATCGACCCCGCCCGGGGTGGCGAGGCCGGACTGGCTGCCGCCTCCGCCGCCGCCCGGTCGCTCGGTCTCGGCGTGCTCGTCGACATCGTGCCGAACCACGTCGGAGTACAGACGCCACACCAGAACGCGTGGTGGTGGGACGTGCTCAGCCACGGCCGGGACTCCCGCTATGCGGAGGCGTTCGACATCGACTGGGAGTTCGGCAACGGCAGGCTGCGCATCCCCGTGCTGGGCGACGGCTCCCTCGACGACCTCGAGATCGTCGACGGAGAACTCCGCTACTTCGACAACCGGTTCCCGATCGCCCCGGGCACGGCAGACGACGGCGCCTCCCCGCGCGAGGTGCACTCGCGTCAGCACTACGAGCTCATCGACTGGCGTCGTGCAGACGCCGAACTGAACTACCGCCGGTTCTTCGCGGTGAATTCGCTCGCCGGCATCCGGGTCGAGATCCCGTGGGTGTTCGAGGAGTCCCACGTGGAGATCGCCCGCTGGTTCCGGGAGGGCCTCGTCGACGGCCTGCGCGTCGACCACCCGGACGGCCTGGCCGACCCGGCGGGGTACCTCGACGACCTCGCCAGGGCCACCGGCGACACCTACGTCCTCGTGGAGAAGATTCTCGAGGGCGACGAACAGCTTCCCACCTCGTGGGCGACGGCGGGAACGACGGGCTACGACGCCCTCGCCGATGTCGACCGGGTGCTCGTCGACCCGGCAGGTCGCGCGGCTCTCGACGAACTCGACCGGCGCCTGCGCGGCACGGACTCGACGGTGTCCTGGTCCGGACTGATCCACGACACGAAGCGCGCGATCGCCGACGGCATCCTGCGCTCCGAGGTGCTGCGCCTCGAGCGCGATCTCGGGCGGTCGGTCGAGGCGGTGGAGGCGGATGTGGGTTCGGCGATCTCGACGACGGCGGACGCCCTCGCCGAGCTGCTCGCCTGCTTCCCGGTCTACCGCTCGTACCTGCCGCTCGGCCTCGAGCACCTGCACGAAGCCGCCCGACTGGCGATCTCGCACCGTCCGGACCTCACCGACGCGATCGGCGATCTCGTCCCGATCCTGAGCGACCCGCAGCATCCGGCCGCGATCCGCTTCCAACAGACCTCGGGCATGGTCATGGCCAAGGGCGTCGAGGACACCGCCTTCTACCGGTACACCCGGCTCGGCTCGCTCACCGAGGTGGGTGCGGATCCCTCGGAGTTCTCGATCGGCACCGCCGAATTCCATCGCCGCCAGCAGTTGCGGCAGGCGAGCTTCCCCGCCTCGCTCACCACTCTCTCCACCCACGACACCAAGCGCGGGGAGGACGTGCGGGCCAGGATCAGCGTGCTCGCCGAGATCCCCGCCGAGTGGGAGTCGGCGCTGGACCGCCTTCGCGAGGCGGCACCGCTCGGCGACGGCCCGCTCGAGGCGCTGCTCTGGGAGGCCATCGTCGGCGCGTGGCCGGCCAGCCGCGAGCGGCTGCACGCCTACGCGGAGAAGGCGGCTCGCGAGGCCGGAAACTCCACGGGCTGGGACGCTCCGCGAGAGGCCTTCGAACAGCGGATGCACGACCTGATCGACTCCGCCTTCGACGACCCTGCCGTCACGGCGGTCATCGAGGAGGTGCTCGACCGCGTGCGCGCGGCCGGCTGGAGCAACTCCCTCTCCGCCAAGCTGATCCAGTTGACGGCCCCCGGCGTGCCGGACGTGTACCAGGGCAGCGAGCTCTGGGAGACCTCCCTGGTCGACCCGGACAACCGTCGACCTGTCGACTTCGACGAACGCCGCCTCTACCTCGCCGCGATCGACGCCGGAGCACACCCGCCGGTAGACGAGTCCGGCGCGGCAAAGCTGCTCGTCACGTCGAGGGCGCTGCGCCTGCGCCGCGACCACCCCGAACTGTTCAGCCGGTACGCCCCGCTTCCCGCGTTCGGACCGGCGGCGCGTCACGTGCTCGCCTTCGACCGCGGCGACGTGGTCACCGTGGCCACCAGGCTGCCGCTCGGGCTCGAACTCGCGGGCGGCTGGGGGGCGACATCGATCATCCTCGCCGGCAGGCCCGTCGTCGACGTGCTCACCGGCACGGAGTTCCCGGGCGGCGAAATGCGCCTGGCCGAGGTCTTGGCGCGCTATCCGGTGGCGCTGCTCGTGCCGTCGGAGCTCCTCGCGGCCGGCAGCACGGTGGGTTCGTGAGCTTCGAGGTCTGGGCCCCGGCCGCCGGGACCGTCACCCTGCTTCTCGACGGCTCGCGGCATCCGATGCAGCGCGCCGCCGACGGATGGTGGAGTGCCCCGGCTGGGCTGGACGGCACCGACTTCGGGTTCCTGATCGACGACGACGAGACGCCGCTGCCCGACCCGCGCTCGAGACGGCAGCCGGAGTCGGTGCACGGCCTCTCCTGCACCTTCGACCCCGCCGCCTTCGACTGGACGGACGACGCCTGGACCGGGCGACAGCTCGCTGGCGGGGTGATCTACGAGCTGCACCTCGGCACCTTCACGCCGGGTGGCACCCTCGACTCGGCCGTCGAGAGGCTCGACCATCTCGTGTCGATCGGGGTCGACTTCGTCGAGCTGTTGCCGGTGAACGGGTTCAACGGAACCCGCAACTGGGGCTACGACGGGGTGCTCTGGTACGCCGTCGCCGAGGTGTACGGCGGCCCGGCCGCCTACCAACGGTTCGTGGACGCCTGCCATGCCCGCGGCCTCGGCGTGATCCAGGATGTCGTCTACAACCACCTGGGCCCGAGCGGCAACTACCTGCCCCGCTTCGGCCCGTACCTGCGGGAGGAAGGCGCGAACACCTGGGGCGACTCGGTGAACCTCGACTCCCCCGAGGTGCGGCGCTACCTGATCGACAACGCGCTCATGTGGCTGCGCGACTACCACGTGGACGGGCTTCGGCTCGATGCGGTGCACGCCCTCGTCGACGAGTCTCCGACCCACATCCTCAAGGAGCTCGCGGTCGAGACCAGCGCGCTCTCGGCGTTCCTCGGCCGTCCGCTCAGCCTGATCGCCGAGTCCGACCTCAACGATCCGCTGCTCATCCGCCCGCGCGAGGCGCACGGCTACGGGCTCGATGCCCAGTGGAGCGACGACTTCCACCACGCCGTCCACGTCGCCCTCACCGGCGAGATCACCGGCTACTACGCGGACTTCGAGCACCTCGACTCGCTGGCGAAGGTGCTTACCCGGGGCTTCTTCCACGACGGTACGTACTCGTCGTTCCGGGAGCGGGCGCACGGCAGCCCGATCGACACCGAGAACATGCCCACCTGGCGGCTCGTCGTCGCCAACCAGAACCACGACCAGATCGGCAATCGCGCCACCGGCGACCGGCTGAGCGCGAGCCTCGACTACGGGCAGCTCGCGATCGCCGCGGTGCTCACCCTCGCCGGGCCGTTCACCCCGATGCTCTTCATGGGCGAGGAGTGGGGCGCCTCCACCCCGTGGCAGTTCTTCACGTCGCATTCCGAGCCGGAGCTCGGCACGGCCACGGCCGAGGGCCGCATCCGCGAGTTCGAGCGGATGGGCTGGGACCCGGCGATCGTGCCCGACCCGCAGGACCCGCAGACCTTCGAGCGATCGAAGCTCGACTGGGCGGAATCCGAGGATGGCGACCATGCCCGGCTGCTCGCGGTCTACCGCCGGCTCGCCGAACTGCGGCGCACCGTGCCGGACCTCACCGACCCGCGGTTCGACCGCACGAGCGTCGAATTCGAGGACTCCGCCACCGGTCGCTGGTTCGTGCTGCACCGCGGTTCGACGTCGATCGTCGTGAACCTCGCCGACTTCCCGGTCGCGCTGCCGTTCGGTGGCTCGGTGCTGCTGGCGAGCCACGACACGATCGGCGCCTCCGCCGGCGGCGTGGTGTTGCCGGGCCACTCGGCGGCGATCCTCGCCCGCTGAGCGGACCGGCGGTGTCTACTTCGCCGCCAGGGGAAGCAGGATGCCCTTCACCGTCGGGTCGGTCGCGAGGAACTCCTGCACGGCGGGGTCCTTGAAGGCCGCGATGAGCTTCTTGACGTTGGACGTGGTGAGGTACTTCGTTCCCACGGTCAGTTGGCCGGCGAACTCGTCGGGGGCGGCCGGGGCGAAGATCTTCTTCTCCAGCGGGATGTTGGCGGCCAGGTAGTACTCCGTGTAGCCGACGGCCGCATCGAGGTCCGGCAGCGCGAGGGACTGGGCGCCGAAGTCGAGCAGCTTGAGCGTGATGTGCTTCGGGTTGCTCGCGATGTCGTCCTGCGTCGCGCGGGCCTTGTCGATGCCGGGCTTGAGGGTGATCAGCCCAGCGCGCTCCAGGATCCACAGGCCCTGTGCCTCGTTGGCCGGGTCGGAGTAGAGGGAGATGGTGGCGCCATCCGGGATGTCCTTGACGGACTTGTACTTGTCGGACCAGAGCCCGAAGCCCCAGCGGAAGACCGGCGTCGCGGCCGTCTCCTTGAAGTCGGGGTTCGCCTCGAGCACCTGGCTGAGCCAGAGCTTGTGCTGGTAGACGGTGCCGGCCACCTCGCCGTTGCTCACCGCGCGGTTGATCGTGTTACTGTCGGAGAGACCCTCGAATTTCACGGTGATGCCGTACTTGGGGGCGACCTTCTTGGCGATGAAGTTGACCAGGGCCTGCTCGGCCGAGTTGCCCTCGGCGGTCGCGACGGTGAGGGTGGCGCCCGCGACCTCGGTGGCGGATTTCGCCGGGTTGAGCAGCGGGATCGTGATCGCGGCGGCCACGCCGACCACGACGACGATCGCCCCGGCGATCCACGGCCATCGCCGTTTCTTCTTCAGTTCGAATCCGTGCGAGTCGTCGTCGTTGCGGAGGGGAGCCTGCGTGGTGGTGGTCATTGTCGTGTCCTTGTGATTGGTGGTGGGGGAAGGTGGGCCGGGGCCGGTCAGTGCCGGTCTCTGGCGTGCGGAGTGGTGAGGCGCACGAGACGGTCGCCCGTGATCTGCACGGCGGAGACGAGGGCGACGAGGATCACGATGGTCGCGATCATCACGTTGTGGTCGAAGCGCTGGTAGCCGTAGGTCACCGCGACGTACCCGATCCCGCCGGCGCCGATCGTGCCGGCGATCGCCGAGTACTCGATCATCGCGATCGTGTTGATCGTGATGCCGCCGATGATGGACGGCACCGCCTCGCTCAACTGCGCGGTGCGGATGATCTGCAGCGTCGACGCGCCGGACGCCTTTGCCACGTTCACGAGGGAGGGAGGCACGCTGCGCAGCGAGTTCTCCACGATCCTGGTGAAGAAGGCGATGCCGGCGATCGACATCGGCACCACGGCGGCGGCGATGCCGATGTTGGTGCCGGTGATCAGCCGTGTGAACGGAACGATCGAGGCCATCAGGATCAGGAACGGCAACGACCGGCCGATGCTCACCGTCCAGCTGAGGATCGAGTACGGCACCGCCCGCTCGAACAGTCCGCCGGGCGCGAGGTTGTGCACGATCGCGCCCAGCGGGATGCCGACGGCGATCACGATCGCCATGACGATGCCGACCATGATGAGCGTGTCGCCGAGCGCGGGGAAGACGAGCGCCGGGATGTCGGGGATCGGTACCGTCGCGTTGGACGGAACGAGGGCGGCGATCATGCGACATCCTCGAGCTCGTCGGACTCGGGCCGCAGCGCCGCGTCGTCGAGCGTGGCGGTGAGGCCGAGCGCAGCCAGCGCGCCGGTCACCCTCGCGGGGTCGACTCCCCCGATGCCGAGGGTCGCGTGCCCCACCGTCACGCCGTTGATGCGCTCGATCGACGCGCCCAGGATCGAGATCGGCACACCGAGCTCCGCCCCGAGCAGAGACACCCAGTCCGGCCGCACGTGCCTGCCCTCGTAGCTCACGAACCAGATGCCGTCGGCGCCGGAGGCCGCCTCCCAGTCCCGACGCGGGCGCAGTGCTCGGCCGAGGTCCGAGTCGGCATCCCGCAGCAGGTCCACGAGCGCACCCGACTCGACGATGTGCCCGTGGTCGAGGCGGGCCACCGAGTCGGCCACCTGCAAGACGGTGTCCATCTCGTGGGTGATGAACAGGATCGACAGGTCGAGGTCGTCCCGCAGCTCCTTGAGCAGGTCGACGATGGATGCGGTGGACTCCGGGTCGAGGCCGGATGTCGCCTCGTCCGACAGCAGGATCGATGGACGAAGCGCGAGGGCCCTCGCGATCCCGACCCGCTGTCGCTGTCCGCCGGAGAGCTGGTGCGGGTAGCTCGACGCCTTGTCTGACAGGCCGACCCGCTCGAGCAGCTCGCCCACCCGGCGCTTCGTCTCCGCCGGGGTCGCTCCGAGGTAGTCGAGGGGCAGGGCGACGTTCGCGGCGGCCGTGCGGCGGCTGAACAGCCCGTCGGCCTGGAAGATCGTGCCGATGCTGCGGCGGGCCACCCGCAGCTGCTTCTCGCTCAGCCGGGAGAGGTTCTCCCCGTTCACGAGCACCGCGCCGGAGGTGGGCCGCTCGAGGAGGTTCACGCAGTGCGCGAGGGTGCTCTTGCCCGCGCCGCTCGGCCCGACCACCGCGAAGATCTCACCGCTCGCGACCGAGAAGTCCAGGCCGTCGAGCACGACGGTGCGCGAGTCACCCCTGCCGTAGACCTTGGTCAACTTTTCGAGACTGATCATGCTGCTGCCTCCAGGGCGCGGTCGAGGGGTCGCCGGTGGCCGCGATGTCTCGCGGTCGCCGGGGCAGGAGTCTGGGTCGGGGCGCGGCAGGGATGCGACGCGCCGGGGCAGGTGGGCTCTACCGATGGGATCGACAGGCGGGGCGCCGGTCGATCACGAGGCGTGGAGTGATGAGCACACGGGTGAGCCTATTGGGGCCCCGGCTCGGAGGCTGTTGTGTTTCGAAACGTGACGCCGCGCGGGTCAGTCCGAGGGAGCGAGGCCCTCGAGCACCTCGAGTGACGGCACGAAGAAGGTGGTGCCCGTCGTGGCGGTGGAGAAGTCGAGGATGCGGTCGTACTCCCCCACCGGGTCGCCCACGAACATGTGGCGCAGCATCTGCTCGATCACCCACAGTTCCCGGGCGTAGCCGATGAAGTAGGTGCCGAACTCGCCGCGCCCCGGGCGCCCGAACGGCATGTTGTCGCGCAGGATGTCGTGCTCGACGCCGTTCGCATCGACCACGGTGTTGAGGGACTTGTGCGACTTGCGGGCGTCATCCGGCTGGTCGAGCTCGACGTTGTCGGCCTTGGTGCGGCCGATGATCTGCTCCTGTCGCTCGGTGGACAGCCCGTTCCACGCCGCGATGTCGTGCAGGTACTTCTGCACCACCACGTAGCTCCCGCCGGCGAATTCGGCATCCTCGTCGCCGACGATCGACGACTCGGCCATCGCCGCCCCGGTGGGGTTCTCGGTGCCGTCCACGAAACCGAGCAGGTCGCGCGCGTCGAAGTAGCGGAATCCCTGCACCTCGTCGATCACCGTCACGCTCGAGTCGAGCTTGTCGAGAATGAGCCGCTCGAGTTCGAAGCACATGTCTGCCCGTTCGGCGCGGATGTGGAAGAGCAGGTCTCCCGGTGTGGAGACGGCGATGTGGGTGCCGGAGGTGATCGGGGCGAACGGACGCAGCTGCTCGGGTCGCGATGGCTGCTCGAACCGGTCCCAGGCCGCCGAACCGATGCCCACGTTGCAGGAGAGGTGCCCGCTCAGGTCACGGAAGCCCACGGCGCGCACGAGGCCGCCGATGTCGGCGATCACCTCTCGGGCGCGGCGCGCGGCCTCGTCGCCCGGTCGGATGGTCACGACGAGGAAGATCGCGCAGTTGGAGAGCGGCGCTTCCACGCTCTGCGGTTCGATGGTCGTGCGGTTCCAGGTGCCTTCGTCCATGCTGTGATTCTACGGAACGGCCTCGCACCGCGCGGGATCGCGCCCTCCACCACGCGAGTGGGCAATTGTGGCGCCAAGACTGCTGCGGAAGCGCCAATTTCGCCCACTCGCCGGGTCGGCGCGGGCGTCGAACGACGGGCCGAGTGGTCCTGACGGGCCTAGTGCTCCTGACGGGGCAGATTCCGCGGATCGCCCAGCGGGGCCGTCGATCGGAGTAGGGATGCCGGCCGGAGCGCTCCGCGGCCGAACCGGGCGCTCACGGCATCGATCGTGTCCTCCGCCTCACGCCATCCCTCGTCCTCGTCCCAGAGGCCCGGCTGCTGGCCTTCTCCCGGGGTGAGCTGTTCCATCCGCACGCCGATCAGGCGAACCGGCGCGTGCCGGCCGATCGCCTCGTAGATCGACCGCACCTCCTCGTAGATGCGCCGGCCCACATCCGTCGACTCGGCGAGCGTTCTTGATCGGGTGATGGTGCTGAAGTCGGAGTAGCGAAGCTTGAGCACGACGGTGCGCCCCACCCAGCCGGCCGTGCGCAGTCGAACGGCCACGGCGTTCGCCTGGCGCAGAAGTTCTCGACGCAGCTCGTCGGAGTTGAGGGTGTCCACCTCGAAGGTCACCTCGTGCCCGACGCTCTTCTCGTCGGCACGCGGGTTGACCGCCCGGGGGTCGAGGCCATTGGCCAGGTCGTGAAGTTTGCGCCCGGATGCCTCCCCCACCGCCCGCTTCAGCGTCTCGACCGGGGTCGCGGCGATGTCACCGATGGTGCGCAGCCCGCGGCGGGTGAGCGCCTCCTCGGTCGCCGCCCCGACGCCCCACAGCGCCCCGACGGGCAGCGGATGCAGGAACGCGAGCGTCTGGTCTGCCGGGATCACGAGCATCCCGTCCGGCTTCGCCCGCCCGGAGGCGAGCTTGGCCACGAACCTGGTGGATGCCGCGCCCACCGAGCAGTGGAGCGCGGTCTCCTCGTGCACCCGGCGGCGGATGAGCTCGCCCACCTCCGCCGGCGAGCCGAGCAGTCCCCTGGCGCCGGCCACGTCGAGAAAGGCCTCGTCGATCCCCAGCCGTTCGACGAGCGGGGTCACGTCGTCGAATATCGCCATGACCTTCTCGGAGTAGAAGCGGTACTTCTCGAAGTGCGGCTCGAGCACGATCGCCTTCGGGCACAGCCGAAGCGCCTGTGAGAGCGGGATGGCCGATCTCACCCCGTACTTGCGGGCCGGGTAGTTCGCCGCCGTCACGACGGAGCGCGCCGATCGCCCGGCAACGACCACCGGCAGGTGCGCGATCTCTGGCCTGTCGAGCAGCTCGACCGAGGCGAAGAAGGCGTCGAGGTCCACGTGCAGGATCGTGGCGGTGCTGCTGTCGACCGAGGCCGAACTCACCTGCCGAGTGCTGCCGTCCTGTTTGCTCATCCCACAGGCAATCTAGCCGAGGCTTCGGACATCCCCGGCCACCGGCAACAGGCCGAGCCTGGCGAGTCGTTTGCGCGCCGCCGTTTCGCTCGTGGAGCTGCGCCCCAGGATCGATCCGACGAGCGCGAGCACCGCCCGGGTGAGGGTGATCGCCGGCCACCACGGCCGCCGGAGCCCGAGGAGACGGCGGTACTCGCGCGGGATCGACGCCACGGCGCCGCCGAACAGGATCCGGTAGGCCGGCCGCATGCCCCGCGCGATGCCGGGATTGCGGATGAACCGCACCGCCTCGGCCACTCGATCGTCGCTCTTGAGAGTCCCGGACGCGCGAAACGCCTCCAACTGCGCCCGCAGTTCCGCCTCCGTGGTCGGCGGGGAGGGCACGCCGATGAGCTCCCCCGCCTTCGTCCACTCGCCGACATAGCGGTCGGCGCCGCCGGGGATCGGTCCGCCCCAGATGGCGTGGCTGCCGAGGAACGCGTCGGTGAAGACCACGTGCACCCAGGAGAGCAGCTCGGGGTCCCCCGCCCAGTACTGTCGCTCGACACCGTTCGCGTCGACATAGCTGCCCCGCACCCGGTCGTGGAATCGTTCGACCCGGTTGGACTCGCGCACGGCCATCGCCGTGTCGGAGAAGGTCACGCCGATCAGCCACTGGATGGTGCCCGAGAGCCGACCGAGCGGGTCCTCCCGGTAGCGCGACCAGTCGTGCACGCCGGCCATCGCCCCGGGGTGGAGGGTCTGCATCAGCAGGGCGCGGATGCCGGCGACCAGCGTGGCCATGCCACCATGCACCGCCCAGGCGGCCGATCCGACCCCGAAGAAGCCGGCGTCGTCGCCCAGCTCGATCTGCTCGACCCAGTCCGGGCGCCCCTGACGATCGCCGGTGAATGCCGACAGCACCCGGGACCGCCACACGGCGGCAAACGTGTTCACGAGAGGACGCTATCCTGCGATGCTGGGAGCCGAATCAGCGCTCCCGGCCCTATGCCCGGCCGCCCCGCTGGGCCACTATGGGCGTGTGCCCAATCTCCCGCTCCGTCAACGCCCGGTGGACATCTTCTTCATCGTGATCTTCCTCGCCTTCGCCGTCACCTCGGTGATCAGCGACCTCCTGCCCACGGTGAGCGTCGAGTTCTCCGCCACCTCCGGCAACCCGCTGGTGCAGGGCAACTACTGGTACGCCCACGACGCCGATCCGCTCTTCATGAACCCGCCGGTGTGGATGAGGCTCGTCACGGGACTGTCGGCCTTCGTCTACGGGCCCTTCTATCTCGTGCTCGCCTACGCCCTCCTCCGCGGGCGCAACTGGATCCAGCTACCCGCCGTCATCTACGCGACCATGATCTCGGTGCTCACCGGCGTCATCGTGTTCGGCGTGGAGTTCTTCGGCGAGCCGCAGTACCAGACCCACAATCCGGTCAAGTTCCTGGCCTTCAACCTGCCATACGTCGTGATCCCGCTGATTCTGCTCGCCCGGATGCGCAGGCCGGACCCGTTCACCCGAAAGTTCTGAACGGGCCGCCCGGCGATCAGCCCAGGTGCGCTCGCATCCAGGCGATCGGGTCGACCGGGGTCGTTCCGCCCTGGCGGATCTCGAAGTGCAGGTGCGCGCCGGTGCTCGCGCCGGTGCTGCCCACGAGTCCGATGGGCTCGCCGACGTGCACGATGTCGCCGACCTTGAGGTGCATGGAGCCGGTCTGCATGTGGCCGTAGGCGCTCACGATGGTCTGCCCGTCGATGACGTGCTCGATCGCGACGTGCACGCCGAGGGCGGCGTATCCGGGATTGTTGGTCTCCACGACGACGCCGGCGGCGATCGCGTGCACGGTGGCCCCGTAGCCCGGATCGAAGTCGACTCCCTCGTGCAGGCTCGAACAGCCCGCGCAGGGAGAGACCCGCGGACCGAAGCCGTCGCTGATCGGGGTTCCTGCCCCCACCGGCCACTGTAGCGGCGGCGGAACGGTCACCGAGTAGCTGTCGGTGCGCTCGACGACGGGCGAGGGAAGCGACTCGGATGCCGCGAACTGCTGGAGAACGGGGGCCACGTAGGCGGGTGGTGCCGTCGCCTGTGCGTAGGCGGGAACCGCCACGGCTCCCACGAGCAACGCGGCGAATCCCGCAGCGACGACTGCCACGTTCCGACGGAGCAGCCGAACCGTGCGCACGTGGCGGAGGTTGCGCACCGATCGCCCGTTGAGGGCGGGCAGCGACGGTGTCGCCGGCGCCACCGGCTCGGTCACATACGGACGAACGCGGGCGGCGATCGGCTCCGTTATCGGGTGCGGGGCACGCACGGACGCACGGGAGGAATGTTTGGGCAAGCGGGGTTCTTCCGGATCGCTGCGGCACGCGGGAAGCGGGCGCACACTCGGGCAAACGCACGACTTCGAGCGCAGATGGATGGCTTCCCGACACGGGCGGGAGCCTGGCCGACGGGGTCCCATCGCTGGCGGAATATTCGCACCAGACGGGGTTCGTTCGTGTCGGCCTTGTTTTTCCAGCCTCAGGGACGAACCTCCGTAAACCCTGTGAAGGAGGAGAGGCTTCTTCACATCGGCCCGGAAAGGACTACTGTGCGGTCACTCGCCGAGCAGGTCGAGCAGCTTGCTGACGGTGTTCCAGTTCCGGGCGGTCACCGGGGCGTCGAACTGCTTCCAGAACGACTTCGGCACCCGGGTCTGCTGGCTTCCGTTCGGCATCCACTGGTAGATCGCCCGCTCCCCCACGGCCAGCAGCTCCGGGGCGATGGCCGCCGCCTCCGGCACGTCGAGCCGGTCGGGCATCGAACCCGCGAACGTCACGAAGGACTTCGATCCGTCGGTCGCGACGGCAAGCAGCGGGTTGGCACCGGCGATCTCGGCGAACTCCCCGCCGGCGAGGAGCAGCACGCTCGACTGGACGCCGGTCGAGGAGCGCACGGCGGCCTCGATGGATCGTGCGGCGTGCGCCCCGAGCGGGACGGACGACGAGAAGACGACGTTGCCGCTGCGCAGAACGGTCCTGACGTCCGAGAAGCCGAGACCGGCGAACACCTCGGCGAGGTCGGCCATCGAAATCGCCTTCGCCGTGCCCACGTTGATGCCGCGGAGGAGCGCCACGTAACGAACCATTCACCGAATGCTACCCGGGACCGCACCCGAGGATCAGGCCGTTCGGCGTAACGTTGGGGCATGGATTTCAGATATCTCGGCAACAGCGGCCTCAAGGTCTCGGAGCTCACCTACGGCAACTGGCTCACCCACGGGTCGCAGGTGGAGAACGACACGGCCATCGAGTGCGTGAAGGCGGCCCTCGAGGTGGGCATCACCAGCTTCGACACGGCGGATGCCTACGCCAATACCGTCGCCGAGAAGGTGCTCGGCAAGGCCCTCAAGGGCGAGCGGCGCGAGTCGCTGGAGATCTTCACCAAGGTGTACTGGCCCACCGGCCCCAAGGGACATAACGACAGCGGACTGTCGCGCAAGCACATCCTCGAGTCGATCGACGGCTCGTTGCAGCGGCTCAAGACCGATTACGTCGACCTCTACCAGGCCCATCGCTACGATGTGGAGACCCCGCTCGAGGAGACCATGCAGGCCTTCGCCGACGTCGTGCGGCAGGGCAAGGCCCTCTACATCGGGGTCTCGGAGTGGAACGCCGACCAACTGCGGGCCGGCCACGCCCTCGCGCGGGAACTCGGCATCCAGCTCATCTCCAACCAGCCGCAGTACTCGATGCTGTGGCGAGTGATCGAGGCGGATGTCGTGCCGGCAGCCCAGGAACTCGGCATCTCCCAGATCGTGTGGTCCCCGGTGGCCCAGGGCGCCCTCTCCGGCAAGTACCTGCCGGGGGCGCCCCTGCCGAAGGGCACGCGCGCCACCGACAAGAAGGGCGGCGCCGACACCATCAAGCGCTTCCTGGCGGATGACGTGCTCACCGCCGTGCAGGAGCTCCGCCCGGTGGCCGAGGAGGCCGGCCTCGACCTCGCCCAGCTGGCGATCGCCTGGGTGCTGCAGAATCCGAACGTGGCCTCGGCCATCATCGGGGCCTCGAGGCCTCAGCAGGTCGTGTCCAATGTCAAGGCGGCCGGCGTCACGCTCTCCCCGGACGCGCTGGGCCGCATCGAGTCGGTGATCGGTCATCTCGCCGAGCGTGACCCGTCGCGCACGGTGTCCCCCGAGACCCGCCCGTCCTGAATCTGATCGTGTGGCGGGGGCGATCTGTACCCCTTCACGCCGATCGGGGGACAATTCGAAAAGAATTGTGACACGTCACCAAAATTCGGAATACTCCCAGGGCCCATGCGCTTGCATAGGACTATGACCAATCTCATTGACACTCATCCCTCGTACGTCGTCGGCACCTGGGCCATCGACCCCACCCACTCCACCCTGACCTTCAGCGTCAAGCACCTCGCGATCAGCAAGGTCCGCGGCTCCTTCGAAAAGTTCGACGTGACCGTCGTCACCGCCGAGGACCCCACCGCCACGACCGTGGAGGCCGTCATCGACGTCGCCTCGGTGAACACCGGACAGAAGGACCGCGACGCGCACCTGCGCACGAGCGACTTCTTCCAGGTCGACGAGTTCCCCACGGCCACCTTCACCTCCTCGAGCATCGCCATCACCGGCGACGACTTCACGATCAACGGCAGCCTGACGCTGCGCGGCGTCACCAAGCCGGTCACCATCACCGGTGAATTCGGCGGCATCGTCACCGACGGCTACGGCCAGACCAAGGCCGGCATCACGGCGTCGGCCAAGATCAACCGCCACGACTTCGGCGTGAGCTGGAACGCGGCCCTCGAGGCCGGCGGACTCACCCTCGGCGACGACATCAGCCTCACCCTCGAGCTCCAGCTCGTGCTGCAGGCCGCCTAAGCGCCTCCCGATTCACGGGCCCTCGCGGGAGATCGCGGGGGCCCATCGTCATTAACGCCGGCCGTATGCTGCGACAGGCAGGTTCCTAGCGGTGCTGCTCGACCTCGTGCTCGGCGTGCTCGGCCGGCTCGAGCTGGAAGGTGGAGTGGGCAACGTCGAAGTGCTCCTTGAGGCACTCGCTGAGCGCGTCGAGGAGCCGGTCGGTGCGGTTCTCGCTGAAGATGTACGGCTCGACCACAACGTGGGCGGAGAACACGTTCGCCCCGGGAGTGATCGACCACACGTGCACGTCGTGCACCGAGACCACGCCCTCCTTGGAGAGCACGTGCTCACGGATGAGGTCCACATCCGTGCCGCGGGGAGTGCCCTGGCTGAGCACCCGCAGCACGTCTCGCATGAGCATGATGGCCCTCGGCAGGATGAGAGCAGCGATGGCAAGCGAGGCGATCGCATCGGCGAGTTCGAAACCGGTGAAGAGGATCACCACGGCCGCAATGACCACCGCGATCGATCCGACGAGGTCGCCGAGCACCTCGAGGTAGGCCGCACGCATGTTGATCGAGCTCGCCGCTCCGCCGCGAAGCACGAGCAGGGCCGCGGTGTTCGCGATGGCGCCCACCACGGCCACGGTGAGCATGAGCGGGGCCTGGACGGCGCCGGCTGACGCACCGGTGAGACGGCCGATCGCCTCGATGAGCACGAACGCGACGACCACGAGCAGGATCGCGGCGTTGAGGAACGCGGCGAACACCTCCGCCCGGCGGTGGCCGAAGGTGCGCTTGTCGGTGGCAGGGCGGGCGGCCATGAGGGTGGCGATGAGCGCCACGACCAGCCCGGTGAGGTCGGAGAGCATATGGCCGGCGTCGGCGAACAGCGCGAGCGACCCCGACACGAGCGCGCCGACCAACTCGATGACGAGCACGGCCGAGACGATCCCGATCGCGATGCCGAGGCGACGGCGGTTGCCAAGCCCGGTCACCGGATCGACGCCGTGGGAGTGCGCGTGCCCCCCATCGTGACCGCCCGCAGCATCCATGGTTCCCACTCTAGGAAGCCCGAAGCGGGTATTCCACCAATCCGGCTAGTCGGGAATGACCACCGTTCTCAGTAGCGATCCGCCCGGTCGGCCGACAGAGGACAATGGCACAGTGAACTTCGTACCCACCGCGATCGCCGTCGGCGTGCTCATCGCCATCGCGACCGGACTTCTTCTGGCACGAGGCATCCCGCGACCCTGGGGGCCGATCTGGGCGATCGCGCGCGCCGCCCTTCAACTCGGCCTGCTCACCCTGATCCTGGGCGGCATCATCTCCGACGAGCGCTGGGTGGCCGTGGCCCTGGTGGTGATGTTCGGAGCCGCCGTCTACACCGTGTCCCGCCGGGTCGCCCGGTCGCGCGTCGAGGTCGCGATCGTCGCCGGATCACTCGCCGTGGGCCTCGCGGTGCCGCTGATCACCGTGTTCGTCTCGGGCGCTATCGAGTTCTCCGGCCGCTACCTGCTCGCGGTCGGCGGGATCATCATCGGCGGCACGATGAGCGTCGCGACTCTCGCAGGGCGGCACTTCCGGGAGGCGCTCCTGAGTCGCCAGGACGAGGTCGAGGGCTGGTTGGCTCTCGGCGCGACACCACGGCAGTCGGTGCGTGATCTCGCGACCCGTGCAGTGTTCGGCGCGCTCATCCCCACCACCGACCAGACCCGCACCACCGGCCTCGTCGCCTTGCCCGGGTCGTTCGTCGGCGCGATCTTCGGCGGGGCATCCGTGCTGCAGGCCGGGGTGTTCCAGCTCGTGGTTCTCACGAGCATCCTCGCCTCGGGGGTCATCACATCGATGCTCCTCACCACCGGATTCAGCGGCGCCGTCGGGCTTCTGGGCGTGCGCCTCAGCGATTAGTGCCGAGCGACTAGACCCGAAAGACCAGCAGGGTGCTGGACGCCGTGGCGATGAGCTTGCCGTTCGCGTCGTGCACCGTGCCCTCGGCGAAGGCCGCCCGCGTGCCCGGCTTGGTGACGATCCCGACCGCCGTGAGTTGCCCGGTGTCGGCCATCACGGGCCGCAGGTAGCTCACCTTGATCTCGAGGGACGTGTAGCCCTGTCCCTGGGGCAGAGTCGTCTGCACCGCGCAGCCGAGCACCGAGTCCAGCAGCGTGCACACCAGCCCGCCATGCACCGTTCCGATGGGGTTGTAGTGCGATTCGTCCGGATCGCAGGTGAAGGTCACCCTGCCGACCTCGGCGGCGACGGGCCGCATCCTCATCAGGTGCACGATCGGGGGCGCCGGGATCGCCTCGTCGATGAGGGCTTGGATGTACTCGAGGCCCGACATCGTCTTGGCCAGTTCCGCGCCGATCAGCGGGTCCTCCCAGGTGACGGTCCTCGATCGATCGGTGAGTTCGTTCTCGTCGGTAGTCACAGCGATCCTTTCCGCGCTCCAGCCTAGGTGCGGCCCGTTCCCAGAGCACCGTGACGGAATGCGCCGCCCCCCGCCGCACGTTGGACGAGGCAGGACAACACGATCGGAGCTCGACCATGACGGAGCACAGCGACTGGCTGAACCTGCAGAAGCAGGCACACCGGGAGTTCGCCACGCGACTCGACGGGGTCACCGACTGGGACGCCCCCACCCCGGACACCGAGTGGAACGTGCGGGATCTCGTGCGCCACGTCGTGGAGGATCAACAGTGGGTGCCGCACCTGCTCGCGGGCCGCACCGTCGAGCAGGCGAGGCGTGTGCTGCAGCCCCTCGGCGACGACCTCAGGGCCGAGTGGCGCCTGTACTCGCTTGCGGCCACGGCGGCGTGGCAGGAGGCGTCACCCTCGACTCTGGTGCGGCTGTCGCGAGACAAGGTTTCCGTCACCGACTACCTGCGCGAGCAGGTGGGCGACGTGACCATCCACTCGTGGGACCTCGCCCGAGCGGTCGGCGCGTCCGAGGAGTTGGATGCCGCACTCGTCGAGGCGGTGTGGACCCTCTTCGAGCCTCAGCGCGACACCCTGGCCGCGAGCGGGCTCTACGCCCCGCCCGTGCCGCTGCCCGAGGACGCGCCGCTGCAGTCCAGGCTGCTCGCGATGACCGGCCGCACCCCCTAAAAGCCGGCGATGCTAGAAGCCGGCGATGGCGTGCGGGATGTAGGCCGCCTCGAGCTCGGCGACCTCCTCGGAATCGAGGTGGAGTTCGAGCGCGGCCACGGCATCCTCCAGGTGCGAGAGCTTGGTCGCCCCCACGATCGGCGACGTGACCGCCTCGCGCCCCGCCACCCACGCGAGCGCCACCTGGGCCCGCGGAACACCGCGCCGCTGGGCGACCGAGGCCACGGCATCCGCCACCCTGCGGTCGGATTCCTCCGCCTGCCGGTAGAGGGTCGCGCCGAACTCGTCGGTCTGCGACCTCGCGGTCGACGCATCCCAGTCGCGCGTGAGCCTGCCGCGGGCGAGCGGGCTCCACGGCAGCACCCCGATGCCCTGATCGAGGCAGAACGGGTGCATCTCGCGCTCCTCCTCGCGGTTGATGAGGTTGTAGTGGTCCTGCATCGACACGAAGCGCGTCCAGCCGCCCAGGTCTGCCGCATGCTGCGCCTGGGCGAACTGCCAGGCGAACATGGACGAGGCCCCGATGTACCGGGCCTTGCCCGCCTTCACGACATCGTGCAGCGCCTCCATCGTCTCCTCGATCGGCACCGTCGGGTCCCAACGGTGGATCTGGTAGAGATCGACGTAGTCGGTGCCGAGACGGCTGAGGCTCGCGTCGATCTGCTCCATGATGTGCACCCGGGAGAGCCCGCGGCCGTTGGGGCCGGGGCGCATGGTTCCGTTTACCTTCGTGGCGATCACGACCTCCTCGCGCCGCGAGAATTCGCCGAGGGCACGACCCAGGATCTCCTCGCTCGAGCCGAGCGAATACACGTTGGCCGTGTCGAAGGTGGTGATGCCGAGTTCGAGGGCGCGCCGGATGAACGGTCGGCTCTGTTCCTCGGTGAGGGTCCAGTCGTGGCTTCCGCGCTGCGGATCGCCGTAGCTCATGCAGCCGAGGGTGATCGACGATACTTCGAGTCCGCTGCTGCCCAGTTTCTTGTAGTCCATGCCTCAAGTCTGCCCCTCCTGCCGCCAGGCTGTGTCGCCGGCTGCTCGTACGATGGGGGCCATGGTTGCCAACCACGAGAAGCCGGTGCTGCACTTCGCCACGGCCGACGAATGGCGCGACTGGCTTGCGGAGCATTACACCGAGCCGGGCGGGGTGCGGCTGATGCTGCGCAAGACGAGTTCTACGCTCCCCGGAATCGGCGTTGAGCAGGCCCTCGACGAGGCACTCTGTTTCGGCTGGATCGACGGCCAGCGGGCGGCTTTCGACGAGCACTACTTCCTCCAGGCCTACAGTCCGCGTCGCGCGCGCAGCCCCTGGTCGCAGATCAACCGCGACCATGTGGCGCGGTTGACCGCCGACGGCCGGATGCGCCCATCCGGCCTCGCCGAGGTGGATCGGGCCAAGGCCGACGGCCGTTGGGATGCCGCCTACCGCCAGAAGACCGCGGAGGTCCCTCCCGACCTGCGGGCGGCCCTCGATGCGAACCCGCCCGCTGCCGCGCTCTACGCGACGCTCTCGAGCCAGAACCGGTTCGCCATCCTCTTCCGGGTCGCCTCGGTCACCCGGCCGTCCACGCGCGCCGCGAAGATCGACACGTTCGTAGCGATGCTCGCCCGCGGCGAGACCATCTACCCGCAGTAGCGCGCACCTGTTCGCGTCGCACGCGCACTCCGTTGGGCGCCGCGCGTTCCGGGCGCACCGCGTTGGGCACCGCGCCCACCTAATTGGGCGCCGCGGTCCCGCGCGCACCCCGTTGTGCGTCGCGGTCCCGCGCGCACCCCGTTGTGCGTCGAGCGTCGAGCGTCGAGCGCCGCGCGTCGCAGGCGCACACCGCCGCGCGTCCCGGGCCGCACCCCGCTTCGGCGTCGCGCCCACCCCCACGGCACGTCGAGTGGGCAATAGTGGCGGAAAGACTCGCGGTTTGGGTGCACTTTTGCCCACTCACCGGGGCAGGAACCCAAAGAGCACCGCGGCAGGAACCCGGAAGAGGTGGCCGGCGGGGAAGCCCGAAGGAGTGGCGAAGGAGCGGCGGAATCGCGCAGAGTAACCCGCACGACCGGCATGAAGCCCCGGCAGCGCGGCGCGAAGACCGGTCTCCAGGGCACGGTCAGGAGCGGTCAGAGGCCCGCGGCCAGCAGCGCCACCCGTACGGCGCCGCCCTTGGTGTCCTGCTCGCCCACGCGCTCGAACCCCAGTCGCGCATGGAAGGCAAGAGACCCGGGGTTCGGCGGGAGCACGTTCACCTCGCAGGTCACCTCCGCGCGACCCTCGGTGCGGGCGAGGGTGAAGACGGCGTCGTAGAGCATCCGCCCGATGCCGGACCCTCGGGCGGCCTCGCTCACGACGATTCGGTCGACGTAGAGGAAGTCGGTCCCCCGGCCCTCGAAGAAGCGGAAATTCTCGCTCGGGTAGTCGGCGCCGGGCCGCATTCCGATCACAAACCCCAGCACTGTCGACTCGTCCGCCCCGTCGACAGCGACGCTGGCGAATCCGGCGAGCCTCAGCAACTCGGCCATCTCGTCGATCGACGTGATCGGCACGGCCGGATGGGCAGCGTCGTTGAGGAGCACGACCTGGGCGAGGTCCTGGGCGGTGAGGTCGCGAAGAAGCATGCACCAAGTCTGCCCGTTCCCGAGCGCGTCAGTCGCCCTCGGGAACCAGGATCCAGAGCGCGATGTAGATGAGGAACTGGGGTCCGGGGAGGAGACAGGAGATCACGAAGACCCAGCGCACGAGGGCGGGACTCCAGCCGTAGCGCCTCGCGATGCCGGCGCAGACTCCCGCGATGATTCGTCCCTGTCGTGGTCTCGTGAGTTCAGCCATGCTGCAAGCATTCCACGGGGAGCGTCGGCGCGTTATCGGGCTAACCCCCGAAATCATCACCGGCGGGTGGTCTAATCGGCTCATGCGACACCGTCACACCACCCTTCGTCTCATGGTCATGCTCCTCGTCGGGGTGATCGCCGCGATCATCACCGGCGCCTTCGGCGAGTGGGTCTATGCACCGACCGTCGGCTGGGCGGCCGCCACCCTCGTCTACTCCACCTGGGTCTGGGGCTCGATCGCCCGCCAGGATGCGTCCCAGACCGCGACGCATGCGAGCCGCGAGGAGCCCAACCGCGCGATCGCCGATCTGCTCGTGCTGATTCTGAGCATCGCGAGCCTGTTCGCGGTGGTGGTCGTGCTCGCGAACGCGGCGAACGTGGCCGGCGCCGGCAAGGCCCTGCTGGCGACCCTCGCCCTCGTGAGCGTCGCGCTGTCCTGGATCCTGCTGCACACGCTCTACACGCTGCGCTACGCCCGCCTGTATTACACCTCGGGAAAGGGCATCGACTTCAATCAGTCCGATCCGCCGCAGTACACCGACTTCGCCTACCTGTCGTTCACGCTCGGCATGACCTACCAGGTGTCTGACACCAACATCACCAATCACGCGATCCGCGCCACGGCGCTGCGGCACTCGCTGCTCTCGTTCCTGTTCGGCTCGGTGATTCTGGCGTCCACGATCAACCTGGTGGTCAACCTGACGCACTGACGTCAGGCCGGGGCCGTCACAAAGTCGATGAGCTGCTCCACCCGGCCGAGCACGACCGGCTCAAGGTCGGCGTAGCTGCGCACCCGCCCGAGGATCCGTTGCCAGGCCCGCGCGATGTCCTCCTGGTCGTCGTGGGGCCAGCCGAGGGACTCGCAGATGCCGTGCTTCCACTCGATGCTCCTCGGTACCTCGGGCCAGCGCTCCATGCCGAGTCGTTGCGGCTTCACCGACTGCCAGATGTCGACGAAGGGATGCCCGACCACGAGCACGTTCGCTCGGTGCGGCCCACGCGCCACGGCATCCGCGATGCGCGACTCCTTGGAGCCCGGCACGAGGTGGTCGACGAGCACCCCCACGCGGCGTCCGGGTCCCGGAGCGAAGTCGTTCACGATGGCGGCCAGGTCGTCCACGCCCTCGAGGTACTCCACCACCACTCCCTCGACCCTCAGGTCGGCACCCCACACCTTCTCCACGAGCTCGGCGTCGTGGCGCCCCTCCACGAAAATGCGACTGGGCAGCGCGACCCTCGCCCGCGCTCCATCGACCGCGAAGGATCCGGAGGCGGTTCTGGCGGTGCCCTTCGGGGCGGCCGTCGGCGCGGTCAGCACCACCGGCTCACCCTCGAGGAGGAATCCACCTCCGAGCGGAAAGAGACGCACGCCGCCGCGGTAGTCCTCGAGGTGCACCAGCTTGCCTTCGACGCGCAGAACGGCGCCGCAGAATCCGCTGTCGGCCCACTCGATCACGAGGTCGCGTTCGGCCGGGATCTCACGGATGACCTTGCGTCTCGCTCCACGCCAGTCGCCGGCGAGAACGTCTTCCCCGTACTGTTCGAAGGTCACGCGCCGTCGACCGTCGGGGCGAGTTCGAGGTACTTCTCGTGCACCTGGGCCGTCGCGAATGGACCGTCACCCTGAGCGTTCGACTGCGGCTCGTCGAACTGCACCCACCACATCCGTCCGCCTCCGGCCCGACCCCAGACACCGGCGAGTGCCGAGCCGCCGGAGCGCACGATGATGCCGCCGGGCTCGAACGGCCACGGGGAGGGGTCGGTGGGCGACGCATCCCGGAGGTGCACCTGGGCGCCGATCCCGAAGTCACCAGCCACGGCGTGACTCGCGCTCAGCCGTCGATGCGCTTGAGCACGTGAACCGGGACCGCCAGCGCCAGCGCCACCGAGACGACGCCGCCGAAGAAGACGAGGCCGTGGTTGATGCCCGGCTCGAACGCGTACCCGAAGAGCAGTAGGCCGCCGACGAACAGCGCGAGGGCGATGACAAAGGCGACGATCTTCACGGGGGTCCTCCAACGGTCCGGCTGCTGTGCTCCCATCCTACGGAATGGATCGCCGACCTTCCGCAGGGACGCTGCATGATGGAAGCATGAAAACGATCGAGGATGTCGGCGGACGCTACGAACTGGCGATCGATGGGGCGGCCGTCGCGGTGAGCACCTATCGCGACGTCGGCCAACGCCGAGTCTTTCTGCACACCGAGGTCGACCCGGACCATGCCGGCCAGGGGCTCGCCACGGAGCTCATCGAGTGGGCGCTCGGCGACGTGCGCGAGAAGGGACTGCGCATCGTCGCCAGATGCCCGATGGTGGCCGGGTACCTCACCAAGCACCACCAGTTCGACGACCTCGTCGACAGTCCCCAGGGCGTCGACGGGCCGTAGCCGGCGGGTGGCCCTCGCGGGCCCCCTCGGCTCGCGGCCGGGCATCCGCTCCTCAGGACTCGGAGAGCACCGAGAGCACGTTGCCGGCCGGGTCCAGGAACCAGGCGATGTCCGGGCCGTTGCCGCGCAGGATCCCCTTCGAGTCGACGGGCAGCGTGTCGCTCGGATAGATGTCCGTCTTCACGCCGCGTGAGTTGAGGTCGTCGACGGCGGATTCCACGTCGTCGACGGTGAAGTTGAGGATCGTGAAGCTGGCCGGCTCGTGGTTCGGCTTGGAGTACACGAGCACCGTCGCGCCGCTCTCGAGGTGGAGGTTGAGGAAGCCCATGTCATTGATCGACACGCGCATCCCGAGCGTCTCGCCGTAGAACCGTCGTGCGGCCTCGATGTCGTCGACCGAGAACCCGCTGAATGCACCGCTGCTGGTGAACATGGTCGTGCTCCTTCCATTGTGGGTCAGTGAACGCGTTCCGGGTCTCTCCGGCCGAAGATGCCGGTGGGCATGGGCGCGCCTCCCTGGGTTGGCGGCGCCGCCTCCGACGACGACGCTCGCTTCCAGCTTCGCAACAATGGCTGCCCGACGCAAAGATCGATGTCCTCGGGGCCTCACCGGCGGTCTGAGTCCTGCAGGCTGAGCCGTTCGATGCCCACGGTCACCGCGTCGACGAGCAGCCCGAAACTGCGGTCGAGGTCCTGGGGAAGCCCGAAGCCGCCGCCGATCTCGAGCACTACGAATCCGTGGACGGCCGAGCGGAGCACCCGGATGACGTCGATCGTCGCCTCGGGGGGAAGGTCGAATCCGCGCAGGACCGAGGCGATGACGACGAGCGTCTCGGCGCTCGCGGCGACGAGTCCCGCATCCAAGGGGTCGTCGGGGCGTGCGGCGACCTGCGTCGCCGCATAGCGACCCGGGTGCCGGCGCGCGAACTCGCGGAGGGCATCCGCCATCGCCCGCACCGCGTCCCGCCCGGCCCGGCCCGTGGTGGCGGTGGAGATCGCCCTGGTGAGATCGTTCACCGACACAATGGCGATCTCCCGCCGCAGGTCGGCGAGCGACGACACGTGCTTGTAGAGGCTCGGCACGGCGATCCCGACCCGGCCGGCGACGGCGGCGAGCGTCAGGTCGCCGAACCCGGCCGGCCCGCCGGCATCGACGAGGTCGAGGGCCGCAGCGACGATCGCGGCCCGGTTGAGCCTGGCCCTAGGCACGAGCGGCCCACTCGCCCGTCGTCGCGCCACGAAGGGTGTCCAGGAATTCGAGCGTGCCCGGCACCGTGATCTCCGGACGCTGGGCGTGCGGGTAGTGGCCGGCATCTTCCACGAGCCGGGACTGGCCGCCGAGGCTCGTTATCCACTCGCTCTCGGCCGCGGGGCTCGGGTAGTCGGGGTCGAGCGCGCCCACGAAGGCGAGCATCGGCGCCGTCACCTCGCCGAGTCGCCGCTCCACCACCGAGTGGTCGAGCTGGAGGGCGAGTTCGCGGAAGGAACGAAGCCGCCCGGGCTCCGCCAGCATCGAGCGGATCGCCGCAACCTGCTGCTCGAGCCACGGTGCGCGGGTGCCCTTGTTGAGCGACCGGTAGAAGCGCGCCCAGAAGGCGCCTCCCCACGGCCGGGCCAGGGCGAGGCGGTAGAGTCCCCGCGTCGCGGCCCGAGCTAAGGACGAGCTGGGCGCCTCGCGGAGCAGCGGTCCGTAGAACACGAGCCCGGCGATCGCCCGCGGGTCTTCGGCGGCGGCCCAGGCCGCAGAGGCCGCCCCCATGGAGTTGCCGAGCACCACGGCCGGGCCGCCGAGCTCGGCGACGAGGGCGAGCAGATCCTGGCCGGTGGCGATGTCGCCGTGGGTGTGGAAGGTCGTGTCGCTCGAGCCGTGGCCGCGGAGGTCCATCACGGCAACCCGGTAGCCGGCGGAGATCAGTGGGGCGACGAGCTCCCGGTACGACGACCGGAGGTCACCCATGCCGGGGATCGCGATCACGAGCGGGCCGGAGCCCTCGACGGTGTACGAGACGCGGCCCTCGGGGCGGGCCAGGTAGCGGACGTTCTGGGAAATGAAAGTATCCATAGCTATAAAGCTAATGGTATTAGCCAATGGGCGCAAGACC
This sequence comes from Lacisediminihabitans profunda, assembly GCF_008040105.1. GTDB lineage: Bacteria > Actinomycetota > Actinomycetes > Actinomycetales > Microbacteriaceae > Lacisediminihabitans > Lacisediminihabitans profunda. The sequence goes on from NZ_VRMG01000008.1 coordinate 32,669, forward strand.
CCATTTTCCCCTAGTGATCATCGCCCTGGCGCGAGGCGGTGTCCCCGTTCGCGAGGTCGTCCTCGGACTGCCTCTGGGCGCTCGCGGCCTGGTCGAGGTCGGCCTGGACGGCGCCGAGGTCGTCGGTCGCGGACGGCCCCGGCCCGGACGACGCGGAACCGGTCGACGCGGGCCCGGTCGCATCCGTGGAGGGGACGGATGCCGGGCCGTCGGCCGTCGGGCGGCCCGCGCATCCGGAGAGCACGACCACGAGGCCGAACGCCGCGATCGCCGATCGCACGCGGGCCGCCGGCATCACTTGAGCGCCGCCATGATGCTCTTCGCGTCCGCCCGGGCGAGCTTCGCCGCCGCGTGGGCCGACGCGATCGACGCCCGGATCGGTGCCATCACGGCGTGGTTCGCGTTGTAGTCAGAGGGGGTCACCGCGAGCGCCCTGGCGGCCGTACCGTCGGCTGCCGCCGTCGCCGCCGCGATCTGCGTCGTCATGTCGGCGAGCTTCGCCTGGAGTTCCGGCGTCGACTTCGACGCATACTTGCCGGCGAGGGCCGCGGCGAGCTTCGACTCGGCGGCGGTCAGACGCGGGATCACCGTGTCGGTGAGGGCGTCCGCCGCCGCCGCGAAGTGCGCCTGGGGCAACGCGACGGCGTAGACCCGGTAGCCGGTGAAGATCGACGCGTAGTCGGTGCGAGCGGTCGCCGCATCCGTGTCTGCCGCGATCTTGGCCGCGAGCGACTTCATCGCGGCGAGATCGGCGTTGAGAGTACCGAGAATCGTCGACCGCTCGGCGTCGCTGAGTGCCCTGTTGGCCGTGACCCTGGGGATGGCGGAATTCAACGAGGCGATTCTGGCGCTCGTCTTCGCGGCGGCCGAGGCCTGGATGGCGGAGAGTCTCGCCGGGGCGGCGGCGGCTGAATCGCCCGCCACCGAGTCAGTCGGCGACGCCATTGCCGGCACGGCGCCGGCCGCGAGCGCGGCGATGGTGAGGGTGCTGACGAGGGCGGTTCGGAAGATCGGTCTCATGGTGCTCGCTCCAACTCGTGCGGTTCATTTCCGTCGAACGACTCGACTCCCTCACTCTGCGGCGCGAATGTTCGGACGCAGTGGGCCGAATGTTCGAGGAAGGTAAAGGCCGCTCAGACTGCGAGAAATCCCGTCACGACGAGTTCGCGCACCACCGGGAGCAACTGACTCAGCAGTGCCGTCTCGTCCACCTCGAGCAATTGCGCGATCGCCGCGGTGATGGCGCGGACGCTGAGCTCTCCGTCGCAGGCACCCACGAGTGCCGCGAGCGCGGTGTCGAGGGGCACGGAGCGCCCGAAACCGCCGCCCTGCCGAAGCGTCATGACGGTGGGGTCCTGGCTTCCCGGCCAGTAGTGGCGTTCCTCCGTCACGTCGCCGGCCACCGTGAGGCAGGCGCGCCCCAGATCGTCGTCGGTGAGTGCGGACTGCCAGTCGTGCGCGGCCAGGCTCGCCGCGAGGTGCGGCCCGAGTCCGGAGCCGATGGGTCCGCCCAGCCGCTCGAGACGCCTCAGCGTGCGCTTGTCGACCGGGCGGCGCAGCGTGAGATAGCCGAATCCGACGCTCGTCACTCCCCGCGCCTCGAAGTCATCGAGCCAGGCACCGTACAGCCGGTCGAACTCGGGACCCGGGCGCGTGCCGCCGTCGCGGATCCAGGTCTCGGCGTACAGCGCGGCATCCTGCACCTCGCGTTCGACGACCCACGCGTCGAGGCCCGTCGCGTCGACCCACGCGCCCACCCGCTCGAGGCCGTCGTCGCCGCCGCGGTATTCCCAGTTGCCGAGAAGCTGCGCGACTCCGCCGGGCTGCAGACGATCGGCGGCACCGGCGATCACCGACGCGACGAGCGCATCCCCGACGAGGCCGCCGTCCCGGTATTCGTAGGCGGGCACCCCGGCCACCCGGGGGGTGATCACGAACGGCGGGTTCGACAGGATGTGGCCGAACCGCTCGTCGGCCACGGGGTCGAAGAGGCTGCCGAGCCGGAACTCGATGTTCGGGATGCCGTTGAGCGCAGCGTTGAACCCCGCGATCCGGATCGCCCGGGCCGAGATATCGGTCGCGATCACGCGCAGGGCGTGGCGCGCGGCGTGCATCGCCTGGATGCCGCACCCGGTGCCCAGGTCCAGCGCGTTCTCCACCCGAGTTCCGATCATGATGCCGCTGAGGGTCGTGGATGCTCCCCCTACGCCGAGCACGTGGTCCTCGCGCAATGGGCCGACGATCGACAGCTCGCCGAGGTCGCTGGCGATCCACCAGCTGACCACGCCGAGAGAGTCGACGAAACTGTATGGCCGCAGGTCGAGCAGCGCAACGACAGAGTCGCCGTCGGGTCTGACCAGGTCGAGGGCGACCGCGCCATCCACTCCGAGGGTGGGCAGGGCGGCACCGGCACGCTCGGCCTCGACGGGCAGCCCGAGCACGAAGAGCGAGGCGAGGGTCGCGAGCGCCTCGTCGCCGGGCGCCGGCTTGAGCAGCGCGCGCATCGCCGGCACCCGCTGGCCGCGGTGCAGTGCCGCTGCCGCGGCTTCGCCCCACAGCGCGTCCATCGCATCGACGGTGAATCGGGCGCGCTCGAGGTCGGCGCGGAGGAGGGCAATCTGCTCGGTGGTCACCCTGCAATTCAACTGCACCGCGCCCACCGCCCCCACCGCGCCCACCGCGCCCACCGCGCCCACCGCGCCCACCGCGATTGTGCCCCTTTGTCGGGAGTGTGACCGGGCGAGCGGGATCACTCGCGACAAACGGGCACAATCGCCGGATGGGCGAACCAGCCGGCGGCGGGCGGATGTGACCGGGCCGAGGGCGAGGCGATCGGCGCGCGAGTACGCTGGAAGCACCACCGGCCCGTCGAGGAGATCGTGAAACCGCTCAACGAATCCGACATCCGTTCCAGCATTGTCAACGCCTCTCGGGGCGAGATCGAGCGGATGCCGCTGCCGGGCCTGCACGAGGTGCTCTGGGGCGAGCGGGAATACCTCGGCTGGCGCGACCACCAGGCTCCGTTGCGGGGCTACCTCGTGCACTGGATCGATGACCGACCGGTGGGGATCATGCTCCGGGCCGCCAGCGGCAGCATGCGCCCGGGAATTTCGGCGATGTGCTCGCTCTGCCGCACCCCGCAGCCGTCGGGCCAGGTGACGCTCTTCTCGGCGGCGAGGGCTGGCCAGGCCGGGCGTGACGGCAACACGATCGGCACCTATATCTGCGCCGACCTCGCCTGCTCGCTCATCATCCGCATCCTGCCGCCGGCGTCACCGGGGCAGCCGGACCCGACCGAGGTCGTGGCCAGGCGAGCCGAAGGGCTTCTCAACCGGGTGCGCTCGTTCACCGCCGACGTGATGAAGCCGGCCTAGCCCGCCGCGTGCGCGTTCGGGCCGGCCGTTCGCGTCTTAGCCGTTCGGCTTGTTCGCGGCCTTCGTCTTCTTGTCGGCGCGCTTCTCCTTGAGGGACTTCGACGCCGCCGTCTTCGCGGTGGACTTCTTCGGTGACTTATCGGCCATGGTGAGCTCCCTCGCGGCAGGGGCCCGTGCGGCTCCCTATCTGCCTGAGAATACGCGCTTTGGCCGGGGCACGCACGCCGTGCCACCGTCGGGCGTTGTACGACGCCGCCAATTCCGAGACCATGGAGTCGACCCGATTCCGTTCGACGGCAGAGGGAGAGAGCCGATGCTGCTCACCACGCCCCGACCAGACGGAGCGCCGGTCTGGCGCGATCTGCCGAGCACCGACGGCGCTGCATCCGTGCAGTTCGCCTGACCGGCAGACCGATGTCCACGCGGCTGCTCCTGATCTCCGACACCCACCTTCCGGCGCGGGCGCGGGCGCTTCCCGACGTCGTCTGGCGGGCCGTGGACGCGGCGGATGTCGTGGTCCACGCGGGAGACTGGGTGGACGTGCGCCTGCTCGACGAGCTCGAGGACCGGGCGAAGAGGCTGGTCGGGGTGTGGGGAAACAACGACGGTCCGGCACTTCGCGACCGGCTGCCGGAGATCGCCCGCGTCACCCTCGACGGCGTCCGGCTGGCGGTGGTGCACGAGACCGGCGCCGCGGCGGGCCGCGAGGGACGCATGGACTCGGCCTTCCCGCACACCGACCTGCTCGTGTTCGGACACAGCCACATCCCGTGGGACACGACGACTCCCGGCGGGCTGCGCCTGCTCAATCCGGGCTCGCCGACCGACCCTCGGCGGCAACCCGCGCACACCTTCATGACGGCCGTGCTGGCTGCCGGGGAGCTGCGCGAGGTGGACCTGGTGCGGCTGTGACCCGCGTCCGTCAGGCGGCCGGGGTGTTCTCCCGCGCACGACGACGCAGCACGATCACGGCGATCCAGCGCCAGCCGAGAAGGAATGCCCCGAGCACGATGGTGGCCACGACGACGAAACTCGTCTGCACGCCCTGACCGCTGAGCACCCGCAGGAGCATGCCCACGACCACCGTGGACACCCAGATTCCCACCCCGATCCAGGCGATCGACAGCGGATCACGCCACGCGCGGGTCGCGATCCAGCCCACCGCGAGGCCAGCCACGAAGGGCCAGAGGGTGTTGAGTGTGCCCAGCAGGTTCTCGTTGTGGCTCGCTCTGCCGATCAGCACGAAGACAGTCACGAGCACGACGTCGATCGCCCCGAACAGAGTGAGGGACGCCAGGCCGGGTCTCGTGCGGATCATCTACCAAGCCTATGCCGCGTGCCCACCGTGGAGAACTAGGGGCCTCAGGAAGGTTCGAGAGGTCGGGCTCGATCAACTCGGCCTGAGAACCACGCGCTCAGGAGCGCGCGGCGGCGATCGCCTGCGCGCGGTCCCTCACGGCGAGCTTGGCGAAGATCGAGTTGATGTGGGTCTTCACGGTGGCGATGCTGACGAAGAGTCGAGCCGCGATCTCCGAGTTGCTGAGTCCCTCGGCGACGAGGGCCAGCACCTCCGCCTCCCGTCGCGTGAGGGCAGCGAATCGTTCCTGCAGGGCCGCGGGCGACAGGCGACCGGCCTCGCCGCCGGACAGCCCCCCGATCACGCGGTCGCCGACCTCGCGCGAGAACGTCGATTGCCCGTGGGCGACGGCCCGGATCGCGGCCGCGAGTTCGGCCCTCCCGACGTCCTTGCTGAGATAGCCGCGGGCCCCAGCCCGCAGCGCGCCGGCGATGGACTCGTCGTCGGCATAGGTCGTCAGCACGAGTACCGCCGACTCGGGGCGTTGCGCGAGGATGCGCGCCGTCGCGGTTGTGCCGTCGAGCACGGGCATCCGCAGGTCCATCAGGATCACGTCCGGGGCGAGTTCGGCAGCGAGGCGCACCGCCTGCTCGCCGTCTGCCGCCTCCCCCGCCACCTCCATGTCCGGCAGCAGGGAGAGAACGGTGACGAGGCCGTCGCGCACGATGGCCTGGTCGTCGACGACGAGCACCCGGATGAGGTCGGCGCTCACGAGCGGAGCACGAGCGCCCTGACGACGAAGTCGCCGTCGCACTCCCCCGCCGTGACGCTTCCCGACCGCACGGCGTCGAACCGCTCAATCATGCCCTCGAGCCCGTGATGGCCGCCGGGCTGCGGATCGGCCGAGCCGCGGTCCACCGGGCGGACCATCGGGTTGGAGACCACGAGGGACACCGAGTCCGGCGTCCACTCGAGCGTCGCCGCGACGGGTTGACCCGGGGCGTGCTTGCGGGCGTTCGTCAGCGATTCCTGCATGGCCCGCACGAGGGCCTGTGCCTCGTCGGCGGGCAGCGGCCGTTCGGCGCCGGAGCTGGTGAAGTCGATCCGACCGCCGAGGGCGCGATGCGCCTCGGCGAGGTCGCCGAGGTCACGGACGATGGATGCCCCGTCCACTGCTTCGCCCGGCCGATCGTCGCGCAGCGCGTCGACCGCACGGCGCGCCTCTGACAGTCCGCTCGCCGCGAGCGCCCGCGCGTCCCGCACGCGGGTGAAGGCCGCTCCGGCCTCCCCGGCCTCGAGCAACGCCTCGACGGCATCCAACTGGATCACGAGACCGCCGAGGCTGTGAGCGAGCACGTCGTGGATTTCCCTCGCCACTCGCTGACGCTCGGCGAGCGCGGCGCCGTGGGCCTGTTCCTCCTGGATCGCGACGCGCTCCTCGAGGAGGGCACGGGACTGCGCCTCCGCCGTCCGGAACTGCCGGCGGCTGATCCCCGCGAGTGCAGCCACGAGCACGCCGCCCTCCATGGCGACGAGGCCGAGCAGCGGAATGGGGAACACCAGCGCAGCGACGGCCAGGCACGCCGCTGCCGTCAGCCCGCCCACGGCACCGTGCCAGATCGGTCGGCGCGGTTCGGCGAACAGTCGGAGCACCGCCACCGTCGCCGGGACTATTGCGAGGCCGTTGGTGGGCACCGCCGCAATCGACCCACCGACGACCATCGTTCCGAGAAGCACGGAGAGGGGGGCCCGGTACCGGCCCGGCAGAACGGCAGCGGCGGCCCAGGCGAGCAGCGACGCGGCCGCCGGGACTGCGACCAGGACGGGAACGGAGTGCAGGAAGTCCAGCGCGAGGTAGTAGGCGACGACGATGACCCCGAGGAGGTTGAGCGAACGGCTCAACCAGGTCGGGGTCGCATCGGCGATGGCGCCTGCCGCCTTCTCGATGGTCATCTCCCCATCATCGCGCCCCGGCGGGCACGGGTGCCACAGTCGCGAGCCGGGACACCCGCAAACCGATGACCGCGGTGCGAGCGACGCGGTTGGCGGCGACCATGACGAAGATGACTCCGGTGGACGCTGCGAGGTGGGAGCCGAGGGCGCCGGCCCAGACGTCGATGCCGACCCGCACCCCGATGAAGACGAACCACAGGGCGAGTCCGACCCATCCCGTGCGGCTCTCGAATCGAGGCGCGTCCGGGGCACCGTCGCCGGACGAGAGCGGACGGATGGTGGCGAGAGCACCCATCGCCGCCCCGACCCCGAGGGAGACGACCAGTTCGAGAGAGAGAAGCGCGGCGTCTACCGCTGTCACCGACGATGCGCCGTGCGAGCCGGAAAGGGCGAAGAGCCCGATCGCGGCAAAGACGATCGGCAACCGCCACATCCTCCCGACCAGAATGGGCCGCCAGGTCAGTTGGCGGATGCCGATCCATCCGACCAGAATGAGGATCAGGGCGGCGTTGGCGAGGGTCTGGAGAGTCATGGGCCTGGATTTCCTTCGGTGAATGTGATGGACACTCCCAGCCTCGCGAACCGTCCAGCCGGAGGACACCGCCCTGGGGTGGAGAACGGGTGGAGATTTGCCCGCCCGGCCTCCGACACGCCGAACGAGCCCTTCGCCACTGCGTAGTCTTGACCCATGGAATCTGGCAACCGCCTCGGCGAATACCTGCGCGCGAGGCGTGAAATCCTGACTCCAGAGGATGCCGGACTCCCCCAGACGAATCGTCGCCGGGTGCAGGGCCTGCGGCGCGACGAGGCCGCCTCTCTCGCCGGCATCAGCACCGAGTACTACCTGCAGCTCGAGCAGGGCGACGACGCGCACCCGTCGGAGCAGGTGCTCCGCGGCCTGGCCAGGGCGCTCCAACTCGACGAGCACGCCACCGCGCACCTGCACCGCCTCGCCCACCCGGGAAGTGGTCGCCGACGAGCCGCTCCGGAGGGAGAACGCGCGTCGACGAGCATGCAGAACCTCATCGCGTCCTGGACGGACCAGGCCGCCTTCGTGCAGGGCCGCCTCATGGACGTGCTCGCCGCCAACCCCCTCGCGATGGCCCTCTCGCCCATCTACACCCCCGGTGTCAACGGGCTGCGCGCCGCCTTCCTCGATCCGACCATGCGCGAATTCAACCGGGACTGGGACGACATGGTCGCCCGAACCGTGGCCGGACTTCGCGCGCTCGTCGGCCCGGACGTCGACGACCCGGACCTCACCCAGCTCGTCGGCGAGCTGTCCGTGCGCAGCGCCGACTTTCGCCGGCTCTGGGCGAGACAGGACATGCGGCCCAAGGCCAGCGGCGTCACGCTGCTGCAGCATCCGATCGTCGGGCCCCTCGACCTGCAGTACGAGAAGCTCGCGATCGCGGGCACGGAGGGGCAGACCCTGGTGATCTTCCACGCCGAGTCCGGGTCGGAATCCGCCGGCGCGCTGCGCCGCCTCGCGGAAACGGTCCCCGCGACACCGGCGCAGGAGGACGAGCGCCAGTTGACTCCACCGGTCTCGATCGACTCGAAGCGGCGACAGTTGTGAGCCGGGGGCGACCCTGGCGGAGCTCGAAGGCGCGCGCGGCCTCTCGCTTCTAGGCCCGCACGGACGTGGCGGCGAGTTCCTCGACGAGGCGAGCGCGGGTCGCGTCCGGATGGCTTCGACCGACTATTCGTCGATCTCGATCTTCCGGCCGATCACGCGAAGCGCAATCTCCTCGGCGTCGATCGCCGCCAACACGGCCCGCACGGCGTTCTCCTGGTAGCGCCCCGCGGCCCGAGCGGAGAGCACCGCCTGGCGCTCGGCGATGATCATCGACAGCCGGAGCCGGCCGAATGCCGCCGGCGACGACTCGTCACCGACCGGCTTCGGGTTCTCCAACTCGTCGTCGTAGAGGGCGGCATCCGCCCGCAGCCGCCGAAGTACCGCCTCGCTATCGAAGTCGGAGGCCTCGGCGTCGAGCCAGGAAATGCCCGCGTCACGGGCCTCGGCCATGAGCATCTGGGCCTCCGTGCGCTCCTGGGCGCTGTTGGGAGGAGGCAGCTTCAGCCGGCGGATGATCCACGGCAGCGCGAGGCCCTCGAGCAGCGTGCCGACGACAACCGCGAAGGCCAGGAACTGCAGGAAGGGCCGCTGCGGGGTCTCTTCAGGCAGCAGGAACACGGCCGCGAGCGTGACGACACCGCGGATGCCGGAGAACCCGACGGCGAAGGTGTTCTTCCAGCTCCAACCGCGATCCCGGAACCGCGTCGGCACGAGGGTGAAGCGCAGAGTCGAGAGCAGCACCCAGACGAACCGGGCGAGCAGGAGGAAGCCGAGCATCGCGAGGCTGATGCCCACCGTCTGCCAGACACCGATGCCGGAACTCGCGGCGGCGGTCGTGATCGAGTACAGGTTGAGTCCGATGAAGAGGAACACCGAGTTCTCGAGCATGAAGCGGATGGTGCGCCAGTTGAGCGACTCTGCGATGCGCGCCTCGGCAGATTGCACCACTGGCGCCTTCTGCCCGACGATGAGCCCGGCGGTCACGACGGCGAGAACGCCCGAGCCGTGCAGCAACTGCGCCGGGATGAAGGCGACGAAGGGGGTGACCAGGGACAGACAGGTGTCGAGCACCGGCGCCTTGAGCTGGCTGCGAATCGCCGAGACCCCGAACCCGACGGCGACGCCGACAGCGATCCCCACGATCACGGCGAGCGCAAAGTCGCCGGCGACCGCCCACGGGTTGAGCACCCCGACGATGGCGGTGATCGAGGCCGAGAGCGCCACAAGAGCCGTCGCGTCGTTGAAGAGGCTCTCGCCCTCGATGATCGTCACGAGCCGTCGCGGAAGCCTGAGGCGCCCGGCGATCGCGGTGACGGCCACGGCATCCGTCGGGGCGACGACGGCGGCGAAGGCGAATCCGGTCGCGAGGGTGATGGCCGGAACGATGAGCCAGGTGAAGAAGCCCACCGTGACGACGGTGAACAGCACGAGGCCCACCGAGAGGGCGAGGATGCTGTCGCCGCGAGCCCGCACGTCGATGATCGAGGTGCGGATGGCCGCGGCGAACAGGAGCGGCGGCAACAGGCCGTAGAGCACCAGGTCTGGCTCGAGGTGCACCTGGGGCACCCCCGGCACGAACGAGACGATCGCGCCGACCGCGACGAGGCTGATCGGCGCCGACCAGCCGACCTTGCGGGAGAGTCCGGTGACGGTGACGGTCACCAGGACGAAGGAGACGATCCAGATGATGGTGACCACGGAATCCATGAATGCCCTTCAGTCGCAACAGGTCGAGAGTAGACGACGCCCGGCGGTCGGGGCGAGCCGGCCGGTCCGCGCCCAGCACAATCCCGGCCGGGGCGCATAAGAATGTTCCTGTGACGAGAGCAGCCATCCGAAGAATCGAACCGCAACCCGGCCAGGAATCTGTCTGGGACTACCCGCGCCCGCCTCGGGTGGAACCGACCACCGACCGGGTCGTGATCCGATTCGGCGGCGAGACGATCGTGGACACCACCGACGCCGTGCGAGTGCTCGAGACGAGCCATCCGCCGGTGTACTACCTGCCTCGCGCCGCCTTCGCGCCCGGGACCCTCGTTCCGGCGGCCGGCGCGAGTTTCTGCGAGTTCAAGGGCGCCGCCGGATACCTGACCGTGCGCACCGGCCAGCACGAAGCAGTCGCGGCCGCCTGGTTCTATCCCCGGCCGAGTCCCGGCTTCGAATCGCTTGCCGATCGGGTGGCGGTCTATCCGTCGGCGATGGAATCCTGCGAGGTGGCGGGCGAGCGGGTCAGCCCTCAGGCCGGGGACTTCTACGGCGGCTGGATCACCTCCAGGGTCGTCGGGGCGTTCAAGGGGGAACCGGGCACCCTCGGCTGGTGATCCCGCGGTCAGCGCCGACGCGCGGGAGACTTGCGACGATTGCGGGTGAGCACGAAGGCGACCGCGCCGGTGGATGCCGCACCGATGGCAAGGGCAAGGCCAAGCCAGAGCACCAGCGGCAAGAGTTCGTTCATGGTGTGCCAAGCGGTCGGGCCGAGGTGGCGGCAGGTCGAATGCCGCGCGTGCGAACGGATTGCGACAATCATAGGGCCAGTAATATTCACCACGCGGTTTTCCACACATTGCGTTGCATAAATCCGATCTCGCCGCCCGCTCGTGCGTCGCGTGCCCGATCACGCGGCAGTCTGTAGCATCCAGAGGGCAGTCGAACCACGGGGGAAGAAACATGGCACGCACGGTGGCGGATATCGCCGTTCCCGACCTCACCGGCACCTTCGCCGTGATCACGGGCGCCAACAGCGGGCTCGGATTCGGCCTCGCCGGCCGCTTCGCGCTGGCCGGTGCCGAGGTCGTGCTCGCGGTGCGCAACCGTCAGCGGGGAGTCGACGCCATCGCCCGCCTGCGCGCCGAGGTGCCCGGGGCGCAGCTCAGCATCCTCGATGTCGACCTCTCCTCGCTCGCGAGTGTCGCGGCGGCTGGCCGGCGGCTCACCACCTTCGGGCGGCCGATCGACTTCCTGCTCAACAATGCCGGACTCATGATGCCGCCGACCCGCCAGGAGACCGCCGACGGCCTCGAACTGCAGTTCGAGAGCAATCACCTCGGGCACTTCGCCCTCACGGCTCACCTCCTGCCGCTTCTTCGCGCCGCCCCGGCGCCGCGCGTGCTCAGCCTGAGCAGCATCCTCGCGCGGTCGGGACGGCTCGACTGGAACGACCTGCAGAGCGAGCGGCGCTACCGCCCCCAGCGGGCGTACGGCCTCTCCAAACTCGCGACGCTCCTGTTCGCCCGGGAACTCCAGCGCCGAAGCGCCGAAGCCGGCTGGGGCATCCGCAGCACCGCGGCCCACCCCGGCGCCACGATCACCAATCTGCAGGTGACCGGCCCGACGCTCGGCGGCTCGGGGTCGAGGGCGCTGCAATCCCTCAATCAGGCGAGCCACCGCATCCGCTGGCTCTGGCAGGAGGTTCCCCAGGGCATCCTGCCGGCGCTCTACGCATCGACGAGCCCCGACGCGGCGGGTGGCGGCTACTACGGTCCGGGCGGCTTCGCCGAGCTCACCGGCGCACCGGCGCCCGCGAGGGTTCCGCGGCGCGCCCGCAACGCGGCCGATGCCGCACGGCTCTGGAGCGTGTCGGAGGAACTCTCGGGCGTGGCCTACCCCACGGACTGAACCGCGGGCGTCGCGCTACTTCTTGAGAGCCCGGATGATGTGCGAGAGCGCCTTGCCCGCCACGAGGGTGAGGGGGATCGATACCGCCATCAACGCCACGAGGTTGGGCTGAAATCTCGGTCCGTTGATGCCACCGGTGTAGACGCCGATCGGTATCGTTGCCCCGCCGCCGCCACCGGCGCCCGCCTCGCGGGACTCGCCCCCTTCGTCGCTGCCGCCGCCGAACCCGAACCAGACGAGTGCGACCGGCACGACCTCCGCTCCGTCGATCGTCACCTTCTCGCCGTAGCTCGCCGTGATTCCCAGGGAGGTGACCAGTTTTCCGATTGTTTCCACCAGATACGCCATGCAGCCGACCCTAGTCCGATACCCGCGGCGATAGGTGGGCGGGCTTCGATCGCGGTGTGTGGCCTGTGGTGATTGCATTCGTGGAGCCATGCCGGGAGGGCGTTTAGACGGGCCCACCCCACAGACTCCAGTTCTGCAGGACGCGTTCTGCAGGACGGCTCGGGCGTCCACGGGTGCCCACCCCACAGACTCCAGTTCTGCAGGACGGGTTCTGCAGGACGGTAGGACTGGTTGTGCAGGGCGGCTCGGGCAGATAGCGAGGACGATAGGTGCAGAACGACGGGAGCATCCCGCAGACCGGGACCCTTCGGATCGCCACACCCCTGCCGTGTCCTGCACAAGCTGTCCTGCACAAGCTTTCCTGCAGAAGCTGTCCTGCACAAGCCGTCCTGCAGAACTGGAGTCTGCGGGGTAGGCACCCACACCACCGGGGCCCGTCCTGCAGAACACGCCCGGCCGACGCGGGCGGCACAACTAGGCGGCACAACCAGAGGGCCGAGAAGGTCCAGCCTCCGGCGACCGTCGTCGCGGCGACCGGTATGCAGCGGAAGGCGTCCGGGGCGGCCGCGACGGGGTCGAGGTCCACGACCACGCAGCATCAGCGTGGGACACGAGGACCTAGGCGGCGAGCAGCGGCCGGGCGCCATCCACCTCGGCGGGCGACTCGGCGGCTCGCCGCGCCTGACGCACGACGAGGCGATGACTGACCTCACCGACGACCAGGGCGAGAACCACCACGACGGCCGCGACGAGCGTGAGGTTGTGCGCCCCGGCCGTGGAGATCGCCAGTCCGCCGAGCGGGCCGGAGAGGGCGATGCCGAAGAAGGTCGCCGAGGAATTCCACGCAATCGCCCCGGGCGCGATCTCCACCACACGGTGCTGCACGGCGAGGAGCGCGGCCCAGGCCGAGAGTCCCCACACCGCGATGAGGATGCTCGCGCTCCAGAGCGAGCCGTCGGCGAGTGGCATGGCCAGGAAGTCGACGAGCAGCACCACGACGGCGACGTTCAGCACGACCCTGTTGCCCAATCGGTCGGCGAGCGAACCGGCGAGGAGGTTGCCGATGGTCGCGAAGAGCCCGTAGACGAACAACAGGAGGGCGAGCACGGTGCCGCTGCCGCCCGTCGCACGGTCCTGCACGCTGCCGAAGAAGGTGTATCCGCTGTACTGCCCGGCCACGATGAGCAACGTCGTCAGGAGGGTGATCGCGATCCGGCCGTTTGCCAACGGGGCGAAACGTTCGCGGATCGTCTGGGCGGCGGGGAGCGGGATTCGGCGCAACAGGAGCCCTGTGCCGACAACCACCAACGCGCCGAGCGCCACGACGAACCACAGCGCCGTCTGCCAGCCGCCGAGCGCGCCGATCGCGGTTCCGATCGGCGCGCCGAGCGCCGTGGCCGCGGTGAATCCCGCCGTGACCAGCGAGATGGCGCGACCCTTGCGCCCGGGCGCGGCGATGGCGGCGGCGGATGCCGTGGCCGCGGGCACGAATGCCGCGGCGCCGATGCCGGTGATCACTCTCGCGACCATGGCCAGTTCGAAGGTGGGCAGCACCGCCGTGAGGATGTTGCCGACGGTGACGAGGCCGAGGCCGGCGACCATGAGGGTCGTGCGCGAGACGCGGCCGGTGAGCATCGAGATGATCGGGGTGCCGATCGCGAAGACGAGGGCGTAGATGGTGATGAGCAGGCTGGCGCTCGTCTCGGGCACCCGAAGGCTCAGCGCGATTCCCGGCAGGAGGCCGGCGATCACGAACCCGCCGGTGCCGACCACGAACGTTCCCGCCGCGAGCAGGAGGAGCCTGCCGGTGGTTTTCTCTCGCGCGGAAGAGTACTGTTTGATGGAAGTCATACCGTTGAGTGTAGGCAACAGTTTTATATGTGTCAAACTAATCCGGAGAGGAGCCCCGTGGAGAGCGAGGTTCTCGAACACCCGTCAGTCGAGGAGATCGACCTCGTGGAGGTGCTCAAGGCGCTGAGCGATCCGGCGCGCCTGCGGCTCCTGGCCGTGATGGGCGACGGCGACTATCATGCGTGCCGCGCGGAGGTCTACGACCTCGACCTGCACAAGTCGACGCTGTCGCACCACTTCAAGGTGATGCGCGAGGCAGGAGTCACGATGACACGAGTGACGGGGCGCAACCGTGAGACGCGTCTGCGCAAAGAGGACCTCGACGCCCGGTTCCCCGGGCTCGTCGACTCCCTGATCTCGGGTGTGACGAAGGAACAAACGACCTGAGCCGGGCTACCTCGGCGAGGTGGAGGCCGGGCCTCCCACCCGGAAACTCGCCCCCTTGTGCTCCGTCGGCAGGTGGTCGCCGCGACCGTGCAGCTTGTTGCGCAGGGTCCCCTCGGCGTAGGCGTCAGGATAGACACCCCTCGCCCGCAGCACGGGGATCACGAACTCGACAACATCCTCGAAGGTGCCCGGCGTGATCGCGTAGGCCAGGTTGAAGCCGTCGACATCCGTCTCGTTGACCCACTCTTCGAGCTGGTCGGCGATCTCCTCGCCCGAGCCGACGATGAACGGGCCGAGGCCGCCGATGGCCCCGAGTCGCGCGATGTCGCGCACCTTCCACTCGCTGCCGTCCTCGTTCGCCTTCTGAAAGTTGGCCACGGTCGACTGGATGGCGTTGCTCTTGACGTTTCCGATCGGCTCGTCGAGGTCGTACTGCGAGAGGTCGATGCCCATCCAGCCCGACATGAACACCAGGGCGCCCTCCTCGCTCGCGTAGGTGAGGTAGTCGGCGTGCTTGGCCTTCGCCTTCTCGGTTGTCTCGTCGGTGATGATCGTGAGGAGCGTGTAGATCTTCGCGGAGTAACGGTCGCGACCGGCGGCCTCGAGGGCATCCCGGATCTTCTTCACCGTCTCCTTGAGCCCCGCCTTCGTCGAGGCGGCGACGAAGATCGCCTCCGCGTTGCCCGCCGCGAACGCGATGCCGCGCGGGCTCGCGCCGGCCTGGTAGATGACGGGCGTGCGCTGGGTCGACGGCTCGGAGAGGTGGATGCCCGGAACCGTGAAGTTCTTGCCCTTGTGGCCGATCTCGTGCACCTTGCTCGGGTCAGTGAACACCCCGGTCTCGCGGTTGCGGATGACGGCGTCGTCCTCCCAGGACCCCTCCCAGAGCTTGTAGAGCACCTCGAGGTACTCGTCGGCGACGTCGTAGCGGTCGTCGTGCTCGAGCTGGTCCTCGTGGCCCATGTTGCGCGCCGCCGACGGAAGGTAGCCGGTGACGACGTTCCAGCCGACGCGCCCGTTGGTGAGGTGGTCGAGGGTGGACATGCGCCGGGCGAACGGGTACGGGTGCTCGTACGCGGTTCCCGCCGTGATGCCGAAGCCGAGGTGGTCGGTGACGAGCGCCATCGCCGAGACGAGGAGCACCGGATCGTTGACGGGCACCTGGGCACCGTGACGGATCGCGGCTTCGTTGGATCCGCCGTAGACGTCATAGGTGCCGAGAACGTCGGCGATGAAGATCCCGTCGAAGGTGCCCTGCTCGAGAAGCTTGGCGAGCTCCGTCCAGTAGGTGAGGTCCTTGTAGCGCCAGGACTGGTCATCGGGGTGGCGCCACATTCCTGAGGACTGGTGCGCGACGCAGTTCATGTCGAAGGCATTGAATCGAATCTGGCGCTGCGGGTTCTGGGGCATGAGACCATCGTGAGGGGCGCGCGGCCGAAAGCGCAGCGCGGCCGAAATATGGAGTAACAGTAGCGGCGCGCGGAACGCCGAGGGAAGGGATCGACATGCCTCTGGCCGGAGAATACCAGCGGGGAACCGCGGACTGGGCCTCGCGCCAGGTCGACCTCTACGAAAGCTCGGGGGGCACCGAGGGCACGACGCTTCGCGGCATGCCTGTCGTCGTGCTCACGACCGTCGGCGCGAAGAGCGGCAAACTGCGCAAGACGCCGCTCATGCGCGTGGAGCACGACGGGGACTACGCGGTCGTCGCCTCCCTCGGGGGCGCCCCCAAGCATCCGGTCTGGTACTTCAACCTGCTGGCCAACCCGCTGGTGGAACTGCAGGACGGGCCAGTCAAGCGCGACTTCGTCGCCCGCGAGCTGTCCGGCGACGAGCGGTCGACCTGGTGGGAGCGCGCGGTCGCGGCCTACCCGGAGTACGCGTCATACCAGGAACACACGTCCCGGGTCATCCCGGTCTTCGTGCTGACACCGGTCGCGGAGGACCCGGCCTGACCGGCTCCGGTCAGCGCGCGGAGACGGACTGGAGCAGTTCGTCCATGCGCTCGAATCCCTCGGTGACTCCGCTCTCCATGCCCCCGGCCGCCATGGCGTCCCGATCCTCGACCGACTGGTAGACCGCGTGGATCCGGACCCTGCTGCGTGAGCCCAGGTCGTCGAAGTCGATGGATTCGAGGCTCACATGGCCCGGAGCGCCGTCGAACTCGAAGGTCCACAGGATGTGCTCCCCCGGCGTGACGGCATGGAAGACGCCGTGGAATTGGTATTCCGTGCCATCGGCGTCGCGGTTGAAAAAGCCCCAGGAGCCCCCGGGGCGAACATCCCAGGACGTGAGATCCATGCTGAGCCGGCGCGGACCCATCCACTGGGTGACGAGTGCCGCGTCGGTGTAGGCGCGGTAGACCTTCTCGCGGGGGGCATCGAACTCACGCACGATGTCGAGGAACGGCGTGCCGGGCTGCGCGGTGATGGTGGTGGGATTGGTCATGATTCCTTCTCCTTCATGGTGTTGAGAACGGTGTCGAGACGGCGGTATTGCCGCTCGGCGATGAGTCGATAGGTGTCAATCCAGGCGGTGAGCGACTCGAGGGCCGCCGGGGCGAGGTGGCACGGCCGACGCTGGCCGTCCCGGGTGCGGGTGATGAGGCCCGCGGCCTCCAGCACCTGGATGTGCCTCGACACGGCCTGCTTGCTGATGACGAACGGCTCGGCGAGCTCATTCACGGTCGCCTCGCCGCGCGACAGGCGCGCGATGAGACTGCGGCGCACCGGGTCGGCGAGGGCCAGGAACGCCCGATCGAGCCGGTCCTCACTCTCGTTCACCGTAATCAACCTATCTGTTTATCAACTATTTGATTGATTACAGCAATGTACAACGCGTCCGGCCCGACTTCAAGAGGGGGAAGTCGGGAAAGAAATCGAATGTCGGTGGAATAAAGCAGGCTGTCCGAGCGCTCGGGTTAGCAGCGCCATCGCTCGCCCCACACACTTTCTCACTTCGTGACAGCCAGACTTCTTCCGACGGGACTCCCTGATGACCGAAACCTCCGTCTCCCTCACCGCATCAGAGACGCCGCGGGGGGCCCAGTCGCTCGACGCGCGCAACCGACTCGTGATCACCCTGCTGCTGATCTCGACCTTCGTGGTGATCCTGAACGAGACCATCATGGGCGTGGCCCTGCCGAGTCTCATGCGGGACCTCGGCATCCCGGCGAGCTCGGCCCAGTGGCTCACCGCGGCCTTCATGCTCACCATGGCCGTCGTGATCCCGATCACCGGCTTCCTGCTGCAGCGGTTCAACACGCGGCCCCTCTTCATCACGGCGATGAGCCTGTTCAGCGCCGGAACCCTCATCGCCGCCGTCTCCCCCGGCTTCGAGGTGCTGCTGCTTGCCCGCGTCGTGCAGGCCACCGGCACGGCGATCATGTTCCCGCTGCTCATCACGACCGTCATCACCCTGGTGCCGCCGGCAACCCGTGGGCGCATGATGGGCAACATCTCCATCGTGATCTCGGTCGCGCCGGCCATCGGTCCCACCATCTCCGGGCTCATCCTCACCGTGCTCGACTGGCGCTGGATGTTCATCATCGTGCTGCCGATCGCGATCGTCTCCCTCATCGTCGGCGGCACCCTCATGAAGAATGTGACCGTGCCGCGCAAGACGCGAGTCGACTCCCTCTCGGTCGTGCTCTCCGCCGTCGGCTTCGGCGGACTCGTCTACGGACTCAGCACGATCAGCACCGCGACGAGCCCCCTGCAATCCTGGCTGCCGCTCGGCCTCGGGGTCGTCTCTCTCGCCGTTTTCGTGCTGCGCCAGCTTCGACTCCAGCGCGACGACCGGGCGCTGCTCGACCTGCGCACCTTCACCTCGGGCACCTTCACGTTCTCGATCGTGATGTTCTCGATCAGCATGATGGCGCTGTTCGGCACCCTGATCCTGCTGCCCATCTACATGCAGACGGTGCTCGGAATCGACACCCTGACCGCCGGCCTCCTGCTCCTGCCCGGCGGCCTGATCATGGGCCTTCTCGCCCCGTGGGTCGGTCGCATCTACGACCGCATCGGCCCGACGGCCCTGCTCGTCACCGGCTCGGTCATCGTCAGCGCCGTGCTCTGGTCGATGACGTTGCTCGACTCCAACTCCTCGATCTGGATGGTGCTCGCGGCGCACGTCACCCTGAGCATCGGTCTCGCCCTGCTCTTCACCCCGCTGTTCACCGCGAGTCTCGCGGCGGTGCGACCGCAGCTCTACTCGCACGGCAGCGCGATCGTGGGCACGGTGCAGCAGCTCGCCGGCGCGGCCGGCACCGCCCTGTTCGTCTCGGTGATGTCATCCGGGGCCCTGCGACGCCTCGCCGAGGGCTCGACCCAGACTCAGGCGACGGCCTCCGGAGTGCACACCGCGCTGCTCTACGGGGCGGCGATCTCGGTGTTCGCGATCCCCGCGGCGTTCTTCATCCGCAAGACCGCGCTGCCCGAGGGCGTGGAGATTCCGGCCGGTCACTGACCCCTCCCGGCGCGAAGGGCATTCCGCACCGGCAGGGCCAGTTGAGCCGGCCGCGGTCGCCTACGAATTCATGGTGAAGGGCGGATTCGTCACCGCGACAGGCTGATTGCACCGTCTCGTTTCGTAAGCTGGACAGCATGCGATTCGGACTCTTCATTCCCCAGGGCTGGCGTCACGACCTCGTCGGCATCGATCCGGCCGAGCAGTGGGGCGCGATGCATGCCCTGGCCCAGCACGCAGATGCCGGGGAGTGGGAGTCGATTTGGGTCTACGACCACTTCCACACCGTGCCGGTTCCCTCCGAGCAGGCGACCCACGAGGCGTGGACGCTCATGTCGGCCTTCGCGGCCACCACCACCCGGGTGCGGCTCGGCCAGATGTGCACCTGCATGAGCTATCGCAACCCGGCCTACCTCGCCAAGGTCGCCGCCACCGTGGACATCATCTCGCGTGGACGCACCGAGATGGGGATCGGCGGGGGCTGGTACGAGCACGAGTGGCGCGCGTACGGCTTCGACTTTCCCAGCGTCGGCACGCGGCTCGGACGCCTCCGCGAGGGGGTCGACATCATGCGCCAGGCCTGGACCACCGGCTCCGCGACCCTCGACGGCACGCACTACCAGGTGGCCGGCGCCATCGTTCGCCCCCTCCCGCTGCAACGCGGCGGCATCCCGATCTGGGTTGCTGGAGGCGGCGAGAAGGTGACCCTGCGCATCGCGGCCGAGTACGCGCAGTACACGAACTTCGACGGAAGCCCCGAGGGCTTCGAGCACAAGAGCGCGATCCTCCGCGGCCACTGCGCGGATGCCGGAACCGACTTCGGAGCAATCACCAGGTCGGCCAACTACAACGTGATCGTCGGGCGCGACGAGGCCGAGGTGGCCGAACGCATCGCCGCGGTGCGGGCACGGGTGCTGCCCTACCTGGGTGAGGAGAAGACCGAGGCGTTCGTGGGCGAGTACACGGGCGGCGCCCTCGCGGTCGGAACGCCCGAGCAGGTGACCGAGCGCCTCGCCGACATGACGAAGCGCGGTCTCGACTACGGCATCTTTTACTTTCCGGAGGCGGCATACGACCGGTCCGGCCTCGAGTTGTTCGAGCGCGAGGTCATCCCGGCGCTGTCCTGATATCTCGATAGACCTGCGCGTCAACTACCTCTGGAGCCACCAGCATGCCCGCACTCCCCCGCAGCACCCCCGAGGCGCAGGGCATCGCGTCGACCGCCGTCGCCGACTTCGTCGCGGCCCTCCAATCGACCGCCCACGACATCCACAGCCTCATGCTGGTGCGACACGGGAGCGTGGTCGCGGAGGGCTGGTGGCGGCCATACGGTGCGGATCAGCCCCATTCCCTCTTCTCGATCAGCAAGAGCTTCACCTCCGCCGCGGTGGGGCTCGCGGTGGCGGAGGGGCTCCTCGAGCTCGACGATTCCGTCGTGGCCCTCCTGCCGGATGACGCCCCCGCCCTGGTCGGCGACAACCTCGCCGCCATGACGGTGCGCCATCTCCTGACCATGTCGACGGGCCACGCCGCGGACACCTTGGCGGCGATCGACCGAGGCGACGACGACAACTGGGCGCGCGCGATCCTTGCCGAGCCGGTGGAGAACACGCCGGGAACCGTCTTCGTCTACAACAGCGGCGCGACCTACCTGCTCTCCGCCATCCTGCAGAGGCTCACCGGGGAACGCCTGCTCGACTACCTCACCCCGCGCCTGTTCGCGCCGCTCGGCATCACGGGCGCCACCTGGGAGACCTGCCCGCGCGGCATCGACGTCGGTGGCTGGGGCCTCGCCCTCACCACCGAGGACGTGGCCACCTTCGGCCAGCTCTACCTGCAGCGAGGCGAGTGGAACGGCGCGCAGCTCGTGCCGACCGACTGGGTGACCGCCGCGACCTCCGCCCAGGTATCGAACGGCGATCCGACAGTGCCGGATGACTGGACCCAGGGCTACGGCTACCAGTTCTGGCGCAGCCAGCACGGCGCATACCGTGCGGACGGCGCCTTCGGCCAGCTCTGTTTCGTGCTGCAGGATCAGGATGCCGTGCTGATGCTCACGAGCGGCCTGACCGAGGCTCTACCGGCGCTGACCGCGCTCTGGGAGCACCTGCTCCCGTCCTTCGGAACCGACCAGCTCCCCGAGGACGAGAACGCGCACCGCGCGCTCCTCGCGACCCTCGAACAGCTGGAACTGCCGCATCCCGGCGGCGGCACCGAGTCGGTGGCGGCCGTCGCCGATCGGGTCGCCGGAGTGCGATTCGTGCTCCCGGCCAACGACGCGGGTTTCCGATCGATAGCCGTCGACCCCTCCGCGGACCCGGCCGAGCTGAGGATCACCACCGCCGACGGCGAGACCGCGATCCGCTGCGGACGCGGCGAGTGGGTGGGGGGCGTATCCCCGTTCTTCGGCAGCGGCATCATTCCCGCCGACAGCAACCCGGCCGTTCCGGTCGCCGCGTCGGCCGCCTGGATCGACGAGACCACCTGGCGCGCGCGGGTGCAGTACAGCGGCACTCCCTTCGCCCTCGAGTTCACCCTGCGCTTCGGGGACGGCGACGTGGCGCTGCACGTCAGCCAGAGCGTCTCGTTCGGATCGACCGAACTCGCCGACGTCACCGGCCGGGCGGCTTAGAACCCGAAGTCGCCTCCGCCGAACGCTGGTGCCGCCGGCGCCGTCCTTCTCGCCCCGTCAACGTCGGTAGTCATGAACCGTCACGGCCCGTCACACGTGGTCACGCTGGCCGGCGCGCGCGGCATCACGGCTACGTTCGGCACGGTTACGGTCGGTCACGGCCCCGGCCGGTCCATCCATCGCACGCAAGGAGAACCCCCATGACAGACACCGCCACCGTCGCCGCATCGCTCGACGACCCCTGGATCGGCACCGAGCCGCCGACCGACGCGGCCGGCTGGCTCGCCCGCGCCCGCGAGGTCGCCGACATCCTCGCGACCGATGCCGTCGACCGCGACAACGCCAACGGGACCCCGTTCGCCGAGGTGCGTGTGCTCAAGCAGTCGGGGCTCGTGACCCTGCTCGGCCCGACGGTGCACGGCGGAGGCGGCCAGACCTGGGACACCGCGTACCGGGTGATCCGCGAGGTCGCGAGGGGCGACGGATCCATCGGGCAGCTTCTCGGCTACCACTACCTGTGGGCCTGGGCGGCCAGGCTCGTCGCCACCGACGAGCAGATCGCCGCCGTCGAGGAGCTCTACACCGTGGGCAACCTGCTCTTCGGCGGCGCGGTCAACCCCCGCGACAGCGACCTGACCGTGACCGAGGATGGCGACCAGCTCGTCTTCACCGGCCGCAAGTCGTTCTCCACCGGCGGCCAGGTCTCCGACCTGACAGTTCTCGAGGGAGTGCTCGACGGCACGGACACCCACATCTTCGCGATCGTGCCCACGGCCCAGCCCGGCATCGTCTTCGCCGGGGACTGGGACAACCTCGGCCAGCGTCTGACCGAGTCCGGATCGGTCGAGATCACGGGCGTGCGGGTCGACTGGGCCTCCGCCGCCGGTTTCGTGGGCAAGGTCTTCCAGCCTCTCACCTATAACACGCTCAACGTGCCCGCCATCCAGCTGGTGTTCGCCAACTTCTACCTCGGCATCGCGCAGGGCGCGCTCGAGACGGCGACCGCCTACACGCGTTCCAGGTCCCGGGCCTGGCCGTACGGCGGAGACGACAAGCAGCGCGCGAGCGACGAGTGGTACATCCTCGAGGGCTACGGCCAGCTGCAGTCGAAGCTGTGGGCGGACGAGGCGCTCATCGACCGGGCGGGCGCGGAGATCAGCGCGGTGCTGCACGACGCGCGGGAGAACCTCACCGAGCGCCGACGGGGTGAGATCGCGGTGCAGGTCGCGGCCGCCAAACTCCGGATCGTCGAGGACGGTCTCGAGACGACGACGAAGGTCTTCGAGCTGACCGGGGCTCGGGCATCCGCGAACTCCGTCGGGCTGGACATCTTCTGGCGCAACCTGCGCACCCACAGCCTGCACGACCCGCTGCCGTACAAGAAGCGGGAGGTCGGCCAGTACGTGCTGCTGGGCGAGGTGCCCGAACCGAGCTGGTACACCTAACCATCGGGCTGGGCTGCCGCGGGTGCGGGAGAGTGCGGGCATGACCGCCTCCTCCCCGTCCGCGGCACCCGGTGCCGACACCATGACGGTGATGGGCACGACCATCGTCGAGCGCGACTGGCCAGATCCTTCGTCTTAGCCGTTCCGGGTCGCCGCGACAATCGCGGCGATCTGGGCCGGCACCGACTCGTCCTGGAGCGAGGTCGTGTCGCCGAGCGCACGGCCGTCCACGATGTCGGCGAGCAGTCTTCGCATGATCTTGCCGCTTCGGGTCTTCGGCAGGTCAGGCACGACGAAGACGTCGCGGGGTCTCGCGATGGCCCCGATCTCGGTGGTGATGTGGGCGCGCAGCCGGGCGACGAGATCCCCCGGAACGTCGGCGGAGGCGATGATGAAGGCCGCGATCGCCTCCCCCGTCGTGGCGTCAGACACGCCGACGACCCCGGCCTCGCCGACGAGCGGATGGGACACCAGCGCCGACTCGATCTCGATGGTGGAGAGCCGGTGGCCCGAGACATTGATCACGTCGTCGACCCTTCCGAGCAGCCAGATGTCGCCGTCGTCGTCGTACTTGGCGCCGTCCCCGGAGAAGAAGTAGCCCTGCGCCGCGAATCGGGTCCAGTAGGAGTCGCGGTAGCGGCCGGGGTTTCCCCACACGGTGCGCGCCATGCCGGGCCAGGTGCCGTCGATCACGAGCAGCCCGCCGGAGCCGTGCGGCACCTCGTCGCCGTCGCCGTCCACTACAAGGGCGCGAAGCCCGGGCAGGGCGCCGAGCGCCGACCCCGGCTTGAGCGTGGAGATTCCGGGCAGGGGCGCAATCACCGCGGCCCCGGTCTCCGACTGCCACCAGGTGTCCACGATCGGGGCGCGGCCCCCGCCGATCTTCTCGTGGAACCAGACCCACGCCTCTGGGTTGATGGCCTCGCCCACCGAACCGAGAAGGCGGATGCTCGACAGGTCGTGGGCATCCGGCACGCCCTCCGGAAACCAGGTCATGAATGTGCGGATGAGCGTCGGGGCGGTGTAGTAGGTCGTGACCCCGTAGCGCTCGATGATCTCGAAGTGGCGGGCCCGGTTCGGCGTGTTCGGGGTGCCCTCGTAGATGACCGAGGTGATGCCATTGGAGAGCGGGCCGTAGAGAACGTAGCTGTGGGCGGTGACCCAGGCCAGATCCGCCGTGCACCAGTACACGTCGGAGTCCTTCGCGTCGAAGACGGCCCAGTGGCTCCAGGAGGCATGGGTGAGATAGCCGCCGGAGGTGTGGACCAGCCCCTTCGGCTTGCCCGTCGTGCCCGAGGTGTAGATGATGAACAGCGGTGTCTCCGCGTCGAAGAACTCCGGCTCGTGCGTGTCCGAGGCCGTGTCGACGACCTCGTGCCACCACACGTCCCTGCCCGGAGTCCACGGCACCTCGCCGCCGGTGCGGCGCACCACCAGCACGTGCTCCACGGACTCGACGCCGTCCACCGCGACATCCACCGCCGCCTTCACGGGCACGGCCGCCCCGCGCCGGTACTGCCCGTCGGTGGTGACCACGAGTTTCGCCCCGGTGTCTTCCACCCGGAAACGCAGCGCCTCGGCCGAGAACCCGCCGAAGACCAGGGAGTGGATGGCGCCGATCCTGGCGATCGCGAGGGTGATGATCACCGTCTCCGGGATCACCGGCAGGTAGACGACCACCCGGTCGCCCTCCACGATCCCGAGCGCGGTGAGGGCGTTCGCCGCCCGGGACACCTCGAGCTGCAGCTCCGCGTAGTCGATGCTGCGCCGGTCCCCGGGCTCTCCCTCGAAGTGGAACGCGACCTTCGACCCGTTGCCGGCCGCCACGTGGCGATCGACACAGTTGACCGCGACATTGAGCCGTCCGCCGGCAAACCACTCGGCGCGCGGAACGGATGTCTCGTCGCCGTCCCCTCGCGTCGGCGCCCAGCTGTGGTCGGTGTGCCACGGCTGCGCCCAGTCCAGTCGCCGTGCCTGCTCGGCCCAGAACTCGACGGGGTCGACGGGGGATGCCTCGAGCCACTCCTCGGTGACGTTGGCCGCGGCGGCGAATCCGGCGGGCGCCGGGTAGCGGCGGTTCTCGGTGAGCAGGTTTCGAATCGTGTCTGACATCGCCTTCGACGCTAGCCGAGTCACGCCGGTGTCCCGTGGGCGGCCGACACGGTGGGTAACAGTGGCCCTCGCCGGCCGCTACCCGGAGTCGTCGCTGAGCAAGGCCTGGGCGTAGTTGCCGAGCGAGCGCTGGTACTGGGTCAGATGCGGCGCGAGGGCGGTGAGCGCGAGGGACAGCCCCTCACGTTCGCGACCGAGGTCGGCGAGGGCGAGGGCGAGGAACGCGATGACGGCGTCCTCGAGTTCCTCCGAACCGACGGCGAGTTCTGCGGTGAGCAACTCGACGCTCTCGGCGGCCCGGCCGATGTTGCGCAGCGAGCTGGCGAGCTGGATCACGGCCTCCCGTCTGCGCTTGCCGTGCAGTCCGAGGTCGAGCGCCTCCCGGTAGAGGGGAACCGCGAGGTCGGGGTGGTCGGTGGCGTCGAGGGCGCCCGCCCGCTCGAACCTGCCGATGGCGCTCCCCGCCGGCAGTTCGGCAACCAGGCGGTCCATGCCGGCCAGGAACTCCTCCTCGGGGAGTTCGTCGATCGACGCCCACTGTTCGGCCAGCCGCTTCTCCCACTCGGTGTCGTTCATGCCGAGAGTCTGTCACAGGCCTCCCGCGCGAAGAAGGGCGGCCGCCCGATGCACCGCCCCGGTGCGCGTGCCCCCGTTTCCAGAATCGAGGGCGAGGGCGTGCGCGGAAGCGTCAGACTTGAGTCATCCCTGCACGACAGATACGGAGGCATCATGATTCGCGGCTATTCGGCGCAGCAGATGCGCGACGCGGAGGCCCCGCACCTGGCCGCCGGCGAGCCCCTCATGCAGCGCGCCGCGGCCGGGCTCGCAGCCGAGGTTCGAGGCGCGCTTCCCGCCGACGGGGGCCGGGTCCTGCTGCTCGTGGGTACGGGCAACAACGGCGCGGACACGCTGTACGCGGGGGCCGAACTCGCCGCCGGCGGTGCGGATGTCGCGATCGTGATGACCGGTCCGCGCGCGCAGGAGCAGGCCCTGGCCTCGGCGCTCGCGGCCGGCGCCCGCGTCGTGCCCCTCGGCGAGACCGCGAGGGCAGCGGCGGCGGCGGATGTCGTCGTCGACGGCATCCTCGGCACGGGGACGAGCGCGAATCCGGCCCTCCGCGGCGACGCGCGCACTGTCGTGGAGGCGGTCCAGGGCGTGACGCCCCGACCCTTCGTGGTGGCGGTGGACATCCCGAGCGGCATCAATCCCGACGACGGCAGCGTGCCGGACCCCCTCGTGCTTCCCGCCGACCTGACGGTGACCTTCGGCGGCTACAAGGCGGGGTTGCTGCTGCAACCCGCCGCCGGCCTCGCCGGTCGCGTGCGAGTCATCGACATCGGGCTCGGCCCGGATCTCGACGCTCTCCGGCCGACGGTGACTCTGCCCGACTGACGACGTCGCCCCCTCCCGGCCTAACCCTCGAAGAACTCGATGAGCACCGGGGCGAGAACCGCATGGTCGACACCATGATTCTGGTCGGCGAGCGTTGCCCGGGTCGCGCCGGGAATCGCGCCGAGGAGGCCCTCGGCGGCCCGGGCGGCCCAGGCGGGGCTCACCCCGCCATCCATCACGAGCGTCGGCGCGTCGATCGAGGACAGCCGATCGGCTGGCACTCGGCCGTCGCCCGACAGCGCGAGGTCATACGGCAGGGTGTGCGCGATCGCCACGAGGCCCGCCCAGAACGGCGCGTGCGAGATCCCGTCGATGGTGGCGTCGTCCATGCCGGTCAGCCGCATGAATGCCCGGACGGCACCCTCCGGGTCACCGGCCTCGAGCGCGCGAGCCACTCCGGGGTCGCCGTCCGCCGCCGAGCCGTCCGGATCGAAGGTGTACGGAGGTTCGTAGACGGCCAGCCTCGTGACCGGCACGCCGCGGGCGGCCGCCTCGAGGCCGAGGATGCCGCCCGAGGAGTGTCCGTAGACGAACGCGGGGCCACCGGTTGCGGCGACGACCGCAGCCAGGTCATCCACCTCCCGGTCGACCGAATAGGTGGCGCCGTCACCGCTCTCGCCGCGTCCGCGTCGGTCATAGCTGATCACGGTGAACCGGTCCGCGAGCAGCGTGGCGAGCGGGTACGGCGAGAGACGGGTGTTCATTGCTCCGCCGACGACCACCACGGCGGGCCCGCCGCCGAGCCGATCGAATGCGATCGTGGTTCCGTCTGCGGACTGGACTGTTTCGACCATTTCCGAGCTCCTCCGGTTCGCGGTGATCGCCAAGATACCACCGCGCGGACGGATCAGCCCAGAGCGATCTCGATGAGCACCTTGCCCACCGCGCCGTCCTCCACCGTGGCATGAGCGTCAGCGGTGTGGGCGAGGTCGAAACGGTGCAGGGGCAGGCCCGACCGCTCCCCCACCGGCAGCGCGCCGTCCGCAATGGCGGCGTTGATGTCGGCGGCGGCGGCATCCCGGGCGGCCTGGCCCACGGTGTACAGCAGCAGGAACTGATAGCGCACATTGAGGCTGAAGTGACGCCGCACATCGAGGGTGAGCTCGTCCCCGCCGTTATTGGCATAGACCGCGATCACTCCGTGATTGCGGATCACGGACAGGTTGAGTTCCGCGTTCTGGGCCGGCGCCACCTCGACGACGATGTCCACTCCGGCGGGTGCCAGACGACGGATCTCGGCGGCCGCATCCGACTCCCGGTAGTTCACGACATGGTGCGCCCCGGCCGCGGCCGCGAGCGCGGCCTTCGCGGCGGAGCTGACGGTGGTGATCACGGTCGCTCCGCTCCAGCGTGCGAGTTGGATGGCCGCGTGCCCGACGGCGCCGGCCCCGCCGGCCACCAGGACAACCTTGCCGGCGAGCGCGCCGGGGGCGAGCCGATCGGGGCCGCCTTCCACCACCGTCAGTGCGCGGTGCGCCGTGATCGCCGGCACCCCGAGGCTCGCGCCGAGGTCGAAACTCGCGCCGGTCGGCAGCCGGTAGACCCGCTCCACCGGAACTATCGAGAACTCCTGGGCCGTGCCGCCGTCTGCCCGTTCGTAGGCGGCGAGCGCGAGCCACACCCGGTCGCCCACGGCGAACCCGTCCACTCCCTCACCGACGGCGTCAATCACTCCGGCGCCATCCTGGTTGGGAACCACGTCGGCGAACGCGAGGGGCTCGCCCGCGCGGGATCCGCGCCGGGACTTCCAATCCGTGGGGTTCACCCCGGAGACGACCACGCGCACGCGTACCTCGCCGGCCTGCGGGTCGGCTGCCTCGCGCTCGATGAGGCGCAGCACGGAGGGCTCGCCGGTTTCGCTGTAGACGATTGCTTTCATGAGGGCGACAACGCGGATGCCGTGCGAAACCTTCCGGGCCCGCCCGGTTCGACCGATCCCGCCGGTCAGGCAACCCGCGAGCCCAGCCCGGACGACACCCAGCACTCGACCTGACGATCGCCCGCCGCCCAGGAGTCCTCGTTCGGAGAGTAGGCGAACCAGAGGTTGCCCGTTGCCTCCGCGGCATCGCCGCACCAGCGCTGCTCGAAGGCCAGGAGGGTCTCCAGATCGGGAAGTACCGCGGACCCGGACGGCAGATCCGCCGTCGAGGCCTCTTGCCACTGCGGCCGATCCGTGCAGTCGGAGTAGGTCGAGAACGGGCCGTTGTAGGGATCGGTGCTGCCGCTCGGGTCCCAGGTGTCGATGCACAGCGCGAATTTCATCGGCAGTTCGGTCACGTCGCGCACGAGGTCGCCGATGTTGGCGGGCAGCGGAAGGAACGTCGGCGCGGTGAGAGCGCTGCCGAAACCGACGAGCGCGATGTCGCAGCGCACCCAGCGCGCCCCGGCATTCCAGGCGGCGATCGACGGAACGAAGTAGCTCAGAAAGAGCCGATGCCTCTTATTGTCGAGGGCGGGGAGGAAGCGGGACTCCTCCTTCGAGCAGTCCGCCCAGGCCGCATCCGAGACGTCCGTCCGCAACGCCTCGGCGGAGCCCGGGCGCCGCCAACTCCCCGAGAAGGCCTTCGACAGCAGCGGTACGGCGAAGGTGTATGTCGTGTGGCTGGTCGAGCAGTCCACCGGCAGGCCACTCGTCCAGGTGGGATCCGCCGCGATCGCCGAATCCGGTGCCCGCCAGCACAGCCCGTCGATGGGCCGGAACGTCGCGCCGATCGCCACCTGGCGGATGCTCGTCCCCACGGCCCCGAGGGCGGCGCATCCCGTCATGGCAAGGGTCACGATCACTGCCGCGGCGATGGCGGCGAACGCCCTGCGCATGATGGGACACTCCTCACGGCAATGTGAATGTTTGTCGAGAGAGTAGTCCCACCCGTGGGCCGACACTAGGGACTTATGACCGTCGACATCCGTGCGCCCCCGGCGCGGCTACCCGTTTGGGTGACGAACCGGCAGACTGGGGGAACCGTACCGAGAGGCGCCGCAATGGCAGATCAGACTGACGCTCGCGTCGCCGTCTACATCGACTTCGACAACATCATCATTTCCCGCTACGACCAACGGAGTAAGCGCGGGCAGTTTCACAAGGATGAGGCCCGCAGTTTCGACGCCAGGGCGAACGCGGGAACCGAGATCGCGAAACGGCTCGAGGATGCCACGGTCGACCTGAGTGCCGTGCTCGACTTCGCCTCGTCCTTCGGAACCATCGCCGTGAGCCGCGCCTACGCGGACTGGTCGGTCGCCGTGAACGCGAGCTATCAGAAGCAGCTCATCGAGCGGGCCGTCGATCTCGTGCAACTCTTCCCCACCGTCGCGTCGATGAAGAACGGGGCCGACATCCGGCTCGCCGTCGACGTGGTCGAAGACCTGTTCCGGCTCTCCGACCTCACCCACGTCGTGATCGTGGCCGGCGACTCCGACTACATCGCGCTCGCCCAGCGCTGCAAACAGTTGGGCCGATACGTGGTCGGCATCGGTGTGGCCGGCGCCACGAGCAAGGCCCTCGCCGCCGCCTGCAACGAATTCGCCGACTACGACGCGCTGCCCGGAGTCAAGTCGGCCGACGAGCCGTCGGGTCCCGCGCCGAGCAGCACGCCGCCCACCGACGCCCCCACGCGCCGAGGTCGGCGTTCGAAGCCGCTGAGCGAGAAGGATGCCGCCACCGAACTCCTGGTGCGCGCCCTGCAGCTCAGCCAGGCCAAGAACGACGACGAATGGCTGTCGAGCGCCGCCGCCAAGAGCCAGATGCTGCGGATGGACCCCACCTTCCAGGAGCGCTCCCTCGGCTTCAAGTCGTTCACGGACTTCGTGCGGTCGCTCGAGGACCGCATCGAGCTCGACGAGAAGCACCCGTCCCGCCGGCTGCGGCTGCGCCAGACGGCCTGAGGGTCGCACCGCGCGCCTGCGGCCGCGCCCTTCCCTCCCCCATCCGCTCCCCATCCCCTCCCCCATCCGTGAGGTGCCCAGATTCGCCGCTACCACCGCGAACGAGGCGACGGATGTGGGCACCTCACGAGCGAGCACCCGGAGCACGGGATGGCGTCCACGGCCGCTCTCTTCCGCTGGCCGACACGCGGGTCTACCCTCGAATCGTGACAGCCGACCCGAATGCCTTCAGCACGGCTCTCGATCGCGCCCATGCGCACGCCACGGAGTGGCTCGCGTCCGTACCGACGCGGCCAGTATCACCCCGGACCACCGCCGACGAGCTGGCCAAGACGCTCGACGGGCCGCTACCTGGCGGCCCGTCCGACCCGGCGGCCGTGATCGACGAGCTCGCCGCCGTCGCCGAGCCGGGGCTCATGGCGATGCCTTCCGGAAAGTTCTTCGGCTGGGTGGTCGGCGGAACCCTGCCCGCGGCGCTGGCCGCCGACTGGCTCGTGACGGCCTGGGACCAGAACGCCGGCATGCGCTACGCCACCCCCGCGACGGCCGCCATCGAACAGGCCGCCGGCGACTGGATTCTCGACCTCCTGGGTCTGCCGCGCGGTTCGGACGTGGGTTTCACCACCGGAGGCACGATGGCGAACTTCGTCGGTCTCGCGGCCGGTCGGCAGAGCGTGCTCGATGGCGTGGGGTGGGATCTCAACACCCTCGGACTCGCTGGCGGGCCGCGGATCACGGTGCTCGCGGGGCGCGAGCGACACGCCTCGGTCGACCTGGCCCTGCGCTATCTCGGGCTCGGACTCCCCGTGCTGGTGGACGCCGACGCCGAGGGCAGGATCATCCCCGCCGCGCTGGCCGAGGCCATGCGCGAGGTGACGGGGCCGACGATCCTGTGCCTGCAGGCCGGCAACCTGCACTCCGGAGCGTTCGATCCGATGCGGGAGTGCGTGGCGATCGCCCACGAGCACGGCGCCTGGGTGCACGTGGACGGCGCGTTCGGCCTCTGGGCCGCGGCGAGCCCGCTGTACCGCGACCACCTGGACGGTCTCGACACGGCCGACTCCTGGGCGACGGATGCCCACAAGACTCTCAACGTGCCGTACGACTGCGGCATCGCCGTCGTGGCCAACCCCAAGCCGGTGCGCGCGGCCCTTGGGGTGCAGACGAGCTACCTCATCAACGCGGACCACGGGCCCGGCGATCCGTTCGACAAGGTGCCCGAGCTGTCACGCCGCGCCCGCGGGGTGCCGGTCTGGGCGGCGCTGCGCTCGCTCGGCCGCTCCGGCGTCGTGCAACTCGTGGAGGGTCTCGCGGCCAACGCCCGCGCCCTGGCCGAGGGTCTCGCCCGGCTTCCCGGCGTGGAGGTGCTCAACGACGTCGTCTTCACCCAGGTGAGCCTCGCATTCGGCGACGACGAGAACACCCGCCGGGTGACGAAGAACCTCATCGACAGCGGGCTCGTCTGGATGTCCGGCTCGCACTGGCGGGACCGGGACATCCTGCGCGTCTCTGTCAGCAACTGGTCCACGGACGACACCGACGTGGCGGACGCGATTTCCGCCGTCGAGAGGGCGATGGCGCAATAGACTCCAGCCACCAACACCGGCGACGCCTGCGAGGACGCGATGATTCCCGAGATCAACTACTGGGCAGTGATTCTGGCCACCGTCTCCACCATGATCGTCGGCTCGATCTGGTACACCCCCCGGGTGTTCGGCGCCTATTGGATGAGGGCCACTGGCGTCACCCCGAGCGGCAACGCGAGGGATGCGGTGGGTCCGATCGTCGCCACCGTGATCGTGAGCTTCATCACCTCCTGGGTGCTCGCCGGAGCCACCTTCATCGCGTGGAAGTTCTACGGCGGCGGATTCCTTTCCAGCGCGCTGGTCACCGGGATCCTGCTCTGGGCCGGCTTCACGGCCGCGCGTTTCATCACGCACGACGCGTTCGATCGGCGCCCGCGGGGTCTCACGATTCTCAACGTCTCCCACGAGTTCGTGACGATCCTCGTGATGGCCCTGATCATCGGCGTCTGG
The DNA here is from genome assembly GCF_008040105.1 of Lacisediminihabitans profunda. Lineage (GTDB taxonomy): Bacteria > Actinomycetota > Actinomycetes > Actinomycetales > Microbacteriaceae > Lacisediminihabitans > Lacisediminihabitans profunda. The sequence continues at coordinate 65,039 of NZ_VRMG01000008.1, forward strand.
CCACCCGCCGGGGCGTAGCCGCTACCCGGCCACCCGCAGCGTCATGACGGCTCGACCGTGCGTCGGTCTCGCCGTCACCTCGAAGCCCGCAGACGCGAAGAGGCCGACCGTGCCGATGTACAGGGTGTTGGGCGGTCGCCCTGGCCGCTCGGCGAGGTCGATCGGGTAGCCCTCGATCACGCGGGCACCGTTGTCGCGCGCGAGTCGCACGGCGTGCTCGAGCAGGGTGTGCGCGAGACCACGCCCGCGGAATTCTCGGCGCACCACGAAGCAGGTCACCGCCCACACCGTGCCGTCGTCCATCGGTTCGACGCTGCCGCGCCGCACCACTGACATCCGCGCGAGACGAGGTTGTTGGCTACGCGGCGCGATCCTGCACCATCCGGCCGGTGCCCCGTCGACGTAGGCGACGAGGGGCGAGGCCACCCGCCCGGCGGCGAGTTCGACGCGCAGCGCGGCGCGCTTCTCGTCCCGACTCATCGTGGGGTACTCCGGATTGACGGCCCACTGGCACCAGCAGGTCGAGCCGTTGCCGCCGTGAGTGAGCGCGGCCTCGACGTCGGACCACGGCACATCCGCGGCCCGTTCCACACGAATGACGGTCATGCCGGCACGATACTCCCGGGCACCGGCATCGCGCGCTCGGGTGGGCAAACGTGGTCGAATAGAGCCGATGCTCACCTCAGAAACCCCGCCGATCCGATTCGTCGCCTCCCCAGACGGTCTCGCGCTCGCCAGCTACGAGTTCGGCGCGGTCGAACACCCCACCGTGATCGCGGTGCATGGTTTCGCCTCCAGCGCCCTGCTCAACTGGTTCTCGTCCGGCTGGGTGCGTTACCTGCTGCGCGCCGGCTTCCGAGTGATCCTCCTCGATCAGCGCGGGCACGGCGCGAGCGCCAAGCCGCACGAGCCGGAGCGCTACACGATGCAGGCGCTGGTCGCGGACGTGGTTGCGGTGCTGGACGCCTACGAAATCGACCGGGCGCACTACATCGGCTATTCGCTCGGCGCCCGGGTTGGCTGGCATGCGGCGCTCCAACTCCCCGAGCGGATCGATCGGGCGGTGCTGGGCGGCATCCCCTCCGGCGACCCCCTGACCAGCTTTCGGCTCGACGAGGCGCGCGCCTTCGTCGCCGACGGCACGGAGATCGCCGATCGCCTCACCCGCACCTACCTGACGATGGCGGAGAGCATCCCCGGCAACGACCTGGCGGCCCTGATCGCCCTCGTCGAGGGGATGCGCGGCGGGCAGCAGCCGGACCCGGCCAACCCGCCGACGCAGCCCATCCTCTTCGCGACGGGAGTCGAGGACCGCATCATCGACGGGTCCCGCTCGCTCGCGGCGGCGGCCCCCCACGGGTCGTTCTTCGAGATTCCCGGACGGCACCACTTCAACGCGCCGACGTCCCGGGCGTTCAGGGAGGCGGCGGTCGGGTTCCTCACCGGCCAGGAAGCGTAGCTCGGACTAGGCCTTGGCCACACTCACCGTCACCGGCGTCGCGTTCGCGAAGAGGTCGAGCACGGGGCAGTGGGCGTCGACGGCGGCCCGCAGCTCCTGGTAGCGGGCGTCCGTCTCCGGTCCCGTGATGGTGATGTCGAGGCGCACCGCGGTGAAGCCGGCGCGAACGGACTCCTCGATGCCGAACAGGCGACGGGCGTCGAGGTCGCCCTCGGCCTTCACGTCGATCTCGTCCACCCGGATTCCGAGGGCCTGGGCGTAGAGGCGGTAGACGACGACCTGGCAGGAGATGAGCGCGCCGAGCGCGAATTCCACCGGGCTGGCGGCGATGTCGTCCCCGGCGAGCGCGGCAGGCTCATCCACTCGGAAGCTGTGCTTTCCGGCGGTGATCGTCGATGCAACCGAGCCCTCACCGGTGCCGCGCACCCGGTAGGTCAGCTGCCCGTTCGCCACATCGGCGGCGATGCGCTCGCCCCAGGCAGCGCCGGCTTCGGTGAGCCGCGTGGCGCGTTCTTCGGCCGTGACGGAGGTTACGGGGGATGCGTCGAGGAGTGTCATGCGCCGACAATACTTCGGATGCCGCGGCTCCCGTCGAGCCTCGCGTCACACGGCGACTCCCGGCGTAATACCGCGCCATGCGGAGCGTCGGCGCGCCATCTGCCTGACCGCGCCCTAGCCGCGGGCGGGCTCCGCGTGCGTAACTCCTGCAATTCCCGGATACACGACCGCCGCGGCCCGCAATCACGTGGGACGGGTCACTCGACCGGGCAAATTGCCGGAGTTGCAATTCTCGGATACTCGACCTCCGCGGCCAGCAATCACGTGGGACGGACCACCCTCACCCGGCAAATTGCCGGAGTTGTGCACCGCGGAGGGGCGACATCGCTGCCGAGTCGCGCGCCGGATTGACCGCGGACCACTCTGTGGGCGAGCCATACAGTGCGGGCGCCGAGTTGCGCGGCCGAGTTGCGCGGCCGACCCCGCGTGCACAACTCCTGCAATTCTCGGATACTCGACCGCCGCGCCAGCAATCACGCGGGACGAACCACCCCGCCCGGCAAATTGCCGGAGTTGTGCACCGCGGAGGGGCGACACCGCTTCCGCTCGCGCGCCGGATTGACCGCGGACCACTCTGTGGGCGAGCCATACAGTGCGGGCGCCGAGCAGCGCGGCCGAGCTGCGCGGACGAGTTGCGCGGGCGAGCTGCGCGGCCGAGCGGCACGGCCGAGCTGCGGGCCCGCCCCGCGTGCACAACTCCTGCAATTCTCGGACACTCGACCGCCGCGGCCAGCAATCACTTGGGACGGACCACCCCCACCCGGCAAATTGCCGGAGTTGTGCACCGCGGAGGGTCGACGCGATCGGTACGAACACGCCGATCTGAGTCCGGACCACGGCGGTTGTGCTCACCAGAGTCAGAAAACGGCGCAATCTTGGCAATGCGCGGCCGTCCTCGTGATGGCCGTGGCGGCGACGCGCACGCCGACGGGAATAAGCGCGAGGCGCACGATCATGGTGAGCGCGACGACGGCCGGTGTCGATTCCGGCCTCCCCCGACCGTCGTAGTGACGAGTCGGCAACACGGCCGACCCGCTGATTCAAGGAGGAACAGATGTCCAACTTCGTTCTGGCGTTTCGCAGCAAGCCCGACGTGATGGCGACCGAGGAGGAGATCAGCGACTGGAACGCCTGGTTCCAGAAGCTGGGCGGCAGCGTGGTCGACAAGGGCAATCGCATCGGCGAGGTGACGCTACTCGGCGAGGGTGCGGGCGCGAACCAGATCTCCGGCTACTCGGTGATCGACGCGTCCGACTTCTCGGGAGCGGTCGAAATCGCGAAGGGATGCCCCGGCCTCAAGTACGGCGGCAGCGTCGAGGTGGGCCAGCCCATCGCGATGTGAGCCTCGCGCGACACCCGCCGACGCGAAACGGCCGACTGGTTGCCCAGCCGGCCGTTTCGCCGTTCACAGTGCTCTCGCTCAATCGGCGAGGATGAGGTAGAGGGCGCGACGGGTCTCGTCGAGCTTCTCGATGGCGGCGGCGCGCTGCGCGTCGGTCGCCGAGTGGCGGAACTGCTGCACCACTCCCATGAGCTTGCCCACGCTCTCGAAGAACTGCCCGCCGGACTCGCTCTGGCCGGGCGTGGCATCCCAGGCCTTGGCGAAGTCGTCCTCGTGCTCGGCCACGTAGGCCTTTCCGGCATCCGTCAGTTCGAACTCGGTCTTGCGACCCTCGCCGGTGGAGACGATGAGGTCCTCGTCGACGAGCTGCTGCAGGGTGGGGTAGACCGAGCCCGGGCTCGGCCGCCAGGCTCCGCCGGTCTTCTCGGCGATCGCCTTGATGAGGCCGTAGCCGTTGGATGGGCCCTCTGCCAGCAGCGAGAGGATCACCGAGCGGATGTCGCCCTTGCTGGCGCGACGCGGGCCGCGTGGACCGAACCCGCCGCCGAATCCCGGGCCGCCGAAGCCGCCGGGGCCGAAGCCACCGAACCCGGGGCCGCCGGGGAAGCCGTGGCCTCGCCCACCGTGCTGGGAGGGGTCGTGATGGAAGCGACCCGATGGGTCGTGATGTGTTTCGTGTGTGTAGTGGTTGCGTTTCATGATCGCAGACACCCTTTCTGTCTGCTCAGGTCTATTCACTGAGCCATCGCAGAACTTCTGCGATGTGTTTACGATATATCGTTTAAAACGAAAGTGCAACCGCCGGGGCTCACCCCACGGGAAGTCTCCGCCAAGGAGACTGCGCTGCCACCCGTCCGGCATTCACACTGGTTGTTCGAGGTGGGCCTTGAGGGACTTCATCGTCCGCTCGCTCTCGGCGGCGGCCATCCGCAGCAGGATCGGCTGCACGATCCGGAACATCCCGCGGGTGGTCAGCTCGCCGACCCGGGTGAGGTGAGTGCCTCCCCCGGCGTCATCCAGGTCGTATCGAATGAGCGCGTCGAGGCTGCCGGACGGCTTGTTCTGATGGAACTGAAGCGCGTGATCTGGCACGTCTTCGACGAGTTCGCCGCGCATTCGGCCGACCATGGTCGAGTCTTCGTAAGTGAGGGGGCCTGCCGCCGGGGAGGTTCGCATCTTCGTTCCGTGATACACCGGTGAGTGTCTGAGCCACGTCGGGTAGGCCTCGAGAGACCGGAGTGCCACGTAGACACGCTGGGTCGGGGCGTTGATGTCGATGGTGTTCGTTATCCGGACCATGGCACCTGTTTTACACCCTGCCGTGATCCCGCACCAGCGCCGGACTAGCTGGTGCGGTGCTGAGTGAGCCCCAGTGCGATCGTCCTGATCTGCGACAGGACAGCTTGCACATTGGTGCGTTCGAGAGTCTCCGGTCGAGCGAGACAATCGATGTGTCGGCCGAGCCCGGGGTGGATGAGGGGGCGGCGAACCAATTCCGGGTGGTCGTGGAGGTCCGCGGTGTAGCGAGGCATCAGCGCAATGCAGCCGCTCGCGGCGACAACGGCGGCGGCGACGAGGAACTCGTTGATTCGATGCAGGATGCGCGCTTCGCTGCCGCCGATGCCCGCGATCACGGTGATGGCCTGTTCGAGGGGGAATCCCTCCTGCACGGCTACCCAGGATTCGTCGTGCAGATCCCTGGGTTCGATCGAGACTTTCGCCGCCAGGCGATGGTCGCGTCGAACCACGATGTCCAGCGGCTCGAACAGGAGCGGTTCGACACGCACAGTCGCTGGCCACGGCGGACTACCCACCAAGCGGTGCGCGAGGACGAGGTCATGGTCCGAGGTGAGCCGGGGAAACCTTTCCTGCGCCACATCGAAGTCGCTCAGGCGCACGTGCGGCTGATCCGGAGCGCTCAAGGCGGTGATCAGCGGACCGAAGAGGGCCGATCCAGCACTGTGAAAGGCCGCCACCGAGACGGTGCCCGACTGGTCGCTCTGGAAACGCGTCACTGACTGCGCCGCACGCTCGAGCGCCACCTCCACGTCGATCGCCGCCGCAGCCAGGGCGCGCCCGGCCTCGGTGAGCGCGGTTCGCCGTCCGTCCTTGAACGTCAGTGGGGCGGACGACTGACGCTGCAGAGCGCTGATCTGCTGCGAGATTGATGACGGCGTGACGTGCATGGCCAGCGCCACGGCGGCAAGGCTGCCTCGCTCCCCCAACTCTCTCAACGCGCGTAGCTGGCCCAATTCCATAAGTTCAAACTAATCTATTTGTCCTGAAATACCAGTCTTGTCTTACAGAACTGTGCACCGGACCATAGAGGGGTGACTGTTCTTCTCGCCCGATTCCGCGTCGATCTGCTCCTGCTTGTGGTTGCCGTCTCCTGGGGATCGACGTACCTGGTGGCCAAGGAACTCGTCTCTCCGAGTTCGGTGGTGGCACTCCTGGCGCTACGCATGCTGCTTGCCGCGGCGATCATGATGGCGCTCGTGACAGCGCGGCGAAACCAGGTGACGGCAGGCGAGCTGCGTGTGGGCGTGATCCTGGGAGTCTTGCTGACCGCGGTGTTCGGCTTCGAAACCTTCGGCATCGCCCACACCTCGGCCACGAATGCCGGACTCATCATCAGCCTGACGATAGTGTTCACCCCGATTCTCGAATCCGTCGTGTCCGGTCGACGGCTGCCCGGCAGGTTCGTCCTCGCCGCCCTGATCGCCGTACTGGGTGTCCTCCTTCTCGCCGGCAACGGCGCACTCCGTCCGCCGACGTTCGGCGACCTGCTCGTTCTCGCGGCTGCAATCGTGCGGGCCGTTCACGTCACGTCGATGCACAAGCTCACCGCAGGCAGAGCGATGGACTCGCTGCACCTCACGACGGTGCAATTGGCCACCTGCGCTGTTCTCTTCACGGCGACGTCACTGTTCTACGGCGACTCGATCCCCCACTTCCTTGCCCAGTTCGACCCCGGACGCGGAATGCTCTTCCTCTATCTCGTGCTCGCCTGCACAGTCTTCGCCTTCCTGGTGCAAACCTGGGCGGTGCGGCGCACATCGCCCTCCAGGGTCAGCCTCCTTCTGGGAACCGAGCCCATCTGGGCCGCAATCATCGGCATCACGATCGCCCACGACAGCGTGGCCGTTGCCGGATACTTCGGTATCGCCCTCATCCTCGCCGGAACAGCCTGGGGTCGCTCCGTCGAGCAAAGCCACCGCCTCGCCGCCGACACCGAGGTGTCGCCGACAAGGGACAGCGGGACTCCAGAACCACTGTGAGGGGAACTCCAGCATCCTCCTGGCCTGAGGTCAGACGCAGTCCCACGGCGACCTCGGGGCGTGACGTTGCGGATCTCGTGGTCGTGGACCTCGACCCCCTCGCGGCCGCCCGGGACGCCCTCCGCCGCATGCCGGTCGCGATGCCGGAGGCTGAACCTTCTCGGCCCTCTAGCGTTGCCGCCCGCGTTGGCCGGGCCGTGTTCTGCAGGACGGGCCGTGGTGATGTGGGTGCCTACCCCACAGACTCCAGTTGTGCAGGACAGCGTCTGCAGGACAGGCTAGGGGTGTGGCGACCAGAACGGTCCCGATCTGCAGGACGCTCCCGTCGATTCTGCACCTTTCGTCCTGCACAACCCGTCGTGCCGTCCTGCACAACTGGAGTCTGCGGGATGGGCGCCCTGGACCGGAGACGTCCTGCACAACTGGAGGCTGTGGGGCGGACACCCGTAAATTCAGCTGGCTAATCAACGTCCCTGGGCAGGACAGCTAGGCGATGAAGCTGAAGTGCTCCACGACCGGAAACTGCTGGTAGGAGTCGTGCAGCAGGGTGCTCCACTGCCGGAACGCCGGCGATATCGTGAAGCCGGCCCCCACCATCCGGGAGTTCTCCCACTGCACGATGAGTAGGTGCGTCGTCGGCGCCTCGACGCCGCGCGAGAGGGTGAGTCCGAGGAATCCGGGGCTCGACTCGATGAGCTTTCTGGCCGCGGCGAATGCCCGCTCGAAGTCGGCCTCCTCTCCCGGTCCAACGGGTATCAGGGCGTGTTCGACGATCATGGGTGCCTCCGGGTGCGGTTCGGGTAACGCGCTTCAAGGACGTGAGCGAACGCTACTCCTGCGGCGCCCCCGGCGCGAGGGCCAGGCGTCCCGCGTGCGCGGCACCGATGCCCTACGGCTGGTCGGCTTCCGGCTCCGGCGCGGTCTCGGTCTCCGGGTCGGTTTCCAGTTCGGTCTCCGATTCGGCAAGGGCCTCGAGCGCAGCCTCCACCTCGGCGAGGGTCGGCAGGTCGGCACCCGCTCGGGACACGGTGATGCCGGCGGCGGCGGCCGCCCGGCGGCCCATCCCGAGCAATTCGGCCTCAGACACGGCGGTCGGGTCGATGTCGAGGAGGGAGTAGACGAGCGACGCCATGTAGGTGTCCCCCGCGCCGATGGTGTCGACCACCGTCACCCTGGCGGACGGCACCTGGACTCGCAATTCCCTGGTCGCCAGGATGGATCCGTCGCCCCCGAGAGTCACGATCGCGAGACGCGGACCCAGAGCGAGCACCTGGGGCAGCACCTCGTCGACTGTCAGGTGCGGGTAGAGCCACGCGGCATCCTCGTCGCTAAGCTTCACGACGCTCGCCAGGGAGGCCATCGCCTCGAAGCGGCCGATGTTGTCGTCGCGGCTGCCGATGATGCTCGGGCGGATGTTGGGGTCGTACGTGACGATCGTGCCGGCCTCGGCGGCCTTGAGCAGGGAACGCACGGTGTCCGCCCCCGGCGCGAGGAAACTCGCGATCGACCCGGTGTGGAGCACTCGCGCCGGCGGCGTCGAGGCATCGGCGGGCAGGCTCCAGTCGAGATCGAACACGTAGCTCGCGGCGCCGGTCGCCCCGATGGTCGCGGCGGCGGTCGACGTGCGCGCGGCGGACTGGGAACCGGCCGCGAGCCGCACACCCGCGAGGTGTTCGGCGATGAGGCGGCCGCGCTCGTCGTCCCCGAGATGAGTGAGGAAGGTCGTGTCCACACCGAGCAGCCCGAGCCCGTATGCGACGTTGGCTGGGCTGCCGCCCGGCAGCTCGGTGGTCGCGTCGGAGGTGCGCACGATGTCGATGAGCGCCTCCCCGATAACACAAACGGCGCGGGGCATCTCAGTCATGCCTCGACCCTATTGGGTGCGGAGGCGCAATGGCGCATCACGGAGGCGCCTGCCTACTGCTGGGCCCGCTCGAGCACCAGCTCGCGCACGCGGGCGGCATCCGCCGTGCCCTTCATCGCCTTCATGACCGCACCGATCACGGCGCCGGCCGCCTGGACCTTGCCGTCGCGGATCTTCTCGAGCACGTCGGGCTGCGCCGCGAGGGCCTCGTCGATGGCCGCGATGAGCGCTCCGTCATCGGAGACCACGGCGAGTCCGCGCGAGGCGACGACCTCGATCGGCGACCCTTCGCCGGCGACGACTCCCTCGAGCGCCTGGCGCGCCAGGCGGTCGGTGAGCTCTCCGGCCTCGATCAGCCCGATGAGTTCGCTCACGTGGATCGAGGACACGAGGGACGAGGCATCCACCGAGGCGGCGTTCGCGAGCCGGGCGATCTCGCCCGTCCACCACTTCCTCGCCTGGGCCGGTGAGGCACCAGCGGCCGTTGTCTCCTCGATCTCGACCAGGAGCCCGGAGTTCACGACGTCCTGGAACTCCAGCTCGGTGAAACCCCAGGCCTCCCTGAGTCGACGGCGGCGGATCGCCGGCGCCTCAGGCAGGGCCGCGCGCAGGCTCTCGATCAGCTCGAGGGACGGCTCCACCGGCAGCAGGTCGGGTTCCGGGAAGTAGCGGTAGTCGTCCGCGTCGCTCTTGGGGCGGCCGGCCGACGTGACGCCGGTGTCCTCGTGCCAGTGTCGCGTCTCCTGGATGATCGTGCCGCCCGCATCCAGAATGGCGGCCTGCCGCTGGATCTCGTAGCGGATGGAGCGCTCGACGCTGCGCAGGCTGTTGACGTTCTTCGTCTCGGTGCGGGTTCCGAGCGGCGGCGGGTCACCCGCGGCCAGGGCATCGGCCACCGACTGGCGAGAGCGCAGCGAGATGTTGGCGTCGCAGCGCAGGTTTCCGCGCTCCATCTTCGCGTCGCTGATTCCGAGCGACCGCACGATGTCGCGAATCGTCGAGACGTAGGCCTTCGCCAGTTCGGGGGCGTCGCGATCCGCGCCGTAGATGATGTTGGTGACGATCTCCACGAGGGGCACACCGGCACGGTTGTAGTCCACAAGCGAGTACTCGGCGCCCTGGATCCGGCCGGTCGAACCGCCGACGTGAGTGAGCTTGCCGGCGTCCTCCTCCATGTGGGCGCGTTCGATCGAGATCTGGAACAGGCGGCCGTCGGAGAGCTCCACCTCGACGTTGCCGTCGTAGGCGATCGGCTCGTCGTACTGGCTGATCTGGTAGTTCTTGGCCAGGTCGGGGTAGAAGTAGTTCTTGCGCGCGAAACGGCTGGACGGTCGGATGCTGCAGCCGAGCGCGAGGCCGAGGCTGATGCTGTAGTGGATCGCCTTCTCGTTGACCACCGGCAGGGTGCCGGGGAGACCGAGGTCCACCGGCGTCACGTTGGTGTTGGGCTCGCCGCCGAAGAAGTTCGGAGCATCCGAGAACATCTTCGTTCGGGTGTTGAGTTCCACGTGCACCTCGAAGCCGAGCACCGGCTCGAACAGCTCGAGAGCCCTGTCATAGTCCATCAGTTCAGCTTTAGCCACCAGATGATTCTACGGGGAGCGCCCCCAGCCTGGTGGGCACGGCGGCCTCGAGCGGCTGCACGGATTTCTCCGACCGCACGAAGGCGATGCCCGCGAGGATGAGCACACCGCCCAGCAGTTGCAGCACGGTCAGGTTCTCGCCGAGCAGCAGCCAGGCATAGAGGGCGGCCGCGACCACCTCGAGCAGCCCGGCGAACGAGGCGAGCCGGGAGCCCAGCATCCCGCTCGCGGTGATGCTCGCGGCGTAGGCGAGCGCGGTCCCGATGATGCCGACGATGAGCAGCGGCACCCACCAGGGAGTCGCGGTACCGAGCATGCGCACGGTGCCGAACGTCACGGCGAACGGCACGAGGCCGAGGAGGCCGGCGAGTCCGAGCACGAGCCCCCCGAGGACGAGACCGGATGCCGCGAGGGCGACGGGAGGCAGCCCGTCATTCGGGCGGGCGGCGACCACGTAGTAGACGGCGCAGCCGACCGCGGCGAGGGCGGCGAAGAGCAGCCCGACGACCGCGAGCGAGCCCCCGCCGCCCGGCGACACCACCAGCACGAGCCCGACCAGCGCAACGACGGAGCCGATGAGCACGACCAGCTTGGGCATCCGGCGACTGGTCGCCCAGATGAACGCGACGAGAAGCAGCGGCGCCAGGTATTCGATGAGGATCGCCGTGCCCACCGGGATGCTCTCGAGGGCCGCGAAGTACACGAGTTGGGTTCCGGCGACGCCCACCAGGGCCATTGCGAGAACGCGCCAGCGCGCCCGCCAGAGCGCCGACCAGCGCCCGCGGAGGGCGACGAGGGCGAACGGCAGAAGCAGTGCACCGCCGAGGAGCGCGCGAAGCGTCACCGCCGACGCCGGGCTCCAGCCCGCCTCGAGGAGTGGCTTGACGAAGGCGCCGGAAACGCCGAACGCCGCCGCCGCGATCACCGCGATGACCAGGCCGAGGCTCGTCGACGACTGCTTCACCACATCCTCCTACGTCATGGTCTACATTGTTGTATGCCCCTGACATTACGACCATGAGAGGTCACCGGTCAATTTGCATTTAGCCCCTGACACCGAGGAGACGCTGGAGTTCGCGGTCGCGCTGGCCAACACCGACCCCGCGGCGTCCAGAAGCGGGTCCGACGAGATCGGCACGGTCGGGCAACTCGCCGGATTCCTCGTCGACTGGGCGTACTCCGGGCGGATCGACCACGATGCGGCCGAGTTGCGGGACGTGCTTCAGACCAGGGACCTGATTCGGCGACTGTGGGACCTCGACGTGGACGACGCCGTTCACGCCGTCAACGGGATGCTGGCCGAGGCCGGGGCCCTCCCGCAGCTCGCTCGGCACGACGGGTCTCCGTGGCACCTGCACGCGACCGACCCGAACGCGCCGCTGGCCCAGCGCATCCGCGTCGAGGTCGCACTCGCGTTCGTCGACGTCATCCGCTCGGGCGTGGTGGACCGGCTGAGGCGATGCGCCGCCGACGACTGCAGCGGAGTGCTCGTCGACCTCTCCCGGAATGGCTCGAAGCGCTTCTGCAGCGTGCGCTGCGGCAACCGGATGAACATGATCGCGTTCAGGGAACGCGCCGCCGAGGCCTAGTCGCTAGCGCGTCACGAGCTCCGGCACCTGGCTGATGAGGGTGCGCCCCCACTTGTCCTCGAGGAGCGCCTCGATCGCGGCACCCACCGAATACAGGCGAACGTCCTGGCGGGCCGGAGCCATGATCTGCAGCCCGGTCGGCAGGCCGTCCTCCGGGGCCAGCCCCATGGGAAGCCCCATGCCCGGGATGCCCGCGAGGTTCGCCGGAATCGTCGTCACGTCGTTGAGGTACATGGCGAGCGGATCCTCGAGCTTCTCACCGAGCTTGAACGCGGTCGTCGGCGCGGCGGGGCTCACGAGCACGTCGGCCTTGTCGAACGCGCTCGCGAAGTCGCGCTGGATGAGCGTGCGCACCTTCTGCGCGCTGCCGTAGTACGCGTCGTAGTAGCCGGCGCTGAGGGCGTAGGTGCCGAGGATGATGCGGCGCTTCACCTCGGGACCAAAACCGGCCTCGCGGGTGGCGGCCATCACATCCTCGACCGTCCCTCCCCCGACGGGGTTCACCCGGAGTCCGAAACGCACCGAGTCGAACTTGGCGAGGTTGCTGGAGGCCTCGGCCGGAAGGATCAGGTAGTACGCGGCGACGGCGTACTCGAAGTTGGGCGCCGACACCTCCACGATCTCGGCGCCATTCGCGGCGAGCAGTTCGAGGGTCTCGTGGAATCGCTGGCTCACTCCGGCCTGGAAGCCGGGGGCGTCGAGTTCCTTGACGACTCCGACGCGCACCCCCTCGAGGGAGCGACCCCGGGCGCCGGCGCGGGCCGCGTCGGCGAAGCTGGGCCACTCGTCCCGAAGGGAGGTCGAGTCACGCGGATCGTGACCACCGATCACATCGTGCAGGAGCGCGGCGTCGAGAACCGTCCTGGTCACCGGCCCCACCTGGTCGAGCGAGCTCGCGAGGGCGATCGCACCGTAACGGCTGACGCCGCCGTAGGTGGGCTTGACGCCGACGCTTCCGGTGACGGCCGCGGGCTGGCGGATGGAGCCTCCCGTGTCGGAGCCGAGCGCGAGCGGAGCCTCGAATGCGGCGACCGCCGCCGCCGAGCCTCCGCCGGAACCGCCGGGGATCCGGTCGAGGTCCCACGGGTTGTGGGTCGGGCCGTATGCCGAATGTTCGGTCGAGGAGCCCATGGCGAACTCGTCCATGTTCGTCTTGCCGAGCGGCACGAGGTTGGCCTCGCGCAGCTTGCGCACGACCGTCGCGTCGTAGGGCGGAATCCAGCCCTGGAGGATCTTCGAGCCGGCGGTCGATGGCATGTCGAGCGTGCACAGCACGTCTTTGATCGCGATCGGCACGCCGGCGAGCGGGCCGAGGTCCTCGCCGATGCGGCGCAACACGTCGATGCCCTCAGCGGTGTCGATGGCGTCCTTGGAGATGTGCAGGAAGGCGTGGATGTCGCCGTCGACCGCGGCGATGCGGTCGAGGTGGGCCCGCGTCACTTCGACGCTGGAAATCTCCCGGGACTGCAGCTTCTCGCTGAGCTCGGAGGCGGAGAGTCTGGTCAGGTCGGTCATTACTGCTCCTCGCCCAGGATCGCGGACACCTTGAATCGGCTTCCGTCGTGCTCGGGGGCGCCGCTCAGCGCCTCCTCGGCGGAGAGGGTGTCGCCGATGACGTCCGGGCGGAACACGTTCACTAGCGGAATCGGATGACTCGTCGCAGGCACGTCGGCCGTGGCGACCTCCTGCACCTTGTTGATCGCATCGAGGATCACCCCGAGCTCGCCGGTGAGCTTCTCGATCTCTTCGGGAGTCAAGGCGATCCTGGACAGGTTGGCGAGGTGCGCCACGACGTCGTTCGTGATCATTTCGTGGACCTCAAGACAGCTTCAGACATTCGGCTCCGTGCACGTGTGAGCGCGTTCCAGCGCGGCGGGGATGACGCTCCAGTCTATTCCGGGCGCGGGGAGGCCATCGCCCGGGCGACTACCGGGCGCTCGCGATCGTGCGACTCGCATCCGCCAGTGTGCCATCCGTGACAAGCGAACTCTCATCGATGCCGATCAGGGCGAGGTTGCGCATCGCCTCGGTGCCGGCATCGAAGTAGCCGAGATGGCCGACCGCCGCGGCAAGAGGCTTGCGGGTGATCACGTCGACTCCGCCCGCCACGCTCATCTTCTTCGCGCCGAACGACGGCGAGCCGGGGTCGCTCCCGTAGAACGCGGTGTTCACCACCGGGTCCCACGCCGCCTCGCCCACGAACACGTTGTCGTTGCGCACGGAGAGTTTCGCCGCCGACTGCGTGGCGCTTCCTGGCGAACCCACGATCGCGAGCGCGTCGACGGAGACGCCGCCCTTGGCGAGTTCGATCATCGCCGCGGTCGAGCCGTAAGAGTGGGTGACGAGGGTGACGAACGGCTCAGAGCCCTCGCGCACGGTCTGGATGCCCACGAGCGCGTTGCCGAGCAGCCTAGCGCCCTCGTTGGCCCGGTCGAGGGACCCGATGTCCAGGGCGCCGGGTGTGGTGTAGCCGATCCAGGACACCGTGGCGGTGGTCTTGCCGACCATGGACTTGTCGGTCTTCGCGAGGCGTGCGATCCACGATTTCTGCTCGGTGTTGAGGTCCTGGGCGATCGCCGTCCAGTCGTACATCTGCCCCTGCACGGTGAAGAACATCCCGGGCACGAGGTAGCTCACATAGTCCGCGGTCTCGAGATTGCCCACCACGACGGCGGCCCGTGCCTCGCCCCGGGGATCGAAGGTGATCAGCTGGCGCGGAGGGTCGCCCGCTGCGCGCTTCAGAGTTCGCTGCACCTGCTTGAGGATGTCGAGGTGGTGCCGGTCGGCGACGAGCGTCGCGCGGCCCGCGCCGGCGGCGATCGAGGCCTCGAGCCTCGAGAGCGACTGGTGAAGGTAGCGCCGGTTCGCGGCATCCCGCACGTCGAACGGCACCCCGTCGAGGTTGCCCACGAGCTGGGGGGCCGACCGCATGAGGGCCCTCTGGCTCGACTTCGACAATCCGGCCCACAGGGCGGAGGTCGAACGGGCAGACGGCGGGTTGGCGAGCAGTTGGCTCACCTTGGCTGGGTTCTGGCTGACGAACCGGGAGATGTCCGAACCGGGAAGCAGAGCGAGCTGGTCGAGCAGTGCCATTCCGCCGAGCTTGGGGAGAAGGGACGGGTCCACCGCGCTGGGCAGGACGGTGACACCGCCCTGTTGCGCCGGGGTGAGGTACGGACCGATCGCCGACGAGATTCCGGTCGGATCCTGGACGGACGGATCGGCGGTGGAAATCTGGGACACCAGGTTATGCATTTCATGCGCAACGAAAGCCTCTGCGACACCGTTCAGGGTGCCCGAGTTGAGAAAAGCTGCGACGTCAAACAGCAAAGGTGGTGAATCCAATCGTTGTTCCGGCGCCGAAAACTCACCGATTGCAACGCAAAATGTACGATTACCCCCATAGTAGGGGTCAACATGCCGCCTAGCCTAGGGCTGGCCAGTCGTCAACCCCAGTGTGTCAGGCCTGCGGGGGCAAATACCAGCACTTCTGACATTTTCTCGATTGATTGGATGGCCCCCGTCAGGGCTCGAGACCCGCGGGGCCGAACTCGAGAAGTCGAGCGAATTGGCCGGCATCGATGATGCGGACCCCAAGTTCTTCCGCCTTGGTGAGCTTCGATCCGGCGCCGGGGCCGGCGGCCACGAAGTCGGTCTTCTTCGATACGCTCGACGCCGCTTTGCCACCCGCGGCGATGATCGCCTCGAGCGCACCCTCGCGGCTGAAACCCTCGAGCGAACCGGTCGCCACGACCGTCAGGCCCTGGAGCGGACCGCCGGCGGCGACCGCTGAGCCCGGTCCCGGGTGACCGGGAGTCGCGAACTGCACCCCGGCGTCCGCCCAACGCTGGATGATCTCGAGGTGCCAGTCCACCTGGAACCAATCGATGACCGCGTCGGCGATGATGCCGCCGACGCCGTCGACGGAGGCGAGCTCATCGCGGTCCGCCGCACGGATCGCCTCGATCGAGCCGAAGTACGCGGCGAGCGCCCGGGCCGCGACGGGGCCGACGTGGCGGATGCTGAGGGCGACGAGGATGCGCCAGAGGTCCTTGGTCTTCGCGAGTTCGAGCTGCTCGAGGAGCTTCGTGGCGGCGGTCGACGGCACGAATTCCTCGTCCCCCGCGAAGGGCCCGGCCGGGTCGAATGCCGGATCGGGGTTCTTGCCGCTCTTCTTGCGCTTGCGTCGATAGGGGGTCTCGACGCGGGCGGTGCCGTCGTCGTTGAGCTTGACGAGTCCGGTCTCGCTGTCCCGCACCCGTACCCGGATCGGGAAGAGGTCTTCGAGGGTGAGGGCGAAGAGCCCGGCCTCGGTGACGAGCGGAGGTTCGGCGGGGAAGTCAGGCTGGGTGAGGGCCGCCGCACCGACCTCGCCGAGGCCCTCGACATCGAGCGCCCCGCGACTGCCGACGTGTTCGACGCGCCCACGCACCTGCGCCGGGCAGCTCCTGGCGTTCGGGCAACGGAGGTCGATGTCGCCCTCCTTGGCCGGCGCAAGCTCGGTGCCGCACTCCGGGCAGTGGCTGGGCATCACGAACTCGCGTTCGGTACCTTCGCGAAGTTCGACCACCGGTCCGAGCACCTCGGGAATGACTTCCCCGGCCTTGCGCAGCACGACCGTGTCGCCGATGAGCACGCCCTTGGCCTTCACCACGTCCTGGTTGTGCAGGGTGGCCTGGCGCACGACAGAACCGGCCACGCGCACGGGTTGCATGACGGCGAAGGGAGTCACCCGCCCGGTGCGCCCGACGCTCACGACGATGTCGAGCAGCTTCGTGTTCACCTGCTCCGGCGGGTACTTGTAGGCGATCGCCCAGCGCGGTGCGCGGCTCGTGGCGCCGAGCTCCTCGTGCAGGGCCAGTTCGTCGACCTTGACGACAATGCCGTCGATCTCGTGCTCCACGCTGTCGCGGTGCTGCCCGTAGTACTCGATGAACTCCGCGGCATCCGTCGCAGTGCGGGTGACGCGGTAGTGGGTGCTCGTCGGCAGCCCCCACGTCTTCAGCAGCTCATAGGTCTCGGACTGCGACGCCACCGGGGGGTTCGCCCAGGCGCCGATGCCGTGCACGAGCATGCTCAGCCGGCTGAGCCGCTTGTACATGAGTTCGAGTCGCGCGGGAGATTTGTTCTCGGCCACCTGGCGCAGGGATCCGGATGCCGCGTTCCGCGGGTTCGCGAAGATGCGCTCGCCCGCCTCTGCCTGTTCGGTGTTGAGCGTGCGGAAGGTCGCCACCTCGAAGAAGACCTCGCCGCGCACCTCGACGAGGGGCGGATGCCCGACTCCGGAGAGACGGGCCGGGATGCTGGGGACGTAGGCGATGTTCTGCGTCACGTCCTCGCCGACGACGCCGTCGCCCCGCGTCGCCGCGCTCACCAGGGTGCCGTTCTCGTAGCGGAGGTTGATGGCGAGGCCATCGATCTTGAGCTCGCACAGGTAGTCGACCCGGCGGGCGGAGTCGCGTTCGACCTTCGCGGCCCAGGACTCGAACTCGTCGATCGAGAAGACGTTGTCGAGGCTCAGCATCGGCTCGGCGTGCCGCACGGGGTCGAACAGCGTGGTCTCGGCGCGTCCTCCCACCGTCTGGGTGGGCGAATCCTGGCTCTGCAGCTCGGGGAAGAGGCGCTCGAGTTCCTGCAGGCGGCGCAGCATGTGGTCGTACTCGTCGTCACTGACGAGCACCTCGTCGCGCTCGTAGTACGCGTCGCGCAGTTCGAGGATGCGAGTGGTGAGCGCGGCAGCCTCGGCGCCCGCCTGCTGAAGTTCGTCGTCGTTCGGCACGGCTTTAGCTTAGGCAGTACCACCGACGTGGCCAGCCCCCGGCCCTATTTCGCTCGGAAGGAACGGAGTCAGGCGACGGGAAGCGGAACCGCGGAGACGGTGCGGTCGATGGTGCACTGGCCGAGCACGCGCGTGCCGAGGTAGACCACGGCCGTCTGGCCGGTCGAGACGCCGTTGAGCGGCACGTTCGGCGTGATCACGAGGGAGCCATCCCGCACCACGGCGACCGCGGCCACCGGGTCGGCGTGCGCGCGGATCTGCACGTGGCAGTCGAACGGGGTGTGCGGGTCTGTCGGTGGGAGTCCGGCCCAGCTGAACCGGTCCCCCGAGATCTCGGCGAGGTCGAGGGCCTCCCTGGGCCCGACGACGACCTCATTGGTGGACGGTTTGACCTCGAGCACGAAGCGGGGGCGTCCGTCAGGGGAGGGGACGCCGAGGTGCAGTCCCTTGCGCTGACCGATCGTGAAGGCGAGCGCTCCGTCGTGGCTGCCCACGATAGAGCCGTCGCGCTCGCGGATCAGCCCCGCCTCGGCGCCGACCCGGTCGGCGAGCCAGCCGCGGGTGTCGCCATCCGGGATGAAGCAGATGTCGTGCGAGTCCGGCTTGGTGGCCACGCTGAAGCCGCGTTCGGCCGCCTCGGCACGCACCTCCGCCTTGCTCGGCGTCGCGCCGAGCGGGAACATGCTGTGGGCGAGTTGCTCGGCGGTGAGCACCCCGAGCACGTAGGACTGGTCCTTGGCCCAGGCGGCCGCTCGGTGCAGCTCGCGGTTGCCGTTCTCGTCGGTGAGGATCGTGGCGTAATGGCCGGTGGCCACGGCGTCGAAGCCCAGGTCGATGGCCTTCTCGAGCAGGGCGGCGAACTTGATCCGCTCGTTGCAGCGCATGCACGGGTTCGGTGTGCGGCCGGCCGTGTACTCGGCGATGAAGTCGTCGACGACGTCGAGCTTGAAGCGCTCCGAGAAGTCCCACACGTAGTAGGGGATCCCGATGATGTTGGCGGCTCGCTGCGCGTCCATCGAGTCCTCGACGGTGCAGCATCCGCGACTTCCGGTGCGCAGGGTGCCGGGCATCCTGCTGAGCGCCAGATGCACGCCGACGACCTCGTGGCCCGCCTCGACCGCGCGCGCTGCGGCCACGGCCGAATCGACACCGCCGCTCATCGCCGCCAAAACCTTCATGGTTTCGAGTCTAAGCGGGGATGTCGGTGAGGATGTCGGTGAGGGCCTTCTCGACGGTGCCGTGACGAACCAAAATGGAGGCAATGTCAAGACTGAGGCCGGCCGGCTACGCCCTCGCGTTCGACACCCGGCCCGACTCGTGGCGGCTCACGGCATGGCGCGGCACCCGCAAGCCGGTCGCCGCTAGACCGATCGCCGGTCGGCCGAACCGCCGGCCGCAGTCGCTGCCTCGAGCGCCGCCGCCTCGAGCCTCGACCGGTACTCGGCCCACTCCGCCGCCGAACGGCGGGGCAGGTTGGGATCCGCCGGCCCGTTGCCCGCCGACCCGTCCAACAGCTCCCGGAGGATGTCAGCGTGCCCGGCGTGACGGGCGATCTCCACGCAGAGGTGCACGAGGATCTGGTGCAGCGTCACATCTCGGCGCTCCTCCGGCCACCACGGCACTCTCCCTGTCGCGTCGAGCGGCAGAAGCCCGATCGTCTCGTCGCTGTGCTCCGCCGAGTAACGATAGAAGTCGACGATGTCGTCGCGCGACTCGTCGGCCGACGCCCACATGTCGGCATCCATCGGCGCGTCATCGGCCATCCACGCCGGCTGTCGCTCGGCCGGCCTGCCGAACACCAGCCCGAAGTAGCCGAGCTGCACGCTCCCCACGTGCTTGACGAGGCCGAGCAGGTTCGTGCCGGTTGGGGTCAGCGGACGCCTGGCGTCGTATTCGCCCAACCCGTCGATCTTCGCGAGCAGGTTCTCGCGCTGGGTCCGCAGGTATCTGTGCAGTGTCGCCTTCTCGTCAATCCGAAGTTCAGCCATGCCCCGACCCTGCACCACGCCGACGACATCGACAAGCCCGCTACGGCAGGTCTGGGCTCGCGAGTTGCACGACGACCACGGACTGGCCGGGAGTCGACGGGTCCCCGCTCACCACCGCGAACCATGACTCGCTGGCGAGAGTGCCGCTCGAGAGGGTGACGAGGTGCACTCCGCCGGTGTCCTTGCTCGACAGCTGCATCCATCCGGCGGCCTTGAGCTTCGTCACGATGGAGCCGGCGGTGGCGACCGGGTCGATCGAGGGCGAGAGGGTCATGGCCCGCAGCACGCCGAAGTAGCTCGGCGCCTGGGAGGTCGCGGCGACGAGCTGGTCGTGCTTGTCCACGTACACGATGGATGCCGTGGGCACGGTGGCATCGATCGCGTCGCCGAGCCGGGTGGACTCCTTTCCGGTGGTCGTCGCGTCGAAGGAATCGGGGAACACCGGCCGCAGCGGCGATGCGGCAACGGACGACGACGAGGGGGTAGGTGAGCCGGATGGCGCGGCCGCCGTCGGCGTACAGCCGGCGAGCGCGATCGCCACGCCGACCGCCGCGAGCAGGGCGAGCGGTCGGCGTTCAGGCACCGACTCGCACCTGCCGGTCGGCGAATCCCGCCCGGGAGGCCCGGCCGACCGCCTCGGGAAGCGCGGCGAGGAAGGCGTCGACGTCGTCGGTGGTCGTGGTGTGGCCCACCGTGATGCGCAGGGCGCCTCGGGCCTCCCCCTCGGTGAGCCCCAGCGCGAGGAGCACGTGCGACGGCTCGGGGATTCCCGCTCGGCACGCCGAGCCGGTGGAGACGGCGACGCCCGCGGCATCGAGCAGAAAAAGCAGGGAGTCCCCCTCGCAGCCCGGGAAGGTGAAGTGGGCGTTATTGTCGAGGCGATCGGACGGGTCGCCACGCAGCACCGCCGAGGGCACCGCCGCCAGCACTCCGGCGATGACACGGTCCCGAAGCGCGACGAGTGACGGGGCCGGATGCCGGGCCGCGACCCCGAACGCGATGGCCGCCGGCGCATCCTGGGTGCCCGATCGCACGTCGCGCTGCTGGCCGCCACCGTGGATGAGCGGCACGACGGCCGCGCGCCGCGCCAGCACGAGAGCCCCGATGCCGAGCGGGCCGCCGATCTTGTGGGCCGAGACCGAGAGCGCGGCGAGGCCGGTGGAGGCGAAGTCGATGGGCACGTGGCGATAGGCGGAGATGGCGTCGGCGTGCACGGGCACGCCGCGCGCGGCCGCGAGCGCCACGGCCTCCGCCACGGGCTGGATCGTGCCGACCTCGTTGTTCGCCCACAGCAGGGTGAGCAGGGCGATGTCGTCGTGGTCGTCCAGCGCGGCGGCGAGCGACTCGAGAGAGAGGCGCCCGTTCGCGTCGAGCGGGAGCCACTCGACCACCGCCCCCTCGTAGCGCTCGAGCCACTCGACCGTGTCGATCGTGGCGTGGTGCTCGCCGCGCGGAACCAGGATGCGTCGCAGCCCGGGCGACGACTCCCGCCTGGCCCACCACAGTCCCTTCACCGCGAGGTTCACCGATTCGGTTCCACCCGAGGTGAAGACGATCTCGATCGGATCGCAGCCCAGGGATTCGGCGACCCGTTCGCGCGCCTCCTCCAGCATCCGCTTGGCATTCTGACCAGGGGTGTGGATGGATGACGGGTTGCCGACAACGCCGAGGGCCGCGGTGTACGCCGCGATCGCCTCGGGAAGCATCGGGGTCGTCGCCGCGTGATCGAGATAGACGGTCACATTCGCTCCTTACACGTCCGTAACAAGTGTGACTCACGCGTTCATTACTCTAGAACTCGTGCCTGTGATTGATCCGATGCCCGTGAACGTTCCCGGGGCCACGCTCGACCCGGAGCCCCTCGCCGATCCGCTGCGCGACCTGGGAGTGCGCTCGACCCCGGAGGGCGGAGAGATTCGCGTCTGGTCGGCGAACGCGACCTCGATCGAGCTCGCCCTGGTCAGCGACAAGGACCCGAATTGGGCCTCGGAGACCGTCTCGTTGACCAGGGACGATCACGACGTCTGGTCCGGGGTCTCCCCGAACCTCGTGGCCGGCACGCGGTACTCGCTGCGGGCGGCCGGGCCGAAGGGACCGGTGCACGCGTTCGATCCGTCGCTCCAGCTCATCGACCCCTACGCCAGGGGGCTCGCCAGGACCCCGAACGGCGAGTGGCGCTGCTACGTGCAGGACGATGCATTCGATTGGGCCGGCAGCACCAAGCCGGCGATTCCCCTCGACCACACGGTGCTCTATGAGGCGCACGCGCGGGGCCTCTCCAAGCTCAACCCGGCCGTGCCGGAGGAGCTGCGCGGCACCTACGCGGGCCTCGCCCACGAGACGGCCATCAACTACCTCAAGGATCTCGGCGTCACGACGGTGCAGCTGCTGCCGGTGCAGCAGTTCGTGAGCGAACAGCGGCTGATCAAGCAGGGCCTCACCAACTACTGGGGCTACAACACGCTCAACTTCTTCACCCCGCACGCGGCGTACGCGAGCCGCGAGGCGCAGTTCGGCGGAACCGGCGCCGTGCTCCGAGAGTTCAAGGGCATGGTGAAGCTGCTGCACGAGGCCGGCCTCGAGGTGATCCTCGACGTCGTCTACAACCACACCTCGGAGGAGGGGCGCGGCGGCCCGACAACCTCTCTGCGCGGCCTCGACAATGCCTTGTACTACCGCCAGGACGCCAAGGGCAGGTACATCGACGTCACGGGATGCGGCAACACCGTCAACTTCGCCCTGCCGGCGGCGCAGCGCCTCGTGCTGGACAGCCTGCGGTATTGGGCGAACGAGGTGCAGATCGACGGCTTCCGGTTCGACCTCGCGGCCACCCTGGGACGCGACTCCGACGTCAATTTCGACCGGAATCATCCGCTCCTCGAGGCGATCGTCAGCGACCCCCAGCTCGCCGGCGTGAAGATGATCGCCGAGCCGTGGGACGTGGGGATGGGCGGCTGGCAGGTCGGCAACTTCCCCGATGGCTGGTCGGAGTGGAACGACGACTACCGCGACCGTGCGCGCAACTTCTGGCTTTCCGACATCGCCGCCGCCCGGGCCACCGGCAGCGCACCGATCGGCATCGGCCAGCTCGCCTCGAAGCTCTCCGGGTCAGCCGGCGTTTTCTCGCAGGAACGCGGACCGCTCGCGTCCGTGAACTTCGTCACCGCTCACGACGGGTTCACTCTCGCCGACCTCACGGCGTACAACCAGAAGCACAACCTCGGCAACGGCGAAAACAACCGAGACGGCACGGACAACAACCACTCGTTCAACTACGGCGTGGAGGGACCGTCCCACGACGCGGTCATCCTCGCTGCACGGGAGAAGGCGATCCGCAACCTGCTCGGGACGCTCCTGCTCTCGGCCGGGCTGCCGATGATCACGGCCGGCGACGAGTTCGGCAGGAGCCAGCGAGGCAACAACAACGCCTACTGCCACGACAGCGAGCTCACCTGGCTGCCGTGGGAGCACGAGGACTGGCAGGACGAACTGCTTCAGGTGTCGCAGAAACTCCTGCGATTGCGCCGCGAGAACCCGGCGCTGCGGCCGGTGCGGTTCGGCATCTTCGGCGAGACTGTGCCCTCCGCCACCCAGATGGACTGGTTCAACAAGGAGGGTGCGTCGATGTCGATCGAGGACTGGGACTCCCCCCAGGAGCGCACCCTGCAATACCTCGCGGCGTCGACGCCCGAGTTCGAGGAGTTCAACCGCATCCTGCTGATCGTGCACGGGCTGGAAGCGGAGGAGACCGTCTGCCTGCCGGAGCACGAGGGAGTCACGTCCTACGAACTGCTCTGGAACAGCGCCGACGACTCGGCGGCCAGCGAGGTGCACGCGCCGGGCACGGCCCTCACTCTCGCGCCGGCCTCGATGCAGCTCTTCCGGGCGCACTGATGCGAACGCGGCGGGAGCGCTAGCCGTGGCCGGCACCCCGGCCACCGTCGCGCTCGCGGCCCTCGGCATCCCCTTCACGACCCACGAGTATTCGCACGACCCGGCGGCGGCGTCGTTCGGTCTCGAGGCGGCCGAGGCTCTCGGCGTGCAGCCCGACCGGGTGTTCAAGACCCTCCTGGCCGAGGCCGACGGAGCGCTCGTGGTCGGCATCGTGCCGGTCGTGGGCAAGCTCGACCTCAAGGCGCTGAGCTCGGCGATAGGCGCCAAGCGGGCGACGATGGCGGATGCCGCGGTCGCGGAACGCAAGACCGGCTACGTCGTGGGCGGCATCAGCCCGATCGGGCAGAAGACCCGTCTCACGATGGTGCTCGACGAGACCGCCGAACTCTTCGACACGGTGTTCGTCTCGGGTGGACGTCGCGGGTTCGAGCTCGAGCTCTCCCCCGCCGACCTCGTGGCCGCGACCGGCGCCCTCCTCGCGGCGATCAGTCGCGACTGAGCCGGTCACCCCGGCCGGAGCCGCCGGTGATGAGCAGATAGGCGGCGGCGCCGAGAAGAAGCCCGACGGCGACCGGCGCCAGGAACCGCGCCGGCGACGCCGGGTGACGCGTGGCCGGCGTCACGACGGGAGTCTCGTCGACCGGGGGCGTGAGACCGGCCTCCGCGCCCGGGACATCGACCGGAGCATCGTCGCGCTCGCGGCGACGACCCCGCACGGCGCCGACGATCCCACTGGCGAACATGTAGGCGGCGAAGAGGAACAGGAGACCCGCGAGCACCGGCACGATGACGGCCCTGGCGTCGCCGTTAAGCCAGAGGCTCAGGTAGCCGATGAGGGGGATGCTGTACCACAGTCGGCCCACGATCTGCACCTCCCTGACCGGATCGGCATCGGCGACGGCGTTGTTGTCGCCCTTGAAGGTGAACGAGCGCGTTCCGCTCGGCGTGAAGTCGATCGCGATCACCCGGTGGGTGATGACATCGGGTTTGCCCGACTCGATCTGATAGGTGACGACGTCTCCCACGGCGACCTGGTCCGGCTTGACCGGCCGCACCACGATGAGGGTGCCGGGCGGAAGGACGGGCTCCATCGACTGGGTCAGCACGGTGCGTGGGATCGCCCCGGCGACCTTCGGGAGCACGATCAGAACCGTCCCGGCCCCGACCACGAGCAGCAGCACGGCCAGACTCAGCGCCGTGCGCAGGAAGAACCACAGGCTTCGTTCGGGCGCCGTCTGGAGGGTCGCGGAGGTCGGGCTGTCCTTCACTCGCCCGGCTCCCTCGTGCGGCGTCGCACCACCAGCAGCAGGAATCCGATGCCGAGGAGTCCGCCGCCGACCAGGAGCGGCACGGCGGGGTTGGCCCCCGTGAAAGCCAACGCACCGCTGATCGCGAGGGCCACCGGGCCCGCGGCATCCGCCGGGCTCGCCGGCCTCGGGCCGGGCGACGACACCAGGGTGCCGGGATCGCAGGCCGACAGCGCCTCGATGCGGCTCCCCTGCGTCACGGTGAGCAACACGTTGAAACCGCCGGTTCCCGCCTGGGCGACTTTGGAACCGACGTCGAGCATCCTGAGGGTGAGGGTGATCCGCGCGCTTCCGCTCGCCTGCACGATGGACTGCGGCGCGAGCGTCGAACAGTTCGCGAGGGACGCGAGCGTCACCGCGGCGGGAAGGGAGACCGATCCCGCTGCGCCGTCCACCGTGATGGACCTGCCCACCTCGCCGGACGATTCCCACACGTTGATGGCGCGCACGGAGAGAGTCACCGGCTCGGAGAGCGGGTTGTGCACCCACACCGCCTTCGAGACGATGTCGCCGGGAACGGCGCCCTGGAACTCGTCGAAGAGGCCGCCCGGGAGCGTCGTGGACCAGACCACTCCATCCCGGCTAAGCAGAATCGGGGTAGAGTCGGCGGCCTGCGCCGGCACGGCCGGCACCGTCAAAACGGCGGCAATCGCTGCGATGGACGTCGCGACCAGATTCACGCGCCCACGGCGTGACCATCGTTGCCCGAGACCGTGAACGCTCATCAGAAGTCCGGACTGCACTGCGGAGACAGCAGGCCATTGTTGCTGAGAACGAACGGGTAGATCGCGGGAGCCGTCGACGTTGAGCCGTTCGAATACCTGACGGTCACCCGAACCGTGGAGTTGCCGGCGAGGCCCTGACCGGCCAGGGTGGCGACGGGCGTGGCGCTCGATGACGTCGTGATCGCCGTGCCGTTGTTATAGAACCACTCGATCAGGTAGCTCGAGAAGGCGCTGCCGTTGAAGGTGGGCGGTGCGGCCGACCAGGTGAGGAGCGCGTTCTTCTTCGACTTGTCGGTCACGCAGGAGACGAAGGTCGCCGTAGGGACGGTCGGGGCCGACTGGGTGAAGCTCGCGCTGCCGGATGCCGTCCAGGCCGCGAGGGCCGATGGCGCGGCGAAAGAGAGGATGGACGCCGCAACGACGGATGCCGCGGCCGTGATGAGTGCCTGTCGCGAGAAGCGCATCAGATGCTCGATCCGGAAAAGGTGAGAACGGTCGCGACGGTCTGGCCGCCGAGGGATGGAGCTGCGGCCTTGACCGTGGTCCGCACGCACAGCACTTCGCTTGCCGCCGCCGCGAGGGGGCGGTTCGTGCCGAGCACCGCGGCAGCCGCGCCGAGGTTGCCAGCCCACGATGTGGCGCCGACGGCGGCGGCAGTCGTGCAGTTCGAGGCTGCGACGCTGACCCACACGACATAGTCGATGTTGGCGCCGATCACCGCGGTCGAGGGCGTCAGCGTGTTCGCCATCGAAGTCGTGTAGGTGAGGGGAAGGGTGCCGGAGTTGGTGACGGTGACGGAGGTGGTCGCGGTCGCGCCCGGCCCGACCTGCGCATTGGTGAGGCCCGCCAGGGAGGCGGAGGCGACACCGTTCGCGGTGATGCCGACCGTGCCAGCGGCGACCACCGCATTCGTCGACGCCCCGACACTCCACAGGGCGAAGCTGACGCCGGTACTCGAGCCGATGATGAAGACCACGATGCCGACCAGGATCGCCGCCTTGCGGCCCTTGGTCAGCACCCTCATGGCCGCCTCTGGAGCGCGGTGACGTTGATCGTGAAGGTCGTCGAGCCGCCCTGGGCGATCGCCGGCGCCGTCGGGGAGAGCCCCAGCTCGAGGCACAGAGCCTTGCTCGTGCCGGCCCCCATGAGCGAGGGAGAACCGGAGGTCGTGAATGCGCCAAGCGGTGCGGACACGCCGCCAGTGAGCCCGCCGACGCAGGCTCCCGTCGTGGCAACCGGCGTGGCGGTGAGAGTGAGTGACGCCGCAAGGCCGTTCGTGTTTGTCACGATTCCGACGGACGAGAGAGTGACAGCGATCGGCGTCGTGCCCGTGTCGGCGATCGTGATCGGCGTGACCACCGAGTGTCCGGGAGCGAGCAGAGCGGCGTTGAACCCGACTAGCGAGTAGCTCGTGACGCCGTTGACCGTGACCCCGATGCTCCCGGTCGAGACCGTCGAGCCGTCGATGTGGGCAGCGCCATTCCAGAGGGCGTATGTGCCGCTCGTGGCCAGCAGCGACAGGGTGAGGACCGCGACGAGGAAGGCGATGCTGTTGGCGATGGAACGCGTCTTGGAGGCTGGCTCCCGCGCACCATCCGCTCCGCTGCGGGACTTCTTCCTCATGGTCATCACCTCCTGCCTTGTGCCAGTTCGGGTCGTTGTCACTGCTGGGGCGGGTGCGACGGGTCGGATCCCCGGCGCACCCGCCGATCCGTTACGGACGGATCTGAGCGAGCGTGAAGGCGAGCTTCGAGAGGTCCGCGGCTGAGGCCACCGACTGACCGGTCGTGCCGGTCGTGTCGAGGAATTCGACCGTGAAGGTCACGTCGACCGTCGTCGTCGCATCCGACCCTGGTGTGATCGTGTAGGTGTTCGCACCATTCGCGGTGACCGCGGCGGAGCCGGCCGTCACGACCGGGGTAGCAGTCAGGTTGTAGTTGAGCACGCTCGCGAGCGCCGAGTCGGTCGTCACCGAGGCCGGATCGAAGCCGAAGCTCGCCTTGAGGTTCTTGCCCGTGGTCGAGAGGACGACCTTCTGGGTGAGCTTGACCTTGTCGCCGGGAACGATCTTCTGCGTTGCCGGGTCAAAGGTGGTGCCGTTGGCTACGCCCGGCGAGATGTCTGTCCACGTGGCCGTGCCCGACTTGGCGATGGCGAGTGTGCCGGTGGCGATGGTTCCGCCGCTCACGACTGCCGCGTCGTTCCAGAGCGCGAAGGTACCCGCGCCGCCGAGGAGGAGGGCGACACCGGCTGCACCGGCGATTGCGCCTTTGAGGAGCTTGTTCATGATGATTCCTTTCGCGACAACTGCTGAGCGATGTCGGGTCATTGCAGTCCGCTGATCGGAATGCGAGTCGAGCTGGGGCGCCGCTGGTGCGGCCTCGCCCGTCCCTGGGCGCAGTGGGTGAGCGCTCCGGCTGCACCGTCGTACTGGCTTGTGGTGGTTCCCCTGGTCGGCCGGCTTCGTGGGTATTGGCCGAGCGTGAAAACTTCCCCCAGACGAATCCTCATACGGACAGACACACTTGTCTATCCTCTATTTGTCCCCAGTGCGAGGCACACCGATATACCGGTCTCGCTGCCCAAATCGGCGTCAAGACGTCAATCAACTACGGAATGCGTAGTTGAGGTGGCAATCTACAACGCAATTCGCAGACTTAAGAGGCGTGACGTTCCCAAGTGGGGTACATCAAAATCGGGGTACAGCAACCCGTCGAGGCGGGTCCGTCTACCGGGGTACACCGAGGGGACACCCGAGGCCTGCCGAGGCGCAGAAGAGCGAAAAGGCCCGCCCCGCGCCTGAGCGCGAGACGGGCCGGAGAGGTCGAGCTCTAGTTGGCGACCGTGATCAGTCCAAGCTCCGCCGGACTGGCGAGCAACGGATGCCGCGGCACCACGCGCACGTTGTAGCCGAAGCTTCCCGCCCGCGACAGCACCACGGTGCCGGCGAACTGCACGGGATTGCCGGTGCCCTTCGTCGCGACGAGCTCGACCCGTTCCGGGTTCTCCAACTGGTCACCCTCGCGGGCGCGACCGTAGACGACCTCCACGGCCACATCGTCCGGGCTGAGCCCGTCGATGTTGACGTGCGCCCGCACGTGCAGCTCGTCGCCCACCTGGGGCACGGCATCCACGCCCCCGGACTCCACGTGCGACACCGAGATGCGCGGCCAGGCGGCCGTCACCTTCGTCTTCCACTCGGCGAGCGCGCGCGCGGGCGCGAAAGCGTCGGCCGAGATCGTGCGGGCCGCCGCGGCGGCCGGCAGGTACAGGCGCTCCACGTATTCGCGCACCATGCGGTCGGCGGACAGCTCCGGCGAGAGCGTGGCGAGCGTGTGGCGGATCGCCTCCACCCACCGCACCGGCACGCCGTCGGCGTTGCGGTCGTAGAACCGCGGCGCGATCTGATGTTCGATGAGGTCGTAGAGCGAGTCCGCCTCGAGCTTGTCCCGCTCGGCGGCGTCCCCGGCCGAATCGGCGCTCGGGATGGCCCAGCCGTTCTCCTGGTCGTAGAACTCGGCCCACCAGCCGTCGAGAATCGACAGGTTGAGGGAGCCGTTGAGGGCCGCCTTCATGCCGGATGTGCCGCAGGCCTCGAGCGGGCGCAGCGGGTTGTTGAGCCACACGTCCGTTCCCGGATAGAGCAACTGCGCCATCCCGATGTCGTAGTTGGGCAGGAACACCATGCGCTTGCGCACATCAGGCTCCTGGGCGAACTCCACGAGACGCTGGATGAGCCGCTTTCCCTCGTCGTCCGCGGGGTGCGACTTGCCCGCGATAACGATCTGCACCGGGCGCTGCGGATCGAGCAGGATCGAGCGGAGCCGCTCCGGGTCGTGAAGCATGAGGGTGAGCCGCTTGTAGGTGGGCACGCGCCGCGCGAACCCGATCGTCAGCACCTCCGGGTCGAGCATGTCCGCCACCCACGCCGGATCGCCGACACCGGGGTTGTGCACGCCCCACGCCTTGGCCACCCGGTGCCGCGCGTCCTTCACGAGCTGCGCCCGCATTCCGTTGCGTACCCTCCACAGGTCGCCGTCGCCGACCGCGGGCGACGACCAATCGGCAAGAGTCGTGTCCGACGTGCCGAGCTTCTCCTCGGCGAGCGCCACGAGCGACGGGTCGGTCCAGGTGGGCGCGTGCACGCCGTTCGTCACCGACGTGATGGGCACATCGACGTTGTCGAAACCGGGCCAGAGCGCCCCGAACATGCCGCGACTCACCTCTCCGTGCAGCCGGGACACCCCGTTCGCACGCTGGCCGAGGCGCAGTCCCATCACGGCCATGTTGAACGTGTTGGGGGTTCCGCCGTCGTAGTTCTCCGCGCCGAGGGCCAGGACATCGCCCACGTCGACTCCCGGCAGCAGGTCGGTGGAGAAGTACTGCTCGATGAGCGCGGAGTCGAAGCGGTCGATTCCGGCCGGCACCGGCGTGTGGGTGGTGAAGACCGTGCCGGCCCGCACCACCTGGAGCGCCTCGCTGAACGACAGCCCGTCGCCGATGAGGTCGCTGATGCGCTCGAGCCCAAGGAAGCCGGCGTGCCCCTCGTTGGTGTGGAAAAGCTCGGGAACCTCTGCGTCGGTGAGCTCGGAGAGCAGCTTGATGGCGCGCACTCCCCCGATCCCGAGAAGGAGTTCCTGCAGCAGGCGATGTTCGCCGCCGCCGCCGTACAGGCGATCGGTGACCGAGCGCATCGCGTCGTCGTTCTCCGGGATGTCCGTGTCGAGCAGCAGGAGCGGGATGCGGCCGACCGCAACCTGCCAGATGCGCGCGTACAGGGCGCCGCCGCCGGGGAGCGCGAGCGCCACCTGGGCTGCCGTGCCGTCCGGATGACGGAGCACCGACAGGGGCAGGCCGTCCGGGTCGAGAACGGGGTAGGCCTCCTCCTGCCAGCCATCGGGGGAGATCGACTGGGCGAAGTAGCCCGACCGGTAGAACAGTCCGACGCCGATGATGGGCACTCCGAGGTCGGAGGCGCTCTTGAGGTGGTCGCCGGCAAGGATGCCGAGACCTCCTGAGTACTGCGGAAGTGCGGCCGCGATGCCGAATTCCGGGGAGAAGTAGCCGATCGCCTTCGGCGCATCGCTCGAACAGGACTGCTGGTACCAGCGCGGTTCGCCGAGATACCGGTGGAGGTCGTCGCGCAGGGCGTTCGCCCGCGCCACGAATTCGCCGTTCACCGCGAGCTCGGCCAGCCGATCCGGTTCGATCTCGCCGAGTAGGGCTATCGGGTCGTGTCCGCTCGACTCCCACGTTTCTGGCGAGATGAATTCGAAAAGTTCCCGGGTGGGAAGGTGCCAGGACCAACGGAGGTTTGTCGCGAGCTCCTCGAGGGCGCCGAGCGAATCGGGCAGAACGGTGCGGACGGTAAATCGACGGATAGCCTTCACCGTTACACCCTAAGGGAGCCAACCAACCGATGGATCACGTTGTTTCAATCGATCCACCCGTGACCGGAACTCTGGGGACGCGGGGGCCACTCGTCAAGGGGGAGCGATTTCGTTGCCAAGACGCTACGGTCAGAGTGTGACAGTGGCATACGAACCGAAGATGGGCCGAATCCCGATCAGGGCACTCTCCCCGCAACAGCCCGAGAACAATTGGCCGGCGAAGGCCTTCGTCGGCGAAGTCGTTCCGTTCGAGGCCACCGTGTTCAAGGAGGGCCACGACGTTCTCGGCGTCGACCTCCTGCTCACCGGCCCGGACGGGGTGCAGTCGAAACACCGCATGGTTGAGGTCGGCAAGGGGCTCGACCGGTGGCAGGCCCACGCCCTTCTCGATGTTCAGGGCACCTGGGTCTACCGCGTGCAGGCCTGGAACGACGAGTGGGCCACCTGGCTGCACAACGCCGAGATCAAGGTGCCGGCCGGCATCGACGTGTCTCTCATGCTCCTCATGGGGAGCCGGCTCCTCGCCCGCGCGGCGAAGGCCGACCCAGAGAACAAGGTGCTCAAGGATGCCGCGAAGGTGATCGCCAGCAAGAGCGTCGCCCCGCTCCTGCGCCTCGCCGCCGCGACGGATCCGCGAGTCACCGAGGAGATCGAGAAGCAACCGCTCGCCACCCTCGTCACCAAGAGCGCACCGCTCGAGGTGCGCGTCGAACGGACCCGCGCCGGCGCCGGGAGCTGGTACGAATTCTTCCCCCGCTCCGAGGGCGCCAAGAAGGCCAAGAACGGCACCTGGACCAGCGGCACCTTCCGCACCGCCGCCCGGCGGCTCCCGGCAGTGGCCGGCATGGGCTTCGACGTGATCTACCTGCCGCCCATCCACCCCATCGGCGTGAGCTTCCGCAAGGGACCGAACAACACCCTCAACCCCACGCCGGCCGACCCGGGTTCCCCCTGGGCGATCGGATCGAAGGAGGGCGGGCACGACGCCATCCATCCCGACCTCGGCACGGTGGTCGACTTCACCACCTTCGTCGACACGGCCAGGAAGAGCGGCCTCGAGGTGGCGATCGACCTCGCTCTGCAGTGCTCCCCCGACCACCCGTGGGTCACCGAGCATCCCGAGTGGTTCACGACCCTGCCCGACGGCACTATCGCGTACGCGGAGAACCCACCCAAGAAGTACCAGGACATCTACCCGCTCAACTTCGACAACGACCCGATCGGCATCCGCGAGGAGGTGCTGCGGATCGTCAAGCACTGGATCGGGCTCGGCGTCAGCATCTTCCGCGTGGACAACCCGCACACGAAGCCGCTGCAGTTCTGGGAATGGCTCCTGCACGAGGTCAACACCGAGTTTCCGGATGTCGTGTTCCTCGCCGAGGCGTTCACCCGGCCGGCGATGATGTACTCGCTCGGGCAGGTCGGCTTCCAGCAGTCGTACACCTACTTCACCTGGCGCAACACGAAGCTCGAGCTCGAGGAGTTCCTCACCGGCCTCTCGCACGAACTCTCGGATTTCTTCCGGCCGAACCTCTTCGTGAACACCCCGGACATCCTCACCGAATACCTTCAGTTCGGCGGCCCGGCCGCGTACAAGATCCGCGCGGCGATCGCCGCGACGGCTTCCCCGTCCTGGGGCGTGTACGCGGGGTATGAGCTCTACGAGAACGTCGCGCGGCCGGGCTCGGAAGAGAACATCGACAACGAGAAGTACGAGTACAAGTCCCGAGACTTCGCGAAGGCCGAGGCGGAGGGCCATTCGCTCGCCCCCTACATCACCCGGCTCAATACGATCAGGGCCGAGCATCCGGCGCTTCGCCAGCTGCGCAACCTCGACGTGCACTGGAGCGATGACGACTCGATCCTCGTCTACAGCAAGTACCTCGACGGCCGCTTCACGCGCTCCGGCCGGGGGGACGCGCTCATCATCGTGGCGAACGTCGACCCGCACTCGGTGCGCGAGACGACGGTGCACCTCGATCCGACCCGTTTCGGCCTCGAGCCCGGGGAGGAATTCGAGGTGACGGATCTCATCACGAAACAGAAGTTCAGTTGGGGCACAGACAACTACGTCAGGCTCGATGCCTTCACCGAACCGGTGCATATCCTGCGAGTCGAACTCCCGAGAGGCAAGTAAATGGCCAAGGACGTCGACAAGAAGTCGCCCAAGATCACCGCTCCAGCGACGGCGAAGGCGAAGTCCGCGGCGTCCACGCTGCCCGAGCTGCACCCGGGCCTCGTGCGCGCCCTGGTGGATGCGGTGCACCCGCAGCCCCACGCGACCCTCGGCCAGCATCCGGTCGACGGCGGATTCGTGATCCGCACCGTGCGGCCGCTCGCCGAGGCGGTCACCGCGATCCGCGCCGACGGCTCCCGGGTGCCGCTCGAGCATCTCGCCGACGGTCTCTGGCAGGGACTGGCTCCCGGTGAGGGGCAGGCGTACACGCTCGAGACGAAATACGCGAACGGACCGGACTGGATCACCGACGACCCCTACCGGTTTGTGCCCTCGGTGGGCGACGTGGACCTCTACCTGTGGGGCCAGGGCCGCCACGAGCAGCTCTGGCAGGTCTTCGGGGCGCACTTCCGTCCGCACGAGGACATCGAGGGGACCAGCTTCTCGGTCTGGGCCCCGCACGCCACGGCCGCGCGGGTGCTCGGTGACTTCAACGGCTGGAATGGCGTCGGCCACGCCATGCGCCGACTCGACGACAACGGTGTCTGGGAACTCTTCGTTCCCGGGCTCACCCCGGGCACCGCCTACAAGTTCGAGCTGCGCACCGCCCAGGGCAACTGGGTGACCCGCGCCGACCCGATGGCCCGCTACACCGAGGTGCCGCCGGCGACGGCGTCCAAGGTCGGACAGACTCTCTTCGAGTGGAGCGACGGCGACTGGCTGTCGGCCCGCGGCGCCCGCGACCCGCACAACTCGCCGCTGAGCGTCTACGAGATCCACCTCGGTTCCTGGCGGCCGGGACTCGGCTACCGCGCACTCGCCGACGAGCTCATCGACTACATCCACGAGACCGGCTTCACCCACGTGGAGTTCATGCCGCTCGCCGAGCACCCGTTCGGCGGGTCGTGGGGCTACCAGGTGACCGGGTACTTCGCCCCGACCAGCCGCTTCGGGCATCCCGACGACCTCCGTTACCTGATCGACCGCCTGCACAACGCCGACATCGGCGTGATCATGGACTGGGTTCCCGCCCACTTCCCCAAGGACGAGTGGGCGCTCGCCAACTTCGACGGCCAGCCCCTCTACGAGCACTCCGATCCGCGCCGCGGCGAGCAGCCGGACTGGGGAACGCTCGTCTTCAACTTCGGCGATTCGCACGTGCGCAACTTCCTCGTGGCGAACGCGCTCTACTGGCTCGAGGACTTCCACATCGACGGCCTCCGCGTCGACGCCGTCGCCTCCATGCTCTACCTCGACTACTCGCGCGAGGAGGGCCAGTGGGAGCCGAACAAGTTCGGCGGCCGGGAGAACCTCGAGGCGATCGGCTTCCTGCAGGAGGTCAACGCCACGGCATACAAGCGCAATCCGGGCATCCTGATGATCGCGGAGGAGTCGACGGCGTGGCCGGGTGTCACGAAGCCGACCGACGCACCGGGTCTCGGGTTCGGCCTCAAGTGGAACATGGGCTGGATGCACGACAGCCTCGCGTACATGGAGGAAGACCCCATGTACCGCTCGTATCACCACAACGAGATCACCTTCAGCATGGTCTACGCGTACACCGAGAACTTCCTGCTGCCGATCAGCCACGACGAGGTCGTGCACGGCAAGGGGTCGCTGTTGCACAAGATGCCGGGCGACCAGTGGCAGAAGCTCGCGAACCTGCGCGCCTACCTCGCCTTCATGTGGGCGCACCCCGGCAAGCAGCTGCTGTTCATGGGCCAGGAGTTCGGGCAGCCGAGCGAGTGGTCCGAGCAGCGCGGGCTCGACTGGTGGATCCTCGACCAGCCGGTGCACCGCGGGCTGCTCACCATGGTGGGGCACCTCAACCGGGTGTACCGCGAGCAGCCGGCCCTGTGGTCACGCGACAACGACCCGGGCGGGTTCGAGTGGCTCGACGCGAGCGACGCGGCCCACAACGTGGTGTCGTTCCTGCGCTGGGACAACGACGGCAATCCGATCGCCATCCTGATGAACTTCTCCGGGAATCCGGTCGGCCCCTATCGGGTCGGCCTGCCGTTCGCCGGCGAGTGGGAGGAGATCCTCAACACGGACGCCTCGGAGTACGGCGGATCCGGCGTGGGCAACTATGGCTCGGTCACCGCGGTCGAGCAGTCCTGGGCCGGGCGTCCGGCCTCGGTGGAACTCACCCTGCCCCCGCTGGCCGGCCTCTGGCTCAAGCTCAAGCGCTAGGCGCCGCTCCCCCGCGCCCGTCGCCCCCCTCTTCCCCTTCCGAAATCCATGCATTCCTGCTCGACACGCCGTCTGGCGGCCTAGTTGAGCGGCGAGTCAGACCGGATTGCATGGATTTCGGAAGGGCAGGCCGGGAAGGGCAGGCCGGAGAGAGTAGGCCGGGGAGGGCAGGCCGGAGAGAGTAGGCCGGAGAGAGTAGGCCGGGGAGGGCGGGACGGAGAGGACGGGGCGGGACGGCGGGCGGATGTCCGCGCGGGTCAGTAGAGCAGCGTCGTGAGGCGACGGCGGGCCGCCACCACCCGAGGATCGTCCACTCCGGCGATCTCGAAGTAGTCGAGCAGCCGGGTGCGCACCGCATCCTTGCCAGCCGCATCGAGGGTCGGGAACAGGTCGAGG
Source organism: Lacisediminihabitans profunda (assembly GCF_008040105.1). GTDB lineage: Bacteria > Actinomycetota > Actinomycetes > Actinomycetales > Microbacteriaceae > Lacisediminihabitans > Lacisediminihabitans profunda. The sequence goes on from NZ_VRMG01000008.1 coordinate 100,560, forward strand.
AGGCGCGCGAACGCGTCCTCGAGATGGCCGCCGGACACGTCGAGGTCGGCCACGGCGAGCTGCGCGGGGAGTTCGCCGGGCGCTGCGGCGGCGGCCGAACGGATGTCGGCGGCCGTCGCCGTGCCGAGTCGGGCGAGCAGCGACACCTGGGCGAGCCCGGCCACGGCGAGCCGATCGCGCGGATCTTGCGCGATCGCCGTCTTGTACTCGGCGATCGCGGTGCCGTAGTCGCCGGCGGCGATGGCGTCGTAGGCCTCCTGGTGGTGCGGCGGAAGAGGCAACTCCTCCGGCTCCGCCGGGACGGCGCCCGCGGCGTCCGGGGACACGGTGCCGGTGACGCCATTCTGCGCGGCCAGGGTCGCGAGCTGCTCGAGCACCTGCCGGACATCCGCCTCGGATAGCTCGCCCTCGTAGAGGGCGATGGGGCGTCCGCCGATCACCGCGGCGACGGTTGGAGCCGCCGTGGCGTGGAACGCCTGCTGCAGCTGCGGGTTCGCGGCGGCATCGACCGTGGCCAGGACGAATCGACCGGCGTATTCCGTCACGACCCGGGTGAGGGTTGGCGATGGTGTGCCCACGTAGAGCTCCACGACCACGGGCACGGTCTGCGAGAGATCCAGGATGCCCGTGAAGTTGGCATCGGTGCCGTCGACGACGAGGGAGGGAACGGCCGCGGGGGCGACCGGAGCTCCCGCGGGCGGGGCAGGCGGCCGAACGAGGGAGGACAGGTCGACTGCCCCCCGGAGGTTGGCCGAGGATGGCGGGGTGTTGGTCACGGAAGCTCCTTAGCCGAGATGAGTCCAGTGGCGAAACCGAGCAGCACGATCTTGTTCTTGCTTGACGCAGGCGGCAGGTAGAACAGCAGCTGGTCGCCGTATACCGCAACCGTACCCTTTGTGGTGCCCGTGATGCCCGACAGTGACTTCACGGCGCCCTCCGGGTTCACGGAGGCTCCGGCCTCGACCGGCTTGACCGTGAAGGTCTCGTTCAGATAGACCGTGACGATCGCGCCGGCGTTGTTGCTTCCCAGGGTGATGTTTTCCCCGGGACCGTTGCCGTTGGCGAACGTCAGCGCAGCAGTCGCGGGCACCTTGGCCTGCAGCTCCTTGCGCTTGTCGAAACCGATCTGCGTGAGGAGCGCGTCGTTCTTGAGGTCGAAGTACTTCGCGAACTCGCTCGTCGGCCCCTTCTCGATGATGTCGCCGTACGCGAGGGCGAGCTTTGCCGGCGCGAGAGTGAAGAGCTTCGTCTCGTCGGGCAGTCGCGGAGCCCCGATGTTCGCGGGGGCCACACCGCCGGGTAGTTTGGCGCCGGCCTCGAATTCGGTGGCATAGTCCACCTTGAAGTCGGATCGCGGGGTGGCCTGCACGAGCATCAGCGCCACCGGCGGCACGGTCTTGTCGGTGGGAGTCACCACGGTGAAGACGGTGCGCGGCCAGGTGTTCGACTGCTGGGGCAGTGTGACGTTCACCTCTCCGGCCGGGATGGCCGCCGGGGCCTTGTAGGTGTTGTCGACCTTGCGGATGGCGTAGTTGGCCCTGCGCAACTCGAGGGCTGGGCCCTCGAATCGGCTCTTCAGCAGCTCCGGGTCGATTGCGGCATCCGCCTTCGCGGCGACCGCCGACACCCGCGCCACAATGTTCTTGAGCTGCGGGAGCGTCACCGACGGCGCCTGCAGCTTCTCCCCCACCGGCACCGTCGCGGTCGGCGACGGCGTGGCGGAGGGGCTGGAGCCTCCGGTCATGAACTCCGGCCAGAGGTCGGCCGAGCATCCGCTCAGGGCCACACTGCCCACGAGCAGGATCGGCACGATCGCGATCATCCGCCGTGAAGTCGACCGGCGTCCGCCCTTCGCGGCGATCGCCCCGGTCTTTCGCGGCTTGTACCCGCGCTGACGAGGAACCTTGGGCATCTTCGGCGACTTGCGACGCGGGCCGCGCGATCGTCGCAGGTGCGCGAGGGCCCACAGGTAGATGCCGATTCCGATGAGCAGCAGCAGTCCACCGCCGACCAGGAGGGGACCGGACCACGGGGTGCGGTTGTCGAGCGGCCAGCTGATGGTGAGGTGGTTGGGGGCCGGCTTCGTGCCGTCCGAGACCACGACGATCGAGATGTCGTCCGGAACGTTGACGAAGAAGTTGAGGCTCTTGGACCGCGAATACTCGTCGAGCCAGAGATCGGATCCGCGCGGATCGGGCACCTTGGTCTCCGTGCCGGTGACCAGCTTGCTGGTGAGCGCGGTCTTGGCGGAGTTGATGCCGATCCGGTTGTAGCTCGCCTTGCCCACCCACGCGAGCACGTCCTCGGTGCGGCCGTACGCGGCGAACACCTTGCCCGGTCCCTCGATGGTGACGCTCTGGCGGCCGTCGAGGGCCTTGAGGGTCTTGCTGCTGATCACGGAGACCGTCGCGTCGTTCGGGACGACGGTGGAGGCGGTGATGCTGTCTGGCTCGGCCAGAATGGTTCGCTGGGCGATGCCGTAGGCGATCATTCCGAAAGCGATCACGAATGTGACGATGGCCGCGATAAATCGCACTGGGTTACTCCTCTCGTGTTGCCGTGCTCGACCGGCGGTCGACAGCCCCAATCGCGATGATGGCGACGGCTCTCACCGAGGGTTCAGCCCCGGCGGCCACGGGCAAAGTGCCCGGGGTGGCAACAGACAAAGACAACCCAGACTAGCGCAGCCACCCTGAGAGACGCCTTGAGGCCCCGAAATTCGGGGAATCGGCCGCTCGGCGGGCGGCAGATTCGGCCCCATGGCCGTCGTTGCCTCAGGCTAAACTCGAATGGCTCGGCCCGGGTTGCCCGGCGTCCGACCACAAACGCACGAGGAGACACCGTGGCTACCGACGACGAAACCTTCACCACTGCAATGCGCGGCTACAACCGCGACGAGGTGGACAGTGCCATCCAGGACCTTCGGCGCGAGCTGATCAAGGCCAACCAGGACAAGGCGGAAGCGGCCAAGGAGCTCAAGCGGCTGAATGCGACCGTGGAGGACCTCCAGGCGGAGATCGAAGAGACCGGAAGCCCCACCTACAGTGGCCTGGGCACCAAACTCGAGAACACCCTCCGGGTCGCCGAGGAGCAGTCGACCCGGCTGATCAGCCAGGCGGACATCGACGCGGAACGCCTGCGAAACGGCGTGCAAGCGGAGATCAATCGTCTGCGGGTCGAGTCCGTGGAGAACGCGGAGAAGGTCGTCTCGGATGCCCACGCGAAGGCGAACGGAATCCTCGACGCCGCGACGCTCGAGGCCTCGGAGCTGCTCGAACGTACGCGGGACGAGGCCGAGATCGTCACCCAGGACGCCCTGCGCGAGGCTGCGGCCATCCGGGGCGCCGTCGCGACGGAGGCAGCAGAAGCCAGGACGACCGCCAAGCGCGAGGCCGCCGCGGTGCGGGCGGAGGCGGAGCGCGAATCGGCCGAGCTGAGGCTCGTCGCCGTGCGCGAGACCACCGAGGCGAGGGATGCCGCGGCAAAGCTGGCCCGCGAGACCGAGATCGGCCGCGCGGAGTTCACGAGCGAGAGCGAAAAGCAGTGGGGCGACCTCGCCCGCGACGTCGAGCAGCAGCGCACAGACCTCGCGAGGGACATCGAGTCGTCTCGCGTGGAGCTCGAGCAGACCACGGAGACCCGTCGCGCCGAGCTGACGCGCGAGATCGAGGAGGCCCGAGCCCAGCTCGAGCACGACACCGCGGCGGCACGCACCGCCCTCGAACAGGAGATCGCCGAGGCGCGGTCCAGCCTCGAGCAGGAGATCACGCTCGCCAGGACGACCCTCGAGCAGGACACCGCTGCAGAGCGCGCGGCCCTCGACCAGGACAGCATCGCCGCGCGGCACGCCCTCGAACAGGAGACGACCGCCGCGCGGAACGCCCTCGAGGAGGAGACCACCGCCGCGCGCAACACCCTCGAGGAGGAGACCACCGCCGCGCGGAACGCCCTCGAAGAGGAGACGAACGCGGCGCGCAACGCCCTCGAACAGGAGATGGCCCTCGCCCATGCCACGCTCCAGGAGGAGACGGCAGCGGCCCGCGCCACGATCGAGCTCGAGACCACGACGGCACGCGACGCCCTCGAACTGGAGACCTCGACCGCCCGCGCCAAGGTCGAGCAGGAGACCAAGTCCGCCAGGGCGAAGGTCGACCTCGAGGTCAAGCGCACTCGCAAGCAGCTCGCTCAGGAGGTGACGGAGGCGAAGGCCATCGTCGAGGCAGAGATCGCCGCCGAGCGCGCCAGCCTCGCCCACGACATCGAGCAGCAGCGCACCAACGTCAGCCGCGAGGTCGAGCAGAAGCTGGCCGACGTCACCCGCGAGGTCGAGCAGACCGCCGCGCAGTTGAAGCACGACACCGCGGAGACCCGCACTCGACTCGCGCTCGACGCCGAGCAGGCCCGCACCGACCTGGATGTGGAGCTCAAGTCGCGCCGGGACGAGGCGGAGAGGGAATTCCTGGCCAAGCACCAGGAGGCGGTCGCCCAGACCCAGAAGTACCTCGAGGAGGCCAACGCGCAGCTCGCCGAGGCGACGAAGGCCGCCGCTGCGAAACGCAAGGAGGCCGACACCGTGGACGTGGACGCCCGCGCCGAGGCCAAGGCCTTGCGCGCCAGCACCAGCGACGAGGCGGCGGAGATCCTCGCCAATGCCGAGGCGCGCGCGAAGGCCATGGTCAAGGACGCCGAAAAGCGCACGGCGAAGCTCGTGTCCGACGCAGAAGAGCGGCTCTCACAAATTAGAATCGAACGCGAAGCGGTCGCCGGCTACTTCGAAAGCCTGCGTAGCGTTCTGACCCAGGCCGAGAAGGTCGCTACCGACAAGTAGTCCACGATCCGGGGGAGTCGCCGTGAAGATTCAGAACGCTTTTCGGGTCGGACTCCTCGGAGGCCTCGGCGTGATCGTCGCCATCGGGATCGGCTCCGCCGTCACCACGCTCTCCACGATCCTCACCTACATCGGCGCAGCGCTCTTCCTGGCCCTCGGGATCGACCCGGCAGTGTCATGGCTCGAGAAGCACAGGTTTCCGCGCTGGTTGGCCATCCTCACGGTGCTCCTCGGAATCATCGCCGTGTTCGTCGGCCTCGTCTTCGCCGTTGTGCCGGTGATCGCCGACCAGGTCAGCAATCTCCTCTCCAACCTGCCGGACTTCATCAAGACGGTCACCGAGTCGACCTGGATCACCGACACCCAGAAGACCCTCCCGAGCTGGATCAACCTCAACGAGATCCTCACCAACGCCGGCACCTGGCTGAAGAACAACGTGGCGACGATCGGTGGCGGCATCCTCTCCGTGGGCATCGGCATCTTCAGCGGGGCGGCGGGGTTCGTGATCATCCTCATCCTCACCCTCTACTTCGTCGCGTCGCTCTCCAACATGAAGCGCGGGCTCTACCGTCTCGTGCCGGCGTCGAAGCGCGCCGCGTTCTCCGACCTCGCTGAGCAGATCACGGCATCCGTCGGCCGTTACGTCGTCGGCCAGGGCAGCATCGCCTTCGCCAATGGCCTCTTCAGCTTCATCTTCCTGTCGATCATGTCGATCTACGGCCTCAAATACCCCGCGCTGTTCGCGTTCATCGCGTTCCTGTTCGCGCTCGTGCCGCTCGTCGGAACCCTCACCGGTAGCGTGATCATCGTGCTCTCCACCCTGTTGCTCAGCGGGCCGGGCATCACACTCTGGGTCGCGATCTACTACCTCGCGTACATGCAGGTCGAGGCCTACGTGATCAACCCGCGGGTGATGTCGCGAGCGGTCAAGGTGCCAGGGGCGGTCGTCGTGATCGCCGCCCTGGCCGGCGGATCGTTGCTCGGCATTCTCGGGGCGCTCATCGCGATCCCGGTGGCCGCCGCCGTACTGCTCATCGTCGACCAGGTCCTGGTGCCGAGACAGAACGAACTGTAACCGGCGAGGTTACTCGTCGAAGGTCGCCGGCAACGGCAGGGCCGCGGGGTTGAGCCGCCGCACGATCTCGCTGAGCACTCGTGTGGTCTGGCTCTCCCCCACCCAGAGGTGTTTGCCGCCCTCCACCGCCACGAACTCGACCTCGGGCACCACTGCGAAGCGCGCGGCCGCCTCGGCGGGCCTCAGGTAGTCGTCCAGTTCGGGGATCACGGCGACCAGCCGCTTGCCGCTGCCGGCCCACGCCGCGAGCTCGGCATCCGAGGTCCTGTGCAGCGGCGGCGAGAGCAGGATCGCGCCGTCGATCGGGTACTCGAGGCCGTATTTGAGCGCCACCTCGGTGCCGAAGGACCAGCCGACGAGCCAGGGGTGCGGCAGGCCGCGTTCTGCGACGAACGCCATCACCGCCGCCAGGTCGTGCCGCTCGTCGACGCCGTGGCCGAATTCTCCCCCGGATGCCCCGCGCGGGGAGCTGACCCCACGGAAGTTGAACCGCAGCACGGCGAGGTCCGCCAGGGCAGGCAGCCGGGCGGCGGCCTTGCGGATGATGTGGGAGTCCATGAAGCCGCCGTGGGTCGACAGCGGGTGCAGCGCCACGATGGTGGCCACAGGGGCCGTGGAGAGCGGCAGGGACAGCTCCCCCACCAGGGTGAGCCCGTCCGAGGTGCGGAACTCCACGTTTTCCCGGCGGGCCGGGAGAATCACGCCAGCCTTGATGTCCACGGCGGTCTACCTGATCTTCCAGCAGTGCGCGTGCCAGTGTCGCCGGGCGGCGATGTCGTCGGCCTCGCCCATGAGACCGTCGGCGCGCCAGGCCACGATGTGGGCCGTGCCCGGCGTGATGTCGAGACGGCAGCCCGGGCAGATGTAGGTCTTCGCCGCCGACGTCGCAGACACCGGCTGCACGTTCCAGGCGCCGTCACGCTGCGTCTCGGAGCGCAGGCTGCCGTAGAGGGCGCGATTCAGGTCGATCTCCGACTCGTCATCTGCCGGGCGCGCCCCTCGAGGGCGATTGGATCTGGGCATTGCTTAACTCTAAGCTCTGGACCCGGCCGAACGGTGAGCAGACGAGCGACGGATCAATACCAGCCGGACGACTGGCTGTGGCCCCACGCCCCACACGGGGTGAGATAGCGACCCTGGATGTAGTTGAGTCCCCAGGTGATCTGCGTTCTCGGGTTGGTGGCCCAGTCGGCGCCGACCGAGGCCATCTTGGACCCCGGGAGCGCCTGAGGGATGCCGTAGGCACCACTCGGGTTGCTCGCGTACACGTTCCAGTGCGATTCCTTGTTGAAGAGCGAAACGAGGCAGGCGTACTGGTCGTCGCCCCAGCCCCTGGCGTGCACCAGCTCGTAGCCGATCGCCTGGGCGGTGCCGGGGTCCGGCACTCCGACGGCCGGGGCCCCGGATGCCGGCTTGGCAACGGCGACGACCTTCTTGGTGACCTTGTAGCTGTCCCGGCTGATGCTGACCGCGAGATCGGCGGAGACGCTGAGGGTCTGCACCTCGCCCGGGGCGAAGGCCGCGGGCTCCGCGCTGACCGAAGGGGTGCGGTCGGGGGCGAGAGTCAGCACCAGCATCAAGGCCGTGGCGGCCATGAAGGCGAAGGCCGGCAGGACGTTGCGGCGGCCGATGTGGTGCCCACGAGGCCCGGCCCCGGTCCCGGTTGCGGGAACCTGGGGCGACGAAATCCTCTGACGGCTACCCACGATTTTTCGATTTTAGCCCAGAAGAGCCGAAAAAGCCCATCGAGGGGTCAGCGCACCGCCAGCATGACGTTGACGACGGAGTCGATGAGCAGGTCCACCTGCGCCTCGCGGTAGCCGCCCTTCCCCGGTCGGAAGGCGATTGTGCGCACCTCCTCGATGCTCATCGGCTTGCCCTCCTGGAAGTACTTGACCAGCCGATCGGCGAACGCATCCACGTCTTTGCGGTTGTACCCGTTGCTGAGGAAGTTCGCGCGATCGAAGCGCTGGCCTGCCGGCCGCGCGAGACGATTGAGGATCTCCTGGGCGATCGCCTTGGCCTCGGTGTACCAGGCCTCGTCACCCATGAGCTGGATCGCGCGCTCCCGCTCGCGGCTGGCGAAGGCGTCCTCGAGGCGCTCGAGCGCCGCGTCGACGTGCACCGGCGAGTATCCGCCCTTCTGCATCTCGAAGGCCGTCCGGCGGATGCTCTCCGAGGTGACGACCGCGAGCCCCGTCAACTCGGCGGAGTATGCGCGGCGGGCGTCCTCGAGAAAGTCTTCGACCTGGTCGATGCTGTAGCCGCGTCGGGAGTTTCGGGTGCGGGGAAAGGTAGTGCTCACGCGCCTATTCTGCCCTATGCGCCAGAGAACCGGCGCTAGGGCCTAATGCACGAAGAGATAGAGGATGTAGGCGGCCGCCGCGCTCGGCAGGATCGAATCGAGCCGGTCGAGAAACCCTCCGTGACCGGGAAGCCACGTGCTGATGTCCTTGATGCCGAGGTCGCGCTTGATCAGCGATTCGGTGAGGTCGCCGACCGTGGCGGTGAAGACGATCACCGCCCCGAAGATGAGCCCGAACCACCACTGTTCGTGAAGCATGAACACCGCGAGCAGCACCCCGCCGACAAGAGCGGTCGTCACCGAGCCTGCGAAGCCCTCCCAGGTCTTCTTCGGGCTGATGCGCGGAGCCATCGGATGCTTGCCGAACGAGAGCCCGGTCGCGTAGGCCCCGGTGTCGATCGCGATCACGAGCAGCAGGAAGGCCAGCGTCCACCACTCGCCACTGGGCTGGGCGGTGAGTAGCACCGCGAAGCTGCCGAGGAAGGGCACGTAGACCAGCACCAGGGCACCGGCCGCGACATCCGCCAGCACTTCGCGGGAGCGGGCCCGATGGCTCGCACCGGCGAGCTCGGCGATGCGCCACAGGGCCACGAAGACGATTCCGGCGAGGGTGACGAGCCACTTTCCCTCGTCGCTCCAGTAATACGCCGCAGGTACCGTGGCGAGCGCGGCGACGAGCGTGGGCCAGCGGGGCACGTCCCGGCCGGCGAAACGCAGCGCGCTCGCGAGCTCGAACGAGGTGAATCCGACCAGCGCGCCCGCGAAGATCATGAACAACGCCTTGTTGACGACGAGGCTGAACACGAGCGCGAGCCCCAGCCCCACCCCGATGAGGATCGCCAGCGGCAGATTGCGCCCGGTTCGCGCCTCGATCTTCACGTTGGTCGCGTCGATCTGGGCCCGCGTCACGGCGACCTGGGTCTTGAAGTCTTCCTCGAACGCGTGTGCACGCGCCTCAATGTCTTCGCGTTTGAAGAAGCGAAGTCGTTTCTTCGGCGCGGGCGGTTCGCCCTCGGGGGGATCCGTCATCTAGACCTCGAGAAGCTCGGCTTCCTTCTTCTTCAAGGCGTCGTCGATCGCGTCGATGTGGCTCTTCGTGATGGCCTCGAGATCCTTCTCGCCCCGGGCGACCTCGTCGTCCCCGACCTCCTTGAGGGCGTCGAGGTCGTCCTTGGCCTTGCGCCGGATGTTGCGGATCGAGATCTTCGCGTCCTCGCCCTTGGCGCGGACGATCTTCACGAACTCCTTGCGGCGCTCCTCGGTGAGCTCCGGCAGGGTGGCGCGGATGATGACGCCGTCGTTGCCGACGCTGGCGCCCAGGTTGGGCGCGTTCACGATCGCCCGTTCGATCTCGCGGAGCGCGCCCTTGTCGTATGGCGTGATCACCAGGGTGCGCGCCTCGGGGTTGCTCATTCCGGCGAGCTGCCCGAGCGGGGTCGGCGAGCCGTAGTAGTCGACCAGGATCTTCTGGAAGAGAGCCGGATTCGCGCGACCGGTGCGGACATTGCTGAAGTCGTCTTTGGCGGCTTCGACCGATTTGTGCATTTTTTCTTTTGCTTCGGCCAGGACGTCGGAAATCACTGAGGTCTCCTTCAGGGGATTGGGACTAACTGAGTTTATCGGCCTAGACGGAGACGAGCGTGCCGATCCGATCGCCCCGAATGGCGGCGGTCACGTTGCCGTGCGGCTCCATGCCGAACACGACCATGGGCATCCTGTTGTCCATGCACAGGCTGAAGGCGGTCGAGTCGACGACCTTGAGGCCCTGCACGAGAGCCTCCTGGTAGGTGACATGCTCGAGCTTCTGGGCGTCAGAATTGGTGCGGGGGTCGTCGTCGTAGACGCCGTCCACCCCGTTCTTGGCCACGAGCACCACGTCGGCGCCGATCTCGAGGGCGCGCTGGGCCGCGACGGTGTCGGTGGAGAAGTAGGGCAGACCGGCGCCGGCGCCGAAGATCACGACGCGGCCCTTCTCGAGGTGGCGCTCCGCCCGACGCGGAATGTACGGCTCGGCGACCTGGGTCATCGAGATCGCGGACTGCACGCGCGTCTGCACGCCGGCCTTCTCGATGAAGTCCTGCAGGGCGAGGGCGTTCATCACGGTGCCGAGCATGCCCATATAGTCCGCGCGGCCACGGTCCATGCCGCGCTGGCTGAGCTCGGCTCCGCGGAAGAAGTTGCCGCCGCCGACGACGATCGCGACCTCGACGTCTTGCGCCGCCGCGGCGATCTCCTTCGCCAGCTCGCTCACGACATCCGGGTTGACGCCGATGGCGCCGCCACCGAATGCTTCACCGGAGAGCTTCAGCAGAACCCGTCTCTTGCGCTCGGCTGTCATGCTGTCTCCTTCGTTTGTGGCTCGTTACAGGCTATCGGATGCGGGCCCGCCCACTCCCCGTCGTCTCGCTCCCCGCCCCGCCGCCCCGCCGCCTCACGTGCGGCCCCGGCACTGAAAACGCAGGACTATTCGCTCGACGTGCGCCGATCGGCGGCGTCCGTCGTCGTTTCGGGTGAAATCTCCTGCATTTTCGGCTGGCGGGCCGGAGAGATGATGCGGGCGTGGCATCGACGGATGCGGCGCGGGCGCGAAAAAGCCCGGACCAGGTCAGACGTGGTCCGGGCTCTCGCGTCGTGCGACGTGCTTAAGCGCCGACCTTGAAACGGGCGAAGCCGCTCACGGTGAGTCCGGCATCCTTCAGCACCTTGGCGACGGACTGCTTGTTGTCGCGGGCGTAGTCCTGCTCGGGGAGCACGACCTGCTTGAAGAAGCCGTTGACGCGGCCCTCGATGATCTTCGGAAGCGCGGCCTCCGGCTTGCCCTCGCCGCGGCTGATCTCCTCGACGATGCGACGCTCGGCCTCGACCTGCTCGGCCGGGACCTCGTCGCGGCTGAGGTACAGCGGGTCGGCGAAGGAGATGTGCTGCGCGATGCTGCGAGCGGTCTCCGCGTCGTCACCCGAGTAGCCCACGACCACGCCGACCTGCGGTGGCAGGTCCTTGTTGGTCTTGTGCAGGTAGACGGCGAACTTCTCGCCGGAGATGACGGCAACACGGCGGAGAACGATCTTCTCGCCGAGGATGGCCGCTTCGTTGCCGATCAGGTCGGCGACGGTCTCGCCGTTCACGGGAGCCGCGAGGCCCTCCTCCGGCGTGGTCGCGCCAGCGGCGACGATCGCGTCGAGCACGGTGTTGCCGAGGGTGACGAACTTCTCGCCCTTGGCCACGAAGTCGGTCTCGCAGGACAGCTCGATGAGCGTGGTGGTCGACCCGCTCTCCTTCGCGGCGACGAGGCCTTCACTCGTGGAACGGTCGGCACGCTTCGCGTTGCCCTTCGCACCCTTGAGGCGAAGCAGCTCGGTGGCCTTGTCGAGGTCACCGCCCGCCTCGACGAGGGCGTTCTTGGTTTCGACCATGCCGGTGCCGAGGCGCTCGCGCAGGGTCTTGAGGTCTTCCAGGCTGAAGTCTGCCATGGCTGTTCCTTACTTGGTCTCGTCAGCTGCTACTGCGGCGGCTGGCTTCTTGGCGGCGGCCGGCTTGGCGGCGGCCTTCGGGGTCTTCTCGGCCTCGGTGGCCTCGGCCTCGATCTTGGCCTCGGTCTCCGCGTCGGACTCGACGTGGTGCTCCGGGACGATGGTCGCGTCTGCGGCGGCCTCGTGCTCGGCGACAACAGCGTCGGCGTCGTTCTCCTCGACCGGCACCTCGGAGGCGATGACCTCGGCGACGGCCTCGGTGTTCGACTCCGTGGACTCGACGCGACCGTCAACGGCCTCGATCTTCTCGGCCTCGGTGGACGGGGTCTCGGAGGAGGCGAGGAGCTCGGCCTCCCACGCGGCGAGCGGCTCGACGGCTTCGCCCTCGGCCGGCTTCTGGTGACGCTGGATCAGGCCCTCGGCCGCGGCATCCGCAATGATGCGGGTCAGCAGTCCGACGGAGCGGATGGCGTCGTCGTTGCCCGGGATCGGGTACTGGACCTCGTCGGGGTCGCAGTTGGTGTCGAGGATGGCGATGACCGGGATGCCCAGCTTGTGCGCCTCGTCGATCGCGAGGTGTTCCTTCTTGGTGTCGACGATCCAGATCGCGGACGGGGTCTTCGTGAGGTTGCGGATTCCGCCGAGGCTCTTCTGCAGCTTCACGAGCTCGCGGCGCTGGATGAGGAGTTCCTTCTTCGTGTAACCACGGGTCGTGTCGTCGAAGTCGACCTCTTCGAGCTCCTTCATGCGTGCAAGACGCTTGGAGACCGTCTGGAAGTTGGTGAGGAGGCCACCGAGCCAGCGCTGGTTGACGTAGGGCTGGCCGACGCGCTGCGCCTGCTCCTCGATCGAACCCTGGGCCTGCTTCTTGGTGCCGACGAAGAGGATGGTGCCGCCGTGGGCGACGGTCTCCTTGACGTAGTCATAGGTCTTGTCGATGTACTGGAGCGACTGCTGCAGGTCGATGATGTGGCTGCCCGAACGCTCGGTCAGGATGAAGCGCTTCATCTTCGGGTTCCAACGGCGGGTCTGGTGTCCGAAGTGCACGCCGCTGTCGAGCAGCTGGCGGATGGTAACAACGGCCATGGCCGTCTCCTTTTCTGCGCCCGCGCACCTGCCGGCCTGTCCAAGACCGCGCCTTTCGGCACGTTCCTGTGACGGCACAGGGGCAACGCATGACGCTATTTCAGTTTCTTATGGCCGCCGGTTGGAGGCCAATCCTGGTGCCCGGCGCGCATCCGCCCCGCTCACGTGAATGAACCGGGGACTGAGTGGATGTGGTGGCGTGTCGATGAAGACTGTGGGCACGCGTAGTCACCCCGCGCGAGGCGGGATGCTGAGAAAAGTGTAGCACCGCTCCCACCCTGCCTCGCGTCAGCGGGCGGCTCTCCCCCACTCGCGCCCCTCCGGGCCCTCCCGGCCAGGCTCGCACCCATCATGGAAGGGTGTTGCCCCCGATCACGGCCGCCAGAACAACCCGGCTTAGTTGCCTGGCGATCCTGCTCGCGCTCGTCCTGGCGTTGGTCTCCCCCGCGCCGTCGACGGCCGAGTCCGCGACGGGGGCGACTCCGCAATGGGCCTGGCCGGTGGCCTCTCCGCATCGCGTCGTGCGGCCCTACCTCGCGCCGGAGACGGCGTACTCCGCCGGCCATCGCGGCATCGACATCGCCTCCGCGACCGGCGCACCGGTCTTCGCCCCGGACGACGGCATCGTCTACTTCTTCGGCGTCGTCGTCGACCGGCCGGTGCTCTCGATCCGGCACTCTGGAGGACTCGTGTCGAGCTTCGAGCCGGTGGAGTCCACGCTCGTGGCCGGGACCGCCGTGCGTCGGGGCGACGCCGTCGGTACAACCGCCGCCGGTCACTGCGCGATCGCCTGCCTGCACTTCGGGGTGCGGCTGTTCGGGGAGTACGTCTCTCCGCTCAACTACCTCGGCGGCATCCCGTGGTCGGTGTTGCTCCCCACTCGGGCCCTGGGCTGAGCCGAGCCGCGGGCGAACGCGGGCCGCCTACGCGCGCGGATGCGCCGACCGATAGCTCTCGGTGAGCCGCTCGGTGGACACGTGCGTGTAGATCTGGGTCGTGCCGAGGCTCGCGTGCCCGAGGAGTTCCTGCACCGCCCGCAGGTCGGCCCCTCCGTCGAGCAGGTGGGTCGCCGCGGTGTGCCGCAGGGTGTGCGGTCCGGATGGACCGCTCCCCGGCAGATCCGCGAGCAGGGCGGAGACCAGGCGGTAGACGGCGCGAGTTCCCAGTCGTCGTCCCCCCGGCGTCACGAAGAACGCCGTCACGGGCCTCTCGGCGCCCGCCACGAGCTGTGGTCGAGCCAGCTCGAGGTAGCCCTCGAGCGCCCGCAGGGCGGGGACGCCGAAGGGCACCACCCGTTCCTTGGATCCCTTTCCCAGCACGCGCACGGTGAGCCGCTCGCGGTCGACACTCGTCGTGTCCAGGCCGGTGACCTCGCTCACTCTCAGGGCCGAGGCGTAGAGCAGCTCGACCACGGCGAGATCACGGAGCGCAGCCGGGTCCCCGGTCGCCGACCGGGTGGCGAGCCCGGCGAGGATCGCGTCGATCTGGCCGCGGCTGAGAACTCGGGGCAGGTGCCGATCGGGCTTCGGTGCCTTCAGCCGCACGGCGGCATCCGAGTCGATGGCGCCCGAACGGGCGAGCCACGACACGAGGCCGCGGGCGGCGGCGGAGCGGCGCGCCAGCGTCGACTTGGCGAGGCCATGCTGCGAGCCGTCCCACAGCCAGTCGCGCAGCAGTTCGAGCGAGATGCCCTGCGCGTCGTTTACCCCGTGTTCTCGGGCGAAGGCCGCCAACTGGGACAGGTCGGAGCGGTACGACCGAACCGTGTTCTCGCTGAAGCCACGTTCGGCGCCGAGATGCAGCGCGAACCCGGTCACTGCCCCATCGACGTCCACTCCCCCATGGTCGCCCATGCGGCCGACGATAAGGCGGTTCATCGCGCTGGCGATTCGCGACTCCCGTCGACGCCGCGGCCTCAGACCGGCGGCGGAACCTTGCGGGAGAACGCCTCGAGCCGCTCGGCCGGGGTCAGCGAAGACAGCTGCTCCAGGAAGACGTCGGTGAAGCCCGTCACCTCGGGGAAGACGCCGATCGGCACCACCGAATGCACGATCTGGTCGTCGTACACGTGCACCAGGTTGAAGGCCTGCGAGCCGTCGACCCCCGACAGGTGGTTGACCGGCGCGCTCAGGTCCATCGTGTAGCAGGTCGCGGCAGCCACCGACACGGGAACCCCCGCAAACAGACTGTGCGTCGTGTAGTGCAGGTGCCCGGCGAGGATGCCCCGCACGTCGGTGCCCCGGATCACCCCGGCGAGTCGGTCCTGCCCGCGCAGTTCGAGCAGGGCCATGAGCGCCAACGGAGTGGGGATGGGCGGATGATGCAGGGCGAGGAGGGTTCCGTGCGGCGCCGGCGTGTCGAGTTCGCGCGCCAGCCAGACGAGCTGGTCGTCGGCGAGGTCACCGTGGTGATAGCCGGGAACCGTGCTGTCGAGCACGATGATCCGCAGCCCGCCGAAGTGGTAGACGCGATCCTGGGACGGGACGTCGACGCCGGCGGGGACATCCCCGAGAAGCTGTGTCGCGAATTGCAGTCGCTCGTCATGGTTTCCCATGACCCAGACGATCTGGGCTCCCATCCGTTCGGCGGCCGGCTCCACGATCTCGCGCAGTCGAACGTAGGCGTCCGGTTCGGCGAGGTCCGCCAGGTCGCCGGTGAACACAATCGCCTCCGGTCGCGCGCCGGACTGTTCCAGCTGGGCGAGGGCGCGGAGGAGGTTCTCGTGCGTGCGGACTTTGCCATACAGCGGACGCTCTCCGCCCAGGAAATGCGTGTCGCTGAGGTGGGCGATCACGTGAGTGGGGGAAGGATGCTGTCCGAATTGGGTCACGCGACAAGACTAGAGGCGACCACCCGCACCGGTCCCCGGCCGAAGCCCTCCTCTCCGCCGGAGGGCCCATCGGCGGCTCGTTCATGGGCTTCGACTCCAGCCGCGGTCGCTCTCCCTGACCTGACCTTCCAGCTGCATCGTCCCCAGCACCGACGTCACCGTCGTCACCGAGAGCCCACACCTCGCCGCGATGTCGTCCACCGGCCGCGGGGAACGCGAACTGAGCGCGTCGAGGACCCGCACCCGCTCGCTCGATGATCCCGCCTCGCCGCGGGGATCCTCTCCGCCGCCGAGGGGATGCAGCGGCGCGAGTTCCGCCATCTCGTCGGCACTCGTCACGCAGATGGCGTTGAACTCACGGATGAGCCGGTGGCAGCCGGCCGAGGCCGCCGACGTCACGGGACCCGGCATCGCGCCGAGCGGCCGGCCCAGGGTCGCCGCGTGGCCCGCCGTGTTCAACGAGCCGGAGCGCCAGCCCGCCTCGAGCACGACGGTCGCGAGACTCGATGCGGCGATTAAGCGATTCCGCTGCAGGAATCGCCACTTGGTGGGCGGCGACCCGCACGGCAGCTCGGAGACGACGGCCCCCACCTCCACGATTCGGGCGAGAAGCGCATCGTGGCCACTCGGATAGAACCTGTCCACTCCGCCGGCGAGAAACGCCACCGTCTGCCCGGAGCTCGCGAGGGCGGCCCGGTGCGCCATGCCGTCGATGCCGTACGCCGCTCCGGACACGATCGTGTAGCCGCGATCGACCAGCCCCGCCGAGGCTTCCATCGTGACGTGCTCGCCGTAGCCGGTTGCCGCCCGTGCTCCGACCAGGGCGATCGACGTTGGAAGCGTCTCGAGGGTGGATTCATTGCCGCGCAGCCACAGTGCCAGCGGCGCGTACTCGCCGAGGTCGTCGAACCGGGCGGGCCAGGCCGGGTCCCCCGGCACGAGCAGTCGCACTCTGAACCGCGCCGCCTGCCGCAGCGCGGTCAGGGCGATCGCGGACTTCAGCCTCGGCATCCAGCGGTCGGTCGCCGCCGCGATCTCCGCGAGCGGAAGGGCCGACCCGGCCTCCTCGAGGGCTTCCCCGTGCGCTCGACGGACCAGTGCTCCACCACCGTGGTCAGGGCCGTCGCCGCCCCGAGCGCGGCGACAAGCTCGCCCGCGGTGCGGTCCCCGGGCTCGGCAATGCCCGTCCAGCTCGCGCGGGCGAAGCAATCCTCCACCTCGCTCGTCGTGAGCTCGGCACCGGCGATGGCCCGCACCAAGGGAGCGACGACGGATTCTGCCAGGCCGAACATGATGGTCATGCAATTCCCCTTCTGAGGTAGAGCGCCCGACCCACGTGTTCGCCGGTCGGGCGGCTGGAGCCGTCGAGGTCCGCCATGGTCCAGGCGAGGCGAAGCACGCGATCGTAGCCGCGCATGGTGAGCCCGCCGCGTTCGAGGGCGCGGTCGATGGACGCCGTCGCGGCGGGAGGAAGCCGGGCGAACCTGCCCCGCAGCCACGCCCCCGGCACCTGCGAGTTGAGCCGCCAGGGCGTGCCCGCGAGGCGCGCGCTCGTGCTCTCGCGGGCACGGGAGACCCGCTCGCGGGCCAGCGCCGAGGAATTCGCCGAGCCATCGGCGTCGATTCGCAGCCGCACCGCCGTCACCCGCGAGATCCGCAGCTGGATGTCGATGCGGTCGAGCAGAGGACCGGACAGCCGGCCGAGATAGCGGCGGCGGGAATTCGGCGGGCAGACACACTCCGAATCGCGCGCACCGTACTGTCCGCACGGACACGGATTCGCCGCCATCACGAGCTGGAACCGGGCCGGAAACTGGGCGACCGCGTTGGCACGGTGGATGCTCACAATGCCGGATTCGAGCGGCTGGCGGAGGGCATCCAGCACGGCGGGCTGGAACTCCGGAGCCTCATCGCCCAATGGAAAGTACACCCCGCGTACTTATCTGTATTCATCGTAGGACGACCAGATCATCTTTGACCAAGGCGCGCTCACCTGATGCCGGTTGTTGAGGTCGGACTCAGCGCCTCACGCACATTCCTTCAGCAGTTCTGTCATGAGTGCCGAGTTGAATGGGGACATCGAGTCATCGATTGTGCCGGGAGGCGTGTAAACGAGGAATCACGCATCGTGGCCATCTATCTCGGTATCGCCCGACCCGAGCCGGAGGGAAAACGGAGAGTCTAACGGTGCCGATAGTCGTAGACGGCTAGCCGCAATTTGTCGAACCAGTTCGCCGTGTGAATAATTCGATCGAACTCCCCTACGCGGGACGCCAGCAGTTCGGAGCGGGACAACTGGCTGAGAGCCGCCCAGTCGCCCTGCAAGATGTAAAGCGCATTGCCTAGCCTGGGGTTCTCAAAGGCTACGAAGTCGTCGCCGAATTGATAGCCGATATAGCGCTGAAGGCCTGTGCTTCCAACGAGCCGAGCGACCGGATTGAGTGAGTTGACTCGAACTAGTCGGTCGACCATGATGTCGATCTCTCCTGTTCGAGCGCCTTGACCGAGTTTCCGCTCCAAGGCCTCGCGGATTTGCTCACGGGTCCCATCGGGTAAGAATTCCCACGCGAACTTGTGATCGGGAATTTGAGGCACGCCTGCTTCGTCGAGTGCGAAGACTGTGGCGGAGCCAAACCAGGTTCGCGAAAGCGAGGCTGCGTAAAGATATTCGTTCTCAAGTGCAGCATCGAATGGTCCTTGAAGCTCAAGCAGCACTGACCCGACCAATGAATCTCGTGGCTCATCCGTCCGTACTACTGATGCCTCGATCTGTCGCCCATACAGTCTCTGTCTTTGGTACGCGTCACGGGTGAAGTCAACCGGATGAGTGCCGCCACCTTGGAAGTCCGGTGCCTCGATTGTCCACGATCGTGTTGTCTTGGGGAGATCCTTTCGCACGATCACCCGGCCGGCCATATTCCACTGTGACCACCGTCCTGTGCTGGCAGGCGGGACACCGAGCCATACACCGTCTTCGACCTGTTCCAAATCGAGAGAACCGACCCAACGCCGTCGCAGATCGTCGGAGTAGGCGCGTGCCGCTCCGAACACGAATCTCACCGGTCCTATGGCGTCAATTTGGGCTTTGATGCCGTCGGGGAGAGTGCGGAATCCGGAGCTCATCGTCGAGCCTCCTGCTCTGGGTCGGGTCGAAAGTGATGCTCAGCTTAGCGTTGGCTGTGTACCTAGAGTGTTGAGGCGGATTTCTTTGTTCCAGGTCGCGCGTCAACGTAGATCACTTCCAAGTGCCATCCCGACTGTTGGCGTAACGACCGCATTGTGTCCTCGATTGGCCGTAACCGGTCGGGGGCAAAGTCGGCATCCGTGTACCCGACACACAGATAGACGCCGATGGAGGCACGTTCGGTTGTCATGTACTGCGGTAGTTGTTTGGAGGCTCCGGAAAAGAAGTGTGTGCTGGGAATCAACTTCACCTCTAACAGTGCTCGTTTCCGCCAGCCTTGCGAGAACTTGAAGTCCACCGGTCCGCGCCCAAGATTGCTCTCACGGGTTATGTCAACGTCTGCGAACTTGCAGTGAGCGGCGAAGAGCATGCCGGCGATCGCTTGCACGATCTTTTCGGGCCTGGGTTTGCTCAAGGAGTCGTTCCAGAGCGCACGCCAAAGGTCGGTTTGTTCGACGGCGTGCTGGAATTCTTCGGCGAGCACCGTGACCCATTCTGCAAATGCGTCTTCGTTCGTCAGGCTGGGTATCGGCTGCTGGAGTGCGGCGGCGTTCCTGCCCGCCTCTGCCCAGTCGACCAAGAGCTTCGGGTCAGCCTCGGTGTCGTAGGGGGCATCGTTCGTTGCTGCAGCCTCAGCAAGATAGTCAACGACTAGGTCGGGTCTACGCCAGGCGGCCTTGTATCCTGCCTCTTTGCGTTCCGATTTCGATAGTTCGATATTCAGTTCGTAGTTCAATTCGGACCGAAGGTCCGGGCCTGCCATAGTGTCAGCCCACGTCCAAAATGATTCCGGTGTGACGACTGGAATGTCCTTCAGGAACCGACGAGGTACCAGAAGTACTCCCTCGCCTGTGACTGGACTCTTCGGAAGGGAGACTCTGCCCATGTCCCAGCGACCAGTCGATTTTCCCCAAGAGAGTGACCGAACGGGCACCTCCTCAGTGGGGATCGCATGACGCTCCGCCACTTGGCGTGTGTAGTCGATAAATTTCGACTTAGTGATGTCGCAGAAGATGTCGCTAATGCGATCCACGCCGAGACCCTCACAAAACAGCGAGAACGTCTGAATGTGCTCGACCTGGTTGATGCCGCGGCTTGAAAGGAGATCCAAAGCCTCCGTCATCTTCCGGGCGTACTTGAATCCCGCGCCGGACCCTTTCGGATGCCCCATCGATAGCCCGAGCGCGAACTCACTTGGCTCAGGGAACCGCAGCATTCGCAAAGCTTTCAGCCAGTGGGGTGAAGTTTCGTCCCCGTCGGCCATTCGTACGAATGCGAGCGCGAGGTCGAAAAACTCGATAACGGACTTGCGAGAGTCACTCCAGTAAGAGTCGTGGTCCTCGAATACGAGAAACGGGTCGACATAAAGCGGGGTATCCGTTGTCAGTTCGCAGTCAAACCAGTCGTCAACGGCCGAGCGTTCGACACCGAACTCTGCACTGAATCTCATTTGCGTCTACTAGGACTCGTCGAAGTACTCAATGTCGAACAACTCGCCCGGCCAGGTTGGATTGCTCCACTCGGATCGTGCTCCCGGTCGCAACCCCAGGTCCGTAACTATGTGGAAGGACCCGGATTCGAATATCGCGAGGACCGTCGCTGAATCATGAAGGCGCTCGCCTCGACGGCGCTTGTCGCTTCCCTCGTAGATACCGGTTGGGTTTCGTTCTACCTCGAAGGTCCACCGCTCAGCGTTGTGTCGAACTGTCGCCTTTCGCACACGCCGCCCGACCGCGGGCACTGACGCATTTGCAAAGACGGCAAGTTCGTCGATCGTCGGTGAAGCCCAGTCGTCCGTCATGGGTCGATCCTATGGTGAGGATTCGACCTCTTAGCGTAGGCAGATCAACGTTCCCGCCGGCATGGTCAAGGTCCGTATGGACTCCAAGATCCCATGTAGGGCGCGAGGGCGGCCGCAGACGCTTCTGGCGCATTCGGGAGTTGAAGAGAACGGTTGAAAGGATCGAGATGCTTGGCGTGCGCGAGCGCCCAATCGATCCATCGCTGGGTATCTGCGACTCGGATGGGATCGTCGTATGACGCGACTTGCACCGTGAGGGCAGCTACGTAGTCGCGAATTTTCGCGGCCTGCTGCCAGTTGTTGATCTCAGCGAACAACACGTCGGACCTATGCGCTTCGGTCAGCTGTGCAATTGCGTTGTCTCGCGCCTGTTGCCAGCGGGTTCGGCGTTCGAGCCGGCGGCGTTCTTCTTCGATGCGTTGGTCTTGAGCTCGGTCGTGGCGTAATTCGAGTTCCTGCAGAATTTGCGGAAGAAGGTCCTCGAGAAAGTGATCAGGCTTGTCGCTCCAGGACGAAGCCCAAAAGGAATACCCCTGGGTTTCGATGCGGATTCCGAGTCGTTCGGTAGGAACGTAGTCCCACTTCGGGAGGGCGTAGCCGCGACCCGATCGGGCGAGTTCCGACTTACTGGCGACGTGTTCGACCTTGTCCTTGATCTGGAAAACACTGATCCGATAGCAATCGGGGTCGATCTGAACCATCAGATGTCCTGTGGTTTCGTCGCTACGCTCGGCGTACCCCCAACTGTTCTTCCGTGGCGCCGGTACCGGTTTGACGGTGTAGCCACGGCGACGTGCTTCGAGAACAAATCCTTGAACGATGCGAAGTGCACGTTTCTTCTCCGCGGCGCGGATGTCCAGGTCATTACGGTTCTGCATTGCTGTTACGACGTCAGTGGGATCTCGCAACTGTGTAGACACCGTCACCGGTTCGAGAACGCGGGTCCGCCATTCTGGGAGAGGTTCGAGGGCAATCCACGCTGCACGGGTTTGATAATCCGACGAGACGATTACTTGCATGCCGGCGGGAATCTTCTTGAATCGTTCCGCAGTAAGCGCCAGCTGTCGGTACCGGTTGGTCTCGTCGTAGGTGATGTCGACACGGTGATCGGGCGCTGCTGCCAGAGCAGCCATCATTGCGTCGGTGGGTCCGACCCGTGGCGGCTTTTTCGGCTGGGGCGATGCTGACTCGGATGGCGTTACGCGCTCTGCTCGTGCCAGCTCGTTAGGGTTCGGCGGGTACGTTCCGTGCTCGAGGTAGTAGACACCGTCCTCAGTGATGGTCGCTGTCCAGGATTGGCCTCTGCCGGTGATCACAACTAGCTGACGATTGTGGAGAGCGCGGGCAACGATTCGCGGCGTGTAGTCATGGTAGGAACCGTCCGGGATGCCATCGCGAATCCAGGCGAGGATTTCAAGTTGTGAAGTGGTCAGGGGAATATCGCGTCGAGCCACGTTTCTATCCTCATCTGTGCACGGGGGCAAACCAGCGAGATTCGGACCGCTGGTCTCTGTAGCCTTTGACGATGTGCGTGCGGAATCCGCGCTGATCAAGGGAGAAACTTGGGTTGGATTAGCTGGGTGACGGCGGCGGTTGCTGTCGGGGGTCTCGTCATCGCTGCGACGAATACTTGGACGGCGATCTCCGACGTGCGCGCGAGCCGCTTCCTCGGTCGGGCCAAAGGTCTCCTCGAACTGCGTGACCTCGTCGTTGTTGAAGGACCGCTCCAAGGCTCGCACGTTTCTGAGAATGCGGATAAGGCGCATGCAGATCTGGTGTTGGAGCTCGAACAGGAATCACGAGCGAATGCTGTGCTTTACCTTGACGCGGCCGCGCGCCTCGCCAGGCCAGGGTCGATGCTCACTGGAGCAGGAGAGCTCGTCTATGGTGCTCTCCTCATTTGGCTCGCGGCCCGCGATTTTCCGTGGAGTTCCTCCACTGCAGACGCGCGCGCAATTCCCGCAATCATCGTTTCGGCGGTGTTAGCCCTCATCGCGTTGATAGTTGTCGGTGTTGGGATTCGTCAGATCGTTCGCCGGCTAAAAACGCGTCGGCTCCGCAAACGTGTCGGAGCCTTGGATGATCTCACCGTTGAAGGCAGCGCCTGGATCAAAGAGGTTCCGGGCGCGGTTGCACGAAAACTACGCAGGAGGTGAGACCAGGCGCGGTCGAGCACGGCCATTTCAGCGATGCACTTTCGAGCACGATATCTGGATCCGGTTGGTGGTCTGATGGCACCCGCACGTTCTGCGTCGAATGCACGCCACCACCTGCTCCCCCGCGTGCTCTGTTGCAGGAGATCAGCGCGATCCTTCAAGCAGCAGCGGTGATCGAGACGCCCCTGACGGTGTGGGAGCTGGCCCTTGGCTGCGGTCACACCGTTAGCTATCGACAGCACGCGTCCCTGCACGCCCCGGACATGTCATATACGTACTGTGAGTCTTGCTGTTCGCCTACGAAAGTGTCGTCCGTTGAGCAGCAGGCGAGCACCGACGATGGGCTGGCCCGAGAGGCCGATCTTAGGCTTCGGACCCGACGAGCACAGGATCGAGTGGATGCTCATCGACGTCGATTAGCGACAGCTCAAGAGCGTGTGGATGAGTTACGCGAGTTGCTCACTGCCTGCGAGATCGGAGCGTAGAAGGATCGTTATGCGGGCGGCCGCCGTGCCGCGACCGGCTCGTAGGTCAACTCGCTGGATCACTTGTCGAAGCAGCATCTTTCTGGACTCGTTGTTCAATGTCGGCCACGCCTCCGCAATCTGGTCACGCGTAAGGATGGCGGGCACCCCGTCGCCGAGAGCGAGTAGTTCCGTCTCGAGCCGGTCGATGCGTTCCTGCACATCGCGTAGCATCCCGAAGAGGACATTGACCATGCCACCGCGGAATTGGGTTTGCCCCTGATTCGCGAGAAGGGCCTCGCGTTCCTCACGTACGACCGCCAGTTCAGCTTCAACGCGTCCGACGGCGTGGTGCAGTTCGTCGACCATTCGCGCATGGTCTTCCTCGATTCGTGGACCGCTCAGGTAGTCGAAGAACCACTGTGTGACGTGCTGCTCGGCTGCGGTCGCGGTGATCGACGCTCCCGCCGGACATGCTCCTGCGCCGTAGATGCGGTTGGCCTTGCACCGGTACACGTATCGAATCGGGCGTTGCCCGTCCGGCCCTGGTTTTTGCGACTGCGCGACACCGTGTAAGGGGCGACCGCATGGGCAGGTGAGGAGGCCGGTCAGCAACCACGCGCGGCTCCCCCACCCGTTCCGGGCAACCGTGCCGCGAGAGGAGAGCGCTTCTTGCACGCGCATCCAGGTCGGGAAGTCACACACCGGCTCCTGGCTGATCACCGGCTCGCCCTCGGGAGTTCGCGCAATGTAATCCAGCAGCTCGACCTTCACTCCGGCCCGATGCTCAGGGACAAGATGTGGGCGGTAGCCGAGCATTCGCGGTGAGGTGACCGCGCGTCTGACCATCTCCTCCGCGACCAGGCCGCCAGATGGTCCCCTGATGCCATAGGTCGAATACCAGTGTGTCGCCACCTGACGAAGGCCGGCCCCACCCAAGAGCAAGGTGACCGCATCCTTCAACGCCGGATGCTCGACCGGGTCGGGCACAAGCCGGCGCCCGGACCTGCCGACCGCGTCAACGATCCGGGGTCCTGGCTGCCAGCCGAACGGCGGCCGGCCACCGTTCATGAACCCCGCCGGTGCCGCGTGCCTTTTCGCAGCACGCTGACGTTCGCTCATCGTGTCTGTCTCCGCCTCAGCCAACAAAGCTTTCACACCGGTCACGAGCTTCGCGCCCGCGGCGACACTGTTGAGTTCCTCGCTGGAGTCCTGATGAGACAGGAGCGTCACACCGCGGCGCTGGCATTGAGCAACCCATTCCAGGCACCGTGCGGCGATCCTGCTCGTGCGATCCAACTTCCAAAACGCCACCGCCTCCACCCGACCGGAGGTGATTGCTGCGTTCAACGCCCGCCACCCGCGGCGCTCCCGCGTCGCGTAACTACTCGCCGAGTCACGGTCGACGTACTCCCCCATGATCGTCCACCCGCCTTCACCGGTGAGCATTCTGGTTAAGTCGATGCGTTGTCGTTCGATCGCATCCTGACCATCCCCATGCGCCCGTGAAAGACGCAGATACAGGAACACCGGTCGAGTGCCGGGAGATGCTACTTCGGGGCCAGTCCACCGAAACGGGAGATGGCGTGAGGGCACGTTAGTTACGGCTGGCCTCTTCATGAAAATAGTCTGTCGCAGACCCATGACGCGGGATTGTGCATAACTTTGCCCAGCCATCAACGCGGTTCACTACCCTGACCGCATGGGCGGGGTGACATTCGATGGGATCTACGGCGAAGCCGATACCTGGCTTCCATCAGAAGAAGTAGCAGCTGCCCTCGAAGAATCCGATCGGATGGGCGGACCGCCATCGGACATTGACGACCTCCGCGACCTAGACGAATACCGCTTTCGACAGCGGCGTATCTAGTCGCCGCCGCTCGCCATCAGAGCGCGTTTCGACTCCACCTGTTCGTGGGCTACAGGAACTGTGCCCTCACCGGCACAATGGCAGTGCACGCGCTTTCAAGTCTCGCTCCGGGAGACGTGGTGTGAGCAAGGAGGACCCGCTGATGCGTCTCGTCAAGATCACTGTGAACAACTACGCACGGTTGCAGGATCTCGACGTCGCCGTCCGCGGTCATCTCGTCGTCGTCGGCGCCAACGATGTCGGAAAAACCTCGCTCCTGCGCCTCCTCAATCTCCTGTTCGGCGCGACCGCACAGTTGTACCAGGGACTCTCAATCCGGGACCTACGCGACCCCAACACGCCGCTCACCATCAACGCGACCTTCAATGCGTTCAGCGAAGATGAACGAACCCTGTTCCATCGCGAGATCGACATTGATCCGGCAGATAAGTCAGAGTCGCTTGACGTTCGACTGGAAGTCCAGGTCGATCCTGAGGACCCGGAATCGGTGCTGATCTCCCGATGGTGCCCCGGCCGAGGGGAGGTGCGCCCACCCTCCCGCGAACAACTCGTCGCCTTTGGTTGGCGTTACCTTCCAGCCGTCCGGACCTCATCGGCAAACCAACTGGAGGGCTCCAACGGGGCCGTTCAAGTTCTGCTCAAAGCCGTCGAGTCCGAACTCGGAGATGAGAAAGCCGCACTCGGAAGCCTGCTGGACTCGTTCAACGACAAGCTGGAGGAGAGCAAAGCGTTGACGACCCTCCGTGAAGGCATGGCTGAACACCTGTCGAACTCAATGCCGCGATCGATCGACGCGAACGACCTGTCCATCCGAACCTCCGCGGATCCCACCGAATCCGTTCTCGAAAACGTATCCATGTACTTCTCCCGGGAAGGCGCATTCGTTCCCTTGTCGGAACAGTCCGACGGAATCAGACAGCTGATCTCGATGACCCTGTTCGATCTCGCCGAGGGGGCTGCGAACGTCATCGCGATCGATGAGCCGGAACTGCACCTGCACCCGCTGAGTCAGCGCACCGTCGCCGAACTTCTCACACAGCAGGTCAACCAGAAGATCCTCGTGACCCACTCGCCCTACGTGGTGCAAAAGTTCGACCCGACCCAAGTGGTGGCCGTCAGCCCAGACGGCACTTGCCACCAAATCGACCCTGCCCAGTTCTCAGTAGAAGAACGAACACAAGCCCACTGGTGGTCACCCCGCATGCTCGAGGCGCTCACCGCTCGATTCGCAATCCTCGTCGAGGGCATCGCGGACCGACTCATCGTCGAAGCGGTCGCCCACGCCCGCGGGCTTTCTCTCGACCGAATTGGGGCAATCGTTTTCGAACTCGGCGGGGCCGAGAACTTCCCAACCGTATACAAACTGCTCGGCCCTCACGGGTTCAATGTTCAGGTGTTGGGGCTGGTCGATGAAGCCGAAAGCCCGAGATGGGTTGGCGCCGTTGGCGGAAAGCCGAAGCACGTCATCGGCCGCGACGTGTTCATCTCCAAAGTCGACCTCGAGGAAGAATATTGCCGTGCACTGGGCGCCCCCGAAGTGGCACAGCGGCTCATCACCGCCCGAGTAGCCCAAGAATCAGGCGTTCTGTCCTCATGCGGAGTGAGCACACTCGCCGATGTCGGAGTCACCGAATTGGCCAAATTTTGCCGCTCCAGCACCAAGACCGCGAACCGGAAAGTCCCCGCGGCGCTGGCGATCTCGAAATCGCTTACCGCCGACGATGCATTGAAGATCGACAGCGTGTCGTCGCTGGTGGCACGCCTTCAGACACTCTCAAGCAAATGACTGACTCCACCGCGTTCAATGATGCCGTCACCTCGCCCGCGCAAAATCTGTTAGTGATCGCCCCTCCGGGCTGCGGAAAGACCGAACTGCTGGCGCGACGTGCGGAACTCCTCATCCCGACCCTCCGCCCGCATCAGAAAATCCTCGCCCTCACCTTCTCGAACAAAGCAAAAGCCAACCTCAATAGCCGCCTCGTGAGTGTTCTCGGTGCCGAACGGAAACGTCGTTACATCACCGTTCACAACTTCCATGGTCACGCCGCGGAGATTGTCCGCTCCCACGGTCTAACACTCGCCGTTGAGCCCGGATTTGAGATGCCAGACAAGCGATCTCAAGCTGATGCGATCGCACCATTCCTCGAGGGCTTATCGGAGGCAGACGCAAGCGAACTGAGCAGACGTATCGAAGACGATCTCCGCGACGCAAAGCAACGCCCACACGACGACGCCCAAGTGCTGCAAACACTTCGAGCGACCGGGATCAGCCAGTCTCAAACCATCGAAGAGGCACGACAGGCCGGTGACATCCTTTTTTTCGACGACCTACTCCGGCACGCCCAACGCTTGCTACGCGTGAATGAGATAGCGGCCCTCTACCGCAATCACTATGGCGCGATCCTGGTCGATGAGTTTCAGGATCTTTCACCGCAGCAGCTCGACCTCGCCCTGCGAAGCTCCGAGCAGAGCCGCACCTTCGTGGGCGACCCTCTTCAGGGCATCTACAGCTGGACGGGAGCTAGACCGGTAGAGGTGGAGAGGCTGCTCCGGAAGCTCAGCGGCGACCCGCTCGGTCTTGGAGTTTCCTACCGATCGTCGCCGCGAGTACTCGACCTGCTCAACACCGTTTCCGTTGGTCTTGGCGGCCAACCGCTCGAGCCTGACGATCCGGACGCCTGGCATGACGGTGGAATCACCAGCGGGCTCACGTTCGACACCGGCGCAGAAGAGGCAAAATTCATCGAAGCAACCTCTGCACGGATATTGGCAAAGCAACCGAACGCAACCATCGGGGTCATCTGTCGGTCCGGGTGGCGACGAAAGCCCATCGATGCGGTGTTCGCGACGTCGGACGTCCGAAGCACTAGATGGGATCTCACAGTCGACGACGCACGAATCATCGAACTGCTCAATGAGGGAGTTACGCGGCTCGGAGGAGCCCCCACATTCGAGGCACTGAGGACTGACGTCATCGGACGGATCGATTCCGCAGACGTGGACACTGCCGCAGACGTGATCGACGCTCTCGAGCAACTTGAGGGGCTGGCCGAAGAGGCGGGATCAATCGGGGCCGCAATGGCTCAACTGCGAATCCTCGAGGAAGGCGAAGAAGCCATCGGGCCAGGAGTGCACCTACTCAACGCTCACACCGGGAAGGGCCAACAATTCGACTGGGTCTTTATCCCAGGATTCGAGAAGGGCAACATTCCCAGCTTCCTCGCGAAAGGGAAAGCACAGATCGAGGAAGAACATCGGGTTCTTCTCGTCATGTTGTCCCGCGCCCGTCACGGTGTGATTCTGACCCGCGCCAAATCGCTCATTTCCAAGCGTGGAAACCCTTACGGCACAACAATCAGCCCTTGGGCACAAGAGGTGCGCCCGGCGCTGATCGCGAACAGCACGCAACTGCTCGACCACATTGAGAACCTGACTCCGGCACAGTAGCGCAGCGATCTCCTTCGGCCGACCGGACAATCCTGCCCACCCCCCGCGACGGATCGGAGGCAGGGCGCCGGCTCGGCGTCACACGATTGTGGTTTCCTACCATTATGGGAACCGGAACCGAAGACGAGGAGGACTGGCGTCCGATCTGGCCTACGGCTGAGGGCAGTGACGACCCCGCCGAAGGATGGAGGACGCCCTGGCCGCCGATGGCCAATACCGCCTTGCGCGCGGTGTCGGAGATCATCGAGCAGCTCGCACTCAACGACCGTCATCCGAATACACCGTTTCTTGCTGGCACCGCCGCATTCTGGTTGATCGCCATCCACGAAGGACGTCGTGATCGAAACCCACGCTATGACAAGTCGCGCCTTGCTAATCCGGACGGACGTGTGCTCGACGGCCTGACCTTGGCCCGCAACGCCGTCGCCCACGGGCAGGTGATTGTCTCCCGCTCGGAAGGCCTCAAGTGGCCGTTGCAATTTCCCATGGACTTCGGACCATGGGTGTGGGCGCCGAGTAGGGAATGGCCATGGCGGCCACGCCCGTCGCGATTCCTCGAGCGGCAGCAGGAGTCCTACGCCGAGCACTTCGCTGGCAAGCTTGTCGCTGGACCACTTAAACAAGCGCTGGTCTGCTTGGGTCGAGGCCATGAGAGCACATCGTCCAGGAAGGTTTGAAAATGGCACGAACGATCGAAGCTACCTTCCTTGGCGGCCCGAGTGCGGGAAACAGGCCCGTCGAAGTTACCAACAGCGGCCGGCTGCCTGAATTGATCGCACATGGCGCCGGTGTGTACAAGCTCAGTCCCAGCCCAACTACTTGGGATGGCGATTACCACTATCAGAACGCCGAATACCGCTGGTCCGAAAAATGAAAAATTTACCAACCGACCTAGCCCTGACGGCGAGCGTCGATCAGTCAGTAAGAGTTCCTGGAGGCACGCCCACGAGCGTCAAGGTTGGCAACCATATCCGTCGGACCCCGAAATCGCTTGCGCGAATCACCATGCTTCCGAGCTGGAGGACCAGACCGGCGCGCCCTCGATACTTTTGGCGGACTCGCGCGATCCTAATTTCATGAGCGAGCAGCGACGAAAGGATACGCCGCCCGAGTCGTCCGAGGCAGAAGTTGAGCATCCCGCGCCGACCGTGTCGACCATCAAGGAGCTCTACTCGCATGCCTTCAGCTGCGCTAAGCCCGACTGCCGCGAATGGCTCTACAGACAAGACGGGGACTCAGTTGAGCCGGTGCTCAATAGTCGGGTCGCGCACATTCACGCGCGTAGCCCCGGTGGTCCGAGATGGAAGCCGGGCATGTCCGCCGAGGAAAATCGGAGCAGTGGGAATTTGCTGCTGCTGTGCATTCCCCACTCGTATGAGGTTGACGAGCATTCCGAGCGATATTCAGCGGAAATGCTGAACCAGTGGCGAGTCGATCAGCGCGAAGAGCACGACCGGCTGCGGAAGGCGTGGCCGTTGAGCGACGAAGAAGCTCGGCTGGTCGGCAACCGGTCGTTTGACACTCCCGCACTTGTCTCACCGGTACTAGCTGACATAGCTCGAGCTGCCGAGCGGCTCGCGACTAGCGCCGAATCGTCTCGCCCTGCCATCGTGGCGGAGGCTGGAGCATGGCGCGCAATGTGGGACCGGGTGCGCGCCTCGACAACGGTTTGGGATGGGGACGGCGAGCGGCTTTACGTCGAGCCGTCCCGAATGGAGACCACACGGTACCGGGAGGCGCTCCTTGCCGCTCTCGCTACGGCAAATGCGGCGCTGGAGCCCTTGGTCCAGGATCTGAAGGCAGAAGCCGCAGTGGCCCGCGCGGCGGTGCCTCGGTCAATCCCATGGAGCGATTGGCTCGCGCGCTCCGCTGAGAATGTGATGACGGCCGCTTCCACGTGGCCCGGGCCTCCCCCTGCAGTAGATGACGATGGGCTATCTGATGCCGTCGCAGAACTGCGCGAATCCGCCGGCGCCCTCGCCGCTGTGCTGCGTGGTGACCCCGCCATGGCGCCCCCGGCGGTTCCTCAGTCGAAGCCGTCCGATCCCACACCGACAGTGGAGGACGATCCCCTCCGCGAGCATCAAGAGCTCCTGGAGCGTGCGCGGCCATTCGCTCGAGTAAATCACCGTCCTTATGAGCCCGACCTAAGGGCTCGGCTAGTGGTTGCCGCTCGCAACGCATCGACGATCCCGCCCGTTGTAAATGCGTCCGGTATCGACTTGAGGGCCACGGCTGCGCTCACTGCGGCTGTCACGCGCAACGCCGAGCGTGCGCAACTCGAGGGTCTGATCGATCAGGACCGGGCGCGTCGGCCACTCTGCATGGCCGTCCTGTTGCTGTACCAGCTTCGAATGGTTCTTATCGAGCAGGGCCACGCGGATCTTGGGCAACGTGCGGCCGACGCCATCATCGGCGAAATCGAAGCAACCAATTGGTCTCAAGCCTCCGCATGGGTAGGCAACGAGCATTACGGGCGAGCGATCTTCGACGCTTGGGCGACGCTGGCCTCCCCTGAAGAGCCTCGCGGTCGACTCGCCGTTACGTTGCGGGAGGAGCCCGGCCGCATAGCTGAACTGACCGTGTGCTGCGCCGGGTGGGTGCAGCACGAAAACCAACAGACTGGTGAAGTGCGCTACGAACGCATTTATAGGCAGTTGCCCCCTTGGTTCCCGGTCCATGAGATCGCCACAGCCGCCGCTGCGGCATTTCCCTATGTCGCTCCAGCAGTCGATGAGTATGACGACCGACCCGAAGAGATCGAACGACTGCTCGGCCAGGTACTGCGTCTGCGCGCCGCGAGCGACCAAACGACGGACTGACCCAAAGCCACCTACCCGTCTTGGAGCATCGGAATGGGCCGAAGTAATTCGTAGGTGCACCACCCATTTGGTCACTTCTGTTTACTTCGCCAGGCTCACCTCGTCCTCGGGTTCAACGTCTGGGACCCAAACCGTCGTCCGGAAGTTCTCGACGCGAAGACGTTGCCTGCATGAAGGACCGTCTGGTGCTCATGCGTTCTCAACCTCGCGTGTGTCGGCCTGCGCGTCCACCGATTCATCTCGTCGAAGCGCCGGTATCGTCAGGCATGAGGTTGGGTTTGGACTCACTTCCGAGGCGCCTGGTGGTCCGGGATACGCACCGTGCGTCCTGTGTGGAGGGAGAGAGTATGTCGGTTGAAAGCGTCGATGGGGCCGCCGGTGCTGAGCTCCGATGGACAACGCGGTGGCGTAAGCGCATTTCGGAGCTGGTGATGTTGCGTGGATCGAAATCGAAGCGTGACGTCGGCCCCCTGCTCCTGCGACCGCTTACGCCAACACCGGTTACAGACCAACACGCAATCTACAGCTCGGAACTCGTCGCGCTGCTGCGCAATCGCAAACGGCGGAAGAACGTCTGGAACATCGCCCTGACTGGCGGCTACGGCAGCGGCAAAAGCAGCATCCTTGCGGCGGTCCGCGATCGACTTCAACGGCGCGTGGTGGAGGTCTCACTATCGTCGCTAAGCGATATCGGCGTCCAAGCAGATGCGTCCGATGAAGAAACTAACAACCTCATCCAAAAGGAGATCGTCAAGCAACTCCTTTACCGCGAGCGACCAAGCAAGGTGCCCGGTTCGCGGTTCCACAGAATCAGCAGGCTGCCATTTTGGCGCGCTGTCGGTGTCTCTATCCTTGTCGGGGGAATCGTAGCTGGGTTGTTCTGGCTTACGGGCTGGGGCGTTCCGCTTCAGCTCCCCACCGGACGCGGAAGCGAGCGCATTTGGCTACTGGTTGGCATCGGTGCCGGTACCAGTGTTCTTGCCCTCCTCCTCCAAGCTCTCCTCCACAATCGCGTCCGCATTGACAAGCTCGGGACCGCCTCCACGTCGATATCCCTAAAGACCGACGGCTCCGACGCAGAAGACTCGTTCTTCGATAAGTACCTCGACGAAATCGTCTACTTCTTTGAGATGACCCGGCGCAACATTGTGATCGTTGAGGATCTTGATCGTTTCGAAAATCCTGCCATCTACGCCTCGCTACGTGCGCTCAACACTGTTCTCAATACTTCACGGCAGCTGCGCCGACGCCCCATGCACTTTATCTACGCCGTACGCGACAGCATCTTTGAGGACCTCACAAACGCGAAGCCGCCGACCACTGAGCCAGCGGACAACGACGAGCCCGCAATTTCGACTGAATCGGATAAGTCCGGAGTTTGGCAGGCCGACCGTGCGCTATCGGGTCCTCCAACGCAACGCACCAAATTCTTCGACCTGGTGATCCCCATCGTCCCGTTCATTACCTACCGCACTTCGCGCGATCTCCTCGTGAAAGCGATGGAGAGCGTGGACTCGTCTGTGACGGCTGACGCCCTGAGCATTGTTGCGAAGCACATCACCGACATGCGTTTGCTGCTGAACATCATCAACGAATATCGCGTCTTCCGCGCCCGCGTCCTCACCCCCAATAAGCTCCAAGGCCTCACCGCAAGCGGCCTGTTCGCGATGATGGCATTCAAGAACACCCGGCTGGCAGACTTTGAGCTTGTCCGAGTCGGTGACAGCACGCTGGATCGGCTCTACCGCGCGACGCGCGACATCATCGACGGCGGCTTGACAGACGTCACTGCTGAGATCGCCGCTCTTGAGGAGAAACGTGAGCCGGTTGCAGAAACCCGCGCGCGAGCCGAGCAACTGGGTGCCGAGCTGCAGACGCTCACCGCGCGCTGGCTACCGAGGGTCGACAAAGCCGCTCAGAACATCCAATTCCGAACCAACAACCAGGTTCGCACCACAACCGAGATCGCCACACCGGCCTTTTGGGAGAGCGTGGTCGACGAACAAGTCGAGATTGAGGTATTGGCCTCATCTCAAATCGCGTTTCACATCGACGCCGCAGGATTGCGCGCCGAGCTCGGAAAGACCGTACCCGAACGGTGGGCCGCGCAGGACAACGCCGCACATCGCAGCGAACTCCAGCGACTCAGGGGCCAGCAGCAATGGCTACGCTCCGCAGATTTCCGACAGCTCACGGAACCAATGCGGCCACTCCAGCGCGCCGGCAAACCGATCGACTTCCGTAAAGACTTCCTCGACCCGTTGAGCGATCCGCTCTTGATCGACCTCCTCGCCGGGGGCTACATCGATCGCAACTTCCACCTTTACACCTCCGAATTCCACGGGGAGGTCACCTCCGCCAACGCAATGAACTTTCTGGTCCAGCACGTCCAAGCCGAGACACCTTCCTACCGCTACGAACTGACGCCGGAGGAAGTCCTTGCCGTCCTCCGAGAAGGCGGCCCGGAGGTGTTCGGCTCCATCGGGCTGTTCAACGTCGCGATCTACGACGAACTTCTTCGCTCGGAGGATGTTCGGCTCGACCGCAATATCAAGCTCCTCAACTGGGTGCGCCCCTCCGGGATCGAGTTTTTAGACATCTACGCAACCGAAGGGAAACACAAGGAGGAGTTGTTTCGACGGCTCTCGCCTCACTGGCCCGGCATTTTCGAACACATTGCGATGCGCGCGAAGGATGCATCCGACGGACTAGAAGCACTCACACTCGCCGCCTTCGAAGGCGCTGATCCTGACCAGGAATACCCCGCAAACGACCTCATCCGCGAACAGATTGCAACCGGCTACGAGAAGCTTCGCGAACTCACCGCGGACGACAACGACCCGAGCAGAGCGATCAAAATCCTTCAACGTCTCGGAGTGCGACTGCCGTCCCTGCGAGAGTTGTCTCCGACGGCGATAGCAGGGATGATCGCCGCACGACAGTATGTGATCACTGCCGAGAGTATTCGAACAGCACTCGGCGAGTCGGACAGCATCGGCCTCGATGTCGTCCTGAGCACTGGCGAGGTTGTATTCGACCACGTCATCGCCCACTTCGAGGAATACTTATCAGCCCTCGACAGTACGACTCCTCCGCAACCCAGCCTTAAAGACATCGGGGTCCTCGTCGAGATTATGTCGGCCGTGGAACAGGCAGAGGCCGGAAAGTCGATAGAAATACTCATGCGTATGCCCGAAGGCAATCGAGTCGATGATCTTGACGGCGTACCGGACAACGTCAAGGAGGTCCTGGCTCGGGGTCAGCGCTTCAGCCTCACTCTCCGCAATGTCAACGCGTATATCAGCGCGTTATCCATCGACGAGCCGCTGGCGCGCTTCCTCGAGGCCGAACGTGCCATCGACGCCGCAGGCGCGGAATCCACGGAACAAGAAACCCTGGCTTCTCAACTACTCAACGAGAAACAGCTGACCGTTGAAGCTCGTCTGCTGCTGGCGAAGTCTCTGACCGCAGCGCCCATCGCGATCAACAAGATCTCGGCTAGGGAGCCCGAACTTATTCAGTCCCTCGTCGAGGAGGGCCTTATTGAAGACGACCCAAGTACATTTGCCGCGCTAAACAGGCCCGAGGCCCAGGTGGCCTACATCGTTGGATCGAAGGAGGCGCCCACATATTTCGCTCAGCTCAGTCCGAGCAGCGCGGTCCTCGAGCAACTTATTCGAAGCGAAAACGTCGGCGACGAGATCAAGAACCAAATTGCACTTGGTTTGCCTCAGATGCCACAAAACGCCACTCCGGAAGTGCTGGAAGCGCTGGTCTCCTGGAGCTTGGACATCTCAACCCCACTGCCTCCCGAGACAATCCAGGCAGTTCAGTCCAGCGGCGTGCGGACCTCCGCGAAAATTGAGGCACTCGCAATCGCCGCACCAACCCTCCCTGCCAGCGAGGTCCTCTCCTACGTACAGCTGCTACCCGATCCGTATCCAGCCGTGCTCGAACGCAGCACTAAACCAGTCGACCTGCCGTTGGCTCCAAATATGGACAACGTACTCACGATCATCGAGGCTAACGGTTCGGGCCCCGTTTCATCGTGGGACCAAGTGGGCGAAGTCTTGCGAGTTTGGATGAGACACCCTCCGAAAGACTGACGGCGCTCCACTCGCGCTCTCCAGAAAGACTCAGTTGGCGTCAGCGAAAATCGCGCGGGTGAAAGAAGCAAGAGAAAAGGCGAAAGGTACATCGAGTAGCGGCAGTGTCAATGGAATCACCTGAGCGTCAGGGGACATTGCGCCACCTCGTCTCTGCCCTCAGTTTCTTGTCCCGACGCAGCGACTTCGAGAATTGCCACCAGTCGGGAAAGGACTCTGCTCGCCGCGTCCCGAGCTCCGGAACCGGCCGGTAGTAGTCCCGATTGTTCGGACCGAACGGCACCGACTTGCCTTCTCGGTAGGTGATGTAGTCGTACGGTTGACGCCCCGGAGCACGGTGGCGGACGAAGAAGATCGCTGAGCCGTCAAACTCATCCCCGTCAGGAGCAATGTCTTCGATCCATGTCCAAGGGATGTGTCCGCACTCGATTACGTTCGGTGCCGGGTTGGAAGTCCGGGCGAGGGTGCGTCGGTTCTCCGCGTCGAAGTAGCTCTCGACTCCCCTAACGATCACTTCGATCCCGCCGTGGCCGATCTCGATAATCTCAGGCCCCGTGAAGGCGTAGCCTCGCCACGTCATATTGTTGCTGCCGTCGTAACCGCGCTTGTAGCGAGCCACATTCATCACGATGATCTTGCTGTTCAGACCCTTCGTACGGATCGGGCCGAGGACCTCCCACGCCTTCGCTTCAAGCTCGCGAACGCGCTCGCGTTGTTGTCGGAATGACAGACGGCGGCCGAGAAGGAAGATCGCGACGGTGACTCCGAGCGCAGCTACCGCGACGGCCAAAGCCGCGAGGTCCACCCACGAGAACGTGCCGGTCATCGAACAAGCGTACCGACGGCACAGAGTGAGCCAACCGTCGACCAACACGCGTCATGTAGGGCTTTGTTTCGCATCATCGCCCGATGGAAAGTACACCCCACGTACCTACAACAATTTTACCGCGCGTCCGCGCATTCGCACGACAGCGGCAACGCAGGCGATCCGAATTCGCGCATCCGGGTTGTTAGCGCATCGCGCTAGGCGTCGGCCTGTTCCCACGCACGACCGCAACGACCGTGCTGTTCGTCACCGTGCCAGCTGCATCTCGTCGGTGGGCGACCCATATCGAGTCGTTGATGTGCGGTGTGCCGTCCGTGTGGTCGGTGAGGTCCAGCACGAGCAGCTGCCCGAGAGGCTCGTTCGTCGATTGGTATTCGACAGCCTGAGCCAAATACGCCGCCTCCAGGCTCGCTCTTGCCGCGTTGCTGAGTTCCCGCTTGACCTCAGTGACGTACCGCCGCGCCCCGTCGAAGGTGGCAATGACGTCCGCGCGACCACCCGCAATGTTCGAGTGCTCCTTTCCAACGCGGCCCGCCAGGTCCGATGCATTGAGGAACTCGTGGAAATGGTTCTGGATGTCCGCTTCAAGCGGCGGAGCACCGCCTTGAGGGATTCGCGCGGTGTACGGCTGCGAGTTATCCCCGACGTGGACGAGAAACCGAACGGTGTTGACGACGAGAAGTGAGAAGTCTGCCTTTGCCATGCCTACGAAAGCCGGGTTCTCGCTGAGGTTTGCTACGAGGCCAGCGCAAAGGCGGTCGATGAGCTCGTTCGTTGGTCGATCACCGGCAAAGCTGCCAACGAACGTTTGACGGGCTGCTTCCTCGAGTCGCGCTCGATGAGGGCTTTCGAGGTCACCCAGCAAAGTGGATGCCGGCCCCAACAGCGCTCGGAGGTATGGCTCACTAGGAGATGACTCCTCAGGTGCGTCACTCGGTTCGCGCCTGGCTGCGCGACCGAGGTGAACGAGATCCAAGAGTTCGTAAATCTCTGGCGGGAGCTCAGGCTCATCTCGCCGCCTATCGATAGTGACGGCCCGCTCAAGCTGGTGTGCCATCGCTTCGCGTTGAGCGATCTCGTTCACAAGCCTTGGCTGAATGATCGAGGTCACCGTCCGGAGGTTGGTGAACTGCCGGTCAGCCTCGTATACCTTGATGATCGCGTCGACCGCGACCCAGGTGTCGAGGAACGCGTCCTCTTCGAGCTCGGTCGCGGCGGTCTCCAGCTGCCATGCCAGGGAAATCCATGCCAGTTGCGCACTGTGGCGCGCGGTGGCCTGGTGTCGACTGTGCATGCCGTAGGTGAGCAGGGCCCTTTGATCTGCGATAGCTCGAGCTGCCTGCGCCGACATGGAAAGTGTCGTCTTGTCTACCTCGTCGAAGGCGATGAGAGCGGTGCAGGTTTGCGCAAACGCAGCGGCGTCCTCCCGTCCTTCGATCTGACGAGCGATCGCCTCGAATCCGTCCCGAGCATCGCGAATCTTGCCGACAAGCTCTTCTTTGCCCGTCTGCATCAGAGCATCTCGGAGTTGCCCAACAGCACTCTCATACGCGGCGTCCTCACTGCCTCGCTCAGCCAGCGTGGCTAGCGCCCCAGCGAAGCGTGCTCGCTCCGCGGGAGTTGTCCAGATGTCCGCGGCAACGCCAAGTGCCCGGGCCAGAGGGTCATTGAAGTCTTCCGGGTAGTCCTGAACTGGACCCGTGAGCAGCGCCAGAAGCCGGTACGGAGCAACCGTCGTCTTGGCCGCTACTTCGAGAGCGATATCGAGCTGCAGTCCCGCGAGCAATGGACTCGACGCGATGGCCACTTCTCCAGGAAGTAAGGCGTCGTGCAGTGTGGCGGCCACGAGACTCAGGGCCCGCTCGTCGTCGAGCAAGATGTCTGCTGTTTCACGCAGAGCAAGGTAGCTGTGCTGGTGCGCCAGACCCGCGGCAAAGCTCAGGAGCGCCTCGGCGTGCTCGTCCGTCCACAATCCGTCTCGTAGCTGCGAGCAAAAGGCATACGCCAGGTATGGAGCAAGGGGGTCGGCAGCCAGCCCAGAGGCTTCGGCGGCTATTTCGGCAACGGTCCCGAGCGAATCCAGAGTTACGGCGCTGGGGTCCGTCTTCGCTTCGGCAAGGTATTCAGCGATCGACACCGTCACCTCCCAGGATGTCTGTCATTTGGCTGGATCTTTAGAAGAGCGTTGTCCGGTTTGGTTTCGGCTCGATCGTGCCGGACACCCCCGACACGGCTGCTGCGAGGGACTTATCCGCTGTCGTCACAAGGATTTGCAGTCCAGGTTCTTCGGCCGCAGCGGTGACCAAGCCTTGGAGGAGGGTCTGTGCGTGGTCGTCCTGCACTTCTTCGGCTTTGAGGCTGTCGAGCAATAGGAGGCCTGGGTGTCCCGCGATATCGCGAGTGCGTGCTGTGCGCAGCAGCGCGACGACGAGGGCGTAGCGCAGACGAAGGCGTTCGCCCGGACTCTGCGAGCTGAAGCTTGACCGCGCGCCTCCACCCTTGGTGACGTCCATGTTGCCGTTGCCTTTGATCTTGATGCTCTCTAGCTCGCTAATTCCGAAGGCAAGGGCAAGGTCGCGGGTGGCATCGCTCAGATCGGAGTAGAGCGCGGCGCTTACCTGCGCGATCTCATCTTTGAGAATTTCGCTTGCGGCGCTGAGCACGACGACAGATACGGGTGGTTCGGCCTCTTCAGGAGTCATCGCCTGGAGCGCTTCAACGACGGCCGTGGCGGCGGCGAATTCGTGTTCTGCTTCGATCCGCTCGGTCATTTGTCGCACGCTTTGTGCTTGGGCGATCCGCCCGTCAACCGAGTTGAGGTCGTCCTGCGCGGCGCTGAAGTCGTAGTGCGACTTATTCTTCGCCGCGTCTAGGGCCTTCTCGGCTGCGCGCGTCGCCGCGAGAGCTTCGATTGCTTGAGTCTCGCGCTCGGCGTAGTCGTCTTCTTCGTCGAGGTGAAGCGTTGTGTCGCAGACAGCGCAGTGATGGTCGTCGTGCTCTCGCGAGCGACGCTGAGCGCTGATTGGGGTCTCGCATCGGGGACAGAACTGCGGATTCAGGCCGTGGAACAGGGCGCTTGCCGCTTTCGACTCGCGGAGACCGTTGAGGGCCTTTTCGTCGGCAACACGGGCGATCTGCGCATCGCCGAAGGCAGTGGCTGCTGCTTCCACCGCCTGTCTGGCAGCGGCGACGCGAGCGCCTGCGTCAGCGGCGAGTCCGATCAAGTCCTGCAGGCTTTCGGCTGGAATCTGATTGCTAAGAGCTTCGAGGCGGGTCTCGGCACTCGCGCTTCGGTCCCGTGCGTCTTGAAGTTGTTTCGCGATGGCTGTATTCGTGTCACGACCCCGGCGTTGTTCTGCCTTGAACTCGCTGTCGAGACGCTGAGCGAGCGCCCTGACCCGCATCGAGCGCGTTGCCTCGGGCATGTCGAGGAAGACCTGCATCATTCTTACGGGCAGTTGATCACCCGCCGTGCTGCCGAGCAAGATCGTATCTGCGCCGGACGGCGGATACAGGACGCCGAAGTACGCGGGCCAGCCGTGCGACTTGATGATGCCGGCTTCGTCGTCGTTGCGTGCTCGATTGAAGACTTGCATCTCTTCGAGCCCGAGTTGGGTCATCATGAACGCGCCAACTTGCTCGGCCCATTCGTCGCTGCTCTGGGCGCTCGCCAGCTCGGTCGTGCCTGCTGCGATCGAGTCATCGCTTGCTGCCAGATCTGCGATCGTACCCGCCAAGATGCGGCCTTCAGTAACCTCGGACGTGTCCAGCGAGAGCCGGAATCCGATCGGTTGACCGTTGATGTGCACGTCAAGCGAGACCTCTTTGAGCCAGGACAGTACGTCGGCTTGTAGATTGCGTGGCTCTCCTCTGAGGACAAGCGTGAGCACTTCGAGGATGCTGGTTTTGCCTCGGAGATTGTCAGCTGCGATGACCGTGACCCCGAGTCCAAAGTCAAAGGTCTCGTCGAAAGCACCTGCTTCGACTGCCCCGGCCTTGTCGCCACGGACTCTTAGACGATCTAGCCGAATGCTGCGCCGGCGTCGGTTGCTCGTCGTCAGATTCAACCCGTAGTCGTTGAGGGTCTGTTCGACGATTTCCTGGGAGCACTCGGCAGCGGAAGCGATCCGCTCGATGAGGGTGGTGCTTGCTTCGCTCACTATTGTTGTCCGCCCTCTGCGCTCGCCAGCGCATCCTTAAGTCGTTGTCTTGCGCGGGCTGCGATACCTGCGATGTGAGTTCCGAGCGCGGCATCGGCGTACTCAGGCTGGAGGTACTGAATGTCACGCAGTGCACTGCCGCGCCGGCCTGCGGCAAGATCGGCCACGAGCGTCGACCGCTCGACGTAGTAAGAAAGGTCCGGTGCCGTATCGACGATCGTCTGCGCTGCAGTTCGGCCAGAGGAGGTGAGGTAGTAGTCATGCTGCGTGATGTGACCGTTGCTGCCTTGCTTCCGGCGGATCACAAGTCCAGGAGTACGTAGCACTGATAGCGCTTCATCGAGTGGCTCGTACGCGCCGAAAAGATAGCGAAGCATCTGGTAGGAACGGACCTCGGGCTCGTCACTCTCCAGGATGTGGCGAGCTAGGTCGAGATCCTCTGGGTTGCTGTCGCGCTCGTAGCGCGAGATCAGCTCGTCGGCGAGGTAGTCCGGATTGCGAAGCCAGAAGTCGAGCTTCTGGAGCAAGACTTGAGAGTGAAGAACCGCAACTGCGTCCGACGGAGCGTCTGTCGGCATCGGCTCGGAAAGAGGCTCGGCTGCCGCAGCGATGAGAAGCAAGAGGCGAACGGCATCTTGATAGACACTGGTCGTACGCCCATCCGCCACCACCTCAAAGTTCACCACAGAACTGAGGTTAGTGGGCTGCCGTGTCTCTGCGAGGGAGGCTCGGCATGCCTAGCTGAGCGACTAGCTGGTGCAGGGCGCGCCCGACTCTAGGTGT
Organism: Lacisediminihabitans profunda; assembly: GCF_008040105.1. GTDB lineage: Bacteria > Actinomycetota > Actinomycetes > Actinomycetales > Microbacteriaceae > Lacisediminihabitans > Lacisediminihabitans profunda. Next base: position 141,773 of record NZ_VRMG01000008.1, read on the forward strand.
CCGGCGCAAGAACAGCGTGGTCAATCCGCCGATGGATCATTGAGAGTGTCCCAAGGACGTCTAGGGCATCTTGCTCTGTGAGCGTCCACTCGATGCGAGGCTCGTGTGCGGCGGGATTTCAGAATGCGCTGAACAGCCCCTTCGCGAGGTTCGCCACACCGAGCTGTTCGTCGCGTTGTGTCCTCGTTTGGAGGGCATTGATGCGGAGCATGGGCGAGCTGCCAGCCATGGCTGATTCGACGAGGCCATAACCGTCCGCGTCGAGACCGGTCAACTGCCGCATCCTGCTCCCGAGCCCCTTGATCGCCTCGAACACTGCCTCGTAATAATCCTTACGGAGAAGCTCAGAGCGGCAGTACGCGAGAACCTCTTGGTGTGCCCCTCGATTTCGCAACAGAGTTTGCAGGCGCTCCGTGCGATCGCGCGCCTCGTCGGTTGTCTGCGCTCTTGTGGTGTGGGCGACTTTGCCGTCGTCTCTGACCCGAAGGCCGACTAGCGAGAGGACTTGGTTGAGCTCGTCGCGTGATTGGTGCGCGGCATCTGCTCGATCGAAGATGCGGTCTGGGCGCATCGACGCAGTGATGAGCGCGATCAGAGCGTTCCCGGAACCCGTGGCGGCCTGGTTGCTGCTCACAGCGAAGGCAAGCCTGCGCCACTTTGTGTTTCCTTCGCCAGGATCGTTCTTCAATGGGATCTCAGCCATGATGCGGGTGAGTTCCGAGCCGCTATAGAGATCACCGATCAGCTTGCAGGTTTGCTCGAGTGCGCCGGATGGGAAGGGCGGGTGTTTTGCGGCTGTCACGCCTGTGACTCGTTCTTCTCGCCAACGGGGTCGAACGTAAGGCGCTCGTGGATCTGTGACGGCAGCACGCCTCGACTGTTGAAGGTGCCACCGACGAGCTGCCTCAATTCCGAGGCGGATCGTCCAGCGCTCTTCGTGAGCAGTTCATCCCAAGCCGATCCGACGTCGTAGGCCAACTCGGAGAGGATTGACGGTGGGACGAGATGAACATGGGATTCGGCTCCCTTGATGCCATCATCATGCACGCCGGGCTTAGGGGAGATGACGATGGTGGCGCTGTCGACGGGCGACATTTCGACACCTCTGTCCGCGGCCAGCAGTCGGAGTTGATCGTTGGCCTGACGAATGTCCTTATGCGGTACGACCCCGGTCGGTTCGTGATCGCTCTTGGCCTCCAGTGCGAGCCAGAGTTCGTTATCCCAGCACCATGTTGAGTCGCAACGCCCCGTGCCCGCCGGCTTTTCAGCCGTTGCGCCGACCAGTGTCCCCAACTTCGTCAACGCAGGTTCATACAAGCTCGGTTTGCGCTCTTGAAGGCCTGCATGGATCTCGCCGAGACGGCGATGGATCTTTCCCTGATTGACGCCGGCTTCTAGTTCAGCCGCCACCACGTTGACGGCGTAGGCATCGACGGAGTTGAGCGCCGAGCGTTGCATGGCAGGGAACGGCGCCATTTGTCGTACCCACGATCCGAGCCCCATGACTTGCTCGGCGAGTCGGACGAGGGTGCCGGCTGCGGCGCGCCCCGACGCGTCGTTGGTCTGGTCGGCGGCTTGGTCTGCCCAGGCGGCCTGAAGGTAGATCCAGAACGCGCGATATCCGACGGTGCTCGTGCCGCCGGCCCCGACCAAGCGGGCGACCTCGTGAGCGTGCTGTGCCGCCTCCGCCCACGCGCCGATCGTGGCCGCGGCCCATGCCTGGATCTCGTACTCTACGCACGATGAAAGAGAGGCTGTGCCGGCCGGCATCTGTTGTGCCATCTCGCGGCGGTAGTCGGTGAGGGCTGGCTCCGCGTTGATGCGCCAGCTTTCGTCGGTGTCCTGGTGGAGGAAGGCCCGCACATTGGTGAGTACATCTGCTGGAGAGCCAGCTTGCGAGTTCTCACGCCCGAATCGGATCTCGGCCTGTAGCTCCGAATCAAGGGCCGCGACAACCTCGGGTCGGGTCAGATAGCGCGAGAGGTCAGAGCCTAAGACTAGGACGACGGCGGTGTCCTCGGGACCTCGGGTGCATCGTCCAGCGCCCTGCACTACACGAGTGCGCACGCGAGCTGCCAATGCCGCTCCAGCGCGTGCGCGGGATTGGAGGAATCGCTCTTGGAGGTTGTCCTGATCGGGCACGCCATCGAGGCCAACCAGGCGGCAGGCATCTCCGGGAAGATCCAGCCCGTCGTACCGCGCCGCCAATCCGCACACACCATGTTCCAGGGCCGCGAACGGAGCCATGCTGTCGCTGACCTGGTCGACGCCCCAGACTGGCCAGCCCGGCTGGGCGAGTTCTTTGGCGTCGGCCATCGCAACCTCTGTCCGTGGGGCCAAGACGAGTGCTTTGCCGGCCTCTTCCACGACGGCTCGGCTCAGTTCTCCGACATCCACGTTCTCGACGAACTCGGGGAACACGAAGAATCGCCGCCCGTAGCGTGGGGCGGTGCTGGGTTGCGCGAGACGCAGCATTCCTGCCCGCCCGAATGCCCGTTCGAGTTCTCCGCCTTCTCCAAGAGTGGCTGACAGGTAGACCCGCTGGCGGGCACCAGTAAAGAGAGGGTTCTGGTATGTCGGCGGGACATACGGGCGGATCAAGATTCCGGAGTAGGCGACGTAGACCAGGCACGAGGCCAGACCCGCGCGGATCATCGAGTAACGATAGCTGTGCGGAGAGGCGAATGAACTAAGCACAGCGTCGAGATTCGCGGTCATGCCCGCTTGCCGGAGAGGGATCACGAGGCGCACGTCGCCGCTGATTCCAGGGTCAGGTTGGTCACTGCGCAATCGTTCGAGAAAGACGCCATCGAGTGCCGGTGCGATCGCCTCAAGCGCCGCGGCGTATTCATTGGGAGCCTTCCATCGCCCCAAATCGACGCCATATGCTTCGCCGACGTATTGCTCGCCGGCATGCGCATCATCGAACAAAATCAGGTCAGCGTCTGCCAGGTGCGGGTTGCTGTTGAAGATGCTGCTGTAGGTCGTGACGGCGATCGCGTCCGCGGCGTCGTAGGACGCGTGCGCGGCGACGGGCCATTCCGCATGGCGCCCGACGAGAACAGCTGTATCGATCCCTTCGCGGTATGCCGACGCCGCAACCTGTCGAGCAAGCTGCTGTGTGGGGCATGCGTAAATAACTCGCGCTTTGCGGCTACGACGCGTCCACTCAGCGATCAGCAAACCGGTCACAGTCTTCCCAGTTCCGGTGGGAAGCTCCAACGCAACATCCGAGGCGTTCGACTGTGCCGTGAAGGTCTGGAGCATCTCAGACTGATGCGCCCAGAGCCCAGGCACAGCTCCTGGACGGCGAGGAAGGTCTCTATACAGCTCGCCCGGTGACGAGTAGCTCGCAGAACTCGCTGCCGTTCGCACGAATGCCATATCGCCTCCTCGTCTAGTGAACGCAAGCGCGGAGCCTGCCGTCAATCCAAGTGTGTCGTACGGGCTGGGGTCTTAGGTCGTTTTCTAGAACCGTTCTGCGAGCACGCACCACAACGGCGGTGCCGTCTACCTGAGGGTCAGCGGGACATCGTTCGTCAGCTATCGAAGTCGGGCCTGCCGGAGCACCAGGACGCGTCAATGCCAAGGGCGTCGAATGCCGGAGGACGACCCAGCGATTGCGGGTCACGCCCGCAGACGTTTACGGGGTCTGCCCACACGATGTCGGCGACGATAGCCGCCGACGGGTCCAAGGTAGTCCACAAGGCCGGCGTCACCGAAGCCAAGTTGTGGAGCGTCAGACCGGCAGCGACGATCACGTTCGGGTTGTGAGAACGTCGCCAACCATTCTTCGTACGCCAATGCCCGTCGGTGTGAAGGTCTGCCGGATCCTCGACACTAGCGGGTGGTGATGCGCTGAGGCCGTACAAGGCGGCGGACACGTCGTAGTCACGCGTTGGGAACTCCGTGTTGCTAAGTACAGCGGTCACCAAGGGGTGCGGCAGCTGCGTTCCGTATTTGTTCGCCTTCGAGTCAAGAGCTCGTCCGAGGCCGGTGGTGTTATCTACCCCCTTAGCCCGTCCCTCTCCGCGAATCCCGATCAGCGGCGATCTGCCCTTCGTCGGCAAAGCCTCGAAAGACAGCGCCCAACCGTCATCCTCGAAACGGAAGGATGGACGGAATGCGTGGAGTTCAAAGGCATCACTCCGCCAACCCAACGCTGACGTGTCCAGCGAGTCGATCCATCGGACGAGCCGGTCCCTTAACTTGGCGGCACGAATCGGCTTGGCGCCGACCCGGTGATACTCGAACATCAAGGTGATCCCGGCGACGCGGACTTGGTCGAGGACCGCCTCGACATCTCGCAATCGTTTTTCGGTAGCGACGTGTTCTGGCGAACGGCCGACTGAGATCGCTTCTAAGTAGTACGAAGTCGCGGCATGCACCAGAAAGTCTGGATGCTTAGACGTGCCGGGAACGTCAGGATGAATCTCAACACGGTCACCGGTACCAGTCGCGGCGGCGTACAGGTATAACTCCCAAAAGGCGCTCTCGAACTTGTCGTCGCCGCTCGTGAGGTTGCCAACGATTCCGGCACGATGCTCGGCTGGGATGTCATCAACCCACTTTTCGAGCAAGTCCCGTATGGGCGCGAAATAAGCCGAGCCTGTGCGATCCAGGAAGCTGAACGTTGTCTCGTTCGCCTTCCTCGGCGACCTGTCCGAGCGAGCCCTGTTAGTGAAGATCGTCACCTGCTCACGCTAACGGCCAGCCAGTCCGCATGATGCGTAGAGAGGACGACGCACTGCGAAGCGGACCGGGCGGTGCGCCGCCCTTCTCAATCAAACTCCACTATCACCTACACCCTCCGGAATAACTCTCTCCGCTCTTGCGGCTCGGTGGGCGTTCACTGCATCGTGATCGTCAGCTAGCTGTCACGAGGTCGCAACGCTCCATCCATCGGGCGAGCAAGCTCAGAGTAGCCAGCCTTTCCAGTGCGTCCTGCGGCTCCATCTCTTGTTCGCCGTGCGCGGCTGAGTTGCGAATCGTCATTTGGACGCCGGGAGCGAACTGTCTCAGCCCGTCATTCATGGTCTTGACTGCGCGGTCGTTCGGCTCGCCGGGCCAGCGCAACCGCGGCTTCCCGGGTGTGGGTTCGGCGTTAGAGAATGCTTCCTGCCATAACGCTGTTTCCGCAATGTCATTGCGCCGCGTCAGGGCCTTCACTTGCCCGACCACCGCCTCTGCTGCAGCTGCGACCGCTTGCTGGAAGTGCTCGTCGAGCCACAGCTTGCGGGCCGCGCCCCACACCAGCGGGTGCATTGCTTCCACGCCTGTGGTTGGAGGCGCTGCGGCTTCGGCTTGACTGATGAGCGCCTGGAGCCGGCCGATCGTGCTGTCGGCAGCGGAAATGACATTGGGTGGTTCGAGGAGGGGTTTCGGGTCGGCGATGGTGGACCAAGCTGCGATCGGGTCGATTTCGCCGATCCCTGCAACGCCGATCTTGATGCCCGTCAGCAGTGTGGCGTTGGCTGCCGCCCCGGCCGCTTGGTCGACGGCTGAGCGACGCGTTGCTACATCCGCCGGGTCGGCATCGTCTCGCGGCACCACCGCAGGCAGGAGCCCTCGCCCGAATCCGGCATCCTTCGTTTCTACTTGGAGTTCGAGGAACTCCGCGAGGGCTGTCTTGAACTGTTCGACCGCGTTAATGAGCGAACGAAGGTAGTCCGGGTTTCGGTTCAAGTTCATGAACTCGAGCATGACAGGAAGCCCTCGCCGAGCAGCAGCGGGCGCTCCGTGAGCGGGCCTGAGAATTTAGCATCATTCGCTATTGCAGAACCTTTACTAGCGTGTCGCGCGAACCTTGGCTACTCTCGTTCAATCGAATATATGTTCGATTGTTTCTGAGGTGATCATGATGACGACGATCATGGCGAGTATTGCGGTGTGGACGAACGAGCGGGGTGTCCCGGAAGGGCTTTTTTGGGACGAGCGACGATTCAAAGGCACTGACACTCCTGCGTTGCTTGAGTCGGATTACGAGTTCGTCGCGATGCATCCCCCGACAGTTCACCCCGGATGGCGACTTCAAGGTACGGATGATGACGGCCGAAGTTTGGTCTTCGATGTCCGCTATGTCGCCAGCCGGTGCGAGTGGATTCTCCTTCGGATGTACGACTGAGGGTGCGAGATGGTTGAGTTGCGTTTCATGATTCCGAAGCGGAGGGGTGACCGGCCCGAGTGGGAGGTCAGCCGGGACGGGAGGATCGTTGGCTGGGTTGCCGAGCACACCATTGGCCGTAGCAGCGCGGTGTTCTATCGGGCGATCGCAGTGCACCCGGATACTGGCGAATTAGTGAACTTGGAGAACTCGACCGACCGGGGTGAACGGGTAGCCAGGATAGAAGATTTCCTTGACGATCCGAGCAAGTACCGTGGCGTCCATTGGCATCCGGCGGGTGGGGATCGCTAGACGGTCAAGTGGGCCGAGGACGATTGCTTGCGCTGTCGCGATTCCCGCAATCGAATCACGCCGAGCCGTATGAGGCTGATCGGGCCGAAGGCGAGGAACTTGAGTCCGTTCCAGATCCCGAGGGCGACAAGGAGGTTGAGCCAGCTGGGACCGCCGTGTTGCAGCCAGGTGGCCAGAAGTGCGGCGGTCAACAGATAGGTGGCGCCCAGGAGCATGAATGGGATCCCCCATTTCAGCCCGCGGCGGGAGCGCAGCCAGCGCAGGAGCAGGTTGGTGGGAGCGTATTGGAGCAGGTTGTGGAGCCCGATGGCGGCGCGCATGAAGAGATAGAGAAGCACGGTGGTGTCCTAACGGTCGCGGTTGTTGGCCGGTGGTAGTGGCGGTTTCGTTAGGCACCCAGGTGGGAGAAGCGTCGCCCAGGCTGAAGTGCTGGGTCGACTCATATGGATTGCTACCAGAATGGATTTTACCCCTCCGCTCAGACGAGCAACAGGGTGAACACTGCGCCGCTCACAGCGACGGCGACGTCCGCTCTGTTGCTGATCTGCTCGGCTCGTGTGCGGCGGGACCGTCCTTGGCGATCCGCTGCGCGGTCCGGATGGCTGCCTGCGCGCGGGCGTGGTCGAGTCGTGACTGCGGGCTTGGTTCGCCGCCGAGCGGCTTCGGGTCGGTGATTTGATAGCGGTCTCGGTATGCCGCGATCACACGCACCTGTCGAAGCCATTGCTGACGCTGCTTCTCCCCTGCCGGAGCCGGGCCGAGCGTCACCGTCCACGGGACGCCGGCCGTGGTGTCAGTTTCGGCGATGGTCATCGCGCGCTTCTCGATCAGGGCTTTGCGTTCGTTCAGTGCGGCACGCATCTCGATGGTCATCTGTCCGGTGGCTTCCGGGATGAGGCCAACGATCAGTGGCGAGCTGCCGCGTCTGCGGGTGCTCCCGGTTTGGTTTGCGGTGGCGTGTTGGATGCGTTGTCGGATGACCGCGCCCAGGTCGTCTGCGTCATCGAGGCCCCGAGCGGCGATCAGTCGTGGGAGGAGAAGGTCGACGTTGCGTTGGGTGGCTTCGGCGCGACGCAACTCAGCCATGAGGGGGCCGAACGACTCCGATTCGATGATCTGATCGACCTGTCCCGGAGTAAGGATCGTGTGTTCGAGAAGGCTCACCCACCGCTCGTACTGGGCGGTTTGAGCGATCGTCTCGTACTCTGCTGCGAGCTGTCCGATCCCTGCCCAGGTGTTCTGTTCGATCGTGATGGTTTCGTGCGCGCTCTTCTCCGCCCCCTCGTGGTTGAGGACCGCGGCGAGGATGGTCGTGGCTGTGACGTCGCTGTCGGGGAGTAGTTGGTGTTCCTCGAGTTGGGTCTGGTCGGTGGCGACGTAGGCGGCGTTCGCGTCGCGTCCACGGGTCATGGATACGTAAAAGGTTTCGCGGGTCATCTGGGTGGAGTGGACAATCGCGTGCGCGGTGTCCACGGTTGAGCCCTGTGCCCGGTGGGCGGTAACCGCGTAGGCGAGTTCCACGTTCTCGGCAACGTAGGTCGCGGGCAGCCTGATCGAAGCACCCGTGCGTCTTCCGGGGCGCCGCACGGTGATGGAGCCGTCGTTGTGGGTGGCGGTGATGGTCCAGCGGTCGCCGTTCTTCACCCACCCGGTGCCGGTGGTGAGGGTGCGGTCATTCTTTCTGGTGATGACAAGATCGCCGGAGCTGGCTTCGGTCTCGTCGTGAAGGGTGATGGCACCGGCTGCCTTGACTTGACCGGTGATGATGCGGTCCAGGCGGGCTCGTTCGTTGAGGGCGGTGACGGTCTCGTTGGTCTCGGCGATCATCACCGAGGCTTTCCCTGCGGCAAGGTCCTGTTGCCAGGCCGTGTATGCGGCGTCGAGCATGCCGTCCAGAGGGCCTTCAGCGATGCGCCGACGTTGGAGGTAGGTATCGATGATGGTGGTGTCGCCAAGGCGAAGTTGGAGACTCGCGTTCTTCTCCCACTCGTTGCGGAACCGGCGGACGTCGAGCAGTTCGGCGGCTGGTTCCATGTCGCGGGCGACCATCGCGAACGCTCCCCCGGTTTCCACCGCGGACAACTGTGCCCAGTCCCCAACCAGCAATAGTTTCGCCCCGACGCTGGCGGCGTGCGAGGCGATGGTGTCGAGGGTGAATGTGCCGGCGAGGGATGCCTCGTCGATGATCACCAGTTGCTCTGCCTCGAACGTCCACCCGTTGTGCTGATGGGCGTGGACCCATTTGGCGGTGTTCTCGGTTGCGATGTCGAGTTCGTCGGCGAGGACCTGTGCGGCGGCAGCGGACGGCGCGAGTCCGATCACGGATCCTCGACCGTGCTCGGATTCCCACGCCTTCCGGAGAGCGTGCAAAGTCGTGGTCTTCCCGGTCCCGGCAGGACCGACGAGAACGTCAACGGTTCGCCCAGAGACCGCGACGTGGGCGACAGCGGCCAACTGGTCCTCCGATAGGGAGATTCCGCGGGCATCCGTTCTGCTCGTCTCCCGCTCCACCGACTCGAGATCAAGCGTCGGGGCGTTCGTCCTGTGGGCGAGGGCGAGGAGGCGGTCTTCCGCGGCGAGCAGTTCGGCGGAGGAGAACAGGGCACCGTGTTTGGGACGGAACGTGCTGGATCCGTCGCCGCGTCGGAACTCCGCCGGCGATGAGGCGAGCTCCGGCGGAGTGAGTCGCAAAGACCCATGCTCTGCGGCATCCACGATCAACCCCAACACCGCTTCCCGATCGACGGTTGACACGAAGCGAACGCCCATCAGCTGACGCGACGCTTCCGCGTGCAGGTTCCACCTGCGCCAGGTCGACCGCTTCGACCCCACTACCTCGACGACCGTGCTGCCGATCTGTTCCGCCACATCCAGGGGCACATCGTCGGCGCGTAGTAGGGCTGGTTGACTGCTTCGGGCGAGGAGGTTGGTCGCCCATGTGGTGCTGTCTTCTCCGAGGATCGTGTTGGCGCGGCTGCGCCATTCGTCGGTCAGGTCCGCCAGGGAGTGGATCGTCTTCTCTGGTCGGGTCGAGAGGGTCGCTTCGGCGCGGAGTCGAAGGATTGTTCTCGCAGATGGTTGACGCCCGTGTTTCTCGACGTAGTCGGCGATTAGGGTGTCGGCGGCGACCTCGATGTTGCGGGAGCGGGAAGAGAACGCGCCGATCAGATCGTCCCTCACGCCGATGATTTCGAACGCGGGGTTGCGGCGTTCGCCGCGTTCCCGTGACTCCCATCCGATGCCGAGGTCGCGGGCGAGATGGTCGGCGAGGATCGCGTTGTAGTGCTCTGACAGGGCGACCACGGCGGCGTGCATCGGCCGTCCGTCGAGGGTGCGCCACTTCCCGTCGTGTGCGCCCTGCACCTTGTTCGCAATCACCACATGGGTGTGCAATTGCGGGTCCGATGCGCGGGAGTCGTAATGGTCATACGCTGTTGCAACCAGTCCGCGAACCTCGACTTGCGCGACCGAGCCGTTGCCGGCATCCGCACCGACGCGAGTCATTGCAACGTCGCGTTCCATCAGATCGAGGATCTCTGCAACGGCGTTGTGGTGCGCTTGCACGATGAGGGATTGCGTGCCCCCGTCCGCAACGGCCCACAAGGTGCTCACGCTCTTCGGGACAGAGAAGGTGAGATCGAACCCGGCAACAGCGCGCCGCCTCGTGCGGGCTCGCTCCTCGTTCTCGATGGCGGTGATGGCTTCCGCCCGCTGCGCAACATTCAACTCCGCGGGCAGGTTTCTGATGCGGGCCTCGATTCGCTCGGCCGCTGTCTTGAAAGTCGGCCACGCTTTCCCCAACGGCTCGCCCGTCACCGGGTCGCACCCCAAGCCGAGGAGAAGCTGAAGCTGCGACTCAGTCACCTCGGCACCCGGCACCAATTCCCCATGACGGAGTCCGGCAATGCCGGACCCGAGCCAGAAACCGGGTGGCGTCCCCTTCTCTTGGTAGTACCGCGTCAGAGCAGTCGTGAGACTACGGTTTCCGTCGCCTGCGGCGACAGTTTTCAGAAGGTAGCGGTATCCGTCACCCGCGGACATGACACGCATTGACACCGTCACGCGATCACCTCAGATTCGTGTCGTTCGACCTGAACGAAGGTGCGTCTCCGGTCTCCCGAAATGGGAGCCGGGCCTGGACTGCAAGAGGTGTGTTCCGATCTGAGCGAGATCTGATGGAGATGGAGACAGGCTGCTATAGAACGGGAGCGGAGGAGAGTCGATGGCCGGAGACCCGACGATGTTCGCCGTACATTGAAGAACGCGAAAGAGGGATGCCACTATGTGGTGGCATCCCTCTTCGGTGGTGGACCTGGTCCTATGCGGTGATGATGAGTTGGTCGATCTCGTCCGCGTTCGTGACAAGTTCTGCGACGTGTTCGCGGATGAGACGATGACAGCCAGCGCTGGCTGCGCTGGTCACCGGGCCGGGAACCGCGCCGACAGGTCGGCCGAGGCCGTGGGCGTGGCCCGCAGTGTTCAGCGATCCCGAGCGGTACCCGGCCTCAATGACGACGGTTACGGCGCTGACGGCGGCGACCAGTCTGTTGCGTTGCAGAAACCTCCACTTCGTGGGTGAGGCTCCCGGTGGCAACTCCGACACGATCAGCCCGGACTCCGCGATACGTTGCAGGAGTGCGTCGTTCCCAGCGGGGTAGAAGCGGTCCACTCCCCCGGCAAGAATTGCGACAGCGTGCCCACCAGCGGCGAGTGTTGCACGGTGTGCGATTGCGTCAATGCCATAGGCAGCACCCGACACGATGGTGCGCCCGCGCTCGCTGAGAGCCGCCGCAATCTCCATCGTCACGTGCTCCCCATAGTCGGTGGCTGCGCGTGACCCGACGATCGCAACACGGTTCGTCAGCGGCCCCGCGAGCAATTCAGCACGACCCCTCGTCCAAAGCGCGATGGGTTGATGCACGCCCAGATCGGAGAGCGCTCCCGGCCACTCGGGATCGCCGGGGATCAACACACTCGCCCCGATCGTTTCCGTTGCCTGGTGGGCGCGCTCGAGTTCAACATCGTTCACGCGTGGTGTGACACGCTGCCGGAACACAGCGATCATGTCGGCATCATTGGAACTGCCTTCCTCCAAGCCGAGCGCAATGCGTGCGGTCGTGGTCGGGCCGTATTGGGCAATCAGGGTTCCGACTATCGTCTCGCCAGGCTCGCTGAACAGCGCCAAGGCGATCCGGGACAGGCGGGCGTCGCGGCCTTGCTCGACCGTCCGCATGAGTGCGGTAGTCATGGTCTGGGTTCTCCTTTCCGGGTCAGGGGTGCCGCTCTTCGCGGGGCGGCACCCGGTTCCCTTATTCGTCGCCGAACTCCGACGGGGTTTCCTCGACCTGCTCCGGCCCGTCGCCAGCCTGAACCTCCTCTGGCTCGGTCTCACGAGTGGCACTTTCGTCTGCCTCTCCCTCAACTCCGGATTCTCCTTCTGCGGGCGTCTGGGCTGGCTCCTCGTCGGCATCGACAGCGATGGGCGTGATGCCGAGAACGAGGTTTTCTACCTCAGATAAGGTGTAGCCCCACCCTTGAAGGGTTGTGAAGTAGAACACATCGTCGGCGTCGGGGCTGCGCCACGTGCTCTTGCTCGTATTACCCTCCATCGCCGCAACCGCGACCGCCAACAGAACCGTTGTAGTCTTGGCGGGGTTGTGCTCGATCAGGGTTACCAGCGGGTTGGTGGTGCCCCACTTGTACTCGTAGCCGAACAGTTCCAGCGCCAACCCGTGGTGATCATCCAGCGCGGAACGCACCTGCCCGGTGTTCTCCACAAGTACCCTCGCGGCGAACGAGAGGGCGTTCTTCGGCAGTGTGCGGCGGGAAAGAAACGACGCGAGCCATTCCCTCCGGACAACCTCCGCGCTGCCCCACGCCTTGTTGTTGGCGATCAGGGTGCGGCGCTCGGCCTTCTCCGCGTCCGTCCACTTCCCGACCGGCGCTCCGGACGCTGAGGGCTTGCGCAGTCCGTGGGTTTTGAAGTCGGTGACGAAGTGGCCGAACTCGACGCCCCGCCACGACTCCCGCACCGCGACCGCATGGCCGGGGCGCCCCTCGTAGCTGTCGTCACCGTCGATAGTCAGCAGTTTCCCGTCAGCGTCCTGCAAGTCCTCGACGGCTGCGACGGTTTTGTCGTCCCAGCTGGGCCAGTCGATCACCCGGATTCCCCGCTTGTCGAATCCCTCGATCAGGCTTGCAATCTGCCGCTCGGTGTCACGCTGGTCGCGCAGCCTCTGGGCGTAGTGGGCGAACCCGTCCGGATTCTTCCGCGCCGTCTCCTGCAAAGCCTTCACGAGTTTCGGGTCGTCCTCGAACTCAATCAGCACGAGCGCCTGATCCAGCGTCAACTGATGCTCGGCCACCGCGTTTGTCGCGACCTCGCTGTCGACCACAGCAAGACCGGCCTTGACCCGCTTCGGCTTCTCGCTCAACTCCCTGGCGATTGCCGTCACGGACAGACCATCCAACTCCAACTGCTTCCACGCCGCCGCACGCTCCCCATCGGTCAGTTCGGCGCGCTGGTCGTTGGCGATCAACTGGCGGATGATGCGGATCGCCTCCGTGTCAGAGGCCGGGACGATGTAGGCGGGAACCTCGAACCGTTCCGCCTCAATCGCTCCGAGGATGCGGCGCTGGCCCTCCTCGACCGTCACCCGCCCCTCCTCACCCGGGTGGCCGATCACCGGGACGATGACGCCGTGACGTTTGATGCTGGCAACGAATTCGCGGGTCAGGTTCACGTCCGTGCGGACGTTCGCCTTGATCACGACCTCGCGGGGGTCGACGTACTGGACGCGGATGCTGGTCCCGGTTTCTGTGTTGCTCATTTCGTGTTGCTCCCTCTGATTTCAGACGGAGGCTCCCGGGAACGTGGGGGTCACGTCCCTCTCAGAACCTCAGTGCCTTTCGGCACCTGCCGAAATTCGGGATCACGAGGGAATGGTCAAGCCCGAAGAACGAAAATCTTCGACTTAAAAGCGAAGCGGTTTGGTCGAAAAATTTCGTGTGGCTTGACCAGGAAGGAATGATCCCGAACAATCACCAGCCGAAAAGAACCCTGGTGCCCTTTGTAATTGCCGCGCACAAGAACGTCGATTCCAAAGCCCTCGCGAGACGGATACGAGCCGCGGGTTACGCTTGGCATGGATAAAACCCTGCGAGTCACCTGCGTCGACGACGTACCTGGACACTCCCTTCGTCCCTACCTGCAGCTTGTGGCCAGCGTGGGCATAGTGACCGCGCTCCTCCGGAAGTCAGAGAGTCATCGGTTACTCCAATCTGATCGACCCGCCGGCGAACCTGCCCCCTGCGTCGGACCAGAGTCGCGATCATGGGGTTACCCGTTCTGTCCCCCGGGGTCGTTGTTGTTGCGCTCTACTCCCGTTGATGCGATGACGGCTCGATCGCCGCGTACGGTGAATGGCCCGTCCGCGTTAGTCATCAATGCGCACTGCCCCTTGAGCAAAGTGATCGTTTGTTTCGCTGTCCCGATCGAGACTCCGGCCGAGAGCGCGAGAACCAATTGGGGTCCTCGCGACTCGCTGAAACTAACTCCACCCAGGTGGGACATGAGTTGGAACTCTTCCACTTTTGGCGCAAAGATCACTGACGTTCCCCGGCCTCTCAATATCTCGGCCGGGTGGGTTATGAGGTTAGCTAGGACTTCGGGGACGTCCACGGCCTTCGACGTGAGGCCAGCACGGAAGACATTGTCGGAGCTGGCCATGATCTCGACTGCGAGACCCGAGAGATATGCGTGCGGAACTCCCGAGTCAACGAAAACTGCCTCGCCGTCACGAAGGTGCACTCGCGTGAGGAGAAGAGACACAAGCGCCCCTGCATCCCCCGGATACTGAGCGATCAGTTGTCTGAATGTGTCGAACGCCTCGTGCTCAGCCACTCTTCCGGCCATCCGACCCGCAATGGTCTCCACATCGTGGGCATTCACTCGCGCAAGCGAGGCGAATGCGGCACGAAGGCCCGCGTCCGGATCGGTGTTCCTGAGAGCGACCTCGGCCGATGCCAGCAACGGCTCGTCCAGTCTCGCCAGCAGTTCGCGAGCCTCCTGTAAAGGCCGCAGCCCGACCAGCCCATCAAACTCCCCGATTGCGAGGACCATTTCCGGCTTGTGGTACGGGTCGACGAACGTAGAAGCAGACTGCGCCCGATCACCGTTGTTGCGGAAGCGTTGCCGCGCTCGTACCCCGTTGGGATGCACCTGTATGGAGACGGCGCGACCAGGTGCGAGAAGTTTCATCAGGAACGGTAGCCTGTCGCCAAATCGCCTTCTGTGATTCGGGCCGAGAACCTCCTGCGGGCTACCCGCTATCGCCTCGCCGAGTCTCGTGCCATCGGGCAGTGTGGAGGGGCCGGCGGGGTGTGCGCCGTACCACACCTCCGCCAGCGGAACCGATTGATCTCCCTCAGCGAGGAATTCCTGGATCGCATGGTGAGAACCCCAGTCGTATCGCTTCTGAAATCCGGTGACTATCTGCATCAATCGCGCCTACGCGCCAGCGTGTCGATACTGCGCGGCTTCACGCGGGGAAATTGGATTGTGCGCTATATCCGAAATCGGCTACAAGCGGATGTCCATTGATCGTTGCGGTGACAGGAGAAATGAGCAAAGTCAGATACCGGGCAATGTCCTCCGGCGAGTGCACTGGGTAGTCCACGTTTGCATAGCCCCCCTCGACGATGCCGAGCGCAGCTCTCGACTGGGGCGTGTCGACGACGCTAGGGCAAACGCAGTTCACGCGGATGTTGTCGGGGCGAAGGTCTACAGCCAACCCTTTGGTGAGCATCAGGACTGCTCCCTTAGTAGCCTCGTACGCCGTATTGAGTGGGGCAGCAAATAGTGCCGAGTCGGACGCGACGATCGAAATTGCTGCCGCCCGCGAGCTCGCGCGAAGACTGGGCAGCGCGAATTTGACTGGAAGCCATTGACCGCGGACGTTCACTCCGAATTCTCGGTCCCACGCAGCTGCGCCGATTTCGTCGACTCCTTTCCCGAACAGCGTCGAAATACCAGCGCAGAGTACGAGATAGTCGATACCGCCAAACGTGGCTGCCGCTTCGGCAATGGCCTCCCCGGTCGAATTCTCATCGCTAAGGTCAACCCGGATCGCCGCCGCTTGACCTCCCTCGGTCGAGATCTCGCGAGCGTTCTGTTCCGCAGCTTCCAAATCGATGTCAAGTAGAACGACTTTGACACCTTCGGCGGCGAGATATTTCGCCGTCGCTCTTCCGATACCTGATCCGGCACCTGTTACCACCGCAATGCCTTCGGCGAGTTGTAGATCCATGTGTTCTTCCTTTTCTGTTGGCTCATCTAAAACGAACGTGGAGTTCTGTCCGCTCGAGCAGTGTTGGTCCAATCGAGGACATTCGAGATCGCGACGTTACCGGGAAGCTCCATGCACACCGGTGTCCCGTGTACGCAGTTTGCGCTTGCGCTTTTTGTTGTCACTCCGCTTCGGACGAGGACGTCGCCCGGGTTGCCAACATCAGCCCGGTCTGGATCGTCTCGCTCGTGCTCGGTCGCCGAGCGTTCCGAAGATCGTGAGATCGACTTCGTCGTGGCGCAGTGATGATGGCTGCGTTCATGGCTGACTCCGTGTTCTGCTTATTCGCGGACGGCACCCATGCCCAGCCCCGAAAGAAGGTGGCGTTGAGCGAAGGCGATGAGGAGGAGGATCGGTATTAGTGAGATGACGCTGGTGGCGGCGATGGAACTCCACAGGACCTGTTTGTCCGTTTGGAATCCGGCTATGGTGACTGGAATCGTCACTACCTGGTTGCCTGCGAGAACAAGCACGAATAGGAACTCGTTCCAAATCAGCACGAATGTCACGACTGCACTTGCCGCAAGCCCCGGTCGGGCTACTGGCAAGATGACTTGCCACAGAATTCTTAGGAAGCCTGCGCCGTCAATGCGCGCCGCTTCGTCCAACGATTGCGGAATGCCGCCGAAGATGCGGTACATGATCAAAGCCGAAAGCGGGACTTGAAAGGCGACCAGGGCGAGCACGAGGCCCGCCATCGTGTCCAGCAGATTGAGCTGCCGGTAGATGTAGAAGGTCGGCACGACGATCGCGAAAGTTGGGACGAGACGGCTCAGCGCGAACATGAATGTCAGGCCAGTCGCACCCGGCACCTTGTACCGCGACAATGCGTAGCCACCCATCGCGCCGAACAGTACGCATAGCGCCGTCGCGATAACGGCGAGTTGCACGCTGTTTGCCAACGACGCAAGGAAGCTCGGGTCGGCGAACAGCTTCCCGTAGGTGCCGAACTGGGGAACAAAAATCCAGTTGGTTGGTGATTGGTATGCGCTGCTGTCGCTTTGCAACGACACGACGATCAGCCAGGCGACCGGATAGATGCTGACCACAATGAGCGCGATCGCGATAATGAAATTGCCTACGTGCGCGAGTCCCTTAACCAAGGCCGGAGTTCCTCTCGCGCGAACGGCTACGGCTACGCATGATCGAAAATGCAATGAGCGCGAGCGCCGCAAGGAACACCACGATGACAGTGACGGCAGCGGAGGTCTGCCCGATTTGGAACTGTCTGAATCCGAATTGGTAGAGGTACAGGTTGATGACCGAGGTGAGCCGTCCAGGGCCACCGCCGGTGAGTACGTAGACCTCATCGAACAGCTGGATTGCGTCCATGGCTCGAAGCACGAGCACAGCGCCGAGGATCGGGAGCAGGTCTGGTAGGACGATGTGAACAAAGCGCTGCCAGGCGTTGGCCCCGTCCACCATGGAGGCTTCGAGCGGATCGGGTGACATTCCGGCGAGACCGGCAAGACATAGCAGTGCGACGAAGGGCGTGGTGTGCCAAACCTCGAGAGCCACGACCGCCCAGCGCACTGTTGCGGGATCGGTAAGCCACGCGTGCGCCGGTAGCCCGACCAGACTGAGGTAGTAGTTCAGCTGTCCGAACTGAGCGCTGTAAAACATGCGGAAGAAGTTGCCGATTACGACTGGAACGAGCAGGTATGGCAGCAAGGTCACGGCACGCATTCCCCTCGCATAGCGTCGTGGTCGGTTCAACCACAGCGCGATTCCCACACCGAGCACCATCTCGATGACGACCGCGGGGATGATGATCCAGCAGGTCGTTGACACTGCTGAGCTGAAGTCGGTGGATGTCAGGACGCTTGCGTAGTTATTCAGTCCGACGTTGTGAACCGGAGCCCCAACCGCGTTCGACAGATTGGTGTCAGTGAAGCTGAGATAGAGCGCGACAAGCATGGGGACAACGCGGAGGCCGAGCACAAGAATTGCGGCTGGCAGCAAGAGGAGGAGAGGCGCAACAAGTGCTCGAGCGGGGCCACGCCGCGCGCGGCGTGGCCCCGGAGTGCTTGTGACGAGGAGAGAGTTCGTCAAGAGCTGTGTTCCTACTTTTCTTTTGCGATCTCGGCATCGAGCCGCTGCGACGACTGGCTGAAGGCTTCATCCGTCGAGATCTGACCATTCAACGCGGACGAGAGCGGAGGAGCCATTGCTGCTTCCCAGTCGACCCAGTGCGATGTCACCGGGAAAAACACAGCGTTCTTGTAGTTGGTCAGCGCTGCCTCGTAGTAGGGGTACTTGGCCTGATTCTGAGGGTTCGAGAGCACGGAGATCCGGCTCGCCGATCCACCGTTGGCAAGACCGGCCTGCTGCTGTTTGGCTGCGGTAGCCCAAGCGACGAAATCAAATGCTTCCTGCCGGTGTGTGGACTTCGCGGAGACGCCGAGGCCCCATCCGCCTAGGTTCGGGGTACTTTTGCCGGTTGGGCCGGCCGGGAGTGGCGCGAATCCAACATTGTCCTTCACCTTTGATGTACCGGAAATGAGGGAATCAGAGGTGTCAGAAAAATTGATCATCATGGCGGTCTTACCCTCCGCGAATGCAGCGGCGGCAGCAGGCCAGTCGGCCGACAGCGCGTCACCTGGTGCGTAGGGAGCGACCTTCTTCCAGACGTCGAATGCCTGACGCGCTTCTGGCGAGTCCATCGAGCTGTGTTTCCCATCCTTTGTGATGTCGGCACCGTACGACCAAGCGATGCTCCAGTACTCGTCGAGCAGAGGGTCGTCTCGTTTGCCGATCAATGTCGTGCCGGTGACGCCCGTCTTCTCCTGGAGCGTTTGTGCAGCTTTGGCGTACTCGTCCCACGTCTTCGGAACTTCGACACCCGCCTGCTGCAACAGGTCCTTGCGGTAATACAGCATGTAGACAGCGCCAAACCATGGCAGTGCGTACTGCTGCTTGTCGATCGTGCCCCAGTCGACGTAAGCCTGGATGTAGTCGTTCATGTCGATCGACTTCGCGCTCGATTTGACCATGCCGTTGAGCGGTTCAAGATAGCCGCTATCGACATACTGCTTTTCCCAGGCGTAGTCCATACCGATCACGTCGTAGCTGTTTTTGCCTGAACTGAAGCCGAGGACGGTGCGCTCTCGCGTCGCATCATAGTCAAAGAGGTCAACGTTGACTTTTGTGGCGTGAGACTTGTTCCAGACCTTTGCGGCGTCGGCGAGCGCGGTTCCTGGTCCGCCGGTTTGGGCGATCACGCGAATCGTGTCGCTTCCGCCTCCGTTGGCGGAAACTGCACATCCGGACAGTGCTGTGCCGGCGACCAGAACGGTTACCGCGGCTATCAGCCGAGTGGTGATGCGTCGATTCATGATTCCCTTTCTTTGTTTTAAGTACGGTCGACGGTGAAGCCGAGATGGGCTCCGCCGCTGACGGTGAGGAACGAACCGGTCATGTACCGGCTCGGGTCTGTGACGAGGAATAGCGCGGTGCTGGCGATCTCCTCGGGTTCTGCAACGCGTCCTAATGGAGTGGTGCGTTCGTACTCGGCGAAGACTTGCTCGGGGGTCATCCCGCGTAGCTGTCCTTCCCAGGCGAGTTCGCGGGTCTCCATCGGCGTGCGTACATACATTGGACAGATGCCGTTGATACGTACGTCGTCGACGGCGAGCTCCGGTGTGACTGCCTCGATGAGACCAGTGACAGCGAACTTCGATGCGGAGTACGCGCTCAAATATGGTGCGCCGCGCAAGCCGGCCATGGAATCGATGACGGCGATGGCGCTGCCAGGTCGAAGTACGGGGGCGAGCGCGCGAAGGCAATTGAAAACGCCGAATGCGTTGACGTTCATCTGGAAATGCCAGTCGTCATCGGTTGTCTCGAGCAGGGGTGCCATGCGCGACACTCCGGCGGCGAGCACGACAGCGTCGAGAGGTCCGTCGAGTCGCGCGACCGCGTCTGCGACGGAAGCTGAATTTGTCACGTCAACGGGTTCCTCGCCGGCGAGGTCCCACGACACGACGTCGAAGCCGTCTGCGGTCAACGCTTGGGCGCATGCGCGTCCGATGCCGCTTGCTGCTCCTGTTACCACTGCCGTTTTACTCATGAATTGTTCCTGTCTGCGGGAAGCCACCGCGATGTCCGCAGGTAACGGAAGCCCACCGGGCACCGTTGACGAGCGCCGCCGCAGTGTCTGATCCGGTCGCGCAAGCCGCAATGAATCCGGCGATGAAACTGTCGCCAGCACCGGTGGTGTCGACGACCACAGCGGGTGCCGCGTCGATAGTGATCGGTTCTCCGCTAGTGGGGATAGCGATCGCACCGAGGGCTCCCCGAGTCACGACTGTGAGCTCCGCACCGCCTGCACGGGCGGTCCTCGCGAATTGCGCCGGATCGTCGTCGCCGACCGAACCAAACGCGACCGTTAGGCCGTCGAATCCCGAAGACACCGCGCAGTCTTGACCAATTCTGGTTGCCGGCAATTGCGCGCGGAGGGCGCTGGCGTCCGCTAGCATCCCGATTTGAACCCAGTCGGCCTTGGCGATCTCGCGAACTTGTGCGGCCGTGGGCGCATAGTTGGCGGTCACGCCGAAGTCTTCGTGTTCAAATACTCGGTCGCCGTTGCGTTGCACGCGAACGATCGTCACGGCGGTAGTGCCAGGCAGCTGGATGAGGCCACGTACGTCCACTCCGGCGTCGAGGAGGACGGCGCGAATGCGTGCGCCGTCCTCGTCGTTGGCAACGGCCCCGTAGTATCGAACGTTTTCGCCGGCGAGAGCGAGTTGGGCGGCGACGTTGGCGGCATTGCCGCCAACGAAGCTCTCATGCTCGGCGCCGATGTACCGGTCGATAGTGTTGTCGCCGACAACGGCGAACAGGGGGCGGGTCATTGGCCTAGTACGCGACTTGGCGGTAGTAGCGACGTGTCGTCAGCGGGTGCTGGGTAAGTTCTTCAAGGTGTGCACTCACACGCTCCAGCAATGTCGAGATCACCACTGGGGAGATAAGGGCGCGCACGTCGGCGCTGATCCCTGGAAGGTTCACCTCGGCGGTGTCGATCGTTCGAACGCTGCGGGAGATATCGGGCGCCCATGCCTCGACGCGCTCAACGATCGCGCGAGACGCGTCCTCGCCCTTGAATAGAAGGAGGCTGGTGTTTTCTTCCAGAAGCTCGAGGGTGCCATGGAAGAAGTCCGCCGCGTGAATGGGCCGAGTCTTGATCCACTGCATCTCTTCCAGAATGCAAGTTCCGTAGTACCACGCCTCTGGCCAGGTGGAGCCTGCACCGCTGATGATGTGGAAGTCATGTGCCTGGATATGTGTCGCGAATTCGACCGAGGTCGGCTCATAGGCACGCTTGGCCTCGAGAAGCAGCCGCGGAAGGGTACGGAGCTCGGCGGCGACTCGGTCGTAGTGCTGGTAGTCGCCGGTTGCTTCAAGCAGTGCAAGAACGAGCAGAAGGGACTGGAGGTAGAACGACTCTGAGGATGTGTCATCCTCGGCGAAGACGGTGAAGTTGTGGTCAGCTTCTTGAGCCACCGGGGTGTCCTCATGACCGGTGAGAGTAATCACCGTGGCCCCCTTGGACTTCGCAAAGCGCAGGACGTCGAGCGCTTCGCGGGTGGTGCCGGATAGGGACGGGATGACGACGATCGAATGGGATCCGAGCGGTACTGCGTCCGTCGCCAGAATCTCGGCCGCTTGAACTACCTGGGCTGGGAATGTGCTTAGACGCTGTACGAGCTGCGCCGCAGGCTCCATTAGAACTCCAGCGCCTCCAGCGCCCAAGAAATAAAGGTTCTGTGCGCCATCACGCACCAGAGCAGTCACCAGTTCGCGCAAGGCCACGCCCGCCTCGACGGCGTTGCTCTGGATTGTCACGAATCGCGGTTCGTCGAAATTGAACATGGAGTCCTCAGGGATAAATTGATAGTTAGTTGTCTGACATGTGGATCAGTTATCTGACAACCATAGGGATGAGGCGCACTCTGCGCAAGATCCAGATCATTCGATCTCGCTATCGTTAGCGTTCTGATATGGTCAACGGACGTGGGGAGAGACATGTCAGACAAGGAACGGCGCCCGGGCTCGGCTAAGCAGACCATGGTTGAGCAGCTGCGCCAGGAGATCCTCGATCTAATTGCAGAGCGGGGTCTCGACGCCGGTGACAAACTCGATGCGGAAAGCGCCTTGTCAAAGCGTTTCGGTGTTTCACGCCCCACCGTCCGAGAAGCCCTCAAGAGCCTTGAGCAAGAGGGTGTGCTCAATGCCGTGCAAGGCCAGGGGCGGTTCATTTCGTCCATGGGTTCGCTCGCGGTCGAGCGCCCCATCACTCGGTACGAGAGCATCACCGAGGTACTGACCGCGTTGGGCTATGAGATCGTAACTGCAGTCCTCGGCGTTGCCGAGGGCGAGGCAACGGCGGTCGAGGCGAAGGCGCTGAGGCTGGAAGAAGGTGCGCCAGTCATCCGTTTGGCACGAATCCGCTACGGCAACGACGAGCCGCTTGTCGTCAATCTGAACACAATTGTTCGCGATGCGCTCCCGGGGTCTCCGGCACATCGCGACTGGAGCGCATCGCTGACTTCCGCTCTTGAAGCTCACGGGCATCACATCACTTCCTCCGTTGCACGCATTACCGCAACCGAGCTCCCTCCCGAGTTCGTTCAACGCCACGCTCTCAGCGACCTCGGCCCCTGGCTCTTGGTCCAAGAGACCTGCCTAACGACATCTGGACGCCGTGTCCTCTACGCGGAGGATTATCATCGCGGCGATGCGATCGCGTTCAATGTGCTCCGCCATAGGTGACTGTTGACCAGAGTGGCCTGCTGTACACCTCCAACTCCATAGGCAACCCCGCCGATTTCTGACAACTCAACAAGCAGGCACCCGGCCCCAGCGGACCATCATCGAAGTAGAGACCTTGCATCCCCTCTTCTGCGACTAATTCACAGCGTCTGCGAGCGACGACCTGGCCCCGGTCCAGCGCTAGACTTTTCGTCCCTGAGTGGCTCAAAACCGAAGTAGGGCTGTCACGTCCTCGACTTGCTCGAGCTGCAACAGTCCGCTGAGCAGTTCTTCTGAGCGGTCGTCGCCTAGTACGGGCACGACCAACGAGCGGTACTTCTGGAGTAGCTCGTCCTCGGTGAGCGGATTGCGGACGTTTCCTTTAGCGAAGTCGCGGCTGAGATGGATTGATCTGCCGTTTTCGAGGGTGATGTCGATCTTTACCGGTGCGTCGGCGGTGAAGTTTCGTGTAGCGAGTTCGTCATCCACCCGGGTCCTCACCCGCTCCATCAGCGGACCGATCGCTGGGTTATTGAGGAACGCCTCATCATTGAACACTTCGACGCTCGCGCGCCGGAAGGTGAGTGCCGCAGCGACCGCATACTCCATGGAGAACTTGGTTTCAGTAACACGAGAAGGCGAATGGTAGATGAGTTCGTTGTAGGACCAAGGGCTCTGGCCGACGTCCACCGCGACGATGTCTGCGGGGTTGAGCCCGGCGATCTCGTCAGACTCCAACAGAGCGTCGAGCGCTGACCCCATGCTTGAGCAGCAGGCGTATCGCTTGAAGTTGAAGCCAGGGTCAAGAATGCTCCAGGTCTGGCTTGACGAATATGTGACCGTGTCTGGTGCCAACCCGCCGAATAGCTGGAAGAACCCATCGAGACCTTCGATGATCCCCGCGGACGGGCGAAGTCCAGCTTTGGCGAGTTCGGCGCACCAGATGCCCGTGCGAGCGGCCATGCCGCAGTGTAAGGGCTTGACTGGCGAGCCAAAGTTGCCGCGGAGACCACTAGCTTCGGAGGCTGCGATTCCGAGGGCTGCAGCTATCTCATCCGCCGGGAGTCGGGTGGAGAGTCCGGCGGCCACGCTGGCTCCGAGTACTCCGAAGACCCCGGTGGTATGCCACCCCTGGTCACTGGTGAAAGGCAGGCATTGTCGACCGATGCGGTACATGGCCTCTCCTGCCAGGAGGTATGACCGAAGCACCTCTTGCCCGGAGCCGCCCAAGGACTCTGCGATCGAGAAAGCCGCGGGCGCTACGGGGGCGGTTGGGTGGTTGATGATGGAATAGTCGTCGTAATCGTAGATGTGCGCCGCAAAGCCGTTGTGGAGAGCCGCATAGTCCGGGCTCGCCCGGAGCTGGGTTCCCAACAGAGCTGCATTGCGGGTTGAGTTTTTGGCCGCGGAGAGCCTTGCGACACCTTGCAAGTCGGGATGTTGGCTCCCGGCGATGGTTACTGCAAAGTAGTCGATTAGCGCACGTTTGGCGGTTTCGACCGCCTCGGGCGGAATCTGGCTGAACGATTTGCTGGTCAGATCGTCGCAGATGTCATTCAAGTAAGCCATCTCGACCTCCTTTTCTATTTGGCGGTAAAGGGCAGGCATCTTGGTACGGATTCACTCCGGCTCCATCCCGAATGCGCGAGCAAGTCTCTGGATCTCTTCAGCCCGCCGAAGGCGGGGCAGGTCGCTGCCATCCCGGATCTCACGACCCCCCGCTTCAAACAAGGAAAGGAAATCCTGCGCCCAGGCGATGTCCGAGGGTGTAGGTGCCAGCGCCTCGTTAACGATCGCCAGCTGGTCAATGTTGAGGCACAGTCGGCCGGTCATCCCGAGGGCGACGGCGACGTTACTTTGCTCTCGCAACGTGGGGTGGCTTGTTCCGATGGTCGGTCCGTCTATGGGTCCGGGGAGATTGCCGACTCGGCTTGCGATGACGAGCCGAGAGCGAGGGTATGCCATCGCCAGGTTGTCGGCAGCGGTGCCGGTGTCGCGGCGGTAGTCGCCACTCCCGAATGCGAGCCGGAATGTGCCGCGTGCTTTAGCCATACTGACTGCTTCTTCAATGCCCAGGGCGGACTCAATCAGCGCGATCACAGGGGACTGTCCGTGCATGCGGTCGAAGGTTTCGGTGACGTGTGCAGCCGACTCAGTCTTTGCAAGCATGACGCCATCGATGCCGGGTAGACCGACGAGTGCGGCGACGTCATCTGCCCAGTATTTGGTGCTGCGGTCATTGATGCGGACCCAACCGGTACCGCCGCTTCGGAACCATTCCACGACTGATTGGCGGGCATCATTTTTGCGCGCTGGGTCGACTGCGTCCTCTATGTCAAGAAGTATCTGATCGGCAGGCGAGGCTGCTGCTGGGCCAAAAGTCTCGGGCCTGGCGCCATTCACCAGCAGCCAAGACCGCGAAAGAGCCGGTGAAATGCTTCGCCTCTTACCCACCTCATGGATGTTCGGTGTCATTGCGTCTCCGGATTCATAGCTTCGCCTGCGTATCCGACACGTCTAGGTCACCGATCGCTGAATGCGATTTGCTGTCTCTGAGGTCTCGCTTGGCACGAAGCCGCTTAGCCGTTCGGGCGAGAGCAGCGTTGCAACTTGCTCAGCCGTCATCAGACCGTTGTTGACCACGAGCTCGGCGATTGAGGCATTCGATGTAAGCGCGGTGTGAGCCAGAGCGGCGGACGCGCTGTAGCCGATGTACGGGGTGAGTGCCGTGACTACTCCGACGCTCGATGCGACCTGTGCAGAGAGATGATCAAGATTTGCTTGGACGCCGTCGATGCAGTTGACACGCAGCGTCTGGCAGGCATTCGTCATCCAGTCGAGCGATTGGAGGATGCTGTGTGCGATGACGGGTTCGAAGGCGTTGAGTTGGAGTTGGCCGGCTTCAGCTGCGGCAGTCACCGTGGCGTCGGCGCCGATGACGCTGAACGCGACCTGGTTGACGACTTCCGGGATGACCGGATTCACCTTGCCAGGCATGATGCTGGACCCGGCCTGGCGGGCCGGGAGAAAGATCTCAGCGAAACCAGCCTGAGGGCCAGACGAGAGCAGCCGGAGGTCGTTGCAAATCTTCGACAATTTCACAGCCGCACGTTTGAGCGTTCCTGAGAGGGTCATGAACACACCGACGTCTGAGGTGGCTTCGACGAGATCTTGTGCGGTGACGATCCTGACGCCTGTGAGATCTTCAAGCTCGCCTCGGACCGCTTCGGCGTAGCGCGGGTCTGCGGTGATGCCGGTACCGATCGCGGTTGCTCCGAGATTGACTTCGGAAAGCCAGGCAAGTACCTCTCCCAACCGGTCATAGTCCTCGCGGAGTGTGGTCGCGAATCCGCTGAACTCCTGGCCGAGTGTCATCGGGACTGCGTCTTGGAGTTGGGTGCGCCCAATCTTGAGAACCCTCGCGAACTCCCGGCCTTTTATTTCAAAGGCGGCAGCAAGTTGGGCGTGTTCTGCTCGGAGCCGTTGGACGCTCCAGATCATGGCGAGCTTGATCGCTGTGGGGTAAACGTCATTGGTCGATTGGCTTCGGTTGACGTCATCGATGGGGTGCAACGCTGTGTAGTCGCCTCGGGGCCTGTTCATCTGTTCGAGGCCGGCATTCGCGATCACCTCATTGGTGTTCATGTTCGTACTGGTGCCGGCTCCGCCCTGTATGACACCCACAACGAACTGATCATGGAACTTTCCAGCCACGATCCGTTCGCAAACGTCATCGATGGTCTGAGCCTTAATCGAGTCGAGGACACCGAGTTTGGCGTTTGCGCGGGCAGAAGCCTGCTTGACCCGAGCAAGAGCACGTATCAGGTCAGGATAATCACTGATCGTGCGCCGAGAAATTGGGAAGTTGATAAGTGCTCGGGCGGTGTGAATTCCCCAGTAGGCGTCAGCCGGAACTTCCTGCGACCCAAGAGAGTCGTGCTCGATCCGGACGGGGGGAGAGTCGTCGCTCACTGCAAGGATTGTCATAGCTGGTTTCGGAGCTCGCGCGGCGCCCCGTATCGACGATGGGCCGCTAATCGGGTTTGTGGGTCCGTCGCAGCCGGTCGGTGGGCTGGGGCGCCGCGCAGGAGGTGGAATTGTGCTCGATTAGATCTGGACGGTCGTGGTGTCTGCGTCCCGGATTCCCCGGTAGGCAGTGACCTCGATCTCGACGTGGTACTCCGGCCCGCCAAGGGGGCTGCAGATCACCGTGTTAGTCGCGTTTGCGTTGGTAAAGCGCTCACCGACGATGCGCATGACCTCGACGGCGTTGGCCGGGTCCGGGATCGTGACGACACGACGCACGACATCCTCGAGCGAAGAACCGAGAGCCTCGAGCGAGCGTGAGATGTTGTCGAGGGCCTGGTTGGTCTGGCCTTCGACGGTGCTGGACATCTCCTGCTTGTCATAGTCGCGGCCAGAAGTGTTCGACACGAGGATCAAGTCGTCGATAGCGAGCGCACGTACGAAGCTCTCGCTGACCTCGTAACGGCTGGCTGTGCGGACGATTTGGCGTTCCATTTTTTCTCCTTGTTGGGGTGGTGAGTCAGGCTAGAGAATTCGACGTCGGCGCCTGGATGCGCACACGAGATTCTCGGGCGGTAGCGGTTTAGAACGGCGACCTAGTCGACGAAGAATCGAGCTGGATCTGCGAATCGCACGCCGTCGTCACCTGAACCGGTGATGGCGTCGGCGACCAGCTTTCCGACGCCGGAAGACATTTTGAAACCTTTTCCGGAGAACCCTGTCGCGAGGTAGGCACCAGTTCCGGGGTCACGTCCGATCAGAGGTTGGTAGTCAGCGGTGTAGAGCTCCGGGAAAGCATCGGAGCGCACGACGTCAGGGATGACGGTGGTGAACCCCTCTGCGACAGCTCTGGTGACTCGGTACAGCTCGTCCGCGTCGAGGGACTGCCGGACATCATCAGGCGAGGCGGTCGCCCGCGCTTCGGACAGGGCGATCTTGATCATGGCGCCGTCCGTGGCCGGTGCTCCGTAGATGTCGATGCCTTCGGTGACCCGCTTAAACACGGGGAACCGGTCAGGCGTATAAGCGTCCGGGTCAGACAGACCGAACCACATCAGCGCGGTTCTACGCGGTTCGGTAAATACGCGCAGTTCGGGCGAGAGCAGCGTTCCGCTCCAGCTTCCGGCGGCGATGATGACGTCTCCCGCGGCGAACACCGATGTGGCGGTCGTCACTGTGTATCCACCAGATCGCGATCGCGTGATCCTTTGTACCGGGTCGTGCTTGATGACTTCCGCCCCTGCCTCGACGGCGAGAGCAACAGAAGACTGCACGGCCGAGTCGGTGCGAATGAAGCCGCCCAGTGGGTCGTAGATGATGATGTCGTCATCGATCAGGCGGTGCTGGGGATAGCGACGTGCATCGGTATCGCTGAGGCGTTCGGCGGCTGCACCGGTCTTTGTGGTGCTGCTGAGGAGGCCTTGTATGTAGGAGTTCTCTTCGCTGCCGATGTAAAGGCATCCGGTTTGCTCGTAGATTGCGCGTCCCGTTCGCTCGTTCAGTGCGTTCCACTGATCGAGCGACTCAGAGATGATCCGGTGGTACTGCGGCCCCTCAGGTAGGGCGTAGCGGAACAGGCGGGTGTCACCCCCCACTGCAGTGCGGGTGTAGGCCGGGCTGAACTGCTCGATGCCAAGAACAGTTCCGGCGTTCTTTTCCGCTAGGTGCCGGATGATCTGGGAGCCGACACTGCCGAGGCCGATGACGACCCAATCAACGGACTTCATCGCTCAAGAACTCTCTGCAGGAACTGCTGGGTGCGGACGTTGATTGGTGAGGTGAAAACGCCCCGAGCGGCGCCGGACTCGACGATCTCGCCACCTTCCATGAAGATGACGCGGTCGCAGACATCTCGAGCGAAGCCCATCTCGTGAGTGACGACGATCATCGTGAACCCTCGGGTCGCGAGGTCTTTCAGCACCCGAATCACTTCACCCACGAGCTCAGGATCTAGTGCGCTGGTCGGTTCGTCGAAGAGCATGACGCTCGGCTCCATCGCGAGAGCCCGAGCGATCGCGACACGTTGTTGCTGCCCACCAGATAGCGTCCTCGGGTATCGGTCAGCGAAGTCCGCCATAGCGACTGCGCCTAGGTGTTCCAGCGCGCTTGCTCGGGCCTTCTCAGCCGAGAGACCTAGAACGGTGCGCGGCGCGAGAGTGACGTTCTCCAGGACGGTCATGGAGGGGAACAGGTTGAATGATTGGAACACCATGCCGATGTGTGCACGCTGGCGGGCGAGCTCCTGGGGTTTCAGTTCCGCGTAGGGGTGCCGGCCGTTTGGGGTGGGTCGGCGTCCGATCTCCTCGCCATTGACGAGGATTGATCCGCCGTCGATCTTTTCGAGACCGTTTATGCAGCGCAGGAGAGTCGATTTCCCCGAGCCGCTGGGGCCGATGATCGCGACGACTTCGCCCTTCGTGATGTCCAGGCTGACACCATCCAGGACCGTGTTAGTGCCGAAGCGTTTCACGACCTTGTCAAGGGATACGGTTCCGTCATTCGGCTGCGTCATCGCTTGACCGCCTTCTCGATTCTCCTCTGCACGATCGTCAATATGATCGAGATTGCTAGATACCACAGGCTCACAACGATCAGCAGAGGGATGGTTTGATAAGTGCGGGCGTAGATCGCCTGGGCGCTGTAGAGCAGTTCGCTTGCACCAATGACGCTGATCAGCGAGGTGTTCTTGAGCATGCCGATCATCTGGTTCCACGTCGGTGGGACGACCACCGGAAGAAGTTGCGGGAGAACAACCCGCCGCACCTTCGTCCACCCGCTGAGTCCGAGTGCATCGGCCGCTTCGATTTGACCTTTCGGCAGCCCGTTCAGGCCCCCTCGGAAGATCTCAGCCATGTAGGCGGCTTCGTTCAACGCGAGACCCATGATCGCCGCGCCAATCGGGGTGATGACCTGGTTCAGGTCGATATCAAGGAATTGCGGTCCGAACGGGATGCCGATGCCGAAGTTCGGGTAGAGGGCGGAAATGTTGTACCAGAAGATCAGCTGCACCAGGAGGGGCGTGCCTCGGAAGAACACGATGTACACCTCAGCCGCACCGCGGACGTACGCGCTCTGAGCGAGGCCCATGAAGGCCAAGATCAGACCGAGTACGACCGCGATGACCATACAGACCAACGTGATCCAGAGGGTAACGAGCAGGCCCTGCAAAATCGACGGAGCCAACAGGTACTGGGCGACAGTGGCCCACTGGTAGTTCGCATTCGTGACCAGGCTGAGAATCAGCAGGATCGCAACAATGGTGACGAGTACATAGAAGACGTACTGCTGTCGCGGCACGAACGACTTGGTCGACCCGTGCGAAAAGAGGGTACTCACGGGGCGTTCCTTTGTGGAGGACGGCATGAGCTAGTCCTGCTGCACGACGGTCGTCTGGGTGAGGCTGGTCTTGTCGAGCGCGTACTTCGGGATGCCCCACTTCTCCAGCACCTGCTCGTAGGAACCGTCGTCCATTAGTGACTGAAATGCCTCAGCGACCACGTCGGTCAGCGCGGATCCCTTGGGCAGTCCGATGTTGTCATGGCTCCACGAGTCGGTGAGAGTGAGCGACTTGAACACCTGAGGGTTCTGAGCCGCGGCGTAGGCGGAAACAGTCCCGTTGCCGATCCAGGCATCTTGCCGTTTGGATCCGAGCGCCAAGATCGCTTCGTTGTTGGTTCCATACGCCGTCGGGGTTGCAGCGGGCTTGCCTGCTGCCGCACACGCGGTGTTGATCTGCGGGATTTGAGTTGTCTCCTGATAGGAGCCCGAGAGCACTGCCAGTTTCAATCCGCACAGGCTCTCTGGCTTCCCGTTCACCTTCTTCGGGTTGGCGGCGGGTATTGCGATGCCGGCGCTACCTTGCATGTACTCGACCATGTCGAGCTGCGCCTCTCGCTCTGGATTGCGCGACAGATTGTTGATCGACAAGTCGTATCGCTTAGCCGCAAGCCCCGGGACGATCTGCGCCAGCGGCACGTTAACGATCTTGGCCTTCAGGCCGAGCTTCTCGGCCAGCAGGTTTGTGAAGTCAGCGTCGAATCCGGCCGGCTTCCCGTCCTTGTCGACGAGTCGAGCCGGTGGGCTGCTCAGGTCGATGGCGACGGTGAGTGTGTCTCCGAAGCCCGAGGGAAGCTTCGCGGCCAGCTTAGGGTCGATCTTCGTCGAGATGACCTTCGTGGGAATGTCAGTGAGTGCTGCTGGCGTTGGCGCACCGGTCTGCGAACCGCTCGAGGAAGACTTGGAGGGCTGTGCGCTACAGCCAGTCAGAGCGAATGCTCCAGTTACGACTAGAGCAAGGGGGATTGTGATGAAACGTGACCGCATGTGTCGTCTTCTTTCAAACTCGGCGATGAGATGGGTGTGGTTTGGCGGTGCATGTGGGACAGTATGGGTCCGGACTCGCAATAGAGTGTGAGTCCGGACTCGCAACTGGGTTCGACTGTATAGTTCGAGTGCGCCCAGCGCAAGTTAATGCCTCGGATTCTTGGAGCTGACGTGACCGATACCGTGCCCGGAAGGCCGCCTACGGCAGCCGATGTTGCGCTCCATGCGGGAGTGTCGAAGGCGACGGCGACCCGAGCGCTGGGCGACTACGGCCGCATCAGCCAGAAAACAAAGCAGCGAGTACTCGCCGCGGCCGATGAGTTGGGCTATCGCCCAAACGCCGCAGCCCAAACAATGAATACAGGCAAATCGGGATCTCTTGGGATTGTGGCCCGCGGTATCACCAACCCCGTCTGGTCGGTGGCGTTCCAAGGCATCGTTGATGCCGCCCGCGAGAGCGGCAAGACTGTGCTGTTCGCCGGGTCGGGATTCGACGTAGCGGAAGAACGCTCAGCAATCGACCTCTTCCTTGGCAAACAGGTTGACGGTCTCATCGTGTCTGCGGCGGATAACCAAGACGCAAGACATCTGCGCCGAGCCCGCGAACATGGAGTGCCTTTGGTTCTCTGGGAGCGGCGAGTACCCGGTCTCGACGCTCCCGTTGTGGAAGCCGACATGCGTAGCGCTAGCGCGGAACTCGCACGAGAACTCCTAAAGCGCGGCCATCGTCGAGTCGCTTTTGTGTCGACGCTTGCTCAGCCAACGACGCATTATGAACGCAACTTGGCCCTGCCCGCCTCGATCATCTCCGACAAGATTGAAGGTCTTTTCGACGCCTTCGACGAGGCCAATGTCGCGGCGCCTGTTGACCTTGTCCGCTTCCCAAATCGAACATCCGAACACATCGCGAAGGCATTCGCAGAGGTGCTGGACCACACGGATCCGCCGACCGCTCTCGTGGCGTCAGATAGTCAAGTCGCGGAGACGATGCTCGAGGTTGTTCGAGAGCGAGGGCTAAGAGTGCCGGGTGATGTGTCTCTGGCGATGTTCGACAATCTATCTTGGGCAAGATTCACCGTGCCCCCGCTTACGGTCGTAGCGCAGCCTGACTATGACATGGGTCGCCGAGCTGCGCAGCTCGCTATGGGCCAGATAGCACCGACCCATCACTCATCAGGTTCGCCTCCGTTTGAAGCAAAGCTCATACTTCGCGCGAGTGTCGGCCCCGCCCCGCGCAACATTTGATGCGCCGACTAATTGCCGTTGACGTCCGTCAGACTGGGGTTCGGGTCTGGATTCTAAACAGCGGCCGCTCGTCGTACGAGCTTGACCTCGTCCATCACAACGGGATCCACACCGAACAATCGGCGGTTCAAAACGAATGAGCGTGCGGGGATAGGGGCCGGCATGATCTGTTCGGCCTGAGCGCTGTGGTCTTCGTATTGGAGCGCGCCGGTACAAATGCACCCTTGAAAAAGGAGGCTGACCTCAAGTCCACCGCCACCATGACCGACGACGCCTCCCGCGGGCGCGTCGCTCAGCGCCCACGGGAGGAACCGTCGCGGGATCTTTCTACGACAACAGCAAGGGGAAAAATGAAACGTCAGTTGGTCCGCACCTCAAGCCCCTGGGGAGGTCGGCACGACGAGGCGCGGCCGCAGGCGGATTCGCTGGAGACCGGATATCGGCCCGGAGATTTTCGTAGATTCCCGAAAGGGCGAGTGTTGTTGTGCTCGCACATTTCTGGGAACGGCGGATTCACCTTGTGATCGGGAACTGGTCGCCAAAAGGGTCGGGCCGGGGAGAACGTTGCGCGATGTCAGGAAGCAGGGCAGGTGGCGTCTACACCACTAGGGCAGGCAGCCTGGTCGCGATGCAGGCAAATCTTGCTGATGCGGTTGATGGCCTTGTTACAGGGTCGGATTGGATACACACGATGACCTTCGCTGCACGTTTTCGGTCGAGATCCTTTGGAAACACGCTCCTGATCCAGGCTCAGCATCTAAAGGCGTTCGAGAACGGTCGGGTGCCCGAGCCATTCCCAACGTACGTCGCGGGATTCCACCGGTGGAAGCAACTCGATCATGCGGTGACGAAAGGCCAAGCCGGATACATGATCCCGGCTCCGGTGACGGCGCGGTTCGCGTCCGCAACCCCGTCAGAGGCCGGTTCGTGGCAGACGCTGGCACGCTCTGAGAAGCCACGCGCTGGTGAAGTTGTGCGGTCAAGGCTGATTGGTGTCAAGCCAGCGTATGTGTGGGACGTCTCCCAGACTAAGGGTGAGCCGATTCCTGAACGCCCCCGTCCGCAGCTATTGACAGGGCAGGCGCCAGCCGGGCTCTGGTATCGGCTGGCAGTGCTTGTTGAGGCGGCGGGCTTCGCGGTGTCCACTGTGTCGGATGCTGGGATGGTCGGCGGCGCGAACGGCGTCACCAATTTTTGCACCCGCATTGTCGCGGTTCGAGCCGATATGGACGATGCCGAGATGGTGAAGACTCTGGCACACGAGTTGGGCCACGTGCTGATGCACACTCCCGACGATACCGGCCGGCCCTCGCACCGGGGTATCGGGGACGTTGAGCCCGAGTCCGTCGCTCTGATGGTCGCCGCGTCGTTCGGGATGGACACGGACGGGTACTCGGTCCCGTACGTGGCGTCGTGGTCTTCGTCGGTCGCGGGAATGGAGCCGTCGGCCGTGGTCCGCGCGACCGGAGAAAGGGTACGGAGGACGGCGCTGGTGATTCTCGACCAGCTTCCCGAACCATTGTTGGGCGATGGGACACCACCGGGCCTCGAACGAACGATTGCGACCAGAGTCGAGACCGTCATGCGAGTGGATCCTCGTCCAGCCGTGGGTGCAGAGGTCCGTGACTTCCGAAGTCCGCGTGCTGGGGCGGCGGTCGAAATCTCTGTGGGGATGTAACCATGCCCGCAGAGAATTCGACTCCCGTCCCCGTAGCGACGGCCAACCCGGATTCGCGGTCGAGTCGGAAGGTTGTCGGGGTTGGGGTGGTCGGCAACGTGTTCATCGCAGCTGGTGCATTCCGGCTGAGTTTTGCAGCTCTCGCGGACCTTGCGCATCGTGCCGGCCTTGACGCAAGCGAGGCATGGGTTTGGCCGTTGATCGTCGACGGCGTGATCGTCGTCGCGACGGTCGCCGTGGTCGCGTTACATCAGCACGGACTTGTAGCAACCCGGTATCCATGGCTGCTATTGCTTGCTGCGACAGGAGTGTCGGTGACAGCAAACGCGACCCATGCGCTGGTCACGGCAGACTCCTCCGTCCCTCCGATCGTCGCCGCGTGCGTTGCCGCGGTACCTCCGTTGGTGTTGTTGGCAACGACGCATCTGACGGTCGAGTTGATTCGCTGGTCCCGCAACCCGGTTAAGGACGACCCGCCGGTCCGGGTCGAGGCCAGTCCCCCCGATGTGTCGGGTGAACCGCGTAAGGCAACCGCCATGCGTCGCGGCCACGCGACGTTATCGAAGATGTCCGGTCCCGCGCCCGGACCTGCGGAAGCAGCACGGTTGCAGGGCGAGGGTTGGTCGAACCGGCGCATCGCAAAACATCTGGGAGTGCATCCGTCCACGGTCGGACGGTGGGTAAACAGCCCTTCCGCTCCGCTCGGAAGCACGACCGTCAATGAGCTTGTCCCCGCCCTTGGGGAAAAGGTTGCCCGAGAAGGCGGGAGTCCGATCGGGCAGGACTAACACGAATCAAAGGAGGACTTGTCATGGCCGCTTATGACGTTCGATACGACCCGGCGAAGTATCTGGGTCAACAAACCGGATCGGACTCTACCGCGCACACGAAGCCGCGGTGGGAGTTGGCGCACCATCGCGACCCCTCGCTTGCCGAGGCTGGCATCTTGAACGGTGGGCGGCGGGGTATCGAGTGGGTGCGTCCAACGGAGCTCGCCCACCGAGTCAGCACATCGGTGGTCGCGCAAGGCCTTGATCTGCATGGGCGCGCCCATGCA
Source organism: Lacisediminihabitans profunda (assembly GCF_008040105.1). Classification (GTDB taxonomy): domain Bacteria; phylum Actinomycetota; class Actinomycetes; order Actinomycetales; family Microbacteriaceae; genus Lacisediminihabitans; species Lacisediminihabitans profunda. The sequence goes on from NZ_VRMG01000008.1 coordinate 176,614, forward strand.
TGGACCCGTGCGCAGTTCTGCGACTCGAACCCGACGGTCTCAGATCGCGTCGGCAGGCTGGCGCCGGTGTCCGCGTTCGGTCGTGGTGCTCACTCTGCGGCGTCACCTGACGCGGTGGGTCGCTAGCTTCAACCGTTCTTACGTACCCTGCTTGACCCGTGGTGCGGGGTGCGCTCCTCCCTCGTTATCGAAGGAGGTCGAACTGTTATGGGATCCACATCCAACGCAGAACATCCGTCCGTGCCGAGCTTCGCTAGTGCGGAGGGACTTCGTGCTGTCCTGAACCGGCTGCACGAAGCAGGACCGGGCGCATGGCGGAACGATCCGGAAGCCAGAGAACTGCTGCTCTTCGCCGTGCAAAAGTATCGACGGCTGGCGTTGAAATGGCATCGGGACGAAGCCGACGCGGCCCATGCTGCGTTCTTGGCAATGATCGCCTCTAACACCCGCCGCGCGGATGATCCGTGGGCGATCGTCACGACCGCCGTCAGTCGAACGTTGAAGGCGGAAACCCGCGCCGACCGCCACATGATCTCCACCGAACGGGCCCGGCACCCGCAGAAACTTGCCAAGGAGCCGCCAGTGCGCGCGGGAGAACACGAAGAGTTCGTCTTCGACATCCTCCGCGCCGCGCCCGTATCCGAAGAAGCTGGCGAACATCCGGACGAATCGGGAATCGCAGAAGCGGTGCGGTTCCTCAGCGCCCTGGGGTGGCCTGCGGATGTGGCGCAAGCCGGGGTCGAATATGTCACTGACCGGCTCGCCAGCGCCGGGAACCGGGATACCGCGTTCGAGTCGCTGCGGAGGGATGCCTCGATCCCGGCGCAACTGGACATTCCGCGGTCCTCGTGGACGAAGCTGGTGCGGCTCCTCCTTGGCGGGAAGACCCGTCCCGGGGTTCCGTCCCAACGCGGCATCCTTCTGCGCGTCGTCTCGGGTGAAACGGCAGAGGTTCTCCTCACCGACGATGCGCTCGTGTTGGACGTTGTGGAAGCCACCGGAAGCGGGTGGTTGGAATGAGCGACGGACATATAGAACTTGCCCGCGCCGTCGATTCCATCCGGGTCGGGCTGCGGTTCCGTCGTGATTTCGGCGACCTAGATGAACTATGCGAATCCATTGGGCGGCTCGGACTGCTGCAGCCGATCACGATCAGTCCGGACGGGACACTGATCTGCGGCGCACGCCGCTACGCCGCTGTTCGCAAGCTCGGGTGGAAGACGATCAACGTGTGGGTGCGGTCCGGGATCTCCACCGACCTGGAACGTGCCCTGGCCGAACAGCACGAGAACACCATGCGGAAGCCCTTCACGCCCACAGAAGCCGCCCGGCTTTACACGGAACTCAAGCATCTCTACCAAGAGGATGCGGCACGACGGAAACAGATCACCCAGTTCGCTTCTGGAGGGAAAGATGGCGAGTTTGCTGGTTCCGGAAATTTTCCGGGACCGCACGGCGAATCACGCGTCCAGGCGGCCCGAGCGATTGGTGCGGGTTCGTATCGCACTCTTGAACATGTTGCCGGAGTGCAAAGACTCGCGGACGACCCTGCCACACCGTTGGAACTCCGAGGGGTGGCGGTTCGTGAGCTGGCGGCGATGGACACCGAAGGGAAGGTCCACGGCCATTTCCTCACGGTGGAAGCAGCGGTAGCCACGACAGAACTTGGCCATCTGGCCGCCGATGCGACAGAGTCCCGCGACGTGCGTCAGGAGGCGGGCAGGGCGCTACGTCATTTGCACGCGGTCGAGAAACCCGCCGAGCTGGCATCGGCGGCGAGGGAAGCACTCGCCCGGGCCAAAGCGGCACGGTCGAAGAAGCCGCCATCCTCGCCGACGACCCCTGAGGGGCGTCAGGTACCGGTGGATGTTCGCCCGTACGGGGTACGGGCGTTCGTGATGACCATCTCCGAGACGGACTATTGGTGGTTGCACTACGACCCGGCAGAGATCGGTGCCGCGCTCACGCCAGCGCAATGGGAACAGTTCAACGACTGGGTCGACCAAGCACAAGCGTTCCGTGATACGGCCGCCTCCACGGCGAAAGACAGCGCCTAACCGTGGAGTCCTCCCGGTTCGGTTGAGACGACACACCTGTGGTCAACGTCGTCCGCCAACTGCCGGGAGTTCCAGTGAAACCGATCCGTCGCCGCCTACTCGTCGCTCTCATCGCCACGGGTCTGATCGTTGCCGCTGTGGCGACGGTCGGCCTGTACGGATTCTCCCGCGGACCCGCCATCTCGAAATCGAGTCAATCGCCGGCAACCGGGGCCGCATCCGCCGACCCATCGACGTCCGCGCCGACTCTGCCGCCGCTGCCGCACACCGACGATCCCCTCGCGTACTCTGACGCGGTCGCGCGCGCCTTGTTCGTGTGGGACACCCTGTCGGGGTTCACCCCGGACGACTATCAGTCGATCGTCAGCGAAGACGCCGACCCCGCAGGCATCGAGACCTCAGGGCTGGTCAACGATCTGGCGGTGTATCTGCCGACCACCACGCAGTGGCAACAGCTTCGCCTGTACAAGACCGCCGAGAGGCTGACGATCACCCGCTCCTACATTCCCGCCGCCTGGGCGAACGAGGTGGCCTCCGCGGAACCCTCTACGATCCGGCCGGGAACCACCGCAGTAACCATCGAGGCTGTCCGTCACCGCAGCGGGAGCTGGTACGGGTCACCCGCAACCACGGCGGACGCCGTGTCGTTCACCGTGTTTGTCGCCTGCCAGCCGACGTTCCCGCGCTGCCACATCTTGCGGCTTTCCGGGCTGAACACCCCGCTGAAGTAGGGGTACTTGCGATGATGAAGGTGGTCCTCGGGATCATCACGGCGACGGCCGTTCTCTTCGGACCGGCGTTGACGATGATCGGGGTCGGGGTTCTGGTGAACCCGGCACTTGTCAACACGGAGCTCTGTGCCACATCGACTATCACGCTCAGCGGCAGCATCCCCGCGAGCCTGACTGCGACCACGACTGGCGGGGCTGCTATGACGCTCGATCAGACTCAGCTCGACCGGGCCGCGACGATCATCACCGTCGGCAGCCACACCTCGGGCGTGGGGACCACCGGCCTGTTGATCGCCTTGATGGCCGCTCTCACCGAGTCGAACCTGCGGATGCTTGCCAACACCACCGCCTACCCCGAATCCGCCGACTATCCACATGACGGTGACGGATCCGATCACGATTCGTTGGGTTTGTTCCAGATGCGTCCCGCCGCGGGGTGGGGGTCAGTCGCGCAACTGATGGACGCTACCTATCAGGCGGCCGCGTTCTACGGCGGCCCCACCGGTCCCAACCACGGTTCCCCACGCGGGCTGCTCGACGTCCCGAACTGGAAGTCCCTCTCGTTGGGTGCGGCGGCTCAGGCGGTCGAAGTTTCGGCGTTCCCCGACCGGTACGCATCCTACGAACCGGTCGCCAGAACCATCCTCGCGGCCCTCACCGGGACAACCGCGACAGCCGCGACGGACGCGACGGACGCGGCATCGGGCGGCGGGTGTTCGGTGTCGGGCGACGCCCAGCAACTGGCGCAGACCCTGGTGGACGCTCACGCGAACGGCACCTTCAAAACCCTCGCACCGGAGATGTTCACCCAGGAGATCGAGCCGACCGCCAACGGCACGGTGACCACCAAATGTCGGATCGACACCCGGGTGCTTCAGATGATCGTGCTGACGTTGAACAAGTTCGGCTCCGTCGGAATCAGCGACCTGGGAAGACCCTGCGTCGGCAGCACCCTCGACTGTCCCTCGTCCCCGCACTGCAGCACACCGGATCTCGCGGTGGACTTCACCAGCGTCGGCGGGCAGGCCCTGAACGGATCGAACTCGGCGGACGTTGCGCTGCTGCACTATCTGGACACGATTCTGCCGGACGGGTCCTGGGCCGGACAGTCGGAGTGCCGCACCTCTGCCGGCGACGCCGTGCAGCTCGACCACATCGGCCAGTTCCCCGACACCTGCAACCACCAGCACATCGACATCCGCAGCGCCGGCACCGCCCCCCTTTCCCCCTGAGAGGTCTGGCACTCGCACCTCACGAACATGCCTCATGCCACCCGTGAAGGAAACCCATCAATGGCGACAGCCGGCGTGTATCCAAACATTGGAGCCGTGGGCGGTCAGTCGACCCTCATTACGATCATCGGCGCGCTGCTGACAATCACCCTGATCGTGGCATGCCTGATGCTCATCATCTCGGCGGTCGCCTGGGCGATCGCAGCAGCACACGGCAACTACAACACTGTCGCCAAAGCCCGCACCGGTGTTCTGGTCGCCGTCGGCGCAGCAGCCCTGGCCGGGGCCGGGGTGGCGTGGATGAACTTCCTCCTCCACATCGGCAGCACCCTCTAACCCGCTCCTTCGGCCCCGCGGGCGCGCTCGCGCACCTCGCAGTGAACCCCGCCACCCCTTTCCGCGCGGGCACGCACATCTGGGAGCCAGCGACCATGCCTGTCATCGACCTCATCCACACCACGGCCACGATCATCGGTGTCCTCCCTGCGGACATCAGCGTTCCCCCGAACGACACCGGCCTTCCCGGAATCGAGGCGCTGCGCACAATCGTCGGCGCGATCATGACCGTCGGCCTCATCCTCTCCGTCCTCGCGCTCCTTGTCGCGGCGATCGTGTGGGGGTTCGGCGCACACTCCTCCAACCCGCACCTTGCCGGCCGCGGCAAGACCGGCGTCCTCGTCGCCTGCGGCGCCGCGGCGCTGTGCGGCGGGGCGGTAACCTTCATCAACTTCTTCTGGAACGTCGGCCAGGGCGTCTAGCCCCCATCGGAATAGGAGCATGTTGTGAGTGGAGTCTGTGACATCCCCGTCATCGCGACCGTCTGCCAGACCGCCGGGCAGGCCGCCGGCACCCTGGTCGAGGCACCCTTCGACTGGCTCGCCCAAGCCGCCGGGAACGCAGCCCAATGGATGTTCCAAGGCGTGTGGTCAGTGTTCGACACCACCACGCTGGTGGACGTCACCAGCGACAACTACCTGAAGGTCTACAACGTCCTCTTCGGCATCGCGATCTTCATCATGCTGATCTTCTTCTGCCTGCAACTGATCACCGGCCTCATCCGCCGAGACCCCAGCGCCCTGACCCGCGCTGCCCTCGGGCTGGCGAAATCGGTGCTCGGCTCTTTCCTGGTCATCACCCTCACCGCGACGCTGCTGCAGGTCGTCGACCAGCTCTGCGTCGGCATCGTCCAGGCAACCGGGACAACACTGGATGAGATGGGGGCGAAGATCGGAGCTCTCGCCATCGGACTGACCACAATCAACATCGCCAGCCCCGGGGTCGGGGCGATCATCACCATCTTCCTGTCGTTCCTCGCCATCGCCGCCGCCGCGATCGTCTGGTTCTCCCTCCTCGTCCGCAAGGCACTCCTCCTCGTCGGCATTGTCCTCGCCCCGATCGCCCTATCCGGGTCCGTGTGGGATGCCACGAAAGGGTGGGTAGGAAAATGGGCGGCGTTCGTCGTCGCGCTGATCGTCTCCAAACTGGTCATCGTGGTCGTGTTCCTCGTCGCCATCAACCAGCTGAACGCGCCGATCAACTTCGACCTCGCCTCGATTTCTGACCCCATCGCTGGCATCGTCCTGATGTTCGTTGCCGCGTTCGCCCCCTACATGGCCTACAAGTTCGTGTCCTTCATGGGCTTCGACATCTACCATGCGATGTCCACAGAGCAGGAAGCCAAACAAGCCCTCAACCGGCCCGTCCCCGTGCCCGGCAAGCAGGCAGGGGGCGCCGCGAAATCGGTGCTCGACAGCGGAGGCGGAAACACCAGCAGCGCAGGAGCCGGGAACGCTCCCCCGCCCACGGCTGCGTCTGGCGGCACGGCGACCGGGGCGGGAGCAGGAGAAGCTGGCGCGGCCACCGGCGCTGGAGCGAGCGGCGCTGGGGCGGGCGCCGCTGGTGCGAGCGGTTCGGGGGCTGCCGCAGCGGGAGCTGGGGCTGCCGCGGCCGGTCCCGCGGCCGCCGTCGTGATCGGCGCGCAGGTGGTCAAGGCCGCCGCGACCGCAGGCCCGAAAGCCGGCGCCGCACTCGGCGGCGCCGCCGACCAGCACCTCACTGCCAGTCAACAGCCCAGCTCTCCACCGGCCACAACCGGAACAGCGTCCAGCTCTAGCGCTGCCCGGCCGACGGCACCGCCACCGTCGGCAAAGCCGACCGGGGGCGCGAACTGATGGCCGACATGAGCCCTGAGTTCGAGTTGCGTCCGGTGAAGTTCTCCCGTCTCGCCCACCGCGGGACTCTCCTCGGCTTGTCCCTCCCCCAGCTCATCACCGCGGCGATCGCGGCGGTGACCATCATCGGCGCCCTGTACTTCGCCGGTAGCGTGGGTCTGCTCTGGGTGTCTCCGATCTGGGTGATCGCGGTCGCCGCGACCTGGTTGCCGGTGGCCGGGCGGAAGGCGATCGAATGGGTTCCCATCGCCGGTCACTGGCGCATCCGAACCGCAGCGAAGCAGACCTCGTACCGGAGACGGATCGTGAAACCTCGCCCTGCCGGGACCCTCGCACTGCCCGGGGATGCGGCGTCCCTGCGCCAGTTCGAGGACCCGGAGACCGGGGCGGTGATGGTCCATGACCCGCACACGCAAACCCTCACCGCACTGCTTGAGGTCGGGCATCCGTCGTTCATTCTGTTGGACCCGACCGAGCAGGAACGCCGCGTGAGCGCCTGGGGACGAGTGCTGTCCACCACATGCCGTTCCGGACGCATCGCCCGCCTCCAGATCCTCGAGCGCACCCTCCCCGACTCCGGGACCGGCCTTGCCCAATGGTGGGCGGAACACGGTCACGACGACGGATCCTGGGTGGCGACCACGTACCGGGAACTCATCGAACGGGCTGGACCCGCAGGAGAACGACATGTCTCGACCATCAGCCTGTCCCTGGACATGCGGGCCGCCGCCCGCGCGATCCGCTCAGCCGGTGGTGGGGTGAAAGGTGCCGCGCAGGTGCTCCGACAAGACATGACCACGCTCAGCACCGCCCTTCGCACAGCGGATTTGAAACCCACCGACTGGTACACACCCGATCAGCTCGCGTCGGTCCTGCGCTGCGCATACGACCCCGCCATCGCCAGCACCCTGGACCGTACCGAGAATGTCGGCCGGGCCCTCGCCGATGCCGGACCCGTCGCGGTCGAGGAGTCGTGGGATCAGTTGCGGTCAGACTCAGCGTTCCATACGGTGCTGTGGATCAGCGAATGGCCTCGCAGCCTCGTCTACCCCGGGTTCCTTGCCCCCGTTCTGTTGTCGAGCGGGATCAGGAGGTCGTTCTCGTTGATCTGCGACCCGATCCGTGCCGACATCGCCGCCCGCGACATCCGAAAGAAGCGCACCGGATACGTCTCCGACGCGCACCAACGAGCGAAGATCGGCCAGATCGAAGACCTCGGCCAAAGCGCCGAATACGACGACGTCCTCCAGCAGGAAGCAGACCTGACCGCCGGCCACGGACTCCTCCGATACACCGGTCTCATCGCTATCTCGGCTGCGTCCGAGAACGAGCTCGAGGCAGCGGTGTCAGCGATTGAACAGGCCGCGATTCAGGCCTCCTGCGAGACCCGGCGGCTCGTCGGACAACAGGCGCAAGCCTTCACCGCGGCAGCCCTGCCGCTCGGGCGGGGCATCTGACGCACCTTCCGTATAGGGCGCGCGGTTCCGCGCGCCCTGGACGAGGAAGGAACGATTCGTGGCAAAACAGCCCACCGTCTTGCACGCCAGCTCCTTGGTAACCCCAGCCAAGGAGACACGACGAGACAGGAATGCGCGCACCCGCGCGACAGAGAAGATCCGCACCGACGCCCACACCCTCCACAAGGCTGAGGCGCGGGAACGATACGACGCTGAACGGGCCGAAGCACAAGCAACCACCTACCTCCCGGCTGGAGGCGAGAGCGGCCCCGCAGCATTGAGGTCTTACCGCCGGCTCCGGGTGCCGACCCACCAGGACACCTCAGCCGCGCTGGCCGGGGCATACCCGTTCCTGGCCGAAGGCGGCATGGGCTCCGCCGGGGTGTTCGTCGGCCAAGACCTCTACTCGTCCGGATCGTTCGTCTACGACCCGTGGGAGCTATACCGGCAAGGGGTCATCACCGCCCCGAACATTGTGTTGGCAGGGATTGTCGGGGCCGGGAAGTCGTCCCTCGCCAAAAGCCTCTACACCCGATCAATCCCGTTCGGACGCCGTGTCTATGTTCCCGGCGACCCGAAGGGCGAACACACCGCCATCGCCGAAGCCGTTGGCGGCAAAGCCATCGTCCTCGGCCACGGAATGATGAACCGCCTCAACCCGCTCGACGAAGGCCACCGTCCCTCCAACGTCTCCGATCAGGAATGGGCCAGCCAAGTCGCCTCCCGCCGCCGGGACCTGATCGGCGCCCTCGCCGAAACGATCCTCGGACGGGCACTGACACCGCTGGAGCACACCGCAATCGACATCGCCCTCCTGGCCACCGTCGCCTCCACCACAGTCCCCGCGCTGCCCATTGTCGTCGACCGGATCCTTAGCCCCGACAAGGACCAGGATGGCCGGCTCGCCGAAGACGGGCGCCTGCTCGGACACGGACTGCGTCGACTCGTCTCCGGAGATCTCGCCGGACTGTTCGACGGCCCCTCCACCGTCACCTTCGACCCCTCGTTGCCGATGATCTCCCTCGACCTCTCCCGGGTCGCCGAGAACTCAGCCCTGATCTCAGTCCTGATGACCTGTTCCTCGGCGTGGATGGAATCCGCGCTGTTGGACCCGGCCGGTGGGCAGCGGTGGGTGATCTACGACGAGGCCTGGCGGCTGATGCAATTCCCGGCCCTGCTGCGCCGGATGGACGCCCAGTGGCGGTTGGCCCGGCATCTGGGGATCGCGAACATGCTGATCTTCCACAAACTCACCGACCTCGACAACGTCGGCGATTCGGGTACTGCCATGCGAGGACTTGCGAACAGTCTGCTGGCGAACGCGGAGACACGGATCATCTACCGGCAAGAAGCCGACCAACTCGGCAGTACCGCGAAAACCTTGAACCTCACCCGCACGGAACGAAACCTCCTCCCCGGGCTCGGGGTCGGGCAAGGGCTGTGGCGGATCAAAGAGAGATCCTTCGTCGTGCAACACCAACTGCACCCCGACGAACTCGCCGCCTTCGATACCACCGCACGAATGGTGGGCTGACCGATGCTCGAGGCCCCGCACCCTGACCAGCTCCCGCAGGTGATCATCAGCATCGGGGACGACAACACCATCACGGCCACCATGGACGGCGAGATGTTCCTCTCCGGCCCCATCGACCGCGACCTGATCGGACACGTCATCGGCTCCATCGCCGAACAACACGGCGGACCCATCCACGTCGACATCCGCGAAGTCGACGGCACCAGCCACACCGACATCGTCTCCCCACCACGCCCAGCCTCACCCGCTCGCCCCCAGCCCGGGCGGCCGCTCAGCCTGCCCGACGTCGCGCCGGCACCAGAACTGCTCGAGGTGGTCGGCGAAGGATTCATCCCCGGCGAGGATGTCGGCGTTGCAGTGATCCTCCGTCAGAATTCCGCCCGGGTGGACGGTCGAGCGCGCGGTGTCGTCGACCGCACCGAAGCTCCAGGGGGGATCACGGACATGATCTTGTTCGGGATGATCTCCGGCACCGTCGTCCGAGGCGACCACGACTCGTGAGCGGACAGCAGGTCAGACCAACAAACGACCATCTGTTGAACCTGGGGATCGGGGTAATGGCCGCCGGCTTCGCGTTCGCCCTCGTTCTCCGCGGGGCGGGCACTGTCACCGCCTGGCTGACCGGGCTTCCGGCGCCGACGGGCGGGATCGGTTCCGGCCTCGGAGTGTTCACCCACCCGTTGAGCCCCGGGACTCCGCTCGGCGCGCAGGGCCTGAACTGGGTCCTGTACTGGGGTGTCGTTGCGGTGACCCTGGCCGTCATCCTGGTGCCGACGATCTGGGCGGTGACGAAGATCCGCGCCCACCGGCGGCAAGTCGACCCGCGAAAACTCGACGGCACCGCCAGCAGCGCCGAGGTTGCGCAGGTCGCATCGCCGAAGCTGCTGGTGAAACGAGCGCGAACGCTCCGCCCGTCCCTCGAGCACCCCACGGCGGCAGAAGTCGGATACCTTCTCGGGACAGCCCGGGGCAGGCAGGTATGGGCAACGGTCGAGGACTCCATCCTCCTCATCGGGCCACCACGCAGCGGCAAGGGACTCCACATCGTCATCAATGCCATCCTCGACGCCGCCGGCGCCGTCATCACCACCAGCACCAGACCCGACAACCTCGCCGCCACCCTCCACGCCCGGGCACGGTCGGGACCGGTCGCGGTGTTCGACCCGCAACAGCTCGCCCCAGGACTCCCGGTGGGGTTGCGGTGGTCACCGGTGCGCGGCTGCGAAGACCCGCTCACTGCGATGATCCGCGCGACCGGCCTCGCCGCATCTACAGGACTCGGTGGCGGCGGGGTCGACAACGGATCGTTTTGGGAAGGCAAAACGAGGGCAGCGATTCAATCCCTCCTGCACGCCGCAGCTCTCGACGGGAGAGACGCCCGCACCCTTTACCAGTGGGCGCTGAACCCCACAGCAGCATCCGATGCCGTCCGCATCCTGCAAACCCACCCCAGTGCGGCGGACGGGTGGGCGGACTCCCTCGACTCGATGATTCAATCCGACCCGAGGACCCGCGACTCCATCTGGCAGGGCGTCGGCCTGGCTTTCCAAGCTCTCGCCGACCCCCGTGTCCTCGATGCCGTCACCCCACGCCCCGGCGAGGAATTCGACCCCACCGACTTCCTCCAACACCACGGCACCCTCTACCTCCTCGCCACCGGCGCCGGGGCCGGCGCATCCGCGGCACTCGTCGCCGCGTTCATCGAGGACCTCGTCGAAGTCGCCCGGAAACTCGCCGCCCGCTCCCCCGGCGCACGACTCGACCCGCCGGTCCTGATGGCGCTTGACGAAATTGGCAACCTTGCACCGCTGCCATCGTTGCCGACTCTGATGGCAGAGGGCGGCGGCACCGGGATCACGACCATGCCGGTCCTTCAATCCCTCGCCCAGGCGCGGGAGAAATGGGGCGACAACAACGCCAACGCCCTCTGGGACGCCAGCATCGTCAAAATCATCCTCGGCGGCGCCTCCAACAGCCGTGACCTCCAAGACCTCTCGACCCTCATCGGTGAACGTGACGAGCAAACCGACTCCGTGTCCACCGACCAATACGGTGGCTACTCGTCCCAACGCTCACTGCGCCGAGTCCCCGTGATGCCACCGGACATCCTTCGCACCCTCCCGTTCGGCACCAGCGTTGTCATGCTCCGCACCTCCAGGCCCATCGTCGTCGATCTGCGCCCCTGGACCGCCCGACCCGACGCGCACCAGTTGCAGACGGACAGATCCGAGGTTGAGGGACAACTTCGAGCCGGCTGACCGCGGTGCGGCGGTCGCTCCTTCTCAGTGACGTCATCGATCCGATGCCGCCCACTCACATGAAGGAGAAGTCCCATGGCTATCCGCACACAACAGTCCCTTTCCGGGTTCATCGTCGGCGATCCGGAACTGACCACCACCAGCAACGGTGACTCCCGATTCCACGCCCGAATCGGGCAGGAGCACTTTCAACGCAACGAGGACGGCTCATTCACCCAGCTGGAGTCGACCTTCCACGACCTCGTCCAATACAGGAAAGCCGCCGAACGCACCTTCGAACGATTCCAGAAGGGCGACAACTTCGTCGCCGAAGGCTACGTCCGCGAATACGACTACGACGTCGACGGACAGTCCCGGCGCGGCGAAGAATTCGTCGCCAAGAAGATCGGCCACGACACCGCCCGCCACACCTACACCGTCAACCGCAAGACCCCGACCGTGGAGGGATCAGCGGGGCACGGAGCCGATGCCGTGAGCGCGTCGCCGCAGGCCGCCGGCACGGGCTCAGCGGATCCGGCACCGTCCCCACATCGCAGCAACCAGGCGAAGCCTCGACGAAGCCAACTCGCCAACATCGGGACAGGCTCAACCAGCAGCAGCCCGACCCCCGCAGCCTCGGTCGACGTTCCCTTCTAACCGCAATTCCGACGGCTGGTGGCGGTCGCATCGTCCCTCGACCCGATGACGACCGCCACCAGCGCCGCACACCATCGCGAAGGAGCACCCCATGGACGAAGACTCGGTTCCGCTCTTTGAATCCCCCGACTCGGACGAACCAGAATCCCTCGACAATGAAGTCGGCGACCCGACAGACTCGCTCCTCCTGCCCGAGCCGCCCCATCCCATCAACTGGAGAGTTCTGAGCTCAGAAGACGCGGAAGCCGAATGGTTGGAACTGAACGGATGGGTCAACTGGCTCCGCCGAACCTACGGACTACCGGCAGCAATCATCCCGCCGTACTGGCACCGACACCCCGAGCTCCTCTGGGAACTGAGCGCCCTGCACCTGCATTGGCTCGGCGCATACGACCCCGAACAGAACGGATCCGCGCCGATCGGCTGGCATGCCGACTTCGCCGCAGCCCGCGAACGCCTCCGCGATTGGGTCGCGGCGTCCGGCTCCAAACTCGACCGCGACCGCCCGACCCGGCAAACCATCTGGCCCGGCGAAGAAACGCCGCCAGACACCGGTGAGAGCAACATTTCCGACCGAGATGAGGACTTCGTCCAGTTCGTCGCTGCGGACGCGGAACGCCGTCGAAAGGCCGAGGAAGAGTTCTATCGCGGCATTGCCGACGACTCGGGGAGTCGATAATGTCGGCCGGGCCCGAATCTGCGGAGCCGTTGCCTTCGTTCATTGGCACACGCGCTCGTGGCGCATTCAACTCCGGATGGACAGCAGGCTTCACACGCCAGACGGTCAGTCCCGTTGCGGAAGACGTTCTCGATGAAATTGTGCTCGTGATCGAAGCAACCAACCAATCCACGATGCTCACCCAACCGGAGTGATCGTCAGCCGATCTTGCGACGGCGCATTACCGGGGAGCGCATCGATGCGGTGAATGAGTCGACGCAGATACCCCCGCTTCTCCCCGATGGTCAGGCCGGGCCATGCCGCTACCAAGCCAGAGCCATCTCTGATTGGAAATTCCTCCAACGCGAGAACGTCCAGTCGTCTTTGGAGGTCCTCGATTCGGAGCTGCGTGTCCTCGATCAGCTGGAGTAAGACCGTGACCATCGACCCGCGATAGTCGGCCGATCCCTGCTTACGGATGAGGGCTTGTCGTTCCTGCTTTGTCTGTTCCAACTCGGCGAGTATGGTCGCCGCCTCAGATCCCGTGCGTCCTACGCGCCGCCGTGCGCGGGCATTTGCCAGCGACTCATCGGTTACCTGTGCGAAGAACCAACCCAGGACGAATGCTTCGGCCTTCTCCGCGTCCACCGTGCACGAGCCGGGGCAGTTTCCTGGCCCTCGGTTCCGATTCGCCATGCATCGGTAGGCGTATGCCTGAATTCTCTCGCCATGATTGTTTCTCCTAGACTTGTTGTGTCCATAAAGTCGATTCCCGCACTGACAAAACGCGAGACCCGTGAGCAGCCATTCATGTGATCCCCAAGGCTTGCGCACGTTCGAGGTTCTCGCTTGCTCGAGCAAGTGCCGAACTCGCATCCAGGTCACCAGATCACATACCGGCTCCTGTGACACGACGGGGTTGCCGGTCGCGTCAAGAGCGATGTGGTTCAGCAGGTCGATCTTGATGCCGCGCTGATGCTCCGGAACCTGCCGCATTCGATATCCGACCATTCGTGGCGAAACCAACGAGCGATAGATCGAGGCTTCGTACACGAAGCCCCCTGAGGCTGTCGTTATCTCGTAGCGGTCTTTCCAATATTTCCCGATTGCAGACAGGCTCTTCCCCGCCAGCACCATCGTCACAGCATCCCGCAATGCGGGAAACTCAATCGGGTGCGGCACCAGCCGTACGCCTGAACGTCCCAAGTGATCAGTTACGCGGGGGCCCGGCTTCCATCCGAACGGCGAGGTCCCGCCGTGATGGAAACCAGCCTCGGCCAAATGTCGTTTTGCAGCGAGCTGTCTCTCGCTCATCGAATCAGTTTCGACCTCAGCCAGAAGCGCCTTGATCCCCATAACGAGCTTCGCGCCCGCGGTTGCCGTATTCAATTCCTCTGCTGAATCCTGATGCGACACCAGATAGACACCCGACCGCTGACACTCTCCGATCCACTCGATGCACCGAGAAGCGACACGGTTAGTGCGATCAAGTTTCCAGAACGCTACGGCTTTGACTAATCCTGACCGAATGTCATTGTTCAGTTGACGCCACGCCTTGCGACTCCGAACTGCCGATGAACTCGCAGAGTCGTTATCGATGTACTCCCCCATGACGGTCCACCCACCATCTGCGAGAAGCTTACGGTGAAGATCGATTCGCTGCCGCTCGATCGCGTCGGCCCCGTCGCGATGATACTTTGACAGCCTCAAATACAGGTAAACGGGCTTCGTTCCTCTTGCCGGCTCCTGAGGACCTGTTCTTGCGAACGCCGGATATATCACTGTCCGGCCCGTGCGACCGGGGCGAGCATTAGCCCCAATCGCTCCTTGCTCGACAACCATCTGCGCCTCCTTTGATCAGGAGGTGTGCTTTCCATCACCCAACTCGTCGAGAAAGAGCACGCCGTGCGACGCACGAGCCGCGGCGCCCGGCCTGATGACCCCGGACCCACCACCAACGAGGGAGGCCGCGGTCGCCGTGTGGTGGGGAGCCTCCAGCGGCGGACGAGTCACGAGCGTCGCCCCGACCGGCAGTCCGGAGAGCGAGCGGATGCAGCTGACCTCGAGGGCCGCCGCCGCATCGAGGTCGGGAAGCAGCCCGGGAAGGCGAGCGGCGAGCATCGTCTTGCCGGCCCCCGGCGGCCCGAGCAGGAACATGTGGTGACCGCCGGCGGCCGCGATGACCATCGCCTCAATGGCGTCCTCGTTGCCGACGATGTCCGAGACATCGAGCTGTTCGACCGGGTCGAGAGTGGCGGCAGAGGCCAGGATGGGCTCCACCACGACGGGCTCGAACTCACCGCCGTGCCAGATCGCGGCGTCTCGAAGAGAGGCGACTCCAACGACCCGCACGCCGGGGACGAGGCTCGCCTCCTCGGCGTTTCCGGTCGGGACCATGACGGTCGCCGCACCCCCGCGCGCCGCCGCGAGCACGGCCGGGAGGATGCCGGGGATGGGTCGAAGGCGACCGTCCAGCCCGAGCTCGCCGAGATGCACGACGTTGCCCACCGACTCCACTCCGACGATTCCCGCCGCCGCGAGAGTCGCCAGCGCAATGGCGAGGTCGAAACCCGATCCGTGCTTGGGCAGCGCCGCCGGGGAGAGGTTGACGGTGATCTTGCGGTTGGGCAGACCACACCCCGAGTTCGTCGCCGCCGCCCGCACCCTGTCCTTCGCCTCGTTGAGCGCGGCATCCGGAAGCCCGATGAGCACGAACGCGGGGAGGTTGCTCGAGATGTCGGCCTCGACGTCGACGAGGGCGCCGGTGAGCCCGAGCAGCGCCACCGAGCTGGTGCGACCCAGGGGCATCAGAACACCCGCCGGAGGTGCTCGACCTGCGGGCTCGCCCCCGCCGGCGCGAGGATCGCGATGGCATCGATGCGGATGCGGCTGTGGTTGCCCGGGTGGTCCTCGCACCAGGCCGCGGCGAGGCGGCGGAGCCTCGCAAGCTTCTGCGCGGTGATCGCCTCGAGCGGATGCCCGAACGCGACGCTCGAACGGGTCTTGACCTCGACGAACACGGTTTCGTCGCCGTCGATCGCCACGATATCGATCTCGCCCTGCGCACACCGCCAGTTGCGGTCGACTATGCGGTACCCGGACTCGGCAAGCGCCGTCGCCGCAATCTCCTCACCGAGCGCTCCGAGCACATCCTTCGCGGCCATGGCCACCTCCGACATCGAGGATGGCGCCGGCGGCGGGTCGGCGGTGCCCCGCGCGGAGAGCGGTCGAATAACGCTCGCGACGTGACACCAGGAGGGAGTGGACGAGTCGCCTCAGCCGGCCAGCCGACTCCACAGGAACTCGTAGATGAGCGCATTCAGCCGTGCGGTGTGCGCGTTGTCGACGGCGCCGCCGTGACCGCCGTCCGAATTCTCGAAGTAGAACACCTCGGGGATTCCCATCCCCTGCATGCGCGCGGCCATCTTGCGCGCCTGCACCGGGCCCACGCGGTCGTCGCTGGTCGCCGCGTAGAACAGCACCGGCGGGTAGTGGCCGTCCTCGCGCACAAGTTGGTACGGCGAGAAGGTGCGGATGTAGTCCCACTCGGCCGCGTCGTCCGGGTCGCCGTATTCGGCGATCCAGGACGCGCCGGCCGAGAGGTGGGTGTACCGCTTCATGTCGAGGAGCGGCACACCGCAGACCACCGCCCCGAAGAGCTCCGGGTAGCCGGTGAGCATGTTGCCCACGAGCAGGCCGCCGTTCGAACGCCCTTCGCAACCGAGGCGCGACGGCGTGGTGACGCCGCGGGAGACGAGGTCGCGGGCGATCGCGGCGAAGTCCTCGAAGGCGCGAGGCCGGTTCGCCTTGAGGGCCGCGGTGTGCCAGCCCGGCCCGAACTCGCCGCCGCCGCGGATGTTCGCGAGCACGAACACCCCGCCGCGCTCGAGCCACGCGCGGCCCACGATGCCGCCGTACTCCGGGAGCCGCGAGACCTGGAAGCCGCCGTAGCCGGACAGCAGGGTGGGATGCGAACCGTCGAGCGCGAGCCCCGCGGCCGCGACCTGGAAGTACGGCACCCTGGTGCCGTCATCCGACACCGCCCAGTGCTGCCGAACCTCGAGTCCCTCGGCGTCGAAGAAGGCGGGGGACGACCGGATCAGCTCGGGCGCGACGGAGCCGATCACCCCGCGGAGAACGCGCGACGGAGTGGTGAAACCGGTCGAGTGCAGCCAGAACTCGTCGGACTCGTCCGGGTCGGTGTCGATCACCCGAACGGTGCTGAGGGAGGGAACCCCGGCCAGGGGCGACCGCGACCAGCCGGCCCCCGGATCCAGCACCACGAGGCTGGAGGCGACATCGACGAGCAGCGTGAGGATCAGCCGGCTCTCGGTAAAGTCCCAGCTCTCGAGCGCGGTGTGCTCGTCCGGCACGAAGAGAACGTCGAACGCGCGGTCGCCCGTGAGGAAGGCCTCGAGGCGGATGGCGAGCAGCGCTCCGGTGGGATGGACCACCCCGCCGACGGCCCAGTCCGATCGGACATGCACGAGCAGCCACTCGCGGCGCAACGTGACGTCCGCGTCATCCGGAACGTCGATGTGCACGAGGACGCCGTCCACGAGCAGCAACGTGCGCGAGCGGTAGAAGTCGAGGTGTTCGATCACGAGGTCGCGCTCGAAGCCCGGCGTGTGCTGGTGGATGCCGCTGACCGACAGGTCGTCGGTCGTCACCTCGTGCACGAGTTCCGCCGCGGCGACGGGCTGGCCGCGGCGCAGCCGCCGCACCGTGCGGGGATAGCTCGAGTCGGTCATGCTCCCCGGCCCGAAGTCGGTGCCGAGGAAGATGGTGTCGCGGTCGATCCAGGAGTACGAACTCTTCGCCGTCGGGATGGTGAAGCCGTCGGCGACGAACGCCCGCGTCTCGAGGTCGAACTCGCGCACCGCCGCCGCGTCGCCGCCGTCGGGAGAGAGTGCAACGAGGGCGCGGCCGTAGTCGTTGGGCAGCAGGCGGGCACCCGAAAAGACCCATTCGCGCCCCTCGGCGCGGCCGAGCTCGTCCACGTCGAGCAACACGTCCCACTCGGTGTCCGCCGACCGGTAGCTCTCGAGCGTCGTGCGCCGCCAGAGGCCGCGCGGGTGTTCGCGGTCCCGCCAGAAGTTGTAGTAGTGGCCGCCACGGTGGCTGACGACCGGGATGCGGTCGTCCGAATCGATCACCTCGAGCAGCCTCGCGGTGAGGGCGTCGAACTGCGGCGAGGCGAACCTGGCGAGCGTCTGCGCGCTCTGCTCGGCGGCCCAGGCCAGCGGCGCCTCGCCGTGGATATCTTCGAGCCAGAGGTTCTCGTCGTGCTGGTCGGCGCTCATGCTCCGAGCCTAGGCGGAGCAGACGGGCTACTCGTCGAGCGCGAGTTCCTTGGGCAGTTCGAGTTCCTTCGCGGAGAGCTCCTCCACGTTCACGTCCTTGAAGGTGAGCACCCGCACCGATTTGACGAAACGGTCAGAGCGGTAGACGTCCCACACCCAGACGTCGTTCATGGTGAGCTCGAAATAGAAGTCGTGCTCCGTGTCCTGGCGAACGAGTTCGACCTCGTTCGCGAGGTAGAACCGTCGCTCGGTCTCGACGACGTAGCGGAACTGGGACACGACATCCCGGTACTCCCGGTACAACGCCAGCTCGACCTCTCGGTCGTAGTCTTCGAACTCGTCTTCTTCCATGCTCCGACAATCCTAGTTCGCTTTTGCGGACCCTTGTGCTGCCCGCCCCGGCCGCAGGATCGGTCAGTCGTCGGAGAGCTCGACGTCGCCGTGCAGCCAGGTGCGACGGTGAAAGTCCGTGGCTCCGAGCTCGGCGATCGCGGCGAAATGGTCGGCGCTGCCGTACCCCTTGTTCGAAGCCCAGCCGTAGCCGGGGGTGCGATCGTGCGCCGAGATCATGAGCCGGTCGCGGTGCACCTTCGCCACCACGGAGGCCGCGGCCACCGATGCGCAGTCGCGATCGGCCTTCGCCCTGGTCTTCACCGCGAGCTTCGTCGTGAGGGCCGGCGAGAGCCAGTCGTGGCTTCCATCGAGCAGGATCACCGACTGCCGCACGGCCGCCCCGTCGACGTGCAGTTTCGCGAGAGCGCGCTTGCCCGCGAGACCGAGAGCGGCGATGATGCCCACGCTGTCGATCTCGGTCGCCGTCGCGAGGCCCACGGCGGAATACAGCGCCCACTCGACGGCGAGCGGCGCGAGTTCCTCGCGCCGCTTCTCGGAGAGGAGCTTCGAGTCGCGCAGGCCAGTTGGCATGACGCCGATCCGCGCATCCACGACGCACAGCCCGACCGCCACGGGTCCGGCGATCGCCCCGCGCCCCACCTCGTCGCAGCCGATGACGAATCGGGCTCCCCCGTCGTGCAGGAGGGCCTCGATCTCGAGAGTCGGCTCGGCGACAGCCATCTAGTGGGCGGCGCCCACGCCGCCGAACACGTTCGGATAGTTGTCGAGCCAGGTCCAGTGGCTCGCCGGCCAGGTGATCACGAACGCCCGGCCTACCACGTCGTCCATCGGCACAAACCCCTTGCTCGGGGTGTCGGTGTTCAACCGCGAATCCGCGGAGTTGTATCGGTTGTCGCCCATCACCCAGAGCGAGTTCTTCGGCACGGTGACCGAAAAGTCGTTGCCGGCCACCTTGGTGACTCCGGCGGGAAGCTTGAGGTACTGCTTCTCGTCGAGCGGCACGCCGTTGACCGTCATCTGACCGAACGCGTTGCAGCATGCGACCTTGTCGCCGGGGAGTCCGATCACCCGCTTGATGAGGTGGTCGTTGCTGTCCGGGGCGCTCAGGCCCACGATGGAGAGCACCCAGTCGACACCGGCAACGAAGCCGTTCTGGTGCACGGGCGGGGCAGCCGGCAGCCATCCGCCCGGATCCTTGAAGACGACGACGTCGCCGCGCTGCACGGGCACGAGCTTCGGCACCAACTCGTTCACGATGATGCGGTCGTTGACCTCGAGGGTGTCCTGCATGGACTCCGAGGGGATGTAGAACGAGCGGATGAGGAACGCCTTGATGCCCACGGAGATGATGATGGCGGCAAGGAAGATCAGCACGATGTCCCGGATGAAGAGCCTGACGCCCTTCGACCGGCCGCGCCTCTGGTCCCGCACGTCGTCGGTCGACGTGGCTGGATCGATGTGTGTCATTAAACCCCTGAGCTCCCCCTCATTTTAGGTGCTGGGGAGCTCGGCGAAAACTGCGGTGGAACGGCGCGTCTAGTTGGACTGCCCAGGCAGGTTGGTTGTGACTCCAAACACCGTTACGGACGTTCGCGTGTGGCCGTCGGCGACGTTACGGATGTCGCGATCGTGGACCTCGGCCCTCTGGCGGTGCCGCCCGCGTCGGTCGGGCCGTGTTCTGCAGGACGGGCCCCGGTGGTGTGGGACGGGCACCGGTGGAGGGTGTCTGCCCCGCAGACTCTGGTTATGCAGGACAGCTTGTGCAGGACACGGTAGGGGTGTGGCGATCCGAACAGTCCCGGTCCGCAGGACGCTCCCGTCGATTCTGCACCTATCGTCCTCGCCATCCGCCCGAGGCGTCCTGCACAACGCGTCCTGCACAACTGGAGCCTGCGGAGCGGGCACCCGTGGACGGCGGCGCCGTCCTGCACAACGCGCGCCAGAGGCAAGGGAGTGCCGCACCGTGGCGGGGACACAGGCCCCACACCGCAATCGGAGCCCGCCCACCCATCAGCTGGTTAACCAACGTCCCTTGGGCAGTACAGCTGGTCGGTGCCGTTCAGCCGGGCGACATCGAGCGGACTACGGAGCCGTCGCCAGCGTGTCCAGCGTCCGCTGGATGGCGATGGCCGCCGCGCCGCGGGCCCACGACACGAAGCCGTCCTCGTCGACTCGAAGGTCGATCGGGGAGGCCTCAGGGTCACGGTCCGCACTGATCGCCACCCTCATCGCCTCGTCGGCGACGGAGAGGATGCCCAGGCCCTCGCCGGCCAACACCACGTGCTCGACCATCGCCAGGTTGGCGACCGCGGCGATCAGGCGACCGAGGGACCTGCCCGCCGACTCCACGACCTGGCGCGCGACCGGGTGGTTCTCCCGAGCCATCTGCAGCACCTCGGCATAGGTGACCGGTGCGCCGATGCCCACCTCGACCTGGGCCCGGATGCTCGGGATGGTGAGCATGGCGGTGGAACACCCGCGGTGGCCGAGAAAACACAACGGCCCGGTCGCGTCGAGAGGGAAGTGGCCGGCCAGCCCCAGTCCGGTGTCTGCGGTGCTCACCACCTGGTCGTGCATCACCAGCCCGTAGCCGACCCCGGCCCCGATGGTGATCACGGCGAAATTGGAGAGCCCCCGGCCGAGCCCGAACCAGTGCTCGGCGGCCGTGAGCGACACCACGTCGTTCTCCACGGTCACGGACACCCCGAGCCTCGCCTCGACGGCCTCCGCGAGATGGGTCGAGCGCCAGCCCAGGAAGGGGGCACGGTCGACGACCCGGTGGTTCGACACGTTGCCGCCGAGGCTGATCCCGACGGCCGAGATCTCCTGGCCGTTCGCGAGATCCGCGGCCAGCTCGGCGATCACGTCGACGACCGTGGCGAGTTCGTGGTTGGCAAGCGGCCGTTCGGCGCGTCGCCCCTCGGTGGCGCGGAGGTCGGTCGTGACGGCGACCGCCTCGTCGCCCGTGAGCTTGACCCCCATGAACTGTCGAGCACCCGCGCGCACGTCAAGCGGTCGCGCCGGCCGCCCCATCGCGCCATCCGACTGCTCGGCCATCTCGACGAGCAGGCCGCGATCGAGCAGCGGGCGGCTCAGCCGCGTGACCGTGGCGAGTGACAGGCCGAGTCGCTGGGCCAGGTCACTGCGCAGAATCGGCCCGTGGATGAGCACCTCCCTCGCCAGCTCGCTCGATGGAGCGCGAAATCGGGGCTCGTAGGCCTCAGCGGGAGGCATCGTGGTCGTGCTCCTGTCTAGAGGCGGTCTAGTTCGATCAGGATAGCGTTCTCCGGCAGCAGGATCGGCGGACGGAGCCCGATTTCGGCCAACGCCAGTCCGCTCGCCTCGATTCCGGCCAGCCACGGCGGGGTCTGCGCCTGCACGGAGAGCGCCGCTCCCGCCGGCTCGACCAGGCGAACCCGGTACCGGGATTCCGGGTCGAGACCGGGGATCAGGAACCGCGCAGGAGAACTGCCCCGGGCGGCCGAGAGTTGCACGTAGGCGAAGATCGCCTCCGAGCGGTCGTGCGCGACCACGCCGTGCACGAACGAGGTGTCGTCCGGCTGCTGCACGCGAACCACCTGCCCCGAATGGAGCAGGCCGCGCTTGCGTTTGTAGTACCCGGACCAGGAGGCGAGGGCCAGTCGCTCCTCGAGGGTGGCCTCGGTGATGTCCCATTCGATTCCGGCGTGCCCGAAGAGGGCCGTCGTCGCCCGGAATGCGAGACTGTGCACCCGGCCGGTGGTGTGCGAGTGGGTCGGCCCGACGTGGCTCCCGAGAAGCTCCGGCGGGATCGCGAACTGCGTGTAGCGCTGGATGTACTGGCGTTCGAGCGCGTCGTTGCAGTCCGAGGTCCAGAATCTGTCGACGTGGCCCGCCATGCCCAGGTCGACGCGGCCCCCGCCCGACGCACAGGACTCGATTTCCAGTCCAGGGTGGCGCAGCTTCAACTCGTCGAACAGCCGGTAGATCGCCTGGGTCTGACGCCGGACACCGGCGGCACCGAGGTGCGCCGCCTCGGTGAGCACCCGATTGTGATCCCACTTGATGTAGGAGATGTCATAGACGGTGAGGAGCGCGTCCACCTGGCCCAGAACGTGCTCGTATGCCCCCCGATGCCCGAGGTCGAGCACCTGCTGGTGCCGGCCCTCCGGGGGAATGCGTCCGCCGGCCTGGAAGATCCACTCGGGATGCGCGCGGTAGAGGTCGGAGTCCGCGTTCACCATCTCGCCCTCGAACCAGAGCCCGAACTGCATTCCCGCCGAGGTCACGCGGTCGATGAGCGGATCGAGGCCGTCCGGCCAGACGGCAGGGTCCACGACCCAGTCGCCGAGGCCCGCGAAGTCGTGGCGACGGCCGAGGAACCAGCCGTCGTCGAGGACGAACCGCTCGACGCCGATCTCGCTCGCGGCATCCACCAGCTCCGTGAGCTTGGCAAGGTCGTGGTCGAAGTACACGGCCTCCCACACGTTGAGGGTGAGTGGCCTGGCGGTGGTCGGATGCTCGGGCCTGGCCCGGAGCCAGCGATAGAGCCGGTCGGTCATGCCGTCGATGCCGGTCGAGGAGAACGTGGCAGCGACGGTGGGCGCCTCGTAGGTCTCCCCGGCCTGCAGGATGCCCTCGCCCGGCAGCAGGAGCTCCCCGGCGCCCATCGACGTGTGCCCGGACGGCAGCCGTTCGACAAGGTGCCTGGTGTTGCCGCTCCAGAGCAGGCCGGTGCTCCACACCGATCCGTCCTGGTAGCCGGCGCCCGCCGTCAGCGCGAGCTGCACCACGGTGTAGTCGTGGCTCGTGCGACCCTCGCGCACCTCGCGGGCCCAGGTGCCGGACTGGATCGGCCGACTCTGCGGCTGGCGTTCCTTCACCCACCGGCCCGTGAAGTCCAGGGTCTCGACGGCGTGGTCTGGCAGGGGCAGCCAGGTGGTCAGTTCGGCCAGATCGAAGGCGTCGGCGCCGACGTTGGTCACGGTCTGGGAGATGAGGACGACACCGGCCGGCTGCATCCGGAAAGAGACAGAGACCCTGAGCCCGGCCGCCTCGTCGACGGACTCGACGACGAGGGAGGTGGGTGACGACTCGAGGCTCGTCACGGTGAAGAGCTGCGACCAGTCTTGTCCGCGACGATGGCCCAGTATGGCCGGGCGACCGAGGAACCCGCGGGCATTCTCGCGCCAGATTCCGGGGACCAGCGGGGCGTCGATATTGCTCTGCGGCACTCCCTCGGCCGTCATCGAGGCCAGATCCTCCCCGCGCGAGGCGCCGAGGTCCCTCCCCCAGTGCACGACGGCCGGGGTTCCCGACGACACGTCCACCTGAAAAGAGACCCCGTCGGCGACGAGGGTGATCAGGGTGTTCTTCTGGGTGGCGGTGTCGAGCTGCGTCACGGTGGTTTTCCTCGATTGTCGGCTGTGCTGCCCATGGGTCTGGCCCGGTGCGCCTTCACGCTCCGGGCCAGACCGACCGGCGATTACTTGATGGCGGCTATTTGAAGAGGGCGTTGATCTGCGTGTTCACCGCGGAGAGCGAGCTCGCCTTGGCCTTGCCGGACATCACGGCCTCCATCGCCGGGGTGATGAGGGCGTTGACGTCCGAGCGGTGGTCGGTGATCGGATACAGGAACGTCGTCTTGTCCTTGACCTGGATGGTGAAGGGGCTCACGTCGATGCCCTTCGCCTTGAAGGACGCCACGGCGGCGTCGGTCGCGGCCGGGATGGCGGGGAAGACGACGCCGGCCTTGGCCACCACCGACTGGCAGGCGAGCGAGCCGAGGTACTTGACCCACTTCCAGGCCTCGGCGGGGTGCTTCGTTCCCGCCCAGATGTTGTCCGCGAGCCCATTGAACATCGACGCGCGCTTGCCGTTCGGTCCGGTGGGAGTCGGGGCGAGGGCCGGGGTGAAGGTGGCGCTCTTCGCCCCGAACACGGCTCCGGTCATCCACGAGCCGTTGCTGGCGATGGCCACCTTTCCGGCGGCGAGCTGGTCGGACCAGCCGATGCCCGTCTGCGCCTCGAACGACGGCATGTAGCCCTTTCCGACCAGAGACTGCCACCAGTCGATGGTCTTCTGGAACTTCGGGTCGTTGTAGTTGTACTTGTTGCCCCACACCCCGTTGGTGGACTTCCAGCCCGTCGTTGCGGCGAGGAAGCTCCACTGGGTCTGGCCGTCGCCGCCGCCCGAGTTCTCCATCCAGATTCCATAAGTCGCCACGTTGTTCTTGTCGAAGCCGGCCTCGTCGCCGCGGTGACCGTTCTTGTCCACCGTGAGGTGCGCGATGGCCGCCTCGTAAGTTCCGCCGTTGTCGGGGTTCCACTTGAGGTTGGCGAGCTGGTCGGCGGAGAGCCCGGCGGCGTCGGTGAGCTGCTTGTTGTAGAACAGTGCGATCGTGTCGAAGTCCTTCGGCAGGCCGTACTGCTTGCCGTCACTGCCCTTCCAGAGTTCGGCGAGGCCGGGCTGGTAGGCCTTGAGATCGACTCCATCGGCCTTGATGTAGCTGTCGAGCGGGAGGATCTGCTTGTTGAGCATGAACTGCGGGAACTGCGAGAGGTGGCTCGTGAACACGTCGTAGTTGGAGCCCGAGACGAACCCGGTGGTGATCTTGCTCCAGTAGTCGTCCCAGCCGAGCTGCTCGACCTTCACGGTGATCTTGGGGTTCGCCTTGTGGAAGTCGGCGGCGCATTGCGTGTAGGCGGGCGCCTGGTTGGCGTCCCAGAGTCCGTAGCTCAGCGTGGTCGCCGTGCTGGTCGAGGCGGCCGGTGCGGTTGCCGCACACCCGGCCAGCAGTAGGGGCACAGCGGCGATGAGGGCGATCGCCACTCGATTCTTCTTCATGGGTTCTCTTTCTTCCGTGACTATCTCTTGGG
This sequence comes from Lacisediminihabitans profunda, assembly GCF_008040105.1. Classification (GTDB taxonomy): domain Bacteria; phylum Actinomycetota; class Actinomycetes; order Actinomycetales; family Microbacteriaceae; genus Lacisediminihabitans; species Lacisediminihabitans profunda. The sequence goes on from NZ_VRMG01000008.1 coordinate 201,862, forward strand.
TGCAGACGACGCCGTCCGGCGTCGTCATTCGCTCTACGGTGAGCGAAACTCTGGGAGTGCCGGGCTACTTGACCCCGGACGATTGGATGGATCCGACGATTCGGCGGCCGAACACGAGCAGCAGGATGAAGATCGGCACTGCGGACACGAGCGCTCCGGCCATGAGGCCCGCCCAGTCCGGGTTGCCCTGCGGTGTCTGCGACTTGAAGATCCCGAGACCGACCGTGAGCAGTTTGGACTGTTCGGTCTGGCCGATGAGGAAGGGCCAGAGGTAGTCGTTCCAGTACTGGATGAACTGCAGGATGGCCAGCGTGATGATCTGCGGCCAGGCGAGCGGCACGACGATGGTTCGGAAGATGCGCCACAGGTTCGCCCCGTCGATGACCGCCGCCTCGATGATGCTGCGGTTCACCCCCAGGAAGAACTGGCGGAGGAAGAAGATGGCGAACGGCGTCATGAACATCGAGGGGAGGGCGATGCCCACGATCGTGTTGAGCAGCCCGGCATCCTTCACGAGGATGAAATTGGGCAGCAGGGTGAAGATTCCCGGCACCATGAGCGCGATGAGGAAGACGCTGAAGACCTTGTCGCGCCCCCTCCAGTTGAGGAGGGCGAATGCGTAGGCCGCCATGGCGCTGAACGTCACCTGCAGCACGGTGATGAGCGTGCAGGTCATTATCGAGTTGAGCATGTACTGGGCGAAATTGATGGACGCCCCCGACCCGCCCTCCGCGAGTGCCTCCGCGGTGGTGGACAGCCCGAGCACCCGGCGCAGCGGGCCGAACGTGAAGTCGACCGGGAGCAGGTTGAGCGGCTCCCCGAACATCGCGCGGTTGTTGCTGAAGGCCGTGCGGAACATCCAGTAGATCGGAAAGAGCGTGATGAGGATCACGATGAGGAGCGCGAGACGGCCGAAGAAGATCGAGACCTTCGACTTCGCAAGCGCCGGGTCGCTTTCGAGCGAGGTGCTGCGCGCCCGGCGGGTTGTCTTGAGAGCGAGGATTGCCATGGTGCTACCTCTCCAGGTCTGATTCGTTGGCGCGAAGGAGCTTGTTCTGCAGGAGCGCGACTCCAGCGAGGATGATCATGAGGATCACCGCGAGCGCCGACGCGTATCCGAAGTCCAGCCGCTCGAACGCGCGTTGGTAGATGTAGTAGTTGATGGCCCGGGTGGCGTCGACCGGCCCGCCCTTGGTCGTCACGGCGATGGTGTCGAAGACCTGGAAGGAGCCGACGACCGTCACGACGAGCACGAAGGCCAACACGGGGCGCAGCAGGGGAAGCGTCACGCTGCGGAACACTCGCCACTCGCCGGCGCCGTCGACCTCGGCGGCCTCGTAGACGTCCCTCGGTATGGCCTGGAGGCCGGCGAAGAGCAGGAGCGAGGTGTAGCCGAGGTGGCGCCAGACGTTGACCATGGCGATGGTCACCATGGCGATGTTCTGGTTGCCGAAGAATCCGATCTTGTGGATCCCGAAGAAGTCGAGCGCCGCGTTGATGATTCCGAGGTTGTAGTCGGCCAGCCAGTACCAGACCAGCGCCACGATCACGTTGGCGATGAGGTACGGAAGCATGATGACCCCGCGAACGACCATCGTTCGGGTGAAGCGCTGCATGAGCACGGCGAGCACCAGGGCGGCGGCCGTCTGCACCCCGACGTTGATCACCACGTATTCGAGCGTCACCCGCAGCGAATTCCAGAACACCGGGTCTGACCAGATCTTGATGTAGTTCTCGAAGCCGACGAAGACCGGCGGTCGGAGCAGGTTGTAGTCGGTGAAGCTGAGGAAGAGGCCCCTGACCGCCGGCCAGGCGAAGAAGACCACGAATCCGATGCTGGCCGGGATGAGGAACAGCACCGCTGCCCTGAACTGCGATCCCTTGCGGGCGGTCACCGCCATGGTGGGCCTCCTAACGTCCTTGTCAGAAGACATAATTGCAGTACGGAAGTAAAGAAGTCAAGGGAGTCGGCATTTTCGTGACGCGCTGTGACATTCGGACCACAAAATTGGGAAAATGGCGCCAATTTCTTCGGGTTTAATTTGCTAATTGCAAAGAATAACGACGTTTCGACCGTGAAGGGCGGCCGCACCCTCCCGGGGTGAGGCGGCCCTCGGAGGGGAACTCGGCGCCAGAAAATCACAAAAGCCGGGACGCGCGTGTCGCGCGTCCCGGCTTTGTGAAGATTATTCTCTAGTGCGCGTCGCGCTTTTCCTTGATCTTGGCCTTCTTGCCGCGGAGGTTGCGGAGGTAGTAGAGCTTCGCGCGGCGCACGTCGCCGCGGGTGACGACCTCGATGTGGTCGATGACCGGGGAGTGCACGGGGAAGGTGCGCTCGACGCCGACCTGGAAGCTGACCTTGCGAACGCAGAACGTCTCGCGCACGCCCTCGCCGGAGCGGCCGATGACGACGCCCTGGAAGACCTGGATGCGGGAGCGGGTGCCCTCGACGATGTTTACGTGGACCTTCACGTTGTCGCCGGCACGGAAGTCCGGGATGTCCGAGCGGAGTGAGGCCGCATCTACGGCGTCAAGAATGTGCATGGTGGTTCGCTCTCTGCAACCGCCACAGGTCGATCACGATATAGGTGAATCTCAGAAGGAAGTGGTGCCCGGTCTGTGACGGCTCCCCTGTGGCAGAGCCGTGCTGAAGGCACAAGGGGTAATTCTGCCACATCGGCCGGGTCTGTGCCACTCGCCGGGCGACGGGTCAGCGCGTCCCGGCGGCGGCGGCATCCGGCGAGTCCCCCGCGCGGGGTCGCTCGGCCTGGTTGACCGCCGCCCGCAGCTCGTCGTAGTCGAGGCCGGTGAGGCGGGTCACCACCCCTTGGCGAGACTCCACGAGGTACTCGATGAGCACGACCCAGAGTGTGGTGAAGGCGAGGATGATGATCACCCCGCCCGAGATGTCCGCGATCGTGAACGACGCATCCCGGAACGACTGCCCGAAGAGGTGCGTGGCGATCGAGGTGCCCTGCTCGTAGCTGTGCACCGAATCGACGACGAAGAAGCCGTAGGACAGCACGGCGACGTACCAGGCAGAGAGCAGCCACGCGTCGGTTCTCGACACGGCGCCGGATTGCCTGACACGTTTGCGCGCCCAGGTGATGGTGGTCACCACCGCGAGGAACACGAAGAGCAACGGAGCCAGGAAGAGGCCGATGGCGTAGTGCCAGCCAAGGATCACGCCGAAGAAGACCCGCCCGATCAGCAGCCACAGGGGCAGCACGATGGTTGCGGCGAACTGCGTATTGAACACAGCCCGGCGATACCACATGGGTAAAAGCTTACGCTCGCCGCGCGGGAGAATAAGTCGTACGAGACGAGGAGACGCATGATCGAGTTGAGAACACCCGCGGAAATCGACGAAATGAGGCCCGCCGGCCGTTTTGTCGCGAGCGTGCTGGAGGAACTCGTCGCCGCCTCGGCGGTGGGCGTCAATCTGCTGAAGCTCGATTCGATCGCCCAGTCCCTGATCCAGAAGGCCGGAGCGGAGAGCTGCTACGTCGACTACCACCCGTCGTTCGGCGCGATGCCGTTCGGCAAGGTGCTCTGCACGTCGGTCAACGACGCGGCCCTGCACGGCCTTCCGTTCGACTACCGCCTCGCCGACGGCGATGTGGTGAGCCTCGACTTCGCGGCATCCCTCGGCGGCTGGGTGGCAGACTCCGCCGTCACGATCGTCGTCGGCTCCGCCCGCGACGAGGATCTTCGCCTCATCGAGACCACCGAGCGCGCCCTCGCCGCCGGGATCGCCGCCGCGCAGCCGGGCGGCCGGATGGGCGACGTCTCGGCCGCGATCGGTGCGGTCTGCCGGGCGGCCGGCTTCGGGGTGAACACGGACTTCGGCGGGCACGGGGTCGGGCACACGATGCACGGTGACCCCCACGTGCCCAACGACGGGCGGCCGGGGCGCGGGATTCCGCTACGCGCCGGACTCGTCTTCGCGATCGAACCCTGGCTCATGCAGTCGACTGACCGGATCTTCACCGACCCCGACGGGTGGACCCTGCGAAGCCTCGACGGGTCTCGGGCCGCCCATTCCGAGCACACGATCGCGATCACCGAGGAGGGCCCGCTCGTTCTCACCGCCCGCTGAGGGCGGCGCCCCGCATCCATTCCATGGGCAGGCCGAAAATGCAGGAGATTCGCCGCCGAATCGCAGGAACAGCGCTCCAGGAAACGTTCCCGTACCGAAAGTCCTGGCTTTTCAGGTCGGGCCGCGAATACACCGCGGGATCGTCGCGCGCTACTCGGCGAGCAGGTCGGGCCGCACCCGCCGGGTGCGCTCGAGCTGCTGCTCGTGCCGCCACGCGGCGATCGCACCGTGGTTTCCGCTCAGCAACACCGGCGGCACCTCGAAGCCCCGCCACTCGGCCGGCTTGGTGTAGCTCGGATACTCGAGCAGGCCATCCGAATGGGACTCCTCCACGAGACTCTCGGGGTTGCCCACGACGCCGGGGATGAGCCGGCCGATCGCCTCGATCATCGCCATCGTGGCCACCTCGCCGCCGTTGAGCACGTAGTCGCCGAGGCTCACGAGCCGAACCGTCGCGCGCGTCGAGGCGTAGTCGACGACTCTCTGGTCGATCCCCTCGTACCGGCCGCAGCCGAACACGAGCTGCCGCTCCACCGCGAGCTCGCGCGCCATGGACTGGCTGAACAGCTCGCCGGCCGGAGAAGGGAAGATGATCACGGGCGGCGCGGCATGCTGCGCCTCGCTGGCGTACAGGATGCTGTCCAGCGCGTCGCCCCAGGGCTCCGGGCGCATGACCATGCCGGCTCCCCCGCCGTACGGGGTGTCGTCCACCGTGCGGTGCCTGTCGTAGGTGTAGTCCCGCAGGTCGTGCACGGCGAGATCGATGAGTCCGTTCTGCCGCGCCTTGCCGAGCAGTGACACATCCAGCACGGAGAAGAACTCCGGAAAGATCGTCACGATGTCGATGCGCATCGACGGACTCCTTAGTCGGTGACGGTTTCTGGCCCGACGGCAGCGTCGGTCGGCTCGTCTGGCTTGCCTGGCTCGATCGGTTCGCCCGGCTCGTCTGGCTCGTCTGGGAGTTCCTCGAACAGTCCGGCGGGCGGAGTCACGGTGAGGGTGCCGGCGGCGATGTCGACCGTCGGAACGATCGCCTTCACGAACGGAACGAGCACCTCGCCGGTCTCGGTCGTGACGTGGATGAGGTCTTGGGCCGGCAGGTGATCCACCAGGCTGACGGTGCCCACCCGCACGCCGTCGCGCATCACGGCGAGTCCGACGAGCTGGTGGTCGTACCAGGCGTCTTCCTCGTCGGAGGGCTCGCTCAGGTCCTGGTCCACCCAGAGAATGGCCTTGACCAGGGTCTCGGCGACGCTGCGGTCCGGCACATCCTTGAAGAACGCGACAGGCTGCGCGTTGTACCACTTGAGCTCGGTCAGCTCGAGGGTCTTGCCGTGCCAGTCGGAACTGGTCGGCACCTGAAGGGTGAACACGGCGCCCGGAACGAAACGACGTTCCGGGGCATCCGTGTACATCTCAACTTTGATCGCTCCCTTGAGGCCGTGAGCCTTGGTGAGTCGACCGACCCTGAGCTGGTCGTGGGGCTGTGTCTCTCTAGAAATCGGTATCAACCACGTCAACGCGCACCTTGCGGCCGTCGGCAAGCGCCGACACGAGGGTGCGAAGCGCCTTGGCGGTGCGACCCGCGCGACCGATCACGCGACCGAGGTCCTCGGGGTGCACGCGCACCTCGAGCACGTCGCCTCGCGGCGAGGTCTTCGCCACAACCTGGACGTCGTCCGGGTTGTCGACGATCCCCTTGACGAGATGTTCGAGCGCGGCTGCGAGCATTCCCTACGCCTTGTCGGCTTTGGCGTCTTCTGCCTCGGCCTCTTCGGTGACGTCGGCCTTGGCCTCCGCCTCGTCAGACGTGGCTTCGACCACCGCGGCGTCGGCCGGGGCGATGTCCTCGACCGCGGGTGCGATCTCGGCGTCGGCCTCTGGGGCCTCGGCGGCTTCGGCCTTGGCCGGGGCCTCGACCTTGGCGGCAGGCGCCTCGGCCTTGGGCTTCAGCACGGGCTTCTTCTTCTCGTCGGCGACGTACTCGACCTTGGATTCCTTGGTCTTCACGGTGCTGACTGCGTTCTTGTCACCCTTGAAGATTCCCCAGTCGCCCGTGAGCTTCAGGAGGGCTTCAACCTGCTCGGTCGGCTGGGCGCCGACGCTGAGCCAGTACTGGGCACGCTCCGAGTCGACCTCGATGAACGAAGGCTCCTCGGTGGGGTGGTACTTGCCGATCTCCTCGATGGAACGACCATCACGCTTCGTGCGTGCGTCGACAACGACGATTCGGTAGAAAGGAGCGCGGATCTTGCCCATGCGCTTCAAACGAATCTTTACAGCCACAATTCTCCGTAGTTAATGTGTTGGGGCGAACTGCTTGCCGTGAGCGTGGGGTGCACACTCGGCAGAAAAGCTCTGATGGGAGTCGGTGCCGACTGATTAGAGGGTCGGACGGCCAAAGACTCGACTAATCATTCTTGCAGATTTCGAGCGGTTCAGGAACCAGTCTGCGAAACCGCCGCCCGAGAACCCGTGCGGGCCGCCCTGCGGGGCCTCCGGCGAGAGAGCGCCACGCCGACCAGGCAGATGACGCCGCCGACGATGGCGAGAGGCGCCGGGATCTCCCCGAAGAACGCGAGGCCGAGCAAAACAGCGATGGCCGGCACGACATAGGTCGTGACGCCGAGCTGCCCGGCCGGCATCTTCGACAGGGCGAACGCCCAGGTGCTGAAGGCGAGCGCCGTGGGCACCGCTCCGAGATAGACGGCGCCGAGGATGCTCGCCACCGGCGCGCGCCCGAGGTCGTGAACGAGCTCGCCGAGGAACGGTGTGCAGGCGACCATGCCGATGACGCAGCCCATGAAGGTCGTCTGGCGGGCGGGGATGCGGCGCAGCAGCGGCTTCTGACAGAGCACGCCGGTGGCATAGGTCAGGGCGGCGAGCAGGGACCAGAGCACTCCGGTGCCGTCGCCGAAGCCGGAGATTCCCGTGCCGAGGCCGATCAGCACGACGCCGAAGAACGCCACCCCCGCTCCGATGGCGAGCCACTTGGGGATGCCCTCGCCGAGGAAGATCCCCGCCCCGAGCGCGATGAGGATGGGGCCGATGTTCACGATCATCGCGGTCGTGCCCGCGTCGAGGCTGTGCTCGGCGATGTTGAGCGCCACGTTGTAGGCGCCGAACCACGCGACGCCGAAGACGATCACGAGCACCCACTCGCGTCGTGTCGGCGCGACCCAGCGGCGCCCGATCACCAGGGAAGAGAGCAGGATGGAGCCCACGGTCAGCCGCAGAAGCGCGAGCGCTCCCCCGCCGAAGTGCGGCGCCACGCCCCGGATCACCACGAAAGCGCTCGCCCAGGCGAGAACGGTCACGACGATCGCGGCGAACACCGGGGTCGAGAGCCTGCCGGCAGTGCTGACACGGTCCGATGTTGTGGTCATGTGCCCACGCTAACCGTCGCCACCGCCATTCTTCTCGCGGAATACGGACCTGACTGTTTCTGCCCGAAGGTTGTCCCTTAAGCGCCGCCGCGGCATCCGCATCTCCCGGCGCACCACCCGTCCAACCGAGTCTCCCGTCGGCCAGCGCTTCTCCGGAGGTTTGTCCGCAATCCGCCATCTGGAACCCAAAAACTGGTGCTCAGGGCGCGATTCCGGAGAAACCTCCGGAGAAACGCGTGCCGCCGATGGCTGGTGCCGCCTCGTCGCTGCGGGGCTTAGCCTCCGGCAGGCCGGCGCTTCTCCGGAGGTTTGTCTACAAACCGCCTTCTGGAACCCAGCACCGGGACTCAGAGCCCGATTCTGGCGCAAACCTCCGGAGAAACGCGTGGGCGCCGGCGGGCGCTGCTCGCGTGGGCGCCGGCGGCGCTGCTCCCGTCAGCCGGCGTTCTTCGCGTCGCGCCAGGCCAGCCAGTCGCGAACCGGGGCGAGATCGTAGGCGGGGCCGGAGAGTCCGATGGTGAAGAGGCTGGTGCCGAGCGCGTGAAGCTCGTCGGCCTGATCGTGGTTGCGGCCGCGCAGCTCGGTCGAGATCTCGATCTGCGAGACGTCGCGACCCACCTCCGATCCGTGCTCCGCGAGGATGCCGAGCTTGCGCTCCAGAGTCTCCGGGTCGCTGAACGAGTGCCAGATGTCCGCGTGCTTCGCCACGATCCGCAGGGTCTTCTTCTCGCCGCCTCCGCCGATCAGCACGGGGATGTGCCGGGTCGGCGCCGGGTTGAGCTTCGCCCACCGCGCCTCGATCACCGGCAGGGCCTCCGCGAGTGCATCGAGCCGCTTGCCGACCGTGCCGAACTCGTAGCCGTATTCCAGGTAGTCCTTCTCGAACCAGCCGGACCCGGTGCCGAAGATGAACCGGCCGGTTCCGGTGCCCTTTGCGCTGATGTGGGCACCCGCGAGGTCTGCTCGGCCAGGGCGGCGAGCATCGTCCAGGACTCGAAGTGCAGGCCGTCCGGGTCGCCGGACAGCGGGTAGAAGTGGTCCCAATTGAAGAGGATGTCGACGCCGAGGTCTTCAAGCTCGGCCGCGGTCTCGCGGATCTTCTCGTACGTGGCGTGTTGGGGGGCGATCTGCACGCCGAGGCGCACCGGACGGTTGTGTGCTGAGGTCATGACTCGAGCCTAGAACGACCGGGAGCCCGGTGCCTTTCTCCGACTCGGATCGACTCCGAGTGTTCTCATTCGGGGTGTTCTCATAGGGTCTGGGACGTAACCTATCGACCATGCCCCTGCGCCAGCCACGATTCGTCGCGCTTGCCGCGATACTCGTCGCTGCCCTCGCCCTGGGCGGATGCGCGTCGGATGACCTCGACACGAACACGACCAGCGCAGCGACCTCCGCCCATTCGAGTCCCGTCGTCGTGGCGATCGGGGACTCGATCATGAAGGGCCACGGACTTACTCCGGCCCAGTCGTGGCCGGCGCTGCTCGCCAAGACCAACGCGTGGTCACTCGACAACCTCGCCTGCGACGGCGCCGGTTTCGTGAAGGCGGGAGACGCGGATGATTGCGGAGGCGATTTCTCCGGCCTGGTCGCCGAGGCGGTGGCTGCCAAACCGTCCCTCATCCTGATCTCGGGCAGCAGCAACGACCTGGGCATCAGCAACAGCCAATTGCAGGAGCAGACGATTCAGGTCGTGACGGCGCTGCGTGCCGCCCTCCCCACGACGACGATCGTCGGAATCAGCACCGTCTGGAACGACACAGCAGCACCCGACCAGATGGACGACATCAATGAGCAGGTGCGCCAGGCCCTGAAGGGAGTGGGCGGCGTGTACCTCGACATCGGGCAGCCGCTCGCCGGCCACCGCGCGTGGCTGCAGAGCGACGACGTGCACCCCACCGCGAAGGGCCAGCGGGAGCTCGCGAAGGCGATCGCCGGTGCCGTGCGCAGCGCGAAGCTGAAGCTCTAGCCGCGGCCGAGCAGCTTCTGCAGGCTCGCGAGCTCTTCCTCAGATGGGCCAGCCTTGCCGGCACCGCCGAGGCCGAATCCGGAGCCCGCGGCGGCCGTCGCCGGCTTGGCACCGGCCGCGAGGGCGGCGTTCTCCGCCGCGCGCTTGGCCGGGTTGCCCGACTTTGAGCCCTTCTTCTGCTGCACCTTCTTCGCGCCGCCGAACTTGGCGCCCGGGATCGGCCCCATGCCTGGCACCTGGGGCACCCCACCCTTCGCCACCGTCTTCATCATCTTCGCGGCCTGCTCGAATCGGTTGACGAGCGCGTTGACCTCGGTGACGGTCGTGCCGGAGCCGCGCGCGATGCGCACCCGCCTCGAACCGTTGAGCACCTTCGGCTGGCGACGCTCGGCGATCGTCATGGACTGGATGATCGCCTCGGTGCGCGTGATCTCCGACTCGTCGAAGTTGTCGAGCTGCTCGCGCATGCCCTTCGCCCCGGGCAGCATGCCGAGCATGCTCTTGATCGAGCCCATGTTCTTGAGCTGCTGCATCTGGCCGAGGAAGTCCTCGAGCGTGAAAGTGTCGGTGAGGAACTTCTCCGCGACCTTGCGCGACTCCTCCTCGTCGAAGTTCTTCTGCGCCTGCTCGATGAGGGTGAGGATGTCGCCGAGGTCGAGGATGCGGCTCGCCATGCGGTCGGGATAGAACGGCTCGAAGTCGTCGAGGCCCTCGCCGGTGGACGCGAAGATGATGGGTCGGCCGGTGACGGACGCCACGGACAGCGCCGCTCCACCGCGGGCGTCGCCGTCGAGCTTGGTGAGCACGACGCCGGTGAAGTCCACACCCTCCTGGAACGCCTTCGCCGTGGCGACGGCGTCCTGGCCGATCATGGCGTCGATGACGAAGAGCACCTCGTCCGGGTCGATCGCCTTGCGGATGTCCGACGCCTGCTTCATCAGCTCGGCGTCGACGCCGAGTCGGCCGGCGGTGTCCACGATCACGATGTCGTACTGCTTGTCCCTGGCGAACTTGATCCCGTCCTTGGCCACCTTCACCGGGTTGCCGCCGCCTCCGCCGAAGAACGACTTGGGGGCGGCATCCTCCGCGCCGACGTTTCCGGGTTCCGGCGCGAACACGGCGACGCCGGCCTGCTCGCCGACGACCTTCAGCTGGGTGACCGCGTTGGGGCGCTGGAGGTCGGCGGCGACCAGCAGCGGGGTGTGGTTCTGAGCGGCGAGCCACTTCGCGAGCTTGCCGGCGAGGGTTGTCTTTCCCGCGCCCTGGAGGCCGGCGAGCATGATCACGGTCGGCGGATTCTTGGCGAACTGGATGCGGCGGGCCTCGCCGCCGAGGATCGTCACGAGCTCGTCGTTGACGATCTGCACCACCTGCTGGGCGGGATTGAGCGCCTTGGAGACCTCGTCGCCCATCGCCCGTTCGCGCACTCGGGCAGTGAAGTCCTTCACCACCTCGAGGGCGACGTCGGCGTCGAGCAGCGCCCGGCGGATCTCGCGGACGGTGCCGTCCACATCCGCCGCGCTGAGCTTGCCCTTGCCGCGAAGGTTCTTGAAGGTGTCGACGAGTCGATCGGTGAGATTTCCAAAGGTGGCCATGGTGCCCCCAGTTTAACCCGACCGCGACCGCTCTCGCCGTGCGTGTCATCCGGTGCGCCTCGCCCCGCGCAGTTCGCGCTCCTAGGCTGGGCCCATGCGCTTCGGAATCGTGATCCTGCCCCAGGAACCGTGGGCGAAGGCCCGCTACACCTGGGCGGCGGCGGAGAACCTGGGATTCGACCACGCCTGGACCTACGACCACCTGTCCTGGCGCACCCTCGCCGACCAGCCGTGGGGCGCGACCATCCCCACCCTCACCGCGGCGGCGACGGTGACGACCCGGATCCGCCTGGGCACCTTCGTCTCGTCCCCCAACTTCCGGCATCCGGTCACGTTCGCCAAGGATGTCGCGACGGTCGACGACGTCTCCGGCGGCCGGTTCCTTCTCGGGATCGGCTCGGGAGGCACGGGCTTCGACGCCTTCGTGCTCGGCCAGCCGGAGCTCTCGGCCCGGGAGCGACACGAGCGGTTCGCCGAATTCGTGCAGCAGCTCGACGGGCTGCTGCGCTTCGAGCAGCATGGGCCGATCTCCTTCGCCGGCGAGTGGTTCACCGCCCACGAGGCGCGCATGGTGGGGGTGCCCGCCCAGCAGCCCCGCGTGCCGTTCGTGATCGCCGCGAACGGGCCCCGCGGCCTCGGGGTCGTCGCCCGCTACGGGCAGGGCTGGGTGAGCACCGGCAAGGAGGGCGCCACCGGCGAGGAGTGGTGGGCCTCCGTCCAGTCGCTCGTCACCCGCCTCGACGACGCGGCGGCGACCGCCGGACGCGACCCGGCAACCATCGACAGGCACCTCTCGCTCGACTCCGGCGGGCGGTTCTCTCTGGAGAGCGTGGGCGCGTTCGAGGATCTCGTCGGGCGGGCGGCCGGGCTGGGCTTCACCGACGTCATCTCGCACTGGCCGCGGCGCGACGGCATCTATGCCGGATCGGTCTCGGTGCTCGAAGAGGTGGCCGGCCGGCTCGACTCCCTCCGCTGACGATCCGCGGCGGTGTAACCGGGATTTTCCGCTTGGAAGCGATACGTTGGCGATACGTTGACAGAGGTCGCTCGCGAGGGCCCACAGGGAGTCAGATGAACATCGGTGTTCGGCGCGAGATCGAGCCAGGGGAACGCCGGGTCGCGGCCACTCCCGAATCCGTGGTCCAACTCGTCGCCACGGGCCTCGACGTATCGGTCGAGCGGGGAGCTGGTGCCGCGGCGGGCTACCCGGACGGCGAGTACGCGAAGGCCGGCGCCCGGCTCGTCGACACCCTCGATATTGAGCGCTGCGACGTTCTCACCCACGTTCGACCGCTCGATGCGGGCACCGTCGCCCGGCTCGCCCCGGGCACGATCACGGTCGGCCTCGCCGCCCCCGCGGCGAACCTCCCCGTCGTCGCGGCCCTGAGGGATGCCGGGATCACGTCGTTCGCGCTGGAGCTGGTGCCGCGGCTCTCCCGGGCCCAGTCCATGGACGCCCTCACCTCGCAGGCCCTCGTGGCCGGCTACCGCTGCGTGCTCGAGGCGGCGATGCGGCTGCCCCGCTTCTTCCCCCTCTACATGACGGCGGCCGGGACGATCCCGCCGGCCAGGGTGCTCGTGCTCGGCGCCGGAGTCGCCGGCCTCCAGGCGATCGCCACGGCGAAACGCCTCGGTGCCCGCGTGTCCGCGTACGACGTGCGCGCGGCATCCGCCGACGAGGTCGCGTCGATGGGCGCGACCTTCATCAGTCTCGACGTGGACACCGCCGACGGCGCAGGCGGCTACGCGACCGAGCTCGCCGAGGACCGGGCCGCCCGCCAGCGCGAGCTCCTCCGGCCCCACATCGAGGCCGCGGATGTCGTGATCACCACGGCGGCGATCCCCGGCAAGCCGGCGCCGCGGCTCGTCGGCTCCGACATGCTGCGGGGCATGCGCTCCGGATCGGTCGTGATCGACCTCGCCGCGGAGTCCGGCGGAAACGTCGAGGGAAGCGTGCCGGGATCCGACATCCCGATCCCCCTCGACGGCGACCGAGGCACGATCACGCTCGTCGGCATGAAGGACGTCGCCTCCGCGATGCCGTACGACGCCTCGAGGCTCTACGCGAAGAACGTCTCGAACCTCCTCGCCCTGATGACCGTCGACGGCGAGGTCGTGCCCGACTTCACCGACGAGGTCGTGGGTGGCGCCTGCCTCACCCACGACGGGATCGTGACCCACCAGCCGACGCTCGAGGCGATGTCGCCGAGCGCGGGGACACTCGAGACGGGACTCCTGCGATGAATGCCATCACCCTCCTGACCGTGTTCGTGCTGGCGGTGTTCATCGGCTTCGAGGTCGTCTCGAAGGTGTCGAGCACCCTGCACACCCCGCTCATGTCCGGGGCGAACGCCATCCACGGCATCATCCTCGTCGGCGCGATCATCGTGGCGGGCTCCGCCTCCGAGCCCTGGCTGCTCGTCACGGCTCTCGTCGCCGTGCTTCTCGCCACCATCAACCTCGTCGGCGGATTCGTCGTGACGGACCGGATGCTCAGCATGTTCGGCGGACGCGCGGCCCCCCCTCGGAGACGGCCGTCCGGCCCGAAACGGCCGTCGTCCCGCACCGAGAGGGACGCCCTGTGACTGCGCTCACGGCCGAATGGACCGCCGGACTCTACCTGCTCGCCGCGGTCTGCTTCATCCTCGCCCTCAAGGGGCTCAGTTCGCCCAGAACGGCCAGGCGCGGCAACCTGATCGGTGCCGCCGGCGCCGTGATCGCCGTGGCCACGGTGTTCCTCTCGGTTCGTCTCGACAATCTTCCGTGGATCATCGCGGCGATCCTCGTCGGCTCCGCGATCGCGGCCCCGGTCTCGCGCCGGGTGAAGATGACGCAGATGCCCCAGCTGGTGGCCCTCTTCAACGGCGTGGGCGGCGGCGCCGCGGCGATCGTGGCGATTCTCGAACTCGCCCACGCCGAATCCCCCTGGTCGGGCCTGGCGATCGCCTTCACGATTCTGATCGGCGCGGTCTCCTTTGCCGGTTCGGCGGTCACCTTCGCCAAGCTCCAGGAACTCATCTCGACCAGGCCCCTCATCTTCCCCGGGCAACGCTGGGTCATGATCCTCGTGCTCGCCGGCGCCGTCACGTCGGGCGGCTTCGTGGTGGCGACCGGGTCTCTCCTTCCCGCGCTGCTCCTCCTCGGCCTTGGACTGCTCAGCGGCTTGCTGCTGGTGCTTCCCGTGGGCGGTGCGGATGTGCCGATCGTGATCTCGCTCCTCAACGCGTTCACCGGACTCGCGGTCGCGGCATCCGGCCTCGTGCTCGGCAACGTGCTGCTGCTCGTGGCCGGCACCCTGGTGGGGGCGAGCGGCACCATCCTGACCAGGGCCATGGCGGCGGCGATGGGACGCAGCGTCAGCGGGATCATCTTCGGCGCGTTCAAGGGCGGCTCGACCGCCGGGTCGACGATGATCTCCGAGCGTCCGGTGCGCTCGGTGTCCGCCGAGGATGTCGCGATCCTGCTGGGATACGCGCAACGGGTGGTCGTGGTGCCCGGCTACGGGCTCGCGGTCGCCCAGGCGCAGCACACCATGGCCGAGCTCGCGACCGTGCTCGGGGAAAAGGGCATCGAGGTCGTCTTCGGCATCCACCCGGTGGCCGGTCGCATGCCGGGGCACATGAACGTTCTTCTCGCCGAGGCGAACGTGTCGTACGAAGTGCTTCGGGAGATGGACGAGGTGAATCCGCAGTTCAAGACCACCGACGTCGTGCTCGTCGTCGGCGCCAACGACGTCGTCAACCCCGCCGCGAAGACCAGCCCGGGCTCGCCGATCTACGGGATGCCGATCCTCAACGTCTCCGAGGCCAGGCAGGTGGTCTTCCTCAAGCGGTCGATGCGCCCCGGATTTGCGGGAATCGAGAACGAGTTGCTCTACGAGTCGCAGACGACCCTGCTGTTCGGCGACGCCAAGGAATCGCTGACCAGGATCCTCGGCGCCGTCAAGGCCCTCTGAACCGGCAGCGACCCGGCTCGGCGCCTAGGCTGCAGGGATGGCCGACACCGCGATTCGTTCAGTTACCCTCGGCTCGACCGGGATTGCCGTAACCGAGTTCTTCTTCGGCGGCGCCGCGATCGGCGGGATCGGCTCGGCCCCGTCGCGGATCGGGCTCGGGATGGCCACCGACGAGGCGCTCGAGCGGCTCGACGAGGCGTACGAGGTGGGCATCCGGGTGCTCGACACGGCCAACAGTTTCGCGGGCGGCGAGAGCGAACGGGTGATCGGCCGCTGGCGGGAGGAACGCGAGCGGGACGACGTGCTCGTCTCGACCAAGGTCGGAAACGTCGTGGAGCGCGGCCAGGAGACCATCTCGCTCTCCGCCGACCACATCGCCCGCCAGCTCGCGCTCAGCCGCTCGAGGCTCGGCACCGTCGACCTGTACGTCACGCACGGCGTCGACCCGTCAACGCCGCTCGAGGAGACCATCACCGCGTTCGCCGCGGCCATCGACACCGAGCAGATCCGGGCCTACGGATGCTCGAACCTCTCGGTGCGCCAGGTGGAGGCCTGGCTGCTCGCCGCCGACCGTGCGGGGCTCCCCCGCCCTGGCTGGATGCAGAACGGCCTCAGCCTGCTGTCGCGCGGGGTCGAGCGGGACCTGCTGCCGCTGCTCGCGGAGGAGGGACTCGGCTTCGTGGCGTACTCGCCGCTCGCCGGCGGCATCCTGTCGAACCGGTTCCTCGGAGCCGACCTGGAGACGCTCCCGGAGCCCGCCGCCGGAAGCCGGCTCGCGCTCGCCCCCGCGATGTACGGCGACGCGTTCACCCTGCCGAACCTGGCCGCGGTCGCCGCCCTCGAGCCTCTCGCCCGCGAACGCGAGGTGAGCATCGCCGGCCTCGCCCTCGGCTGGCTGCGCCGGCATCCGCTCGTCACGGCGACGATCGTCTCGCCCAGGCGCACCGCGCAGTGGGACGCCGTGACGGAGGCGGCGGCGCTGGACTTCGACGACGCCCTCGCGGAGCAGGTGGGCGCGCTGTTCGCCTGAGCGGCCCTCGGCCACACCCGAAAACGCAGGAGATTAGGAGTCGGGCAGTCAGGGATCGTGAGCGCGGATGCTCGCCGCGATAGCCTGAACGGATGTCACTCATTCTCGACTTCGACGGACACACTCCCGCAGTTTCCGACACCGCCTGGGTCGCCCCGAATGCCACGCTCATCGGTCGCGTCACCATCGCCGACGACGCGAGCGTCTTCTATGGATCGGTGCTGCGCGGCGACACCGACACCATCTCGATCGGCGCGGGCAGCAACATCCAGGACAACGTCTCCGTGCACTGCGACACGGGCATCCCCACCACTGTCGGCGCCCGAGTGAGCGTCGGTCACTCGGCGGTGCTGCACGGCTGCACCGTGGAGGACGACTGCCTCATCGGCATGAGCGCGACGGTGCTCAACGGCGCCGTCATCGGCGCCGGTTCCCTCGTGGCGGCGGGCGCCGTCGTGCTCGAGGGCACCATCGTGCCGCCGGGGTCCCTCGTGGCCGGGGTACCGGCGAAGGTGCGCCGCGAGCTGACCGCGGAGGAGCGGATCGGGGTCACCGCCAACGCCACACACTATGTGGAGCTCAGCCGGCGGCACGCCGCGATCTGACCGGCACCGCTCAGGCGTCGGCGAACGGGTCCGCGATTCCTACGTATCGCGTCTCCAGGTACTCTTCGATTCCCTCAAGGCCTCCCTCGCGGCCGAGCCCGGACTGCTTGACGCCGCCGAACGGCGCGGCCGGATTCGAGACGATGCCCGTGTTGATGCCGAGCATGCCCACCTCGAGTTCCTCTGCGAGGCGAAGGGTTCGGTTGAGATCCCGTGTGTAGGCGTACGCAACGAGGCCGAACTCGGTGTCGTTGGCGAGCCGAATGGCGTCGGACTCCGTCGTGAAAGTCGTGATCGGTGCAACGGGTCCGAAGACCTCCTCGTGCATGATCCTGGCGTGCGCCGGAACGTTGGTGAGCACTGTCGGTTCGTAGAAGTACCCGGCCCCGTCGACGGCCCTGCCGCCGAGGGCGAGCGTCGCGCCCGCCTCCACCGAGGCGGTGACGAGTTCGTGCACCTTCGCCCGGGTTGCCTCGTCAACGAGCGGCCCGATCTTGGACTCCGGCTCGGTGCCGCGGGCGACGGTGTGGGCCCGCATCCGTTCGACGAGCCTGGCTGTGAACTCGTCGGCCACCGACTCGTGAACGAGGATGCGGTTGGCCGCGGTGCAGGCCTCTCCGCCGTTGCGCATCTTGGCGATCATCGCGCCGTCGACGGCCTTGTCCACGTCCGCGTCGTCGAAGACGAGGAACGGGGCGTTGCCGCCGAGCTCCATCGAGACTCGAAGAACCTGGTCGGCGGCATCCGCGATGAGGCGCCGCCCCACCTCGGTCGACCCGGTGAACGAGAGCTTGCGCAGGCGCGGATCCTTGATGAGAGGCGCCGTCACCGCGCCGGCCCGTGTGGTCTGGACGACGTTGAGCACGCCCTCCGGGAGGCCGGCCTCTTGCAAAAGCTGAGCGAAGAAGAGGGCGGTGAGCGGCGTGAGGGCGGCGGGCTTCAACACCATGGTGCAGCCCGCCGCGATCGCCGGCGCGATCTTGCGTGTGGCCATGGCCAGGGGAAAGTTCCACGGGGTGATGAACAGGCATGGTCCGACCGGACGCTTGGTGACGAGCAGGCGGCTGTTGCCGTCCGGGGAGGTCGAGAACCGACCGGAGACGCGCGCGGTCTCCTCGGAGAACCAGCGCAGGAACTCCGCACCGTACGCCACCTCGCCGCGGGCCTCGGCGATCGGTTTGCCCATCTCGAGCGTCATGAGCAGGGCGAAGTCGTCGGCGCGCGTCGTGAGGAGTTCGAAGGCCCTGCGCAGGATCTCCGCTCGCACCCGAGGCGCCGTCTTCGCCCAGCCGCGCTGAGCGGCTGCCGCCGCGTCGAGAGCCGCGGCACCGTCGGCCGGGGTCGCATCGGCAATGGCCAGGAGAACCTCGCCGGTGGACGGGTCGTGCACCTCGAAGGTGCCGCCGTCGGCGGCCGGGCGCCATGCCCCACCGATGAACAGGCCCGTCGGAATGCGCGCGAGCAGGGACTTCTCGATCGTCGTCGTGATGATCACAATGACTCCTTGAGGATGCGCACGACGTCGTCGGCGGTGGGCTGGATGGGGTTGTTGACCGTCACGGAGTCGGCGATCGTGTCGGCGGCGAGAGACGGAAGAGCCTCGGGAGTCACCCCGAACGAGGAGAGCGGGCCGGTCATGCCCACACGAGCCGCGAGCGCGGCGATCGCCCTGATCGCCGACTCGGCGTTCTCCTCCTGGGAAGCAGCGGTGTCCCCCACCCCGAGGGCGAAGGCGACCCGGGCGATGCGCTCCACCCGCGCCGGCAGGTTGAACCGCAGCACGCTCTCGATCACGATGCACAGGGCGAGCCCGTGCGGGATGTTGAACTGGCCGCCCAGGGGATGCGCGATGCCGTGCACGAGCCCGAGACCCGTGTGCGAGAACCCGACGCCGGCGATGTGGCTCGCAAGCAGCAGTTCGGCACGGGCCTCGATGTCCGAACCGTCATCGACGGCCCGCGGGAGGTACTCGGCCACCGTGGAGATCACCTGGAGGGCGAGTCCGTCGCTGTACGGGTTCGCGCGCACCGAAAGGTAGGACTCGAGGGAGTGGGTGAGGGCGTCCATGCCGGTGGCTGCGGTGGCCCCGGCGGGCAGGCCCACCGTGAGGTCCGGGTCGAGGATGGCGGCCCTGGCAAGGGCGCTATTGTGTCCGACGTAGAACTTACGGTGACTCACGACGTCGGTGATCACCCCGAAGGCATTCACCTCCGCCCCGGTGCCGGCGGTGGTGGGGATCGCGACGATCGGGAGCGCGGGGTGGACGAAGGTCGTGGTGTAATCCAGGCCGACGCCGCGCTCCGGGTTGACCGCGCCGAGGGATATTCCCTTGGCGGCATCCATTGAGGACCCGCCTCCGACGGCGACGATGGCCTGCGCTCCGACGGCGGCGGCGAGATCGCTTCCCTCGTCGACGCAGGTCGTGGTCGGATTGGGCGTCACGCCCCCGTACACCGTCACGACGAGTCCGGCCGATTCGAGCGACTCGCGCACGCTCGCCACAATCGGGGATGAGGCGAGGAACGGATCCGTGACGACCAAGGCACTCGTCGCGCCGGTTGCCGCAGTGGTCTGGCCCACCCTCGTCACCGCGCCGCGACCGAAGTGGGCGATCGGCTTCTGGTCTATCGTAAGTTCGATATCGGCGAGGGGTCGTGGCAGGGGGGCCAGACCGGTGGGGACGATGGTCTTCATGCGAACTCCTTCTGAACGCGAAACTCGATGCCGAGAAGGTCCTCGTAGAGTTTCACCGGGGTCATTTCACCGGCGCGGTCGCCGTACTGGGCTCTCGCCCGGCGGTAGATCTGCTCAACGAGGGCGCTGAGTTCGGACGGCGCCCCCACGGCCCGGGCGAGATCGATCGACAGGCCGAGGTCCTTGCACGCGAGAGCGATCGCGAAGCCCTCGTCGTAGTCGCCGTTGTCGAGGATCGACAGCAGGTCGTTCTGCACGAAGTTGCTGTTGGCCGGGCTCGCGATGAGCGAATTGCGCAACACGCCGAGGTCGACGCCGGCACGCACTCCGATGGCGAGCACCTCCGCCGTCGCCACCAGGTGCGAGAACCAGAGCTGATTGATCATGAGCTTCACGGCGTAGCCGGTGCCGGCGGAACCCACGTGCAGGATGCGCTCCGGGTCGCCCATCGCCTCGAAGATCGGGCGCAGGCGGGCCACGTCATCCGACTCTCCCCCGATGAAGATCTGCAGCATTCCATTCGCCGCCCCGACCGACATTCCGCTGACCGGCGCGTCGAGGATGTGAAGGTTGCGATCCGCGTAGTCAGAGCGGACTCGCTGGGCGAGTTCCGGCACCGAGGTGGACATGTCCACCCAGGTGCCGTTGTCGGCGATCCCGGCAAGGATGCCCATCGTCGGGTCGCACACCACGGTCTCCACGTGGCGCGGTGTCGGCAGCATGGTGATGACGACCTCGCTCTGGGCCGCCACCTCCGCCGGGGTGTCGGCCCAGAGGGCTCCGGCTGCGACGAGCTCGTCGGCCGATTCCCGCCGGATGTCGTTGACCACGAGGTCGAAGCCCGCCTTCTGCAGGTTTCGGGTCATGCCGGAGCCCATGTTTCCCAGGCCGATGAAGCCGACGCGCGTCGGAGTGTTGGTACTCATGTGTTCGTGCGTTCTCAATCGTTGTTCAGGGGCGAATCGCCCAGGTTGATCCAGGTGGTCTTGAGCGCCGTGTAGGAGTCGAAGGCGTGCAGCGACCGATCGCGGCCGCTGCCCGAACTCTTGAACCCGCCGAACGGCGTGATGACGTCGGCGACGTCGTAGGTGTTGATCCACACGGTTCCGGCGCGCAGGTCGCGCGCCACGGCGTGGGCCGTCGTGAGGCTGGCCGTCCAGACACTCGCCGCGAGGCCATACGCGCTGTGGTTGGCCACGCGCACCGCCTCGGCCGCGCCGCGCACCGTGCTCACAGCGAGCGCGGGACCGAAGATCTCCTCCTGGCCGATGCGGCCCGCGTTGTCGACCCCCACGAACACCGTTGGCTCCACGTAGAAGCCCTCGGTCAGGCCCTCCGGTCGCACGCGCTGCCCGCCGTGCACCGTGACCCCTTCCGAGCGCGCGACCTCGGTGTATTCGAGAACGCGGTCGAGCTGGGTCGCGCTCGCGATCGTGCCGATCTGGGTCGCGTCGTCGAGAGGGTCGCCGAGGACGAGCGAGTCACCCACCCGGCGCACCTCCTCCACCAGCTCATCGTGTACCCGCTCGTCCACGATGAGGCGGCTGCCGCCGTGGCAGGTCTGCCCCGCGTTGTAAAAGATGCCCCACGCGACGGCCGAGGCGCAGGCCGCGATGTCCTCCACATCGGAGAGCACCACCTGGGGCGACTTGCCGCCGAGCTCGAGCGCCACCTGCTTGCCGTTGGACTCCCCGGCGTAGCTGAGGAAACGGCGGCCGACAGCCGGTGAGCCGGTGAATGTGATCTTGTCCACCAGGTGGTGGCGGCCGAGTGCCTGGCCGGCGACCGCGCCGAGGCCGGAAACCACGTTGAACACCCCGGGCGGGATCCCCGCCTCGGCGGCGAGCTCCGCGAGTTTGAGGGCCGAGAGGCTCGTGAGCTCCGCCGGCTTGAGCACGACGGAATTGCCGGCGGCGAGCGCGGGCGCGACCTTCCACGCCGTGATGATCAATGGGTAGTTCCAGGGGACGACCGCCCCGATCACGCCGAGCGGCTCCCGTGTCACGAGAGCGAGGGCACTCTGGGGGGCCGGAGCGACCTCGTCGTAGATCTTGTCGATCGCCTCGGCATACCAGCGCACGGTGCGGGCGGCGTTCGGCACGTCGACCCGTCGCGAGTCGCCGATGGGATGCCCCGAGTCCATCGCCTCGAGAAGGGCGAGCTCATCGAGGTTCTCGAGCATGAGTTCGCTGAGCCGCAAGAGCACGCGCTGACGCTCCCGACGGTCGGCTCGCGACCACACCCCGGAGTCGAAGGCCCTGGCGGCCGCGCGCACCGCCGCATCCACGTCGGCCTCGCCCGCGGCGCTCACGCTCGTGATGAGCGAACCGTCGCGCGGTGAGATCGTGTCGAAGGTCGCGCCGTCGATGGACGGGCGGAACTCGCCGTCGATGAACAGCCGGTTCTCGGGGGTGAGCGCCGCCGCGCGGCCAGCCCAGTTCGTCATATCGTGAACCTCTTCACTGCATCCCAATCGATGGTGGCGCCGAGTCCCGGTGCCGTCGGAACCACGAGATTACCCTCGCCGTCGATGTCCAGCGGCTCCATGAAGAAGTCACGGCGCTCGGGTGTCCATCCCGGCGGATCATACGGAAACTCGAGATACGGGCCGGCATCGACACCAGCCGCCACGTGCAGGTTCGCCAGCAGACCGAGTCCGTTGCTCCAGGTGTGCGGGGTGAACAGTCGGTGCCTGAGGTTGGCCGATTCGGCGACCTGGCGGGCGCGATACATGCCGACGGCGAGCACGACATCCGGCTGGTAGATGTCGTAGGCGTCCGCCTCGATCAGGGCGGCCAGCTCCGGCATGCTACGCACCATCTCGCCTCCGGAGATCTGGATGCCGGTCTGGGCACGTACCCGGCGCGCGCCAACGACATCGGCCTGGGGCAGCGGTTCCTCGAGCCACAACACGCCCAATTCCATCAGCTGGGCGGCGATCGCCTGAACCCGCGCGAGCGGCAGCGCGGCCTCGATGTCCCCACTCATCCGCCACATCTGATTGAGGTCGACCATGAGGTCGAAGTCCGGCCCGACAGCCTCTCGTGCGGCCCTCACGGCGGCGATCCCCTCGTCGATGTTGTGCCGCGCGATTCGAATCTTCATCGCCTTGAAGCCACGCTCCCGGGCCGCGAGGGCGGACTCCGCCCGAGCCTCCGGCGACTTGAGCTCACCGCTCGACGCGTAGCTGACGAGTCTGTCCCGCGCCCCGCCGAACAGAACGCTCACGGGCAGACCGGCCACCTGGCCGATGATGTCCCAGAGAGCCGACTCGAGCGGCCAGTATCGGCCTCCATGGAAGTTGATCGTCTCGATGCGTCGAACCTGGTTGAGGATCTGCATCGGGTCGGTGCCGAGGAACAGGTGCTCGTACGCCTCGAATCCGTCCATCGTGTCGCCGGAACCGACGCCCACGAGACCACTGTCGGTCTCCACCTCCACGAGCGTGGCCGGAAAGTCGCGTCGCGGTTCAGGGTCCCACGCCGCGTGGAACGGCGGGTCGAGCGGCAGGCTCAGCCGCGTGAGCCGGATGGCGGTGATCTTCATTCGTGACTTCCTGATCGGTGTGGACTAGGCCCGCGGTGTGAAGAAGGGGTTCGACGGCGAGTTACGCGCCGCGATCACCTCCTCGGTGCTCGGGAGTGACCTGGCGCCGTTTTCGAGCGCCGTGCGCACTGAGAGGCGGTTGTTGGCGAACACGGCCTCGGCGTCATCCGCTGCAGGGTTCACCCATACGGCGGCGATGATCACATGGCTGTCCGCCTCGTCGACGGAGATCACGCCATCCGCGAGCGCGTCCGCGACACCGGCGGCGATTCCGGCCTGCGCCGGCCCCCAGATCAGGAGCCCGTGGCCGTCGCCGGCCGGGGCCGCCTTGGTCACGAAGAGGGTGAGCGGCTTGACGGGCAAGGACGGCCGCAGCACGGCCACGAAGGGCACGTGCCCCTGGCTCGGGGTGGCGAGGGCCGAGGCCCACGCCACCCCCGCCGGCCCCTCGCGGTGACCGAAAACGGTGTTGACATGGGCGGCGTTGACGCCGTCCCCGTCAAAACTCTCACCAATCTGAAGGGCCTGGGTCATCTAGATCAGTCCCTGCTTCACGAGCCAGTCGTGGGCGATCGTCTTCGGGTCGTCGCCGTCGACATCCGCCTGCGCGTTGAGCGTCTGCATCTCGGTGGTCGTGAGCTTCGGGGCCATCAGCGCGATGACCTTGGCGATTCCCGGGTATTTGTCCAGCGTGGCCTTCTTGACCGTGAACGCTCCCTGGTATACAGGGAAGAACTCCTTGTCGTCCTTCATCACCGTCAGGTCGAGGGCCTTGATGCGGCCGTCGGTCTGGAAGACCTCGCCGAAGTTGCAGTCCGTGCCCTTCTGGGTGGCGGTGTAGATCACCCCGGTGTCGAGCAGCGCCACGTTGGAATCCGGAACGTCGATGCCGTATGCCTTCTTGAGGCCCGGCCATCCGTCATCGCGGGTCGAGAACTCGCTCTCGATGCAGAACGTCTGCTCCTTGACCGGGAGCTTGGCGATGTCGCTCAGGGACTTCACCCCAAGCTTCTTCGCCTTGTCGGAGCGGATCGCGAACGCGTACGTGTTGTTGAGAGGAGCCGGATCGATCCAGGCGATGCCATTCTTCGCGTCGGCGGTCTTCGTCGCCGCGAACTGGGCGGCTTCGCCCTTCACGGGAGCGGTGTTCTTGTTGTACGTGATCCAGGATGTGCCCGTGTACTCCCAGTAGCCCATGAAGTTGTCACTCTCGAGCGCCGCCCGAACGTTCGCCGAGCCGACGACCTTGATGTTCGCCGTGGTCTTGGCGCCGTGGGCGTTGAGCAGGTCGCTCGTGAGATAGGCGAGGATGAACTGCTCGGAGAAGTCCTTCGCCCCGATCGTGCCGGTGAGGCCGGCGACCTCGGTGCCCTTGCCAGACGACTTCGTCGTGCTTCCGGCGCCCGAGCACGCGCTGAGCGCGAGCACGCCGACGGCCGCGAGGGCCAGCAGCGACGTGGTGGTGCGTTTGTTCATTGTTTCTCCTTGTGCGGTGATGGGTGGGTGCTGTGCGGGTGAAGATCGGGAAATCAGGTTCCGCGCGGGCGGAGCAGGTCTTCGGCGATGCCGGCGACCCAGTCGATCAGCAGGGCGATGCAGGCGACGAGGACCGCTCCGGTGATGAGCACGGGGTAGCGCTGCAGCTTGAGGCCATTCACGATCATGTCGCCGAGGCCGCCCGCATTGATGAAGGTGGCAATGGTCGCGACGCCGACGCAGAAGACGAGCGAGGTGCGCAGCCCGGCAAGAATCACCGGCACGGCGAGGGGAAGCTCGACGTGCAGTAGCACCTGGTTGGGCGTCATCCCCATTCCCCGCGCGGACTCGCGCACGCTCTCGTCCACCTGCTGCAACCCGATCAGGGTGTTGCGCAGAACCGGCAGGAAGGAGTAGATCACGAGCGCCATGAGCGCGGTCGTGTAGCCGGTCTGCCAGACGATGGCGAGAAGGATGATCACCCCGACCGCCGGAGTCGCCTGCCCGACGTTCGCGACGCCCAGAACGATGCCCCGCACGACCTTCGACCGGGTGCGGCTGAGAGCGATCCCGAGCGGGATGGCGAGCACGGCGACCAGCGCGGAGGCCACGATCGTGAGTCCGAGGTGCTCACGCGTGCGGTTGATGATGTAGTCGATGTTGAGGGTGCGCCGCTCGATCGAGTCGAGCTGGAGGCTCGAGAGCCAGAGCAGCAGAATGCCGAGCACGAGGACCACGAGGACCGGCGTGACGAACCGCTTCGCGGTGAAGAACCGGCCGCGCACGCTCGGCTGCCGGCTGTAGGACACTGCCATGTCCCCGGTGGCTTGGCCGGTCATGGCCGGCTCGCCTGCACGGTGGGTGTGGCGACATCGGCCCCGAGCACAGCCGAGATCCGGTCGACACTGATGGATCCGATCGGCCGGCGTGCCTCATCGACGACGGTGAGCGCGGCGAGTCCGGTGAGCACGAGTGAGTCCAGCGCGTCGCGGAGGGTGTCGGTGTCGCACACGGTGATGGGACCGCCCGACGACTCGCTCACTGGACCGAGCACGGCGTCGGTGACGGGAATGAGGGTGAGCCTCTTGATGGCCGCTCCGTGCCCGATGAAGGAGGCCACGTAGTCGTTGGCCGGCGACGCGAGGATGTTGGCCGGGGTGTCGAACTGCTCGATCTGGCTGCGATCGCTCAGCACCGCGATTCGGTCGCCGAGACGCACGGCCTCGTCGAAGTCGTGGGTGACGAAGATGATCGTCTTGCCGAGAGAGTCCTGCAGCCGCAGGAACTCGGCCTGCAGTTTTTCGCGGGTGATCGGGTCGGTGGCGCCGAACGGTTCATCCATGAGCATGACGGGCGGATCGGCGGCGAGCGCGCGGGCAACGCCGACTCGCTGCTGCTGACCACCGGAGAGTTGCTTGGGGTAGCGGTGCGCGAAGTCCCTCGGGTTGAGCTCAACGGTGGTGAGCAGCTCGTCGATACGGTCCCCGATGGCGTTCTTGCTCCATCCGAGCAGTTTGGGCACCACGGCGATGTTCTCCGCAATGGTCATGTGCGGAAACAGGCCGATCTGCTGGATCACATAGCCGATGTGACGTCGGAGCTCGTGCGGGTTGAGCGAGAGCACGTCGCGACCGTCGATCGAGATCGAGCCGCTCGTCGGTTCGATGATGCGGTTGATCATCTTCATCGTGGTGGTCTTACCGCATCCGCTCGGTCCCACGAACATGATCAGCTCGCCCGGCTCCGCCGTCATGGAGAAGTCCTCAACAGCTGCGACAGGCTGGTTGGCGTAACTCTTGGTGACGTGGTCGAGCACGATCCGGGCGCCGCTGGTGTTGCGGGCGATCTGGATGATGGCGGTGTCTGGTGTTTTAGGCACGGAGTCCCCTTGACGTCGTGTAGCGGGTGATGGTGACGAAGAGCGCGTCGACGAGGAGCGCGAGGATGACGACGCCGAGAGTGCCGGTGAGCGCGAAGTTGAGCGCATTCACGGAGCCGAGGGACGACAGTCCCTGGAAGATGTACGAGCCCAGCCCCGGACCGGCGACGTACGCGGCGATGGCGGCGATGCCGATGGTGAGCTGCGCCGCGACCCGCACCCCGGTGAGGATGATCGGCCAGGCGATCGGCAACTGAATGCGCAGGAGCACCGAGAACTGGTTCATCCCCATCCCGGTCGCCGACTCCATGACGGCCGGCGGCACCTCACGAAGCCCGACCACGGTGTTGCGCACGATCGGCAGCAGCGAGTACATGACCAGCGCGATGACGGTGGGCGTCCAACCGAGCCCAAAGGTGGGGATGAGCAGCGCCAGCATGGCGAGGGAGGGGATCGTGAGGGCGACACCAGCGGCGGCGATTACCACGGAGCGCGGAATCGGGCGGTTCCAGACGAGCATGCCGATTCCGACACCGACAACCATGGCGATGAGCAGCGAGATGGCGACGACCGCGATGTGTTCGACGATCAGACCGAGGATGTCCGGCCACCGCTGTGACCAAAAATGCAGCAGCCGACTGAAATCGAATCCGGTCACGGTTGCGTCCTCCTCACTCTTCGTTGAGTTGCCGTCGCCGCTTGTGGTGCAGCGGCCGACTAGAGGAACACTACGAGTTGGTTCTTATTTGAGCAACCCCGGTTGCGCAAATGGCAACCATCCACTAGCGTGGGCGGCATGACGACCGACAGTGAAGCGGCAGTTACGGCCCCCCGGCGCAATTCGGCCGGTCTCCGCAGGGATCTCGAGCTGCTCGAGATCCTCGGCTCGCCCGAGGCGGAGTCGGCCGGCGGGCTCGGCGTCGTGCGTGTCTCCGAACTCGCCGGACGCGACAAGGGCGCGGTCTCGCGAACACTCGCCACTCTCGCCGACTCCGGACTCGTCTCGCGCGACTCCGTGACGCAGAGCTACCGGCTCGGCTACCAGCTCTACGCCCTCGCGGCGCGCACGCTCGAATCCCGACTGGTGCGGGCATCGGTGCCGTACCTGCGTCGCATGGTGACCGCCACGCACGAGACCACCCACCTCTGCGTGCTCCGCGGCGGCAATGTGCTCACTCTCGCGAGCGAGCTGAGCGAGTACGCCTTTCGCGGCCTCGGCTGGGAGGGCGTGAGCACCGCGGCCTGGCAGACCTCGTCCGGGCGCGTGCTCGTGAGCGACTGGGCGGAGGATGACCTGCGGCGCTGGTACGAGGCCCACGGCCACGACGCCGCGGTCACGGGTCCCGTCAGTCCCCCGCTGCAGGCGTCCGGCGTCCCGATGGCGTCGCCCACTGGGGTCACCCCCCTCGTGACGGACTTCGACAGTCTCACGGCCGAAATCGCCCGGATCAGGCGTCGCGGCTTCGCGACCGTCGACGAGGAGTTCGAGACGGGCGTGGTCGGCGTCTCGGCGCCCGTGTTCGACTTCAGGCAGAACATCATCGCCGCCATCAACGTGAGCGCTCCCAAGCCCCGGCTGGGGGCGCATCTCGACGAGGCGGGCGCGCTGGCCGCCCGCGTCGCGGCGGAACTCTCCGCCCAGCTGGGCGCGAACTCGCGCGGGCGCTGACCGGCGGGTGCGCCGGAGCGGGCTCCTAACGCCGGTTGGCGAGCACCACGACGAGGAGCCCGGCGATCGGGAGCAGCCCCACCGCGAGGGCGATCGTCGGCATCATCTTCGCGCTCGATCGCACGAGAGCGATGATCGCGAGCACGAGCGAGGCGACGACGATCCCCGCCCCGACGAAGAACACGATGAGGCTCGGACCCGGTCCACTTCCCGAGCCGTTGAGCGCGTAGTCGATGCCGCTCACGAAGCCCCAGAAGCCGACAGCCGCACCGACGACCGCCAGGGCGAGTGCCACCAGCGAGAGGCGGCTGTACGGGCGCGGCGCGCGCGTCGGGGCGGGATCCGAACCTGCCATGGTGCCCTCCTGGCTCATCATCGTCCTATCAGGTTCTGCACGAAGACGTGAGGCGTGAATCCGGTGAGATCATTGATCCCCTCGCCCTGGCCCACGAGCTTGATCGGGATTCCCGTCTTCTCCTGCACCGAGAGCACGAACCCGCCCTTCGCCGACCCGTCGAGCTTGGTGAGCACGAGTCCCGTGACCCCGGCATGCTCGATGAAGGCTTCCGCCTGCGCGAGGCCATTCTGCCCCGTTGTCGCGTCGAGCACGAGCAGCACCTCCGCGATCTCCGTCTGTTTCTCCACGACCCGCTTCACCTTGGCCAGCTCGTCCATGAGCCCGCTCTTGGTCTGCAGGCGGCCGGCCGTGTCGATGAGCACGATGTCCACGCCCTCGCGTTGGGCCCGCTCGATCGTCTGGAAGGCGACGGATGCCGGATCCTGGCCCTGCTGCTGCGGCTTCTGGATGGACGCGCCCCCGCGTTCGGCCCAGGTGGCCAGCTGCTCGACCGCCGCGGCCCGGAACGTGTCGGCCGCACCGACGATAACCGTGCGCCCGCGCGTCGTGAGGAACTTCGCGAACTTGCCGATCGTCGTTGTCTTGCCGACGCCGTTGACTCCGACGACGAGCACGACGGCCGGTCGCGCGCTGAGGGTGAGGGTGGGGTCGAGCCTGGCGAGGCGCTCCTCGAGGGTCTCCCGCAGCATCCGCCGCAGGTCTTCCGGGTCGGTCGTGGAGTACTTGCGCACGTTCTCGCGCAGCTCGGCGACGATCGAATCGGTGATGTCAGAGCCGAAATCGGCGGTGATGAGAGCGTCCTCGAGGTCGTCCCAGGTCTCGTCGTCGATGGTCTTGCGCGAGAACATTCCCTTGAGCGCACCCGACAGGGACCACGGAGTTGCCATTCCCCCATGCTACCCAGCGGGGCGCACACCGCCCGTGCACTCTCCAGGCGGGGCCGCGTCACCCGCCGCAATAGTTCCCGTTCGTAGGGTCTGTGCCCGCGCGACCCGTCACGAACGCTACAAACGGGCACAGACGCGGGAATTCGTCGGCGCAACGGGCACGGACGCGGGGCACAGACGCGGGCTGGCTCTCCCGCGTTCCACGCGGGGCTCGGGTTGCTCGCGCGACAGCCGCCCGCGCCGGGGCAGGGCAGACTAGAGGGGTGACTTTCGCCTTCATCCGCCACGGCCAGACCGACTGGAATCTCCAACTTCGTCTCCAGGGCTCGTCCGACATCCCCCTCAACGACACCGGGCGGCAGCAGGCCCGAGACGCGGTCGCCGTGCTCTCCGGCACTCGGTGGGACTGCGTGGTGAGTTCCCCCCTCAAGCGGGCCCGCGAGACCGCGCAGATCATCGCCGACGGGCTCGGCATCACACTGGGACCGAGCTATCCCGAACTCGTCGAACGCGACTACGGCGACGGGGAGGGCGCGACCGAGGAGGACATCGAGGCTCGGTGGCCGAACCGTGACTACCCCGGACTCGAGAGTCTCGATTCGGTGGTCGCCCGGGGCCTCGCGGCACTGAATCGCATCGCCGACGACTACGGGGACGCGAACGTCGTGATCGTCTGCCACGGCACGATCATCCGGTACACCCTCAGCGCGCTCGCCGGACGCAAGCTCGATCAGATCAACAACGGATCGACGGCCACCTTCGACCGGATCGGCGAGGGCTGGCGCGTGCACACCGTCAACGACGAGCCGCTCGCCCCGCTTCTGCCCGAGGAACAACTCGCCTAGCGGGCTGCCTAGCCTGCCTGCTCCTGCTTCACCCGCTGGCCGACGACCGCGCTGATGCCGTCGGCGCGCATCGAGACCCCGTAGAGGGCATCCGCGATCTCCATCGTGCGCTTCTGGTGCGTGATGATGATGAGCTGCGACGACTCGCGCAGGTCTTCGAAGATGGTGAGCAGACGACCGAGGTTGGCGTCGTCGAGCGCCGCCTCCACCTCGTCCATGATGTAGAACGGGCTGGGCCGCGCCTTGAAGATGGCGATGAGCAGCGCGACGGCGGCGAGGGAACGCTCCCCGCCGCTCAGCAGCGAGAGCCGCTCGATCTTCTTGCCGGCCGGCTTCACGGTGACCTCGATGCCGGTCGTGAGCAGGTTGTCCGGATCGGTGAGATGGATGCTGCCTGTGCCCCCCGGAAAGAGCACCGGGAAGACGGCGTTGAACGCGGTCTTCGTGTCTTCGAACGCGCTCCCGAAGATGTCCTGCATCTTCTCGTCGATCTCGTCGATGATCGTGAGGAGGTCTTTGCGCGTCGAGGTGAGGTCGGTGAGCTGCTCGGTGAGGAACTTGTGCCGCTGCTCCAGCGCGGCGAATTCCTCGAGCGCGAGCGGGTTGACCCGGCCCAGCTGCGCGAACTTGCGCTCCGCCCTCGCCAGCCGCGCCTCCTGCTCGGCCCGCACGAATCGCTTGCCCTCGGGAATCGCCCCCGCGGCATCCGACTCGCGCTTCTCCTCGAGTTCCTCGTCGCGCTCGCGTTTCTCCGGAGCATCCGCCAATTCCGTCTCGGATATGGCCATTTCGGCCCCATTTGCGCTCTCCGCGACCGAAACCTCCGGAGAAACGCGTGCGGGCAGAAGGTCGCCATCGAGCGGCACGAGCTGTTCGGGGCCGTACTCGGCCACGAGCACGTCCTCGACGAGGCCGAGCTCCTCGCCGGCGCGCTCGAGCAGCGTCGAGAGGTGCAGTTTCTTCTCGTAGACCTGCATCTCGAGGCCGTGCACGCTCTCGCTGATGGCGGTGAGCCGCTCCCGCAACGCGTTCTCGCTGCGACGCAGCTCGGCGAGTTCCTCGTTCTGCGCCGAGCGCTCGGCCTCGCGGGCGGCGAGCTCGAGCCGCGCCTGGGACACCGACCGGTCGACGGAGTCGAGCACCGCGGGGAGCGCCTCGAGCACCCGCTGGGCCGAGGCGACCTGGCGTCGGCGGATCACGGCGCGTCGGGCGGCCTCCTCGGCCTGAACCCGGTCCGCCTCCATCTGGCGCTTCAGCTGTTCGGCCCTCGCCTGCTGGGCGCGCACTCGCTCTCGCGCGGTCTCCACCTGCAGGCGCGCCTCGATCTCGTTCTCCCGCGCCGACTCGAGGTCGGCGAGCACGCCCTCGCGCGCGGCGACATCGAGGATGGGGCGGGGGCGTGACGACGCCGTCTCCAGTTCCTGGCGGGCCCGGTCGGCCTGGGCTGCGGCATCCGCCACCGCATCCGTCGCCAGGGCGAGCCCCTTTTCGAGCCGGTCGGCCTCCGCCTGGGCCGCCTCGACCTGCACGCGCACGCGGTTGAGCTTCTCGGTCTGGGCGGCGAGCTGCGAGTCGAACTGACGCAGGGCGGTGAGGGCGCGCGCCGACTGCTCCTTCGCCACCTGATGACGCCCCCGCTGTTCGGCGAGCGCGAACTTGGCGCGGTCGATGAGGGAGCTCACCTCCTCGAGCCGGTGCTTCGCCGCATCGCGGTCCGCAACGAGTTCGAGCCGCGAACGCTTGGCCCCCGAGCCGCCGCGGAGCACGTATTCGGACAGCACGTCGCCGGACTTCGTGATGATCGTGACGGCCGAGCCCGCGGCGAGACCGGTCCAGCCGGCGCGCGCCGTGGCGAGGTCGTCGGCGATCAGAATTCCGCTGAGCAGGTGCCGCACGCCGTCCGGCGCGGTGACGACGCTCTCGGCGCTGACGATGCCGTCGCCGAGGTCGAGGGCGCTCGCGGTCGGCGCCCCGGACTCCGCGATCACGATCTCGACCCGCCCATAGTCGTTGCTGCCGGAGTGCTCGATCGCGTCGAACGCCGACGAGCGATCGTCGGCCAGAACGGCGTCGGCGAGCGAACCGAGGGCGGCAGCGATCGCAGCCTCGAACCCGGGCTGCACCTGCACGTGTTCGGCGACGAGTCCGCGGATGCCGGCGAGCCGCGCGGAGACGAGCGCGCTCGAGCCGTCCTTCTGGTCGAGGGCCGACGACAGCGCGCTCGTGCGGGCGGCGAGGGCGTCGCGTTCGCGTTCGTGGCCGTGAAGCTGTTCGCGCAGGCGCTCGATCTCGGCCTCGGCATCCAGAACCTCGGCCTGCGCGGTCTCGTAGGCGGCGTCGAGGTCGGTCTCGCCGGAGTCGGTGAGCGCCGCCTCGGCCTCCAACTCGACGAACGAGGCCTGGGACTTCTCCCGCCGGTCGCGGGCCGCGTCGAGCGCGTTCTGCTGGCGGAGCACCTCGCCGCGCACCGCGGCGAGACGGGACAGCGCGGTGTCGGCCTGGCCGCTGAGCTTGGACATCTCGAGGTCGTGCCGGGAGACGAGGGAGGACTGGTACGCGATCTGCTCGTCGAGCCCGTCGAGGTTCGCTCGGGCGACGGCGGTCGCGGCCTGGGCCTCCTGCCACGCGGCCTGCGTCTCGGTGACCGCGGTCAGGAGGCTCTCGATCTCGTCTTCGGCGTCGGCCACCATCTGGCGGGTGACGCCCTGGCCGGCATCCGGAGCGTCGGTCTGCTGCCCGAGCAGGGCCAGGCGCTGGTTGGCGAGCGTGTAGAGGCTGCGCAGCCGTTCCTGCACCGACTCGAGGCCGAAGGCGGTGCGGCGCGCGAGATCCACGGCATCGCCCTCCTGCGACTGCTCGATGCGGTGCTCGCGAAGCTTGTTCTGGTCGAGCTGTTCCTGCAGCACGATCCGCTCGGTCTTGCGTTCGCTCTCGCTGCGGGCCGACGCGGTGATGGCGGCGCGGAGCGTGACGACCTCGTCGGCGAGCAGTCGCGCGCGGGCATCCCGCACGATCGACGCGATCGACTGGGCCTCCTTGGCGATCTCGGCCTGATGGCCGAGCGGCTTGAGCTGGCGGCGGATCTCCCCGGCGAGATCGCTCAACCGGGTGAGGTTGGCCTGCATCGCGTCGAGCTTGCGGATGGTCTTCTCTTTGCGACGACGATGCTTGAGGATGCCCGCGGCCTCTTCGATGAAGCCGCGGCGGTCCTCGGGGCTCGCGCGCAGCACGGCGTCGAGCTGGCCCTGGCCCACGATCACGTGCATCTCCCGGCCGAGGCCGGAGTCGCTCAGCAGCTCCTGCACATCGAGGAGGCGGCAGGTGTCTCCATTGATCGCGTACTCGCTGCCGCCGTTGCGGAACAGGGTGCGGCTGATCGTGACCTCGGCGTAGTCGATCGGCAGGGCGCCATCCGCGTTGTCGATCGTGAGGATCACCTCGGCCCGTCCGAGCGGGCCCTTGGTGGCCGTGCCGGCGAAGATGACGTCTTCCATCTTGCCGCCGCGGAGCGTCTTGGCGCCCTGCTCCCCCATGACCCAGGCGAGGGCGTCGACGACGTTGGACTTGCCGGAGCCGTTCGGTCCGACGACGCACGTCACGCCCTGCTCGAAGGCGAAGGTAGTCGGCTGGGCGAACGACTTGAACCCCTTGAGGGTAAGGCTCTTGAGATACACCGGCCAGCCCTCTCCGACGCCCCAGAAACGTCTGGGTCTACGGTACCGGACGGCGGCGGCTCTCCCCGGCAACCGGGCGAGGCGCGCGTCTCGGCCTCGGCTGCGGGTCCGACCCTCGCGTTGACCCTGCGCACAACTCCTGCAATTCGCCGCCGTCCGCTACGGCGACCCGGGAATCCCGGCGGCCGACGCACCACCGACCGGCAATCCGCAGGAGTTATGCACGCGTGCGCGGCGGAACAGCCGGCGCGCCGCCTCGGTGGTCCCGCGGTCGGATGACTCGTTGTGGTGCGCCGCCGGCCGGGCAAGACTTGAGGAATGCACGCACGGCGCGAGGACGAGCTCAGGGCCGTGCCGGAGGCGGAGCTGGCCGGCTATCTCACCGAGCGGTCGGGCCTGCCTGGCCCGCGCGGCAACCTGGAGCTCGCCGACGCGTTCGCGGCGGTCGCCGACCGCGAGACGATCCTTCGGTTCGCCCACCTCGACGACGAGTACCTGCGCTTCTGCGGCACGGAGGCGGTCGGCCGCCTCGTCACCGCCGAGCCCGGGGATTCCTCGCTCGTGCCGCTGCTGCGCGAACGGGCCGCCGACCCGCTCTGGCGCGTGCGCGAGGCCGCGGCGCGCGCCCTCCAGCTCATCGGCGACGCCGAGCCGGCTCGGCTGCGGGCGATCGTGGCCGACTGGCTGACGGATGCTGACGGCTACGTGCGCCGGGCCGCCGTCGCCGGGATCTGCGAGCCCCGACTTCTCTCCGACCCCGCCACGGCGAGCGCCGCGCTCGACGCGTGCTCGAGCGCGACCGACTGGATCGGCTCACTTCCCGCCGACCGGCGCAGGGACCCGGCGGTGCGCAACCTGCGCCAGGCCCTCGGGTACTGCTGGAGCGTCGCGGTCGCCGCGTCACCGGCCGCCGGACTGGTCGCGTTCGAGCGGCTCCGCACGGTCGACGACCCGGACATCCGCTGGATCGTCTCCACCAACCTCACCAAGGCGCGACTGCGCAGGATTCTCGAAGCGGAGGAGCTCACGCCGCTCCCGCCCGACGAGTCGGCCTGAACCGCGTCGAGGAGCCCCGTGTTCGGGGAATGTAAGGGCGCGCCGTCGGTGCCCGGTTTGTGGCCGCCGATCCGCTTGAATGATCACATGGGCGAGTCGGATGCGAGGGGCCAGTCGCGGGGTCTCGTCGTGATCGTCGAAGACGAGCGCGCGATCGCGGACCTCGAGCGCCTCTACCTCGCCGAGGCGGGCTTCGGCGTGCACGTGGAGGGCGACGGGGAGGCCGGGCTCGCGAGCATCCGACGCCTGCGTCCCGTCGCGATCGTGCTCGACGTTGGCCTGCCCGGCATCGACGGCATCGAGATCTGCCGTCGGCTCCGCGCCGCCGAGGACTGGACGCCGGTGATCTTCGTCACGGCGCGGGACGACGAGGTCGACCGCATCCTCGGCCTGGAGCTCGGCGCCGACGACTACCTCACCAAGCCGTTTTCGCCCCGGGAGCTCGTCGTGCGGATCAAGACGATCCTGCGCCGGCACGACGGACCGGTGGCCGGGCGCGTGCTCACCGTCGGGGTCATCGTCCTCGACCCGCTTCGGCGCCGGGTCGAGGCATCCGGGGTGCCGGTCACGCTCACGAGCACCGAATTCGATCTGCTGGCCAAGCTGATGAGCTCGCCGGGGCAGGTGTTCACCCGCGAGCAGCTGCTGTCGTCGGTGTGGGGCCAGGCCGACTACGGTCTCGGGCGCACGGTCGACGTCCACGTCGCCCAGCTGCGGTCCAAGCTCGGCGAGTCGAGCCCCATCGTCACGTCCCGTGGGGTGGGCTACTCGGTGTCGGCATGAGGGCCTACCTCCGATCCTTGCGCGGTCGCATCACCCTCGTCACCGTGAGTGTCGCGATGCTCGCCGTTCTCGCCACCGGCCTCATCTCCCTGCAACTCGTACGGGTGTCGACCATCAACGAGGCGAAGGCCCAGCTTGCCGCCCAGGCGGAGGTGCTGAGCAAGCTTCGCGCGGCGGCCACCATCGGCGACCTGAGCGATCGGGTGAAACTCGCCCTCGGCGACACGGATGTGGCGCTCGTTCGCCGAAACGGTCAGGTGGTCGGCGGAGCGGCCGCCTACATCGACCGGGCGATGGTGCGGCGACTGCTGCGCGGGAATCCGGTGTCCACGGTGCGGCGCAGCGACGGCGAGACGGTGGTGATCGAGGGCCGGGCGACGCCGTCCGGAGCGGCGATCGTGCTCGTGCGCTCGCAGGCGAGCCTCGAGCGCACGACCCAGCAGACGGCCGGTCGCATCCTGATCGCCCTCCTCGTGGGGATCTTCCTCGCGGTGATCGCCGGTGCCCTGCTCGCCCGGTGGATCGCGAAACCGCTGGTGACGACCGCGGCGACGGCGCGAAGAATGGCCGCCGGCGAACGCGGCCTGCCGATCACCGCGCACCGTCCGACCGAGATCGCCGATGTCGCGGATGCCCTGGCCAGCCTCGACCATGCCCTCACCACGAGCGAGGGCCGGCAGCGGGAGTTCCTGCTGTCGATCTCGCACGAGCTGCGCACACCGCTCACGGCCGTGCGCGGGTACGGGGAGGCGATGACCGACGGCCTCATCCACGAGGCGGACATCGCCTCGGTGGGCGCGACCCTCGTCGCGGAGACCGAACGCCTCGATCGCTTCGTGGCCGATCTGCTCGAGCTTGCGAGGCTCGAGGCCGACGACTTCGTGATCCACCGTCAGGCGCTCGACGTCGCCGCCCTGCTCGACGAGGCCGGCCAGGCGTGGCTCGGCCGCTGCGCGACCCTCGGCGTGGCGCTGGCGGTCACCGCCGACCACACGACGATCGTCACGGACGGACGGCGGGTGCGCCAGGTGCTCGACGGGCTCGTCGAGAACGCGCTCCGGGTGACTCCGGCCGGCGCCGGAGTGCAGTTGCACGCCCGCACGGAGGGGACGGATGTCGTGCTCGAGGTGCGCGACGGTGGCCCCGGCCTGAGCGCCGACGACCTGCGGGTCGCCTTCGAACGCGGGGCGCTGCACGCGCGATACCGCGACATCCGCCCGGTGGGCACCGGGCTCGGGCTCTCGATCGCCTCGCGGCTGGTGTCCCGGCTGGGCGGCAGCATCGTCGCGGGAAACGCGCCGGGCGGCGGAGCGGTCTTCATCGTGCGGCTCCCCGCGGCGTAGGCCCGCCCTTGCACTCTCGGCGTGGCGCCTCCTGCTCCCCGCCCCTGCTCCCGCCCCCTGCCGCTCCTGCTCCCTGCTCCTTGCTCCGCCCCTGCTCCCCGCTCCTGCTCCTGCTCCTGCTCCTGCTCCTGCCCCTGCCCCTGCCCCCGCTCCCTGCTCCCCGCCCCTGCTCCCCGCCCCCGCTCCCCGCCCGAGCGTGCATAACTCCTGCAATTCACCTGGCGTAGCCGACCAACACCCCGAATACGCGGGAGCGTCACGACCCTGCCCGCCGAACTGCAGGAGTTATGCACGCCGCGGCGGCGGGATGCCGCACAGCGGCACTCCGCGGCGGCGGGATGCCGCACCGGCGAGATGCCGGGGCGGCGGGATACCTCAGGCCAGTTCGCCGCTCAGCGCAGCCGCTGGCAGAAGGCGCAGAGATGCGAATTGCGGTTCATGAACGACTCGCGCACCATCAGCCGTCCGCAGCGCGGGCACTCCTCGCCCTGCCGCCCGTACGCGTTCAGCGAGTGCGAGAAGTAGCCGGATGCCCCGTTCACGTTCACGTACTGGGCGTCGAAGCTCGTGCCGCCCTCCGCGAGCGCCTTGCCGAGCACGAGCCGCACCTCGGCGAGGAGCGAGCGTGCGCGGGCGCGGCTCAGGCTGGCCGTCGGCTGGTCGTAGTGGATGCGGGCCGCCCAGAGCGACTCGTCCGCGTAGATGTTGCCGACGCCGCTGATGAGGGTCTGGTCGAGCAGGGCGCGCTTGATGCCGGTCTTGCGTTTCGCGAGGGCCGTGAAGAACTGCGCGTCGGAGAATGCCGGGTCGAGCGGATCACGGGCGATATGGGCGACCTGGCTGGGCACCAGAGCCGCCTCGCCGCCGAACCCGCCCGGGCGCCCGTCCGGCGTGCGCACGAGGTCGTCGATTGCCATCGATCCGAAGATCCGCTGGTCCACGAAGTCGACGCGCAACGAACCGAGTCGGTCCTGGTCCAGATCCAGCCTGATTCGCAGGAGCGCGTCATCCGGTTGCCCGACATCGCGCAGAAGCACCTGCCCGCTCATGCCGAGGTGCACCACGAGAGCCTCTGCCCCCGCCGAAAACGCAGGAGATTCTTCGTCGACGGCGGCGTATGCCGGCTGGGGCGCCGTTTCGAGGCGAATCTCCTGCGTTTTCAGAGAGCCGGGAGCCGCGGGACCCGCGAGAGAGCCGGGAGCCGCGGGAGAGCCGGGAGCCGCGGGAGACGCGGCAGCGGATGCGGCGGCCAGCGGCAGCCAGAGGAACTTGCCGCGGCGAACCGCCCCGGTGATAGTGCGTCCGGTGAGCCGGTCGATGAAGTCCTCGCTCGGGCCGTTGTGGCGGCGAAGCGAGCGCTCATCGAAGACGGTCACGGCGCGAACTGTCGCCCCGGTGACCGCCGGCTCGAGGCCAGCCCGAACCACCTCTACCTCGGGAAGCTCCGGCACGCTCAGTCGGACTGCGACAGGGCGGTCCAGGCGTCGAGCGCCGCCGCCATTTCCGCTTGCTTCTTGCTCGTGCCGTCGCCCTCGGCCACGTCTATACCGCCGAGGGACACGGTGGCGTGGAAGCGCTTCGAGTGATCCGGTCCGCTGTCCGTCACCTCGTAGCGCGGGAGGCCACGGCCTGTCCGGGCCGCCAGTTCCTGCAGGCTCGTCTTGGGATCCATCGCCGCGCCGAACCGCTCCGGGTTGGTGAGCAGTGGACGGATGAGCCGCAGCACGAGTTCGGTGGCGGCCTCGCCGCCGGCGTCGATGTACGCGGCACCGATCACCGCTTCCACCGTGTCGGCGAGAATCGAAGACTTGTCGCGACCGCCGGTGAGCTCTTCACCGCGGCCGAGACGGATGTGCCTGCCGAGCCCGATCTCGCGGGCCACCTCGGCGAGCGCCAGGGAACTCACCAGGCTGGCCCGACGCTTGGCGAGTTCGCCCTCGTCGAGGTCGGGGTTCTCCCGAAACAGCATCACCGTGACGGCCTGGCCGAGAATCGAGTCGCCAAGGAACTCGAGGCGCTCGTTGTGCGCGACGCCACCGTGCTCGTACGCGTACGAGCGGTGCGTCAAGGCGAGCTCGAGTAGGTCCGGACTGACGCTGACGGCGAGGAACTCGACGAGTTCGCCCCGTGTTTCGCTAGTGCCCGGCATCGATCGCTCCGTCAGAGCAAGCGAGTGGACTAAACGTCCGCTACCTTGCGACCCTTGTACTCCATGTACAGCGGGGCGCCGGTGGAGTCTTCGACAACCTTCGCGCGGTGCGGGAGGCTGTAGGTGGTCTTGCCGCCTTCGACGGTCTTGACCAGGGTCGGCGGGGTGGCCTTCCACTGGGCGCGACGCGCACGGGTGCTGGCGCGTGACATCTTGCGCTTCGGAACTGCCATGACTATCTCTTTTCTCTACTCGACGCCGCTTGCAGCATCGGTTACATCTGGGGTGGTGGTGTCTGCCAAGTCACCGAGCGCAGCCCACCGTGGATCGATGGGAGCCTCGTGCTCGTGGCCCGGGTTGTCGAGTAGTCGCACCCCACACTGCGGGCACAGACCGAGGCAATCTTCTTGACAGACCGGTTGGAACGGCAGTGAAAGCACCACCGCATCCCTGACTACGGGTTCGAGGTCAATCGTGTCCTCGTGAACCTCGTATTCAAAAGCTTCGTCTGAAGAATACGCGAAAAGCTCCTGGATTTCGACCTGAACGGGTTGTTCGATGTCGATCAGGCAGCGACCGCACTCGCCGGCGGCCGTTCCCTCGATGTCCGCGCTCACCAGAATGCCGTCGTGGAGAGACTCCATGCGCAGGTCGATTCGCAGCTCGCTGCCCTGTTTCACGCCGATCATGGCGTTGCCGAAGGACTCGGGCACGATCACGTCGAGGGTACGCTCACGCATCTCGCCGGGGCGGTGCATGAGGTCGTACACGTCGACGGTGTATGGGGTCTTGATCACGTGAGGCACCCAACGAGTTTACGCGAGCCGCGGGTCCGACCTTCGTCCCCTTCCGAAATCCATGCATTCCTGCCCGACTCGCCGCTTGCCGACGCATCCGGGCGGCGTGTCGCCGGAATTGCATGGATTTCGGAAGCAGAAGCGGAAGCAGAAGCGGAAGGAGAAGCGAAAGTCGGGCGGAACTCGGAACGCGGACCTCGGAACTCGGCGGGCGACGCTATTCGACCGCGGTGAACGCCTCGTCGTAGATCTCGAGGGCGCGAGCCACCTCGTCCGCCGTCACGATGCACGGCGGCACGACGTGGATGCGGTTGTCCGCCGCGAACGGCAGCAGCCCGCGCGACATGAGTTCGCCCTTGAGCCGGGCGATCACGGCCCCGGAGACGGGATTGCGGGTGTCCGGGTCGTCCACGAGGTCCAGGGCCCAGAAGACGCCGAGGCCGCGCACCTCGCCGATCATCGGATGCTTGCGCGCCAGCTCCGCGAGTCCGGGCTCGAGGTGGTCGCTGCCGATCACCCGGGCGTGGTCGATGATCCCCTCGTCGTCCATCGCGTCGATCGAGGCGACGATGGACGCCATGGCGAGCGGATGCCCCGAGTAGGTGAGCCCGCCGGGGAACACGACGTCGTCGAACGCGTTGGCGATCGACTCCGAGATGATCACCCCGCCGGTGGGCACGTAGCCGGAGTTGACGCCCTTCGCGAAGGTGACGAGGTCGGGCTTCCAGTTGCCCTCCTCGCGCGAGAATCCCTGCCAGGAGAACCACTCGCCGGTGCGGCCGAACCCGGACATCACCTCGTCGAGGATGAGCAGGATGCCGTACTTGTCCGCGAGCGCCCGCACGCCCTCGAGGTAGCCGGGCGGCGGCACGAGCACGCCGGCCGTTCCCGGGACCCCCTCGAGCAGGATCGCCGCGATCGTGGACTGGCCCTCGGACACGATCATCCGCTCCAGGTGGTGCAGCGCGCGCTCGCACTCCTGCTCCGGCGAGTCAGACCAGAACTCGGACCGGTAGGCGAACGGCCCGAAGAAGTGCACGTGTCCGCGGGCGAACTCGTTGGGCATCCGTCGCCAGTCCCCCGTTGCCACGATCGCCGCTCCGGTGTTGCCGTGGTACGACCGGTATTGCGAGAGCACCTTGTCGCGTCCGGTCACGAGCCGCGCCATGCGGATGGCGTTCTCGTTGGCGTCGGCACCACCGTTGGTGAAGAAGACCTTGCTGAACGGCCGGCCGGCCTTGGCCAGGATGCGCTTGGCCGCCTCGCCGCGCGCGAGGTTCGCGTGGGCCGGGGCGACCATCGTGAGGGTGTCGGCCTGCGCCTTGATGGCCGCGACGACCCTCGGATGCTGGTGCCCGATGTTCATGTTCACGAGCTGGCTCGAGAAGTCGAGATAGTGATTGCCGTCGAAGTCCCAGACGGTGGAGGCGAGCGCCCCCGCGATCACGAAGGGCTTCAGCGCCCCCTGGGCGGACCAGGAGTGGAAGACGTGGGAGCGGTCGAGTTCGTAGGCGTGTTCGCCGGCCGCGGGGTCGAGAATGTTCATGGCTGCCTTTGTGAGCGGTGCGGGGGCCGAAGACGGCCCCCGCACCAGACTAGTGAGTTGTTACTTGCCACCCTCGGCGAGGGTGACGTCGATGGGCTTGAAGTTCGCGCCCGTGGTGTCGACGTTCTCGGACTTGAGTTCGCCGAGCGCCTTCTTGATGTAGGTGTTGGTGTAGGCGTCGGAGTCCGGCGCCTTGGTGATCACTGTCGAGCCCTCGAGGTTCTTGGCATCCATCGCGACCCCGACCGTGCGCTTCCAGTCGGCGGCGTTGATGACCCCGATTCCGTCCGGGGACGGCCAGATGAGCTTGTTGACCTCGTTGGTCTGCCAGAGCTGGTGGCTAGTGCCGAGCTTCGTTCCGTAGGAGACCACGATGTCCGCGGCCTTCTGCGGGTTGTCCCTGGCGTAGATCCAGCCCTTGATCACGGCCTTGAGGAACTTGACCGTTGTCGCCTGGTACGCCTTGTCGCTGGAGAGTTTCGCGGTGTTGGCCCAGATCGCGTCCTGAAGCATCGCCGTTCCCTCCTTGTTCCAGTCGATCACGTTGAGGTCGCTCGCCTTGTAGAGCTCGCCCGTCGCCGGGTTCTTCGTCTCCAGGATCTGCGCGTACTCGTTGTAGACCATGGCCTGCGCGGCATCGATGTCGCCGGAGAGCAGGGCGCTCTCGTCGAAGTTCTGCTGCACCAGGGTCACGTCCTTGGCCGGGTTGAGCTTCGCCTTTGTCATTCCAGCGAACAGCTCGAACTCGTTGCCGAAGCCCCAGTTGCCCACCTTCTTGCCCTTGAGATCGGCGGCGCTCGTGATGTTCGCCTTCTTCATCGACACCTGGAGGGTTCCCGAGCGCTGGTAGATCTGGCCGACGTCGGTAATGCCGGCGCCCTGCTCGCGGGACGCAAGCGCCTTCGGAACCCAGGCGATCGCGAAGTCGGCCTGGTTGTTGGCGAGGACGGTCTGCGGCACGATGTCCGTTCCGCCCTCGAGGATGGTGACGTCGAGTCCCTCATCCTTGAAGTAGCCCTGCTTGAGCGCCGCGTAGTACCCGGCGAACTGCGCCTGGGCGAACCACTGGAGCTGCAGCTTCACCGGGGTGAGCGCCCCGGATGTCGCGCTGGACGAAGCGGATGGTGTTGACGTGGAGCATGCGCTGAGCATCAGGGCGGCGGTTGCGGCCATCGCCGCAGCGCCGAGCACGACTCTTCTGCTGGGTTTCATTCGATCTCTCCTTGGCTGTGATGGAAGGTGCTGGTGCTTTCTTTCTGGTGCCCCCTGACGCCGTCGGCAGGGTGACGCTGGGGAGGTCAGGTCCTCCGACGCGAGGCGAGCCTCTCGAGGACGAGCGTGACGCCGTAGAAGACGACACCGAGCAGAATCGCGGCGAACACGTAGGCCCAGGCCCGCGGGTACGCGCTGTTGGCCGCCGCGGAGGTGATGCGCGAGCCGAGCCCGTTCTGCAGGCCACCGAAGTACTCGGCCACGATCGCGGAGATCACCGCGAGCGACGACGCGATGTTGAGGCCGGTGAACACGTACGGCAGGGCCCCCGGGATGGTCACGGTGCGGGAGATCTGCCAGTTGGAGGCCGCATAGGCCCGCATCAGGTCGCGATGCACCGGCTTCACCTGGCGCAGCCCGCGAACGGTGTTGATGAAGACCGGCACGAACACGACGATCGCCACGATCACCCGCCGCGGTGTCTCGCTCGTGGCCCCGAACATGCTGCCGAGGATGGGCGCGAGAGCCACGATCGGCACGACGGCGACGGCCGCCACGATGGGGGCGATGAGCTCGTCGACCACCGGCAGGCGGGAGGCGAGAAGCGCGATGAGGATGGCGATCACCGCCCCGATGACAAGCCCGACGAGGGCATTCGTGCCGGTCGCCACCGTGGCGGGCACGAAGAGCGGACCGATGAGCTGCACCTGCGTCCAGATGGCGAGCGGCGACGGGAGCAGGTAGGGCTGGATGCCCGCGAGCTGCACCACGAGCTGCCACGCGATCAGCGCGAGCACGCCGAGCAGCACGGGCGGCAGCACCCGGCGCACGATCACCGAGTTCATCGAGACTCCACCCCGCGCACCGCGGACGCCGCCGGCGCGCCGTGCAGGGCCTCGCGAACGGCCGTGACCCCGGCGAAGAACCGCGAGTCTTCGCGCAGCAGTTCGCCGCGGTCGTCGCCGAGGGCCACGGGCACGATCTCGCGGATGCGGCCGGGGCGCGGGCTCATCACGACCACGCGGTCACTCAGGAAGACCGCCTCGGGGATGGAGTGGGTCACGAAGACGACGGCCGCCCCGGTCTCGGCGCAGATGCGCACGAGCTCGGACTGCATCCGCTCCCTCGTCATCTCATCGAGCGCGCCGAACGGCTCGTCCATGAGCAGCAGTCGGGGCTTCTCGGCGAGCGACCTCGCGATGGCCACTCGCTGCTGCATCCCGCCGGAGAGCTGCTCGGGGTATTTGTCACCGAAGTCGGAGAGCCCGACGAGGGAGAGCAGCTCCGCCACCCGGTCGCGGCGCTCGCGGGCCCCGAAGCGATGCAGCGCGAGCGGCAGCTCGATGTTCGCGGCGACCGAACGCCACGGCAGCAGGCCGGCGCTCTGGAATGCGATGCCGTAGTCCTGATCGATGCGCGCCTGGCGGGCGGTCTTGCCGAACACCGACACCGTGCCGGCCGTCGGCTCGTCCAGATCCCCGATCAGGCGGAGGAGCGTGGACTTGCCGCACCCGGATGGGCCGATGAGGGAGACGAATTCGCCGGGCGAGACGGTGAGGCTCACGTCGTCGAGGGCGACGACGGTGCCGTCGCCCTGGCTCTTGGCGCGCTTCGACCCCGTTCCCGCGAAGGTCTTCGTGACGCCGACGATCTCCACGGCGTGCTGGCTGGAGTCGGTCATGACTGGGCCTCGTTCCTTCGATAGCGGCTGAGCGCGAGGCCCATGATGGAGACGATCCCGGCGGCCGCGAGCCCCATGAGCACCGCTCCGGCGATCGGCGAGTATGCCTTGGCCGGATCGCTCGAGCCGGACTGCGCGAACTCGATGATGAGTCGCCCGATGCCCCCCTCGGTGCCTGTCGACACCTCGGCGACGACGGTGCCGATGATGGCGCTCGCGGCGCCGAGCCGCATGGCCGGCAACAGGTAGGGCACGCTCGCCGGAAGCCTCAGGTAGAACAGGGTCTTCCACCAGCCGACCGCGTAGCTGTGCATGAGCTCGGTGTGCGCGACCTCGGGCG
Source organism: Lacisediminihabitans profunda (assembly GCF_008040105.1). Lineage (GTDB taxonomy): Bacteria > Actinomycetota > Actinomycetes > Actinomycetales > Microbacteriaceae > Lacisediminihabitans > Lacisediminihabitans profunda. The sequence continues at coordinate 246,436 of NZ_VRMG01000008.1, forward strand.
ACTGGAACCCGCGCAGGGCACCGATCGCCACCGGGAAGAAGGCGAGGTAGCTCGCGATCACGGCCACCGACATCCAGCGCTGCCAGCTGAAGCTGCCGAACTGCAACTGGCCGCCCCAGGTGACCACGAGCGGAGCGAGCGCGATGAGCGGCACGGTCTGGCTGAGCACGAGCCACGGCAGAACCGCCGCCTCCGCGACGCGGAAGCGGAGCATGACGAGAGCGAGGCCGATGCCCACCACCGCCCCGATGAGCAGCCCGAGGAAGGCGGTGCCGAGGCTCGACACGCAGCCGAGCAGCACGATGAGCCAGACCGGCTGCGAGTCCGCGGCGGAGGTGAGAGGCTCGGCCGTCCGGGCGAGCATGGCGCCGAGGTGCGGCATCGAGATGTCGTCGGTGCGCGGCAGCAGCAGCACTCCCCCGACGCCCCAGCCGGCGAGCGGTCCGAAGCTCTTGTAGAGCTCCCAGGCCAGGGCGAGCAGCAACACGCCCGCCGTCCCGAGCGCGATCGCGCGAGCCCGCTTGCCCGCCGTGCGCCTCATGCGGCCTCTCCGGTCATGCCTTGGCCACGATCTGTTCGCGCAGGGCAGGCATCACGGTCTCGCCGTACACCCGAAGTGTCTCTTCCTTGTTGTCGTGCTGCAGGTAGCCCGCGAATTGGTCGACGCCGAGCTCCTTCAGCGCGCCGAGCTTGGCGATGTGGTCGCTCGCGCTGCCGAGCAGGCAGAACCGGTCGACGATGTCGTCCGGCACGAAGGCGGCGTGGGTGTTGCCGCTTCGCCCGTGCTGGTTGTAGTCGTAGCCCTCGCGCGCCTTGATGTAGTCGGTGAGCGCGGCGGGTACCGACGAGGACTCGCCGTACTTGGCCACGATGTCGGCCACGTGGTTGCCGACCATGCCGCCGAACCAGCGGCACTGGTCGCGCATGTGGGTCCAGTCGTCGCCGATGTACATCGGCGCCGCGACGCAGAACTTGACGGCGGCCGGGTCGCGGCCCGCCTTCTCGGCCGCGTCGCGAACGGTCTTGATCATCCACTCGGCGATGTCGAGATCGGCGAGCTGCAGGATGAATCCGTCCCCCACCTCCCCGGTGAGTTTGAGGGCGAGGGGGCCGTACGCGGCCACCCACACCTCGAGCTCGGAGCCGTGGCTCCAGGGAAACTGCAACTGCGCGCCGTTGTACTCGACGGACCGCGAATTCGCCAGTTCGCGGATCACGTGGATCGCCTCGCGCAGAGCCTTGAGCGTCGTCGGCGCCCCGTTCGTCACCCGCACCGCCGAGTCGCCCCGTCCGATGCCGCAGATGGTGCGGTTGCCATACATCTCGTTGAGCGTCGCGTAGAGCGAGGCCGTCACCGTCCAGTCGCGTGTTGCCGGATTGGTGACCATCGGGCCGACCTTGATCCGGTGCGTCTCGGCCAGGATCTGGCTGTAGATCACGTACGGCTCCTGCCAGAGCAGGTGCGAGTCGAACGTCCACACGTACTCGAATCCGTGCTGTTCCGCGAGCTTGGCGAGGTGCACCGTGCGGGACGCCGGCGGGTTGGTCTGGAGTACTGCTCCGAATTCCATGGCTACTGTGCTCTCTTCTTCGCCCGCGAATGTTCCCGTTTGTCAGGATTGGACCCGCTCGCCGGGGAACAATCGTGACAAAGGGGAACAACCGCGGAGTTGGGGTTCATCAGATCAGGTATTGGGAGAGGCCGCGCTTGAAGTACTTTCCGTCGCCCTTCGTTCCGACGTAGCGGTTGTCGTCGACGATGACCTTGCCGCGGGAGATCACGGTGTCGACGTGCCCGTCGATCTCGAAGCCCTCCCAGGCGGAGTAGTCCATGTTCATGTGGTGGGTCTTGTTCAGGCCGATCGAGGTGTGCCCGTTCGGGTCGTAGATCACGACGTCGCCGTCCGCGCCGGGCTGGATCACACCCTTCTTGCCATACATGCCGAACATGCGGGCGGGGGTCGTGGAGGTCACCTCCACCCAGCGCTCGAGCGAGATCTTCTTGTCGACCACGCCCTGGTAGAGCAGGTCCATGCGGTGCTCGACCGAGCCGATGCCGTTCGGGATCTTCGAGAAGTCCCCGAGCCCCATGTCCTTCTGGCCCTTCATGCAGAACGGGCAGTGGTCGGTGGAGACCATCTGGATGTCGTTGGTGCGCAACGCCTGCCACATGTGGTGCTGGTGGCCCTCCTTGCGCGAGCGCAGGGGGGTGGAGCACACCCACTTGGCCCCCTCGAAGGCTCCCCACTCCCCGCTCTGGGCGCCGAGCTGCTCCTCGAGCGACAGGTACAGGTACTGGGGGCAGGTCTCGCCGAACACGTTCTGGCCGTTGTCGCGGGCGGCGGCGATCTGGTCGACCGCCTGCCTGGCGCTCACGTGCACGACGTAGAGCGGCGCGCCGGTGAGGTTGGCGAGCATGATGGCACGGTGGGTGGCCTCCTCCTCCGCCTGCCACGGCCGGGTGAGGCCGTGGTAGAGCGGCGAGGTGTTGCCAGCGGCCACCGCCTGCTGCACCAGCAGGTCGATCACGCTGCCGTTCTCGGCGTGCATCATGATCATCGAGCCGTTGCTCGCCGCCTTCTGCATCGCCTTGGTGATCTGGCCGTCATCGGAGAGGAAGACGCCCTTGTAGGCCATGAACAGTTTGAAGCTCGAGACGCCCTCGGCGAGCAACTCGTCCATCGCCACGAGCGACGAGTCCTGCACGTCGCTGAGGATCTGGTGGAAGCCGTAGTCGATCGCGCAGTTGCCCGCGGCCTTCTCGTGCCAGAGGTGGTACTGGTCGAGGATGTTCTCTCCCGCGTACTGCACGACGAAGTCGACGATGGATGTCGTGCCGCCCCATGCGGCGGCGCGCGTTCCCGTCTCGAAGGTGTCGCTCGCGTTCGTGCCGCCGAACGGCATCTCCATGTGGGTGTGCGCATCGATCCCGCCGGGGATCACGTACTTGCCGCGGGCGTCGATCACGGTGTCGACGTTCGACTCGACGTCGAAGCCGAGCAGGCTCGACCCGGGGGCGAGCACCGCGGCGATCGTCTCGCCATCGATGAGCACGTCGGCCGTGGCGGTGCCGGTCGAATTGACGACCGTGCCGTTCTTGATCAGGGTCTTCATCGCGATTCTTCCCGCCGCTCTACGGCGCCACCGTCGCGGTGTACGACTCCGGCCGGCGATCCCGGTAGAACTGCCAGGCGTTGCGCACCTCGCGCAGCACGTCGAGGTCGAGGTCGCGGATCACGATCTCGGTCTTGTCGGTGCTCGCGACATCCCCCACGAAGTTGCCCCGCGGGTCGACGAAGTACGAGCTGCCGTAGAAGGTGACGGCGGCGTCGCCGAACTCCTCCGTCTCGGTGCCGATCCGGTTGTTGGCCCCGATGAAATACTGGTTCGCCGCCGCAGCGGCGGGCTGTTCCAGCTCCCACAGGCGGTTGGAGAGGCCGGGTTTGGTGGCCGAGGGATTGAAGACGATCTGCGCGCCGCCCAGCCCCAGTTCGCGCCATCCCTCCGGAAAGTGCCGGTCGTAACAGATGTACACGCCGACCTTGCCGACGGCGGTGTCGAAGACCGGGTAGCCGAGGTTGCCTGGACGGAAGTAGAACTTCTCCCAGAACTGCGGGAGGTTCGGGATGTGGTGCTTGCGGTACTTGCCGAGCATCGTGCCGTCGGCGTCGATCACGACAGCCGTGTTGTAGTACACGCCCGGCATGTCCTCTTCGTAGATCGGCAGCACGATCACGAGCTTCAGTTCCTTGGCGAGAGCCTGGAAGCGCTCGACGGTCGGGCCCGGAATCGTCTCGGCGTAGTCGTAGTACTTGGTGTCCTCGATGATGCCGAAGTACGGCCCGTAGAAGAGCTCCTGGAAGCAGATGATCTGCGCGCCCTGCGCGGCGGCATCCCGGGCGAACTGTTCGTGCTTGGCGATCATGGATTCCTTGTCGCCGGTCCATGTGGTTTGGGTGAGCGCTGCACGTACGACAGTCATCGGGGCCTCCATTGCCATCTTCGTTTTGTTATTGTGCGCCGTAAACATTTCCCATATGTTTCATTGTGTGACGTTGGCGTAAACATAGAGGCGAATCGGAATCAGATCAATGGTTGAGCGCAAGGACGTGTCGTGACGGCGATCGCGCGGGCCGTCGAGGAGACGTCGCCGCATGGCATCGCCGCGGCGGTCGCCCGCCTGATCACCTCCGGCGACCTCGCCCCCGGCGACCGGCTGCCGACCGTGCGGGAACTCGCCGCCGACCTCGGTGTGAGCCCGGCGACGGTGAGCCACGCCTGGCAGGCTCTGTCGAGCGTCGGCCTCATCATCTCGCGCGGCCGAAGCGGGAGCTTCGTGATGGCCACCCCACGCAAGTGGCTTCCCCCGCGGTTCCAGGGGCTCGCCGGCCAGCTCGAGGCCACCCGACTCGACCTCTCCACCGGCACCCCGGATCCGGTACTCCTCCCGGCGCTCGGCCCGGCCCTCTCCCGCGTGTCGATGCGGGCCGGCACCGTGAGCTACCTCGACCAGCCGGTGATCCCGGAGCTCGAGGCCATCCTGCGCTCGACCTGGTCGTACGAGGTCGAGGCGGTGACCGTGGTCGACGGCGCCCTCGACGCTCTCTCCCGCGCGATGGAGATCACGGTTCGTTTTGGTGACCGGGTGGTGGTGGAGGATCCCGGCTTCCCGCCCATCTTCGACCTGCTCGACCACTTCGGTGCGGTGCGGGTCCCCGTCGGGCTCGACGCCGACGGGATGCGCCCCGACCTGCTCGAGGAGGCCCTCACCCTGCGGCCGACCGTGATCATCCTGCAGCCGCGGGCCCAGAACCCCACCGGTCGGTCGATGACGAAGGCGCGGGCCGAGGAACTCGCCCGCGTCGTGAAGCGCAGCCGCCACGCGAGCGACGCCATCATCATCGAGGACGACCACTCCGGCGAGATCGCCGCGACGAGGGATGTGAGCCTCGGGGCGTGGCTGCCCGACCAGGTCATCCACATCCGCAGCTTCTCCAAGTCCCACGGCCCCGACCTGCGGATCGCGGCGGTCGGCGGCAACACCGAGATCATCGAGCAGCTCGTGGCTCGTCGGATCCTCGGGCCGGGCTGGACCTCGCGGATGCTGCAGACGATACTGCACGACCTGCTCACCGACTCCACCTCCGTCTCCGAGGTGAACGACGCCCGCCGCGTCTACCGCGCACGCCAGCGCAAGCTGTCGGAGGCGCTCGGCCGGGCGGGCCTCACGGTCGCCCCGGCCGACGGCATCAACACCTGGCTGCCCGTCGCGGACGAGCGCACCGCGGTCGTGCGGCTCGCCGCTGCCGGGATCCGCGTGGCGGCGGGCACGCCGTTCCAGGTGGGCCAGGCCGGGCAGGGCAGCCTCGCCGGTCCCGGCGGACACTTCGTGCGCGTGACGGCGGGCCTGGTTCGGGACGACTTCGACTCCGTCGCCGCCAGCCTCGCCTCAGCGGCGTGGCCCTAGGGCGTGTCTCCTTATCGTTGCTGGTGATGTTTGCCATCATTTTTGGGTGACTCGTTTTGCTGTGTTGTCGGATGCCCAGTGGGCTCGGATCGAGCCGTTGATGCCCAGTTCGGTCGGTCGGTCGGGGAGGCCTTTTCAGGACCACCGGCGGGTCGTGGAGGGGATCATCTACCGGTATCGGGCCGGGATTCCGTGGCGGGACTTGCCGGATCACTTCGGTTCGTGGAAGACGGTCTGGAAACGGCACCGGCGGTTCTCGGGAGACGGGACCTGGGATCTGGTTCTCACCCGGCTGCTCGCTGATGCCGATGCGGCCGGGGTGATCGAGTGGGAGGTGTCGGTGGATTCCACGGTGAACCGTGCCCACCAGCACGCTACGAACCTTCCCCGCGACACAGGGGGACCTGTCGAATTACACGAAATTTCGGCACGAGCCTCCTGATCATGCAATCGGCCGGTCGCGCGGCGGTTTGACGACGAAGATCCACCATCTGTGCGATGCGAAAATGCGTCCGCTGGTAGTGATTGTCGCCCCGGGGCAGGGTGGCGACGCACCGATGTTCCCGTATCTGTTGACTGCGCTGGAAGTGCCACGGCATGGCCCGGGACGACCTCGGTCGACCCCGGTTCGGGCCCTCGGCGACAAGGCGTATTCGTCGAAAGCGATCAGGAAGCTGCTGCGGTCCCGCGGCATTCAGGCAGTCATACCGGAACCGGCAGACCAGATCGGCCACCGGAAACGGCGCGGCAGCAAGGGTGGCCGGCCGCCCGCCTTTGACAAGGAGATTTACAAACGCCGCAACGTCGTCGAACGCTCCTTCAACACGTTCAAACAATGGCGTGGCATCGCCACCCGCTACGACAAACTCGCCATCACCTACCGCGGCGGAGCCGTCCTCAGGGCCATCACAATCTGGCTCAAAGCATTAGGAGACACGCCCTAGACCCAAGCCGGGAGGCCGCACACGAGCCTCGCGCCCAGTCCTCGCGCCTAGTCCCTAGGCCTCGCGGTTGAGCCGCGCCGCCAGGCGGGCCCAGAGCGACCGCGGGGCGATCGCCGCCCGAAGCCTTCGCCAGCGTCCGGCGGTCGCGCGGAGGCCGCCGACCACCGTCAGCACGTCACCGGACGCCCCCGGGTACGCACCGCCGCCGCTCGGCGCCGCGTAGCTCTCCCGTTCGACGGCGACCCGGAGGCGGCCGAGGGCCGGGTGCGCCCCCGGCACATGGGTAGCGAGCATCTCCTCCGCCTCCCGTGGCGTCGCCGTCTGTGGGATCGCGTAGCCGAGGTCGTCCGCCGACTGCAGCACCTCACGCCAGGCGACGACGGCCTGGGCCGTTCCCGCTCGCAGCGAGCGCACCCGGCGGCGGCGCTGCAGGCTCCTGACCGGCCCGGGGACGGAGGTCACCAGCGCCACCAACAGCAGCGCGAACGCCGTCCAGAGCCACGAGTTGAGTCCGGCGATCCCGCCGCCGTTCGCCCGGTTGGGGCCGGAGGGATCCAGAGGGTTGACCGAGGCCGACGACGACGGCCGCGGGGCGGCGGCCGGCGAGTTCGACGCGGGGGTCGAATTGACCGGGATCGGCACATCGGCCAGGCTCTGGTCGGCGTAGCTCGGGATGTCGCCCCGTCCGGGAGTCGGCTCGAAACGGGTCCAGCCGATGCCCTCGAAGTACAGCTCCGGCCAGGCGTGAAGGTCGTGGGAGGTCACCTCGAAGAGGGTGCGGCCCGCGCTGTCGAAACCGGTGCGGGATCCGGGCAGAAAGCCGATCGCAATCCTCGACGGGATGCCGAGGCTGCGCGCCATCACCGCCATGGCCGACGCGAAGTGGATGCAGTACCCCGATTTCGCCTTGAGGAACGCGGCGACGACCTTCATTCCCGTGCCGTCGTAGCCGGCCTTCACCGGGGCGGTCTCGGAGTATTCGAAGTCGCCGATCCGGAAGAAGTCCTGCAGCAGCAGCGCCTTCTCATAGTTGCTTGGCGCGCCGCCCGCCACCGCCTGGGCTGTCGCGCCGATCACCGCCGGGATGTCGGCCGGGAGGTCCAGGTAGGGTGCAAGACCGCTCGGCACGGTGGAGCCGGCGGCCTCGAGTTGCGCCGGCGTCGGCGAGATCGTGAGGCTCACGGCCCGATAGGACTCGCCCTCCGCGGTCTGGTTGGGGCTGCGCACCACGAGTCCGGCCGGATCCCAGAACCAGTCACCGACGAGCCCGCTGATCGTGGTGGTGGGGTACGGAAGGGGGAGCCACGGACTCGTGAGGGACTTGATCGAGACGTAGCTCGTTTCGTTCGATCGGCCCACGTCGGGCGACAGTCCTGGGGCCTCCCCCAGCTTGTTCGTCGTGTTGCCCCGGTTGACCGAGAAATTGTCTGGGCTCCAGCTCGATCCGACGAATTTCTCCAGGCTCACGAGCCTCAGGTAGTGCCCGTCGCCCGACTTCGTGCTGTAGTCGAGCACCGTGTGCTCGATGTCCTGGCGCAGGTCGTCGCCGAGGGAGAGCACCGGGTTCACGCCCGTGCTGAGCCCCGATCCGACCTCCTCCGCCGGCGTGACAGCGGGAAGCACGAGCGGGAGCACCATCGTGCCGACGATGATCGCCGAGGCGAGTGACACGGTCGCGCGAGTGAGCCTGAGGGGCACGGCGCTCCGCAGGAGCAGCAGGAACGCGAGGGCAGCGGCCACGAACACGAACGGGTCGGTGGAATCGATGGACACGACACTGGGCACCGCGAGGAGCACGGCGAGCGGGATGCCGGCGAGCGCCGGAAAACGCAGGGTGAGCGCGATCAGGTCGGCGATCCACGCGATTGCCCCCACTCCGGCGCAGAGCAGGAAGGTGATCGGGATGTTCGCCACGGCCGGCAGGGACTGCCGGTTGATCGACACGGCGGCGGCATCGGTCAGTTCGCGGAACCGCTCGAACGAGTCGCCGGTCGGCACGACTCCGAGAAAGCCGGTGCCGGAGGCGAAGAACAGCGTCAGCGCTCCCCCGAACACGAGTAGCGACAGGAGCGGCGGCAGCCATCGGTACCGCGTGAGGTAGCGCGCGCCGGTCGCCGTCCCGAGCACGAGCGCGCTGAGCAGCACGAGCTGGATCCACCAGAGCGCACCCTCGAGGATCACGTGCAGTCCGGTGATCGTGGCGATCAGCGCGAGGAGGAGCGCGCCGCTCACCCTCACCGAGCGATCCCGGCCGAAATCGGAGGGTGCGGTGGCGGCGGGGCGGAGCCTGCTCGCCGCGCTAACCGCGTGCACGGCTCGCCTCCTGGGCGGCACCGACCGCGCGCCAGACGGACTCTATCGGTTCGCCGACGGCCACCGGGATGCAGATCCAGCCGCCCGCGCGCAGCACGCCGGCCAGCGCCAGCTGGCGGGGCGAGACGAGGAAGGCGACGGCGAGATCGAAGGAGTGGCGCTGGGTGACGAGACGCTCGACGAGCTGGTGGTCGGGCTCCGAGAGCACCGCGAAGATGGAGCCCTGGGAGCGGTCCGGCCGGTCCACGCCGCTGAGGAGGGTGAGGTCAGAGGTCGCGTCGTCGACGAGCCGCACCACGGCGAGGCTCTCGAGGAACTCGTTCGGGCGATCGGGCGGCGCGAGTTGCTGCTGCCCGGTCTCGATCACGCGCACGACGAATCCGCTGCGCAGCAGGTGAAGTCCGACCGAGGCGATCAGGGAGACCGCCCGCTCGAAGGATTCGCTCTCCGGCTGGTCGACCTCGCGCCCCGACTCGGCGTCGCGGTAGCGGACGCGGCGGGTCTCCAGCACGATGCGCGCCTCCGCGTGGCTTCGCTGCTCCTCCTGGCGCACCATGAGCTCGCCATGGTGGGCGGATGCGCGCCAGTGCACGCGCCGGAGGGCGTCCCCGCGTCGGTACTCCCGGGTCATGAGGTCGTCTTCGCCGCCGAGCGCCCTGCGCTGCAGCGTGCGGGTCGGCCCCTCGTCTGCGGCGATCGACACGACGTTGTCTGGCAGGGCCACCACATCCGGGGTCACGATCAGGGTCTGCATCGCGCCGGCGACGGCCTCGCCCGTCGCGAGGCCGAAGGGGTCGGCGAAGTCGACGAGCATCGGCCCCACCGGGAAGGCTCCGCGGATCGGGGGAACCAGCTCATACTTCATGCGGGCCGAATTGCCTCGCCCGGCGAACCGTGGCCCCCGCGGCTTGAGCGCGCCGAGCCGCCCGGGCTGGGTGGAGTACGGCCGCCATGGCCAGGTGTCACGCCAGGCGACCTCCATGGTCGGCGTGGTGGCCTGGTTCTCGATGTCGAGGTGCACCACGGTGGGATGTCCCGCGCTCACCACGGAGGGCGCGAAGGTTCGGCGCACCGACATCCGCACCCTCCGCCACCGCACGAAGGCGAGGGCAACGAGCGGCAGCAAGACGAGGAAGCTGCCGAGGTAGAGCAGCTCCCGCCGCCCCAACCAGTAGGCGAGCGGCAGGGCGGCGGCGCCGAGGACGAGCAGCACCACCCCGCGTCTGGTCAGTCGCGCCGTGCGCGAGGAGCGCCGTCGGCGCCAGCGGCTGGACATGGCGGTCTCAGGCCGGCCCCACTGCACCGAGCGGCACGGGCGTCGCCCCCACGATGCGGGCGATGATCTCGGAGACCGCGCCCGGGTCGAACGGATTGCCCCGGCCAGACACCCGGTTGGTGGGGATGAGTCGGTGGCTGAGCACCGGGATGGCGAGGGCGTCGATGTCGTCGGGAAGCACGAACTCACGGCCATCGAGGGCCGCCCGGGCCTTCGCGGCGCGCACGAGCTGGAGTGTCGCCCGCGGACTCGCGCCGAGCCTCAGATCCTCGTCGCGTCGCGTCGCCTGGGCGATGCTCACCGCGTACTGCTCGACCGCCCACGACACGAAAACTCCCCTCACGGTCTCGATCATGGCGATCAGCTGCACCGTGCTCACCACCGGTTCGAGGTCGTCGAGCGGGCTCGACGACTCCCTCCGGCGAAGCATCGCCAGTTCGGCGGCCTCGTCTGGATAGCCCATCGAGATGCGCATCATGAAGCGGTCGCGCTGCGCCTCGGGCAGCGGGTAGGTTCCCTCCATCTCGACCGGGTTCTGGGTCGCGATGACGGTGAACGGCGAGGCGAGGATCGAGGTCGTGCCGTCGACGGTGACCTGGCCCTCCTCCATGCTCTCGAGCAGCGCCGACTGGGTCTTCGGGCTCGCCCGGTTGATCTCGTCGCCGATCACGATGTTCGCGAAGATCGGCCCGGGCTTGAACTCGAACTCGCGCTCCACCTGGTTGTAGATGGAGACACCGGTGATGTCAGAGGGAAGCAGGTCGGGGGTGAACTGGATGCGGTTGACTGTGCAGTCGACGGACTTGGCAAGCGCCCGAGCCAGCATGGTCTTGCCGACGCCCGGAACATCCTCGATCAGCACGTGCCCCTCGGCGAGCAGCGCCGTGAGTGCCATTTGAACGGCCTCGCGCTTGCCGTCGATCACGGTCTCGACTCGACGGATGATCTCGGCGCAGTTTCGATAGAAATCGTCGAGTGCCATGGCGTCGCTCGTGTTGTTCACCGTTGACCTTCGCAAAGCGTGTGGAGTACCTCTCGTGAGTCTGCCAGATGGACCGCTGAATTGCGGCTGGGAATCTGCCGTGCGCTCGTGGCCCGAACGCTGTCGGCGCAGCGGCTAGCGTTGACCCGTGAAAATTACCGTGCTCTCCGGCGGCGTCGGCGGCGCCCGCTTCATCCGCGGACTGCGCCAACACGTGCGGTCGGCCCTCCCCGACGGGGCGGCCGGCTCCACCGCCGAGCTCACCGCGATCGTGAACACCGGGGACGACATGTGGCTCACCGGGGTGCGGATCGCGCCCGACCTCGACTCGATCATGTACACCCTCGCCGGCGAGAACGACGAGGAGCGCGGCTGGGGTCGCATCGGCGAGACCGAACGGGTGAGCGCCGAGCTTCGCGCCTACGGCGTCGGCTGGCCGTGGTTCACCCTCGGCGACCTCGACCTCGGCACGCACCTCGCCCGCACGTCGCTGCTGCGGGACGGGCTGCCGCTCAGCGAGGTGACCCGGCGCATCACCTCCCGCTGGGACCTCGGCGCGACGCTCCTGCCGGCGACCGACGACGAGGTCGAGACGCATGTCGTCGTCGACGACGCCGGCACGTCGATGCACTTCCAGGAGTGGTGGACGCGGCATCGGGCGGCGCTGCCCGCCCGCGCGTTCGTGCAGCACCGGGTCGAGGCCGCCCGCCCCGCCCCCGGCGTACTCGAGGCGATCGGCTCCGCGGACGTGATCCTCGTCGCGCCGTCGAATCCCGTCGTCTCGATCGGCACCGTCCTCGGCATCCCGGGCATCCGCGAGGCCATCGCGGCTGCACCGGCGCCGGTGGTCGGCGTCTCCCCGATCATCGCGGGCGCCGTCGTGCGCGGCATGGCGGATGCCTGCCTGTCGGCGATCGGCGTCGCCACCTCGGCGCAGGCCGTGGCGGCGCACTACGGCGCGCGGTCGGCCGGCGGCCTGCTCGACGCCTGGCTCGTCGACCAGGCGGATGCCGCCGCCGTTCCCGCGGTCGAGGCCGCCGGCATCCGCGCGACCGCGGTGCCGCTCTGGATGCGCGACCCGGAGTCGAGCGCGCGCCTCGCCGCCGACGCCCTCGCGTTCGCCACCCGGTAGTCTCGTCGCCCGCCGCCTCGGCCCCGCCGCCTCGGCCCACTCACCTCGGCCCACTCGCGTTTCTCCGGAGGTTTGGTTCCCTGCCGGCCGTATCGAGTCCGAAACGCCCTATTTTTCACCCGTTGAGCCGCGATCCTCCGGAGAAACGTGTGCGAGAGTCGCCGCCACGGCAGCGACCCGTCGCTCTGTTCCGACCCCGGCCCGCCGCATCCGGTTTCTCCTCCGCTCCGACGTTTCTCCTCCGCTTAGACCTTCTCCTCCGCTCTGACGTTTCTCCGGAGGTTTTGTTCTGCGCGCGCCGTATCGCGGTCGAAAAGCCCGATTTCGCCTGGTTGAGCCGCAATCCTCCGGAGAAAGGCGAGTTGGAGCGGGATGCCGCGAGCTGGAGCAGGGTGCAGCCGGGTGCAGCGCGATGCCGCGGGGTGCATCGGGGTGCATCGGGACGCAGCCGGTCGAGGTGAGTCGGGGCACGGCGCAGAGGCCGCGCCGCACAAGCCGCGCATTGTGCACGCCCGAAACATGCCGGCGTTAGACTGGCGGCGAATCTGGTTTCGCGCCCGGCTTTGGGCTCTTTCTTTCGATCAAGAAACGTTGAGCCATGCCGGAATTCAGTGAAGAAGCCTTCGTCCCCAGCGCATCCGCCATCAGTCGTGCCCTGAAGCGCGCCGAGACCGGCGTGACGATCGACGCGACCGAGGCCGAGACCCTGCTGCACGCCCGGGGCGCCGACCTCGACCGCCTCCTGGTGGCGGCCGGTCGCGTTCGGGATGCCGGGCTGGAGCGGGCCGGGCGCCCCGGGGTGATCACCTACTCCCGCAAGGTCTTCATCCCGGTCACCCACCTCTGCCAGGACCGCTGCCACTACTGCGCCTTCGTGAAGACTCCCGCGCAGCTCAAGTCCCAGGGCAAGGCGATGTTCATGTCGCCGGACGAGATCCTCGAAGTGGCCCGAAACGGGGCCGCCCTCGGCTGCAAGGAGGTGCTCTTCACCCTCGGCGACCGGCCGGAGGAGCGCTGGCCGGAGGCGCGGGAATGGCTGGATGCGAACGGCTACGACTCGACGGTCGCCTACCTGCGGGCGATGGCCGTGCGAATCCTCGAGGAGACCGGACTCCTCGTGCACATGAACCCGGGCGTCATGACCTGGGAGGAGATCCAGCGCCTCAAGCCCGTCTCGCCGTCGATGGGCATGATGCTCGAGACCACCTCGACTCGGCTCTTCACCGAGAAGGGCCAGGCCCACTACGGGTCGCCGGACAAGGACCCGGCCATCCGTCTCCGGGTGATCGAGGACGCCGGCCGCAGCAACGTGCCGTTCACCACCGGTCTGCTCCTCGGCATCGGCGAAACCTACGCCGAGAGAATCGAGGGGCTGTTCGCGATCCGCGCCGCGAGCCGGCGCCACGGGCACATCCAGGAAGTCATCATCCAGAACTTCCGGTCGAAGATGTCGACCGCGATGATGCGGCGCGAAGACTTGCCGGTAGAGGAATATATCGCCGCCGTGGCCGTGTCGCGCATCGTGCTCGGTCCGGGTGCCCGCCTCCAGGCACCGCCGAACCTCACCGACGAGAACGAGCTGGCCATGCTCGTGCGCGCCGGCATCGACGACTGGGGCGGCGTGAGCCCGCTCACCCCCGACCACGTCAACCCCGAGCGCCCCTGGCCGAACATCGACGAACTCGCCAGGCTCACGGATGCCGCGGGCTACACCCTGCGCGAGCGCCTCACCGTGCACCCGCACTACGTTCGCGCGGAGGAGCCGTGGCTCGACCCGCGGCTGCTCCCCCACATCCGCGCTCTCGCCACCCCCGACGGACTCGCCGTCGAGGGCCGGGTTCCGGTCGGACTGCCGTGGCAGGAGCCGGACCCCGAGTGGATCGGCTCCGGCCGGGTCAACCTCCACACCGAGATCGACACCGAGGGCCGCTCGACCGACCGGCGCAGCGACTTCGAGGACGTCTACGGCGACTGGTCCGAGCTGCGCGAGACCGTGGGCGACACCCGACGACCGGTCGGCCACTCGGGCGACCCCGCCGTGCGCGCGGCGCTGTCCCGCGCCGAGACAGACCCGGCGGGGCTCAGCGACGCCGAGTACCTCGCGCTTCTCGGCGCAGAGGGGCAAGACCTGGATGCGCTCGCCAGCCTCGCCGACCGGGTGCGCCACGACACGGTCGGCGACCGCGTCGGCTACGTGGTCAATCGCAACATCAACTTCACCAACGTCTGCTACACCGGCTGTCGCTTCTGCGCCTTCGCGCAGCGCAAGACCGATGCCGACGCCTTCACTCTCTCCATGAAGCAGGTCGGCGACCGGGTGGACGAGGCCTGGAACATCGGGGCGACAGAGATCTGCATGCAGGGCGGCATCCATCCCGACCTGCCCGGCACCGCCTACTTCGACCTCGCCCGGCAGGTGAAGGAACGCCAGCCCGGAATCCACCTTCACGCGTTCAGCCCGATGGAGATCGTGAACGGCGCGGCGCGCACCGGCCTCAGCTATCGGGACTTCCTGCTCGAGGCTCAGGCGGCCGGACTCGACACGATCCCGGGAACCGCCGCCGAGATCCTCGACGACGAGGTGCGCTGGGTGCTCACCAAGGGGAAGCTGCCGGCCGCGGCCTGGATCGACATCGTGTCGACCGCGCACAGCATCGGCATCCGCTCGAGCTCCACAATGATGTACGGCCACGTCGACAACCCCACCCACTGGGTCGGGCACCTGCGGACCCTGTCTCGCGTGCAGGACGACACGGGCGGGTTCACCGAGTTCGTACTCCTGCCGTTCGTTCATATGAACTCACCGGTATATCTCGCCGGGGTCGCCCGTCCTGGCCCGACCGCCCAGGAGAATCGGGCGGTGCACGCGGTCGCGCGCCTCATGCTTCACGGCCGCATCGACCACATCCAGACCTCCTGGGTGAAGCTCGGCACGGAGGGCACGCAACTCATGCTGCAGGGCGGCGCGGATGATGTGGGCGGCACCCTCATGGAGGAGACGATCAGCCGCATGGCCGGCGCCGACAACGGTTCGGAGAAGACCGTGGACGAGCTCGAGGAGCTCACCTCGGCGATCGGACGCGAAGCCTACCAGCGCACCACGACGTACGGCGAGCCGTCGGCGGAGCGGCGCGAGGTCGCGCGCCGGAACGCGTCCACCGGCTACGCGTCGACGGGCAAGTCGCTTCGGCTGCTGCCGCTGGACGTGGTCAACTCGCGCTGATCGAGCGCGCTCTCCTTCGCGCTGCGGGCGAGGCAGCGCAAGCCCGAGCAACACCAGCCCACCGAGCGCGGCAACCGGCACGCGTCCCCTGCGGTTCACTCCCGGCGAGTCACTCCAGGGATCGAACCCGGTGAGGTGCCCAGATTCGTCGCATCTGCCGCCGACATAGCGGCAGATGTGGGCACCTCACCCACCGCGACCATGGCGCGGCAAGGTCGAGCGGGCACCCGCCTCACAAGCCGCGGAACGCGGCCGCCGTCCGCACACCCAGCCGCCCGGCCAACTCCCGAAGCTCCTCGAGCGTGTCGACGTCCCGCCGCAGGCCCGAAGCTGCGGAAACGGGGAGCACGACGTACCCCGCGGCGGCGTGCGCGGCCGCCGAACCGATGCCGAAGGCGGGCGCATGCGTCGCCGGGCTCAGTGCCGTGATGAGGGTGGTTCCCGTGCCGTCCGCATCCGCCACCATCGCCCGCGGATGAGCGGCCGCGAGCCCGAGGGCCTGCCCGAGTTCCTCCGCGCTGAGGGCCGGCAGGTCGCCGAGAAGGATCGCTACCCCCTCGCCCATTGCGGACCGGGCCGTCGCACGTTCGATGCCCTGCGCGATCGCCGAAGTCAGCCCCGGCGGGCCCGCCTCCACGACGACGGTAGCGCCGATCCCGGCGAAGTCCGCTGAGGCCTCGGACGACGTGACCACGAGCACCCCCAGCACTCCCGGGGTGGCGAGAGCGGCCTCCACGGTGTCGAGAGCGATGGCCCGTGCGAGCGATGCGTGCGCGCCGGGCGACCCGCCGAACCGGGACTTCGCGTCCGCCGTGCCCTTCACCGGCACGACGACCCACCAGTCAGTCACGCGCCGCGCGCCCTGCGTCGAAACCCTGGTGCCAGGCCTCATCGGTGCCCAGCCGGAACATGTCCTTCTCCGACGGTCGAACCAGCACCCGGGCGCCCGGCGCCGCCTCATCGAGCAGGTGCCCCATCCCTCGCACGACGGCCACCGGCAGCCCGCTGGCCTTGCGCTTCACGAGGTCGGCCGCCGCCGCGATCTCGTCGCCCACCGCGGGCAGGGTGACCTCGAGGGATCGGCCCTGAGCGTCGGTCGAGCCGCGCAGATCCTCGAGCACCACGACCCCGCTCGCACCGATCGCGACGTCCGTCTGGCCCTCACGCCAGGCTCGGCCGAGCGTGTCGGTGATGATCACGCCGAGTCGGAGCCCGAAGCGTGCAGACAGGACGGAACGGATGACGCGGGCCGAGGCATCCGGGTCCACCGGCAGCAGCAGGACGGTTCCGTGCGGCGTGTTGGAGGCGTCGACGCCGGCGGCGGCTCCCACCACCCCGAGCCGGTTCTCCACGATCCGGGTGACCCCGCCGGGGTAGGCGCGCGTCGCCACGACGCGCACGGTCTCGTCGGTGATCGCCTGCTCCCGATCCAGCGCAGAGATCATGCGGCCCTCGGCCTTCGACACGACCTTGGAGGTGACGGCGAGGATGTCGCCGTCCTGCAGGCGGCCCTCGGCAGCGTCGCCGATGATCGACGCGAGGTCGTCGCCGGAGACGATCTCGGCGATTCCGTCGAGGGCGAAGACGGAGAGCATCATCGGGTGAGCGCCGGCAGCACGTCGCGGGCGAAGACGTCGATCCACTCGCGCTGGTTGCGGCCGGCGTTGTGCAGGTAGATGCGGTCGAAGCCGAGGTCGAGGTAGCGCTGGATATGTGCGCGGTGCGCGTCCGGCTGCTCGGACACGAGCATCCTGCCCTCGAAGTCCTCCGCTCGCACGAGCCGGGCGAGCTGTTCGAACTCGAAGGGCGAGCGGATGTCGGAGCGCGGGAACCGCATCCCGCCGTTCGGCCACTCCGTGATCGCGTTGGTCATCGCCTCGCCGGCGGTGGGCGCCCAACTGAGGTGCAGGCGCAGCACCTTGAGGCTGCGGGACGGGTCCTTGCCCACCTCCCGCGCCCCCTCGTCGAAGCGGTCGAGGAGCGCGGCGATCTTCTCGATCGGTGCCCCGTCCACGATGAGCCCGTCGACCACGCGGCCCGCGCGTTTGGCCGTGACCGGCCCAGAGGTGGCCACGAGGATCGGCGGCGGCGCGTCCGGCATCGTCCACAGCCTGGACGACTCGAGCTTGAAGAACGTGCCGGAGTGCTTCGCGTCCCGGCCGGCCGCGGAGGCGGTGAAGAGCTTGTTGATCACGTCGACGGCCTCGAACATCCGGTTGATGCGCTCGGCGGTCTCCGGCCAGTAGGCCCCGGTGACATGCTCGTCGATCGCCTCCCCCGAACCGATGCCGAGCCAGTGTCGACCGGGATACATCGCCTCAAGCGTGGCGCTCGCCTGGGCGACCATGGCCGGATGCCAGCGAAAGGTCGGCACGGTCATGCCGGTACCGAGGTCCCCGGACGTGGTCTGCCCGAGGGCGCCGAGCACGTTCCAGACGAAGCTCGCGTGCCCCTGCCGCGGAACCCAGGGCTGGAAGCGGTCGGCCGCCATGGTGCCGGCGAAGCCGTTCCGCTCGGCGTGGGTGCTCAGTTCGATGATCTCGGTGGGGTGGAACTGCTCCAGCATGGCGGCGTAGCCGATGTGGGGCGATGTGGGGGGCATGCCTCTATTCTCGCGTGCCGGGCGACGGCCGGGCGAAGACGAGGATCCCGGCCGCCAGCGCGACCTCGCGATAGGCGTCACCGAGGTCGGCGAGGCTCGAGTGGGCGTTGAGCCCGCTCGGATTCGGCACCACCCACAGCTGGGCGCCACCGATCGTCTCGGGCTGCCGACCGACGAGCGCCTGGCGGCGACCGAAGGCGATGCGGTAGGCGGTGATGCCGAGCATCGCGACCGCCGCCGGGCGGAGGCTCTCCACGCGCACCGCCAGGGCCGCGGCCCCGGCCTTCAACTGCTCGTCGTCCAGTTCGTCCGCTCGGCGCGTCGCGCCCGGCACGAGGCTCGTGATGCCGACTCCCCGGGCTATCAGGTGCTCGCGGTCGGCGGGATCCAGCCCCTCCGAGGCGTCGATCACGCGGTCCACGATTCCCGCGCGGAAGAGCGCCGGGTAGAAACGGTTGCCGCGCCGACCGAAGTGCGCCTGGACGGCCGCGGTGCGCAGGCCGGGATTGATGCCGACGAAGAGCAGGCGGAGGCCGGGACCGACGAGATCGGGCAGCGTTCGCCCGCGGAAGGAGTCCAGTTCGGCCGCAGAGATTCCCACCCCTGCACCCTACGGCACGGCCCAGGCGGCAGGATCAGTTCTCGAGGTCCCTCGCGCGCAACTCGGCCTCGAGCCGTCGGATGCGGTCCTCATTCTCGCTGTCGCGGATCTCCCGTTCGAGCGCCTCGATTTCACGCTCGGTGCTGCTGCTGCTCGGCAGCGGCACCGGCGTCTCCCGCCGCCGCGGGTCGCCGAAGCTCCCCCGGTCGACGACCTGGGGACGCTCCCGGCCGATGGCGAACCACACGATCGAGCCGACCAGCGGCAACAGGATCACGATCAGGAGCCACAGCGTCTTGTCGAGATGCCGGATGCGCCCCTGGTCGGAGCCGATGATGTCGACGAGGGCGGCGATCACGATTCCGAGGACCACAAGGGGCAGGATGAGGTACATGAGGCGATCTTAGGGAATCAAGGGGCCGATGACGAGGCTCGATCGGCTCGAATTCGACGATTGTTCGATTGATCGAATTTTTC
The DNA here is from genome assembly GCF_008040105.1 of Lacisediminihabitans profunda. Lineage (GTDB taxonomy): Bacteria > Actinomycetota > Actinomycetes > Actinomycetales > Microbacteriaceae > Lacisediminihabitans > Lacisediminihabitans profunda. Next base: position 265,453 of record NZ_VRMG01000008.1, read on the forward strand.
CTTGCGTGCCGGTCGCTCCTGCCGGTACGGTGATCAAGCGCCATCGTCGAAAGGAGGCCAGCGTGTACACCACAGATATTCCGGGAATGTCCCGAATCCCCGCCGGCTTCGTCGGCGTCCCCACCGCCTGATCGGCTAGCGCCGCTTCCCTCGGAAGCACATTCCGCCACCGGTCCTGACGGTGGTGACGCTCTCGAAGCCCGTCCCGGCAGGCCTCAACGCGGCGATCATCGTCGCGCCTGCTCGGGTCCACCACCCCGCACGGCACCGTCACCGACGCGCCGTCCCATCCGCCGCTCTCGGAGCGGCTCCCGCCGCACCGGGCGACGGCGAACGCAACCGCGTTCGCGCGCGCCCGCTGCCGCACGCAGAGGAACATCACGAATGAATAGCACCGCGTCTCACAATGCCGTGTCGACCACTCCCGGTCGCCACGATCATCCGCCCCAATCCCGGCAGTACCGTCGGGAGCGCCCCGCTCGTCGGGTGAGCCTGCTCGACCGGGCAGCGCTGCACCTCGGCGTGGCCCTGATCAAGTGGGGGCGCCGTCCGCTCGACGTCGAGTCGCGCGAGAGGCGTGCCCGCCGCGTCGAGCAGCAGATCGCCCGCCTCGAGCGCGAGCGCGCCACCGAACGGTGGGTCCGGCTCAACCTGCCGCAGCGCTGATGAAGGCGGATGCGACGGAGACCGCCGTCGGGGATGCCCCGGCGGCGGTCGTCCGCGCTAGGCCAGGGCTCGGAGGCGCGGTGCGAGATCCTTCTCGAAGAGGCTGAGGAAGCGCCGCTGATCCTGGCCCGGGCCGTGGAAAACCAGGTGGTTGAAGCCGGCGTCGAGGTAGGTCTTGATCTCGGCGACGACGAGTTCGGGGTCGGCGCCCACGATGAAGCGGGAGGCGATCCGCTCGATCGGCAGGGCATCCGCCGCGGCCTCCATCTCGATCGGGTCGGTGATGTCGTGCTTCTGCTCCTTGGAGAGCGCCAGCGGGGCCCAGAACCGGGTGTTCTCCAGCGCCGCCTCGACGGTGGTGTCGTAGGAGAGCTTGATCTCGATCATCCGGTCGATGCCGGCGGAATCCCGGCCGGCCTTGTCTGCGCCCTCCTGCACTGCAGGGATGAGCTGCTCGGTGTAGAGCTCCATGCCCTTGCCGGACGTGCAGATGAAGCCGTCGCCGGCCCGCCCGGCGTACCGGGCGACGACCGGGCCGCCGGCCGCGATGTACACCGGCACCGGGAAGTCCGGACGATCGTAGATGGAGGCCCCGTGGGTGGAGTAGTACTCGCCCTGGAAGTCGACCCGGTCCTCGGTCCAGAGCTGACGCATCAGCGAAACCGCCTCGCGCAGGCGAGCGAAGCGCTCCTTGAACTCCGGCCAGTCCTGCTCCCCCGCGCCGCGGAATCCGGTCGCGATCTCGTTCAGCGCCTCGCCGGTGCCGACCCCGAGCATGATCCGCCCCGGATACAGGCACCCCATCGTCGCGAACGCCTGGGCGATCACGGCCGGGTTGTACCGGAACGTCGGCGTCATCACCGAGGTGCCGATCTGCACCGTCGTCGTGCGTTCGCCGACGGCCGCCATCCAGGCGAGCGAGAACGGCGCGTGCCCGCCGGCGTGCCGCCAGGGCTGGAAGTGGTCGCTCACCGCGACGCTCTCCATGCCGTGCGCCTCCGCGGCGACCGCGATCTCCACCAGCTCACGCGGGTCGAACTGCTCGGCGGAGGCCTTGTAACCGAGTTTGAGGGGAAGCATGACTCCATCCTGCCACCAGACCAATTGCCGCCGCTCGCGCGCACGGCGACTGTCGGGGCGGGGCTACAGCTTCTGGAGGAAGTCGGCCACCGAGCGCGGAACATACGGGCTCACGTCTCCGCCGAGCGCCGCAACCTGGCGAACAAGCGAGCTCGACACGTGGGCGTGGGCCGGATCCGGCAGCATGAAGATGGTCTCCACCCCGGCGAGGTTGCGGTTGACGATCGCCATGGGCGTCTCGTAGGCCACGTCCACCTGGGAACGCACACCCTTCACGAGCACGCTCGCGCCGACATCCGTGCAGTAGTCGACGAGCAGGCCGACGCTCCAGGAGGTGACCGTGATGTTCTCCGGCAGACCGCCCTCGGCGATCGCCCGCTCGATGAGGGCCACGCGCTGGGCAACCGGAAGCAGGGCCGACTTGTCCGGGTTGTGCACGACCAGGACGTGCAGCTGATCGAAGATCCCCGCAGCGCGTTCGATGACGTCCAGATGACCGAGGGTCACGGGGTCGAAGGAACCAGGGACGACGGCGATCCTGTTCATGTCTCTGAGACTATCGGCTCGACGTTACTGACTTGTGACATCGACCCGTCCTGTTGCGGAGTGAGTCTTTAATTCTTGGCGAGGAAGTCGCGACTGGCCTCGTCGAGGCGACGATCGAGAGCCGCCCGCAGGGCCGGATGGCCCGCGAGGGCGGGGTCGTCGTCGAGTACCGCCCTGGCGATCGCGCGGGCCTCGGTGATCAACTCGCCGTCCCTGGCCACTCGAAGCAGGCGCAGGGACGACCGACCGCCGGACTGCACACTGCCGAGCACGTCGCCCTCCTGGCGCAGTTCCAGGTCCTTCTGCGCCAGTTCGAAGCCGTCGAGGGTGGAGGCGACCACCTCGACGCGCTCGCGGGCCACCGTGCCGTCCTCGGCATCCGTCACCATGAGACACAGCCCAGGCACGCCACCGCGCCCCACCCGGCCGCGCAGCTGGTGCAGTTGGGAGACGCCGAAGCGGTCGGCGTCCAGGATCACCATCGTCGACGCATTGGGCACGTCGACGCCCACCTCGATCACCGTCGTCGCGACGAGCACGTCGATCTCGCCCCGGGCGAACGCGCGCATGATCGCGTCCTTCTCCTCGCTCGGCAGCCGCCCGTGCAGCGCCTCGATGCGGGCGGATGCGAGCAGCGGGTTCGCGCGCAGTTCGGCGAGCACATCGGTGACGTTCGCCCGCTTGGCCGGACTCGACTCGAGTTCGTCGTCGGTGTCGTCCACCGTCGTCGAGTCGATCGCCGGGCACACGACGAAGCCCTGCCTGCCCTTCGCGAGCTCTTCGGCGAGACGCTCCCAGACCCGGTTCACCCAGCCCGGCTTGTCGGCGAGCGGCACGACGAAGCTCTGGATCTGCACCCGGCCGGACGGCAGTTCAGCGATCGTCGACACGTCCAGGTCGCCGAAGACCGTCATCGCGACAGTCCGCGGGATGGGCGTGGCGGTGAGCACGAGCACGTGCGGCGGAGTCGCGCCCTTGCGTCGCAGGGCCTCGCGCTGTTCCACCCCGAAGCGGTGCTGCTCGTCGACGACGACGAGTCCGAGATCGAAGAAGCCGACGCTCTCGCTCATCAGGGCGTGCGTGCCGACGACGATGTTCGCCTGGCCGGAGACGGCGGCGAGGAGCGCCTTGCGCTTGTCGGCTGCCGGAAGCTGCCCGGTGATGATCGCGGGCCGGAGGGACGCGGCGAGGTCCGGACCGAGGGTCTTCACGATCGACCGCAGGTGCTGGCCCGCCAGCACCTCGGTGGGTGCCAGCAGCGCCGACTGACCGCCGGAGTCCGCCACCGCGAGCATCGCCCGCAGCGCCACGAGAGTCTTGCCCGACCCCACCTCGCCCTGGACGAGCCGGTTCATCGGCGCCGCCGCAGCGATATCGTCGGCGATCTCGGCCCCGACCGTGGTCTGGTCGCCGGTGAGGGTGAAGGCGAGTTGGGCGTCGAAGCGTTCCAGGTATCCGCCGGCCCTGGGCACCCGCGGAACGGCGGCCTGCTCGCGCAATGACTGACGCTGCTGCAGAAGCGCGGCCTGGAGAACGAACGCCTCCTGGAACCGCAGCGCCTTGCGCGCCGCCCCCCAGTCGGCATCCTTCTGCGGACGGTGGATCAGCTCGACGGCCCGGGAGTAGCTCATGAGCTTGCGGTCGCCGCGCACCGGCCCCGGCACCGGATCGGCGAGCGGTGGCAGGGTGTCGAGAACGACGCCGATCGCCTTCTGCAGTTGCCAGGAGGCGACGGTGGCCGTGGCCGGGTAGATCGGGATCGGCTGTTCGGCCCACTTGCGGGCCAGCTCGTCGGCGGCTGCGGTCTCGCCGTCCGCCGCACCGCCTTCCGCATCCGGCTTCTCGAAGAGCTCGTAGTCGGGGTGAGCGAGCTGCATCGTGCCCCGGTAGTCGCCCACCTTGCCGGCGAAGATGCCGCGCACTCCTGGCCGCAGCTCCTTGGCGCGCCAGGCCTGGTTGAAGAAGGTGAGGGTGAGGATGCCCTTTCCGTCGCTGATCCGCACCTCGAGGATCGACCCGCGCTTCGCCCGCATCGGCCGCTCCCGGCTCTCGATCACCTCAGCGACGATCGTGACGTTCTCGTCGAGCGGAAGCTCGGTGAGCGCCGTGAGCTCACCGCGCTGGGCGTAGCGGCGCGGATAGTGGCTCAGAAGGTCGCCGACCGTCGCGAGCCCGAGGCCCTTCTCGATCGCCGAGGCCGTGCGCCCGCCGAGGGCGGTGCTGAGCTTCGCATCGAGGGGGGATTCCACCCTCCGAGGGTACCCGCGACCGCCGACCCCGCTAGTACGACGAGGGTGCGAGCCGCGCGAGGAGGGTTGCGACGACCTGCGTCACGACCGGTGCCGCGACGGTGATCACGAGCACGGCGACCACGCAGAGTGCAGACACCGCCGCGACCATAACGACGAGTTGCACGGCGAGGGATGCCCGCCGCGGTTCGGCGACGGCCTCCGGCGGGGTGAAGAGTGCCTCGAGTTCGGAGGGCTCCGCCTCCGCCGTCTGCACGCCATCCTCGCTCACAGCCAGCGCCGGTTGCGGAAGATCGCGAACAGCCCGCCGCTCACCGCCACCATCAGCAGGATCGCGATCGGGTAACCCAACGGCCAGGCCAGCTCCGGCATCACGTGGAAGTTCATCCCGTAGATCCCGGTGATGATCGAGGGCGCGAACAGGATGGCCGCCCACGCGGAGATCTTGCGGGCCTCCTCCGCCTGGCGGTTGCTCGCCTCCCCCACCTTCTGCATGTCCTCGTTCTGGCGCTGGGCCACGAGCGTCGCATTCACCGTGAGGATGTCGCGGAGCAGAATGCGGAACTCCTCGATGCGCTCGTTGACGTTCGTGACGTGGTCGGCGACATCCCGCAGGTATTGCTGCAGGTCCTCACCGATCTTGTACTTCTCGAAACCGTGCGAGATCTGATCGAGCATGCCGATCAGCGGGCGGGCGGCCCGCTCGAAATCGATAACCTCGCGGGACAGCTCGTAGATGCGCCGGGAGACGCTCGGGTCCCCGTCGAACACCTGCGTCTCGATCTCGTCGATGTCGTTCGAGAGGCCGGCGACGACGGGCGCGTAGCCGTCGACCACGGCGTCGAGAATCGCGTACAACACCGCCTCGGTGCCACGGGCGAGCAGTTCGGGCGTGCGCTCGAGGCGGCCGCGCACCAGCGAGAGGTCCGGCGACTCGGCGTGCCGCACCGTGATCACGAAGTTGTGACCGATGAACACGTGCAGCTCGCCGAACTCCACCTCCTCCTTCGCGTCGAGGTAGCGGGCGGCGCGCAAGACGACGAACAGGGTCGACCCGTAGCGCTCGATCTTCGGCCGTTGGTGGGCGACGATCGCGTCTTCGACGGCGAGCTCGTGCAGGCCGAACTGGTCGGCGAGCGAGGTTATCTCCGCGGTGGTCGGACGGTAGAGCCCGATCCATGCCATCGAGCCCGGCCGCGCCTCGAGCGCCGCGAACGTGTCGTCGAGGGAGTCGAGGGTCGCGACGCGGCATCCGTCTTCGTAGATCGCATTGTTGACCAGGCTCGGCCGAATCGGAGGGGCGAGGTCGGGGGTCTCTGGAACGACGCTCGGCGGCAGGTGACGAGGGCGGAACGTCATGACGCGGAACGGCTTGCGGAAATCGGGAGCCATGCTCCCACGGTAATCCCGCCCGGTAGACAATTGGCAGAACGGCGGGCATGTTCCGGCTCGTTCCTCGGCTCGTTCCTCGGCTCGGCTCCGTCTCCCGCCCGGGCGCGTTCTCCCGCCCAGGCGCGTTTCTCCGGCTCGGGCGCGTTTCTCCGGAGGTTTCGCGATCCGCCGGATGCCGTGGCCCGTACCCTTTGGCCAGGAGGGACCGCGACGGTGCGCGGATCCGCGATCCTCCGGAGAAACGCGGCTCGGGGCCGCGGAATCGGGGACGGCACGGCCGCCGGTAGGCTCGTTGCGCCATGACACGCATCATCGCCGGGTTCGCCGGCTCCCTGACCCTCGCGACGCCGGGCTCCGGCACCCGCCCCACGAGCGATCGGGTTCGCGAGGCGATCTTCTCGGCCCTCGACGCCCGGGACGTGATCGCCGGAGCCCGCGTGCTCGACCTCTACGCCGGCTCCGGTGCGCTCGGCCTCGAGGCCGCGAGCCGGGGCGCCGCGCAGGTGACTCTCGTGGACCGCGTCGCCGCCGCCGCCAACGTCTGCCGCAAGAACGCCGCCGTCGTGCTCGGCCGCGCTCCGAAGAACAGCGAGCTGCGTGTCGTCGTGTCCGGTCAGGCCGCTCAGGCCTTCCTCGACTCGACCCTCGACGAGTGGGATCTCGTCTTCCTCGATCCGCCATACGACCTCGACGAGGCCGAGCTCGCGCAGAGCCTGGAGTCCCTGTCCAGGCGCCTCGCCGCGGATGCCGTGGTGCTGGTGGAACGCAGCAGCCGGTCCCCGGAACCCGCCTGGCCATCCGGAATCGAGCTCGACCGCCGCAAAGACTACGGCGACACGACGCTGTGGTGGGCCCGCTCCGTCTGAGGCCGAATTGCTCGCGGCTCGCGGCGGGGATAGCGCGTCACGGCGGGAGTCTCGCCTCCCTCCGCCACGATATGTCCCCGCCGCCGGGTGCGGCTTCCCCCGCCGCGAGGGCGCTGGACGCCGTTTCCGCCGCTGCCGGGCCGGCGCACGGGAGCGTTTATCCGTCCGCGACGGCACGACTCCCGCCGCGGGTGCACCGGCGACGAAGCGGAGGGGAGATGCGAGGCGAACGCTACCCGGCGGACCCGCTCCAGTCGCGATAGGGGTCCCAGCCGGCCGAATCGTGCGGCGCCCCGTCCACGGTGAGGCCCTCCCCGGCCACGCAGACTCCGATGCGGCGGAACGGCGCGGGCAACGGCGTCCCGGCGGGGAAGGTCGCGAGCAACGAATGGTCCTCACCGCCGCCGAGCGCCAGGGCCGGGTCCGCGCCGCCAGCGCGAAGCGAGGCGAGATCGAAGTCGATGCCCAGCCCGCTCGCCCGCGCTAGCCGGGCCGAGTCGATGGCGAGCCCGTCGCTCAGGTCGAGCATCGCCGTCGCCCCGGCGAGCGCGGCGATCTTCCCCGCGGAAATCGGCGGCGTGGGTGCCAGCTGCGGCGCGGTGCGTGGGCGCAGGGCGGTCGCGAGCCGGGCATCCGGATGTCCGAGCGGGTCGACCGCCTCCGTGAAGAGAAGCGAGAGGGCGGCGGCGGCCTCGCCGAGCACACCGGCCACGGCGACGATGTCGCCCACCCGCGCCCCGGAGCGCAGCACGGGAGGCCGTCCCTCGAGGTCGCCGAAGGCGGTGACGGCGATCGTGAGCGTCGGCGACACGGAGAGGTCGCCTCCGACCACCCCGCAGCCCGGCGCAAGCGCGGCGCACGCGTCCCGCAGCCCATCCGCGATGCCTTCGAGCAGTGTGACGGGCGAGTCGGCCGGGGCGGCGATCGCCACCACGAGCGCGGTCGGGACCGCACCCATCGCCGCGACGTCGGAGAGGTTGGATGCCGCGGCCTTCCAGCCGAGATCGTGCGGCGTCGACCAGGCGAGACGGAAGTCCGGACCGTGGATCATCATGTCCGTCGTCACCACGAAGCGGCCGTCCGGCGCGGCGACCACCGCCGCGTCGTCACCCGGCCCGAGGAGGCCCGCCACCGAGTCGGGCAGTCGGGGAAAGATTCGGAGGAGCGCCGCGCTCTCCCCGATACTGGCGAGGGTGTCGTGGTCGCGCGGGGAGGGCATGCCTCAAACGCTACCGTTATGTGCAACGGCCCCGAGTACAGGCACCGCGGCCGAGCCGAGCGAGGAGACGACGCCCCCATGGACAATGACACCCTGGCCAGCAGGTTCGAGAAGCTCACGACCGCTCATCTCGCCGACGGCTGCGTCCGGGCCGGTGTCGCGGTGCGGTGTGCTCCGACCGGACTCGTCGCGCTGGCCGCGGGCATGCGCCTTGCCGGCCGGGTGATTCCGGTGCGTCATGTCGGCAGCGTCGACATCTTCCTCGAGGCCTTCGAGTCGTGCGCGCCCGGCGACGTTCTCGTGGTCGACAACGGGGGCCGACTCGACGAGAGCTGCGTGGGCGACCTGGTGGCCCTCGAGGCCGCGTCCGCCGCACTGGGCGGCATCGCGGTGTGGGGGCTCCACCGCGACACCGTCGACATCCTCGCCATCGGCCTGCCACTGTTCAGCCTCGGAGCCCTCCCGACCGGGCCCCTGAGCGTGGGCGACCGGGCGCCGGACGCGCTGGACGCCGCAACGGTCGGCGAGTGGACGGTGGGCCGGCGCGACCTCGTCTTCGGAGACGAGGACGGCGTGCTGTTCGTCCCGGCAGAGGAGGCCGAGCGGGTGTTCTCCCTCGCCGAGTCGATCAGGGACACCGAGCGGATGCAGGCGGAACGCATCCGCTCCGGGGTCTCCCTGCGCAGCCAGGTGCGCCTCGGCGACTTCCTCGCGAGCCGGGCGCTCGATCCCGGCCTGAGCTTCCGCGACCACCTGCGCACCGTCGGGGGCGAGATCGAGGTGTGATCGGAGCCGCCACGAACCAAAGCTTCTCCGGAGGTTCGTGCTTCGCGGGGCAGGCACGAGCGCGCGTTGCCTGCGAGTGCGGGCTTCGGAATCCGGATGTCCGCGAAACCTCCGGAGAAACACGCGCAAGGCGAGAAACACGGCGAGGCGGAAACACGGGCGGCCCGGAGAAACGCGGGCGAGGCGGAAACACGGCGGGCGGAAACGCGCGGGCGGAGACGGGCCGAGAAACGGGCGCAGGTTGAGCCGCGCCCGGAACGGTAGCCTGAAAGCGATGAATTCGAAGCTCAGGGCCGGCGTCCTCGCCGCGCTCGCACCGCTCTTTCTCCTGGCCGTCGTCGCGTGCACCCCCACGGTGCCGCTCACCCCCGCCGCCGACGCCACGAACCCCGATTGCGCCGAGGTGATCGTGCGCCTGCCACACTCCCTCGCAAACGAGGCCATCCGTCAGACCAACGCCCAGGCGACGAGCGCGTGGGGCAACCCGGCCGCCATCCTGCTGCGCTGCGGGGTGACGCCTCCCGGCCCCACCAAGGATGTCTGTCACACGGTCAGCGGCATCGACTGGCTGCGCGACAGCTCGAAGGCGCCCGTCTATGTGTTCACGACCTTCGGACGCGTCCCGGCGGTCGAAGTGATCGTCGACTCCCGACTCACCAATGGGCAAGGCACCCAATACCTCGACGAGCTGGCCAACGCCGTCGGCTCGATCAAGCAGACGTCGAAGTGCCTCAGCCGCGACGACGTGCTCGGAACGGAGACGCCCACACCGAGCCCCACCGGTTAGACCAAACTACTCGACGAGGATCGCCGGCTTGTCGGTGTCCGTGGTGAGGTGCGGCGCGATGTCGCGCGGGTTCATCGTGCCGGCAAGTACACCGGCCACCTGAAGCACGATCGGCATGTCCACGCCCCTCGCCGCCGCGAGCTCGAGGATGGGGGCCACCGACGACAGGCCCTCCGCCGTCTGGTTCATCTGGGCCACGACATCCGTGAAGCTGTAGCCCTGGCCGAGGAGTCGGCCCGCCGTGTTGTTGCGGGAGAGCGGGGACTCGCAGGTGGCGATGAGGTCTCCGAGCCCGGCGAGCCCGGAGAGCGTCTGGGCGAGGCCGCCGTAGGCCACCGCGAAGTCGGTCATCTCCACGAGGCCGCGGGTGATGATCGACGCCTTGGTGTTCTCGCCGTAGCCGACGCCGTCGACGATGCCGATGGCCACGGCGATGAGGTTCTTGAGCACCCCGCCGAACTCCGTGCCGATCACGTCGGTGTTGACGAAGGACCGGAAATACGGATTGGTGGCCAGTTCGGCCACGAACGTCGCGGTCTCGAGACTCGTCGACGCGACCACGGCGGCGGTCGGCTGCTCCTTCGCGATCTCCAGCGCGAGGTTCGGGCCGGAGGCGACGGCGATGCGGCTCTCGTCGATCTTCAGCTCCTGGTGGATCACCTCGCTCATCCGGAACCGGGTGCCCTTCTCGACACCCTTCATGAGGCTCACGACGATGGCGTCGGAGGGGATCACGTCGCGGAATATCCGCAGGTTCTCGCGCAGGGACTGGCTGGGGATCGAGAGGAAGACGACTTCGGCCCCGTCCATCACCTCGGGGATGCGTGGGCTCGACCAGAGGTTGCGCGGCAGGTTGATGCCGGGCAAGTAGTCGCTGTTGCGCTTCGACTGCGAGATCTCGCGCGCAAGCTCCGCCCGGCGTGCCCACAGGGCGACGTCGGCTCCCCCGTCTGCGAGCACCTTCGCGAAGGTGGTTCCCCAGCTGCCGGCGCCGAGCACGGCGACCCTGCGCGCGCCGGGTGCCGTGATACGGATGGGCATGGTGTTACTCAAATCGACCGGTCTCACTCTGCTTGTGCTTCGCCGGATCCCACGGTTCGGCGGGGGCTGGCTCGCCGCGAAGGTCGACGAGCAGGGAGGTGATGGCGGCCATGAGCACCGCGGTCGCCTCGTGGAGGGTAGTCGGATCGAGTCCGCGGCCCGCGAAGGCCGAGAGGTCGACGGGGTCGCCGATCTTCACCGTGATGGTCTTACGCGGAAACACGCTGATCTTCTTCGCGTAGCGCGGCATCACGAGCTGGGTGCCCCAGTGCGCCACCGGGATGAGCGGCACGCCGGCCTCGAGGGCCATGCGCACCGCGCCCGTCTTGCCGCGCATCGGCCACAGGTCGGGGTCCCTCGTGAGGGATCCCTCCGGATAGATCACCACGGCCAGGCCGTCGCGCACGAGCTTGCTCGCCGAGGCGATGGGGTCGCTGCCGCGGGAGACGCCGGATCTCTCGACGGGGATCTGGCCCGAGGTGCGCAGGAACCAGCCGAGCACGGGAACCTTGAAGAGGGATGCCTTGGTCAGGTACCGAGGGGCGCGCCCGAGCTTGTACATCACCCGCCCGATCACGACGGGATCGATCTCGCTGTAGTGGTTGGGCGCAAAGACGAACGCACCGTGCTTCGGCAGCTTGTCGCCGTCGATGATGACATACCGAGCGAGAAGCTCCATCGGAGGAATCAACAGCAGCGCCAGGAGGCGGAAGATCGGAATCTTCTCCGACTTCTGGTGTTCCGGCTCCTGGCGCTCCGGCGCTGTCGCTCGCGGCACTGCCGAGTTATCCCTCGAAGACAAAGTCGGCCCCGAGCACCTCGAGCTTGTCGATGAAGTGCTCATAGCCGCGGCTGATGATGCCCACGTTGCTGACGGTCGACACTCCCTCGGCGCCGAGCGCCGCGATGAGGTAGCTGAACCCGCCGCGAAGGTCGGGCACGCGCACGTTTGCACCGTGCAGCTTGGTCGGCCCGGTGATCACGGCCGCCTGCTCGAAGTCGCGCCGGGCGACCCTGCGGGGGTGGTCGGGCAGGCCCTCTTTGTGCACGACGATGTTCGCGCCCATCTCGTTGAGGGCATCCGTGAAGCCGAAGCGGTCCTCGTACACGGTCTCGTGCACGAAGGAGACGCCGGTCGCCTGAGTGAGGGCGACGATGAGCGGCTGCTGCCAGTCCGTCATGAATCCGGGGTGCACGTCGGTCTCGATCGTCACCGGCTTGAGGTCGCCCTCCGGACGGTAGAAGCGGATGCCGTCGTCCTCCACGTCGAACGCGCCGCCCACCTTGCGGAAGACGTTGAGGAAGGTCATCATCTCCACCTGGCGGGCGCCCTCGACGAAGATGTCACCCTTGGTCACGAGCGCGGCCGCGGCCCAGCTCGCAACCTCGTTGCGGTCGAAGAGCGCCGTGTGCTTGTAGCCGACGAGGCGGTCCACGCCCTCGATCAGGATCACGCGGTTGGGCTCCACCGAGATGATGGCGCCCATCTTCTGCAGGATGGCGATGAGATCCATGATCTCCGGCTCGATCGCCGCGTTCTTCAGCTCGGTCGTGCCCGTGGCCCGCACGGCGGTGAGCAGAACCTGCTCGGTCGCGCCGACGCTGGGGTACGGCAGGGTGATGTTCGCGCCCTTGAGACCGTCGGGGGCGGTGATGTAGATGCCCTCGAAGCTCTTGTCGACCACGGCGCCGAACGCGCGCAGCGCGTCGAGGTGGAAGTCGATCGGACGGTCGCCGATGCGGCAGCCGCCGAGGTCCGGGATGCGCGCCTCACCGAGGCGGTGCAGCAGAGGACCGCAGAACAGGATCGGGATGCGGCTCGAGCCGGCGTGCGCGTCGATCTCCGCGAAGTGCGCGCGTTCGACATTGCTCGTATCGAATTGCAGCTCGCCGGGCACGGTGCTCGTCACGACGACGCCGTACACCTCGAGAAGGCCGCGCACGACCTCGACATCGCTGATGTCCGGTACGTCGCGAAGCACGCTCGGCGTCTCACCGAGCAGCGCAGCGACCATCGCCTTCGTCGCGAGGTTCTTCGCCCCCCGCACGCGGATGCGACCCTTGAGAGGATTCCCTCCGGTAATCACGATCTGGTCGGACTTCAAGCCCACTCGTTCGCCAGCCTTCTGGGCATCCTTCACAAGGGAGTTCACTCAATCACCTACTGCCTGTTGTACGGGTATGGTGCGCGGCCGCCAGGTCTCCCTGGCGAGTTCGAACCGTGTGATCTGCGCCTCATCGCGCAGCGTAAGGCCTATGTCATCAAGGCCTTCAAGGAGCCGCCACCTAGTGTAATCATCGATTACGAAAGGAGCGGTGATCTCGCCGATCGTGACCGTCTTGGACACGAGGTCCACCGACGCCTCGATGCCCGGCTGGGCCTCGATCGCCGCCCAGATCCTCTCGACGTCCTCTTCGCTGATCTCGCCGGCGAGGAGGCCCTGCTTTCCCGCGTTTCCGCGGAAGATGTCGCCGAATCTCGGGCTGAGTACGGCCCGGAAACCGTAGTCGCGCAGCGCCCAGACGGCGTGCTCCCGGCTCGATCCCGTGCCGAAGTCGGGGCCCGCGATGAGCACCCGGGCGCCGGCGAATTCCGCACGGTTCAGCACGAAGTCCGGGTCCTGGCGCCACGCGTAGAAGAGCGCGTCGTCGAATCCGGTCTTCGTCACTCGCTTGAGGAAGACGGCGGGGATGATCTGGTCGGTGTCGACGTTCGCGCGTTCGAGCGGCACGGCGACGCCGGTGACCACGGAGACCTTGTCCATCAGGCGTTCACCCCTTCCGAAGTGGAGTTCGCCGTGACACCGAGGTCCCACGGGCTGGAGAGAGTGCCGCGGATCGCGGTCGCCGCGGCGACGAGCGGCGAGACGAGGTGGGTGCGACCGCCCTTGCCCTGGCGACCCTCGAAGTTGCGGTTGGAGGTGGATGCGCAGCGCTCGCCGGGCGCGAGCTGGTCGGGGTTCATCCCGAGGCACATCGAGCAGCCGGCGAACCGCCACTCCGCCCCGAAGTCCTTCACGATCTGGTCGATGCCCTCGGCCTCGGCCTCGATTCGTACCCGGGCGCTGCCCGGCACGACCATGACGCGCACGCCGTCCGCCTTCTTCTGCCCCTTGATCACCGAGGCGAAGGCGCGCAGGTCCTCGATGCGGCTGTTGGTGCAGGAGCCCATGAACACGGCGTCCACCCGGATCTCCTTGAGCGGGGTGCCCGCCTCGAGGTCCATGTATTCGAGGGCGCGCTCGGCCGACGACCGCTCGTTCGGGTCGGCGATGGCCGAAGGGTCTGGCACGTTCCCGCTGAGCGACGCGCCCTGCCCGGGATTCGTGCCCCAGGTGACGAACGGTTCGAGTTCGTTCGCGTCGAGGAACACCTCCGCGTCGAACACGGCGTCGGCGTCGGTGCCGAGGGTCTTCCAGTAGGCCACCGCGGCATCCCAGTCCTCGCCCTTCGGCGCGTGCGCCCGGCCCTCGAGGTAGTCGTAGGTGACCTGGTCCGGCGCGATCATTCCGGCCCGGGCCCCCGCCTCGATCGACATGTTGCAGACCGTCATCCGGCCCTCCATGGAGAGCGAGCGGATGGCGCTGCCGCGGAACTCGAGCACGTAGCCCTGCCCGCCGCCGGTGCCGATCTGCGCGATCACCGCGAGGATGATGTCCTTGGCGGTCACACCGGGGCGCAGCTCGCCCTCGACGGTGATCGCCATCGTCTTGAAGGGGGTGAGCGGCAGCGTCTGGGTGGCGAGCACGTGCTCGACCTCGCTCGTGCCGATGCCGAACGCCATGGCGCCGAACGCCCCGTGCGTCGAGGTGTGCGAGTCGCCGCAGACCACGGTGATGCCCGGCATCGTGAGGCCGAGCTGCGGGCCGACGACGTGCACGATGCCCTGCTCGATGTCGCCGAGGGGATGCAACCGCACGCCGAACTCCGCGCAGTTGTTGCGCAGCGTCTGGATCTGGGTGCGGCTGGTGAGGTCGGCGATCGGCTTGTCGATGTCGAGAGTCGGGGTGTTGTGGTCTTCCGTCGCGATCGTCAGGTCCGGGCGGCGAACCGGCCGACCGGCGAGGCGCAGACCGTCGAAGGCCTGCGGGCTCGTGACCTCGTGCACCAGGTGCAGGTCGATGTAGATGAGGTCGGGGCTGCCCGCTTCGCCCTTGACGACGAGATGGTCGTCCCAGACTTTCTCGGCCAGTGTGCGGGGCACTGCCGGGGATACGTGATTCATTTGTGGTGCGCTCTCCTCTACCAAACGGTGGTCAGCCAGCGGCGCTCATGCCAGCACCAGACCCCGCGACGCAACACACCGCGACGAGGGGGAGGCCTGAAAGCTAGGACCCGTCGCGGCCACGAAGGAGAAGCAGACCGAACAACATCCAGACAGGCTAACACCGATTCTGGAGAGTTAAGGAGGAGGCGCCACGCGCCGCGCTGCACCCGGATCGAGTCGTCACCGAGCTCGAGATCGACCCCCGGCGGCACGAGGGTCCTCTCGCCGGGTGCCACCGCCGCCTCGGCGCCGCCCGGTTCGGCGATGAACACTCCGTCGGCCGAGGAAATCGGCCCGATCGGCCCGCGATGCCTGGGCGGGCGATGCTCCCGCCCCGGAGTTTCCGTCCCTCGGCCAAGGCGACCGAATCGGCATAGGCTGGGCTCTGTCGCGCACCACAATCGCGCGTCGCCCACAGCCCACAAGGCCACACCAAGGAGAACCCTCTTGACGCTCACGCAACCATCGCCGTCGCTGGATGCCCTCGCAGCCATTCCGTTCACTCACGAACGAGTGCTCATCACCACCGGACCGCGTTCCGGCCTCATCATGAGCGTCGCCGTTCACTCCACCCGACTGGGCCAGGCCCTCGGCGGAGCGCGGGTGTGGCAGTACGACAACTGGACGGATGCCGTCGCAGACTCGCTGCGACTCTCCGCCGCCATGACCCTCAAGAACGCCGCCGCCGGTCTCAACCGCGGCGGGGGCAAGTCCGTAATCTACCTCCCGGTGGGCACGGTGCTCACCGACGAGCAGAAGCGCGACGCGATGCTCGACCTCGGCGACGCGATCGAGAGCCTCGGCGGCGCCTACATGACCGCCGAAGACGTGGGCACGAGTGCAGAACTCATGGCGATCGTCGCCGAGCGTACCGAGCACGTGTGCGGACTGCCGGCCGACCAGGGCGGCGTCGGCGAACCCGCGGATGCCACGGCCGCCGGCGTCTACGCGAGCATCGTCGCGACCGTCGAGGCGCTCTTCGGCAGCCGGGAGATCGCCGGGCGCCACATCGTGATCTCCGGCCTCGGCCAGGTCGGCGGCCGTCTCGCCACGGCGCTCTCCCGGGCCGGCGCGAAACTCACCGTCACCGACGTCAACCTCGCCAAGCAGGACTTCGCCCGGGAGATCGGAGCGACCTGGGTGGACGTCGCGGACGCGCTGCGCGTGCACGCGGACCTGCTCGTGCCGTGCGGCCTCGGCGGCGTGCTCACCTCGAGCGTGATCAGCGAACTCAACGTGCTCGGCGTCGTCGGCGCGGCCAACAACCAGCTCGCCCGGCGCGAGGGCGCCTCCGAGCTCGCGGCCCGCGGCATCCTCTGGGCCCCCGACTTCGTCGTGAACGCCGGAGGCGTGGTCTATCTCGACATCGCCTCGCGACCGAACGCCGACCTGGCCGCCATCTCGGCGCGGGTCGATGCGATCGGAGACACGGTGGCGACGATCTTCTCCGACGCACGCGACCAGGGCATCACGACGCTGGAGGCGGCCGAAAGGCTCGCCATGGCGCGGCTCGACGCCGGCCGGTAGGCCGCGCACGGCGCGTGCGGCGCGTGCGGCGCGTGCGCAAACAGAGGCGGGCCGTGGCACGGTCACCGACCGCCGCGCCGGTCGTCACTGGGTAGGGGTGTCGACCTCGCGGCGCTTGTCGGCCTGGATCTTGATGACGCTCGCGACCGTCGCGACCGCCATCGACGACACGATGACGACGAGCGACGTCACCGTGTCGATCTCCGGGGCCCAGTCCACTCCCTTGCCGCCGTTGACGAATGGCAGCTCGTTGGTGTGCAGGGCGTGAGACACGAGCTTCACGCCGATGAAGGCGAGGATGAACGCGATCCCGTACTTGAGGTACACGAGCTTGTCGATGAGGTCACCGAGCAGGAAGTAGAGCTGGCGCAGCCCCATCAGGGCGAACACGTTGGCCGTGAACACGATGAACGGGCTCGTGGTGATGCCGAAGATGGCGGGGATCGAGTCGAGAGCGAAGACCAGGTCGGTGGTGCCGATGGCGAGGAACACGACGATGATCGGGGTGAAGATCTTCCTGCCGTCGACGACGGTGCGCAGCTTCGATCCGTCGAATTCGTTGGAGATGGGGATTCTCTTGCGCAGGAAGCGGATGACGGCGCTCTCGCGTTCATCCATCTCCTCGCTGTTCTGGAACGCCTGCTGGAACGCCGTGAAGAGCAGGAAGGCGCCGAACAAGTAGAAGATCCAGCTGAAGTTCTCGATGAGCTGGGCCCCGAGCAGGATGAAGATGCCGCGCAGCACGAGGGCGATGATGATGCCCACCATCAGCACCTCTTGCTGAAACTGCCTCGGCACCGAGAATCGCGCCATGATGATCACGAAGACGAAGAGGTTGTCCACGCTCAGGCTGTACTCGGTGAGCCAGCCGGCCAGGAACTGGCTCGCGTGTTCCGCGTCGGCGAAGACGAGCATGAGCACGGCGAAGATGAGGGCGAGCACCACGTAGAGCGCCACCCAGAGGCTCGACTCCTTCGTGGATGGCACGTGCGGCCGCAAATACGCGTGCACGAGGTCGGCGATGATGATGGCGATGATGATGGCGAGGGATGTCGCTTCGAACGCGAGCGGGAGTTCGAGGTGCATGGCGGGGGCCTTTCGTCCGGGTAGGCATGGGTCGCCTGATTCCCGAAAGTCTCTTCCGCACCGTGAACGGCACCGCTGCAACCGGGCCGGCTTCATCGGCGACCGTCTTGACGACTGCAGCGCAGGTGGAATACTCCCCTTCGCGTGCCCAACCCTACCGGACGAGCGTCCCGAGTCCCGCGCCGAGGTCGAGTTGCACGCCCGCTGAACCGGCGTCCCGGCGCCGGGACTTTCGTCCATAGTGGTCCCTTTCGGCACGCGTAGCCTGCTGGACATGACTGACGAAGAACTGCGAAAGGCCGCCCGGCGCCGACTGCGGGCCAAGTCCAATTTCTGGTCGTTCGTGGGCGTCTGGGCTGCCGTAGCCCTGCTGCTCACCGCCATTTGGTTCATCACCAGCCCCGGCGCGTACTACTGGCCGGTGTGGGCGATCTTCGGAATGGGAGTCGCGGCCCTCTTCATCGGGCTGGACGCCTACGGTCCGGGTCATCGCTATCACACCGAGGCCGACGTCGACGCCGAGATCGAGCGGATGACCGGGCGTTCCCGCGACAACAAAGAGAGCTAAGCCTTGCGCTCGACGCGAGTGTGGCCCGCGTCCGCCCTCGGCTGGTGGGGGTTAGGGCTCATCCTCGCCTTCGCCGCGCTCTTCGTCCTCAAGTCAACGGTGGGCGCGCCGATCCCGACGTTCGCCATCTTCGCGTTGGGCATCGTCGGCGCCGTTCTCGGTGTGGTCGCCGTCATTCGGCGCGATCTGTCGTGGGTCTTGATAGCCATTGGCTCCCTCGTGATCCTCTTCATGGTGGTGTGGGTCGGTGGCGAACTGCTTTTCCCGCATTGACCGTCGCGAGGATCACTGACCGTCTGGGAAAGAGCGCTCCGCCGCCGATCCGCGTCCCTCGGCCAGCCGTCGGCTGAGGTAGCGGCGCTCCGCCTCCGACGGGGCGAGATCGCGCGCCCGGCGGTAGTCGCGCGCCGCCTCGGTGGTGCGGCCCAGGCGCCTCAGCAAGTCGGCTCTGGTCGCCGGCAGAAGGTAGTAGCCGTCGAGCGAACCGGCGCGGTCGAGCGCGTCCACGAGGGCGAGCCCCGCCTCGGCACCCTGCGACATCGCCACGGCGACGGCGCGGTTCAGTTCCACCACGGGCGATGGTGCGATGAGGGCCAGCGCCTCGTAGAGAACGGCCACCCTGGCGAAGTCGGTGCTGCCGGCTTCCCGCGCCATCAGGTGGCAGCCGGCGATCGCCGCCTGCAGGTGGTAGCGGCCGGGGCGCTCGTGGCGCTCGAGGCAGCGCCGATCCGCGGTTCGCAGCAGTGCGACGCCCTCGGCGATGGCGCCTGCATCCCAGAGGGAACGGTCCTGTTCTTCGAGCGTCACGACATCGCCGGCGGAGTCGACACGGGCAGCCGTGCGCGCGTGCTGGAACAGCATGAGCGCCAGCAGGCCGAGGGCCTCCGAGGTGTGCGGCGACTCGCCGAGCAAGCCGACCAGAAGGCGGGTCAGACGGATGGCCTCCCGGGCGAGCGGTTCGCGCACGAGCTGATCGCCCGTGGCCGAATAGCCCTCGTTGAAGAGCAGATAGAGCACGGCGAGAACCCCGGCGGTTCGCCCCGGGAGCAGCCGCGGCGGCGGCACTCGATACGGGATGCCGGCATCCCTGATCTTCGCCCGGGCGCGGACCAGTCGCTTGGCCATCGTCGACTCCGAGACGAGGAAGGCGCGCGCGATCTCTTCCGTGGTGAGGCCGGCGACGGTGCGCAGGGTGAGCGCAACGCGCGCCTCCATCGGCAGAGCGGGGTGGCAGCAGGTGAAGATGAGCCGCAGCCGGTCGTCCCCGAGCGGGCCGTCCCCGAGCTCGGAGCGCTCCTGGCCGTCGCGGCCGAGCTGCTCCAGCTCGGCGACGATCGCGAGCTGGCGCAGCGCCGCCCGCTCGGTGGCGGACCGCCGCAGGCGATCGATTGCGCCGTTCTTCGCCACGGTCGTCAGCCAGGCCCCCGGCTTACTGGGGATGCCGTGGACGGGCCAGTCCACCAGGGCGCGTGCGAAGGCATCCTGCACGCAGTCCTCGGCGAGCGCCCAGTCACCCGTCACGCGTATCAGGGTGGAAACGATTCGCGCCGTCTCTTCCGCCGAGGCCGACGCGACGGAGGAAGCGACGGCGCCTCGTGCGTCCGTGGGCGATGTCACCGCGCTCCTGTTACTCGGTGTCGAACGGCCAGATCGGCCGGATCTCGATCTTGCCGAACCTGGCCATCGGGTGCTTCGAAGCGATCTCGATCGCCTCATCCAGGTCGCTGCAGTCGATGAGGTCGAAGCCGGCGATCCACTCCTTGGTTTCGGCGAACGGCCCGTCCGACACGATCAACTCGCCGTCCCGCACCGTGACCGTTGTGGCGTCGGCGACCGGGCGCAGCCGGTCTCCCGCACGAGTGACGCCGCGACCCTCCATCTCCGCCACCCACTCCTGGATGTTGTCCTCCTCCGGCACGTAGGTCGGCGCGGCCGGGTCGCTGCAGATGAATAACAGGTACTCCATGAGATCTCCTTTGTTTGGTCGATACGTGGGTACGACGAACGGCGACGGCCCAAAAGGACATGGTGCCGGGAGGGCGACCCTGCCACAATCCCTTCATGGGTTCCGTTGACGATACTCTGGCCGGCCTCCCGGAGTCGGAGCGGGCCAGCCTGCGGCATGTCATCGAAGTGGCTCGCGCCATCGCCCCGGACGCCGAAGACGGCGTCAGCTACGGGGTGCCCGCGCTCAGAGTCGCCGGAAAACCCCTGATCGGAGTGTCGGCGAGCGCCACGCACCTTTCGGTCTTCCCGTTTTCGCCTGCCGCCATCGACAGCGTGCGCGCACGGCTCGGCGGCTTCTCGCTGTCCAAGGGAACCGTTCGGTTCACTCCGGACCACCCCCTGCCCGAAGACGTGCTCGGCGACCTCATTCGGGCGAGACTCGCGGAGATCGCCGGCCGACCGACGGGGTAGCGTGACGGTACTTCACCTCGCCCTATTTCACATCCAGGCCTTATTTCACATCCAAGCCTTATTTCACATCCAAGTTCACTTCGCCGACACCGGCCTTGATCACCACGTCGAGGGTGATCGGTGACTTTCCGTACTGGTCGTTGACCCAGGTGTCGCCGCTCTTGGTCAGGCCGTTCACCGTGACACTGCCGAGCCCGGTCGACACCTTCACACGGGCGCCGACGGAGGACGGCAGTTGCACGCTGATCTTTCCCACTCCGCCGTTCACATCGATCTCCGCGGACTTCTTCCAGTCGCCAGACAGGTCGGCCTGGAGCTCGCCGGCTCCGCCGGAGATGGTGGCCGAGACGAGCGTCATTCCGCCGAGCGTGAGGGTGCTCTTGCCGGCGCCAGTGTTGATCTTGAGGTCGATGGGGATGCTGTTGCTGAGCCGCACATCCCAGTCGTTACGCACGCTCTTGCCCACCGCGACCGGGGCATTCGGCTGCGCGATCACCAGGCTGCCGCGGGCATTGCTCACGGTGTAGTCGACCGTGGGCTTCCAGCTCTTCACGTTATAGGTGAACTTCGTCGTGGCGAGCCCGCTCGAGCCGCCCGCGAGGGTGAGTCGGCCGGCTCCGAGGTTGACGTCCACGCTTGCCGAGGTCGCCCCGCCGGCATCCGTCGTCTTGGTATCTGTGCGGTCCTCGCCCGGCACGATGGGGGCGACGATCCCGCATCCTGCCACGAGCGCAACGAGCGTTGTCACCATCAGGATTCGGCCGGGATGCATGACCTTGAGTTTCATCGGGAGACCTCCTTGGTGATTCCATGGTTCACCAGGCTCCGCGGCGGCAGTGGGCCAAACGTCCCATCCAGAGGTCGTCCGCGAGACCTGCGGGCGCCACCAAGGCGCTGAGAGACGTCGCCGGCCGGCCAGGGCCGGTCGACGACAGGGTCCCTAGTCGACGGAGGGGGTCCCGGCGGCCGGTTCCTTGGGCTCCGGTATCACCCGAAGTCCACCCGGAGTGTTCGAGAGCTGCACGAGCGCCTCGAGCCAGGCCCGGTTGAGCTGCGGGGCGCGGCTGCCGTAGAACTCGAACTGCATCGGGATGGCCGGGTGCAGCCAGACGGAGCTGTTGCCCTTGCCCAGCTCGGCGTCGTAGTCCCAGGAGAAGGTGAAGGCCTCGTTGCGACGGAGCTTGGCGATGATGACCGCCTTCAGGTGCGCCAGGACCCGGTCGTCGAATTCGACCGATATCGAGGGCGTGCCGTAGATGAACTTACCCATCGGGAACCTATCAGTGTGAGTGAGAGGGGCGCGAAGCCGCCTGTGGTATCTGAACTATAGCCGTCACGAGAAACGGCCCTCGGCGAGGCCTTCCTCGAGTTCGTCGACCGCCTGGTCGAAGAGCTGGGCGTCGCTCGTCGCTCGAGATTCGGCCGCCGGCGAGAGGGTCACGGCCGCCATCCCCAGCACAGGCAGGTCCGGCACCGGGAAGGATTGCTCCTCGTCCGCGGAGATCCCCTCCGCATCTGACACGTCGAACTGGGTCGTCGGTCCGACGAGGAGAGTGTGGATGCTCGTGCTGCCATCGTCTTCGAGAACCGGGATATCCACCGTCGAGCTGTTCGCGTTGCTTGCTATTTGCGTCGCGTGGTCGAGGAGAGCGGCGGCCACGGCGTTGCCCGTGACGATCGACCCGCCGGCATAGTTGATCCGTTTCATGTTCAGACTGTAGCCGCTCCGAGCGGCTGTGCGGGGCGCTCGGAGCGCCGACGGGCGTCGATCAGGCGCCCGGCATCCCCTCGGGCATCGCCACCGACGGGTCCTCCTGGAACAAACCGACCAGGTTGCCCTCCGAGTCCCGGAATCGCGCCGACCAGCCGACAGTGGGGATCGGCATCTTCTCGGTCAGGACCGTGCCACCGGCGTCGGCGACCTTGCGCAAGGCGTCGTCGATGTCGTCGACGCCGACGTAGATCACGACACCCTCGGGGGCCTCGGCCCTCGGTGTGAGTGCTCCCTCGGCTCCCGGACCCGGGGGCTCGCCGGTAGGCATGGTCCAGTAGTCGATGGGCCCCCACTTCTCCACGTTCCAGCCGAAAACCGTTCGGTAGAACGCGCCCGCTCGAGCGGGATCGTCAATCGGGATATCGAAGTGCACCACTCTGCTCGTCATGCGAGGAAGCGTACGCCCGCTCGCCCCGTGCACCGCAGAGTCAAAGGTCCCCCAGCGGACGAGTGGCGAGCACCAGCCGCCCCTGAGGGGCGGCCCGGGGGGCCATGTCGACGAGAGCAACCTGGCTGAGCGAGAGCACCTCACCCTCGCGCACCCGCCCGTGCGGTTTGACGGTGACGTGGGGCCGAAACCCGGGACCGGTGAACGCCGGCTCGTCCGGGGCCGCGGCGAACGGCAGCACGGCCGCTACGAGGGTTCGATGCAGGCGGGCGAGCGCCTCGTTGTGCTCCACCACGGTCACCAGCACGTTCTGCCGCCGTCCGAAGAGTTCGTCCCGACCGGCAATGGCGGTGATGGCGGGCAGTCCGGATGTCGCGGCAGCGAAGGCATCAGCGATCTGCTCGGGCGAGGCATCGGTGAGAAAGGGAGGGAGAACGGTGATGTGCAGGGGCCAGTCTTGCAGGGCGAAGCTCTCCCCCACCAGCAGCGGCACGAGCGGAAGGACGACGACCAGGCGCGGCATGCGCCGAGTCTAGGAGACCCGACCACACAGCCTCGCGTGCGGATGCTGGTCGCGCTCACTATCGTGTCCCTAATACCAATGAGGGGAGCACATCATGAGGCTTCAGTCGACATCCTTCGGGCACGGGGAGGAGATCCCGCAGAGGCACGGCAAGAAGATCCGCAATGTCTCACCGCAGCTGGCCTGGGACGGTGCGCCCGCCGAGACCCGATCTCTCGCCCTGAGCCTGGTCGACAACGATCCGGTGGCGCGGAGGTACCTGCACTGGCTGGTCTCGGACCTCAACCCAGCCGTCACGTCGTTCGAGGAGGGAGCGGCCGCCCGCGGACTGCCCGGCGGTGCTCGGGAACTCACGGACTACGCGGGCCCCTTTCCCCCCTCGGGCACGCACGAATATGACTTCACTCTCTATGCACTCGACATCGAGACGACCGGTCTCTCGGTGGGCTGTACCCTCGACCAGTTCAGCCGGGCCATCGCCGGCCATGTGCTCGCGACGGCCAGCCTGGTGGGCACCTTCACGAAGAAGCGTTGATATCGTCGTTGCATGCGGGAACGTCAGTCAGAGATCATCGCCCACCTGTCCGTGCGACCCGAAATCGATCCGGCGCGGGAGATCGACGCGCGGGTCGCGTTCCTGCGCGACTACCTCGTCTCCACCGGCGCGGCGGGCTTCCTCCTCGCCGTCAGCGGCGGGCAGGATTCCTCGCTGGCCGGCCGGCTCTGCCAGCTCGCCGTCGAGAGGCTCCGGGGCGAGGGCGTCGACGCCGACTTCGTCGCGGTGCGCATGCCGTACGTCGTGCAGCACGACGAGGAGGATGCCCAGCTCGCGCTCTCCTTCATCCGGCCCCGGGAGACGCTGACCTTCAACATCCAGAGCGGCGTGGACGGTGTGCAGGCCGAGTTCGCCAACGCGATGGGGTCGGCGATGAGCGACTTCACCAAGGGCAACGTCAAGGCCAGGATGCGCATGGTCGCGCAATACGCCGTCGCCGGCGAGCGTCGGCTGCTCGTCGTGGGGACCGACCACGCGGCCGAGGCGGTGACGGGCTTCTTCACCAAGTACGGGGACGGCGGCGTCGACATCGTGCCGCTCACCGGCCTCACCAAGCGACAGGGGCGCGGCCTGCTCCAGCACCTGGACGCCCCAGAGCGGCTCTACCTCAAGGCCCCCACCGCCGACCTGCTCGATGACACCCCCGGCCAGACCGACGAGGCCAACCTCGGCCTCAGCTATTCCGACATCGACGACTACCTCGAGGGACGCGAGGTGCCGTCCGCCGTCGCCGACGCGATCGAGGCCCGCTACCTCGCCACCGAGCACAAGCGGCGCGTGCCGGCGTCGCCCTTCGACGACTGGTGGCGCGGCTGACGCTGCCGTCTCGGAACGATGAGTGACCCGGGCGAATTCGTGGATGCCACCCTGCGGCGCGAGGGATCCTGGCAGCGGGCGGGCGCCGAGAGAGCCCGTCTGGGGAGCGACCTGCGGTTCTACGGCGCGTCGGTCGGAGCCGTGCGCGGAACGATCCGAGATGCCGGTCGGCGGTACCCCGGCCTGACCCACGACGACATCACCGCGTTGAGCTCCGAGCTGTGGGCGGTGCCCGTGTTCGAACGCCGCCTCGCGGCAGTCGTGCTTCTGCAGTCCAATCTGCGGCTGCTCGACAACTCCGACCTGACCCGGTTGGAGGGATTCGTGCGCGGGGCTCGGCTGCGCGCACTCGTCGATCCCCTCGCGCTCGACGTGATCGGCCCGCTCATCGAAGGACTCGCCCCGCGAAGCCGCGCTCGCGCGGACGTCGCCCTGGATCGCTGGGCCCGGGACGGTGACGAGTGGCTGCACCGGGCGGCCCTGCTGTCGCCGCTTCGGGCTCTCCGTGCCGGCGCCGGGGACTGGGACGGCTTCGTCCGCCGCGCGACGACATCCGAAGCGCTGGCTGGACCCGCCGGCGAGGCCGTCGCCCGCGTACTCGACGATCTCGCAACGAGCCGGCCGGAGTTGCGCCTGACCCCCGGCGCGTGAGGGATCGCCTACCGCGCGAGCAGCTCCGCGGGGTGGGTGAGCCTCCACCAGCCGTCCGGGCCCGCGATCGCGCCCTCGAGCAGCAGGGGAACCGTGACGGTGACCTTCCCGGCCACGAAGGTCACGCTTCCCACCGTCGCGCCGTTCACGCCGGTCGTCAGCGGACTGGTCACCATGGTGGAGGTGATCGGGTTGTTCGACCAGGTGAGCACGGTCGCGTCATCCCCCGCCACGATCCTGGCGTCATCCTTCCACGGCGTCGAATAGCTGCCGAGCACCTGGCCCTTGGTGACGAGGGGCACCCGGTGGAAGCCGGACTTGATGCTCGCGAGGAGCTCGCGCACCGCGGAATCCACCGACCCGTGATCGGCGCCGCCCAGCACCACACCGATCACGGTGAGGGGGGCGGCGGTGCCGACATCCACCACCGCGGAGAAGAGCAGGCAGGCGCCGGCCTTGGCGAGGGTGCCGGTCTTGATGCCGTTGACGCCGTCGGTGCCAAGCAGCTTGTTGTTGTTCGCGAGCGTGCCGATGGACAGGCTCACGCTCGGCGAGCCCACGATTGCCGCGAGCACAGGGTTCGCCATCGCGAGCTTTCCGATGGCGATCAGGTCGGTGGGGGTGCTGACGTTTCTCGAGTCGATTCCGGTGGGCTCCACGAGGGTGGTGCCGGTGAGCCCGTGGGCCTTCAGCCAGGCCCGGGTGGCGCTGAGAAACCGCGCCTGCGAGCCGAACGCCCAGGTAGACAGGGCCTCCGCGTAGTTGCAGGCCGACGCGACAAGCATCACCTCGATCGCATCGTGCTCAGACATCGAGGTCCCGGTGCGCATCGAGGACACCGTCGCGCCCAGCACGTAGTACTTGTCGTAGAGGTCGGCCTCGGCCTTGCCGAAGGCGAGCGTGGGGCCGGCCTCGTCCGGCTTGAG
The DNA here is from genome assembly GCF_008040105.1 of Lacisediminihabitans profunda. Lineage (GTDB taxonomy): Bacteria > Actinomycetota > Actinomycetes > Actinomycetales > Microbacteriaceae > Lacisediminihabitans > Lacisediminihabitans profunda. The sequence goes on from NZ_VRMG01000008.1 coordinate 291,585, forward strand.
GGGTTTGGCATCCAGTACCACCAGGGCGGTGACCAGTTTGCTGATGCTGGCGATCGGCAGCGCGCCATTGCCGCCGCTCGAGGCGAGGATGCCGTCGGTTCCGGTCGTGCCGGCGAAGTCCTCGGCCCCGGCGACACTGATGGCACTCGCGCCCACGCCGGGCAGCGAGAGCTTCACCGCGGCCGGGATCGCGAACTGGGGCTGGTGAACCGTCAGGGCGTCCGCGCCCAGGGGCGCGAGGAGGGTCAGGGGAAGGTAGGTGCCGATCCCGGCGGCGATCACGAGTGTGACGACACCCGCGGTGATCCGTCGTCGGATGCGACGGCGGCGCTTCGCCGCGATGCGCGCCGGATCGAGTGGGTCGGCACGTGTGCCGGCGTCCGCGTGGGCGCGGTCGAGCATCTCCGCGAGGTCGTCGAGCGAATCGCTCACCGTTCGCCAACCAACTGAGGGTCTCTCGTTAATTGCTGCACTGGCTCATGCTAACCCCCATTCGCCCCGACTCAACCGTCACTAACTGCTCGCTGGGGCCGTTCAGCCAGCACTTACTGACGGTTGAGCTGCGACGGGGATGCTCCAAGCCGGGCCAGGAGGACGGGGCCAGGCACGCCGATCCGCCGCGCCAATCCACTCATCCGTCGCTAACTGCTCGCTGGGGCCGCCCAGCGAGCAGTTACTGAAAGACGAGTTACGGGGACGGTTCCCGTCGCAGTCGTGCCGTCGCGTCAACCACGGCTCGCGCCCCGGCTCCGGGTCGCTATCGGACAGCGGAGCGGAAGTAATACCCGGCCTCGAGGTCCTCGGCGAGACCGGGATGGGTCGGCGTCCAGCCCAGCATCTCCTGGGTGAGCAGGCTGGAGGCCGGGATGTCGAGGGCGAAGAACGCCCCGATCCAGCCGAAGTGCGCGGCGGCATCCTCGGGCGCCACCGACACGACCGGCACGTCGAGGTGACGGCCGATGATCTCGGCGATCGTCCGGGCCGCGATCCCCTCCTCCCCCACCCCGTGCACGATGGAGCCGGCCGGCGCGGTCTCGAGGGCCAGCCGGATCATGCGGGCGGCATCCAGCCTGTGCACTGCCGGCCAGCGGCTGGAGCCGTCGCCCACGTAGCCGGAGGCCCCCTTGGCGCGCGCGACGCCCACGATGGTGGAGATGAACCCGTGGTCGCCGTCCCCGTGCACGGTGGGCGCGAATCTCAGGCTCACCGACCGCACGCCGCGCTCGGCGTACTCGAACGCGAGCGACTCGGCTCCCCCGCGCGGCGCATCCGGCCCGGCCCACGGAACGACGTCCCGCTCGGTCGCCACCCTCCCGGGCGCAAGGCCGGCAACTCCCGAGGCGAACAGGAACGGTCGATCCGAGCCGGCGAGGGCATCCCCGAACGTCTCGATGGCCGCGCGCTCGGATCGAGCGGCTCCGGCCATGTCCGAGAAGTCGTGCTTGTACGCGAGGTGGATCACGGCGTCGGATCCCTCGGCGCCCGCACGCAGGCTATCGAGATCGTCGAGGCTGCCGCGACGCGCCGTGGCACCCGCGGCGGTCAGCGCGGCGACGGCGAGATCGGTTCGGGCGAGCCCGACCACTTCGTGGCCCGCTTCGAGAAGCTCGGACACCACGGCCGAGCCGATCCAACCGGACGCACCGGTGACGAATACACGCATGAGGATCTCCTTTTCCGTCGGCCCGTGAGCCGAATCTACGCTGATGTCAGTTGCTGTCATCAGCGTAGCACCTGATGTCAGTCACAGACATCACTAGACTGGCCAGATGGGACGATGGGAACCGGATGCGAGTGGGCGCCTGAGGCTCAGCGCCATGGAGCTCTACGCCGAGCACGGTTTCGAGCAGACGACCGCCGCGGAAATCGCCGAGCGTGCCGGCGTGACCGAGCGCACGTTCTTCCGCCACTTCGCGGACAAGCGGGAGGTGCTGTTCGCCGGATCGAGCGACCTGCAGGATGCCGTCGTGAGCGCGATCGGTGCGGCGCCGGCCGGCGTGAAGCCGATCGACGCGGTGCTTGCCGCGATGGAGATGGGCGCCTCGCTGCTGCCGAACCGGGAGTACTCCAGGCAACGCGCGGCAGTGATCGCCGCGAACCCGAGCCTTCAGGAGCGCGAACTCCTCAAATTCTCCACCCTCGCCGACGCGGTCGCCGAGGCCCTGCGTCGACGGGGAGTCCCGAACCTGACCGCCAGCCTCGCCGCCGAGGCCGGCGTCACCGTCTTCAAGATCGGGTTTGAGACCTGGATCGCCGACGACTCGACCGGTGACTTCGCGCAGTGCATCCGCGACGCCCTCGACCAGCTCAAGGCGCTGACCGCGGGCGCCTGACGCACGACACCGTCGAGGCAGAGCTCGCCCACTCAGCCGTCACGAAGTGCTCGCTGCGGACCTTCAGCGGACAGTCACTGACGGATGATCGCCCGGCCACCGCGACACGGTGGTGTCGTACCGAGGCGGCAGCAAACGTGGCCCGGCGCGCTCTGCGCAGCCGGACCACGTTGGCGGCAGCCAGCCTGAACTCAGCTGACTAGAAGTTGCCCTTTGCGGTGACGACGTCCTGCTGGTTGATAGGCGTCGGCACGAATTGGGCGCCGTAGAACCACTCGACGTCCTGCTTGTTGTTGCTGTCGGTCCACAGCGCGTGGAACGTTCCGTCGGACCCGACCGATAGATCGGTGTAATCACCGAAGAACGCGCCCCCGAACCCGTATCGAGTGTTGATCGGGTGGGTGCTCACTGTCCGCGTCTGGCTGGTCGTCAGGTCGGTCACAACGTAGTCGAGCCTCGTGTTGTGGATGTAGTCGCCGAGCACATCACAGGTGATGCGACCGACTGGCGGCGGTGGGCCGGCCTTGCAGAGCTGCCACGGCGACACCGTGTTGCCGCGGTAAGAACCGACGTAGACATGCCCGTTGGGGCTCACATCCACGGCCGGGAAGATGTCCTCGACGGGCCCGCCCGGAGACGGCGCGGTCAGCGTGCCGGCCGGGTACCCCTCCGCGGTGCGCGTGGCGGCCGAAAAGACGCGAGCGGGCGCCGACCACGTCGTGCCAGCGTTGGTGGACTTGCTGTAGACGGCGGTGGACGCTCCGCCCATCATCGTCGTCCATGTCGCGTAGAGATCACCGTTGGCGGCCGCCGCAGCAGCAGGGAAGCTGTTGTTACGGAACGCGGTGTCCCGTAGGACCTCGCTGTCGACCAGCGTCGAGATCGCCGATGGCTTGCCCCAGTTCGCGCCGCCATCCGTGGACTTGACCACGTAGGTGGAATCCGCAGTCGCCAACCTCGTCGCGCCCTCGAAGAAGACGTAGAGGGAGCCGTCAGGACCCACAACCGGACGCGAACCCTGGTCGTACAGCACGTTGCCCGAAATGGACTTCGGAGCCGTGAAAGTTCGGCCACCGTCGCTGGAAGATGCGAAGAAGATCGGTGACTGCACGTAGGCGCCGGTGGTCGGGTTGAAGACGAAGCGCGTCCAGGAAACGTACACGCGGTCACGGAATGGGCTGGCCACATTGGCGTCGGCGGCGATCCACTCCTTGTCGTTGAAGACCGCCGGGGAGGTCGTCGCGTTGATCAACGTCGGCGCGCCCCAGCCGAGGTTGCCCCCGGAGTCAAACGTGCCCCTATTCACCGTTACCGTGTTCGGCGCGCTCGCCCTGTTGAATCCGAGCCCCGCGTAGTACACGACGCCCCGGCTGTCGAAGGCCAACGCCGGGTCGCCGGCCGCGTCATACGGGCCGCCCGCCAGATGGGTGACACCGGGGATGAGCGTCCCCACGTGCGTGGGGTCTGAAGCGCTGCAGCACCAGGTGGCTCCGCCGTCGTTGGAGAAATAGCTACCGGAGTACCCGTCGCCCAAGGCGCTACACGGGGTTCCCGAGACAGAACAGGGCCATGTTCGCGCCACGTAGTCGTTGGCGCCACCCACAACCCGATTGGGATTATTGGGGTCCACGGCGATCGCGGTCTCGTTTTGGGGCGCGGCGGCGGTGTCCTGGTTGACCGTGACGGCCGGAGCTGCGATCGAGGTGCCGTCCAACGGACTGCTGAGGACCAGGTTCGGGGTGATCGGATCGCCCGGTGCGGTCGAAACCTCGGTGTTGGCCTCCTGCTCGACATAGGCGGAGAAGCGGATCTGGAGACCAGCTGTGCCGTTGAGCGAGGCGACCTTCCCAGCGAGGGTCGAGATGTCGTATTTCGGAGTCGAAGCCTGTGCGGGCGGGCCGAGTAAGAATGCCGCCGACAACAGAGCCGCGCTTGCGGTAAATGCCACTAACTTCTTCACGAAGGATCTCCCCTGAAACGTTGTGACTGCTGATGAACTTATCGGGACCACGGATTGTGACCCGAACGTGATGCACGCTAAGGTACCGCCCGGTCCACCCCCTGACAAGGGTCAAAGCCCCGATCACGGGCGGCGAGTGACCGGCTCGTCCTGCCGATCGCGTCTGGCGGACCCCGCTCGGGCAAGCAGTCGACTCTGAGAATGCGGGATCCCGCCCTTCCGGCACCCGTCTCCAGGTGAAGCTCATCGACATGGGCTACCGGCGAATCGAGGCCCGGGGTGGCAGTCGGCCGTCTTCGGGATGCGCCTCAAGACCCAGCGACGCAACACCATCCGAAAACGCTGGTTCGACCTCGCCAGCGAAGTCAGACTCGACGGGATCGCGCCCACGAGCTGCGCCACACTGCGAGTACCGGCCTTCCACTGCCCATTTTCGGCGGCTCCGAAGTCCTTAACGAAAAAGGCCCGGACGCCAGTGCGTGACTGGCATCCGGGCATCTGTGACCCCAACCGGATTCGAACCGGTGTTACCGCCGTGAGAGGGCAGCGTACTAGGCCGCTATACGATGGGGCCGCAAGTGGACAACTCATCGAGTATGCCACACGGTGGCGGGGCACACAATTCGACGGGATTCGCGCGCGAGTCGCGGCCCGGAAAGGGCCGGAGACGGTCAGGGTGCGAGCACTCGCAGGGCCCCGGGCACGACCTCGACCTCGAGCGGGAGCGGGCCGATGCGCTCCCCGTCCGCATAGGCGACGAGGCCCTCGGAATCGATGGATACCGTGCGCGCCCGGTGCACGGCCACCCGCGGATCCGTGAGGTGGGTGCCCTTGAACACCCGCGGGAAGATGCGCAGGAAGGCGAGTCGCGACAGCGGCTGAACGACGAGCACGTCGAGGAGTCCGTCGTCGAGAAGGGCATTCGGGGTGACGAGCATGCCGCCGCCGAGCGAGGTGTTGTTGCCTACCGAGACGAGCATCGCATCCGTCTGCGACTCGACCCCGTCGAGCACGAGGCGGTAGCGCCGCGGCCTGAGAACCGCCAACTCGCGCAGCAGCGCGAGGGTGTAGCGGCTTCGACCTCGCGGCCAGCGCATGAGGTTGGCGCGCTCATTGACCACCGCGTCGAATCCGGCGGCGAGCACGCCCACGAACCAGCGTTGCGGGCCGCCCGGGGCGCCCACCCTCGCGGCGTCGATCACCCGCGGCGGCCTGGTGAGCGCGTCGAGCAGCACAGCGATGGCGGCATCCGTGTCGTCGAGAGGAATGCCGAGTCCGCGTGCGGTGTCGTTGCCGGTGCCCGACGGCACGATGCCGAGCGGGATGCTCGACCCGGCGAGCAGATTGGCACCGAGGTTGACCATGCCGTCCCCGCCCACCATCACCAGGGCGGACGTGCCGAGGTCGAGGGCGTGGCGCGTCGCGGCGACGAGGGCGTCGAAGCTCGGCTCCGAGAGGGCCGTCACCTCCAGACCTGCCGTGCGCAGGGCCGACACCACCTGTGCACCGACCGCACTGCCGCGCCCGAAGGCAGCCGAGGGGTTGATGGCGACCACAATCCCTCGAGGCGTCGTCGTCATCCGCCCAGTATGGCGGGTTCGACGGCCCGTCGTCGCCGCCCCACACTAGGTGTCGGGCGCGGCGTGGGATAGCCTCGCCGCGGGAGACCCTTTCACATCGACGTGGCTGATCCAGTTCGCGGTGGGGATTTAGATCCGTCGGAGATTCCGGCGCAGGCGGGCCCTCACTAAGGACAATGATGTCAACATCTGATGCTCCTACCCGCGGGCCCGCGCGGCGGCTGCCGTACGTCGTCGCCGGCGTTCTGCTCGCCGTCGCGATCGTCGCCCCGCTGCTCGTGCCCCTCTACGCCCGCACCGATCCCCGGCTCTACGGCATGCCGTTCTTCTACTGGTACCAGATCCTGTCGGTCTTCATCGAAGCCCTGATCCTCTGGGCGGTCTACCTCATCGTGACCCGCGAGGACACCCGCCGACGCGCCGCCGTGCGCGACCTGCCGCCGACGCGCAGCGCGGATGACGCCACCGGGGTCACCTCGTGAACGCGGCCGTCCTCGCGGCCGCCGTGCCGGCGCGTCCCGTCAACGGCGCCGCTCTCGCGGTGCTCATCGTGATCTTCGTGCTCGTGGCCCTGATGGGATTCCTGGCCGCGCGTTGGCGCGTCAAGCCGGCCGAGCGCGGGCTGAAGTCCCTCGACGAGTGGGGCCTCGGCGGCCGCGGCTTCGGCAATTGGGTCACCTGGTTCCTGCTCGGCGGCGACCTCTATACCGCGTATACCTTCATTGCGGTGCCCGCGGCGATCTGGAGCACGGGAGCCGTGACCGGATTCTTCGCCGTGCCGTACACGATCGTGCTCTACCCGATCGTGTTCCTGCTCATGGCCCGACTGTGGTCAGTCTCGCACCGCCACGGCTTCGTCACGCCAGCGGACTTCGTGGGCGGCCGCTACGGCAGCAAGGCGCTCACCACCGCGGTCGCCGTCACCGGCATCGTCGCCACCATGCCGTACATCGCCCTGCAGCTGGTGGGAATCAAGGCGGTACTCGAGGTTCTCGGTCTGGGCAACGCGAGCAATCCGTTCCTCGCCGACCTTCCGCTCATCATCGCCTTCGTCGTGCTCGCCGCCTACACCTACACGGCCGGCCTGCGGGCTCCCGCGATGATCGCCGTGGTGAAGGACCTGCTGATCTACATCGTCATCATCGTCGCCATCATCTGGCTTCCCTCCCACCTCGGCGGCTGGGGCCAGATCTTCGACGTGGCCGAGAAGAAGATGGCGGTCACCAACCCCGCCACGGGCAACCCGGTCGGCTCGGTGATCCCGGGCGCCGCGAGCTACAGCGCGTACTGGACGCTCGCCCTCGGCTCCGCGATGGCGTTGTTCATGTATCCGCACTCCATCACCGGCGTGCTGGCCACCAAGAGCCGCAACACCATCCGGCGCAACGCCGTCGTGCTGCCCCTCTACTCGGTGGTGCTCGGGCTTCTCGCCCTGCTCGGCTACGTCGCCATCAAGGCGGGCACCGTGCCGGTCGGCGCCAACGGGGTCATCAACCCACAGCTCGTGGTGCCTCAACTGTTCCTGGACAACTTCCCGGGCTGGTTCGCGGGGATCGCCCTCGCGGCGATCGCCGTCGGGGCGCTCGTTCCCGCCGCCATCATGTCGATCGCGGCGTCGAACCTCTTCACCCGCAACATCTACCGGGATCTCATCCGGCCGGATGCGACGCCGGCGCAGGAGGCCAGGGTCTCGAAGATCACCTCCCTCGTCGTCAAGCTGGGGGCACTCGTCTTCGTACTCGCGATGGACCAGTCGGCCGCGATCAACATGCAACTGCTCGGAGGGATCTGGATCCTGCAGACCTTCCCGTCGATCGTCGCCGGGCTGTACACGCGATGGTTCCACCGCCGCGCGCTGCTGCTCGGCTGGGCGGTCGGCATCGGCTACGGCACGATCGCGGCGTACAACGTGATCAACCCGGCGACCCACGCCCACTTCGGCGGGTCGATCGCGACGATCCCGTTCACCAACATCCCGATCTACATCGCGATCACGGCGTTCGCGATCAACGCCGTGGTCTCCGTGCTGTTCACGCTCGTGTTCCGCGCGGCGAAGGTCAAGGACGGCACGGACATCACGACGGCAAACGACTACGGGGCGGACGAGCACGACCCGAAGGTCGCGAAGGTCACCGCCGAGGAGAAGTTGCTCGAGCCGGCGCCCGAGGCCCCGATCCTCTAACGCCTGCACGCGGGTGGACCGGACGGCCTCGGCCGTCCGGTCCTGGCCTCACGCCCCGAGCCGAAGGCGGCGCAGCAGCTGCGCGTTCAGGGCGACGACGATAGTGGACACCGACATGAGCGCCGCCGCGGCGGCCGGCGGCATGAGGAAACCAACCCCCACCAGCGCGCCCGCGGCGAGCGGGATGCCGATCGAGTTGTACCCGGTGGCCCAGAACAGGTTCTGCAGCTCCTTGCGGTAGGTCGCCCGGCTGAGGGTGAGGATGTCGTCGACGGCCCGCGGGTCGCTCGTGGCGAGCACGATGCCCGCCGACTCGATCGCGACGTCGGTGCCGGCGCCGATCGCGATGCCGACATCCGCCTGGGTGAGGGCCGGGGCGTCGTTCACGCCGTCGCCCACCATCGCCACGGTGCTGCCGTCCCTCTGCAACTGCTTCACCACACCGGCCTTGTCGCCGGGCAGGATCTCGGCGAAGACCTCGGAGATACCGAGCTCCTTCGCCACCCAGTTGCCCACCTCGCGTGAGTCCCCGGTGAGCATCGCCACCCGCACGCCTCGCGCGCTGAGGCGGGCCACGGCCTGCACGGATTCCGGGCGGATCACGTCGGCGAGCGCCACGAGCCCGAGCACGCTCCCGTCGGCAAGCACGTAGACCACGGTCTGGCCACCCGCGCTGTGATCGCGTCCGGAATTCACGAGTTCCGGCGAGAGCAGGATGCCCCGTTCGGTGAGCACTCGCGCGCTCGCGACGGTGACCGTGCGGCCCTCGACGGTGGCCTCGGCGCCCCGGCCCGAGAGCGACCGGAAGCCGGAGGCCGGCGGCACGGTCAGGCCGGCCTCACGGGCGTAGCGCACGATGGCGGCGGCGATCGGATGCTCGGAGCTGGCCTCGGTCGCCGCGGCCAGCCGCGTGATTTCCTCGACATCCGCCCCGTCCATGGCCACGACATCCACGACTCCCTGGCGTCCCTCGGTGAGAGTGCCGGTCTTGTCGAAGAGCACGACGTCGATCTTGCGGGCAGTCTCGAGCGCGAGCTTGTTCTTGACGAGGATGCCGGCGCGGGCGCCCTTGGTGGTCGCGATGAGGGACACGAGCGGGATCGCCAGCCCGAGCGCGTGCGGGCAGGCGATCACGAGCACGCTCACCACCCGTTCCAGCACGAAGCTCGGGTCGCCCGGCTTGAGCAGCACCCAGACGATCAGGGTGATGATGGCGGCCCCCACGGCCACATAGAACAGGAGCGCGGCGGCCCGATCGGCGAGCACCTGGGCGCCTGACTTCGAGGCCTGCGCGTCCGCGACGAGCTTCATGATTCCGGCGATGGCGGTGTCTCCGCCCACCCTGGTCACCCGCACCCGCAGGGCCCCAGTGCCGTTGATGCTGCCGGCGATCACCGCAGCGCCGAGACTCTTCTTCACCGGCGCCGACTCGCCGGTGAGCAGCGCCTCGTTCACCTCGGACTGGCCGTCCACGATCTCGCCGTCGACCGGCACCGCGGCGCCGGGTCGCACGAGCACGACGTCGCCGACGACGAGCTGGCTGACGGGCACGGTCATGACGTGGTCGCCGTGCACCAGGTCCGCCTCATCCGGGAGCAGCTTGGCGAGCTCGCCGAGGGCGTCCTGGGCCCCCATCACCGCGGACATCTCGATCCAGTGGCCGAGCAGCATGATGGTGATCAGCGTGGAGAGCTCCCACCAGAAGTCCATTCCCGTGAGCCCGAGCGTCACCGCGAGGCTGTAGCCGAGGGCCACCACGATGGCGAGCGAGATGAGGGTCATCATGCCGGGCTGGCGTGAGCGCAGTTCGGTCACGGCGCCCCGGATGAAGACGAGGCCGCCGTAGAAGAAGAGGACCACCCCGAACACCGCGGGGATGTACTGGCTGCCGGGGAAGCGGGGGCCGCCGAGACCGAGGATGTCCTGCAGTCCGGTCGAGAAGACCATCGTCGGCAGGGTGAGCAGCAGGCTCAGCCAGAACTTCCGCTTGAAGATCGCGGGGTCGTGGCCCTCGTGGCCCGAATGTCCCTCGTGACCGGCGTGGTCGTGGTCGTGGTCGTGGTCGTGGTCGTGTTCGCCGTGATCGTGCGCGGCGTGCGGCTCGGCCGCCACCGTCGGCTGATGGTGCCCGTGCTCGTGGTTGCTCATCACTTCTCCCCTCGGTTGTTGCTGAGTTCGAAGACCTTCAGCAGTTCGGCCACCGCGAGGTCCTTCTGTTCCCCGCCCGCCTCGAACATGTCGGTGACGTGCGTGCGCAGGTGATTCTCGACGAGCAGTTTGTTGAGGCTGCCGAGGGACTTCTGGATGGCCAGGGACTGCGTGATGATGTCCATGCAGTACTCCTCGTTGTCGATCATCTTCTCGAGGCCGCGCATCTGGCCCGCCAGGATGCGGCTTCGGTGCAGCGCGCGCTTCTTCAGGTCTTCGATCATGGGAGCCATGATACCCCCTAGGGGTATTCCCAGCAGGGACTTTTTTCGCATCCGGCGGCGTAGGGTGGAGCAATGCGAGTGACCAAACATGAACATGCGTGCCTCATCGTCGAAGCATCTGGCAAGCTCCTCGTCGTGGATCCCGGCTCCTTCACGACCGCCCTCGTCGGGCTGAACGACGTGGTGGCCATCGTCATCACCCACGAGCACGCCGACCACTGGACCGCCGAGCAGCTCGCCCGAATCATCGAGCGCAACCCCGACGCGCAGATCTTCGGCCCGGCCGGCGTCGCGGCCGCCGCGACCGACTTCGAGATCACGGTCGTCAATGGCGGGGACACCCGCGAGGTCGAGCCGTTCAGCCTGCGTTTCTTCGGCGAGAAGCACGCGGTGATCCACAGCTCGGTGCCCGTCGTCGACAACGTGGGGGTGCTCATCAACGGTGCGCTGTACTACCCGGGCGACTCCTTCACCGTGCCGGAGGGCGTCGAGGTCGATACCCTCGCCGCTCCCGCCGGGGCGCCCTGGCTCAAGATCGGCGAGGCCATCGACTTCGTTCTCGCGGTGAAGCCGCGCCGAGCCTTCGCCACCCACGAGATGGTGCTCTCGGTGGCCGGCAAGTCGCTGGCGAACGCCCGGCTGCAGTGGGCGACCGAGCAGGGCGGCGGGCAGTTCGTCGCGCTCGAACCCGGCGAGTCCCTCGACCTCTAGCCCCGATCGAGTCGCCAGTGACTCCTTCCCTCGGCGCCGCTCGACCCTTGGCAGCCCACAGGTCGCCGAGTCGGGCCAAGTGGCCGCTCCGCGCGCCGGAAGGCGGCCATTTGGCCCGACTCGGCGCGGCCGAGCGGTCGCGGCCGAGCGGTCGCGGCCGAGCGGGCGCAGCGGTCCGGGCGCGCGGGAGCGGGATTCTGGCGCCATTCAAACTCCCTGGATTTCCCAGCCAATCCCCACTTTTATGCAGTTACTGTAATTTTACTGTCACTGCATAGTTGAATCGGATCCGCCGATTCGCGCGGGCAGGAATCGAAGGACAGCGCCCGATGAACTCCGCCGTGTTGGTGGCCAACGAGATCCGAAAGTCGTACGGCCACGGATCGTCCCGCTTTGATGCCCTCAAGGGGGTGAGCCTCAGGATTCTCGAAGGGGAATCGATCGCGATCGTCGGCAAGAGCGGATCGGGCAAGTCCACCCTCATGCACCTCCTCGCCCTCCTCGACGACCCGGACGGCGGCCAGATCCTCGTCGAGGGGTCGGATGCCAAGACCCTGTCGGCCAGGGAGATCAACCGGCTGCGAAACCAGGACTTCGGGTTCGTCTTCCAGCAGTTCTTCCTCACGCCCAACGCGACGGTGCTGGACAACGTGGTGCTGCCGCTCAAGATCGCCGGGGTCGGGCCGAAGGAGCGCAACGCGCGCGGCATGGCGGCCCTCGAGCAGCTCGAACTCGCCGACAAGGCCAAGAGCAAGGCCATCAACCTGTCCGGCGGCCAGAAGCAGCGCGTCGTGATCGCCCGCGCCCTCGTCAACAACCCCAAGGTGATCTTCGCCGACGAGCCCACCGGCAATCTCGACACGGCAACCGGCGCGGTGGTCGAAGACATCCTCTTCGCCCTCAACAAGGAGAAGGGCATCACGCTCATCATCGTGACCCACGACATCGAACTCGCCGCCCGCTGCGACCGCCGCTTCTTCATCCGCGACGGCGTGGAAGAGACCACGACGAACGTGGAGGGGGTCACCTCATGAGGTTCATCGATGTGATCGGCACCGCGATCGGCAACAGCTTCCGCAGCAAGCTGCGCACCACCCTCACGGTGATCGCCATCTTCATCGGCGCCTTCACCCTCACCATCACCAGTGCCATCGGCACCGGCGTGTCCAACTACATCACCACGCAGGTCTCCGCGATCGGCGCGAGCGATGTGCTCACGGTGACCAAGGCCACGACGACGGCGAGCGCCGGCAGCGGCCCGGCCAAGTACGACCCGAACAAGGCCACCACCACAGCCGGGGTCGACTCCGGCGCGCGCCCCGGCTCCACCATCGCGGCACTCACCCAGAAGGACATCGACGTGATCGGGGCCTCGAAGGGCATCACGAGCGTCGACGCGTCGATCCGCATCTCGCCCGACTACATCGAGTACGGCTCGAACGGCAAGTACGAGCTGAGCATCTCCACGAACGGCGCGCTCACCAAGGCCGACCTCGCGGCGGGGGCCCAGCTGAGTTCGAGCAGCGCCGAGAACCAGTTGCTGGTGCCCACCACCTATCTCAAGAACCTCGGACTCGGCACGGCGAAGGAGGCCGTGGGCAAGTCGGTGACGATAGGGCTCACCGACTACGCCGGCGCGAAGCACGAGGTGACGGCGGTGATCGTCGGCGTGCAGAACGAGACCCTCTTCGGCAGCGGAGTCGGCATCAACAAACACCTCACCGAGGCCCTGAGCAGCGCCCAGTCCACCGGCAAGCCGGTCGACGCGAAGCCCGGCTACGCCTCGGCGGTCGCGCACTTCGATCCGGCCTCCTCGCCGCAGCAGATCACCGCCATCAAGAAGGCGCTCACCGACAACGGCTACGCCGCGGCGACCGTGGCCGACCAGATCGGCTCGTTCGAGGCCGTGATCAACGGCATCATCGGCGTGCTCAACGCCTTCGCCGTGATCGCCCTCATCGCGGCCGGTTTCGGAATCATCAACACCCTGCTCATGAGCGTGCAGGAGCGCACGAGAGAGATCGGCCTGATGAAGGCGATGGGCATGAGCGGCGGTAAGGTCTACGCCCTCTTCAGCACCGAGGCGGTGTTCATCGGTTTCCTGGGCAGCGCGATCGGCGCGATCGTCGCAATCGGCGTCGGCTCGATCATCAGCAGCGTGCTCGCCACGACCCTGCTCTCTGGGCTGCCCGGCCTGCGGATCATGCAATTCGCACCGAGTTCCATCGCGGTCATCATCGGCGTCGTGATGCTCATCGCCTTCCTCGCCGGCACGCTTCCGGCGCGGCGAGCGGCGCGCCAGAATCCCATCGATGCACTGAGGTACGAATAGGCGAGATGACTCACCCCACCGACGCGGGGCTGCGCGCACGCAAGCGCGCGGCCACTCAGTCGACCATCGAACGGGCCGCCCTGTCGCTCGCTCTCGAGCACGGCTACGACGGCGTGACGGTCGACGCGATCTGCGAGGCGAGCATGGTCTCGCAGCGCACCTTCTTCAACTACTTCGGTTCGAAGGAGGGCGTCATCCTGGGCCCGCCTCCCCCGATGCCGACGGATGCCGCGGTGGAAGCGTTCGTGCACGCGGCGGGCCACGACGTGCTCGGCGACCTCGTCTCGCTCCTGGCGGCGGCGATCGCCGACGGCGAGCCGGATCGGGACCTGTTCCGCAGCCGGCGGGTTCTCATCCAGCGCACTCCCGAGTTGATGAACCGCGAGGTCGCGCGGATGACGGAGTTGCAGACTGGGCTCGTGGCGATCGTCCTGGCCCGCCTCCGGGCGAGCGGACGCGCCGACTCGAGCGGCCTCACCGAGGAGGCGAGGATGATCGTGGTGCTCGCGGGGAGTGTCATGCGCTATTGCCTGGAGCAGTACTTCAGCGGCACGACCACCGGCAACCCGCGTGAGGTGCTCGAGAATGCCCTCGCCCTCGTGCGGCGCATCACGAACGGTTCCTAACGCACCGTTCCGCCCAGGCGAACCGCCCGCAGCGCCACGTAGAGTTCGGCCGCCTCGGCCGGACGCGCCACCGACCGCCCGGTGAGGTCAGCGATGCGGCCCAGCCGGTAGAGCACCGTGTTGCGATGGCAGTGCAGTGCCCGGCCGGCGTCGTTCGTCGAGCCGTCGGCGGCAAACCAGGCCTCGAGAGTGTCGAGCAGCACCGGGCCGTCCTGCAGTTGCGCCGAGAGAATCGGCCCGAGCACCTCGCCCTGCACCTCGGCGGCGATCCCTGGCTGCGCCACGAGCAGCAGGTCGACGGGCGCCGAGCCGTAGCGGTGCACGCCGACTCCCCCACGCGCGATGCACTCGATGGAGCTCCTCGCCTGGGCCACCGCATCCGGAGCGGCAGACAGCTGGCCGAAGGGCCGACTCATGCCCAGCCGCGACGTGGCGACCGAGCAGACCCGCTCGACGGTCGGCTCGAGAGACTCGCCATCCTGGGCCGCCAGCAGTCCGACCAACTCGCCCTTCCACGTGGTCCAGGCGGAGGCGATGCCCACGTCGCGCAGCAGCCCAGGCACCGTCGGCACGGGGTCCTCCCCCGAGGTCTTGCGCTCGGCGGCGACGACCAGGTAGCGGGCGTGCTCCGGCAGGTCGAGGGCTCGGAGAAGCCCGCCGACCTCGCCCGGGGCCGCGCTGCCGTCGAGGAGACTCAACACCATCACGCTCCTGGCCTGCTGGTCCCGCCTGTCGCGCTCGTCGATGAAGAGCCGATAGGAGTCCGCGGCCGCGCTGGAGAACCGGTCGATGATCCCCCACACCTCGCTCGACACGCGCAGCAGCGCCTCCGCCCGCTCCGGCGTGCCAGACCGCAGGATCATCTCGTCCCAGAGCTGAAGGCCGGCCAGCCGATAGGCGTGCAGCAGGCTCGCCATGGGGATTCCGTGCTCGGCCTTGACCCGACCGGCCCGGCGCGCGGCGTCGAGGGAGTCGCTGCGACCGGTGAGCGCGTCGAGCAGCGCGGCGATGTTCTCGCCGACGATGGAGTGCAGGAGTTCGCGCGAGAGGGGACTCTCGGTGTACGCCTCCTCGCCGGCGATGATCTGGTCGACGACCCCGTCGGTGAGCGCCTCCACCGAGTCGCGCAGTTCCACGAAGAAGTTGGCCGAGGCCTGCGGGCCGAGGGGTGCCGGCGCCGGCCGGGATCCCCGTTGATCGATCGACATGGCGCGAGACTAGCCCGATCCTGTGCGCGGGCACAACCGCGGATCGACAATCGGCGGCCCTCGCCTATTCTGCTCTCCCCCGTTCTCGGTGATACTTGAGATATCGTTCCTGACCATCGCGCGTCGACGCTGTGCCCGGGAACAATCGGCAGCGATCGAGGGAGATTGATGACCATGCCAGAAGTGACCCCACGGGCAGAAGCCACGCCGAGCGGCGCCGAGAGCGACGACCGCATCCACGGCGAACTGGACACCGCGATCGCGGAACTCGCCGTCGGCGAATTCCGCTGGGCGAAGACCGGCCTCGCCGAACGCATCGCCTGGCTCGACGAGGTCTCGAAGGCCGTCACGAAGGAGGCCGAGCACTGGGTGCGCGTGGCCGGCCAGGTCAAGGGGCTCGACCCGGCCTCCTCCCTCATGGGCGAGGAATGGATCTCCGGCCCGTACGTGATCCTCACCTCCCTCACCACCCTCAGACACAGCCTCGCGGCGATCGCTCGGGGCGAGAGCCCGATCGCCGAACGCACCCTCGGCAGCGCCCCAGGCGGGCGCGTGACGGTGCCGGTGCTGCCCTCCTCCCCGTACGAGGCCCTGCTGCTGCACGGGTTCACGGGCGAGGTGTGGATGAAGCCCGGCATCAGTGCCGAGACGGTGCGTGCCTCGGCCGGACTCGGCGCCCTCGACCCCACCAGCACCGGCGGCGTCGGCCTCGTGCTCGGCGCCGGCAACATCACCTCGATCCCGCCGCTCGACGTGCTGTACGAATTGATCGCCCACAACCGGGTCGCGCTGCTCAAGCTCAATCCGGTGATGGACGCGATGCTCCCGGTCTACACGGCGGCGTTCGCGCCGCTCATCCGGGCGGGGGTGCTCCGCATCGTCACCGGCGGCGGGGAGGTCGGCGGCTACCTCGCCCACCACCCGGGGATCTCGCACGTGCACATCACGGGAAGCGCAGCGACCCATGACCTGATCGTCTGGGGTGCGGGCGAGGAGGGTCGGACGCGCAAGTCCAGCGGCGTTCCCCTGCTTGCCAAACCGATCACGAGCGAGCTCGGCGGGGTCGCCCCCATCATCGTGCTGCCGGGCAAATGGACCGCCCGCGACCTGCGATTCCAGGCCGAGCACATCGCGACGCAGAGGCTGCACAACGGAGGCTACAACTGCATCGCCGGTCAGATCGTGGTGCTCAGCTCCGGCTGGGCCCAGCGGTCCGCGTTCCTCGAGCAGCTGCGCATCGCCCTCGCCACCGCCCCGCCGCGCACGCCCTGGTACCCGGGAAGCGACTCTCGCGTGGCGCGGGCCAGCGCCGACTATCCGGATGCCGAACGACTGGGCCCGGCGGAGAGCCCTCGCCTCCTGGTGGACGTGCACTCGGATGCCGACGCCTCCGCCCTGCAGACCACGGAGTACTTCTCGCCGGTGCTCGGGGTGATCGAGCTGCCGGGAAGCGGGCAGTCGTTCCTCGACGCCGCCGTGGAGACGGTCAACCGGGACTTCGTGGGTACCCTTGGCGCGAACATCATCGGCATGCCGAGCACCATCTCGTCGCTCGGCCGCGGGTTCGACGAGGCCCTCGCCCGCCTCGAGTACGGAACGATCGCCATCAACGCGTGGACGGGCGTCGGGTTCCTCACGGCCGCTGCACCGTGGGGCGCGTTCCCCGGCCACACCCTCGACAACGTGCAGAGCGGCATCGAGGTCGTGCACAACGCCTTCCTGCTCGCGGACACGGAGCGCACCATCATCCGCGGCCCGTTCCGACCGTTCCCCCGCTCGGTGCTGCACGGCGAATTCGCACTCTTCCCCAAGCCGCCGTGGTTCGTCTCGGCCCGCAGCGCGAAGGCGACGGGCAAGAGACTCTTCGAGTTCGCGGCGCATCCGTCGTGGGCGAAGATGCCCGGGGTGTTCGCGGCGGCGTTCCGCGCATGAACGGGGCAGCGCAGCGTGGCGAGACCTTCGACTACGTGATCGTGGGAGCCGGAGCCGCGGGGGCGGCCCTCGCCGGCCGGCTGAGCACCGACCCCGCGGTCTCGGTACTGCTGCTTGAGGCGGGAGGCCCGGACAAGAAGACCGAGATCCACATCCCAGCCGCGTTCTCCGCACTGTTCCGATCCGCCGCGGACTGGGACTACGACACCGTGCCGCAGGAGCAATTGGGCGGCCGCACCGTCTACTGGCCCCGAGGCAAGGTGCTCGGAGGATCATCCTCCCTGAACGCCATGATGTGGGTGCGTGGCTTCGCCGCCGACTATGACGGCTGGGCGAAGGTCGCCGGCTCGTCCTGGTCCTACGACGCCCTGCTGCCCTACTTTCGGCGGATCGAGCGGGTGCAGGGCAACGTCGACCCCGATCAGGGCTCCGCGGGCACGATGAGCATCGAGGCGCAGCGCAGCCCGCGTTCGCACACGGCGACCTTCCTCGCCGCCGCCCGCGAGGCCGGCTACGCTGTGGTGCCGCCGAACACCGCGACCCCGGACGGCTTCAGCCAGACGATGGTGAGCCAGGCGCGCGGATCGCGCTTTAGCACGGTGGACGGCTATCTTGCGCCGGCGCGGAGTCGCCGCAATCTCACCGTGCGCACGAACGCGCAGGCGACACGCGTGCTCTTCGACGGCACGAGGGCGGTGGGGGTCGAACACGTCACTGACGGCGGTCGCACGCGGGTGTTCGCGCGCCGCGAGGTGGTGCTCTGCGGGGGCGCGGTCAACACCCCGCAGTTGCTCATGCTCTCCGGCATCGGCCGGGCGGAACGGCTGAGGGAGCTCGGCATCGAGGTGCTCGTCGACTCCGCCGAGGTGGGGTCGAACCTGCGCGACCACGTGCTCTCCGGCCTCATCGCCGAGACGGCGGGCGACACGCTCTTCACCGCGAAGAAGCCACTGCAGGTGCTGGACTACCTGGTGCGCCGCCGCGGGATGCTCACGTCGAACGTCGCCGAGGCCTACGGCTTCGTGCGCACCGACCCGCGGCTCGCCCTGCCGGACATCGAGATCATCTTCGCTCCGGTCGCCTACGTCGGCGAGGGCCTGGTTCCCACGCCGGCCCATGCCCTCACCATCGGGGCCATCCTGCAGCAACCGGAGAGCACCGGGGTCATCGACCTGGCCTCGAGCGATCCGCTCGCCAAGCCACTCATCGATCCGCGCTACCTCGCGGATGCCGCGGGCCGGGACCGCGAGACGCTGATGGCCGGGCTCGCCATCTGCGAGCGCCTGCTTCAGCAGCCGGCGCTGCGTGCGGTGAGCGGCCCGCACTTCCTGATGCCGGAGGGCGCGGATGCCATGACCCCGGCGGCGAGGGACGCGATCGCGATCGAACGCCACGCCCACACCCTGTACCACCCCGTCGGCACCGCGAGGATGGGCTCGGATGCCGGCTCGGTCGTGGACGAGCAGTTGCGGGTGCGCGGCGTCGACGGCCTCCGAGTGGCGGACGCGTCCGTCATGCCGATGATCATCCGCGGCCATACCAACGCCCCGTCGATCGTGATCGGCGAGCGAGCTGCCGATCTGCTCGCGGAGGCCTGGGCCGCCAGCACCGCGGGCGCCACGGCACGCGCCTAGCGGCCGCGGCGATGGCGGGAAGGGAGCGCCGGTGAAGACGATCCTCGTCACGGGTGCCAATCGGGGCATCGGGCGGCTCGCCGCGGCCGAGTTGCTGAGGCGCGGTGATCGGGTCATCCTCACCGCCCGCAACCCGGACCGCGCCGCAGCGTTGCGCTCGGAGCTCTCGGCTGAGATCGCCTCGGGTCGCGCGCAGGTGCGTCCACTCGACCTCGCATCCTTCGCGAGTGTGCGCGGGCTCTCCGCGGAGCTCATCGCCGACGGGGAGAGGCTCGACGCGATCGTGCACAACGCCGGCACCCTCTCTCCCCCACCGGTTCGCACGATCACCGAGGACGGCATCGAACAGACCCTGCAGATCCACGCGGTGGCGCCGTGGCTGTTGAGCACGCTCCTGCTGCCCGCGCTCGCCCGACCGTCCCGGCTCGTCTTCCTCGGGTCGAGCCTGCACCTGCCGAACAGCCGCGGTGTTCCCGTTCGCTTCAGCTTCGACGACCCGTTCCTGGTCGAGGGCTACCACCCGGAACGCGCCTACAAGAACGCCAAGCTGGCCCAGCTCTGGGTGGTGCGCGAGTGGGAACGCCGGCACGGAGCCGAGGGAGTGCACGCCGACGACCTCTGCCCCGGCTTCGTGCCGATCACTGCCTCCGCCAACACTCGAGGATTCATGAGGGTGCTGCTGCGCCGGGTGATGCCGATAATGCCGTTCGCGACCTCACCGCAGGCGGCCGCGCGGCTCGAGGCAGACTGGGCGGAACGCGATCCCACCATTCCCGGCGGGGCATACTTCGATGGCGGCACTCCGACGCAGCCGAGCGAAGACGCCCGGGATGACGACACGGCGCGATCGTTCTGGGCGCTGCTCGAGGCGTGGGCCCCCGTCTAGGTCGTGGACCCCGACCCCGTCGCGGCCGCCTCGGCTGCCCTCCGCCGCATGCCGGTCGCCGCGACGATGTTCGCCGGAGGCTGGACCTTCTCGGCCCTCTGGTTGTGCCGCCCAGCTGTGCCGCTCGCGTCGGTCGGGCCGAGTTCTGCAGGACGGGCCCCGGAGGCGTGGGAGCCCACCCCGCAGACTCTGGTTATGCAGGACAGCTTGTGCAGGACACGGCAGGGGTGTGGCAACCCGAACGGTCCTGGTCTGCAGGACGTTTCCGTCGATTCTGCACCTTTCGTCCTCGCCATCCGCCCGAGGCGTCCTGCACAACCCGTCGAGCCGTCCTGCACAACCCGTCCTGCACAACTGGAGTCTGCGGGGCGGGCACCCGTGGACGCCGGCACCGTCCTGCACAACGCCATCCCGGGCAAGGCGGACCGCCGCGCCGGCCCCGATCCCCCGCGAGGCGGCGCCGCTCAGGACAGGATGTCCTTGCTGCTGAACCGGCCGTAGGCGAGGGCCGCGAAGACGAGCACGTAGGCGGCCTGCAGGATGGCGTTGTTGCCGAAGGAGTCCCACGAGATCGGCTGGCGCAGAAGGTCGCCGAAGCCCAGCCAGTAGTGGCTGAAGAGCCACGGATGCAGCCAGTCCAGTTGCGGCAGCGAGTCGAGTACCTGCGACACGACGGCGAGCACGATGGTGGAGGCCATCGCCCCGACCGGCACGTCGGTGAGGGTGGAGATGAAGAGCCCGATCGCGGAGAGCCCGATCAGCGAGACCGAGATGTAGGCCGCGACCAGCAGTGAGCGGAGCAGGGATTCGCCGACACTGATGGTGTCGCCGGACAGCAGGGTCACCGGGCCGACCGGGAAGAGGGCGATTCCGATGGCCGCGCCGGCCACGGCGACGGCGAGCGTGGCGGCGACGCAGAACACCACCGCCGCGGCGAACTTCACGAGCAGAAGCCGGACGCGTCCGGCGGGCGCCACGAGCAGGTAGCGCAGGGTACCGGCGCTCGCCTCGCCCGCGATCGTGTCGCCGGCGACGACGCCGACGGTGAGTGGCAGGAAGAGCGGCACGCAGACGATGAGCCCGACGGCCCCCACGAACAGTCCGTTCTGGGTGATCTGGTCGAGGAAGGCCGGCCCGCGGCCGGGCGGCGGTGTGGCCGAGGAGAGGCGCACGGCGAGCGCGATGAGGATCGGCACCGCCGCGAGGGCCAGCAGCATCGCCCAGGTGCGACGCCGACGAAACAGCACAGAGAGTTCGGAGGCGAGCAGCGCCCAGCCGACCGCGGGCCGGCTGCGCAGGAGTTGGCTACTGGGCAATGTCGAACCCCTCACCGGTGAGTGCCACGAAGCGGTCTTCGAGGCTCGCCCGCTCGATCGAGAATCCGCGGACCCGCACGCCGTCCGACACGAGGGCCGCGACGATCGAATCGGGATCGGTCAGCTCGTCGTTCAGCGGCGCGGTGACCGTCGCCGCGGCGGCCGTCCCGTCGGAATCGTCCACGCTGGCCGGCGACAGCCCGAGGCGCTCGAACACTCGCGCTGCAGCATCCGGGTCCGGTGTGAGCACGCGCACCTGCGGCTGGCCCACGCGTCGAAGCTCGTCGAGCGTGCCCTGGGCCACCAGGTTGCCCACGCTCATCACCGCCGCGTGGGTGCAGATCTGCTCGATCTCGGCGAGCAGATGGCTCGAGACGAAGACGGTGGTGCCCTCGGCGGCGAGAGAACGCACGAGGCTGCGAACCTCGCGTGTGCCCTGCGGGTCGAGCCCGTTCGTCGGTTCGTCGAGCACGAGGAGCTCGCGCGGGGTGAGCAGGGCGTTCGCGATTCCCAGCCGCTGCTTCATGCCGAGGGAGTACGCGTGAACCTTCTTGCGCGCGGCGTGGCCGAGCCCCACCCGTTCGAGTGCGCTGTCGACCCTGGCGCGCCGGGTGGCAGAGGGCGCGTAGCGGTCGGCGGTGTCCAGCCGGTTCAGGTTGGCCGCGCCCGAGAGGTACGGATAGAAGCCCGGTCCCTCCACCAGTGCGCCGACCCGCGGCAGCACGTCGCGCAGGTCACCAGACATATCGTGGCCGAGCAGGCGCACGGTGCCGCTCGTGGGCACGGCGAGGCCCAGCAGCATCCGGATGGTCGTGGTCTTGCCGGACCCGTTGGGGCCGAGGAAGCCGAACACCGCGCCGCGAGGCACTGTCAAGTCGATGCCGTTCACCGCCGCATAGCTTCCGAAACGCTTGGTCAGCCCGTGCGTTTCGATCGCCGGTTCGCCGGAGGCGGCATCGCCCGTCACGGGGCCGAGGCCACGGCCTGGAGACGCTCGACCGGAACGGAGCCGGCGAACACGCGCCCGTCGTTCGTGACGAGCACGTTGACCAGGGCGGTGTGGAAGAGGTGCCCGCCGGCCACCGTGGTGGTGAGCTTGCCGAACAGGGGCGAACTGGTGAGCTTCGCGGTCTCGGCGCCGGCCGGCATCGAGAGCACCGCATCCCAGCCGCTGCCGATCATGCTGGGCTTGACCGCATCCGTCTCCGGCCTGAGCGGCTTCATCGCGCCCTGGTGGCTCGGCATCGCCTGTTCCTTCACCTTCGCGCCGACGGGCGGCGTGAAGGAGAACACGTCGGCGGATGGCGCCGCTAGGGTGAGGGACGAGAACGCGACGCTGAACGCCGGGTCCTTCTGCCCGCGCGCGGCGAGCTGGACGCTCAGCGGGAGTCCGGTCTCGGAGTCGACTGCGATGGACACGGAGCCGACGAGGGTTCCGGTCGCGCGCGGCGTGAGCACGAGATCGTATGCCGTGCGGCCGGCGACACGGGTGTCGTTGCCCACGCTGACCGTGGTCGTCGAGTCCACCGCGGCGAGCAGCTTCGTGGCCAGTTCGCCGGGCGTCTTCACCTCACCGGTCGTGGCTCCCGGTCGCTTGTTGGTCCGCGCCGGAAGCGTGGAGTGGATCGCGGTGTTGTCGCGGGAGCTGTACAGCCAGACGTCGCTGCCGTTGCGGATCACGTCACGCTCCGCGAGCTTGTCCATCACCTGCGCCCGAGCCTTGGTCGGCCCATCGAGATAGACCCGCGCGGTGTATGAACTCGACAGGAGGCCGAGGGCGGATGACGCGGCCGAGTCCGATCCGGTTCCGGTCGTCGGCAGCTGCGGCAGTCCGAGATTGGAGGTCTGCTCGATCGTGCCGGAGAGCGAGCCGACGTGGCTCCGGGCGACGAGCGCGAGCACCTGTTGCGGCGTCTTCGTCGGGAGATCGACGGCGGCGCTCGCGGTGAGAGGAACGGCGATCGCCGCGGAGGCGATCACGGCGACGACGACGCCGGCGGGAACCCATCTCTTCCAGGCCCGATTCATGACAGACACCCTTTCGGCGCGGCACGACGGCCACGCGTAGTGCCGAAATTACACCCGGTTGCTCACAATTTGCTGGGCAGAAGGGCCCGCTATCCACGGCATCCCAGCCACTAGATCCGGCTGCTCACCGAGTCGCCCGACAGGCGCTGCGCAAGCCAGACCGGGACGATCGCCACGATGGTGAGCACCGCCGCGACCACGTTCACGACGGGCGCCTGGTTGGGTCGGAACAGGTTGCCGAAGATCCACAGCGGAAGGGTCTGCACCTGGGGCCCGGCCGTGAAAGTCGTGACCACGATTTCGTCGAAGCTCAGGGCGAAGGCGAGCAGAGCCCCGGCGATGAGCGCCCCGCGAACCCCGGGGATGGTCACCCGCCAGAAGGTCTGCCAGCCGGTGGCGCCGAGGTCGGCCGAGGCCTCCTCGAGGGCGGTCCCCATCCGGCGGAGCCGCGCCTGCACGTTGTTGAACACGATCACGATACAGAAGGTGGCGTGCCCGATGATCACCGTGGCGATGCCGAGGCCGACCCCGAACGGGCCGAGCACCGAGGTGAAGGTGGCATTGAGGGCGATGCCGGTAACGATGCCGGGAAGGGTGATCGGCAGCACCACGAGGAAGCTGATCGTCGAACGCCCGAAGAAGCGGTAGCGCTGCACCGCGAACGCCGCCATCGTGCCAAGGATGAGGGCGATTCCCGTGGCGAACAGGCCGGCGAACACCGATGTGCCGAGGGCGGCGAGCGCTCCGGAGCTGCCCGCAGCCTTCTGCCACCACTCGAGGGTGAGGCCGGAGGGCGGAAACCCGAACGTGCGAGACGAGTTGAACGAGTTCAGCACGATGAGCAGGAGCGGCAGGTAGAGGATCGCCAGCCCGATCACCATGAAGACGACGAGGCTGCGGCGAAGGCCGGCGGGGAGTCTCATCAGACGTTCTCCAGCGCGCCGGTGCGCCTCATGGCCAGCAGGTAGAGCACGATGGCGGCGAGCGGGATGAGGGAGAGCGCCGCCGCCAGGGGCTGGTCGTTGGCCGTGACGAGCTGGCCGTAGATCACGTTGGCGATCATCTGGGTCTTGCCGCCGACGATCCCGACCGCGATGTAGTCACCGAGCGTGAGCGAGAAGGTGAAGATCGAACCTGCCGCGATCGCGGGGAAGACGAGCGGCAGCGCCACCGATCGGAGGGTGCGCCAGGCCCCGGCGCCGAGATCGAAGCTCGCCTCGAACAGCGAGTCTGACACCCGGTCGAACCCGGCGAACACCGGGATGATCATGTACGGCAGCCAGAGGTAGGCGAGGGTGATCACGGTCGCGGGGAGGCCGTACCCCGGCGAGTTTCCGCCGCTCACCCAGTCGATGGGTCCATTGGGGGCGAGCAGAACCCGCCACGCGTAGGCCTTCACGAGATAGCTCGCCCAGAGCGGCGTCGTGACGGCAACCACGAGGATGATGCGCACCCGAGGCGAGGCGACCTTCGCCATGTAGAGCGCGAGGGGCAGCGCGATCACGGCGTCGATCACGGTGACGCCGACCGCGATGAGCAGTGTGCGCAGGGCGACCGTGCCGTAGAGCGGATTGGTGAAGAGCTCGGCGAAGTTCGCGAGCGAGTACGACTGCACGACCTTGCCGGTGAACCCGTCCACGCTCCAGAACGCCGAGAGCAGCATGACCGCGATCGAGCCGAGGTACATGACGACCAGCCAGAGCATCGGCGCGCCCAACAGGAGCACCAGTCTGGTCTTCGGCCTGGTGGCGAAGAACGCCGTGAGGGCGCCGCGCCGGTCGCGAGGGGCGACCGGCCGCGCCACCGCTAGCCCTTGATCTTCTGCCACGCGTCAACCCACTGGGCGTAGGTCGTGCAGTCGCTCTTGCCGCTGCCGTCCACGCACTGCTTCTGCGGGGTGGTCCAGTAGTGGATCTTCGACGCGTAGGCCGAGTCGAGCGCGTGGAAGGTGGTGCAGAACGCGGGGTCCGAGGTCTGCTTGCAGGCGAGGGTCTGCGCGGGCGCCTCGCCGAACCACTCGGCGACCTGGGCATTGGCCTTCGCGCTCGTGATGTAGTCCATCCACTTATACATGCAGTTGGGGTGCTTGGCCTTGGCCGACACCATCCACGTGTCCGACCAGCCGGTGGCGCCCTCCTTGGGCACGACCGTGTCCACCTTGACCTTCGCGTCGGAGTTGACCAGGTTGGCGATCACCTGCCACGTCGTGCCGACCACCGAGGTGCCGGACTCGAAGGCCTGCACCTCCTTGGTGTAGTCGGCCCAGTACTCGCCGACGTTGCCGGCCTGCTCCGTCAGCACTTTAACGGCGGCGTCGAGCTGCTTCTGGGTGAGGGAGTACGGGTCCTTGATGCCGAGGGACGGGTCCTTCGTCATCAGGTACAGCGCGGCATCCGCGATGTAGATCGGGGAGTCGTAGGCGGTGACCTTGCCCTTGTAGGCGCTGGACTTGTCGAAGACGACCGACCAGGAGTCGGGGGCCGGGGTCACGACGCTCGGGTTGTACATCAGGAGATTGGCCCCCCAGCCGTGCGGGATGCCGTACATCTGCTTGTTCACCGAGTTCCACGACTTGTCCTTCAGGAACGGTGAGATCGTCGCGTAGTTGGGCACGAGCTTCGTGTTCACCGGGGCGACATCGCCCGCGTAGACGAGCCGGAGCGTGGCGTCGCCGGAGGCGGACACTCCGTCGTACTGTCCGGTGCGCATGAGCTGAACCATGGCATCCGAGGTGTCGCCGATGGTCGTGTTGACCTTGCAGCCGCTCTGCTGCTCGAACGGGTGCACCCAGTCCACAGTCGGGTCGTTCGACCCGTCTTCGGCATACCCCGCCCAGGCGACGAGATTGAGCTGTCCCTCGCCGGCGCCAAGTTTTTGCAGCATGGCGACCTTGGGCGGCGGCGCACCCTGCGAACTCGTGCTCGGCGTAGACGTCGAACAACCGGTGAACAGCATGGCGGTCGTCAGCGCTACGGCGCCTGCACTCAGCGCCAGAAATCTTCTCTTCATGGGGCACCTCTCTCGGGTCGTGCTGTGGTGGGTCGGGGATTCAGACGGTGATGCTCCGCATGGCGCTCTCGTGCCAGGTCAGTCCGATCGGGTCGCCGCGACGTACGACCCCGCCGTCCGGGCTGTGCGCGTTGAGGACCGTCGCGGTGAGGATGAGCCCCTCCGGGCCGGCGACGACGATGCGGGTGGTGGACCCCGCGTAGACGACGTCCTGAACGACTCCCGCGACGGTGAGCGAGCCGGGGGCCGTGGCCGAGCCGCTCGGGGCGACGGCGATCTTCTCCGGGCGCACGGCGAAGGCGCCGTCTCGGCCGACGATCGCGCGGGCCGCCGCCCCGCTGATCACGTTCGACGAGCCGACGAACCCGGCGACGAACTGGGTGGCCGGGTTCTCGTAGACCTCTTCGGCCCGACCGACCTGTTCGATGCGGCCGTTGTTGAACACGGCGAGGCGGTCGCAGAGGGTGAGGGCCTCATCCTGGTCGTGGGTAACGAAGAGGAATGTGATTCCCACCTCGCGCTGGATCGCCTTGAGTTCGAGCTGCATCTGCTCGCGGAGCTTGAGGTCGAGCGCGCCGAGCGGCTCATCGAGCAGCAGCACCCGGGGCCGGTTGACCAGGGCCCTGGCGAGGGCGACCCGCTGGCGCTGGCCACCGGACAGTTGCGTCGGCTTGCGCCTTCCGTGCTCGCCGAGCCGCACCATGTCGAGGGCCTCCCCCACGCGGCGGGCCCGCTCCGCCCTGGGCACCCGGTGCACGAGCAGCCCGTACTCCACGTTCTGGGCGACGGTCATGTGCGGAAAGAGCGCGTAGTCCTGGAAGACCGTGTTCACGTCTCGACGGAACGGCGGGAGCGTCGTAGCATCGACGCCGCCCAGGAAGACGGACCCGGAGGTCGGCTGCTCGAAGCCGGCGATCATCCGCAAGACCGTCGTCTTGCCCGAGCCGGATGGGCCGAGCATGGCGAAGAACTCGCCATCCGCGATGTCGAGGTCGATGCCGTCGACCGCCGTGACCGCGCCGAAGGTCTTGCGAAGCGCACGCAGCGACACCTGCGGAACAGCGGCGGAATTCGTCGCCCGATCCGCGTGCTCGAACTCGTCGACGGTCGCCTTGGCTATCCGCGAATCACTCACCACTGCCTCTTAGTGCTTGCCCCACGGGAAACGCTTTGAGTCATGGAATCACACGAGACGAGAACAAGTCAATCGATCGAGGGCCACGCGCCCGCGGTGGCGGCACGGGACGCCAGTGGTGGCGAGAGTCGGGTCCAAAGCCCCTGCCCGTCTCCCGCCGGCTGACTACCCTCAGGCCATGGACGAGGACTTGCCGGTGCGCCTGTCCGGCCTGCGAAAGCGGTTCGGTACGAGCGTGGCTCTCGAGGGCGTGAGTCTGACCATCGAGCCGGGCGAGGTGTTCGGCTACCTGGGTCCGAACGGCGCGGGAAAGACCACAACCATCCGGATCCTGCTGGGGATGCTTCGACCGAGTTCCGGCACGGCGCGCGTGTTCGGGCTCGACAGCTGGCGGGAATCGGTCGCGGTGCACCGCCTGGTCGGGTACGTTCCGGGAGAGTCCGCGCTCTACCGCCGTCTCACGGGCCGGCAGCACATCGACTATTTCGCCCATCTGCGGCACCGCGAGGACGACGCCAGGGGTGCCGTCCTCGCGGCGGACCTCGATCTTGACCTCGACCGCCCCGCCGGCGCACTCTCCCGGGGCAATCGGCAGAAGCTCAGCATCGTTCTCGCACTCATGTCGGAGCCCCGTCTGCTCATCCTCGACGAGCCGACGAGCGGCCTCGATCCGCTCGTGCAGCAGGCGTTCCACGCCATGCTGCGGAGCCACACCGAACGAGGTGGATCCGTGCTCTTCTCCTCGCACGTGCTCGGGGAGGTCCAGCGTGTGGCTGACAGGATCGGAGTGATCCGACTCGGGCAACTGATCGCCGTGGAGAGACTCGATGAACTGCGCGCGAAGTCGCTGCACCGGGTGCGCGCGAGCTTCGTCGACCCGGTGCCAGTCGACCGGTTTTCCGCGTTGCCAGGCCTTCAGGGTCTCGTGGTGACGGACCGCACCCTGCAGTGCAGCGCCCCCCAGTGGGCGCTCGACGGGCTACTGAAGCGGGTGGCCGAACACTCGGTGGAGGACTTCGAGTGCGCGGAGGCCGACCTCGACGAGTCCTTCATGAGCTACTACGCGCGGGAGGCGACCGATGCTTCGTAGCGTCTTCGCCAAGACTCTTCGCGACCAGCGCCGCAGCCTCGCCTGGTGGTCGGTGTCCCTCGTGCTCATCGTGGGGATGTACGTCGCGATCTGGCCGAGCGTGCGAGACCAGCCGTCGGTGGGTGATTTCCTGGACCAGATGCCGGAGGCCATCCGCTCGCTCTTCGCGTCGTCGGGGGCGGACATGTCGACTCCCGTCGGCTACCTCCAAGTGGAGTTGATGTCGTTCCTCGGACCGGCGGTGGTGTTGCTCTACGCGATCGGCGCCGCCGTTGCCGCCATCGGCGGCGAAGAAGAACACCACACGATGGACCTTTTGCTCGCCAATCCGATTCGCCGAAGCCGTGTCGTGCTCGACAAGTTCGCCGCCATGGCGGTCGGCACCTTCCTTCTCGCGGCGGTCACCGGCACCGCGCTCGTGGCCGAAGGTCAAATCACCGGCATGGACCTGCCCGTGGGCAATGTTGCCGCCGCCATGCTGCATCTGGCCATGCTCGGAGTGGTGTTCGGGAGCCTGGCCCTCGCGCTATCGGGCTGGACGGGGTGGGCGGGGCTCAGCCGGGGAATCCCGGCCGCTCTCGCTGTGGTCGCCTACGCCGTGAACGCCCTTGCCCCACTCGTCGACTGGCTCGAACCTCTGCAGAAACTGTCGCCGTTCTACCAGTACATCGGCGGTGATCCTCTGCGCGAGGGGGTTGATCTGCCGAGTGTTCTCGTCTCGGTCACGACCACCGCCGTGCTCGTCGCGCTCGCGGTGGTCGGCTTTCGTCGCCGGGATATCGCCGCCTGACGCGTCGACCGCTGAACCGGGAGGGCGTGAGTCTCGTCGTATCGGTAGCGGCCAACTTCCGCCGATGCGATTGCGTTCTTGCGTGACGCACCCCATTCCAGAAGGGACTCATCGTGAAGACAACAACCACTTCCAGCCTCCTCGGCGCGGCGCTGGTGGCGCTGGCCCTGGCCGGGTGCGCATCGTCCGGAACGTCATCCGGCGCCTACGGATCCGCACAGTCGTCCTCGTCACCGGCGCCGGCCACGGCAAGCGCCGATATCGCCGTCGGCACGACCACCCTCGGCAAGGTCATCGTGGACGGCACGGGCCTGACGGCCTACGTCTTCGACAAGGACACTCCCAACTCCGGGTCGAGCGCCTGCACCGGACAGTGCGCCTCGCTGTGGCCCGCGATCACCTCGAAGTCGGCCACGCCGCAGGTCAGCGGCATCACCGGAAAGATCGGGACCATCACCGGCGTCGAGGGGGGCAAGCAGGTCACCGTGAACGGGCGACCGATCTACACCTTCGCTCAGGACAAGGCCCCCGGCGACATCAACGGACAGGGCGTGGGCGGCATTTGGTACGTCGTGTCTCCGAGCGGTGACGAGATCAAGTCTGCCAAGTCGGGGTATTGATCGGCCCGTTCGCAGCCCGGCGCGAAGCCGGGCAGAGCCGCGAAAATGGCGCCGGCGTAGTTACATTGTGCACATTTTAGTTGTGTACAACGTGTTAGTGTCGTACTCATGACCGCGACCCAGGACAGCATCCTCGCCCTCGACGGGCAGGTCTGTTTCGCGCTCTACAACGCCTCCCACGCCCTCACCGCGCGCTATCGGGAGTTGCTCGACCCCCTCGGTGTCACCTACCCGCAATACCTCGCGCTCCTTGTGCTCTGGGAGAGCGGCCCGATGTCGGTATCCGGGCTCGGGGATCGGCTGCACCTCGACTCCGGCACCCTCTCCCCCTTGCTTCGACGGCTCGAGAAGGCCGGACTGATTGCCCGGAATCGCCTCCCGCATGACGAGCGGAGCGTTGAGGTCTCGCTGACCGACGCGGGCAATGCACTCCGCCACCTGGCGGCTCGAATCCCCGAGCAGGTCTGTGCTGCGACGGGACTGCGGCTCGACGAACTGAAGGCCCTCGTGACACAGGTGACCGCTGTCGCCGATCACGTGCGCGCCTCCCACTGACTCACCCTTCCCACCACGGCCGCACTGCCGGCCCGACAGAAAGAAGCACACCATGCCCACTCGCACCGCACGCACCGCCTGGAACGGCAGCTTCGAGACCGGTGGGGGTCAGGTCGAACTCTCCAGCTCGAAGCTCGGCACCTATGACGTGTCGTTCCCGAAGCGCGCCGCCGAGTCCGCCAACGGCTTCACCAGCCCCGAAGAGCTTCTCGCCGCCGCCCACTCGGCGTGCTATGCCATGCAGTTCTCCGCCGTTCTCGGCGCGGCCGGCGGCACCGTGGAGGCCCTCGACGTGAAGGCCGACGTGAGTCTGGGAGCGGACCCGGCCGGTGGCTTCCACCTCTCCGGCATCCACCTGACCGTTCGCGGAGAGGTGACCGGCATCGATAGCGCGACCTTCCTCGCCGCCGCGGCCGAGGCCAAGGCCACCTGCCCCGTGAGCAAGGCGCTCACCGGAGTCGAGATCACCCTGGATGCGCAGCTGGAAAGCTAGCTCGACCGGCCCGGGCGCTCGTTCCTCGGGGGCCCGGGCCGCCACCGGACGACGCCGATTCAGTACACGGTGCGGCCGCGGGAACGGAACTGGTCGCGGACGCGATCCTGACGGCGCCGCATCCGTCTGCTGGCCGACGAGGAGTTCGTCGTCACGGTCGATTCAGCCGGGCGCCCTCCGGCGCTAACGCACCCGAAGAACTGTCTTTCCCGGCCCGTGCAGCCGGGCGCCCTCCGCGTACGCCGCGCGCCCCTCCGAGAGGGGATAGACCCTCGCCACCGTCGGCCGAAGCTCGCCCGAATCGACGAGCGATGCGATCGTGGCCAGTTCGGGCTCGTTGGCTTCGACGATGAAGAAGTAGGTCCGCAGGTCACGACCCCCCGTGAGGGCGTCATCCACGGGCTGGCTGAAGGTGACGAAGCGGCCGCCCGGGCGCACCAACCGGATGGCCCGTTCTCGAGCCGGTCCCCCGACGGCGTCGATCAGCACGTCGGCCGGATCGAGCAGATTGTTCTCGTTCGCGTTCAGGTAGTCGAGCACGACGTCGGCCCCGAGGCCGAGCACGAAGTCGAGGTCGGTGCCCCGCGCCGTCGCACTCACCGTGGCCCCGAAGTGTCTCGCGAGCTGCACGGCGAACGCCCCAACGCCGCCGGCCCCTCCCAGAACCACGACGTGTTCGCCGGGCCGCAGCTCGGCATGGTCGGCGAGGGCCTGCCAGGCGGTCAGCGCCGCAAGGGGAATCGTGGCGCTCTCGACGTGACTCACCGAGAGCGGACGGAGCGCGAGATCGGCCACCGGCACGGCGGCATACTCGGCCGCGGCGCCGTTTCGGTTGAAGCCGATGCGGCCGTACACCTCATCACCGATCGCGAAGCGGTCCACCCCGTCGCCGAGGCCGACGACCACCCCAGACACCTCGTGCGAGGGGATGATCGGCGTCCGGTCGCGGCCGTCCTCCGAGCGCCACGTCTCATCCCAGTCAAGCTCGGTGAAGGTGATGGCGGCCGCGTGAACCTCAACGAGCACCTCCCCCGCCGCGGCGACGGGCACCGGGGCCGTCTCGTAGACCAGTGTCTCGGGACCCCCGCGGCTGTGCGCTCGCAACGCCATCATCGTGTTCACTTGAGCTCCTCATCACGCCGCCGGCTGTCGACGGTGACGGAGTGTCCACGATCAGCGGTCACCGGTTCCGTGACGCCCGATCAAATACGGTACCGCGTCAGAGCGGTCTTTGTGAACTCCTCGGGAACGACCCTTCACCTGGTTCGCGCCGATGGTGAGGTGGCATCGCCCAGGCGCTGCCGCGCGGAGCTCGCCCCCCCCTCTCGAACGGTACGGTGAAGCCCATCAGCCTCTGATCGCACCGATTCCGACATGGGTCGAGAGAAACGCTCTCACGTCGTCGATCTCGGCCGCATCGATGCCATGCCGCAGACCCGCGTACACTCGCTCGACGAGGGTGGAGTGGTGCGGCAGGAAGGCACTGGTTCGGGCGATCGCGGGTTCTCCGATGACCCGATCCTCGGCACCGCGCCCCCAGAACACGGGCGGGAGACTCACGGCGAGGGTGGCATCTCCGGGCTGAGCTGCCCCCTGGACGAATCCGCCGAGCACGACCGGTGCCAGTACTCGCCCGGGTCTCGTTCGCAGAAGCTGGCTGGCCATCAGGCCACCCTGCGAGAACCCGATCGGCACCACCCTGGTGGCGGCATCCAGGTTCGCGTCGACCCATGCCCAGATCACCTCGGTCGCCTCGGCCACCATCTGGGGCTCGGGGGTTCCGGGCGTCGTGATCGAGAACCAGGCGGCGCCGCCGTTGCCGAGTTCGACGGGCGCGCGAAGGGATGCCCACGGCAAGCCCAGCCCAAGCGCGGGAACGAGGCCGGTGAGGTCATGTTCGTTGGAGCCGAAACCGTGCAGAAGGACAACGACAGCTGGTTCGGCGATGGTGTCGACCGCCCATCCGGGAGAACGCACATCGCGCAGCAGGGTGTTCATCGGACTATCGGCTCCTCGGTGAAGATATCGGGCAACACGGAATAGGCGGAAACCGGGCACGACGGCGGGCGGGCACCACAGGGGGCCCGCCCTCGCCGCGTCAAGAGACTCGGGTCAGCTGATGAGCCCGAAGCCGCCCGTCCAGCTGATCTTCTCGCCGGCGGCGAGGGCGAGCTGCAGGAAGCCGAGCGCCTCGAGCTCGTGGGCGCGCTTGAGTGAACCCGCGTCTACGGCGCGGACGCCTCCGGCCGTCACGAGCCCGGCGAGTGTCTGCTTGGCAGTCTCGTCGTCGCCGGCGATGAGCACGGTCGTGTCGACGGAGCCGACCTTCTTCGAGCTGAGGGTGGCGGCGAAGTTCGTGTTGAACGCCTTGAGCACCTTCGATGAAGGCAGCACCTTCGCGAGTTCGGCGGCAGCGGAGCTGCCGACCGGCACGACAAGGGAGTCGAAGGTCGAGAAGTCGACGGGGTTGGTGATGTCGACGACGATCTTGCCGGCGAGTTGCTCGGCGTAGGTAGTGGCGATGACGTTGAGAGCCGGATACGGGACGGCAAGCACGACGATGTCGCCCGTGATGGTGCCCTGGCCCTCTGACCCGATGTGCTCGACCGAGGCACCGCCGGCGGCCAGAACGCTCGCAATGGCTGTACCCATGTTGCCGGTACCGAAGATGGTGACGTTCGTCATGTAACTGCTCCCTTGTTGTGAGACCCGCGGGTCTTTAGTTGTCGGTTCAACTAATGTAACCCAAATTGGTTGCATCTACAAGTATTGTGACAGTCTTCGTCACGACCGAGACTCGATGGCAGACCCTCGAGCGCACGGGCCGAGTGCACCCGGCCCGCCCTCCGCCGCACGAGCGAATTCTCCGCGAGCCCTCAGGCCGCCTCCCGCGCCTGTCGTGATCTCGCACTTCGAGGGGCGCCTGCCTCGCCTCGCGTGCCCCGGGTCAGAGGATGCCGAACGTCATGCTCGGCTGATCTCGTCCGGCCTCCTCAACGAGAAAACCCCCGGGAACCCGGGGGCCTTGCCGACTAGAAGCCGGGGTATCTGGACTGCGTCAGGACGGCTCTCACCCCAGGGAACCGGATCCAGCCCGAGGCTCCCGCGGGCTCCCTTTTAGGTTCAGTGGACGTCGGCGAGCACGGCCTCGAGTTCTTGCGCAGTGGCGCGCACGGAGGCACCGATGCTCGCTCGCGCGTCTTCGCCGACGCGGTATGCCGGCGCCACGACAGAGACGGCCCCGATGAGCTGCCCACGCGCGTAGACCGGCGCGGCACAGGCCCACACGCCCTCGTCGACTTCACCCTCACTTACGGCGAAACGTGAGCCGCGCAGCGCCGTGAGCTCGTCGTCGAGTCGTTCGCGAGCAGCGGGCTCCAACGCCGGCTCGAGTCGGTCGAGGTACTGCGCACGGCGGGTCTTGGAGAATCCGGCGAGCAGCACCTTCGCAGCCGCTCCGGCGTGGAGCGGCATGACGTGGCCCGGCTGAAAGGAGATGTTGATGGCGTGGTCAGACTCCGAGATCGCGAGACATACCGCAGCATCGTTGAGCTGACGAAGATAGAGCGCCGTCTCGTTCGTCGACGCCGAGAGACGGTCGAGCACGGGCTGCGCCTCGACGCGATAGTCGAGCGTACGTTCGGCGGCCTGGGCCAGTTGCAGGATCTCCGGCGAGAGCACGTAGGAGCCCTTGCCACGCTCTTCGATGAGGTACATCTCACGCAGAAGGGAGAGATAGCGGTAGGCGCTAGGCAATGAAATGCCGTGCACCTCGATGATCTCGTCTACGGTCAACTCTGGCTTGCTCTGGCTGAATTGGAGGAGGATCTCAAGCACGCGGCGCGCACTGTCCACTCCCTTAGTTCGCTGTGATGCCATCGTCGGCACCTCCCTGAGTCTTGGTCATCGTCATAGCCCGAAGGAACACGTCGTTGCCCTTCACTGTTGATTGCTGAGCACAGCGAGAGCCGCCTCGACGCCGTCGCCGACGTTCACGGGCTGCCCGAGATCGACCAGGCTCCGCCCGAGCGCGGCAATGCCGACCACGGGATGAAGTCCGCTGGCGGTAGGACCCATGTGAGCAATCCTAATGAGGTTTCCGGCACCTTGGCCGCTGGAAAGCATCACGCCGTAGTGTTCGCGAACATGCGTGCGAACCTCAATGTGGTCGACGGCATCGGGCAGTCGCACGCTCGTCACGCACGACGCGGCGATATCGTCGCTTGCCGGCCAGAGTTCGAGGCCCATTCCACGCACTCCCGCGCGCGCCACGTCCGCCGACGCGAAGTGGCGGGCGATGGAGGCGTCCACGCCCTCCTCCAGGACCTGATCGAGGCAGGCCTCAAGGCCGTGCATGTCGGAGACCGACGGCGTGTACGGAAAAACACCTCCCTCGAGCCATTTCGTCTTCCAGTCGATAAGAGACAGGTAGGAGGATCGCGGCGCGCGTTCGTTGGCGAGCATCGACTGCCAGGCTCCCGCGCTCACGGTCACCAGCGCGACGCCGGGAGGGCCACCGAGGCACTTCTGGGCGCCCGCGACGCAGACGTCCAAGCCCCATTCGTCGGTGAGAAACTCCATTCCCCCCACGCCAGAGACGGTGTCGACGAGGGTGAGCACACCACGTGCGCGGCAGATCGGGCCGATGCGCGAGACATCGGTCACGGTGCCCGATGGGGTCTCGGATGCCACGAGCGTGACGAGCTCGATCTCAGGATGAGCGTCGAGGTACTCCTCCACAGCCGCTGGATCGACGGCCTCGTTGTAGGCCACCTCGATCTCGTGCAGCACGGCGCCGAAGTCGGTGAGCCAGTAGCCCATTCCCTTCCCGAACACACCCTGCACGAGGTTGAGCACGTGCATGCCTGGGCTCACGAGCGAACGTGCAGCACCCTCGAGACCCACGATGGCCTCGCCCTGCATGAGCACAATGTCGTTGGTCGTGCGGAACAGCTCGGCCACCTTGCGCTCGGTGCGCCGAAACGCCTCGAGAAAGTCCGGGTCGTAGTGATAGGTGATCGGCATACCGAGGGCCGCGAGCGTGCGCGGAGTCGCGACGGTCGGGCCCGCGGAGAGGGTGAAATCCAACTGAACCATGGTGGTCCTTTCTGTGAGGGAACGAGGTGACGGTCAGCGAGCGCCGCGCGTATATGGCGCGCCGAGCACGGGAGAGTTGTTCACGTCGCGGCCGAAGATCAGCAGCACGATCATGACGACTATGTACGGCAGCATGGTGATGAGGTCGGTCGGCACGTCGAGGCTCGTCAACTGCAGCACGGTGCCGACCGCGATCGTGAGGCCGTAGAGCAGCGAGACGATGACGACCCGCAGGATCTTGCCGCGGGACAGCATGGTCACGACGATTGCGATATAGCCCAGCCCGTTCGTCATGAACGGCGTGAACGCGTTCGTCGCGAGCACCGAGAGATAGGCACCGCCGAGGCCGGAGAGCATGCCGCCGAGCAACACCGCCTGGGAACGCGTGCGCATGACGCTGCCTCCCGCCGCGTCGAGCGACGACGGCTTCTGGCCGGCGGCACGGATGCTCAGCCCCCAGTTGGTACGCACGAGGAACCACGCGATGATCACCGCGAGCAGCAGCGACACCCAGAACATCGCGGGCTGGCTGAAGAGCGAGTGGCCCACCACCGGGATGTCGGAGAGCCCCGGGACCTTCCAGTTGTCGGTCGGGATGCGGGGCGACGTCTTCGAATAGATCTGGTCATAGAGCACCGTGGTGATTCCGCCGCCGGCAGCGGTGATCGCGATGCCGAGCACAATCTGGTTCAACCCGAGCCAGACGTTGAGAACCAGCAGCACGAGCGAGGTGATCGCGCCCGCAAGAAGTCCGCCCAGCATCCCGAGCCACGTTGAGTGCGTGGTGAGGGCGACGACGTAGCCGAAATAGGCGCCCATGAGCATCATGCCCTCGATGCCGAGGTTGAGCACCCCGGACTGCTCGCCGACGGTCTCGCCGATTGACGCGAGCATGAGCGGCACCGTGCCCGCCAGGCAGGCGATGATGAAGGCCGCGATGAAAGTCGGGGTCAGCAGATCGGTCACTTGCGCATCCTTCCGGTGAGGGCGTTGAGGGGCTTTCTCATCGCATCCTTCAGCTCGTCTGGGAGGTAGCTCTGCCCGAGATCGCGCTTGGTGCCGACGTACTCGGTGACGGTCATGAACACGAGGATCAGCGCGACGACGATCTGCAGGAAGTCGACGGAGACTCCCGACTCCTGGGCGGCGATCGTGCCACCGGTCGCGAAGACCGAGTAGAAGGCGATGAACGGGATCGCCCCCACCGGGCTGAGCCTGGCGAGGAACACGAAGGGCATGATCGCATTGCCGTACGACGGATTCCAGTTGGTGCGCATGTAGCCCCACTGACCGAAGATGTCCATCGATGCGGCCAAGCCGATCAACCCGCCGCTGATGAGAAAGAGCACGATTGTCATCGTGCGCGAATTGATGCCAACATGGCGCGCCGCCTTCGCGCTCGACCCGAACACATCGAGCCGAAGGCCGAACGACGTGCGACTGAGCACGAACTGGAAGATCACGGCGACGAGCAGCGCAACGATGAGGCCGATCGGCACCTGCGTGCCCGGGATGTAGGGCAGCATGTCGCCGGGATCGATTGCCCGGCTCTGCGGGGTGCGCACAGCGGGGTTCTGGAAGACGTACTCGATCAGGATGTTGGTGAGGCCCACGCCGATCGTCGACATGACAATCGTGGTGATGATCTCGTTCGTTCCGAAGAAGGCCTTGAGCCAGGCCGGGATGATGGTCCATGCCGCCGCGACCGCGATCGCGGCGAGCGTGAGCACCAGGTAGGCGATGCCGGGCGACGTGGCCGCGATGAGCTGCGGAGCGAGGCCGGCGACGACGACACCGCCGAGCAGAAACTGCCCGTCGTAGCCGAGGTTCCACAGCTGGCCGCGGAACACCACGATGAGGCCGATCGCCACCAGCAGAAGCGGCGTCATCATGACGAGACTGTTCTCCCAGTTCTGGCCGACGAGCCCGTTCTCGATGATCGCGCCGTAGAACTGGAGCGGGTTCTTGCCCAGGGCGAGAAGGATGAGCGCCGCCACGATGAGCGCGAGCACGATCGGCACGATTGAGCGCACGACGATATCGATGGCGCGCCGCCCCGACGACGAGCGACTGGTGACCAGTTCTGCCTCGTCCTCGAGCGGGGTGATCTCCGTCGTAATGCCGTCGGGGCTCTCGGTCGAGGTGTCAGTCGTTGTCATGCGCCCTGCCTCCGATCATGTAATGGCCGACGCGCTCCGCGACGTCCGGCCCTCCGTCGTTCTGGACCGTGCCGACGATGCTGCCCCTCGAGATCACACCGATGCGGTCGGAGAGCTCGATCAGTTCATCGAGTTCGGTGGAGATCAGCACGACGCATCCGCCGTCTGCGGCGAATGCCCGCAGCAGGTCGTGCACGAGCCGCACCGACTTGAGGTCGAGCCCGTAGGTTGGCTTGTTCACCACCACGACGCGTGCTCCGTGCCCCAGTTCGCGAGCCAGCAGCACCTTCTGGATGTTGCCCCCAGACAGTGTGCCCACCCGCGTACTCGGCGACGGAGTTCGAATCGTGTACTGCGTGATGAGCCGCTTCGCCTCGTCGTTCACCGCCGTCTTGTTGATCTGGCCGAAGCGCCAGAACGGCGCCATGCCGATGCGCTTGAGCAGGAGGTTGATGGCCACGCTGAGGTTGCCGACGGTTCCCTCGTGCAGGCGGTCGTCCGTGACATAGCGCACGCCCTTCTCCTGGCGGGAACGCACCCCGAGCCGCGTGATGTCTGCTCCCTCGAGTGAGATGGTGCCGCTGGCGATCGCGCGCTGGCCGGAGAGCACCTCGGCGAGACCCGCCTGGCCGTGGCCGTCGATTCCCGCGATACCGAAGATCTCGCCCTCGTGAATGGAGAAGGAGATGTCGGTGACCGAGACATCCATCGACTTGCCGACACTGGTGACGCCGGCTACCTGCAGACGCACCGGTCTGCCCGTGACGTCGACCCGCGAGGCCTCGGGGGCGGCCTCGGTGGCGCCCGCGAGTTCGGCCGCAGACTCGATGCTGCCGGCCGCCGCGAGGTCATCGCCGAACATCGCGCGAAGAATCTCTGCCTGCGCCTCGGCTTCGGTGAGGCTCTTCATGCGCTCGGGAGTGAGCTCGCCCACCTTGCGCCCTCCGCGGAGCACCGTCACGCAATCGCCCATCGTGTAGGCCTCGCGCAGTTTGTGCGTGATGAAGACGATGCCGAGGCCCTCTGCCTTGAGGCGGCTCATGCTCTCGCCCAGGCTCTCGATGGCCGACGGCGTGAGCATCGAGGTGGGTTCGTCGAGAATCAGGAGCCGCGAGCCCGTCCACATCGCCTTGGCGATCTCGACCTGCTGTTGCTGCCCGAGGGCAAGGTCGCTGGCGAGGATGTTCGGGTCGATCGAGGCGCCGAGCAGGCCCGAGAGTTCTTCGAGCCGCGAGGCCGCCCGCTTCTCTTTGAGCATCAGGCCGCCCTCGCCGAGCATCAGATTCTCGAGCACCGTGAGAGACGGCACGAGCGTGGAGTGCTGGTGCA
Source organism: Lacisediminihabitans profunda (assembly GCF_008040105.1). Taxonomy (GTDB): domain Bacteria; phylum Actinomycetota; class Actinomycetes; order Actinomycetales; family Microbacteriaceae; genus Lacisediminihabitans; species Lacisediminihabitans profunda. The sequence continues at coordinate 331,022 of NZ_VRMG01000008.1, forward strand.
CAACGCCGATGCCGAACTTCATCGCCGCCTTGGGCGAGCCGATCGTGACGGGCACGCCGTCGATCGCGATCGACCCGGAGTCGGGAAACTGCATGCCCGCCAGGATGCTGATGAGCGTCGACTTGCCCGCCCCGTTCTCGCCGAGGAGGCAGTGCACCTGGCCGTTGAGGATGTCGAGCGAGATGTCGTCGTTGGCGATCACGCCCGGAAATGCCTTGGTGATGCCGCTGAGAGAGATGACTCCGGCCGCTGGGGCGAGCGTGGGGGATGCTGACATCGCGGTTGGGGGCCCTTCGAGGTGTTGATGGAGCAGAGGGGAGGTCGGGCGGCTCGAGATTGGGCCGCCCGGCCCCCCGTTTACTACGTGCTATCCGTTGAGCAAGGCGGTCAGGTCTGCCTTGGTCGACGTGTCGGGAACGGTGATGCTGCCATCCTCGATGCCCTTCTGTGCCTTCGTCGTGGCTGCCGTGATGTCAGAGGTCATGTCTGCGGTCTTCTGCAGCTTGATTCCCCCGTTCTTCAGGTCGAGGTTGTAGGGAGCCGTGGCGAACTTGCCTGCCTTGATGTCATTGATCGCCTGGCTGTATGCGCCGTCGAAGACCCAGAGCACCGAGGTGAGGACCTCGTTGGGGTTGGTCACGAGGTCGGAGACGTCACCGATGTCGGCAATGTACTTGACCTTGTTGCCAGCCTGGTTGGCTTCATCGACTGCTGCGACATAGCCGACGGTCGCCCCGTCTCCCATGCCGAAGATGACGTCGTCGCCCGCCGCGATGAGCTGCTGCACGACCTTCTTACCGCCCGCCGAATCGTCGTAGGCGGCTGCGCCGATGTATGCGACATCAACGTGGATCGACGGGTTGACGCTCTTGGCGCCGGCGATGAAGCCGCCCGACATCGTGAACCAGTTCACGTCGTCGGCCGAGATCGCGATGCCCAGTTTGTTGGTCTTCGTCGTCATGGCGGCGGCGATGCCTGCCAGGTAGCCACCCTGCTGGGCGCTGAAAGTGATGACGCCGATCTTGTCTTTGACCTGGGCCGTCGGCACGTCGGTGATGAGGAATGGCACGCCGGTCTTGGCGTTGGCAGACGCCGCCGCCTGGCCGAATCCGCTGGCGTGGGCGATCACGAAGCCCACGCCCGACTTCTGCGCGGCCTGGGTGAGGATCGTCTGGGTGTTGTCGTAGCCGACGTTGGTGTCGCTCGTGAGCGTGAGCGAGGTCGCCTTGGCTGCGGCCTTTGCTCCGGCGAGACCCATCTGGTTCCAACCGTGGTCGGACTCAGTGGCGGGAGTGACGATCGTGACAGTGGTGAAGTCGCTCTTCGCAGAGGTGTTGGCCGGGGCAGTGCCTCGGCCAGCGCATCCGGTGAGCAGGGCCGCGACCGCGACCACGGCAATCAGGGGTACTGCCCTTGTGGCCGCAAGCGACCGGCGGGCGAAAGAGGTGGGGCTGTGCATGAGAAATGCGTTCCTCTCGATAGGTGATCTGGTCTGGCGGGGTGCCAACGTTTCTCACATTGTGCGGGTGGTAGCTGACACTATGAGAAGAACGACCCGATGGTCAACGGGTGAGAACGTGTTTTTACAGAGTCGAAACGTAACCTTAATGACCACACCGCTTAATGAATGGATGAATCCGGTGACCCGAGCAGTGCCCCTAGTCGTGACCTGCCTTGCTGCCGCGCTTGTTCTCACAGGCTGCAGTGCCGCCCAGACGGCCGGTGTGTCGTCTCCCCCTTCGACGTCGACGAGCGGCCCATCGCCCGTGCCGACCAACGTGGTTGCGGTGCCACAGGATGCCGCGGCCTTCAGCCAACTCGGGGAGGCGGCGCCGCTCGCGCTGAAGCTCGAGGGCGGCACTGTGAGCTCGACCGCCTGCTGGACCCCTTCGGAACACCTGTTCAACGACCCATCGGTGGCCCCGCCAGGAACCTGGAAGGTGCTGTGCCGTGTGTTCTACGACCTCAAGGGCAAGGCGCGATATCAAGATGCCACCTGCATCGGCGACTTCGACAAGACCCCCATGCTCGACCACTGCTACGTCTGGGAGATCTACTCCGACGAGGCACACTTCGAAGACGGCAACCGCCTGGCTACGCCGGCCCCGACACCCGTTCCGTGAGCGGTCACGTTTCAGTCGTGTAAAAACCTGCTGGGACACACCATCACAACCCTTGACCAGCACGCACTGCTTCTCATACTGTGATGAACAATTAACGCACTGTAAAAAATCTGGCCTTTCGGAGGAACCCATGACCGATTCAAAGGTGTACCTGCTCGACGGCGGCACCCTCGTCATCGACGCGTCTGATGTGCACTGGCACATCGATGCAGGAACACCGGTACGGTTCCCGGTCTACTCCGTACTGATCGAGCATCCAGACGCCCTGATCCTCTATGACACCGGGTACGACCTCGACCACGTCAACGCCGTGCTGCCCTTCGAACTGCCGCTGCAGACACCCGAGCAGACCATCCCCGCGCAACTCGCCCTCTGCGGCTACAAGCCCGAAGACGTCGACATCGTGATCAACTCGCACTTTCACTTCGACCACGTGGGTGGCAACAAGTACCTGACCAACGCAACCACGCTCGTGCACAAGGAGGAGCTGCGTCACGCCAAGGTGCCCGAGCCCTTCGAGCGCCTCGGCTACTCCGATGTCTCGTTTGACTACCCCGGGGTCACCTACAGACCGATCTCGGGTGACTACGAGATCGTGCCGGGCGTGTGGCTGTTCGAGACGCCCGGGCACACGATAGGCCACTACTCGCTGCTCGTCGAGTTGCAGAACGAACGCAGCATGCTCTTCTGCGGTGATGCCGCCTACACGCGCACGACGCTGGAGAAGGAGTGGATCGCGGGATTTCACCTCGACCCCACGAAGTCGGTCGAGGCGATTCGACGCCTCAACTACCTCGCCCGCACCCGCGACGCGGACGTCTACCCTTCGCACGAGCTCGAGTCATACGAGCAGTGGAAGGTCGCGCCGCAGTTCTACGGCGGCAGCTGACCCCACCACCCAATCAACCCCGAAAACACGAGAAAGCAGTAGAACATGACTGAGCAGCGCGTCGCCGTCGTCACCGGAGCGGCACAGGGCATCGGTGCCGCCATCGCCAGGGAACTCGCCGCAGACGGCCACCGAGTCGTGGTCGCCGACATCAACCTCGACGGCGCGACCGCGGTCGCCACGGAGATCGGCGGAGTCGCGAAGAAGCTCGACGTGAGCGACCCCGAGCAGGTGGCAGCATTCACCAAGGCGGTCGTCGACGAGCTCGGCCGAATCGACATCCTCGTGAACAACGCGGCGCTGGTTCCCTTCGTGCCGTGGGATCAGCTCGACTTCACCGAGTGGCGCCGAGTCATGGCGGTGAACCTCGACGGCATGTTCCTCATGACCAAGGCGACCACGCCCGTCATGGCGGCGGCCGGCTACGGGCGCATCGTCAACATCGCCTCGAACACCTTCGTGGCGGGCACCCCGAACTTCGCGCACTATGTCGCCACGAAGGGCGCGTCGATCGGCTTCGTCCGTTCGCTCGCCGGCGAGGTCGGCAAGGACGGCATCACGATCAACGCCGTCGCCCCGGGCCTGACCGAGACAGAGGGGGTGCTCGGAAGCGCCCACAACGAAGGCTTCGCCTACGTGCTGCCCGCCCAGGCCTTCGACCGCAAGGGCCTGCCAGCAGACATCGCTCCCGCCGTCGCGTTCCTCGCCTCCGAGAAGGCCGGCTGGATCACCGGCCAGACTCTCGTGGTCGACGGCGGCCACACGCGCAATTGACCCATGGCTGGCTGCGACGTATTAATCATCGGAGCAGGATCCGCCGGGAGCGTGCTCGCCAACCGGTTGACTGCCGACACGTCGCGTAGCGTGGTCGTGCTCGAAGCCGGCGGTCGGGTCACCGATCCCGACATGCGTGCGCCTGGGCGCTGGCCGTTCAACTACGGCAAGCCCTGGGACTGGGCCTTCGAGACCGCACCACAGCCGGGCCTTGCCGGGCGGTCGCTCGAATGGCCGCGCGGCAAGGGCCTCGGCGGGTCGAGCCTCATGCACGCCATGGCACACATGCGCGGCTGTCGCGCCGACTTCGACCGCTGGGTCGACTTGACGGGAGACAGCAGATGGTCGTGGGAGTCGCTGCTTCCCTTTTTCATACGCTCTGAGTCGTTTTCCGGAGGGCCCAGCGCCGTTCACGGAGCAGACGGACCGCTGCCGGTGCTGCTGCCCGGTCCCGACCTGAGCAGCCCGCTTGTGCAGAGCTACCTCGACGCCTGGGCTTCACTCGGTGTGCCCCTCATCCCGGACCATAACGGCGGCGAGATGCTCGGCGCGACGCCGAACTCGCTCACGATCCGCAACGGCGAGCGCGTCACGGTCTCCGACGTCTACCTCGACCCGGTGCTCCACCGTCCCAACCTGACGCTCATCGAGGGTGCCACGGTGGATCGGCTGATCCTCGATGGCGACCGCATCGCCGGGGTCGAGTATGAGGTCGGTGGTTCGTTGGAACTCATCGAGGCGGATGTCGTGATCCTGTCGGCGGGATCCCTCGCCGACCCCCTGCTGCTCATGCGTTCGGGCATCGGGGACCCGGCAGTGCTCGCCCCTGCCGGAGTCAAGACGCTCATCGAGTCGACCGGGGTCGGGCGCAACCTGCAGGACCACCTGCTCGGAGCAGGCAACGTCTATTCCTCGTCGCACCCGGTCGCCCCGTCTCGTCTGCAGCTCTCGGAGTCGATGACGTATCTGTCGCTCTCGGGGCTCGGCACCACGAGCGGAGCTCCGGATGTCGTGGTCGGCTGCGTCGTCGGCCCCAGCGCATCCGAGGTGCATCAGCCGCGGCTGGCGGAGGTCGCCCCCGGCGGTGCGTACACGCTCTTGTTCGGCGTGACCAACCCGACCAGCCGCGGGTCCCTGCGCATCAGCGGCGCCTCCGCAGACGACGCCCCCATCATCGACCCGAACTACCTCGACACGGAGCACGACCGCGTGATGTTCCGCGCGGCACTCGAGCACGCCCGGCTCGTCGGGGCATCGGAAGGCATGGCAGGGTGGCGTCGCGAGGAACTGCTGCCCGGCGCATCCGTGTCATCGCGGCGTGACGTGGACGCGTTCATCCAGCGGGCCGCCATCACGCACCACCACCCGGTCGGCACCCTGAGCATGGGGGCCACCGCCGACACCCCTGTCACCCCCGACCTGCGGTTGCGCGGAATCAGCAACTGCTATGTGGTGGATGCGTCGGTCATCCCCTCGATCACCGCCGGGCCGGTTCACGCGTCGGTGCTGGCGATCGCGGAGTCGTTTGCGGATTGGTTCGTTGCCAGCTGACTCGGCGTGAGCATCCATCGTGGCGGCTGAGGCACATGGCCGGGTGATTCAGTCCCCGAAGAACAGCCGCTGCGCCGTGCCGCCCATGACCTCGACCAGGTCGGCTGGATCGAGTCCGGCGAGCTGCACCTTGAGTTGCTCCACCTTGGGCTGGTGGAATGGGCCGTCCGACCCGTACATCACCCGGTCGTTGCCGATGCGGCGCACTGCCTCAAGGATCTTCGAGCTCATCGGCATACCCGAGGTCTCGAGCCAGACATTCGGATGCCGCGAGGCGACCGCGATCGCCCCGTCGATGTAGACGATGTTGCCGTGACCCATGTGACCGAGAATGATCCTGGCCTCCTCATATCGGGTGACCAGTTCCTCGATGCTCCAGGGCAGGGTGAAGATCGGGTGCCCGCAATGGATCAGCGCGGGCAGTCCGTGCTCGATCAACACCTCGATCACCGGCCAGACGAATGGCTCGTCCGGGTGATAGCCGTCGAGCAGCGGGTGCATCTTCACGCCCCGGAACTTGGGATCGGCCAGGTAATCCCGCAACTCGGACACGCAATCCGGGTTCTTGGGATTCGCCCAGTAGAGCCCGAAGGCGTTGTCGACCTCATGCACCGTCTCGCGCACCAAAGCATTGTCGGGGTTGAAGATCATGCCCGTCGCGATGCCGTTGTCGGCGAGGTAACCGGCAAGGCCGTTCTTGTCCAAACGCACATCGAAAAGCGGGAACTCCCCCACGTGCATGTGGGCGTCGGTGATCTCCACGATCAGCGCTGAAAGGTGCCGACGAAACGCGCCTGCTCGATGATCGCGTCGCTGTAGTCCGCGAGGAACTCCTCACGCGTCGGCACGCCCGTGACTGCCCGGTTGAGGGCGTAGACCCAGAAGTAGTAGTGATGCACCCCGTGACCGAAGGGCGGCTGCGGGCCATACCAGGAGGCCTGGCCCGCACCGTTCGGCCCGACCTTGACCCCAGCGGCGGCGAGGTCGAGAGACGTCGCATCGGCGGGTATTCCGTAGACCGTCCAATGAGTGAAGCCGTCGGGCAACGGGGCGTCCGGGTCGTGGCAGATGATGGCGAGTTCGACCGTGCCCTCGGGCGCTCCCGAGAACTCCAGGCGGGGAGTCGTGTTGCCGCCATCCGCCGAGAACTGGGCGGGGATGGGGGCAAGAGGCTGAATGTCAGGACTCGAGATCGTGAGTTTGTCGACGAAGAGCGCCACGGTGGGCCTTTCTGTAGGGGGCAACGGAGGGAAAATCAGGAGAGCGAGAGCAGGCGCCGCAGTTCAGCAGCGACCAGCATGGGGTTCTCTTCGGGAACGTAGTGATCGGCCGTCGGGTCGACGACGAACCGGTCCTGCGGTCGTGCCGCGAGGGCCGCCTGCCACGCCGCATCGCTGACGATGCCGCTGTTGGCGCCGCGCACCTGGATCATGGGCACACTGACCGCGGCGAACTCCACGGACCACGGGGTGCGAAAGCCCTCGATCAGCTGGTCCATGGCCGACGGATCGGCGAGCGGACGCCAGAGCCCGTCGTCGTGCTGGCGATAGCCCCACAATGCCCGCCGCGCGACTGCGTCTGTCGGCAGCAGCGGATAACGCTCCTGCAGATAGGCCTCGACGTCATCCACCGAGGCGAAGGCGCGATTGCCCGCGGCGACGCGCGCGTGCAGAGTGTCGAGAACGTCGCCCTCGACCCAGGGGGTGTATTCGACCGCGAGCACACCCGCGGTGCGCTCCGGATGCAGCGCCCCCGCCAGCCAGGCGTTGCGAGCACCGAGTGAATGGCCACCCACGATGGCGGTGTCGATGTCGAGCGCGTCGAGAACCGTCAGGACGTCGCCTGCGAAATCGGCCCCGGTGTATCCCGTGGCCGGTTTATCGCTTCGGCCGTGCCCGCGCTGATCGAGGGCGATCACGGTGGCTGACGATTCGAGCGCCGACGAGATCGGTTCCCACACGGCATGGCTCGCGGAGGTGCCGTGCAGCAACACGACCGCGGGGCCGGTGCCGCGCACCCGAAAGGCGATATCGACATCCGCCCCGTGGGTGCGCTGCAGGCCGGCGGCGAGGCTCTCGACCGAGGAGGTGAGCATCAGACCGGGGTGATGCTCGACAGGGTCTTGCGCGCGGCGACGAGCCCGGCCGTGATGTCTTTGAGCTTCGCCGCGACGTCGCCCTCGCCGTATTCGTACATGCCACCGCCGGTCTTGAAGCCGAGCTTGCCCGCGGCGATCATGTCGGTCACGACCTGCGGGGTCTCGGTGTCGGAGTTCAGTTCCTTATTGAGGTAGCTCGAGACCGCCGCATAGATGTCCATGCCTGCCATGTCGAGCAGTCGCGTTGGGCCGATCACCGAGAGCTTGTAACCGATGCCCCACTTGACCGCAGTGTCGAGACCCTCGGGCGTGACGATGCCCTCTTCGAGCAGAGCCACGCACTCACGCAGGATTGCATACAACACTCGGTTCTCGACGAAGCCCGCGATCTCCTTCTCGATCACCGGGTGGTAGCCGAAGGCCTTGACGATCTCGACCAGCTGGTCAGTGACCGCAGCGTCGGTCGCCTTTCCGGGAATCACCTCGATCATCGGGATGAGGTGCGGCGGGTTGGACCAGTGCATGCCCACGAAACGGCCGGGCACGGTCATCGATTCGGCCATCGCCGTGATCGGGATTCCTGAGGTGTTGGTCGCGATGATCACATCCTTGCCCACCAGCGATTCGATCTGCCCGAGCACCGTCTTCTTCAGCTCGATCTTCTCCGGCACGGCCTCGATCACGAAGAGCGACCCGCTGAGTGCCGCGGCGATGTCGGTGGTGAAGCTCACCGATCCGCCCTCCACCGTGTCGCTGCCGAGCTGCTCGAGCACGCCAGAGGCGAAGGCGAACGTATTCTCGGCCTTGGCGAGAGCCTCGGCGCTGATGTCGTAGACGCGCACCTCGGCGCCGGCACGCACGAGGGTCGCGGCGATGCCGGGGCCCATCGTGCCGGAGCCGACGACGGTCGCAATGGCGGGGAGTGAACTCATGAGCGGTCTCGCTTTCATCTGGGAACTGGTGGTGGCGTTGCGGTTAGGGGGATCGGTCAGACCTGGGCGATACCGATGCCCTGCAGGGCCTCGACGCGATCGAGCTTGCGGTTGAAGTACATCCAGTAATTGCGCTGGGCCTTCGGCGGGTAGATGCGCCGACGCTTCTCAACGCTCTCCTCGTGGTCCGGGCGGTCGAATTTCGCTCCGGACGAGAGCAGGTCCAGCTGGAACTTGCACGCCCACTCCAGAAAGATCCCGGCGAGCATCATCTCTGCCACGTCATCCCCCACGAAGGCGACTCCGTGATTCTTGAGCAGGATCGCCTCCGCATCGCCCAGCTGCTTAGCGACCGCGACCCCGAGTTCGACGGAGGTGACGATCTGGCTGGTCTCGCTGAAGCGCGGCACGCCATGCTCCGCAAACCACACGCCGTGGTTGTTGAACGGACCGAGGTCCTCATCGGTCGCACCGAGCACCGTCGCGTAGTGCGAGTGCGAGTGGCCGACGAAGTTCACATCGGGGCGGGCCCGCATGATCTCGGCGTGCAATGGCCACTCCAGATGACGGAGCCCGGTGCCCGCGAGCACGTTGCCGTCGAAATCGATGAGGATGAAGTCGTCGCCGACGACCTCGGAGAGCGCGAGGTTGCCGCGTTTCAACCACAGCCCGCGGCCGAACGGATCGCGAAAAGAGATGTGGCCCATCGACATGTCGCCATGGCCCTCCAGCTCGAGGATGCGGTGCGCGCGCGCGGCGTCTTCGAGAGAGTTGGCGATGGATTCGTCCTGGTGAAACGTGCCGGAGGTGTATCCCACGGTTTGCCTTTCGTGAAGAGGGGTGAATTACTTCGAGAGCTGGGCGATCGCCTCGTCGCGAGTGAGCCCACCCACGCGCTGGTGGATGCGGCCGCGTGTCGACGCGGCAACGCAGATGAGCAGCTCGTTCGGTCTCGGCGCGTCCGGAACGGTCAGCGTCACGGCGTCGTAGTGGGAGCGGACATACAACTCGTCTTTGTATGCCAGCGGCACGTCGAGCGACGAGCCGGTCGACGCGGTCTTGGTCGCCGACGAGATCCACGCCTCTCCGCCGCCGACAGCCGCACGAAATGCGTCGCCGAAGACGGTCGTGATGCACGCGACGACGTGGTCCTGATCGCCGTTGACTCCGGCGATGCCGCCCTTGCCATAGCCCTCGACCGGCCGACCGCCCAAGAGCGCGAGCACACGGGCTCCGAGGGCGGTGCCGAGGCTCGCGCTCGGCTCGGTCAGGGGCGACAGGTCTTCGACCCAACGTCCGGCGAAGGGGTTGGCGATGACCACGCCGGCCACCGCCTTGAACAGGGGCTGCTGCTGCACGGGGCCGCCCTCATGGCTGATCTCCTGCACGAAGCCGAACCACTCGCGCACCTGGTAATAGGAATCGATCTCGGGGAACATTCTCTTCTCGTCTCTCTTCTCAGACCACTGCGTCGTGGCGGTGACTGTTGGTCGGGTCGTACAGTGTGGTCTCATTCACGTCGCCGGTGAACTGGTTGCCGTAAGCCATCCCGCGGGTGTTGGCGTACTCCTGCGAACGATCCTGGCAGCGGTCGGTTATCGGCCGCTCGACGCGCTCCCACTCGACCAACGCAGCCGGGATGCCGGCGATGTCAGACTCAGACGCGGCCTGGGCGACCGTGTACGCATTCATGATCGCGCATCCCCCGCCCTGCGCGAGCGCCGGGCACATCGCGTGCGCGGAATCCCCCACCAGAGCGACCCGCCCCTTCGTCCACTGCTCGAGGCGTGTGGTCTGGTAACCGTAGTACTTGCCCTCGACCTTCGCGGCCTCGTCGAGCACGGGTGCGAGCTGGGGATGGATCGACTTCCAGAGTTCGAGGTCGATCGGCACCGCCGACCCATCCGGGTCGTCGGAGGGCGCCATGAGCGCGATGTAGAGCTCGTTCTCGTTAGCCGGCGTGTATAGCACGCGCAGCACCCTGGGCTCGAGGTTCCAGAAGTCGATCATGTTGTCCCAGTCGGTATCGGGCTCGATCGCCTGCAACTCGGCCTTCTTGCGCGGAACGAGAAAGCGCGAGATTCCATCGCGGCTGGTCTGGCGGTCGAACTCGATGCCCAGGGAATCGCGCACCGGCGAGCCGACGCCGTCGGCCCCGATGATGAGATCCGCCTCGAATTCGGTTCCGTCTTCGAGCCACAGCGTGCCCTGCTCGGTTGCGCCGGCGACAGTCGATCCGGTGAGGATCTCCACACCCTCACGCCGCGCGGCGTTGGCGAGCACCGAGTGCAGGAACGGGCGAGTCATCGTGCGCCACCAGATGTCAGGCATGGCTTCGTCAGAGACGATGCTGTTCTGCATGCGCGTCTCGTAAAAGGGAGGGGTCATCGATCCCTCGTTGATTTCGTCGATCAGGCCGAAGGCGTCGAGCACCCGAAGGCTGTTCTGCCAAAGCACGATTCCGGCGCCCTGCTCACGCAGCACTTCGGCGCGTTCGTGAACGCGAACCGTCCATCCCTGACGCGCGAGCGCGATCGATGCGGTGAGTCCGGCGAAGCCGGCTCCTGAGACCTCTGCGTGCCGACGGTGGGGAGTGGAACTCATATGGGATCCTCGGGCTTCTTATCACTATGTGCAATCGCTTTATCGTAAGACGAAAGAAACGCTATCTGATGAGACCCCCTGTTCGTCAAGAGGGACGCCCGGGTCGAAACAATGAGTTAACACAGGGGACTCTTTCCGGGCGGTCTCCCCGGCGATCGACCGAGTCGTTTTCGCGGCCCGCGATCACTCCGCCGTGGCGGTCGGGTCCCAGTGCCCGATGCGTCCTGCGCCTTCGCACCAGACCGAGCACGGGGCGCGCCGCGGGGGCGAATCACTCGCAGACGGCACGCTGGTGCTCCCGGAGCGGCATGTCCCGCGCGAAGCATTTTGGACAAACCGATAGAGGCCCTGTTTCAGGGCCATCATCCTCGACCAGGTGGTGCCTGACCGCTGACCGATGGGGAATTCGAGTCTTGCGACGTCGAGTCGAGAGTCCCGGTCAGAGCCCCGCGGTGGCTCTATCGAAACAGTCGCTGGAGCCGCGAGAGCCCTTCGAGAAGTTCCGCCTCACCCAACGCGTAGCTGAAGCGAAGATAGCCGCTGGGGCCGAACGCTTCGCCGGGCACGGCAGCCACCTCTGCCTGTTCCAGGATCAGGTCCGCGAGCTCCAGCGATGTGCCGGGTGTCACCCCGCCCCATTCCCGGTTCAGTAATCCGGTGACGTCCGGATAGACGTAGAAGGCCCCGGCGGGCTCCGGGCAGACGATCCCCTCGATCGCATTGAGTCCGTCGACCATCAGACGCCGGCGTCGATCGAACGCCTGCCGCATCCGCTCCACGGTCTCCTGGGGTCCATCCAGCGCCGCAATGGCCGCGCGTTGCGAGATGTTCGAGACGTTCGATGAGAGGTGAGACTGGAGGTTCGCGGCCGCCTTGACGACGTCGAGAGGACCGATGAGCCATCCGACTCGCCACCCCGTCATCGCGTAGGTCTTTGCCACCCCATTCACGAGGATCGTGCGGTCGGCCAACTCAGGGACCGCCTCGACGATGGAAACCGCCTCCACGCCGTCATAGCTGAGATTCTGGTAGATCTCGTCCGAGATCACCCACAGGCCGTTGTCGAACGCCCACCGCCCGATCGCGGCGGTCTGCTCACGCGAGAAGACGGCGCCCGTGGGGTTCGACGGCGACACGAACAACAGCACCTTCGTCTTCGGCGTCCGGGCGGCTTCGAGCTGGTCGACCGTCACGAGGTAGCCCTGGTCCGCTCCCGCGAAGACCTCGACGACAACCCCTCCAGCCAGACTGATGGCCTCCGGATAGGTCGTCCAGAACGGTGCGGGGACCAGCACTTCGTCGCCGGGATCGAGCAGGGTGGCGAACGCCTCGTAGACGGCCTGCTTCCCGCCGTTCGTCACAATCACCTGGGAGGGCGAAATTTCCAGCCCGCTGTCTCGGCGGGTCTTTCTGGCAATGGCTTCGCGAAGCTCCGGGAGCCCCGCCGCGGGGGTGTAGCGGTGATTCCTGGGATCCCGGGCCGCGACCACCGCCGCCTCGACCACATAGTCCGGGGTCGGGAAATCCGGCTCACCCGCCGCGAAACTGATCACCGGACGCCCCGACGCCTTGAGCGACTTAGCCTTCGAGTCGACCTTCAGAGTCGCCGACTCGGAGATCGAAGAGATGCGCCGGGAAAGTCGAGAAGAATCGTGATTCACGGCGCAAGCCTATTCGTCGGGGTGGAATTCGGCCGACACGGGACGGCCACCGTGCGGTGACGGTGCCAAGTGGTGCGGCACTCGAACTATGGTTTATTGTATGACGATCGTATGAAATTTTCGGCAAACCCGTAGTTGTTCACGAAGGAGATCAGATGACCGTCACCGAGTCACTTTCTGCCCGTCAAGAGGAGATCAAGGCCGAGTTCATAGCCGCCCGGGGATCCTGGGGGGACCCATGGCAGACCGTGCTCAAGATTGATCCAGAATTCGTTGCCGCCTATCTCCACCTGTACATGGTCCCCTGGAAGAAGAACTACCTTTCGCCCAAGTTCAAAGAGCTCTGCTACCTCTCAGTGAGCGCCGCCGCAACGCACCTCTACGTGCCCGGGATCCATGCCCACATCACGGCGGCGCTCGACCTGGGTGCTACCCCACACGAGATCATCGAGGTACTCGAGCTCGCCTCGACCCTCGGCATCCACACCATGAACATCGGGGTCCCGCTGCTCGTCGAGGTGCTTGAGGAACTCGGGCGCACCGGGCCGTCGCCGCTCAAGGAATACCAGGAGCGCCTGAAGGCCGAGTTCACCGAGGTGCGCGGGTATTGGCACGATTTCTGGAACGAGATGCTCGAGCTCGATCCGGAGATGTTCGGTGCCTACACCGAGTTCTCCTCGGTTCCGTGGAAGACCGGCACCCTCTCCCCGGCCGAGAAGGAGCTCATTTACATCTCGTATGACATCGCCGCAACTCATCTCTACGTGCCCGGCACCAAGTTGCACATCCGCAACGCGCTCAACCATGGCGCGACCGTCGAGCAGATCCTCGAGGTCATGGAGATCTCGAGCGTGCTCGGCATCCACGCCGTGACGACGGCTGTACCGATTCTCGCCAAGGAGCTCGCCGAGCGAGACATTCAGCTGTGACCGACGGGCCGGCGGGGTCTCCCCCGCCGGCCCGCGGGCTCACCCCACGTTGAGCGAGAGGTACTTCGTCTCCACGTACTCGTCGATCCCGACGTGCCCGCCCTCACGGCCGTAGCCGCTCGACTTGATGCCGCCGAACGGCGCTGCCGGGTTCGAGAGCACACCGCGGTTCACTCCGATCATGCCTGCCTCGAGCCGCTCGGACATGCGCACGGCGCGATCGAGATCGCGCGTGAAAAGGTACGCGGCCAGTCCGTACTCGGAATCGTTCGCCCAGCCGAGCACCTCCTCCTCGCTGGAGAAGGCGACGATCGGAGCAACCGGCCCGAATATCTCCTCGGCGACGAGACGGGAGGTGGCGCTCACCCCGGTGATCACCCTCGCCGGCGAGAAATACCCTGTCGCATTCGGCAGCGGTGTTTCATAGAGGACGATGGCGCCCTCGGCCACCGCCGCGGCGACGAGACCCTCGACCTTGTCCACCGCGGCTTGGTCGATGAGCGGCCCGAGCGTCACGTCGGCCTGCGTGCCACGCCCCACCACGAGCGTCTCGAAGCGGGCGGCGAACTTCGAGGAGAATTCGTCGAGGATGCTCTCGTGCACGTAGAAACGGTTCGCGGCGGTACATGCCTCCCCGTTGTTGCGGAGCTTGGCGAGCATCGCCTGGTCGACCGCGTGGTCGACGTCGGCATCTTCGAAGACCACGAAGGGCGCATTGCCTCCGAGTTCGAGTGAGAGGCGAATGGGTCCCTTTGCCGCTTGTCCAGCGAGCGACTGCCCCACCTCCGTCGAGCCGGTGAAGGACAGCTTGCGCAGCCTCGGGTCGTCGATCAGTGCGCTCACGACCGCCGATGCCTTCGATGTCGTCACCGTGCCCAGCACACCGTCGGGCAGGCCCGCCTCGGTCAGGATTGCCGCAATCGCGTGCATGGACAGCGGGGTCTGCTTGGCGGGCTTGACGATGACCGTGCAGCCCGCCGCGACGGCCGGGCCGATCTTGCGGGCACCCATGGCGAGCGGGAAATTCCACGGCGTGACCAGCAGGCACGGGCCGACCGGTTGCTTCAACGTGACGATCCGTGACTTGCCGTCGGGCGCCGTGGACCACGAGCCGTCGAGCCGCACTGCCTCCTCGGCGAACCAGCGGAAGAAATCGGCCGCGTAGGCCACCTCCGACCGGGACTCGGCGATCGGTTTGCCCATCTCGAGTGTCATGAGCAGCGCGAGATCCTCGTTGCGCTCCGTCATGATCTCGTAGGTGCGGCGGAGGATCTCGCCGCGCACCCGTGGCGCTGTCGCGGCCCAGGACGGCTGGGCTGCGACGGCCGCGTCCATGGCGGCGAGGGCGTCCTCGACGCTCGCGTCGGCGACCTGCACGAGCACCTCGCCGGTGCTGGGGTCTTCGACGCCGAGGGTGTTGCCCGTCGACGAGTCGACCCACCGGCCGCCGCGAAGCAGCCCCTTCGGCACGCTCGCGAGCACGGCCGCTTCGGTCTCGGCGCTCACGCGTGCGCGCCGGGAGTCGTGGCCGCGAGCTCTTGGAGCAGGATCGGCGCGGCCATGGTGACCGAGTGGATTCCGATGACGCTCGCGATCTCCATGACCTCGAGGATCTGTTGCGGTGTTGCGCCGTAGCCGAGGGCGTTCTCGATGTGCAGCTTGAGTCCTACCTTGTAGAGGTGGGTCGCCGAGGTGTCGAAGGCGATGTAGATGAGCTCCTTCACCATCGGGCTGAGGTGACCGTGCTTCCACGGCACCGACGAGAACTCGGTGTAGGCCTCGAAAAGTCGCGGGTCGACCTCGAGCATCTCGTCCCAGGTCGGGTTCCAGTAGCCGCGGTTCGCTGTGAAGTCGGCCTTCACCTTCTCCTGGTACTCGTCGAGCTCGGCCGGACCGACGCGGTCACCGCGTTCGATGAGCACCTCGAGCAGAACGGGCACTCCGACATTCATCGCGTGGATGCCCAGAGTCGAGGTGCACTCGAGCACCTCCATGATCTCTTCCCTGGTGGCGCCGGCAGCAAGAGCCGCCTTGATGTGCTGGCGGATACCCGGGGAGTAGAGGTGCGTTGCGGCCGAATCGACCGCAATATAGATGAATTCCTTGACCTTGTCGTCGAGGTGGTTCTGACGCCACGGCACGGCCGAAAAATTGAGGTAGGCGAGGAGATAGTCGGGGTCGAGCACAAGGATGCTCTCCCACGCGTCACCCCACACTCCGCGTACCCGGATGAACTCGTCCTTGATTTCTTTCTGGTGGGCACTGAGTGCCATCGTCTTTCTCCTTAGTTCTCATGGTGCAGGAACACGCAGGGGGAAAGACCGCTAGACGACTGCGGGACACCGCAGTACCGCAACTACCTGGTCGCTTCGGCCTCACGGAGAGTGTGGAGGGCTGTGATCGAGGCCTTCCGCACGTGCGCTGCGGTGAGCTGAGATGCCAGTCCACCATTGCGATCCTTGATTGCCTCCACCACGGCACGAAGCTCCGTCACAACCTCGTGGGAGCGGCCGGCTTCTGACAGCGATGTCGCCCTCAGCACCTGCACCCGCGCCTGGATACCCTCGAGCAGCTGCTGGAGAGCCGCGCTCTTCGCACCCGCGATCAGCACGGCGTAGAACCGGTCCTTCGCAGCGAGGGTCTCCCGGATGTCGTCAGTGCGATTTGTGACGGCCTCGAGATTGTCAATGGTGGCGATCAACTTCTCCACCTCGTCGTCGGTCGCTCGGCCCACGAAATGCTCCACGACGAGCGACTCGAGCGCAGCGCGCACCTCATAAAGGTCAATCGCCTCTTCGAGCGACGGTGCACTCACCATTGCTCCGCGCTGCGGAACGACGGTGACGAGACCCTCAGATGCCAGTTCCCGAATTGCCTCGCGGATCGTCGTCCTCGAGACTCCGAGCTGTTCGATCAGTTCGCGCTCGACCAGACGTTGGCCCGGTTTGAGCTGGAACTCCATGATCGCCTGTCGTAGCGCAGCGATGACCTGCTCGCGCAGGGGAGCCGCGACGCGGCCCATCGGTTCCGCGGTCCAGGACTCAGCGAGGGAATTGGTGGTGGCCATGTCAGATACTATACGTAGCCGGAATGTACGTCGTCATACGATCTCTCCATTTATTTGTGCTTTTTTGTCAATTTCCAGTCATTCTTGTCCCTCCACGTCACGTTCTCCGCGTGAGTCGCTCAGGTCTTCTCCGCCAACCACCGTGCGATTTCGGTGTGGTCCGCCGTCGCGGGCAGGTCCGCTGCGGCACGCTCCCATACCGCGACGGCATCAGCGCCCAGTTCGCCCGGAGCGCCTGCCTGCTCGGCCAGTTGCACGGCGATCTTCATGTCCTTGAGCATCAGCCGGAGTCCGAACCCCGAGTTATAGGTCTCTGGCAGAATGAAGTTCGGCCATTTGTTCTCGGTGGAGCCGCTTCGCCCACTCGATCCGTTGAAGATTGACAGCATGACCTCGGGGTCGAGGCCGAATTTCCGACCGGCGACAATCGCCTCACTGGTGACCAGGAGGTGAGTGGCCGAGAGGAGGTTATTGAGGGCCTTCACCGCGTGGCCGGAGCCGATCGAGCCAGCGCGCACGGGCTTGCCGAGCGCCTCGAACACCGGCCAGGCGCGAGCCACGTCCTCGTCAGACCCGCCGACCATAATCGTGAGCTTGCCGGTCTCGGCGCCCTTCACCCCTCCCGAGACGGGAGCATCGATCATCGGCACTCCGACCCGCGCGAGAGAATCGGCGAGTTCGCGCGTTTTCATTGGCTCCGACGAGCTCATGTCGATGATGAGCGTGCCGGGCGCAAGCGCCGCGATGAGCCCGGGGTCGCCCACAACGCTCGCGACGATCTGCGAGTTGGGGAGCATGAGAATGACGGCGTCCGCTCCTCGAGCGGCGGCCCCGAGAACCTCCGCCTCCGTCGCCCCGGCGGCCACCGCCGCCGCGCGCGCCTGCTCGACCACGTCGTATGCCTGCACCGCGAATCCCGCGTCGACGAGGCGTCGGGTCATCGGGCCGCCCATGTGGCCGAGCCCGATGAAGCCGATCGTGGTAATGGCTCCGCTCTCAGTCATTCTTCGCAGTCTCCTTGAGGATCTTGTCGGCGACCCGGAACGACTCGAGTGCCGCGGGCACGCCGACATAGATCGCGGTCTGCAGGAGCACTTCCTGGATCTCTGCCTCCGTTGCGCCGTTCGTGAGGGCACCGCGCACATGGACACCGAGCTCGTGGGAACGGTTGAGTGCGGTCAGCATTGCCAGGTTGAGGAGGCTGCGGGTCTTGCGCGGAAGGCCGTCGCTGCTCCACACGACACCCCAGCAGTATTCGGTCACGAGTTCCTGTATGGGCCGCGAGAACTCGCTTACCGCACCGAGTGATTTGTCGACGTGCGCCGCGCCAAGCACTTCCCGACGGACACGGAGCCCGTCTTCGTAGCTCTCGCTGTGGGTCTTGTCATTTGTCATTGCTAGTCCTCGTTGCTCGGTGTTGTTGTGTAGTCCGAGTCCGACACGGCGTCGGCCCACTGTGTGACGCCGAGCGAGATCGCCGTGTGCGTCATGAAGGAATCCGGTGCAGCCCCGTGCCAGTGTGTCTCCCCCGGTGGCACCCAGACGGTGTCGCCCGCACGGATCACCCTCACCGGCTCACCTTCGCTCTGGATGAGTCCCCGTCCGGCGAGCACCTGCAGGATCTGCCCCTGCTCGTGGTGGTGCCAGAAGGTGCGAGCCCCCGGTGTGAAATTGACCGTGTTGATGGTGACGCCGTCGGTCGCCGCCATGGTGAGGTACGGATACGCGGTCCCCGTGAACTGGGAACCCTTCTTGCCTGCGGTCCCCGCCTGCTTTTCCGAAGTGATGATGATCATGCTTCGACCTCTCCGTCGTAGAGGCGGATCCCGCCCGAGATGTCGCCGATCGCGTCGACGACGGTGTTGCTGATCTCATCGGCGTAGCCGAGCGCGCGGGCCAGACCGAAACTCGCCATCGGCCCCGCCGAGTTCAGACTCGCGACACCGAGCTGCGCGAGCAGGTCGGCGTAGAGCGTGACGTCCTTCATCATGAGCGTGTTGGTGAGGCCACCCTTGAGGTAGTCACCGGTGATGATCTTCGGGAAGCGGTTGATCGTGGCGAAGTTGACGCCAGAGCTCTTGTTGAAGACCTCGAGCACAGTGGCAAGGTCGAGCCCCGCCTTCTTCGCCGCGACCATGACCTCGGCGGTCGCCGAGAGGGCGACCGCGTTAAGGAAGTTGTTGAGCAGCTTCGTCGTGTGACCCGCGCCCGTCGCCCCGACGTAAAAGACGTTGGTGGTGAAGTAACCGAGCACGTCGCGCACCGAATTCAGGGCAGCCTCGCTGCCGCCGACCATAAGGGTCAATGTGCCCTTGTCTGCCGCCGCGGCACCGCCGGAGATTCCCGCGTCGATGAACTGCACGCCCTTCTCGGCGAACAGCGCGCTGATGCGACGGGTCGACTCCGGGGCCGAGGTGCTGAGGTCTACGACAACCTGGCCCGGCTTCGTGTGTGCGAGCAGTCCGTCGTCGCCGAGGACGACCGCCTCGACGACCCTGCTGTCGGGAAGCGACAGGAGGACGACATCCGACCCTTCCATAACGGCCGCAGCCGACGCTGCGGGGGTCGCCCCGACGGTGGCGATGTTCTCGGTCTTCGCGTCGAAGCCGAGCACCTCCTTGCCGGCGCGGAGGATGCAGGCGGTCATGCGGCCGCCCATGTTGCCGAGTCCGATGAATCCGATTCGTGTGTCGGTCATTTCTCCGTGTTCCAGTTCTTTCCGTACAGTGCCTCGTCGATCCCGGTTGGATCCCACGCGCCGGCCCCGCCCGCCGGGCGCACCGTGTTGACGATCGTCGCGCCACCGTCGGCGGAGACGATCTGACCCGTGACATACGCCGAGTCGTCGCTGAGAAGGAAGGCGGCGACACCAGCGATCTCGTCCGCTGTGCCCGCGCGGCGCAGGGGTGTTGTCGACGCCCGTTTCTCCATGTCGTTCTTGCCACCGGTAGCGGTGGCCGCAGACGCGAACAGCTCCGTCGGCACGATGCCGGGCGCGACGCCGTTGACCCGGATGCCGAGTGGTCCGCCGTAGACAGCCGCTCCGTGCACGAGCCCTACTACGGCGTGCTTCGAGGTCTGGTATGGCAAGAGGTCAGCACTACCGGTGAGGCTCGCGATGGACGCCGTCACCACGATCGTGCCCGAGCCGCCCTGGGTCCTGAACTGGCGGAAGGCCGCCCGCAAGCCGAGGAACTGTCCGCGCACGTTAACGTTCATCACCCGGTCGAAGTCGGCGACGCTGATGTCGGGCAGGGCGTCGAAGGTGCCGAAGATTCCCGCATTGAGGTGGTAGAGATCCACCCGCCCGAACCGTGCGACGGCCGCGGCCATGTAGGCGTCGACCTGGTCTTCTTCGGAGATGTCGGCCTTCACCGCGATCGACGCCGTCGGCAGCGATGCGGCAACGGCCGAAGCCTTCTCGCCATCAATGTCGACGACGACCACCTGGGCCCCCTCGGAGGCGAGGCGCTCGGCGGATGCGCGACCGAGGCCGCCGCCGGCGCCGGTCACGATCGCGATCTTGCCCGCGAACCGGTCGGAGATCACGAGAGTTTCCCGATGGTCGCAATGAGACCCGCGAACTCGCCGATCACTGGGGCGAATCGACCGAGAGTGTCCGCATCGTGGCCGGAGACCACATGCTGCACCTCGCCCGACCGCTCCATCTCGTGAATCGTGTCGAAGGCCGCATACATGTCGATCAGGTTCGCGACATAGGTGAACGGCCGGTCGGCCTCGTACTCCTCATAGAAGTGGATGGCGTCGCTCGCGAGCAACACCACCCCCTCGCTCGTCGACACCTTCACCACGCATTGCCCCGGGGTGTGGCCGCCTACCTGGACTATCTCGATTCCCGGCGCAACGGTGTGACCTCCGGAGATGAGCGT
This sequence comes from Lacisediminihabitans profunda, assembly GCF_008040105.1. Lineage (GTDB taxonomy): Bacteria > Actinomycetota > Actinomycetes > Actinomycetales > Microbacteriaceae > Lacisediminihabitans > Lacisediminihabitans profunda. The sequence continues at coordinate 351,540 of NZ_VRMG01000008.1, forward strand.
GAGGCGACCCTCGTCGTGCGCGCGACGGATGCCCTCAAGGTCCTCTTCCTCTATGGAATGGTGGAACTGCGTGCGCGCGGCGAACTTGCCAGTCCAGAAGTCGTACTCGTCCCGGGCGAGGAAGATTTCCGAGTTCGGAAAGTGATCGAGGTTGCCGGTGTGGTCGTAGTGGGCGTGGCTGATGATCACCTGGGGCGACGAAGCGGGGTCGATGCCGAGTGCGGAATAGGTCTCCGGCAGGTCGAGCAGGAAGGTTCGCTTGCGCGACTCGCCGCCGGCGCGCGAGAAGCCCGTGTCGACGATGACAGTGCGCATGTCGTTGCGGACCACCCAGGCGAAGTAGTCCATCTCAATCTCGGCGTCGGCTTCGCCATAGAGCGGGTAGTTGAGGAACACATCACTCTTCACGGTCGACCGCGTGCCGTGCCTGATGATGCTGACGACGTACTTCTCGCTGGTCTCCATGATCAGGCGAGCACCGTCGCGATGGCTCCTGCCGCCCCTTCCGCAGCGGGAAAACGGTCGCGAACACGGGCATCGTGGCCGGGGATGACGGTTGCGCCTGTCCTCTTCGCGAGCTCGTTGATGAAGCTGAGTCCGTGCTTCATCTCATCGAGGTCGGTGTAGGCGAAGAACGGCCACTCGTGCTCGACCTGCTCGTAGAAGTGAGCTGCATCGACGGTCATGATCAGGCCACCTCCCGCGGTCTCAACGCGGGTGAGCAGCTCGCCGGGGCAATGGCCGCCGACAGGGTAGACGGTTATGCCCGGGAACACCTCGGTCTCCTGGGAAATCAGTCGCAACCGGCCGTCCTTCTGCGCCGCGACGACCGGTGCGAGGTCATCCGGCGTCGAGAACTCCCCATCAAGTTGACCGGCGTCGAGCTTGCCGATCCAATAGTCCCACTCGCGCTGCCCCGAGATGACTGCGGCGTTGGCGAACAGCCCGAGGTAACCGATGTGGTCGTAGTGGAAGTGACTCGTGATGACGGCATCAACGTCGAGCGGGTCGATGCCCAAAATCTCGAGGCACTTCGGTGTCGGAGTGACGCTGATCTCGCCCAGCCAGTCGAACTTGGCAATGTCGTAGCCCGTATCGAGAAGGATGATCTTCCCACCGCTGCGGATGACCCAGAAGTTGTAGTCCATGTCGAGGTCGCCATCGGGCTGGCCGTACTGGGCGTAGTCGTGAAAGACGTCGCTCTTTCGCACCACCCGCTCCCCATATTTCACCGAGAGGACCGAGGTGAGGGTCTTGCTGTCGTTCTGGTTGGCCATGGCAACTCCTTCGTTTCCATACTCGAGCAGGCGTCACTTCGGCTCGAAAATCCGATGCGATTGACTGACTATATGATTGTCCTACAATAGTGCGCAAGTCCCCCGTGAGAATTCGGGCAGTTTCACGCGTCCGCCAACATTGTCCTTCACATTGGCTTGACATTGGAGTCGTCGACCCCCATACAATAAACGTGATTGTCCGACAATCATACCGTAATAACTTCAATGCCGAAGAGTCTGGCGACGGGCAAACGGTCAACAGCAGAAAATGGTGAATTTGCAATGAAGCGAATATTTTTGGCAGCGAGCATCGTGGCGGTGTCCGCGCTTGCGCTGACCGCCTGTGCGTCCGGCGGCTCCGGCTCCACCTCCGCCGGCACGATACTCATCGGCGGCATCGCCGGTACGACAGGCGCCTACGGCTCGACCGGTCAGGCCGTCGTCAACGGCACCCAGATGGCCATCGACGAGATCAACGCCAAGGGTGGCGTGATCGGCAAGAAGCTAAAGTTCGAGGCACACGACGACGGCGCATCCGCGACCACCTCCTCGCAGCTCTTCAACAAGCTGGTCAGCGAGGGCGCCATCGCCATCGTCGGGTCGCCGGACACGGGGCCGACCACGGCGTCGCTCTCGAGCCAAAAGAAGATCCCCGTCATCGGCGCCGTGGACGATGGAGGCCTGACCGTGTATCCCGACGGCCCCGACAAGCCGCCGTTCCCGTACGCGTTCAGCACGAGCCTCAATACCTTCGCGTGGGGTGGCGCCGTGGCGGACTATGCGCTGAAGAACTGCAAGGGCCTCGCGGTGCTGCATGATCCGAGCAGCTACGGGCTCGGTGGACTGGCCGGTATCAAGCTGGTCTTCGATGCCAAGGGCAAGAAACTGGCGCTTGAAGATGCGATCACCGAGAACTGGTCGACGGGAGCAACGGTCGGGCTGAAGTCGGAGATCGACAAGATCACGGCCTCCGGTGCCGACTGCGTCGATGTATGGCTTACGCCTCAGGACCAGGCCTCGTTCGTGCAGGAGGCCAAAAGCCTCGGTGCGAATTTCACCTTCCTCGGCAACGACGAGACATCGGCGGACTCGACATTCTCCGACCTTGCCAAGGACCAGGCGGACGGCATGATCTCGGCGCTCCTCAGCACCGAGGTGCACCCCACCGACGCGCTCAAGACTTTCCAGACGAAATACAAGGCCAAGTTCAACAAGGACTCGACGCCGTTCGCGGAGTTGAGCTACGACGCGATCTACATGCTTAAGCAGGCGATCGAAAAGGGCAAGTCGACCAACGCGCAGAGCCTGCAGAACCAGCTCAACAGCATCACCGACTATGACGGTTTGACCGGGAAGCTGACGTTCACCGAACAGCAGCACACCACGATCAACAAGGACCAGCTGACGCTAGTGAAGTTCAGCACCACGTCAAAATCGTGGGAACCGCTCGGCTAGAAGTTGCCCGAGAGCCGCGCTCGGCCAGAGGCTGCTCTGGCCGAGCGCGGTGTCCCGCCGCGTTGTGCGGCATCGCGCTCCAAGAAGAAGGAAAGAAATGCTCCAGGTACTCCTGAGCGGCTTGTCGATCGGTGCCGTTTACGGGCTCGTTGCTATGGCGTTCGCCGTCGTTTTCTACGTCACACGGGTGATCAACTTCGCCACCGGCCAACTTCTCATGGTGGCGATCATGCTGACTGCCGGTCTCAGCAAGGCCGGTTTGCCCGACTGGCTGTCGATCTCGGTGGGGCTCACGGCCTCGACCGCGGCGGGTGTGGTCATCTATTTCGTGGCCGTGCGTCCCGTCCTGCGCTTTGACCGGTTCAGCTTTGCCTGGCTCGTCAGCACCCTCGGGGTCGCAATTGTGCTCCAGTCCGCGGCGGCGATCATCTACGGCCCGACGTCGCAGGGATTCCCCAAACTCCTCAACCGTGACAACCTCGTGATAGGCGGCGCCTCCATTACCCTCCAGGAACTGCTCGCCATAATCGTCGCCGTGGTCGCCGTGGTCGGATTCGAGATCTTCCGTCGTCGCACCCTCTTCGGCAAGGTCGGAATGGCCATCTCCTCCGATCCCGAGATGGCGTCGGCCATCGGCGCAAGGGTCACGGCCTATGCAGTCGCCGCCTTCGCGATCGGCGGCCTGCTCGCCGGTGCCGCTGGTGTGCTGATCGGCCCTATCACCTACGCCAACCCGTATCTCGGTGACACCTACGGCATCACCGGGTTCGTCGCTCTCATGATCGGAGGGATCGAGCGGCCAGCCGCCGCAATGGGCGGCGGCCTCGTGCTCGGCGTGCTCTCAGTGGGCGCCAACACGTTCATTGGGTCGCAGGCATCCGACTGGTTCCCGTTCGTCGTCGTAGTGGTCGTTCTCCTGCTCGCGCCCCATGGTCTCTTCGCGTCGGGCGATGCCCTCAAGAGACTGGCCTCCGGCATAGGACGCCGCACTGCGACGCTGAAGGGAGCGAACTGATGAGCACATTCCTCGCACGACAAAGTCCCCGTTCGCGCCGAGTGACCATCGGAATGGTCGTCCTCCTCGTCGCCTACCTCGCGTCGACCTTCGGCGTCGCCAATGGCTCTTACGGCACTCAGTCCCTGGTGCTCGTGGCCGCGATCTTCGCTATCCTCGCCCTCAGCCTCGACCTCGTCGCCGGCGTGACGGGCCTCTACTCTCTCGGCCACGCCGGGCTCTTCGCGCTTGGCGCCTATTCGACCACGCTGCTCAACTCCAAGTTCGGTTGGAACCTCTTCCTGTTGTTGCCGCTCTCGATCGCCGGGGTCGGGATCGTCGGGCTCGTCCTCGGCTTCCTGTCGCTCCGCGTCAGCGGCCTCTACTTCGCGATCACGACCTTCATCTTCACGCTGGTCGTCGTCGTGCTGCTCAGCGACTTCAGCTTCACCGGTGGACTTCAAGGCATCGCGGGGCCCGTGTTCCCGGATTTCCCGCCGGGACTCGCGTTCCTCGGTTCCTCGGTGGCCTGGTGCGTCGGTCTCTCCCTGCTCGTCACCATCGTCATCATCTGGAGCATCCGCAGCTCCCCGCTCTACCCGGTGCTGCTCGCCATTCGCGACGCCGAACCGTTTGCTGCCGCCGCGGGGGTCCGCACCTCCGTGATGAAGGTGGGTATCTTCGGGCTCTCCGCGTCGCTGGCGGGCCTCGCCGGCTGGGCGTTCTCGTTCCTCGGCTTCATCTCACCTGGCCAATTCAGCTGGACAGTGTCGGTGAACATCCTCGTGATGGTCATTCTCGGTGGGATAAACACGCGCCTCGGTCCAATCATCGGCGCAGCGTTCGTCAGCGCATTCCCGGTAGTCGTGTCCATCGATCCCTTCCTCCAAGAAGTGATATTCGGACTCATCTTCGTGGTCGTGATCGTGTTCTTCCCGCAAGGTTTCATGGGCCTCGTCGGCAGTCTGGCACGACGGATCCGCGCGCGATTTCGTCCGACTGCGGTGGTTGTCGAAGCCGTCGAGGATGACGCATCAACCCCCATCGCCTACGCCCACCTCGCTCCCCAGGAAGCCGTCAGCACAACACGCGCCTTGCCTGCCGTCGACGAGGTGGCTTTGGCCGCAAAGAACATCGTCTTCGGCTACAACCGAGGCGTGCTCGCCCTCAACAACGTTGACATGGTGGTCAAGCGCGGAAACATCCACGGCCTGATTGGCCCCAACGGGTCGGGCAAGAGCACGCTCGTCAACCTCATGTCAGGGCGGATGTCACCGAACTCGGGAACTATCACCGCTGACGGTGTGCGGATCGAGAGGCTGCGCGCACCCGCACGAGCTAGGCGCGGCGTCATGCGCACCTTCCAATCTGCTGTGCTCGTCCGCGAACTGACCGCCCAGGAGAACGTGGGAATCGGACTCTACAGTCGCTTCCCCGGGATTGCGGCTCGATCGCCCATCTGGCCCCTGCTGATGGGAGCCCGCCGGGATTCGCGCGCGATCGCGCAGAAGTCGATCGCGGCACTCACCTCGGTCGGGCTCTCCTCGGGGTGGGCGACCACTCGTGTGGCCGACGTGCCGCACGGAGTCGAGCAGCTCACACAACTTGCCGCGGCCTGCATCGCTGAGCCGTCGATCCTCATCCTGGATGAGCCGCTCGCCGGCCTCTCGTCGGGCGAGGTCGAGCAGGTGTCGGAAATCCTGCGCGGCCTTAAACGAGCAGGAGTCACGGTTATCGTCGTGGAGCATCAGACACGGTTCATCTTCGAGATGTGCGATGAGGTCACGGTTCTCGCCGCAGGCGAACTGGTCACGACCGGAACGGCCGCCGACGTGCGGGCGAATGAACGAGTACGAGAGGTGTACCTAGGACAGTGAGCGACACCGTGCAAGCACTAGATATCGCCGGCCTGAGCGCCGGCTACGGACGCTACGACGTCATCCACGACATCAGCCTCCGCGTGGAACGCGGCGAGGCGGTCGCGCTGCTTGGCCCCAACGGCGCGGGGAAGACCACTGTCCTCCGCGCCATCATGGGCATGATCAAGCAGCGCCGCGGGCAGATCTCGGTGCTCGGAACCGACGTCTCGAGAATGCCGGTACACCTCATCGCGCGCGGCCACGTCGCTCTCGTGCCCGAGGGTCGCCGACTCTTCCTCGACCAGTCAGTCGAAGACAACCTGCGTCTGGGCGGCCTTCACCTCCGTCGCGACCACGAGCGCACCGAGCGGCTGCTCGAGTCGGTGTTCGAGCTCTTTCCCGTCGTCGAACGCTACCGTTCGCGACCGGCCACGGCACTCAGCGGCGGCGAACAACAGATGGTCGCGATCGGCAGGATGATGATGAGCGACCCCGACCTCATGCTTCTCGACGAGCCGTCACTCGGTCTCGCTCCCCTCGCAATCGAAGATATGGCGCAGGCCCTCATCACGCTACGTGAACGCGGTCGCTCCATCCTTCTCGTCGAACAACGCGTCGACCTTGCACTCCAGGTCTGCGACCGCATCTATGTGCTCAGCGGCGGCAGGATTGTCGAGGAAGGCAATTCAGAGAACGTGAACGCCGACGGGCGCGCCCTGATCGACGCTTATTTGGGCTAGCCATGCACCGCAGTTCCAGAAACGGGACAATCTACTCTGCCGGGCTTCCGCGCAGAGCTTGCGCGACGGAATGTCGCTGAATCGGTTCTCCGACCGGGACCGGCGTGGATCGACGCACACTTCGGCTCGTCCTGGATTGTGGCACCGTGAATGAGGATGTCCGGCGAGGCTCCAGTGCACGCGGCCGGCGAGGATGCGTGAGACTGTCGGCTGATTTCGGAAGTTCTCGGTGGGAACGGCATTCAACTCGACTACGAAGTGGCGCACTATGTCACGGCTGCCGAAGCCGTCTGACCTTCGACGGCACATTCGATATGAACACTCTCTTCGTCGGAGGTGCCATCACTGGGATCCAAGCGTTCCTGTTACCCCGGACACGGCGTCTTTCCGCCACCGGCGGAGCGTTCAGATGAGTCTGTTTCGCTGGGTTTTCTCCCCACGAAGAGCCTGGGTTATTGCATGAGCATGCTCTAGTAGCAACCTGCCGAGCTCAGCGCGCCGCTCGGTTGCGAATCGGAATTCGACGCCGGTGATGCTCAGCGCCCAGGCCGGCAGGCCGCGACCGTCGAAGATCGCCGCGCCCATTCCCCAGCTGCCCTCCAGGACTAGTCCGGGGTTCAACGCCCAGCCGGTGCGCCGAGTGAGCGCTAGGCGTTCACGAACGACGGTGGATGAATGCGCCGCACCGCGCTCGACCTCCAGGTGACGCCGGTCGAGGTATTCGGTGATCTCGTTCTCGGGCAGGTAGGCGAGGATCGCTATCCCGGCTGAGGCCACTCCGAGAGGAAAACGCACACCCTCAAAGAGCACGAAGGAGCGAAGTGGAAAGCTCCCGTCTTCTCGAAGCAGGCAGACAGTCTCGTCGCCGCGGCGCGCCGACAGGAATGCGCTCTCGCCGGTCTCTCGCGCGAGGGCCTGGACCCTGGGCGCGGCGACCGTCGTGATGTCGTAGCGCGCGGCCGCGACAGACCCCATTAGGTACAACTCCGGGCCGAGAACCCAGGTACCAAGAAGTTCGTCCCTGTCCACAAATCCCTCGGCGGCAAGTGAGACGAGCAAACGGTGGACAGTGGGTCTCGTCAGGACCGCCTGGCGGGCCAGCGCGGCCGTCGTGATACCTCGCGGTGCGGACTCACTGACCAGGCGAAGCACGAGAGCTACTCGCGAAACCACCTGGGCTCCCTGGACGGCCATCTAGGCCGCACTGAAGTAAGGAGGCTCCATCATGTGGACATTCTACGGCGACCACATCACATCGCGGTCTACATTTCGCATGAGGTCAATGCTGCGCTGTACTAGAGAGCGCCCATTCTGTGGACGTCGACACGAAGGAGAGCGAATGACAACCCTTTCTGAGCCCGCTGCCGAGGCGGTGGCCAGCACCGCGCGCGACGATACTACGAGCGTCGTCATTGCGTCTTTTGCGCGAACCCCTTTTGCGAGATACGCCGGCGTCTTCAGCACCGTCCCCGCCACGGTGCTCGGCGCTCACGCGACGGCCGCGGCCCTCGACCGTGCTGGCGTGACCGGCGATGAGGTCGACCGCGTTGTGGTCGGCCAGGTGATCCAAGCCGGGGCAGGACAGAACCCGGCACGTCAGACATCGGTGGGAGGAGGCATCCCGTTCACCGTTCCGGCCATCACCGTCAATGCTGTGTGCCTCTCGGGCATGGAAGCAATCTCGGCCGGTGTTCGCCTCATCGAAAGCGGAGAAGCGGACATCGTCGTCGCTGTCGGCCAGGAGTCGATGTCCCTCGCGCCGCACGCCACCACCGGCGCACGGTCCGGCACGAAATACGGCGCAATCGAATTGCTCGACACGCTCGAGGTCGACGGCCTCTCCGACGCGTTCGAACACCGGTCGATGGGCGCTTCGACCGAATCGCAGAACGCACCGCTCGGAATCAATCGCGAAGACCAGGACGCCTGGGCCGCACGATCCCATCGGACCCTCGCCGAATCGCAGGAATTCCTCGCCGGCGAAATCGTGCCGTTCACGGTCCAAGGCCGCAAGCCCGTCACACTCTCCGTCGACGACGGCCTCCGGGTCGAGACTACGGTCGAGACCCTGGCGAAGCTGCGACCGGCGTTCGGCAGTGACGGCACCATCACCGCCGGCACCGCCTCCCAGTTGACCGATGGCGCGGCCGCCGTCGTGCTGATGCGCGAGTCCCTCGCTGTCAAACGCGGCATCACGGCTCTCGCGCGCATCGTGTCCACCGCTTTCGTCGCCGGCCCCGACGTATACCTGCACGCCCAACCGTCGAACGCGATCGCCGCCGCCCTCGCGAAGTCCTCATTCGAGACCGCCGATCTTGCCGCGGTCGAGATCAACGAGGCCTTCGCTGCGGTCGCCATTCACTCGGTACGGCAACTCGGCGTCGACGAGTCGATCGTTAACTCCCATGGCGGCGCGATCGCCCTCGGGCACCCGATCGGGGCATCCGGAACCCGCATCGTCGGACATCTCGCCCGTCGAGTCCAACGGCTCGGGAAAGGCTCGATCGGCGCGGCCGGCATCTGCGGCGGCGGCGGACAGGGGTCGGCAATCATAATCGAAGCGCTCTAGTCGGAGGAGCCCTAGGCGTCCCAGCTGTTCCGGTCACGGGCCAGTGGTCGCACGGTCGGCCGAATCGTAGGCGCGCGCGGCGCGCTCCCAACCCTCGCGACCCAGGCGCATGCGCAGCTCACGGCGCCGCCCTCGGCGTCGCGGCCACGGTGACCGTCGCCATTGCCAACGGCTGGCCGAGGGCAGCGGGGCTATCCCCCGCGCTACGGGCCGCCCGGACCCCACCAACCGCCGCGACCGGGTGATGTCAGAGCTGACCGAAACGGCAGTGCCGATGCGGCCGGTCCACATCATCGCCCCGGAAGAGACGATCGACCGGCTCGCTCTGCTCCGCGAACGCCGGGACGACCTCGTGAAGAAGGCTCCGCCCCGGCCGACCTGACCGAGGCGGAGCCTTCTTCCTGGTATCGCTCGAGCCATCGGCACGAGCAGTTCTTTACCTAGCCGGCGAGCCAGGCGTTGAGCTTCTGCGTAGCCAGAGTGAAGTTCTTCGTGTACCAGGCGACGTCCTGCAGCACCGTCGTCCCCGGGTTCACGGTCTTGTTGTAGACCTGCAGTTTCTTCGCGTTGGCCGACAGCACGGGCTTTGTCGCGAGGTTGACCGGCGCGACACCGAGCGTCTCCGAGATTCCCGTGACGGCGGCCGGGTTCGCGACGGCGCTGGCAAGGAACGCTTCGGCCGCCTTCGCCTTCGGGTCGCCCTTCGGCACCGCGAACGCGTTGATGGATGCGACGGTCTTGTCCCACACGATGGTGATCTTCGTGCCGCTGTCGAGCAGCGGTACGTCGCGGGAGTCGGCGAGCATGAACATGTCCACCTGGCCGGATGCGACATCCTGTTGCAGCACGCCGACGTTGGGCGCGAAGATGGTGTCGTTCCGGATGCTGTCGAGCTTCTTGAGCGATCGGTCGATATCGAGCGGGTAGAGCTTGTCGGGCTTCACCCCGTCGGCCAGCAGCGGGTATTCGAGGATGCCGTTCTGAAGGTTGGTGAGCATGCCCCGTTTGCCGGGGAACTTCTTGGTGTTGAAGAAGTCGGCGAGCGTCTTGGGGGCCTTGCTCGGGTCGGGGAAGGCATCCGTGCGGTAGGCGAACGGGCTGGCGTTGATGAAGTTGCCGATGTAGCACTTGCCCACGGTCTGCGGTACGAGGTTCTTCTGGTCGACGCTGGAAAGATCGAGCGGCTCGAAGATGGTGCCGCAGCCTTGCTGTGCTGCGGCGGGCGACGTCGCAACGATGTCCTGCTGGATCGATCCGGCCTGCACCTGCGCCTGCACCTGCGCGACGTCGGGCGGCGAGGTGTTGACGAAAGTCACGTTGGGGTGCTGCGCCATGTACGGCTGCTGGTAGTACTTGATCATCGCGTCTTGGCCCACGCCGCCGTACCCGACGAAGGTGAGGCTCACGGGCGCGGTGTCCTCTGCCGATCCGCTGGAGCTGGCGGATGGGCTCGCCGTTCCTCCGCCGGCGGAGCACCCTGCGAGGAGTAATGCTGCCGCGGTGATACTGACGCCTGCAAGAGCAATTCTGGATCGTGACACCGATGTCATCCTTCCGTCTGAATACCCGACTTCACCGTCGGGCAGGTGTTCGTAATGCGTCTGTGCAATACATTATGTGAACATTAGCCAGACTCGGCCCCGGTTTACAAGGGTGCAGTCGTCATTTGTTATCAATTTGTGTTCGAATTACCGCAGGGCCTGTTCACAATACGAACAGATGCGGAGAGGCGTCAGGCGCCGATCATGCTGCTGAGGTGCTCGGCAGCGGCGCGCAATGTCTCCACGCGCTCCTCCGAGCCCTGACCGGGCGCGAGCACCGCCGTCGTTCCGAGAATGCCCATGGCGGCCTGCACATCGCGGCCGCCGAACACCGGTGCGGCCACCGATGCCAGTCCGATGCGGCCGAGATCGGCCCAGGCGATGCCGTTGCGGCGCACCTTGGCCAATTCCTCCTGCTCGGCCCGCGCCTCTGAGGGCGAGAGATTCGCGTGCAGCCGAGCGGCGACATCCGGATTGACCTGGTAGGCGAGCAGAGCGCGGGATTGCGCTGCCTTGAGTTCGAGAACGGTGCCGACATGCACGGTCAGCACGATCGTGCCCTCGTTCGCCTCCTCGACCAGAGTGACGATCGCACCCGACCGGCCGAGAAAACTCAGCACCGTCGTCAGGCCAGTGCTGTCGGCCACCTGGCGCATGATGGTCGGGGCGAGGGTCAGGATCTCCTGGCGCTCCGAGACCAGTGCGGAGACCTGGTCGAACAATGGACCGGGTCCGAAGCTCGCGTTGAGGAATCCGGTCGCCTGCAGCGACTGCAGGTAGCGGTATGCGGTCGTGCGGTTGAGCCCCAGACGCTCTGCGACGAACGCCGGGCGAAGCACTCGCGTCTCCTGGTTGAGCAGGGAGAGGATGTTGGCGGCCCGCTCGATCGACTGGATTGTGCCGTGCTCGTTGTCCGACAGGGAGACGGCGGCATCTTCCACACCCTGCTGGATCGAATCGCTATTCATGCTATGAACAGTAACGCCCCGGTGCCCGACGCGTCGCCGGGACTCGGCCAACGGGCCGGTCGGGGCATATAATGAACATCAGATACACAATCCGAACAGATCGAGAAGCTGAGGACAGAACTATGGCCAATGAGGCAACGACGCCCGGCGCTCCGCTCGCAGGCAAAGTAGTGCTCGTCGTCGGCGCGAGCGCAGGCATCGGTGCCGATGCCGCACGCGTGTTCGCCCGAGACGGAGCATCCGTCATGCTTGCCGCACGGACCGAAGGGCCGCTCGCCGCCATCGCGGACGAACTCACCGCCGCAGGGCATGACGTGGGGTACGTGCTCGGCGACGTCAGCGCCGCCGCCGACGTTGCCCGCATCGTGGACGCCGTCGTCGAACGGTTCGGGCGACTCGACGGAGCCTTCAACAATGCGGGCCTCACGCAGTCCGGCCGACTCGACGAGGTCAGCGAAGCCGACTTCGACCGCATCATGGCCGTGAATGTGAAAGGCGTCTGGCTCTGCCTACGGGAAGAGCTGCGGGTGATGCGCCCCCAGGGCTCCGGGTCGATCGTCAACGTCAGCAGCATCGGCGGAATCCGAGGCAGCTCGGGACTCGGTGCGTACCAGGCGACGAAGCACGCGGTGATCGGCCTCACCAGAACGGCGGCACACGACAACGGGCCGCTCGGCATCCGCGTGAACGTCATCGCCCCGGGGCCGACCGAGACGCCCATGCTCGACGAGACTCGCCTGGCGATCCCTGGCGGTGTGGAAGCGCGCATCGCTGCGACGCCGCTACGCAAGGTCGGAACGGGCAGGGAGGTCGGCGACGCTGCAGCCTGGCTGCTGAGCGACCGGGCGAGCCACATCAGCGGCGTCGTGCTGCCGGTGGACGGCGGGTACAGCGCGTAGCCTCGAGACGTGACAGCCGATCCCGAGGTGCTCGAACTCGTCGCCAACGTCTCCCTGCTGTTTGCCGAACGGCCGTTGCTCGATCGATTCACCGCCGCAGCCGAGGCTGGCTTCGCCGCGACCGAATTGTGGTGGCCGTTCGACGGCCCCACCCCGAGCGAGCGCGAGGTGACGGCGCTGTTATCAGCGGTCATGGGCTCCGGCATCCCGCTCGCCGGCATGAACCTGTGGGCCGGCAACATGCCGGGCGGCGAGCGCGGAGTGCTCTCGCAGCCGGTGCACACCCCCGCGTTCCGGGCCAGCCTGGGCGTGTCGGCGCGCGTCGCGGAGACGACGGGGTGTCGGGTCTTCAACGCTCTCTATGGGCAGCGCCTCCCCACCGAGACGCCGGAGGATCAGGACAGCACGGCCCTCGATAATCTTGCGTATGCCACATCGATGCTCGGCACGAACGGCGGAACAGTGCTGCTCGAACCGCTGAGCGTCGGGCTCAACGGCGCCTACCCGCTCCAGACCGTCGCCGACATCCTCCCGATCGTGCGTCGCGTGCGAGAGCTGACAGGAGGGGACCACATCGCCCTCCTCTTCGACACCTTCCATCTCGCGAACAACGGCGAGGATCTTGTCACCGCGATCGACGCCGCCGCGGACCTCATCGGGCACGTGCAGTTCGCCGACTCCCCCGGTCGCGGCGAGCCCGGCACCGGCCACATCGACTTTCCGGTCGTGCTCGAAGGGCTGTGGGGCGTCGGCTATCGCGGCGCGATCGCCTGCGAGTACGTGCCGACCGTGCCCACGCTCGACACCCTCGGCTGGGTCGCCGGGATGCCGCACCTGCGCGGAATCGCCTAGGCGCCGTCGCGGTAGGCGAGCACAATGTCGTCGAAGGACCGTTCCGCCTTGAGACCGAGGGCGAGCGCCCGCGGGGTCGCGAAGGTTGCCGGCCAGCTCGTGACGATGGCCGCGATGGACGGCACATCAGTCCAGTCCACCAGCGCCGCGACGTGGTCACCCGCCACGCGAGCGAGGGCGGCGACCATCTCGCGCGGCGATGTCGTGAGGGCAGGAAGGTTCATCGCGGTGCGGCTGCCCCATGCTTCGTCCGTCGCCGCCGCGGCGAGCTGGATGCCGTCGAGCGTTCGACGCGGCGAAGACAGGGCGACCGGCGTGTCTGGTGGCACCGGGCATGCGGCTCGGATGCCCGCGAGCGGCTCGCGGATGATGCCGGAGAGGAAGCTCGAGGCGGCCGCGTTCGGCGCGCCGGGCCGCACCGCGACGGTCATGAGCCGCACGCTGCGGCCGCGAACAAATCCCTTGCGGGTGTAGTCGGCGACGAGCTGCTCGCCGATGAATTTCTGGATGCCGTAACTGCTCTGCGGGCGCGGCAGAGTGTCGTCGTCGACGGCGCCGATCGGCCCGATGGCCGGGTCGCTGCCGAAGACGGCGAGGGAACTGGAGAACACGAGCACTGGGCAGACCGGGCGCGAACGACACAGCTCGAGGAGCGCTCGGGTCGCGTCGACGTTGGTGGACATTCCGAGGTCGAAGTCCGCCTCGGCAGCCGAACTCACCACGCCCGCGAGGTGGAAGATCAGTTCGGCGTCCGCGAGTGCTGGCAGCGTCGAGATGAGATCGCCGGTCGCCACCCGCACCCTTGGGTCGGCGGCCACATCCGCAGGGGGCCTGACGAGGTCGGCAATGATCAGTTCGTCGAGCGGCCCGTACTGCTCACCAGCCACCGTGAGGTGCGCCGCGGCGAGCAGCCGTCTGGCGAGTGCCGCTCCGAGGAAGCCGGCTCCCCCGGTGATCGCGACCTTCATCGGCTGACCTCCGTGATCCGCTCAAGTACCGGTGCGACGGTAGCGCGCAATGGCTGCAGATGCGCATCGAACTCGGTCGCGCGACGGGGATCCTGCACCTTGACCCCGAGCACTTCCAGTCGGGAGGCGACGGATGCGGTGAGCGCCGCCGCGATCGCCGACACCGTGAGCAATGATGACGGGTCGACGGTGGCGACCGGGTTGTGCGCATCCGCCCAAGCTGCGCCGAGTGGGCCGCCGGTCGCCGATGCGCCCGAGACCATGAACCCGGCCAGCGTGCCCGCCGATTCCAGAGCGGCGAGCTGGGCGACCGGCGAGTCCGGCGACCTGCCGTCGATCGCCGACCGACCCCAGTTGATCACCTGGCCGATGGTCGCATCCGTTCGGGGGCGCGCGGCGAGCACCGCCGCGATCTCGGCCTCGAGCGGCAGGAAGCCCTTCTCGACGGGGCGCGCCGCTGTCCAGGCATCGCAGTGTTCAAGGAGCAGCGCGATGCCGTGCGCGTCGGCGGCGAGTTCGGTGAGCGACAACGCCAAGCGACCGGGATCGCCGCCGCCGCGCGGTGCCGAGGCGAGGTGGATGGCCCGCACGGTGCGTCGATCCGTCACCTCGTCGAGTCGGCGCGCCTGCTCGAGCGCTGCCCTCACGTCTGCCAGCGCCGCCGCGCGACCGCCGTCATCGGTTGAGGCGAGCCCGTAGGCCGCATCGGCGCGAATTCCGGCCATCGTCGGCGGCAGCATGGTGATGACCACGTGCCAGTCCGTCGGCAGCAGAGACCCAAGGCGCACCACGCCGTCGCGATGGAGCCCGCCGCGATAGGGGATCTCCAGGCCGTGCGCCCCGTCGATGGCGGCCAGCGCGGCGTACCACTTGTTCTCGTGCACGGTGAGCACGTCTGCGGCCGGCTCGAGCGCATAGGCGCCGAGGGTGATGCCGTCGATCACGGTTGCTCCCTCTGCCCGCCCTCGGCGAGCATTCTGACGATCGTCGAATCGTCGCTGGTGCCGAGGCCGGCGCGCTCGGCGATCACGTAGAGCTGACCGGCAGCCGCCGCGACGGGTGCCGGAATGTGCGCGTCCGCGGCGAGCCGGGCGACGAGTGCCATATCTTTGACGAAAATATCGACGCGGGAGCGAACCTCGGGGTCGCCGTCGAGCGCCTGCACCATTCGGGGGCCGCGATCGCTCAGCATGAAAGAGCTGGCCGCCCCGGCAGACAGCGTCTGCACGACCAGGGCCGGGTCGAGGCCGACGCCGACCGCGAGTGCGACGGCCTCGGCGGCGGCCGCTATGTGCACCCCCGCGAGCAGCTGGTTGATGACCTTCACGAGCTGTCCGTCGCCCACCCGCGGGCCGACGATCGTCAGGGTGGAGGCGAGGCGCTCCAGCACGCTGCGGGCCGCCACGACATCGTGCTCCGCGCCGCCGACCACGATGAGCAGCTCGCCGTTGCCGGCCCGCACGGGGCCACCGCTGATCGGCGCGTCCACTAGGCCGAGTCCGGCTGCGGCGAGCCGATCGCCGAGGGCGCGCGCTGCATCCGCGCCGATCGTGCTGGTGAGGAGCACGACGGCACCCGCCGGGAGTGCGGATGCCGCCCCCGCCTCACCGAATAGCGCATTCTCCGCTTGCACGCCGTCGCGTACCGAAAGGATGAGCAGCTGCGCGCCGTCGCCGGCGCCGGCCGCTGACTCCACCGCGACCACCCCGCCGTCAGCGGCTAGCCGACGCCGCGCCGGCGCCGTGTCGTAGCCGCGCACCGTGACTCCGGGGGTGGCTGCCAGACGCAGTGCCATAGGCAATCCCATCGCGCCGAGTCCGACGATCCCGACCGTGCTGGTGCCATTCATGCTCTCTCCAGTCTGTTAACGACCTCGGCCAGCGACGAGTCGCCCCCGACGTTTCCGGCGAAGACGATGTAAGCGAGCCCCTCCGCCGTGCCGGATGTCGCCTGCCACAGCGAGACGATTCCGGGCAGCAGGGAGCCGCGAACCCACGCGCGGTGGATGTCCAGCGCGACGGTGGCGATATCCGATGAGGTGATGCCACCCTTTGCCACCACGAAGCGCGGGCGACGGTCGGCGACGATCCGGCGCACCGTGGTCGAGAGAGCGGCGCTCACCCGCCGGGAGATGTCGAGGCTGGCTTCGGCATCCGCCCCGGTGCGAAGGGTGCGCGAGGTGGTGATCACGACCAGTCGGTGGTCGAGGTGCACCAGCGCGTGTGCGACCACCTCGGCGATGTGCGCCTCGGCGTCTCCCTCGACAATGCGAGCGACGTCGAGTTCCACCCGGGCGAGGTCGCGGTCGGCGGCGAGCCTTTCCACCTGCCGCGTGGTGACACCAACATGGGAGCCGACGACGACGAGACCGTGAACAGGCGATGTCCCCACGATGGCGGAGAGCTCCTCGTCGGAGAGCGGCGGCTGAGTTCCTTGACCGAGGCGGGCACGCACGAAGGAGGGCCCGACGCGGTACAGAACTCTGCGGCCCGCACTCTCTGCAGCGAGCACGGCGAGCGTTGCGGCCCTGAGGTCGTCGTCGACGATCGCGTCGATCACGACTACCTGGCAGTTGTGAGCAGCCCGGAGCGCTTCGACGAGCGCTCCCGCGCGGAGCTCTGCCGACTCCGAACGGATGGCGTCGATCCCCACCGAGACGACCGATGCGGCCGGAATCCGGCCACCGCTCTTCTCCTCAACCCAATCGGCGAGGCGGGAGGACCGATAGCCGAACGTCGCGTCGCGCGCGAACTCGCCGTGCGCCACCGGCCGCAGTCCATCGTCACCGCGCACCCAGTGGATGCCGTCCACGGTGACCCGGCCGGCATCCAGATAGGCGGGCGCGAGCAGCACGGCATCGATGGGCTGGCCATGCTCGGCGGAGACCGCGGCGAGCACGTCGGTCTCCAGCGGGAAATGGCCTCGGAGCGTGGAATCGCCGCGACTGGCGAAGACCAGGTCGACGCCCAGATCAGCGGCGATGTCGAGGCAGCGGCTGGCGACCTCGCGATTGCGCGCTGCGGCGTCCGCTTCGGAGAGACTGCGAGTGTTGGTCAACACGAAGAACCCCGGGCCGCCCTGAGCGAAAGCCCAGGCGATGTCGTCGGCCTCCCACCGGGTCAGCACCGGAACGCCGCGCACGGTCTGGGTTCCGGTCGGATCGTCGTCGAGCACCACGACCCGGCGTGCCGTCGGCAGAGCTGCCCGCATCTCGGCGGCGCCGACCGCACGGATGCTTGGCAGCGCGGCGGCCCAGTCTCGCCCCCGGGCGACTACCTCGCTCATGAGACCGACAGGCCCGGCGCGGTACCGAGCTCGGCGCGCAGACGCGAGAGCCGAGCATAGGCGGAATCCCGGTGAGCGAGCAGCTCCTGCTGCTGCGCGGGGTCGATGGCGAGATATCCCCCGCCAGATTTGATACCGAGGTGGCCGGATTCGACGAGTTCGGCGAGGGACCGGGGAGCGGCCAGCCGGTCGCCGTATTCCGCCTGCAGCGACTCATAGGAGGAGTTGTAGACGTCGAGGCCCGCCATGTCGGCGATCGCGAACGGACCGAACAGGGCCAGACGAAAGCCAAAGGCGTTCGAGACGACCAGGTCGACCTGCTCAGCGGTCGCCAGACCCTCCTCCACCATGAGCGCCGCCTCCTTGAACAGGGCGAATTGCAGGCGGTTGGCAACGAAGCCGGGTGAGTCCGACACCCGGGCGGGAACCTTTCCTGCCCGCCGGAGGAGGTGCTCGATGCGGTCCACGACCTCCGGGTCGGTGTGCTCCGGTGCGATGAGCTCGACGCCCGGGATGAACGGGGCCGGGTTCATCCAGTGCACGCCGAGAAAGCGCGCGGGCAGGGTGACCGACCGCGCGAGCTCGCTGATCGGGATGGCCGAAGTGTTCGACCCGATGATGGTGTCGGCTCGTGCTGCCGCGGAGATGCGGCGGAGCACGTCTGCCTTGATCGCGCGGACCTCTGGCACCGCCTCCGTGACGTAGTCGACGTCGGCCACGGCATCCTCGAGAGAGGCTGCGGGGCGCAGCCCGGCCCGGATGGTGTCCGTCGCGTCGGCGGGAAACAGTCCGGCGGCCTCGAAGGCCGCAGCCTGCTCGGTGAGTCGATCGTACGATCGAGCCGCCGTCTCGGCGTCCAGGTCGCCGAGCACGACCTGGCAGCCGGCGAGCGCCAGCACCTGCGCGATACCACCGCCCATGTAGCCCGACCCGATCACGGCCACGGTCTGCACTGTCGACACCATTGTCAGTTGACTTCCTTCTCGGCGGGTCTCACCGATAGTCGTTGGGTGCTGCGAGGTACTCCTCGAGCACAGTTCGCTCGCGACCGGAGAATCGATGCGCGGTTCTCGTCTCCACCTCGCGCACGGCCTGGGTCGCCTCGGCGAGCAGGTAGACGGTGTCGTCGATCTCATCAGTGAGCCGGAAGCTCAGGTCGATGCTGCTCGACCCGATGCGAGAGATCCACACCGTGGCGAGGATCTCCTGCCGGTGATAGGGCAGTTCGTTCACGTATTCGATGCGCTGACCCGCGGTGATCGTGAAGCAACCCGGATCGAGGCGAGCAAGAATGGGCTGCTCCCCCGGCGTGTACGTATCCGGTCGCTCGGGCAACCCGAAGAGGCGGATGCGAGCCTCCTCGAGATAACGCACCCACGTCACGTTGTTGACATGACCATAGCCGTCAGTGTCCGCCCAGCGCAGTTGCAGGCGGACACCGACGGAGTTGTCAGGCGAAGCCGACACTTCGCCCTGCTTTCACCGCAGCGGCTGCCGCCGTGGCGAAAAGAGTGGTGTCATTGCTCTGCACGAGGAACGTGTAGCCCTGGTCCACCGCGCTCTGCACCGCCTCTCGCGTCACCCCGGCGGGGTTGCCCACGGGGAGGCCCGCTGCCTTCGCCGCCCGGATGACGCCCTGCGTCAGCTCGTTCATCTCGGGGCCACCCTGGGGCTTACCCACACTGTTCGACATGTCGTTCGTGCCGATGAAGAGCGCGTCGACGCCCCGGACCGCCGCAATCGCCGCAGCATTCGCGGCGCCTTCGCCGCTCTCGATCTGCGGCATGAAGACGACCTCTTCTTGGCCGAAACGCAGGTATTCCGTTTGCGGCATAAGCCCCCAGTCGCCTGCGCGACTCGTGGAGCCGACCCCACGGAGCCCCCACGGTTCGAAGCGAACGGCGCGCACCCCCGCCTCGGCCTGTTCGACCGTGTCGACGTGCGGAAGCATGATGCCCTCCGCTCCGGCGTCGAGGATACGCTGCACCCAGCCGCCCGCGAGCCCCGGCACCCTGACCACACTGGAGACGCCGAGCGCCCGGGCGACGCCGATGTGCCGCGAAGCGGTCTCGAGGTCCATCGGTGAGTGCTCGAGGTCGATGACGATGAAGTCGAAACCGGCGATGGCGATGAGCTCCACGGTCTCTTGGGAGGGCAGCTTCACGAAGGTGCCGAGAGCGGGACCCTCGGTGCGCGCCAGCGCCGCTCGAAGCAGACTTCTGCGGGGTTCGCTCATTTCGCGGGGTAGTCGTCGGCGTTGAGCACCCAGCCCTGCGCGGAGAAGTCTTCGCGCGGCGGCGAGAAGATGTCGAGCAGCTGCTGGTGCGGACCGACCCCCTGCGTGGTGTGGATGGTGGGCGGCGGGATGATCGTGATCGACGGCGTCTCCACCTGGTCGTGCTGGTCTTCCTGCCACTGCGTTGAGTCCGGTCCCCACGGGTAGCGGATGTGGTGCACGAAGTCGCCCTTGACCGCCATCGAGACCTGCTCGAAGTCGTCGTGGTAGTGCGGGGACAGTTTGAATTTGTCGCGCGGCGCCGGCTCTTCGGCGAGAAAGTTGATCATCATCGTGGTGGTACGGAAGATGCGACCGAACCGCCCGGGGGCGATCGGGGTGTCGGCCAGTTTGTAGACCCGCAGGCGGAATCCGCCGACCGGGTCGGGCCACGGCACGAGCGGCGCGTGACGGGCGTCGGGAATCTCGTAGGCATCCTTGTTGAGCGACTTCTCGACGAGATCCTCCGAGAGCACGGAGAGGATGCGGATGATCGGACCGTCACCGAGCGCCTCGATCACGCTGTCCCCCGGCGGGATCACGACGAAGGCCTCTTCGTCGACCTCGACGGTCTCTCCCCCCGCGGTCACCCGGATCGGTGCGCTCTCCGAGTACATGAGCACGGTGTATTCGTCGACCTGGCCGGTGCGCGGGAAGGTGTCCCCCTTCTTGGCATCGGTCCAGCTGACGATCATGGTCGCCGTGCGGGTGATCCAGGTCTTGCTGCCAAGCTCGCCGGTCTCGGTGACCGGAAGCTTGTGGAACTCGAGCCACTGCGCCGGCTTCACCGGGGTGGAAGGGTCCACCGGAGCCGCGGTCGGTGCGGCGGCGGGGGTGGCGAGCTGCGATCGGATGTCGTCTTTTGCATACATTGTCATAACGGTGCGATTCCTTCGTTGTTCTACAGAGTGGTCGTCTCGCCCTTGAGAGCGAGCAGCTTTCGGGCGTCGGCGGGGGTGGCGATCGTGCGTCCCAGGTCTTCCACGACGGCGCGGATCTTCTCGACCTGTTGGGCATTACTCGTGGCGAGCTCCCCCTTGCCGATCCAGAGGCTGTCCTCGAGCCCCACGCGCACGTGGCCGCCGAGCCACGCGCTGTGCGTTCCGAACTGGAACTGGTTGCGCCCCGACGCGAAGGCCGAGAACTGGTAGTCGTCGCCGAACAACTTGTCAGCGATGGCGACCATGTGGGTCAGGTTTTCGTGGTCGGCACCGATGCCGCCGAGGATGCCGAAGACGCCCTGGATCATGAACGGCGGCTTGGCCAGCCCCTTGTCGACGAAATGCGCAAGCGTGTAGAGATGCCCGATGTCGTAGATCTCGTACTCGAAACGCGTTCCGCTCGCCCCGAGATTCGTGAGGATGTACTCGATCTTGTCGAACGAGTTGATGAACGGGTTCTTGTACGTGTTGAGCACGTACTGCTTCTCCCAGTCGTGCTTCCAGGTGGTCACCTTGTCGGCGATGCCGGAGTAGACGAAGTTCATCGAGCCCATGTTGAGCGAGGCGAGTTCCGGGCTGAAGCGCTTCGCCCAGGCCAGTCGTTCGTCCATGGTCATCGACGAGGCACCGCCCGTGGTGATGTTGATGACCACGTCGACCTGGTCGAGGATCGCCGGGATGATCTGCTCGAAGACCTCGGCCTCGAATGCGGGTCGGCCGTCGGGGTGCCGGGCATGGAGGTGGATGATCGCGGAGCCCGCCTTGGCTGCGCCGACGGCGGCGGCGACAACCTGCGCTGGCGAGAGCGGGATGTGGTCGCTCTGCGACGGCACGTTGACGGAGCCGGTGACGGCGGTGCTGATGATGACCTGCTGTGCTTTCAGCATCAGGGCTTCTCCTCCAGTCCGAGCAGGTATGCGGTGTTGTGGCAGATCATGGTGCGGATGTCCTTCTCTGGTACGCCGTGGTCGAGCAGCTGCCCGACGATGAGGATGTAGCCGTCGACCGGCAGCGGATTGGCCTTCTGCCCGAGGTCCGAGTTGATGACGGTGTGCTCTGGGCCGAACTTCTCGATGTACCCGATGAGTCGTTCAATCGGCCAGCGGGGTGCTTCCACCTGCGGGTGGTACATCGCGATCTCGTGTTCGACGAAGGCTCCGAGGTCGATCGCTGCCTGGATCTCCTCGTCGGTGTCCTGCACGATGAAATCCGGGTGCTGCAGCATCATGCGCGTCACCCCGTTATCTCTGGCTGTCTGGAACAGCGCGAGCATGGATGGTCCGTCGAGGTGGCCGCTGGCGAGGAGTGCGCCGGCCTCGGCGACCTGCTGCGTCACTTTCACCGTGTCCGCCGAGACGGCGCCGGTGCCATCGAAGATGGAGACCTCGTGCTCGAGCAGGTCGAGCGCGGCGGCGGGGAATCCGTCATCGTGGTTGTGTGCCTTGAGGTGCTGTGCCGACGACACGGTCGGCGCCCAGACGGCGCGCCCGCCCATGCCGAGGCTCAGCGCCACGGCTGACGGGTTGATTCCGCCCTCTTCCGTGTTGAGCGCCACTCCGCCATAGACCGGCGTCGGCGACTCCGCCAACTGACTCTCCATGGCGAGCAGGTCCATCACCGTGTTGTGGTGGTGCGACTTCACGAGGATCGCCCGCATGTTGATGCGCGCGCCGTCCCAGGAGGCGTCGACGTGGTTGAGGCGCCGGGGGAAGGGGCTCGGGCCGGAATGGCAATGCAAGTCGACGACCCCGTCGAGCACCTTGAGTACGGCGGGGCTTGCTGTCAGCGCATCGTTCGCGACAAACATGTGAACCTCCTTGTTCGGATTGTGACGTGCAGATTCATAATATGGATGCATTGCCGCGCTGTCCACTCGGACTCGAAAGCGGAGGGGAGAGCCGGTCCCGCCGCCGACGAATACCGGCCATTCCTCGATATTTCGTGTCGTTTCGGCCGCAAAACCGGCAACTCCACCCCAACTGAAAGGGGCGGATGACCGGAAGAACGGCCACCCGAGGAGAGCGGATTTATCCGGATTGTGAAGTTGATGATTGCAGAATGAACACGAAGGAGCTTTACTGATGTCATCGAGTCAGCGGCTGCACCCCACGGCCACGTGGCTCGAGCCCTTGCACAGCCCGAGTCCGCCTTATCCCGGCCCCGGACCCAAGCGTCGGTCGTCAAGCCGACAGAAAGCGACAACGATGTCTCTCAACAGCAGCAAGCGATGGCTCGCGCTCACGGCCGCGGCCGCCGTGGTGGGCCTCCTGGCCTCATGTTCCGGCACCCCGGCCGCCAAGCCCACAGCCTCGTCGAGCAGTGGCTCCGGAGCAGTCTCCACCGATCCGGTGACCCTCACCTACGTCTCTTACGGCGGAACGGGCCAACAGGCTCAGATCGACGCCTGGCAGAAGCCGTACACCGCACTGCACCCGAACGTCACCTTCGTGAACAGCTCGCCGCCCGACCCCGCACAGGTGAAGGCCCAGGTGACGACCGGCTCCGTGCAGTGGAACATCGTCACGACCGCGCCCTACCTCGCCACGCAGAACTGCGGCACGCTGTACGAGAAACTGACCATTCCGAACCTGGACAAGAGCCAGTTCTCCCCGGGAACGATCGGCGAGTGCTACGTCACCGACTTCAAGTACTCCCTCGTCTTCAGCTATAACGCCGACAAATGGCCAGACCCGGCGACTGCGCCCAAGACACTCGCCGACTTCTTCAACACGAAGAAGTTCCCCGGCAAGCGCGGGGTCGTACCGACCGTGCAGGACGGCTTCCTCGAGATCGCCCTCCTGGCCGACGGCGTCAAGGCGAACAAGCTCTACCCGCTCGACGTGACCCGCGCCCTTAGCGAATGGGACAAGGTGAAGTCCGACACGGTCTTCGCGGCAAACCCCGGCGCCCTGCTGCAGGCCATCACCTCGAAGCAGGTCGACATGCAGATCCTCGTGCAGGCACGCAGCCAGGCCGTGCTCGACGCCGGAGTCAACGCCAAGGCCGTGTGGAGCCAAACGCTGACGAGTATCGACGGTCTGGCTATTCCGAAGGGCGCACCGAACAAGGAGGCGGCGGAGCAGTTCATCAGCTTCCTGCTGCAACCGGAACAGTCGGCGAAGATGGCATCGCTCGCCGGCGTCGCGCCCTCCAACAACAAGGCTGTTCCTACCTACACGGAGCGTGGCAACCTGGTGAACGCCTTCGGCAAGGCCAACACCGGAACGAACGTGCAGGCGAATGCCGCGTACTGGGGAGAACATTACAACCAGGTGCAGGCGCAAGTGACCGCATGGTTGAACGGCTGACCCAAGGGTGAGACCATCGCGTCGTGCCGCCGAAGCGATTCGGCGGCACGACGCGAATCCCTAGAAAAACCCAGCACGCACAATGAGGAGCGTAATGACCACGACGAGCGCAACGACCACCCCGCGGATCGCAGTCCCCGGCACAGTGCTGCAGGGCACGCGGATCGGACTCGACAACATCCGCAAGGACTACGGCGGCGAGATCCCCGCAGTCGACGGAATCAACCTGACCATCCAGCCCGGCGAGTTCATGACCCTCCTCGGACCGAGCGGCTCGGGCAAGACCACCACCCTGAACCTCATCGCCGGTTTCGAGACGCTCACCTCGGGCACGATCACGCTGAACGAGCAGGAAGTCTCCCGGCTTCCCCCGCACAAGCGCAACCTCGGCATGCTGTTTCAGAGCTACGCCCTCTTTCCGCACATGACGGTCGCGCAGAACGTCGCGTATCCGTTGCAGGAGCGCAAACTGCCGAAGGCGGAGATTCAGGAGCGGGTCACGCGGGTGCTTCAGCTCGTGCAGCTCACCGGCCGTGACGACAACTACCCTTCGCAGCTCTCCGGTGGTCAGCAGCAGCGCGTCGCCCTCGCCCGGGCCATCGTCTTCGAGCCCCGCGCCCTGCTGCTGGACGAGCCACTCGGTGCGCTCGACCGCAACCTGCGCGCGGCACTGCAGGCTGAGATCCGCCGCATTCACCGCGAGGTCGGCGCGACCTTCGTCTTCGTGACGCACGACCAAGAAGAGGCCATGAACCTCTCCGACCGCATCGCGCTGTTCAACGCAGGCCACATCGAACAGGTCGGCACCCCGGAAGCGCTGTATCAGAAGCCCGAAACGCTGTTCGCCGCCCAGTTCTTCGGCGATTCGAATGTCTTCTCGCTGGGCGCGGGGCCAGTCACCGGCGGGGTCACCTGGCGCGGTCGCTCGTGGGCCGTCGACGGCTCGACCGTCGCCGAACGCGCGACAAGTCTGGACGGATCCACCGCACTCATGGTGCGGCCGGAGTCTCTGGAGATCGCCCACGCCGAAAAGGACGTGCCCGTCGGCGCGAACTTCGCGAGCGCCCGGGTGCGCGACATCGAATACATGGGGTCGTATCGCACCCTGCTACTCGACTTCGAGGGCAACGTAACCGGCAAAGCGCGACTCGACGCGGTCGCGGTCGACTTCGAGCCGGGTGACTCCGTCGTCGCCTGGTGGCGCCCGGTCTCCCAGCGGATCGTCGCTGCATGATCGGGAACACTCTCGACAAGACGCTGGCGAGCGCCGCTCTGGCCGTTGCGGACATCCCCTCGGGAGCCTCCCTCGCCGTCGGTGGCTTCGGCGTCTGCGGAATCCCCTCCGCGCTGATCCGGGCGTTGCTCGACCAGGGCGCCAACCGGCTCGACGTGGTCTCCAACAACGCCGGCCTCGACGAGGTGGGACTCGGCCTCCTCCTTCGCGCCCATCGACTCGCTCGCATCACCGCGTCCTATGTCGGCGAGAACAAAGAATTCGAGCGGCAGTTCCTGTCGGGTGAGCTCGAAGTGGAACTCACGCCGCAGGGCACGCTCGCCGAGAAGCTCCGTGCAGGCGGGTCAGGCATACCGGCCTTCTATACGCGAGCCGGCGCGGGCACCTGGGTGGCCGACGGCGGAATTCCGTGGCGCTACTCCGCCGACGGCACCGTCGCCGTGACCTCGCCAAGAAAACCGCAAGCGACCTTCAGCCTCGGCGGAGTGGAGGCCGAGTACGTGCTCGAGGAGTCCATCGTCACGGACTACGCGCTCGTGCGTGCCTCCGTCGGAGACCGGCACGGCAATCTGGTCTTCCACGAGAGCGCCCGCAACTTCAACCCCGTCGCGGCGATGGCGGGAAAGATCACCATCGCCGAAGTCGAAACGCTCGTCGAGCCCGGCGAACTGCCCGCCGATTCCGTGCACCTGCCGGGCATCTTCGTGCACCGCGTCGTGCAACTTTCCGCCGACGAGGTGCGCGACAAGCCCATCGAGAAGCGTACGACGAAGGGTGCGACACGATGACCGACGACATGCCCCCCACGGTGCTCAGCCGGGCACAGATGGCGGCACGGGCCGCCGAGGAACTGCGCACGGAGACCTACGTGAACCTCGGGATCGGCCTGCCCACCCTCATTCCCAACCATGTGCCCGAGGACGTCACGCTGGTGCTCCACTCCGAGAACGGACTGCTCGGCGTCGGGCCGTACCCGGACGAAGAACACGTAGACCCCGACCTCATCAACGCCGGAAAGGAGACGGTGACCGTGCTCCCCGGAGCCTCGTTCTTCGACTCGGCCGCGAGCTTCGGCATGATCCGCGGGGGAAAGGTTGACGCGGCCGTGCTCGGCGCCATGCAGGTGTCGGCGGGCGGCGACCTGGCCAACTGGATCATCCCCGGCAAGATGGTCAAAGGCATGGGCGGCGCCATGGACCTCGTGCACGGAGCCAAACGGGTGATCGTGCTCATGGAGCACGTCGCGCGGGACGGCAGCCCGAAGATTATGACCGAATGCACCCTGCCGCTCACCGGCAAGCGAGTCGTCGATCGCATCATCAGCGACGTGGCCGTCATCGACGTGACCCGCGACGGACTCGTACTGCGCGAATACGCGCCGGGCTTCACACCGCAGGCCGTGCAGGCCCTCACGGCTGCGCCCCTCACCATCGCCGACGACGCGCACGAAATCGCGGTCTGACGTGACCGGAACCCTGCTCGGCATCCGCTCGACCTGAGCGACGTGCCATCCACCATGAAAGGACACCACCCCGTGCTCGCCTCGCAAGAGAACAAAGCCATCTTCACCGACATCATCGTGGCCATCTGGTACGACATCGACCTCGGTGATTCCACCAATGTGCAGTACTTCTTCACGCCCGACGCCGTGCTGTCGTTCGACGGCCGGGAGATTCACGGGCGCGAGGCGATCCACGAGGGCTACCTGACCCGCGCGAAGAGCAACCGACTCTCCCGCCACATCATCACCAACGTGCACGTCGTGCGCCAGGACGAGAACTCGGCGGATGTCGTCAACACGCTCCATCTGTTCGCCGGCAACGGGGTCCCCGTGCTGCCGAACGCCGATCCGCTCTCGGTCACCGATACGTTCGACCACTTCGTCAAGAGCGAGGACGGCACCTGGCTCATCGAGAACCGGCTGCTGCGCAACCTGTTCGTTCGCGAGGGTGCGACGTTCGTGGAACCACCGAGCAAGTAGCGATTGCGATGAGTGTCACGTCGATGCGACAGGGGCGAGCCGTACGCATCAGCCGGTACGGCGGCCCCGAGGTGCTGGAGGTCGTCGACCACGTCGTCGACGACCCCGGCCCGGGCGAGGTGCTGCTCGGCGTGCGGGCGATCGGGCTCAACCCGGTCGACTGGAAGGTGCGCAACGGCTGGCGCAGTGAGGGGCACGACCTCGAGGGCCCCGTCATCCTGGGGCTGGATGCCGCAGGCACTGTGCTCGCCGTCGGCGCCGGCGTCGAGTCCCCGGCTCTCGGCGACGACGTCATCGGATTCGACCTGCCGGGTGCCTACGCCAGCCACGTGCTCACGACGCCCGACCACCTCGCCGCCCTGCCCGTCGGGCTCTCCTTCGAGCAGGGCGCGGCGATCGGGGTACCGGTCGGCACGGCTTACCAGGTGCTGCGAACTCTTGGCCTGACCGCCGGGGAGACGCTCCTCGTTCACGCGGGAGCGGGGGCGGTCGGGCAGGCCGCCATCCAGCTGGGCCGGGAATGGGGGGCGCGGGTCATCGCGACAGCGGGCGGCGCCAATCAGGCCCGCTTGCGCGAGCTCGGCGCCGAACCGCTGCTGTACGGCGACGGCCTGCTCGACCGCGTGCGTTCCCTGGCACCCGACGGCGTGGATGTGGTGCTGGACGGGGCGGGAACCCTCGATGCCCTGGAGGCCTCCCTGAGCCTGGTGCACGACCGGCGGCGGATCGGCGAGATCGTCGTGAAGGAGTGGCGGGAGGAGTTCGGGATCTCCGCTTTCAGCGCCAGCAAGCCGGGCTACCTCAGTGATAACGACATCCGCCTACGGCACGAAGCGGTGCCCTATGCCGCGGCACTGGCCGCGGAGGGGCGCCTCGCGCTCGAGATCAGCCACCGGTTCTCGCTGGAAGACGTCGCTGCTGCCCACCGGCTGAGCGAGTCCCGCCATGTTCGGGGCAAGATAGTGCTGCTTCCGAAGCAAGCGTGATGGAAGTCGAAATGACGTTAGAAAGTGATCACATTACGAACAACTCGTTCACCTTTCGCAGTAGGATCGTTAAATCATCCCGCCGTTGCTGGGAGGAAGCGGCCACTTGCCGCCGTGTTGAGTGTTCGCATATTGAAACTGGTGTGTGTACAGTGAACATATTCGACCGCGCGCCCTCAGCGAAGAGAGTCAGCGAAATGAGCATCACAGTGGATGACGTACCGGAGCCCGTTTCTGAGACCGACAAGGGCGCGATCCAGTCGATCGAGCGGGCCGGGCAGATTCTCTCGCTATTCGACCAGGACACCCTGAATCTGTCGGTCGCCACGGTGGCGGAACGACTCGGCCTCAATCGCACGACGGCGCATCGGTACCTGCTTTCGCTGCAGAGTTCCGGTTTTCTCGATAAGACGAACGCCCCTGGCCCGATTCTCGATCAGCTCTCGGCTTTCATCTCGGGCCGGCGCAAAGTGCTGAGTCTGGCGCCGCCAATCATGCGTGAGCTGTCGGACAAGACGCAGATGACGGTCGTGATGAGTCTGCTCGGTCGCTCCGGCCCCGTCGTCGCCCTGGTGGAGGAGGCCGCTGTCGGCACGATCCTCGTCACGGTGCGTGTCGGCACAGTGCTTGCGCCCAAGTCGGCGCAGTCGCGGGTGCTCGTGGCATTTCAGTCAGAGCAGTCTGTGATCAGTCAGCACCTTTCGGGCATGACCGAGGTCGAGGCGCGGATGGAGGAGGTCGAGCTGGGCAAGGTGCGGCGGGACCGACTGGGCTGGGCCGATCTCGGCCACCTCGGACTCGCCGCCGTCGCTGCGCCCGTGTTCGGCAGCAGGAACGTGCAGGCGGCCATCGCACTCATCGGTACCGCGAAGATGCTTCCCACGTCAGACAATTCGGTGCCGCTCGCGCGCGATTTACAGACGGCGGCCGCTCAACTCAGCAAGTTGGTCGGCGGATGACGCCGACCCTTTTCTGGCTGGCAACTAGGAGGACAGACGCATGACAATGACCAGACCACGTCTCCGTCAGGGACCGCGCGGCGGAGGCAACTGGCTGTTGCTCATTCCGGCGATCGCTCTCCTCGCGATCGTGCTGGGGGTGCCCCTCGTCGAGAACGTGGTGCGCAGCTTTCAAACACCCTTCGGCACGACGGGGGTCACCTTCGACAACTACGTGAGGATCTTCACTGTCCCGTCGACGCTGACGATTCTGTTGCGCACCCTGATCGCGGCGATCATCGTCACCGTGGTCGCCCTGGTGTTCGGGTATCCGTATGCCTATCTCATGACGCGGGTGGGACCTCGGGCTCGCGGGCTCATGCTTACGATCGTGCTCATCCCGTTCTGGACGTCGGCGCTCGCCCGCAACTTCGCGTGGATCATCCTGCTCGGCAACCATGCCCCGGTACAGCAATTCTTCGCGTTCTTCGGTAACCCGAACGTGGTGCTCTACGGCACGGCCGGCGGCGTGATCCTCGCGATGAGCCAGGTGCTGCTGCCGTTCATGGTGCTCCCCCTCTATGCGTCGCTGGGCGGTATCGATCGCCGCCTGCTGCTGGCCGCCCGTGGTCTCGGGTCGTCTCCGCTTGTCGCGTTCTGGAGAATCTATTGGCCGCTGTCCCGCACCGGTGTCGCATCCGGGCTGATCTTGGTATTCACGCTCGCATGCGGTTTCTACGTGACTCCTGCCCTCGTCGGTTCACCGCAGCAGTCCCTGGTGGCTCAACTCCTCGGGCAGGAGACCAACCAGCTGCTCGACTTCGCCGGAGCCGGTGCTCTCGGCACGTTCATCCTCATCGTCACTCTCGCGCTGGTTGCGTGGGCGAACCGAGTCGGCGGCTCGATCAACGCGATCGGCGCCGTCTCGGTGGAAGGAAGGAAGTAACCCATGACCAGTCTCGAGAACATCGAAACGCGGGCCGTTCCCGCCGTGCGCGGTCCACGTCGGGCGCAGCGGCCGGTGGATGCGGTTCCCGCGTGGTTGACGATCATTGGCATCATCGTCGCCTTGTTCCTTGTGCTGCCCACCCTGATCGTCATTCCGATGAGTTTCAGCGAGTCGACGACTTTCCAGTTCCCCCCTGTCGGCTTCACCTGGCACCTGTACTCGAACTTCTTCACCAATCCGGCGTGGCTCCAGTCCCTCGGCAATTCGGTGCTCGTCGCTGCGCTCACCGCGGTGGTGGCCACGTTGTGCGGTACGGCTGCCGCGCTCGGGTTGAACCGGTTGCACGGTCGGGCGGCTAACGCGATCAGGACTCTGCTCATGATCCCGCTGGTCACCCCAGCGATCGTGGTGGCCACGGCGGTCTACATCACGTTCCTGCAGTGGCACCTGACGGGCACGCTCATCGGGTTCGTGCTCGCACACACGGCAATCTCCCTGCCGTTCGTACTGGTCAATGTGACGGCGGCTCTCGGCAGCCTGGATCCGGTGCTGTTGCGCGCGTCGACGTCTCTGGGGGCACCGCCGTCGAGGACGTTCCTTCGCGTGACCGCCCCGCTCATCAGCAGAGGCATCCTCACGGGGGCGATCTTCGCGTTCATCACCTCGTTCGATGAGGTGGTCATCGCGGTTTTCATCCACTCGCCGACGTTCCAGACCCTCCCCGTGCAGATGTACAACAGCGTCACGTCGGAGATCGACCCGACCATCTCCGCGGCGTCGAGCCTCATCGTCGTCGTCGTGACCTTGGCGTTCTTGGCACCGCAGGTGTTCCGCCGGAAGAAGAAGCCGGCGCTCAAGTCCCCTGCGGCCGCCACGGCCCCCTGACGGGCTGCTCGCGGCGCGCTCACACGCCCACCTGCGCTCGCTCGCGCCCTCCGATTGCCGGCCACCTGCCGATGGACGGAGGCCAATTGGAAGGCTCGCATTTCGACGTTTGCGTTCGTAATTTGATGAGTGCGTTTGTAATATGAACGCCTGCGCTGAGGATCAGGGCGTCCGACCGGCATGCATGGCATCCTAATTGCCCTTATTGCCAGCAATTTGCGCTCGTGTATGCTCGCAATCAGAACCATTTGGTTCATGACATGACGTGCGGCTCGGGTCACAATCTGTTCACCATTCGAATCATCAGATTACTGAATGAACAGTGACCGGAAGCCGCCGCCCTCGACGAGGAGGCGCTTGTGGTACTGGAACAACCCGAAGAACTCTGGAACGGCAAACAACTGCCGTCGTACGAAGACCTGGCGACGGCCAACCCGCCCGGGTCCGCCTGGGATTACTTCGGGCGAGAGGACGAACTCGGCACCATCAATTTCCTCACCCCTGAGACTAGGAAACGAGCCGCGGGGTTGATCCGCTCGGGGCGCACAATCAATCTGGACTACACCCTGAGCGAGTTCGATCCGTTCCCCTCCGGCACCCGCCCCCCGAACCAGCATCACCTGTTCTCCAACAACCCGTGGCATTTCGACGACTGGCTGGACTCGTTCTACCTTCAAGGCACAACTCAGATCGACGCGCTGCGCCACATCGGCTACCCCGGCGAAGGGTGGTACGGCGGTCGCACCCGCGAATCGATCCAGACCGATGGCCCCACGCTCGGCATCCAGCGCTGGGCAGAGACCGGAATAGTCGGCCGAGGCGTGCTGCTCGACGTCGAGAAGTATCTCGCGTCGGTCGGGCGACCGATCGACCAGTCGACGGTGACCGAGATCACACCGGAAGACCTCGACGCCACGGCCGAAGCGCAAGGAGTGCACTTCGAGACGGGCGACATCCTGCTGTTCCGCACCGGATGGGCCGAATACTGCCGCTCACACATGAACGAGGATGCGCGGCGCGTCTTCAAATCCGGCATGAAGGTGCCGGGGCTGGCCTCGACCCGGGCGATCGTCGCCTGGATCTGGGACCACCACTTCTCCCTGGTCGCCGCGGACAATCTGGGAATCGAAGCATTCCCGTACACGCCAGACAATGACGTGACTCAACGAGGACAGGCCAAGCCCGAAAAGGGCGTCGACCACAATGGCGGGCTTCACCGGCCATTGCTGCCCCTGCTCGGGCTGGCTATGGGCGAGATGTTCGCGCTCGATGAACTCGCTCGTGACTGCGCCACCGACGGCGTCTACGAGTTCTTCTTCACCGCGAAACCACTCAACCTGGTGGGGGGAGTCGGGTCACCGGCCAATGCTATGGCCATCAAGTAACGAAACGGAGGTCGAGGCTCGACATCCGCGCCGCCACCTCATCTTCTTCATCGTCTCGATCGCTCTGCTCATGGCCTCCGTCGATCAGATGATCGTCGCCACCGCGCTGTCCCCCATCCAGCGAGAGCTTCACACCGGAGTGCAATGGGGTGGGTGGGTCATCACGGTCTACGCGCTCGGACAGGTTCTGATCATGCCCATCGCGGGAAAGATCAGCGATATGTACGGCAGACGACGGATTTTTCTCCTTGCCGCGGTGATCTTCACGGTCGCCTCACTGCTGTGCGGCCTCTCGGTGAACATCTACATGATCGTCGCCATGCGCGCCGTGCAGGCGATCGGCGGTGGAGCGTTCATCCCGGCAGCGACGGGCCTCGTCTCCGACCATTACGGCGCGGGGAGGGATCGAGCCATCGGGATGTTCTCCAGCATCTTCCCGATAGGCGGTGTGATCGGGCCGGCGCTTGGCGGCATCATCGTCACCTTCACGTCATGGCGATGGATCTTTCTCGTGAATGTGCCGATCGGAGTCGTACTCATCGTCCTCGGAGTGATCTTCTTTCCCAAGAACGTACC
Source organism: Lacisediminihabitans profunda (assembly GCF_008040105.1). Taxonomy (GTDB): domain Bacteria; phylum Actinomycetota; class Actinomycetes; order Actinomycetales; family Microbacteriaceae; genus Lacisediminihabitans; species Lacisediminihabitans profunda. The sequence goes on from NZ_VRMG01000008.1 coordinate 384,405, forward strand.
TGGCGAACGGCAGCGCTTCGACCTCATCGGCATCATCGCCTTGGGTGCGGCGATCATCGGCGGCATGCTCGGAATCACCTACCTCGGCGCCGCGGGTTCGAACCTGCTCAGCCCGTTCTTTCTCGTGCCCGAGCTCGTAGCCGTGCTGGCGCTGGCGTTCTTCGTGCGACACAGCCGACGCGCGCCCTCGGCGTTCATCCCGGCCGAACTGTTGCTCGGGGGTGGTTTCGGCTCGATGAACGCCCTCAACTTCCTGTTCGGCGCCGCAATGCTCGGGCTGTCGGCGCTGCTGCCCCTCTACGCACAGGAGCGCTTCGGCATCCCCGTGCTCGGCGCGGGTACCCTCCTCACCGCTCGAGCGACAGGCATGATCCTCATCGCCGCCATCGCCACCTTCATGCTCCGGCGCACCGGCTACCGCATCCCGATGTTCATCGGCTTCGGGGCGATCGCGCTCGGCCTCGGTCTGATCGCCCTCGTTCCCCCACATGTGCCGGTATACGGCTGGCTGGCCATCGGCGCCTGCGTCACCGGGCTGGGCATGGGCCTCTCACTCCCCGCATCCAACAATGCCTCGCTTCACCTGCGCCCGCTCGATGTCGCGGCGGTCAGCGGCCTGCGCGGCATGTTCCGCCAGGCGGGAGGCATCGCGGCCGTCTCCGTGGCCACCGCTATCGCCGCGCGCGGCTCGTCCCCCGGAGCGGCCCTCGGCGACATATTCCTCGCTTTCGCCGCGATTCTCGTGCTGTCGATGCCGCTCATCCTGCGCGTTCCGGAGCATCGCGGCAGTTGGTGATTCCCACAGAAAACTTTCGGCAAAAAATGTTCGCATAACGATCCCTAATGCCGCATAATGAACAAAGTCGCGATGCGCTCGGCGATCCAGTGTCGGATCCTCTCGCAAATCATGGCCTGTCCCGCACCACGCGTTCACATAATGACCAGCATCGGCTGCGTATTCGCGCAGCCGCGCAAGCCGGCACAGCCGGCGAGGAAGGATCGAGAGTGACAAAGACGTCAAGACTTAGAGGAGTTCTCATCGCGACGAGCATCGTCGCCGTGGGTGCGCTGCTCACCGCCTGCAGTTCGAGCGGCGCATCGCCGAGCAGCTCACCCCACGCGACCTCCACGAAGGTGGCCCTGCCGACCGGCCCCGTGTCGCTCACCTTCGTCGGCTACGGCGGCGCCGGCCAACAGGGCCAGATCGACGCCTGGCAGACGCCGTACACCGCGGCGCACCCGAACGTGACGTTCCAGAACACGTCGCCGGCGAGTGTCGCTGGCGTGCAGGCCCAGGTGCAGGCGGGAAACATCCAATGGGATGTCGTCAACGTCGCCCCATACGCCGCAACCCAGAACTGCGGAACGCTCTTCGAGAAGCTCTCGGTGCCGAAACTCGACCCGAAGGACTTCCCCGCGGGCACCATCGGCGAATGCTACGTCGGCAACTTCACTAACTCACCGATGGTGGCGTACAACGTGAAGGACTTCCCCGATCCGTCGAAGGCGCCCAAGACCATCGCCGACTTCTTCAACACGAAGAAATTCCCGGGAAAGCGCGGGGTCGTGTCCGACCTGCAGGACGGCATGATCGAATACCCGCTTCTCGCCGACGGCGTGAAAGCCGACAAGCTGTACCCGCTCGACGTGCCGCGGGCGCTCAAGAAGTGGGACACCATCAAGAGCGACACGATCTTCGCCCCCAACGTGGGTGTGCTGCAGCAGGATGTCGCGAACGATCAGGTCTCGATGTTCATCATGGTGGCCTCCCGCGTGCTCGTCGAACTCAACGCCGGCGTGCAGATCAAGCCGATCTGGGACACCACGGTGACGGCTCTCAACGCTTTCGCCGTGCCAAAGGGCGACACCAAGCTCGCATCCGCCGAAGACTTCATCCAGGCATCCGTGCAACCAGGGCCGTCTGCAGCGATCGCAGAGAAGGACGGCGTCTCGCCGATCAACCTCAAGAGCAAGCCGAACCTCAGCGCGAATGCCGCGCTGGTCAACGTGTTCGGCAAGTCGAACACCGGCAAGACGGTGGCACAAAACGTGGAATCCATCGCCAAGTACAACAACGCCGACACCCTGCTCATCAACCAATGGCTGAACGGCTGAGCCGCCGCATCCGCTGACGGAGCGCCCCGGGCATCGCCCGGGGCGCTCTTGCGTGCGCAGCGGGGGCGAGCCTAGACCTGGGCCAGGGCGACTGCCTGGCGGAGGGCCTCGACCATGCTGCGGGTGTCCACCGTGCCCGTGCCTGCGATGTCGAAGGCGGTGCCGTGGTCGACGGACGTGCGGATGACTGGCAGCCCGACCGTGATGTTCACCCCGGACTCGATGCCGAGCACCTTGATCGGGCCGTGGCCCTGGTCGTGGTACATGGCGACGATGAGGTCGTAGTCGCCGCGTCCGGCCAGGAAGAAGGCCGTATCCGCTGGCAACGGACCGACCGCATCGATGCCATCCGCGACGACCGCCCGGATGCCCGGGGCGATCTTCTCCTCCTCCTCGCCATATCCGAAGAGACCGTTCTCCCCCGCGTGCGGGTTGATCGCACAGACTCCAATGTGCGGGCGGGCGATGCCCGCACGCCGCAGCGCTTCGTCGCCCCGACGGATCGTGCGCTCCACGAGCCCGGGTTCGATCCTCGCGATGGCGTCGATGAGACCGATGTGAGTGGTCACATGGATGACGCGCAGTCGGGGCGTCGAGAGCATCATCGAGACCTCAGCCACCCCCATGAGGGCAGCGAGCAGCTCGGTGTGCCCCGGGTAGTCGTGTCCGCCGGCGTGCAGCGCCTCCTTGTTGAGAGGTGCAGTGCAGATGCCCTGCACGACCCCAGCCATCGCGGCCTCGCAGGCGACGCGCACATAGTGGAATGCGGCATCCCCCGCGACAGCGGACAGTCGCCCCCACGGCAGGTCGGCCGGGAGCAGACCGAGATCGATGACCTGGATGCGACGCGACGCCGGCACCGATCGCCCGGGCGAGTCGAGCTGCCCGGCGTCGTCGAGCTGCCGGATGTCGTCGAGCTCCTCGATCGCGACATCCAGTCCCAAGATGTCCGCGGCGAGTCGAAGCCGAGCGGCATCGCCGATGATCACCGGGCGGCAGATCGCGAGGATGCCGGGGTCGACCACGGCGGCGACGCAGATCTCGGGTCCCACCCCCGCGCCGTCGCCCATGGTCACCGCTATTACCGGCAGTCTCTCGTTCTCGGTCATGCCGTGATCCTTTCGTTCGGGGGTCGCTCGATAAGATCGGGCCGCAGGTAGGCCACGATGTCGACGAGGCTGTGTGCGTCGCCGAAGCTGCCCGGTCGGGTGACGACGCGCGCATCGGCCGCCCGATGGCTGAGCACGACGCCGTGGGCGAGTTCGCCGTGGGGGTCGAGGCTCACCACGCCGAGTGCGTCAAGCACGCGTCGCGCGGTCTCCCCGCCGGTGAGCACCAGGTCGACGCGGCTCAGATCGGTCCCGGCGACCAGCGCCGCGGCGAGCGCCGCCACCGCATCGCGGTGCCAGTCGGATGCGCGGTCGAGGTGCACGACGACGAGCTCAGCGGCGGCCAGCGCGGCCGCAACGCGGCCTCCGAGGGCGGCCAGCGTGTCCGCTCCAGCAAGGTCGGGTGCCCGCACTGCCAGAGCAACAGCGCCGGCGTCGTGCAGCGCAGCGATCTGGTCGGTGATGCCGGAAGCGAGGGTGCCCGCGACCACGAGCACCGGCGAGCGCTGGCCGTCACGGCGGTGTGGCCGCACCTGCGCGCCGGTGATGCGCTGTCCGACCGCGCGGGCCAAGTCACCGGTGCCCACGAGGCCGATCGCACGGGACGGTGCGCTGAGGGCGATCGCCGCGTCGGCGATGCGGCGCAGGTCGTCCTGAGTCTCGGCGTCGCACAGCGGGACGGCGCCATCGTCGAGCACGGCACGCAGCTGCGCGCCGAGGGCGGGGCCGCGCACGGTGGGGAGCGGCAGCACCACCGTGGGGATGCCGTGGAGCGCGACCGGAATGCTCTCTGGCGGCTCGGAGTGCTCGGCGCCCCAGGCATCCGTGCGGTGCAGCGGGATGCCGTCGAGGTGCACGACACCACCGACGACGGTGCGACGCATCGCCGGGAGCGCGAAGGCCGCCACGATCGGCAGGCCAGTGGCGCGCAATTCGGCCAGTTCATCGGCGATGCGTCCGCGCAGCAGCGAGTCGACCTTTTTCATGATCAGGCGCGCGTGCGGTCGCGTGGCCAGTGCGGCACGCACAACGGATCGAGCGGCGCTGCCGGGCAGGTAACGCGAATCGGTGTCGACGACGAGCACGGTGCCCGGGGGCACTGCGCCATGGACACCGGGCTCAGGAGGCTCGGTCTCGGGGCGTGCGGATGCCGGGGGCACGAGGTCCGGGCGCGCGGCTTCCTGCGGCGCCGCGATCGGCGGCGTGCCGACGCGCGGCACGAACTGGAGGCGCGACGGCACGCCGACCGCGAGCGCGGCGGCGGCTTCGGCCGCTCCGGCGAGGTCGTCTGCGATGACGAGCACGTCGTCTGCGATAAGCCGAGGAGGGTGGTGGCTGACCATCGATCCTCCCTGATCGCGACCCAGTATGTTCGAAATGTGAAGTGTGGGCTACTTCATTTGAACTTTATCGCATCCTTTCTGGTATTTTTTGGGAAGAAGGCTCTTCTAGCGCGAACGATGAGTTCATAGAGCGAACAGAAAGCGTGCGGGACATGACCGGCGAGAGTGTGGACGAGGCGGCATCCGGCGACATCCAGGCGGTCGCACGGGTCGGGCAGATCTTCTCCCTGTTCTCCCCGGCGGTGACCGAACTCACGGCGGGTGAAGTCGCCGATCTGCTGGGGCTCAACCGCACCACGGCATACCGCTACTGCACCTCGCTGGTCACCGCCGGATTCCTTGAGCGCGGTGGGCGCCGCGGTTCCTTCGTGCTCGGCGGCCTCATGCTGCAACTCGGCATCCTCGCCCTGGGACGGCGACGCATCGTCGAGCTCGCGCCGCCGCATCTCGCACGTCTGAGCGATCGAGCGCACACTACCGCACTGCTCAGCCTCTGGGGAGCGCAGGGTCCGGTCGTCACCCGGGTCGAGGAGAACAGCGATCGGAAAGTACTCGTGACGGTGCGAGTCGGAGTTCAGCTCGATCTCAGCGCCGCACAGATGAAAGTGTTCCTGGCCTGGCATCCCGACAGGTTCGCGGTCGAGCGCATCATCGGCCAACTCGCTGCCGGCGAGCGCGCTGCTCTGGAGCAGACGTTCGAAGAGATCCGGCGCACCGGCATCTGCATCGTCGACGAGATCGACGGACTGGTGGGTGCCGCAGCGCCGGTCTTCGACGAATACGGCATCTGCGCCACCGTGGCGCTGCTGGGCACGGACCGGATGTCGGACTTCAGCCCGGGATCCCTCGCCATGAACGAACTCATGGCCACCGCCGCCGCCCTCAGCGACGAGGTCGGCGGCACCGAACGACGGATGACCAAAGGACGGTATGCAACCCGCTGATGGCACCACCTGGCCCACCTTCGACGAACTGGATGATGCCACCCCGCCCGGCACCAGCTGGGCCGCCTTCGGCGCGACGAGCGGCCGGGGCACCGTGAACTTCATCACCCCACGGGAGGTCGCGGCCGCGGCCGCGCTCGTGAAGCGTGGGGTGCCCATCGGTCTCGACTACAGGATTAACCGCTTCGACCCGTTCCCCTCCGGACTGCGCGGTGCAGCGCAGCACCATGTCTTCCAGAACAATCCGCTGCATCGGGACGACTACCTCGACTCCTTCTATCTGCAGTCCACCTCCCAAATCGACGCGCTGCGCCACATCGGTCACCCCGAGACTGGCTTCTATCTCGGCTTGAGTCCGGAACAGAACGATGCCCACCCAGAGCTGCTCGGCATCCACAACTGGGGCGAGTCGGGCATCGTCGGCCGCGGTATCCTGCTCGACGCCGCCCGCTGGGCCGCTGAGCTCGGGCGCCCGCTCGATGTCGAGGCCTCGGTATCCCTCTCCGTGGCTGATCTCGAAGCAATCGCCGCCTGGGAGGGTGTTTCGGTGAAGCCGGGTGACATCCTCATCCTCCGCACCGGGTGGGCGGAACACTACCTCTCGCTCGACGAGGATGCGCGGGCCGAGTTCAACCGCCGCAACGCATCCCCCGGGCTGGCCCAGAAACGCGAGATGCTGTGCTGGCTGTGGAACAACCGGATTGCGATGGTCGCCGCCGACAACCCCGGAGTGGAGTCGGATCCGGTGGTCGACTCCGACTTCGTGCTGCCGGACCAACCGCCGCCACACCGCGGCTTCAACCACAACGGGATGCTGCACCGCCCACTCATCGCGCAGCTCGGCATGGCGGTCGGTGAATACTGGAAGCTCGACGAGCTCTCTACAGACTGCGCGACTGACGGCGTATACGAGTTCCTGCTCACGGTGAAGCCGCTCAACCTCGTGGGTGGCGCGGGTTCCCCGCCCAACGCGATCGCAATCAAGTAGCCCGCCCAGCCGCACCCCGCCCCCACCCCGGCACACATCAGCCGGTCATTCGGAAGGAGCAGTGGGTTGACGCGGATCCGGCGAGCGGGAGGTCAGACCGAGAGCTCGCGTGATAGCGCCATCGCCGTCGCGCGCACCGTCGGGGCGAGGTGTCGCGCCTCGCGCGCATCCGTTGCCCCGGTCACGCTGATCGCAGCGACGACGTGGTGCGCTCGATCGAAGATCGGGGATGCCACGCAGAACAGCGCGGGTTGCGATTCCTCGAGGTCGTAGGCGACTTTCTCTTCGCGGATCTTCTCCAGCTGCCGCCGCAGCGCCACGGGGCTGACTATCGTGCGCGGGGCGAGGGGAAGGAGCTCGGCCGAGAGCACCGCCTCGATGACGACGGAATCGCTGAAGGCGAGGATGGCCTTGCCGAGACCGGTGCAGTAGAGGGGAAGCCGCCCGCCGGCACGCGAGTGCGGAACGGTGAGCGATCGGGTCGTCACCTTCTCGATATAGACGATCTCCGTGCCGTCACGCACGGCGACGTTGGCTGTCAGCTGGGTGACCTCGTTGAGGTTGTGCGCGAACGGGAGAGCGATGTCCCGCAGCTTGCGCTCGCGAGGCACGAGCGAGCCCAGCTCGAAGAGTTTCACCCCAAGCTGGTAGCCGGCCCCGCCGCGCGTGAGCAGCCCGCTGTCGGTGAGGTCAATGACGAGCCGATGCGTCGTGGAGGTCGGAAGCCCCGATCGCCGGGCGAGCTCGCGCATGGTGAGAGCGTCGTCGCCGTCACGGAACATGTCGAGCAGTGACAGACCCTTGGCCAGCGAACTGCTGTCCCGCACAGTGGGACGCGTCATGGTGGTCCGCCTCCTCGCCTGCGAGCATCGACAACGTCAACAGGGAGATCGGCGATGTCACTACCCAGCTTAATCGAAGACGAGTTCGTCACCGTCGATGCGCACACGCTCACCGACACCGTGCGTGCCGTTCTGCGCGCGAACGGGGCGGATGCCGCCGGCGCCCAGACGCAGGCGACCCACCTCATAGAGGCGGAGTTGCGCGGTCATCCCTCGCACGGCGTTCGCCGGCTCCCGATCATCGTCGAGCGGCTGCGCGCCGGCTTCATCGTGCCGGGCGTCGAGCCGGAATTCAGCTGGGTCACCGATTCGGTGCTGCGCGTGGATGGCCGCAACGGGTTCGGTCCTGCCGTGGCGTGGCGCACCGTCGAGCTCGTCGCCGCCCGGGCGGCCAGCACCGGCATCACCCTCGCCACGGTCTCTGCCGCCAATCACATCGGAATGCTCTCGCCCTACGTCGAGGAGCTGGCGCTGGGCGGGTGGATTGCGATCGCCCTCACGACGAGCGAAGCGCTCGTGCACCCCTGGGGCGGCTCGCGGGCGCTCGTCGGAACGAACCCGATCGCGATCGCCGTGCCCTCCGCGACCGACCCGATCGTGCTCGACATGTCGACGAGCGCCGTCTCGATGGGCAAGGTGATCGAGCATTCGGCCCGCGGCATCCCGATTCCGGCCGGCTGGGCAGTCGACGAGCATGGCGAGTCCACCACGGATGCGACCGCGGCGACCTCCGGGGCGATCTCCCCGTTCGGTGGTGCAAAAGGCTTCGCGCTCGGCCTGACCCTGGAGGCGATGGTCGGGGTGCTCAGCGCGACCGCGCTCGGCCGCGACGTGCACGGCACCCTCGACGCCGAGCGTGCTGTGACGAAGGGCGACGTGTTCATCTGCATCGATGTCGAGCGCATCGGCGTCTCTGCCATGCTGCCGGTGCTCAGCCGCTACCTCGAGGAGGTGCGCGACTCGGGGGATGTCCGGGTGCCCGGCGACCGCTCGCGCGTCGAGCGCGCCCATCGTCTCACCCACGGAATCACCCTCGATCCCGCCCTCTGGGACCAGCTCACCTCACTCACCGAAGGAGTTCACCATGACTGACACCGCCAACGGGCTGCTTCGCCTGCCGGCCCAGATCGCGTTCGGCCTGAACAGCCTCGACGGGCTGGCCGGCACGGTCTCCGCCCTCGGGAGGCGGGCTTTCGTGGTCGTCGACCCGTTCATCCGCGGTACCGCGCTGTTCGGCGAGGCGATGGAGTCTCTCTCCGCGGCTGGCGTCGAGGTGGCCATCTGCAGCGAGGTAGTCGCGGAGCTTCCCGTTCCCGCGGTCGAGGCAGCCGGTGAGATGGCGCGCGCCTTCGCCCCGGATGTCGTGGTCGGCTACGGCGGCGGCAGCGCCATCGACCTGGCCAAGTTGGTGGCCCTGCTGGCGCGCCAGCCCTCGCCGCTGTCGCTCTACTACGGCGAGAACAAAGTCGGGGCCGATGTCGCTCCCCTCGTCGCCGTGCCCACCACCGCAGGCACCGGTTCCGAGGCCACTCCGGTTGCGGTCGTCTCCGACTCCGAGCGAGAGCTGAAGGTGGGGGTCTCGAGCCCCTATCTGGTTCCGCGGGCGGCGATCGTCGATCCGCGGCTGTCGCTCGGCGCCCCGGGCACGGTCACCGCCTACGCCGGCATCGACGCACTCGTGCACGCGATCGAGTCCTTCACGGCTGCCCCGTGGTCGGCGGCGTGGGGCGACACCCTGCCGGTGTTCGTCGGCCGCAACCGGCTCAGCTCCCTGCTCGCCCTCGAGGCGGCATCGACCATATTGGGCAGTCTGCGCACGGCGGTGTCGTCGCCGCTCGACCTCCCAGCGCGCGAAGCCATGTCGTACGGCAGCCTGCTGGCGGGCATGGCGTTCGGAGGTGCGGGCACGCATTTGAGCCATGCCCTGCAGTACCCGATCGGCGCCCTGTCGAAGACCCCGCACGGTCTCGGCACCGGCCTGCTGCTGCCCTATGTAATGGAGGCGGCGTTCGCGGAGACGATGCCGGAGCTCGCCGCGATCGCCGTGGCCTGCGGTCACCGCGGCGGCTCGGACGAGGCGCTCGCGATGCAGGCCATCGACGATGTCCGCTCTCTGTCGAAGGACATCGGCATCCCGAATACTCTGGCCGAGATCGGCATAACCGCCGGTCAGCTGCCGAGAATCGCGGAGCTCTCCCTGACGGTGAAGCGACTCGCAAACAACTCGACCCTCGAACCCACGCACGACCTCTTCATGACCATCCTCGAGGCAGCTCTGACCGGCGACCGGTCGCGGCTGTCGCGCTAGCTCCACCCGAAAGGAATCATCCGATGCCGCTTATTTCCGACCTTTTCATCGATGGCCAGTGGGTCGCCGGTTCGACCGACGATCGCTTTGCCGTGATCGACCCCGCCATTGGCGAGCCGATCGCCCAGTTCGCGGTCGCCACCCTCGACGACTGCGAACGCGCGGTGGATGCCGCCGCCGCGGCCCTGCCCGCCTGGTCGGCGAGTTCGCCCCGCTCCCGCTCGGAGATCCTGCGCAGAGCGTTCGACATCCTCACCGCCGAGCGCGAACAGCTCGCCGAGGTGATCGTGCGCGAGAACGGCAAAGCGTGGAGCGACGCGATCGGCGAAGCGACCTATGCGACGGACTTCTTCCGCTGGTTCGCGGAGGAGGCGGTGCGCGTTCCGGGTGACTTCCGGCTCTCCCCCGCCGGTGACAAGCACATCGTCGTGACCCACCAGCCGATCGGTGTCTCGCTGCTGATCACTCCGTGGAACTTTCCGGCCGCGATGGCAACCCGCAAGATCGCCCCGGCGCTCGCCGCCGGCTGCACGGTGGTGCTGAAGCCCGCGCGCGAGACGCCGCTCACCGCGGCGTACATCGTCGACGCGCTGCAGCGCGCCGGCGTACCGAAGGGTGTGGTGAACCTGGTCACGCCGCAACCGACCGGGCCGGCCGTCGAGGCGATGCTGAAGCATCCAGCGATGCGCAAACTCTCGTTCACCGGCTCGACCGAGGTCGGTCGCACTCTGCTGCATGAGGCAGCCGACCACGTCATCAGCAGTTCGATGGAGCTCGGCGGCAATGCGCCGTTCCTCGTGCTGCCGGGTGCGGATGTCGAGAAGGCGGTCGAGGGAGCCATCGTCGCGAAGATGCGCAACGGCGGTTCCGCGTGCACCGCCGCAAACCGGTTCTACGTGCACGGCTCCGTGCACGACGAGTTCGTCTCCGCGCTCACTCGCGCCATGGGCGAGTTCCGCGTCGGCTCCGGCTTGGACCGCGAGAACACCCTCGGCGCGCTGGTCTCCATCGGCGAGCGCGACAAGGTTGCCGCACTGGTGTCGACGGCCGTCAGCGAGGGCTCCACGGTCGAGTTCGGCGGCAAGCCGCTCGACGTGGGCGCGTTCTACGAGGCGACGGTGCTCTCCGGCGTGAAGCACGGCGACACCATCAACACGACCGAGATCTTCGGGCCGGTCGCCGCCGTCGTGAAGTACGACGATATCGATGAGGCCGTCCGGATGGCCAACGACTCAATCTACGGACTCATCGCCTACGTCTACGGCGAGCATGGCGCGGCGATGTCCACTGCGCTGCGGCTGGATGCCGGCATGGTCGGCGTGAACCGTGCGGTGCTCAGCGACCCGGCCGCCCCGTTCGGCGGCATGAAGCAGAGCGGACTGGGCCGCGAGGGCAGCTTCGAGGGCATCCTCGAGTTCCTCGAGGCCAAGTACATCGGCATCGACATCTAGGTCGAAGCTCACCCGGTCTACGCGCAGCGGACGCCCGATAGGCAATCGAGTAAATACTGATTGGCAAAGAGTTGTTCTCTGCCAACGCCCCAGGATGTGGCTCGAGCAGGATGTTGACATGCTGCGGCGCGCCACCATCGCTTGCCAGCACTTCGACGACGTCCAGACCCAGTTGGAGCTTGTCCTGGACCGCGTATCGGGCAAGCTCTGCACGGTCGCGCATGACGGCTCCTTTGGATGTACTGGCCGGCCTGTCTGTTCAGCCAGGCCTGCGGCCCGGCGGCCCGCGTCAGCACCTAACCGCCCAGCCGAACCGGCGCGACCAAAACATCCAGCGGAGCACGCGGACAGCGAGGCCCGATCAGAGCTGCCCGCGGCAAGAAAATCGGATCACGTGAAGAGCCGGCACCCGCCCCACACGGTTCGGTGGATCGAGGCTAAGAGTTCGCTTGGTCGAAAGCCACTGCGGATTGAACTCGGCCGCACCCAGGACCGCAATCTATTCAGGCGGCGTCGCACGCTACCGGACGATCAAACGACGCGAACCCGTTCGTTGGATCGGGACCGGCCGGGCACGGCGGGCAACTTGGCGCGTAGGTTCAGCTGCCCGGGACGACGATGACGCCCCGGTATTCGCGGGTGCCGTACCGTGTCATGGTGTCGACATCCTCCAGCGAGAGTGGCAGTTCGTGCGCATCAACCCAGGTCTCGCCAGTCTCCGAATCGATCCACGGGTCCTGCACGAGCACGTGTCGCCCGTTGAAGGCGTGCGCGAAAACCCAGTGCGGCGTCGGATCGTCATTCATGTAGGCGTCATCGATGAGCAGGAGCAGTCCGTTGCCCGCAGCAAGCTGCGTGCGCAGGTCGTCGACAGTCATCCAGTCGCGATGCACCGGGATGCCCAACTGCCGGGCGCGGTCGAGTGATTCCCGCTGCAACTGCGCGCGAAGCCCTGCCAGCTCTGGCGCCACGAGATCCACGAGGATCGGTTCGTCCGTGCTCAAATGGACCTCGGGCAGCACAGCGCGGCCGCCCGCGCGCAGTCGTTCGGTCGTCGCGACCACGAGACCCAACGGCTCGCACGCCGGAAAGTTTGTGGCCTGACGCCACAGCGACAACTCGACAGCGCGGCGCTCATCGTCGGGTGCCGAGCTCAACGTGGCGATACCCGCACGCTCCAGTGCGGCCAGGGCCGCGATGGCACCACAGGTGAAGTCGGTGGTCTGCCCGTAGTACGCCAGCTGGGGGTGCATCCACGGGGTGTCCCAGCGCACCCAGCCGCCGACACCGCCGCGCGTTCCGGCGGAGGAAGACAGTGGGTCCGCCAGCGGAGTGAAGCCGAGGTCCGCAAGCACCGCGGAGGTCGCGATCCACCGCGACCACGGGTGGATCTCTACCTTCACCCCGGCGAACGACGAATCGTGCGCGTCGCGGATGATCGCACCCAGTATCTCGGACACTCCTTTCCCGCTGCCATCCGAGGCGATGTCCACCACCTTGCGGTAGGCGGTGTGCGGCCGTCCGGAGGTGAGGGCCGCCGCGCGCAGGCCGCCAGCATCCCGGGCGAGCCAGAGTCGCGGGCGGTGGTAACCGCGCGGGAGTTCCCAGGCTTTGCGCTGGTCTGCGGAAAGCAGGGCGACAACGTCGGCTGGCAGGGCATCCCGGACTTCAAGCGTCTCGATAACGACAGCTGGCATGTCTTTCTCCCGGTTAAGATTGGTCACGGCGGGCAGCCGCGACCAGTCGTTGAGTGTAGGGATGGGTCGGTTCGGCAAGCACGGCGCCGCTGTTTCCATGCTCGACGATTCGTCCGTGATTCATGACGTAGAGCCGATCGCTGACTTCGCCGACGACGGCCAGGTCGTGAGAGATGAAGAGGATCGATATGCCGAGCCTCTCCCGAAGCTCGCCCAACAGCGCGAGGATCTGCGCCTGCACCGAGACGTCGAGCGCAGACACGGCCTCATCGCAGATGAGCAATTCTGGCTGGGGCGCCAGGGCACGCGCGATCGCCACGCGCTGACGCTGGCCGCCAGACAGCCGCGCGGGCCGCCGCGTAGCGAAGTCCCGGTCAAGACCGACTGTATCCAGCAGTGGGCCCACGTCGCCCCGCCCGCGGCCCGCAGCGCGCAGTGCCTCCGCGAGCGTCTGGCCGACGGTCATCATCGGGTTGAGGGTCGAGTACGGGTCCTGGAACACGATCTGGATCTGCGACGGCCTGCGATACCTGCGACCTGGGGGGAGAAGTTGCCCAGAGAAGCTGAGCTTGCCCACATCCGGACGCTCGAGTCCCGCGATGCAGCGGGCGAGCGTGCTCTTGCCCGATCCGCTCTCCCCAACGATGGCGACGATCTCACCCCGACCGACCGTGACGTCGACGTCGATGAGTGCGGCGTGCGCTCCGAACGATATTCCGAGTCCGGAGACCTGCAGGAGTGCCGTGGTGTCGTCGTGCGCCGCCTCTGCCGGTCGCAGTCGGTCGAGGCTCGGGCTGGCGTCGAGCAGCGCGCGCGTGTAATCGTGCGCCGGGTGCGAGAGCACGGATGCCGTGGTTCCGCGCTCGAGGATCTCGCCATCTCGCATCACCAGTACTTCGTCGGCACGACCGCGCACCAAGCCGAGGTCGTGGGAGATCAGAAGCATCGACATCCCGTGGCGAAGCTGGAGGCTGCGAAGCAAATCGAGCACCTCGCCCTGGTTCGAGGCATCGAGCGCGGTGGTCGGTTCATCCGCGATGAGGAGGTCGGGCTCGGTCGCTAGGGCGGCCGCGATCGCGACGCGTTGCCGCATCCCGCCCGATAGTTCATGCGGGTACATCCGCGCGACCCGCGCAGGCAGGCTCACCTCGGTCAGGCGGTCGATCACTTCGGCGTCGGCTTGCTGCAGCCGTTCGCGCCGGCCGACCTTGTCGGTGCCGCGCAACTCGTCGCGCGCGAGGACACTCGCCCTGATCTGCGTCCCGCAGCGGTGCACGGGGCTGAGGCTCGTGAACGGGTCCTGCAGCAGAAGCACTGCTCGGATTCCGCGGATGCTGCGCCATGCGGCAGTCTCCGCGGGCAACTCGATGCGCTCACCCGCGTAGCTGACCACGCCAGTGGCGTGCACGCCACCGGGCAACAGCCCGGTGATCGCCTTCGCTGTCATCGACTTTCCCGATCCGGATTCGCCGATGATGGCAAGTGACTTGCCGCGCTCGATCTCGAAGCTCGAGTCGCGCACAATGATGCCGGCGGCGCTGGACACCGACAGACGTTCGACCCGGATCCCGTCGCTCACCGGTCGCTCCTCTGGCTGATGACTTTTCCCAGCCAGTCGCCGATCAGGTTGATGGAGCAGGCGACGGCGATGATCAGGATCGCTGGCACGATGACTGCGGCCGGATTGTCGAGCATGATCGAGCGGCCATCGGAGATCTGGCGGCCCCAGTCGGCTGCACCCGGCGCGACGCCGAGGCCGAGGAACGAGAGTGACGACAGCGTGACGAGTGCGATCGCGATGTTGAGCAGGAGGTTCGTGATGATGAGCGGCAACACATTGGGGAGGATGTGCCGGAACATGATGCGCCAGCGCGAGAGCGACAGCATCTGCGCGGCTTCGACATATGGTCGCGGAGCCTGCTCGAGCACGCCAGCCCGCACGATGCGCACATCCGACGGGCTGAACAGGAAGACCAGGAGCAGCACGGTGATCCAGTATCCGCTGCCGAAGATCCCCGCGACGACAATTGCCAGGAGCATCACCGGCAGGGCAAGGAGCAGGTCGGTGGCGCGCCCGATCACGAAGTCGAGTGGCCCGCGGTGGTAGGCGCCGAGGGAGCCGAACAGGATGCCGATCAGCATCGAACCGAGGGCGATGCAGGCGGGACCGACGAGGGCGGAGCCGGTGCCCGCGATCGTGAGCAGCAGGATGTCGCGACCAAGCTCGTCCGTGCCGAGGATGTGGCCGGGGCTTCCCGGGGGAAGCAGCCCGTCGAGGATGTTCTGCGCCGTGGCGCCAGCGCTCACGAAGGGCGTGAGGGCGATCGCGACGAGGCAGAGCGCGATCAGCACGAACGAAACGACCAGGCTGCCCGGGATGCGTCGACCGGCGGCGGCGGCGCGGCCACCGAGCAGGGAGAGATTTGTCACCGGCCCAGCTCCTTCGCCCGCACGCGCGGGTCGAGGAGCAGGTAGCTGAGGTCGACGACCAGGGTGATGACGGCAATGAGCAGGGCCACCATCAGGGTGAGTGCCTGGACGACACCGATGTCTTTGTAGAGAACGGACGAATCGAGAAGCGTGCCGAGGCCCGGCAGGGCGAAGATCGTCTCGACGAGGATCGTTCCTCCAATGAGGTAGGTGAGCACGAGCCCGGCGCTCGTGGTGATCGGGATGGCCGCGTTGCGCAGCGCGAGACGATTGACCCGCGACTCGCGCATACCGCGGGCGCGGGCGAACAGGATGTAGTCGGCATCAAGTTCGCGCAGCACGGTCGTGCGGGTGAGTCTCATGAGGATGGCGCCGAGTCCGAGCGCGAGCGCGATCGAGGGCAGCACGAGGTGGTACAGGGTGTCGATCGGCCCGACCCCGCCGCCGTAGACCGGGAAGATCGGAAGGTAATAGGCAAAGGCATAGAGCAGCAGAAGCCCTATCGCGAACGACGGTGCGCTGAGTCCGACGAGCGAGACGGCAGTGACGGACCGGTCGAGCCAGCCATCCGGGCGCACGGCGCTGAGAACACCGAGAGGCACTGCCACGACAACGGCGAGTGCGAATGCCAGCGCGCAGAGCGCGAGCGTTACACCCGTTCGCGACGCGATCACGTCGATGACCGGCGCCTGCATACGGATCGACTGCCCAAAGTCGCCGATGAGCGCGCGTGTCAGCCAACGCCAGTATTGCAGGGAGAGCGGATCGTCAAGATGGTATTGAGCACGGATGGCCGCGATTACTTCCGGCGACGCCGGCCGGTTGCCGATGAGATTCTTCACCAGGTCGCCCGGGGCCAGGTACAACAGCCCGAAGACCAGCATGGAGATGATGAGGAGGATCGCGACCATTCCCGCGACGCGCAGCAGGATCATCCGCACAAGGGGTGCGATCCACGGGGGGCGCGCGGGGATGGTCACGGTCACGGTGTGATGCCCCTACTTGCCGCGGTAGAGCGTCGTCGGCCAGGAGCTGAGGAAGGCGAACGCGCTGACTTTCTTGATTCCGAGCGTCGAGCTGAATGCCGTCGCAGACTGGCCCCACCACAGCGGAACGTTGATGACATCCTTCGCCTGCTGTGTCTCCGCCTTGATCAGCAGCGCGACCCGGGCCGCAGGATCCTGGGTTGCGCTTGCCTGGGTCAGAAGCGAGGTCACCTTCGCGTTCGAGTACCCGGAGATATTGCCCGCACCGAGCAGATATGTCGGCACCTCCGCGGGGTCTCCCGTGGTCGAGAAGTACCACATGTAACCGACACCATGCTTGCCGTCGCCGATAGTCGCGAGCCACTGCTCGATCGGTACCTCCTTGACGTTGAGCGTGATGCCGATCTTGGCGAGATTGGCAGCGAGCGCCTGTGCTGCGGTTCCGAGCTGCGGACCGGTTGCCGGGTAGACGAATTCAGCCGTGAACCCGGAGGGATGTGTCGACGCTGCTATGGCGGCCTTCGCCTTCTTCAGGTCAAACGTGTACTGCGGAATGGCCGCGAGTTTGGCATGAGCTTCTGTGGTCGAGTAGGCCTTGCTGAGCGATTCCGGCGTCATCATTGCGGTTGCGACTTCCCCATGGCCACGAAGGAGGCTCTTGACGGTTGCGGCCTTGTCGACGCTGTAGGCGATCGCCTCACGTACCTTCGGATCGTCGAACGGCGCGATGCGCGTGTCGAAGTTGAGACCGACGTAGGAGAGGTCGTTGGCATATTCCACCCGCATGTTCTTCAGGGCTTCCCACTGCCGCGTCTCAGCGAGTGGCACGTTGAATGCCACATCGATTTCGCCCTTCTTGGCGGCGAGAAAACGTGTGTTCTCGTCGGGGATGAACTTGACCGTGATTGTCTTCGTCTTCGGCAGAGTGCCCCACCACGTGTTGACGCGCTCTAACGTCACCGAGGAATCAGGCGAGAACGACGTGACCTTGTACGGTCCTGTGCCCATGATGAGCGCCGCGCTGGTACCGACCTTGCCCTTGTTCGCCTCCCAGAAGCTCTTCTCTGTGACGAAGAGGGCGCCAGCAGTGCTCAGCGTGGTGATGAAGGCGGCATCCGGAGCCGTGAGCTTAACGGTGACCTCGTGCTCACCCGTGGCGGTCGCCGAGGCGACGCCGGCCAAGGAGAAGGACACGCCGGGCGACACGGTCGCGTCCTCGGCCTGCTCGATACTGAAGACAACATCGGCCGCGGTGACGGGATTGCCGTCCTGGAACTTAGCGTCGCTCCGCAGCGTGTACACGTAGGTCAAGGGATCCGGCTGTTTCCAGCTCTTCGCAAGGCCTGGCTGGATCTTGCCGTTCGCATCGACGCTCACAAGGCCCTCCTGTGATATCGACGCGATGTAGTAGTTGAGGATCCCCGCCTCGGTGCCCGGATACAGGTTACTGAGGGAACCGGGAAGGGCGACGGTGACGTTGGCGATCGCCGCGCCGGTGTCGGTCAACTGTGCTGACGTTGCGGTGGGGCCGGCCGCGGAACAGGCGCTGAGAACGAGTGCCGCCCCGCTCGCGAGGGCGATGGCGGAGGCCCAACGTCGGGTGGCTGATGTGCTGTTCATGGGCGCTGATCCTCCAGGTGGGCGAGAGTGCGGGGACAACGGGCCGCGAAAGTATCTCGCCCGTTGGCTAACACTCCCAAAGTGTAGACATTCGGGCAATGACCAGAATGTTTGGTGAAGTATTGCGTAACCTTATGGACTTGCACCTACGATGACGCATGATCGAAATCAAACACCTCCGGCTGCTGCAGGCCCTCGCCGAGGAGGGAAGCCTCTCGGCAGCGGCGAGGTCACTCGGTTACTCGCAACCCGCGGTGACCCAGCAAATCCAGCGCCTCGAGGCCGATCTCAACACGCCACTGCTAACCCGCGCCCACACTGGCGTGCGCCTCACCGGCGCAGGCGAGGTGCTGCTGCGGCATGGTGCATCCGTGCTTTCAACGCTCGCGCTCGCTCGAGCCGAGGTCGAGGCCGTGGCGGGGCTCCGTGCCGGAATGGTCCGCGTCGCCTCGTTTCCGAGCGCAGCGGCCACGGTAATTCCGCACGCATTTGCCGCCGTGACCCAACGCCATCCGGGCATCGCGTTCACACTGCTCGAGGCGCTGCCAGACCAGGCGCTCGAGCTGCTGCGCAATGGCGAATGCGACCTCGCTGTCGTGTATGAGTATTCGACCGGGTTTGAGACGGAACCGCTGCCCACCTCAGCGGCCGCAGACGAGATGAGCACTGAGTTGCTGCACGAAAACGTCTATATCGCCCTCCCCCGCGAACACCCGGCAAGCCGCCGCCGCCAGGTCGCCATGCGCGACCTCAGCGCCGAACGGTGGATCGCGGGCTGCCCTTCCTGCCGCGGCAACCTCACCACCGCTTGCGCCGCCGCGGGCTTCGAACCGGATGTCGCCTTCGAAACGGATGACTATGTCGCGCTCCAGGGTCTGGTGGTGGCCGGTCTCGGTGTCGCGATGGTTCCGGACCTCATGCTGGCCGCCGTGCACCCGGACGAGTCCCTCGTACTGAGGCGGCTGTCGCCCGCGCCCATGCGAAGGACTTCGGTGGTGACATCCGCCTCGCTGATGAAGGTGCCCGGCATCAGGCAGACCGTCGAGGCTCTGCGCACCGCGGCCCAGTGCCTGCGGCTCGTCACGGTGGCGTGAAGTGCCCGTCAACTTAGGGACATAAGCGTGATGAATGCTTGATCAAAGTCTTTAGGTCTTCTCCCAATGGATACTCTGGGCCATCGTTGATACGGAAGCGGGCACTCCGCAGCCAGAGAGAGACCAACGATGCGCTCGGAAACACACACCTGGGTGCTTGAGTCGATTCGCAAGCTCGAGGCCGAGGCGAACAGCACCCCTGAAACGCCGCTCCACCTGTTCCCGCTTCCTGCGGATTGGGAGATCGACCTCTACCTCAAAAACGAGTCAGTGCAGCCGACCGGGTCGCTCAAACACCGGCTGGCCCACTCGCTGCTGTTACACGCACTGGTCAACGGAGACCTGACCCCCACCACGACTCTCGTCGAAGCATCCAGCGGCTCGACCGCGGTCTCCGAAGCCTATTTTGCTCGATTGCTTGGGCTCGACTTCGTGGCCGTCGTTCCTGCCAGCACCAGCAGGTCCAAGCTCGCCCTGATTGAACAGTACGGTGGGCGCTGCGAACTCGTCGCCGACCCGCACACCGTATATGCCGAGGCAGAGCGGCTCGCGGCCCCGCCAGGGTGGTTTTACCTCGACCAGTTCAGCAACGCGTCGAGTGCAACTGATTGGCGGGGAAGCACAAATATCGCGCATTCGATCTTTGCCCAGCTGCGACTCGATCGCTACCCCGAGCCAACCTGGATCGTCGTCGGCGCCGGTACGGGCGGCACGAGCGCGGCCATTGGCAGGCACTGCCGCTATCGAGGGGCACGAACCAAGGTCGCGGTCGTCGATCCGGAGGGCTCGGCCTTCTATCGCGCCTGGGCGGAACACCGGCGTGACATCACCGCCGTTGGATCACGCATCGAGGGAATCGGGCGCCCGCGCGTCGAGCCGTCTTTCATTCCCGGCGCGATCGATGAGGTAGTGCAGGTTCCGGATGCGGGATCCATCGCCGCGATGCGCCTGCTCGCCGAAACGACCGGGCTCCGCGCGGGCCCGTCCACCGGCACGAACCTCTACGGTGCCCTGCTCCTGATAGCACGGATGCTCGCGGCGGGAGAAACTGGGAGCGTGGTCACGGTTATCTGCGACAGCGGTGACCGCTACCTCGACACCTACTATTCCGACGAATGGGTGGCCGCGGAGGAGTTCGACCTCGCGCCGCATACCGCAATGCTCGCCGAGGCCCTTCGCACTGGCCGGTGGGAGTCCGAGACGGCAAACTCCGCAGGGGCCGGCCGCTAGAGCTACGTTCACGCCCGCCCCGGGCAACGAGGGCGCAAATGATGTGCTGCTTCCCGAGCGAGCGAAGTATCTGCCCCGTAACTGCAGTGGAGACGAACAACGCCGCTCCGCTTTCCACCTGCGAACTATAGTTGGGGTCACGCCAGGTACTCCCCCTGCGACCCGGCATCGATGGCCGCCTACCTCGGATTCGAAACAACTGTCTACGCGAGGCTGCAAGCGCGGTCATTTGTGTAGCAAGTGCATCTCCCCAGGCCTGGCCTAGTGCCTGTTCGACCCGGGCGTGGGGCATCAGTCGGGACTACCGGCGATTTAGTGACTCATCGACATGCCCTACGGTTTGGTACCCGACCGGTGTCACCCGAAGGGAATGACGGGCAATTCAACCTGGGCGGCTCCCTGGATTCGGGGACAAGACGCCGTACGAGGCTTCAGCCCACGCGGCCATGATCCCTAGAGTGCCGAATGCGGCATGTATGAATGCGTCGAACTTCCGGACGAGGCGGATTCGAGCGGAGTTGGTTCAGTCGGGGAGTGCCCGGCCTAGGCGAATCGTTTGCCCGTACGACGTCTGCGTGACCCGGCGAGAAGGGTGTCGAACTCGTCCGAAGTATCCGCTTCATCCTGGAATCAGGCCTCGCCGAGAGAGTGGTCCTCGAAATCCTGAGGGAACGAACCGCCGTAGGACAGAAAGGGCCTGCCGCTCTCAATCCAACGGCATCCCCGTGGGCCACGATGCGAGCCCGAACATGTGCCCGACTCCCCGCGCCGACGGCCTCGAAGGCCGCCGATCGAACGCACGGCGACCATCAAGCGCAACGGCGTCGAGGCGATCTTCGCGACGGCCCTCCAAAATGGCGCACTTGCCGCACCTTATCCAGCTGACGGCGCATGTCTCGATGACAGGCGGTGACACCCAGGGTGTTGACTAGCCAATCGATGTAGCGCTCGGAGGTTGAAATACGAATGGGTACCGGCCGAACAACGAAAAAAGCCCCGGACAACCGGGGCTTTCACGAATACTGCTGGGGTACCTGGACTCGAACCAAGAACAAAAGAATCAGAATCTTCCGTGTTGCCAATTACACCATACCCCACCGGGCCAAGCCGAAGCCGGGCCGACTAGTCACTCTAACCTACGTTCGGATGGTCGGCAAAATGGGGCGGTGTGTGGCCGCCACAGTGGCAGAATTTGAACACCGTCCCGAACGAATCGAGCCCAGCCACGCCTCCCCTGATCACCTTCCTCACGACCTGGCACGTCGATCCGGTGGCCATCGTCGCTATCGTCGCGGCCGGCGGACTCTACGCCACCGGGGCGTGGCGGCTCGCGCGCCGCGGCATCCGCTGGCCCGTCGCCCGCACGCTCGCCTTCCTCGTGCTCGGCCTCGGATCGTTTGCCGTGGTGCAGTTCGGTTTCCTCGGCGTGTACAGCGGGGAACTGCGCTGGGCCTTCAGCACTCGCGTGGCGCTGCTGCTCTTCGCCGTACCGGGCCTGGTGAGCCTCGGCAGGCCGGTGACCCTGTCCCGGCTCGTGCTGAGCGGGGCCCCGCTGCGAGTGATGGATGCCGTGCTCGCCTCCTGGCCGGTGCGCCTCGCCGGCAATGCCGTCTTCGCACCGGTCTTCGCCTTCGCCGCCTTCTGCGTCTTCCTCACGCCGCTCGCGGGGAGCCTGCGCGAGTCACCGACGGCGGGCGGCATCCTGACCCTGGCAGTGCCCCTCGTGGGGCTGCTCATGGTGCTTCCCATCGTGGAGCACACCACCCAGCGCACGAGCTTCTTCATCACCGTGGAATTTCTGCTCGTGTTCGTGGAGCTGGTGATGGATGCCATCCCCGGTATCCTGCTGCGGCTCAATGACTCGGTGCTCGACCGGGTCGGCCCGGTGCTCGGCGCCGTGCCCGGCTGGTTCCCCAACGCGCTGCACGACCAGCACCTGTCCGGGGACCTGCTCTGGTTCATCGCCGAGATCGCGGACGTGCCAGTGCTCATCCTGTTGTTCATCCGCTGGTCGCGGGTGGACCGCCACGAGGCGAAGGCGCTCGACGAGCTGAGCGACGAGGAGATGGCGGCGCTCACGCGCGAGCACCTGCGCAACCGGCCCCAGTGAGGCGCGGTCAGTGGCGCGGGATGCCGATCAGGTCGCGGTTGATGGTGGCGGCGACGCGAGCCCCGGCACCCGCGGCGACGATGAGCTGTTGCGGTCCCGGTGCGGTGGAGTCGCCTGCGGCGTACACGCCGGCCACGCTCGTGCGGCCGTCGGCATCCGTCTCGAGGAGGCCCCAGCCGTCCGTCCCGAGGCCGAGGCCCTCGACGTAGCCGAGGGCGGCATCCCAGCGCGGGCGCACGAAACCGCCGTCGACCGGGATCGACCCACCGTCCGCCAGCAGCACGGCGGAGACGACGCCGCGGTCCCCCACCACGTCCGCGATCTCCCGGCGCTCCACCCGGACGCCGCGGTCGGCGAGCACCGCCTCCTGGGTCGGGCTGACCCGGCCGACGCCGTTCGTGAAGACGATCAGGTTGTGACTCCACTGGGCGATGAGCAGCGCGCGCGACGCCAGGTCGCTCGTCTCGCCGATGAGGGCGAGCGGTCTGTCACCATACTCGTAGCCGTCGCACTCGATGCAGCTGAAGAGGCCGAGTCCGTAGAACGCCCGGATGCTCGGCAGCGCCGGCAGCGTCTCCCTCAGCCCCGTGGCGATGAGAACGCGGGACGCGGTGACCGAGCGGCTCGGCGACGCGTTGACGCCCTTCGCCTCGACCGCGAACCCCTCGTCGGAGTCGACGTTCGTCACTCTCAGCACGGTCGCGAGCTGCAGCTCGGCCTCCGGATACTGGGCGAGTTCCTCTCGTGCGAGCCGGCGCAACTCGTGCGGCGCGACCCCGTCCCGGGTGAGGAAACCGTGGGAGACGAGCGTGGCGGCATTGCGCGGCCGGTTGGCGTCGAGCACGAGCACGCGACGCCGGGCCCGGGCGAGGTTGAGGGCTGCGCTCAGCCCGGCCGGCCCCGCCCCGACCACCACGACGTCGTAGTCGTGGGTCACAGTCGTGCCGCGAGCCTCTCGATCCGGGCGATCGTGGACTCCTTGCCGATGATCTCCATCGACTCGAAGAGCGGCGGGCTGATGCGGCGGCCGCTGATCGCCGTGCGCAACGCCCCGAAGGCGACACGGGGTTTGAGTCCGGCGCCGTCGATGAGCTCGGCGCGCAGCACGCGCTCGATCTCCTCGTGCGACCAGTCGTTGAGCTGCTCGAGCGCGCCCACGGCGGCGTCGAGGATGAGGTCGGCGCCGGCGCCGGGCAGGGCGTCCGCGTCGTACTCGAGGGCGTCATCCGGGGTGAACAGGAATCCGAGCAGCGCCGGTGCCTCGCCGAGCAGTTGCATGCGCTCCTGCACGAGCGGGGCGGCCTCGCGAAGGATCGCCTCCTGCTCGCCGGTCGGCGGATCGGCGAGGTAGTCGCCGAGGTACGGGATGAGCCGCCGGGTGAAGTCCTCCACCGGCAGCAGCCGGATCTGGTCTCCATTGATCGACTCGGCCTTCTTCAGGTCGAAGCGGGCCGGGTTGGGGTTGACGTCGACCACATCGAACGCGGCCACCATCTCCTCCATCGTGAACACATCGCGGTCGTGGCTGAGCGACCAGCCGAGCAGGCTCAGGTAGTTGAGCAGGCCCTCCGGAATGAAGCCACGGTCGCGGTGGTGGAACAGGTTCGACTCGGGGTCACGCTTTGAAAGCTTCTTGTTGCCGTCGCCCGTCACGTACGGCAGGTGGCCGAAGCGCGGAATGGCGCTGGCCAGTCCGATGTCGATGAGGGCGTGATAGAGCGCGATCTGGCGAGGGGTGGAGGAGAGGAGGTCCTCGCCGCGCAGCACGTGGGTGATGCCCATGAGCGCGTCGTCGACTGGGTTGACGAACGTGTAGAGCGGAGCGCCGTTCGGGCGCACGACCACGAAGTCCACGAAGGAGCCGGCCGGGAAGGTGATCTCGCCGCGGACGAGGTCGTCGAAGGAGAGGTCGGTGTCCGGGACGCGCAGGCGCAGGGCCGGCTCGCGGCCGGCCGCGCGCAACGCGATCCGGTCCTCGTCGGTGAGGTCGCGCTCGAAGTTGTCGTAGCCCTGCTTGGGGTCTCGGCCGTTCGCGATGTTGCGGGCCTCGATCTCCTCGGCCGTGGCGAAGCTCTCGTAGAGGTGTCCGCTCGCGCGAAGGGTCTCGATCACCTCGGTGTAGATTCCGGCGCGCTGCGACTGGCGGTACGGCTCGTGCGGGCCGCCGACGCCGATCCCCTCGTCCCAGTCGATGCCGAGCCAGCCGAGCGCGTCGAGCAGCTGCAGGTAGCTCTCCTCGCTGTCGCGGGCGACATCCGTGTCTTCGATGCGGAACACGAGCGAGCCGCCGGTGTGGCGCGCATACGCCCAGTTGAACAGGGCGGTGCGGATGAGACCGACGTGCGGAGTGCCGGTGGGCGATGGGCAGAATCGGACGCGAACGTCGGGACCGGTGGCTGTAGTGAACATAGTTGGCATGGCCCGTCAATCCTACCGGCGGCAGTCGGCGGGGGTCGGGGCGTGCGGCGCTCGTGCCTTCCCGGGAGAGTTACCGTTCGGTCCGCCCTTCCCAGACCGCGAGTGTGCCCGTTTGTCGCTTTTGTGCCGGGTCGAGCGGAACCACTCGCGACGAACGGGCACAGTCACTGCGGCGGGGTCGCTCAACACTGCGCCTCGCTCAGGAGAGGTAGACGAGCCCCAGCGAGAGGCACAGGATGACGCCCCAGGACACGAGGCCGGCCGCCAGCGCCCGCGCGCCGGACCGCGCGAGCTCCTCGAGCCGCAACGATGCCCCGATCGCGAAGAGTGCGCAGGCGAGCAGCGCAGACTGCAGGACGCCCGCCGCGACGAGCACCTCCGCCGGCAGGGGCACGAACGACCGGATGAGCACGGCGGCGAGGAACCCCACGATGAACAGGGGCACCACCGCCGGCAGCGGAATCGAGCGATCCGCCCCGGCCGCGCGCCGCCGGGTGACCAGCGAGGTCACGGCCACCATCGGCGCGAGCATGAGCACCCTCGTGAGCTTGACGACGACCGCCACGGCGAGCGCGGCGGCCCCTGCGGTCTGTGCGGTCGCGACGACCTGCCCGACATCGTGCACGCTCGCACCCACCCAGTGGCCGAACTGCTGATCGTCGAGGTGGAGCAGGGACGCGAGGAAGGGAAGGACGACGATGGCGAGCGTGCCATAGAGCGTCACGAGAGTGACCGGCGTCGCGGTGTCCTTGTCGTCGGAGCCGCGCGCGGCCGCCATCGCCCCGACCGCGGACACCCCGCAGATGGAGAACCCGGCGGCGAGCAGCACGGGCTGGTCGCCCTCGAGCCGGAACAGCCGGGCGATGAGCAACGTCAGCAGGAAGCTCACGACGACGAGCGCCACGATCGAGAGGATGGCGACCCAGCCGAGCGCGGCGATGTCACCGAGGCTGAGGCCAAGTCCGAGCACGACGATGCCGAGGCGCAGGAGCCGCCTGGAGGCGATCGCCAGTCCCGGCCGGAGAACTCCGCCGAGCGCCGGCCGGAAGACGGGGAGGGACCCGACGATCACGCCGAGCACCAGGGAGGACGTGAGCCAGGGGATCGCCGGGACCAACGCATGGATGCCGTAGCCGGCCGCGGCGCCGACGGCCGCGAGCGCGAGTCCGGCCGACCATCCCGGGCGCCGTCGCGGGGTGGATTCGCTGCGACTCACACGCTCGAGCCTAGCCCCGACCGGCGAACGGCCGCCTCGCTTCGGGCGGCATCCCGGCCCACGCCCTCCCGAAAACGCAGGAGTTTTCGCGAAATGGCGTCGGTTGTGCGGCGTGTTGCGCGGGGACACGTCGAATCCCCTGCGTTTTCGGGAGAGGGAGGGGGAGGGGGAGGGCGCGAGCGGCGGTGCCTAGACGCGGTTCTTGGCGGGATTGCTCAGGGTGCCGATGCCCTCGATCGTGATGTCCACGGTCTGGCCGTCGACGAAACCGCCGAGGCCGGCCGGCGTGCCGGTGAGGATCACGTCGCCCGGCAGGAGCGTCCAGACGTCCGACACGTACTCGATGAGCTCCGGGATCTTGTGGATCATGTCCCTCGTGTTGCCGTGACGGCGCGGTTCGCCATCCACGTAGGTCTGGATCTCCAGGTTGCTCCAGTCGAGCTCCGTCTCGATCACGGGCCCGAGAGGGCAGAACGTGTCGTAGCCCTTCGCCCGGGCCCACTGCCCGTCCGCGAACATCTGGTCACGCGCCGAGACATCGTTCGCGATCGTGTAGCCGAAGATCACGTCGGCGTAGTCCGCCGCCTTCACCCGCTTGGCGATGCTGCCGATCACGATCGCGAGCTCGCCCTCGTGCACGATGCGGCCCTCGACCGGCGGAATCTGGATGGTGTCCCCCGGGCCGATGACCGCGGTGTTCGGCTTGAGGAAGAGGAGGGGCGCCTCCGGGCCCTTTGCGTCATCCCGCAACTCGTCGCGGTGGGCGGCGTAGTTGAGACCGATGCAGACCACCTTGGAGCGCGGGATCACCGGCGCGAGCAGCTTCGCCCGGTCGACCGGTACCCTCTCGCCCGTGGTGTCGAAGCCGCGGAACATGGGATCGCCCGTGAGCACCACGTACTCGTCACCGTCGAGAATTCCGTACCGGGGGTCTCCGCCGGCGACGCTGAATCGTGCGATCTTCACTACGGCAGCCTAGACGTCCAAACGAGTGAGCCAGTGGTGACGGTCGGGCACGCGCCCGTACTGGATGTCGGTGAGCTCCTGGCGAAGCGACATCGTCAGCTCGCCCGCCGGGGCATCCGCTGACCCGATCTCGAATCCCTCGCCCTTGAGCAGGGCGATCGGGGTGACGACCGCGGCCGTGCCGCACGCGAACACCTCGGTGACGTCACCGGATGCCACGCCGTCGCGCCACTCGTCGAGGGTGACCTTGCGGCGCTCGATCGTGTGGCCGCGGTCCTCGGCGAGCTGCAGGATGGAGTCCCGGGTGATCCCCTCGAGGATGCTGTCGGACTCGGGGGTGACCAGGGTGCCGTCTTTCTTCACGAGCACGATGTTCATGCCGCCGAGCTCCTCGAGGTACTTTCCCTCCACGGCATCGAGGAAGAGCACCTGGGCGCAGCCGTGCTCGTAGGCCTCGGCCTGGGCCACGAGCGACGACGCGTAGTTGCCGCCCGTCTTGGCCGCCCCCGTGCCGCCCTTGCCCGCACGCGCGTAGTTCGTGGAGAGCCAGATCGACACCGGCGCGACACCCCCGGTGAAGTAGGCACCCGCCGGGCTCGCGATCACGTAGTAGTTCACCTTCTCGGCCGGTCGCACTCCGAGGAACGCCTCCTTGGCGAACATGAACGGCCGAAGGTACAGGCTCGTCTCCGGGGCGGACGGCACCCAGTCGCCGTCGACGGCGATCAGCTGGCGCAGCGATTCGATGAAGTACTCGGTGGGCAGCTCGGGCAGCGCGAGTCGCTTGGCCGAACGCTGCATCCGGCGCGCGTTCGCCTCGGGGCGGAAGCTCCAGATGGAGCCGTCCGCGTGCCGGTAGGCCTTGAGGCCCTCGAAGATCTCCTGCGCGTAGTGCAGCACAGCCGCGGCCGGGTCGAGCGCGATCGGACCGTACGGCTGCACCCTCGGTCGGTGCCAGCCGCCCTTGACCGACCAGCAGATGTCGACCATGTGGTCGGTGAAGTACTTGCCGAACCCGGGGTTGGCGAGAATCGCTTCCCGCTCCGCCGCGCTCCTGGCCGCGGGGTTCTTGATCACACTGAAGGTGAATGCGGCTGGTGCGAGGAGATTGGTGATCATCGGTGGTCCTTCGATTGTCCTAGGGGATATTCTGCGCCTGTATTCGCGGGCGGGCTAAATCAGGGCCGCGATGGCGTCGCCGATCTGGGATGTGGAGCGGCCGTTCGCGCCACGGGAGGCGAGATCGGCGGTCACCGCCGCCGTGACCCTTGCCGAGGCATCCGCCAGCCCGAGGTGGTCGAGCATGAGCGCCACGGACAGGATCGCCGCGGTGGGGTCGGCGAGTTGCTTGCCGGCGATGTCCGGAGCCGACCCGTGGACGGGCTCGAACATGCTCGGGAATGCTCCGTCGGGGTTGATGTTTCCCGACGCGCCGAGCCCGATGCCGCCGCTGATCGCGGCGGCCAAATCGGTGAGGATGTCGCCAAAGAGGTTGTCCGTGACGATCACGTCAAACCTACTCGGATCGGTGACCAGGAAGATAGTGGCGGCGTCCACGTGCAGGTAGTCGACAGCGACCGAGGGAAACTCCGCCGCGACCCGGTCGACCGTGCGCTGCCACAGGCCGCCCGCGTGGGTGAGCACGTTGGTCTTGTGCACCAGGGTGAGCTTCTTGCGCTCCCGTCCGGCGGCGGCGCCGAACGCGTAGCGGACGAGCCTCTCCACGCCGAACGCCGTGTTGACGGAGACCTCGTTGGCGACCTCGTGCGGGGTGCCGACGCGGATCGCTCCCCCGTTGCCGACGTACGGACCCTCCGTGCCCTCCCGCACCACGATGAAGTCGACGGCACCCGGGTTCGCGAGTGGCGACACGACGGAGGGGAACAGTCGGGATGGGCGCAGGTTCACGTAGTGGTCGAGGGCGAACCGCAGCCTGAGCAGCAGCCCGCGCTCGATGAGCCCCCCGGCCAACCGCGGATCCCGGGGGTCACCGCCGACGGCTCCGAGCAGAATCACGTCGTGCTTGGCGAGAGCGGCGAGGCCCTCGTCCGGCAGGATCTCGCCCGTCCGAAGGAAGTGGGTCGCGCCGAAGGGGTACTCGGTGGCGTCGACGGTGACGTCGCTCGGGAGCACCGCCGTGAGCACTTTGACCGCCTCCGCGACCACTTCGGGACCGATGCCGTCTCCGGCAATCACTGCGAGGTTGATGGTGCGCGTCATCCGGGCTCCTGTGTCTCCAACGGCTAGGCTCATCCCAGCGTACTGGCAGGGAGATCTCGGCGATTCTGGCCCCCGAACTGGGGACATCGGAGTAGGATCCGGGTGATGGATATCTGCGCTCCGAAGCGAACCCTCGCCCGGAGTTACGCGTAACCGAACGGAAGGGCTCCATCATGGGGATTGGTTCAGGGATTTTTCTTTTCGTCGTCGGCGCGGTTCTGGCTTTCGCACTCAATATCCAGGTCACCTGGATCGACATTCACCTCGTGGGGTACATCCTGATGGGCGCGGGAGTGCTCGTGTTCATCATCTCGCTCGTGCTGGTGCTTCGTAAGCGCCAGACGATCTCGACTACCCGCACGGTGGATCCCAACGGCGGCGACCAGGTAGTACAGCACGAGACAAAAGGCGACGTTCTCTGAGTAACGTCGCGTAACCTTAAGACCGGCGCGCCCCGCTTCTGATTCGGGTTCAGTGTGGGGCGCGTCACCCTTTCCGGGTGACGCCGAGCGTCAGATGTCGAGCACGAGTTCCGGCGTGGTCGCGCGCGAGACGCAGGGGTACATCACGCCGAGACGGTCCTTCTCCTCGTCGTCGACCACCGAGTCCAGGTGCTCGGGGAGACCTCCCACCACGCGTACCTCGCAGGTGCCGCACACGCCCTTCCGGCACGAGCCCATCACCGGCAGGCCGTTCTGCTCGAGGGCATCGAGGATGCTCTGGCCGGACGGCACTGCGAAGTCCTTCCTGCTCTTGCGGCAGGTGACCCGCACGGACTGAGGAGCGCCGATCGCCGCGCGTTCGACGGGCGTGAAACGCTCGAGGTGCATCCTTTCGCGGGGCACGACCGAGGCGACTCTCGCCATCAGCGACTCCGGGCCGCAGCAGTAGACGTCGGCGTCGACGGTCGAGAGCAGGTGTTCGATGTCGAGAGCCGTCGCGTTCTCGTCGCTCGCGTGCACCCAGACCCGGCCGGGATACTCGGCCGCCAGCTCGTCGGCGAAGGCCATCGACCGGCGGCTTCGCCCGAAGTAGAGAAGGTGCCAGTCCCGGCGGTCCGGCAGGGATTCGATCATCGATTTGATCGGAGTGATGCCGATCCCGCCCGCCACGAACAGATAGGAGAGGGCCGGCTCGAGTTCGAAGTGATTGAGCGGCCCGGTCACCTCGAGCTGCACTCCGGGCCGCACGTTGGCGTGGATCCAGCTGCTCCCACCCTGGGAGTCCAGGGTTCGCAGGACGGCGATGTCGAAGTGCGACCGGTCGGCCGGGTCCCCACAGAGCGAATACTGCCGTTCCAACCCGTTCGGCAGGGCGACGGTGACGTGGGCGCCCGGCCGCCAGACGGGCAGAACCGTGGCGGCGCTCGGCACCAGCCGAATCCCGAGCACCTCGTCCGAGACCCGGAATGTCGCCGACACCCGCATGGTGACCCCCCGACGGACCGGCGCCGACCCGGGCCGTTCGCGCCGCACCGCGTCGCTCCGGCCCGGGGCTCGGTTGCCGGCGACGCGGTTTCCGGCGGCGCGGTTTCCGGCAATGACGCGCACGAGCACCGCGATCACCGAGAGGCCGATGATGGAGATCGCCACGACGCGGTACCAGAGTGCCCCGACGTCGGTGCCGGTCAGGCCGGCGTGAAAGGAGACGAGAACAACCACGAGGTAGCTCGCGTAGTGCACCCCCTTCCAGAACCGGCGCGGCAGCAGGCGCATGAGCAACGAGGAGCCCTGCACGGCGAGGAGCAGGTAGAAGGCGAGGATGCCGATGGCCACCGGAAGTGCACGATAGTCCGTGGCGAACGGCACGAGCACGGCGGCCGCCGAGAAGTGCAGCCAGCCGTCGAGCATGAGGCTGACCATGTGGGCGACGACCATGACGATCGCCGTCCCGCCGAGGTAGCGGTGGAGGTCCTGCAGCCAGGACGGGTTGTCGACCTTGCGCAGCACCCGCGTGGACAGCAGGGTCCCCCAGACGACGGACAGGGTCATGAGCGCCCACGCGATGATCGCGCTGGCCCGGGTGATGTACCACCAGAGGTGGGGAGAGGTCACGCGTAGTCCCGCCAGTTTGCCGATTCGAGCATGGTGCCGGAGGCGTCGATGATGCTCCCGGCCGCTCCGACGGAGGGCAGCCAGGCGAGAAAGTCCTGCGGGGGGCGCACGAACGCCGGTTTGGTGAGGATCTCGGCGTACCAGCCCTGGGCAGCGATCACCGAGACGGTCTGCACGTCGGTGACGGCGCTTCGTCGGCTGCGGGAATCGATGAGGTGGTGCACCTCGGTCTGGCCGGCCTGCCACCGGCGTTTGAGCTGGCTCGACGTGGCGATGGCTCCCGTTCCCAGCCGAACGATCGTCGCGAACTGCTCGTCGCGGAACGGGTCTTCGACCCCGATCCGCCAGCCCTGGGCCTCCGGGGAGTCCCCGGCCACGACCACGTCGCCGCCCATTTCCGCCATCACGCCCCAGGCTCCCTCCGCGAGGGCGAACTCGCAGACGACGTCGGCGGCGAGTCCCTTGCCGATGCCGCCGGGGTCGAGGGTGGTTCCCCGAGGCAGGGTGATGGCGTCCCCCTCGATGACCATGCCGGCGATTTCGCCCGGAGCCCTCGCCGAGAGCGGCAGGGTCGTCTCCCTCGACGGATCGACGACGGACCTCGTGTAGCCGGCGGCCAGCAGGTCGGGAAGGAGCGTGGGGTCGAAATCACCGGCAGTGCGGGCGAAACCGGAGAGCATCGCCGTTGCCAGCCGAACGGTGAGCGGGTCGACGGCGATGGTCGCCCCCTCCGCCCAGTTCAGCCGGGTGATGTCGCTCGAGAGGATGAAGCGGCTCCAGAGCCGCTCGCAGCGGTGGGCCAACTCGAAGCAGGCATCGAGAAGCCGGGGCGACCCGCCGACGAGCGTGATGGTGCTGTGGCCGCCCATATGCGCCTCGCGGCGCGACGCCGACATCGGCTGGCTGCCGGTGAGTTCGAACACGGCTCGGACGGCGTCGCCCGAGATGGATCGTGCTGCCACTCGGTCAGCCTCCCGAGCCACCCGTTGACCCGTGCACGGGTGCCGGGGCGGGCGCGGCAACCGGAGGTGCCACCGGTTTGGGCGCCGGGGCGGGAGCCGCGGGGGCTGCCGGGGCCGGAGCCTCCGGAGCGGGAACGGCGGGCGTCGGCGCGCTGCCGAGGGGTGACGCGCTGGGCGAAACGGTCGGGGTCGACCCGCCCCGAGGGGCGTCGGACCGCTCAGCGCCCTGGGCGTTCGCGGCCATCTGGAGCCCGGCCACGATGCCCACGAGGGCGACGACCGACGCCGCCCCCGTGAGTGCACGCGCCCGGCGAGCCGGGTGGTTCGTCCTAGTCATCGTGCTGGTCGGAACCGGAGTGCGAGTCGTCTCCTTCGCGCTCGTGCGTCGGCTCGGGTGACGGGGTCGAGGTGTGCTCGTCGCTCTCGTGGGTCTCTGTCGCCGCGTGGCTCGGCTCGACCGCCTCCGGCGTCTTCGCCGGCTCCGGGGTCTCGGTGGCCTCCGGCGCCTGGGTCGAGTCGTCTCCGGCCTTGCTGGGTGTCGGTGTCGGAGTCGCCGTGGGGATGAGCACGCTCGTGGCGTCGCCCGGCGTCTGGGACGACGTCAACGACAGCGTGCCCGAGTTGACGGCCATTGCCGCCCCCGCCGTGCCGAGTACCGCGATGACGGTGAGAATCGTGATTGCCGGAGTCTTCATTGTTTTCATGCTTCAAACCTAGGAATCCCGCTCCCCACATTCGGCCGACGGTCATCCAAGATCTGTCAAAGATTGTCCGGCTGAGCACCGCATCCATCGCTCGACCAGCATTGGGCCGCAGAATGGAGCCATGCGGGTGCTGGTGGTCGAGGACGATGCCGCGGTGGCCGACGGGATCATCGACTCTCTGACACACTCCAACTTCGAATCGCTGCTCGTGGTCACCGGTCAGGGCTGCCTGGACGCCATGCCGTCGTTTCGGCCGGACATCGTGCTTCTCGACCTCGGCCTGCCGGACATCGACGGCACCGACGTGTGCCGCGCCATCCGACGTGACTCGCAGACCCCGATCATCGTCGTCAGCGCCCGAGCCGACGAGATCGACCGTGTCGTCGCCCTCGAGATGGGGGCCGACGACTTCGTCGTCAAGCCGTTCGGGATGCGGGAACTGGTGGCCAGGATGCGGGCCGTGGTGCGCCGCACGGGCTCGAGCGACGCCGCGGCGCCCGTGCCGGCGAAACGGTTCGGGCACCTGACCATCGACCCGCGGGCGCAACGCGTGACGGTGAGCGACATCGAGGTGTATCTCACCCCCAAGGAATTCGAACTGCTCGCCTTCCTCTCCGGCGACCCGGGAGCCGTCTTCCGCCGGTCGGAGATCCTGCACAGCGTGTGGGACACCAACTGGTACGGCACCACGAAGACCCTCGACACCCACATCGCCTCGATTCGCAAGAAGCTCGGCGACTCACGGTGGATCGAGTCGGTGCGCGGAGTGGGCTTCCGTTTCGACGTGCCCGGATGAAGTGGCGGTTCACGGCCGTTCTCATGATCGTGGCGCTGCTCGTGGTGCTCGTGCAGGACATTCCCCTGAGCAACCAGCTGCGGGTGGTCGAGCGCGACCGGATCGTCACCTCCCTCGAACGCGACGCGTTCGTTCTCGCCGGGCGAAGCGAGGAGTCGCTCGAGGCCAACACCTCGACCGACCACGCCGTGATCACCGATCTCGCCCGCCAGTACCGGGCGGCGGGCGGAGCGCGGGTCGTGATCACCGACTCGGCGGGTATCGCGCTCGTCACGAGCGACGACGACCGCTCGGCGGTCGGCAGCTCCTACCTGTCGCGCCCGGAGATCGCGAAGGCCATCACCGGTCAGATCGCGACCGGCGAGAGGTACTCGGACACGCTTCAGGAGCAGCTGCTCTACGTGTCCGTTCCGGTGTTCGGCGGCGCGAAGATCCACGGAGCGGTGCGCCTCACCTACCCGGCCCAATTCGTGACCGATTCGCTCAACCGCCGGCTGTTCACGCTCTGGCTCGTGGCGCTCACCACCGTGCTGCTGGCCGGCATCGTGGGGCTCGTGCTCTCGACGACGATCACCCGAACCCTCAAGCGTCTCAAGGAGACCACCGAGCACCTCGCGGAGGGCCGGCTGCACGTGCGTGCGGACGAGACGATGGGGGCCCCGGAACTGCGTTCGCTCTCCCGGTCGTTCAACATCATGGCCGAGAGGCTGGATGCCCTGCTCGAGCAGCAGCGCACCTTCGCCTCCAACGCCTCCCACCAGTTGCGCACCCCGCTCACCGCGCTCAGGCTGCGACTCGAATCCGCCCGCGCCCTGATCGAGACGGACCCGCAGGGGGCCGCCGGCCGGTTGCTCAGCGCGGAGACCGAGGCAGATCGCCTGGGCGGGATCATCGAGGGCCTGCTGCTGCTGAGCCGCACCGAGTCGAGTTCGGCGCCGGTGGAGCCGGTCGACCTCGACGAGATCGCCCGGGAGCGGGTGGAGCACTGGCGTCCGCTCGCTCGGGAATCCGGAGTCGCCCTCGAGGTCGAGGCGCACTCCTCCCGGCCTGTGCTCGCCGTGCCCACGGCGGCCGAACAGATCATCGACAACTTCATCGACAACGCCCTCACGGTGAGCTCGCCCGGCGGGTCGATCATGGTGCGCGTGCTCGACGATCGCCGCTGGACCACCGTTCACGTGCTCGACGAGGGGCCGGGGATGCCGCCGGAGGAGACCGAGCGGGCGTTCGAACGCTTCTGGCGCGGCAGCGCAGACGGCGCCGGCCACGGCCTGGGGCTCGCCATCGTCGCCCAGCTGGCGTCGGCGAGCGGGGCGACGGTGCGGCTCACCAACCGACCGGAGGGCGGCCTCGACGCCTCGGCGCGGTTCGTCAACGATCGCTGACCGCTCGCCGACGGAGCCGCTCCCCCGCTCGCTCGTAATAGCGGAGAACGGCCAGATTGCGTTCGCCGGCCGAGGCATCGGCGAGGGCCGCGAGGGCCTCGGGCACCGCGCCGCGGCGTTCCTCCACGTCCGCGAGGGCGGCGCTCACCCTGCGGTCGATGTCGGACGACCCGGTGCCGCGCAGCGCGCGGAGCTCGTCGGCCGCGCGGTCGAGTTCCCGCTCGCCGAGGTGACTCCTGGCGATGATGCCGCCGAGACGCGCGATCGGCGCGGGCCAGACGCGGGTGAGTCCGTGGTACAGGGTGGCGATGGCGCCCCAGTCGGTCTCCTCCCAGCTCGGCGCCGCGCTGTGCAGGCCGGCGATTCCGGCCTGCAGGGCGAAGCGCCCACCACCGGGGAGGGCACGCGCGGCGAGGTCGAGCCCGTGCCGGATGCGCCGCCGGCCCCAGGCCGACCGGTCCACCTCGGCGAGGGTGAGAGGCATGCCGTCCGCCGTGGTCCTCGCCACGCCCCTCGCCTCGCCGAGCTCGATCAGCGCGAGCAGACCGAGCACCTCGGTGTCGTCCGGGTACTCTGCGGCGATCGAGCGGGCGAGCATGAGGGCGAGGTGGGCGAGCCGCTCGTCCGTGAGCGCGTCCCCCGCCGCCGCCGTGTGCCCGAGGGTATAGACGCCGTAGGTGGTGGTGAGGGCCTGGTCGAGTCGGGCGGCGCGGTCGCGGGCGTCCGGCCAGGCGAAGCGCTCCCCCGAACGGGCGATCGCCTGCTTCGCCCGGGTGAGGCGCGCGGCGACGGTGGCCTCCTGGCTGCCGAAGAAGGCGGCGATGTCGACGGTGGGCACACCGCACACGATGCGCAGGGCGAGGGCGATCTGCTGCTCGGGCGAGAGCAGCGGATCGCACGCGACGAAGATCAGGCCCAGCCGGTCGTCGACGGGGACCGCCTCGGTTTCTGCCGGGTCATCCGTGCCCTGCGGTTCGAGCAGCAGCGGCAGCTTCGACCGGAGCACCCGGTCGTGGCGCAGCGTGTCGACCGCTATCCGCCGTGCAGCGGTCGTGGCCCACGCCCCGATGTTGTCGATGCGTTCGCCGGCGGCGAGGCGCTCCGCCACCCGCACGAAGGCCTCCTGCGCGCTCTCCTCGGCGAGGTCGACGCTGCCGTAGGCGCGCAGGGTGGCCCCCACCACACGCGGCCACTCCTCGGCGAACGCCGCCTCGAGACTCATGAGCCATTCTCTTAGGCGATCACCGCTACATTCCGGGCAGGTCCCAGATGGGGTGGAGCTCGAGCCGGTCGCCGGTGGGGCAGAGCGCGGCCAACTGCTTCGCCTGCTCGAGCGAGTCGGCCTCGATCAGGTAGTAGCCGCTCAGCACCTCGGTGGTCTCGGCGAGCGGACCGTTCGTGAAGACCGCGGGCTTGCCGTCCCTCGCTGGAGTGATGCGCACCGAGGCGGACGCCGACTGCAGCGCCTCTCCGCCCAGGATCTTCGCCCCGGCCGCCGCGACCGCCGCCGCGAACGCCCCGTGGGCCTTGGATGCCTCCTCCAACGCGCCCTCCGGGATCAAGGCCGGGTCCCAGCTCGGCTCGATGATGAGGATGAGGTACTTCTCGGACATGTGCACTCCCTGTGTCGGGGAACCTCGCGGTCCCGGTCAATCAGAAGAACGACGAACGAGCACGGACGGAATCGACAGCGCGGGAGAAATCTACTCGGTGATGTCGATCTCGCGCAGCAGGTCGGCGTCGATGGCCACGCGCACGGACTCGAGCAGGGCATCCGGGGCCGGCGAATCGACGGTCAGCACGCTGAGTGCCTGGCCGCCGGCCTCGCGCCGGCTGATCTGCATGCCGGCGATGTTGATGCCGGCCTCGCCGAACTCCTTGCCGTAGACCGCGACGATTCCCGGGCGGTCGGTGTAGACCATCACGATGAGGTGCTCGGCGACGGGCACCTCCACGTCGTAGCCGTTGATCTCGACGATCTTCTGCGTCTGCTTCGGTCCGGTGAGGGTGCCGGAGACGGAGATCTGCTCGCCGTCGCTCAGGGCGCCGCGGATGGTGAGCAGGTTGCGGTACTCGTCGCTCACCGCATCGGTGACGAGGCGCACGGCGATGCCGCGCTGCTCGGCGAGCAGCGGCGCGTTCACATAGCTCACGGATTCGCTCACGATGTTCGTGAAGATGCCCTTCAGCGCGGCGAGCTTGAGCACGCTCACGTCGAATTCGACGATCTCGCCGCGGATCTCCACGTCGATGCTCGTGATGGGGCTCGAGGCGATGCCGGCGAACAGCTGCCCGAGCTTCTCCATCAGCGGGATGCCGGGGCGCA
This sequence comes from Lacisediminihabitans profunda, assembly GCF_008040105.1. Lineage (GTDB taxonomy): Bacteria > Actinomycetota > Actinomycetes > Actinomycetales > Microbacteriaceae > Lacisediminihabitans > Lacisediminihabitans profunda. Next base: position 421,719 of record NZ_VRMG01000008.1, read on the forward strand.
CCGTGGGATCGATCACTCCGCCGGCGACGTTGACGGCATCCGGAACCAGCTCGCCGGAAAGCGCGAGACGAACGGACCGCGCCACCGAGACGCCGGCCTTCTCCTGCGCCTCGTCGGTCGACGCGCCGAGGTGGGGCGTGACGACGATGTTCGGCAGGGAGAGCAGCGGCGATCCGGTCGGGGGCTCGTGCACGAAGACGTCGAGGCCGGCGCCGGCGATGGTGTTGTTCGTGAGCGCCCGGTGCAACGCGTCCTCGTCGATGAGGCCGCCGCGCGCGACGTTGACGATGAACGCGGTGGGCTTCATGAGCGCGAGCTGTTCGTCGCCGATCATGCCGGTGGTCTCCGGCGTCTTCGGCATGTGGATCGTGATGAAGTCGGACTGGGCGAGCAGCTCGTCGAGGGTGAGCAGGGTCACGCCGAGCTGCTGGGCGCGGGCGGCGGTGACGTACGGGTCGTACGCGACGACCTTGGTGCCGAAGGCCTGCATCCGCTGGGTGATGAGGGCGCCGATGCGGCCGAGGCCGATGATGCCGATGGTCTTCTCGTAGAGCTCCACCCCCGAATACTTGGACCGCTTCCACTGCCCGTCGGCGAGCGCGCCGTGCGCCGCCGGGATGTGGCGGGCGAGGCTCAGGATGTGGCCGACGGTGAGCTCGGCGGCCGAGATGATGTTGGAGGTCGGGGCGTTGACGACCATGACTCCGGCCTCGGTGGCCGACTTGATGTCGACGTTGTCGAGCCCGACACCGGCCCTGGCGATCACCTTGAGGTTCTTCGCCGCCGCGATCGCCTCGGCGTCGAGCTGGGTCGCCGAACGGATGAGGATGGCGCTGGCCTCGGCGAGGGCCGACAGCAGCACCGGTCGATCGGTGCCGTCGAGAGACCGCACGTCGAAGTCGGGCCCGAGGGCCTCGACGGTAGCTGGGGAGAGTTCTTCGGCGATCAACACGATCGGCTTTGCCACGAATCGGGTCCTTCGGATTGGGGGATGCCGTGACGAACATGCCGTCGGCACTTGAACTTTATCCCAGCGACGGCAATGACTCCGAACGCGTGACGCCGCATTGCACGGGCGACCCCCGGACGGCTGGGACATTGGTGGGGTGACCCCCGCCGGAGCGGCCCGATTCTGATTGCCGTCGCCTGACCGGCGCCTCGCTCAGGCGAGCGCGACGAGGCTCGCGGACATCGCGGCGACCGCGGTGAGCCCCACGAGCAGGAGCACGGCCAGCACGAGGGAGCGGCGCCGTGCGAGGAGGAACGCGGTGACATAGACGACCGGAGCGATGGCCAGGTCGATCACCAGCAGCGTCCAGGGGGTGGGGACGGGGGCGAGATCCACCGCCTTGCGCACGCCGTTCGTCGCGTTGATCTGGGTCACGACTCCGACGACGTTGGAGATCGCCTCGAACAGGTCGTAGGCATAGAACAGGCCGATGACGATCGCCACGCCGATGCCGACCCAGCCGAGCCGCGCCGCGGGCCGACTCGTGTCGGTAGCCGGCGCCCCGGACGTCGGCAGGCCGGACGTCGGCGGGCCGGTCGTGGACTCCGGCGTGCTCGCTGCATCGGTCATGAGCGCCCCACTACGAGGATGAAGGGCCACGGCGCGAGGAGGACCACCCCGAGCAGCAGCCAGAGGATTCTGGCCCAGGCCGCTTGATCGCGGGCCAGGAAGAGCACGCCGACGAACCAGGCGGCCGGGGAGGCGATCGCGAGCACCTCACCGAGCCGATACATGAAGTCGAAGAACGGGTTCGCGATCGAGAGCGTGTCGCGTTGCACGCCGATGATCCAGCCGACGACGAAGAGCAGGAACACCCCGCCGAACACCCCGTAGGTCACGAGCAACGGCGAGCTGATGCCGACCGGCCCCTCGGGGTGGTCCCCGGGCTCCGGCTCCTCGACGAGGGCGTCGACGTGGGTGGGATCGGTCTCGCCGCCCCAGGTCAGGCCCTCGTCATCCGGATGAACAGTCACGCCAAAACCCTAGCCGCCCGGCGGAGCTCGTCGTGGCACGGCCCGATCCGCCCGGCTGGGAGGATGCCGACAGCGGCCGAAAGCGTTACAAGCCCGTCACATTGATGATGTTGACTCTGATGACAATGGACCTCATCGACGTGCGCGAGATCCGGGTGCCGAACGCCCGTGACGGACTGGTCTTCGCCCCCGGCGAGCGACCCCTCGGCGGCGGCACCTGGCTGTTCTCGGAGCCGCAGCCCGGGCTCACCGGGCTCGTCGACCTCACCGCGCTCGGCTGGGATCCGATCCGGCGCACGGAGGCCGGCCTGGAGATCGCCGCGACCTGCACGATCGCCGAGCTCGCCGCCCTCACGCCCCGGGAGTCTCGCGACCCGCGGCCAGGCCAGGCCGCCGACGCGCTCTTCTGGCAGTGCGCCGGCTCGCTGCTCGCGTCGTTCAAGATCTGGAACGTGGCGACCGTCGGCGGCAACGTCGCCCTGGCCCTGCCGGCCGGGCCGATGACATCCCTCGCCGCCTCCCTCGACGCCGTCGCCGTCATCTGGACGGCCGACGGCGGCGAGCGCCGCACGCCCGTCGCCGAGCTCGTCACCGGGGTGCGCAGCACGGGGTTGACCCATGGGGAGGTGCTGCGGTCTCTCGAGATTCCGGAGTCGAGCCTCGCCGCCCGCACCGGATTCCGCCGCATCGCCCTCTCGCCCCTCGGCCGCGCCGGCACCGTCGTGATCGGCAGGGTCGACTCCTCCGGCGAGACGGTGATCACGGTGACCGGCGGCACGACCAGGCCGCACCAGCTGCGCTTCGACGAAATTCCCGGGGAGCGCGCCCTCGCCGACGCGGTGGACGGGATCGACGACTGGTATTCGGATGCCCACGGCACGCCGGACTGGCGGCGGGCGATGAGCCTGCTCTTCGCCGAGCAGCTGCGGGGGGAACTGGAGGCGACATGAGGTTCGAGGTGAACGGAGAACCGGTCGACGCCGAACCGCACCCCGGCCAGGTTCTGCGCAGCCTGCTGCGGGAGCTCGACCACTTCGAGGTGAAGAAGGGCTGCGACTCCGGCGACTGCGGCGCGTGCTCAGTGCTGCTCGACGGCGCGCCCATCCACTCGTGCATCTACCCCGCGCACCGGCTGGAGGGGGCGGCCGTGACCACGGTCGCCGGACTCGGCACGCCGGAGCACCCGCATCCGCTTCAGGAGAGCTTCGTCGCGGCCGGCGGATTCCAGTGCGGCTTCTGCACCGCCGGCCTGATCGTGACGGCGTCGACCTTCACCGAGGACGACCGGCACGACCTGCCCCGCCTGCTCAAGGGCAATCTCTGCCGCTGCACCGGCTACCGGTCCATCGAAGACGCGATCCGCGGAGTCGCCAACACCGAGGCCGCCCCGACGGGCGATCTCACCGGACGTTCCGTCGCCCCGCCGGCGGCCCTGCGGGTGGTCACCGGCACCGAGGGCTACACGCTCGACCTCAGGACCACCGGGCTGCTGCACCTCGCCGTGCTCGGCAGCCCGCACGCGCACGCCAGGATCGTCTACCTCGACACGAGCGCGGCCGAGGCGATGGACGGGGTGCACGCCGTGCTCACCTACCGCGACTCGCCGGCCACCCTCTTTTCCACCGGTCGGCACGAGCAGCGCACCGACGACCCGGATGACACCCTCGTGCTCGACCCGGTGCTGCGGTTCCACGGCCAGCGCGTCGCCGCGGTGGTCGCCGATAGCGTGGCGATCGCCGAGCGCGCCCTCGCCGCCATCCACGTCGGGTACGACCTGCTGCCCGCCGTCTGGGACCCGGAGGAGGCCCGCTCCCCCGGCGCGCCGCTGCTGCACGCGACGAAGGGGCCGGAGTCCCGCATCGCCGACCCCGCGCGCAACACCGTCGCCGAGTTCCACCGCGAGACCGGCGACGTCGAGGCGGCGCTCGCCACGGCCGACGCCGTGGTCACCGGCACGTGGCGCACCCAGCGGGTGAACCACGCCGCGCTCGAGACGCACGCCACCCGCGGCTGGCTCGATGCCGACGGACGGCTCGTGCTTCGCACCTCCAGCCAGGTTCCGTTCCTCGTGCGCGACGAGCTGTGCCACATCTTCGGCCTCGACACCGACCGCGTGCGGGTCTTCACCGCCCGGGTCGGCGGCGGCTTCGGCGGCAAGCAGGAGCTGCTCACCGAGGACCTCGTCACCCTGGCCGTGCTGCGCACCGGCCGCGCGGTGCAATACGAGTTCACCCGGGAGGACGAGTTCCGCACGGCCCCGCCGCGGCATCCGATGCGCGTCACCGTCACCCTCGGGGCCAGCCGCGACGGCGTGCTCACCGCGATGGCCGTCGACGAGCTCGCGGACACCGGCGCGTACGGCAACCACGGCATCGGGGTGATGTACCACAGCATCCACGAGTCGACGAGTGTCTACCGCTGCCCCAACAAGCGGGTGGATGCCCAGTCGGTGTACACGAACAACCTGCCGTCCGGCGCCTTCCGCGGCTACGGTCTCGGGCAGGTGATCTTCGCGGTGGAGTCGGCGATGGACGAGCTGGCGCGCACGCTCGGGATCGACCCGTTCGAGCTTCGACGGCGCAACGTGATCGTGCCGGGCGACCCGATGATCGTCGCGGACGCCGACGAACGCACGGACCTGCTGATCGGCAGCTACGGCCTCGACCAGTGCCTGGACCTCGCCGAGGCCGCACTGGCGAGGGGCAACGGGGTGGGCGCGCCAACCGGTGACACCTGGGCCGTCGGCACGGGGATGGGCATCGCGATGATCGCGACCGTCCCGCCCCGCGGCCACTTCGCAGACACGAGCGTGAGCCTGCTCGACGATGGGCGCTTCGAGGTGAACGTGGGCACCGCCGAGTTCGGCAACGGCACCACGACGGTGCACGCCCAGTTCGTGGCGACCGCCCTCAACACGACGGTGGACCGCGTGGTGATCCTGCAGTCGGACACGGATGTCGCCCGGTACGATACCGGCGCCTTCGGCTCGGCCGGTGTCGTCGTGGCCGGCAAGGCGCTGCTCGCGGCCAGCGGCAAGCTGAGGGAGCGCATGCTCGCCCGGGCAGCGTCGCTCGGCTATCTGGGCGGCGTCGTCGAGGGCGGCGGCGTGCGTGCCGGGGACATTCTCGTTCCGGCAGAGAAGCTGCTCGCGGCCGGCCCGCTCATCGCCGACGGGAGCCACGACGGAACGCCGCGATCGGTCGCCTTCAACGTGCACGCCTTCCGGGTGGCGGTCGACCGGGCGACCGGCGAGGTGCGAATCCTGCAGTCGATCCAGGCCGCCGACGCGGGAACCGTGCTCAATCCCGAGCAGTTGCGCGGGCAGATCGAGGGCGGGACGGCCCAGGCGATCGGCACCTCCCTCTACGAGGAGCTGCGGCTCGACAACGAGGGAACCGTCACGACCGCGGCGTTCCGCAACTATCACGTGCCCCAGTTCGCGGACATCCCGCACACCGAGGTCTACTTCGCGTCCACGCACGACCCGTTCGGGCCGCACGGCGCCAAGTCGATGAGTGAGGCCCCGTACAACCCGGTCGCCCCCGCCCTCGCGAACGCCGTGCGCGACGCCCTCGGCATCCGCCCGTTCGAGCTTCCGATGTCGCGCGACCGGGTGTGGCGGCTCGGCGAGTAACCCCCGCCCCGCCGTCGTGCCCGGCCCGCCCCGCCATCGTGCCCTTTTGTCGACATTGGGCCCGCTCGAGCCGGCACAGACACGACAAACGGGCACCGGCACGGGTACCGGCACCGGCACCGGCACGGGTACCGGCACGGGTACCGGCACGGGTACCGGATGCCCTCTGGCGGGCGGGCGCGGCGACGCTGGCACGACATCAGCCCGACACATCGGCGTGCTAGGAACTGACCATGCTCACTCTCTCCGGCGCCCTCCGCATCGTCATCGACGAGACCACCGAGCGCGAGGGCGATCTCGTCGTCGACGACGGGGTCGTCGTGGCGGCGGCGCGCACGGGCGGCGAGACCATCGACGTCTCGGGCTGCGTGCTCACCCCCGGGCTCGTCAACGCCCACCACCACCTGCTGCAGACCGCCTTCCGCACCCTGCCGGGCACCCGCGGGGTGCCGATGGCCGACTGGCTGCCGACGATGGCCGCCGCCTACTCCCGGGTGGGAGTGGATGCCGAGCTCGCCCACGCTGCCGCGTCGGTCGGCGTCGCGGAGGGCCTGCTCAACGGCGTGACGACCGTCGCCGACCACCACCTCACCTGGCCGGCCGGAGCGGACACGGTCGCCATCGCGCGGGCGACGGCGGGGGCGGTGCGCGGCCTCGGCGCCCGGCTCGCCTTCGTGCGCGGCTCCGCCCGCGACGACCCACAGGAGGCCGCGGCCTCCGCCGAGGCCATCGTCGCGGCGCTGCTGCCCGGCGCTGCCGGTGGGGTGAGCGCCGACGGGATGCTCCAGCTCGCGGTGGGGCCGGCCGGGGTGCACAGCGACTGCCGCGAGACCTTCGAGCTTTTCGGCGAGTTCGCCGCGCGGCACGGGCTGCGCCGTCGCACCCAGGCCAACGAACAGGTGGATGTGGCGATCGCGCTGGAGAGGTACGGCCGCCGCCCGATCGACCTGCTCGAGGAGTGGGGCTGGCTCGCCCCGGACGTGACGCTCGCCCACCTCTGCGACCTGACCGGCACGGAGATCGCGCGCCTCGCCTCCGCCGGCATCACCGCCACCCACGCCCCGGGCTGCGACCTGCCGATGGGCTGGGGGATCGCCCCGGTGGCCGCGTTGCGCGCCGCCGGCATCACCGTGGGCCTCGGCACCAGCGGGGGCGGCAGCAACGACGCCGGCCACCTGCTCGCGGATGCCCGGCTCGCCATGCAGGTGGCCCCGCTCGTCGGTCCGCCGATCGACGCCCGCTCGGTGCTCGCCATGGCGACGGCCGGCTCCGCCGCCGGACTCGGCCGGCCGGAGCTCGGGCATCTGCGCGCGGGCGCGGCCGCCGATCTCTGCGTCTGGGACGTGTCGGGAGCCGCGGATGCCGGGGTGGCCGACCCGGTGGCGGGCCTGCTCTGGGCGAACCCCGGCCGCCGTCCCCGGCACGTGGTCGTGGCGGGGCGGGTCGTCGTGCGCGACTACGAGCTCGTGCACGAGGACGAGCGGGAGCTCGTCGCCACCCTCCGGGAGCGGATCGACCGCTAGCCGTACTGCCCAGGCAGGTTGGTCGATTGGGCATGACGACTCGCTTCACTTTGCGGTCGTGGTCGTCGCCCCGGACGCCCTCCGCCGCATGTCGGTCGGGCCCTGTTCAGCAGGACGGGCCCCAGAGGTGTGGGTGCCCGAGCCGTCCTGCACAACGCGCGTGGCTCCACGAATTCAATCACCGCTAGACGGACTACAGGTCGAGCACGAGCCGCGGTCCGGCCGCGCGGGAGACGCAGATGTACATCACCGTGTTCTCCGCCTGCTCGTCCGGCGTGAGAATCGAGTCCCGGTGGTCGACCTCGCCCTCCAGCACCACCGTCTCGCAGGTGCCGCAGGTTCCCTCGCGGCAGCTCGACAGCACGAAGGCGCCCGCCTCCTCCGCGAGATCGAGGATGCTTCGCTCCGGCGGCACCGTCACCGTCACTCCCGTGCCAGCGAGTTCCACCTCGAACGCCTCGTCGAGCACGGGCGGGCCGAGGGTCTTCGCCTCGAAGCGCTCGACGTGCAGCGGCCTGCCCGCCGCGGCGGTCTCGACCGCGTCGATGTAGTGGGCCGGACCGCAGCAGTAGACCACGTAGTCCGGATCGAGGTCGGCGAAGAGGGAGTCGAGATCGAGTCGGTCCCCCTCGTCGGAGGCGTGCACGACCACGCGGCCCTGGTGGGCCGCGCTGAGCTCGTCCACGAGCGCCATCGAGCTGCGGGACCGCCCGGAGTAGTGCAGGGTGAAGTCGACTCCCGCCGCCGCGGCCGCGTCGACCATCGCCGCGATCGGCGTTATCCCCACTCCGCCGGCCAGGAACAGGGAGCGGGTGCCGGCCGGCGGCGCGAAGGCGAAGTGGTTGCGGGGGCCGCGCACGCGCAGGGCAGCGCCGACATCCAGCGCGGAGTGCAACCAGGCCGAGCCTCCCCGACCGGTCGGCTCGCGAAGCACGCCGATGCGCCACGATCCGGCGGGGGCCGGCACCAGCGAGTACTGCCGTTCGCCGATGCCGGGCAGGATCACGTCGATGTGCGCGCCGGGGGTCCAGGCGGGCAGCGCCGCCCCGTCCGGGGCGCGCAGCTCGAAGATGTCGACGTCGTCCGACGCACGGCTGCGCCCGACCACGACCGTGTCGAGTTCGGTCTCGTGGTGATCCGTCACAGTCGTACCGGCTTCTCTTTCACCACGAAGAGCCGATAGCCGTCGGCGTCGATGGCGCTCCAGCGGTGCGGCGTCCCGCCCACGTAGTAGAGCGAGTCGCCCTCGCGCAGGGTGGACGTGCCATGCTCCGCGAGGTCGATCACCACGGTGCCTGCCACCACGTGCACGAACTCGTCCTCGGCGTGAACGAAGTACTCGCCGGCGTCGAGATTGTCGCCCGTGAACTCCATGGGGTGGAACTTGCGCCTGCCGTGCACGAGCAGCCGCCCGGTGCCGCCGCCGTACGGTCCGCGGGTGCCCTCGTCGGCGCGCACGAGCACGGTCGGGGACTCGGTCGACTCCGCCTCGTCCTCGGCCGCCGCCATGAGCTCGAGCTGGCTCGACCCCAGGGCTCGCGCGATCTTCTCCAGCGACACCATGCTCGGGCGGGCGCGGCCGCGTTCGAGCTGGCTGAGGAACGGATGCGACAGCTGGGCCAACGCCGCCAGCTGAACGAGCGTGAGGCCGCGGGCCCGACGGAGGGCGCGGATGCGACCGCCGATTGCCGCGGCCTGCTGGTCGATCGCGGTCTCGAGCGGGGGGTCGAGCGTGCTGACGTTGTCCTCCTGGTCTGCGATTGGGCCGGCCTCCGGCGGGCCCGGAGTCCACTATCGCCGCACCGGCGGGATCGGCGGCGGCCTTCTCCCGGCAATTTACACGTCGAAACGGGGCCGTTACACGCCGGAAACGCGCGGTGCCTAGCCTCGACAATGTTGAGGTTATCAACATTCGCGTGTAACCGGCTCAGCGCTGCGGTGGCTGCACACCCCCTTGGATTTAGGGAGGCCGCCCATGCCCACGCTTCCCCGTCGACTGACCCTGCTGACAAACGCCGCGCTCCCCGACGGCTCGCTGGTCGACGTCGAGCTCGACGGCGACACCGTGTGCAGCGTCTTCCCGGCCGGCACCGGTCGACCGGCCACCGCCCATCTGCCGGGTGCCTCCCTCGATCTCGACGGCTTTCTGCTCCTCACCGCGCCGGCCGAACCGCACGCCCACCTCGACAAGGCGCTGTCCTGGGACCTGATCAACCCGCCCATGGGCGACCTGGGCCTGGCGATCGCCTCGTGGAAGGACTACTCCTCCGTGATGACGGTGGAGAGCATCGCCGATCGGGCCAGGGAGGCCGCGCTGCTCATGCTGCGGCAGGGCACGACCGCGGTGCGCAGCCACGTGGACATGCTCACCGGGGACGACCCGCTGCGCGGCGTGCACGCCCTCTGCCGGGTGCGGGACGAGCTCGCCGGCCTCATGGACATCGAGCTCGTCGCCCTCGCCGGCTGGAACACGATGGACTCCACCATCGAGCAGGCGCTCGACCTCGGCGTGGAGCTGGTGGGCGGGGCCCCTCATCTCGCCCCGGAGCCGCACGACGACCTCGGCCGTCTGCTCGCGATCGCCGAACGCCGAGGCGTCGGCGTCGACATCCACACGGACGAGGGCCTGTCCGGCGAGCCCACGATCATCGAATTCGCCAGGATCGTGCGGGACTGGCCGGCCACCCGGCCCGCCTCGGCCGGGCACTGCGTGCGCCTCGGCACTCTCGAACCCGATGTGCTGCAGGCGGTGATCACCGAGGTGCTCGCGAGCGACATCGGAATCATCTCCCTGCCGATCACGAATCTCTACCTGCAGGGCTGGCAGCACGAGGTGTCCACGCCGCGCGGCCTCACCGCCCTGCGCGCGCTGCTGGATGCCGGAGTGCGGGTGGGGGCCGGCGCGGACAACGTGCGCGACCCGTTCAACCCGGTGGGGCGCAGCGACGCTCTCGAGACGGCGTCGCTGCTCGTGACCGCCGGCCACCTCACGCTCGACGAGGCGTACGCCGCGGTGAGCTCCGGGGCGCGCTCGGTGATGTCTCTCCCCCTCGCCGGCGTCGAGGTAGGGGCCCGGGCGGAGCTGCTCGCCGTGCGCGGCGCCTCCCTCTCGGATGTCGTGGCCAACGCCTCGGCCGACCGTTTCGTGATCCACGCCGGCAGCCTCGTCGCCCAGAGCCGGGTGACCTACGAGGTGGCCGCGCCCTCCCCCGCTCCGCTAACCAGAAGAGAGGTGATGCTGTAGATGTCCGCGACAGCTCCCGTGCGGCCCACCGCCGCGTCCCGGTCCGCCGGAACCCTGCTCGACTTCACCAACGTGGAGATGACCTTCCCCAACGGCACCGTCGCCCTCCGCGGGGTCGATCTCACCGTGAAGCGGGGCGAATTCGTCACCGTTGTCGGCCCATCGGGCTGCGGCAAGTCGACGCTCCTGCGCATCGCGTCGGGTCTCGAGGTGTCCTCGGAGGGCAGCGTCGTCGTGGACACCGATCGCATCGGCTACGTCTTCCAGGACGCGACGCTGCTGCCCTGGCGATCCGTCGCCGACAACGTGGAGCTGCTGGCCGAGCTGAACGGCATGAAGGCGAAGGAGCGCCGGGCGAAGGCGCAGGAGGCCATCGATCTGGTCGGGCTCGGCGGCTTCGAGAAGAACCTGCCCAAGCAGCTGTCCGGGGGCATGAAGATGCGCACCTCGCTCGCCCGCTCTCTCACCCTCGAACCGGAGCTGTTCCTCTTCGACGAGCCGTTCGGCGCCCTCGACGAGATCACCCGCGAGCGCCTCAATGACGAGCTGCTCCGGCTCTTCGTGGAGAAGCAGTTCGCCGGTCTCTTCATCACCCACTCCGTCTCCGAGGCCGTCTACCTGTCGACCAAGGTCGTGGTGATGTCGGGCCGGCCCGGGTCGATCGTGGGCACCTTCGACGTGCCTTTTCCCATGCCGCGGGATCCGGACATCCGCTTCACCCCGGAGTTCGGAGCCCTCGTCGGCGAAGTCTCGCACGCTCTCCGAGAGGGGCACCGCTGATGGCGTCCGTCGACCAACTCGCCCTCGCGACCGGTCGCGTGGCCCGGGACGCCCGCATCCGTCGGGTCTACGCCAGGCGAAGCGCCCAGTGGTGGCCGCCGATCGCCGTGCTGGCGTTGCTCGTGGGCTTCTGGTACCTCGTTGCCGCCTACTACGACAGGGTGCAGGGCCTCGCCTTCCTGGTTCCGTACCCGCACCTCGTGCTCAAGGCCGCGTTCGCCGATCCGCTGTTCTCGCCGCAGCTGGTGCAGGACCTCGGCAACTCGACCCAGGTGGCGCTCACCGGTCTGGTCGTGGCGATCATCATCGGAGTGGCCTGGGCGATCCTGATGTCCCAGGCGAAGTGGATCGAACGTTCGCTCTATCCCTACGCGGTGATCCTGCAGTGCATCCCGATCCTCGCCCTCGTGCCGCTCATCGGCGCCCTCTTCGGCTACGAATTCCTCTCCCGAGTGATCGTCACGGTGATGATCTCGATCTTCCCCATGGTCTCGAACACCCTGTTCGGGCTGCAGTCGGTGGATCGGGCGCAGCGCGAGCTCTTCACCCTCCAGGGCGCCGGTCGCTGGACCACGCTCACCAAGCTGCAGTTTCCGGCCGCGCTGCCGTCGATCTTCGTCGGGCTGCGCACGGCGGCCGGCCTCTCGGTGATCGGCGCGATCGTGGGCGACCAGTTCTTCCAGCGCGGCACCCCCGGCCTCGGTGTGCTCATCCAGGTCTCCACCTCGAGGCTGAACGGCGCGGGCACCTACGCCGCCATCCTCACCGCGTCGGCGCTCGGCGTGGTCGTCTTCCTCGTCTTCGGACTGCTCGGCCGGCTGGTCGTCGGCAAATGGTACGACTTCGGCTGATCTGCCCGGTTTCCCCCGCAATTTCCACCCGCACCACCCTTCGCACCCCACCACCAAGAGGAGTAGCAATGCACAGAACAGCAGTCCGCTCCACCATCGCCGTCGGCATGGTGTTCGCTGCGGGAATCGCCCTGGCCGGTTGCGCGAGCAGCCCGTCCAGCAGCAGTAGTTCGGCACCGACCGCCGCAGCAGGCGCCGTCGACCTGTCCGCCGTCTGCCCGGCGACCGTCATCATCCAGACCGACTGGAACCCGGAGGCCGACCACGGCCACCTCTACCAGCTTCTCGGACCGAATCCCGTGATCAATGCCGACAAGAAGTCGGTGAGCGGCGACCTCTACTCCGGCGGCAAGTCCACCGGGGTCAAGGTCGAGGTACGCTCGGGCGGCCCGGCCATCGGCTACTCCACCGTGAGCTCGGAGCTCTACAAGGACAAGGACATCACCCTCGCCTACGTCTCCACGGACGAGGCCGTGCAACTGTCGGCGACCCTGCCGACCACCGCGGTCTTCGCCGAGAACAACATCTCCCCGCAGATGATCATGTGGGACCCGTCGACCTATCCCAAGGTCAAGACCATTAAGGACCTCGGAGAGGCGCTCAAGGCGGACGGCGGGGTCGTGCGCTACTTCCAGGGTGCCGCGTACATGGGCTACCTGCAGGGCTCGGGGATCCTCCCGGAGGCGCAGACCGATGGCGCCTACGACGGCACCCCGGCCAAGTTCGTCACGGCCAAGGGCAAGGACGGCCAGCAGGGCTTCGCCACCGCCGAGCCGTACATCTACCAGAACGAGGTGAGCGCGTGGGGCAAGCCGGTGGACTTCCAGCTGATCAACGACACCGGCTACCCGATCTACCCGGAGGCCGTCTCGGTGCGCAGCGGTGACCTCGAGAAGCTCGGCCCGTGCCTCAAGAAGCTCGTGCCGGTGCTGCAGCAGGCCGACGTGGACTACATCTCGAAGCCGGCGGCCACCAACAAGCTCATCGCCGACCTCGTCACGGCCTACAACAACGGCTGGGTCTACTCCGAGAAGGTCGCGGACTTCGGCGTCGGCCAGATGACGAAGCTCAAGATCGCCTCGAACGGCGACAACGCCTACGTCGGAGACTTCGACGTGGCACGGGTGCAGAAGGTCATCGACATCGACACCCCGCTGTTCACGAAGACCGGGTCTGCCCCGAAGGCCGGCCTCAAGGCGACCGACCTGTTCACCAACGAATTCATCGACAAGACGATCGGATTCTGACCCCCTCATGAATGATCCACTGGTGACGGCGACCGGGCGGCTCGCGGGCAAGCGCGTCGTCGTCACCGGTGGGGCACGAGGCATCGGCGGCGCGATCGCCGGCCGATTCGCGTCGGAGGGCGCGAGCGTGGCGATCCTCGACCGGCTCGTCGACGAGGGATCGCGCCTCGCCGTCGCGCTCGGCGGCAGCTTCCACTCCGTCGACCTCGTCGACCCGGTGGACACGATGGCCGCCACCGAGGCGGCGATCGCCGGACTCGGCGGCATCGACATCCTCGTCAACAGCGCCGGCATCCTGCGCCTCCTGCCGTTGCTCGAGGTGACCGTCGCCGACTGGAACGAGATGTTCTCCATCAACACCCGGGCCATGCTCAGCACCATGCAGGTGGCCGCGCGGTGGATGATCGCGGCCGGCGATGGCGGCAAGATCATCAACCTCGCGAGCATGGCGGCGAAAAAGGGCGGGGCCGGCGAGGGCCACTACGCCGCCTCGAAGGCGGCCGTCGTCGCCCTCACCCGCGTCGCCGCGCTGGAGTGGGGCGAGCACGGCATCGTAGCGAACTCGCTCTGCCCCGGCTACGTTCTCACCGACATGGGCGCCGCCACCCGCACCGACGACGACGTGAAGACCTGGTCGTCGTACTCCCCGCTCGGCCGTCTCGGCGAGCCGTCCGATGTGGCGGGCGTCGCCCTGTTCCTCGCGTCCCAGGACGCCAACTACCTCACCGGCCAGGCGATCAACGTCACCGGCGGCATGGTCATGCACTGATGCCCGATCCAAAGGAAATCCCCATGAACGACACCCTCACGGCACTCGAAACCGAACTCCGCGGCATCCTCGGCGACAAGGGGGTCAGCGCGGAACTCGTCGCGCGCGAGCGCGCGTCGGTGGACGGGTCCCGGCTCTCCCCCGTGATCACCGAGCAGCTGCCCCTCGGCCTCGCCGACCTCGTGGCGTGGCCGACCACCGCCGAGCAGGCCGCCCTCGTGGTGGCCGCCGCGGTTCGTCACGGAGTGCCGATCACCCCGCGCGGCAAGGGGACCGGCAACTACGGCCAGGCCATTCCGATGAGCGGCGGACTCGTGCTCGACCTGTCCAAGGCGCGCACGATCGTGGAGGTCGGGGACGGCTTCATCACGGCGGATGCCGGGGCCTCGCTCGCGGCGCTCGAACAGGCCGCGAACCGGGCGGGCCAGCAGGTGCTGATGTACCCGTCCACCGCGAACTCGTCGATCGGCGGCTTCCTCTCCGGCGGCTCCGGCGGCACCGGGTCGATCAAACACGGCATGCTGCACACCGGGTTCGCCCTCGCGCTCGACGTCGTGCACGCGGTTCCAGACGCGACAATCGTGCGGGTGGCGGGCGCGGATGCCGAACCGTACATCCATAACTACGGCACGGCCGGCATCATCCTGCGCGCGACGGTCGCCCTCGAACCGCTGCAGGACTGGCGTGGCTTCTTCGCGAGCTTCGACACCTTCGAGCAGGCGCTCGCGGTGATCCGCCCCTTCGCCGACCTCGAGCCGACGCCCCGGCTCGTGTCGGCCGACCAGGCCACCCTCGCCAACGCGCTGCCGACGGATGCGGCGATCCCCGCCGACCGGGCGAGCCTGCGGGCGATTCTCGATGTCGCATCCGTCGCGGAGGCGACCAGGCTCGTCGAGGCGGCCGGCGGTCGCGTCGAGGACGTGCGGGAGGGCGCCCAGGCCTCGATGAAGATCAGCATGATGTCGTACAACCACCCGATCGAGTGGCTGCAGAAGGCGTATCCGGACACCTACTTCCACGTCGAGGTGTCGGGCGACGCGCTCGTCGACCGCATCGACGAGGTGCAGGCCGTGTACCCGGGAGGGATGCTGCACATCGAGGCCCAGAAGGGCCGCCCGATCGGGATGCTCGCGGGCGTCTACTCCAGCGCGGAGGAGGTCTACGCGGGCTTCGACCGGCTGGCCGATCTCGGGGTCGGCTACCACAACCCGCACCAGTGGTTCGTGGACTACCAGCCCGAACGAACCGCGCGCCTGGCCGAGACGACCGACCCGCATGGCCTGCTCAATCCGGGCAAGCTGCGGCGCGAACCGGCCGTCGTGACGGGAGACCAGCGATGAACTCTCGCGACCTGGTCAACCTCTCCGGGCCGGCCGCCGCCGCCGCCCTCACGGCCGACTCGATCCTCGTGTTGCCCACCGGGGCGATCGAGCACCACGGCCCGCACCTGCCGCTCTCCACCGACTTCCTCATGGCCGACATGATCGGCCGCGTGGTGGTCGAGACCGCGGCATCCGCCGGGCAGGATGTCTGGCTGCTCCCCTCGCTCGCCTACACGAAGTCGGACGAGCACCACTGGGCGCCCGGCACCGTGTGGCTCACCTGGGACACGCTCATGCAGACGGTCGTGGACATCGGCCGCTCGGTCGCCGCAACCCCGGCGAAGACTCTCGTGTTCTACAACGGGCACGGCGGCAACATCGCGCTGCTGCAGGTGGCGCTGCGTGAGCTGCGCCGCCGCTTCGGACTGCGCACCTTTCTCATGGGCACCGGGATCACCGCCGGCGATGGCTTCGACGGTCCGGACGAACGCGGCTTCGGCATCCACGGCGGTCACGGCGAGACGTCGATGATCCTGCACCTGCGGCCCGACCTGGTGGACATGACCCAGGCCGATCGATGGGTACCGGACCACCTGGCCGACCTCGAACACATCAAGTTCAACGGCGGCCCGGTGAGCTTCGGCTGGCTCAGCAACGACTTCGGCCCGGTGGGCGTGATCGGCGATGCGAGCGGCGCGAACGCGGAGGCGGGCAAGCGAATCTTCGACCGGGCGGTGGCCAACGGCGTCGCGGCCCTCGCCGAGATCGCCGGGTTCAGGCACCAGCCATGAGCGAGCCGAGCGAGCCGTGGGCCCTCGCGGCCGAGTGGCTGCCGGCGAACGACGATCCAGAGCGGCCGCAGATGACGGTCGCGACGGTGTCGGCGTCCGGGGAACCGGACGCCCGCACGGTGCTGCTGACCGAGTTCGACGGGCAGGGCTTCTACTTCCACACCGACGCGCTGTCCCGCAAGGCGGCGAGCATCGTCGCCAATCCCGCCGTGGCGCTCGCCTTCCTCTGGCCCGGTTTCAGCCGCCAGCTCGTGGTGCAGGGCCGGGCCGAGGTGGCGCCGGCGGCGGAGATCGCGGCGGCCTACCGGTCGCGTTCGCCCTACCTGCAGCAGCTCGCCTGGCTCAACACCTTCGAGTACGCGCAGGCACCGGATGAGGAGCGCCGAGCCCGCTGGGCGGCCTTCGCGGCGTCCCACCCCTCCGGCTTCGATCAGCCGGAGAACTGGATCGGATTCCTCGTTCGTCCGAGCCGGATGACGTTCTGGACGAGCGACCAGGAGGCGGCGAGCCGCCGCCTCGAGTACCGGGCCACCTCGGGCGGATGGACGGTCGCGCACCTTCCCGGCTAGTCGGTGGGTCGACGGGCGAGCAGGATGGCGTCGATGGCGACCCCGCCATCCACCGGCCGCTCGACCTGGCGGCATTCGATGACCTCGAGGTCGGTGCTCGCCGCCGCGGCGCGCAACTCGGCGACATCGTGCAGGATCAGCGGGTTCTGCGGACCTCCGATGCCTCGGCTGAGATTGTCGCGATCGTGGCCGATCATGGCCAGGGTGCCGCCCGGCCGGAGCGACGCCGCGGCGTTGGCGACCGCCCGGGCGAGTTGCTCGGCGGGGAGCTGAAGGTAGGCGATCACGACGAGGTCGACCGGCTCCGGCGCGACCCAGGTCGTCGCGTCCGCGACGACCCAGTCGATGTCGGTGTCCACGCCGTCAGTGCCGGCGCGGAGCTCCGCCGCGCGCGCCTTGCCGATCGCGAGCCCGGCCGCCGAGAAGTCCACCGCCGTCACCGGCCAGCCGAGGGAGGCGAGCCACAGGGCGTTCCTGCCCTCGCCCGCCGCGAGATCCACCGCCCGGCCAGGTGGGAGCGCGCCCACCGTCGACTCGATCCAGGCGTTCGGCCCCCTCGACCACACCGTCGATCCGGCGGCCGCCGCCTCCGTGTACCGCTCGTCCCACATCGCGTTGCTCATTGCACCAACTCCAACTCATCCGAAATCCGCGCGAGTGCCTCGGCGAACCAGGCCTCGCCACCCGGGTCTGCCCCGCCGGACAGGTTCACCCCCGCGACCCCGTCGATCGCGAGGAAGGACCGCGCGAGGTCGGCGGCGGAGGCCACACCCTCCGCGAACGGGTCGCGCGCGGCGAGGATGCGGTCCAGGTAGCCGTCGGGGAGCACGAGCGTCGTGAAGCTCCGCAGCAGTTCCGCGCTGGCCCGGTCGACGACGATCGGCACGCAGGGGATGAACCGCATCGTCACGCCGAGGTCCCTCGAGGCTCCGACGAACGCCGCGACGGCCGCCGCGCCTCCGCAGTGGTTGACGAAGCAGACCTCCGCTCCGGCGCGCTGCTTCTCGAGAAGCCGGG
Source organism: Lacisediminihabitans profunda (assembly GCF_008040105.1). Lineage (GTDB taxonomy): Bacteria > Actinomycetota > Actinomycetes > Actinomycetales > Microbacteriaceae > Lacisediminihabitans > Lacisediminihabitans profunda. The sequence continues at coordinate 439,449 of NZ_VRMG01000008.1, forward strand.
AGGGGCGGCGATCCACCGGCGGGGCGGCCGGCGACTCCGCGACCGAGACGAGGTGCCCGTTCGCGCGGGCGAGCGCGGCCGCCTCCGTGGAGTCGAGGTCGAACACCGGCCGGGCGTCGGGCCGCGACCCGGTGAGGGTGTGGTCGCCGGTGACGCAGTGCACCCCGGACACGCCGACGTGGGCGAGGCCGGCGAGTTCGCCCTCCATCGCCACTCGGTTGCGGTCCCGGCAGTTGAGGCCGGTCCAGACGTCGAGTCCGGAGCTCCGGATGAGGTGGGCGCGATACGAGGGCGAGTACTGCACGCGCGCGGTCCCGGCGTCCCCGGCGAGCACGGCATCCACCCGACCGGTCAGCGCCGCCGCGCACTCGGTGATCGAGCGAGCATCCAGCGCCCGTGCCGGAAAGTCGGCGACCACGATCTGGCGGGTAGAGAGCAGCCCGCGCATCCGCACGGCACCCTCGGACTGCCGCGCCACCGACGGGCCGGGAGCCCCGCCCCCGTGCCAGCGCGCGGTCGGCGTCTCGAGGAACACGCACGGGTGCGGTGATACCTCGCAGCTGCCGTCGAACCTGACCCCGCCGCACGGCCCGTACTCCATGAGCTTCGGGCACTCCAGCAGGGTCATTGCCCCAGCCTAGGCCGCCCTCGAGCAGGGAGAAGCGCGCCTCGCGGCGGGGAAATGGGCTTGCGGAGGGCGTCCTAACCCCCTCCGCGAGCAGCCTTCCCCCCGCCGCCGGGGCCACCGCGAGGGATGCGGCGACGAGCTACCTGGCGAGGAAGGCCAGCAGCGCGGCGTTCACCTCGTCGGTGTGGGTCCAGAGCAGGCCGTGCGGGGCCCCGTCGACCTCCACGTACTCGGCCTCGGGGAAGACGCGGTGGAACTCGCGGCCCGACGCGTCGATCGGCAGGATCCGGTCCTTCGTGCCGTGCAGGATGAGGCTGGGCGTGCCCGAGGCGCGCACCTTCGCCACGTCGCCGCGGAAGTCCTCGATCCAACTCGGCACGACCCCGGCGGCGACGATGGCGGCGCTCGACGCGGCGACGTTCCAGCTGTTGCGCACGGCCTCCTCGCTGATGCGGCTGCCGAGGTTCTCGTCGAGGTTGTAGAAGTTCTGGTAGAAGCCGGTGAACCAGGCGAAGCGGTCGGCGGATGCCGCCTCGGCGATGCCGTCGAAGACCTCGCGGGGAACGCCGGTCGGGTTGTCGTCGGTCTGCAGCAGGAACGGCTCGAGGGAGGCGAGGAAGGCGAGCTTCGCCACCCGGTCGGCGCCGTGGTTGGCCACGTAGCGGGCCAGTTCGCCGGTGCCCATCGAGAATCCGACGAGCACGACATCCGTGAGGTCGAGGGTCGTCAGCACGGCGTCGAGGTCGGCGGCGAAGGTGTCGTAGTCGTAGCCCACGGTCGGCTGGCTGGACTGCCCGAAGCCGCGTCGGTCATAGGCGATCACTCGGTAGCCGGCGGCGAGGAGAGCCTTCGTCTGGCGCTCCCAGGAGTGTCCGTCGAGCGGATAGCCGTGGATGAGCACGACCGGCTGTCCAGACCCGTGGTCCTCGTAGTACAGCTCGATGTCTGTGGAGTTCTCCTGGCCGACGGTGATGTACGACATGCTGGTCCCTTCGTAGAGTCCCGAGAACGCTCGTTCTCGGCTGGTTCTCCCATCCTAGAGAACGCTGGTTCTCGACGCAAGGCTAACGAGGGAACGGTTCGTGAACGTGGGTTGAACCGACGGGGCGCCCGAGTCCGGGATAATGAAACGATGCCCCCGGCACGCCGATTCGACCTCGTCCTGAGGGCCGCCTCCGTGCTCGTCGACGGGCGGTTCCGCCCCGCGGACATCGGCGTCTCGGGAGGCCGGATCACCGCGATCAGCGCGTCTCCGCTCGAGGGCATGGACGTCATCGCCCTCGCCGACGACGAGGTGCTCATCCCCGGACTCGTCGACTCGCACGTGCACGTCAACGAACCGGGGCGCACCGAATGGGAGGGCTTCGCCTCGGCGACCAGGGCCGCGGCCGCCGGCGGCGTCACGACGATCATCGACATGCCGCTCAACAGCATCCCGGCCACCGTCACGGTCGAGGCGCTCGCGACCAAGCGGGCCTCGGCCGCGTCGCAGGCGATGGTGGACGTCGGCTTCTGGGGCGGCGCCGTGCCGCAGAACCTCGGAACCCTCGAGCGCCTGCACCACGCCGGCGTGTTCGGCTTCAAGGCCTTCCTCGCCCCCTCGGGCGTCGACGAGTTCGAGCACCTCGACGCCGCCCAGCTCGAGACAGCCCTCGAGGAGATCGCGGAGTTCGGCGGCCTGCTGATCGTGCACGCCGAGGACCCGGCCGTGCTCGACGCGCACGCGAACTCGGGAGGGGTCGGCTACGGCCGGTTCGTCGACTCCCGGCCGGACGAGGCGGAGACCACGGCGATCGAGCGGGTGATCGCCGGGGTGCGGCGCACCGGCGCCCGCGCGCACATCCTGCACCTCTCCTCCGCGCTGGCCCTTCCCGCCCTGCGCGCCGCCCGGGCCGACGGCCTGCCGATCACGGTGGAGACCTGCCCGCACTACCTGACGTTCGCTGCCGAGCGGATCCCGGATGCCGCCACGCAGTTCAAGTGCTGCCCGCCCATCCGGTCCGACGCCAACCGCGACGCGCTCTGGCAGGCCCTGCTCGACGGCGACATCGACATCGTCGTCACCGACCACAGCCCCAGCACCGCGGCGCTCAAGTTCGCCCACGGCGGCGACTTCGGTCTCGCCTGGGGCGGCATCGCCGGCCTCCAGGTCGGGCTCGCGGCGGTCTGGACCGAGGCGCACGCGCGCGGCATCCCGCTCGAGCGCGTGCTCGGCTGGATGTCGACCGGCCCGGCGGATCTCGTCGGCCTGCCCGGCAAGGGCCGGATCGCCGTGGGGGCGGCCGCCGACCTCGTCGCCTTCGCGCCGGACGAGGCCTTCACGGTGCACACCGAGGCCCTTCAACACCGGAACCCGGTGAGCGCGTACGACGGCGCGATCCTGCACGGCGTCGTCCGGCGCACCTGGCTCGCCGGCAACCCGGTGTCCACGGCTCCGGACGCCACGCCCCACGGACGCCTGATCGCGGCCGGCCGATGAACCCCGGCCGGCACGCCGGGGAAACATCGCCGTCACATTGATTTGGCACAATCGGGCATGGCAATAATCCTGGGCGACCACCAGTACGGAAAGGCCGAATCGCGGCTCGTTCGCATCCACCGCGACAAGCCTCGGCACGAGATCCGCGACCTCAATGTGACGACGGCGCTGCGCGGCCCGTTCGACCCGGCCTGCCTCGTCGGCGACCAGTCCGACGTGCTGCCGACCGACACGCAGAAGAACACCGCGTACGCCTTCGCCCGGTCGAAGGGAGTCTCTTCGCTGGAGCACTTCGGCCTGGACCTGGCCCGGCACTTCGTGACCGACATCGGGCCGGTGGAGGGCGCCCGCATCGAGATCGAGGAGTACGCCTGGCAGCGCGCGATCGTGGACGGCGTCGAGCACGACCACACCTGGACCCGCAGCGGGCAGGAGGTGCGCACGGCGGCGGTCACCGTCGATGCGACCGGGGAGTATGTGATCGGCGGGTTCAAGGACCTGGTGCTGCTGAAATCCACCGGCTCCGAGTTCGCCGGCTTCCTCACCAACGAGTACACGACCCTGCCGGAGACCCACGACCGCGTGATGGCGACCTCCCTCGTGGCCAAGTGGCGGTTCACCAGCACCGAGGTGGCGTGGGACGAGGTGTACGCGGGAGTCAAGGCGATCATGATCAGGGAGTTCGCCGTGCTGCAGTCGCTCGCGCTCCAGCAGACGCTCTGGCACATGGGCAAGGCCGTGCTCGAGGCGTTCCCCTCGATCGCCGAGGTGCGGCTGACCGCGCCCAACAAGCACCACTTCGTGGTCGACCTCTCCCCCTTCGGACTCGAGAACCCCGGCGAGGTCTTCTTCGCCGCCGACCGGCCGTACGGGCTCATCGAGGCGACGGTGTTGCGCGACGATGCACCGGATGCGCACGAGGCCTGGCGAGCATCCGCGGGTCTCGCATGACCGCGGCGCCGACCGACGCCGCGTGGCTGGCCCGCACGATCGAGCTCGCCACCGAGAACGTGGCGAACGGCGGCGGTCCGTTCGGTGCCGTGATCGTGAAGGACGGCGCTGTGCTGGCCGAGGGCCAGAATCGGGTGACCGCCACCCTCGATCCGACCGCCCACGCGGAGGTGGTGGCCATCCGCGCCGCGTGCCTCGCCGTCGGTGACTTCTCGCTCGCCGGCGCCACGCTCTACACCTCCTGCGAACCGTGCCCGCTCTGCCTCGCGGCCGCGCTCTGGGCTCGCATCGACCGGGTCGTGTTTGCCGCCGACCGCCACGACGCGGCGCGCGGTGGATTCGACGACCTCGAGTTCTACGAGCTGTTCAGCCGGGACCGGTCAGACTGGCCGATGCCGGTCGTCGCCGTGCGCCCCGACAACGCTCCTGAGCCTTTCGACGCGTGGCTCGCCCAGGACGGCCGCACCGACTACTGAGCCGCGGGAGGAGCACACTGGGAACATGACGTTCCGGCGTCACCCGGAGAAGGGAGCGACCAGATGCAGAAATCTTCACTCATTGCCCTCGCGAGGCACGAACTGGCGCAGGCCGTCGACGCCTCGAGCGGGCGAAGCTCGAGCACCGTGTTCGGCGGGCACGAGCATCAGCTCCGTCAGACGCTCGTCGCCCTGCGGGCGGGCGAGAGCCTCGCCGAGCATGAGAACCCGGGAGAGGCGACCCTGCAGGTGCTCATCGGCCGAGTGCTGCTGCGCTCCGGGGAGGTCTCCTGGAACGGGTCGGTCGGCGACCTGATGATCATGCCGGACGGGCGACACGCGGTGGATGCCGTCGAAGACTCCGTCATGCTCCTCACGGTGGTGAAGAGACGGTGACCGAGGTCAGCTGCCGCGGTAGGTCGAGTAACCGAACGGGCTGAGCAGCAGCGGAACGTGATAGTGAGCCGACGCATCCGCGAGGTCGAAGTCGATCGTCACGCGCGGGTAGAACGTGGGCGTGGTCGTGGCGGCGAAGTAGGCCGCCGTGTCGAAGACGAGACGGTACCGGCCGACCGGGAGGGCATCCGGTCCGAGCTCCCCAGCCCGTCCGTCGGCGCCGGTCACCGCGCAGCCGAGCGGGCTGCCGCCCTCGCTCTCGAGGGATACGGCCACCCCCGACGCCGGTCGGCCGAGCGCCGCGTCGAGAACGTGAGTGGTGACGTGGCTCACGGGAGCTCACGCCCATAGATCTTCTCCAGCCGGATGAGGGCGATCTCCCGAAGCTGCTCCCCCACGATCTCGAGCTCCGTGCTGTTGGGCAGTTCGAGGCGCCGCTCGAGTTCTTCGAGAATCTCGGCGCGCGTGCGTCCGGCCGCGCGAATGATGAAGACCCGCCCGAACCGATCCTCGTATGCCCGGTTGCCGGCGGCGATCGCCGCGGCGAGCTCGTTCTCGTCGTCGCCCAGGGCGGCCTGTTCACTGCGGCTGAAGGCCTGGGCGGCGCCCTCGCCCTCTGGCTTCTCGCCGATGCGCGGATGATGCGCGATGGCCTCGTCGATCTCGACCGGGCTCAGCGGCGTGGCCGCGTCGTAGGCCACGGCGAGCAGCTGGGCGACGTCGTCGAAGGGGGCCTCGCGCACGACATCGTCGATCCAGCGCTGAACGGAGAGGCAGGCAGCGAGACTCTCGCGGAGTTCATTCAGGGGGATTTCCATCATGGTCTGCCTAACATTACCCATGGCCGAGACCGCAGTGCCCGAAGTCGCCGGTGTCATCCTCGCCGCGGGCGCCGGCACGCGCATCGGCAGCCCCAAGGCGTTGCTGCGCACCGCAGACGGCGAGCCGTGGCTCGCCCGGGCGGCCACCCTGCTGCGTGCGGCCGGCTGCGATCCCGTGATCGCGGTCCTCGGCGCCCGCGCGGCCGAGGCGGCGCCCCTCGCGCCCTCCTGGGTCGAGGTGGCCGTGGCCGATCGCTGGGCGGACGGCATGGCCGAATCGCTGCGCGTGGGACTTGCCGCCGCCGCGGAGACGGGCGCCGTGGCCGCGCTCATCACCCTCGTGGACCTGCCGGACCTGCCGCTCGTCGTCGCCCTCCGGGTGCTCGCTGACGGGGCGGGGCCCTCGACGCTGCGCCAGGCCGTCTTCGACGGCAGGCCGGGCCATCCGGTGCTCATCGGGCGAGCGCACTGGGCCGCGGTGGGCGCCGAGCTCAGGGGCGACCGGGGCGCGCGCTCCTACCTCGTGGCGCACGACGTGACCGAGGTGGAGTGCGGCGACCTCTTCGACGGCCGCGACATCGACCGGGCCTGACCTCCCTCACGCCCCTTCGAGCTCGCCGAGCCGATCGTAGGCCGCGCCGATCCCGGCGATCCGGTCGCGTCCCTCGCGCGGCCGAGCAGCGAGCACCGCCGCCGACAACACACTCACCAGGCTCGCCGCCGCCGCGTAGCTGTCGAAGGCCGAAACGCTGTCGACCGGGCATTCGAGGAGGTGATCGACCTCGGAGGCGAATCGGCGGCCGGTGGAGTCCGTGAGCAGCACCGAGCGGGCCGGCCCTGACAACACCGCCGCGACGAGCCGGGCGAACGCCTCGGGCCGGCGGCGGAACCCCACGAGGACCACAACGTCGTCCGGCGCCAGGGAGACGAGTTCCTCGCCCAGGGACTGGCCGGGCAGCGGCGCGAGCTCCACCCTATCGCGCGCCTGAGCGAGCTGCTGACGCAGGTGCAGCGCCACCGGGTAGCTGTTGCGGAGGCCGATCACGAGCACTCGCGTGGCCGCCGCGATGAGGGCCGCCGCCGGCTCGAGCTGCGGCGAGGCGAGCGCCGAGCGCAGGTTGGCCAGCTCCCGGTCGAGGTGAGCGGTGAAGCTCAGCGGGGCGTCCGGCGCGATCGGTGTGCCAGCCGCCCGCAGGCCGCGCACGTGGTCCCGCAGCTCCTCGGCACTGCCGAACCCGAGTCGGCGGTAGAGCCGGCTGATGGTGGCCTTCGACACCCCGCTGAGGCGCGCGACCTCGGTGGCGTTGTAGAAGGCGAGGTCGGCGAGATGGTCGCGCAGGAAGTCGGCGGCGCGCCGCTCCTGCGGGGACAGCTCGTCGTAGCCCCGCTCGATTCGGGCGAGGAGTCCCGGCGTCACGCCCGGGCCGCCCGAGCGAGAACGGCCGCCTGCAGCGCGTCCACGGCCAACGCGACATCCTCGAGCAGCACCGACTCGTCGGCGTGGTGGCTGATGCCTCCCCGGCAGCGCACGAAGAGCATGCCGACCTCCGTGACGGCGGCGATAGCCATCGCGTCGTGACCGGCGATGCTGTGCAGCTCGAGGGGGTCGGCGTCACCCGTCCAACGGATTCCGGCGCGGATCGCCTCGCGCAACTCGGCGGCGCACTGAACGGCCGGGGCCGTGTGGGCCTCGGCGACGGCGACGCCCAGGCCGCGGTCGGCGGCGATGCGCTCGATCTCGGCCAGGATGGCGAGCCAGGTGAGGTCCCGGCCCTCGGCCGACTCGTCGCGCAGGTCGAGGCTGAACTCGGCGGTGCCCGGAATCACGTTCACCGCATCCGGCTGCACGGAGATGTGCCCGACGGTGGCCGGGCTGCCATTCTCGCGGGCGATGCGCTCGATGGCGAGGATCGCCTCGCTCGCCCCGAGCAGAGCGTCGTGGCGGAGGATCCACGGGGTTGCGCAGTGCCGGGCCTCGCCGGTGAGGGTCACGAGCAGCCGGCGCGCGGCCGCGATCGAGGTGACGACGCCGAGGGCTCGCCCGGCGTCCTCGAGCAGCGGCCCCTGCTCGATGTGCGCCTCGAGGTAGCCGACCAGGGAGGCCGGGTCGCGGGCCGCGTCCCCGAGGCGGTCCGGATCGAGGCCGAACGCGGTCGCCGCGTCGCCGAGGCTGATGCCATCCTTGTCCACGAGCCCAGTCCATTCCGGGCGCCAGGTTCCGGCGAGGGCGCGGGAGCCGAGCAGGGTGGCGCCGAAGCGCGTGCCCTCCTCGTCGCCGAACGCCACGATCTCCAGGGCGAACGGCAACTCGCCGGCCGGCACACGCGAGACGACGGCGATCGCCGCGAGCACACCGAGGATGCCGTCGTAGCGCCCGGCGCCCGGCACGGTGTCGAGGTGGGAGCCGAGCAGCAGCGCGGGGAGTCCGGGGCTCGAGCCCTCGAGCCGGCCGCAGAGGTTTCCCGCCGCATCCTGCCAGGGGGCGAGACCGGCCTCGCGCATCCACTCGGCCGCGAGTTCGTTGACGGCCCGATGCTCCGGGGAGAGGTAGACGCGTTCGATGCCGGTCTGACTGGAGCTGTGCGTCGCGAGCGCGTCGCAGCGGTCGAGGATGACCTGGGCCGTCGCGAGCTGGGCGGTGGTGAGCGTCATCGCTCGCCGTAGAAGTCGATTGCCGCTCCGACGCCGCCGCCGGCCGTCACGGGCACGCCGCCGCGGCGCAGCACCTGCTCGAGCGCCGCGAGGGTGGTGAGCACCGTGTCCCGGCGCGCGTTGTAGCCCATGGTTCCGATGCGCCAGACCCGCCCGTGCAGCGGCCCGAACGAGGTGCCGATCTCGATGCCGTAGTCGGCGAGCAGGGCGGCCCGGGCGGCGTCACCGTCGATGCCGGCTGGGATCTCCACCCCGACCACGTTGTTCATCCGCACGCCCTGGTCGCCGAAGAGCTCGAGCCCGAGGCCCACCAGCCCGGCGACCATCGCGGAGCCGTGCAGCCGATGGCGCTCCACCGCCTCGGGCATCCCCTCCTCCACGAGCAGCCGGGCGCACTCGCGGGCGCCGTAGAGCATCGTCGTCGCCTCGGTGTGGTGATTGAGCCGCTTGGGCCCCCAGTAGTCGAGGATCATCGCGAGGTCGAAGTAGTTGGAGCGGATCGGGCTCGCGCTCACGGCGTCGCCGACCGAGCGGATGCCCGCCTCGATGCTCTTGCGCGCGTTCACCACCCCGACCGCGCGCTCCGAGAGGGTTATCGGGGCGCTGCCCGACGGCCCGGCGAGGCACTTCTGCAGCCCGGCCGTGGCGACGTCGATGCCCCAGGCGTCCACCTCGAAGAGGTTGCCGCCGAGGGATGCTGTGGCATCCGTGTACAGGAGCGCGCCGTGCTTGTCGCAGAGGGCCCCGAGCTCGTCGAGCGGCTGGGCGAGAGTCGTCGACGTGTCTCCGTGCACGATCGCGACGAGCTTCGGCCTCGTCTCGACGATCGCCCGCTCGATCTCGGCCGGGGTGAACACGGTGCCCCACTCCCGTTCGACCACGTGCACCTCCGCCCCGCACCTCTCGGCGATCTCGCGCAGCAGGTGCCCGAATCGCCCGAAGACGGGAACGAGCACCCGGTCGCCCGGCTCGATGAGGGAGACGAGGGCGGCCTCGATGCCGGCGCGGGAGGTGCCGTCGACGACGAGGGTGGCGGCGTTCGCGGTGCGGAAGACTCCCCGGTAGAGCTCCATCGTCTCGTTCATATACGCGGTCATCGCCGGGTCGTACTGCCCGACGAGTTGCGCGGACATGGCGCGCAGCACGCGCGGGTCGGCGTTGATCGGGCCCGGCCCCATGAGCAGGCGCTGCGGGGGGTTGATCTGGTGCGACACTGTGGGCCCTTCCGCAACGTGAGTCAGCTGTTTCAGATCCTGATTCTACGGAACGGATGTTTCAGCCGGATTTCGAAAAGCGCGCTCAGCAGTGCGGTCCGCGGTACTCCCCCGGCGACGATCCGCACGCCCGCGAGAAGTGCGGCCAGTATGTTGATCTGTCGCGCCATTCGGCCGTGCCGCCCTACCCCTCGGCTCCATGACCCTTGAGCTTGAGCGCCCTGCTCCCGGCGCCCCACTCCCTCTGGGGTCCGCGCGTTCCGGCGTTCCGGCGTCCGCGTTCCCCGTTCCGGGGAACCGGCCGCCATGAGGTGCCCGTTTTTGTCGCAGAGAGTGTGGCCGAAGCGACAAAAGTAGGCACCTCACGGGAGCCGCCGAGGTGCGGGCCGGGTTTCGAAAAGCGCGCTCAGTCGCTCGCGAGGGTGCGCGCGATGAAGCGGTCGAACCCCCGGTCGCCGAGCACCCGCCGGAGCAGGATGATGGGTGCCGCGCCGCCACCGACCGCGTACCGGGTGCGCGGTCTCCTGCTCTGCACCGCCCGGCCGATGGCCTTCGCCACGACGATCGGATCCGATGCGAGCCGACCGTCGTTGGCCGTGCGGAACGTGCGGACAATCCCCCTCGCCTGTTCGTTGTAGACGGTCCCGGCCGAGATCGCCTCGAGGCCGTCGGCGGAGATCGCGGCCCACTCGCTGCGGATGATTCCCGGCTCGATGATCACCACCTTGATGCCGAACGGGGCCACCTCCACCCGGAGGCTGTCGCTGAGTCCCTCGACCGCGAACTTGGTGGCGTGGTACCAGCTCCCGAGCGGCTCCCAGATCTTTCCGCCCATCGAGGAGATGTTCACGATGTAGCCGTCCTTCTGCGCCCGCATGTGCGGCAGCACGAGCTGGGTGAGCCTGGCCAACCCGAAGACGTTCACGTCGAACTGGCGACGGGCCTCGGCCATCGGAACGTCCTCCAGCGCGCCGTACGAGCCGTAGCCGGCGTTGTTGACGAGCACGTCGATGCGGCCGGCCTCGGCGACGATCTCGTTCACCAGCGCGACCATCGAGGCGTCGACCGTCACATCCACGGCCACGGGGCGGATGCCCAGCGCGGCGAGCCCGCTCATCCGCTCGGTGCGCCTCGCCGCCGCGTAGACGATGTAGCCGAGTTCGTTCAGGTGGCGGGCGCTGACCTCGCCGATTCCCGACGATGCTCCGGTGACGAGAGCGACTTTCCTGGCCATGTGGTGTCCTTTTGTGGGGAGGGAGGGGACCGGACGGGTAGGTAACTATCCGGATTATTACCTACCCTGACACAGCCCGGCCGGTTCGTCAATATCTGGTTGGTTACCTTATAGGATGAGGGCATGCCGCCCGACGCCACCGAGACCAAACGCCGAATTCTCGCCGCCGCCCACGCCGAGTTCGCCGAGTACGGGCTGGCCGGCGCCCGGGTGGACCGCATCGCGGAGAGCGCCAGCGCCAACAAGCGCTCGATCTACGTGCATTTCGGGCCCAAGGAGACGCTGTTCGACATCGTGATCGAGCAGACCATCGCCCAGCTCGAGGTCGAGGTGCCGTTCACCGCCGACGACCTCCCCGGCTACGGCGGCAGGCTCTTCGACTTCATCGTCGCCCACCCGCTGCTCGGCCGCCTGTCGGTGTGGGCCCAGCTCGAGCGCGCCGAGGCGACTACCGTCGAGACCGCCGCCTACGCCGCGAAGGTGGCCGCGCTCGCGGCGCTCGGGGACGCCGGCGCCGTCGATACCCTCGCGCTCGTCCTCGGCCTCGTCACCTCCTGGTTCATGGCCAGCCCCGCGCTGCGCGCGGCCGCGAGCGACGGCCCATGGTCGGTCACTCGACTGCGCGAGCACCGTGCGGCGCTGACCGCCGCGATCGCCGCGCTGCCGTCGGGTGCGGCGCGGTCCGGACACCGCTCGGCGGCCGACTGACCGCGGACTACGCGACGTTTCCTCGCGACGGTCGGCGTCGGAGTATGGTGTCGGCATGAGCATCGAGGACACCCCGGTCGGCCGCACCCTGGCCGCCTACGCCGCCGCGGTCAACGCCAAAGACGTCGACGCGTTCGCCGCGCTCTACGACGACGACGTGCACATCTTCGATTCGTGGGGGCAGTGGCAGTACTCCGGAATCGACGAATGGCGCGCGATGGCCACCGGCTGGTTCGAGTCGCTCGGCGACGAGACGGTCGAGGTCGGCTTCGCCGATCTCCGGTCGACGATCGGGGACGACGTGGCCTTCGGGCACGCGGCAGTGACCTTCACGGGGATCTCCGCGACCGGCGAACGTCAGCGTGCCATGACCAACCGTCTGAGCATCGGTCTGCAGAGGAAGGACGGCGCCTGGAGGGTCGTGCACGAGCACACCTCGCTGCCGATCGACCTGGAGAGCGGTTCGGCGATCTTCTCCCGCTAGTTGTGCCGCCTAGTTGTGCCGCCCGCGTCGGTCGGGCCGCGTTCTGCAGGACGGGCTCCGGTGGCGTGGGTGCCTGCCCCACAGACTCTGGTTATGCAGGACAGCTTGTGCAGGACAGTTCATGCAGGACACGGCAGGGGTGGCACCCCGAAGGGTCCCGGTCTGCAGGACGCGCCCGTCGGTTCTGCACCGATCGTCCTCGCTATCCGCCCGAGGCGTCTTGCACAACCCGTCCTGCCGTCCTGCACAACCCGTCCTGCACAACTGGAGTCTGCGGGGTCGGGCCCCGTGGAAGGCGGAGCCGTCCTGCACAACGCGTCCTGCATAACTGGTGTCTGCGGAGCGGGCACCCGTGCACGGCGGAGCCGTCCTGCACAACGCGTGCCAGGGGCAAGCGCGTGCCGCACAGTGGCGGGGCTAGCCGAGGCTGAGCGCGAGCGCGACCCCCACGTCGATCAGCGACAGGTCGCTGTGCAGCGGGCCGACCAGACCGAGTCCCACCGGCGCGGCCGACGAGGTCGGCGAGCCGACCGTGAGCACGGGAACGCTGAGCGCCGGGCGCCCGGCGAGACCCGCGATGCAGGTGAGGCGGAGCGTGCTCGACCTGGCCTGCTCGAGTTCCCCGGCATCCGCGTCCACGAGCGGGGCGGCGGATGACGCGGACGGCAGCAGCAGAATCCGGTCGCCGAGCACGGAGTCGATGCGCTCCCGCGCGAGCCCGAGGGCCTGGCGGGCGAACTCCTCGGTCTCGGCGTCGATCGACTTCGCGAAGGCGAATCGCTCGGCGACGTCGTCGCCGAGCGCGCCGGGGTGCGCCTCGATCCACGCGCCGTGGGTGTGCCAGGCCTCAGCGGCCTGCACCGTGCGGAAGATCTCGAGCAGGTCGTCGGAGTCCGGCAACTCGATCGACAGGATGTCGTCGGTGAAGTCGGCGGCGGCGAGTGCGGCAAGCGCTGCCTCGAAGGCCGTGCGCACCCCCTCGTCCGCGACGGCGGTCAGACTCGGGGCCACCGCGAAGCGCGACTCGGCCGAGACCCGCTGCGCCCCGGCGAGGGAGGCCGAGGCGGCGGCCCGCAGCGTCGCGCCGTCCCGGGTGAGCCAGCCGACCGTGTCGAAGGTTGGCGACAGCCCGAGCAGGCCGTCCCGGCTCACCGAGCCGTGGGTGCTGCGCAGGCCCCAGAGGCCCTGGTAGGAGGCGGGAACCCGGATCGAGCCGCCCGTGTCCGTGCCGAGGCCGATCGACGACTGGCCGTTCGACACCGCGGTCGCCGGGCCGCTCGACGATCCGCCGGGGATCGCTCCGACCACCGCAGGGTTCTGCGGGGCGCCGTAGTGGGCGTTGAGTCCGGAGAGGCTGTAGGCGAATTCATCGGTGCGGGCGATGCCCTGCACGCTCGCCCCGGCGGCCAGGAGTGCGGTCACGGCGGTGGCATTGCTGACGACACGCGGGCTCTCGGCCAGGTAGTGGGGCACGCCGGCGCCCACGGGGAAGCCGACGACGTCGAAGAGGTCCTTGACGGCCACCCGGTGGCCCGAGAGCGGACCGGATGCCGCACCCTCGACGAGCGGGTCGCCGACGATCCGCCAGGTGCTGGCCGCGATGGCCGGCGCGGGCACGCTGACCTGGGCCGCCTGGATGAGCCACTCGTCATTCAGGCGCGTCCACAACTGGGTCTGCTGGCCGCGACCGCCGTCGGCCGGGGCCGTGACGGCCACGACGAGGGCGGCGTCGTCGCCGACCGGCAGCACGCGCACCTCGAGGATGTCCCGTTTCGGCGCCGCCGGCCGACCGCGGCGGAAGGCGGCGATCGCGTCGTGCCCGACGAGCAGGCCGCCGGCGTCGCCGCGAAGGGTGTCAGGACCGGGGGCGAAGAGCGCGTCGAGAGCGTCGACGTCGTTTTCGGTGAGGGCTCGCTCGTAGTCCCAGAAGGCGTCGAGCAGACCGCTGGGCTCCTCGGCGTCGCTGGGGATGGAAACTCGCACGTCAGTCATGAAAATCTCCCTTTCTGATGCGCGCGTGCGCACCCTTGACGAGATCGACCACTTGGGAAATGTTGAAGTCGGTTGCTGCACTCAGGTAGGCGTAGGCGTGGGCAGCATCCATGCCGTATCGCGCCTGCAGCAGGCCGATAGCGGCCCGCACGCAATTCTGCACCGCTTCGTCCAGATCGGGGCTTAGACCCGTCGGTATCAGCAAATCAGCCGTCTCGGCGAGCGGGCCCACCTGGCGGCCGAACTGCTCGAGCGCGTCCGCCTCGGAGAGCACATCGAACCGCAGGGTGGCCCGCAGCGACGCCTCCATGGCGGTGAGCGCCACCTCGCCGTCACCCTGCGCGAAGTGCGGGTCTCCGACGTAGGCGAGGGCCCCGGCCACCTGCACGGGCAGGTAGAGGGTGCTGCCGACGGTGAGCAGGTTGATGTCGATGTTGCCGCCGTGCGCGCCAGGCGGCACCGAGTGCGGCCGCGAGCCTCCGGCCACCGCCACGCCCATGATGCCGAGGAAGGGCGCGAGCGGAAACCTCACCGAGTGCGCCCCGCCGAGCACTCGCGGCAGGGTGCCGTGCTCGCCGTCGACCGCGGCGAACACGCTGACGGTGCCGGCGTCGAGAGGGTACTCGCCGGGCAGGGCCCCCCGGCCGTGCCGGTTCGACACCACGCCGTATGGCACCCGCGGCAGGGTCTCGAGCACGGTGATCGCGAGCAGGTCTCCCGGCACGGCTCCGCGCACGTGGATGGGGCCGGTCACGACGTGCGGACCGTCGATTGTCGGATCCCGCGGACGATCGGACGCGGCGAGCGCGATCGCGTCCAGGAGCACGTCCTCGCGCCGCACGCCGAAGCCCCCGAAGAATGCGACCGGATCCCGCCCCTGGTCTTCGAGCACGCCCTCGTGACTGATGGTGTCGATCGTCACCTCGGTTCCGGCATCGATGGTCAGCACCGGGCTGTCGGTCGCGCACGGAAGGCGCCCCCAGAGCACCGCCGACGGATCGGCCGGCAGGTAGGTCGCCGATCGGATCGGCCCCTGACCGGGATGAAGCGCCAGCGAGTGCTGCATTGCCCACCGTCCCTTCGAGGCCTAGAACCTGCGTGCAGCACAGACTACCGAAGGGTCGAGGGCCTCTCCGAGCCATAGAGGCTCACGTCTTCGCCGTCGAAGCCGAAAAACACCCGGTCACCCGGGGCGAGATCGAGGGCGGCCGCGCGTCCGGGCGACACGTCGGCGGAGAGAGAATCGGCGCGCACCCGGATCGAGTCGCCCCGGGGCTCGAGGTCGATGACGGTCACCGGAACGCTGTTGTCCCGGCCGGGAAGGGGCTCGAGCGACACCTCGATCGCCGAGGGCCGGATGGCCGCAGCGACCGCGGCGCCCCGGACGATCGAGGCCGCCGGGGCGACCAGTTCGCCCCAGTCGGCGGCCATCCCCCCGGCGGTTCGGGTGCCGAGAACGAGGTTCAGCCCGGCGAGCTCGGCGGTGAACGGATGACGCGGGCGTTCGAGCACCTCGCGAGTCTGGCCCGTCTCGACCACCACCCCGCGGTTCATCACCACCACGCGGTCGGCGAGGGTGAGGGCGTCGAGCACCTCGTGGGTCACCACGATCGCGGTGCGACCCTCCAGCACCCGGCGCAGCATGCGCCGGATCGTCGGCGCGACGGCGGCGTCCAGGGCGGCAAGCGGCTCGTCGAGCAGCAGCAGGTTCGGGTCGGCGGCGAGCGCCCGGGCGATGGCCACGCGCTGGGCCTGCCCGCCGGAGAGCCTGCCCGGGCGCACCGCGGCGAGATCGGAGGCCTCCACCTCGGCGAGCCAGGTTCTGGCCGTGGCCCTCGCGGCATCCGTGCCTACCCCGGCGCTCCTCGGGCCGAACGCGACGTTGTCGAGCGCCGACAGGTGGGGGAAGAGGAGAGCGTCCTGGGCGAGGAGCGAGACCCCGCGGCGGTGCGGCGGCAGCCACGCCCCTCGCGGCCCGCCGTCCAGGCGGAAGAGCGCGGTGCCGTCCCACTCGGCGTGACCGGAGTCCGGACGCAGCAGCCCGGCGATGATCTCGAGCGCCGTCGACTTGCCCGCGCCGTTCGGACCGAGGATCGCCACCGTCTCGCCCCGCGCCACGTCGAGCGTCACGTCGAATCCGCGGGCCGCGAGGCTGGCGCTGAAGGCGAGGGTCACGGCGCACCCGCCGGCCCGGGCACGGTGCGCAGGGTCAGCGCCACAACCGCGACCGACACGACGAGCAGCACGAGGGAGAGCGCGACGGCGGCGTTCGGATCGGTCTCCCGCTGCAGGTAGATCTCGAGCGGCAGGGTTCGGGTCACTCCCTGCAGGCTCCCGGCGAAGGTGAGGGTCGCCCCGAACTCGCCGAGGGCCCGAGCGAAGGAGAGCACGGCGCCGGAGAGCAGGGCCGGCAACACGAGCGGCAGGGTGATGCGGCGCAGCACCGTGGTCGGCCGCGCCCCCAGGGTGGCCGCCACGGCCTCGTAGCGGGTGCCGGCGACGCGCAGCGCCCCCTCGAGGCTCAGCACGAGGAAGGGCAGGGCCACGAAGGTCTGGGCGAGCACGACGGCGGTCGTGGAGAAGGCGATCCGGATGCCGAGCAGCTCCAGGGTGTGTCCGAGCAGCCCCTGCCTGCCGAACGCGGCGAGAAGGGCGATGCCGCCGATCACGGGCGGCAGCACGAGGGGAAGCAGAACCAGGGTGCGCACGAGTCGCTGCCCCCAAAAGGTCGTGCGGGCGAGCACGAGCGCCATCGGAACGCCGAGCACCACGCAGAGCGCCGTCGCCGCGACCGAGGTGCGCAGGCTCAGCAGCAGCGCCGCGACGGATGACTCGGAGGTCACCAGGGCGAGGAAGTTCGCCCAGTCCACCCGGGTGGCCATCGCGGCCAGGGGCAGGAGCACGAAGAGCGCGCCGACCGCCGCGACCGCCACCACCCAGCGTGGGATCGTGTCGAACCCCGGGCGGCCGAGCCGCCCGGTACCGCTAGGGCGCGCCAAAGCCGGCCGCCGCGAGCACCGACCGCCCGATCGCGCCGACCACGAACCGCACGAAGGCCGCAGACACCGCCGGCCTCGCGCTGGCCGTGAGCGCGGCGATCGGGTAGGTATTCACGGCCGTCCCGGACTCGGAGAAAGGAATCCCCTTCACCCTCGCCCCGGCGCCCTTGACGTCGGTGACGTAGACGAGGCCGGCATCCGCCTCGCCCGACGTGACCTTCCCGAGAACGTCGGTGACCGAGAGCTCCTCACTCACCGGTGTGATCGTCACGCCCGCGGCCTTCTCGACGGCGACGGTCGCCGATCCGCACGGCACCTTCGCCTGGCAGATCACGGTCTTGACCCCGGGCCTGGCCAGATCGGCGAGGGTCGCGATCGAGGCGGGGTTCGCCGGGGGCACCACGATTTCCAGCGTGTTCGTGGCGAAGTCGACGGGTTCTCCGTCGACGAGGCCCGCCGCCGTGAGCCTGGCCATGTTCCTGGCGTCGGCCGAGGCGAAGACGTCGGCCGGGGCACCGGCGGTGAGCTGGGTGACCAGCTCGGAGGAACCGGCGAAGCTCAGGTTCACCGTCGTTCCCGGGTGCTTCGCCTCGAAGCGCTTTGCGAGTTCGGTGAAGGTGCCCGTGAGCGAGGCCGCCGCGAAGACGGTGATGGATCCGCTGAGCGGCGGGGACGTGTTGGTGCTGGTGCCGGTGACGGCGGGGGCGGTGCACGCCGAGCCTCCGAGGACGAGTGCGGCAGCCACGGCCACCGCGACGACTGTGTGGAGGCGACGGCCCATGTCAGGCCATCACCGTCGGGGTCTCCACGATCACGCTGGTCGCCTTGACCACCGCGATGGCGACGCTTCCCGGCTCGAGCCCGAGTTCGCGCACCGCCTCGCTGCTGAGGAGGGAGACGACGCGGTGCGGTCCGCACTGGATCTCGACCTGCGCCATCACGGTGTCCATGGTCACCTTGGTCACCAGGCCCACGAAGCGGTTGCGCGCGGAGCGCCCGATTCCGGAGGTGTCTGCGGCGAGCACCGCGTTCTCCCGCGCCAGGGTGGCGAGGGAGAGTCCGTCGACCACGGTGCGCCCGGAGTCGTCCTTGCCGCTGGCGAGGGTGCCGGCGTCGATCCATCGGCGCACGGTGTCGTCGCTCACCGCGAGAAACTGCGCGGCGTCTTTTATCCGTATTTGAGACACAGTAGGTAGCTTATCTCCGCTTTTGCGCATTTTCATCGGCATCTCCCACCACCTGACAGAATCGGGGGTATGCAGGAATCGCTCGTGGAAACCTCGGCGACGCGCTACGCCCGGCAGATCGCCCTCCCCGGGTTCGGCCGAACGTCGCAGGAACGCCTGCGCGCCGCCCGCGTTCTGGTGATCGGTGCCGGGGGCCTCGGCAGCTCGGTGATCCCCGCCCTCGCCGCGGCCGGAGTCGGCACGATCGTGATCGTCGACGACGACACCGTCGAACTCAGCAACCTGCACCGCCAGCACATCCATGGCCTCGCGGATGTCGGATGCCCCAAGGCGCGCTCCGCGGCCGACGCGGTCGCCGGCATCGATCCCTCCGTCGCCGTCGGCGTGCACGAGGTGCGCCTCACGGCCGCGAACGCCCTCGCGCTCTTCGCCGATGTCGACCTCGTGATCGACGGCAGCGACAACTTCGCCACGAGGTATCTCGCCAACGACGCCGCGGCCATCACCGGCATCCCCCTCGTCTGGGGTGCCGTCTCCCAGTACGCCGGCCAGGCCGGGGTCGCCTGGGCCGAGAAGGGTCCGCAGTACCGCGACCTCTTTCCCAGCCCTCCGCCGCCCGGATCCGTTCTCTCCTGCGAGGCCGGCGGCGTGCTGCCCACCGTGTGCTCGGTGGTCGGGTCGATCATGGCCACCGAGGCGATCAAGATCATCACCGGAATCGGCACCCCCCTGATCGGCCGGGTGACCACGTTCGACGCCCTCACCGGCGGGTTCCGGGAGCTGGCCTACGGCCGGGATCCGAACGGCACACCCATCGACGCCCTCATCGACTACGAGCTGTTTTGCGGCACGGCGCCGACACCGGACACCATCACGGTCGCCGAACTCGCGAGCGAGCTCGAGGCGGGGGCGGCCATCACCCTGCTCGACGTGCGCGAGCAGTGGGAGGCCGACATCGCGAGCCTGCCCGGATCGCTCCTCATTCCCCTCGGATCCCTCGAGAGCGCGATCCGCGACCTACGCTCGGCCGAATCCGTCGTAATCTACTGTCACCTCGGTGCCCGATCCGCCCGAGCGCTCGAGACCCTGAAGAACAATGGCTTCACCACCGCGCGCCACCTCGACGGCGGAATCGATGCATGGTCGCGACTAATCGACCCGGATATGAGACGGTACTGATCATGAACACGCAAGAACTGCTCGCAACAACGGTCGACGAACACGCGGAACTTGTGCGCGCCCTTCTCGAGCCTGCCCTCGCCAAGCGCGGCACCGAGACCGTGCTTCTCGCGGATGCCCTCGACCGGATCACGGCCGGGGTCGTGCTCTCCCCCGTCGACCTCCCCCTCTTCCGCAACGCCCAGATGGACGGCTTCGCCGTGCTGGCCTCGGATGTTGCGACGGTGCCGGTGACCCTGCCGGTGGTCGGCGAGATCGCCGCCCGCGCCACCACGCCGGGCGCCCTCGAACCGGGGACCGTCGTGCGGATCATGACCGGAGCGGTCGTGCCGGAGGGCGCGGATGCCGTGGTGCCCCTCGAAGACACCGAGGGCGAGGGCGACTCGGTCACCGTCGCCCACTCCCGCGACGCCGGCGAGTACGTGCGCGAACGCGGAAGCGACCTCCGCGAGGGCGACGAACTGCTGCCGGCCGGCATCCGCCTCGCCCCACGACACCTCGCCGCCCTCGCCGCGGCCGGACTCTCCAGCGTCGACGTGGTCGTCCGTCCCCGCGTCGCCGTCGTCACCACGGGTGCCGAACTGGTTCGCCCGGGCCGCGAGGTCGAGCTGGGCGAGATCTACGACTCCAACCTCGTCGCCCTCTCCGCCGCGCTCCGGGTGGTGGGAGCCGAGGTGACCATCGCGACGCGCGTCGGCGACGACGTCGACGCGCTGCTCGCCGCCCTGCAGGATGCCGCGAGCACCTCCGACATCATCATCACCTCGGGCGGAATCTCCAAGGGCGAGTACGAGGTGGTGCGCGAACTTCTCGGCTTCCTGCGCGGCACCGTCGGCGAGATCGCCATGCAGCCGGGGGGACCACAGGCCACGGCGGACATCGCCGGCATCCCGGTGATCGGCTTCCCCGGCAACCCGGTGAGCACCCAGATCTCGTTCGAGGTCTTCATCGCCCCCCTCCTGCGCGAGGCCTCCCTTTTGCCGCCCGCGCAGAAGCGCACGCTCACCCTCGTCGGGGACGTGAGCTCGGTGGAGGGCAAGCGGCAGTTCCTGCGCGGTCGGGTGGTCGACGGCGACCGCGTCGAGGTCGTCGCCGGGCCTGGCTCGCACCTCGTTGCCGGGCTCGCCGCATCCGACGTGCTCATCGACGTTCCGGCCGATACGACGCAGCTGGGCGACGGCGACCCCGTCGAAACCTGGACGCTGTGAGCTCACTCAGCCACCTCGACTCCGACGGGCGCGCCCGCATGGTGGACGTCGGGGCGAAGGCGGTGACCGCGCGCACCGCGACGTCCACGGGCCGACTCATCGTGCGCCCGGATGTCGTCGCGCTCGTGCGGGCGGACGACCTGCCCAAGGCGGACGTGCTGGCGACGGCGCGCATCGCCGGCATCTCCGGGGCGAAGAAGACCAGCGAACTCATCCCACTGTGCCACCAGGTGCCGCTCTCCTCGGTGACGGTGGACTTCGAGTTCGCCTCCGACGCCATCCTGATCACGGCCACGGCGAAGACCACCGGGCAGACCGGGGTCGAGATGGAGGCGCTCACCGCCGTGGCGATCGCGGGCCTCACGCTGCACGACATGGTGAAGGCCGTCGACCCGGCGGCCGTGCTCAGCGACGTGCGGCTCGAAGACAAGACGGGCGGAAAACGCGGACACTGGACGCGCGACGGATCCGCGGTGGCCCTCCGCGGCGCCGTTCCTCTCCGGCCGGGCACGGCAGCGGTGGTCGTGGCGTCGACCGGCGGCGCCGCCGGAACCCGCGAAGACACGACCGGGCCGGTGATCGGCGCCTGGCTTGGGGCGCACGGCTACGCGGTCGACGCCGTGACCGTGGTCGCCGACGCGGACGTCGCCGCCGAACTCTCGCGGGTGCTCGCCACCGCCCCCGCCGTGATCATCACCACCGGCGGCACGGGGGCGAGCCCCACCGACCAGACGCCGGAGGCCACCAGCGCGCTTCTCGACCGGGAGCTGCCGGGAGTCGCCGAGGCCATCCGTGCCGCCGGCCTCGCCATCACGCCGACGGCGGCCCTCAGCCGCGGGCTCGCCGGCACCTCCAACGGCACGGTCATCGTCAATCTTCCCGGCTCACCCGGGGGCGTGCGCGACGGACTCTCCGTGCTCGACGGGCTGCTCGACCACCTGGTGGCGCAGATCGCCGGCGGTGGGCAGCATGGCTGAGACAGTCGCGCTCATCTCGGCCGAGCCGCTCGACGCGGCCGCGATCGAGAACTCCGTTCTCTCCGACGCGAACGGAGCGCTGGTGACCTTCCGCGGCGTCGTGCGCGACCACGACCACGGGCTCTCGGTCTCCTCGCTCGAATACCAGGCGCATCCGGATGCCGCGCGCTTCCTCGAGGACTGCTGCCGCACCGTCTCGGCGGAGACGGGCCTTCCCGTCGCGGCCGCCCACCGGGTGGGGCACCTCGCCATCGGCGACGTCGCGCTCGTCGCCGCGGTCGCCGCCCCGCACCGCGGCGAGGCCTTCGCGGCCTGCGAGCGGCTCGTGGAGCTGATCAAGGCGACGGTGCCCATCTGGAAGCGCCAGCACCTCGCCGACGGCGCCACGGAATGGGTGGGCCTCTAGCCCCGCCCGTCCCTCCCCTTCTCCCGTCCCCTTCCCTTCCCTTCCCTTCTTCCCTCTTTCGCTTCCGAAATCCATGCATTTCTCCGCGACACGCTGCCGGGTGCGAAGTTGAGCGGCGTGTTGCCTCGGATTGCATGGATTTCGGAAGGGGTGGTGCGGGCTGCGGTGACGGGGCTGGCCGCCGCGACGCGTGCATAACTCCGGCAAATTCACACCTGGGCTTGCTCCGCTATCCGCCGTTCCGGGCATCGAGTTGCTCGCTCGAGCAAACTGCAGGAGTTGTGCACAGCCACGCCGCGCGCGCCAGGCGCCTTCGCGCCAGGCGCCTTCACGGCACGCGGATATCGAACGCCCGGCTTAGAGACCTCGCGCCCTTCCGAAATCCATGCATTTCTCCGCGACACGCTGCCGTCTGCCAAATTGAGCGGCGTGTTGCCCAGGATTGCATGGATTTCGGAAGGGGCAGCGGAGGCGCGGGCGGCGGCGGGGGCGGCGAGCGGAAGGGGTGGCGGCGGAGAGGAAGGGAAGGGAAAGGGGCCGGACGGACCGTTCAGCCGCCGGCGAAGGGGGGCAGCACGTCCACCCGACTGCCCAGGGCGCGGGAGTCGTCGCGGCTCACCACGCCATCGACGAGAAACGATCCGGACGCGAGCACCCGCGCCATGGCATCGCCGTAGCGCGCGAGCAACACCGCGCGCAACTCCCCCACCGTCGGCACGGCGCCGAGGGTCTCCTCCTCGCGCCCCGCTGCCTCCGCGGCCGCCGCGAAGTAGCGCACGCGCACGTCGTCAGCCACCGATGGCCCCCATGCTGCGCAGGGGCCGGATGAAGTCCGCCGCGTTGATGCCATGCCCGGCCTGCTTGCCCCACATGGCGGCACGCCACCAGTCGGCGATCGTCTCGTCGCTCGACCCGTCGCGGAGCAGCCCGCGCAGGTCCGTCTCGTCATCGCCGAAGAGGCAGGATCGAACGGTGCCCTCCGCGGTGACGCGGGTGCGGTCGCAGGCCTCGCAGAACGAGCGGGTGACGGAGGCGATGATGCCCACGGTGGCCGGACCGCCGTTCAGTGAATACCCGTCGACGATCCACTCCTCGGCGGGAGCCGATGGGTCCTCCCGGTGCGGCTGGCTGAGGGAGAACCTCGCCCCGAGCACGTCCAGGAGTTCCGCGGCATCCACCATGTTGTCTCGGGCCCAGGCCTCGTCGGCATCGAGCGGCATCTGCTCGATGAAGCGCAGGCGCACCCCGTTGGCGAGCGACCAGTCGAGCAGGTCGGCTGCGCCGGCGAGGGTGTCCCGCATGAGCACCGCGTTGATCTTGAGCGGGGTGACGCCGGCCTCCTTGGCCGCCTGGATGCCCGCGAACACCGCGGGGAGGCGGTCGCGCCGGGTGAGCCTGGCGAAGTGGTCGCGGTCCACGGTGTCGAGGGAGATGTTCAGTCTGGTGAGGCCGGCGGCGACGAGCTCGCGCACGCGATGATCGAGCCCGATGCCGTTGGTCGTCATCGAGATGGAGGCGTCGCCGGCGACGGCGGACGACAACCGGATGATCTCCACCAGGTCCGCGCGCATCAACGGTTCGCCGCCGGTGAAGCGGATGTCGTGCACGCCCAGGTCGCGCACCGCGATGCCGACGAGGCGGGCGATCTCGGAGGCGCTGAGGAGGTCTTCGCGGGCGATCGCCGGGAGGCCCTGCTCCGGCATGCAGTACGTGCAGCGCAGCGAACACTTCTCGGTGATGGAGATGCGCAGGTCGCGGGCGACGCGGCCGAAGGTGTCGATCAGGCCGGGAACATCAGGGCGCCCGAGGGTGGGCGGCAGGCGCGCGGGGTCGCGCCGAATGCCCGGGATGCCGAGTTCGAGTCGCGTCATGCTTTCACCCTAGGCGTTCAGTGCGGCGTTGACATCTCGCCGGCTCATTCCACCGGCGCGAAGCGCTCCAGCACCTCCCCGATTCTGCCCTTGCAGCCGCCGCAGCCGGTGCCGGCGCGGGTGGCCGAGCCGATGCAGGCCACCGTCGTGTTGCCCTCCTCCGCCGCGCCCGCAATGGCCCCGACGCTCACCCCGTTGCACCAGCAGACCGTCGCGTCGAGGGCGAAGGCGTCCGCCCCGCTCGCCGGAACGTAGTCAGGACCGTCGAACCTCAGCAGCACCGAGCGGTCGGCCGGCAGCTCGCCTCCCCGTTCGAAGAGCAGGGTGAGCTCGGCGGCGGTGCGCGGCATCCCCACGCAGACGAACCCGGTGAGGATTCCGGCCAGCGTCACCATCTTCACGTAGCGCCCGTGCTCGGGGTCCGCCCACTGGGCCACGCTCGGAGTCGCGCAGCCGTCGGCGTGGGCCCGCCCGCCGAGCTCGGTGTAGGTGTCCCACGGCTCGCGTCGAACGTCGCCGGCGGCCGCGACATCCACCCCCTCGGCCTTGAGCATCACGACGGAGGCGGCCCGTTCGGCGAGCGGCGCCGCCGCCTCGCCGCTGAGCCTTGCGGCGAGCCAGTCGGCCTGCCGCCAGCCCGGACCGATCAACCCGGACGGCGCCCCGCTCGGCGTTCCGACCGCCGCACCCTCCTGGGGTCGGGAGACCACGTGGGCGCAGTCGCCGATCGCGAAGACCCGCGGATCGGCCCAGCTCTGCAGGGTGTCGTCGACGAGGATGCCGGCGGACACGTCGAGTCCGGCGAGGGCGGCGAGTTCGGTGCGGGCGCCGACGCCGCAGGAGAGCAGCAGCAGGTCGCCGCCGATCTGCTTTCCATCCGCGCAGAGGAGGGCGTCGAAACGCCGCGTTCCGTCTTCGGCCGTGCGGAACAGGATGCCCTCCGCCCTCGAGTGATCGATCATGGCGACGCCGGCCCGGCGGGCGCTCCGCGCGAGGGTGGCGCCCGCTCCACGGTCGAGACTCCGAGCCATCGGGGTCTCGCCGTGGTAGACGACGCAGGTCTCGGCCCCGGCCCGGGCCGCGGCCAGGGCGATCTCCATGCCGAGCACCCCCGCCCCGAGCACGACGATCCGCTGCCCACCCCGCACGGCGGCCAGCACGGTCTCGGCGTCCGCGAGGTCCCGGAGGGCGGTGACCCCGCCGGGCAGCGGGGCGTCGGCTGAATCGAGGGTCTCCGGGTCGACGCCGGGCCTGGTGCGGTCGCGGCGAAGCCGGGTGACCCCGTCGAGAGTCGGGATGTTCGCGCGGGCGCCGGTGGCCAGCACCAGCCGGTCGTACGGCAGCTGGTCGCCCGCGCCGAGGGTCACCGTCTGTCGCGTGCGGTTGATCGCCGTGACACTCGTCCCGGTGAGGATTCGCACCCCGGCGTCGCGCGCCTCCTGCGGGTCGGTGATCTCCAGCGACTCGCGGTCGGTGTGGCCGACCGCGTACTCGGCGACGAGCACCCGGTTGTACGCCTCGGAACTCTCCGCCCCGACGACGGTGAGTTCGATCGCGCCCGCGCGCACGGCGGGCAGCAGCTCCTCCACGAAGCGCGCGCCGACCGGGCCGTACCCCACCAGCACCACGCGCTCAGGCATTCGACAACTCCCTCTGCACGGCGCGAACCGTGACGATGGTCCTCTTGAATTCCGGCATCCCCGAGACGGGGTCGGTCGCGTCGCTCGTGAGCAGGTTGGCGCACTCGTCGCCGGCGAAATGGAAGGGCAGGAACACGGTGTCCGGTCGGATGTCCGGCGTCAGCTCGGCGACGCAGCGCACGGAGCCGCGGGCGTTCGCCAGTTCCACCTCCGCGCCATCGGTGATCGCGAGCCGGTCGGCGGTCGCCGGGTGCAGCTGCACCCTGGCGACGGGCTGCGCGGCGGCGAGCTCCGGCACCCGCCTGGTCTGCGCGCCGGACTGGTAGTGCTCGAGCAGCCGTCCGGTCACGAGCGTGAGGGTGCCCGATTCCGGCGGCGCCGATGAGCGCGATCGAACCGCGACGATCCTGGCGAGCCCGTCGGCGTGCGCGAAGCGATCGAGGAATAGTCGTGGAGTGCCGGCCGACCCCGTGGGATACGGCCAGTAGGCGGCAACCCCGGAGTCGAGAAGCTCATGGCTGAGACCCGAGTAGTCGGCGGTTCCCCCCTCCGACGCGCGGCACAGCTCGTCGAAGACGACGGCCGGATCGTCGCTGAACGTGGACGGCGAACCCAGTCGCCTCGCCAGTTCCCGCAAGATCCATAGTTCGCTGCGGACCCCGGGCGGCGGGTCGATCGCGCGGCGACGGCGGATGACGCGGCCCTCGAGGGAGGTCATGGTGCCCTCCTCCTCGGCCCACTGGGTGACCGGAAGCACGACATCCGCGAATTGCGCGGTCTCGGAGAAGAAGAAGTCGCAGACCACGAGGAAGTCGAGCGCGGCGAGTCCCTCCCGCACCCGGGAGGCATTGGGGGCGGAGACGACCACGTTCGACCCGTGCACGAGCAGGCAACGGATGCCGCCCGCCCGCCCCATGGACGAGAGCAGCTCGACCGCGGGAACCCCCGGCCCCGGCAGCGACTGCGGGTCGACGCCCCAGACCGCGGCGACGTGCTCGCGCGCCGCCCCGTCGGTGATCTTGCGGTAGCCGGGCAGCTGGTCGCACTTCTGGCCGTGCTCGCGGCCGCCCTGGCCGTTGCCCTGGCCGGTGAGGGTGCCGTAACCGGAATGGGCGGTGCCGACGAGCCCGAGCGCGAGGCTCAGGTTGATGGCGGCGGTGGCCGTGGCCGTGCCGTCCTCGTGCTGTTCGACGCCCCGGCCGGTGAGGATGTAGGTGCCGCGACCGGCGGCGAGCCGGCGGGCGATCTCGCGCAGCTGCCACACCGGAACCCCCGTGTGCTCCTGCGTGCGCTCCGGCCACCACTCGCCCACGCTGCGGCGCAGGGCCTCGAATCCGGTGGTGCGCGCGGCCAGGTACTCGCGGTCGGCGAGCCTCTCCGCGATCACGAGATGGGTGAGCCCGAGCAGCAGCGCGAGGTCGGTGCCCGGTGCGGGCTGGACGTGCATCCCGGCCCCGTCCTCGGTGAGCCTCGCGGTCGCGGATCTCCGCGGGTCCACCACGATGAGGCCGCCGGCGGCACGCGCCCCCTCGAGGTGGGCGACGAAGGGCGGCATGGTCTGGGCGACGTTGCTGCCGAGCAGGAGGATCGTCTCCGCCGCGCCGAGGTCCTCCAGCCGGAAGGGCAGGCCTCGGTCGAGGCCGAACGCGCGGTTGCCGGCCGCCGCAGCGGAGGACATGCAGAACCGGCCGTTGTAGTCGATCCTCGACGAGCCCAGGGCGACACGGGTGAACTTGCCGAGCTGGTACGCCTTCTCGTTGGTGAGACCGCCACCGCCGAACACCCCGACCGAGTCTGCACCGTGCTCGGCGCGCAGGGCGGAGAGGCGGTCGGCGACGAGGTCGAGGGCGTCCTCCCACGACGCTGCGGCGAATCCGCCGTCCGGCTGCCTCAGCATCGGTTCGACGATGCGGTCGGGCGAGGAGAGCAGCTCGGCGGATGTCCAGCCCTTCTTGCAGAGTCCACCCCGGTTGGTGGGAAAGTCGCGAGCCCCCACCGAGATGGCCCCGGCCGAGTCCGTGAGCGTCATCGCGCACTGCAGGGCGCAGTACGGGCAGTGCGACGCGGTGGCGGTCTCGGCCGGGGCGATGCTCATGGTGGTGGCTCTCTCTCGGCGGGGGTCAGACGCGCTGGCCGGCGACCGACGAGCCGCGACGCAGGTAGAAGAACGCCGTGATGGACATGAGCACGAGGTAGGCCGCGACGAAGCCGAAGATCGCGCCGGAGTAGTCCCCCGTGGAGGTCTTCGACAGCCCGAGAACCTGCGGGATGATGAACCCGCCGTAGGCTCCCACGGCCGAGATGATGCCGAGGGCTGCCGCCGTCTTGCGCTGGGTGTCGACACTGCCGGAGTTGCGGTGGGCGTCCCGCACCCCGCTGCGGGCAGCGAAGACGCTCGGGATCATGCGGTAGGTGGAACCGTTGCCCACGCCGGTGGCGACGAAGATCACCAGGAACGCCGCGAGGAAGGCCCAGAAGTTGCCCACCGGGAGCACCCACACCACGGCGAGCGCGCCGAGCGCCATCACGCCGAAGGCGGCGACCGTGACGATCGCCCCGCCGAAGCGGTCGGCGAGCTTGCCGCCGAAGGGACGCGAGAGCGAGCCGACAAGCGCGCCGAGGAAGGCGAGAGAGATGGCGGCGGCGCCCACGTGCAGGGCGGAGTATGCCGGAAACTGGTCGGCGATGAGCTTGGGGAACACGCTCGCGAAGCCGATGAAGGAGCCGAACGTTCCGATGTAGAGCAGGGCGAGGATCCAGAGGTGAGGTTCCCGCACGGCCGCGAGGGAGGCGGCGAAGTCCGACCTGGCGTTCGACAGGTTGTCCATGTACCTGTATGCGCCAAAGATGGCGAGCAGGATGAACGGGATCCAGATCCAACCGGCGAGCGGCAGGTTCAGCGTGCCGACCGCGCCGAGGGTGATGGCGAGCGGAACCACGATCTGGGCGACCGAGACTCCCAGGTTGCCGCCGGCCGCGTTGAGGCCGAGCGCGTAGCCCTTCTCCCGCTGGGGGTAGAAGAACGTGATGTTCGACATCGAGCTGGCGAAGTTGCCTCCGCCGAAGCCGCCGAGCGCGGCGATGAGCAGCATGACGGGGAACGGAGTCGACGGGTTGCCCACCGCGATGCCGAGGGCGATCGCGGGGATGAGCAGCAGGGCCGCCGAGATCATCGTCCAGTTGCGGCCGCCGAACCTCGGCACCATGAAGGTGTACGGGAAGCGGAGCGTGGCGCCGACGAGGCTCGGGATGGAGATGAGCCAGAAGATCTGCCCGGTGTCGAAGGTGAATCCGGCGGCGGGCAGCTGCACGACGACGATGCTCCAGAGCTGCCAGACGATGAAGCCGAGAAACTCGGCGAAGATCGACCAGCGGAGGTTGCGGGCGGCGATCGCCTTGCCCACCGCGTTCCACTGTTCGGTGTTCTCGGGGTTCCAGTTGTCGATCCAGCGCCCTGGCCGGTGGACGAGGGCGGATGCCCCGGTCTGGCCGGTGATCGCTGTGGGCGGAGTTGCAGCGGTGGTCGTGGTCATCGATCGCTCCTTGGGGAGAGGGGACACTTCGGACGGTGAGTGATTTCGACGCTAGCGAGGCCGTGTTTCGGGGAGACCGCCGGTGCGGTTACCGTTCGGTCACCGTGTCGTCACCGGCGAGACCGGCCGGTGTTAGGCCGCCGTAACCTGCTCGTCACAAAGCACCGAGAGACTCCCTCCCGCCGCCCGTTCGTAGAGATCGATGACCGTCTCGACGAGACCGTCCGGGGGTGCCTCCCCGGCGGCCAGAAGCGGTGCCGTCACCAGGTCGGCCCCGGCGGTGCGCGCGAGACCCGCGAAATACCCCGGCGCGAGCAGGTACGTCGCCACGATGACGCGCGCGCCGCGCGCGGAGATCCTGGCGCCCGCGACCGCGCAGGAGAGCCGGGGCTGGGCGGCCGAAATGAAGGCCACCGTCACCGGGCGGCCGAGCAGGACCGACAGCTCACGCCCCACCGTGTGGCAGTCGGCCACGGCATCCGCGTTGCTCGACCCCGCCGCGGCGAGCACGATCCGGTCGCCGTCGGACAGTCCAGCCTCGTACAGGCGGTCGGCGAGCACTCGGGTGATCCGGGCGTCCGGACCGAGCGCGCCGGTGACCGTCACCCGTCTCGGCAGGGCCTCGCGGGCGGCATCCGCCAGGTCGACGTGCACGTGGTAACCCGCCGAGAGGAGAAGGGGGACCACCACGGCCGGCACGCCGACGGCGAGCGCATCGAGGGTGCTCGGCACACTCGGCTGCTGCACGTCGACGAAGCTGCCGCGCACGGCGGTGTCGGGGCGGGCATCCGCCACCGCGCGCACGAGGGCCGCGACCGCGGCCTGCCCGGCCGGGTCGCTCGTGCCGTGCGAGGCGGCCAGGAGCACGGGTGCGCTCACGCGGCCTCGGCCAGCGCGACCTGCACGATTCCGGCCTCCACCCGCACGGGATAGGTGGGCAGGAGGTAGTCGGGCGAGCTCAGGCACTCGCCGGTCGCGAGGTCGTAGACCTGCTTGTGCAGTGGCGACGCGATCGTGCTGCGGGCACCCTTCGACCCGACGATGCCGCGCGACATCACGTAGGAGCCGGTGGCCGGGCACCGGTTGCTCACGGCGTGCAGGCTGCCGTCCGGCAGCAGGAACAGCGCCACCTGGCGGCCGCCGACGAGCGCGGCCTCGCCCCAGAGCGGTTCGAGGTCGTCGAGCGAGCAGAGCGGCACCCAGTCATCGTTCGTCATGGGTTGACGGTACGAGGGCCGGATTTCGAGGGCAGGCGAAAGCCGTGACGATCGCGTAAAAAAGACCTCACACCACTCGGCGCGCGGAGTGAGGTCGATGTCACACATCGTTACGCGGGCGCAACGGCGAGGAAACGCCCGGCTCATACGCTGGGGCCACTCCCACTCGAAAGGTGCTGCCATGGCCGAGGCCGACGCAACCACTCGCCACGTCGTGGTGATCGGTGGCGGCCCCGCCGCGCACCGGTTCACCGAGGCGATGGCGGCGCGTTCCGCCGCGAACCCCGGGTTCGTCGTCACCGTCCTCGGCGAAGAACCGCACCTGCCGTACGACCGCGTCGCGTTGTCCCGCCGCCTCGTCGACTCGGAAGACCTCACGCTGGGCGACCGCACCCTGTGGGACGCCCCGGGCATCCGCTACCGACCAGCCCGGCGTGCGACCGCGATCGACCCGGCCGCGAGGACCGTCACCATCGAGGGCGGCGAGCGACTGTCCTGGGACGAGCTCGTCTTCGCGACCGGATCGTCCGCCTCCGTGCCACCCATTCCGGGCGCCGAAAAGGGCTACGTCTATCGCACGATCGAAGACGTCGACTTCCTCGTCGCCGAGGTCGCCAGGCTTCGGGTCGCCCTGAGGCGACCGGCGAACGTCGTCGTCGTGGGCGGCGGGCTGCTGGGACTCGAGGCCGCCGGTGGTCTGCAGCGCCTCGGCGGCAACTCCACCATCGTCCACTCGGGCCGCTGGCTGATGTCGGCGCAGCTCGACGAGGGCGCCGGCCAGGCGCTCGGTCGCCTGATCGAGGCCCAGGGCATCGCCCTCGCCCTCGGCACCCGGCCGAGCGAGATCCTCTGCTCCCCCTCCGGCCGGGTGCTGGGTGTCGCGCTCGCCGACGGTCGCCAGCTCAACGCGGACCTCGTCGTGTTCTCGATCGGCATCACCCCGCGCGACGAACTCGCCAGGGACGCCGGGCTCGACATCGGGCCGCGCGGCGGCATCGCGATCGGCGACGACTGCTCAAGCTCGCATCCGGGCATCTGGGCCATCGGCGAGGTGGCCGCCGTCGGGGGATTGTGCGTCGGTCTGGTCGCGCCGGCCAACGCCATGGCCGAGGTGGCGGCCGACCGCATCCACGGCGGCGAGGCCCTCTTCCCGGGCATCGACGACGCCACCAAGCTCAAGCTCTCCGGGGTCGAGGTCGCGAGCTTCGGCGACGCCCTCGCCGTCACCGAGCACTCGCTCGAGGTGGTCTACGCCGATCCTGCGCGGGGCCTCTACCAGAAGATCGTGGTGACCGGCGATGCCAAGACCCTGCTCGGCGGCATCTTCGTCGGCGATGCCGCGCCCTACACCTCCCTGCGCCCGTTGCTCGGCCGCGAGCTCCCCGCCGAACCGGGCGCCTACCTCTCCGCGGCGGGCGCCGAGCCCCCGGCCGGCGGCGAGCTGCCAGACGACGTGCAGCTCTGTTCGTGCAACAACGTCTCCGTCGGCGCCGTCCGCTCGGCGGTGCGGGGCGACCACGACGAGGCCTGCACCGAACTTGGCGCGCTCAAGGCCTGCACCCGCGCCGGAACGCAGTGCGGTTCGTGCGTGCCCCTCGTCAAAAAGATCCTCGAGACCGAGCTGACCAAGGCGGGCGTCGAGGTCTCCCGGGCGCTCTGCGAGCACATCGAGCTCAGCCGCAGCGAACTCTTCGAGTCGGTGCGCATCCTCCAACTCGCCTCCTTCGACGCGATCATGGAGCGCTTCGGGCGCGGCCTCGGCTGCGACATCTGCAAACCGGTGATCGCGTCCATCCTCGCCACCCAGACCTCCGGGTACATCCTGGACTCGGGGCGCGGGGCCCTCCAGGACACCAACGACCGCGCGCTCGCGAACATGCAGAAGGACGGCACATACTCGGTGGTCCCCCGCATCCCCGGCGGCGAGATCACACCGCAGAAACTCAAGGTGATCGCCGAGGTCGCCGCCGACTTCAACCTCTACACGAAGATCACCGGCGGCCAGCGCATCGACCTGTTCGGGGCGCGACTGGAGCAGCTGCCCGACATCTGGAAGGTGCTCGTCGACGCCGGTTTCGAATCCGGGCAGGCCTACGGCAAGAGCCTGCGCACGGTGAAGTCCTGCGTCGGGTCGACCTGGTGCCGCTACGGCGTGCAGGATGCCGTTGCCATGGCCATCCAGCTCGAGCTGCGCTATCGCGGCCTCCGCTCGCCGCACAAGTTCAAGCTCGGCGTCTCCGGCTGCGCGCGCGAGTGCGCAGAGGCCCGCGGCAAGGACATCGGCATCATCGCCTCCGAGCTGGGCTGGAATCTCTACGTCGGCGGAAACGGCGGCTACCAGCCCGCCCACGCCCAGCTCCTCGCCCAGGACCTGGACGACGAGACGCTGATCCGCTACATCGACCGTTACCTCATGTACTACATCCGCACCGCCGACCGGCTGCAGCGCACCGCACGCTGGCAGGAGGAGCTCGAGGGCGGGCTGGACCACGTGCGCGCTGTCGTGTGCGACGACAGCCTCGGCATCGCCGACGAGCTCGAGGCGGCGATGGCCGCCCACGTCGGCAACTACGAGGACGAATGGGCCGCGACCCTCAGGGATCCGGAGCGACTGCGCCGTTTCCGCTCCTTCGTCAACGCCCCGACCACCCCGGACCCCGCCGTGGTGCAGGTGACCGAGCGCGGCCAACCTCGCCCCGCCCGCGCCGACGAACGGGACACCGCGGTTCCGCTCGGTCTCAGCATTCCCCTCCGGCCGGGTGCGGCGGCGGCCGGGCAGGCCGCCATCGCCCAGACCGCCATCGCCCAGACCGCCACTTCCCAGACCGAAGGACGCTGACCGTGGACCTCACTCTCGACCTCACTCACCGCAGCGTCCTCGTCATCGGCGGCGCTCACGCCGCCCGGCGATCGATCGCCCGCTACCGGGCGGCCGGGGCGGCGGTGCACCTCGTGACGGAGTCGCCGGCTCCCTCCGCCGCCAAGGCGGTGGAATGGCCGCGCTCGGCCGACGGCTGGCGCGGGCTCCTCAGCACGATGGACCTCGTCGTGCTCGTCGGCGCGACACCGGCCATCGACACCACGATCGCGGCGCTGGCAACCGAGTTGCGCCTCTGGCTCACCCGCGAGCGCGCCGCGGCGACGGGCCCGGTCGGGCACGTCACCCTCGTCGGCGGCGGGCCGGGGGACGAGGGCCTCATGACCGTCGCCGCCCTGCGCGCGCTGCGTGACGCGGACATCGTCTATTTCGACCGCCTCGGGCCGCACGACCGGCTCGCCGACTGGGCGCCCGGTGCCGAGTTCGTCGACGTCGGAAAACTCCCGGGCCACCACGCCGTGCCCCAGGCCGAGATCGAGCGGATGATCGTGGCCAGCGCCCTCGCCGGCCAGACCGTCGTGCGACTCAAGGGCGGAGATCCCTTCGTGTTCGGGCGAGGCGGGGAGGAGGTGCTCGCCTGCCGGGTGGCCGGCGTGCCGGTCAGCGTCATCTCGGGAGTCTCGAGCGCCATCGCCGCGCCGGCAATCGCGGGCATCCCGGTGACCCACCGCGAGCTGAGTCGCATGTTCACCGTCGTCTCGGGCCACGCCCCGTTCACCGACGAACAGCTCGCCCACCTCGTGGGTCTCGGCGGCACGATCGTCGTGCTGATGGGCATCGGCACCCTCCCGCAGCTGTCGGCCGGGCTCGCCAGACACGGCATGGATGCCGCGATGCCGGTGGCGATCATCGAGCGAGCCTTCACGGACAGCCAGCGCACCACCGTCGCGTCGATCGGCACGGTGGTCGACAGTTCGGCGCAGGCCGGCATCCGCTCCCCCGCTGTCATCGTGATCGGCGAGGTCGTACGATTGGCGCACGACGCCGATGTCGCGGCTGTCGAGCTGCTGGATCACGCGGCGCGCCTGGCACGGTAGCCGCTCCCCCTTCTGCCCCGCGCCCGCCGGCGCCCCACGACGGAGACACCCTGACCGATACCGGCATCGACACCACCCTCCCCGGGTTCCGTGCCGACCAACTCGAGGGGTTCCGCATCGGCGTGACCTCGGACCGGCGATCGGAAGACCTCATCGCCGCCTTCGAGCGCCGCGGCGCCGAGGTCCTTCACGCCCCGGCCATCCGCATCTCGGCGACCGCGGACGACTCCAAGCTCACCCGCGACACGCACGCCATCATCGAGGCGCGCCCCGACATCCTGCTGGCCACCACCTCCTACGGCATCCGCCGCTGGTTCGAGGCAGCGGATGCCGCTGGCCTCGGCCACGACCTCATCGAGACGCTCGCCGATTCCCGCATCCTCGTGCGCGGGCCGAAGGCGCGAGGCGCCGTGCGGGCCGCGGGCCTCGACGACGCCGGCATGAGCGACAAGGAGACCACCCAGTCCCTGGTCGACTTCGTTCTGCGCGAGGGAGCGGAGGGCAAGACCGTCGCGGTGCAACTGCACGGCTTCACCGACCAGCCCCAACTCGAACGCCTGCGCGCGGCCGGCGTCACGGTTCTCACCGTCGCGCCGTACCGCTGGCTGCTGCCCGACGATTCGAGCCGGGTGCTCAAGCTGGTGGACGCGATCTGCACCGGCTCCGTCGACGCCGTCACCTTCACGAGCGCGCCGGCCGTCGAGGCGCTGTTCGGCGCCGCGGACGGCATCGGCCGGCTCCAGCAGCTGCAGGATGCCCTGTCCAGCACGGTCGTCGCTGCCGCGGTCGGACCGGTCACGGCCGCACCGCTCATCGCCGGTGGCATCAC
Source organism: Lacisediminihabitans profunda (assembly GCF_008040105.1). Lineage (GTDB taxonomy): Bacteria > Actinomycetota > Actinomycetes > Actinomycetales > Microbacteriaceae > Lacisediminihabitans > Lacisediminihabitans profunda. The sequence goes on from NZ_VRMG01000008.1 coordinate 474,445, forward strand.
CCCGATCGCTCCCGAGCGCTATCGCATGGGCGCGCTGATCCGGCTGGTCTGCGAATACCTCGAGGAGCAGCGGATCGTGCGCGTCCAGTCGGCCCACGGGGCGATCGAGTTGCGGGGGCGCATCGTGAGCGTCGCCGGAAGCCGGGCCACCCTCGCGCCCACCTCGCTGACGATTCTGCGCATCCTGCTCGCCTCCCCCGGCGCCGTGGTGTCGCGGGCCGCGCTCACGGCGGCGCTGCCCGAGATGCAGGACGACCACGCCGTCGACGTGGCGATCAGCCGGCTGCGCCAGGCGCTCCCGGCATCCGGTCTCGTCGCGACGGTGATCAAGCGGGGTTACCGCATCGACGTGTGAGACTCGAGCCGTCACGAGTTGCCGACACCGGGGGCAGGTTCAGTAGGCTGGGCACAACCGAAGGAGCATCGAATGGGCATCATCTCTCGCGGTTTTTCCGGCCGCAGCCGGGAGCACAACCCGGCCCTCCCCCCTGGCCAGTACCTCACCGAGGACTTCCCGGTGCTGTCCGCCGGGCCGACCCCCGACGTCGACACGGCGGAGTGGGAATTCAGCATCCGCACCGAGTCCGGCGCCGTGCACAAGTGGGACTGGGAGCAACTGCAGGCGCTCCCGATCGAAGAGGTCGGCACCCACATCCACTGCGTCACTCGCTGGTCCAAGCTCGGCACCTCCTGGCGCGGCGTCTCGCTCGACACTCTCTTCGCCGAGGTGGAGACGAGCAACGACTACGTGATGGCGCACTCCTACGGCGGTTACACGACGAACGTGCCGCTCGAGGACCTGCTCGACGGCAAGGCGTGGATCGCGTTCGAATTCGACGGCGAGCCCCTCGAGGCCGAACACGGCGGCCCGGCTCGACTCCTCATCCCGCACCTTTACTTCTGGAAGAGCGCCAAGTGGATCCGCGGCCTGGTCATGCAGAGCGACGACGAGCCGGGCTTCTGGGAGCAGAACGGCTACCACCTGTACGGTGACCCGTGGCTCGAGCAGCGCTATTGGTGACCGGCTGGTGATAACAGAACGTGAGACCCGGGATGCGCCGCCGCACCGGGTCGGTCTCTGGCACGTCGGAGTGGTCGTCTCGACCGCCCCCCAGACGCCCACCGGGCGCAGCATCGTGCTCGATGTTCCGGGCTGGGGAGGCAACCTCGCCGGGCAGCACGCCGACGTGCGCCTCACCGCGCCCGACGGCTACCAGGCCGTGCGGTCCTATTCGATCGCCTCGGCCGGCGAAACGGACCGGGTCGAGCTCGCCGTGGACCGCTTTCCCGACGGTGAGGTGTCGCCCTACCTCGTCGACGACCTCGCGGTGGGCGACCAGGTCGAGCTGCGCGGCCCGCTCGGCGGCTGGTTCGTCTGGACACCGGCTCAGACCGAACCTGTGCAGCTCATCGGCGGGGGCTCGGGAATCGTGCCGCTCATGGCCATGATCCGCTCGCACGCCGACTCGGCGAGCGCGGCGCCGTTCCGCCTGCTCTACTCGCTGCGCAGCCCCGGCGACGCGTTCTTCCGCTCGGAGCTCGAAACGCCGACCCCGGGGCTCGACGTCACCTGGCTGTACACCCGCGGCACGCCGGCGGGCTTGCCGCGGGCGGCCGGGCGCATCACGCCGGATGACCTGGCGGCATCCGCCTTCCCGCCCTCGATCTCCCCGGCGGTCTTCGTCTGCGGGCCGACCGGCTTCGTGGAGACGGTCGCGAACGCCCTCGTCGCGCTCGGCCACGACCCGCACCGAGTGAAGACCGAACGATTCGGAGGCGCCTGATGCCCGAACCCGTCGACGGCAACGCCCTTGCCGGTCCGCTCTCCGAACTCTTCTCCGCCGATCTCACCCTGGCCACCGGGCGCTGTCTGGGCTGCGGCGACGTCTCCGAACTCGCTCGCGCGCGGGTCTACCCCGACCCCACCGGCTACGTCGTGCGCTGCAGCCAGTGTGACGACGTGCTCATGGTGATTGTGGAGGAACCGGACAGCGTGTGCCTCGAACTGCGCGGGATGTCCTGGCTCAAGGTTCCGCGCTAAGCGTCAGCCAATCCGAGAGCATGCCGCATCCGAGATGCATGCCGCATCCGCGGGCTTCCGGTCGGGCGTCAACTGATCGTTGCGAATCCCGCCCAGCCGGAACCGATCTGCGAGACCGCGCCCCAGCCGCCGTGGCCGTCTCCCCGATAGAGGTACAGCGCCCCGGCAACAGTCCGGCCGAGCACGTCGGCGGTGCCGTCTCCATCGAAGTCGCCGACCGAGAGGATCGCCGACATGCCGTTCCAGCCGGAACCGATCAGCTTGGTCGCGCCCCAGCCCCCATGACCGTCGCCGGGGTAGAGATACAGGTTGCCGTTGGCCGCCCTGGCGATGACGTCGGAATGGCCATCTCCATCGAAGTCGCCGGGTGACAGGATTGCGGTCATCCCCTGCCAGCCATTGCCGACCAGCGATGTCGAGCTCCAGCCGCCATGCCCATCTCCCGCATAGAGGTAGAGTGCGCCGGCCACCGTCCGTCCGAGGACGTCCTGGTTGCCGTCGCCGTTGAAGTCTCCGGCCGACAGGATCGCGCTCATGCCATTCCAACCGGAACCCACCAACCGAGCACTCAGCCACCCCTTGTTTCCGTCGCCGGAATACAGGTAAAGGGCTCCGCCGCTCGTGCGACCGAGAATATCGGGGAACCCGTCACCATCGAAGTCTCCGACCGGCACAAGGGAGGTCATGCCATTCCACCCGGAACCGATCAACGACGGCGCCTTCCAGGAACCGCTCCCGTTTCCCGGATAGACATAGAGCGCACCCCGGGGAGTCGTCGCCAGAACATCCGGGATCCCGTCCCCGGTGAAGTCGTGAGCGAGGGAGTAAGGATTGGGGAGCACGGCGTTCCTCGTGATCACGGCTCCCTCCGTCACAACGATTTCTGGCGTCAGGATGCTTCGGGACAACGGACCGGCATAGTTGAAGTTCAACTTGTACGTATCGGCCGCGAGCCCATCCACTCGATAGGTGCGATCCGACAGCACGGGAAAATCGTCCCCGGTGTCGACCCAGGCGTTTGAATCAGAGTCGAAGACCCAGGGCGTCACCGTGATAAGGCCCGTCGAGAAGTCCGTGGCCGAAAGCCCGGCTCCCGTGACGGTGCCGGTGACAACGCCCGCCGTGTGCAGATCGGCGTCTATGCCGGTCACTGCTGTGCTGGGACCGAGATTGACGAGATCGGGATGGTAGTAGGCAGGCACGTCGAACCATCCCTGGTTTGCGTAGGTGGCCACGGGGGCGACGAACGTGACCTCGTAATCGCCGACCGAAAGCTGCTGGAACTTGTACGCGCCCGTGTCATCCGTCAGGGTCGACCTCTCCGAAATCACGGCCCGGGCGGCGTTGACCTGATCCGCATACACCATCGCATTGGCGACGGCGGAGCCATTGTGAGTGACCCTACCGGCGATGCCGTTGCCTGCTGGCAGCGTGATGTTCAGACCGGTGAGGTCGTGCGAGCCCACGGTGACGAACGAGGTGGGTGTCTGGGTGAGGTCCTGAGGCCAGTACTGATTGACGAAGTTGCCGGTCCCGACATAGCTGAAGTGCAGGGCGTAAGTCCCCAGGCGCGTCTCCGGAGTTGTGAAATCGCCTTGAGCATCCACCATTACCGAACGCGGGAACGGCATTGGCCCAATAGGCCAATAGGACACCTCCACGGATCCCGCGGCGGCTGGCACGCCGGCAGCGCCAAGAGCAACATGCCCGCTGAGCGAGTGGGCGGGATCGAGCGTGACGTCGTGGTCTAGCAACGACGCCGTGGTCCACGAGAGCTGGCCGGCGAAATAGTCGGTAAATGGGATTAGCCCGTGCCCGCTGGACGCGGTGAACTCGAGGCGATACATCTGGTCGCTGAGCCCCTGGAAGGAATACCCACCGGCCGCATCGGTCGTCGTCGTCTTTACCGTGTCCCACGTGGATCGGTCGCGGGCGTATTGATCGAGCGAGACGGTCACTTCTCCCGCCCCGGCGGGAGAAGTGACGCTCCCTATGTGGACATGTCCGTCTATCACAAACGTCGGCCTCAGCACAATCGATGGCTGCGCCTGGTTTGTGCTGCCCATGAAGACGAAGGTGGTCGCGAAGACCTGGTCCTGGAACCCTCCGGTGCCGAGGTATTTGGCAAAGAGGCGATACATGCCGGGCGGCATGGACGGAAAAGAGAACGCTCCGTTGGCCGTCACCAGGATGGGCGACGACTCAGGACTGGAGTCCGAGATTGTGTATCGCTGATACGTCACCGAGGCTTCCCCTGCTGCCGCTTTCGTGTCCGTCGTGCCCAGGGAGACCGTTCCAGTTAGGGCGGCCGGGCTGGGCAGCGTGACGCTGATGCCGACAGCATCGGAGGTCTGGAGATCCACCAAGTCGAAGGTCCCGTACGAGGTATTGGGTAGCGTATTTCGCCAATAGAGGTCGGTGAACTCGGTGGACACGGTGTCATGGAAGGAGACTACGAATGACCACCGAACCAGCGCGGGGAAGACGTAGTCGCCATTGGCATCGGTGGTGACCGATATGGGAGTGTACGATCCGACCGGATACTCCGTCGCCGTGACGGTGACTTCGCCAGCTCCCGCTGCCCGATCCGTGTTTCCCAATGACACATGACCCGAAAGGGAGTGGGTCCCGGGCTCAATAATGGCGGCCGCTTTCCAGGCCCCCGGGCCAGCAACCGACGAACCGATGACGCATAAAATGGCGAGAGCAGCGAAGACGCCGCGGAATCGAATCAGGAATCGCTGCATGACGGGCATCCTCGCGCGCTGAGGGTCGGGTAACTGAGGTGATCCCGCTCAAGCGCGAAGCTATCACCGAAGTGATGCCGTGAGCAATGCCCAATAATTCCGGCCAGGATACCGTCCGCTAGCCCGTCCGGGGGTCTGTCCAATTAGATGGGCTCGGCTGGATTCCGAAGCGTCCCGCACAGCGCGAATGCCCACCCGAGGATCCCCCCGAGGCACAGCCGCTCGGCGAGTCCGACCGCCTGCGGCGCGAGCGTCAGGCTCAGCGCCAGGAGTACGAGACCGGCCAGCGCCACCAGGAAGAGCGCGAGCACGGCACGCTGGCGTCCAGCCCCTCGCGTGAGCACCGCCATCGCCGCGATCACGGCGAGAAAACCGGATGTCGCAAACACGACGTGTGCGAAACCGACCGCGGTGTGCGGGGTCATCCCGTACTCGCCGGCCGCGTTCACGTCGGTCGGGAGCAGCGCGAGCGCGGCCGAGCAGAGTCCAGCGACGGCGAGGAGCGCCGAGCCAGTTCGCCTAAGCCAGGTATCCGGTGTGCCGAGGGTGACCACGACCACGACGCATCCGCTCATTACGGCGCGCGCGACGAAGTTGACCTGCATCGCCCAGCCGAACGGGCCGACGGCGAGGTCGCTCTCGGCGTCGGTCACGACGGAGTAGTGCGGTGGCAGCAGCTGCAGCACGATGTCGACCAGCACGTAGAGCACCACCAGCGCCATCGCCGCCGTGGCGAACACCCGGCGGGTGCGCGGCGCATCCCGTGAGTTCATTCGTCCACCCTTGCGCATAACTCCTGCTGATTTCCCCACACCGTCCCGGCCTCCCCGAAAATCCGGGGAGCCCGACGGCGCCCGGCGCAAATTGCCGGAGTTGTGCATCGCGGCGCCGGGTCTCGGGCTCGCTCCTCGGTCGCGGTCGCGGTCGCGGAGGGAGCAGCCGGCTCGCGGACGGAGTCCTGCGCCCTCGCTCCGGCCGCGGGTGCGCTCCGGCAGCGCCGCCCCGGCTCGCGGAGGGAGTCGTGCGCCCTCGCGGCGGGGATACCGGCTCGCGGAGGGAGTCCTAACCCCCGCCGCGACGCAGTATCCCCGCCGCGAGCCGGCGCACGGGCGATGTCCCCCGCCGCGAGGCGCCCCAATCGCCCGAAGCGGCTGCGGCACGCCGGCCCGGAAACGCCGAAATGGCCCCGACTCGAGAGCCGGGGCCATCTCCAGTGGTGCTAGCGGGCGGCTTCGCCGTCCACGTAGTCCTCGTCGATCTGCTTCCAGGCGAAGAGAGCGCGCAGCTCCTTGCCCGTCGCCTCGATGGGGTGCGCAGCGCCCTTCGCGCGCAGGGCCAGGAACTCCGGGGCTCCGGCGTCCTGGTCCGCGATGAAGCGGGCGGCGAAGGTGCCGTCCTGGATGTCGGAGAGAACGGCCTTCATGTTCTCCTTCACATGCGGGTCGATCACGCGCGGGCCGGAGATGTAGTCGCCGTACTCTGCCGTGTCGGAGACCGACCAACGCTGCTTGGCGATGCCACCCTCCCACATGAGGTCCACGATGAGCTTGAGCTCGTGCAGCACCTCGAAGTACGCGATCTGCGGCTGGTAGCCCGCCTCGGTGAGGGTCTCGAAGCCGTACTGCACGAGCTGCGAGACGCCGCCGCAGAGAACGGCCTGCTCACCGAACAGGTCGGTCTCGGTCTCCTCGGTGAAGGTGGTCTTGATGCCGCCGGCACGCAGGCCGCCGATCGCCTTCGCGTATGACCAGGCGAGGTCCCAGGCGTGACCTGAGGCATCCTGCTCCACGGCGACGATCACCGGCACTCCGCGGCCGGCCTCGTACTCGCGGCGCACGGTGTGGCCGGGTCCCTTCGGGGCGACCATGATCACGTCGACGCCCTCCGGCGCCTTGATGTAGCCGTAGCGGATGTTGAAGCCGTGCCCGAAGAGGATCGCCTTGCCCTCGGCGAGGTGGGGCTGGATGTCCGCCGCGTACAGGTGGCGCTGGTACTGGTCGGGGGCGAGGATCACGATCACGTCCGCCCACTCGGCGGCCTCCGCCGACGGCAGAACGGTGAAACCGGCCTCCTGCGCCTTGGCGATGGACTTGGAGTCCGGCTTGAGACCGACGACGACCTCGACCCCGGAGTCTCTCAGGTTCAGCGCGTGGGCGTGGCCCTGCGATCCGTAGCCGATGACGGCGACCTTCTTGCCCTGGATGAGCGAGAGGTCGGCATCTTTGTCGTAGAAGATTTCGGTCACGTTATGGTTCTCCTTGATTGTTGTGGTGTGAAAGCTAGTTTTTGAAGACTCGTTCGGTGATGCTCTTGCTGCCCCGGCCGATCGCCAGCAGTCCGGACTGGGCGATCTCCTTGATCCCGTAGGGTTCGAGCACCCGCAGCAGGGCCTGCACCTTGGCCGTGTCGCCGGTGACCTCGATCACGAGGGCGTCGGTGGCGACATCCACGATGCGGGCACGGAACAGCGTGGCCGCCTCGAGAATCTGGCTCCTGGTGCTGTTGTCCACCCGCACCTTGATCAGCATGTGCTCGCGCTCCACGGTCTGCAGCGGATCGAGCTCCACGATCTTGATCACGTTGATGAGCTTGTTGAGCTGCTTCGTCACCTGCTCGAGCGGCAGCTCCTCCACGTCGACGACGACCGTGATGCGGGAGAGGCCCGGGATCTCGCTCTTGCCGACCGCGAGGCTCTCGATGTTGAATCCGCGGCGCGCGAACAGGCCGGCGACTCGCGTCAGCAGACCGGGCTTGTCTTCCACCAGAAGGGACAGGACATGGGTCATGGCTCTACTCCTCGTCCCACTCCGGCGCGTGATCGCGCGCGTACTGCACCGACGAGTTGCCGACGCCCTGAGGCACCATCGGCCAGACCATCGAATCCCGACTGACGATGAAGTCGATCACCACCGGTCGGTCGTTGGTCTCGTTCGCGAGCTTGATCGCGGCGTCCACGTCTTCTTTCCTGGTGACCCGGATGCCGAGGGCGCCATACGCGTCCGCCATCTTCACGAAGTCCGGGATCATCACCGTGTCGTGGCCCGTGTTGAGGTCGGTGAACGAGTGCCTCCCCTCGTAAAACAGGGTCTGCCACTGGCGGACCATGCCGAGCGAGGAGTTGTTGATGATCGCGACCTTGATCGGGATGTTGTTGATCGTGCAGGTGGCGAGCTCCTGGTTGGTCATCTGGAAGCAGCCGTCGCCGTCGATCGCCCAGACCGTGCGCTCCGGTTCCGCGACCTTCGCCCCCATGGCGGCAGGCACGCCGTAACCCATCGTGCCCGCCCCGCCGGAGTTGAGCCACGAGTTGGGACGTTCGTACTTGATGAACTGGGCGGCCCACATCTGGTGCTGGCCGACGCCGCTGGCATAGATCGCCTCGGGGCCGGTGATCTGGCCGATGCGTTCGATCACGTACTGCGGGGAGAGCAGCCCGTCGTCCGGCTCGTCGTAGCCGAGCGGAAACTGCTCCCTCAGCTTGTCCAGCCGAACCCACCAGTCGGTGAGGTCGGACGGGGTGTTCTTCGTGGCCTGCGCGAAGGCGACCGTGAGGTCGGCGATGACGTCCTTGGCATCGCCGACGATGGGAACATCGGCCACCCGGATCTTGGAGATCTCGGCGGGGTCGATATCGACATGGACGACCTTGGCGTTGGGCGCGAACTCGCTCGGCTTGCCGGTGACCCGGTCGTCGAAGCGCGCCCCCAGGGAGATGAGCAGGTCGGATTCCTGGATCGCGAGAACCGCGGGAACCGTTCCGTGCATCCCGGGCATGCCGAGGTTGAGGGGGTTGGAGTCCGGGAACGCGCCGCGGGCCATGAGGGTCGTGACGACGGGGGCACCCACGAGCTCGGCGAGCTTGAGCAGCTCGGCGCTCGCCTTCGCCCGCACCACTCCGCCGCCCACGTAGAACACGGGGCGCTTCGCCTCGGCGAGCAGCTGCGCGGCCGCCTGGATCTGCTTGCCGTGCGCCTTCGTCACCGGCCGGTAGCCCGGCAGGTCGACCTTGGGCGGCCAGACGAACGGCGCGAAGCCCTGCTGGGCATCCTTCGTCACGTCCACGAGCACCGGCCCCGGGCGCCCGGTCGTGGCGATGTGGATGGCCGCGGCGATCGTCGCCGGCACGTCCTCCGGGCGGGTGATGAGAAAGGAGTGCTTGGTGATGGGCATCGTGATTCCCACGATGTCGACCTCCTGGAAGGCGTCGGTTCCCATGAGGGTGGAGAACACCTGGCCGGTGATCGCCAGCAGCGGCACCGAGTCCATGTAGGCGTCGGCGATCGCGGTCACGAGGTTGGTGGCGCCGGGCCCGGAGGTCGCGATGGCGACGCCGATCCTTCCGGTCGCCGAGGCGTAGCCCTCCGCGGCGTGGCCGGCGCCCTGCTCGTGCCGCACCAGGATGTGGCGGATCGCCGTGGACGACATCAGTTCGTCGTAGAACGGCATGATCGCGCCGCCCGGGAGGCCGAAGACGTCCGTGACGCCGAGGTTCTCGAGCGAGCGGAGAATGGCCGCCGAACCGTTGAGCACTTCCGGGGCGGCGTGCCGCTCGGCCGGGCCGGGGGCCTTGGCCGCGGTGGGCACCGGGATCGATTCCGTGGACATCAGGACTTCCTTGAGGTTTCAGGCACGAATAGTGAGGGCACGAAGCTACCCGGTGACCGCGCCCTCCGCAGCGGAGTGCACGAGCTTCGAGTACTTTGCGAGAACGCCACGGGTATAGCGCGGGGGAAGCGGAGCCCAGCCAGAGCGGCGAGCTGCGAGCTCTGTCGGTTCGACGAGTAGGTCGAGCGAGCGAGCTGCGATATCGACCCGTATTAGATCACCATCGCGCACGAAGGCGATGGGACCAGCGTCCACCGCTTCGGGTGCTATGTGGCCGATACACAGTCCGGTTGTGCCGCCTGAGAATCGTCCGTCAGTCAAGAGTAGTACATCCTTGCCGAGCCCGGCGCCCTTGATGGCCGCGGTGATCGCCAGCATCTCGCGCATGCCTGGACCGCCCTTCGGACCCTCGTAGCGGATCACCACGATGTCGCCGGCGGCGATGCCCCCGGCGGTGAGGGCGTCCATCGCCTCTCGTTCGCGCTCGAACACGCGCGCCGGACCCTCGAACACCTTCGCGTCGAATCCGGCCGTCTTCACGACGGCACCCTCCGGCGCAAGTGAGCCGTGCAGGATGGTGAGCCCGCCGGTGGGGTGGATGGGGTTGTCGAGCGTGCGCAGCACCGTGCCGTCGAGCGGCTCGGGGTCGAGATCTGCGAGGTTCTCGGCCACGGTGCGGCCCGTCACGGTGAGGGCGTCGCCGTGGATGAGACCGGCGTCGAGCAGGGCCTTCATGAGCACCGGGATGCCGCCCTGGCGGTCCACGTCGTTCATCACGAACCGGCCGAACGGCTTGAGGTCCCCCACGTGCGGCACGGTGTCGCCGATGCGGTTGAAGTCGGCCAGGGTGAGGTCCACCTCCGCCTCGTGCGCGATCGCGAGCAGGTGCAGCACGACGTTGGTGGACCCGCCGAGGGCCATCGCCACGGCGATCGCGTTCTCGAAGGCGTCCTTGGTGAGGATGTCGCGGGTGGTGATCCCGAGTCGGAGCAGGTTGACGACGGCCTCGCCGCTCTTGTGCGCGAAGTAGTCGCGGCGGCGGTCCGCCGCGGCCGGACTCGTTGATCCCGGCAGGGCCATCCCGAGCGCCTCGGCCACGCTGGCCATGGTGTTCGCGGTGTACATGCCGCCGCAGGCACCCTCGCCGGGGGCGAAGGCGCACTCGATGCGCTTGGCGTCCTCCTCGCTCATGCGGCCGGCGCGCACGGCACCCACGGCCTCGAACGAGTCGATGATGGTGATGTCCTTCTCGGTGCCGTCGCTGAGCTTCACCCAGCCCGGGGCGATCGAGCCCGCGTAGAGGAAGACCGAGGCGAGGTCGAGCCGCGCTGCAGCCATGAGCATGCCGGGCAGCGACTTGTCGCAGCCGGCGAGCAGCACCGAGCCGTCGAGGCGCTCGGCCTGCATGACGACCTCGACCGAGTCGGCGATAACCTCGCGGCTCACCAGCGAGAAGTGCATGCCCTCGTGGCCCATCGAGATGCCGTCGGAGACGGAGATGGTGCCGAACTGCAGCGGGTAGCCGCCGCCGGAGTGCACTCCCTCCTTCGAGGCCTGCGCGAGGCGGTCGAGGGAGAGGTTGCAGGGCGTGATCTCGTTCCACGAGCTCGCGATGCCGATCTGGGGCTTGTCCCAGTCGTCGTCGCCCATCCCCACCGCGCGCAGCATCCCGCGCGAGGTCATGGCTTCGATTCCGTCGGTTACGACGCGCGAACGCGGCTTCCAGTCAACTGTTTCGGGCATGCAACGAGTCTAGAACTCCGCCGCCGGTGCTTTCCGCCGCTCTCCCCCACTCTCGCCCACCGAAAACGCAGGAGATTCGTCACCGGCGGAGCCATTTTGCGTCCCCTGGCGCCCAGGGACGCGGGATCTCCTGCGTTTTCGGTGGGGATGAGGGAGCGGGACGGGAGCGGACGGATGCGACGCCTACTGCTCGTGCACGTCGCCTTCCCGAAGGTCGGCGAGGAGGTTGATCGCGCGCGCGACGTCGATGGGCCCAGGCACCCGGAAGTTGGCGAGGGTGGGTCCGTCGCCGCTCTTGAGCCCCACGTCGTCGGCGCCGAGTGCCGCGAAGGCGTCCTCGTCCGTGACGTCGTCGCCCGCGTAGAAGACGGCGGTCGCCTTCGTGTACTCACGCAGGTGCTCGAGAGCCTCGCCCTTGGTGGTGGAGCGCACCGAGAATTCGAGAACGTTCTTGCCCTCGCGCACCGTCAGGTCGTCGAGCTCCGCCGCGGTCTCGCTGAGCGCGACGAGGTGCGCGATCCGGCTGTCGTGCTCCGTCGCGAGACGGGTGTGCAGCGCGAAGCCCGCCGGCTTCGGCTCGAGCCAGACCTGATCGATCGAGTCCGCCACCTCGCCGAGCACGTCGCCGAGCACGCCGACCCGCTTGACCTCGGCCGTGTTGAGGCCGATCTGGTCGTCCGGCGAGTCCAGACGCAGCTCGATTCCGTGCGACCCGACGAGCAGCACGGAGTCCGGCAGGCCGGAGACCTGGATGAGGCTGGCCAGGGCGCGCCCGGACACGAGCGCCACCCGGGTGTTCGGCATCGCATTGAGCCGGAGCACCGCCGCCCGGGCCTCGGGGAGCGCGCGGGCGGCCTCCGGGTCGTCCACCTCCGGAGCGAGCGTGCCGTCGAAGTCGAGGGCCACGAGCAGGCGCCGGGTGCGCGCGAGTTCACGCAGCGCCCCCACGAAGGGTTCTGGCAATCGGGAGAAGTTCGGTGGTGTGTCGACGTCGACCATTAGTTGAGTGCGTGTCCCTCTGATCCGTGGTGCGCCCGGCTCTCGAGCACCCGCAGGAACTCCGTCGACCAGCGCGAGACGTCGTTTTCGAGCACCCGACGACGCAGGGAACGCATCCGTGCCGACCTGTCGCGTTTCGGCATCGCGATCGCCTGCAGGATCGTCTCCTTGAGTCCGTCGATGTCGTGCGGGTTGATGAGCAGGGCGCGCTTCAGCTCATCGGATGCGCCGGCGAACTCGCTCAGGATGAGCACACCGTCCTCGTCGAAGCGGCAGGCCACGTACTCCTTGGCGACGAGGTTCATGCCGTCGCGAAGGGCGGTCACGAGCATCACGTCGGCGGCGAGGTAGAGCGCCACCATCTCCTCCCGCGGGTACCCGTGGTGGTGGTAGCTGATCGGCACATGCGCGATCGTGCCGTAGTCGCCGTTGATGCGACCGACCGTCAACTCGATTTCGTCGCGCAGCGCCATGTAGGCCTGCACGCGCTCGCGGCTCGGGTTGGCCACCTGCACGAGCGTCACATCCTCGGCATTGAGCCGGCCCTCGGCGAGCAGTTCGCCGTATGCCTTGAGCCGGTGGCCGATGCCCTTGGTGTAGTCGAGCCTGTCCACGCCGAGCATCACGGTCTTGGGGTTTCCGAGGTCGGCGCGAATCTGGCGCGCGCGATCCTGCACCTCCGGCGTGCGGGCGAGCGCCTCGAAGCTCGCGGCGTCGATCGAGATGGGGAACGACTTCGCCACGACCGTGCGGAACGACCCCTGCCGCTTGATCGGGCCGAAGACGCGCACCCCAGGCGAATCGTCGACGAGGGGAACCTCGATCTGCGTGCCCTTGGTCACGTATCCCTTGAGCCGGCGCACGGCCCGCTGGAAGTTGCTCGCGTCGGCCACCCGCTGGAAGCCGATGACGTCGGCGCCGAGCAGTCCCTCCACGATCTGCGTCCGCCAGGGCAGTTGCGAGTAGATGCCATATGGCGGAAACGGAATGTGATTGAAGAAGCCGATGGTGAGGTCGGGACGAAGCTCGCGCAGCATCTTCGGCACGAGCTGCAACTGGTAGTCCTGAACCCAGACGACGGCCCCGATGGCGGATGCCGCGGCGGTCGCGTCCGCGAATCGCTGGTTCACGTCGATGTAGCTCTCCCACCAGTCGCGGTGGTAGGTCGGCGGGTTGATCACGTCGTGGTAGAGCGGCCAGAGCGTGTCGTTGGAGAATCCCTCGTAGTAGTTCTCGAGGTCGTGGGCGGTCAGCGGCACCGGCACCACGCGGATTCCGTCGCTGTCGAACGGCTCGAACTCGAGGTCCGGCTGGCCGCCCCAGCCGATCCAGGCTCCCTCGTGCTGGCGCATCACCGGCTCGAGGGCCGTCACGAGTCCGCCGGGCGAACGCGCCCAGCTCGCGGTGCCGTCCGCCTCGATCACGCGGTCGACGGGCAGGCGGTTCGAGACGACCACGAAGTCGTATTCGCCGGTCGGGATCGCGCTCGCTGTCTCGGTCATGTGTCCGCTTACTCTCGTCGTCGTGATGCCGCGCACCTCTTCGGTAAGCCACAACAAACTTATCAGCCGCGCGCAAACTAGCATTGCTCGCATGGTGACTACCCGGCTCTACCGCGATGGGGCGATGAAAGAAGACGGGTTTCCTGTCGAGGACATCTCCGACTACATCACCACGAAGGGCTGTGTGGTCTGGGCCGACTTCGTCTCCCCCACCGAGCGGGATCTCGCCATCATCGAGGAGGAGCTGGGGCTCCACCGCCTCGCGGTCGAGGATGCCGTGCACTCCTACCAGCGCCCCAAGCTCGACCGCTACGACACGCACCTGTTCCTTGCCGCGTACGCGGTGAGCCTCGACAACGACACCGGCGAACTCACCACCCACGAGATCAAGGCGTTCATCACCCCGCACGCTCTCGTCACCGTGCACGATCCGGACTTCGACATGTCGCGCGTGGTCGCCCGCTGGGACAACGACGGCGACCTGTCCAAGCACGGCGTCGGCTTCCTGCTCTGGGGCCTCCTCGACGAGATCGTCGACGGCCACTTCGAGACCGTGCAGCAGCTTGATGGAGCGGTGGAGTTGCTCGAGGACGCACTCTTCGACGAGCGGCCGCGCGACAAGGAGGTGCAGAAGAGATCGTTCGAGTTCCGCAAGTCCCTCGTGCTGCTGCGCCGGGTGGTGCTGCCGATGCGGGAGGTCGTCAACACCCTCCTCCGGCGCGACCTCGACGCCGTCGACGTGGCGATGGGGCCGTACTTCCAGGACGTCTACGACCACGTGCTGAGGGCCACCGAGTGGACGGAGTCGCTGCGGGATCTCGTGACGACGATCCTGGAGACGAACCTCAGCATCCAGAGCAACCGCATGAACCTCATCATGAAGAAGGTCACGAGTTGGGCCGCTATCATCGCCGTGCCGACCGCGATCACCGGATTCTTCGGCCAGAATCTCCAGTTCGTGGGATTCGGCACCGGGTGGGGCGTCTGGATGTCGATCGGCCTCATCGCCGTGACCTCCCTCGCCCTGTATCTCAGCTTTAAGCGCAGGGACTGGCTTTAGACATCCGGCGTTCAGCCGGCGAACAATAGAATCGGCACGATGATTCGCGTTGGCATGAGCACGTCGTGCGCCTACCCGCTGGCCACAGAGCACACCTTCCGGCTCGCCAGGCTCGCGGGCTACGACGGCGTCGAAATCATGGTCACCAACGACGAGGGAACGCAGGATGCGGATGCCCTGCTCGCGCTGTCGGCGAAGTGCGAGCTGCCGATCATGTCCATCCACGCCCCGGTGTTGTTGCTCACCCACTTCGTCTGGGGACGAGACCCGCAGGTGAAGCTGGAGAAGTCGGCGGAGCTCGCCCGCGCGGTCGGCGCGACCTCGGTGGTGGTGCATCCGCCGTTCCGCTGGCAGGCGACATACGCGCAGGACTTCCTGCGCATCGTGCGCCAGACGGCCGGCACCTACGGCGTGGAGGTCGCCGTGGAGAACATGTTCCCCTGGAGCGTGCGGGGCAGGAGCCTCAAGGCGTATTCCCCCGGCTACGACCCCACCCTCATGGACTGCGATTCGATGACCCTCGACTTCTCGCACGCCTCGCTCGCCGGGCGCGACTCGCTCGAGCTCGCCCTCGAGATGGGGTCGCGGCTTCGGCACGTGCACCTGTGCGACGGCTCCGGTTCGCAGGACGAGGGCCAGATCTTCGACGAGCACCTCCTGCCCGGGTACGGCACCGAGCCGGTCGCGGAGGTACTCGAACACCTGGCGGCCCAGAACTGGACCGGTCAGGTCGTCGCCGAGGTGAACACCCGAAAGGCCCGCACCGAACAGGAACGCCTCAACATGCTGCGGGAGACCCTGGACTTCGCGAAGGCGAAGCTCGGCGCGGAGAGCACCGTCCACCGGGGCCGGGGGTCCACCGTCGGCTACCCGGGGCTGCTCAGGCGGGCCGGTCGTCGCGCGATCACGGCCCTCCGCCCCAACGGCCGCTGACCCCACACGCGTGTAGCCCCTCGCGGCGGGAGTTGCTCCCGGACCGCGCTACTCCCGGACCTGACCTCTCGCGGCGGGAGATAACCCGTCGCGTATCCCCTCGCCGGCGGGAGATACTCCCTCGCGTATCCCCTCGCGGCGGGGATACTCCCTCGCGGCGGGGGACGCGCCTCCCGCCGCGAAGGAGTATCCCCGCCGTCGGGCGCGATTACTCCCGCCGCGAGACGGGACCCCCGCGCCAGGCCGCAAGGATGAGGACCGGATGCCCCTCCCGCCCTAACGCAACTCCCGCCGCGAGACGGCAACTCCCGCCGCGAACTCCGCCAGGCCTACGACGCGGCCTGAGGCCCGGTCAGGCGAGCATCGACGCGGCCTGAGGCCCGGTCACACGGGCGCCGGCGCCAGCCCGAGGGCGAGCGCCCGCCGCGACCGACGGATGGCGACGAGGGACACGAGTACGCTGCCCACCCCGAACGCCGCGAGGGTCAGAGCAGCCGCGACAATCGGTCCGATGGCTCCCCCGGCGATGATCCCCTGCATCCCCTGCACCCCGTAGGTGAGCGGCAGCAACGGGCTCACCCACTGGAACGGCGTGGCGAGCAGCTCCACCGGATACAGCCCGCCGGTCGACGTCACCTGGATGGCGAGCGCGAGGAGCGAGACGACGAGCCCCGCGCGGCCGAGCCACAGGCTGAGCAGGTAGTGGAAGGCCGTGAACGCGAGCGACATCAGCACGGCGAAGCCGAGGGTTGCCGGCAGCGAGGACCAGGCCACCCCGAGACTCAGGTGCAGCAGTCCCACGAGCAGCAGCGCCTGCGCGATCGTGATGGCGCTCGCCCGCGCGAGGGTCGAGAGCAGCAGGCGCCCGTTCGCCGCGCTGGAGGTGAGCGCCCGCCTGGTCACCGGCCGCAGCACCAGGAACACCGCGAGCGCGCCTACCCAGAGGCCGAGCGGCACGAAGAAGGTGGCGATCACCTGCCCGATGTCGGCGATCTTGTTGTCCCTGGTCACCGTGAGCGACACCGGATCGGACGCGATCTTCGCCGAGGCGGCCGCCTGTCGGCTATCGCTCGCCGGCAGCTGGTCGGCGCCCGACTTGAGGCCGGTCGCGAGCTGGCCGACGCCGGAGGCGAGCTGGCTCGCCCCGGACGAGGCCGACGCCGCTCCGCTGGAGAGGCTGCCGATTCCGCCCGCGAGCGAACCTGCGCCCGAGCGGAGGCCGAACGACCCGGCCGCCAATTTCGCGGCTCCCCCCGCGCTCTGCCCGATGCCGGACTGGATTCCGCCGAGGGCGCCGGTGGCCTGCTGGCTGAGCGCCGATCCGCCGGCCGCCGCCTGCGCGAGCTGGCCGCTGATCGCGTTGATCGCGGCCTCGGCACCGGGCACGCCGTTCTGCAGATCCGCATTCGCAGCGACGAGTCCGGCCGAGAGCTGCGAGACGCCGCCCGTGTAGTTCGAGATGCCCTGGCCGAGCTGGCCGAGGCTCGCCGCTCCCGCGTTCAGCCTGCCGAGTCCGGCGCTGAGCGAGTCGACGCCCGCGGTGTACTTCGCGATGCCGCTCGACAGGGATACCGCGCCGGACTGGGCGGATGCCGCCCCACCGGACAGCGAAGAGAGCCCGCCACTCAGGCTGGTCGCCGCGCTCGACAGGGTGCCTGCCCCGGTCGCCGCCGTACTCAGCGAGCCACCCAGAGTGCCGACGCTCTTGTAGATCCCCGAGATGTACTGCTCGGTGATGGTCTTGCCGAAGGTGTTGACCATGCCGTCGCCGACCGCCTGGGCGACCGCACCGGTGAGGTAGCTGTGCGCGTCATCCGTGTGGATGGCGAGGTCGGCCTGTTTCGGGCTCGACGAGCTGAGCGAGAGGATCGAGGTGGAGAAGTCCTTGGGCACGGTGAGGATGGCGTCGACCTTCCCCTCGGCGAGCGCCTTCCTGGCGTCCGCCGCGTTGGTGATGGTCCAGTCGAAGCCCTTGCTGCCGCCCGTGAGCTCCGTCACGAGTTGTCGTCCGGCGAAGACCGGCGACTTCGTGCCGTCCGCGGCCGTCGTGTAGACGAGCTTGTCGCTGTTGACGATGGCCGCCGGGATGCGGTCGACCGCCTTGTCGGCGTTGGAGAGGGCGCCGACGAAGAGTCCGGCGAAGGCGAGCGGAACGACCACGACGGCGGCGACCGCCGCGGAGCGCAGCCACCTCCTGCGACCGACGGTCGTGACTGACTGGCTCACTGGAGTACTCCTCTGGCGTCGAGCGAGGCGAGGTCGACGGTGACGAGGGGTCGACCGTCGATGGCGATGCTGGTGGGCGCCCGCACCGCGGCGGGCGTGCCGAGGACGAGCGTGGTGCTGGCCGGGGCGAGCAGGCAGAGGGCGCGCAGGAAGTCGGCCTCGTCCCTCGGTGTCGAGAAGCTGTCGAGTTGATCGAGGATCACCACCGGCGTGCCCTCGGCGAGCGCGACACTGGCGAGAGCGACGGCCCGCTCCCGCTGGGGCAGTTGCTGAAGCGTCGACGAGGCGCTCACGGGCATCCCGTCGGGGTCAACCTCGGCGAGCACCGTGTTGATCCGGGCGATCCATCGGGCGACGCGGTGCCGCCGCCGCGCGAAGCGGTACCAGGGCTGGGTCAGTCGCAGACGTTCGTCGAGAAGCTCGCCGAAGGTCACCGAGGTCTCTGCGCGTTCGAGCCCGCCGACATCCGCCATCGCGACGAGGCGCGAGACACTCCCCGCCTCGGAGGGCAGCGGATGCCCGGCCACCTGCAGCCGGCCGTCGACAGGGTCGAGGCGGCCGGCGATGGTCGCGCCGAGCAGCCGTCGGTCGGTCGCGTCGCCGCTGGCGAGAACGAGAGACCCGGGTGCGACAGCGATGCCGAGCGGACCGACCCGTCGCTCGGCGGACCCGGCGACGAGATCCTCGGCGCTGATCGAGGAGCCGCGCTGGTCGAGGGTCCAGACGACGGCCTCGCGGTGCTCCCGCAGGTGCTCACCCTCGATGTCCATGTCCGGAAGGAGCCGCTGCAGCCACCGGGGCATCCACCAGGCCGCCCGTCCGAGCAGCGTCATGATGGCCGGCACGAGGGTCATGCGCACGAGGAAGGCGTCGAAGGCGATGCCGGCGGCGAGACCGAGGGCGATCGGCTTGATCGTGCCCGAGCCCTCCGGCACGAATGCGAAGAAGACGAAGAACATGATGAGGGCCGCCGCCGTCACCACGCGCGCCCCGTTGGCGAAGCCCCGCCTGACGGATTCGCGGGCGTTGCCGGTGCGTACGAACTCCTCGCGCATTCCGGAGACGAGGAAGACCTCGTAGTCCATGGCGAGGCCGAAGAGCACCGCCATGAGCAGGATCGGCATGAAGCTCAGGATGGGGCCCGGGTTCTCCACGTTGAGGAGGTCGCCGAGCCACCCCCACTGGAAGATCGCCACGACGACGCCGAACGAGGCGATGACCGAGAGCAGAAAGCCGAGCGCCGCCTTGATCGGGACGAGCACCGAGCGGAACACCATCATGAGCAGCACGATCGAGAGGCCGACCACGATGAGTCCGAACGGGATGAGGGCGGCGGAGAGCCGGTTCGAGATGTCGATGCCCACCGCGGTCGCCCCGGTGACGAAGATCGGGGTCGAGTACTTCTTCTCGATCGACGGGGCGAGATCCCGGATCGACTGGACGAGAGCCTTCGTCTGGGTCGCGTCCGGTGCGCTGGACGGGATCACCTGGATGATCGCGGTGTCCAGTCCCGCATCCGGAATCCCCATGCTCACGTAGCTGACGTCCTTGAGAGTGCCGAGTTCCTTGCCGATGGCGGCCAGGTCATCCTGGATCGCCGTGGTCTGGGTGATGTCGACCGCGACGATGAGCGGTCCGTTGTAGCCGGGGCCGAAGCCCTCCTTGATGAGCTCGTAGGCCTGCCGCTGGGTGGACCCCCTGGGCTCCGAGCCGCCGTCGGGGAGGCTGAGGTTGAGGCTCAGCGCCGGGATGGCGAGGGTGCCGAGGATCGCCACGACCGCGAGAGTCGCGAGAACCGGACGCTTCATCACACCCGTCACCCAGCGCAGCCCCATCGTGGGCTTGCTGCCCTCCTCGTGCATGGTGGCGCGACGGTAGGCCCGCGATCCGGGCTTCGGGGTGAGCCGCCCCTTGATCAGCCCCAGCAGTGCGGGCACGAGGGTCGTCGCCACGCCGATGGCGACGAGCACGGCGAAGGCCGCGCCGACCCCCATCACGCTGAGGAACGGGATGCCGACGACAAGCAGGCCCAGAAGGGCGATGATGACGGTGACGCCGGCGAACACCACGGCGCTTCCCGCGGTGCCGACCGCGATCGCGGCGGACTCCTCCGGGTCCTCGCCGTTGGCGAGCTGATTGCGGTGCCTCGAGAGGATGAAGAGCGAGTAGTCGATGCCCACCGCGAGCCCGATCATGAGGGCGAGAAGCGGGGCCGAGCTCGATACCGTCGTGAACGCGGAGATCGCGCCGATGCCGCCGATGACGATCCCCACGCCAAGGATGGCGGAGAGCAGGGGCATGCCGGCCGCGATGAGCGACCCGAAGGTGATCAGCAGCACGACGGCGGCGAAGAGAAGGCCGAAGACCTCGGTGAGGGTGATTCCGAAGGTGTTGTCCTGGAACACCTGGCCGCCGAAGGCGACGGTGAGCCCGGCATCCTCGGCGATCGACGCCGTGGCCTTGAGCGCCGTGAGGGTGGCGGGCTTCACGTCGCTTGACGCGCCGGTGAACTGGATCTGGGAACGCGCCATGTTCTTGTCGGCGGTGACGGCGCTGCCCGCGTATTTCGAGAAGGGGCTGAGCACGGAATCGATGCCCGGGATCTTCTCGATCGCGGCATCCATCTTGTCGATCGCCGCGGTGTAGGCCGGGCTGTCGACCGACTGCCCGGTGGGGGCCATGACGACCGCCTGCGCGCTCGCGCCCGCCACCGAGGGGAACACCGCATCCAGTCGGTCGAGAGCGTTCTGGGACTCGGTGCCGGGGATTGCGAAGGACTCCTGGGTGTGGCCGCCGAGCGCCACGCTGCCGCCGAGCACGCCCACGAAGAGCGCGATCCAGACGCCGATCACGATCCAGGCACGGCGGTAGGAGAACCGGCCGAGCCGGTACAGGAGAGTGGCCACGATCAGTCCTCGGTTTTCTGCGGGGCTTCCACCGGCGACAGGAGCCCGGTGAGGATGGCGACGAGAGCGGCCCTGGTCTCGTCGAGGGGTGCCGACTGCAGGGCGAGGGAGTCCTCGGTGCAGAGCATGTAGGCGGCGCCGCCGAGGGCGATACCGAAGCGCATCTTCTCCTCGAGCGACGCGGTGTTGGCCGCGAAGAAGGCGGCGAGGCGGCGCACGAGGTCGTTGGCGCGATCGATCACCGGCACGGCGACGAGCGATGGGCCCTGGTTGATGAAGATGTGCACCTCGCGGCGGTACTGCAGGATGAAGTCGACGAATTCGACGAGGAAGGCGGCGCGGCCCTCCGCGGCGAGGCTGTTCGACTCGAGCCCCTCGAGGATCTGCTCCATCCGGTCGATCGCGGGGGCGACGGCGGCCTCGAGCAGGGCCTCCTTCGAGGAGAAGTGGTAGAGCACGCTCGATTTGGACAGCCCGGCGATGTCGGCGATTCGATGCAGCGAGGTTGCCGAGTAGCCGGCGGTGGCGAATTCGCCGAGCGCGATGGCGCGCAGGTCTTCGGACGAGGTGGACATCCTGCGAACCTATCTGACCGATCGGTCAGGCACTGTCCGATCGGTCAGTTTCCCAGTTTCTTGTCAGGTTGCCCGGCCGGTGAGGCGATCCGGTTGAGCCCCTTGTCCGCAGCCCGGCGGCGGCTTCTGCTTTGCGCTTCGGCTCCGGCGGCGCGGTTCGCGTGGGGCCGGCTCCTGGTACCCGTTACCCCTTTCCGGTGGCGCGCCTCCTCGTGGCGCGCCTCGTCGTGGCTGCGTCCTCCTCCTGGTTGGTGTGTCTCCACTCCTCCACAGGCTGTCTTTTGCCTGCGTCGTCCACAGGAAGTGCTGGTCAGGGTTGATATTGTCGGCGGGAATGTCGGTGGTGGCTGGCAGGCTTGGGTCATGGAAAACGGTACTGCGGACCGGCTCGAGGACACTGTCGACGGGTTGCCCGACGACGCCTCGCTGCCCGAGGACGCGTCGTTGCTTGATGACCCGTCGTTGCTGGATGACGCGTCGTTGCTTGCCGTGTTGGGGCGGGGTTTCGAGTTGCGGCGTGCGGCGGATGCCCGACTGGTGGGCCTGGCCGGGGAGGTGGTGCACCGGTCGAGATCGAGTCTCGGGCCGGAGGGGCTCGCGTCCCGGTTCGGTGCCACGAGCGCCGCCGCCCTGTTGGCGGAGGTGGGGCGGATCACCCTGGCCGAAAGTCACCGGTTCTGCCGGGTCGGCGACGCCACCGACGGGGTCGGTCTCCTCGGCGAACGGTTGCCGCCAGTGTTCCCGCTCCTCGCGGCTGCGGTGCGGGCCGCGATCATCCCGGTGGATTCCGCGAGCCTGATCGTGACGGCCCTGACCGAGGTCTCGCCCCGCGCCGACCAGGAGAATGTGGTCGCGGCCGAACAGGCTCTGGTGGGCTTCGCGGGGGAATATCCCGCCGATCTGGTCCGGCGGCTCGCTGCCCGGTGGCGGGACGTGCTCGACGTCGACGGGATCGAACCGCGGGAGGCGGAACTGGTCGCGTCCCGGTCGCTGCGGCGCAGCATTCTCGCGAACGGGTTGAAACGGTACCGGCTCGACCTCGACCCGC
>NZ_VRMG01000078.1 GCF_008040105.1 Lacisediminihabitans profunda
AGAGAGCAGGCTGGCGCCCACGGTCCGCCGCCGAAGCGCGCGCGCTCCCCCGCCGAAGTGCGGCGCCACGCCCCGGATCACCACGAAAGCGCTCGCCCAGGCGAGAACGGTCACGACGATCGCGGCGAACACCGGGGTCGAGAGCCTGCCGGCAGTGCTGACACCGTCCGATGTTGTGGTCATGTGCCCACGCTAACCGTCGCCACCGCCATTCTTCCCGCGGAATCCGGACCTGACCGTTTCCGCCCGAAGGTTGTCCCTTAAGCGCCGCCGCGGCATCCGCATCTCCCCGCGCACCACC
>NZ_VRMG01000079.1 GCF_008040105.1 Lacisediminihabitans profunda
TTCGGCGCGGGTTAGCGCTTCGCGAACTGGGGCGCCTTGCGGGCCTTCTTGAGTCCGGCCTTCTTACGCTCCTTGCCGCGAGCGTCGCGGCTGAGGAAGCCCGCCTTCTTGAGCGCGGCGCGGTTGTTCTCTTCGTCGATCTGGTTGAGCGAACGCGCGATGCCGAGACGCAGGGCGCCGGCCTGGCCGGACGGGCCTCCGCCGGTGATGCGGGCGATGACGTCGTAGCTGCCGAGCCGGTCGAGCACCTTGAACGGGTCGTTGATCAGCTGCTGGTGCAGCTTGTTGGGGAAGTAGTCG
>NZ_VRMG01000080.1 GCF_008040105.1 Lacisediminihabitans profunda
GGGATTTAGCACACTCAAGCTTGACCGGGTTCTTCGACCAGAGATAGCGGCGAATGCCACCTCTGACCCAACTCAAGAACGCGGCTTCGGTCTTCCAGATGCCCGGGAAGTCTTCCCAAGGGCGAGGCCTTACACTCATTCTGCACCTCCTAAGTCTACCCCGAGTTTAGCCAAAACAGCCCTACAGTCTACCCGATCCCCCGCCCAACGTTGCATGTGGGCGCAGTCACAATACATTTGCATGATATCGATTGCATCTTTAGTGTGCTCTGTGTCGTCCCATGCTGTGTAAGTGACAGGCTCAGGGTACCACGATTTGTAGGTGTCGTAGATTGCTTGCCAGCACTCCTTGTCCGTTGTGCAGGGATTAATGATGTTAAACGCTGCCACTTCTCCGAAGTCCTTCCCGATGCACAGGTCAGCAGGTCGGTAGCAGTCAACAGGGTCTCCGAATAGAAGCTGGAAGTAGAAGAACTTACGTCCCTCGCCTCTCACCTTGCCCTTAGAGTCCCTGTAGAGCGATCCTAGGCCTGAAAGGAACTTGACTTGAACAGGCTCACGTGCGTAGTTACAAAGCCATCCTAGAG
>NZ_VRMG01000081.1 GCF_008040105.1 Lacisediminihabitans profunda
TGAGATTGACCACAAGACGGGGGAGTTCTCCCTGACGCGAGTCGAGGATATCCAAGCGTTCGTGGAAGGTGTGGTGTTTGTCCGCATAGGAGATTTGGCTGTCTTGTGCAAACCGTGCCATGAGATCAAGACCTATGCAGAGCGTTACGGACTCACCCTTGAAGAGGCGGGTATCGTAAAGCAAGCTATTGCAATCCAGAAGCAGAAAGGGTATGATAAGGCCTTCTTGCAGGAGGTGGGAATCAAACCCGCATCCAACGCAGAGCTTAGAAAAGAACAGATCATTGAATACCTTAAGTCTAAGAAGGAGGGTGGATGAACGAGGATCGGGTTTACATTGTAGTAAGAGACGAGGCACCAGAGTACATGGTGCCGACTCTGGTTGCACATAGCATCCTAGGGGCAGACATGGCAATGGTTCTCCTCGGACAGGACCGGGCCGTTCCATCGACGGACCGTCCGTCCCGTCCGTATAGGCATGCAGCG
>NZ_VRMG01000082.1 GCF_008040105.1 Lacisediminihabitans profunda
ATCTAGGCCGCGCTCTAGATCGAGGTCGCCGCCATCGTCGCGACGAAGGAACGCGGCGCAGACGTCTGGCCGGTGATCCAGTTCTCGGACATCGCCGCCGGCACCGTGTCGAAGCAGCAGCTCGACCTCATCCATCGTCGCGGCTGCGCCGTCGTTCGCGGGCAGGTGCCCGTGGAGACCGCCACCGCCTGGGACCGGTCCCTCGTCTACTACGTCGACAGCAACGACTTCGAGAAGAAATACCGTGGACCGGCGCCCGACCTATTCGGAACGCTCGCCGCCTACAGGCCGGGGGACTACCCTATCTCCTTGTCTGCC
>NZ_VRMG01000083.1 GCF_008040105.1 Lacisediminihabitans profunda
GTGCCGGCAAGGCTCTGACGCTCGAGAACCTCGCGAGCGCGATCCTCGGTTCTGCCAACCCGTACGCGGTCGGCGGCACGCACCGCCACATCCCCGAGATCCTGCAGGGTCTGCGTGGCGCGGGGGCGCAGTCGCCCACCATCTCGTTCACGCCGGTCATCGTTCCGATGTCCCGCGGCATCCTCGCCACCTCCACCGCGCGGATCGTGCCCGGCACCTCCGCCACGGCGATCCGGGATGCCTGGGAGAGTGCATGTGCGGCCGAACCGTTCGTGCACCTCCTGCCC
Organism: Lacisediminihabitans profunda; assembly: GCF_008040105.1. Classification (GTDB taxonomy): domain Bacteria; phylum Actinomycetota; class Actinomycetes; order Actinomycetales; family Microbacteriaceae; genus Lacisediminihabitans; species Lacisediminihabitans profunda. The sequence goes on from NZ_VRMG01000083.1 coordinate 288, forward strand.
GCCGGGTCCTTCCC
>NZ_VRMG01000084.1 GCF_008040105.1 Lacisediminihabitans profunda
CAATACTACTCTTCTCACAAACACAAAACCAACAATTCCAATCTCTTCCAATAATTCTAACAAAAACAACTACAAAAAAACACAAACAAAAACAAATCCAAACAAACCCCACATCACACAACCTCAACATATTACACCTCCCACAACTACAACCAAAAACTTCCACAAACCTCAAAACCTCAATCAACAAAACATATCACCTCAAACCCAAAAACTGT
>NZ_VRMG01000085.1 GCF_008040105.1 Lacisediminihabitans profunda
TCGACCAGCCCCTCGCGGCGCATCCGGCTGAGCGCCTCGCAAGGCCCTCCGGTCGCGAATGCCTCTCGATAAGTGAGCTCGTTTGGATCATGCAAATGCAGCAGGGGTAGGCGATCCACGCCGAGTCGTTCCAGGCTCTGCTCCAGGGATCGCAACATCCTGTCAGCCGAGAAGTCGCCGGTCTCCGGGTCGCAGTCGAGCTTGCTCGCGATCAGCACCCCCTCGGGCGGTGTGCCCCGGATCGCTTTGCCGATGATCGTCCCACTGAGACCCTGACCGTAGTTGTTGGAAGTGTCGATGGTGGTCAGCTGTGGTGCGGTTCCCCCCGCAAG
>NZ_VRMG01000086.1 GCF_008040105.1 Lacisediminihabitans profunda
TTCTGCTGGTACTGCTGCTCCCTTTTGCGTTCTCGAATCACCCGCAGGCTCCCTCGGTCGAGGGGGCCTCCAGCAGTTCTGCAACTGACACCGTTCAGGCCCCGCAGCGCCCGTCGGTATCCGCTGGCGCGACGCCGAGCGTGACGCCTACGACGAGCCCACCCCAGACGCTCCCCCTGTTTCCGGCTCGACAGGCGAGGTATTTTCTGCCGCGGGTGTGTTGCTACCAGATCGCGGCAGGACGCCCGGGGCAGTGAATCCGTCCGTGACACAGGCCACGATTTCGCAGACGATTTGCGTTTCAGGCTGGACATCAACGATGCGGCCATCCTCCTCGGTCACCACGGCGCTCAAAGTGCGTCAACTGTCCACGGGGTACTCGTACAACGGCGATACCTCAACCGCGGACTATGAGGAAGACCACCTGATCAGCCTTGAGCTCGGCGGTGCAGCATCGGCCGAAGCGAACCTGTGG
>NZ_VRMG01000087.1 GCF_008040105.1 Lacisediminihabitans profunda
TGTGGGGTGGACGTATTCAACGTCTGTTCCCTCGTCCTCATGTTCAACGTGCCTGTGCTGTATTCGCTATGGTTGAGCTGAACTCTCATGCCCCATTCTATGATCTGATTAATCAGTCACTGGATCTGGCTACAGATGAGTTCTACACCACCTGGAAGCGTGACGAAGATCTGTCCAAGCATATTGCATGGATTGATGAACAAGCGTCTTCTGGCGATGCTCTGGAAGCTACAGCAGCGTTAGCATTCCTTGAAGGTGTGATGCTGTTCTCAGCATTTGCATTCTTCAAAAG
>NZ_VRMG01000009.1 GCF_008040105.1 Lacisediminihabitans profunda
CGTCGACCATTGGAATCCGCCGTACCTAAGCGCGAATCCTTTGCGGGCGGGTCATACGGACACGGCGACCAATGCCAATCTGCGTCCTGGCGGCCGATGCGCTGACTGTCCGGCTTGCGGAACGCCCGATGAAGAGTCCGGCTATCGAGCGAGCCTCAGGTCGCTCACTCCGAACCCGCCCCGCGGAGGCAATGCAGCTTCGATCTGGTCCACGGAGAAAGGCAGTTTGGGTCGGAGTTCTGCCGGTAAGTCCGGAGTGGGTGGGGCGGCTTCGGAAACGCCTTCGGCCAACATCCGGGCCTGCGCTTTAGCAATCAGGGGGACTTTCATCGTCCACTCGGTCAGCTGGGCAACGATCCGGATAAACCAAACTGGTGACGGTACAACGGCAACGCGGCGACCGACAACTCGCGCGACCCGGTGGACTACTTCGCTCAGCATCAACTCCTCGCCGCCAGTGACGGCGACGGTGGATTTCGGAAGCTTGCCTTCGATCGACGCGACGAGCACATCGACCATCTCACTGACGGGGATTGGGCGGATCGGCTTCTCGTGGAATCCCACGGTGGCAAAGAGCGGGATTGTCTGAACGGAATGGCTGACGTGGTCTACGAGGTGATCACCGTGACCGTAGATCATTCCGGCTTTGAGAATTGTGTAGTCGAGACCTGAGTTACGCAGGAGTTCCTCGGCGGCCCATTTCGACTCATGGTAGGGCGAACCGCAATCCGGTCGAGCTCGCAAGAAGCTCAGCATCACGATTCGTGTGACCCCTGCCCGTCGTGCGGCCTCGATGACCGTGCGCGTGCCGTCGATGTGAACTTTTTGGTAGGTCTGCTGGCCGATCTCCCGATTGATGCCAGCGCAGTGCGCGACGACCTCACAGCGGGCGAATGCTTCCGTCAAGGCCTCAACGTCCTCGAGGTCGACGCCCGTTCGGCGAGAGACCGTCACAATGTCAGCTGCGTCGAACCGCTCGGCGAGGTGGCGACCTACGAAGCCGGCGCCACCGGTAATTGCGATCTTCATCGTTGCGATCCCCTCAAGAAATCCTGTCTATCCAGAAGTTAGGCCCTTGTTAGCTATTTAGCAATGATGCTAAGTTGTTGCTATGCAAGACAACGTCAGTGAGATTTTCGAGGCGCTCGCACATCCGACTCGTCGCCAGATCCTCCAGGATTTGAAAGATGGCGAACTGGCTGCGGGTGAGATCGCATCCCGGTTCCATGTGTCCGGGCCGACCATTTCGAGGCACCTCGGCGTGCTTCGCGGTGCAGGCCTCGTAACCGAGCGAAGGGATGCCAACCGCATCCTCTATTCGCTGGTCGGCGATCGACTCGCGTTGTCTGTCGGCGATTTCCTCTCAACCGTGTGCCCTGAGCAAATCGTGATGCGTGAGGTGCGAAAGCGATCGAACGCGTCGCGGCGCGAGAAGGTCACGGAGGCCACCGCATGAGTGGATTCAAGACGCTGCGCGCTCAAGTTCGCCGTCGCCTTTTCGAAAGGGCGGCCTAACGGCTACGGGGCTCGAACTGATGACATCCACGGCGTAAACGTGGCTCGCGATTACGACGTCATCTTCTTCTCCTGCTTCGACCGACCCTGGGCCCGAGGGGTGTTGAATGCCCTCCCCTGCACCGACCTAATCCCGGTCATCGACGGCGGCATCACGCTCGACAATTTCCCGGACGGGCGCATGCGCAATGGCATCTGGCGCGCACACACACTTGCGCCTGGGCGACGATGAATGGCCTGCCTCGGCCAGCTCGGGGTCGGCGAGATTCCTCTCGACAAACAGGGGCGGCTTGATGACCCGGAGTACATCGCGGATGATGCGGGGCGGTCGTACACTGCGGAGATGACTCTCGCCTCGTTCGCCGCCTTCTCGGGGTTGTGCGTGCTCTTGGCCGTAACCCCTGGGCCGGATACATTCCTTGCTCTGCGCTTCAGCATGGCCAGGCGGGCGGCCGGGATCGCCAGCGGCCTTGGCTCGTCGGTCGGATCGATCGCGTGGGCTGCGCTTGTCGCCGCCGGTCTCGCCGCACTGCTTGAACAGTCTGCCGAGTTGTACCGAGTCGTGAAGATCGTCGGAGGACTGTACCTGGTGTATTTGGGCATCAGCACCTTCATCAGGGCCAGGCGGTCGCGTGCACGATCAGCGGAGAATCGCCCGCACGCTGCCGCCGTTACCGTGCGCGGACTCGGCATCAGGCAGGCATTCGCGGCCGGGATGGCGTCGACGCTGCTGAACCCGAAGGTTGGGTTGTTCTTTCTCGCGATCGTGCCGCAGTTCGTCCCAGCGCACCAGGCGACAGCGGGTTGGACCCTCATCCTCGGTGTGACCTTTGCCGTCATTGGCGGGATCTACCTCACGGTAATCGCGTTCGTCGCCTCACGTGTGACGGGCTGGTTGAATCGACCCGCGGTAACGAAGTGGCTGGAGCGGATATCCAGCGGCGTCCTCGCCGCTCTCGGAATCGGCACGATCGTGCTGTCAGCGCAGGAGTGACCCGACGCCTGCGTTGCACTGTCGTTTGTGGGGCGTCACGGGGCGCCCTTCTACCGCGCCGACGACGTGGCGAGCTTGACGCGCATCACGCTTCAGGCGATCGACGAGCTGGTTTGGGAGCGCCGCCTGCTGGCGCTCACCTCGCCCTCCGGTGCTGTCGCCAACCTCACTAGACCCGGATGCGCGGGACCCGCTCGGCAGTGCGCTGTGGCTAAACCGAGTGAAAGGCCCGGCGGTTTCGATCGTTGCGGCGCAACAGTGTCAACCACACCCTTGCCGCTAGAAGCCCGACCCAACACGTGCAAGGTCCCTGGTGTGTGGTGGAGGATTCAGGAAGTGGATTAGCCCCAGCCCTGTCGCTCTGGCCGCCCGCTCTCTTTTCGCCGGAGGGTCAGGTCGGCAGTAATCCGCGGGTTCACGCGAACAGGCCCGTCACAGTTGTGCGCGCAGCACCGCCCCCGCGCACGGTTCCCTTCATCAAAGGTGGCGTGACGAACTCGGTCAACCTCCTCGACCAACGTTCCCGGCGGGTGGTCTTCGTCGGGCGTCGCAACAACCCCAGCCGTTCATCGGCTGTTTGGTTGCCCCCCTTTGGGGGCCATGTCAGTGTCTTTACTTGGGCCGTAGCGAGGCCGCACTACCGGTACGAGCAGCCGTCGACATCATCGCGGGTCTGCGTTCTCAGCAACACAAACTCCGGAAACAGGTATGCACATGAACAGCAAATCTCCTCGGCCATGGCAGTCCAGCCTGCGCCATCTCTCCTCGGTAGCCAAAGGACACCGCATCCTTACCGTCACCGCGGCGGGCTGCGCACTTGCGCTGCTGGGCGGCGGCATCGCCACCGCCTCGACGCTCGCTTTCGGCAACCAACAGGTCGGAACCCAGTACAACGGCGGGGAACAGATCGCCTCCAACCAGATGCTCCAGCCCATCGGCGACCGTCTGATGACGCCGTTCGGCAAGCTCATGGGCTCGGTCGTCAGCCCGAATGGCCGCTACCTCGTCGGAACCAGCGCCGATCGCTCGGTCGACCTGCAAGTCTTCGACCTGAGCACGTATAAGCCGGTCGCCGCGGCCGGCACCCGCTCCGTCGCCTCGTTCGCAACCGCCGCGACTAACGCTGGCTACGGGAACATGGCCTACCTCAAGATCTCCGATGGCACGGTCGGCCAGGAAGGCCCGGTCTTCTCCGCTGACGGGAAGTTCCTCTTCGCCCCGGTCGCCACCGGCATCGTCCGGTACCCGTTCAACGCCGACGGCTCGCTCGGAGCCGGCACCACGATCAGCATCCCAACCACGGGTGGCCTCCAATCGCTGACAGCCGGCATGGCCTTCTCCGCCGACGGCTCGACCCTCTACGCCGCCGTCAACGGCCAGAACACGGTGGTCGCGATCGACGCGGCCGCAGGCACGATAACGAAGACCTTCGCCGTCGGGATCGCCCCCCGCCAGCTGAAGTTCGTCGGCAACACGCTCTACGTTTCGAACGAGGGCGGCCGTCGGGCCGTCGCGGGCGACCCGACAATGGGCTCCTACGGAACCCAGGTGCCCGCCGACACCACGCTGGGCACCACCACGACGGGTACGGTCAGCGTCATCGACACGGCGAACCCATCGACGCCGGTGTCGTCGATCCCCGTTCAACTCCACCCCACGGCGATGTACCTCGACGGCACCACCCTGTACGTAGCCAACACCAACAGCGACACCCTCTCGGTCATCGACACGAAGACCGGCACGGTCAGGCAGACCATCGCGACGCAGCCCTGGGCCTCGTCGAAGACCGGTTATGAACCGACCGCGATCACCATGCAGGGCGACCACCTGCTGGTTTCCCTTGGCCGCGCCAACGCCATCGCGGTGTACAAGATCGACCGGAAGGACCCACGCGACCCGGCGAGCTACATCGGCCTCCTGCCGACGGACTACTTCCCGCAGAACGTCAGCACGGTGAATGGCCAGATCGTGGTCACCAACACGCGCGGCATCGACGCGCGCGGCCCGGCGATCACCTACAACAAGGGGGAGGGCACCGTTCCGGCGACGGGCCACGGAACCCACTCGACTACCGCCTCGCTCACCCGGTTCACCCTGCCAAGCGATCAGAAGATCCAGAAGTACACCGCGGCCGTATTCACCCAGAACGGCTGGGATGCCAGCTCGGTGCTGCAGGCCCACGGAAGCCAGGGCGACAACCGGCCGGTCGAGGCCATCCCGAAGCGGATCGGAGATCCATCGGCCATCAAGCACGTGTTTCTCCTCGTCAAGGAGAACCGCAGCTACGACCAGCTCTACGGCGACATGAAGCAAGGTAACGGCGACCCGTCCCTGGCGCAGTTCGGTCAGAAGGTCACCCCAAACCAGCACGCACTAGCGACCCAGTTCGGCCTGTACGACAACATTTACGACATCGGCACGAACTCGGCCGAGGGCCACAACTGGCTCATGCAGGGCGACAACCCGGCCTACACCGAGACCAGCGCGGGCGAGTACACCCGCTCCTACGACACGGAGGAAGACGTGCTCGGCCACCAGCGCTCCGGCTTCCTCTGGAACTCGATCCAGTCCGCCGGCAAGACCGCACGCAACTTCGGCGAGTTCGAGTACGGCGAGGGCAAGTCGGCCGACGCGACCTGGCAGAAGTACTACTGCACGGCGAAGGACGTCATGGCGGGCGGTGACGCGGCCCAGCTGTTTTCTCCGTCGCTTCAGCTGCACGCCAGCTCCGCCATCCCGTCGCTCAACGCCATCACGGATCCGAATGCCGCACCGTTCGACCTGGCGATACCGGACATCTACCGCTACCAGACCTGGAAACAGGATTTCAAGAAGAACGGTCCGGCGAACCTGAACATGGTGTGGCTGTCGAGCGACCACACGGGCGGCACCGCCGACCCCGAGGCCCAGGTTGCCGACAACGACCTCGCGGTCGGCAAGATCGTCGACGAGATCTCGCACTCCCCATACTGGAAGGACTCGGCGATCTTCGTCGCCGAAGACGACACCCAGGACGGCGCCGACCACGTCGATGGCCACCGGGCTCCCATCCAGGTGATCAGTCCGTACGCGGTGCACGGCAAGACGGTCAGCACGTTCTACTCGCAGATCAGCTTGGTCCGCACCATCGAGCAGATCCTCGGCGCCCAGCCGCTGAACCAGAAGCTCGCCGCGGCGACGCCGATGACCGAGGCGTTCACCAACAAGGCCGACCTGACACCGTACAACTCGGTGCTCAACCAGGTGCCCCTGACCGAGGGTGTGGTGACCGCGCCTGACTGCGGATACGACACGCTCGGCGCGACCGGCGCCGCGGCGGAGGCGGTCAACGCCGCAGCCGCCAAGGCGGCCGTCATCCCGCCGGCCGAGAAGACCGTCGCCGCCCAGTGGCAGAAGTGGTCGGAGAAGCAGCGCTTCACCGGGACCGCCCGCCAGGATGCGGTGCCCGACTTCAACAACCCGGAGCTGATGAACCGCTGGACGTGGTACCAGACGAAGCACTGGACGTCTCCGTACCCCGGGGACGCAAAGATCTACGGTCCTGACGAGGTCCCCGGCATCCCGGCAGGCTCGACCAGCCACAACGACGGCTGACCACCGGGCAGCGGCACGGACATGGGCACCCAGCTTCAGCTGGGTGCCCATGTCCAGTTCGAGCAGACCCGAGTGTCGCTACGTCAGAGGCGGTGGCTCTTGAGCGTCGAGGAGCGAAGGTTCGGGGTCCGGCTTCGACACGACGAACCAGCCGTAGCCGAGCAATTCGGCAGACTCCGCTCTTATCTAAGCGGGCTCCGTGGGAACGAGTTCACGTCGAAGCGCGTCGACGTACCACGAGGTGATTGAGGTCGGGTGGGTGATTGCCGTTCCGACAACGACCGCGTAGGCGCCCCGGTCGAGCGCCTCGCTCGCTTGAGCGGGCGTTCGGATTCGGCCTTCGGCAAAGACGGGGACGCTCAGGGCGGCTGCCATCTCACTGATCAGCTCGAGGTCGGGTCCGATGGTCCTCGGGCGCGCGCCCGTGTATCCGGAGAGGGTCGTGCCGACGATGTCCGCCCCGGCATCCTGAGCCGATAGGCCGTCCTCCAAACTGCCGGCATCGGCCATGACCAACGCTCCGGTGGTCTCATGGATCGCCCGGATCGTTTCCGCGAGCGTCAGGCCGTCGGGGCGATCGCGGCGAGTGCCATCGATCGCGACGATGTCTGCTCCGGCCTCGGCCACGGCGATCGCGTGCGCGAGAGTGGGAGTGATGAAGACATCACCGTCTCCTACCTTCAACAGCCCGATGAGGGGGAGTGCGACAAGTTGTCGGATAAGTGTGATGTCCTCAATCCCTTGGGCGCGTATTCCCGCGGCCCCACCTGCGGCTGCAGACATCGCAATCAGGGACATGGCGCGTGGGTCTCGAAGGGGTTCACCAGGATAGGCCTGGCAGGAGACGATTAGTCCGCCGCGAAGGGAGTCGATCATGCGAGTTTCTCCAAGAGGTCGAAAGCTTGTTTTGCCGAGCCGATGATGGCGGCGTCGTCGCCCAACTCGGCTTTCACCAGCAGGACGTCACTCAGAATGGGCAGGGCCGTATCGCGAAGGCCCGCCTCCATTGCGGACCACCACGGTTCGCCCGCGTTTCGCATCCCGCCCGCAATGATGATCACGTCTGGGTCGATGACATTGGTGAGGCCGCCCAATGCCTGGCCGAGAGTTCTCCCCGCGGTGGACACGGCACGCGAGGCGAGCGGATCTGTCTGCGCGAGCCGAACGACCGCGCGTGCATCCTCCTGCCCGGGGTCTCCTCCGAGCTTCAGATAATAGGCGTGAAGTGCGGTTCCTGAGGCGATTGCCTCGACATGGCCGATGCGGCCGCAGGGGCAGAGCATCCCATCCGCTTCCGCGACCGGCAGGTGGCCGAAGTGACCAGCCACACCGTGCGCCCCGGCTTGAACCACCCCATTGATCACAACCGCTCCGCCGATGCCGGTGCCTACGGCCGCGACCAGCACAGTGCCGTGCCCACGCCCCGCCCCCACGAACGCTTCACCCACCGCATGCGCGTGCACGTCGTTGCTCGCGGAGACGGGAAGGCCGAGTCCGCTCTCCAGCAGGAGGCCGAGTTCTGTGCCGGCCCAGTCCCTAAGGTGATCCGTGGCGGAAATCACGCGTCGAGTTATCGGGTCGATGACCCCCGCCGAGCCCACTCCCACCGCGACGACCTGAACGCCTTCCCTGAGTTCGCGTGCGAGCCCCAAGGCTTTGGTGACGATCTGTGTGCCGCCGAGAGCGGCCGGGGTTGGAGTCTCCGCGCGGCGAACCACGGTGCCGGCACGATTGACGAGCCCGGCGGCGATCTTGGTACCACCGATGTCGATCCCCAGTGCGAGGTCGCTCACTTTTCTGATTCTCTGGTCACGGCAAGCTGGAAGGTATACCGGTCGGCCCGATAGATGGTGCGGGCGTATTCGATCAACTGGCCGCGTCGGGATGAGCTCACGCGCGTGACGGCGAGCGCGGCGGTGCCCGGCTCCACCCCGAGAAGTCGGCTTTGTTCGTCGTCGAGTGCGATCGCCTGGATTTCCTGTTCCGCGCGATGGAGTTCGTGGCCGGCTCGATCGAGCTGCGAGTAGAGGGACTCGGTCAGTTTGAAGTCCTCAAGGGCGAGCACCTCTCTCGGAAGGTAGACGTCCTCGATCGCCATCGGATTTTCGTCAGCCAGCCGGAGTCGTCTGATGTGGGTGCATTCCGAGTCGACTGGGATGCTGAGTGAACGCGCGATCTCGCCGGTCGCCGGCACGCTGGTGAGCGCCAACACTCGGGAGGAAGCGGCAAAGCCACGGCTCATCATGTCCTCGGTGAACGAGGTCAATTTGGGTGTCTTCAGGAACAGGTCGGTGGATCCCACGTATGTCCCTGAGCCGTGGATGTTGTACACGCGCCCCTCGTCCACGAGCTTGGCGATTGCCTGGCGTACCGTCATGCGGCTCACACCATAGACCGACATGAGGTCCCGCTCGGAGGGGAGCGCGTCGTGTGGCCTCAGGGATGCGGCGATGGTGTCGCGAATGCCTGCCGCTACAGTCTCGTATTTATGAGCCATCGCACGTTCTCCTCAGATCGAGAGTCATTATCCTTTGACCGCCCCCGCGGAGAGACCGCTCACCAAATATCGCTGGGCGAAGACTGCAAATGCCAGCGGCGGCAGGGTGGAAAGAAAAGAAGCGGCGGAAATGTCGCCCCATCGGATACCCGTACTCGTCACGAAGTTAGCCGCGCCGAGGGTGACCGGTGTGGAGTTCGACGTGGAGAGTACGAGTGCGAAGAGATAGTCGTTCCAGGTGAAGATGAACACGAGTACCGATACCGCCACCATCGTGGGGGCCAACATCGGCAGCACGATGCCCAGCAGTGTGCGATAGACGCTTGCGCCGTCCATGGCTGCGGCTTCTTCGATCTCGTTGGGTATGTCCCTGAGGCCCGAGGCCAACAGAATGATGGCCAGGGGCAAGTTGAGGAAGGTGTTCGCGACGATCAGTCCGAGAATCGTGTCTTGGAGTCCCGCTGCCGAGAACAGCACGAAGAAGGGCACGACGAAAAAGATCGCGGGAAGGAGTCGCAGTCCGGAGGCGCTATTGATGATCCAACGACCGCCGAATCCGAGACGGATGATCGCATACGTCGACGGCACGGCGATGAGGAGGACGAGCGCCACGGTTCCGAGGGCGATCAGCGTCGAGTTGAGGAAGAACTGCGGGAAGTTGTAGCCCGATGCGTAGAGCACGTTGGCGTAGTGGTCGAATGTCGGGGCGGTGGGGAGGCTCAGCGGGTTTTTTGCGATCTCCCCGGTGGGCTTGAAGCTGACCAGAAGGGCATTGAGCAGAGGAACGTTGACGAGGAGTGCGACCAGGCCCACCGCTATCGTGAAGATCCACTTTCGGCCGTTCCTCGGAGAGCGGCGCGTTCTCGGCACAAGCGGCGTGCTGAGTGCGGTCATCTCTGTGCCTCGATTCCTGTTGATGCGATTCTCTTGACGATGAAGGGAACGAAGGGGATTAGACACACCAGCACGACCAGCGCTGCGGCGGCCGCCTTGCCGAAGTCCCCCGACTCGAACGCGGCCTTGTAGATGTAGATGCTGAGTGTCGTCGTGCTTGTTCCTGGCCCACCCGCGGTGAGCACATAGATCACGTCGAACGTTCGCAATGCATCGATCGTTCGAAGGAAGAAGGCCGCAAACAGCACGGGCTTCAGCACGGGCATGATCACGTGGACGAGCGACCGGAAGGGTCCGGCTCCGTCCATGGCCGACGCCTCAAGCAGTTCCCCAGGAAATGACTGCAGCCCCGCATAGATGATCAAGAAGGTGAACGGCGTCCACTGCAGGACATCCAGAACGACGAGGAGCGGAACGACCGAACTCGGGGAAAACAGTGAAACGCTGAGGCCCATCCCGTGAAGCAAGGCGGGGACCGCGCCGATGTCCCCGTTAAGCAGCAATCGGAACATGATTCCGAGGAGCGCCGGTGCCACCATGATCGGCAACAAGATCATGGTGAAGAAGAGCTTCTTTCCGGGAAAGGTCCGGTTGAGCAGGAGAGCCAATCCGAATCCGAGCACCATTTCGATGGTCACGACGATGGCAGAGAAGCCGACCGTGAAGCCGGCGGATTTGGCGAAGCCATCGCTGCGGAATAGGGCGATGAAATTCTGGATGCCGTTGAACGATCCGGACTGGTCGAAGATGGTGCTCGCTTGAAATGCCGTCAATCCCCCGGCCAGCAGCGGATAGACGATGAAGGCGAGGGCAAAGGCCATCAAGGGTAAGGAGAGCAGCACAGAGGCGGCCGTCTTCTTTCGCTGTCCTGCGGTGAGAGCCATAGGTTCGGTCACCTTCCAATGAATTCTGTTCTCGTGGACTTAGTTGAAACGAGTGAGGACGATGAGACCCGCAGACCCGAACTGCGGGTCTCATCCTGGGGCAAGACGGTGCGAGAACTGCTTACCCGAGCAGTTCCTGCAGGTCCGTGTTTGCCGTCTTGAGAGCGTCATCCACCGGGGTCTGTCCGACCCAGGCTCCGCTCAGGTCTTCTGCCAGCTTGCTGTAAGCCTCGAAGGTTTTCGGGAACACCGGTTCGGCATATCCGTTTTTCGCAATGGTTTCGGAGACCTTCGTGAACGCAGGGTTGAGCGAGGCCTTCGCCTCGAGCACCTTCGGCATGGCGGGGATTCCGCCGGCTTCGGCGTATTTCGACATGGCGCCCTCGGTCGCGAGGTAGGAGAGCCATCTCTTGGATGCTGCCTTGTTCTTGCTGTATTTGTTCAGCGAGACCGCGAGAGCGTGAACATGCGTCTTACCACCGGGAACCGGGGCGATTCCGATCTTGCCGGCTACCTGCGGTGACTGGGCCGGGTCGTTGAGAGACGCGAAGGCGGCGGACCACTGTATGGCGAATGCCGCACTTCCGGCCTGCAGAGCGGCCTGGGTCTCGGGAAACTCGGCCTGCGAGCTGTCGGGCGACGTCCACTTGTTCTTGTAGATGTCGGCGTAGAGCGACACGGCCTTCTTGGCCGCACTGGAATCGAGGTTGGCCTTGCCGTCCTTCGCCCAGTTGCCGCCATAGCCCCAGAGCACGTCGTTCCAGATCATCGTGTTGTAGAGCAGGTTCTTGGCCTGCAGGATGGTGCCGTACTCGGTCGGAGACTTCGGGTTGTCTGACTTGGAGAAGTAGGCGGCCATTGCCTTGAAGTCTTCCAGGTCCCAGCTCTGCGGGTCTTTCGGGGCGCGGGCCTCACCCAGAACCGACTGGGAAATCTTCTCGTACTCGGCAGAAGCCACCGGGTCCTTGATGAGCGCTTCGATGAGGTCCGTGCGGTAGAGCAGGAAGTGGTTGCTGACATCCAGCGGGAGCGCGTAAAGCTTGCTCTTGTATTTCAGCCCATCAACGGCGACGGGAAAGTAGCTTGACGTGTCGATGCCGTCAAGCGGGTCGAGCGATGGAGCATACTGGCCGACGTTGTATGAGGCGGTCCAGTAGATGTCCATATTGCTGGACTTCGACGCCATCAGCGCCGTCTCTTTCGTGAACGTGTCCTGGCGTGACAGGAGGACCACGTCGACCTTGACCTTGTCCTTCTTGCCCTGTCCAGCGTTGTAGGCGGCGACGACCTTGGCCATTGCGTCTCCCTCAGGCCCCGGCCACGAGACCATCTTCACGGTTCCCGTCCCGCTGCCTTCCGTCCCTCCCGCCGATGTTGAGCATCCCGCCAGCAGAGTCGCCGTCAGGAGCGTTGCTCCAATTGCCCAAAAGCGCTTTCCGCGCATCCTATCCTCCAAAGTGGTCTATACCAGTTGTGGGAATAGACTTGCACTGCTCGATCTTGGTGTCAAACACTTCCTGTTTGGTTTACACAATCGTAACAACTGGTACGGTCCACATTTGACACCAATCCTTTGATTCGACATCGTGTGACCAGCAATTCACCACTAGAGAGGGAGATCTCATTGACTGAAGTTGTTATCGTCGACAACCCGGATGCCGCGGGCGCACTGGTCGCGGCACACATTCTCGATCTCATCCGTGCCAAGCCGGCCACAACCCTCGGCCTCGCGACAGGGTCGACCCCACTCGCCCTCTACCGGTCACTCGCCGCCCAACTCCCGTCTGGTGGCGTGGATGTCTCTCTCGTTCGTGGCTTCGCCCTTGACGAGTACGTTGGACTGCTCCCCGGCCATCCCGAAAGCTATAGTTCGGTGATCGGTCGCGAAGTTGTCGGGCCGCTGGGTCTCACCCCGGAACTGATCAGTGTGCCCGACGGCAGCCTTGCCGGCATCCGCACTGCCGGGGATCACTACGAGAACGCCATCATTGCGGCGGGGGGAATCGATCTTCAGATCCTGGGAATCGGGTCCGACGGGCACATCGGGTTCAATGAACCCGGATCGTCGCTCGCCTCGCTGACCAGGGTGAAGACTCTCACCCAACAAACGCGCCGTGACAACGCAAGATTCTTCGCATCGGAAGCAGACGTGCCGCTGCACTGCATCACGCAAGGGCTTGGCACCATCCTCCGCGCCCGCCACCTTGTGCTCCTCGCGTTCGGCAACGGCAAGGCAGAGGCGCTTGCCGGGGCGGTAGAAGGACCGGTGTCATCAAGCAACCCCGGGTCGGCCATTCAACTGCACCCGCATGTCACCGTTCTCGCCGACGAAGCCGCGGCCAGTCACCTCGCAAACCGTGACTATTACCGATTCGCCTGGGCGAACAAGCCCGAATGGCAGGGCATCTAACCTGACGAGTGCCGCGACCCGGTCGAGCTGCTTCACGCCTTTTCCGCTGTGCTACGCCGGGCCTCAAGCGAGCCCGGATCCGCCGACCGACTCCCCTTAGCCTCGCGCGGGCGCCGACTCCGAGCGCAGAATGGACCAGACCTGCTTGTCGTGGAAGGTGTCCCCGATCTTCCACGACTGGCGCAGCACGCCCTCGAGGGTCATCCCCAGCCGCCGGGCGACGTCCGCGCTGCGCGCGTTGTCGGCACGGCAGCGCCACTCGGCACGGTGCATGCCTCGCACGCCGAACGCCCAGTCGAGCAGAGCGCGGCACGAGAGCGTGATGAGGCCGAGACCCTCCGCATCCGGCTGCAGCCAGCAACCCAGCTCGCAGGTGCCGGATGCGGGGTTGAACTCCACGAACATCACGCCACCGACGAGCACACCGCCGTGCCAGATGCCAAAGATCCGCGCACCGTCGCGCGCGGTCTGCTCGGCGTAGCGGGAGAGCGTGGCGTGGGCCCCTGCGAGCCCCTCGGTGACGAAGCTGGGGCCGACCCACGGGCGGATGTGCTCCCGGGCGCGGTCCATATGATCCGCGAACTCGCTCGCGTTCCAGACCTCGAGGGGGCGCAATTCGGCGGTGTCGGACAGGGATAGGGCGAACATGCTTTTCAGCCTCTCACATGGCGCGCGCCGCGAGGCGAGGGCTGGCTCGTCGATCCACGCGACGGCGAGGGCCGTCGTCCCGCTCAGCCATTCACCAGATTCGCGGCAATCTGCCGACTCAGCCAACTCTCGAAGTCAGACGTCGACCAGCCGCAGGTGACCACCAGGGAGCGATAGAGCGCCGGGTTGTTGTAGACCCACAGAGCATCGGTGGCGCGCTCGGCGAACGACGCGGTGAGCGCCCCGATGTCGACCGCGTGACGGACGACCATTGCGGCGCCGAGCCGCCGATTTCGTTCGACCTGATCCCAGAGGGAGGCCAGCTCGGGAGAAGAATCCGCCGCCCGTCGCAGCACCTCGAAGATCGCCTCGGTGCGTGCACCGACCAGAGCGCAGACGGCCGCGTACGCCCGGGAGAGCTCGTCCACCGACGTCGAGTGCACCACGGGACGGAACCACGGGCGCTCGGCTACCGGGATCGGTTCGTCGTCGCCGGCAAGCGCCTCGTCGACGAGGGCCTTCAACAGCGCGGGCTTCGAACCGAACCGTGCGGTGACCGTCGGCCTCGCGACGCTCGCCGCAGCCGCGATCCGACTCAGAGACGCTGACGCATATCCGTCTTCCAGGATCAGCTGACGGGCGGCGGAGAGGATTGCCCGCCGGGTTCTCTTCGCTCCATCGTCCCTGATCGCCGAGGTGTAGCGGCGGCTATCGCGACCGTCCTTGACTCCAGCCATGAAACGAGTATATTCGCGACTATTAAACATAACGTTGGACATTGAATTGCGGATGACCACCGATGAGACAAACAGGGAGCGAACACATGGCCGAGACGGCTCACACGAAGGCCTCGGTGCTGAGATCCGAGGAAGGCCAGTCCTATTGGTTCCTCGACAGTCTGGTCACCGTCAAGGTCTCGGGGTCGCAGACCTCAGATCGGCTCACCGTGCTCGACTTCCTCAATCCCCCCGGCTTCGCGCCCCCCACCCACCGGCACCTCGTGGAGGACGAGATCTTCTACGTCCTCTCCGGCTCGGCGGTCTTCTTCTGCGACGGTGAGACCTTCGACGCCGGTCCGGGTGACACCGTCTTTCTGCCCGTCGGCTCGACGCACTCCTTCCGCGTAGCGGACGACCAGCCGTTCAGGACCCTCCAGATCACCGTGCCATCGGGCTTCGAAGAATTCACCGCCGAGGCGGGCACCCCCGCGACGGGCCACGTGCTTCCGTCGCCCGGCCCCATTGACTTCGCCGCGGTCGGCCAGGCGGCCGCTCGTCACAACATCGAGATCCTGGGACCGCCGCCGGCCAAGTGAACTCGTCTCGGCGACCATGGGCGATATTTTTTCCGATCCGCGTCACGGGCGCGGTGGAAGAATGGGATCGTCCTCGTCAAACCCGAAGGAGACCTCATGACCGTCACGCTCAACCCGTACCTCAGCTTTCGCGGCAACGCGAGGGAGGCCATCACTTTCTACAAGTCGGTGTTCGGCGGCGAACTCGCCATCAGCACCTTCGACGACTATCACGCGAGCCAGGATCCGTCTGACGCGAATCTCGTCATGCACTCGATGCTGACCGGCGACAACGGACTCACGCTCATGGCATCGGACACCCCCCGGCCCCGGGAGTACAACCCAGGCGACAACATCTCAATGTCGCTCAGCGGTGCCACGTCCGACGAGCCAGTGCTGCGCGGCTACTGGGACAAGCTCATCGATGGAGGCACCGTGACGATGCCCCTGGAGAAGGCGGTCTGGGGCGACACGTTCGGCATGTGCGTCGACAAGTTCGGCATCGCCTGGCTGGTCAACATCGCCGGCGCGCCCAGCTGAGAGCGCTACTCAGCCGGTCAACCACGCCCACCAGGATCGCTTCGCGCGAGCTCGACACTCCGGTGCGGCGTTCAGGATGAACTCCTGGTACTCGCGCACCGCCGCCTCGGAGATGAAGGTGGAGAGCCCGCAGGCCTCGCAGACCCGGATGTAGTGATGCGTGGCCAGACCGACACCGTAGTAGGGGTTGTGAACCGTCTTCATCCAGCCGGTGCATTCCGGGCAATGCATGGGTTGTGCGAACCGAGCGGGGATGTTCGGCCCGACGTCGATCACGAGCAGACGATCGAGTCGGCGTGAGACGCGGGCAATCGAAGGCGTGCTACCGGGGAAGGACGAGACATCGTGCACCTGCAAACGAATTCATGGCGAGCCGCTGACGCGCCTCTGTGATTCACCGTTACAGGTCGATGTGTGGATGTGCTGCCCAGACTCCCACGCAGGGCACGTGGTCGAGGAAATCGTATTCCGGTCGATTGTCGAGCCTGAATCGGTTCCCCAAATGGACAGTAACACGCGCCGGCCGCGTTTGCCCCCTTTCCGGAAAGCGGATTCCCGTCGACGGGCGGGCGACACCGCCTTCTCGTCCGGGTCGATCGGGGTCCAGCCGTCGCTGGCGTGGCCCCGCTACGGCAGGATGTGGCCCGCGGCGGTGAAGAGCCGGTACCACTCCTCGCGGCTGAGCGGAATCTCCGACCCGGCCGCGGAGTCCTTCACCCGCTCGGGCTTTGTCGTGCCGAGCACGACCTGGATGTTGGCCGGATGACGGGTGATCCACGCGACGGCGATGCCGGTGGGCGTGACGCCGTGGGCGGCCGCGATCTCGTCGAGTGCGTCGTTGAGTGGCCCGAAGTTCTCCCGGTCGCCGAGGAACACCCCGTCGAAGAAGCCCTTCTGGAACGGAGACCACGCCTGCAGCGTGATGTCGTGAAGGCGGCTGTAGTCGAGGATCCCGTTGTCGCGATCGATCGACTGGTCGAGCCCCGCCATGTTCGCGGCGATTCCGGCAGCGATCAGCGGCGCATGCGTGATGCTGAGCTGCACCTGGTTGAAGGCGAGCGGCTGGGTGACCGACCGCTTGAGGAGCTCGATCTGCCCGGGGGGCTGGTTCGAGACACCGAAGTTGCGCACCTTGCCCGCGTTCTGGAGCGTGTCGAAGGCCGCGGCGACCTCGTCCGGCTCGACCAGGGTGTCCGGACGGTGCAGCAGCAGGATGTCGAGGTACTCCGTGTTGAGCGCCTCGAGCGACTCGTCCACCGTGCGGAGGATGTGCTCCCGGGAGAAGTCGAAGAACCCATTGCGGATGCCCACCTTGGACTGGATGATGACGGACTCACGATCGACCGGCGTGAACGTGACGGCCTCGCCGAACCGCCTCTCGCATCCGTGCGCGCCCCCGTAGACGTCGGCGTGATCGAAGAAGTTGATGCCGGCATCGCGCGCTGTGCCGACCAGGGTGCGGATCTCCTCGTCGTCGAGTTCGGAGATCCTCATCAGGCCGAGGATCACGTTCGAAGCGGTGAGGGTCGTCTGCGGCGGAGTGAATGTCTTCATCGGTCCATTCTCCCGCGCCCACGCGACGGGCCCCGCCGTGCGGTCAGGCGCCGATCGCCAGCAACACGTGATAGACGACGTAGACCGGCCAGACGAGCGCCTGCAGCAGCCCCAGGATCACGGCCCAGAATGTGCCGTCCGATCTGGAAATGAAGTAGATCGCTGCCCCGATGTACGCCAGCAGGAAGGCGAACCCCCACTGTCCGTCCCGCACCGTGACCCGTGTTCTGCCGTCCGTCGCCATTCGATGCTCCGATCATCCGAGATCTTCTTGACTAGCCCATCGGGCCAAGGCTAGCCCGGCACGAAACGGCGCGACAGGCCCGAAAGTCCTTATTCCGCGGGGCGCTCCCCGCCGATGCGCACGCGCTTCGCCCGGGACGCCTGGCCGTGCAGGATGCTGACGGTGCTCTTCGGCACGCCGAAGTGCGTAGCGAGCACACCGATGAGGGCGTCATTCGCCTTCCCGTCGACGGCTCGTTCGCGCAGGAAGACCACGAGACGATCCTCGCCCTCCTCGACGAGGGGTCCCTTGCGACTGCCGGGCTTCACCCAGACCGTGATATCCATTGCGACTCGTCTCGCGGTTGCCGGTTGCCTCTGACCCCTCCCACGTTAGCCAACCGGCAACGCCCCACGAGGGCGGAGCCGCGGCGGGTGGTCGCTGGACGTTCTGAGCGGCGGCCGTCCGTGGTCGTGGCACAGGTTCATCCCGTAGATTTCTCCTGAGGTTTCGTTGAACCGAAGCGGTGGATGAACCAGACCGATGCACGATGCGAAGACGCAGCGCGCGCGACGGACGGGGAGCCGCCGATGAGATATCGAGGAGCAAGCATGAGCGAATATGTCGTCACCAATCCTGCAACCGGAGATCGCGGACCCGTCTTCACGCCGGCCACGGACGCCCAGTTGAACGACGCCCTCGGCGCGGCCGGGA
Organism: Lacisediminihabitans profunda; assembly: GCF_008040105.1. GTDB lineage: Bacteria > Actinomycetota > Actinomycetes > Actinomycetales > Microbacteriaceae > Lacisediminihabitans > Lacisediminihabitans profunda. The sequence continues at coordinate 17,762 of NZ_VRMG01000009.1, forward strand.
CGGCCCACCGCACTTGGTCGAGAACCACCACCATCGGCGAGCGCGCCGCGCTCGTGCAGCGGGTCGCCGATCTTCACGTCGAGAGGCGAGAGGTGCTCGCCGAGATCATCGTGCGGGAGATGGGCAAGCCGCTCGAGCAGGCCCTGGGCGAGGTGGACTTCAGCGCGGACATCTACTCCTACTACGCCACCAACGGCGAGAAATTCTTGGCCGACGAGCAGATCGAGCTGCTGGATGGCGAGGGCAGCGCGTTCGTGCGCCGGTCGTCGCTCGGTCCCCTGCTCGGCATCATGCCGTGGAACTTCCCCTATTACCAGGTGGCCCGGTTCGCCGGCCCCAACCTCGTGCTCGGCAACACGATCCTGCTGAAGCACGCCGGGCAGTGCCCCGAATCGGCGGCGGCGATCGAGCAGATCTTCGCCGACGCCGGGTTCCCGACGGGCGCCTACCGCAACATCTACGCGTCGAACGAGCAGATCGCCGGCCTGATCGCCGACCCTCGCCTCGTCGGGGTGTCCCTCACCGGCTCGGAGCGCGCCGGCGCGGCGGTGGCGGAGGTCGCCGGCCGCAACCTCAAGAAGGTGGTGCTCGAGCTCGGCGGGTCAGACCCGTTCATCCTGCTCAGCACCGACGACCTGGACGCAACGGTGGATGCCGCCGTCTCGGGGCGCATCGACAATAACGGCCAGGCCTGCAATGCGGCCAAGCGCTTCGTCGTGATCGCCGACCTGTACGACCAGTTCCTCGAACGCTTCACCGCCAAGCTCACGGAGCCCGTGCCCTCTGACCCGATGGCCGAGGGCACCGTCCTCGGGCCATTGTCGTCCGCCCTCGCCGCTGACCGCCTCGACGAGCAGGTGGAACGCGCCATCGCCCAGGGCGCGACCGTTGTGGCGCGGGGAGAGCGCAACGGCACCTACTTCCCGTCGGTGGTGCTCACCGGCGTCACCCCCGAGATGGACGCCCACCACGAGGAGTTCTTCGGTCCCGTCGCGATCGTCTACAGCGTGGCGAGCGAGGAGGACGCGGTCACCCTCGCGAACGACACCCCGTTCGGCCTCGGTTCCTACCTCTTCTCGACCGACCGCGAGCAGGTGCTGCGCGTGGCCGACCAGATCGAGGCCGGAATGGTGTTCGTCAACGGAGTCGGGCTCGACAGCCCGGAGCTCCCGTTCGGCGGAATCAAGAGGAGCGGCTTCGGCCGGGAACTCGGCCGGTTCGGCATCGAGGAGTTCGTCAACCGCAAGATGGTCCGCATCCTCAAGTAGGGCTTCGGGGCAACCCGTGACTGTGCCCGTTTGTCGCTGGTGTGCCGGTTCGCCCGCGCCCACTAGCGACAAACGGGCACGTTCGTGCCGCGGCGGGTCAGCGGAACGCCGGGATGCCGGTGATGTGGTTGCCGATCACGAGGGTGTGAACCTCGTCTGTGCCCTCGTAGGTGCGCACGCTCTCCAGGTTGTTGGCGTGACGCAGGGGTGAGTAGTCGAGGGTGATGCCGTTCCCGCCGAGCATCGCGCGGGCATCCCGGGCGATCGTGATCGCCTCGCGGCAGTTGTTGAGTTTGCCGATCGAGATCTGGTGCGGCTGCAGCGAGCCGGCATCCTTCAACCGGCCGAGCTGCAGGGCCAGCAGGGTGCCCTTGTTGATTTCGATGGCCATGTTCACCAGCTTCTCCTGGGTGAGCTGGTAGCCGGCGAGCGGCCGGCCGAACTGGAGCCGCTCGAGCGAGTAGTCGAGCGCGGCGAGGTAGCTGTCGCGGGCGGCCCCCATCACGCCCCAGATGATGCCATAGCGCGCCTCGTTGAGGCACTCGAATGGGCCGCGAAGGCCCTTCGCCTTCGGCAGCATGGCCGATCCGGGCAGCCGCACCTCGGCGAGCTCGATCTCGCACTGGATCGAGGCCCGCATCGACAGCTTCTGCGGGATGACCGTGGCCGTGAAGCCGGGCGTGCCGGTCGGCACGAGGAAGCCGCGGATGCCGTCGTCGGTCATCGCCCAGATCACGGCGATGTCGGCGATCGAGGCGAGTCCGATCCAGCGCTTGGTGCCGTTGATGACCCAGTCCTCGCCGTCCCGCCTGGCGAACGTGGTCATGCTCCCCGGGTCGGATCCGGCCGTCGGCTCGGTGAGCCCGAAGCATCCGATGGCCGTGCCCGCCGCCATCCGCGGCAGCCACTCCTGCTTCTGCTCCTCGGACCCGTGCCGGTGGATGGCCGTCATCGCGAGCGACCCCTGCACGCTCACGAAGGTGCGCAGCCCGGAGTCCCCGGCCTCGAGCTCGAGGGCCGCGATGCCGTACTCCACTGCGCTCCTGCCCGGGCAGCCATAGCCGGTGAGGTGCATGCCGAGGAGGCCGAGCTCGGCCAGCCGCGGGATGATTCTGGTGGGGAACTCCGCGTTCTCGTACCAGCCCGCGATGTGCGGCTTGATCTCCGCGTCCACGAACGCGCGCACCGTGCGGCGCAGCTCGAGTTCGCTTTCGGTGAGCAGCGAGTCGACATCGATGAGGTCGGAATTCTCGGGCATCGGTTTCCTTCGGTGGGAGTCGGCTATTCGGGCAGGGTGAGTCGTCCGTTGAGGCGGCGCGGGAGGTTCCAGGGATTCTCCGGTTGCAGCGGGAGCGGAAGCTGCTCCGCTGACGCGTTCTGCAGGCTCACCGGTCGCACGAAGCGGGCCAGGCCCCCGGCGCCGACGCTCGTCGCCTCCGGCCGGGAGGTCGCCGGCCAGGGTCCGCCGTGCTGTTGCGACCACGTCGTCGCGACGCCGGTCGGCCACGCATTGACGGCGACTCTGCCCACCCGCGTGGCCAGTCGGGCGATCGCGCCCGCGGCATCCGCATCATGCTCCCCGGTGAACACCGACGCCGCGAGGGAGGGCTGAAGCCGTTCGAGAGCCGCGAGCGCCGACTCCAGGTCGTCGTACTCGGCGATGAGCGCCACCGGACCGAAACACTCCTCGAGCAGGCGCGATCCGGCAGTCAGCCGGTCGAGCGCCACCGGGATGGAGCGGGCGACGACAGAGAATCCGGGCAGGGGCTCTGCGGCCCCGGCCGTCGGTGCGGCAGCGCTTCCCGCGCTCGCGGCGACGAGTTCGGAGACGCCGCCCTCGTAGGCGGCGGCGATCGCGGCGGTGAGGAGCGGGGCGGCCGGCACCCGGGAGACGGCCTCGGCGATGGAGTCGACGAAGCCGTGCCCGCTCGGCACGAGGATGAGGCCGGGCTTCGTGCAGAACTGACCGGCTCCGAGGGTGAAGGAGTCGGCGAATCCCCGGGCGATCGACTCGCGATCCGCCGCAGCGGCGGGCGTGACGAGCACCGGGTTGACCGTGCCCATCTCGGCGAAGACCGGAACGCCGCGGCGGGCCGCCCGCTCGACGAGTGCCATGCCGCCGCGTTGGCTGCCGGTGAAGGCCACGGCGCGCACGACGGGCGAGTCCACGAGCCGGAGCCCGGAGTGGAAGCCCACGACGACCTCGAAGCAGCCGTCGGGGGCGCCGGCGTCCCGGAGGGCGTCCCGCACCACCGCGCCGAGACGCACGCTGAGCCGCGGGTGCGCCGGGTGGGCCTTCACCGCCACCGGACAGCCGGCGGCCAGCGCGGACGCCACGTCATGGCCGAAGATGCCGAACCCGAACGGGAAGTTGCTCGCGCCGAACACGGCGACCACTCCCACCGGAACGTTCCAGCGCACAAGCGATGACCCGCCGGGCAGGTCGTCGCGGCTCACGCCGAGGTAGCTGCCTTCGACGGCGACGGCCGCGTAGAACCGGGCGCTCGCCGCCATCCGGGTGAGCTCGCCCTCGAGACGGGCGAGCCCGAGCCCGCTCTCTGCCCTGGCAAGCTCGACGAGCTCGGCCGAGGCGGCAAGCACGGCATCGGCCGCGGCGGCGATCCATGCCGCTCTGGCCGCGGGGCTTGCCGCGGCGAGAGGGGTCGCCGCGCGAGCCGCGAGGTCCAGCACACTCGCGACCTCTTCCGGGGTCGAGTGAGGGACGGCACCGGTGCGCTCCCCCGTGACGGGGTCGAAGCTGGCGTCCTCGCCGACGTCGGCGAGCGGAAGCGTCATGCCGTTGCCACGTCCCGAAGCGCGGATGCCTCGGCCGACTGCCGCACGATCGCCTCCGCGAGCACCCGGAGACCGTCCTCCAGCAGCTCGGTGCCGATGACGAGCGGCGGGAGCAGCCGGATCACGTTGCCGTAGGTGCCGCAGGACAACACGAGCACTCCCGCCGCGTGACAGGCCGCCACGACGGCCTTGGTGACATCCGCCCGCGGTTCGAGGGTGACTGGATCGGCGAACTCGATGGCCATCATCGCCCCGCGGCCACGCACCTCGGCGACGACGGGGACCGAGTCAAGGAGAGGTTCGAGGTGGGCGCGGACGACGCTCTCGATGACGCGCGCGGCGTCGAGCAGCGAGCCGTCTTCGAAGGCCTCGAACACCCCGAGCGCGGCGGCGCAGGCGAGCGGGTTGCCCGCGTATGTACCCCCGAGGCCACCGGGGTGCACCGCGTTCATCAGCTCCGCGCGACCGGTGACGGCGGAGAGCGGCAGGCCGCCGCCGATGGCCTTCGCCGTGACGATGAGATCTGCCTCGACGCCCTCGTGCTCGCTCGCGAAGAGGGTGCCGGTGCGGCCCATTCCGGCCTGGATCTCGTCGATGACGAACACGATTCCGTGGGCATCCGCGATGCTCCTCAGTCCGGCCAGGAAGCCCTCGGCCGGCACGAGGAATCCGCCCTCGCCCTGGATGGGCTCGATGACGATGGCCGCGAACGACTCTGGACCGTGGTCGGCGAGGATGCCTTCGACCTCCGCCAGCGCCTCGGCGGCGGCGTTCGCGGCGCCTCCCGGCCAGCGCAGCGGAGCGGCATTGGGCGCCCGCACGATCTGCTCGGGGAAGGGGCCGAAGCCGAGCTTGTATGGATTCTCCTTCGCCGTCATCGCCATGGTGAGGAGGGATCGGCCGTGATAGGCCTCATCGAACACGAGCACGTTCGGGCGGCCGGTGGCGGCGCGGGCGATCTTGATCGCGTTCTCGACGGCCTCCGCGCCGGTGGAGAAGAGGGCGCTACGCTTGTCGAACGAGCCGGGGGTGTGCGCGTTGAGCCAGCGGCAGACCTCGGTGAAGCCCTCGTACTCGGTGACCATGAAGCAGGTGTGGGTGAATCGCTCGAGCTGGGCCGCGACCCGGGCCTGCACGAAGGCGTTGGTGGCCCCGACGCTCGTGACCGCGATCCCCGAGGCGAAGTCGATGATGCGGTTGCCGTCGACGTCCTGCAGGATCCCGCCCTCGGCCCGGTCGATGAAGACGGGCAGGGTGGTGCCGAAGGCCGAGGTCACCTCGCCGTTGCGCTGCGCCTGCAGCTCGCGGGATCGGGGGCCGGGAATGGGCTGGGCGAGGTGACGGGACTGGGGCAGGGCGGGGAGGGTGGAGGCCATGAGGCCAATGTAGTCACGAGGTCGGTCACGGTCAGTGGATGTTCCGGCCCTTACTGTCGCAAACACTGGATAAAATGACCTAAACAACCCGGAGGAGCGCGGATGGTCACCCTGGAGCAGTTGTGCGAGCGACTCAGCGGGGAGCTGCGCCCGGCGGCTCCCGGTCCGATCGGACGCCACGCCCTCACCGGAGTGCACATCTCCGAACTCGCCGATCCCACCCCGTACCTCGAGGGCGGGGAGCTGCTGCTCACCACGGGAATCCCGCTGACCGGCGGAGCGGTCGCGATACGCGACTACGTGGGCAGGCTGGCCGCGAAGGGGGTCTCCGCGCTGGGGCTCGGTCTCGGTGCCGGAACGGACCTGGTCGATCAGGAACTCGTCTCGGCCTGCGCCGATGCCGGGCTGCCGCTGCTGCTCGTGCCGGAGGCTGTTCCCTTCATGCATGTCTCGCGCGGCTTCTGGCAGCTCGTCGGCAGGTCGGAACAGGCCGACCTGGCCTCCCGGCTCAGCCTGCAGACCGCCCTCGCCCGCGCGGCGACCCGTGACAACGCGGCCCAGGCCATCGTCACCTCCCTCGCCCAGGGGCTCGGCGGGTGGGCCGCCTACCTTCCCGCGGACGACGGCACCGAGACGGTCTGGCCGGCGAACGCCGCAGACGTCGTGCCCCGGCTGCGCCTCGAGTCGGCCAGGCTCAACCTCGTGGGCACGTACTCGGCGGCCACCTTCCCGCTGAATGGCACGGATGTCGTCGAACACTCGATCGTGGTCGGCCGGCGCACCGTGGGCTTTCTCGCCGTCGGGGCGGGGCGCGGGCTGCGCAAGGCAGACCGCCAGCTCATCCTCACGTCGTGCATGCTGCTGTCGCTGACCGCCCAGCGGGCGCAGGAGGCGTCGAGGGTGGAGGCGGAACTGGGCGGTGTCATCGCGGCGCTCGTCCTGGCCGGTCACGTCGACGCAGCGCGCCTGGCCGCCGAGCACAGCGGGATGCCTCCCCTCGGCGACTTCGCCCGGGTCTTCGCGCTGCGCGGGGAGGGGGTGGAGGCACTCGACTCCCCCGATCTCGGCGCGATCGTCGGGTCGCTGGCCGCCACCGGGCCGAACTCCGACCTCACCCCCGCCGGGCTGCGCGACCGGGTCTCTGCGTCGATGCTCCGCGCCGCGATGGGCGGCATCCGCGTGGTGATCCTGCCGGAGGCGACCGCGGGCGGGGCCACCGAGTCCGCCCCGGGAGGCGGCACGCCTCGGGGCGACTTCGCGGGCGCGCTCAGCGCACCCCTCCCCCTTCAGGCGGTGGCCGCCGCCGTCGGCCCGGTCAGCTTCGCCTGCCGCAGCGCGCGGGCCGGCACGGTGGTCGCCGTCACTGACGCCGCCGACGACCGCGGCGCGGCGTGGCTGGATGCCCTGGGGCGGCATCCGCGCGGCGACCTCACCGAGACCGTGCGCTGCTACCTCGCCCACCGCGGTCAGTGGGAGAGCACCGCGCGCGAACTGGGCATCCACCGCAATTCCCTGCGGCATCGGATCGCGGTGGCGACCGAACTGGTCGGCGCCGACCTCACCGATCCGGACACCGCCGCCACGCTGTGGGTGGCTCTGCGTCGGCCAGAGGCGGGCTGACGGCCGTCAGCGGCCCAGCCACTCCCGCACGGCCGCATCCTGCTCCCCCAGGAGGGGCGGCGCGGAGTTTCGGAGCGGGATCGGCGGGCTCCAGCTGATCGGATGCCGCACCTGGCTGGCGACGGCGGCGCCGGCCGCATCGACGACCTCCATGGTCGGCTCGAGGCCGAGGCTCGACGCGAGCGCGATGCCGTCGGCGATGGTGCCGACTCGACCGGCCGGCACGCTCACCGCCGTGAGCCGCCCCTGCCACTCGGCGGCCGCGGCCCCCCGGAGCTGCCGCTCGAGGAGCGGCACCAGGGTCGCGCGATTGGCCACCCGCCGGGAGTTGCTGGTGAACCGTGGGTCGTCGGCGAGTTCGGGAACTCCGAGCACCGCCACCAGGCGCCCGAACTGGCCGTCGTTGCCGCAGGCGATGGCGATCGGTCCGTCCGCACACTCGAGAGTCTCGTAGGGCGCGATCGAGGGATGCGCGTTGCCCAGGCGCCCGGGGATCACCCCCGCGCCGAGGACGGCCTGGGCCTGGTTGGCAAGCGCGCCCTGCAGGCTCGACAGGAGATTCAACTCGAGCCGGGCGCCGGAACCGGAGGACTGCCGGCGCAGCAGCGCGGCCAGGATTCCGGCCACGGCATCCTTGGCAGTGAGCACGTCGACGAGGGCGACGCCGGCCTTGAGCGCCGGCCCGTCCGCCTCGCCGGTGATGCTCATCAGGCCGCCGAGCGCCTGCACCACGAAGTCGTAGCCGAGCAGGTCGCGTCCGGCCGCGGTGCCGAATCCGGAGATCGACGCGTAGACGACGCCCGGGTTGGTGACCCTCGCCTCGTCGTAGCCCAGGCCGAGTTTCTCCATGCCCCCCGGTCGAAAGTTCTCCACGACCACGTCGGCGCGCGAGATCAGCTCCCGGGCCAGGCCGCGGTCGCCGGGGTCGGCGAGGTCGAGGCACACCGACTCCTTGTTGCGGTTGACGCTCTCGAAATAGGTGGACCCGGTGGCCGAGAACGGCGGTCCCCAGGAGCGCGTGTCGTCGCCGTCTCCCGGCCGCTCCACCTTGATCACCCGCGCACCCAGGTCGGCGAGCGTCATCGTGGCAAGCGGGCCGGCGAGGATGCGGGAGAAGTCAGCGACCAGGATGTCGGCGAGAGGGGCCGCAGCGGTGTTCATTCGGCCATGATCCATGCTGCCGAGACTAGCGGCAGGCGCGGGGCGGCACAGTCCAGGAGCGGCGAGCGCGACCGGTCGAATTAGGTGCGATACGGTCCGTCGACCGGCAGGGCGGTGAGTTCCGCGCGCATGGCGATGAGGTCGATCGCGTGGGCGTCGAGGGCCCGGTCCTCCTCGGATTGCGGCACCAGGGCCGGCACCGGAATCGCACGGCCATCATCGCCTGTGGAGACGAGGATGCTCATGCACTGCGTGGTCATCTCCATCACCGGATCGACGGGGTCGCCGGATCGCACGTGGATGGCGACGTGCATGCTTCGCTGTCCGGTGTGGATGAGCCGCGCCTCCACCTCGACGATCTCGCCGATGTGGATCGGCCGGTAGAAGTGGATTCCGCCCGAGTACACGGCCCTCGACGCACTCTTGCTCCACCCGGTCGCGCAGGTGCGGGCAGCCTCGTCGATCCACCGCATGACAGTTCCGCCGTGAGCGTTGCCGCCGAAATTGACGACGGAGGGCGCGGCCAGGAAGCGGAACGTCACCCTGGGCGCCGTTCCCTCGCTCGTATAGCTCTGGCGACGCATCTCATCGTGGATCCGTGCGCGGGCCACGATGCGGCCCTCGGCCCCGGCGGCGATCTCCAGGTCGTCGAGACCGCGTGGCACCCACTCCGGAACGCGCTGCGGACGTCCGGCCGCATCGACGGCCACGAACACGAGGATGCAGTGCGTTCCCAGGCTGAACTCGCCGTCCCGGGTGTCCGCGGACGAGATGGTGACCTGCACGTGGATGCTGGTGCGCCCGGTGTGGATCACCCGGGCCGTGGCCTCCACAAGTTCGCCCGGGTGGATCGGACGACCGAAGTTGACGTTGCCGACGTACGCGGTGACGCAGGACGCCCCCGCCCAGCCGACCGCGCAGGCGTAGCCCGCCTTGTCGATCCACTCGAGCACGCTGCCGGCCTGCACGATCGATCCATCGGCGTCGCCGGGGGACGCGAGGAATCGGAGGGTGATGCGATCCTTCATGTCCGCCCTTCAGGCCCGTTCGAAGACGGCGGCGAGGCGCTGCCCGCCGCCGATGCACATGGCCTCCCCAGCGTAGCGTCCATCCATCACCCCGGCCCTCAGCCGCCGTACAGCGCCTTCGCCATCTCCTTCACCGAACGGCGAGGGCCGATGAACCGGCGCCCGGTGACCACGCCGGGCAGGATCCGCACGTAGTTCCACTTCTCGGTGGGGCTCAGCGTGTGCAGGCCGAGAACGCCGGACGCCTCGATCTCCGAATCCAGCGCCATCCGTTCGGCCCGTCCCTTCACCACCACGCTCCAGCGGGCGCGGCGGTGGGTGCCCTCCACCTGGAAGGCGACGCTGGGATGCCTCGTGAGGTCCATGAGCTTCGAACCGGGCGCGCTTCGAAAGAAGATCACGCGATCCTTCGCCAGGTAGTTGACCGGGAAGATGTCCACCCCGTCGTCGGTGGACACGGCGAGGCGGCCGATGGAGGCATCGCCCAGGAGGTCCCAGCAGACCTCCTCCGCGAGCTCTTCGACCATCGGACGGGACGAATCGGACACGGCACTCCTCGGGATCGGCTGGGTTCCATAGTCTCCCGTTTCCGCCCCTCGTGTCGACCGCCGCCCGCACATTCGCGCGAGCCGGTCGGTCAGCCCCCGAACACCGCGGCCAGGGAAGGCCAGGCCGACGCGCGAACATAGATCGGAATCTCGTCGATGGGTGCCGGCCGTTTCACCACGCGGCCGCCCTCCGCGGCGTCGCCCGTCCAGGCGTCCACCCACTCGCCGGCCGGAAGGTAGGTCGACCACTCGGTGGCGCCCGCCTCGGTGACCGGGGCCACCAGGAGGTCATCGCCGAGCATCCACTGCAGCGGATGCCGCCAGACGTTCTTGTCGTCCGGTGCGTCGAAGTAGAGCGGTCGCATGAGCGGAGCGGACGTCTCGATGGTCGCGTGTGCCTGGTCCGCGAGGTAAGGGACCAGCCGCTCCCGCAGCTTCGCGAATCGCCGGAAGGTGGGCAGCACCCGGGGGTCGTCGTTGCGTTCCGCGATGTTCCACGGCGTGCGGTCGCCGCTCGGCAGCCGGTGGTGGTTGAACTCGGCGTGGTACTGCATGATCGGCACGAAGGCGGCCGCGGCCGCCGAGCGCAGGTACAGCTCGCCATCCGGCACCTCGCCGGAGAATCCGCCGAGGTCCCAGCCCCAGTAGACGATGCCGCTGGATGCCGCGGAGAGCCCGGCGAACAGGGACCACCGGAACGCCTCCCAGGTGGAGTTCTCGTCCCCGGCCCAATAGGTGCCGTGGGCCTGGCTGCCGGTGAACCCGGCACGGCTGAACGTCACTGGCGCCTTGCCCGCCGACTCGAGCAGATCGCCGAACGCCTTCGCGTAGTGAACGGGGAAGAGGGCATTCCCCTCGTCGCCGTGCCTGCCGTCGAGGTACCTCAGGTCGCGTCCCCAGGCGTGTTCCCCGCCGTCGGTCTTGAAACCGTCGACGCCCAGTTCGTCCACGAGATAGCGGCGCTTCTCGGTCCACCACTTCGCCGCTCGATCGTCGGTGAGGTCGGGCATCAGGCCGAGCGGGAACCACCAGCCCCGGTTGCGGTATGGCCTGAGCGACCCGTCCGGCGCCTCCTCCTGCACGAGCACGCCCTCGCGAATCGCCGCGGCGGCATCCGCCGCCGCCTGACCTTTCGGATGCGGTCGCATCTTCACGAGCGGAATCTGCCAGAGGTGGAGCCTGATCTCCCGCGCGTGGAGTTCGTCCACCATGCCCTTCGGGTCCGGCCAGGCGCCGTCCGGGGGGAATTCGAAGTCCGCCAGCCGGTGCGGAGCGCCGTCCTCGGTGACGGAGTAGCGGGAGTCCCGCCACGCGGTGAAGGTGCTCTCGTCGCTCCACGCCTCGATCACGACCGACCCGACCGGGATGTCGTGCTCGCGATGCAGGTCCATCTGCCGCATGACCTCGCTCTGAGTGTTCCACTCGTTTGCGCTCGCCCAGAGCCGGAAGATCCAGGACGGAAGCTCGGTCGGTCGGCCGGCCTCAGCCAGAAACTGGTCGAGCACCCTGGTCGGCGTGCCCTCGTAGACGGCGAGATCCAGCACCGCGGCGTCCCCGCTTGCGCTGTCGACCTCGGCCTCGACCCAGATGCGGCCGGTCTCCCGCTCGGCAAAGTCGAACCACACCCGGCGCGAGGTGCGCACGTGGAAGCCCCAGCCGGCGGCGCCAACGATGTGGGCGAAGGGCATCGGCAGGTAGGTCTTGCGTTCCGCGCCCTGGCTCTTGTACTGCTCGAAGACGACGGAGTCGAGGCTCGTGCCGCGTTGGTCGAGCGCGTCGAAGCGCTCGCCCAGGCCGGTGACGTGCTCGGCGTCGGCGAGCGGGAGGGCGAAGCGCACGCGACGGGTGCGGGTGCCATCGTCGAGCACGGTCACGCTGCCCGGGATGATCCGCTCCGGCCCGACGGTGCGAACCGCGCCCGGCGCCGGTCGCCAGGCGGCGACCCGGAAGTCGAACCACCGGGTGGACTGGCGGCGCGCGCCGGAGGCGACGAAGCGGTAGCGGTAGTGCTCGCCGGGCCGAAGCCCGTCGAGCCTGAGCTGCCAGCCGCCGGAGTCACGGGCGAGTCTCGCCTGCGCGGACGCCAGATGGCCTCCGTCGGTCGACTGTCCCCTCGACGTGCGGACGGTGGCCACGAGATCGAGACTGCGGGACTCGCCGCCATCCCGAACGATCTCGGCGGTGACCGCCGTGACCTCCGAGGACGTGCGCACCCCCAGAACGACGGGCTCACCCGCGACGGGATCGATGGGCCAGCGCTGTTCCGTGTCGACGGAATACGGATGCCCGGAGCCGAACGGCCGATGACGGATCATGCCGGCAACACCTCCACTACCCCGACCTCGACGGCGAGGCGCACGAACATGGCATGGCTCCAGAGCAGCGGTCTCGCCACCGGCCCCCAACGGTCATCCCACTCCTGGTAACGGGAGGGATCGAGCAGGTGATCCCCGACCTGCTCGGGCAGGGCCCCATCCCGGTCGGCGGTTCCCGCGGCCCAGACCAGCAGTTCGACGGCGCGGCCGCGGTCACCCGCCGCGGCGTAGCCGAGCCCGAGGAGGCAGCTGAGCAGGGGCCACTGCCCCCCGCCGAAGAAGGTGTCGTCCAGGTAGCGGTGCACGCCGCCGCCGACGTTCAGCGAGTCGTCGATCGCCATCAGGGTGCGCGAGCCGATCTCCCCGGATGCCGGGAACAGCCCGAGCGGAGCGACCGCCGCGAGCGCGCTCGCATCCACCTCGGTCGAACCGAGCCACTTGGCGAGGTAGCCGTGCACAAGCCCACGCTCGACGATCGTGCTCCTGATCGACTCGCTCGCGTCGAGCGCCTGCTCCAGGCGGCGGCCATCGATGGCGCCCGCCTCGGCCACCGCGACGAGGCCGGCGGCGACGCAGGCGAGGGTCGACACGTGAACCTCGGAGGCGTTCTCCTCCCACCAGTCGAAACACGGCCTCTGCCACGACGAGGTGAGGTAGTCCACGCTCAACTCGATGGCCCTGGCCCACCGGCCGAGGCCCGTTCCGTGTCGACGCGAGTGCTCGGCGACGGCCCAGAGCCAGGTGCCGAATCCGTCGAGCTGGAAGTCCCACCAGTCGTCCTCGCCCTCCTCGCCGGCGAAGGTGAACCGGGTGGGGAGCATCTGAGCATCCGGCACGGGGTCTCCGGCCAGCGCTCTCGAGACGATCTCCACGATCGCGGGCTCGCGGGCCACCAGAATCCGGGCGCACCAGTCGAAGAAACGCTCCGCCGACTCGCTCGCGCCGGCAGACGACATCGCGTCCGCGATGAATGCCCCGTCCCGAAACCAGCAGTAGCCGCGGTAGGCGGAGAAGGTGGGACTCGCCGGGTAGGCCCCGCTCGGGTCTTGCAGGCCCAGGATCAGGTCGACGCTCGACTCGGCGAGCCGGGCGAGAGGGTCGCGGCTCTCCGCGTCGCTCCCGGACTGGATGCCGTGGTGCGCCTCGATCATGCTGGTGTCTCCCTGGTTGTTGGTGCGCGGTTATCCGCGCGACGGCAGTTGAAGGTCCCGGGGCCGAGAGGGCCCCGGGACCGTGCGGCTGTGCCCAGCCGACGAGGTCGGCGACTCAGCCGGCGAGAAGGGTGTTGATCTTCTTCTCGGCGTTGGTGAGTGCCTGTTCCACGCTCTCGCGGCCGGCCTGGGCCTCCACGAGCTCGCCGGTGATCGCATCCTGCATCGCCGACTGGTTGTCACCGATCGAGGGGGCAGGAGCGATCTTCTTGGCGGCGTCGAAGACCGCCTGACGGTTGGCCGGCTTGCCCTTGGTCAGGTACGAGTTCAGCTTCGCGGTGTCCGAGATGGTGGGAAGCTCCCAGCCGGCGTCCAGCCGCACGCTGACCTCCTCATCCGAGGACGACATGAACTCGGCCCACTTCTGGGCCTCGGCCGGGTGCTTGCTGGTCGCCGAGACACCGATCCCGTTCGAGAAGACGGCGCTGGCCGTGGTGGTGTTGCCCGGTTCGACGGCGATGTCCCAGTTGGCCGGGGTGTCTGCGAAGGAGCCGAACACCCAGATCCCGGTGTGCAGCATCGCGAGCTTGCCTGCCTTGAACAGGTTGGTGTCGAAGTCCGCCGTGCCCTGGCCGTCGGCGACCGTCGGCATGGTCGTGCCGCTCTTGCCGACGAGCCACTTGGCCGCCTCGATGCCGGCCGGGGTGTTGAATGCGGCCTTCTTGCCGTTCTTGCTCAGGAAGCTCGCTCCGTTCTGCACGAGTGCCTTGTAGTACTCGTTGTAGGTGACCGGCTGGTGGTCACCCCAGACTCCCGCTGCCTTGTTGGTGAGCTTCTGCGCGGCGGCAGTCTCGTCCTTCCAGGTCCAGCTGCTCGTCGGGTACTTCAGACCCGCCTTGTCGAAGAGGTCCTTGTTGTAATAGAGCACCACATCCGAGAACGAGGTGGGCAGCGCGTACTGCTTGCCGTCGGTGGCGTAGCTGTCGAGCAGGGCCTTGTTGTACTTCGCCGAGGGGACGGCCTTCAGCTCTGCCAGGACCCCGTTGGCCTGCAGCGGTCCGTAGCTCGACGGCCCGTTGATGTCGAAGACGTCGGCCGGGGTGCCGGCCGCGAGATCGGTCTGCAACGCCGTGCCATAGGAGTCATACGGCAGGGTCTTCACCGTCACCGTGATGTTCGGGTTCTTCTTCTCGAACGCCGCCACGATCTTGTCCAGGTTCTTTTCGTTTCCGGCATTGGAAATGAAGTTGGAATAGGTGATCGTGACGGGGCCGCTCGCCTTGGGCGCGGCGGATGCGCAGCCGGTCACGGCGAGGGCGAAGACCCCCGCGAGGCCGAGCGCGACCATTAGCTTTCGATTCATGTGCTGCTATCTCCTTTGATGTGGTGGTGCGGGTGGTGCATGGGGACGGGATCGAGCGTCACTTGATCCCGGAACTCGCGACGCCCTGGATGACGTACTTCTGGGCGAACACGTAGAGCGCGAGCATCGGGAGCACGCTCACGACCGAACCGGCCATGATCACGTCCCACTGCGAGGTGTACTGGCCCTGAAGGCCGGCGAGTGCGATCGGCAGGGTCTGCAGTTCCGGCGAGCGCAACACGACGAGCGGCCAGAGGAAGCTGTTCCAGCTGCCCATGAAGGCGAAGACGACGAGGGTGGCGATGGCCGGTCGGATGTTCGGCAGAATGATGCCCGTGAAGATGCGGAAGTGTCCAGCGCCGTCGATGGTCGCGGCCTCGTCCAGCTCACGCGGGACCTGGTTGATGGCTTGCCGGAGCAGGAAGATGCCGAAGGCTGTCGCGAAGGTCGGCAACAGCGCCCCGAGATAGGTGTCGAGCAGCCCGAACGCCTTCAACTCGACGAAGAGCGGAACGATGAGCACCTGGAGCGGGATCATCATGGTCGCCAGGTACACGCCGAAGACCACGTTCTGTCCCCGGAACGGAAGTCGGCTGAACGCGTAGGCGGCGGTCGAACTCGTGACCAGTTGAACCGCCGTGGTGATGACGGCGAGCAGGAAGCTGTTGAGGATCACCTGCCCGAACGGCCGCTCGACGAAGAGCCTCTGGTAGGCGCCGAGGGAGGGGTTCTTCGGGATGAGCGCCGGCGTGGTGGTGAGGCTCGCGCCCGGGGTGATCGAGGTGATGATCGTCCAGAGGAAGGGGAAGAACATCGCGATGGCGCCCACGATGATGACGAGGTGCAGCACGATCACCCCCGCCAGACGCAGCTTGGCCTCCCGGCTTCGCGGCGCCCGGCCGACCGTTCGGCGAGCGGGCGTTCGTGCGGTGAGAAGCGCTTCAGCCATAGGTCACCCACCTCCTCTGGCCGCGGACTTGGATGACGGTGACGGCGAGCACCACGGCGAACAACATCCAGGACAGTGCGGACGCCTCGCCGGCCCGCCCGTAGCGGAAGGTGAGGTCGTAGATCTGCTGCACGACGACCTCGCTCGCCCCGTTGGGCCCTCCCCCGGTCATGGCGTAGACCTGGTCGAAGACCTGGAAGCCGTTGATCAGCGAGATCACGATCACGAAGAAGGTGGATGGCGACAGCAGCGGGAGCGTCACGCTGAAGAGTCGCCGCCACCAGCCGGCCCCGTCCACCTTGGACGCGTCGTACAGCTCGGTGGGGATCGCCTGCAGCCCGGCGAGCAGGATGACCATCACGAATCCGAGGTCCTTCCAGGACGACGCCACGATGATCGCCGGCATCGCCCAGTGCGGGTCGGTCCACCACCCGGGACCGTGGATGCCGACCGCGGCCAGCACGGTGTTGACGATCCCCGAGGTCGGGCTGAGCAGCCATCGCCAGACGAGCGCGACGACGATCCAGCTCGTGACGACGGGAAGGAAGTAGATGCCGCGCAGGATCGACCGCCCCTTGAGCGCGGTGTTGAGGGCGAGGGCGAGCGCCAGACCGCCGAAATAGACGAGGGGGAGGTAGCCGGCGATGTAGTAGATGGTGTGCACGAACACGTCGCCGGTGATCGGGTCGGTGAGGAGCTTGGCATAGTTGCCGAGGCCCACCCACTGCATCGGTGCGAGCAGGTTCCACTTGTGCAGGCTCACCCACGCCGCCGCGACCATCGGGCCGAGAACGAACAGCAGCAGGGGTATCGCGCTCGGCAGAAGGAAGGCGAGCACCGTGAAGGTGTACCGCGCCCGATTGCGGGCCGTGCGGCCGTCGCGGGTCGGGATGGCGTGCCGAAACTGCGGCTCCTTGTCCAGGAGCGCGGTCTGGGCCACCGACACGCTCATGCGCCGGCTCCCGCCTGCGGGAAGGCCTGCTCGACGAGGCGCTCCCGAACGAGCCGGCCCTGGTCGCCCGCCATGTCCTCCGCGTCGAAGGGGGTGGCGAGCACGAGCGCGGCGGCCCCCTGCGCCCAGCTCTCGTCCTGCCAGGTCTCCACGGCCACGGCGACTCCGCGGCGGCTCGGGATGAGGGACGAGCGGAAGGCCGGCTCGAACCCGAACGACCAATGGCTCCAGGCCGCGGTGCCCTCGCCGAGCACGATCACGATCTCGGGATCGAGGGTGTGCACGATGCCGGCGAGGGTGCGGCCGAGGACGTGCCCCGCCTCGCTGAAGATGCGGGTGGCCTCGGCGTTGCCGGAGTCCGCCGCGCCGCGGAGCGCCGCGATGCCGCTGTGCTCGCCGATGACTCCTCGCCCGCGGCCCAGCCGCACGAGCGCCGCCTCGCCGATGATCGACTCGAGGCAGCCGTGGTTGCCGCAGGTGCAGAGCGGGCCGTCGACCTCGACGGGAATGTGGCCGACCTCCCCGGCGCCGCCGCCCGAACCGCGCAGCACCACGCCATCCACCATGATTCCGGCGCCGATTCCGGTTCCGATGGTCACGACGAGGAAGTTCTCGTGCAGCCGACCGACCCCGTACAGTCGCTCGGCGATGGCGAGCGCGTTCACGTTGTTCTCCACGATCACCGGGAGGTTGAGCTCTCGCTGCAGGGTGGACCCGAGCGGCACCTGCCGCCAGCCCATCTGGGTCGAGTCGACGAGTCCGTTGGCCTGGCGGTCGACGCTGCCGGGCACGCCGACGCCGACGCCGAGGAGCGGCGCCGAACCACCGCCGGCGACGAATCGCCGCAGCAGGCCCGTGAGGTCGGCGAGGAAGGTCGAGGCCGACGCGTCGAAGGGTTCGCTCGCCGATCGCACGACGGTTCCGTCGATGCCGACGTCGACGAAGGCCACGTGATCGGCGACGACCTTCACGCCGATCGCCCGGCCGGCCGTCGACATCAGGCCGAGCATCCGAGCCGGACGACCGCCCTGGGAGGGCGAGTGCTCGAGCTCCCTGAGCAGTCCCTCGGACAGGAGGTCCTTGGTGAGCTGCGTCATCAGAGCGGGCGAGACGTTGAGCGCCCGAGCCAGGTCGGCGCGGGAGGCGGGGCCGTGCGCACCGAGTCGCGCGAGAATGGCTGACCGGTTGACGTCGGTGCGGGCTTGCGGGCGATTTGCCAAGAGAACCTCTTTGTTCAGAACTAAACAAAGAATAGAACAAAGAGGTGAAGTTAGTCAACCGCGGAATCGGATGACGCGAAATGGCCCGGAGATCCGCTCCCGAGCGAACGCCGATCGCCCCGTGACCGGAAGGTGCTTGCGCGTCATTCAACCATTCGGTATTATACTTATCAGTTGAATACGAACGGAGCGAGACATGCCGACCGACCAGTTGAGTCGCACCTTTGCCGCACTCGCCGACCCCACCCGCCGGGCGATGCTCTCCCGTCTCGCGCGTGGCGAAGTGACAGTCGGGCAGCTCGCCGAGCCGTTCGACATGACCCTCGCTGCCGTCTCGAAACACCTCCGCGTGCTCGAGCGGGCCGGGCTCGTCAGCCGAGGACGCGACGCGCAGTACCGGCCGGCGCAACTCGACGCGCGTCCCCTGGCCGCCGCCTCGGGCTGGATCAGCGACTACGCCCGGTTCTGGTCCGACAACCTCGACAGCATGGGCGCCTACCTCGGGCGGCTCCAGTCCGACCGGTCCGAACCCGGCCCATCGGCCGCCACACCCGGCGGCCGGTCGCCGGCCGGAAGGCGCGCCACCCCTTCCACCGAGCCCATCCCGGGCACCCCGCTCACAGGAGAACAGTCATGACCGACGGAATCACCATCACCCGCACCTTCGCCGCCCCGCGCGACCTCGTCTACTCGATGTGGACACTGCCCGAGCACTTCGCGGTGTGGTTCGGCACCGATGCCGTCGAGATCCCCCTCGATTCGGTCGCGATGAATGTGACGGTCGGCGGCGAGTGGAGGGCCACCATGAACCTGCCCGATGGCAACTCGATCAACTGGGTCGGCGAGTATGTCGAGGTCGAGCCACCGAGCCGCCTGGCCTTCACGATGACCGACAACCCCTCGAATCCGGCCCGTGAGCCCGTCACCGTCACGCTGGTCGAGGTCGACGGCGGCACCGAGATGACGCTGACGCAGAACGGGGGCAACCTCACCGAGGAGCAGTACGCCCAGACGATCGTGGGCTACAACGCCTTCTTCGACGTCATGGAGCGCCTGCTCGCCGAGCGGGTCTGACGCCTCGGGCGCGAATTCGTCATCGGCGCCCTCTAGGCGGTTCGCGCCACCTCGGCCGCGATGGACCGCCCCCAGGCCGTCGCTGCCTCGAGTTCGCCGTCGAGCAGGGGACCCTCGGTGCCCTTCACGATGAAGCCGCGCGGGCGGGCGACGATCGTGGCTCCCGCGTTCTCGAGCGCTCGGGAGATCTTGCCAGCGGCATCCCCATGGATGAAGAGCCGCACCCTCGTGTCGAAGGCCGCGGCGCGAGTGCCCGCGAGTTGTGCGGCACCGAACCCGGCGAGGAACTTTTGCATGGCCGCGGTCGGGCGCCATCCGTTGATCGGGCTGCCCACCACGAGGAGATCGGCCTGCAGGTTCGCCGGATCGAGCCGGGCCACGGACACGGTGGTCGCGCCGCCGATTCCCGCCGCGATCGCCTCGGCGACCCGCTCCGTGTTGCCGTAGTTCGAATCGAAAACCACCACCGCTGACATTTCACACCTCTCCCGGTCGCCCTCGGTACGAGTCTGATCCCCCGAACCGGGTCCGGATGGGGCTAAAGGCCCGCCCGGGGCCACCGCGCGGGGATTGCGGGGCTGACCCTGTCCCTCCCGGTTCGCCCACGCGCCGCGGCAGGCTGCGATAATGGTGGCTCTCGGTGGCTGGGGGTGCGTGATGTCCGGTACTCCTCCTCGCTGGTCCGCGTGGAGGGTCGTCACCGGGTTCGGCTTCCTCAGCCTCGCCGTCGACATCGTCTCCGACGGGGGAAGCTCGCTCGCCGGGCCGCTTCTCGGCCAGCTCGGTGCGTCCGCTCTGGTCGTCGGGCTCGTGACGGGTACCGGTGAGGCCATCGGCCTTGGGCTGCGCCTCGCCACCGGTCCGTGGGCCGACCGAACCCGCCGCTACTGGACATTCACCGTCGTCGGCTACGCGCTCACGGTGATCTGCATCCCGCTGCTGGCCCTCGCGCCATTCGTCGGGGGCGCCGGCCTCGCCGTGGCGAGCATCCTGATCATCGGCGATCGCACCGGCAAGGCGGTGCGCAGCCCCGCGAAGACCGTGCTTCTCGCGTCGGCCGCCGGCTCGGTGGGGCGCGGCCGGGGCTTCGCCGTGCACAAGGCCCTCGACCAGACGGGCTCGCTGCTCGGCCCGCTCGTCGTGGCCGGGGTGATCGCGCTGACCACAGTGCTCTGGCCCGCCTTCGCCGTGCTCGCGGTACCGGGGGCGCTCGCTCTCGCTCTGCTTGCGGTGATCCGGATGCGGGTTCCCGACGTGAGCGTCTACGACACAAAACTCGACCGGGCCGCTGGGGCCGCGACCGACGGGAGCGATCCCCCACCGCGCCTTCCCCCGACCTTCTACCCATTCGCCGCGGCGGCGTTCGCCGCCAATGCCGGCCTCGTCACCTACGGCGTGATCTCCTTCCATGTGACGAAGGCCGGCCTGGTCCCGCTTTCCGCGGTGCCTCTCGTCTACGCGGCCGCAATGGCGGCCGGCGCCATCGCGGCGCTCGCGAGCGGCTACATCTACGACAAGAAGGGGACGAACGTTCTGCTGGCCCTGCCGTTCCTGATCGCCCTCGTGCCCGGGCTGGCTCTGTCGAACCAGATCGGGGCCGTGATCCTCGGGGTGGTGGCCTGGGGGGCGGCCTCCGGCATCCAGGAGTCGACGGTCAAGGCGATGGTCGCCGATCTCGTGCCGTCGGCGCGTCGAGCGACGGCGTACGGCATCTTCGCCGCGTTCGAGGGCGCGGGCGCGCTGGTGGGCGGGGTGCTCTCCGGAGCCCTCTACGGGCGGCTCGGACTGCTCATCCTCGTCGTGATCCTGCTTCAGGTGTGCACGTTGGTGTTGCTCGTCCTGACCGTGCGGAAGCAGCGCAGGCGGGACCTGTCCGCTGCGAACTAGCCCCCCGAGGACTCTGGACAGGTAGACGCGGTAGTGCAATGATTGCGTTAACGCAACGGATTGCACAGCCGATTGCGCCAGTCGAAGGAAGGACGATGACCAATACAGAAGGCCCCAACACCGTCGGGGGCACGAACGGGACGACAGAAGAATTCGAAGGACGGTACACCGAGGTGGACCCGGAGGGGCCGGCCCCGCGCACGATCCATGGGGCATACACCCGCACCGAAGCCAACCCGCATCCGGAGCCGCCGGAAGAGGGCCGGTACATCCGCAGCAGGGCCAACCCCCGGGGGATCGCCCCCGGCTCCCACCACGGGCACTACACCGACGCCGAACGCGAGGTCAGGTAGGCGCGACAGTAGCGCCGCAGCGCCAGCACGCCCTCGGCAGTGGACCCTCGACGAGAGCGCCGCACTCGGGGCACACCCGCTCGAGCCAGCAGACCTCCCCGCGGTCGTCGTCGGCGTGCTCGCCAGTGGCACCGGGTTCGCCGGTCATTTCGGCCCGGTCATTTCGGCAGGCTGAGCGCGAAACGCCCATCGCGCGTGCCCTCTCCCCCCGCCGCGGCGGCGAACCCGGAGAGCGCCCGCGCGGTGGCCGCGCGCTGGTCGGCCGACATCCGGGACAGGATGTCCGCGATGGCGCGGCGACGGCGTTCGAGCACGTGAGACACCAGGTCTCGACCACGCTCGGTCAGGGCGAGGTGCAGGTAGCGGCGATCCGCCCGATGCTCCGTGCGGGCGATCAGGCCGGCCTGGACCAGGCGGTCGCAGGTGCGCGTGGCGTTCGACGGATGCACCCCGAGTTCCGCGGCGACGGCGCCCAGATTCTGCGGTCCGCTCGCCGCGATGAGGATCAGCACCCGCAATTGCGGCGTCGTCACGATCTCCTCGACGTCGAGCACCGACTGGGCCGCCACCCGCAGCAAGACGTTGGCTGCGGCGAGCACGGCATCGATCTCGTCGAGTGCGGGTTGAGCCTCGCCGGCTGAATCGTTCACCCGCCCCACTATTCCCGAATGATTGCGGCTGCGCAACCTTTGCGCCACGCGGGGATCAGCGACGCCCGCGGATCAGCGGCGCCGACCTCGCACGAAGTAGGCGATCGGCCCGAAGAAGTTCACCGCGATGATCGCCGCCCACACGCCCTTGCGGCCGTTGACGAGCCTGGCCGGTCGTCTGGCCAGATCCGTCCAGGCCGCGACGGCGAGCGCGAGTTCCGCGACGGCCGCCGCCACCACCGCCCTCTGCTGTCCCGTGCTCAGGTCACTCCAGTTGCGTGTCTTCATTGCTCCCTCTCCCTTCTTCGGATTCTCGCATCCGCTACGGCGATCCCGCCCGGGCCTTAGGGCCCGTGCCTCACTTTGCTGCCTAAAATCAGCTATGACTTCCCACGACGCCCTCGAGATCGAACGGAAGTACGACGTCACGGAGGCGACCCCGCTTCCCGAACTGCACACCATTTCCGGCGTTCGACGCGTCGACCAGCCGGTGGAGCACACGCTCGAGGCCGTGTACTTCGACACCGACGACCTCACCCTCGCCGCCAACCACATCACCCTGCGCAGGCGCACCGGCGGCGACGACGCGGGCTGGCACCTCAAGCTCCCGCAGTCGGGCGACACGCGCCGGGAGCTGCACGAGCCACTCGGTGTCGACCGCCACCGGGTTCCGGAGGCCCTGCTCAGGCGCGTGCGGGTACACCTCCGGGACCGCGCACTCACCCCTGTCGTGAGGCTGCACACCCGCCGCATCGTGCGCGGGCTGCGCGGCGATTCCGGCCAGGTGCTCGCGGTCTTCTGCGACGACCACGTCACCTCCGAGCGGCTCGTCCCCGCCAGCGCCGCCGAGAGCTGGCGCGAGTGGGAGATGGAGCTCGTGGAGGGCGGCGCGACGGTGCTCGACGCCGCGGAGTCGCTGTTCGCCGCGGCCGGCATCCGCCGCTCGCCGTCGGCGTCCAAGCTCGCCCGGTCCCTCGGCGACCGGCTGCCCCCGCAGCGTGCCACCCCGCAGTGGATAACCGACCGGAAGACCGCCGCCCACGCGCTGCTGAGTTACCTGGACGAGCACGTCCACGCGCTCATCGCCCAGGACCCGCTCGTGCGCGAGGGCGGGCCGGATGCTGTGCACGATCTGCGGATCGCCATCCGCCGGCTGCGCTCCGCGCTCGCGACCTATCGTCTGCTCATCGACCCGGACGTCGCCGCGCGGCTGCGGGCCGAGTTGCAGTGGCTCGGTGCGGCGCTGGGAACCTCTCGCGACATCCAGGTGATCAATGCGCGACTGGACACCCTGGTCGGGGACGAGGCTCCAGCACTAGTTCTCGGACCGGTGAGGAACCGGATCGATGACCAGCTCGGCGAGGACTTCGCGGCCGCCCGGCACCGCGGTCTCGAGGCGCTGGACTCGACCAGGTACTTCGATCTGCTCGACGCGTTCGACGCCCTCCTGGCCTCCCCGCCGCTCACCGACCTGGCCGGGCGGTCCGCGGAACGGGTGATTCCGCGCCTGATCGAGCGCGAGTCGCGGCGGCTTCGTCGGGCCGCACGCGCGGTTCGCGCGGTGACGGATGCCGGGCGGCGCGCGGTCGCCCTGCACGAGGTGCGCAAGTCCGCCAAGCGCCTGCGCTACGCGGCCGAGCTGGCGCGGTCGGTGCGACGCAAACCGGCCGACCGGCTCGCCGCCGCGGCGGAGAACCTGCAGACGATACTGGGCGACCACCAGGACAGTGTCGTCGCGCGCGACACGCTCCTGCGGCTGAGCACCCAGGCCTACCTGCAGGGGGAGAACGGGTTCAGCTACGGGCGCCTGCACGCCATCGAGGAGCAGCGCGCCGCTGCGGCCGAGGCGCAGTTCCGCAAGGCCTGGAAGCAATTCCCGACGGGGCTCGCGAAGGACTGACCGTCCACCGAGCGAGCGTCAGGCCGCCTTTGACGAGCGCGCGCGGTGGCTCTCCACCCCGGTCGAGACCGCCCGGGTGATTCGCCGGGCCAGTCGGTGGGATGGGCGCTCGACTGCCCAGTGGAACCCCCACGCCGTGAGCAGCGCCGCCGGCACGGTGACCATCGCAACGAGCCACCAGCGGTCGTCGCCGAGCAGGAAGGTGAGGGTGGCGAGGATCGGCATGTGCACGAGATAGAGGCTGAACGAGACCCGGCCGAGCCACTGGGAGGGGCGGGACTCGAGCGCCGACCGCACCGGCCGCACGCCGATCGCGGCGAGAACGAATCCCGCGGCACCGAGCACCGAGAGCTGGCTGAGCAGAGTGTCGGCGACCGAACCGCCCGGAACGAGCGGCCGAAGGAGCGAGTGGCCGACGATCAGCAGCAGTGAGCCGACGACGAGCGCCGCCCCCCACCGGCCGGAGTGCGGGCGAAGCAGGCGGCGCTTCGTCCACTCCCGGATGGCATCCAGTCGAACCGCCATGATCGTGCCGATGAAGAACACCGGGAGGTAGTGGAAGGCGTCGATGCCCGAGACCACACCGACCGTGCTGACGACGAAGGCGGCCGCGATCGCGATCGCCCAGTGGCGGCGCACCACGATGGCGAGGGCGACGAAGAGGGGCAGCAGCACCGAGAAGACGAGTTCCCAGCGGAGAGACCACAGGACATTGTTCACGCCGTAGGAGTCGCGGGTGAGGCTCGCCTCGTCGAGCAGGGTGCCCCAGCTGATCGAGGTCGCCTGGGAATTGTCCATCCACGTTCCCGCGGTGACCGCGGACTGGTCACGGGGAATCATCCAGACCAGCACGGTTCCGATGGCGATGGAGACCCAGACCGGAATGTACAGGCGCGCGAGGCGCCCGCTGAGGAATCCGGCCCAGGTGAAGCCCTTCGAGCCGAGGGCCGGCAGCGCGACGACGAGCCCACTCAGCACGAAGAAGACCAGCACGGCCTCCGACCCGGCGCTGAACAGCTTGAGGGGTGTCTGCGAGATCCACCAGATGGGGCTTCCCACCCCGGATCCGCCCGCCTTCAGCAGCACTGGCTCCGCGACGAGGTACAGGTGGTAGAGCACCACAACCATCGCGGCAACACCGCGGAGACCGTCGAGAGCGGTGAGGCGAGTGCTCGATCCCGCGCCTTTCGCGGGGGTCGCAGTGGCCTGTCGTTCGCTCGTCGTCTGTAGGGTCATCAGTTCGAGGCTAGGAAACCTTCCTGAGTGTTGCGTCTGTGTACCGTGGCAATCCCCGGCTGACTAGGCTGGGACGATGGCAAATCGGGTGGCCACCTCCGCGGCGCGAGGGGCGAAGAACAATCGGCTGTTTCGGGCGCTCGCCCGTCTGGGCTACGCCGTCAACGGGCTCCTCCACATTCTCATCGGGGCGATCGCGATCAGCGTCGCGACCGGTGCCGGGGGCGGCCAGGCCGACCAGTCCGGAGCCCTGGGGCAACTCGCCGCAACCCCCGGCGGGCGCATTCTGCTCTGGGTGGTCGTGGTCGGCCTGGCCGCCCTCGGCCTCTGGCAGTTGGTGGTCGGACTGCTCGCCCGCGGGTCTGACCCGAAGAGCCGGTGGGCGCACCGTGCTGCCGAGTGGGGAAAGGGGATCGCCTATCTCGCGGTCGCCGCAACGGCGCTCACCTTCGCCAACGGCGGATCCACGAATGCCGCCCAGAGCACGAGCGGCTTCGCCGGCACGCTCATCGCGACCCCGGGCGGCGTCATCGTTCTGATCCTGCTCGGACTCGGCATCGCCGGCATCGGCCTGTACTTCGTGCTCAAGGGGGCCAGGAGAAAGTTCACCGACGACATCACCGTGCCGCCGACCGCGGGTCGGGTGGTCGTCGTCCTCGGCGTGGTGGGATATGTCGCCAAGGGCATCGCGCTCGTGGTGACCGGCGCGGTCTTCGTCATTGCGGGAGTCACGATCGATCCCAGCAAGGCGACCGGCCTGGACGGGGCGCTCAAGGCGCTCGTGGCACTGCCGTACGGCCCGGCCATCCTCTGGCTGGTGGGCGCTGGGCTCGTCGCCTACGGTCTGTACTGCTTTGCGCGAGCCAGGCTCGCCCGTCTCTGATCGTGTCGGCTACCCGAAGTGCGCGCTCGTGAGGGCGGCCTGCAGCGAGGAGAGGTAGCCGACCGAGGTGTAGGTGGCACCGCTGACCCCCGCCACGCGCGCCGACTGGGATGCGAGCACCTCGGATCGTAGAATCGGCGCGGCGTACTGGCTGATCTGCACCGAGGTCGAGCCCGCGTCGGTGAGCTTGAGCGCCTGCACGTCGGTGATTCGCCCGCCCGCGATCGTCACGGCGACCCGCACCGTGCCGTACGGCGTCTGGACCAGAGAACCGGGGAAGGTGCCGGCGGCCGCGACGGGAGGGGGTGCCGGCGCCGGGGCGACCGGCGGGGCTACCGGCGGCGGAACGGGGCTCGGCGTGGCGGTGGGGGTAGGGGTTGCCGTGGGTGTCGGCGAGGGGCTCGGCGTGGCCGTCGCCTCGACCGGGGCGGGGATGCTCTCCACGGGAGTCGGCGACGCCGAGCGGAGGGTGACGGTCGGCGTCGGGGTGGCCGCCGCCGATGCCGGGTGGAGGGCCGCGTCATGCCACGCGCCCGACTCCCAGCCGGCCACGAGGATGCACCCCGAGGCGAAGACCGCCGCTACCACCGCACGTGCTCTCATTGCTGCTGCGCCGTCCTCCCCGGTGGTGTTCTCCCATTCTGCGCCGCGATCCTCGCCGGGCGAGCACCCGAGGCGTGGGTGTGTCGCGGCCGGCGTTCCCGCCGAGCGATCAGAGCGGCTTCGGCGCCCTCGGCGGATTCGGGTGCACGATGCCGTCCCGGGGCGCCGGCAGGGTCGAGCCGTCGAGGGTGACGAGCGCGTGCAGGGTCACGCCGAGCGGCTCCGGCCAGGGGGCGGGGGCGACCTTGACGGGAGGGGGAGCGGGCGGCGTCGGCTGCACTATCGTGCTTCCGAACTCGGGCGGCGCCGGCCGCGAGAGCGTCGGCCGCACTCGGTGGGCGAGCGACGGGGCGTGGTCCACTCGGGGCACCCCGAACGGCGGGAGCCCGAGCAGGTCCACGATGGTCTTCGGGATCGAGGCGTGCGAATGCCACTCCGGGTCGATGCCCTGCTCGACCATGCCTCCGAAGATGATCAGCGGGATTCGCGACCCGCCGATCACCGCGAACCCGCCGGGGTGCAGCGCATCCGGCACCGTCTCGATCGCCGGTGTCGGCACGGAGTCGGCGTACCCGCCCCAGTCGTCCCAGGTGATGATGAACGTGGTGTTCTGCCAGCCGCCCCCGTCGATCACGGCCTGCACGCGCTGCCAGACGAGGTCCTGGCCCCTGGTGGCGTAGCTCGGGTCGCTCACGTGCGGCGGATGCTCGTCATAGCCCGCTGGGCTCCAGACGACGCAGACCCGCGGCAGTTCGCCCGCCTTCGCCATCGGGATGAAGTCCTTCGGCGGGTACACGTTGGCCGATCCCGGGGTGGTCGAGAGGCTCTTGTAGAACTTGGTGGGGTAGCCGCCCTGGTCGGGGAACGCCGCCCAGCTGACATGGCCGGACTCGGCGACGGTGAAGATCGACGGGATGTCCCAGACCGGATGCGGCCCGACGAATGGGGGGTTCTTGAGGGTGGGCATCTGGCCGCCGACGGCGAGCATGTGCCCGGGGGTGGAGTTGGACCCGGATCCGAAGTGGTGGTCCGAGAAGGTGAACTGCTTGGCCAGCCAGCTGTAGAACGGGATCACGGTGTCGTTGTCGACCTGGGCCGCCAGGGCCGGATAGTCGCCCATCGCGTAGTGCACCCACGCGTTGCGATCGTGCGGCTGGTCGAAGTTCGGCGCCGCGCTCAACAGCCGGCCGTTGTTCGCGACTTCGGCCCCCCATTCGGCGAGTGTGGGGAAGTAGAAGTCGGTGGTCTTGTTCTCCTGGAGGAACACGATCACCCGATGATCCGGTATGGCGGCCATGCTTCAAGCCAAGCACCATGGCCGGTGCACGACAAGATCCACCGGGTGAACATCGCGTTGCGCCGGACGATGACCCCCGAACGGGGGCGTAGGGTGGCTCGGGTGTTCTTCGGCAACGCCGCCGGAGACGAAGAGCAGGAGTGTCATTCGCATGAGCGCCACCACTGAGATCCCCGTCACCGACCACGCCGTGCACGCCCGTCCATCGTTTGCCGATCCCGGGGCTCTGGGCCTGGGTGCATTCGCCCTTACCACCTTCGTGCTCAGCCTCGCCAACTCCGGCATCGTGCCCACCGCGGGAGCCGCCGTGCTCGGGATCGCGCTGTTCTACGGAGGAATAGCCCAACTCGCCGCCGGGATGTGGGAATTCGCAAGCGGCAACACGTTCGGCGCGACCGCCTTCACGTCGTACGGCGCGTTCTGGCTCGCTTTCTGGTGGCTGGAGACCAACCCGGCCGCCGCGAAGGAGGCCGGTGCCGCCGGCGTCGGCAGCTTCCTGCTGGCCTGGACGATCTTCACCGTGCTGATGACGGTCGCCGCCCTCAAGACCAACGGTGTGATCCTTGCGGTGTTCGTCGCGCTCTCGCTCACGTTCCTCGCCCTCACCATCGGCGAGTTCTCCGGCGCGGTGGGCGTCAGCCGGCTCGGCGGCTGGATCGGGTTCCTCACCGCCGCGTTCGCCTGGTACGGCTCCTGTGCCGTCGTCGTGAACTCCACCTGGAAGCGCACGGTGCTCCCCGTCTGGCCGCGGGGGTAGTCCAACCCGCGTCGAGGCCTTCTCACCGACTGCCGCGAGGACCAGACTGGGCGCATGGATTCCCCCGAGGTCAACCAGCACAGCGCCAGGGTCGCGGCCCTCTTCAACCGGGTGGCGGACACCTACGATGCCGTCGGCGTGCCGTGGTTCGTACCGATCGCCGAACGACTGGTGGAGGAGGTCGCCCCCCGACCCGGAGAGCGCGCCCTCGACCTCGGCACCGGGCGCGGCGCGGCCCTCTGGCCCCTCGCCGACGCGGTCGGCCCGACCGGTCGGTTGACCGGGGTCGATCTGGCGGAGCGGATGATCGAGGCGACGCGGCAGGACGCGGCGGAACGCGGGATCGACACCCTGACTCTCGTCGTCGACGACGCGAGCGGCCCCACGCTGCCGGAGGCCTCCTTCGATCTGGCTGTCGCCTCCCTCGTTCTCTTCTTCCTCCCCGATCCGCCTGCCGCCCTCGCCGCCTGGCTGCGCCTGCTCGTGCCGGGCGGGCGGCTCGGGGTCTCGACCTTCGGCGCCCGGGACGCGGCGTGGGAGCGGCTCGACGACGTCTTCACCCCGTACCTCCCGCCCCAGCTTCTCGACGCCCGCACCAGCGGGGCGCGCGGCCCGTTCGCGAGCGACGCCGGCGTGGAGCGGCTGTTCGCCGACGCTGGCTTCGTCGATGTGCGCACCGCCCACCTCGAGCAGGCCGTGCGGTTCTCCGGCGCCGAGGAATGGCGTCGCTGGACCTGGTCGCACGGCCAGCGCACCCACTGGGAGTCCGTGCCGGAGGAGATGCGCGCCGAGGTGCTCGAAGAGGCGGCCGAGCGGCTGTCGACGGCCCCGGCCGACGGCGGCGGCTTCTCCCTCAGCCAGCAGGTGCGCTACACGATCGGGGTGCGACCGACGGCGGACTGACCCCGGTCAGGACTCCGGCTGGGCGCTGTTCTGGGCGCTGCTCTGGGTGATGCGCGCGGAGTGACTTGCCGCAGTCCGGGCCATCCGGACGGGAAGAGGGCACGGACGGCCGGAACTCGTCGCCGCCCTATTCGCGGTCGGCGGAGGCCTCTGGCGCGAGGTCCAGCGGGGCGGCCGCCTGCGGCGCCGTCGGAAGCAGCCCGAGCGCCGCCTTGATGCGGTCTTCGTCGCCCTCGTCGGCCTTCGCCGCGGCGAGGTTCGCCTCGGTCACGGCCCGCAGCACCTCTTCGCGCTGGATCTTGACGCCCCGGGGCGCATCGATGCCGATCCGGATGCCGTCACCCCGACTGTCGAGGATGGTGATGACGATGTCGTCGCCAATGAGGATGCGCTCCCCGGCCTTACGCGTCAGCACCAGCATCAGGTCAGCCTACCGAACCACTTTCCACCCAGCCGACCTGGAGACCAAGCTCGTTGACCGTGTTGGGACTGGAGGTGGCCCCGCGGCCGATCACGGCCACCGCATCTACGTGGCTGATCGCGGCCACGGCGGCCACCCAGCGACCGGTATCCGCCGGCTTCCGGCCCGCATCCACCGCCACCCAGACCTGGTCGCCCTGCAGAAACTCGAGCGCGTCCGCCCCGGCCTCATCCAGCCCGACCCGCTGCAAGCCGAGCGCCACGATGATGCCGAACTGGTCGCGCACGCCCTGGGCGCGGGCGGCGAGCACCCCGCGACGATCGCTCAGCCGCTTCACCCCGTCCGACGAGCATTCACCGGCCACCCGCAGCTCGGACGCGCCGGAGGCGAGGGACATCTCGCGGGCGATGGTCAGCGCATCGCTGCCCAGACCCACCACGATCACGAGGTCGCCCGGCGCCGAAAGAGGGGCCTGCAGTCGGGGGGCCCTCGCCGTGGCGATCGGCAGGTCCGGCGGCGGGGGTGCCGTGTTGAGCGTGAGATCGGCCATCAGCGTGTCGAAGTTCTCCGACGACGTCGACACATCCGGCAGAGTGTCGGCGGACCGGATGTGCGCCTCGACGCTGTCCGCATCGTCGAGCAGCGCCGCGAGGCCCGCCCGGGTCGGCAGGTCGAAGGCGTGCACGTCCCGCGCCGTGCCATCCGGCACGTCCACCTCGATCTGGAATCGACGCTGCGCGAAGAAGCCCTGGATGCCGCCCGTCGTCACCGCGCGCACCGCCACGACCTGGGCGTGCGGGCCGTGCTCCTGGAGCACCCGCGCGTTCAGCTCGTCGAGCGACGTGCCCTCAAGCTGAAATCGATTCGGTGACACGCACCACTCCCACCGTCTCGATGTTCACGTTGGCCGAGGTGACCTCCTGGTACGACAGCACCGGCAGGCCGCCGGTCTGCGCGGAGACCAGGCGCCGGATGGCCGGACGCAGCGCGGGCGCGCAGACCAGCACACCGGAGGAACCGCTCGCTTCGAGCCGCGCCACCACCTCCTTGGTGGAGTTGAGCACGGCCTCGAGTCCGGCCTGGTCCATGACGATCTGGGTCCCGAGCTCCGAAGGCCGCATCGCCTCGAGCATCGACTGCTCCAGCATCGGGTCGATCATGATCACCCGCAGAGTCTGGCCGTCGAGGTGGCTGACGGTGAGGGCCGGGCCGAGTGCGAAGCGGGCGGCCTCGATCAGCCCCTCCGGATCCGTCGACGCCTTCGCGCGCAGCGAGAGGGCCTCGTAGATCCTGGGGAGGTCGTTGATCGGAACCTGCTCCGTGAGCAGGCCCTGCAGAACCCGCTGCACCTCGGCGAGACTGAGCAGGCCGGGCACGAGCTCGTCGACCGCCGACGGGTTCACCTCCCTGACGCCCTCGGTGAGCACACGAACGTCTTCCCGGGTGAGTAGGCGGGCCGCGTTGTTCGTGATGATCGAGGAGAGGTGCGTGACGACGACGGACACGCGGTCGATCACCGTGGCGCCGCTCATCTCGGCGCTGTGCCGCATCTCGCTCGGCACCCACTTTCCGGCGAGCCCGAAGACCGGTTCGATCGTGACCGCGCCCGGCAGTCCTTCGAGGGCGTCGCCGAGGGCGAGCACCTTTCCGGCCGGCGCCGTGCCTCGGCCCGCCTCGACACCGGCGATCCTGATCACGTAGGTTGCCGGCGGCAGCTCGACACTGTCCCGCGTGCGCACCGGCGGAACCACGATGCCCAGGTCCATGGCGATCTTGCGACGCAGTGACCGCACCCGGGCCAGGAGGTCGTCCGAGGCGTCGGAGACGATGTCAACGAGATCCGGTGCGAGCAGGATCTCGAGAGCGTGAACGCGCATCTGCTCGATGAGCGACTCGGTGGTCACCACCTGGGAGGAGTCGGCCTGGCCGGCGGCCGCGCTCTCGAGGGTGAGCTTGGCCTCTTCGCGCACCTTGATGCGCTGGGCCAGGAGCAGCAGGCTCGCCCCGATCACCACGAACGGGATGATCGGCATGCCGGGGATGAGCGCCATGAGGATGGCGGCGCAGCCGGCGATCATGAGCGCGTTGCGCGACTGGGTGAGCTGGGCGGCTGCCGTGGACCCGATGTCCGATTCGGCGTTCGCGCGGGTGACGATCATGCCGGTGGACACCGCCATGAGCAGCGCGGGAATCTGGGTGACGAGGCCGTCGCCGATGGTGAGGAGCGTGTATTTGGCCACCGCGTCGCCGATGGAGAGGCCGCCCTGCAGCATCCCGATCGCGATCCCGCCGACGATGTTGATGATGATGATGATGATTCCGGCGATCGCGTCGCCCTTGACGAACTTGGACGCGCCATCCATCGCGCCGTAGAAGTCCGCCTCGGCCGACACCTCCGCGCGCCGCTCGCGGGCCTGGGTGTCGGTGATGAGTCCGGCGTTGAGGTCGGCGTCGATCGCCATCTGCTTGCCCGGCATGGCGTCGAGCGTGAACCTCGCGCCCACCTCCGCCACGCGCTCCGCGCCCTTGGTGACCACCACGAACTGGATCACCACGAGGATGAGGAAGATCACGGCGCCGATGATGATCGAGCCGCCGACCGCGACGTGGCCGAACGCGCCGATCACCTCTCCGGCATAGCCCTGGCCGAGCACGAGCCGAGTGGATGCCACGTTGAGGCCGAGCCGGAACAGGGTGGCCACGAGAAGCAGGGACGGGAAGACCGAGAAGTCCAGCGGCTTCTTCACGAACATCGTCGTGAGCAGCGTGACGAGCGCGAGCATGATGTTGAGGATGATGAGCACGTCGAGCACGACGGCGGGCACCGGCACGACGAGCAGCAGGATGATGCCGACGACCCCCACCGGAACGGCGAGCTTGGAGAGATTGCGGTTCACGTCAGTGGCCTCCTGCGGTCATGGTGAGTTCAGGCATCTGGTGCACCCCGCGGCTCGAGCCGCGCGTGCGAAGGGAGAGCACGAACGCGAGAACTCGGGCGACGGCGTTGTAGAGCTCCACGGGGATCTCGTCGCCGAGGTCGCAGGCGGCGTGCAGGGCCCGCGCGAGCGGGATGTCCTTGACGATCGGCACGCGATCGGTCTCCGCCTGCTCGCGGATGCGGGCGGCGATCATCCCGGCACCCTTCGCGACGACGCGGGGCGCCGACTTGCCCGGCTCGTACTTGAGGGCCACGGCGAAGTGCGTGGGGTTGACGAGCACGACGTCCGAGGTGGCGACGGCGGCGATCATCCGGTTGCGGCTGATCGCGAGCTGGCGCGCGCGGCGCTGCCCCTTGATCAGCGGGTCGCCCTCCGAGCTCTTGTTCTCGTCGCGCACTTCCTTCTTGGTCATGCGGGTTCTCTTGCGGTTGCGACGCATCACCACGAAAACGTCGGCGGCGGCGAGGATGAGCCCGGCGGCCACCGCAGACTGCACGAGGGCGCCCGTGCCGTCGCCGGCAGCCTTGATGAGCGCGCTGGCCGGCAGTCCGCCGGCCGTCATCAGAATCGGCATGAGGCCCTGGATCACCGTCATGAGCACCACCCCCACGACGACGGTCTTGAGCAGCGCCTTGAACCCGTTCCAGGCCGCCTCGGCGCCGAAGGTGCGCTTGACGCCGCTGAGCAGGTTGAACTGCTCGAACTTGCCGGCCATCTTCTTGAAGTGGATGCCGCCCTGGGCCGCGGCCGCCGCGAGCACCGCCACGGCGACCACCACGAGCATCGGCAGCACGACTCCGGACATCGAACCGAGTCCGGCGCCGAGGGCCTCCAGGACCTTCGTCGGGTCCGGGTTCATCGCGGCATCCTTGACCGCGGCGAACTGCGCGGATGCCGCGTTGGCACCGGCGGACACCGTCGCCGGAATCATCACGGCGGCCGTGCCGACGCCGACCCACGCGGTGAGGTCCTGCGACTTGGAGAGCTGCCCCTTCGAGCGCACCTCCTTCATGCGCTTCTCGGTGGCCTGCTCGGTCTTCTCTCCGACGTCCGACATCTACTTCACCCCCACGAGGGCGCCGATGGCGTCCCCGGTGATGGATTCGACGATGCGCGGCATGGCCGCGAACACGACGGAGCCGAGGGTGAGGGTGATGAGGATCTTGAGCGGGAAGCCGAGGGCGAAGGCGTTGAGCGCCGGGGCGACGCGGGTGAGCAGGCCGAGTCCGGCATCCGCCAGGAAGAGCACGACGATCAGCGGACCGGCGATCTGCAGGGAGGCGAGGAGCATCTGGCCGACGGCCGCAGTCACGGCGGCGAGGGGCGTGGCGAGATTCAGTCCGCCTGCCACCGGCAGAGCGGTGAAGCTGCGGGCGAGGCCGCCGATGATGAGCTGGTAGCCGCCGCTGGTGAAGAGCAGGGCGAGCGCGGTCATCTGGAAGAGCCGGGTGTACTGGGCGCCGTTGATCATCAGCTGGGGGTCGTAGCCCTGGGCGAGCTGGAATCCGCCGAACAGGTCGATGAGGTTGCCGGCGGACTGGATCGCCGAGAAGACGAGCATCACGAGGAATCCGAGGAGCGCCCCGACGACGAGCTCGATGAGCAGGGAGATGATGAACTGGCCGGTGTTCGGCGAGACGTAGTTGCGGGCCACCTGGGGGGCGACGGCGAGCGCGAGGCCGAGGCCGAGCATGCCCTTGATCCGCAGCGGGAAGGCGTTGTGGGAGAACGGCGGCGCGATCACCAGGAACGCGATCATGCGCACCGACGCCAGCATCACTGCCTCGATCCACGGAAAGTTGAGGGTGATCGCCATGTCAACCGCCGCCGAGCAGGGAGGGAATCTTGTCGAACATCGCCTGCGTGAACGACACGAGCTCGGAGATCATCCAGTGCCCGGAGACGATGAGGGCCACAGCCACCGCGATCGCCTTCGGCACGAAGGAGAGGGTCACCTCCTGGATCTGGGTGATCGACTGCAGGAGCGAGATGGCGAAACCGACGACGAGCGCGGTGATCAGGATCGGCGCGGCGAGCTTGGCGGCGATGATGAGCCCCTGCAGGGCGATGTCCATGACGGCATTGGTGTCCATCAGCCCCCCTTGTAGCTCGAGATGAGGGTCGTGATGATGAGGCCCCAGCCGTCGACGAGCACGAACAGCAGGATCTTGAAGGGGAGGGAGATCATCACCGGCGGGAGCATCATCATGCCCATGGACATGAGAGCGGCCGACACGACGAGGTCGATCACGAGGAACGGCACGAAGATCACGAAGCCGATGATGAAGGCCGCGCGAAGCTCGGAGATCATGAACGCGGGCACGAGGGTGACAAGCGAAACGGACTGCGGGTCCTTGGGGTTGGCATGGCCGGCCGCCCGCGTCATGAGGGCGAGATCCTCTTCCCTGGTGTGCGCGAGCATGAACTTGCGCAGGGGCGTCGAGGCGAGGGTGACGGCGTCGTTGAAGCCCAGGTGCCCGTTGAGGTAGGGCTGCACCGCATGGTTGTTGATGTCGGTGAGGATGGGCGCCATGATGAACAGCGTCAGGAACAGGGCGAGTCCCGCCAGCACCTGGTTGGGCGGGATCGAGGGAAGCGCGAGCGCGTTGCGCGCCATCGCCAGCACGACGAAGATCTTGGTGAACGACGTCATCATGAGCAGCAGGGCCGGGGCCACCGAGAGCAGGGTGATTCCGACGAGGGTGACGATTGCCGACGACGGGGTGCCGTCCGGCCCGTTGATGTTCACCGAGACGCCACCGCCACTCGGCGCGATCGGGTCGACGGGCGGCGTCGGCGGCACGATGGCCGCGTGGCTCGCGTTGCCGGTCATCATGACGAGCGCGGCGGCCACCACCACGGCGAGCAACACCATCACGAGGATTCGCGCCGCCCGGCCGGAGAGCCAGGGGCTCGTCGGCGCCTTCATCGACCCTGCCGGAGGGCTGCGGCAGCACGCTTCCAGGTGGTGGGGGAGAGGATCGAGCTGCCGAGCGGGCCGGTCGTGAAGCCGCCCGCGCCCAGAGACTGGCCGCCCAGGGCCCTGCCGTCGGCGTCGGCCATGGCGCGGCCGAACGCCACTGCGGTCTTCGGCGCGGTCGCCGCCGCGGGGTCGGTCGCGGGCTGTGGCACGGCGGTCAGACGCGCCGGGGCGCTCTCCGCCACTATCGGTGTGGGCAGCTCGCTCGTGTTGAGCACGGTCACCGATTGCTCGGTGACTCCCAGCAGGAACCGCTTGCCGTCGACGTCGAGAACGACGACCGAGGCCTTGGGGGCGATCACCTGGCGCGTGACCACCGAGATGAGCTTCGTGGCGCGCGAGGCCCGAGCGCCCTTCGTCAGTCGGCGCTGCAGCATCCAGAGCACGCCGAGGACGGCGGCCAGGGAGAGCAGAACGCGAAGCGCGAGGAAGACCGACTCCACTTAGCTCAGACCCTCTGTCACGTCGAGGATCTTGGTGATGCGGATGGCGTAGTCCTGGTCGACGACCACGATCTCGCCGTGGGCGATCAGTCGGCCGTTGAGCAGCACATCGGCCGGCGCCCCGGCCGAACGGTCGAGCTCGATCACGGCGCCGGGCTCGAGGCTCAGCACGTCGCGCACCGACATCCTGGTCTTGCCGATCTCCACGGTGAGCGCCATTTCGACGTTGCTGATGCGGCCGAGGTTGATCGCCATCGACTCGTCGGACATGGTGTTCGCGCCGGTGATGACGCCGTTCTCCCGAATGCGGATGGCGAACCAGCCGGCCGCGACCCCTTCGCTCGAGAGGGCGAACACCTCGGTGGCGGGGTCCTGGAAGAGCGCGGTCGCGTCCTCGATGCGCGAGTCGGCGACGACACCGGTGCCGAGCACGGCGGCGGCGGCCTCGAGGGCCGGACGCAGCACGTCCACCATCGACACGAGCGCCGAGTCGGTGCCGGCCGCGGCCTTCATCGACTCCGCGTCGTTCAGGATCACGGCGAGGTCCGCCGAGCGGTCGCCGACGAACGAGGCGACGACGGCGGAGTCGAGGGGTCCCGCCGGGTGGCCCTCGATGGCGATCGCCTCGAGGACGCTCGTGCTCGGCAGCGTTCTGGCGAGCGCCTCGGCTGCCTTGGCGCGCGGGTCGGTGGCGGTGGTCTTCTTCACGATTTCTCCTCGGTGGTGACGACGACGCACGCGAGACGGGAGCCGTTGGATCCGACCGCCGCCCGTGCCATCGGCTGGCCGTCGATGGTCACATCGAGCGGTCGGTGCTGGGGATGCGGAATCTTGATGACGTCGCCGACGGCGAGGGTCAGGATGCGGCTGGGCCGCACGATGGCCGGGGTGAGGCGCAGCGACACCTCGACGGGTACGGCAGACATCTGCGCCGAGATGAGCTGCCGCGCGTTCGCGACGGTGCTCGTGGGATTGGCCTGGCCCAGTTGGGGAAGCAGCACCGCTGCCGGGATGGCGAGGGTGGCGGTGGCGACGTTGTCGCCGACCCGGATGGCGAAGGTGGCAACGATCATGAGATCCGCCGTGGCCGCGGCCTGGGCGAACTGGGAGTTGTACTGGATCGCGTCGACGGCGATGGACGTGACGAGCAACGAGCCGAGCGAGTAGCGCAGGTCCTCGAGCGCGTCGTCGAACAGTCGCCTTACGAGGGCCTGCTCGATGTTGGTGAACTTGCGGTCCGGCGCGACCTGCGCGTGGTTGCTGCCGAGCATGTACGACACCCAGGCGAGCGCCGAGGAGGTGGGGAACTGGATCACGGCCTTCGCGTTCGACCCGTCGAGCACGCACAACACCATCGCCGTGGTGGCCGGAAGGCCGGAGGCGTACTCGTCGTAGGTCTGCATCGCGACCTGCTCGCAGGTCACGTGCGAGACGACGCGCACCTTGGCGGTGAGCTGCGTGCCCCACTGCCGGGCGAAGGTCTCGAACGCGAGCTCAAGCACCCTGGCGTGTTCGCGGGCGAGAGTGGTTGGGCGACGGAAGTCATAGGGCTCGGCCGCTGTACCCTCGTTCGCGGGCACGCCGATAGAAATCTGTTCCTGGACCGTCACACAGCGAACTATCGGCCGGGGACCCCCACCGGTAAGGTGAATCGCGCAATCCCGGTCGGCGGGTCCACGGGCGGTTTGGCGGCCGCCGCCGCCTCCGCCGCGACGATGCCAGGCATGAGCGCCCGCACCCCCTCGGGTTGGTTGGACAGCACGACGATGTCCACCCGCCGATTCCTGGCCATCTCCTCGGGACTCGTACCGGTTGCGATCGGGCGGGACGATCCATAGCCGACCGCGCCGATCCGGTCGGACCGGATGCCGCCGACCTCCACGAGGTGCCGCAACACCGACACGGCCCGCCCGGAGGAGAGCTCCCAGTTGGTGGGGTAGGGACTCGTCGACTGGCGCGCGTCGGCGTGGCCCTCCACCGACACTTCATACGGCGATGCGACGATCGCCGGCGCGATGTCGTTGAGCACCTGGGGGGCGACCCCGATCAGGGCGGTGCTGTTGGTGTCGAAGAAGGTCTGCGAGCCGACCAGGCGGATCACGAGTCCCCGCTCGGTGATCTGGAACGTGACCGTGCTCGTCAGCCCGTTGGCGGTGAGGTTCGCGGAGATCGCCGCCTGGAGGGCCTTGAGGGAGTCGACCTCCTGCGTGGCGAGCTGGGACGGCGCAAAACTCTCCGAGTTCTTCACCGCCTTGTCTGGCTGCACCACGGTTCCCTTGGCCGTGTCGATCTTGCCGATGTCCTTCACCCCGAACCCGGTGGCGAGGGAGTTACGCAGGGCGATG
Organism: Lacisediminihabitans profunda; assembly: GCF_008040105.1. Taxonomy (GTDB): domain Bacteria; phylum Actinomycetota; class Actinomycetes; order Actinomycetales; family Microbacteriaceae; genus Lacisediminihabitans; species Lacisediminihabitans profunda. The sequence continues at coordinate 56,180 of NZ_VRMG01000009.1, forward strand.
AACTTGGCCGAGTCGACGGTCGACATCGCGAAGAGCACGATGAACATGCACATCAGCACTGTGACCATGTCCATGTACGAGGCCATCCAGCGTTCGTCCGGCCCGTGCTCCTCCGCCTCCTCGTGATGCTTCTGCCTGCGGGCGCTCATTAGGCGGCTTTCGACAGCTTCGGGGTCTTCGGCAACGCGTTCGCCGGCACCATTGCGCGGAGGCGTTCGCCGAGGAGTCGGGGCTGGCTGCCCGCCTGGACGGCGAGAACGCCCTCCATGATGAGCGACATCCGCGCGTTCTCCAGGTCGGAGAGACGACGCAGGCGGGATCCGATCGGCAGCCAGAGGAAGTTGGCCGAGAGCAGGCCCCAGAGCGTCGCGACGAAGGCGGCGGCGATGAGCGGACCGAGCTTGCCCGGCGTCGACAGGTTCTCGAGCACGTGGGTCAGCGAGACGACGGTGCCGATGATGCCGACCGTCGGGGCGAATCCGCCGAGGGTCGTGAAGAACTTGCCGGCGATGCGATCCGAGGCGGTTCGCGTGGCGATCTCGTCTTCGAGGAGCTCGCGCAGCTCCTCGCCGTCTGTACCGTCGGCGATGTTCTGCAGGGCGTTGCGCAGGAACGGGTCAGTGACCTTCTCGGCCTCCTGCTCAAGCGAGAGGAGTCCCTCCTTGCGCGCCTTCTCGGCGAGCGCCACCACCTGGTCGATGGTGTCGTGCGGCTTCGGAACCTTGCCGGTGAAGGCGCGGGGAAGCGCCCTGATCGCGAGCAGCATGTCCTTGATCGTGCCGCTCGCGATGCCGACGGCGATGGTGGCCCCGAACACGAGAACCATGGGAGCCGGCAGAAGGATCGCGCTGATGGCCGAACCTTCTAGGGTGAGCATCGCATAGAGCGCGCCGAACGCGACGGCGATGCCGATCAGGGTTGCCGGATCCATCAGATCTTCCTCGGGCGCAGGGTCACGGGGATGTCGAGCTCAACGTGACCGTCGCCGTCCTCGTCCTCTTCTTCCACCGCGTCGACGATGCCGAACGGTCGGCTGGCCGGAAGGCGGCCGCTCGCGGACAGCTCGTGTGTCAGGGCGATGACGGTCGCGCGGTAGTGCAGGATGCGATCGATCACCTCGGTCATCGATTCGGTGACGATGTATTTGGCACCGTCGACCATCACCAGGGTCGTGTCCGGGTTCGAGTTGATTCGCTCGATCAGATCCGGATTGATCGCGAACTGGCTGTCATTCAGCCGCGTGACGACGATCATGAGCACATCCCTGTTTCGTGTAGTGGGCCCTTCCTGGGCCCTTATACAGCACTATCGGCCGCCCCCGCCCGATGGTTAGGGGGGACGGCCGACTCAGTGTGCCGACTAACGCTTGAGGTTGGTGAGCTCCTGCAGCACCTCGTCGGAGGTGGTGATGATTCGCGCGTTGGCCTGGAAGCCTCGCTGCGCGACGATGAGGTTGGTGAACTCCTGGGAGAGGTCCACATTCGACATCTCCAGGGCACCGCTGGTGATCGACCCGATGCTGCCGGAACCGGGCGCCCCGATCTCGGCGTTGCCGGAGTTGAAGGTGGCCTTGTACGACGACCCGCCGGCCTTCTCCAGCCCGCCGGGGTTGGTGAAGGTGGCAAGAACGACGCGGGCGATCGCCTGCGAGGCCCCGTTGCTGAAGGAGCCGACGAGGGTACCGTCCTGGCCGAGCGTGTAGGACTGGAGGGTGCCGGCCGCGCTGCCGTCCTGCTTGCTGACGGAGACCGTCGTGAGGGCGGCGAACCCGGTGAGCTTGCTCATGTCGACGGCGATTCCGCCGATCGTCATCGTTCCCGCGGAGGTCTGCACCCCGCTGGCGAAGGTGAGGGACGTGGCGCCGGTGGATCCGTTCGGGTCGACCCCCGCGACATCCCAGCCCGCCGCCGTCTTGGTGAAGGTGAGGGTGACGGTGCGGGCCTCGCCCGCCGAGTCGAAGACCTGCTTGTCGCGAACGAGCGCGGTGCCCACCGCCGCGTCGTCGGGCAGGTTGCCGGTGACGGTCGCCGAGGTCGTGGCGACGGCAGGCGCCACGGTGCCGAGCGGCAGGGTGATGTCGCTGAGCGCGCCACCCCCGTTGACGACACCGTTGACCGCGTTCCAGCCCTGCACGATCGCCCCGCCGGGCGCCGTGAGACGGCCGGCCGAGTCGAAGCCGAACGAACCGGCGCGGGTGTACTGGGTGGACGCGCCGAGCTTGGTGACGAAGAAACCGTCGCCGGAGATCATCAGGTCCTCCGCGCGGCCGGTCGCCTGGGTGGAGCCCTGCGCGAAGTTGGTGGAGATTCCCGCCACGCGCACGCCGAGTCCGACCTGGGCCGGGTTGGTGCCACCGACGTTGGCCTGCGGGCCGCCCGCGGCCTGCGTCATCTGCGACAGGGTGTCCTGGAACTGGGTGGCCGAGGCCTTGAAGGCCGTGGTGTTGACGTTGGCGATGTTGTTGCCGGTCACATCGAGCATCGTCTGGTGAGAGCGAAGGCCGGAGATGCCGGAGTACAGGGAACGAAGCATGGGATGCTGCCTTTCGGTTGGAGTCGGAGACGGATTATGCGGATGCTGTGGTGATGCCGGAAATGAGGTCGAGCGCCACGTCGACGCCCCCGACGCTGACCTGGGGTACCGAGCCGGCGAAGGAGACGCTCTTCGCGATTCCCGTGACGGTCGCGCCGTCCTTGCCGGTGTAGGTGACCTGCTTGCCGACGATGTTGGCCGCCGCGATGCGCATCTGCAGCGAGAAGTCCTCGGTGCTCGTGGTCGACAGCTGGGTCATCTTCTCCATCATGGAGAGCTGCGTGGTCTGGGCGATCATGGCGTTGCTGTCCATCGGCGCGCTCGGGTCCTGGTTGCGCAGCTGGGTCACCAGCAGCTTCATGAACACCTCGGAATCCATGGACTGCGATGGGCTGCGTGCCGCACCGGTCGTGTAGATGCCGGTGGTCGATACGGGCGAGGAGGCTGGCGCCACGATGCCTATGGGGTCGGTTGTCATTGCCTCCTCCTTGTTCTCAGACCATCACGTCGATGGTCGTTGACGTGCCGTGGGGACCTCGCGGGGAGGCGGGCGTCTGTTCCGTGGTGGGGGCGGTCTCCCGCTGACGCGGCGGCTCGGGCGCGAACCGCTCGCGCGGCGCCCCACCGTCCCCGCGGTCCGTCGGCTGGTTGTGCGACGACAGGTTGAGGTTCGAGTTCTGCCCGGAACTCGCGAGATCCCTGCGGAGGTCGGGCAGGATGGCGCGGATAGCGTCGCGCCCGACATCGGTGGGCGCGAAGAGCTCCACCCGGATGCCGTCGGCGCTCACCTGGGCGCGCACGGTGACGGGTCCGAGGCTGTCCGGGGCCACGGTGACCACGATCGTGTGTTCGCCAGTGGGTGCGGTGGCGAGAGTGAAGAGCGGGCGGGACAGCTGGGTCGCGAGCGGTGGCGTCGCGGCCGGAGCCGCGGCCGGTGCGACGGCGACCGGCGCAGCGACGGTCTGGGCCACCGGAGCAGGGGCGGGGGCGACGGCGGGCGCCTGGCCGGTCGCGGCCTCCGCTCCGCGTTCCTGCGACTGCCGAGCCGGGAGGGAGCTCGCGGAGACGACGGCCGCCGCGGGCGGCCCGACGACCGCGGGGGTAGCTGGAATGGCGACCGAGGCCGCCGGGACCGTGACCGCCGGAGGCACGGCGGCGGGGCTGGTGCCCGGCGCGAGCGCGATCGTGCTCGCGCCGGGTGAATCGGGTGCCGGTTGGGGCGGCATCGCGGTCTCCGTCGCGGGCCCGGCCGGCGACGGGGCGACGGACGGGGAGGGGGCGGCGCTCTTCGCCTTCCCGCCCTTGCCGTCTGTGGGGGCGGCCAGGGGGGCCGGCGCGGTCGCGGCAATCGCCGCGGTCGAGGCCGGGAGGGCCGGGGCCGCCGGGGCGGATTCGACCGCACCGGGCACCGCGGTCGACCTGGCGGGTGTGGCCGCCGACGGCGGCGTCGACTTCACCGCGCCAGGCAATGCGGCCGGCACCGGAACGGGGATCGCGGCCGGGATGGACGTGAGGGCCGCGGCGAGTGCGGCCGGATCGACCACGGCCGGCGCTCCGGGGTCGGCGGGGGTGGAGGAATCGGTGGTCGCCGGCGCGGTGCCAGTCGACTGAGCGGCGTCCTTCGACTTCGCGGTGCCTGTCGACTGAGCGACGTCCTTCGACGACGCGGTGTCCTTCGGCGACGCGGTGTCCTTCGACGACGCCGTGTCGGTCGACGGGGCGGCGTTCGACCCGGCGAGCGCGGCGGTCGCGCCGGTCAGCGCGGCCCCGAAGAGCCCCGCCGCGCCCGGGCTCGACTTCGTGGCCGGCGCCGACGCGGACGGCGGCGCGGCGAGCAGCCCGACCATGGTCACTGGGGGGCCTCCGACCGCGAGCGGTGCCATCCGGTGGAGGCGATCTCGTCGAGCACGGCCTGCTCGGCCACGATCTCGCCGCTAGCGACGGCGGCCGAGAAGCGCATTTCGAGCTTCTCGAGGCCGACGGACCTCCCTCGTGCCTCGGTGAAGGCCGCGGATGCCTCGTCGCGGCTAGCGCGGTGCATGGAGTCGAGGGCCTCGAGCTCGGCGAGCATGCTGCGGGAGGACGCGCGGGCCGCGGCGACGGCGTAGAGAACCGCGGCGCTCGTGGCCTCGGCCGGCACGACGCTGAGCGCGGCGCGGGCGCGGCGCTGCCTCGCCGAACTCTCGTTGGCGCGGGCGTTGGCCGACGCGAGGTCGCTCGCCGCCTGATCCTGCTGGATCTGTCGCAGGCGGAGCAATCCCGCTAGCGGAAACATTCTGGCCATCATGAGCCTCCCAGTGTGCTGACGAGCCGGTTGAGCTGGGCCCACGCGTCGTGCGCGGTGGACTGTTCGGTCATCCGCTGCTGCAGAAAGGCGTTGATTTCGCCCTCGTGGTCGACGGCGGCGTCGACGAGCGGGTTCGCGCCGCGCTGGTAGGCGCCGACGTCGAGAAGGTCCTGGGCGGCGCGACGCGCGGCGAGGGTCTTGCGCAGGAAGCCGGCGGTGGCCGTCTGCTCGCCCGAGTTGACGCGGGAGGCGACCCGGGAGATCGAGCCGAGGGCATCCACCGAGGGAAAGTGCCCGGCGACGGCGAGCTTGCGGTCGAGCACGACGTGGCCGTCGAGAAAGGAGCGGGCCGCGTCGGCGATCGGCTCGTTGTGGTCGTCGCCGTCAACGAGGACCGTGTAGATGCCGGTGACGGAGCCACTCTCGCCGGTGCCCGCGCGCTCGAGCAGCCGCGCGAGGAGGGAGAACGTCGACGGCGGGTAGCCGCGGGTTGCCGGCGGTTCGCCGACCGAGAGGCCGATCTCGCGCTGGGCCATCGCCACGCGGGTGAGCGAGTCCATCATGAGCATGACGTTCGCCCCGGCGTCCCGGAAAGACTCCGCGATCCTGGTGGCGACGAAGGCGGCGCGCAGCCGCATCATCGCCGGCTCGTCGGAGGTCGACACGACCACGATCGAGCGCGCCAGGCCCTCCGCGCCGAGGTCGTCCTCGAGGAATTCGCGAACCTCTCGACCTCTCTCGCCGACGAGCGCGATCACCGAGACCTCGGCATCCGTTCCGCGGGCGATCATCGAGAGCAGCGAGGACTTTCCGACGCCCGACCCGGCGAAGAGGCCGATGCGCTGGCCCATGCCCACGGTCGTGAGGGTGTCGAGCACGCGCACGCCGAGCTGCAGCGGGGTGTCGATGCGGGCGCGGTGCATGGCGGATGGGCTGTCGTTGTCGAGGGGGACCAGGGCGTCCGGCCGCAGCGGACCCTTGCCGTCGATCGGACGGCCGAGGCCGTCGATGACCCGGCCGAACAGGCCGCTCCCGGTGGGCACGAGCATCGGCACTCCGCGCGACCTCGCCGGGGCGCCCGCGTTGATCCCGGTCATGCGGCTCAGCGGCATGCACCGGATGCCGGTGCGGGTCGTCGCGATGACCTCGGCGTCGAGGGCGCCGTCGCCGATGGTGACGAGGTCGCCGATCGCGCAGTCCAGGCCGGACACCTCGAGGCCGAGGCCCACGATGGAGGAGACGACGCCGACGCGTTCCGGACGGCCGGCGGAGAGCGCGGCGGCGAAGCGCTGCGGATGCGGGCGGTAGACGCTCACGATGCCTCCCCCGCGATGGCGGCCTTCGCGCGGGCGAGCGCGGTGGAGATCCTCGCGTCGAGGTAGCCGACCTCGAATTCGGTGACGGCGTCGCCGCGGGCGAGCGAATCGTCCGGGGCGAAGAGCACCCCGGTCGCGGCGATGGTGTCCGCGTCGAGGCCGGCGAGATCGACGGGGTTCATCCGCACCACTCGCACTGTCGTGGAGTCCGCCCCGGCGAGCGCCCGGGTCAGGGCGCTGCGCGCCGAGTTCTCGTCCCGGCTGAGTTCGGAGCCGAGGATCGCCTCGGCGAGCTCGATCGCGGCCGCGGCGAGCGCGTCCTGCGAGCCCTCGATCAGGGGGAGGGTGCGCTCGTCGAGAGCCCTCGCGGCCGCCCCGAGCACGGCGATGACCCGGTCTATCCTGGCACGCCCGTGCAGAACGGCCGCCTCGTGCTCCGCGTCCAGGCGGGCGATGCGCTCCGCGAGCTCGCCCGATGCCGCGCGCAGTCCGGCCGCATAGCCGGCCGCGTGCCCGCTCGCCCGCGACTGCACCTCGAACGGGTCCGTCTCGAGACTGCGCAGCGCCGGGAAGGTCACCGGAAAGAACTCCTGGTCAATCGACATAGTCGTCCTCGTCGCCGCGCTGCACGGTGATGATGCCCTGCGCCTCCAGGTCGCGGATGGCGCGGACCACCTCGGCCCTCGCCTCCTCGATCTGGGTCATGCGCACGGGGCCGAGGGCCTGGATCTCGTCCTCGAGGATCTCCTTGTTGCGCTCGGAGATGTTCGCGCGGATGACCTCGGTGACCGCCTCGGACGAACCCTTCATGGCGACCGCGAGCACGGCCGCGTCGATGCCGCGAAGCACCTGCTGCACGTCCTTGCGCTCGAACTTGACGAGGTCGGCGAAGGTCAGCATCCGCGAGCGCACCTCTTCGGCGAGCTGCGGGTCGAGGCCGTCGAGGCCGTCGAGCACCGCGCGCTCGGTCGAGACGTCCGACCGGTTGATGATCTCGACGAGCGGCTGGATGCCGCCGACCACATCGGTGGTCTCGCGCGCGGTGACGACGGCGCTCGCGCGCTGCTTGAGGTTGTCGGCCACGATGCGCACGGCCTCCGGCGCCGCGGTGCCCATCGTGCCGATCGCCTGGGCGACATCGGTGCGCAGCTGAGGATCGAGGGCGGAGAGCACCGGCGACGCGTGCTCCGGGCGCAGGTGCGCGAGCACGAGCGCGATCGTCTGGGGAAGTTCGCCGTCGAGGAGCGTGATGAGCTGACCCGGCTCAGCCGTGTCGAGAAACTCGAAGGCGCGGCCCGCCATCGACGAGGCGACGCGGTTCATGACCCCCGCCGCGCGCTCCGACCCGAACGACGCCTCGAGCAGTCCGGCGGCGAAGTCCTTGCCGCCGCGGGCGCCACGGCCGCCCTTGATCGTGAGCTCGTGAAACTCCTCGATCGTGCGCTCGGCCACCGCGGCGTCGACCCGACGCAGCCGGATGATCTCCGCGGCGATCTCCTCGGCCTCCGCGTCATTGAACTGCTTCATGACCTCCGCGGCACGCAGCGGGTCCATGTTCATCAGCACGACGGCGACCTTCTGGGTGCCGGTCAGTACGGCGGTCACCTCGCTCATGCCGGCTGCCTGTCATCCATGAGTCCGCGCAGGAAGTCGGCGGTGCGCTGCGGGTCCTTGCCGGCGAGGGCGTCGATCTCGGCGCGCATGCGGTCGTTGTCCCCGGGGGCGACCGGCGGAAGCTGGGTGTAGGTGAGCGGGGCGGAGGCCGGCGCCGTGAGGGCGATCGGCACGGTCTGGTCGTTCATCATCGCGCGCATCTCGGCCAGTTCGCCCAGGTCGCGCAGCTCCTGCTCCTCCTCGTTGCGACGACGCAGGCGGCGGGCGATGAGGAACAGGGCGACGGTCGCCGGGATGGCGATGCCGAAGATGGTGATCGCCGTGCGGATGATGCCGGCCGTGCGGTCGGCGGTGGCCGCAGCATCCGCCGCGGCGAGCGCCTTCGCGGCCTGGACGGCGCCCATCTTGTTGAAGGACACCACCTCCACGGCCACCTGGTCGCCGCGCGTCTTGTCGATTCCGGCGGCGGCGTTGATGAGTGCCTTGATGTTGGCGATGTTGAGTCCGGAGGCGACGGTCGAATTGAGGGCCACAGACACGGTCTGCCGTGTGATCGCGCCCGCCGGGATGGTCGTGGACTCGGTCACCTTGTTGATGGCGTTGTTCTTGGTGACCGACTGCGACGTGACGCCGGTTCCCGTCTGCACGCCGCTCGGCACGGCGATGTTATCCGGACCGAGAACGCCGGTGCTCGAGTTGCCGCCGGCGGCGGCCCCGCCGCTGGCGTCACTGGAGAACGACTCGTTGAGCGCGGGGGCGTCGGTGGGCGAGGTGAACGACTCCTCGGTGCGCTGGCCGGAGTTCTGGCTCAGGTCGGCGGCCACGACGACCGTGGCGTTGCCCGGCCCGACGACCTTGTCGAGCATCGCCTGCACCGAGGAACGCACGCGCGACTCGTAGTCCGAGGCGACCTTGCCGTCTGTCCCGCTCGTGACACCGGCCGCGGAGAGCACGATGCCCTGGGCATCGATCACCGACACGTCGGTGGCCTTCATGCCGTCGATGGACGCCGAGGTGAGGTGCACGATGGCCTGCACCTGCTCATCGGTCAGCGTCACGCCGTTGTCGGTGGCGATGAACACGGAGGCGGTGGGGTCGGCCTTCTCGGACACGAAGACGGTGTCCTTGGGGATGGCGAGCTGAACCGAGGCGGTCTTCACGCCCTTCATCGCCATGATCGTGTTCGCGAGCTCGCCCTCGAGCGCGCGCTTGTATGTGACGTTCTGCTGGAATTCGGATGCCGTGACACCCATCTTGTCCAGCAGCGAATATCCGCCGGTCGTCGAGGAGGGCAGGCCGGCCGCGGCCGCCTTGAGGCGCTCGTCGTACACGTTGGCCTCCGGCACCATGATCGTGCCGCCGCCGTTCGTGATCTCGTACTGCACGCCGTCGGTGCGCAACTGCTCGACGATGGTGTTCGCGTCCGTTCCGCTCAGGCCGGAGAAGAGCGGCGTGTAGGCCGGCTTCGTGATCCAGAAGGTGAGCGCGACGACGCCGAGGGCGAGAACGGCCACGCCGATGATCGCGACGGTGCGCTGCGCGATGGTGAACTCGCGGATGGTGTGCGCGAGGCGCCGGAGCGCGGTGCTGACCTGGGTGGGCATTAGGACTGCATCCTCATGATCTCGTTGAAGGCGTCGACGCCCTTGTTACGAACCGCGGCGACCAGCTCGAGGGTGACCTGCGCTCGCGTCGCCGCGATCGTCGCATTGTGGATGTCGTCGAGGTTGCCGGTGACGGCCTTGATGGCGAGGTCGTTGGAGATCGACTGCTGCTGTTGGAGGCCATCGACGGCACTCGAGAGCTCGGTGGCGAAACCCGACGAGTTGCTCGCACCGAGGCTCGTGGTCGAGGGGAGGTACCCGGTGCCCGTGACGCCCTGGACGGACGTGATTCCTGCGATGTTCATCAACTGCGTCCGATCTGGAGTGCTGCCTGGTAGGTCTCCTTCGCACGGTCCACGACCGCGGCGTTCGCCTGGTAGCCGCGCTGCGCCATGATCAGCTGGCCCATCTGCGAGGCGAGGTCGATGTCTGGGTAGCGCACGTAGCCCTCCTTGTCGGCGAGTGGGTTCGCCGGTTCGTAGACCAGTCGGCCCTCCGCGCTTCCGAAGGCGGCGCCCTTGACGTAGACACCGGTGGTGCCCTCACCCTCCTGCGCGACCACGTAGCGAGCCTGGAAGGCGGCCCCGCTCGTCGGCTTGGCGGTGTTGACGTTGGCGATGTTGTCGGCGACGGCGTCGAGCCACTTGCGGTGCACTGTGAGCCCGGTGGCCGCGATTCCGATCGCGTCGAAGGTCATCAGCTCGTCCTGATCGCGGCGCGCATGGCAGAGAACTCGTTCCCTGCAGCCTGGCTCGCGAACTGGTAGCGCAGCACCGTGTCGACGTTGGAGAGGGTCTCGGTGTCGAGATTGACGTTGTTCCCGTTGAGCTGGGTCGGCTCGAGCGACCGCGCGACGGAGGCGGTGACATGGCCGTTGCCGGCGTCGACCGACTTCGCGAGGGCATCCTCGAAGAGCACCCGCTTGGCGTGGTAGTTCGGGGTGTTGATGTTCGCGATGTTGTTGGCGATGGTCCGTTGCCGCAGCGCCAGTCCGTCCAGTGCGCTGTTGAGCGCGGCGGAAGTAACCGATTCGAGCACAGTCGTCCGTTTCGTCGTCGAGGACAATACGGCCGATCCGTGGCCTTTCGGTGAGCAATCCGTGCTCTGTATTACCAGCTATCGGCCGAGCGGAATCGGACGTTAGCCGTTCGCCCCGAAGGGGGGGGTCAGCTCGTGACGTCGAGGTAGGCGGATGGCCCGCCCGGGTTCACCGGAGGAACGGCCTCGATGGCCGCAAGGTGCCTGCCGGTGATCCTCTTGCGTTCCTCGACGCTGTCGATCGACGCCTGCTGCTCGCTGAAGATGCGGTTGGCGCGGGAGCGCAGGTCGGGTGGCATCGGTCCGAGGTAGCTCGGCATCACCCAGATGGGCACGCCGCCGTAGTCCTCGGCGTCGGCGCGCGCCGGAAACCTGGACGCGGCGATGCTCTCCTCCATCGCGGTGAGCACGGATGCCCAGTTGTCCCAGCTCTCGCTCGAGCTAGGCAACTCCGAGCTCCCGGCTTTCGCCGGTCGACGCGCCGCGATCCGGAACCGAGAGCTGGCTCGCCGCCTCGTGCCAGGCCTGCCTGAGCGGCTCGAGAAGTTCGATGCTCTCGCGGATGCTCGCCGCGTCGCGTTTCACATTCGCCATCACCAGGAGGCTCGTCGTGTAGTTGTAGAGCGAGAGCAGGCCCTGGCCGCCATCCCACAGCTCCACCTTCAGCGACGAGGTGAGCTCGGCGATGATCGCCTGGGCGTGCAGCAGGTTCGAGGAGACCGTCGGCCAGTCCTCGGCAGCATGGGCGATCTCGGCACGACCGAGGTCGAGAAGCAGGCGGTCGTAGAGCATCGTGAGCAGGCGCACCGGGGAGGCGGACAGGATCGCGTCGCTGTTGTATTGGGAGCGTTGTGCGCTCATCGTCATCGTCATGGTCCCTATCCCGTCGTGCCGGTCGAAGTCGAAGTCGAAAGTGAGGAGAGCTGCGAGCTGAGTGCGGCGGACTGCGACTTGAGGTTGCTCAGCATGACCTCCATCGCGGAGTAGTTGCGCTGCAGCGTGCTCTTTCGGCTGGCGAGGCGCACATCCCAGGCGGAAATCTGGTCGCCCAGGTTCCTTACCTGGCTCTGGTCGCCGGTGATCTTGCTCGTCAGGCTACCGGTGTATTTGTCCGATGCAGCGGTCGCAGCCGCCGAGAGGCGCGTGGCGATCGTCTGGATGGCCGCAATGGTCGTCTTCGGATCCGATGCCATCGCTGCGGAGAATTTGGCCTGGTCAAAGCTGATGGTGCCGGTCTTGCTGAGCACAATCCCGTATTCGCCGGGCGAGTGGCCGTTGATCGGCGCGCTTGCGGCATCCAGCGCGCTCTGACGGATTCCGCGGACAGTGCTGTCCCCCGCGAACACGCCGGCCGAGGTGACCGTCTTGCCCGTCGCATCCGTGCTCGTGGAGACGGCGGTCTGGGCGGCGATGAGAACGAACGCGGAGCTCAGCGAGGCGACGAGTCCACTGGCCACAGCGCTGATTTGCGTGTCGTCCCGTGACACCGTGATAGTCACGGGGTCGGCCGACGCTGTCGCGGCGGTGACAGTGATTCCGGGGAGCAGGTCGGAAAAGGTATTGGTGGACGAAGTGATGACCTGCTCTGCCGCGGTGCCCTTCCAGAGAGTCACGCTTGCGTCAGCGGCGGTCTTGATCACGGCGGCGCCCGGCACAGCCAGCGCATTCGTCGCGGTGCCCGCCGCAACATCCGCAGCGCTGCCCTGGTAAACGGTGAACGCGGAGTCGGCCCCGGTGGTCTTGCTCGAGAACTGGAGGCGGTACAGCGTGGTGCCGGAGCCGTCGACGCCGGAGGCCACCTTTGTGGCGGTCACTCCCGCGGTGGATCCGTTGATGGCTGAGGCGACGTCGTCGAGGGAGTTCGAGGCCGGAGTGATCTCGAGCGGAGTACCAGAGTGTCCGACGATGGTGATTGTCGAGGGCGAGGGCCAGGTGGCCATGGCCGCGGAGACGCCAACTTGTGCAGAGGCAAGTGCGCTCACCACCACCTGGAGCTCGCCGGCTGCGGCCCCGGTGGCGACGGATGCGGAGAGTGCAGGAGAGGAGCTCGAGGCGGTGTACAGGTCGAGACTGCCGACCTTCGCAACGGTGGCCGCCGCATCCGCGAGGGTAGCGAGGCGACTGTTGAGCCCCTGGAGTGCGGTGACGACGGTGTTCGTCTTGGTGACCTGTGCCTTGAGCTGGTCCTGTGGTGCCGCCTCGGCTGTCATCAGCTGGTTGATGAGAGACGTGGTGTCGAGGCCGCTGGAGAGCCCGTCGAGGGAAATTCCCATCGGCCGTGTCCCTTCGTCTTATGGCGATCGTTGGTTAGTGGTGCGGTAAACGCCCGGCGGCCATCACATCGAGAGGTCCAGTTCCCTCCGCGACAAGCCGCCGGGCGTTGGTTGTTACACGCCGGCCGAGCTATCCGTTTCTAGCGGAGGAGCTGCAGCACGCCCTGGTTGCCCTGGTTGGCCTGCGCGAGCATCGCGGTGCCGGCCTGGGCCAGGATGTTGGAGCGGGTGTACTTGACCATTTCAGACGCCATGTCGGTGTCGGTGATACGCGACTTCGCCGCCGTGAGGTTCTCGGTGGAGATGGCGAGGTTGCGTGTGACGCTCTCGAAACGGTTCTGCTGTGCACCGAGGGTGGCACGAGCGGTCGAGATCTTCGTGATCTGCGTGTCGATGGCGGTGATTGCGGCCGCCGAGGTTGCTGCTGAGGTGAAGTCAAGCGTGCTCGACGGTCCGGCGGTCGCGACCGCAAGCCCGGTACCGGCCGAGGCCTGCGTGCCAGCGGTTCCTCCACCGACAACGGTTCCACCCGACTTCGCGTTCACGATAAGAGCACCGGTCAGATCGACGGTTGCCGAGAGCGAGCTCTTGAAACCGGAGTCCGAGTTCAATGCGTTCGCCACATCCTGTGCCGACTTGTAGGTTCCCGCGGCGCCCAGCGTGACGCTGACCGTGCTGGTGCTGCCGCTTGCCTCGGTGATCGAGAACTTCTGAGCACCCGTGACCAACGCAGCGGTAACCACGCTCGACGCCCCGGTTCCACCGGCCGTGAGTGCGGCTGCTACCGTCTTGACGTTCGCGCCGCTCAGGTCGACGACGATCTGGTTGCTCGCGCCACCGTTCGCACCCACCTGGAAGCTGAGCGAGTTGTTGGAACCATCGAGCAGGTTGGTGCCATTGAAGTTCGTGCCGCCCGCGATGCGTGAGAGTTCCGTCGTGAGCGCCGTGACCTCGGTGGTGATGGCCGCGCGGGAGTCCGTGTTGTTCGAGTCGTTACCGGCCTGAACAGCGAGGTCACGAACGCGCTGCAGGATGGTCTGAACCTCGGAGAGCGAACCTTCAGCGGTCTGGATGACGCTGATGCCGTCCTGCGCGTTGCGGCTGGCGACCGTGAGGCCACCGACCTGCGACTGCAGACCCTGGGAGATTGCGAGACCAGCTGCGTCATCCGCCGCGTGGTTGATGCGAAGACCGCTGGAGAGCTTCTCGAGGGACTTGGCGAGATCGTTCTGCGTGTTGCTGAGATTCCGGTACGAGTTGAGTGCCGAGATGTTGGTGTTGACCTGCATACCCATGATGTATTCCTCCGTGATGGTGGGTTATTCGAATCGGCCCATCCGTGGTCCGACACTGAGAGTTATCGGCCGAACACCCTGGGGCGTTAGGCGCGACACCAAATTCTTTTTTTGTTTATTCAGGATGCCGCCGCGTTGGCCCGCGCGGGGTGCGCGAGGTTGGCCATGCCTGCCATGGCATTGTTCGCCACTCTGGCCAGGTAGGCGCTGCGGGTGGCCGGCGCGATGCGGGAGACGGGTGTGTACTCGGCGCTTGTGTCCGAGTAGTGGGTCTCGAGGCCGTCCTTGAGCAGGCGGATCGCCTCCGCGCGCTGCTGGGACACCGCGGAGTGGGTGATGCCGAGCTCGTCGGCGAGCTCCTTCACCGAGCGGTCCTCGAAGTAGATCCCGTTGACGATGTAGCGCATCTTCGCCGGCAGGGCCACGACGGCGGCGCTGAGAAACCCGAGGCGCTCGGCGGAGAGCAGCGACTCCTCGGGCAGCGCGGTGTCGGCGACGAGGTATTCGGCCGTGGTGTCGTCGAGCGCGGAGACGGTGCGAGAGGCGTCGGCGAGACCGGCCTCGGCCTCGCCGCGGTCGACGCCCATCGCCGTGGCGATCTCGTCGATGCTCGGAACGCGTCCGAGGGCGGCGGTGAGGGTCTCCTGCACGGCCATGGTTTCCTTGATGCGGCGGCGGGCGCCGCGGGTGGCCCAGTCGCTCGAGCGCATCTCGTCGGCGAACGCGCCGATGATGCGGCGGCGGGCGAAGGCGCCGAACGGGATGCCGAGCTCGGAGTTGAACGAGTCGGCGGAGGTGATGAGGGCGACGGCGCCGGCCGAGGCCAGGTCGTCCCGGGAGAGGTGCGTCGCCCGTGCCCAGACCTCGGAGACGAGGTACCCGACGAGCGGAAGATTGTCGACAACCAACTGGTTGCGTTCTGTACGATTCACGTTGCCTGGCCCCCGTGTGCAAACTGGACGATGATGATTTCGGCGGCCGCCCCGATCGGGGCGAGTGCCGACTTGCAGATCTGCTCGGGTAAGCGCGTGTCGTGCCGGTGGAACGTGGTGAAGCTCGGGTCGGTCTCGGGTGATTCTCGGGTGGTGAAGCAGTGGAATCGGTGGGCCGTTGGCCTCGATCTGTTGCGACTCTATAGGCGGTTGACCCCCGGAAAACCAGTCGTTTCCCCGTTGTTTGCTTGATTCCTGCCCCCAGTCCGGGGGCTCGTGTACCCCATTCCGCCGGTTAAGTCCTCCATCTAGCGGACAGCTGCCGGTGGGCGATTTTTGGAACCCAGCCACGGTCTCGACTAACGCGCGGAGTACCCTTGCCGATAGTTCAACCGTGGAAGAGGTGGATACCCGACGGCGGGCAGCGCGAACTGTGCACGCCTTCGTCCACATGATCAACCGGACTTGGAGTGCCATGAGTGTCAATGAACTGTCGGCGTGCCTGTGGCGCGAGCGAGAGCTGCTCGAGCTCCTGACGTTCAAGCTCGAGGAGGAGCAGTTCCTGCTCACCGCCGGCAAGACCCGCTGGCTCCAGTACGCCACCCGCGAGGTCGAACAGGTGATGGAGCGGCTCCGTGCCGCCGGCCTCGCCCGCACTGTTGAGGTCGCCTCGGTGGCCGCCGAGTGGGGAGCCCACGAGAACGCCACCCTGCGCGAGCTGGTGGACGCGGCTCCCGAGGGGCCATGGGCCGAGATCCTCGGCTCGCACCTCAGGGCGATGACCGAACAGACCAACCAGATCCGCGAACTGCGCGACCTCAATGAGCACTACCTCCGCACCGCCATCCGCTTCGTGCAGGAGGCGCAGTCCGACGGGGTCACCGAGGCGGGTACTTACGACTCGAACGGAACCTCCGCGGCACCGGCCGGTGCCGCCCGAATCTTCGACCTGACCCTGTGAGGACCCGCGCGTGAGCACCTTCAGCGGCCTGAACACCGCCTACACCGGTCTTTCTGCCGCCCGGCAGGGCCTGTCCGTGGTCGGACAGAACATCACCAACGCCACGACAACCGGGTACACCCGCCAGCGGGTGACGACCTCGTCGCTCGGCGCCCTCTCCCAGGTGGGCCGGCTCTCCGGTGGCGTCGTGCGGATCGGCCAGGGCGTTGCCGTGACCGGCGTCGCCCGCCTCGGCGACATCTACCTCGACACCCAGGTACGCAACTCCGCCGCGACCTCCGGCAACCTCGCCGTGAAGGCCAACGCGCTCAGCGCCGTCGACGGCTCGCTGCAGGAGCCGGGGGCAAACGGGCTCTCCGCCCAGCTCACCGGCTTCTGGGCGGACTGGCAGGGGATGGCCAACAACGCCGGCAAGCCGGCCCAGGCCGGCGTGCTGATCTCGGATGCCACCGCACTCGCCTCCCACATCGCGAACGGCTACCAGGCCGTCGATGCCCAGTGGACGCAGGTGCGGGGGCAGCTGGACGGCATGGCCCGCGAACTCAACGATGCAGGCACCCAGGTCGCCGACCTCAACGCTCGCATCCGAAGCACGCTCGCCACCGGCGGTTCGGTCAACGAACTGCTCGACCAGCGCAACACCCTCACGACGACGATCGCGGCCCTCACCGGCGCGACCGTGCGCGTGCTCCCGGATGGCACCGCCGACGTGCTCATCGGCGGCAATTCCCTCGTCTCCGGTGACACCTTCCAGCCCGTGACGGTCACCGGCAGCAACATCATGGCCGGGGCCGCAGCCACTCCGGTCGCGCTCGCCTGGACGAACCGCCCCGGCGTGCCGGTCGGCGCGGAATCCGGGGAGATGGCCGGTGCCGTGGCGATCCTCGCCGCCGCGAACGCGACAGGGACGGGCGGGGCCCTCGCCGAGGCCGCCGCGAACTACAACACCTTCGCCACCTACCTCGCCACCTCGGTCAATTCCGTGCACTCGGCCGGGGTCACCTCCACCGGGGCGACGGGCCTCGACTTCTTCGCCATAGCGCCCACCGGCCCAGCCGCCCTCGGCCTCTCGGTGCTGGCCACTGGAGTCGGCGACATCGCCACGGCGACGGCCGGCTCCGGAGCCCTGGATGGCTCCAACGGTTCGGCAATCGCCGCGCTCGGCAGCGGACCGACCTCCCCGGACTTCGTCTGGTCCAAGTTCGTCACCGGCATCGGCGCGGCCACAAAATCCGCCGTGCAGCAGGCGACCCTGGCCGAGGCCGCGGCAACCTCGGCCTCGGGCGCGCAGCTCGCCAACTCCTCGGTGGACATGGACGAGGAGAACGTGAACATGCTGATGTTCCAGAAGGCCTACCAGGGCGCCGCTCGCGTGATGACCGCGGTCGACGAGATGCTCGACACCCTCATCAACCACACCGGAATCGTCGGGAGATAGCCCATGGTCAATCGAGTGACGAGCCAGACGATGATGGCCACCTCCCAGCGCAATCTCCAGTCGAGTGCAGCGCAACTCGCCCGGGTGCAGGCGCTCGCGTCCGGCCAGCAGAAGATCTCCAAGCCCTCCGACGACCCGTCGGGCACCGCCGACTCGTTGCGGGTGCGAGTGGATCAGGCGGCCACCGCCCAGTACGGTCGCAACATCGACGACGGAAACTCGTGGCTCACCACCGTCGATGCCGCCCTCTCCAGCACCACCGACATCCTCCGCCGCGTCCGCGACCTCACCGTGCAGGGCGCGAACGACGGTGCGCTCTCGCCGGCGGCCAAGGAGGCCATCGCCAAAGAGCTCGAGGGCCTGAAGACGGATCTGCTCGGCCAGGCAAACGCGAAATACGCCGGTCGCACGGTGTTCGCCGGTACCTCAGATGCCGGCGTCGCGTTCGACTCGAGCTACGCCTTCACCGGCACGGGAACCCCGGTCACGCGTCGCCTCGACGGGAGCACGACCGTGCGGGTGGACGCCGACGGCGCCGCGGTCTTCGGCACCGGACCTGGCTCGGTCTTCGCCCTCGTGGACAACATCGTCGCCGACCTGCGCAGCGGCGTGAACGTGGGCCCCCAGCTCGCCACCATCGACACCCACATGACCGCCGCGCTCTCCCAGCAGAGTGCCGTCGGCGCCAACCAGGCCCAGGTCAACAAAGCGGAGGCTTCCAACTTGCAGCAGTCGAACGCGCTCGAGGCGCAGCGCTCGTCCATCGAAGACGTCGACCTGAGCCAGGTGGTACTCCAGCTCAAGCAGCAGGAGGTCACCTACCAATCCGCCCTCGCCATCACCTCGCGCACCCTGCAGCCCACACTGATGGACTTCCTCCGTTGAGCGCCGCACTCACGTTCGTGACGCCGCCTCCCGGCCTCGACCCGCTCACCGATTTCACCCTCACCGAGATCGAGGGTGCGACCGGCCTGTACTCGCTGCGCGCCGTGCACAACGACGGCATCCGGCTCTTCGTGCTCGATGCCGCGGTGTTCCTGCCGGACTACGGCCCGATGCTCTCGGACGAGCACTGTGCGGCGCTCGGACTGACCGCCCCGGAGGATGCCATGGTGCTCGTCGTGGCGAACCCCGGGGAGGCCGGAACACGTCTCAACCTCATGGCGCCCATTGTGGTCAACGTCACTTCGGGCTCGAGCGCGCAGGTCATTCTCGAGGACCAGGACTGGTCGTTGCAGGCGGAACTCGCCACGGCCTCGGCCTAGATTCACCGCTGCCGACCCGTCGGCTAGAGTGGCGGAAACGAGACCCGTTCCGCTCTCTGAAGGGCCGGCATGACCGAAATCGTTCCCATCCCCTCGCCCGGCGTCCCGTTCTACTACGGCGAACCAGGCGGCCCGCTCGTGGTGCTGCTGCACGACTGGTACGGGCGCCTGCCCTGGCTCGAGAACTATGCCCGCGGGCTCGAACACCAGGGCTACCGCGTGGTGGTGCCCGACCTCTTCGACGGCGTGGCGACCACCGACGAGGCGACCGCCGAGCAGCTGCTCGGCCAGCTCGATGTCGCGACGGCGCTCTCGACCGTCGACGACATCATCCAGACCGCCCGGGCCGAGGGCAGCCAGCGAGTGGCAGTGGTCGGCTTCTCCGCCGGAGGCTGGCTGGCCCTGCTGCACGCGCAGGGGGGATCCTCGGATGCCGTGGTCGCCTATTACGCGACGCTCGGGCCGGCGCAGCACGGCGTGATCCCCTGCCCGGTGCTCCTGCAGTTCGCCGAGGTCGACGAGTGGGACGAGGGCGAGGATCCGGAGAGCTTCATCGACCGGCTCAAGGACCACGGCACACCGGTCTCGCAGTTCAGCTATCTCGGCACGGTTCATTCGTTCGCGAACGCGACGATTCCCGAGAAGGTGAATGGGGCGGCCGCGGCACTCGCCTTCGCGCGCACCGCGTCGTTCCTCGAAGACCACCTCATCGACTAATTCCGGTCAGGCCGTCTCGACCCCCACCGGCGCTCCGGACCCCAGGGACCGCTTCGCGGCGAGCGCCACGGCAAGCGCCAGGATCGCGTCATCGACCGGACAGAAGTCGGGCGCGGCCCCCGTGCGCACGCACTCGAGGAAGTATTCGGCCTGGCTGCGGTACGGATTGTGAGAGGGGATCGCCCGCTCGCTGGTGCCCGCCGCGGTCTGCACCCGCACGGAATCCTGGACGGCGTCCGGAGCCGAGGCATCCGACGCGACCGGGTGGAGCACGCCCGAGAACCGATGGTCGGCGAGACCCGCGCTGCCGACCACGTCGAGCGAAGACGCGAAGCTGAAACCCGTCGGCATCCCCATGAAGCCCGTCGCACGGCCCACGCCGCCGCCCGCGTAGTCCACGGTCGCCTCGACAGGGCCATCCGGCCGAGCCCGGCGCGCCGACACCGACAGCGGACGACCGAGGAAGAGATTCAGCTGGTCGAAGTCGTGGATGCTGAAGTCCACGACGATTCCGCCGGACTTCGACTCGTCGTGCCACCAGGTCGACGGGCGAGGGGCCGGGCTGAACCGACCGGCGGACACGGCAAGGGCGGTTCCCAGCGTGCCGGCCTCGAAGGTCTCGCGGATCACCCGGTAGCCCGCGAAGAAGCGCACGACGTGTGCCACCATCAGCACCCCCTGGCTGCGCGCCGCCTCGTCGCGGATGGCCACCGCGTCGGCGATCGTGAGCGCGATCGGCTTCTCCAGCAATACGCTCTTGCCCGCCCGCAGGGCGTCGATGGCGATCGAGGCATGGCTCGGAGTGGGAGTGCACACCGACACGATCTGCACCTCGGGGTCGCGAAGCACGACGCCGAGGTCCGGTTCGAACCGGGCGAGAGGCGCGAATGTCAGCGGTGGCCCCGCCGTCAGGGTGTTGACATAGTCGATGTTGTCACCGAGCCCGAGTTCGCTCCACGCCCGCGCGTGCGCCTGCGCCATCGCGCCGCGCCCGACAATGGCGATGCCGGTCATCCGGTTCCCTCCTCGGTCATGCTGAACTGGTAGTCGGGCGGAACCGGCTCGGCGGGCAGCACCCGGAGCCACAGCTCGGCCATCGCGTTCTCGCCCTCCCGCAGGTCGGCGACCTCGATTCCCTCCCGCAGAATCGCCGCCGCCCCGGCGCCATCCCCGGCGAGCGCGAGGGCCTGGGCGCGGAGCAGGCGAAGCCGGCCGTTCATCGACGGATCCGACCCGAGCAGCGCAAGCGCGGCGTCTACGGATCCCGCGGCGAGCGCCGCCGACACGGCCTCGATGCGCTGGGGCGTGTCGCCCGGTGCGAGAGCGCACGCCAGGCGGTAGTGCTCGAGCCCGCCCTCGGTGTCGCCCGCCGCCCCCAGAAGTCGCGCGAGTCCCCGGTGGGCGTGCGCGCTCGGCCCGCGCAGGAGGGAGTGTCGGTAGAGCGACTCCGCGGCACCACCGTCGCCCGCCGCGTGTCTCATGATCGCGCGATGCAGCGAGGAGACCGCCCCGTCCCCGCTCGCCGCGCAGAGGGCCTCCCAGTCCTCGCCGCGCACGAAGCCGGGTTCTCCGTCGAACCGAGTGCCGCCCTCGAGCAGGTCGAGCCACGGCTGTTGTACGGCGGTGATGGTGTCCGCCGCGAACGGGGTGCCTGCCCCGTCGATCCAGCCGAGGCCGTGGCGTCGGCGGCGCGCCGCCTCCAGGGCTCCCCAGCCGCTGCCGGCGAGAATGCCGCTCTCCGGGGGAGGTCGGCCCAGGAGCGCGCCGCGGCGTGCGCCGCCTCGAGCGCCGCGGGGTCCAGGAGTTCGGCGACGCTCCGCTCGACGTCGGCCACGACGGCTGTCCAGTCCGCGCCGCGGACGGTCGCCGCCGAGAGCGCCGGGTTGCCGTAGGCCTCCAGCCAGCTCCAGTCGGCACCAGCCGGCATCTCGAGGTGCTGAAACTGGGTCTGCGCGAGGCCGGCCTGAATCTCGGCGTAACGCCCGCCCTCCGGCGACAGCCACCGTTGCCAGCGATCGCCGCCCGGTCCCTGCCCCCAGACGAAGAGCTTCCGCCCGCGCAGCCGCCCCGTGGAGAGCATGGCGAGCCCGTCACCGTGCCCGTCGGAGGCCACGATCCAGGGGGCGTGGTGCCTCGGGATGTCGAAGAAGAAGTCCCGCGCCCGCGCGTTGCGAACGGGCCGGGTCCAGTCCGCCGCGCCCGTTGCCACGGCCACCCGACTGATCCCGCCCTCATAGGCGCTCGCGAAGGCGGAGTCGGCCGGGGCGATCACCCGGGTGTCCTCGCGTTCCGGCACCGCCGCGTTCGTCCACCAGTACATCGGCACCGTCACCGCATTCGGGTTCTGCACCCGCACCGCCACGAACAGCACCGCCGAGTCGTGCGGGAGCCAGGCATCCACCTGGAAGACGACCTCGCGCAAGCGGTCGAACTCCCACATCCGCAGCACCTCCTGCCCGGGGGTGCGAACGATCGCCGCATGCAGGGGGCTCGCGGTCGTCGGCGAGTGACCTCGCGTACCGATGTTCCACTCGATGCCACCGGCGAACCAGGCATTGCGCAGCCCCAGGTTGGCGAACTGGATGGTGGGCGGCGAGTGGAGCAGGTGCGTGCCGCTCCTCTTGTCGAACAGTTCCCAGAGCCGACCGCCCCACTCGGGCAGGAACACCGCCCGCAGCCGATCGTTCTCGAGCACCACCGTCGTGACGGGTCGCGGAGAGAGCGTGCGGCCGTAGCCGTTCTGCTCCTGGTACGGGTAGAGGTTCGAGGGGGTGCCGTAGGTCGAGCCCTCGACGATCTCCGCCGGGATGTCCCCGGTGACCACGGTGGGCGTCTCGAGCGGGGCGCCCAGCATCGGCATCGAATCCGGCAGGCCGAGATCGGCCAACGCCATCGTTCGGGTCTCGACGGAGAGGGTCATTGCGCGACCGCTTCGCCCCGGGCACGGTCGATCTCGCCGGTCAGGTGCCGGTGGAGCCGGGCATCCACCCGGATGCCGAGTCGCCGCAGGGCGAGCACCGCGGCGCCGACCACGCCGTCCGCGACCGGGATCAGTTGGGCATCCCCGGCGGCGGCCCGCAGTCGGTGGGTGAAGATCGCCGGGGCCCGCTCCATGCCGGCCGCCAGCACGCTCCCGCCCAGCACGACCGCGCCGGAGACGTCGGTCTGCACGGCCGCGGCGAGAATGCGGGCGATTCCCTCCGCCGCAGCGTCGAGGATCTCGCGGCCCACCGGATCGTCGACCGCCTCGAAGGCGAGCGGGGCGAACCGGGCGAGCTCCACGGGCTGCAGCGCGTACAGCGCGTGTTCGAGGCGCGTGAGCTCCTCGGCCCGCCCTCGGTGTTTCGCCGAGGTGCGTTCGATCCCGGTGGCCTCGAGCAGGAGGCCGGTGAGCGCGGTCGGGCGGCCGATCCCGTCGAGGGCGGCGACCACCGTGCGCGCCACGAGGTGCCCGATCCAGAACCCGGATCCGGTATCGCCCAGGAGCCAGCCGGAGCCGCCCCGCACGGTGTGGATGCGCCCGTCGCTCACTCGCGCCGCGATGGCGCCCGTGCCGGCGATCACGGCGTAGCCGTGCTCCAGGGCCGTGCCGGAGCAGAAGGTGCCGAGCAGATCCGGTTCGATGGCGACAGTGCCGCCCAGTCCGAGGCCCGCGAAGCGCGAGCCCAGTCTCTGGACGAACTCCGGCGTCTCGGCACCGGCCAGGGCGATCACGACGAGGGACTCGGCATCCGTGTCACCCAGCCGGTCGCCCAGGGCGCGCGCCACGGCGAGACCGAGTGCCTCGACCGCGGCTTCGATCCCCACCGCGGTCGGGTTTCCGGCGCCCGCCCGACCGAAGCCCCGGCAGTCTCCGGACGCTTCGAGCACGACGGCTCGCGAGGAGGTGCCACCGGCGTCGACCGCCACAATTTTTCGCATCGTTACTTCTTCGAAATATTTGGGAACTGAGCACACTGTACTGTAAGAATAATTTTCCAGAAGTTAGCCATATGGAGGTTGTGATTACCATCGAGCAAACGTCCGCCGTCATCGTCGACGGCGAGCACGCGGCCGGAGTGGCGAACCGCATCCTTCTGCGGCGCCCCGAGATGTCCGGCGCGATGGCGAAGATCGCCGACTACCTGCTCGAGTATCCCCAGGCGCCGTTGAAGCTCTCGATCGGCGAGTTGGCGAAGCAGGCGGGGGCCTCCGCCGCCACGGTCACCCGTTTCTGCCGCCTGATCGGCTACACCGGCTATGCGCCCTTGAAGGTGAGCATCGCGACCGACTTCGGCCGCAGCACGGCCCGCACCTCGTGGAAGACCGACATCGGCCGGGCGTTCGGCCCGCACGACTCGGCCGGCGATGTCCTCAGCACGCTCATCAACGCCCACTCGCGCACGCTGCGCGAGACCGCCTCCGCGATCGACCTCCCGCAGATGAAAATTCTTGCCAAGCGCATCGCCACGAGCCGCCACGTCGACATCTACGGCGTGGGCGGCAGCGCCTTCCTCGCCGAGGAGATGCAGGCGCGGCTCTACCGCATCGGGGTGAACACCCACGTCTGGTCCGAGGTGCACGCGGGGCTCACGAGTGCCGCCATCCAGGACTCCGGATCGGTCGCCATCGGCATCTCGAACTCCGGGCGCACCGAGGAGACCATTCAGATGCTCCGGGAGGCCGGCCGGGCCGGCGCCCTCACGGTGGCCATCAGCAACAACCCGACCTCGCCCCTCGCCGAGAACGCGAATGTGACCATCGTGACCTCGGTGCACGAACAGTTCCTGCAGCCGGACGACCTCTCCGCCAAGCACGGGCAGTTGCTGGTTCTCGATCTGCTCTACCTGCTCACCGCCCAGGAGAACTTCGACCGCACCACCAACAACCTCGCGGCGTCCGCCCTCGCCGTGGCCACCCACCGGCGGCCGCGGCGATCCCCGGCCAGCATGCGCCAGGCCCGCGAACCCCAGCAGTCGATCGACTGAACGCCCCCATGAACACCGGAACCAACGAAGGAGCCGCAGTGTCAGACACCGTCACCCAGACCGACCTGGACCGGCAGTACCGCCGCGAGGTGCAGTCGAGGATCGAGGCCCTGGCGGCGAGCGCCGAGGCCGGGGGTCTCGACGCAGCCATCGCCCTCTTCGCATCGGCGATCGAGCGCGGCGGGGTGATCCAGGCCTTCGGCACCGGACACTCCGAGGCCTTCGCCATGGAGATCGCCGGCCGCGCCGGGGGACTGATCCCCACCAAGAAGATCGCGCTGCGGGATGTCGTGCTGCACGGCGACATCGAGCCGGGCGCCCTCGCCGGCTCGGCGCTCGAGCGAAACCCAGACATCGCCGAGCGGCTGTACGCGATCGCGGGCGCGGGACCGGACGATGTCTTCGTCATCGCCTCGAACTCGGGGGTGAACGGGTCCATTGTGGGGCTGGCCCTCGAGGCGAAGGAGCACGGTCATCCGGTGGTCGCGGTCACGAGCCTCGACCACACCATGCGGGTCGAGCCCAAGCACCCGAGCGGCAAGCGGCTGCGCGACGTGGCGGATGTCGTGATCGACAACCTCGCGCCGTTCGGCGATGCGACGCTCGAGCTCGCCGGCGGCATCCCGGTCGGGGCGGTGTCGTCCATCACCGCCGCCTACATCGCCCAGCTCCTGACCATCGGAACTGCCCGGTTGATCGCGGAGCACGGAACGACGCCTCCGCTCTACATCTCGGCGAACATCCCGGGTGGAGACGAACACAACAAGGCGCTCGAGCTGCAGTACAACATCACTCGCTTCGCCTGACCCAGACCACACGCGCCGCACCCTCACACCGAATACCCGCCACATCAAGAATGGAAGGTAGTACAAAATGTCGATCACAGAGAAGCCACTCCAGCGACGCCAGTTCCTCCGCGGCGCACTCCTGGCCGCCGTGTTCATCCCCGCCACCGGAATGCTCGCCTCGTGCGTGGGCGGAGGAGGGTCCACGACCGCACCGGGCGGCACCGTCTCGGCGAAGAACCCGTTCGGCATGGCCGCCAAGTCCACCGTCGACGCCGTCATCTTCAAGGGCGGCTATGGCATCGACTACGCCACCTTCGCCGGCAAGATCGTGGAGAAGACCCAGGTCGGCTCCACCGTCAAGGTGACGGCGGCCACCAACATCGCGCAGACGCTGCAGCCTCGATTCGTCGGCGGCAACCCGCCGGACGTCATCGACAACAGCGGTGCCAACCTCATCGGCATCAACACCATCCGCGCCCAGCTCGAGGACCTCACCCCGGTGATCGAGGCGAAGAACCTCGAGGGCAAGGTCATCAAGGACACGCTGTACGCCGGAGTTATCGAGCCGGGCACCTTCGACGGCAAGTTCGTGCAGCTCAACTACGTGCTCACCGTCTACGCCATGTGGTACTCCGCGTCGCTGTTCGAGACCAATGGCTGGACCGTCCCCACCACCTACGACGAGGCCCTCGCCCTCGGCGCGAAGGCCAAGGCCCAGGGCAAGTACCTGTTCGGCTGGGGCAAGGAGGCGGCCACCTACTACCAGACGATGGCCATCGGCTCCGCGATCAAGGAGGGCGGAGACGAGGTGCGCCTCGCCCTCGAGAACCTGAAGGAGGGTTGCTGGTCCCTCAAGCCGATTCAGGATGTCTTCACGGGACTCAAGAAGATCATCGACGCCGGCTACATGCAGCCCGGTGGCGCCGGGACCCAGTTCACCGCGGCCCAGGCCCAGTGGAGCAATGACGAGAAGTTCATCCTGTACCCGTCGGGCGGTTGGATCGAGAACGAGATGAAGACCCAGACCAAGGCGGGCTTCAAGATGACCGGGGCACCGGAACTCACCGTCACCACCGGGTCCAAGCTCCCGCAGAAGGCTCTGCACTCCACGGCCGGTGAGGGCTACATAGTTCCGTCCCAGGGCAAGAACGTGGCCGGCGGCAAGGAGTTCCTGCGCGCGATGCTCTCCCACGACGCCGCGGTCAACTTCGCCAAGACGACGTTCTCCTCGACCATCGTCAAGGGCACCATCCCGGCGGACGGTTTCGGCTCGACCGCTCTCGTCTCGCAGGTGAAGCTGCTCGAGGGCGCAGGCAGCGACGTCTTCTCCTGGAACTTCGTGGACCTCTACGGGCTCAACACCGACCAGCTGGTGGTGTGGAACACGTTCCTGCAGGGCGACTCGTCGGTGGCGCAGCTCACCTCCGGCCTGCAGTCCATCAGCGACAAGGTGCGCAACGACAGCTCGGTGAAGAAGGTCACGGTCACATGACCGCTGTCGTTCCTCCCACTGCAGCCCCGGCCGGCAGAGTCTCTGCCGGCCGGCGCTGGAGCCGGCGTGACCTGACCTTCGACAAGATCAGCTTCATGGTCGTGTTCCTCGTCATTCCTGTGCTCGGCTACATCCTCTTCGTGGTGTGGCCGTTCATCCAGGCCTTCTACTACTCGCTCACCGATTGGTCGGGATTCACTCCCGGCATGAACTTCACCGGCCTCTCCAACTACTTCAAGCTGTTCTCCGACGACATCTTCATGAAGGCGGTGGGCAACAGCCTGCTCCTCGTGATCGTGCTGCCGATCATCACGGTGGTGTTGAGCCTCGTGCTCGCCTCCCTCGTGACCGTCGGCGGACCCAGTCACGGACCGGTGCGGGGGCTGCGCAACTCGAGCATCTACCGCGTCGTCTCCTTCTTCCCCTATGTGATCCCGGCCATCGTGATCGGAATCATCTGGGGACGGGTCTACGACCCGAGCGCCGGCCTGCTGAACGGAATCCTGACCGGCCTCGGATTCGAGCAGTTCCAGTCCTTCGCCTGGCTGGGCGAGCAGCGCACCGCCATGATCGCGACGATCTTCGTGATCGTCTGGGGTCTCGTCGGCTTCTACATGGTGCTTTTCGTCGCGGCCATTAAGGGAATCCCGGCCGAGATCTTCGAGGCGGCGCGCATCGACGGCGCCGGCCGGTTCCGCACGGCGCTCACCATCACCATCCCGCTCATCCGCGACAACATCCAGACCGCCTACATCTACATGGGCATCCTCGCCCTCGACGCCTTCGTCTACATGTCGGCGCTCAACCCGGGCGGTGGGCCGAACAACTCGACGCTCGTCATGGCACAGCAGCTGTTCACGACGGCCTTCACCAAGGGCCAGTTCGGACTGGCCTGCGCGATGGGCGTCGTCCTGGCGGTCATCACCCTGGTCTTCGCCGGCATCGTCTTCATCGTCAACCGGCTCACCGGTGGAACCAACGAGGTAGCGGAATGACCGCCATCAAGGCCGAGATCCCCTCTCGCTCCTTCACCCGCAAGTCCGAGTCGACCACGAGCGACCGGATCGTCGGCGGCCTCTCGCACACCATCCTCACCATCTGGTCCATCATCGTGGTGCTCCCGCTGCTCTGGACGGTCATGTCGTCATTCAAGACGAGCAAGGAGATCTTCGCCTCGCCGTTCTCACTGCCGTCGAGCTGGAGCTTCGTCAACTACGTGGGCGCCTGGACCACCGCCGGAATCGGCAGCTTCCTGTTGAACACGGTGATCGTGGTGTTCGGCGCGCTGGCCGTCACGATGCTCTTCGGGGCGATGTGCGCCTATGTGCTCGCCCGCTTCCAGTTTCCGGGCAACCGGGCGATCTACTACCTGATGCTCGCCGGCCTCACCTTTCCGATCTTCCTCGCGATCGTGCCGCTGTTCTTCGTGTTGAAGAGCATCGGACTGCTCAACACGCTGCCCGGGCTGATCCTCACCTACGCGGCGTTCGCCCTGCCGTTCACCGTGTTCTTCCTCTTCTCGTTCTTCAAGGCACTGCCCAACTCGATAGCCGAGGCAGCGGCCCTGGATGGCGCGGGCGAGTGGCGCACGTTCTTCCAGGTGATGCTGCCGATGGCTCGGCCCGGGCTCGCCACGGTCGCCATCCTCAACTTCGTCGGGCTGTGGAACCAGTTCCTTCTCCCCGTGGCGTTGAACACCGATCCGAAGAACTACGTGCTCACCCAGGGCATGGCGTCCTTCGCCTCGCAGGCGGGCTACTCGGTGGACTTCGGCCAGCTGTTCGCGGGCGCGGTGATGACGATCGTTCCCGTGTTCATCGTCTACCTGATCTTCCAGCGCCAGCTGCAGGGTTCCGTCTCGCAGGGCACGAGCAAGTAGGGCTCCTACCCGCTCACGTCCCACAGGTGGTGCTGGGGGTCGTGCGCGAGGTAGCGCGCGAGGGTGGCGATGGTGAAATTCGCGCCGTCGCCCCGCCGTCCGGGCCGACCCCAGGCGTCATCCGGGATGCCGTCGAGGGTCGCCGCGAGGGTCGCCGCCGCCGCGGCGAGCTCCTCACCCACCACCCGCGGATCCTGTTCGCCGTAGCGCTCGACCACCGCGGTCTCGTCCTGGTCCCAGTTGGGATAGACCGGGTCGTCCTGCTCGAGCATGAGGCGCAGCCGGCCGTCGAAGATGCGGAAGACGTCGCGCACGTGCGCCGCGTACTCGAGGGCCGACCAGGTGCTCTCGTCCGGGCGAACGCGCACGTCGTCTCGCTCGAGCACGGCGGGCCAGCGCGAGGCATTGGCCAGGATGAGATCGGCCACGTCGTGCTCCGAGAGGGTCGACGCATCGAAGCCGCACTCCTCGCACGGCCTCTCGAGCACCCAGGTCCAGTTCTTCGTATCGGGAATTATCGGCATGACTCCATCGTGGGCCACCGGCACGACAGGACGCCGTAGATATCGCGCCAACATTGCCGACGTGCACCAATCCAGTTGGCCCATGGGTACGAACGGTTAACATGCGCGACGATCGTCGGGCTGTGTTTAGGAGGAATATCATGACCAAGTCCCCAAACCGTTTGCTGGCTACTGTTTTCGGCGCGGTTTATCTTCTCGTTGGCCTGTTGGGCTTCACAGCTACCGCCGGTGTCGGCTTCTTCGCCACCAAGGGCGGACTTCTGCTCGGCCTGTTCGAGGTGAACATCTTCCACAATGTCGCCCATCTCCTGATCGGCGCCGCTCTTCTGATCGCCGGGCTCTCCAACGTCCGCGCCGCCAAGACCGTCAACTCGGTCGTCGGCGCCGCATACCTGCTGCTCGGGATCGTCGGGCTGTTCATCCTCAACTCGGCGGCGAACATCCTCGCCATCAACGGCGCAGACAACGTGCTGCACTTCGCGAGCGCGATCGTGCTGCTCGGCGTCGGCCTCGGCGCCGACAAGAACGTGCGCGCAACCGCCCACGCGTAGTCCTACCCGCACCACGTCACCACCAACCGTTCGACACGGGGAGAGCCGCCATGACCACGACCT
The DNA here is from genome assembly GCF_008040105.1 of Lacisediminihabitans profunda. GTDB lineage: Bacteria > Actinomycetota > Actinomycetes > Actinomycetales > Microbacteriaceae > Lacisediminihabitans > Lacisediminihabitans profunda. Next base: position 85,716 of record NZ_VRMG01000009.1, read on the forward strand.
TGATCATCCGCTCCTGGCTCGCCTTCGCGGCCGTCGGAGCCGGGGTCATTCACCTGGCCGTGGTCATCGGCTCCCCCCTTGTCTTCGGTGCACTACTCCTCGCGCTCGGCCTCGGCGAGATCGCCTGGGGAATCGTCATCCTGGTCACGGACCGGATGGTCGTCCCCCGTCTGGCCCAGGCCGGCGCGATCGCCCCGCTCATGCTTTGGGCGCTGCTGGTGGTCGCCGCCACGCTGCTCGGCGCCCCGGCCGTCGCGGCTCCACTCCGCTTCCTGCCGATGGCCATCGCGGCCGTCTTCGAGATTTTCATCGGAACCGTTCTCAGCGCGACCTTCCGCCGACTCGCCGAGCCCGGCCGCCCGGCGTCGACGCGGGCCCCGGCCAGCGCCGTTCGCTACCTCTGCGCCGTTCTCGCCGCCGGCGTCCTCGTCGGGGCGCTCACGACCCCCGCCCTCGCCGCGACCCAGGCCGGCACCGTCGCCCTCGAGCACGGCGGCACCATGGGCGGAATGATGGACATGCCCGGGATGGGCCGCCACTAGATTCCCCGCCTGTCACCTTTCGCGGCACCCCATCCCGCCCCGCGATTGTGCTCCTTCGTCGCGGCCGTGCCCGGTCGCCCGGGCCCCCTCACGACACACGGGCACGGCAACGCCGCGGGCGGCGGAGCAGTCGGGCGGGGAGCAGAGCGGCGGGAGGCTACGCGTCGATGGCGGGGATCGTCGCCGCGCGGCTCATGAACCGCTCCACATCCCGGTCGACCCGGATGTCGCTCGGACGCAGGGGGCGGCTCAGGTACAGCCCGTCGAGCTCGGTGAGCCGACTCAGCGCCACATAGGTCTGGCCCGCGCTGAAGGTGCCCGATCCGAGGTCCACGATGGCGCGGTCGTAGGTCTTGCCCTGGGACTTGTGGATGGTGACCGCCCACGCGAGCCGCAGCGGAAACTGCTGGAACTCGGCCACGATGTCCTTGCGCAGCTGCTTGGTGTTGGGCGAGTAGGTGTACTTGAACTTCTCCCAGATGGCCGGCTGCACCTCGTGGACCTCGCCGTCCACCTCCACGAAGACCGTCGAGGCGATTCGGGTGACCGTGCCGACGGTGCCGTTCACCCAGCGCTGGCCGCCGTCCGTGCTCGCGTCGTTGCGCAGGAACATCACCCGCGCCCCGACCTTGAGCTGCAGGGCCTCGTCGGCGGGAAAGGCCCGGCCGCCGAACTCGCCGGTGATCTCCGCCTTGGCGGTGAGCACCCGCCCCGGGAGGCGGGCGAGCTCGGCCGCATTGATGCGGTTGACGGTGTCGTTGCGGGTCGCGAGAGTGATCGTGCCGTCGGTGGGGGCAGGGCGGGCACCCGTCTCGTTGAGCCTGGCCGCGATCTCGGCCGTCACCTGTCCGTGCCGCACGGCGTTGAGCATGTGTTTGAACTCGGCCTCGTGCTGGCGGTGGATGGTGTTCAGCTCGAAGATGCGCAGGTCGGTCTGCTCCCACACCTTGGCGTCGAAGAACCACATCGACCGGTACTGGTCGGCGAAGTACGCGCGCTCGTCGGCATCGCCGGGCACCGGTGCGAGCTGGTACGGGTCGCCGAAGAGCACCACCTGCACGCCGCCGAAGGCGTCGAACGGCTTCTGCCTGGCCTGCCGCAGGCTGCGGTCGATGGCGTCCACGAGATCGGCGTTCACCATCGAGACCTCGTCGATCACGAGCGTGTCGATGGTGTTGAGCAACTTGCGCAGGTCGGCGCTCTGGTCGATGTCGTGGTCGGCTATGACCCCGATCGGCAGGCGGAAGAGGGAGTGGATGGTCTGGCCGCCCACGTTGAGGGCGGCGACACCCGTCGGGGCGCAGATCACCACCTGCTTGTCGGTGTTCCAGGCCAGGTGGTTGAGCAGCGTCGACTTTCCCGTGCCGGCCCGGCCGGTGACGAAGATGCTCTCACGCGTGCCCTCGATCGTCTCGAACACCGCCGCCTGCTCGGCGGAGAGGGCGAAGCCACTCATGCAGAACCCTCCGATTGTTCGCCGAACACCCCCACCAATCTACCCGCGTGCGGCACCGAGTCGGCCGGGACCGGCCCCGTGTGCACGGAATCGCGCCGAACCCGCGAGCTTAGGATGTGGGGATGGACCGCAGAGTGCTCACGAAGTGGCTCGTGGTCTTCTCGCTCCTCGTCGCGGCGTTCATCGGCACCGTCGTCACGCTCAATCTCACGGTCTACAGCGCGAGCGGGTTCGTGAACTCCTATCTCCACTCCCTCGCCCGCAAAGACGTCGACGCAGCGCTCGCCACTCCCGGTGTCGCCCGGTCGACGGCGATCTCGACCGCCCTGCTCACGCCGGGGGCGCTCGGCGACCTCGCGGACATCCGCCTGGTGAGCGACGCCGACGAGGGGGACGGCCGGCACACTGTCGCGTACCGCTACAGCTTCGGGAGCAGCACCGCGAAGACCTCCTTCGTGGTGGAGCACGTGGGCGCGCGGCTGGGGCTGTTCTCGGCCTGGCGATTCGCCGAGAGTCCGCTCAGCGTGCTCTCGGTCACCCCCCTGCACGACGACTCGTTCTCGGCCAATGGTCTGAAGCTGGTGGCGCCGGGCGGTTCGAACAAGCCGAGCGACTACCTCGTGCTGACCCCGGCCTCCATCGCGCTCGACCACCGCTCGACCTTCCTCGCCGCCCCGACCACGCGGGTGCTCGTGAGCGCCCCGGCAAGCACCGTCGCGGCGAAGGTGGACATCCAGGCGAACCGCGCCTTCGTGGCACAGGTGCAGAAGGAGCTCGACGCCAGCCTCGCCTCCTGCGTCACCCAGCGGGTGTTGCTGCCCACCGGTTGCCCGATGGGCAAGCAGATCGACGACCGCATCCAGGATGCCCCCCGCTGGTCGATGGTGAAGAGCCCGCGGGTGACTGTCGTTCCCGGCACGGCCGCCCACACCTGGGTCGTTCCCGAGACGACGGGCATCGCCCACCTCACGGTGGCGGTCAGGTCGATCTTCGACGGGCGCCTCTCCACCCTCGACGAGGACGTGCCGTTCACCGTGAGCTACCTCGTGACCCTGCAGCCCGGCGGCGGCCTGCTCATCACCGCGGAGTACTGAGTCGGAGCTAGCCGCGCCGGGCTCGGGCCGCGAGCATCTCGTTGTACTCGGCGAGGTCGGCGTCGCCGTCGCGCTCGGCCTTGCGGTCGAGGCGCCGCGCGTCGCGCTCGTCGCTGCGGCTCCACATCACGGCGACCGTGATGGCGAGGATGATCGTGGGGATCTCGCCCACGCTCCAGGCGATGCCGCCGCCCGTCTGCTGATCCATGATGGCGCTCTGGCCCCACAGTCGGCCCATCGCGCCGTACCAGTCGGCCAGGAGCAGACCGGTTCCGGTCATCAGCGACAGGCCGAAGAAGGCGTGGAAGGCCATCGTGGCGAGCAGGATGAGCAGGCGCAGCGGGTAGGAGGCTCGCCTCGGCACCGGGTCGACGCCGATCATCGACTGCACGAAGAGATAGCCGGTGACGAGGAAGTGCACGATCATCCAGGTGTGGCCGATGTGGTCGGTCGTGGCCCAGCTGAACAGCGGTGTGTAGTAGAAGGCCCAGAGCGAACCGGCGAAGAGCACCGCCGCCACGATCGGATTCGTCAGCACGACGCTCGCCCGCGAGTGCACGAAGAGCATGATCCACTCCCGGGCGCCCCGACTGCCGTCCGTGCGCTTCGCGATGGACCGCAGGGCGAGGGTGATCGGCGCGGCCGGGGCGAGCAGCACCGGAATCATCATGCCGAGCAGCATGTGCCCGAGCATGTGCGCGCTGAAGAGGTACTTCTCGTAGGCGTTGACGCCGCCGTTGGTCACGTAGAACAGCAGCGCGAGTCCTCCGAGCCAGAGCACTGTGCGGTACCACGGCCAACGGTCGCCACGCCTGTGCAGCCGCCACACCCCGGCGAGGTAGAAGAAGGCCAGGAAGGCCACCACGAGCAGCCAGAGCAGATCGAAGCGCCAGACGGTGAAGTAGCGGGCGAAGGTGAGCTCCGGCGGCAGCGGTTCACCGGTGAGGATGTAGGCGGGCGTCGTGGTGACCGCCGCCTGGGACACCGGAGTCCTGGTCTTGGCGAGCGCGGCCGCCACTCCGGTCGCGAGGCCCATGAAACCGAGCTCGGCCGCCACCAGCCACCAGAAGAAGCGACTTCCGCGGTTCTCGGCCCGCTGCATCCTCGCCACCAGGAACCGACGCTGCACGAGGCCGAACAGCCCGAGGGAACCCAGGGCGAACACCTTGACCAGCACGAGGATGCCGTAGGGCGTGAGGAGCGCGGCGAGGGTTCCCACCCGCAGCGCCGCGTTCACGTAGCCGGACAGTGCCACCACGATGAAGCAGATCACGGCGAGGGTCGAGTAGCGGGAGAGCACGGGGCCGAGGCGCCCGCGCTCGAGAGTGGGGCGGATGAGCACGATGGTGAGCAGTCCGCCCAGCCACACGGCAGCGAAGACGAGGTGCAGTCCGAGGGATGTCGTTGCCGCGTCGTGCCCGGCCGCATCCGCCGAGTGGCCCTGCAGCGCCGTCGGCACCAGGCCGACGCCGGCGAAGAGGGTGACGAAGAGAATTGCCGTGTGGTTGCGCACGGCGAAGCAGAGCACGGTCACCGCCGCGGCGACGAGGGTCGTGGCGAGCCACGCCTGGCCGAGTTCGGTGCCGGTGAGGAACTGGCCGAGCTTGGCTCCGTACTGCGAGTCGAGGGTCACCGGCTCGTAGTCGAAGCTCATGAAGGTGAGGAAGCCGGTCACCCCGGAGGTGACCGTCCAGAACCCGGCGGCGGCCGCGGCGATGTCGATGGTCCTGCCGAACTCCGGCTCGCTGTCGCTCAGCGCGAAGCAGACCAGCACGAGGGCGCCGATCGTGGCGGCGGCAGCCAGGTTGCCGAGCAGGGTGGCAACCGGCAGGCCGTAGCGCACGAACGCACCGGGGTCGAAGACGGCCGGGGCATCCGCCGCTCCGCCGAACTGCAGGGCGGCCAGCAGGGACAGGAACGCGACGACCAGCAACAGGGCTGGCCCGGCGATCCTCACGAGCCTTGGCACGGCATCCAGCCTATTCGAGCGGGTTGGGCGCACAATCCACGACCCCCACGAGCCTTGGCACGGCATCCAGACCATTCAGGCATGGTCGAGCGGGCTGGGCGCACAATCCACGACCCCCACGAGCCTTGGCACGGCATCCAGACCATTCAGACATGGTCGAGCGGGCTGGGCGCACAATCCACGACCCCCACGAGCCTTAACGACGAAGGGGATGCCGACCTGACGGTCGGCATCCCCTTCGTGACGAAAGCGAACTACTTCGCTGCCGCCTTGAGCTTGCTGCCGGCGCTGACCTTCACGCCGTAACCAGCCGCGATCTGGATCGCTTCACCCGTGGACGGGTTGCGACCGGCGCGAGCCTCACGGTGAGTGCGCTCGACCGCGAGCCAGCCCGGGATCGTGACCTTCGTGCCTTCGCCGACGGACGTGGCGAGAGTGGAGAACAGTGCGTCAAGGACGCCGTTCACTGCAGCCTGGCTCTGGCCAGACTCAGCGGCAACTGCCGCGACGAGCTCGGTACGGTTTAGTGACTTGTCAGCCATTGAAGTCCTCCTCGGACGTTGTGCTTTGCAGAACAAACATTCCTGCTCAAGAGAACAGTTCTGTTGGTCGGATTAGTTAGCGATTGGCAGGGCTAACCCTGTAACCGCCTGTAATTTACCAGCTTGACTTGGTAATTCCGGGCAACTCGCCCCGGTGAGCCATATCGCGGAATCGAACACGTGACACACCGAACTGGCTGAGGAACCCACGCGGACGACCATCGATGGCGTCACGACCACGCACGCGCACCGGTGATGCGTTGCGTGGAAGCTTCTGCAGGCCGAGGCGAGCGGCTTCGCGCTCAGCATCGGTAGAGGTGGGGTCGACGAGCGCCTTCTTCAGCTCGAGTCGCTTGGTCGCGTAGCGCGCGACCACGATTTTGCGCTGCTCATTGGCAGCAATCTTGCTCTTCTTGGCCATGTTTAGCGCTCCTCGCGGAATTCGACGTGCTTGCGCACGATGGGGTCGTACTTCTTGAGCACCAGACGGTCTGGGTCGTTGCGACGGTTTTTCTTGGTCACGTAGGTGTAACCGGTGCCAGCCGTCGAGCGGAGCTTGATAATCGGACGAACGTCCTGCTGCTTAGCCATTAGATCTTCACCCCACGAGCCAGGATGTCCTTGACCACAGATTCGATACCGCGAGCATCGATGACCTTGATGCCCTTTGCGCTCAGCGTGAGCGTGACGTTACGGCGCAGGGAAGGAACGTAGTACGTCTTCTTCTGCACGTTCGGGTCGAAGCGTCGCTTGGTGCGACGGTGCGAGTGGGAAATGTTGTGTCCGAAGCCGGGAATGGCTCCGGTCACCTGGCAGGTTGCTGCCATGGTTGTCCTCCATCAATACCGTAGAGACGAACTGCCTCTACCCAAGGTCTCTTGTCGGCACGCACAGCCCACCGGATTGTTGCGGTTGGTGGGTTTGCGTACAGGCTGCAGCGCAGATCACGCCCAGCAGCGTCCAATACTACGGATTCGCTGCCGACAAAGCAATCCGAGGCCGGTCAGGGGCGCGACGGATCGGCGGCAACGGAACACGCGGCGCAGAGTCCGAAGACGTCGACAACGTGATTCGGTTGGGTGAAGCCGTGTTCGGCGGCCACCGACTTCGCCCAGCGCTCGACGGCATCCGCCTCGATTTCGACGGTGAGTCCGCAGTTTCGGCAGATCAGGTGGTGGTGGTGCTGGCCGGGGGTGCAGGCCCGGTACAGGCTCTCGCCGTCGATCGACTGGAGCGAGTCGGCCTCGCCCTCCACCGCGAGATCGGCGAGCGCACGATAAACGGTGGCCAGGCCGATCGGTGAACCGGCCACGCGCAGCGAGGAGTGCAGGCTCTGCGCGCTCACGAAGCCCTCGTTGTCGCCCAGCGCCTGCCGGACCGCCTCGCGCTGCCAGGTGTTGCGCTTCATGCAACGATCCTAACTTTTGACGGTGGCGGCGGGCAGTCGCCCCTTGTTGCCGCGGCGGTCGCGCGCGGCACCGATCACTCGGCACACCACATAGATAAGGAACGAGATCGTCGTGACGTACGGGCTGATCGGCAGTCCACCGCCGATCGCGAGCAGGATTCCGCCCACCACGGAGGTCACCGCAAAGGCCACGCTCAGCAGCGGAGTGAACAGGGGCGAGGCCGTCACCCGCATCGCGGCCGCCGCCGGCGTCACCAGCAGGGAAAGCACGAGCAGTGCACCGACGATCTGGATCGACACGGCGGTGGCGAGACCGAGAAGCACCATGAACGCGATCGAGATCGTCGTGACCGGCAGGCCCTTGGCGCGCGCCACATCCTCGTCCACACTCGCGAAGCTCAGCGGGCGCCACATCACGAACAGTCCGATGACCACCGCGACCGAGATCACCACGAGCAGCAGGAGCTGTGGGTTGTCCACCGACACGATCTGCCCGGTGAGAAGACCGAACTTGTTGGCGCTTCGACCCTTATAGAGGGCGAGGAACAGGATGCCGAGGCCGAGGCCGAACGGCATGAGCACCGCGATGATCGAATTTCGCTCTCGCGCCCTCGAGCCGAGGACCCCGATCAGCAGGGCCGCGAGAAGCGAACCTGCGATCGACCCGGCGACCACATTCACCCCGAGCAGAAGCGCGGCGGATGCTCCGGCGAAACTCAACTCGCTGATGCCGTGCACCGCGAAGGCGAGGTCCCTGGTCATCACGAACGGCCCGATCAGGCCGCCGACCAGCCCGAGGATCGCTCCGGCGATGATGGAGTTCTTGACCAGCGCGAGCAACTCGCCGTAGTTGTCGAAGCCGAAGATCTGGTGCCAGAGGTCCTGGTTGTCGGCGAGGATCACGGCTGCGCTCCCGTCACGTGGTGTTCCAGGTGGTCGTGCGCGCCGTAGCCCTCGGGCGCGCCCATCACGATGATGCGACCGCGACTGCGGATCACCTCGACCGGGGTGCCGTACATGGCGGAGAGCACCTCGGAGCGCAGCACCTCATCCGGCGTGCCGATGCGGAAGCGGCCACCAGCCAGATAGAGCACCCGGTCGACCATGCCGAGAATCGGGTTGACATCGTGGGTGACGAAGACGACGGCGGCGTTCGTCGCGCGACGCTGCTCATCGATGAGCTCGCTGACCTGGCGCTGGTGATTGAGGTCGAGGGAGAGCAGTGGCTCGTCGCAGAGCAACAGCCGTGGGCTGCCGGCGATCGCCTGGCCGACCCGGATGCGCTGCTGCTCGCCGCCGGACAGCGTCGCCACCGGAACGGTGGCGTACGCGGTCGCGCCCACCGACTCGAGCACCTCATCCACCCGCCGGCGCACCGCCCGGGAGGAGACGGGGAGGCCCCACCGGTGGCCGTTAATGCCGAACGCCACGAGGTCCCGTGCCCGCAGCGGGGTACCCTGCTCGAGCATCTTCTGCTGTGGGATGTAGCCGATCTGGCGGCTGCCCCTCGTGACCGGCTCGCCGAGCAGGTCGATCGACCCCGCGGTGAGCTTCTGCTGCCCGAGGATCGCCTTGAGCAGGCTCGTCTTGCCGGTTCCGTTCGACCCGAGCACCGCCACGAATTCGCCGGGTCGCACGTCGAGATTGAGATTGCGCCACAGTTCTCGGTCGCCGAACGCAAGGGTCGCCGCGCGCACCCTCAGCACGGGCTCGGCGCTGTCGGTCAGGGGAGTCCGGTTCGGCGAGTCGCTCACTGGAGGGCGGCCTTCAAGGCGGCGAGGTTGCCCGTCATCCAGCGAAGATAGCTCGTGCCGCTCGGGAGAGTCTCGGTGAAGGAAACCACTGCAACCCCTGCTCGTTTGGCGGCGGTGCGAACCTGTTCCGTCTCCGCGCTGCTGGTCTGCTCATTGTAGGCAAGCAGCTTCACGGCGTGGGTAGTGAACAAGGCGAGCGTCTGCCTCAGCACGACGGGCGAAACGTCGGTGCCCTGCTCGATCGCCTCGCTGAAGGCGGCCGGAGTCTTGTTGCTGAGTCCGGATGCCTCGAGGAGGTAGAGCGGAACCGGTTCGGTGATCGCGACGCCCGCGCCCTGGTTCGAGGACTTGAGGCTCGCCTCGCCGGCCTCGAGCACTCCGAGCTGCTTGTCGAGCGTCGTGCCGTTCGCCGCGAAGGTCTCGGCGCCGGCGGGGTCGAGGGAGCTGAGGGTCGAGACGAGCTTCGCCACTACTCGCTTCACCGTGGGGAAGTCGTACCAGAGATGCTCGTTGAACGACCCGCCCTGGTGGTAGCCCGAGATCGTCGTGGCATTGAGGACAGTGGCGTCGGCGTTGTTCGCCCCCTTCAGCAGCGTGCCGACGAAATCGTCGTAGCCGCCCCCGTTCTCGATCACCAGATTCGCCTTCGAGATGGCGAGCTGCACCTGGGCGCCGGCCTCGAAGGAGTGCGGATCCTGCGCCGGGTTGTCGATTATCGAGTCGACCCGTACGCGGTCGCCGCCGACCTGCTTCGCGATGTCCCCGTAGACGTTGGTGGAGGCGACAACCCGAACGGGTCCGCCCGTCGCCGTCGGGGACGGGGCAGAGCATCCGGAAATGACGACGGCGATCGCGGCCCCGATCGCCGTGAGGAGAAACTTCGCGCGCATTGTGGTGCTTTCTAGCTAAGCCTAATGAGATTCGTTATCAATAATTCTAGGGCAGTCCGGGCCTCGTTCGGCGCGTTTCTCCGGAGGTCTGGCCGCTGCGAGCGAAATCAGGGGCGGAATGCGCCCGAAATCGGCCGCGCGCCGCGAAACCTCCGGAGAAACGCGAGTCGGGATGCGCGAGCCGGGAACGCGAGCCGGAAACGCGGGACGGGAAACGCGGCGGGGGAGCAGGAAGGCCCGGCCGGTGCGGAATCCGCGCCCGGGCCGGGCCTTCTGTCGAACGGGAGGCTACTTCGTCAGTCCATCGACGTAGGCCTGGTTCGCGGCGATCCACTTCTTCACGATCGGCGTGTAGTCCTTCACTTCGACGGTGCCGTTGTACATCTTGTTCTCGAGCGAGAAGAGCCGCTTCGAGTCCAGCTTGAAGCCCTTCACCCAACCGTTCAGCTTGGGGAAGTCCTTCGAGAACGAGGTGCTGCCGAGGGAGTGGATCGACTCGGCGGAGCCGAGGGTGCCCTTCGGGTCCTTGAGGTCCTTGATCGGGAAGGCGTCGTACGCCCATTGGGGACGCCACAGGGTGACCGCGATGTTCTCGCCCTTGCTCGTCGCCGCCTTCAGCTCGGAGAGCATCGCCGGCGTCGAGGAGGTGACGAACTTCATCTTGCCGAGACCGTAGCCCGGGATCACCTTGTCGGTGACGGCCTTGGTGAGGCCGGCGCCCGGCTCGATGCCCACGAGCTTGTTGTTGAACTTGCCGGCGTTCTTCGCCAGTTGGTCGAGCGAGTCGATCGGGGCATCCTTGTTCACCGCGACCGTGAGCTTGGCGTCGGAGTTCCAGGCGCCGAGGTCGTCGATCTTGTCGCCGTACTGCTTGAGGTACGAGGCGTGCGTGGTGGGCAGCCAGCCGTCGAGAGCGAGGTCGTAGTCGCCCGTGCTCACGCCGGCGAAGACCGGACCGGCATCGGCGTACTTGAGCTTCACCGAGTAGCCCTTCTTCTCGAGGATCGACTTCCACAGGTACGAGGCCGCCTCGCCTTCCGGCCAGCCGTTGAACACTCCGATGGTGAGGTCGGCCTTGTCGCCGTTCGAGGGTCCGGCCGCGCCGGCGCCCGACGAGCACCCCGTGATGGCCACGAGGGCCGCTGCTGTGACGGCGACTGCCGCGAGGATGTTCTTCTTCTTCATGGTGTTCCTTTCGTTCCGGTGCCGGGCACCGGGTGATTGGGTCAGACTCTGGCGGGCTCGGTGGCCCGGTCGCTGTCGGAGGGGTCGGCATCCGGGGCGTCGGACTCGGCCTCTGCGGAATCCGCCTGACGCGTCGCGCGGAACGGCCACAGGCGCTGGCCGGACGCCCCGAGGGACGCGGTGATGCGGTCGAGCAGGATGGCGAGGATCACGACGGCCAGTCCCGCCTCGGCGCCGAGGCCGACATCGATGCGGCTGAGGGCCTGGACGATGTCGCCGCCGAGCCCTCCCGCCCCGACCATGCTGGAGATGACAACCATCGACAGCGACAGCATGATGACCTGGTTGACACCGGCCATGATCGTCGGCTTGGCGAGCGGCAACTGGATCTGCCGAAGGATGCGCCCGGGCGAGGAGCCGAACGCGTGGCCGGCCTCGATGACCTCCCGGTCGACACCGCGGATGCCCAGCTCGGTGAGCCGCACCCCCGGCGCGAGCGAGAACGCGATCGTGGCGACGATCCCCGGCACGACGCCGATCCGGAACAGGATGATCGCGGGAATGAGGTAGACGAACGCCGGCATCGTTTGCAGGAAGTCGAGCACCGGCTTGATCACGGCCGAGGCCGCGTTCGATCGGGCCGCCCAGATGCCGATCGGGATGCTGATGGCGATCGCGATCGTCGCCGCGACGAGGGTGAGCGCGAGGGTGTCCATCGCGTTGCCCCACTGGTCGAGTCCGGCGATCAGCACCAGGCCGATCGCGGCGCCCGATCCGAAGATCCACCCCCTGGCCCACACGGAGAGGGCGACGAAGAACAGGATGACCACCCAGAACGGCGGAGTGGCGAGTGCCCAGTCGACGGCGTCGTAGAAGCCGCCGAAGATCGCTCGGACGGCGTCGAAGAACCCGCCGCCGGTTGCCGTGATGAAGTCGACGATGGCCGTGGCCCAGTCCCCGACGGGTATGCGGAAGCCGTTCATTTGCTGCCTTCGTTCGCGGTCACGAGAGCACCCTGCGGCTGCTGCGCCGTGGCGAGCAGGGTTTGGGTGATCACCTCGACGGAAATGGTGGGGGCCGGCTCGACCAGGTCGATCTCGCCGGTGGTGGTCGACACGTTGCCGAGGGCCCCGAGGAGGGTCACTCGCGGGATAACCCCGAGCAACCGGTCGCGGGAGTCGACGACGGCCACGGGCAGCGCGCTCTCGACCGACGCCTCGAAGAGCTCGGAGAGCGCGGTCTCGCCCGTGACGGAGCTCGTCGGGCGCTCGATCACCGACGAGAGGTCGGGGTCTGAGTTGCGCACGAGACGCATGACGTCCCGGTCGCGAACCACACCGAGGTACCGACGGCCCTCGCCGACCACGAACACGGCGGAGGTCTGCAGGTCGCGCATGACGCGCAGCGCCGCCCGCGGCCCGGCGGTCAGCGACACGAGGGCCCGAACCGGCTCCATCACGCTCGCGGCGGTCAACACCCGCGCCCGGTCGACGTCCTTCACGAACTGCGCCACGTAGTCGGTGGCCGGGTCGGTGAGGATCTCCTCGGGCGTTCCCACCTGCACGATGCGGCCATCGCGCATCACCGCGATCCGGTCACCGATGAACATCGCCTCGTTGAGGTCGTGGGTGATGAAGATGATCGTCTTGTCGTACTCCGCCTGCAGCTCGATGAGCTGCTCCTGCATTTCGCGGCGGATGAGCGGGTCGAGGGCCGAGAAGGCCTCGTCCATGAGCAGGATGTCGGTGTCGGCCGCGAGGGCCCTGGCGAGTCCCACCCGCTGCTGCATCCCGCCGGAAAGCTCACCGGGCAGCTTGTTTTCCCAGCCGTCGAGTCCGACGCGCCGAACCACGGCGAGCGCCCGTTCGCGCCGTTCGGCGGCCGGCACTCCCTGGATCTCCAGCGAATACGCCGCATTGTCGAGCACCGTGCGGTGCGGCAACAGGGCGAAGTGCTGGAACACCATCGACACGCTGCGACGGCGCACCTCGCGCACCCGGGCCGGCGAGGCCCCGGTGATGACCGTGCCGTCGATCGTGACGGTTCCGGATGTCGGTTCGACGAGTCCGTTGAGCATGCGGATGAGGGTGGACTTGCCGGAGCCGGACAGCCCCATGACCACGAAGATCTCGCCCTTCTTCACCTCGAAGGAGGCGTCGATGACGGCGGGGGTGCCGGTTCGGCTCACGACATCGCGGCTCTCGCCGTTTTCGAGGCGCCGGACGGCATCCCGAGGGCGGCGCCCGAAGAATTTGTATAGGTTGTGCGCCGTGACGGCGATGGAATCGGACACGTGTTCTCCACATGCGCCGCAACGATCGAAACCGCCGCGGGTGGCATTCGTACTCTCGTCCGGGTCTGCGTCGCGGCGGGGAGGACTCACCCGTCAAGCATTGGGCGAATCTGCGCCCTGCGATCGGAGTCTTCCGCTGGTGCAGCCACGGGGCGGCACCGACGACACCAGACCATACGTTGACGCCCCGTGAGAGGGGGCACGAGCGCGGGCTGGGCTCTGTGGGTCTTGAAGACCACGGACGAGCCTATCAACACCGGAGGCTCCAAGACCGTTCTGGGGCCGGCATCCACGGGGCCAGGCGGTGACCCCACGGGCCGGAAACCCCCGAACGAGCAGGGATGCGGAGGGGTCGGCCGAGCGGTCCCCGAAACTTTGAAACGTGTCGTATTCGAGTGCCCGGCCCGGGCGTGTTGCTCAGTCGAGGAGCAGGGCCGGCTCCTCGATGATGCTCGCGACATCCGCCAGGAAACGGCTCGCCACGTCCCCGTCCACGATGCGGTGATCGAAGCTCGCGCCGAGCGTGGTGACGAAGCGCGGACGCACCTCGCCGTCGACCACCCACGGCTTCTGCTTGATCGTGCCGAGGGCGACGATCCCGGCCTCACCCGGGTTCAGGATCGGGGTTCCCGTGTCCATGCCGAAGACGCCGATGTTGGTCACCGTGATGGTGCCGCCCGTCTGGTCGGCCGGGGAGGTCTTGCCGTCGCGCGCCGTGATGGTGAGCTGCTCGATGGCCGACGCGAGCTCGCGGATCGACAGTTCCTGCGCATCCTTGATGTTCGGCACGATGAGTCCGCGCGGGGTGGCCGCGGCGATGCCGAAGTTCACGTAGTGCTTGACGATGATCTCGCTGTCCGTCCACTGCGCGTTCACCGTGGGATTGCGGCGCACCGCCCAGATCATCGCCTTCGCCATGATTAGCAGGGGCGACACCTTCACGCCGGCGAAATCGGCCGAGTTCTTCAGGCGCTTGACGAATTCCATCGTGCGCGTCGCGTCCACATCCACGAAGAGGCTCACGTGGGGCGCGCTGAACGCGCTCGACACCATCGCGGTGGCGATCGCCTTGCGCACGCCCTTCACGGGGATGCGCTCCTCGCGGTCGCTCGACCACGCGGGGGTCTCGATGTTGCGGAACAGGCTCGCCTGGGAGGCCTGGCGGATCACGTCGTCGCGGGTGATCTCGCCCGCGAGTCCGGTCGGGTTGACCTCGCCGAGGTTCACGCCGAGGTCCTTGGCGAGCTTGCGGATGGGCGGCTTCGCCACGATCGTGGAGGCGGAGGCCGCCGGCACCGACGACGGCCGTGCCGAGGCGGCCGGCGTCGTCGCGGCCGGAGCGACGGCACCGCGCTGGCGGCGGGACGACACCTGGCCCTTGATGCCGTAGCCGACGAGCACGGCGCCCTGGCCCTCTTCCGAGGAGATGCTGCCCGCCGTGTCCGACACCGCTCCGCGCGCGTCGAGGTCGGCCTGGGTCGGCTCCGCCGGGGCTGGGGCGGCCGGCGCGCCGTCGGAGGACACGGAGATGATGGGCGTGCCCACATCCACCGTCTGACCCTCCGGCACGAGGATTGCCGTGACCACGCCGGCGAACGGCGAAGGCAGCTCGACGAGCGACTTTGCGGTCTCGATCTCCACCAGCACCTGATTGACGACGACGGTGTCTCCCGCCTTCACCCGCCAGGCCACGATTTCCGCCTCGGTCAGACCCTCGCCGACATCCGGAAGATTGAATTCTGAGGTGCTCACGCTGACGCTCCTGAATCTCTAGTAGGCCAGGGCCCGGTCGACTGCCTCGAGAACGCGGTCGGCGTCCGGAAGGTAGGGCGTTTCCAGCTTGGCCGGCGGGAACGGGGTGTCGAACGCGGTCACCCTGAGCACGGGCGCCTCGAGCGAATAGAAGGCCTTCTCCGTGACGGTCGCGGCGATCTCCGAGGAGACGCTCACGAACCCGGGCGCCTCGGATGCCACGACGAGACGCCCGGTCTTGTGCACGGAGGCGAGGATCGGCCCGTAGTCGATGGGGGAGAGCGACCGCAGGTCGATAACCTCGACGCTCGTGCCCTCGCCGGCGGCGAGCTCGGCCGCCTGCATCAGCACGTTCACCATGGCGCCGTGCCCGACGAGCGTGACCTCGGTGCCGTTACGCACGACCCGGCTCGAGTGCAGCGGCGACGCGCTCGCGGAGAATTCCACCGGCCCCTTGTGCCAGTACCGGCTCTTCGGTTCGAAGAACATCACGGGATCGTTCGAGGCAATCGCCTCCTGGATCATCCAGTAGGCGTCATTCGGGGTGCTCGGGCTCACGAGCCTGAGGCCCGGGGTGTGCGCGAAGTACGCCTCCGGGCTCTCCTGGTGGTGCTCCACCGCACCGATGTGCCCGCCGTACGGCACCCGGATCACCACCGGCATGGACACCTTGCCCTCGTGCCGGCTCGTCATCTTCGCCAGCTGGGTCGTGATCTGGTCGAAGGCGGGGAAGATGAAGCCGTCGAACTGGATCTCGCAGACCGGCCGGTAGCCACGCATGGCGAGGCCGATGGCCGTGCCGACGATGCCGGACTCGGCGAGCGGGGTGTCGAACACCCGGTTCTGGCCGAAGTCGGCCTGCAAACCCTCGGTGACCCGGAAGACGCCGCCGAGCGGGCCGATGTCCTCGCCCATCAGCAGCACCTTGGGGTCGTCGCCGAGCGCCTTGCGCAGGCCGGCGTTGAGCGCCTTCACGAGGGGGAGTTCCTGGCTGGTGTCGCTCACGCGTCCCCTCCGAACGAGGCCTCGTAGTCGGCGAGCCAGCTCTTCTGGGCATCCATCACGGGGTGCGGCTCCGAGTACACGTTGTCGAAGATCAGGTCGGTGCTCGGCACGCCAAGCTCGAGCGTGCGTCGGCGAAGATCGGCGGCGAAGTCCTCGGCCTCGGTCGCGACCGCGGCGAAGAATGCCTCACTCTCGCCGCGATTGCGCAGGTACTTCTCGTAGCGGTCGATCGGATCCCGGGCTATCCAGGACGAGACTTCGTCGTCGAGCCGGTACTTGCTCGGGTCGTCACTCGTCGTGTGGGCGCCGATGCGATAGGTGAGGGCCTCGATCATCCGCGGGCCTCCGCCGGCCCGTGCCTCCTCGAGGTTCTTGCGGGTGACCGCGTAGCTCGCCAGCACGTCGTTGCCATCGATCTGGATACCGGGAACCCCGAAGCCCCCGGAGCGGAGGTAGAGCGGCACTCGGGACTGCACACTCACCGGAACCGAGATCGCCCATTGGTTGTTCTGCAGGAAGAAGACCTCCGGCGTCTGGAAGCTCGCCGCGAAGACGAGCGCCTCGCTCACGTCGCCCTGGCTCGTCGCGCCATCCCCGAAGTAGACCATGACGGCCTCGTCGGTGTCCGGATGCCCGGTGCCGGTGGTGCCGTCGAGGGTCATCCCCATGGCATAGCCGGTCGCGTGCAGGGTCTGCGACCCGAGCACGAGCGTGTAGAGATGGAAGTTGCCGTTGGCGAGCGGGTCCCAGCCTCCGTTCGTCACCCCGCGCATGACCCGCACGATCTCGATGATGTCGAGTCCTCGGATCATGGCGATTGAATGTTCGCGGTAGGACGGGAAGAGGTGATCCTGCGCACGGGCGGCGCGGGCCGAGCCGACCTGCGCGGCCTCCTGGCCGTGGCTCGGCGGCCACAGCGCGAGTTGGCCCTGGCGCTGCAGGTTGGTGGCCTCGACGTCGAAGCGCCGGGTGATCACCATGTCCCGATGGAACTGCTGGAGCTGTTCGTCGGTCAGGGCGTCGATGAAGGGAAGGTACTCGGCGGCGGCGTCACCCGTGGTGAGTTGTCCCTCGGTTGAGAGGAGCTGCACCATTTGTGCGGATTCTGCCACTGTGACCTCGCAGTCCTGTTTCGGCAAGCGCCTGGGGGGATTTTCGGCGCCGCGCGGCGACACCGAGCTTCTAATCTAGCGTGGCCCCGCTACGCGGACTTGGTAGGTTGCGAACAACCTCCGCCGATGCCCTTAGGAGTTTGTCCACAGAAGCCGGCTCGCCGATCGTCACCCGCAGGCCATCCGGAAGCAGCGCACGAACCACGATTCCATGACGCTCGAAGACACCGGCGGCGTATTCGGTGGAGTCCCCGGTGGCGAGCCAGACGAAGTTGCCGTGCGGCCTCGGCACGTTCCAGCCCTGGTCGACGAGGGCCTGCCAGACCTGGTCGCGAAGCACCGCGATTCGCGCCACGCGCTCGAGCAGGAGATCCTCCTGCACGAGGGAGGCGAGCCCGGCGGCCTTCGCCTGTTCGGTGACCGAGAGCGGGATCGCGGTGCTTCGCGCGGCGTCGAGGATGGGCTCCGCGCCCACCGCGTAGCCCAGGCGCAGTCCCGCGAGGCCATACGCCTTCGAGAAGGTGCGCAGGATCACGACGTTGGGATACCGGTCGGCGATGGACCGGCCGTCCACGGCGCTCGCATCGGTCACGAACTCGACGTATGCCTCGTCGAGAATGACCAGGATGTCGGCCGGCATCCCCTGCATGAACTCCTCGAATTCGTGCGCCGTGACGATCGATCCGGTCGGGTTGTTGGGCGAGCAGACGATCACGACTCGTGTGCGGTCGGTGACCGCACGGAGCATCGCCGGCAGGTCGTGCCTTCCGTCTGCCAGAACGGGCACCTGCACGCTCGAGGCACCGGCGACCGCGACGAGCCCCGGGTACGCCTCGAAGGAACGCCACGCGTAGACGACCTCGTCACCCACGGTCGCGGCCGCCTGGATGAGCTGGGCGAGCAGCGCCACCGAGCCGGCACCGAGGTGAACCCGCTCGGCCCCCACGCCGAATCGCGCGGCAATCTGCTCGCGCACGGCAAGTCCGGACGCCTCGGGGTAGCGGTTCACGGCGTCCACCGCCGCGATCGCCTCGACCACGGCGGGAAGAGGTTCGAACGGGTTCTCGTTCGACGAGAGCTTGAAGGCGTCCGCCCGCGCGGGCTTGCCCTGCTTGTACGCGGCGAGCGCGACTATCTCCGGCCGCAGCTTGACCGCGGGCGTCTCCTGGCTATTCACCGTCCAAGCCTATGTCGCCGGGATGCGCGAGCCGATTGCACCTGCGCCCCTCGCACGGGCATAGTTGAGGAATGACGAGACTCATCGTGCGCCTCCTGATCAATGCCGTCGCCTTGTGGTTGACCACCCTCATCGTGCCCGGAGTGAAGGTCGTGCCGTTCGCGCCGGCCGACACCCTGGCCTGGGTTCTCACCTACCTTCTCGTCGCGATCATCTTCGGCGTCGTGAACGGCGTGATCGGCAACTTCATCCGCATCGTGGCGTTCCCGATCTACATCCTCACCCTCGGCCTCATCGCGCTCGTCGTCAATTCCCTTCTGCTCCTTCTGGTCAGCTGGATCTCCTCGCTCATCGGCTTCGGCCTGCACGTGGACGGCTTCTGGTGGGGCGTCCTCGGGGCCCTCGTTCTCGCGTTGATCAGCTGGCTCATCGGCATCCTCCTTCGGCCCCTCGTAGGAACCGACCGCCGCCGCTAGGCCTCCGGCCGGGTCTCAGGGCCTCACGCGGGTCGCGGTGTAGAGCGTCGACTCGACGGTCGCGCCGCGTTCTGGCGAATTGAGGGCGCCGAGGGTGCGCTCCACTCTGGCTTCGCCCGAGGCGTCCACGAGCGCGGCGGTCTGTCGGTACGCGGAGAGCTGGTGGGCCGGGAAGGCCACGCTCGTGTCGACCGGGGCGCCGGCGAAGAGTTCCCGCCGGGCCAGCACCGGGTCGGCCGACGCCCAGGTGCCGCCGAGTGCCGGCACGATGTCGTCGGTGTGCTCCACGGCGAGCCAGGGCACGCTCGTGGGCACCGCCACCTGGGCGGCCGGGGCGCCGAGGGTGAAGAGCCCGCCGGCGTTGTAGTCGCCGGATGCCGCGATCTGGGCCGCGACGAGGCCGCCCTGCGAGTACCCGGTGAAGACCACGGGCGAGGCGGCGGACACTCCGGCCGCCGCCATCGCCTCCCGCACCGCGCGGGAGGAGCCGGCGTCCTGGCCGGCGATGCCCGCGACGTTGCTCGTCATGTCCCACGGCTCCGTGCCGGCGACGACCGAGAAGTCCCGGGTGCCGCCGATGTACACCTCGAACCGGTCGGCCTCGCCGGCCGAGCGGTAGCGGTCGATGCGCACCTGCGCGTCGCCCTCCGGGATGCGGGCGGCCCGCTCCGCGAACGTCACCGCGGGGGATGCGACGACGGGCAGTGCCCGCTCGACGGTGACGCCGGTCTCCCGCAGCGCGCCGAGGCGGCCGGCCGCCCCCCTCGCCACGGAGGCCGAGGTGCCGAGGCCGACCAGGCCGAGCCCCTCGTCCCCGACGAGACGAGCCAGGTCGGGCGGAATCCTGAGCACGCCGGCCCCCACGTCGTCGGCACTCATCACCGACAGCCGCACCGCCTCCACGACGCCGGGGTCGGAGAGGGCCCGACTGTTCCTCCTGAACCAGACGGGCAGCGCGGCTCCGAGTGCCCGCCGGCTTTCCGCCGAGAGGAGGGCGTAGCCGGAGGCCGCACCGCCGAGGAAGCCCACCGCGGCCGGCAGGAGCACGAGGGCGATGGTGGGCAGGGCGAGGCCGAAGAGGTAGCCGGCGCCGGCGGCGACCTGTTGGCCGAGCCGGTGGAGGGCATCCTCCGCCTCGCCGTACCGTTCGGCCGACAGCTCGAGCGCCGTGCCCAGGTGCTCAAGCCTCGACCGGGTCGCGCCGATCGTGGCGATCGCGTCCCGGATGTCGCGCTCGGCCGAGGCGGCGCTCAGCGGGGCGTCGGCGTCTCGGAGCATCCCGGCCGTGACCCCCCGGTCGACCGCGCTCAGTTCGGCGAGGCAGTCGTGGAGGCGCACGCCGATCATCGCGAGGTCCCTGGCCCGGGAGAAGAGCTCGGCTGTGGCGACGGCGGTGGATCCGCCTCCGCCGATGATCAGGTCACCCGACACGGCCGGCCAGGCTCGCGATGGCTCGCCGGGTGTGCATCGCGGCGGTGGTGAGCTGTCTCTCCGCCGCTTCGAGCTGTCTCGCCGACGCGTCAACGGCATCCACGTAGCGTGAGTGCGCCTCGCCCCGCCAGATGCCGCACTGCCGGGCGGCGGGGAGTCCCGTTCTCGCGGCGGCGACCACCCGCGCGACGTGGTCGAGCGCCACGAGCTGCTGCTCGAGCGCGTGCATCAACCGGGTTTCCGCGGCGACAACGGACTCAGACACCCCACCTCCTCCCGACCCAGCCATGATCGCCGCGGGCGGTGCGGCCCGGCCTCGGTGCCGCTACCGCGGGGGTGGGCGCCGCGGCCCGTGCGCCTGTGCGGGAGCGGATCGGGAGAGAGTGCGTCAGAGCAGTGCGCTTCAGGGCGTGGGCAGCCGGGGACGTGGTCGCGGACCGCCGGCGGCCGGGACCGCGCTGGACGCGCGCCCAAACTGCGGGAGAATGAAGGCATGAGCTTCGACCGCACCCTCGACGAGTCGGCGCTCTTCAGGATCTGTTTCGTCTGCACGGGCAACATCTGCCGTTCGCCCATGGCCGAGGTCGTGTTCCGTGACCTGATCCGCAAGTCGGGCTACGTCGGCGCCATCACGGTGATGTCTGCAGGCACCGGCGACTGGCATGTCGGCGAGCACTCGGACGCCCGCACGATCGCCGCCCTCGAGGCCCACGGCTACGACGGGTCCCTGCACCGCGCGAAGCAGTTCGACCCGAATTGGTTCGAGAACCTCGACCTCGTGGTCGTCTTCGATCGCAGCCAGGAGCGCATCCTCCGGGCCTGGGCCACGAGCGAACAGGACCGCGGCAAGGTGCAGATGCTGCTCAGTTTCGACAGTGAACAGGCCGCCCAGGTGGATGTTCCCGATCCGTACTACTCCGATGCCGCGATGTTCGACAACGTGCTCGGAATGATCGAACGATCAAGCTTGGCGCTCTTTCGCCAAATCGAACCAGGAATCCGACGGGGAACCCCATGAATCCACTGCCAGAACAACCACTGAGCCCGCTCGACGGACGATACAAGGCCGCCGTGGCAGGGCTCGGGGAGCACCTCTCCGAGGCCGGGCTCAACCGCGCCCGCGTGCTCGTCGAGGTCGAGTGGCTGCTCTACCTCACCGATCACGAGCTGTTCGGGTCGAAGCGCCTCGAGGCCGAACAGGCGAGGGCGCTGCGCCAGGTCGTCGCCGACTTCGGGCAGGACGACATCGACGAGCTCGCCGAGCTCGAGGCGACGACTCGGCACGACGTGAAGGCCGTCGAGTACTACGTGCGCCGCCGACTGGTCGCGCTCGGGCTCACGGATGTCGAGGAGCTCACCCACTTCGCCTGCACGAGCGAAGACGTGAACAACCTGTCCTACGCCCTCACCATCCACGCCGCGGTGCGCGACGTCTGGCTGCCGAGGGTCCACCTGCTGATCAACGCCCTGTACGTGCGGGCCGACGAGCACCGGTCGGTGCCGATGCTCGCCCACACGCACGGGCAGCCCGCGACGCCGACCACGGTCGGCAAGGAATTCGCGGTGTTCGTCAACCGCCTGCGCCGCATCGTGGCGCAGGTGGAGGCCACGGAGTACCTCGGCAAGTTCAGCGGCGCCACCGGCACCTTCGCGGCGCACGTCGCAGCCGACCCCAGCCAGGACTGGCCGGCCATCTCGCGGGAGTTCGTCACGTCCCTCGGGCTCAGCTGGAATCCGCTGACCACCCAGATCGAGCCGCACGACTGGCAGGCGGAGCTGTACCAGCGAATCAGCCACACCAACCGTGTGCTGCACAACCTCTGCACCGACATCTGGACCTATATCTCGATGGGCTACTTCACGCAGATACCGCAGGCAGGCACGACCGGCTCCTCGACGATGCCCCACAAGATCAACCCGATCCGCTTCGAGAATGCGGAGGCGAACCTCGAGCTCTCGAGCGCCCTGCTCGACTCCCTCGCCGCGACCCTCGTCACCTCCCGCCTGCAGCGAGACCTCACCGACTCGACCACCCAGCGCAACATCGGCGTCGCGATCGGTCACTCGGTTCTCGCCCTCGACAACATCCTCCGCGGGCTCGGCGAGATCGCCGTCAACCACGAGCGCCTGGCCGAGGACCTCGACGGCAATTGGGAGATTCTCGGAGAGGCGATCCAGACCGTGATTCGCGCCGAGGTCACCGCGGGACGAAGTTCGATCGCCGACCCGTACGCCATGCTCAAGGAGCTCACCCGCGGGCGCCGCGTCGGCGCCCAGGAGTTGCGGGACTTCGTCAACGCCCTCGACATCGGCGAGGAGGCCAAGTCGCGCCTCGCCGCCCTCACCCCGGCCGGCTACGCGGGGCTGGCGAGCACGCTCGTCGACTACGCCGCGGAATAGCCGGGGCGACTCTCGCGACTTACGGGGCGGCGCTGCACCGGGCTAGTGGCCCTTGTCCTGCTCGCCGAGGTCGATCTTCTCGGCCTCGTCGGGCTTCACGGCGAGTGACAGCATGGCGATCGTCACGAGCGTCACGATGAAGGCGATGCCGAAGAAGACGAGGGAGAGCACCGGCTGGCGAGTGCTCAACAGCACGACCAGACCGATGAACACGGAAATGATCGCCGACAGCACGATGTATTCGAGCGGCTTCAGGCGGTCCTGACGGCTGGGAGTTGTCACGCCGAGGTCTCTCTTTCCGCCGGTGACGGCTTGGCTTCTTCTGCTTCCGGCGTCGACTGCGTTCCCCACTTGGCGGAGAGGCCGGCGATCAGGAGGTACACGGCGAGGATTGCGGCGTAGGCGCCGAGCAGCCCGACGACGACGACCGAGGAGTCGAGCACCCGGGCCACGCCATCCGGACCGGTGAAACGCTGGCTGTACCCCGGGGGGATGAGCACGAAGACCACCGCGACCACGGCCGTGAAGGCTCCCGCCGTCACCCAGTCGCCGGAGGCGACGAATCGACGCCGCGTGCGCAATCCGCTGTACAGCTCGAGGAAGCCCGTGATCGCCGCGAAGACGGTGAGGATGAGGAAGAGGTACTGAACACCCCCGCCGTTGACGAGGAGGGCGAGCAGCCCGGCCACGACTGTGACGGCCCCCTGGGCGATGACGAACGCGCGCGCCCCCGAGTCGGCGAGCCGCAGCAGTGCCGCGGCCGCGACGACGACACCGCCGACGATGCCGAAGATGCCGAACACGACGAGCCCGAACCGGGCGGAGTGGTCGGCGGAGAAGGTGATGACGAGGGCGAGGGCGGCCGCCGGAATCGCGCGAGCGATCGGCACCGGCCAGTACGCGGCGCGCTGGGCGGCGATGGGCAGCTGGGGCGCCACGTGACCTCTTTCTCGGTGGGCAAGGAGAGGCTAGTTTACGCTCCCCGGCATCGACAACCGATGGGAGCCGGCGGCTACTACGCGCCCGCCATGTCCTGGAAGCGCGAGAAGTGGCCCTGGAAGGCGACGGTCACCGTGCGGGTCGGTCCGTTGCGATGCTTCGCCACGATGAGGTCGGCCTCGCCGGCGCGGGGGTTGTCCTTCTCGTACGCGCTCTCGCGGTGCAGGAGGATCACCATGTCGGCATCCTGCTCGAGCGATCCACTCTCTCGAAGGTCGGAGAGGGCCGGCATCTTGTCTGCCCGCTGCTCCGGACCACGGTTGAGCTGGGAGAGGGCGATCACGGGAACCTGCAGCTCCTTCGCGAGCAGCTTGAGCGCACGGGAGAACTCGCTCACCTCCTGCTGGCGCGACTCGACCCGCTTGCCCGATGTCATGAGCTGCAGGTAGTCGATGATCACCATCTTGAGGCCGACCTTCTGCTTGAGCCGACGGCACTTGGCGCGGATCTCGACGAGGGTCATGTTGGGGCTGTCATCGATGTAGAGCGGCGCGTCGTTGATACGCCCACGGGTGGAGGCGATCGTCGTCCAGTCGCGCGTGTCCACGGTGCCCTTGCGCATGTTCTGCAGGGGAACCGAGGCCTCGGCGGAGAGAAGGCGCATCGCGATCTCGGAGCGGCCCATTTCCAGCGAGAAGATGATCGACGGCATGTCGTTCTTGATGGATGCCGCCCGAGCGAAGTCGAGTGCGAGGGTCGACTTTCCGAGCGCCGGGCGGGCGGCGACGATGATCAGCTGGCCCGGGTGCAACCCGTTGGTGAGCTCGTCGAGCTCGGCGAATCCGGTGGGCACCCCGGTCATCGAGCCGTCGCGACCCTTTGCGGCCTCGATCTCATCGATCGCGGTCGTGACGGCGATGGTGAGCGGGATGAAGTCCTCTGCCTCGACACCGCCGGTGACCCCGTAGATCTCGGCCTGGGCGTTGTTGACGAGGTCGACGACTTCACCCTCGCTCGCGTAGCCCATCTGCACGATGCGCGTACCGGCCTCCACGAGCCGTCGCAGCACGGCCTTCTCCGCGACGATGGTCGCGTAGAAGCCGGCGTTGGCCGCCGTTGGCACGAGTCCGGTGAGAGTGTGCAGATATTCGGCGCCGCCCGCGCGGGTGAGCTCACCGGTCTTGGTCAGCTCGTCGGTGACGGCGATCGCGTCGGTCGGCTCTCCGTGCGAGTACAGCGACAGGATCGCGTCGAAGATGATCTCGTGTTTCGGGATGTAGAAGTCGACGGCGCGCACCGATTCGATCACATCCGCGGTGGCATCCTTGCTCAGCATCATGCCGCCGATGGCGCTCTGCTCGGCGAGCAGATCGTGCGGTGGAGTGCGCTCGGACTGCCGCTGATCGGCCGCGAGGCCCAAATGGGCGATCGACATCTCACACCTTTCGAAAACACTGACCGGGAGCCAAGAGGCGTCCGGAAACCGGGGTTACCAGGACTTCGTGTGTCGGTCCAGTTCTACCGGTCGCTACCGACAATTCCTGCCCAGCCTGTGGTTCCTTGTGGCCTCCCCGATGGCCCTGCTACACCATAGGAACCCCATGGCACCGGTAGCAAACTGCCCCTGTGTATAACCCTGTGGGCAAATGGCGCGAAACGCCGACGGCGATGTGAGCAACCTGTGGAAAGTCCTGTGAGTAACTCCCCAATTTGGGGGCCTATAGGCGGCCTGAACAGGGCTTTTATTGGATTGACGCTGTGTGTAGAAACATGTTTACAGTTGCGGTTGAGGGTTGGCACGTTCTTCTTCATCCTGTGTACAAACGAGACCGCGACGGATAGAAAATAGCCCCAAAAAGGGGGTAACAGCGGGAGGGAAAATAGCCCCAAAAAGGGGGTAGCGGCGGACTCTCGTCCGCCGCTACCCCCTTGAGGGAAGAGCTGCTACTTTGCTGCCACGACCTGGAGGGTGATGGTGGCCACGAGGTCGTCACGGAGGCGGACTGTCGCCTCGTGCTGGCCCGTCAGCTTGATCGCCGACGAGATCTCGATCTTGCGCTTGTCGACGCTGCCGAGTCCGGCGGCGGCGACGGCCTCCGCGATGTCGGTCGTCTTGACCGAGCCGAAGAGGCGTCCGCCCTCGCCGGCCTTGACGGTCAGCTTGACGGTCGTCGCCTCGAGCTTGGCCTTGAGGTCGAGGGCTTCCTCGATCGTGGCGTGCTCGCGGGCTACGCGCGCCGCCTTGATCGATTCGACCTGCTTCTCGCCACCGCGGGTCCAGGCGACGGCGAAGCCCTGGGGGATGAGGTAGTTACGGCCGTAGCCGTTCTTGACATCGATGACGTCGCCCGGTGCACCGAGGCCGGTGACCTCGTGCGTGAGAATCAACTTTGACATTGTCTGGCTCCTTAACGGCCTGAGCCGGCGTAGGGAAGCAGTGCCATCTCGCGCGCGTTCTTGACGGCACGGGCGATGAGGCGCTGCTCCTGTACGGAGACACCGGTGATGCGGCGAGCACGGATCTTTCCACGCTCGGAGATGAACTTGCGGAGGGTGGCGACATCCTTGTAGTCGATGACACCGACGCGAATGGACTTCGCCGGGGCGGCGTTCTTGCCGCCCTTGATCGTGCGGAGGGGCTTACGGCGATCGCCGCTGCTCTTTCCAGCCATGGTTTCCTGCTTTCTGAAAAAAAGGTGATCCGGTCCCCTCGGGGAACCGGAGGTTTAGAAGGGTGTTTCGTCGCTGTAGCTACCCGGCGTGTTCCAGACATCGCCGGCGGCAGGCTCGCTCGGGGCGGATGCCGCCCACGGCTCGTCTGCGACCTGGCCGCGTCCTCCACCGGAGTTGCCGCCACCGCCGGAGCCCTCGCGAGAGGACGACGTGCGGGTGACCTGCGCGGTTGCATAGCGCAGGCTCGGGCCGATCTCGTCTACCTCGAGCTCGATGCTGGTGCGCTTCTCGCCCTCTTTGGTCTCGTACGAGCGCTGCTTGAGCCGACCGGTCGCCACGACGCGGGAACCCTTGGTGAGGGAACCTGCAACGTGCTCGGCGAACTCGCGCCACACGCTTGCGCGCAGGAACAGCGCGTCGCCGTCTTTCCAGTCATTGCTCGCCCGGTCGAAACTGCGGGGGGTGGAGGCGATGGTGAAGTTGGCAACCGCCAGCCCGTTCTGCGTGTAGCGCAGCTCGGGGTCGCTGGTGAGATTCCCCACCACGGTGATTACGGTTTCGCCGGCCATGGCTACTCGGCGCTCGTCGCGGCAGGCGCGGCGGGGGCTGCAGGTGCTGCGGGAGCTGCAGGCGCAGCGGTCGGAGCCGCCGAAGCGACCTCGGCCGACTTCGCGGCCGTTCCTGCTGCGGCGCCGGCCTTCGCGGGGGCGGCAGCCTTGCGGGCGGCCTTCTCTGCGGAGAGCTTGGCGGCCTCGGCAACCTGGGCGATCGCTTCCTCGGCGCGGAGCACCTTGGTGCGCATGACCGCTTCGCTGAGCTTCAGCTGGCGGTCGAGCTCGACGGTCGCATCCGGGTTGGCGGTCAACGCGACGACCGCGTAGATGCCCTCGGACTTCTTGTTGATTTCGTAGGCAAGACGACGACGGCCCCAGACATCAACCTTGTCGATGGTTCCACCATCGTTACGGATGACGTTGAGGAACTTATCGAGGCTCGGAGCCACGGTGCGCTCATCGATCTCTGGATCGAGAATTACCATTAGTTCGTACTGATGCATAACTAACCCACCTCCTTTGGACTAGAACGGCCACAGACGATCTGTGACAGGAGGGTTTTGGCATCGTTGGCCACGCCGGAAGGCAATGGACAACCTGCCTAGTGTAGTCAGTTCCCCGTGCAAGAAACAAGGAGCTCCCCACGCATGCCACTCAAGGTCGCCATCGCAGGAGTCGGAAATTGCGCGAACGCGCTCGTGCAGGGCGTCAGCTTCTATGCCGACGCGGATGAGTCGCAGGTGGTCCCCGGTCTCATGCACACCCGCTTCGGCGGCTACGGCATCGGCGATATCTCGTTCGTCGCGGCGTTCGACGTGGATGCCGCCAAGGTGGGAGTGGATCTCTCCGAGGCGATCTGGGCAAGCGAGAACAACACGCTGCGTTTCGCCGATGTCGCACCGGCCGGGGTGATCGTGCAGCGCGGCCCGACCCTCGACGGGCTCGGCGAGTACTACCGGGACGTGATCGAGGAGTCGGAGGCCGCCGCGGTCGATGTCGCTCAGGCCCTGCGCGACTCCGGCGCCGACGTGCTCGTCTGCTATCTCCCGGTCGGCTCGGAAGAGGGCGCGAAGCACTACGCCCAGGCGGCCCTGGACGCGGGGGTCGCGTTCGTGAACGCGCTCCCGGTGTTCATCGCGAGCGATCCGGTCTGGGCCGCGAAATTCGAGGCGGCGGGCATCCCGATCGTCGGGGACGACATCAAGAGCCAGCTCGGCGCCACGATCACCCATCGCGTGCTGGCCCGGCTGTTCGAGGAGCGCGGCATCGTGCTCGACCGCACCTACCAGCTGAACGTGGGCGGCAACATGGACTTCAAGAACATGCTCGAGCGCAAACGGCTGGAGTCGAAGAAGATCTCGAAGACGCAGGCGGTGACGAGCAACATCGACGTGACACTTCCGGAGCGCGACGTGCACATCGGGCCGAGCGACCACATCCCGTGGCTGGACGACCGCAAGCTCGCCTTCGTGCGGCTGGAGGGTCACGGTTTCGGCAACGCGCCGACCACTCTGGAATACAAGCTCGAGGTGTGGGACTCGCCCAACTCGGCGGGGGTCGTGATCGACGCGATCCGTGCCGCGAAGATCGCCCTGGATGCCGGACTCGGCGGACCGCTCGAGGCGGCATCCGCCTACTTCATGAAGAGCCCGCCGCGGCAGCACCCGGACCCGGTCGCTCGCGAACTGCTCGAGGAGTTCATCCGCGAGCACGGCTGAGCGAGGCTCGCTAGCGGGACTCCCACCAGGCGCGCAGACGCTCGGCGGCCAGGTCCACGCCGAGCGGACCCTCCTCGAGTCGAAGCTCGAGCAGGAAGCGGTAGGCCTCGCCCACCTCGCGCCCTGGTGGCAGCGACAGGATCTCCATGATCTGCTCACCGTCGAGGTCCGGGCGGATCGCGGCAAGCTCCTCCTCGAGGCCGAGCGTCACGATGCGCTCCTCGAGGTCGTCGTAGGCGAAAGACAGACGGTCGGCCTTGCGGCGGTTGCGGGTGGTCACGTCGGCCCGCGTGAGGATGTGCAGCCGCTCCAGCAGGGGTCCCGCATCCCGCACGTACCGACGAACGGCCGAATCCGTCCAGGCACCCTCGGTGTAGCCGAAGAACCTCAGGTGCAGTTCGATCAGCCGGGACACGTCGGCGATGGTCTCGTTGTCGTAGCGCAACTCCCGCAACCGCTTCTTCGCGAGCTTCGACCCGACGACGTCGTGGTGGTGGAAGGTGACAACCCCGCCCGCCTCCGTGCGCTTGGTCGCCGGCTTGCCGATGTCGTGCAGCAGGGCGGCGAGACGCAGGATGAGGTCGGGGGCCTCGCCGGGGTTGCGCTCGGTCTCCAGCTCGATGGCCTGATCGAGCACGGTGAGGCTGTGCTCGTAGACGTCCTTGTGATGGTGGTGTTCGTCGATCTCCAGCCGTAGGGCGGGAAGCTCCGGCAGCACGATCGCCGCGAGCCCGCTGTCCACGAGCAGTTGCAGGCCCTCCCGCGGGGACGGACTGCAGAGCAGCTTGCTGATCTCGTCGTTGATGCGCTCGACGGAGATGATCGAAATGCGGTCGGCGAGTGCGAAGAGGGCAGAGCGGGTCTGCTCGTCGAGCGCGAATCCGAGTTGGGAGGTGAACCGGGCGGCGCGAAGCATGCGCAACGGATCGTCCCCGAAGGAGTGCTCCGGCGTGCCGGGGGTGGTGAGTCGGCGCGCGACCAGGTCCTCGAGCCCCCCTGACGGATCCACGAGCTGCTTCTGCGGAAGCCGCAGAGCCATCGCGTTCACGGTGAAGTCGCGGCGAACCAGGTCGCCCTCGAGCGAATCGCCGAAGTCCACGACGGGCTTGCGAGTCTCGCCGTCGTAGGCATCACTGCGGTAGGTCGTGATCTCCACGGTGTGGCCGTCGATGAGCGCGCCGATGGTGCCGAAGGCCCGCCCGATGTCCCAGTGCGTGTCGGAGATCGGCTTCACGACGCGAAGGATCTCGTCCGGGCGCGCATTCGTTGTGAAGTCGAGATCGTTGAGCGGACGGTCCAGAAAGGCGTCGCGAACCGGACCGCCGACGAGGGCCAACTCGAAGCCCTGGGCGGCGAAGGCGGCCGCGAGGCGGGCGATGTGCGGGGACTCGGCGAGGTCCGACAGCCGCTGAATTGCCGAAGCGACGCTTTCCATGGCTCCCAGACTAGTAGCGGCCGCGCACGGCGCGTGGTCGGTCGGCACAGGCGGCGCCGAGGTGGATGACCCTAGAATCACTGGGGGACGGCCGAGCAATCCTGGTGGTGCCGACCCCAATCGCCTATGAGACTAGTCACTTTCCTGATTGCGCTGGCCATGGCCATCGGTGCCATCGTGCTGCCCGTGGCGGCGGAGGCGGCCGAGCCTCCCGCGGTCGTTGCGACCTTCGCTCCGGCGGCCCTCGGCACACTCGCACCGGGCCAGGACCTCGTTCTGAGCGGCACGATCTCCAACTCCGGCGCCCAGGTGATTCCGGCGGGCACCGCGACCGTGACGCTCAACCGCACCGCCGTCTCGTCCCGCACCGATCTGGCCGGCTGGCACGACTCCGATTCGATTCTCGGCGACGACAAACTCGGCACGAAGATCTTCGAGACCGGTACCCCCGAGGTGCCGGCCGGACATTCCGTTCCCGTCGTCATCACGGTGCCGGCGGCCGCCGTGAGCCTGAGCGCCCAGTCGTCGTGGGGCACGCGCACCGTCGCCGTCACGGTGCGCAGCGTCGGCAGCGTCGTCGCCCAGGCCAGGACCGACATCGTGTGGGCCCCCGGCGGCCCGGTCGCGGCCACCGGCCTCGCGGTCGCCTTCGCGCTGACGGTTCCCCACCCGACGACGGGCCTCATCCCCGCCGACCTGCTCGCCACCTACACGGGGATCGGGGGCATCCTCTCTCACGAC
The DNA here is from genome assembly GCF_008040105.1 of Lacisediminihabitans profunda. Lineage (GTDB taxonomy): Bacteria > Actinomycetota > Actinomycetes > Actinomycetales > Microbacteriaceae > Lacisediminihabitans > Lacisediminihabitans profunda. The sequence continues at coordinate 116,262 of NZ_VRMG01000009.1, forward strand.
CTCGACTCGGTCATCGGGCGCAATGTCGCCATCGGAATCGATCCGATGCTGCTCGCCTCCATCCGCGTCCTGGGCGACAGCGCTCCACAGTCCGCCACCGATTGGCTGTCCCGGCTCGAGGGTGCGCCCAATGACACCTTCGCCCTCAGCTACGCCGACTCCGACCTCGCTGTGGCGACCCAGGCCGGGTCGAAGCGACTTCTCACCCCCACCGGGTTCCCGATCGACCCGACCCTGTTCCCCGGCGCGAGCACCGTGTCCCCGTCACCCCAGACCGGCGCGCCGACCGGCGGCCCGACACCGACCCCGTCTCCCACCGGGGGGCCGGTGAGTCCGCTGCCGACACCCGAGAGCCTCGTCGCCTGGCCGTACACGATCGACAAGATCGGCTGGCCCGCCGACGACACCGTGGTGGAGGCCGACCTCGATGCCTTCGACTCGTTCGGTCTCAGCACCACCATCCTGAATTCCTCGAACGTGTCATACACCGTCAACTACACGCCGAGTGCGGCGGCGACGATCGACAAGCATCGCGTCGTCGTCTCGGATAACATTCTCTCCTCCCTGCTTCGGTCGGCGGCCGGGGCCTCGTCGCAGCTCGCGTGGGAGAACGCGATGGTGAGGCTCTCCGGGTCGATCGCCGTGGTGGGCCGGGAACGCCTGGCGGAGTCGCGCACCCTCCTGACGACACTCGGCCGCTCGACGGGGATCGAGCCGCGGTTGTCCCAGACCCTGGACGCGCTCGCCGCCCTGTCGTGGGCGACCCCGGCCACCGTGGCTGCCGTCGCCACTGCCGGCGAACCGATCAGTGCATCCGTCACCGCCAAGCCCGTGCCCGCCGCGCGCCTGGCCCAGATCAAGGCTCTCCTCGCCTCCGAGGCCCAGGTCGGCAACTTCTCCTCGGTGCTCGCTGACCCCTCGTTGCTCAGCACCGAACGCCGGCTCAGTCTGCTCGCGCTGCTCTCGAACTCGTGGAGTTCGGACGACTCCGGGCTGGCGGCCGCAAACGCGAAGTACCTGACCCGGTCCACCACGATCCTCAATTCGGTGAGCATTGCCGAGAGCAGTTCGCTCTTCCTCACCTCTCAAAACAGTCCGCTGCCGGTCACCGTGAGCAACAAGCTGCCGTGGCCGGTCACCGTCTACGTGAGCGTGCGGTCGCCCACCGGCATCCTCGAGGTTCTCGAACCGCGAGTGGAACTCACCATCGAGGCGAACTCCCAGGCCAAGGCATCCGTGCCGATCCGATCCGTGGCGAACGGCGAGGTGCTCATCGACACCACGCTGTCCAGCGCGACGAACATCCCGATCGGGAGGCCGGTTCAGACCAAGGTCGAGGTGCAGGCCGGATGGGAGACCGCCTTCACCGCGGTCGTGGCCGCCCTGGTCGTCGGCGTCTTCGGGTTCGGCATCTGGCGCAACATCCGCAAGCGCCGCAAGGGCAAGGGGCCAGCCGGCGACGGCGAGCCGGGCGACGAGTCGGACGAGACTCCCGCCCCGGCCGACTCCGCAGAGACCACCACCTCGTGAGCGACCCCGTCGACCCGGCAGCGGCCGTGGAGCCTCCAGCCGGGTTGGGGCGCGCGAGCGCGATCCTCGCCGCCGGCACGGTGGTGTCCCGGGTGCTGGGATTCGTGCGCGCAGTGGTGCTCGCGCTCACGATCGGCTCGCTCGGAGCGGCCGGCAACGCGTTCGCGGTCGGTAACCAGCTGCCGAACAACATCTACGCGCTCGTCGCCGGCGGCGTCCTGAGCGCGGTGCTGGTGCCGCAGATCGTGCGCGCCGCGGCGCACTCCGACGGCGGCCAGCAATTCATCAACCGCGTGGTCACGCTCGGCATCGTCGTCTTCGCCGTCGTCACAATTGCCGCGACCCTCGCCGCCCCGGCGCTCGTCGGCGTCTACACCGTGCAGTCGACAACCGGTCGCGGCTTCACTCCGGCGGCGCTCGCCCTCGCGACGGCGTTCGCCTACTGGTGCCTGCCCCAGATCTTCTTCTACGCGCTCTACAGCCTGCTGAGCGAGGTGCTCAACGCCCGGCAGGTCTTCGGCCCGTTCACCTGGGCGCCGGTGCTCAACAACGTCGTCTCGATCGCCGGTTTCGCGTTCTTCATGGTGTTGTTCGGTGGAGCCCAGCAAAACAGCACCGTCGAGGTCTGGGACACCGCCCGCATCACACTGCTCGGCGCATCAACGACCCTCGCCGTGGCCGCGCAGGCCCTGGTGCTGTTCCTGTTCTGGAGGCGCGCCGGACTGCGCTTCCGCCCCGACTTCCGCTGGCGAGGGGTGGGCCTCGGGGCCACGGGCAAGGCCGCCGGCTGGCTGTTCGGCATGATCCTCATCACCCAGCTCGCGGGCATCGTGCAGAGCCAGGTGACCTCGATCGCCTCCGGCAACGGGGCGTCGAACCTCGCGCTGCAGAACTCCTGGCTCATCTTCATGCTTCCGCACTCGGTGATCGCCGTGTCGGTGGCCACGGCGTACTTCACCCGGATGAGCGGCCATGCCAGCGCAGGAAATCTCGGCGGAGTTCGCGACGACCTCTCCGCCTCGCTCCGCAGCATCGGCCTGCTCATCGTCTTCGCCGCGGTGAGTCTCTCTGTAGTCGCCTACCCGTTCGCCCGAGTCTTCACCATCACCGGATTCACCGATGTCGCCGCCATGGGAAACGTGATTCTCGCGTTCCTGCCCGGGCTCATCCTCTTCAGCATGTTGTTCGTGCTGCAACGCGTGTTCTATGCCCTCGGTGACACGCGCACCCCGTTCTTCATGCAGTGCGTGCAGTCCGGGCTGTTCGTCATCGGCGCCCTGCTCTGCATCCTGCTCCCGACCGCGTGGATCGGAGTCGGGATCGCCGCTGTAACCTCCTTAGCCGGTAGCGCGCAGGCCGTCCTGGCGATCGTGCTGGTCCGTCGTCGGCTGATGGGCATGGATGGCGCCCTCGTTCTGCGTCGGCACCTTCAATACCTCGTGCTCTCGCTCGCCGCCGGCGCCGTCGGGGTCGCAGTGGTGGCCCTCCTCGGCGGTTACTCGGCGGACGGCTTCGCCCAGTCCGGAGTCTTCCCCGCGCTCCTGTCGATAGTCATCGCCGCGGCGGTGATGGGGGCCGTGTATTTCGGCCTGCTCCTCGCCTTCCGCAACCCGGAGCTCGCCTCCGTCACGAGCGTCGTCAGCGCGCGATTCGGCCGCCGCCGCTGACTTCGGGCCGGTCGTGACCCGGTCCTCCGGGCTTTCCGGGCCGTGGAATATCGTGCGAATAGGATGTGTTGTACCGGGAAGTGGAGCGGGCAGAGGCCTGCGCCCACCGTCAGCCAAGGAGATGTTCCAGTTGCGCCAGACCATCATCATCGGTTCCGGTCCCGCCGGCTATACGGCAGCGATCTATGCCGCTCGAGCCAACCTGAACCCGCTGCTCATCGCGAGTTCCGTTGAGGCGGGCGGCGAGCTCATGAAGACCACCGAGGTGGAGAACTACCCGGGCTTCCCGGAGGGCATCCAGGGCCCGGACCTCATGGCTGCATTCCAGGCTCAGGCCGAGCGTTTCGGCACCGAGATCGTGCTCGACGACGTCACGTCACTCGAATTGCGCGGCGACGTGAAGAGGGTCACCCTCGGAAACGGGGACGTGCACGAGGCCCTCACCGTGATCTTCGCCACCGGATCGGCGTATCGCAAGCTCGGCCTCGAGGACGAAGAGCGCCTGAGCGGCCACGGCGTCTCGTGGTGCGCCACCTGCGACGGGTTCTTCTTCCGCAAGAAGAACATCGCGGTCGTCGGCGGCGGCGACTCGGCGATGGAGGAGGCGACGTTCCTCACGAAATTCGCCGACAAGGTCTACGTGATCCACCGCAGCCACACCCTGCGCGCGTCCAAGACCATGCAGGATCGCGCCCTCGAGAATCCCAAGATCGAGTTCATCTTCAACAAGACCGTCGAGCACATCTACGGCGACGGCGCTGTGACCGGCCTCGGCCTCGTCGACACGACGGACGGTTCGGAGACGACTCTGGATGTCAGCGGGCTCTTCGTCGCGATCGGCGCCGACCCCCGCACCCACCTCGTGCACGGCCAGCTGGACATCAACCCGGATGGCACCATCGCCGTCGAAGGCCGCAGCTCACGTACCAACATCCCCGGGGTCTTCGCCGCGGGCGACGTTCTCGATCCCACCTACCGACAGGCCGTCACGGCCGCCGGTTCGGGCACCGTCGCCGCCCTCGACGCCGAGCACTACCTCGCCTCCATTCCCAAGGAGCTGCTCGCCAGAGCGACCGCCTTGCCCGAGCCCGAAACCGTATCGGCCTAGGGCCGATCCAAGCGAAAAGAGAGAAATCGATGTCAACCGCCAAAGATGTGACCGACGCCAGCTTCCAGGCCGACGTGCTGGACTCCGACAAGCTCGTGCTTGTGGACTTCTGGGCCGAGTGGTGCGGACCGTGTCGCGCGGTCAGCCCGATCCTCGACCAGATCGCCGCGGAGCACGCGGACAAGATCCAGCTCGTCAAGGTGAACGTCGACGACAACATGGAGATCGCCGCGAAGTACCAGATCACCTCGATCCCGGCCATGAAGCTGTTCAAAGGCGGCGAGGTCGTGAAGAGCGTCATCGGCGCCAAGCCGAAGCCGGCGCTCGAGGCCGACTTCGCCGAGTGGCTCAAGTAGTAGTCGGCGGGCTCGTCTAGCCCGCACGATCTCGGGGCCCGTCCACACGCAGTGGGCGGGTCCCTTCTTTGTTTCGTGGCGGTCTCTTTGTTTCGTGGCGGTCCGAGTCGGCCTAACGGGCGCCCCAGACACCACCGTCTATTGTTTAAGCTTCTCCACTTCTTCGCACAACCGGGATTCCAGATGAGCAGCCACGGCACCACGCCGCACCATGCGGCCCAACGCGATGCCGGCCTGTCCGGCGCCGGAACCAACCTCGACCCGTGGTACGACCTGTACGCGGACCGCACGGCCGGCCTCAGTGCCTCCGAGGTGCGCGCCCTCTTCGCCGTCGCGTCGCGCCCCGAGGTGGTCTCGCTGGCCGGCGGCATGCCGTTCGTCTCGGCCCTGCCGAGCGAACTCATCGCCGGCGCCTTCGAGCGGATGATGCGGGATGTGGGCCCCCAGGCCCTGCAGTACGGCTCCGGCCAGGGCGTACCGGCGCTCCGCGAGCACATTCTCGAGATCATGGCACTCGAGGGCATCCGGGCGAGTGTGGATGACGTAGTCGTCACCACCGGATCCCAGCACGCCCTGGAGCTGGTGACCAAGCTCTTCATCAACCCCGGGGACGTCGTTCTCGCCGAGGGGCCGAGCTACGTGACCGCCATGGTGGTCTTCAACTCCTTCCAGGCCGATATTCAGCACGTGCCCATGGACGAGCACGGACTGATCCCCGAGGCCCTGCGGGAGGCGATCACCCGGTTGAGGGCGGCGGGCAAGGCGATCAAGTTCCTCTACACCGTTCCGACCTTCAGCAATCCGGCCGGGGTGACGCTCAGTTGGGAACGACGGCTCGAAATCCTCGAAATCTGCCGTTCCAACGGCATCCTCGTGCTCGAAGACAACCCCTACGGGTTGATCTACTTCGATTCACCCCCGCCCCAGGCGATGCGCTCCGTGGAGGAAGACGGCGTGATCTACCTCGGGACCTTCTCCAAGACGCTCGCCCCGGGCTTTCGAGTGGGCTGGGCCCTGGCCCCGCACGCCATCCGCGAGAAGCTCATCCTCGCCAACGAGGCTGCCGTGCTCTCCCCCAGTTCCTTCAGCCAGCTGATGATCACGGAGTACCTCAACACCGCGGACTGGAAAGAGCAGATAAATACCTTCAGGGGAATCTATCGGGATCGGCGCGATGCCATGCTCGGCGCCCTCGCCGAGTACCTGCCCCAGCTCTCCTGGACCGTGCCGAACGGCGGATTCTACGTCTGGGCGACCCTTCCCTCCCACCTGGACTCGAAGGCCATGCTCCCGCGCGCGGTGAAGGAACTCGTGGCCTACACCCCAGGAACGGCGTTCTACGCGGACGGCAACGGGCGCAACAACATCCGCCTCTCGTTCTGCTACCCGACCCCCGACTTCATCCGGGAGGGCATCCGGCGGCTCTCCACGGTCATCAACGGCGAGATCGACCTGCTCAACACCTTCTCCCAGACCACGCCGCTCGCCACAATTCCCCTCAAACAGGGCATCGTGAGCCCGCCGCCCAACATCGACTAGCCACCGGCCAGTCGGCACCAGTGAAGAGAGCGACGAAATGAACGAGTCTTCCCCGCGCACCGTGGTGGTGCTCGCCGGTGGAATCTCCCACGAGAGGGATGTCTCCCTGCGATCCGGTCGCCGGGTCGCCGACAGCCTCGCCGAACACGGCATCACCGTCGAGCTTCGCGATCCGGATGCCACCCTCCTCGCCTACCTCGCCGAGACCAGACCAGACGTGGTCTGGCCGGCCCTGCACGGCGCCAGCGGGGAGGACGGCGCCCTGCGCGGCCTGCTCGACTTCATCGGCATCCCCTATGTCGGGTCCAATTCGGGTGCGGCGCGCCTCGCCTGGGACAAGCCGACCGCCAAGGTGCTGGTCGATCGCGACGGCGTGGCGACACCCAAGTCCATCGCCCTCTCCCGGGATGCCTTCCGCGAGCTCGGTGCCCAGAGCGTGCTCGACTGCCTCTCAACAGAGCTGCCGGTGCCCGTCGTGGTCAAGCCGGCCCAGGGGGGGTCGGCCCAGGGCGTGACCCTCGTCGACGATCGCGCCAACCTGCCCCGCGCAATGGTTGACGCGTACACCTATTGTGATGTCGCACTGATCGAGAAGCGCATCATCGGCACCGAAATCGCCATCGGCATCATCGACAGCGGCGACGGTCCAGTGGCCCTACCGGCGGTGGAAATACAGCCCCTATCAGGGGTTTATAGTTTCGAGGCCCGGTACAACGCCGGGGAGACCAGGTTCTTCACGCCCGCCAGGCTGGGAGCCGAGGAGACCGCGCGCGCGGCTGAGGCGGCGCTACTCGCCCACCGCACTCTCGGCCTGCGACACCTCTCTCGCGTCGACCTGATCGTGGACGACGAGGGTATCCCCTGGTTCCTCGAGGCGAACGTGCTGCCCGGACTCACCGAAACGTCGCTCCTTCCTCAGGCGCTCGAGGCCGCCGGGCACGATCTCGGCTGGGTCTACTCGGCTCTCGCCGAGGCCGCCATCCGGGAGAGCCGCGCCTAGTTGTACTGCCCAGGCAGGTTGGTTGATTGGGTGTGACGACTCGCTTCACTCGGTGAACGTGAGCGAGGTCCTCGTGTCCCACGCTGATGCCGCTTTGACTCTGAAACACCGTTAGGGACGTTCGCGTGTGGCCGTCGGCGGCCCTCTGGCGGTGCCGCCCGCATCGGTTGGTCCCTGTTCTTCAGGTTGGTCCCTGTTCCGCAGGACGGGCCCCGGTGACGTGGGCGCCTACCCCGCAGACTCCAGTTATGCAGGACAGCTTGTGCAGGACACGGCAGTGGTGTCGCGACCCGAAGTGTCCCGGTCTGCAGGACGCTCCCGTCGGTTCTGCACCGATCGTCCTCGCTATCCGCCCGACACGTCCTGCACAACCCGTCCTGCATAACTGGAGTCTGCCGGGCGGGCACCCGTGAACGCCCGAGCCGTTCTGCACAACGCGTGCCATGCGCAAGGGAGCGCCGCGCAGTGGCGGGGACAAGCAGGCCGAAATGCCCTCCCAACGCCCCTGGGCAGTAAAGCTAGCGCACAGCCGTCCGATTGCGGCCTAGCCGAATCCCGGCTCGTTCAGCTCTGCGAGGATTCGGTTGAGGTCGGCCACTGTCGCGAAGTCGATCACAATCGTGCCCTTGGTCGCGCCGAGGTTCACCTTCACCCGGGTATTGAGGCGATCCCCGAGGCGTTCGGCGATCTCATCAAGCTGACCCTGGCGCCGACCCGCACTCGGCCGAGCCGGTCGAGCCGGCTTGGTGGTGACGAGTCCCGCCGCGGACTCCGCAGCGCGCACGGACAGGTCTTCGTTCACGATCTTGTCGGCCAGACGTTCCATCGTGGCGTCGTCCCCGGCCGAGAGGATGGCCCGGGCATGTCCGGCGCTCAACACCCCGGCTGCGACGCGATTCTGCACGGACGTGGGCAGTCGCAGCAGGCGGATGGTGTTAGTGATCTGCGGACGTGACCGCCCGATCCGCGTGGCCAACTGGTCCTGCGTGATTCCGAAGTCGGCGAGGAGCTGCTGGTAGGCCGATGCCTCCTCCAGCGGGTTGAGGTTCGCCCGGTGAAGGTTCTCGAGCAGCGCATCGCGCAGCATTGCCTCGTCCGCGGTGTTCTTGACCACGGCGGGGATCGTCTCCAGCCCCAGTTCCTTGCTCGCGCGAAGGCGACGCTCGCCCATGACGAGCTCGTAGTGCGGCCCGGTGGCGGTCGCGCCGACAATCGGGCGCACGACGATCGGCTGGAGAACGCCGACCTCGCGTATGGAGGCGACGAGTTCGTCCAGATCCTCCTTGATGAAGTCCTTGCGCGGCTGGGCGGCGTTCGGGACGATGTCGCTGGGGGCGATGTTCGCGAGTCGGGCTCCCGGAACTGCGACGAGGCCCTCCGGCTCTGGGCGGCTCGTGGGGAAGAAGACATCTACCGGTCGCGCTGGGCTGCCCTCGTCCGTGGGGATGAGCGCGCCGATCCCTCGGCCCAGTCCGGTTCTCTTTGGTGCGGCCATTACTGCGGTGCCCCTCGTCGTGCGATTTCGGCGGCCGCCTCGAGGTAGGAGAGCGAGCCGGTGGAGTTGGTGTCGTAACTGATTACGGTCTGACCATAGCTCGGCGCCTCCGAAATACGCACCGAACGCGGGATGAGCGTGTTGAGAACCTGGTCGGGAAAGTGATCCCGTACGTCCTGGGCGACCTGGTTCGCGAGATTCGTGCGGGAATCGTACATCGTGAGCAGGATCGTGGACACGGTGAGCACCGGATTGAGGTGTCGTTCTATCAGCTTGATGTTGTTGAGCAGCTGGCTGAGTCCCTCGAGCGCGTAGTACTCGCACTGAATCGGAATCAGCACCTCCTGCGCCGCGACGAACGCGTTGATCGTGAGCAGACCGAGCGACGGCGGGCAATCGATGAAGACGTAGTGGAAGAGGTCGGGGCTCTCGGCGAGGAACTGGTCCAGGGCGGTGTGCAGCCGCTGCTCGCGAGCGACCAGCGAGACGAGCTCGATCTCCGCGCCCGCGAGGTGAATGGTGGCCGGGAGGCAGTAGAGAGACTCGAATTCCGGGCTCTTCTGCACGACGCCGGCCATGGGGACGTCTCCGATGATCACGTCGTAGACGCTGACGGTCTCCGAGCGGTGTTCGATACCAAGGGCGGTGGAGGCGTTGCCCTGAGGATCCAGGTCGATCACCAGCACGCGAGCACCGCTGCGGGCGAGCGCCGCCGCAAGATTGACGGTGGTAGTGGTCTTGCCCACTCCCCCCTTTTGGTTCGCGACCGTGAGAACCCGGGTCTTCGGCGGCAGGGGAAGCCGCTGGGCGGCCAGTGCCAGCTTGCGTCTCGTGATCTCGGACAATTCCCGAGCCAACGGGGTGTCGTCGAATGCTCCGACGGAATTGACCTCGGTGGGTTCAGGATGTTTCACGTGAAACCTTCTTGGCTGGGGAGGTGGGGCGATGGTGAGCGAACGAGCGGGCGCACCGAGGCTGTGCCCGACCATCCGTCACGCTCGACTCACGTTGTGCGGCCGCCAAGACGACTCGCACCACGAAGCACGCCGCGCGGGGATCGATCAGTCAACTGTAGCCCGAAACACCCGGGTCACCTCGGTTACGAGGCCCTCTCCGAGTGTCAGGACCTCCACGTCGGTGAGTCGCGCCTTTCGGATGGACTTTGCCGCCGCCTCGACCTCCGCGCTGACGCCTGCCCCCTTGAGGAAGAGCAGCTCGCCACCGGAGCGAACGAGAGGAACGGTGAGCGGGATGAGTTTGGAGAGGGCGCTCACCGCGCGGGCGGTGGCCTGGTCGAGCCAGGGCTTCAGCTTCGCCTCCTCGGCGCGGGCGCGAACGACCTCGACGTTGTCGAGTCCGAGCTCCGCCGTCTCGTGCCGCAGCCACTCCACGCGGCGCTCCATCGGCTCGATGAGAATGAGCTGAACGTCGGGACGCGCGATCGCCAGCACGAGGCCCGGCAGTCCAGCACCGCTGCCGATGTCACCGACTCGACCTGGACGAAGCAGGGGAGCGAGCAGTGCACTGTTCAGCACGTGCCTGGTCCAGAGCCGGGGAATCTCCAGCGGACCGATCAGCCCGAGCTCCTCGCCGCGCTCGGCGAGGTGCCGGGTATAGGCCCGCGCGAGCTCCATCCGATCGCCAAAGAGTTCTGCGGCCGCCTCAGGCTCCTGCTCGAGCCCGGGGAGCGACGACTCAACCACGTCGATGTTTCACGTGAAACTAGGCCCGGGAGATGACGGTGTGGCGATCGGAACCCTCGCCCTCCGACGCGGACGAGAGTCCCTTGGCGGCGACCAGGTCGTGCACGAGCTTGCGCTCGTAAGACGACATCGGTGGAAGGGCTGCCGACTCGGCGCCGCCCTCGATCCGATCGACCGCCCGGTCGACGAGAAGCGAGAGCTCGGCCTCCCTGGCCTGCCTCGATCCGCCCACATCCAGGATGAGTCGAGAAAACACCCCGGTCTTCGCCTGCACCGCGATGCGGGTGAGTTCCTGGAGCGCGTTCACGGTCTCCGGCTTCGACAGCAGTCGAAGGTTGCTGTCCTGGCTCGAGTTGACCGACAGGTACGCGCGGCCGTCGCGGGCGTCGATGTCGATATCGCCGTCCAGGTCCGTGATGTCGAGGAGTTCCTCGATGTAATCGGCGGCGATGTCGCCCTCCTCCTCGAGCTGGGTGACCGAACGGCCGGCACCCTCGTCAACGGTGGCCTCCGTCGCGACGGCCTCGTCGCTCGTGGGGACCGGAGTCTCGTTCTCTACGTCATGGGTCGTCTCTGCCACGTGACTGCTCTCTTTCTTGAGGATGCTGAGGGTTGCGCGAACTACTTCTTGGCGCCTGGCTTCTTCTTGCGATTCTTCGCATTCACCGGCTGAACGCGCTGCGTCTGCCGCGGTTCCTCGATCTGCTCTGGCCCGTCCTCGACCAACGTGAATCCGCGGCGCTGGGCCTTGCGGGCAATTCGCGTCTCCCGGGCGAGCGCCGCCTCGCTGCCAGGCGTGGGCATGTTACGGATCACCAGGAACTGCTGACCCATCGTCCAGAAGTTGGAGACGAGCCAGTAGAACATCACGCCGAGCGGGAAGGTGAAGCCGGAGAAGGCGAACACGAGGGGGAGCAGGTACAGCAGGATGCGCTGCTGCTTGAACATCGGGCTGGCCTTCATCTCGGCCGACTGGTTCTTGGACATGATCTGAAGCTGGGTGATGAACTGGGATCCCGTCATCAGGACCACCATGATCACAGCGATGACGATCACCGCGACGTTGCCGTTGGCGGTGCTGATCGCGAGCTTCAGCGGGGCGACTCCGAAAAGCGAAGACTCCCCGAACGACTTGGCCAACGGGCCGGTCAGGAGACCGACGCCCGCCAGGTGCGTCTTGTCGTAGTTCTGAGCGGAACTCAACACCGAGAAGAGGCTGAAGAAGATGGGCATCTGCAGCAGGAGGGGCAGACAGGAGCTGAGCGGGTTGGTGCCCGTCTTCTTGTAGAGCTCCATGGTCTCGCGGGACATCGCCTCGCGGGAGAATTGGTCCTTCTTGCCCTTGTACTTGTCCTGGATCTTCTTGAGCTGCGGCGCAACCTCGAGCATGCGGCGCTGGCTCTTAATCTGGCGAACGAAGATCGGGATGAGCGCCGCCCGGATCACGAGCACGAGGCCAACGATCGACAACACCCAGGTGAAGCCTGCGTCGGGATTCAACCCAAGGAACGTCCAGAAAGAATGCCAGGACACGAGCAACAGCTCGACGACCCACTTGATGGGCCAGAGGATTACGCCAATAAAGTCGGGCATTTTTCTTTTGTCAGCCCTTTCCATGGCCGTGAGTAGTGACAAAACCAAACCGCGTTACCGCGTACTTCTGAACCGAGGGCTCCGGCACGTCATCCACGCCGCCTGCCGCCCAGGGGTGACAGCGAGCGATCCTTCGCGCACCGAGCCAGCTGCCCTTGATCACGCCGTGCTTCTGAATCGCACCCAGCGTGTAGGCCGAGCAGGAGGGGTAGTACCGGCAGACGTCTCCATACAGGGGAGAGATCACCGCACGATAGACCCTCAGGATGAGAACACTCAGGTTGCGGGGGAGAAGCAGAACAAAAGCCAGGATTCGATTCACCTCCGTGTCTCGCCCCCCAACGCTTCCGAAATCTCAGAACGAAGATTAGCCCAGCTAGCCTGCGCTGCGCCTGGCAGCGCTCGAATCACAATTTCGGTACCGGGAGCGAGACGATCCAGCACCTCGAAGCTGAGCGCCTTGAGCCGGCGGCGCACGAGGTTCCGCTTCACCGCCACTCCCACCGTCTTGGCAACGATGAAGCCAAACCGGGGAGCACTGGCACTATCGGCTCGCGCCAGATAGACCACCGCATGCTCGGTGGTGATCCGGCGACCCCGACGCACGAGACGTCGATAGTCGTCCGCAGTCACCAGCCGGTTGGCTTTGGCCAACACGAACGAAGGCTACGCGGAGAGTTCGGTGCGTCCCTTGCGGCGACGCGCACCGAGGATGGCGCGGCCGGCGCGGGTGCGCATCCGCAGACGGAATCCGTGGACCTTCGCACGGCGCCGGTTGTTGGGCTGAAAAGTTCTCTTGCTCATGATTGTTATTTCTCCACGTATTGGGACTCCGCGAGGCCAGCTCGCAATAGTGAGCAGTGGAAGCCAAGGAAGTGAAGGTTAGCCATCAGGCTGAAGTCAACTGATTAAAAATACGGTCTTAAAGCGCTGCGGTCAAACCCTGAGGCTACCAGCCGCATTATCCACATAGTGTGAAAGGGGGCGTGGCAGCGACATGCCGTCACAAACTAAGGTGGTGGGACTGCACAGTCGGTGGATAACCCTGTGAGTAACTTACTCAACAACAGCGAGGGGAACATGGCTGACATTGCGGATCCGACCAGGGAAATCTGGGCGTCTGTGCTGTCCAGCCTTCGCGACGACGAGAGAATCACCCCGCAACTGCAGGGATTTCTGAGTCTTGTCGAGCCCAGGGGAGTGATGGCCGGCACCCTCTACCTCGAGGTTCCGAACGACCTCACCCGCGGGATGCTCGAGCAGCGCATCCGACTTCCGCTCCTCAACGCCATCACCGGACTCGACGAAGACCATTCGGTGAGTAATTTCGCCATCGTAGTGAATCCCGAGATCGCACACGACGCCCTGGGCGAGCCGAGCCCGTCCGCGGTAGAACAGCCATACATCGAACAGGTCGCCCCACCGGCCCCTCTCTCGGAATCCATCGGCACAAACTCCCGTCGGGCCGACTCACGGCTCAACCCGAAATACAACTTCGACAACTTCGTCATCGGCGGCTCGAACCGCTTCGCCCACGCGGCCGCCGTTGCCGTGGCCGAGGCCCCGGCGAAGGCCTACAACCCGCTCTTCATCTACGGCGACTCCGGCCTCGGCAAGACCCACCTCCTGCACGCCATCGGTCACTACGCCGAGAGCCTCTACCCCGGAATCCGCGTGCGCTACGTGAGCTCCGAGGAATTCACCAACGACTTCATCAACTCGATCGCTAACAACCGCGCATCGGTCTTCCAATCCCGGTACCGAGAAATCGACATTCTGCTGATCGACGACATCCAGTTCCTGCAGCGGGCGGTGGAGACCCAGGAGGCCTTCTTCCACACGTTCAACACGCTGCACGACCACAACAAGCAGGTGGTGATCACCAGCGACCTGCCGCCGAAGGCCCTCACCGGCTTCGAGGACCGGATGCGCTCCCGCTTCGAGTGGGGCCTGATCACCGATGTGCAGGCTCCCGACCTGGAGACCCGCATCGCCATCCTCCGCAAGAAGGCCCAGAGCGAGAAGCTCCAGGTGAGCGCCGAGATCCTCGAATACATGGCCACCAAGGTGTCATCCAATATCCGAGAGCTCGAGGGCACCCTGATCCGGGTCACTGCCTTTGCGAGCCTCAACCGCACGCCGGTAGACCTCGCCCTGGTGCAGACCGTGCTCAAGGACCTGATCACCCTCGACGACGACAACGTGATCGCGCCGGTCGACATCATCAACCACACCGCGGAGTACTTCAAACTCACGGTCGACGACCTCTACGGCTCCTCCCGCTCTCAGGCGGTAGCCACCGCACGTCAGATCGCCATGTACCTCTGCCGTGAAATGACGAATCTCTCCCTGCCGAAGATCGGCCAGCTGTTCGGCAACCGCGACCACACCACGGTGATGTACGCGAACAAGAAGATCAGCGAGCTCATGAAGGAGCGTCGCTCCATCTACAACCAGGTCACCGAGCTCACCAGCCGGATCAAGCAGAACCACCGCTACAGCAAGATCTGACCGGCGCGGGCAACCGGCCGCCTCTTCGCTCCACCCTCCGCCTCCGCCTCCGTCGCGCGGCGCCCTCGCCCCGCGTGTGTTCCCCTTTGTCGCTCGCGTGCCGGCTCGACCGGGCACAACGGCGACAAAGGGGAACACACGCACCACGGGCAGTACGCGCGCGCCCGCGGTACAGCACTGGCCACCCCCGGCAAGCCGTCACCCACAGGCTCAACCCACAGTGTGCATAACCTGTGGATAACTGTGGATAGACCGCGACATCATTGTGTGATTCGAGCCGAGTCCTGTGGAAACTGCGTTCATCACTCGCTCTTCGCCGCCGCCGAATCACAACAAATTTCACAGGCTCCCCACAACTCACACGGTTGTAGTTCCCTGCCGACTGTTGGGTTCCGAAGAGTTATGCACAGTTCGCACAGCGGTTAAGAGTGTTAATCCTTTAATTAATTCATTGGTGGGGGAGATAACCCTTGGGACTCTGGCGCACAGCGGCTGTGCCAGTATTAACCTCCCGGAGCAACTTTCATATCGACAGGGGTGGGCATGAAGTTCCAAGTCAATCGTGACGTCTTCAGTGAGGCCGTTTCCTTTGCCGTCAAGCTTCTTCCCCAGCGCACCACCCTCCCGATTCTGAGCGGTGTGCTCATCGAGACGATCGACACCGGGCTCAAACTCTCGTCGTTCGACTACGAGGTGTCCGCCCAGACCGAGATCGCGGCAGACATCGAGGAGCCGGGCAAGATCCTGGTCTCCGGTCGCCTGCTCGCCGACATCGCCAGCCGGCTGCCCAACGCCCCGGTGCAGTTCTCCACGGTCGAGGGTCGGATCACGGTCAACTGCGGCAGTGCGACCTTCACCCTCCTGAGCATGCCGGTAGAGGAATACCCCACCCTCCCGCAGATCTCGGAGCAGACCGGATTGCTCCCCGCCGATGCCTTCGCCACTGCGGTGTCCCAGGTCGCGGTCGCCGCGTCGCGTGACGATGTCACGCCGGTGATCACCGGCGTGCAGCTCGAGGTGTCGAATAACAGCCTCACGCTCGTCGCGACCGACCGCTACCGGGTCGCCGTGCGCGAGATCGAGTGGGACTCCGGCGACGTCGCAAACACGGAGACGCTCACCGCACTCGTTCCGGCCCGCACGCTGCAGGAGATCGGCAAGACCTTCGGTCACAGCGGCACGATCTCGGTGGCCATCACGAGCACCGATGACCGGGAGCTGATCGCGTTCCGCGCCGATCGCAAGACCGTGACGTCTCTGCTCATCAAGGGCAACTTCCCCCCGGTCAAGCGCCTGTTTCCCGAGACTGTCGACAATTACGCGGTGATCAACACGGCGGAGCTCATCGAGGCGGTGCGTCGTGTCTCACTCGTTCTCGAGCGCGAGGCCGCCCTGCGCTTCACCTTCACGATCGACGGCGTGACCCTCGAGGCCATCGGTTCCGAGCAGGCCCAGGCGTCCGAGACCATCGATGCTCACCTGAACGGCAGCGACACCGTCGTGTCGCTCAAGCCGGCCTTCCTGCTCGACGGCCTCGGTGCCGTGCACTCGGAATTCGTGCGGATCTCGTTCACGAAGACCGAGAATCCCAACAAGCCGGGCCCCGTTCTCATCACCAGCCAGTCATCCAAGGACCAGCCCGGGGCCGACAACTACAAGTACCTCCTGCAGCCCAACCTGCTGCTCCGCTAGTCAGATCGAAAGAAGCGCATCATGCACATCGGCCTCGTTGGTCTCGGAAAAATGGGAAACAACATGCGTGAGCGCCTGCGTGCTCACGACATCGAGGTCACCGGATTCGATCGAAACCCGGCCGTGTCCGACGTGTCGAGCGTCGAGGAACTCGTGAAGGCTCTTCCCACGCCGCGAATCGTGTGGATCATGGTGCCGGCCGGAGAGGTCACTACTGCGGTGGTCACCGAGCTCGCCGGACTACTCGAGGCCGGCGACCTCATCATCGACGGCGGCAACTCGCGCTTCACCGAGGACTTCAAGCATTCCGCGTTGGTCGCCGACAAGGGGATCGAGTACGTGGATGCCGGGGTCTCCGGCGGAGTCTGGGGCCTGGCCAACGGCTATGGCCTCATGGTGGGTGGCCACAAGAAGAACATCGATCTGGCGATGCCGATCTTCGACGCGTTGCGTCCGGACGGCCCTCGCGAGGAGGGCTTCGTGCATGCCGGCGAAATCGGTGCCGGCCACTACGCCAAGATGGTGCACAACGGGATCGAATATGCCCTGATGCAGGCCTACGCCGAGGGTTACGAGCTCCTCGACAAGCGCGACGACATCATCAAGGACGTCACGGGCACCTTCAAGGCCTGGCAGCGCGGCACCGTCGTTCGATCCTGGCTGCTCGAGCTCCTCGTGCGTGCGCTCGAGCAAGACCCGGAATTCAAGGACATCGAGGGTTACGTCGAAGACTCAGGCGAGGGTCGCTGGACCATCGAGGAGGCACTCGCGAATGCGGTGCCCGTTCCCACGATCAGTGCCTCGATCTTCGCCCGGTTCGTATCACGCCAGCCGGAGGGATCCCCGGCGATGAAGGCCGTTGCCGCACTGCGCAACCAGTTCGGCGGGCACTCGGTCAAAGCTGTCGACTAGTCCAGTGACAGCGTGATCGTCACCCACCTCAGCCTCACCGACTTTCGTAATTACACGACCGCCGAGGTGCCGCTCGTCGCCGGCGCCAATCTGTTCGTCGGCAGCAACGGCCAGGGCAAGACCAACCTGGTGGAATCGCTCGCCTACCTGAGCACCCTCGGATCGCATCGCGTCTCGGTGGACCACGCGATGATCCGCCAGGGAGCGGAGGCGGCGATCATCCGCGCCCGTCTCGAGAATGGCGAACGACAGATCCTCGCCGAGGTGCAGATCAACCGTTCGTCGGCGAATCGGGCGCAGATCAATCGTTCGGTGATCAAGACGCGGGATCTGCCGCGGTACTTCTCCAGCGTCTTGTTTGCTCCGGAGGACCTCACGCTGATTCGGGGCGAGCCATCGGGGCGCCGTCGCTTTCTGGATGAGCTGCTGGTGCTGCGCTCTCCCCGGCTCTCCGGGGTCATCGCCGACTACGACCGGGTGGTACGTCAACGCAACACGCTGCTCAAATCGGCCAGGGCGTCCGGGGTCAAGGGCAACCAACTGGGCACCCTCGACATCTGGGACGATCGCCTCGTGGATCTCGGATCACAACTCATCGAGGCGCGGAGCGCACTGATCACGGAACTCCAGCCCGAGGTCACCGCGGCCTACACCGCCGTCGCCGGGGAGGACCACCATGCCACTCTCGCGAGCCAGTTGAGTATCTTCAGCGGGTCCGAGTCCGACGACGCGGGCGGCGCCGCGTTGCGGCGGGACATCATCACGGCGCGGGAGGCGGCGGTCGCCTTCCGAGAGTCGCTGGTCAGGCTGAGACGCAGCGAACTCGACCGCGCGATCACCCTCGTGGGTCCGCACCGCGACGACCTCGTGCTCGAGCTGAACGGTCTGCCGGCTCGCGGCTATGCGAGCCACGGCGAATCCTGGTCGTTCGCCCTCGCCCTCAAGCTGGCGTCGGCGAACATTCTTCGCCGGGAATCGAACATGGGCGACCCGGTGCTCATGCTCGACGATGTGTTCGCCGAACTCGACGAGTCTCGGCGGCTGAGACTCGCGGCCGCCGTCGCCGACTTCGAGCAGGTGTTGATCACGGCCGCCGTTCTCGACGATGTGCCGGCCGCCCTCACTGGAAACACGGTGCACATCGCGCACGGAACGATTGTGGGGAGCACTCCATGACCGAGGACAACGCGCCGAGTGAATCCACCGCGGTCTATCTGCGCTTCCGTCGCGTCTTCGGCGACGGCTCGTCAAGATCCAACGACGCCAGAAAGCGGGCGACGAAGGAGCCGGGATCGAGTGTTCCGTTCGGGGCCGGACGCGACCCCCAGGGACTGGGCTCGATCGTGGATGCGCTCACCACCCGGCTCGGCTGGAGTTCGCCGCTCGCGCGCTCGGAGTTGCTCTCCTCCTGGGCGCAGATCGCCGGTGCCGAGACCTCCGAACACTCGACTCCGGTCGGAATCGAAGAGGGGGTGCTCACGGTGCGATGCGACTCGACGGCGTGGGCGACGCAGCTTCGACTGATGCGGGTTCAGATCATGACGCAGATCAGCGTGCGGTATCCGGATGCCGGCATCGAGACAATCCGTTTTGAGGGGCCGGGTGCCCCCTCCTGGAAAAGAGGTCCCAGATCAATTCCAGGGCGCGGTCCGCGCGATACTTACGGCTAACTAGGCAAAACAGGTCGCCGCACCGAAATAAAGTCCCCAGACGGGCGTTTTCGGGCCTGTACCCCGTTCTCATTTGGTAGAATTGCAGGGTCGTCATGACAGCTTCCTTCTGGGAACCCCGGTCGCGAACGGCTCATCGATCCACCCGGCAGGAGACAAACTTCACATGGCAGCAAACCGCTCGAATTCCGAATCTGAAGACAACTACGGCGCAGATCAGATCCAGGTGCTCGAGGGACTCGAAGCGGTGCGCAAGCGTCCTGGCATGTACATCGGATCGACCGGCCCGCGCGGACTCCACCACCTCGTATACGAGGTCGTGGACAACTCGGTGGACGAGGCCCTCGCCGGATTCTGCGACACCATCCTCGTCACCCTGCTGAAAAGCGGTGGCGTCCGCGTCATCGACAACGGCCGCGGCATCCCGGTCGATCTGAATAAGTCCGAGAACAAGTCGAGCGTCGAGGTGGTCATGACCATCCTCCACGCCGGTGGCAAGTTCGGAGGGGGCGGCTATTCCGTCTCCGGCGGCCTGCATGGCGTGGGCATCTCCGTCGTCAACGCACTCTCCTCTCGCATGGACACCGAGGTCCGCCGACAGGGTGCGGTCTGGCGGATGAGCTTCACCAATGGTGTCCCAGACGCGCCGCTCGCCAAGGGTGAGGCATCGGAGGAACACGGCACCACCCAGACCTTCTGGCCCAGCCCGGAGACCTTCGAGACCGTGGAGTTCGATTTCGAGACGCTTCGCGCCCGTTTCCAGCAGATGGCCTTCCTCAACAAGGGCCTCTCGATCACGCTCACCGACGAGCGCGAAGGCGCCGACGCGACAGGCGAGAACAGCGGCGAGCCGGTCAGCATCACCTACCTCTACGAGAACGGACTCGTCGACTATGTCGAGTACCTCAACTCGTCGAAGAAGGTCGAGGTCGTGCATCCGGAGATCATCTCGTTCGAGTGGGAGGACAAGGAACTCAAGATCGCCCTCGAGGTGGCGATGCAGTGGACCACCTCCTACCAGGAGAGCGTGCACACCTACGCGAACACGATCAACACCCATGAGGGCGGAACCCACGAAGAGGGATTCCGGGCCGCGCTCACCACTCTGGTGAACAAGTACGCCCGCGAGAAGGGGATCATTAAAGAGAAGGATGAGAACCTCACGGGCGACGACGTGCGCGAGGGACTGACCGCGGTCATCTCGATCAAACTGGCCGAACCGCAGTTCGAGGGGCAGACCAAGACCAAGCTCGGCAACACCATCGCGAAGTCGTTCGTGCAGCGAATCACCGGCGACCAGCTCGGCGACTGGTTCGACCGCAACCCCACCCAGGCGCGCGACGTGATCCGCAAGGCGATCCAGGCATCCGCGGCCCGTCTCGCCGCCCGCAAGGCGCGCGAGCAGACCCGTCGCAAGGGCCTCCTCGAGTCCGGCGGCATGCCGGGCAAGCTGCGCGACTGCTCGAGCAACGACCCGAGCCTGTCCGAGATCTTCATGGTCGAGGGCGACTCCGCAGGTGGCTCGGCCGTGCAGGGTCGCAACCCGGAGTTCCAGGCGATCCTGCCGCTGCGCGGCAAGATCCTCAACGTGGAGAAGGCGCGCCTCGATCGGGCCCTGGCCAACAACGAGGTTCAGGCCATGATCACGGCGTTCGGCGCCGGGGTCGGCGAGGACTTCAACCCCGAGAAGGCCCGGTACCACAAGATCGTGCTGATGGCCGATGCCGATGTCGATGGCCAGCACATCACGACCCTCCTGCTCACCCTGCTGTTCCGGTACATGCGTCCCCTCATCGACCTGGGGTATGTCTATCTGGCCCAGCCCCCGCTGTACCGACTCAAGTGGAGCAACTCCCCGCACGAGTACGTCTACAGCGACCGGGAGAAGGATGCCCTGCTCGCGGCGGGCGCCGCGGCCGGCAAGCGTATGCCCAAGGAGAGCGGCGTGCAGCGCTACAAGGGGCTCGGCGAGATGGACTACAAGGAACTGTGGGAGACGACCATGGATCCGGTGACCCGCACCCTGCTGCAGGTCACCCTGGATGACGCCGCCGCCGCGGACGCGATCTTCGACACCCTGATGGGCGAGAACGTCGAACTGCGCCGCAACTTCATCCAGAAGAACGCCAAAGACGTGCGCTTCCTCGACATCTAGTCAGCAGGCCGCCCGCGGCCGTATCGAATCTTCACCAACGGCACACCACAGACTGGAATTCAATGGCTGACGTAACACCCCCGGACGGCGCCGAACCGCAGATCGCCGGCAAGGAGATCGACCTCACCCACGACAAGGTGACCCAGGTAGACCTGCAGCTCGAGATGCAGCGCTCGTACCTCGACTACGCGATGAGCGTCATCGTCGGTCGCGCGCTTCCCGAGGTGCGGGACGGCCTCAAGCCGGTCCACCGCCGGGTGATCTACGCGATGTACGACGGCGGCTACCGTCCGGACAAGGGATTCTCCAAGTGCACCCGCGTCATCGGCGACGTCATGGGCCAGTTCCACCCGCACGGTGACTCCTCGGTCTACGACGCGCTCGTGCGCCTCGTGCAGCCCTGGAGCCTGCGCTACCCGCTCGCTCTCGGCCAGGGCAACTTCGGTTCGCCCGGCAACGACGGAGCGGCGGCCCACCGGTACACCGAGACCAAGATGGCTCCCCTCGCGATGGAGATGGTCCGCGATATCGAAGAGGAGACCGTCGACTTCCAGGACAACTACGACGGCCGCACCCAGGAACCCTTCGTGCTCCCGAGCCGGTTCCCCAATCTTCTGGTCAACGGGTCAGTGGGCATCGCGGTCGGCATGGCCACCAACATCCCGCCGCACAACCTTCGCGAGGTCGGCGAGGCTGCGCTCTGGCACCTCGCTCACCCCGACGCGAGCAAGGAAGAACTGATCGAGGCGCTCATCCAGCGCATCAAGGGACCGGACTTCCCCACCGGAGCTCAGATCCTCGGGGTCAAGGGCATCCAGGACGCCTATCGAACCGGCCGTGGATCGATCACGATGCGCGCCGTCGTGAACGTGGAGGAACTGCAGGGTCGCACCTGCCTCGTCGTCACCGAGCTGCCGTACCAGGTGAACCCCGACAACCTCGCTCTCAAGATCGCCGAACTCGTGAAGGAAGGCAAGATCTCGGGGATCGCGGACATCCGAGATGAGACCTCCGGACGCACCGGCCAGCGCCTCGTCGTCGTGCTCAAACGGGACGCCGTGGCCAAGGTCGTCCTCAACAACCTCTACAAGCACACCTCGCTGCAGGAGAACTTCGGCGCGAACATGCTGGCCATCGTCGACGGCATCCCGCGCACCCTCGCCATCGATGGCTTCATCACGGCGTGGGCGGCTCACCAGATCGAGGTCATCGTGCGCCGCACGGTGTTCCGCCTGCGCAAGGCGGAGGAGCGCGCGCACATCCTGCGCGGCTATCTCAAGGCCCTCGACGCCCTCGACGAGGTGATCGCGCTGATCCGTCGATCGGCGACCGCCGAAGACGCGCGGGACGGGCTGATGGCCCTGCTCGACGTGGACGAACTGCAGGCCAACGCGATCCTCAGCATGCAGCTGCGCCGTCTCGCCGCCCTTGAGCGCCAGAAGATCATGGACGACGCCGACGAGCTCGAGCGCCAGATCGCGGAGTACAACGCGATCCTCGCCGACCCGCAGCGCCAGCGCGACATCGTCACCGAGGAGCTCACCGAGCTCATCGCCAAGTACGGCGACGACCGCCGCACCGAGATCATGTTCGGCTTCGACGGTGACATGAACGTGGAGGACCTGATCCCCGAGGAGGAGATGGTCGTCACCGTCACCCGCGGCGGATACATCAAACGCACCCGCAGCGACAACTACCGCACCCAGCACCGGGGCGGCAAGGGAGTCAAGGGAGCGCAGCTGCGGGCGGATGACGTCGTCGAACACTTCTTCGTCACCACCACCCACCACTGGCTGTTGTTCTTCACCAACAAGGGGCGCGTCTACCGCGCCAAGGCCTACGAGGTTCAGGAGGGCGGTCGCGACACGAAGGGCCAGCACGTGGCCAACCTGCTCGCGCTGCAGCCGGACGAGGAGATCGCCCAGATCCTGGACATCCGCGACTACGAGGTTGCCAAGTACCTGGCCCTCGCCACCCGCGGCGGACTCGTGAAGAAGACCCTCCTCTCCGAGTACGACACGAATCGCACCGGCGGCATCATCGCGATCAACCTGCGCGACGAGGACGAACTGGTCTCGGCGATGCTCGTGGAGGAGGACTCGGACCTCCTGCTCGTCTCGCGCAAGGGGATGTCGATTCGGTTCACGGCATCCGATGAGGCACTGCGTCCGATGGGGCGCGCCACCTCCGGAGTGATCGGCATGCACTTCCGTGACGACGACACCCTTCTCGATGCGTCCGTGGTGAGCGACGACGGTTACGTCTTCGTGGTGACCGAGGGCGGCTTCGCCAAGCGCACGGCCGCCGACCAGTACCGGGTGCAGGGTCGCGGCGGACTGGGCATCAAGGTGGCCAAGCTCCAGGAGGCCCGAGGCGACCTCGCCGGGGCGCTCATCGTGGAGGAGGAGGACGAGGTTCTGGTGGTTCTTGCCAGTGGCAAGGTGGTACGCTCGTCTGTCGCCGAGGTGCCGGCCAAGGGTCGTGACACCATGGGAGTGGTGTTCGCACGTTTCGCGGACGACGACAGGATCATCGCAGTCGCGAAAAACAGTGAACGTAATCTGGAAGTCGACGAGACGGAACCCTCTGATGAGGATCCGGCCGGAGACGTCCAGACCGGAAAGGACGAAACAGTAGATGAGTAGCGTCGCCGAAAAACTCCAGAAAAAGTCGCAGCGCGCCTCAGCGACCAAGCAGGTTCGCCTCAAGCTCGTGTACATCGACTTCTGGTCGGCGGTGAAGCTCTCCTTCCTGGTGGCGGTTTCGCTGGGGATCGTGCTCGTCGTGGCGAACATGCTCATCTGGGTGGTGCTCAACACCACCGGCGTGTTCGGCAAGATCGACTCGCTGCTGACCGACATCCTGAACCAGCCGTTCAGCGTGGCCCAGACGTTCTCACTGCCCCAGGTGGCTGTGTTCTCGCTCATCGTCGCGATTCTCAACACGGTGGTCGGCACCGCGCTCGGTGCGATCACCGCCGTGTTGTACAACTTCACGGTGCGCATCACCGGGGGTCTGCTCGTCGGTTTCACGAACAACTGATTCGGGATGATCGGGTCCGAATGGACTCGATTTACCGAATCTCGGCAGGTGCGATACTCTCGTATCTGCCCACGGGGATATAGCTCAGGCGGTTAGAGCGCTTCGCTGATAACGAAGAGGTCCCAGGTTCAAGTCCTGGTATCCCCACGTGTGGCCCACGGGGACGTAGCTCAATTGGCAGAGCACCGCCTTTGCAAGGCGGGGGTTAGGGGTTCGATTCCCCTCGTCTCCACATCAGCCCCGGATCGCGGCGCGGCTCGCGTGCTCGCTCGAGTCCGGCTACCTGCGGCTCCGCGATCGTCCTCATCGCCTCGCGCACGTCGGGCGACTGCTCGTCCGCCACGAGATCCTCCGGTCTGGCCGCCAATGTGTCGAGAATCACTAGGCACCAAATCGGCTGTGCCACACTCGTAGGACCAACAACGTCGTTGCTGCGCGGGAGACCGCTCGCCACACTCGAAGGGCCCTCGTCATGACGGGCAGTGCAGCCACCCTGCGTTTTCTGGGCGCAACGCAGACGGTCACCGGATCCCGATATCTCGTGACGGTGGGCGGCGCGAATGTTCTCGTGGATTGCGGGATGTTCCAGGGATACAAACAGCTGCGGGATCGCAACAGGCTTCCGTTCCCCGTCGATCCCTCCTCCATCGACGCGGTGGTGCTCACCCACGCCCATCTCGACCACTCCGGCTATCTTCCCGCGCTCGTTCGCGACGGGTTCGCCGGCCCGATCTACGCGACCTCAGGCACGGCGGAACTCTGCGCGCTCGTGCTCGTCGACAGCGGCCACCTTCTCGAGGAGGAGGCCCGGTATGCGCAGAGGCGCGGGTCGTCCAAGCATCACCCTCCGCGGCCGATCTACACGGTGAAGGATGCCGAGCGGGCGCTCGAGTCCTTCCGCGTCACGCCGTTCGATCAGGAATTCGAGATCGCCGACCGGCTGAGCGCGACCTTCGTGCCGGCCGGCCACATCCTGGGCGCGGCCCAGGTGATGCTCGACGCGGGCGGCACCCGGGTGCACTTCACGGGCGACCTGGGGCGCAAGGATGATCCGCTCATGCGCGAACCCCGCGCCCTCGGTGCCGTCGACGTGCTCGTCACCGAGTCCACCTACGGTGATCGCGACCATCCGGAGGTCGACCCGGCGGCCCAGCTCGGCGAGATTGTGACCCGGGTGGCGAGCCGGGGCGGCGTCGTGCTCATCCCGTCGTTCGCGGTGGGACGGGCGGAGAGCCTGCTGCTTCACCTCTCCCGGCTGCACGCCACGGGGGCGATCCCCGACATCCCGATCTATCTCAACAGCCCGATGGCGGTCGACGCCTCGGTGATCTATCAACGGCACGAGGAGGAACACCGCGTGTCTCCGGCCGAGTTCGACGCGATGTACTCGATCGCGAGACTGGTGCGTACGGTCGACGACTCTAAGCTGCTCAACCTGCGTGGTGGGCCGATGGTCATCATCTCGGCGAGCGGGATGCTCACTGGCGGGCGGATCCTGCACCACATAGCGGCCTACGGCTCAGATCCCAACAATGCCATCGTGCTGAGTGGATTCCAGGCCGGCGGCACCCGTGGTGCTGCGCTCGCCCGCGGCGAAACCACGCTGCGGATCTTCGGCCAGGACGTTCCGATTCTCGCCGAGGTAGTGCAGGTCGAGAGCCTGTCGGCTCACGCCGACCGCGGCGAACTCATCGACTGGATGCGCACCGCACCGCATGCGCCGTCGATGACCTACATCACCCACGGCGAGCCGGATGCGGCGGACGAACTGCGCGCGCGCATCAAGCGCACCCTCGGCTGGCCGGCCAGGGTGCCGGAATACCTGGAGACCGTGAGTCTCGCAGAGCCCCGCTGACGCGCCTAGGTCGTCGCGGGCGTGGGAGGCGTGGGAAGCGGCTCGTCCGTGTCGTCGGTGACCCAGAGTTCATCGTCGGCACGAAGCGTCTGCCACGCGGCGTAGGCAACCCCGGCGAGGGCGACAAGTCCGACCCCGATCAGGATGTACCGGCCGGGCCCCGTGTGTCTGGCCGGAGCGACTACCGTCTTCGAGGTGAACTGGGTGCCCACCTTTCCCGCGCGGCTCAGCGCCTCGCGCACGCGCGGGTCTTTCGCCACCTCGAGGACCGCGATGGCGGAGGCGAGGGCCGACGAGACGGAGGGAAGCACGTCGCGGGCGAACTTGTCCTTCGCGGTGTCTGCCACGGAACGGCCGGCGGCGACGCCGGAGGCGAGCACGGGCTTCACGCTGTGGTCGATCGCATCCTTGACCCGCGGAGCGACTTCCTCGCGTCCCACCTGGGCGGCCTGGCGACTCGCCTCCCGGACAACCCTCGACGCGTGCTCGAGAACGTCCTTCTGGTCGTCCCACAGGTCGGATGCCGCATCCCGCAAACGCTTGAGTTCTTTTTCGCGCTTTCGTGACAGTGCCATAAGAAACCTCCAGTTGTAGGGCGGAGAATTGATCCATCCTCCCATGCCGAGCCCGGGCAACAAACCCCGTTGACTGAGTGAAGCCTGAGCACTAGGGGATGCTGTGAAAGAATGGTGGCATGTCATCGCATACCCACGTAGCCACCCTCCACACCTCGCTCGGCGACATCAAGGTCAACCTCTTCGGCAACCACGCGCCGAAGACGGTCGCCAACTTCGTCGGCCTCTCCACGGGAGAGATCGAGTGGACCCACCCGGGCACCGGTAAGGTCTCGCACGACAAGCTCTACGACGGCGTGGTGTTCCACCGCATCATCGACGACTTCATGATCCAGGGCGGCGACCCGCTCGGCCAGGGCACCGGCGGACCGGGTTACAACTTCGACGACGAGATCCACCCCGAACTGACCTTCACCAAGCCCTACCTCCTCGCCATGGCCAACGCCGGCAGCCGTAACGGCAAGGGCACGAACGGTTCGCAGTTCTTCATCACCACCGTTCCCACCACCTGGCTTCAGGGCAAGCACACCATCTTCGGCGAGGTGGCCGACGAGGCCTCCCGCGACGTCGTGAAGAAGATCGAGGCCGTGGAGAAGGATTCCCGCGACAAGCCCAAGGAAGACGTCGTCATCAACACCGTGACGATCGAGGAGCTCTAGCCTTCGTGACCACCCCGTGAGCGCGGTGCCGCCGAGCTCGGACAATTACTGCTACCGGCATCCCGACCGCCAGAGCTTCGTGCTGTGCCAGCGCTGCGGGCGCACCATCTGCCCCGAGTGCCAGACAGTCGCGGCGGTGGGGGTGCACTGCCCGGAGTGTGTGAAGGAGGCCAGGCAGTCCGCTCCCCGCACGCGTCCGGCGATAGTGACATCGATGCGCCGCGCCGGCAGAAGCGATTCTCCGGTCGTCACGTACGCGATCATCGCCCTCTGCGTGAGCGTCTTCGTCGCCGAGCTCTTCCTTGGCGGCACGAGTGGCGCCGTGTTCCAGTCGCTCGTGGCCTACGGTCCCCTCACCAACGCCGAGCCGTGGCGACTGCTCACCTCGATCTTCGTGCACCTGTCGATCCTGCATCTGCTGTTCAACATGTACTCGTTGTTCATCTTCGGACCGATCCTGGAACGGCTGCTCGGACGAGGGCGCTACGCGGCCCTGTTCTTCCTCAGCGGGCTGGGTGGCTCGGTGGCCGTGCTCCTCATCGCGCCGGCCATTCCCGTCGCCGGCGCGTCCGGGGCGATCTTCGGACTGCTCGGTGCCTTCTTCGTGATCCAGCGGCACCTGGGCGGCAACAATGTGCAGCTGCTGATCGTGATCGCCCTGAACCTCGTGATCGGTTTCGTCGTGCCGAACATCGCCTGGCAGGCGCACGTCGGCGGGCTCATCGTCGGCGCCGCCGTGGCGCTGATCTTCGTGCGCACTCGAGATCGAAAACAGCGGGGCCTGCAGTTCGCGCTGCTCGGCGTGACCCTGCTGGCGCTGATCGGACTCACCGTCTATGGAGCCGCAACCGTCTTCTCCCGGGTCTGATCGCGGAGTTATCCACAGGGTTTTCCACACTGGGGATAATTACACGCGTGTAATTGGTCCGCATTAACGGGGACTCATCTCGCGCGTTCCGGAAGAGGTGTCAAGCCCCCCGGGGCGCGCTCGACGGACGATTCGCCGATGAGGGCGAACGGCGGAGCGAAGAGTCAGCGCCAGCGGGTGGTCATGAGGAATCCCACGAAGAGGATTCCGAAGCCGACCAGGATGTTCCAGTCCTTGAGCGCGGGAACCGGCAGGGTGTTCTGGCTCACGTAGAAGACGATGATCCAGGCGAGGCCCACGAGCATCAGCCCGAACATGATCGGCTTGAACCACACCGGGTTCGGAACGTCATCTCCCCCACGCGTCTCTTGCGGGGCGACGGGCTTGGAGCGGGAGTTCGATCTGGCCATTCGGGAATACTACCGTGAAAGCGCGGGCGGCCCCCGAGAGTCGCCCGCGAAAGGGCTGGAACCTCGCCACCGCCTACAATCGACAGCATGACCGAGGAGCGGAGCCGCCGAAAAACGGGCGCCCGCACCGCGCCCGCCAGGGTCAGCGCGATCGGCGTGATCGGCGTGATCGGCGAGCTATTCATCACCGCCGGGGTGTTGGTCTTCCTCTTCCTGGGCTGGCAACTCTGGCTCAACGACCTCGTCGTCGGGGCCGACCAGAACCGGGTCGGCGTCGCCCTCGCTCGGAACTGGGATGCCGGCACTCCGACCCACGCGCACGTCACGCCCGCGGTTGCGCCGGACTACGGCCCGCCGGCGGTGGCCGAGCCGCCGAAGAACGCGGTGAAGTTCGCGGTGATGTACGTGCCGCGGTTCGGATCGGACTACGCGCGCTCGATCTCCGAGGGGGTGGGGACGACCGACGTGCTCGACAAGAACGGCATCGGGCACTATCCGGGAACCCAGATGCCGGGCGCGGTCGGCAACTTCGCCGTCGCGGCCCACCGCACCACCCACGGCGCCCCGTTCAAGCAGCTCGCGACCCTGACGGTGGGCGACAAGATCTACGTGCAGACCCAGGACGGCTACTACACCTACGACTTTCGCGGCCTCGAGTATGTGCGGCCCACCGCCGTGGACGTTCTCGACCCGGTGCCCCGGGCCCCGGGGGCCACGCCCACCGAGCGGGTGCTCACCATGACGAGCTGCAACCCGATGTTCTCGGCCGCGGAGAGGATAATTGCCTATTCGGTGCTGGAATCCTGGCAACCGACATCCGCAGGACCGCCGCCGGCGATCCTCGCCACCGTGAGCGCGAAGGGATAGGACATGTACGCAGCACTCTGGCGACTCATGCCCGGTCCTCTCTGGCTGCGCGTGGTGCTGATGGTGGCACTGTTCGCCGCGATTCTCGCCGGGCTGGTGCTCGTGGTGTTCCCGTGGCTCAATACCTTTGTCAATGTGAATGATGTGACGGTGAATCAATGACTCGAATCCTGGTCGTGGACAACTACGACAGCTTTGTCTACACGCTGAACGGGTACCTGCTTCAGCTGGGTGCGGAGACCGAGGTGGTGCGCAACGACTCGTTCGCCTCGAGCGAGGCCGCCGAGCGGATCGCCGACTACGACGGCGTGCTGCTCTCCCCCGGTCCGGGCACTCCCGCCGCGGCCGGGGTCTCGGTGCCGATCGTGCTCGCGGCGCTCGAGTCCGGGCTACCCCTCCTCGGGGTGTGCCTCGGCCACCAGGCGATCGCGGAGGCGCTCGGCGCCACGGTCACGCACGCCGACGAACTGATGCACGGCAAGACGTCGAGCATCACCCACGATGAGAGCGAGTTCTACCTCGGGGTGCCTCAGCCCTTCACGGCCACCCGCTACCACTCGCTGGCCGTCGTCGACTCGACGGTGCCGCGCGAGCTGGTCGTGACGTCGAGGACCACCGGCGGCGTCATCATGGGCATGCGGCACGAATCGGCGCCGATCTTCGGCGTGCAGTTCCACCCCGAGTCCGTGCTCACCGAGGGAGGCTACGCGATGATCGCCAACTGGCTCGCCGTGGCCGGCCTTCCCGAGGCACGCGAGGCGGCGAAGGGCCTCACTCCACTGGTGAACCTGAGCTGACCAGGGTCCGAACCTGCCGAACCCCCGGCCGGATCACTTGCTGCAGTAGGTGAGGGTGATCGAGGAGTGCTGCGGCTGGTTGTCGCCCTTGAGCGACTGGGCGGTCACCTTGCCGCCCGCGCAACTGGCATCCGCCACGGTGCTGATGGTCAGCCCGAGCGGTTCGAGCAGAGTGTTCGCTTCCGGGATCGGCCGACCGGTGACATCGGGGATGTTGATCAGGCCATCGGAGATCACGAGATCGATGACGTCGCCCTCGTGCGCGCCGGAGTTCGCCTCCGGCGTGCTGCGGATCACGGTGCCCGCCGCGAGCGTGGCCGAATGCTCGGGGGTCGACTTGCCGTACTGGAGTTTGCGGTCTTTGAGGGCGGCCTTCGCCTGGTCCTCGCTGAGATTGTTCACACTCGGAACGGTCGTGGGGTTCTTGCCGTCCGACACGTAGACCTTCACGGCCTGGTTGCGCGGCACCCGGGAGTCCGCGGCCGGGTCGGTGGAGATGATGTCGCCCTTCGCCACGGTGTCGCTCGGCAGGGTGAGCCGGCTGGGCACGAGCTTGAGGTCGGTGAGCTTCGTCGCGCCGGCGTCGTACTGTTCGCCGACGATGTTGGGGACGCGCACCGAGAGGCCGTCGCCGATCGTCGACGGCGGGAGGTGGATCACCCAGAAGACGACAGCAACGAGGATCACGGCGAGGCTCGCGATGCCCACCCAGATCCAGGCGACGGGCGGGCGGCTCTGCGTGCGCACCGCGCGCTCGTCGGCGCGGGCGTTCAGTTGACGGAGGGCGGCCTCTGACCCGGCGGTGGCGGCCGGGTTGGCGCCGAAGAGAGTCGCGTTGAAGTCGTTGGCGACGCTCTTGCGCGGGGGCACGGCGCCGGCCGCGGCGGTCTCGAGGTCGTCGCGGAATTCCGCGGCGGTCTGGAACCGCTCGAACTTGTCCTTGGCCAGGGCGTGCAGCACGACGGCGTCGAGGGCGGGAGACACCCGGGGGTTGAGGGAACTCGGCGCGACCGCCGGCTCACTGATGTGCTGGTAGGCCACCGCGGCAGCGCGATCGCCCCGGAACGGCGGCCGGCCGGTGAGGAGCTCGAACAGCACCACTCCGGTGGAGTAGAGGTCGGTGCGGGCATCCACGGTCTCTCCGCGCGCCTGCTCCGGGGAGAAGTACTGTGCGGTGCCGAGGACGGCGCTCGTGTCGGCAACCGTCGCCGAACTGTCGGAGACGGCCCGGGCGATGCCGAAGTCCATGACCTTCACCTGGCCATTTTGGGTGACCATGATGTTGCCGGGCTTGATGTCGCGGTGAACGAGCAATGCGCGGTGGCTGTACTCGAGAGCGGTCAGCACGCCGGAGATGATGCGCACGGCCTCCTTCGGCTCCAGCGGGCCGTCGGCGATGATGTCCCTGAGCAGTCGGCCATCCACGTATTCCATGACGATGAACGGAACCTGGCGCTCCAGCCCGTTGGGCTCCTGTACCGTCTCCTCGCCTGCATCGAAGACGCGCACGATGGTGGGATGGGCCATGCGCGCGGCCTTCTGGGCCTCCTCGCGGAAGAGGACCCGGAAACGGGGATCGGTGGCAAGGGCCGGCTTGAGGAGTTTGATCGCCACGCGCCGACCCAGGCGAGTGTCGTTTCCCACGTGAACGTCGGACATGCCGCCGCGGCCGATGAGCGCGCCCACCTCATAACGGCCGACGAGCAGCCGGGTACCTTCGGTCACGAGAGATCTCCTGGGTGGTGCGTACTGAGTCCTAGCCAGTGTAATGCGTCGTAAATGGGGGGTTGCTGGCTAGCCGGTGGTCGTGATGGTGAGGTTGGGCGAGGAGGGCGAGGTGCCGCTCGAACAGACCGCGACGTAGGAAATGGTGTTGGGGCCGGGGGTGGAGGACAGGGTGAACCTCACAGTCACCGTGTTGGCGGGGGCCGGGTTGGGCGGGTCGAAGGTGGAACCGGGGCTGGAGGTGATCGTGAACCCGGTGAGCGTGGAGCCCGATGGGCAGCCGGTGTAGGTGGGGATCGTCAGGGCGACGACGTCAGACGCCTTGGGGGGTGTTGGACTCGTCGGCTGGCTCATCGCCGCCGGCGCGGTCGGGGTCGGCACCGCCCCGTAGAGCTTCACGGTGATGGTCGTGCCCTTCTGCACGTTGCCGGTCGGATCGACGAAGAACGACAGCCCGACCTTGTCCGCGGACGGCGCCGGGGCGGCATCCGGCACCACATTGGCCGCGAGGCCCATCTGGTCGAGGATGGTGCGCACCTGGTCTTCGGTCTTGCCGGTGAGGGCGGCGGAGGTCACGTTGACCGTGTTGCTCGTGGGCGTGGGGGTCGGGGTGGGGGTGATGGAGGGCGACGCCGAGGGCGACTTCGACGGCGTGGGCGGAGTCTTTGACGGGTTGGCGATGAGCGCGATGAGGGTGCCGACGAGCACCACCACGAGGATGCCGATGAGGGCAATCAGGGGCCAGGTCCAGGGATTGCGGCCCTTCGTCTCGCCCTCCGACGACAACGGGGTCGACGAGGTGGCGATGGCACCCGGCGCATTGAGCACGCGGGTGGCCTGGGTGACCGAGTTCTCGCGCTGCAGCGCCGGCAGCGTGCCGGCCCCGAGGATTCCGGGCACGGCGGCGGCGGCACCGGCCACGTCGCCCCGGCGCAGGGCCTGGGCGGCGCGCGCGAGGTGCGCGGCGGAGGCCGGGCGGTCGGCGGGGTTCTTGGCGATGCACGCGTAGACGAGGTTGCGCACCGGCTCGGACACCGTCACCGGAAGGTCGGGCGGCGACTCATTGATCTGCGCCATCGCGATCGCCACCTGGGACTCACCGGTGAACGGCCGGCGGCCGGCGAGTGCCTCGTAGGCCACGATTCCGAGGGAATAGATGTCGGTGGTCGGGGACGCCGGATGTCCGCTCGCCTGCTCGGGAGACAGGTACTGCACGGTGCCCATCACCTGGCCGGTGGCGGTGAGGGGAACCTGGTCGGCGATCCTGGCGATGCCGAAGTCGGTGATCTTGACCCGGCCATCCGGGGTGATCAGGAGGTTGCCCGGCTTGATGTCGCGGTGCACGAGACCGGCCGAGTGCGCTGCGTGCAGGGCGGACGCGGTCTGGGCGACGATGTCGAGCACGCGGTCGGTGGAGAGCACACGCTCGCGCTCGAGGATGGTGGAGAGCGCCTCGCCCGGAACCAGTTCCATCACGAGGTAGGCGCTGCCTTCCTCCTCGCCGTAGTCGAACACGTTGGCGATGCCCTCGTGGTTGACCAGCGCGGCATGCCGTGCCTCGGCGCGAAAGCGCTCGAGGAAGCCGGGGTCGCCCAGGTACTCGTCCTTGAGGATCTTGATCGCGACGGTGCGCCCGATCACGAGGTCGGTCGCCTGCCAGACCTCCCCCATGCCGCCGATAGCCACTCGGCTGGAGAGCTGGTATCGTCCCCCGAAAGTGAGGCCACTTGTGGGTCTCATTTGCTCAGCACCGCCTCAATGACTTTCTTTGCGATTGGCGCCGCGACCGCATTGCCGAAACTCGTGCCATTTTCGACGACAACGGCGACGGCAACCTGTGGATCGTTTGCGGGGGCGAAACCAGTGAACCAGAGGGTATAGGGCCTACCCTCGCCGTTCTGTGCTGTTCCGGTTTTACCGGCCACATCGACTCCGTTTATTCTTGCATTGTTGGCAGCGCCGCTGCTCACGTTGCTGACCATCAGTTGGGTGAGTGTCGCACTCGTCTGGGCGCTGATCGGCTGGCTCAGCACCTTCTGCTGGAACGGCTGGATCACCGAGAGATCGGGCGCGGCGATGTGGTCGATGAGCGTCGGCTGCATCAGGTTTCCTCCGTTGGCGATCGCCGATGAGACCATGGCCACCTGCAACGGCGTGACCCGGTCCTCGTCCTGGCCGAACGACGAGAGCATGAGCTTCGCCTGGTCGGTGTTCTGCGGGTAGAAGCTCGGCGTCACCGACATCGGCACCTTGAGCGCCTGGCCGAATCCGTAGGCCTTGGCGTATCTCGAGATCTCGTTCGCGCCGAGGGCGGCGCCCAGCTGGGCGAACGGAATGTTGCAGCTGAGCCGCAGCGCCGTGGCTATCGAGACCGTGGGGGTCCCGCCGCAGGATCCGCCCTCCGCGTTGTTGATCGACGTGCTGCTGCCGGGCAGCGGAAGGGTGGCCGGGTTGGGGAACTCGCTGTCGGGGGTGTACTTTCCGCTGTCGAGAGCGGCCGAGGCCACGACGAGCTTGAACACGGATCCCGGGTGGTAGAGGTCGCCGGCGAGAGTGCGGTTGAACAGCGGATGCTTCGGGTCGGCGATCAGCTGCTGGTAGGCCGCGATCACCGACTTCGTGTCGTGCGAGGCGAGCACGTTGGGGTCGAAGGCCGGCTTCGACACCATGGCGAGGATCGCGCCGGTCTTCGGGTTGATGGCCACGACGGCACCCGCGTTGCCGCCGAGGGCATCCCACGCCGCCTGCTGCACCTTGGGGTTCAGCGTGAGCGTCACGGCGGCGCCCTTGGGCGGCTGACCGGTGATGATCGAGTTGATCTTGTCGAAGAACTGGCTGTTGGCGTTGCCGCTGAGGTAGTTGTTGAGCGCACCCTCGACACCGGTGTTGCCCTGGTTGAGAGTGAAGTAGCCGGTAGCCGCCGAATAGAGCTGGGGGTTGCTGTACACGCGCTGGAACTTGTACTGGTCGGTGGAGGGCTTGGACTCGGCCACGGCCTGGCCGTCGACGAGGATCGGACCGCGCTCGGCGGAGTAGCCGTCGTAGAGGGTGCGCACATTGCGCGGGTCGCCGTTGAGGGTATCGACCTGGAACACGGCGATCACCGTGGTCGAGGTGAACAGCGCGATGAACATCAGCAGCACGGCGATGCTCACGCGCTTGAGTTCCTTGTTCATTACTCCACCACCAATCGGGGCTGGTTGCGCACGCTGTCCGAGAGTCGCAGCAGCAGGGCCGCGATGATCCAGTTGGCCACGAGCGAGGAGCCGCCGGCGGCCAGGAAGGGCGTGGTGAGCCCGGTGAGGGGGATCACTCGCGTCACGCCGCCGAGCACGATGAAAACCTGGAGGGCGATCACGAAGGACAGCCCGACGCCCAGGAGGCGACCGAAGTCGTCCTGCCCCGCGAATCCGATGCGGAATCCGCGCGAGACGAAGAGCAGATAGAGCGCGAGGATTGCGAAGAGTCCGGCGAGACCCAGCTCCTCGCCGAGGCTCGCGATGATGTAGTCGCTCTCGGCGAGGGGCACGATGTTGGGCCGGCCGAGGCCCCAGCCGGTGCCGATGAGGCCGCCGTGGGCGAGGCCGAAGATGCCCTGAACGAGCTGGTAGCTGCCGCCCTGGGCCTGGTAGACCGTGGGGTTGAAGGCGTCGAGCCAGGCGTGGAACCGCCCGCCGACGTAGCCGAGAACCTGGCTGGCGACGAGGGCACCGCCCACGAACAGCGTGAGGCCGAGCACGACCCAGCTGGCGCGGCCGGTCGCGACGTAGATCATCACGAGGAAGAGTCCGAAGTAGAGCAGGGCGGTGCCGAGGTCGCGCTGGAAGATGAGCACGATCATGGCGGCCAGCCAGATGATGAGGATGGGGCCGAGGTCGCGGGCGCGGGGGAACCGCATCCAGAGGAACTTGCGTCCCACGAGCGACAGGCTGTCCCTGGCCGTGACGAGGTAGCCGGCGAAGAAGATGGCCAGGGCGATCTTGGCCAGTTCGCCGGGCTGGAAGCTGAAGGAGCCGATGCGGATCCAGAGCCGGGCGCCGTTCACGGTCTCGCCGATCACCGGGAGCATCGGCAGCAGGAGCAGCGCGATGCCCACGAACATCGCCACATAGCGATAGCGCTGCAGCACGCGGTGGTTGCGGATGAGCAGGATCACGGCGATGGCGATCAGCATCGCCATGGCGGTCCAGGCGATCTGGCGGATGCCTGACGACTCCCAGCCGCTCACCTTCCTTGAGATGTCGAGTCGGTAGATCTCGGCGATGCCGAGACCGTTGAGCACCGTGATCACGGGCAGGATGAAGGGGTCGGCCTCGGAGGCCACGAACCGCAGCACCACGTGCATCGCGATGGCGAGCACGCCGAGACTCGTGCCGATGATCAGCACAGTCGGGTCGATCGTGCCCAGGGCGCCCAACTGCACGAGGGCGATCGAGCCGCCGACGATGATGCACGCGAAGAGCACCAGGAACAGTTCGAGGTTGCGCAGCTTCGCCGGCGCGCGAAGGCGCAACCGGATCGTGTTGGTGAAGGTGGCGCGCGCCCCGGCGTCGATCGGCTGCCCGATCGAGGCCGGCGCTTCACCGCTACTTCTTGATTGCATCGGAGAGCCGCTTGATGATGTTCTTGGCGTCCTCGAGGTCGCTCGCGCTGATGGTGTCCTGGACGGTCTTGCGCGTGTAGCTCGGCAGGTCGGTGAGCCGCACGCTCGTCTCCTCGTAGACGCTGTGCAGGGAGATGGGACCGATGTCCTGCTGCACGCCGCGGTAAATTGCAACCGTCGGGCCGTCGGCGCCGACGTAGTACAGGGACTGGGTCCAGCGATAGCCGGCGATGATCGCGATCACGATCCCGATCGCGATGATCGAGATGCCGACGAGCCACGCCACCCGGCGATTGCGCGCCCGACGCCGGTCTTCGAGGATGAGCTCGTCGAGGTACTCGTCGGACTCCGGCTCGAAGTGACTGTCCTCCTGCTGGGTGGACTTGAGCGGATGCAGCAGCAGCGCCGGCAGGCGCACGGCCCGGCGGGCGGCGTCGCCCACGAAGGTGAGCGGCAGTGCTGCGGAGCCCACGACAACGGCCGGTTCGGAGGCCGACGACGGAGTCTCATCGACATCGACGACGACCACCGTGACGTTGTCCGGGGCACCCTGGTCGAGGCTCTCCTTGACGAGGCGGTCCGCCGCGGCGCGGGCGGCGGGAAAGTTCTTGAGCGCCGCCTCGATCTTGTCGTCCGACACGTAGCTCGAGAGGCCGTCGGAGCAGAGCAGCCAGCGGTCGCCGGGACGGGTATCGAGCACTGTCGAGTCGATCTCGGGGGCGGCGTCGATGTCGCCGAGCACTCTCATGAGCACCGAGCGACGGGGGTGCACGGCCGCCTCCTCCTGGGTGATGCGACCGCTGTCGACCAGCCGCTGCACGAAGGTGTGATCCGCGGTGATCTGCTTGAGCACGCCATCCCGCAGGAGATAGATGCGCGAGTCGCCGATGTGCGCGACGGCGACCTTGCCGTCGGCGCGCAGCATGGCGCTGACGGTCGTTCCCATTCCCGTGAGCTCCGGATGGTCGAACACGGTCTCGGCGAGAAGCGAGTTGGCCGCGCTCAGCGCGGACTTCAGGGCGAATTCCGCGTCGTTTGCCGAGGTGAACGGCTTGTCCGTCTCCATGATGCGCTTGAGCGCGATCGCGGAGGCGACGTCACCGCCGGCGTGGCCGCCCATCCCATCGGCGACGATGAAGAGCTGGGTGCCCGCGTACCCGGAGTCCTGGTTATTGGCCCGGATTTTTCCCACATGGGAAACGGCCGCGCTCTTGCCCGATGTGGCCATCCACCTACCGCCGAAGTTCGAAGCTGGTCGTGCCGATCCTGACCGGAGTGTTCAGAGGCACCGGTGTGGGAAGGGTCACCCGGGAGCCACCCAGGAACGTGCCGTTGGTCGAGTCTAGGTCCTGGATTACCCAGTCATCGCTCCACAGCATGAGCCTGGCGTGGTGGGTGGACGTGTAGTCGTCGCGGATGACGAGGCCGCTCTCGTTGGAGCGACCGATCGTGAGCGGCTCCTTCGACAGCTGCAATTCGAGCCCCTCCCTGGGGCCGGAGGTGATCACGAGGCGGGTGGCTGTGGAGGAATGGGCGGCGACCGTGAAGGCCTCGGTGGCGGTGTCCTGGGAGGGGGCCGGCGCCGCAAAGGCGACGGGAGCCGTCGGCTGGGCCACCGCGGAGGCGACGAACGGCGCCGGGGCGGCCTCCACCGGCTGGCGGCGCACTCGCTGGCCGAAGAGGTCGGAGCGCAGGGCGTAGACCACCGAGAACACGAAGGCCCAGAGCACGAGCAGGAAACCGAAGCGCAGGAGCAGCAGGGTCAGTTCGCTCATCGGCGGCCGCCCTGGTCGTCGCCGGGCGCGCGCAGGTCCGAGAACTGGTCGACCGACGCGGCCTGGGCGAGAACCCGGAAGACGATGCGGGTGCGGCCGATGTTGATCACGGAGTCCGGGGGCAACGGCGCCTTGTGCACCGGGGCGCCGTTGAGCTGCGAGCCGTTGGTGGAGCCGAGGTCGTTCGCCTCGGCTCGGGTGCCGTCCCAGAGGATCTCGACGTGCTTGCGGGAGATGCCGGTGTCATCCACGGTGATGTCCGCTTCGCTGCCGCGGCCGATGATCGTGCGGGACTTGAGGATCGGGTAGCGCTTGCCGGCGACATCCAGAACCGGTGTCCAGGACACCGTGCCCTTCACGCTCACCGAGTCGATCTGCACCATGCCCTCACTGAGGGTGGGATCCTCGGCGAGAGTGATGCTGATGCCACCGGAGAACTGGTAGTGCTGGGCGGCCGCGTGCTGCTGCACGAGCTGGCTGAACTCGTCGATGAGGGTCGGGCCGATGGCCGTCATGCGCTGGTAGTCGCCGCGGGCGAGTCGCACGGTGAACTTGTTGGGCACGAGAATGCGGTCGCGAGCGACCACCGCGGCCTGGGTGTCGAGCTCCCGACGGAGGGCCGAGGTGATCTCGATGGGCTGCAGGCCCGACTTGAAGGTTCTCGCGAATGCACCGTTAACGGCGCGCTCGAGACCCTTCTCGAAGCTGTCCAGTAGGCCCAATGGTCTCCCTTGTCACGGCGCGTGCAACTAGGACGATGTTAGTCGTTGGCTCTGGGAGGGAGGACGTCCTCCCGCGTGCGACGCACCTGATCCCCCCTGCGGATGGCGGGGGGCGACCCTGGCGAGGGTGATGGTGGCGACGAGGGAGACCGCGGCGACCACCGCGAGAATGACGAAGCCGAGGGTGAACGACCCCGTCGCATCCTTGAGGATGCCGAGCATCAGCGCCGAGGCGAAGCCGCCGAGATTGGCGCAGAAGTTGCCGAAGCCGGAGCTCAACCCCGCCACCCGCGGACCGAAGATCTGCCGGGGCACCGCGAAGAGCGGGCCGAAGTAGAGCTGGATGAACAGGGCGATCACGGCGACGACCACGATGAGCAGAACCACATCTTTCAGGTGGCCGACGAGCCCGAGCAGCAGGGCGAGCGCGCCGAGCGAGACGCCGATGACCGCGATCGGCCTTCCGAGCCGGTCGGAGAGGATGCCTCCCGCGATGTTCGCCGGGGCGGTGATCGCGGAGGAGAGCGCGACGACGAGGCCGGCCTGCACGAGCGAGAATCCGCGCTCGACCACGAGGTAGGCGGGGAGCCAGAAGGTGAAGCCCTGCACGATGGCGAGCCGGGCGAACTGGATGAGCCCCAGCAGCCACCAGGCGGGCTGGCGCCAGACGGAACTGTCGCCGGCCAGCGGATGGTGCGTCTCCGGCTTCGGGGCGTCATCCCCGAGGAACCAGAACGCCGCGAGCACGGCGAGGCCGAGGGTCGACGAGAGCAGGATCAGTCCACGCCAGCCGAGCGGGCCCACCAGGAACGGGCCGACGAGATTGAGCAGGATGTTGGACGAGAATCCGCCGGCCACGAAGAGGCCCATCGCCGTCGCTCGCTTCTCCACCGAGAAATGCCGGGTGATAAGGAGCAGCCCCGGCACGAACATGAGCGCGCGGAAGACGCCGGACACGGCCTGGATGGCGAGCAGCCAGCCGAACACGGGCACGACCGAGAAGAGCATCGCGAGCACGTTGGAACCGAGCACGCCGATCGCGAAGAGCACCTTGGGATTGAACCGGTCGGCGAGCACGCCCGACGGGATCTGCATCAGGGCATAGGTGAGCGTGGTGGCGGCGGAGAGCAGCCCGGCCTGGCCGAAGGTGATGCCGAGATCTGTGCGGATGAGGGGAAGGAACAGTGCGATGGCCCCCACCGCGATGGCCTGGGTGCTCTGCGCGACCACAATCAGCGTGGCGTTGACCGCGACCCCTCGTTGCGCCATTGCCATGCCTCGCTGAACTCATCGATCGGTGTTGCCGCGGCCAGCGGAACCCTCCCGATGCTAGCCGCCGGCCGGGCACTGGCGGAGCCGTCCCGCTGTGGTAATGTCGCTAAGTCTGCGCGAGTGGCGAAATTGGCAGACGCGCACGGTTCAGGTCCGTGTGCCCGAGAGGGCATGGGGGTTCAAGTCCCCCCTCGCGCACGAACAGATCCCAGTGTTTGCTTACTTTGCAGACACTGGGATCGCCTGTTTTCGGCCTCGTGATACCGCCGTGATACTTCGAGGTCAGGCGTTGTGGCCGACGATGCGTATTTCCCGGATTCGTTCAGCGATCGCTGCCTGTGCCTCAGTGACGAGAGTCCCGACTATGCCCAATGCGAAAGTCAACGCTTGAAGACCCGCAGTCCAGAAATTGGTCATGCGCCTGTTCCGTAGACCAGGCCGGCGAGCTTGCTTGCTGCTTCGCGCTGCAGAGTGGGCACAGCGTGGGAGTAAACGTCCATCGTGATCGACACCTTCGCATGGCCAAGTCGTTCGCTGACGATCTTGGGGTGCACGCCGGCCTGCAGGAGCAGTGTCGCGTGGGTGTGTCTGAGGTCGTGCAGCCGGATCTCGGGCAACAAGTCCGCGCCGAGCGCCTTCCGTGCCGTGACGAGGCGGCCGTGGAAGGTACGTGAGAAGCGTTCTGGATGGCGCACCTCCCCGTTGATGTCTCCGAGCACGTAGGAATCGGCGTGGGCGAGCGCGAGCGAGAGTGTGCCTCTTTGTGCTCGATACGAGCGCATCGCAGCCAGGGACTGGGGATCGAGGTCGACTACGCGCGATCGTCCGGACTTCGGGGGCCCGATGAGCAGTTCCACCGGCTTCCCCTTCACCCGGATGAGCCCAGCGGAACGACGAACGCTCACGGTGCCGGAGGTGAAGTCAAAGTCGCCCCAGCGGAGCGCCAGGGCTTCCCCTCGGCGCATGCCCGTCATGGCGAGGAGTAGCCACGCCTGATAGAGCTCGTCCGGCAGCTCTTGGGACCAGTCGAGGAAGCGGCGCAACTCCTCGCTGTCCCACGTCTTCATCTCAGGAGAGATGGACTCGCGCGCAGTCGGCGGTGTGGCCTTGTCGGCAGGGTTGAGCGCAAGCCGACCGTCACGCACGGCCGCGCCGAGCGCGCTGTGAATGATCGTGTGAACGTAGCGCACGGTGCGAGCCGAAAGGCCGCCTGTGCCATCGAAACGACCTGAGGTCTCGAGCTTCCGGTAGTGCGCGGTGAGGCGTGTACCAGTGAGCTGGTCGAGTCGCAGGTCTCCGAGGTACGGCTCAATGTGCAGGCGAACGTTCTTCCGATATGAGGCGACGGTGGACTGCCCGAGCCGAAGCCCATCCAGCCATTCGGCCATGTGGGCGCCGACCGTCACGCGGTTGGTAAGCACGTGTGTGCCGGTAACTACCTTCGTGCGCTGCTCTCGCAATTCCTCGCCGGCAGCCTTGCGCGTGAGGAACCCGCGCTTGAGCACGATCCTCTTCGTGCCGTCCTCTTGTGGTGCTGTGTACTTGATCAAGTAGCGGACGCCGGCCTTTGTCGCGTATTCGCTGATTCCGCCCTCACCTGCCTGGCGACGTCGTGGCTTAGTCATCGAGCTCCTGCTTTCTGTCGAGGGATTCTCCGGGGCGACCCGGGCGTGCCGGGCCGAGCAGCCCCTGTTTTCGTGCTTCGCTCAAAATCCTGCTGATGTGGCCGCGCTCATAATGCAATTCGTTGGCGACGTGCTGCGTAGGGGCTGCTCGGATGGAAGGATCCTTGTCGACAAGGGCGCGTCTGTAGGCGTCCACGACTTGAGGCAACACCTCTGATTTAGGCCGCCGTTTGCGTTTCGAGATCATCTCCGTGGTGGACACTGCAGTTCGTTCCTCGCCAGAAACTGAGAATGGAAACCCGGTCCCCTCGAGGCTCGCGTTCAGGTAGCTGGCCAGCGGAATCCCGCGCAGGGTTGCGCCAGTGATCGTGAGTGGTGCGCCTTTGTGCAGGCTCTCGACCTTGAGAGATCGACATTCGGGTTGTCCATCAACGATTTCCACCTCGACGGTGATCTTCAGAGGATCCGAGTTCATGGTGGAGCGGTACCTCGTCATTGGCAGGAACACTCCTGGTGCCACTTCGGCAGGCGTGGCATCTAGTACTTCGCTCCCCATGCTCGAAATATGAAGATTGGTCCGTCGCGGGCTCATATGTACAACGGTAAGTCCAATGTGTCGCTTTTGTCAACGGTGACACATAGTGGACGTGAACAGGTGCTAGCCAGAATGTGTCACCTTTGACAACTCGGAGCTAACGTGTCACCCATGACCCCTAGAAATCAACAGCTGGATCGCCTCAGCGAAGTGCGGCGGATGTTTCGATCCGGCGAAAGTAAGGCCCTCCGAGAGGAGGCAGGAATCAGCCAGGCCGAGTTTGCGAGAGCTGTCGGCGTGAGCCGCTCGGCCGTGTGCCAATGGGAGTCCGACTCCCGATCGCCGCGAACGGAAGTGGCGCTGCGGTGTTGGTCAGTGTTGTCGAGACTCCGGACGGTCGTGTCCGAGTGACTCTCGACGAGCTACGGGCTAGCACCGCGACGGTGGTGTCAGTGGCGATAGTCGCCTCACTGCTGGGAGTGAACGAGCGCACCGTGAGGCGGGCCTGTGACGACGGACAACTGCCGATCGTCCGAGTCGGCACTCGGACACTCATCGTCCGTGAACGCCTCGTGTCGCTACTCATGAGCGGGGAGCTCGTCTAGTGGTCTGGTTCAGGGTGACAGATGACCTGCCCTCGAAGGCGGAGACAACCCGCATCCCGCGCGCGCACCGCCGTTCAGCGGTGGGCATGTGGGCTCTAGCGGGCTCGTGGAGCGCGCAGCAGCTCACGGACGGGCACATTCCCGAGCACATGCTCGATGAGCTCTCAGGCACTTCAGAGGACGCCGCCTGGCTCGTGACGGCTGGCTTCTGGGAAGTGGTCGAGGATGGCTGGCAGTTTGTGGAGTGGGCGCCGGATCAGCCCTTGCGCGCGGTGGTTCTTGCCGAGCGTGCGAAGCGTGCGGAGAAGATGCGTGGCTGGCGCTCGCGTAACCAAGTCAGTAACCCTGCTACTGACGAGGGCACTAACGAGGCCACTGACACTACTACTGAGTGGTTTACTGACCCGTCCGTGAAGGATGCCCAGCCCATGCCCCCTCAAAAACACGTGCAGGAGCCTGCACTCGAGTATTCGGCGGAGTTCGAAGAGTGGTGGTCCCTGTATCCGCGGAAGCAAGCCAAGCCCGACGCGTACAAGGCATTCAAGACAATCCGGAAGACCACCGAGCTCGCGACCCTCGTCGCTGGCGTCCAGGCGTACAAGCTCGCGACGATCGGAGGCCAGAAGGGTCATCTGAAGATGCCCGCGGGGTGGCTGCGCGATCGCCGGTGGGAAGACGAGCAAGTCGTTACACCCACAGCCGCCGGCCCGGCTGTGGCAGCACCTGAGGCACGGGCGCGCCAGACGATGGCATTGGCGGGAGCCCCTGTCGTTGCTCGCATCGAAAGCCGTCACGAGGCCCTTGGTCGCGAGTGCGAGATCCATCCCGGGTATCCCCAGAGCGAGCGAGA
The DNA here is from genome assembly GCF_008040105.1 of Lacisediminihabitans profunda. Classification (GTDB taxonomy): domain Bacteria; phylum Actinomycetota; class Actinomycetes; order Actinomycetales; family Microbacteriaceae; genus Lacisediminihabitans; species Lacisediminihabitans profunda. The sequence goes on from NZ_VRMG01000009.1 coordinate 159,978, forward strand.
GCCGTGCGCGGCCTGCGAGCGAACGATCGGCCCACCCGAAGGGAATCAGTTCTAATGGCCGTTCACAGCCCCGATCTCGGTATCCGGTGCACGCGCCACGTAGGCGAGGCGTTCCCGCCCCGCTGTAGCGACTGCGACGTGGCCACCGTCGACGCTTCCGAGAGCCGCCTGGCGCGTCGGCTCGGCTACATCCCCGGCACAGAGTGCAGAAACCATAGCGGATACCCCCTTCCCTGCTCGAGATGCTCAAGAGACGTCGACACCGCTGAAAGGGCCGCAGAAGCCTCCTTGAATGCCTGCCAAGTATCAGATTCGGTATCGGAAGGTCTGACGATGCGTGATTCGTCCCAGAACCCCATTGATTCCGTAGTTGCATCCGCAGTCAGGGACGGGGACCAATGGTCCCCCCTCACGGGATCCCTCACATGAGCGACGCCGGCTACCCCCAGGAGAAACCGAAGTGGCCGGGCCCGGTGGCTCGTGTCGAGTGGATCTTCAACGACGAGACGCGCGTCGCCGCGAAGCAAGCCGAGATGCTCACGATCGACCTTCGCGCGTTCAGCCGGTGGGCCGAATCGATGGAGGCTCTGATCGCGGAGGAGCTATCGGACAAGGAATTCACCGGACGGCGCATGGATGCCCTGAAGGCTTGGGAGAAGGATCGGAAGCGGGCGCAGCGGAACCTGCACTACAAGTACGACCCGAGACGACGTGACCCCGCTCGGATCGAGCGCGACATCCGAGCCATCCGAATCAAACTCGCCAAGCAAAGGGTCGAGCTCGACACACACATAGCCCGGAGACAAGCAAACGTGTGGGCGATGCCGGAGGAGGTGGATCCAGCCCCGGCGAAGGCACGGCGCCCGCGGGTGGAGAAGCCGCTCGTCCGGCGTGACCTTCCCGAACTGCCGTTCCTGCGGTCCCTGAACGGCGTCGACGAAGCCGTGATCGAGATGGTGAAGGACGCGGCCGGCATCGAGGACCTCACCGGCACCACCGACGATGAACTGTGGACAGCCCTTGTCGAGCACGGCATCCCGACCGCGTCCACGCAGATGTACATCGACGCGCTGAACGCGGGCCAATCATGACAATTCACCTACAGGCGGGACGTGCGTGCGCGCGCATGGCGGGTGGCGAATGTTCTCCGCTCGCCGTTTTCTCCTACACGCGCATTGCGTGCGCGCGAGCGAACCGGGCATCGACTGGTCGACTGCATGATGTTTCACCTACAGGCGGGTTACGCGCGAGCGAGCCGCGGAGGCTCATTGATGAACCTCATCGGTTTTCTCCTACGGGCGCGTTATGTGCGTGCAGGCGCACGCGCGAGGCCTCTTGTGCCGAGACACCGGTTGAACCTGGCTGGCGGTCGATCCCATGACGTTCCCTCCCGTGCCGGCTGACTATGTGCGCTCTGATGGCGCTCTGGTGGTACCTGCGCGAGTAGTGGAGGATCTTCTGCGGATATTCACGCGAGGGGTGCTCGTCAGCCGTAAGAACGGGATCCCAGTGGACACGGACATGGTGGTGGTGCTTCACGCTATCCAGCTCGCGGCGATGGCCGAGGATACGGCGACTTCCGTTGACGGAAGCATGGTTGGCGATCCTGTCAGTCTCGTATTAGCCGACGAGCCATTGGTGACTTCCGGTCAAGCAGCAGAGCGCATCGGGTGCACGTCCCGCGCCATCCGATTAGCCCTTGAAGAAGGGCGACTGCTTGGCCGGAAGTTCGGTCGCCAGTGGTTGATCGGTGAATCAGACCTCGAAGATTACCGATTTGGAAGGGGCCCTCATGGCTCGAACAGCAATTACGTACACCGCCCTGACGGGGAACGGGACAGTGGCCGCGATCCCGGCAACGATTGACATCGCGAACGGCATGCAGCTTGCAGCAGCCACTCCCGAGTCAACGGTGCTGCTCATCACGAACACCGACACGAGCCCGCACAACGTCACTCTGGCGGCCGGGGATCCTGTTCTGGGCGCAGGCATGGCTGTCGACCAGGTCTTCGCCATTCCGGCATCCAGCTCGCGTTACATCGGGCCATTAACGTCCTCCAGGTGCACGCAGAAGGACGGCAGCATGACGCTCACCTTCGTTGCCGGCCACACCGGCACCGTCACCGCACTGCTGAACCCGAGAGGCATCTAATGGCTGACGAACGAATCACCGACAAGGATGTGCGAGCTGCTGAGGCGGCCGCCGACGAAGCTGCAGCTCTTGTGGCCGAGCTTGAAGAGCGTGTCGCGTCCGGTGACGAGGAGGTGACGCTCGAACACATCACCGCACAGGAGGGTCTTTCCCGGTTCGCCAAGTTGCGGGCCGAGGCCACGAGGCGGAAGGCCGTCAGCGCGAAGGTCGCCGCCCGTCTCAGCGCTGCGAAGAGCCTCCGCAAGGAGATCGACGAGTACGCGACCGGAAGCGGGCAGAGGTTCGCCGACAACCTGCGCGCGGTCGCGGCCGCCGAGGAGAAGTTCCGGCGAGGCATCAGCGAGCACAACGCGAAGGTGCTCGCCTGGGGGGAGCAGATGCAGAACCTCGGCATCCCGGTCACCGACGGGCGACCGTGCCCTCCCGACAGGGACGGCAACCTCGCACTCGGCCGGGAGGGGAGCACGGTCGTGCTGCAGTCCGGTCGTCGCCAGTTCGAGATCGTGGCTGCAGAGACATTCGTCGATTCCCACCGGATCGCGGGGCGCGAGATGGCCCTGTACGCGGCTCTTGAGGCGATCGATGCGCCCTTGCCCGAATCGACCGCACAGCACTTCTACCGAGGCGCAGGCGGCGGCGTGGTGGCGGTTGACGCCCCCTACTCGCCGGAGGACATCAAGCGACTCGACCTGGTGAAGCTGAGCCGCGAGGACGCGTGGGGCGAGTGAGCGAGCAGCGCGACGCGGCATGGGTCAAGGGGGCCAGTCCGGAGGAGGTCTCGACGGCCTACGAGGCGGGGGACCTGCGGGAGTGGCTGGCGCAGCCGAACGTGCTGGAGGCGATTCCCGCGGCGCGAGAGGGGCAGCGTGGTGAGTCGTGGGTTCGCGCGGCAACTCCCGAGCAGGTCGAAGCTGCGCGTCACGCCGGCGAGCTCGATGACCTGATGGGCATCGTCAGGAACGAAGCTGGCAACACTGCTGAAGACCTACTGGGGAGCGGCCACTAATGGTTTCGATCGAAACCGCGGACGAGCCACTCTTTGCCGGAGTCGAGGTCGGCAATGTCGATGCGGAGCTTGGCGGCGCCCTTACGGTCGGGATTATCGCCGCGGCCCACGGCAAAGACCGCCTCCTGTATCTCCACATGGTGGACACCGCTCACGTCACCGCCTTCACCCGTGAACAGGTCGAGGACCTGATGCAAGGCCTCGCCAACTGCTTGATGGTGTTGGAGGTGGGCGCGTGACACGCACCGACAATCTGCTGAATGATGAATTCCGCGAGTTCAATAGGCGTCTTCGCGCGCTCGAGACCGCCTCACCTCTAGGGTTCTCCTCCGTCACCCGAGGCCAATTCCGGATTGGCGGCACAGCGCAGTTCCTGGTGGATGCTACTGGTGGCGTAGTCATCAACGGCTCGTGCACTGGTACGGGGGCGTGGACGTGGACGGGCACTTCGAACCTCAATGGTCCGTGGAACCTCGCGGGTACGGGCGGCATCACTGGTGCGGTGTCGTGTACGGGCAACTGGACGTGGAGCGGCAACCTCACGGTCAACAGCCCCGGCAAGATCACCTTCGGAGCCGGCACACTGAGCCCAACGGCTGCAGGCGGCGACCCCGGGCTAGGTTCAACGGCATCCTTGGGAATTCAGGCTGCGACGTCGCTCACTATCTCGGCAACATCCGTGCTGGTGTTCGGCCAATTCTCTACCTCCTCAATGGCATGCAGCCTGACAACCTCGACGGCGACGGCGAACGTGGTCTGCTCCTCGCTTACAGGTGTCTTCACCCGGACCACGTCCGCGTCGAGGTTCAAGATCGACGCGCAACCGATGGCCTTGTCGCCGGAGCTGCTCGAGGTGCCGGTCAAGGACTGGGTCGACCGGGGCAACGCGGAACGATTCGCCGCCGTCTACGACAGCCCGCGGCCGCTGACCGTCGCCCAGCAGCTCGATTTCGACGGCGTCGAGCTTGCACGAATCCCCGGTGTCATCGCCGAGGAGGTCGCCGCTGCCGCTGGCGGAGAAGCGTTCATCACCCGCGGCGCGGACGGCGAGATCGAGGGCGTGTCCTACGACAGGTTCGCGCTCGCCCGTACCCAGGTCCTCGCCCAGCAGGTCGCGACGACGAACGAGCGTTTGGATGACGCACTCGCCCAGATCACGGAGTTGCGCGACCTGTTGGGCGCCCGATGATTCACCTCGCCGGCGGGTTTCCGGCTGCCGCTAAATCACGCGAACGAAAGTTGACAGAAGAGTTCATGCGTAGCGGCGAGGGTCCTTGCTTGCCTTGAACTCGGCTTCTTCGAGTCTCGTTCCCCACAGCCGTGGGCCGCCCTTCACCCCGGAGAAGGACAATCGGCTGTCCCCGTGCCAGCCTGCGACCTCAACGTGCGCCCCGTCGATGGTGTGGGCGATCTCGAGCGCTGGCAGCAGGTCGGTATCACGAGACGCGAGGATTAGGTAGTCTGCCCATTTCTCCATGGCGGCCCGGATGAACGTGATCGCCAGCATGACGTCAACGCCCTTCTCTCGCGCTGGTTCGGCTGGCCATGCACGGGGATACCGAAGCGGACGTTCATAGAGCACTACTCTCGGATCTCGGGTCCACTCTGCCTTCTGCGCCTTGTTTCGGGACGCCGGAACAGTCTCGTTTTGGTTGCTTGGCATGCCGCGAAACACATGCACTTTTTCAATGCGGACCGCTTCGTAGACGAGTTCATTCCTACGCTTCTCCAGCGCTGTGGCAAATAGGCCGGGATGTATGAGCGATTGATGGACAGCTGCGCCCAACGTGCCGAATCTGTCATGCGCTGACAAATGCAGATTCTGGTAGTCAATGAACAGGTGAGCGGTCTTCACTGTCTCGCTTCCGGATACAAAAAAGCCCCACCAGGCCCGGAGGACGGTGGGGAGCTATGCAGCAAACGTAACAGACGGGGGTGGAAGGTAGCTACCAGTTTCGCTGGCAGAGTACCCCAATTTGGGGGAGGTTTCGATGCTATTTCGATCAGATTATGGTTGCGGATCGCAGGATATAGAACAGATCTACTATCCTTTCTGAAGTCGAGTCTCTGGTTCCTTCCCTCCTGCGCGCGCACCATCGGCAACGGCTCCATCCTCAGTATCGATCTGGTTCGTCGTCGGGCGGGTCCTCGTCGTTCATTCTTGCGGTTCAAGATCTCCCGAAGTCGCATCGGGCGAAGATGGTTGGGCCGCCACGTCGGCGAGCCGGCTTGCAGCATTGAGCTCCATCGCGAACTTGCGGGCGGCCGTGCCGATCGTCGGGTTGCTCTTCACCTTGATCGCCTTGACGATGGCGGTGGTCGGCCCCTCAATGGTCAAATACACTTCCCGATCGTCTTGCTTCTTCGGGGCCGCGAGGGCGAAGACGCCGAGAGCTACCATGCGCGTGGCCGTGATGCGACGGTTCAACGTTCCTGAGTCCTCCACGCGCGCCGTCAGGCCTGCCAGCGGATGCCGGGCGGCACCTTCTCCGTAGCCCTCGATCAGCTCTGTCCGGGTGATGCGCAAAGGGATGTCGAGGAACCCCGCAGTTTTGAGGCGCGAGATCACGCCGTCTGTCAGGTCCTGGGCTCGTTGCCGGGAGTTCGTCACGACCTGCAAGGTGATGAAGCCACCAAGGATCACGAAGAAAAAGACGAAGGCAAAAGCGGTACTTCCATTCACGGGGCGTCCTCTGGTAGGTGAAGTCTTGTCATAGTGGTCAGAGCGTAGTCGCGGGAGTCGCTGAGCAATACTCCCCGTTCGGGAGGGAGGGAGGGAGGTGGATTCGTCGCTCTGAGCCGGTCGGCGCGTTTCGCTGCCTGCTCATGCTGCGCACGCGACTCCACGAGGTACGCCTGCCACACCGCGGCCGCGGCATCCTCCGGCGTGGCGAAGTAGCCGAGCAGTCGCCGACGTGCGGACTCTTCCGACCAGGTGACCGCGCGAAACCACACGTCGGGCTTGATGCCGAACTCGAGCCGGCGCACGACCCCGATCGGGGGCACGCTCACCGGGTACCGGATGTACCACTCCACGGGATCCGCGAGCCTGAACGGATGCCAGTCGCCCACCATGCTCCAATCGATCGGAGCAGCCGGCCTCTGCAAATTCAGTCTAGGAACGAACTCCGACAGCGGACTACCCTCAATCCATGGACGACGTCGAGGTGCCAAACTGCTTCGAGTGCTTGACGCCGCTCGAAGTTGCTGGGACGGTCGAGCATCCCTACTGGTGGTGCCCGGTATGCAAGGTCGCGCACGTATCTTGACCATGTGCTCGGAAAAAGAGCACAGCGTGGGTCTAGGTTTGCTATGAACGAGGGCCCACCATGTAGCGATTTGTCAGGGGCGTCTGCTACGTTGCCAGTGCAGGAAGGAAACTTCCCGCCTTGCCGATACCCCGCCTTGTGCGGGGTATTCGTGCGTTTACGGCCAAGTGCGGGCCCGGCCGCGAGGCCACACCATGGCTGGATCGATGGCCGCCCACATCGAATCTCTCGCGAGCACAGCGCGTGGATCGCTCTCGGTTACCGTCGAACGTCGGTTGTAAAGGTAAGTCACAAGGTCTGCGGCCTGCAGCGCTCGCACCGTATGGGACTGGACGAAATCGATCGTCTGATGGATGTGGGGGAGATAGCTGCTTCGGTAGCCGTATGTACCAACGTTTCGGTACTTCGCGAAGTTACTACGGCTGACCTCTGACGTGTGGTGCTCGTCGGCAACCACCTGGATCTGTGGCTCGTCTTGGCCGCAGCACGCATCAATCCTTTCGAAGAGATGGCTGAAGGCCAGCTCGCGGGCCGGTGTGGGATTAGGGTAGCCGCGGGCTCGCTGTCCGTGAATATCGACACCCTCGACGTACACCCGCGTCCCCACCGCCTCGATCGCTAATAGAGCATCTCTGTAGATAGCAATACGGGCACGCAGAGGAATCGAGCGCCATGGCTCTTCCTGCGCGCGCATCATTGTGCTTCCGTGGAATTCGACGTCAGGGGTGAGCGACGGGAATGCTTGACGATGTTTCTCCATCACTGCATCCATCTCGCGAGTGAGTAGATCGCGCTGCCGCTCCGTACACACCGTTGCCCCGAGGAAGTAATGCGTATCGTCACGTTCAGACTCGTCGACGAAGGCGTATAGCACTCGGTAAGCATGACGCAGGTGTGGCGGAATCCCCATAGGCTGCTGTCAACACTCGCGGGCGACTCCGCCAACCGGAGCTCCTGTGCTCAAGCGCGCGCGAGCCTGAAGTCACGGGCAAGCGCGTCGGCCGTGGCAGCTATCGAAGCGCTTTCCGCTGCCGCACCAGCATCGGCTCTTCTTCGACTGCTTGGGCCGGACCATAATGCCAACGGGATGATTCGGGTCGGTCCCCTGGGAGAGCGTTGCGCCAGATGCGGCGATGCAGTTGTGCTGCTCATCGAACCCGACGTGGTCAGGAAACGACATCACACCAGTTGGATCCGTTACGTGATAGTCGGTTGTGATCTCGAACGAGCGATCGATTGTCACGCTGTGAACATCGCCGCTTATCGTCGGGTGGGTGAGCGCGGTAGACGCCATATCCGCGACAACGCGGTCGCGAACGAACCGAGCAGGCTTGCCCTGTGCGACCAACTCGAGAAGATCATCCAGTCGGGGACCGAATGAGGCGTCGTCACCAACGGTGATAATCACGCCCGGGTTTGGGGCACCGGGGGAGGGTTCGAGTGAGTCGTACCTCGAACTGAACGCGGGCGCCGCAATGAGGGCATCGGGGGCAGTCCCGTGAAGGTCTCGATAATTGCTGAATGTGCTGCACGAGACTAAGGGATTGACTCTGGTCCCTCTGCCGATTGCCGTCACGATGAGAGAAAATCGTTTGTCTCGCGGGTTGAGTCGCGCAATGTCGAGTTCCGAGAACCGGCTATCGAGAGCACCGCGGATGCCTTTCAAGAACTCGGTGATGTCACCCTCGACCGTTCTGTAGAGTTCGCAAAAAAGCCGCATCAGCTCTTGGTTCATGGGTTTGTGTGCGAAGTGCGCGAGGCCGGCATAGCCCACGACCATGGTGAGGTCCGAGGGCATGTGCAGGATGATCGTCTTGTTCTGCTCGTTTGGGAGTGACGCGGGACCCGTAAGTCTCCGGTCTGCAACATGCACAAAATATGTCGACGTGGCTACGACGGTGACGAGGGTCATAGACCGAATCTAACCGTGATCGACTGCTCAGCGGCGGCGCTGTATGCAGCGGACACATCATGCAGAGAAGGAGGCGGATTCAATCCACACCCTTCGCGGTGGGACCGGTAAAACCGGCTTCACAGACGCGATGACCTCATTGGTACTGAGGTCACCCCGAGGAGTGCGTGCACAGCTCGCGCACCTCGGCCGCCAAGGGCGTCATTCTGGCTGACACCCATCGCACAACCCGCAGGGGCCTAAGGATTGCTGAGACCCCACGAGACTGTCGGGATGGAATCTATGGAAGACATCGTCCGCAGGATCGTCCGCGAAGAGATCGAGGCCGCCTTCGACACGTCGGCGGTGCGTGTGGAACGGCAGGTGATCGCCATCAACCCGCAGGCGCACTACTCAGTTGCGAAAGCTGCAGAGCTGCTGGACGTGTCGAGGGCCTGGGTCTACACGCGCATCCAGAGCGGCGAGATTCGCGTTGTCGAGCTTGGCGGCGGCCAGGCGAAGCAGCGCATCAGTACGGTCGAACTGCAGCGATACCTCGATCGGCGAGCGTATGGCGGAGTGAAGCACGTCGGCGATCCGCTCGACGCCTTCCGGGAAATCAGGGTGCCGTAGCTATCGGTTGCGCGCTTCGATCACGCGTTGCTCGAGCTCGTCTACGGATGGGCCGCCGGCGCGATGCGCGGCTTCGGCTTGGGCGCGGGGTGTGAGCTTCCGTGCGTCGCGGAGCCCTGCGGTGAGGATCCGGCGCGCTTCGGCCATGTGGGGGTCCATCACGATGTTTGTCATGGCTGCACTCTAGGAATACCCATCGACGAGGGCCACACCCCAGTGCGGGTGTGACCCTTCGCTTGCCCTCGGGATACATGAGTTTCTCGGTCGGGTGCCAAGGCTCACTATGCTCCTGCACATGACATCGAATTCGAGAAGCGCGTCGTTCGACGGCGGACCGCTGGACGGCCAAGAGCGATCCGTGAGAGTCGACGGCAACGGCAACGCCCCCGTCACGCAGGAGGGCGCCCGGCCCGGGTACGTGTACAGACTGATTGTCTCTTCGGGTGGTTCTCTGAGCTACTCCCACGATCGCGACCGCAGGGGGCGTTGAGCTAGACGACTCTCGATTTCGGCGGACGGGCCGCCAGCGAGGTGCGCGGCTTCGACCCGTGAGCGTGGCCGCGTCGAGGAGCCCCTGCGCGCCCGATTGCGGTTTCATAGGGCTCAGGGGGCATTTAGTGTCACCCCGTCCGGCAGGGTCCGCTTTGCCCGGTTCGAATGGGTGCGAACCGCAATGGTCGAGAGCATGCCAACGGTGTCGGTCATTTGCTGATCGGTCACCTCCAGGTACAGCTGCGTGGTCGCGAGGGACGCGTGGCCGAGCATCTCCTGAATGATTCGGATCGATGCGCCCTTCTCAAGGAGTTGGGTGGCGTAGAAATGCCTCAGCGAATGGCCCGTGATTCGTGGGTCGCTGATGCCGGCGCGTCGAATTGCTTTCGAGATGGCGTCCGACGCGGATGCCATCAGCAAATGCCCTTGACCGTTCGGGAATTTGTTGTTCTTGTAGGGCGAGGGGAACCACCACCCTGACTTCGGATACCGGTCAGCGAGGGCCAGCAAAGCAGGATGCAGAGCGACGGTGTGCTCTACGCCGCCCTTTCGAAGCGAGTACAAGGTCCCGGCTTCCCAGTCGATGTTCTCGCCCTTGATCTTGACGATCTCGCCCAGGCGCAGGCCTGACAGGGCGGCGATCATGATGAGGTCGCGGGTGCGGGAGTAGGCGCCTGAGTCCAGGATGGCCTCGACCTGCGCCGGTCGAAATGGGCGAGCTTTTCTGCGCGGCAGTTTCACCTTCGGGACGGTCGCCGCGGGGTTGTCAGGTCGGTATCCCTCGTCCTGCATCCACGCGAAGAACCCTTGGAAGTAGGAACGCTCGCTCTGCTTGGTCCCCCCGGCCAAGGGGGCACCCGTCCTGAAGTGCGGTCGGGTCATCATCTGGAGGATCTCGCCCTTCGTGACGCGCAGGGGTGAACTCCCAGAGCGCGCAGCAAGCATCAGCAGACACTCTTCTCGGTTCGCGATTGTCTTCTCCGACATGTTCGCTGCTCGTTGGTGCATGGCAAACTCGCGAAGGATCTCGCGCCAGTCCTGTGCGCGCTCCATGCCGTGGGTGCCTTCCTGCAATTGGATCGTCATCGGTCAGTCCTCACTTGACGCTGTGGGCCCGGCCTGTTTGCAGACCGGGCCCTGTGGATTGCTACTCGGCGATCCGAGTGGCGAGAGCGGTCGGGGGCACGATCGCCTTATTGAGTTCGTTCACGTAGAGAGCGTTCAGGTTCAGCTCGGCGGCCATGTAGCCCGCCTGGATCGGGGTGAGCTCGTCCCCTCGACCTAAGTCGACGCTCAGGGCCCAGAACGGGTAGGTTGCCGCGCTGATCACGAGGTCGATCCACATCGGCCATTCGACGCTGGTCGGCTCGGGCCAGGATCTCGACGCTCTGGTGTGAAGGTTCGCTTCGACTGACCCCTCAGCATGGGTGTCAGCGATCCCGTCGCAGCCATCGATCGGGCAGGTGATGCGAGGGCGCTCGAGTTCGGCCATCACTTCGCCGCCTTGTTGAGGAGCTCGGCCACGTTGAGGGCAGTGATGATCTCCTGAATCATCACGCGCGCCTGGTCGAGTCCGATCGATCCTCCGGAACCAACGAAATCGATTTGCCATGAGCCGTCTGCGCTGTCGTCGTCGAGGAGGATGCTCGGCGCACCGGACCACGGCATCGTCACCTCGCTGTACGACTCGGGACTACCGTCGATTGCGTCAGTGCCGCGAACGGGCGCGTGGGCCTCGCCGACGCCGTTAGCGGCATCGAGCGCATCCGCGGCGGCAAACAGGGTGAACGCCGCCCCTCGCGCCGTGTCGGCCGCCTCGATGAGGACTCCGTCCTCGTTTCCGATCCAGAGATTGATGGCTGGCGATCCCGTCGCGCTGTCATCGATCTCGAAGGTCGCGGGGGTGGTTGATACTATCGACATGTTTCTATTCCTTTGTGTAGGGATGTGAACTACCGCCCTCGACCTGTTGACGCAGGTCGGGGGCTTCTTTCTTAGGGCCGGCCGGAGGGCCGAACAATTACCGGGGATTGATATGTCCGCGATCCGGATCTTCATCAAGTTCAGGATCAAACTCGCAGAGCTTCGCGTAATCAATCAACTCCATCGCGAGCTCAAGGGCTGCAAGGGCCGTCAATGAGACAGTGGTTTCCTTGCGATCGCGTTGGACTGTCTGAAGGTAGACCACGCGCACCACCTGGCCAGAAACGGATTCAGCACCGACGGCGACATGCGCAACTCCGTCGATGGCTGCGATCGCACTCACTGCGCTGCACTACCTGTCGTGTCTGCCGTCGACGCGACCCACATGTCGCCATCCCTGACGAGTCGCATCTTGTTGCCAGGCTCGATCTCGTTCTCAGTGATGAATGACTTCGACGTGATGATGCCCTGACTTGGGGCATCTGCGACACGGAAAGCCGCGGGGTCATCCTGACTGGATTCTCGGAGGCCGATCCGCTTCGTTTCCGGGTCCCAGAGCAGCTGCACGAATTTGGTATCCATGTCGGCCAGCATGCGTTTCGCAGCCGCGTTGAGGATGAGCCGGCCGCCGCTGACCACGCGGAGAGTGGCTATGCCGCGACCGTCTTGGTTCGAGCGGGTGGGTTCGTGCAATTCGAAGATCATGAGTTCACACTAATACACACAGATCGTGTGTCAAGCATTTGAATTATGTTTCTGAATTCTTGGGGCGGGCATGACTCCCCTGATACTTCGGGTGATACTGCCGCCACTGCACATGTGTGCGCTCACGGTCCTTAGATGCCCTTCGGCCCACACGATCGCCGCGATGCTTGGCCGCGAATGCACTGCGATGCACCCATGTGCTCGTGTGTCGGGGAGAGTTCAAGTCCCCCCTCGCGCACAACAGGAACAACAGGGCTCGTTGCGAAACTGAAGTGATTTGGTTGCGGAACTGGTCCGAAAATGAAAGGCCACCGGTTTTCCGGTGGCCTTTCGTCGTTGAAGATGCCGTTCTTGAACGGTGGGTCGCGGTTTTGCACCTGTCTATGCGTGAAGATTCGCCGAAACCGTCAGCATCGTCGCAATGAACTGGTGGGCGGCCAGGCCGCGGGGACGACGGGTGGTCGGATCGCCGCCACACGCGAAAGTGCCAATCGCGTTGGTCCCCGGCGTCAATCCGGTGTGTGACCCACATCGGGGCACGTCAACGAGTCAATCAGACCGACAGCAGTCCGCTGCAGAAGCTACCTTTCGGCTCGGATTCTTCGGTCGACATCGACAGCCATTGCGTGTGCGCAAAGATTGCGGTACGCCTTGCGTTTTGCTGGGAGGCGGCCTAGCATTCGAGATCAAAAGGACACGCTTTGCATGCGTGCCCGTACCTGTTCACTAGTGGAGGTGCGGCATGACTGACGAATCGATCCCCGTCCTATTCCGGGGTTCCCGCTTGAAGAGGCGGGGTGGTCTCTGGGGCGAGTGTCTGGCCGAGTTCCTCGGGACCTTTGTGCTTATCAGCTTCGGCGACGGTGTTGTAGCGATGGCGGTCGCCGCGCTGCCAGGGTCGGGGCGGACGCAGGGTCCGACAACGTTCTTCCTCGGTACCGGCGACTGGCTGTTGATCACCTGGGGGTGGGCGTTCGCGGTTGTGTTCGGCGTGTACATCGCTGGCGGTGTCAGCGGCGCCCACCTGAATCCCGCGATCACACTCGCGTTCGCGATCAGGCGGAAGTTCGCCTGGGTGAAGGTCCTGCCGTATATGGCGTCCCAGCTGATCGGGGCGTTCGCCGGTGCTGCGCTGGTGCTGCTGGTGTACATCAGCGCGATCAACGCGTTCGACACGGCGAGCAAGGGGGCGAAGGTGAACGGACACACCCTGGCGTCGTTCTCGATCTTCGCGACCTTCCCCGCGCCGTACTTTAACGGCAACATGTGGTGGCCACTGATCGACCAGATCGTGGGAACCATGTTCCTGGTGCTGATTGTGGTCGCTGTCATCGATTTGCGGAATACGGCGGTGCAATCAAATCTTGGCCCGCTCATCATCGGATTTGCGGTTGCCGCGATCGGGATCTCGTTTGGCGCGAACGCCGGCTACGCCATCAACCCGGCGCGTGACCTCGGGCCTCGGCTTCTCGCGTGGATCGCAGGGTGGGGAAACCTCGCGGTGCCAGGAGACGGCACATGGTTCAGTGCCTACATGTGGGTGCCGATCCTTGGCCCGCTGATCGGCGGCATCATCGGCGTCCTCGTCTACGACCTGTTCATCGGTGACGTGCTGCACGCGCGACAACTGCGTGCTCTGGCCGACGGCGGCGGACACGCGGCTGAGCGGCAGGAGCCGGTCGATGCCCGCCCGCCGGGCCCGGACACGCCGGAGAGAGCCAGCCGGTGACGGACGCACTCGCTGGCCCTACGGGGCCTCGGCAGGTGTTTCGTGGCCCGGCCCCAGACCTCTGGACATAGAGCGTTGGGTGTCGGGCGAACGACGGCACTCGATAGTGCGCCGCCTCGTGTCACCCCTGCGGGACCTCCGCAATGGAACGTCGTCTCACTACCGGCATGGGAATGAGCACCTGCCCCGCGTCCTGACCGGACAGCAGCAGTTCCACTGCGCGTCGCCCCATCTCTTCGTGAGGAAGCCCGACCGTGGTGAGCCCGGGTCGAAGGTACGCCGCCAGTTCGTCATTGTCGAACGAGACGATCGACACATCATCGGGGACCGAGAGCCCTGCCTCGCCCAGAGCCTGGTAGGCGCCAAAGGCGATCCGGTCGTTCATACACACCAGCGCGCGCACGTCGTTGCCTCGTTCGAGCAGGGCCTTCGTCGAGCGGTATCCGTCTTCCGGCTCCCAGAGCCAGATTGATTCCTCGGCGAAGAATTCAAGGTCATTCGCGGCCATCGCGCTGCGAATTCCCGCGACGCGCCTGGCCACGGTTGCGGAGCGAAAGACTTCACGCTCGACCTCATCGTTCTGCCCGATGAGGGCAATCCCAGATCGATGTCCGGCATCGACGAGCAGTTGAACGGCGCTGCGCCCGCCTTCCTCCTCATCGGGGAGGACCGAGGTGTGATAGCGCGCGTTCGTCGCGTTCAACATGACGACCGAGGTGCCAGCGGGGAGATCCGGGATGAAAAGTTCGCGCGCGCGCATCGTCGCGAAGATTATGCCGTCAACCTGGCGATCGAGCACGGCAGCGATCGCCTCTGCCTCCCGGGCGGGCTCGCCGCCAGTTTCCAGCACGAGCATCACATGGCCGGCCTCTTCCGCTGCCTCTAGCGCGCCCTTGATGAGCCCGGACGCGAATCGGGTCGTCGCCACGACGTCCGAGATGAAGCCAATCGTGAGGGTCTTGTCGGTGCGCAAGCCGCGAGCGGCCACGTTGGGGCGGTAGCCGAGCTGTTGGGCCGCGGCGTTCACCCGGTCGTGGGCATCTTGCGACAGCCTGGTGTCGGGCCGCCCGTTGAGAATCATCGAAGCTGCAGTTTGCGACAGCCCCGCGAGGCGCGCGACATCCGCCAAGGTCACCCGCTTGGCCGCCATTGGCCCCCTCTTTCTGTGCGACGGTAGCCACCGCGCTGATCGTCTGCCTGCCCGGTGACCTACTAGAGAACGATTCCGCCCGTTAGCGATAATGCTAAACCGTTTAAGCGTTCGCAGTTACCCAGTGCAGGATCCATAACAAAACTTGACAAGCAGGGACCGTTGGGGAGAGCATACAGTTGCTAAACCCATTTAGCACGCCACGTTCTCCCTCCGGGAAGTTGGCACAGCATCCCTGCATCAACAGACGACAAAGGAGTCAACCTATGAGCACATTCATTCGCGCCCCGCGCGCAGTCGTGCTAGCGGCCGCCGCGGCGGTGACGCTGCTCGCACTGGCGGGCTGCGCTCCAGGAAGTTCAAACGCCTCCCAGGGTCAGAGTGGGAGCGTCAGTACTGCGCTCACGACGAAGAAGGTCACACTCAAGATTCAGGACGAGACGGGCTTCCCCGTCACGTCGAATCTGGCGGCGGAGTTCACGAAGCAGCATCCCAACGTGAAGTTCAAGATCGTGCGCGACAGTTTCCAGAACCTGTTGGCGAACTCGCCCCGACTCATGGCAAGCGCCGACGCCCCCGACCTCATCCGGCTCTCGACCCTGGGTTCGACGGTGAAGGACGGCCTGGTGACGAATCTCGATCCGTATTTCAAAGCGTATGGATGGGACAAGTTCTCTGCCGGGCAGCTGGCCTCCGCCCGGATGACCACGGCCGGGGTGCGAGGCGAGGGTTCCCTTTGGCAGTTCGGCCTCGGCTATAGCGTGACCGGTATCTACATGAACCAGAAGCTCGCGGATAAGGTCGGAATCACCTCCGTGCCTGCCACCATCGACGAGCTCGAGGCCGACCTGCAGAAGGCGAAGACCGCGGGGGTGCTCCCCGTGCAGACCGGCATGCAGGATGGCGTCGGGACCTTCGTGCTGCAGGCGTTGATCAATCAGTACGGCGACAAGGCGAAACTCATCGACTGGATGTTCAACAAGCCCGGCGCCACGTTCGACACTCCGGCCTCGCTCAAGGGCGCGACCAAATTCCAGGACTGGGCGACCAAGGGCTACCTGCCGACCGACGTCAACGCCATCAACTACACGACGATGGTGGCGAACTTCACGGCCGGTCAAGGGCTCTTCATGTGGGACGGTAACTGGGATGCTGCCAACGTGCAGAAGGCCCTCGGCAAGGGCGGTGCACAGTTCTTCCTGATGCCGCCGACAACCAAGGGTGGCAAGTACGTGGCCATGGGTGCCGGCAACACATTCGCCATTCCGTCGAAATCGAAGAATCACGACACCACGGCGTACTTCCTCAACTGGATCGCGACCAACAGCAAAGCACGGCAGATCGTGGTCGACATCACCGGCGCCTCACCGGGCGGCGACCCGGCCCAGAAGCTGCCGACGGTGGAAAAGGGTTCGCTAATCGAGACCGCGCTCGCGATGTCGGCCTCCGTCGGAAAGGACGACGGATTCACTGACTTCATCGCCAACACGACGTCGGGCATCTACCAGGGCGCCTTGCAGCCGGACGAGCAGCTCCTACTCACGGACAAGATCACTCCGGACGCGTTCACGAAGGCAATTCAGGCCTTCTACGAGAAGGACCTGGCGGGCTAGTGACTCTCGCCAGACCGCGCCGCGCTACCCGGGGGACCTCTCGGGTGGCGCGGCGCGCGCTACTGACCGGTTGGCTGTTCTTGCTCCCGGCAGTTGTCGCCTATTGCCTCTTTGTGCTCTACCCGTTGCTGACGGCCGTGCAGTACTCGTTCTACAAATGGAACGGCATCGGGGCCTCCACCTGGGTCGGCTTGTACAACTACCTGCAGATCTTCACTGACCCGACGCTCCTCGCCCCCATCGGGAATGCATTAGTACTCATCATCTATTTCACGATCATTCCGGTCGTCAGCGGCCTCATCCTCGCCACGTTGATCCGAAACATGCGGCAGAACGCGTTCTCGAGTGCCGCTCGCACCATCCTCTTTCTTCCCCAGATCGTTCCTCTGGTGGCGGCGGGAATCGCTTGGTCATGGATGTATGCACAAACCGGAACCATCAACTCGATCCTCAACACGGTGGGCCTCGGCTTCCTGTCCCGCTCGTGGCTCGCCGACTTCGGCACGGCCCTGCCGGCAGTTGGCCTCATCGGCTCGTGGGTTCTCACCGGACTGTGCACGGTCTTGCTGCTGACCGGCATGGGAAAGATCGATCCGTCGCTCTACGAAGCGGCACGGATTGACGGAGCCGGATGGTTTCGAATGTTCGGCGCAGTCACCCTGCCCGGCGTTCGCCAGGAGATCGTCGTTCTGGTGACGATCACGATCATCTCAGCGCTGAGCAGCTTCGACATCATTTACACGACAACCAAGGGCGGACCAGGCACGACCACGCTCGTTCCCGGCATTTCCATCTTCCGACTCGCGTTCGTGCAGGGCCAGGTGGGGCTCGCGTCGGCGCTGGGAATCGTTCTGCTCATTCTCGTCCTCGCGGTCGTCCTCCCCGTTCAGCGAATAGCCCGAGAGAGGGACTGATGGTTACCAGCAAATCCGAGGTCCTTGTGGGACGCATCATCTTGATCGTCGTCCTCGTCCTCACGCTACTGCCCCTCCTCGGCATGCTTTCCGCAGCGCTTCAATCACCGGATCGGCTCCCAACGGGCCTCGCCTGGCCGACCAACCCTCACTGGGAGAACTTCGTCACCGCCTTCACCGTGGGCCACGTCTGGGTCTTGCTGGGATCGAGCCTTCTGATCGTGGTCGTCGTGGTTCCGGTCAGCTTGCTTTTCGCAACGCTCGCCGGCTACGCCCTGGGCAATCTTCGAGTTCGCGGCGGGCGGGTTGTGCTTGTCGCGATGGTGCTCGGATTGACGATCCCCTTCGAGGCGATCATCATTCCGCTCTACTACCAGATCACGTCATACGGCCTGCTGAACACTCAGTGGGCGATCATTCTTCCCCTGATCGGGCTCTACATGCCATTCGGCGTGTTTTGGATGCGCGCCCACTTCATCGGCGTTCCCCGCGAATTGTCTGAGGCGGCCCGGGTTGATGGGGCAGGAGTTCTGCAGGAGTTCCGACGCATCCAAATCCCGCTTGCACGACCGGCCCTGTCCGCGCTTGGGATCCTGCTCTTCCTCTGGACCTGGAACCAGTTTCTCTTGCCGCTGGTTCTCGTCGACGATCCGGACAAGCGCACCATGGCGGGAGCCTTGGGGGCGTTCCAGGGGCAATACATCGACGCCCTGCCGCTGCTGTTCGCAGCGGCGCTGATCGTGATGTTGCCGACGATCATCATCTACGTGATCTTCCAGCGCCAGTTCATCGGAGCACTGCTGCAGGGTGCCGTCAAAGGCTAGGCACCGGCAGCGGCAGCGTCCGTCAGATACGAGGCCTGCATTCTCAATCACACGACCCGAGAAGGACGGCATGACATTTTCGTTGGAACATCATTGGGTGTGGGACTTCTGGCTCGCCGACGACGGCGAGCGGTTCCACATGTACTACCTTCATGCACCCAAGTCGCTCGGTGACCAGCAATTGCGTCACCGTAACGCCCAGATCGGTCACGCCACGTCGCTCGACCTGGCGACCTGGACCGACCACGGCGTGGTGATTCGGGCAGGCGGGCCCGGGGAGTTCGACGAGACGGCGACGTGGACCGGAAGCGTCGTCCATGGCCCCGACGGCGTCTGGCGCATGTTCTATACGGGCGCTCGATTCCTCTCAGAGACTTCCAACGCGAACGTGGAGACCGTCGGCGTCGCCACCTCTGCCGATCTGCACACCTGGGTGAAGTCTCCTGGCCCGATCGCCAAGGCAGACCCGCGCTGGTACGAGACCCTTGGCACGTCCGACTGGCCCGAAGAGGCCTGGCGGGACCCGTGGGTGTTCGCCGATCCGAACGGGGACGGCTGGCACATGCTCGTCACGGCACGCGCGAATCGCGGCGACGTCGATGAGCGCGGCGTAGTCGGTCACGCCACATCGTCGGACCTGGAGCGGTGGGAGGTCCAACCGCCGATGAGCGAGCCCGGGGCGGGGTTCGCACACCTCGAGGTTCCCCAGATCGCGACCGTCGACGACCGCCTCCTTCTTCTCTTTTCCTGCGACAGCGGCGCACTCTCCAGTGTGCGCAGGAAGAAGGGTGACACGGGCGGCATTTGGGCGCTGGCGCCCGATTCGCTTCTGGGGCCATACGCGGTGGGACGCGCCGAACTCATAGCACCGGAGTCGCTCTACAGCGGGCGAGTCATTCGGGACCGTCACGGTGAGTGGGTTCTGCTCGCCTTCGAGAACACCTCTGAAGGCGGCGACTTCGTCGGAACACTCGGGGATCCCCTCCGTTTTGCGTGGCGAAACGGCGGCCCGTCCATCCAACTCGCAGCAAAGGCAGGCACCTCGTGATCACGACTGTATTCGGCACGGCCGCGCCCGGTTTCGAGTCCGTTCGGTCGGCGTTCGAATCCGCCTTCGACGGGAAGCCCGACATGGGAGCGGCACTCAGCATTCGGCATCGAGGCCGGACTGTCGTAGACCTCTGGGGCGGCGTGGCTGACGAGCGTACCGGCGAGGCCTGGACAGGCGACACTCCGAGTGTCATCTTCTCCTGCACCAAGGGTCTTTCCGCCATCCTCGCGGCACGGCTGGTGCAAGAGGGGCGCCTCGACTACCAGGCCGCCGTGACCGACTACTGGCCCGAGTTCGGTGCAGCAGGAAAAGAAGCGGTGAGGGTGAAAGACCTGCTGGCCCATCGCTCCGGCCTCTCGGCGCCGCGGGAGATACTCACGACGGCCGACGTCGTCGATTGGTCGACGGTGACCTCTTATCTTGCGGCTCAGGCGCCGCTCTGGGAGCCGGATTCCGGCTGGGCGTACCATGCGATCACCCACGGCTGGCTGATCGGCGAAGTGGTCCGGCGAATCACCGGGCTGACTGTTGGCGAGTACTTCGAACAGTCCGTTGCGGGCCCCCTCGACGCAGACGCCTGGATCGGTCTGCCCGCCGCGCTGTCGATCAGTGTCGCGCACATGCAGGTCGGATCGACCCTCGCTGAGTTGGTCCTGAACCAGGCCGAGGCCCGACGGCCGGGCCGTGTCGATTGGTCGGAGCGGGCCATGACCCTGGGCGAGGCCTTCCCTGCGGCCCTCGTGGGTGATGCCGTCGGCTTCAACGATCCTCGAGTACAGGAAGCGGAGATTCCCGGGGCCGGAGGAATCTCGAGCGCGCGCGCTCTGGCGAAAATCTGGTCCGCGACAGTCCACGAGACCGAAGGAGTCCGCCTTCTGGATGACCCCACTCTGAGAGAAGCCACCCAGGTGCAGAGCGAGGGACCTCCGGTCCTGGATGTTCCAGGACCCTGGCCGCGGTGGGGCATGGGCTTCCAGCTCGACTCAGAGGCGCGGCGGTATCTCACTCCATCCGGATTCGGCCATGACGGCGCCGGTGGACAGGTCGCTTTCGCCGACCCGGCCCTGGGTGTCGGCTTCGCGTTCCTCACCAATCTGATGGAGGGGATCGATGATTTCCGCGGGACGGCCATCATCGATGCCCTTCGCGCCGTGTTGCGGCCCGGGTCCGACTGAGGGGGCCGTCGGCTCTGCGGGTTCCTGCGCATTCACGGTCTCGAGGGCGCGCTGCTCTCCCGAAGGATCAACGCGTGGGGGGCGATCACCAGGGCGGCGGACTCCGCCGTGCCCGAGAGCTTGCGTTCGACGAGCCCCAGGGCCGTGCGTGCGATGAAACGCTTGTCGGGGCTGATGGTGGTCAGTGATGGTGTGCTGAACGCGCCGTCCTCGATGTCGTCGAAGCCGACGACGGCCACGTCGTGCGGCACCCGTACGCCGCGGGTGGCGAGGGTGCGCAGCGCGCCGAGGGCCAGAGGGTCGGAGAAGCAGAACACGGCATCCGGCGGATCCGGGCGGTCGAGCAGGCGCGCCATCGCCGCCGCCCCGTCGGCACGGCGGAACCTGTCGACGTGCTCCACGATTGACTCCGATTCGCCCAGCCCGGCATCCCGGAGCGCGTCGTGGTAACCGGCGAGGCGCTGCGAGCTCGAGCCGTGGTCGGTGCCCTTCGTGCCGATGGCGGCGATGCGGCGCCTGCCGGACTCGAAGAGGTGCCTCACCGCTTGCCGTGACGCCAGGCGGTTGTCGATCATGACGTGGTCGAAGCGCGGGAACGGATTCTCGCCCAGGAAGACGAGGGGGCGATCGTCCGAAATCGCGTCGAGATGCGCCGGCGTGAGCGCGAGCGGACTGATGACGAGGGCGTCGAAGAGTGAACCGTACTCGGTGCGGTCGATGAGGTAGCGCTCTCGCTCCAGATCGCCGTCGGTCTGGTCGATGACCACGGTGAGGCCGCGCGAGGCTCCCTCTTCGACGAAGGCCCGAGTCAGCTCGGCAAAGTACGGGGTGTCGAGCTCCGGCAGAACGAGCCCGATCAACCCGGACCGGCCGCGCTTGAGGCTGCGGGCCAGTTCGCTCGGCCGATAATCCAGATCGGCGATCGCCTGCAGCACCCGGGCCCTCGTCGCTTCGGCGACGTGGGCGTAACCGTTGACCACATTGCTGACCGTGCGCACGGACACGCCTGCTGCCCTGGCCACGTCTCGCCGACTGCCCATCACGCCCTCCGGTACAACTCTATATTGCATCGAGGCAAACGCCGCGCTACCGTGGAGTCACAGTTTGCCTCGAGGCAAAGAGGATTCGGGAGAACTCCACCGTGCAGCTGACCCTGTGCAACTTCCAGAGCACGGCGGTCAACCAGTACGACCTCCTGTTCATGGACATCCTCCTCATCACCATCCCCCCGCTCGTGCTCTAGGGGATGACCAGCTCCACCCCAACGAAAGGCAACTCCGTGGCTCTGCCCATTCCGAAGCCGGAATACCCCCGACCGCAGCTCGTCCGCCCGGACTGGCTGAACCTCAACGGACTCTGGCAGTTCGAGATCGACCACGGAGACTCCGGGATCGATCGCGGACTTCGGGGGCGCGAACTGGACGGCCAGATCGTGGTTCCATTCGCCCCGGAGTCCCGCGCCTCCGGGGTCGAGAACACCGACTTCCTGCACGCGGTCTGGTACCGCCGCCAGGTGCGCATCCCCGAACACTGGGCGGGGCGTGACGTTCTGCTCCACTTCGGGGCGGTCGACCACGACGCGACGGTCTGGGTGAACGACATCGAGGTGACGCGCCATCGGGGCGGATTCAGCTCCTTCACCGCGACGCTCGCCGGAATCGCGATCGCCGGCGACGAGATCACGATCGTCGTGCGCGCGCGCGACACCCCGACGGATGCGCAGGCCCGAGGCAAGCAGTCCACCTGGTACAAGAACACCGGCTGCAACTACACGCGCACCACCGGGATCTGGCAGACGGTGTGGCTGGAGCCGGTGGCGCCGGCCCACATCCGATCGCTCAACATCGTTCCGCAGCGCGCAGACAGCAGCTTCCTCGTCACCGCCGACGTCGCCCACCTGGCGGACGGCCTGCGGCTCGAGGCGACGCTGACGGACGACCGCGGAGAGGTCGCCTCCGCGAGCGTGGCCGCCGACGACCTTGCGCCGCATCTCACCCTGGCGGTGCCGGCAGATCGCGTGCGGCTCTGGGGACCGGAGGACCCGCACCTCTACGGCCTCACGGTTCGGCTCGTCTCCGACGAGGGGGTGGTCGACGAGGTCGAGTCGTACGCGGGGTTGCGCTCCGTCGCCATCAGCGGCAACCGCATCCTGCTGAACGGCGAGCCCGTGTTCCAGCGACTCGTGCTCGACCAGGGCTATTGGCCGGACACCCTGATGACCTCGCCCGACGACGCGGCCCTGCTGCGCGACATCCAACTGTCGATGGCGGCCGGCTTCAACGGCGCCCGGCTGCACCAGAAGGTGTTCGAGGAGCGCTTCTACTACCACGCCGATCGGCTCGGCTACCTCGTCTGGGGCGAGTTCGGCGACTGGGGAGTCTCGGGCCGCGGGCCGGAGGGCGACAACCAGCAGCCGACGGCCTCGTTCATCGGCCAGTGGCTCGAGGTGGTCACCCGGGACCGCAGCCACCCGTCCATCATCGGCTGGTGCCCGCTCAACGAGACACACCAGCTGCTGCACGACAGGGTGACCCAGCTCGACGACGTGACGGAGGCCATGTACCTGGCCACCAAGGCCGCCGATCCCACCCGCCCGGTGATCGACGCCTCCGGCTACTCGCATCGGGTGCGGGGAGCGGACGTCTACGACTCCCATTCCTACGAGCAGGACCCCGACGCCTTTCGCGCCCAGCAGTCCGGGCTCGGGGACGGCCGCCCGTACCTCAACGACCACGACGGGGTCCCGATCTCCTACGGCTACTCCGGGCAACCGTATTTCGTCTCGGAGTACGGCGGCATCTGGTGGAACGCCGCCCGCCTGGCCGAGGAGCAGGAGTATTCCGACGATCCCCACCGCGACACGTCGTGGGGCTACGGGCAGCGAGTCGACAGTCTCGAGGCCTGGCACGAGAGATTCGCGGGACTCACCCGCGTGCTGCTCGACGACGCCGGGATGTTCGGCTACTGCTACACGCAGCTCACCGACACGTTCCAGGAGGAGAACGGAATCTACGACTTCGACCGCAACCCCAAGTTCGACATCGAGCGCATCCGCGCCGTGCAGATCGCGCCGGCCGCGTACGAAAGCACCGCCGACACCAGTCAGGTGGGAGAAGCATGACCGCCACCGTCACGTCCGTCACGGTCGAGCTGCGAACGGACAGCGACGATGTCGCGATCTCGACGCCGCGTCTGAGCTGGACCACCGCCTCGACCACCGGCGAGTGGACCCAGGTCGGTGCCGAGATCGAACTCGACGGCGAGCACCTCTCGGCCGTCGACGGTCGCGATTCCGTGCTCGTCGCGTGGCCGTTCGCGCCGATCGTGCCGCGGTCCCGGCACGCCGTGCGCGTGCGAGTCACCGGAAACGACGGGGTGGTGTCCGAATGGAGCGAACCGCGCGAGTTTGTCGCCGCGTTCCTGGCCGACGGCGAGTGGGTGGCACCCCTGGTCGGTCTGGCCTCGCCGGAGCGTGTCGCTCAGCCTGCCCTGTTGCGCACCGAGTTCATGATCGCGGCCCCGCTCGTGCGGGCGACGCTGTACGCGACCGCGCACGGTGCGTACCAGGTGCAGATCAACGGCCGGGAGGTCGACGACCAGATCCTCAAGCCGGGCTGGACGCCGTATCCGCGTCGCCTCATCCACGAGAGCACCGACGTCACCGCGCTGATCGCGGTCGGCGCGAACGCGATCGGCGTGCAGATCGCCGGTGCCTGGTACACCGAGCGCTACGGCTTCCGCGTGACATCGCCCCCGTTCTATGGCGAGCAACCCGCGGCGGCGCTGCAGTTGGCGATCGAGTACGCCGACGGGTCCACCGACAGGATCGTGACCGGGCCGGACTGGCGGGCGACCGGAGAGGGACCCATCGTCGCGTCCGGCATCTACGACGGCGAGTCCCACGACGCACGTCGCGAGCAGGATGGATGGGCGCAGGCCGGCTTCGATGACGGCGGCTGGCACGCGGTCCGTCTCGACTCCGACCCGATGCCGGTGCCCACGGCCAGGACCTCGCCGGCGGTTCGCGCGATCGAGGAACGCGCGGTCGAGGAGGAGCTCGTCTCGGCGTCTGGCCAGCGCATCCTCGACTTCGGACAGAATCTCGTCGGACGGCTGCGCATCCGCGTCCGCGGAGAGGCCGGGACCGTCGTGACACTGCGACACGCCGAGGTGCTCGAGCACGGAGAACTCGGCGTTCGACCGCTTCGCCTTGCCAAGGCCACCGACACGTACACCCTCCGGGGTGTGGACGAGGAGGTCTGGGAACCGGCCTTCACCTTCCACGGTTTCCGCTACGCGCAGGTGACCGGCCTGCCAGAGCCGATCGACGGCGACGACGTGACCGCTGTCGTGATCCACAGCGACATGCGTCGCACCGGATGGTTCGAGAGTTCGCACGAGATGCTCAACCGCCTGCACGAGAACGTGGTCTGGGGCATACGAGGCAACTTCCTCTATCTGCCCACCGACTGTCCCCAGCGGGACGAGCGCCTGGGCTGGACTGGCGACATCCAGGTCTTCGCTCCCACGGCCAGCTTCGTCTACGACACGAACGCGTTCCTCACGTCGTGGTCGGTCGATCTCGCGATGGAGCAGGACGCGGCCGGCGGGGGCATCGTGCCGTTCGTCATCCCCGACGTGCTGCACGACGCCGCCACGCCAGCCGCGGCCTGGGGCGATGCGGCGACGGTCGTGCCGACCGTGCTGCACGAGCGGTTCGGCGACATCGGAGTGCTGGAGACGCAGTTCGACAGCATGCGAGGGTGGGCGGACTGCCTCCTCGCGCTCGCCGGAGACCGGATGCTGTGGGAGGGCGGCTTCCAATTCGGAGACTGGCTCGATCCCACCGCGCCGCCGCACGACGCGGCCCTGGCCAAGACCGACCCGCACATCGTCGCGAGCGCCTACCTGTACCGGTCGGTCGATTTCACCGCCCGGGCAGCTGCGATCCTGGGCCGGCACGCCGACGCCGAACGCTACGCGGCGCTCGCCGAGAGGGTGCGTGCGGCGTTCCTGAGCGAGTACGTCACCGAGACCGGGCGCATGATGTCCGACGCGCAGACGGCGTACGCCCTGGCGATCGTCTTCGGGCTGTCCGGATCGAGCGCACAGCGCGCCGGGATGGGGCAACGGCTCGCCGAACTGGTCAGCGAGAACGGGTACCGCATTGGAACCGGTTTCGTCGGGACCCCGCTGATCGCCGATGCGCTGACCGCGACCGGCCACCTGGACGTCGCCGGGCGGCTGCTCACCCAGACGGAGAACCCGTCCTGGCTGTACCCGGTGACCATGGGGGCGACCACCATCTGGGAGCGCTGGGACAGCATGCTCGAGGACGGTTCGATCAACCCCGGCGAGATGACGTCGTTCAACCACTACGCGCTGGGCGCCGTGGCCGACTGGCTCCATCGCACCGTTGCGGGCCTCGCGCCGGCCGCACCGGGTTACCGCGTCATCCGCATCGCGCCCCAGCCGCTCGCCGAGCTCGACCACGCGACCGCGAGCCTCGACACCCCGTATGGTCCGGCTCGCGTGGCCTGGCGTCGTGAGGGCGACCGCGTGGTGGTGGAGGCCGAGGTGCCGGCCAACACCACGGCAGAGGTCATTCTGCCGGGGCGCGAGCCGATCGCGGTGGGCTCGGGCGCCCATACCTGGACGGTGGACTCCGCGCCGCCGTCAGGGTCGTAGCTGCTCGGATGCGTACCGACTCGGGGGAATGTCGTGCACGGAGGTGAACACTCGAGGGGCACGACCGGAACCGAGAAGTCGTGCCACGGAATGAGGTGGATGGTGCCGATGTGAAACGGGACTGATCGTCGGGCCGATAGTCGACGTCGTGGTGGATGTGCTCGTCGGAGTAGACCTCACTCGCCCGCTGACCGGTCGGATCGCCGGGCCGTCGGGACGGGCGTGTCCATCCATGCCCTGGCGGTCTAGGGTGACGGAATGGCAAAGCTCGACGAGGCGACTGTTGACGTGCTGATCGTGGGCGCCGGCCCCACGGGACTGGCGCTCGCCGGCGAGCTTCACGCCCGTGGCGTGAGCTTCCGGATCATCGACCGGGCGCCCACCGCGGTGCACGAGTCGCGCGCTCTCGCGATCCAGGCCCGCACGCTCGAGGTACTCGCCCGTCACGGCGCGAGCGAAGAGCTCGTCGCCGCCGGCGACACCGCCGCCGTTCTCGTGATGCACTTCTCGAACCGCACGACCGAGCTGAAGCTCTTCGGCGAGGGGGCGGGCGAGACCGCCTTCCCGTACCTGCTCTTTCTCTCGCAGGCCGAGACGGAGAGGATTCTCGCCCGTCGCCTCACCGAGTCCGGGGTCGTGATCGAGCGTGGTGTGGAGCTGGTCGGGCTCGACCAGAGTGGGGGCGACGTCACCTGCACGCTTCGCGGTGAGTCCGGCGAATGGCGAGTGCGAAGCCGCTACGTGGTGGGATGCGACGGCGCCCACAGCGTCGTGCGGCACGCGAGCGGGATCGGTTTTTCCGGCTCGGCCTTTCCGCAGACCTTTGTTCTCGCCGATGTCGAGGCGGACGGACTTCCGGTCGGACTCCTGCACGCGTTCCCGGCCCGGGAGGGGATGCTCTTCCTCTTTCCGCTGGGCTCGCCGGCCACCTGGCGGATCCTGGTCATGGTGCCGCCGGGCCTCAAGCTCGGAGAGCCGTCGCTGGCGTCCGTTCAGGCGATGGTCGACCCGTACACCGGCGGTCGGGTGAGGCTCCACGATCCCGTCTGGCTGACGAACTTCTCCGTGCAGAGCCGTCGGGCCGACCGCTTTCGAGCGGGCCGGGTGTTCCTCGCGGGTGATGCCGCCCACATCCACAGCCCGGCCGGGGCGCAGGGGATGAACACCGGGATCCAGGATGCCGTGAACCTCGGCTGGAAACTCGCCCTCGTGACGTCGGGGCTCGCGCGCGACGACCTCCTCGACAGCTACGAGGCCGAACGGCTGCCGGTCGCCAGGTCGGTTCTTCGAACGACCAACCGCGCCTTCCGGGTGGCCACGTCGACGAACGGGCTCATGCGGTTCTTCCGACCGCGGGTGGCGGCCGTGGCTGTGCCCCTCGTCATTCGGATACCCGCCTTGCGCCGGCTCGGCTTTCGAGCGATCTCGCAGTTGGGCATTCGATACCCTGGGAGCCCGCTCTCCGTCGCGGGGCGTCCGCCGCTCAGAGGCGGACCGCGCCCCGGTGATCGTCTGCCTGACTCGGGCATCGTCGTCAACGGCGTCCCCACGACGATTCAGCGGAGCCTGTCCTCGACGCACTTCCAGCTGGTGCTCTGCGGCCCGCTGACGGGATGGGGCGATCGACGGGAATTCGATGCGCTCTGGGGGCGGGTGGTGCGCACCGCCCGGCTGAGTGCCGGAGCCGAGCGGGACGTGTGGGTGGATTCGACCAGGGGGGCGCTGCGCCGGCTGGGCCTCGGCGAGGGGGAGACTGCGCACTACCTCGTGCGGCCGGACGGGTACATCGGCTACGGCGCGCGGGGCACGGACCTCCGCGGGCTCGAGGCATACCTCCGCGCCCTGTAGCTGGCTACGTCGCGCGCGAGCGGCCCGCAACGACCTTGTAGATCTCGAACCAGACGACCCCGGCGACGCCGGCGCCGATGGCGACGGCCCAGTCGCTCGGTCCGATCGGTCCGAGGTTGAAGGCCGCCCGAAACGGCGGGACGAGCAGCACTGTCAGGAGCAGGGCGCTCCCTCCCAGCAGAATCCACTTCAGGGTGCGATTGAGGCGCTCCCGGAACGTGCGCCAGACGGGGAGCGTCCATGACCGGTTCACCAGGATGAGCGCGAGGTTGCCGGTGACCAGCGTGGCGAAGGTCACCGAGCGCACGACATCATCCGGTCGGTTCCCCAGCACCGCCCACAGGTACACGGCCAGCACGGCGAGCAGGGCGAACACGCCCTGCAGCACGGCGATCGTGAGTACGCGACGGCCGAAGAGCGGTTCGCCGAGGCCCCGTGGTTTCTGCTCCATCACCATCGGGTCGATCTGCTCGGATTCGAACACGACGGAACACGCCGGGTCGATGATCAGTTCGAGGAAGGCGATGAGAACGGGAAGGAGCACGAGCGGCCAGTCCGCGACGAACACCGGAATGAGCGACATTCCCACGATGGGCAGGTGCACCGCGATGGTGTACGACATCGCCTTGCGGAGGTTGTCGAAGATGCCGCGTCCCTGGCGGATGCCGCCCACGATCGAGGCGAAGTCGTCGTCGGTGATGACGAGCGCTGCCGACTCCCTGGCGACATCCGTACCGCGGGCACCCATGGCGATCCCGATGTCCGCCGCACGCAGGGCCGGCGCGTCATTCACGCCGTCGCCGGTCATGCCGACGACCTCCCCGTTGGACTTGAGTGCCCGGATGAGTTGCAGCTTCTGTTGCGGAACCATGCGGGCGAAGACGCTGACGGTGCGAATGCGGTGAGCGAGTTCCGTGTCGCTCATCGTGCGCAGTTCGGGGCCGGTGATGCAGCCGCCTTCGGCGTCGAGACCGATCTCGCGCGCGATCGCCAACGCGGTGCCGGGAAAGTCGCCCGTGATCATCACCGTGCGCACCCCGGCCCGCGCGCACTCGGCGACCGCCTGTGCGACTCCCGGCCGCACCGGATCGTGCAGTGCGGCGAGCCCGATGAACTCGAAGTCGAAATCGTGCTGATCGGAGGGAAGGCCGCCCTCGGCGCGGAGGGCCGCCCGGGCGACGGCGAGCACGCGTTGCCCCTGGGCCGTCGCGGCGTCGACGAGGGTGGTGAGCCTGGCCACCGCGGTCTCATCGAAGTGGCACAGGTCGGCGATCGACTCCGGAGCGCCCTTCGCCGCGACGACGAAGTCGGAGCCGGACGGGGAACGCCAGACGTGGGAGAGAGCGAGCAGCTCCTCGGAGAGGGGGTACTCCCGCACCAGCTCCCAGCCCGCATGGGAGCGCTCGGTGGCGGGCAGGTAGGTGTCTGCCAGATCCTCGAAAGCCTGGTCCATGGGATCGAACGGATCGAGAGGAGAGGCGAGTCGTCCGAACTCGACGATCGGATGGAACTCCGCGGGCAGGGGCCGCCCATCGAGCGCGTGAGTGGAGCCGTCGACCAGGAGTTCCCGAACGGTCATGCTGTTCATGGTGAGCGTGCCGGTCTTGTCGACACAGACCACGGTCGCCGAACCGAGAGTCTCGATGACCGGCGTGCGCCGGGTGAGCACGTGCTTCTGGGACATCCGCCAGGCACCGAGCGCCAGGAAGATGGTGAGGACGACGGGGAATTCCTCGGGGAGAATCGCCATGGCGGTGGCGATTCCCGCGAGGATGCCCTGAAGCCAGACCCCGCGAGTGAGGCCGTAGATCACGGCGACGGCAACCGCGACGACGAGACCCAGCACGGCGATCACCCGCACGAGTCGATCGACCTCCCGCTGGAGGGGGGTGCGTTCCTGCGGGATCGTTCGCAGCGCCGAGCCGATTCGGCCCAGCTCGGTGTTCGCCGCCGTGCCCTTCACGAGCGCAATCGCCCGCCCCTTCACCACTAGCGTCCCCGAGAAGACCCATGGCGTAGCGTCCCCGCCCGGCTCCCCCATCGCTTCGTCGTCCGGGTCCCCGCTGCCGACCGTCTTGCGCACCGGAACGGATTCACCGGTAAGTGCGGACTCGTCGACGGACACGTTGACGCCGTCCACGAGCACGGCATCCGCGGGCACCCGATCGCCCTCCACCAACAGCACGACATCGCCGCGCACGACGTCGCGGCCGGCGATGCGTACCTGCTGGCCGTCGCGGATGACGAGCGCCCGCGGAGAGGAGAGGTCACGCAGGGCCGCCAGCGCGTTCTCGGTCTTGTGCTCCTGATAGATCGAGATCCCGATGACCACCACCACGAAGGACATCAGGATCGCACCGTCGAGGGGCTCGGCCAGGACAAAGTTGAGCGTGCCCGCTCCGAGCAGCAGCAGCAGCATGGGCTGCCGCACGATTTCCCAGGCCTGCTGCAGGAGGTTTCGAGGCTTCGCGGTGGGAAGTTCGTTGGGGCCATCGGTGCGAAGGCGTTCAAGCGCCTCCGCCTGCGAGAGACCCGTCGGACGCACCTGCGGCACCGATTGCGACACGATGCCCTCCTCAGCGGTCTGCGCGTCACCGGCCGGAGGGCGGGCGCGCCTCGACTACAAGGCCAGTATCACCCATGAGGGAGCGGGGCGTCGGGTCACGGGACGGGAAGACATGCGCTCGACCGCTGGGACCCAGTCTGGCCGCCGCCCGAGTCGACCGCGTACTGTGGCAGCGTGTCCCGTTGGGCGCGTGCTTTCGTGCTTTCGAAGGAGAAGATCTTGGGTTACGGAATGAGCCTCACCCTCGCGGGGACGTTCGACGACGCCGTGGCGTCGGTGCGCGAGGCGCTCGCGCGGCAGGGCTTCGGCATTGTCAGCGAGATCGACATGCAGCAGACGCTGCGCAACAAGCTCGGCGTGGAGATCGGTCGCAACCTGATCCTCGGCGCCTGCAACCCGAGCCTCGCCCACCTCGCACTCGAGGCGGAGCCATCGATCGGGCTGCTGCTGCCCTGCAACGTTGTCGTCCGCAGCGCCGAGGGGGGAATCGTGGTCGAGATGATCGACCCGCGGATCATGGCGGAACTCGCGGAGAACCCCGAGATGACGCGGGTGGCCGGTGATGTCCGGGAGAAGCTTTCGGCGGCACTCGAGTCCCTGCGCTCGAAGGCATAGCGCCGTGAGTCCGGCGGTGTCCGTGTCCCGGGAGCAGCGTCGGATGGATCGAGGCGCGGGCGGTGCCGCGCCGGTCGATCCGAGCGTCCAGCGCCTCGTCGGATTCACCAACGGTGTCGTGGCGATCGCGATAACCCTTGTCGCCCTGATCGTGACGGTGCTCTTCCCCGCCACCAGCCTCTACCCGCTGGTGCTGATCGTGCTCGCGCGCCCGATCAAGTGGCTCGCGCTGAGGGGGGCTCCGTGACGACGGCGCTACTCGTCATCGACATCCAGAACGACTACTTTCCGGGCGGCGCATACCCGCTCGTGGGGAGCGAGGCGGCCGCCGAGGTCGGCCACCGCATCCTCGCCGACGCCCGGTCGGCCGGGATGCCCGTCGTGCACTTCCGGCACGTCTCGCGCGAAGCGGATGCGACGTTCTTTCTGCCGGGCACGAGCGGGGCGGAGATCCATCCCCTCCTGGCGCCCGCGCCGGGGGAACGCGTGCTCACCAAGTCGCTGCCCAACGCCTTCGTCGACACCGCCCTGGAGTCACTCCTGCGGGAGGGTGGCATCGACGGCCTGGTGGTCGTGGGGATGATGAGCAGCATGTGCGTGGACGCCACGACGAGGGCGGCGCTCGACCTGGGCCTCGACGTCACGGTCGTGCACGACGCGTGCGCGGCACCCGACCTCGAATTCGAGGGAATCGGCCTGCCGGGCAGCGTGGTGCACGCGGCGTTCATGGCCGCGCTGCGGGACGCGGGGGCCGTGGTCGTCGCATCGACCGAACTCCGGGCGTAGTTTCTCCGGCGCGGTTTCTCGGGCGCGCGCCCTCAGCGCGGTGTCAGGGTTGCGTCGCGGCGGAACACGACCATGCAGGCCACAAGACGCTGCCTCTCCTCACCGTCGGCGGTCAGGGTGCGGCTCTCCACCGTGACGATGCCCCGATCGGGTCGCGACCGGCTCGGCGTGATCTGGGTGATCGCCGCCTCGGCATGGAGCACGTCCCCGGGGCGCGTCGCCGTCGGCCAGGAGAGCTCGGCACCGGCGCCGATCAGCCCGTCGGCGAACGGCAGGCCGCTCGTCACGAGCAGGTTCATCGTGATGGCGGCCGTGTGCCAGCCGCTCGCCGCCAACCCTCCGAAGAACGTGCCGGTGGCCGCCTCGGCGTCGAGGTGGAAGACCTGCGGGTCGAACTGCGCGCCGAAGGCCAGGATCGCCGGCTCACTGACGACGTAGTCGGCCGTGCGATACGAGTCCCCGACGTGGAGATCGTCGAGGTACAGGCCGCGCGCCTCGGTGTCAGCCATGCGCCGCCGCCTCGTCCCGTCCCTCGGCCAACCACTCCAACGCGGCAACGGTGAGGTGGGAGACCCCGCGCTCGACGGTGCCGGCCGTTCGATGTTCGGCGAAGCCGAGTTCCGGGTGGGCGTGCAGGTCTCGATAGAGACTCTCAAGATCGGTAGTCATGGCCAGATGATAACGCCGGGGTGACGCACGAACCTATGGGCGTGGACCGCCTCGGCGAGCGAGCGCCCACACCATCGCCGGTGCGGCGCCCGCCCGCCCGCCCGACTCGCGCTTCTCCGGAGGTTTCGGCCACGGCATCCGAAATTCGCCCCGACACGCCGCCCGGCCCGCATCACGGCGCGAAAGCTCCGGAGATACGCGGGGTGCTGGCGAGTGAGACGCCGGCAAATGCAGGGCCGACCGGCGGGCCGACCGGCAGGCCCGACCGGCAGGGCCGACCATCAGGGGCCGGGACCGCATGACACCGCTCCGGGCAAGGCCGAGTACCGTATACCTGTACCCGAGAAGGAGCGAAAAATGGCGACCCGCATCTACAACGACATCACCGAGATCTTCGGCAACACGCCCCTCGTGCGACTCAACCGAGTGGCCGACGGCCTCGGCGCGACTGTGCTCGCCAAGCTCGAGTTCTACAACCCCTCCGCGAGTGTGAAGGACCGTCTCGGGGTGGCCATCGTCGACGCCGCCGAGGCCTCCGGTGCCCTCGCGCCCGGCGGAACGATAGTGGAGAGCACGAGCGGCAACACCGGCATCGCCCTCGCGATGATCGGGGCCGCCCGCGGCTACCGGGTCATCCTCACGATGCCCGAGACGATGAGCCGGGAGCGCCGGATGCTGCTGCGCGCGTACGGCGCGGAGCTCGTTCTCACCCCGGGGGCCGGTGGCATGAGCGCCGCGGTCGTCGCGGCGCGGGACATCGTCGCCAACACGCCGGGGGCCGTCTTCGCCGACCAGTTCGCCAATCCGGCCAACCCGGCCATCCATCACGCCACCACGGGGCCCGAGATCTGGCGGGACACCGAGGGCGCGGTCGACATCTTCGTCGCCGGCATCGGAACGGGCGGAACCCTCACCGGCGCCGGCGAGTTCCTCAAGGAGCAGAAGGCCGACCTGCAGGTGATCGGCGTCGAACCGCGGGAATCGGCCATCCTCAACGGCGGGGCACCTGGGCCGCACAAGATCCAGGGCATCGGGGCCAACTTCGTGCCCGAGATTCTCGACCGCGACGTCTACGACGAGATCATCGACGTGAACATCGCCCAGTCGGTGGCGATGGCTCGTCGTCTCGCGGCGGAGGAGGGCATCCTGGCCGGCATTTCGTCCGGAGCGACCGTGCAGGCGGCGCTCGAGGTTGCCGCTCGCCCCGCGAACGCGGGCAAGACCATCGTGGTGATCGTGGCGAGCTTCGGTGAGAGGTACCTCTCCACCGTGCTCTACGAAGACCTCGCGGACTGACCGGGTGGCCTTCTCTCGACTGCGGGAGGACATCGCCGCGGCTCGAGCGCACGATCCGGCGGCGGATTCGAACGCCGAGGTGTTCCTCGCCTATTCCGGCCTGCACGCCATCTGGGGCCACCGCGTCGCGAACTGGCTCTGGCGACGGCGGCTCCGCCTGGCGGCGCGGGTCTACTCGCAGCTGGTGCGCTTCGCCACGGGGGTGGAGATCCACCCGGGCGCGACCCTGGGGCGCCGGCTGTTCATCGACCACGGAATGGGCGTGGTGATCGGCGAGACCGCGGTGGTCGGCGACGACGTGGTGATCTACCACGGCGTCACGCTCGGCGGCACGAGTTCCCGACGCGAGATCCGTCACCCCCGCATCGGCGACGGCGTCGTCATCGGTGCCGGTGCGAGCGTGCTCGGCGCGATCAGCATCGGCGATCGTTCGATCGTGGGGGCCAACGCCGTCGTCGTCCGGGATGCCCCCGCCGACTCGGTGATCACCGGCATTCCCGCCCGCGCGCGGCCCAGGGTCGCCACCTCGCCGGCCGGTCCGCTGCACCCGGACACCTATACCGACCCCGCGATCTACATCTAGAGCCGCGCCTAGAGCTCGTCGACCGGGTTCGGCAGGGTGTCGCCTCCCGGTGTGCGGGAGGCGGTGCGCACCGCCCCGATGCTCGCCGCGATCACCAGCGCGATCGCGACGACGCCGACCACCGTGAGCGTCTGCCCGAGAAGCAGGAGGCCGGCGATCGTCGCCATCGCCGGCGACAGGCTCATGAGGATGGCGAAGGTCGCCGACGGCAGCCGACGAAGTGCCACCAGCTCGAGGGCGTATGGGATGGTGGAGGAGAGCATGGCCACGGCCGCGCCGAGCAGCAGGATGTCCGGCCGGAACATGGCCGGACCCGCCGAGGCGATGCCGAGCGGCAGGGCCAGAATCGCTCCGATGGTCATCGCGATCGCGAGCCCGTCGAGTCGCGGGAACCGCCCGCCGGTGCGCGCGGAGAGCAGGATGTAGCCGGCCCACACGGCGGCGGCGGTGAACGCGAAGACGAGCCCGAGCGGGTCGAGCGATCCGAAGCTGCCCTGCCCGAGCAGGGCCACCCCCGCGAAGGCCAGCACCGCCCAGAGCCAGCTCACCGCGCGGCGACTCATCACCACCGAGAGCACGAGCGGACCGAGCACCTCGATCGTGACCGTCGCGCCGAGCGGGATGCGGGCGATCGCCTCGTAGAAGAGGGCATTCATGCTGGCGAGGGCCACGCCGAAGGCGATCGCCGTGAGCCAGTCGTTGCGGCCGTGGCCGCGAAACCGCGGACGGGCGACGGCCAGCAGCACGATCGCGGAGAAGCCGAGCCGCAGGGCCACCATGCCGAGCGCTCCGGTGGTGGGGAAGAGCAGCACGGCGAGGGAGGCGCCCACGTCCTGGCAGACGAGGCCGATCACCACGAGTCCGACGGCGCCGATCGGGCGCGCGGCCGGTCGACTCGTGGATGCGGGGGTCACACTGCAACGTTAGGGGCGAAATCGATTCGGGCCGACACTCGGGACGACGCTCGGAACGTGTTACCGTCGCGGGATGGCCCGCATCGCTGCTGTAGCCCCGGCGCTCCCGGCTCACCTGTACACGCAGGCGGAGATCACCGACACGATCGTGCCGATGGTCACCTCCGACCCGGGCAAGCAGGCGGTGATGCGTCGGCTGCACGGCGCGAGCAGGGTCGACACCCGCCATCTCGTGATGCCGATCGAGCGCTACCTCGATCCGACCACCTTCACCCAGTCGAACGGTATGTTCATCGAGGTCGCCGCCGACCTGACCGAGCGCGCGCTTCGGGACGCCCTCGACCTCGCCGGGCTCGCGCCGGCCGACATCGACTACGTCATGTTCACCTCGGTCACCGGCATCTCGGCGCCGTCCATCGACGCGCTGCTCGTGGCCAGGCTGGGCCTGCGCACCGACGTGAAACGGGTGCCCATGTACGGCCTCGGATGCGTGGCCGGTGCCGCGGGAATCGCCCGCGTCAACGACTACCTGGTCGGGCATCCGAACGACGTCGGCGTCCTGCTCGCCGTCGAGCTCTGCTCGCTCACCTTCCAGCGCGACGACGACTCGATGGCCAACCTCGTGGCGACCGGGTTGTTCGGCGACGGCGCGGCTGCCGTGGTGATGGTGGGCGACGAACGGGCGAAGCGGATGCCCGTGACCGGCCCGGACGTGATCGACGCGAGGAGCCAGCTCTACCCGGACACCGAATCCGTGATCGGCTTCAACGCCAGCGAGACGGGCTTCCGCATCATCCTGACCGCGCAGGTGTCCGAGGTGATCGAGGCGAACTTCGGCCGGGACGTCGCCGGGTTCCTCGGCGACAACGACCTGACGGTGGCCGACATCGACAGCTGGATCGCCCACCCGGGCGGGCCCCGGGTGCTCGAGCAGTTCCAGTCGTCGCTGGGGCTCGCGGATGGCGCGTTCGACAACAGCTGGAGCTCGCTCTCCCGGGTGGGCAACCTCTCGTCGGCGTCGGTGCTGCACATCCTCTCGGAGGAGCTCGCCGCCGGGACGCAGATCGCGGGCGACGACACCGTCGTGTTCGCGCTCGGCCCAGGGGTGAGCGCCGAACTCGTGCTGCTGAGGTGGCCGTCATGATCTGGTTCCTCGTGCTGATTCTCGCCACCGGCGCCGAGCGCATCGCCGAGGTGGTGATCTCGAACCGCAACGCTGCGTGGGCGTTCGCGCGCGGCGGCCGGGAGTACGGCCAGCGTCACTACCCGTACATGGTCGTGCTGCACACCGGCTTCCTGCTCGCCTGTCTTGCCGAGGTGTTCCTCGGCCACCGGCCGTTCATTCTCTGGCTCGGCTGGCCGATGCTCGCGATCGCACTCGCCTGTCAGGGCCTGCGGTACTGGTGCATCGGCACGCTCGGCCGGCAGTGGAACTCGCGCATCGTGGTGGTTCCGGGCCTCGGCCGGGTCACCCGCGGCCCGTACCGGTTCCTCAGTCACCCCAACTACGTGGTCGTGATCGCGGAGGGCATCGCGCTGCCGCTCGTGCACACGGCCTGGATCACGGCCGCCGCGTTCACGGTGCTCAACGCGATCCTGCTGTTCGGGTTCCGCATCCCGACCGAGGAGCGCGCACTCGCCGCCCTCGAGAAGATCAGCGTGACGCCTCCGTCATGACCGAGGACTTCGACGTCACAGTGGTCGGTGCCGGTCCGGTCGGACTGGCGGCGGCGATCGAGGCGCGGATGCTGGGGCTCACGGTGGCGGTGATCGAACCGCGTGCCCCCGCGATCGACAAGGCCTGCGGCGAGGGACTCATGCCGGGGGCGCTGCCGGCGCTCGCGCGGCTCGGGGTCGACCCGGCCGGCCATCCGCTCAGCGGGGTGAGCTATCGCAGCGGCACGACCCGGGTCGACCATCTCTTCGGCGGCGCCGGGGGCAGGGGCGTGCGGCGGACGATTCTGCACTCCGCCCTGTCGGCGCGGGCGGCGGAGCTCGGCGTCCTCGTCGTGTCCGGCCGGGTGGATTCCCTCGAGCAGGACGACACCGGCGTCACGGCCGGCGGAATCCGGTCCCGCTATCTGCTCGGGGCGGATGGACTGCACTCCACGGTGCGGAGGCTCACCCGGCTGGAGCGGCCGGTCGCCCAGAAGACTCGCCGGTTCGGACTGCGGCGGCACTATTCGATGGCCCCGGAGGGCGACCTCATCGAGGTCTATTGGACCAAGACCGTGGAGGCGTACGTCACCCCGGTGGGCGACGACCTGGTCGGCATCGCGATGCTCGGCCCGCAGGGTACCAACTTCGAGCGGGCGCTCGCCGAGATCCCCGAACTCGCGGCGCGGGTG
Organism: Lacisediminihabitans profunda; assembly: GCF_008040105.1. Taxonomy (GTDB): domain Bacteria; phylum Actinomycetota; class Actinomycetes; order Actinomycetales; family Microbacteriaceae; genus Lacisediminihabitans; species Lacisediminihabitans profunda. The sequence goes on from NZ_VRMG01000009.1 coordinate 197,818, forward strand.
GCCGGTCGGCGCCCGGCGAGCGACCTGCGCGGCGCTGGCCCGTTCCGCCAGCGCACCACCGCGCGCTCCCTCGGCCGGGTGATGCTGGTCGGCGACGCGTCCGGCTATGTCGACGCGATCACGGGGGAGGGCATCCGGGTGGGCCTGGCCCAGGCCCGGGCGGCGATCGACTGCGTGGATGCGGATGACCCGGGCCGGTATGAGAGGGAGTGGTCGAGGCGCACGCGTGACTTCCGGCTTCTCACCGCGGGGCTCGTCGCTGCGGCCAACTCCCCGCTGCGGGCCGGGATCGTTCCGACGGCCGCAGCCCTGCCCGGGCTCTTCGGGGCCGTGGTGGACCGGCTCGCCCGCTGACGGTTCGGTCGGCCATGGTCGGGACAAGCCCGAGAAGGGGTCAGTCCACCTCGACCACGTGGATCACGACCCCCGTCGCTGCGATGCGTTCCAGCTCCTCCGGGTCCGCGCTTGAATCGGTGATGAGCTCGTGGATCTGGTCGAGTCCGGCCACCTTCGCCAGCGTGATGCGTCCCACCTTCGACCCGTCGGCCACCACGAGCACGCGCTCGGCATGCGTGACCATGGCGAGGTTGGTCTTCGCCTCGGTCTCGTCGTGGGTGGTCGCGCCGACCAGGGCGCTGATGCCGTCGGTGCCGAGGATCGCCGTGCCGACATTGATTGCGTTGAAGGTGTTCTCGGCGAGCGAGCCCACAAGCTCGAAGGAGTTGGAGCGGATGAGCCCACCGGTCATGAGCACCTTGAGGTTGGGGCGCGAGGCGAACTCCATGGCCGTGGTGAGCGAGTTGGTCACGATGGTGAGCTCGGACCGGTTGGCGAGAGCCTTGGCGACCTCCGCCGTGGTGGATCCCCCGCTCAGCGCGATCGCGTAGCGTCCGGTCGGGATGAGCTGGGCGGCCTTGAGGGCGATCAGTTGCTTGGCGCGCCGAAACTGGGAGTCCTTGAGCCGCACCGGCAGCTCGGACTGGCTGCCGATGGCCCGGGCGCCGCCATGGGTGCGGGCGAGCAGTCCCTGCGCTTCGAGGTCGGCGAGGTCGCGGCGGATGGTGGCGGCCGAGGCGCCGAGCGCCTCGGAGAGCGCGGAGAGCGACACCGTGTCGTCGCGGCCCAGCAGTTCGAGGATCGAGACCATGCGCTGCGACCGCTTGGACGAGGCGGCTCGCGGAACGAGGAAACCCGGTGCTGCGAGACTCATCCGTTGTCCTTCATCGGCTGTTCTACATCGGCTGATTTGCGTCAATCGCTCAGGAATTCTGACCACTTCGACGAAAAAGAGATCGAAAACTTGCGCGGTTTGATCATACAAGTCGATGATCGCTCTATGACAACGGTTACCTTCATTGGCGCGGGAAGCGTCGTTTTCACCCGCCAACTGGTTGCCGATCTGCTCGGATTCGCCGAACTCGCCGACGCGACGCTCGTGCTGCACGACGTGGATGCTGCGCGGCTCGCGGTGGCGGAGGGCACCGCCCGCCAGGTCAATGAGAGGCTCGGTGCCCGCGCCACGATCTCCTCCACCCTCGACCGCCGGGCTGCCCTCGAGGGCGCGGACTTCGTGATCAACACCATCCAGGTGGGCGGCATCGACGCCACCCGCAAGGACCTCGAGATCCCGGCTCGCTACGGCCTCAACCAGACCATCGGTGACACCACCGGAATCGGCGGCGTGTTCCGGGGCCTGCGCACCTTCCCCGTGCTGAGCGAGCTCACCGCGGACATCCGCCGCTACTGCCCGGACGCCTGGCTGCTCAACTACACCAACCCGATGGCGATGAACATCTGGTGGGCCTCCGTGGCGGCCCCCGAGGTGAAGGCCGTCGGTCTCTGCCACAGCGTCTACTGGACCGTGCACGACCTCGGCGAGTTGATCGGGGTGCCGATCGAGGAGACCCGCTATCGCGCGGCCGGAGTGAACCACCAGGCCTGGCTCCTCGAGTGGACGCGCGACGGTGAGGACCTGTATCCGCTGCTGCGCGAGAAGATCCTGAGCGATGATGGCCTGTCGCGCCGCGTTCGGGTGGAGATCTTCCGTCGGCTGGGCTTCTACCCGACCGAGACGAGCGAGCACTCGTCCGAGTACCTGCCCTGGTTCCTGCGTTCGGCCGAGCAGATTGAGCGCTATCGCCTGCGGCCGCTCGAGTACATCGGCATCAGCGAGGAGAACGTGGCCGAGTTCGAGCAGGCCAAGCGGTCCCTCGCCGACGGCACCCCCCTCGTGCTCGAGCAGAACGCGGTTGAATATGCCCCGCAGGTGATCCACTCGATGGTCACCGGCACGCCGAGGGTCATCCACGCGAACGTGGTCAATGACGGCCTGATCGACAACCTCCCACAGGGCGCCGTGGTGGAGGTGCCGACCACGGTGGATGCCTCGGGCCTCGCGCCGCACGCGATCGGGGCGTTGCCCGTGCAGTGCGCCGCCCTCAACCGCCCGTACCTCTCGGTGGCGGAGCTCACGATCGAGGCCGCACGCACCGGCGATCCCCGGCTGATCCGGCAGGCCGTGCTCATGGACCCGAACGCCAACTCCAGCCTCACCCCCGAGCAGATCTGGGAACTCTGCAACGACCTCGTCACGGCCCACGGCGCTCTGCTGCCCGAGCCCCTGCGGGAGCTCATCCCCGCGGACGCGCTGTGACGCTCGCACCCACCGCCACTCTCATGGCCGCTGCGGTCGCGCGCCGCGGTGCGGTGCCGAGCTTCAACGTGATCTCGCTCGAGCACGCGGAGGCCATCGTCGCCGGAGCCGACCTGGCCGGCGTGGGGGTGTTGCTGCAGCTGAGCGAGAACGCGGTGCGCTACCACGGCGGGCTGCGACCGATGGTGGCGGCCTGCCGGGAGCTCGCGGCCTGTGCGCGGTCACCCATCGGCATCCACCTCGACCACTTCGAGTCGGCGGCACTCATCGACGAGGCGATCTCGCTCGGGCCACGGTCCGGCTCGGGCTTCGGCCTCGGATCCCTCATGGTGGACGCGTCGACCGAGCCGTATGAGCAGAATGTCGCCCTCACGGCATCCGCGGTCGCTCGCGGTCACGCCGCCGGTTACTGGATCGAGGCCGAGCTGGGCGAGGTGGGAGGCAAGGACGGCGCACACGCGCCGGGGGCGCGCACCGACCCGCTCGAGGCGAGCCGGTTCGTCTCGGCCACGGGCGTCGATGGTCTCGCCGTGGCGGTCGGGAGTTCGCACGCGATGACGGAGCAGACCGCATCGCTCGATCTCGACCTCATCGCGAGGCTCGCCGACGCCGTATCGGTGCCGCTCGTGCTGCACGGCTCGTCCGGTGTGCCGGATGCGGTGCTGCGGGGGGCGATCGCCGCTGGCATCCGCAAGGTGAATGTGGGCACCGGACTCAATGTCGCGTTCACCGCCGAGGTGCGCGCCGTGCTCGCCGCCCAGCCGAACCTGACCGACCCGCGACGCTACCTCGCCCCGGCCCGTGATCGGGTGAGCGAGCTGGTTGCCCACCTGTGCGAGGTCATCGCCGGCCAGTGATGGCGGCGCCGCGCCGGAGGGCTGCGAGCTCGATGATTGCGTGCCCGGCGCCCACCGGAGGCTGGCGAGGGTGCTCCGAGGGGGGAATGCACGCGCGCTGCCGCTACGCGAGCCGGGAGGCATAGAGGTCTCGAAGGGCGGCGCTCTTGGAGGGCATCGGCCGTGGCGTCTGCTCGGGGTCGACGCTCGCGGGCGGGATGAGCCAGTAGCCGGCTTCGTCGTGCGCGATCTCCCACCCGTTGTTGTGCACGAGCATGTGGTGATGTCGGCACAGCAGCACCCCGCGTTCGAGATCGGTCTGGCCGTGGTCGCGATGCCAGTGGTCGATGTGGTGCGCTTCGCACCAGCTTGGTGGTCGGTCGCAGCCGTGGAAGCGGCATCCGCCATCGCGAGCGGCAAGCGCGACTCGTTGTCGGGCGGTGTAGAGCCGCTGTTCGCGGCCGACGTCGAGGGCGTTGCCGGCGGAGTCGAAGGAGATGGCTACCGCGCCGTGCGCGCACGCGAGTCGTTCGACCGTGGCGAGGGAGACCGGGGAGGCGATGCCTTCGAGGTGACCTGCTCCGACGCCGGTTTCGAGCGCCCGGGCGGTGACGAGCACTCGCACCGAGGGCGAACGGGATCCGACGATTCGGCGGCCGGCGGGGGTGTCGCCGTCACAGGCGAGGCGCAACAGGTCGGTGAAGGTGTCGTGCACGTACTGGTCGACCGTCCGGCCGTCGCCCCGGGCGCCACCGGAGGCGGCATCCGCCCAGGCGCGGTCCTCGGCGCCGAGGAAGCTGACGTTGCCTCGGCGGGGAGCGGTGACGCGGTCGTAGAGGTCGTCCCAGAAGGCGGCGGCCTCGAGGTCGGGATCGACGATGTATCGGCTGAGCCCGTTTGCTCGCCGAACCCGGCGGATCGAGCGCTCGTCGCGCAGTTGTTGTTCGCGTCGGGCCACTCCATCGCCATCGAGGTCGTCGCGCAGTCGGCGCGCGCGCGTGAGCAGCTCGTCGGCATGCAGCGCGGGCGCCTCGGCGAGGAGCGCCTGCACCGCGACGGTCAGCAACTCGCTGGTGACCAGCGCAGATGGGACCCCGAGACCGGTGCGGATGGCGCCTGCGGCATCCACCGAGAGGGAACCGGATACCACCGCACTCCCGACAGCCAGGAGCCAGGGATCGGGCAGGTCATCGATCTGCACATCGGAACAGAGCACGGAATTGGCCTCGTGCACCAGGGTGCCGACCGCGACGAGTGTCGAGGCGTCCCGAGTGGTTGAGCCGGCGGTGTGTTGCAGGAGACTCTCGGCGGTGCGGAAGCCCAGGCGCTGCGCGAGTCCGTCGTACCCGAGTTCCCGGCGCGAGCGATGTGCGATCTCGCCGGCGATGACGGACGCCGAGGCGTCGAGCGCACGGCGCGCCTCGGCGAGGATGCGCTGAGCGTCAAGCAGGCGATCGTCGTCTACAGCGCGGACCGCGGTTGCAGCTGTCGGAAGCGCACACGCGGCCGACCGAATCGCGGTGAGCGATTCGGTGAACGTGTCTTCGAGAACTGCCATACAGACAGTTTCCCAGTGTCGAACATAAATGTGAATAGATCTCGAAAACTGGTGGACAACCGGCGAATCCGGGGGTCTGTGGAGGAGAGGACAGCGCCTGTGCAGAGGAAGAGGAAGGTGGAGAAGGTGCCGAGCCGATCCCGAATCAGCGACCGCCCGGCACGCCCGGGTCGATCGCGAACTGCCCGGGCAGCAGCGAGTAGGTGCGCGCATGGGCCAGCCGCGCCTGCGAGGTCATGTAGCCGACCACCAGCCGCGGCGCGGTCACCGTGGTGGTCTCGGTCAGCACGGTCTGCCCATCCACGAGACCGGCCACTGTGGTCGTGAGGAGGGAGCATCCCGGCGCTGCGCGCACGGTGCCGACCATCGAGGTCTCCGAGCTGCGGAGCATTCGGGCCGGGAAGCGGATCGAGTAGCGGAACGGGCCGAGCCGAGGGCGCTCGACGACGCGCCAGTCCGACCAGGCACCGTCGTCGTCCGATCCTGTCGCGACCACCTCGGCGGACACCACGTAGGGATGCAGGCCGCGGTGCCGCGTGAGATCCATCAGGAAGTCGATAACGGCCGGCGGGTCGGCCGAAATGGTCGTTGTTGTCAACTCGAATGTCTGCGCTGCCACGAGCTCATTATGGAGCTGATCCCGGGCTCATCCCGCCAGAAGCGCCTCGAAGGGCGCGAGCGCGACGATGCCCTCGACCTGCCGCGCGAGGTTCGCGTCCAGGGTGACGAACGCATCCGCCTGAAGCTGGGCCACCGCAAGGTATTCGGCGTCGCCGATGTCGTCCCAGTCGAGCTGGCCGGCGACGCGCCACGCGACCCCGCGCGAGACCCGATCGCCGAGCAGGCGGATGCCCATGGTCGTGATGCCGTCGAGGATCGCCTTCGCCTCCCCCTCGGTCAGCTCGCCCCGGCGCACGGCGCGGTAGAGCAGGGAGAGCGCCTGGCTCTGCAGTGACTTCGGCGCCACAAGGTGATGCTCGGCGGGCACGGCTAATCGTTCGCGGGCGAGGCGGATCGCGGTGAGGGCGTCGATCGCGTAGCGCGTCATGACGCCAGTGTGCCCGGCACCGCCGACAGTGTGCCCGGAGGGGCCCACAGTCGCCCGGCACCGCCGACTGCCGATCGCAGCGCCAACCGCCGTCATCGTGGCGCGCCGGCCCGCGCGACCAGGTACGCCCGCACCTCCGGCTCGGTCGTCAGGCTGATCGCCTTCGCATACGCCTCGGCAGCCTCATCCGCTCGCCCCAGCTCCGCCAGCAGGTGCGCCCGCACGGCCCAGAACGGCTGAAAGACCGGCGAACCGAGCGCATCGAGCGACGCGAGCCCGGCGAGGGGACCGTCGATCCGGGCGGTGACCGCGGCGAGTGAGACCGTCGCGCCCAGTGTCGGCGCGACCCGCAGAAGCGCCGCGTGCAGGCTCCGCAGCGTCGGCCAGTCCGTGGCGCCGGTCGCTGCCCGGGCACAGTGCGCGGACTGGATGGCGGCCTCGAGCTGGAAGCGTCCGATGCGGCCGTAGGCATGCGCCCGGTTGAGCAGCGCCTCGCCGCGGGCGATGAGGGCGTGGTCCCACAGGGTGGTGTCCTGCTCGTCGAGCGGCACCAGCATCCCGCGGCTGAGGCGCGCCGGGGCGCGGGCGATCGAGAGCGAGAGCAGCGCGGCGAGCCCGAGGGTTTCCGGGTCGGGCAGGAGGGTTGCCAGAAGCGAGGCGAGCGAGAGTGCCTCGAGCGCGAGGGAGTCGCGCACCGTCGTGTCGGAGACCAGTTGCCACTCGATCGCATACGCGCCGTAGACCGCCTCCAGCACCGCGGGCAGTCTGGTCGGCATGTCGTCTCGCGCGGGGACCACGAAGGGGATTCTCGCATCCCGGATCCGCCGCTTCGCCCGCACCAGCCGCTGCGCCATCGTGGCTGTCGGCATCGCGTAGGCGGCGGCGATCGCGGAGGCTTCGAACCCCAGCACCACCTGCAGCATGAGCGGGCTGCGCACCGCGGCGTCGATGGCCGGATGCGCGCAGACGAACATCAGCTCGAGACGCTTGTCCGGGATGCGGTCCGGGTCGTCGACCACGGTCTCGACCGGCTCCGGCACGGGTCGACGTCGCTTCAGCTCATCGAGCCAGCGGTTCTTCGCCACCGTCACGAGCCAGCCCTCCGGGTTGTCGGGGATGCCGGCCGCTGGCCAGGTGCGCAGGGCACGCTCGAAGGCGTCGGCGAGGGCATCCTCGGCGGCAGGGATGTCGCCGGTGCGGGCGGCGAGTACGGCGAGCAGTCGTCCGTAGGACGACCGTGCCACCTCCTCCGCCCGCGCCGCGGCGGTCACGCCGCCTGGTTCCACTGTCCCCCCGCGAAGTAGACGGCCGTCGGGCGCACCTCGATGGTTCCCCACTGCGCGGCCGGGCACTTCTCGGCCCAGGCGAGGGCGGCATCCAGGTCGGGCACATCGATCAGGAACACTCCGCCAAGCTGTTCCTTCGTGTCGGCGAACGGACCGTCCTGCACCTCCAGGCTGCCGTTGCGCAGCGTCACCGTGGTGGATGCCGCGACCGGTTGCAGCACGTCGGCGCCGAGCAGTACGCCCGCCGCGTCGAGCGACTTGGCGTAGCGGTCGAAGGCGGCCCGGGCCTCGGCGATCGCCTCGGCGGGCGCCTCGGCCCCGCCGGCCTCGGAGTAGTTGAGGAGGAGTGAGTAGCGCATCATGGATCCTTTCTCGTGAGTGTTGCTGTCATAGAGGTGACGACGCGGGGAGGCGTCAATCGACAGCGCCCCGCACTACTCGCAGCCGCAGCCAGGAGGCGAGGGCCTCGATCTCGGCGTCGACCGCCGCCCGGGTCGCGCGATCGAACGGCTCGTCCTCGTGCACCCGGTGCACGACGAACGTGCCGGAGTCGCGGTCGGACCGCGCATCCACCTTGCCGATCAACCGGTCGCCGTGCAGGATCGGAAGCGCGAACTGGCCCCAGATGCGGCTCTCGGCCGGCTTGTACATCTCGAGCGCGTAGTCGAAATCGAACAGCCTGACCACGCGCTGCTGATCGGTCATCAGCCGATCGAAGGGGGAGAGCAGGGCGGTGCGTCCCTCGAACCGCCGGTCGAGCTGGGCCGGATCCACCCGCCACTTGCCTGGCACACCCTCGATGATGGCGGGCTCGCCGACCGAGGCGACACCGTGCAGCTCGGTCGGGGAGACGGCGATGCTGTCGCGCATGATGCCGCAGGCGGCGAGCAGCCGTTCGCTGCGGATGCGCCGAGCCTCGTCGGCCGGCACCTCCGGCGCCTCGGGGAACACCCGCTCGGCGAGGTCCCAGATGCGCAAGCGTCCGACGCGGCCCACGACCGCGAGCCTGCCGGTCATGTGCAGGCACTCGAGCATCTGGGTGACGTTGCGATTGTTGGTCCAGCCGGTCGACGGCCAGGGGGCCACGGCCTCGTCCGGGAGGTCTCGCGACGTCTTCGGTCCCTCGTCGGCGATGCGGTCGAGGATGCTCCGGGCGAAGTCCTCGTTCGCCTCGATCCAGCCGCGGGTGCCGCTGCGATCCGCCCAGGTGCGCATGCCGGCGAGGAAGAGTCCGAGGTCGGACATCGGCCGCAGCATCCAGCCGCGCTCGAAGAGCAGCCCCTGGCTGAGCGCGCGCTCGGTGTCGACCGCTCGGTAGGACGACCCGAGGCGGGACCAGCAGACGTGGTCGGCGGCGGGCGCGACGGTGGTGGTGAGCTCCACCCGCAGCATGGCGAGATCGTGCACCATCCCCAGCAGGTCGTCGGGCCGCTCGGCGGAGAGCAAGGCGGCCCGCACCGCGATCTGCCTGGCCTGCTGCCGAGTCACCCTGTGCGCCGTCACGCCACCACCGTATTCCCTGCGTCGCCGGAGCCGAAGGAAAAGCACGTCGCCGCGTGCGGAGTGGGCGGGGCAGGGCCCGGAGCGTTCGCCGCTCTCAGAACCCAAGCACGCGCAGGGCGTTGCCGCGGTAGATCGCCTCGAGCTGCGCATCCGAGAGGTGCAGCGCCGAGACCGTCCAGCGGCCCTGCGGCGGGATCGGCGACTCCGGCGCGTATTCGAAGGCCTCGTCTCGGGACTCGAGAAAACGGAAGTGCAGCTCGTACTGCTCGCTCGTGATGGGGTAGATGTCGGTGCCGAAGAGCACGCGGTCGGGGAAGCGCTCGATCAGCTCGCGGAACCGCCGGGGCTGGCGGCCGAGCTCGGCCATCCGCCCGGCGATGTCGATGCTGAAGTGAGGCGCCGCGGCCAGCAGTCGTTCGACCCGGTCGAGATCCTCGGCGGCGCAGCCGGCATGGGCACCGATGTAGCGCGTGCCCGGAGTGGCGACGACGAGGGTCGCGAGGGCGTCGAGAAGGCGCTCGAACGTCGGATGCCGGTCGGTGTCGCCGAACCACCAGTCCTGCTGCTGCAGCAGCTCGTCGAGTCTTTCGTTGTTCTCGTCCGCCGGCTCGAAGAACGCCCTCGGGTCGGCCACGTGGATGAGCACCGGCAGCCCGAGCTCCCCCGCGTGGGCCAGCACGCGCACCACGCGGTCGTCATCCGGCAGCACGAGGGCACCGGAGGCGTCGCGCACGGTGAGACCCAGGTTCTTCCACACCTTGAGGCCCTTCGCGCCGCGTGCCGCGCTGTCGTCGAGGGAGTCGCGGAGCATCCGCTCGCCGTCCGGTTGGACGAGCAGCGCCCAGTCGAGCTGGCAGAAGGTGAGGAAGCGGCCGGGATGTGCGCGGTCGTAGCGGTCGAGGTTGGCCTCGAGCTCGTCGCCCCACATTCCGTCGAGGCTCACGATCGTCTCCACGTTGCGCGCGTCCATGAGCGCGAGCAGAGCGGCGACGTCTCCGCTCATCCATTCGCCGTCGCTGAGCCAGCGACCGAGGTGATTGTGGATGTCGATGGCGGGGAACCGCGCGCGGGGCACCTCCGTCACCCGCCTGGTCAGCTGCGACCGCGGCGTCCACTCGGTGAGACGGAGGTCGGCGAGGGCTGCCCAGTCGGGAGAATCCATTTTCCGACCCTGTCATAGCCCGATCGTGCCCGCACCTTCACGCCGTCAAACGCTCAGAGAAACTGATCGGTTCAGCCCGTTTTCTTGTCATATGAACAGTCCGGCACCCACGATGGGGGAACCGAGGCGCGCGGCGCCACAGCGTAGGCAGAGGACCAGTGCACCAGATGAGCATCACGTCGGCAGAGATCGCCAGCCAACCCACCGTGTGGGCGCAGGCGCTTCTCGAACAGGACCGCTCGGCCTTCGGGCTGGCCGGAGAGCGAGTGCTCTTCCTGGGCTGCGGAACCTCGGCCTTCGTCGCCGAGTCGCTCGCGGTGCTTCGGGAGCGGGCCGGGCTCGGCGAGACGGATGCCGCCTACGCCTCGGAGTGGACCCCCGGCCGCCGCTACGACCGGGTGGTCGCCATCACCCGCTCCGGCAGCACGAGCGAGGTGCTCGCCGCGCTCGCCCTCGTCGACGCCGGCACCCCGACCGCGGCCATCACCGCGGTCACCCACGAGGCGGTGCACGCGCTCGTGGACAGCACCCTCGTGCTCGGCTTCGCCGACGAGGAATCCGTCGTCCAGACGCGATTCCCCTCTGCACTGCTCATTCTCGCGCGTCAGGCCTACGGCTACGACGTGACCGGGGTGTCGGAGGCCGCGGCCGCCGCGATCGCCGAGCCGCTCGGCATCGAGGTGGCCGACTTCGACCACTTCGTCTACCTCGGATCAGGCTGGACCTACGGGCTCGCCCAGGAGGCCGCGCTCAAGGTACGCGAGGCCGCGCAGGCCTGGTCGGAGTCCTACCCCCTTCTCGACTACCGTCACGGACCGATCGCGGTTGCCCACCCCGGATCGCTGGTCTGGATCTTCGGGGCCGTCGAACCCGACCTCATCGCGGACATCGAGGCGACCGGCGCCACGGTGCGGTCGGATGCCTCCGACCCGCTCGTGCAGCTTGTGCAGGCCCAGCGGCTCGCGGTGGCGCTCGCCGAGAGCCGCGGCCTCGACCCGGACAAGCCGCGCCACCTCACCAGGTCGGTCATCCTGCCCTGATCCTTTTCCCCCGTTCGGCACCACCACTCCAGAGGAGCACGTCGATGGTCAGCAGAATCTTCAGTTCGAACAGCGGGGTTCGCCGCTGGATTGCCGGCTCCGCGGCGCTGCTCGTGGGCGTCGCTCTCCTGTCGGGATGCTCCGGCCAGTCCGGGGGGTCGGCCACGCTCGACAAGAAGGCCAAGGTCAGCCTCACGGTGTGGACCGGCCAGGAAGAGGGCGCGGAGAAGCTCCTCGAGAAGCTCGCCGCCAAGTTCGAGAAGCTGCACCCGAACGTCTCGCTGAACCTGTCACCCGGCGCCTCCTCCACCGAGGATCTGTTGCAGAAGCTCTCCGCGAGCTTCGCGGGGGGCAACTACCCGGACATGTCGTACTCCTTCGGTTCGTGGACGAGCCAGCTCGAGTCATCCGACCGCACCCTCGACATCACCAAGCAGGTCGCCGATCCGAGCGTGAAGTGGTCGGAATTCTCGAAGGCGGCGCAGGAGACGGCCCGGCCCACCGGCAAGAAGACGATCGGGTTCCCGGCGATCGTTGACAACCTCGCCCTGCTCTACAACAAGACGGTCTTCGACAACGCGGGGGTCGCCTACCCCACCAACGACTGGACCTGGGATGACTTCCGGGCCGCCGCGAAGAAGCTCACCGACAAGTCCAAGCACATCTACGGCTACGCGTATTCGGTCTCCGGAAGCGAGGAGACCACCTGGCAGCTCTGGCCGCACCTCTGGCAGAACGGCGGCGCCATCCTCTCCAAGGACGGCACGAAGTCCGCCTTCAACAGCGAGGCCGGCGTCAAGTCGGTGAACTTCCTGCGGGACATGGCGATCACCGACAAGAGCGTCTACCTCGACCAGACCGACACCAAGTTCGGCCAGCTGTTCGCGAGCGACGACATCGGCATGATCACCTCGGGTCCGTGGCAGCTCTACGACCTCGGCGTCGCGAAGACGAGGTACGGGGTCACCTACCTGCCGGGCACGAACGGCAACCACGCCACCGTGTCCGGGCCGGATGTCTGGGCCCTCTTCGACCACAAGGACGCGAACCGGGCCTACTGGACGTACGAGTGGGCCAAGTACCTCACCGACCCCGCGCAGGACCTGCAGTGGAACGTGGCGATCGGCAACCTCCCGCTGCGGTCGAGCGAGGCGGACAGCCCCGAGTTCGCGGCGCAGGTGAAGGCCAACCCCGGGCTCGACGTGATGGCGGCCAACTCGGCGAACGCCACGACGGCCCGCCCGACCGTGGCCGGGTACGTCGGACTCTCCGCCGCGATCGGCGACGCGGTGAGCCAGGTGCTGCAGGGCCAGGGCACCGCAGACGCGGCGCTCACGACCGCCGCCGCCAAGGCAGACAAAGCCCTGAAGGCCAAGTAGTGACCGCCGTCGTCGATCGGGTCTCGACCGGGCCCGGCCCGACCGTGCCCCGGCCGGAGGCGCGTGACTCGAAGAAGCGACGGCGCCTGCTCGAGAGCCTGGAGGGCTGGGGCTTCGTGGCTCCCGCGCTGGTCATCGTGCTCGGGCTCTCGATCTTTCCGGCGATCTGGGCCTTCTTCCTCTCCCTGGAGAAGTGGAACGGGTTCAGCGAACCGGTCAACGTCGGGTTCGCGAACTACCAACAGATGGTGGGAGACACCGAGCTGCAGGATGCCCTCGGGCACACCATCCTCTACGTGGTGCTCTTCGTGCCCACCTCGGTGGGACTCGGCCTGTTCCTCGCCGTGGCGCTCAACCGCAACATCCGGTTCATCGGGATCTACCGCACGGCGATCTTCATCCCCTTCGTCGCCTCGGCGGCGGTCACCGGCATCCTCACCACCTACCTGTTCAATCCCCAGTTCGGACTCTTCAACAACATCCTGCGTGTGCTCGGCCTGCCCCAGCAGGGCTGGCTCGAAGACCCGGCCCAGGCGATGGTCGTGATCACGATCATGTCGCTCTGGGGGCAGGCCGCCTTCACCACCGTGATCTACCTCGCCGCCCTGCAGGACATGCCGGGCGAGCTCATGGAGGCCGCCCGCATCGACGGCGCCAACAAGTGGCAGGTGTTCTGGCAGGTGGTGTGGCCGCAACTCACGCCGGTGACGGTCTTCGCCACCATCTGGCAGGTGATCGGCGCCATCCAGCTGTTCGACCTCGTCTACACGACCACGAGGGGCGGACCGCTCAATGCGACGCAGACGATCGTCTACTACCTCTGGCAGACGGCCTTCCAGAAGCTCGACTTCGGCTTCGGATCGGCGATCGCCTACGGACTCTTCGCGCTGACCCTCCTGATCACGATCGGCGTGGTCATCTACTCGCGACGCACCAAGATCGAGGCCTTCTGATGACCGCCATCGCCGAAGCACCAGCCCGGCTGCCCGTCCGCAAGCGTCGCCCGCTGCCCTTCAGCGGCTGGCACTTCTTCCTGCTGCCGGTGGGCGTGCTCTTCGCGATCCCGTTCGTGCAGATGTTCCTCACCTCGGTGACCCCCGCGTCGGAGATCAACAAGTTCCCGCCCCGCTTCATCCCCTCGGCCATCAGTCTCGACGGCTACGCGTCGCTGTTCGGCACGTCGGACATCCTGCTCTGGCTCGGCAACACGCTCATCGTCTCGAGCTCGGCGATCGCCTCCCACCTCGTGCTGTGCTCTCTGGCCGGCTACGGATTCGCCCGGCTGAAGTTCCGCGGGCGGCACTTCGGCTTCTTCGCGGTGCTGGCCACGATCATGATCCCCACCCAGCTGCTCATGATCCCCACCTACATCCTGTTCTCTCGGGTGGGCCTCATCGACAGCCTCGGGGCGGCGATCGTGCCCTGGCTCGCCTCGGCGTTCGGCATCTTCCTGATGCGGCAGTTCTTCCTCTCGCTGCCCGCCGAGCTCGAGGAGGCCGCGATGATCGACGGCTGCACGCGGCTGCAGGTGTTCTTCCGCGTGATCCTTCCGCTCGCGAAGCCGGCGCTCGCCACGCTCGCCATCTTCACCCTGCTCGGCTCATGGAACGACCTGGTCTGGCCGCTCATCGCGATCAACAACGACCACGCCTTCACGCTGCAGCTCGGCCTCGCCAACTTCCAGGGCACGCGGCGAACGCAGTGGTCGCTGCTCATGGCGGGTAACGTCGTTGCCACGCTTCCGCTCATCCTGTTCTTCGTGTTCGCCCAGAAGCAATTCATCGCCACGATGACCTTCTCCGGACTCAAGGGATGAGCGCGATCGAAGAGAACGGTAACCCCATGCGAGTGCTCGTCGCCGGCGACGCCAACGTCGACCTCGTGCTGCGCGGCGACGTCGTGCCGCGATTCGGCCAGGCCGAGCAGTTGCTCGACTCGGTGGACCTCACCCTCGGCAGCTCGGCCGGGATCGTCGCTCACGGTCTCGCGAGGCTCGGCGTCCCCACCCGACTCGCCGCCCGAGTCGGCGACGACGAGTTCGGCCGGCTCACCCTCGGCTGGCTCGCGGGCGCCGGGGTCGACACCTCGACGGTCGCCGTCGATCCGATCCTGCCGACGGGACTCTCGGTGATCCTCTCGGCTCCGGCCGACCGCTCGATCCTCACCCTGCTCGGCTCGATCCCCACGCTCACCGGCGACGACGTGCTCGTCGCGAGCGCCGGCTGCTCGCACGTGCACTTCGCGTCCTACTTTCTGCTCGCCGGGCTCGCGGCCGAACTGCCGGAGGTGCTCGCGGAGCTTCGGGCGCGCGGCATCACGACGAGCCTCGACACCAACTGGGACCCCGCCGAGCAGTGGGCGGGCCTCGGCTCGGTGCTCCCACTCGTCGACTTCCTCCTGCCGAACCTCGAGGAGCTGCGCGCAATCGCGCTCTCCCTCGGTGGGCGGGCCGGCGATTCCGATGAGGAGTGCGCCCGCTTCCTCGCCGCGCTGGGCCCGATAGTCGTGGTGAAGGCAGGACGAAACGGCGGATGGTCGGTGGGCCACGGCGGCGCCGTCGTGTCCGCCGCCGGGCTGGTGCTCGATGCGGTGGACACCACGGGAGCCGGCGACAGCTTCGACGCGGGCTATCTCGCGGCCGTGGCATCCGGCGTGCCGCACGAGGCAGACCGGCTGCGCTGGGCGACGGTCGCCGGGTCGCTCTCGACCAGGGCGGCAGGCGGTTCCACCGCACAGCCCGACCGCTCCGAACTGCTGTCCCACCTGGCGTGATCACCCTTCTCGCGCTCGGCCCGTCGGTGGACGTCACCTACCTCGTCGACGAGTTCTTCGAGGGTGGCACCTTCCGCCCGACCGGCGTCTATCGGGCCGCGGGCGGCAAGGCCGTCAACGCCGCCCGGGCCGCCGTCACCATGGGGGCCGATGTCGCGGTGGTGGCTCCACTCGGCGGTGCCTCCGGCCAATTCGCGCTCGACGACGCCGTCGCGGCGGGCATCCCGCTGATGCCGGTGTGGGCGACCGCCGACACTCGAACCTGCATCTCCATCTCCTCGGCCGCGAGTGGGCTGCTCACCGAGCTCTACGAGCAGCCGTCCGCGATCACCGGGGACGAGCTGGCGCGACTGCACGAGGTCACGGACACTTTGCTCGTCGAGCGCCCGGGGTGGTTCGCGATCTCGGGCGGGGTCCCGGCATCCGTCCCCGTCGGCGGTCTCGCCGCCCTCATCGACCTCGCCCACTCGCGGGGCATCCGCGTGGCCGTCGACAGTCACGGCCCGGCGCTCGCGGCCGCCCTGTCGACCAGGCCGGAGTTGCTCAAGATCAACCGGGCCGAGGCGGCCGAGGCCCTGGGAATCGAGCCGCAAGCCGACCTGTTCGACAGCGCCTTCGGAATGGCGGAGCGCCTTCGTGGAATCACCGGCGGCACCGTCGTGATCACGGATGGCGTGGCCGGGTCGTACGCGGTCGACGAGCGGGGACGCCACCGAGCCGAGTGGTCGGGCGACTTCGGGCGGTATCCGGTGGGCAGCGGCGACAGCTACCTCGGCGGGTTGCTCGCGTCCCTGGACGCGGGCGGAACCCTCGCGGACGCGCTCAGACTCGCGGCGGGCTGTGCCACCGCGAACGCCCTCGTGCCGGGCGCCGGGCGATTCGCCAAGGTCGACGCCCTGGCGATCGCCGACGAGGTCGTCGTCTCCTAGCCTGCCGCCGAGACCAGCCGGTCGTACAGCTCGTTGAGGCGCGGGTCGACCACCTGGTGCAGCGGATGCTCGTCGTGCCAGTCGATGATCTCTCGCGCACCGAGCGCGAACGGGGTCGTCGCGACGTAGCCGGGAACGAGCGACTTGAGCTTGCTGTTGTCGAAGATCACGGAGTGGCTCCGATCGCCGAGGTGGCCCCCGGACTGGTCGGGATCCGCTGCCGCGAGCGCGTCCGATGTCACGTGCACGATCTTCGCTTCGACTCCGGCCGCGGTGGCCATGGCCTCGGCGATCTGCGTCCAGGTGAGCACCTCGTCCGAGGTGATGTGCACGCTCTCGCCGATCGCCTGCTGGTTGCCGAGCAGGCCGACGAAGCCCTTGGCGAAGTCGCGGCTGTGGGTGAGCACCCAGAGCGAGGTGCCGTCCCCGTGCAGCACGATGGGCACGCCGCGGCGCAGCCGGTCGATCGCGGTCCAGCCGCCGGCGAGAGGGATGCTCGCCGCATCGTAGGTATGCGACGGTCGCACGATCGTGGTGGGGAATCCGGTGTCGCGATAGGCCGCGACGAGCAGGTCCTCGCAGGCGATCTTGTCGCGGGAGTACTGCCAGAACGGATTACGCAGGGGCGTCGACTCGGTGATCGGCAGGCGGGCCGGGGGCTTCTGGTACGCCGAGGCCGAGGAGATGAAGACATACTGGCCGATCCGGCCGGAGAAGAGGTCGATGTCCTGCTGTACGTGAGCGGTGCCGAAGGCGACGAAATCGACGACGATGTCGAACTCGAGGCGGCCCAGCGCGTCCCGAACCGAGTCGGCATCCCGCACATCGGCCTGCAGGGCCCGCGCGCCGGCCGGCACGGTGTGCAGCGAACTCAGACCGCGATTGAGGAGAGTGACGTCGAGGCCCTGGCGCACCGCGAGTTCGCTGGCCTCCGAGCTGATGGTTCCGGTACCGCCGATGAACAGGACTCTGGGAGCAGACATCCTTACACCGTTGCCGCTGCGATGAGTTTCGTCAAGTCGTCGCGGATGCGTTCGAGGTCTGCCACCGGCATCCCGAGCCGTTCCACGATCTGGCCGGGCACCTTTTCCGCCTCGCTGCGCAGCGCCGCCCCGGCCGGGGTCAGCTGCACGGCGAGGGCGCGCTCATCGCTCGTGCTGCGGGCGCGGGTGACGAGCCCGGCTGCCTCGAGCCGCTTGAGCAGGGGCGAGAGGGTTGCCGGCTCGAGAAGCAGCGTCGCGCCGATGTCGGTGACCGTGCGCGGGCTCCGTTCCCAGAGCGCGAGCATCACGAGGTACTGCGGATGCGTGAGGCCGAGGGGCTGCAGCACCGGGCGGTAGAGGGCGATCACACTCCGGGACGCGGCGGCGAGGGCGAAACAGACCTGGCGGTCGAGGGCGAGGACATCGGGGCTGGCCATGCATTGAGCATAGTTGAGTAATGCAGAGTACACTTATGATTAGTGTACTAAGGAGTTCGGACAATGGCGAAAAGGCTTCCCTGGTGGGACCGGTTGAATGGCGCGCTCGTGCCCTACATCGGGCCGCCGCCGCTCGGACCGTACAACGAGGCCCCGTTGCCGGCAACCGGCCCCAAGCCGTGCCCGATGTGCGGCCGCCCGATGGCCGAGCACGACATCGAACGGCGCGAGGGTCGGCCCACCCAGATCCACTGCCCGACCGCGGCCTGAGTCCACGCCGGACCTTGCGGGCTGCCGGTGCTATCCGAGCAGCAGCGCGCTGAGCTGTTCGGCCGTCTTCGCCACGGCAAAGGTTCCGACCTCTTCCACCTTCGAGCCGTAACCCCATTTCACGAGGATCGTCGGCACCCCGTGCTCGGCGGCGCCCTCCACGTCGTGTTTGCGGTCGCCCACCATGATGGGGTTCGTGATGTCCGCGCCGAGGTGGCGCAGGCGCAGGAGCGCCTCCTCCACGACATCCGCCTTCCGGCTGCGCACCTCATCCGCCGAGGCGCCGGTGATCACATCGAAGTACTTCGTCAGGTCGAAGTGGTTCAGCATGGTGATGGCCGGCAGCTCGGGCTTCGAGGTCGCCAGGGAGAGCTTGAGCGGGCTCTCGGCGATTCGCTTGAGCACCGCGGGGATTCCCGGGTAGACCTTGCTGTCGAACACGCCGTTCTGCAGGTAGCGGCTGCGGTACACCTCGAGCGCGCGCGCCGACTCCTCGGGGGTCATGAAGGCGAGATCGCGGAACGAGTCGAGGATGGGCGGCCCCACGTAGGCGAGAAGTTCGGCGGGGGTGGGGATGGGGCGACCCAGCTGGGCGAAGGTCCAGGAGAGCGTCTCGGTGATGCCCGGAGCCGAATCGAGGATCGTCCCGTCGAGGTCGAACAGGATGCAGGTCCATTTCGTGGTCACTGTCCCAAGCCTAGGCGGCTCGGTCGGCTGCTTCCGTTGTGCAGGACGCGGCTGGGTGCGGTGTCGTGTTGGCGGACTCTGGTTGTGCAGGACGCGGTTTGGGGTGCGGTGTCCCGCGGGCGGACGCTGGTTGTGCAGGACGCGGTTTGGGGTGCGGTGTCCCGCGGGCGGACTCTGGTTGTGCAGGACGCCCAGATGCCACCACGGTGTCCTGCACAACTGGAGTGTGTGGGGTGGGCGCAGGGAGGCGCGTGTCCTGCACAACCGCCCCCCCGAAACCGAGGTGTCCTGCACAACTGGAGTGTGTGGGGTGGGCGCAGGGGAGGCGCGTGTCCTGCGCAACCCGCGTGTCCTGCGCAACCCGCGTGTCCTGCACAACCGTGTGCCCCCGCGAAACCGCGGTGTGACAGGTCAGTGTCCTGCACAACTGGAGTGTGTGGGGTGTGGGGGCGGGCGACCGGCTCAGAAGAGGCGCGAGTCGCTGTCGTCCAGACCGCGCATCGCGTCGTAGTCGAGTACGAGGCAACGGATGCCTCGGTCCTCGGCGAGGGTGCGCGCCTGAGGCTTGATCTCCTGGGCGGCGAAGACGCCGGCGACCGGGGCGAGGTGGGGGTCGCGGTTCATCAGCTCGAGGTAGCGGGTGAGCTGCTCTACTCCGTCGATGTCGCCGCGCCGCTTGATCTCGATCGCCACCGAGCGGCCGTCCGCGTCCCGCGCGAGGATGTCGACCGGGCCGATCGCAGTCATGTACTCGCGGCGCACCAGCCGGTGGCCGTCCCCGACGAGCTCGATCTGCTCGGCGAGGAGCTTCTGGAGGTGGGCCTCCACGCCATCCTTCTGCAGCCCGGGGTCGATTCCGAGCTCGTGCGCGCTGTCGTGCAGGATCTCATGGATCGAGATCACGAGGAGGTCCGCCGTCTTCGCCTGGCTGATCTTCCAGATCTCGGCGACCCCGGCATCCGCCTGGTCGGCATCGGGCTCGATGGTCGACACCGTGCACGGCGGGCTCATCCAGTTGAGCGGCTTGTAGCTCAGGGAGTCGGAGTGCACGAGCACGCTGCCGTCCGCCTTCAGCAGCAGCAGGCGGGTGGCGAGCGGGAGGTGCGCGCTGAGCCGACCGGCGTAATCGACGGAGCAACGGGCTATGACAAGACGCACCCGACGAGCCTAACCGGCGCTGCGCGCCCCGTGCGACTCGCGCGCGGCCCCGGACGCGAACCCCGCCACTGCCACGAGCACGAGCACGACGAGCAGGGCGTGCAGCAAGCCGAAGTGCTCGCCGAGGAACCCGATGAGCGGGGGGCCGACGAGGAAGGCGAAGTACCCGATGGTCGCCACCGCGCTCACCCGGGCGGCTGCCGTCTTGGGATCGTCGGCCGCGGCGGACATCCCCACGGGGAAGCCCAACGCGGATCCGAGACCCCAGAGCACGACGCCGGCGATCGCGACCCACTCGTTGGGCACGAAGATGAAGATCACGAGGCCGAGGCCCGTCAGGGCGGACGACCAGCGGAGCACCGGCACCCGGCCGAAGCGGTCGAGCAGTTTCACGCCCGCGAGCCGACCGATCGTCATGGCGCTCACGAAGACGCCGAACACGATGGCGCCGGTCGTGTTGTTCACGCCGTGCCCGTCGACCATGGCGAGCGCGAGCCAGTCGTTGGCCGAGCCCTCGGTGAATGCCATCCCCAGCACGATGAGCCCGATGATGAGGGTGCGCGGGTCGCCCCAGATGCTCAGTCGTCCGCGCCAGCTCTTGGAGTGGTCGTCATCCGGTACAGGCTCGGCGTCGTCCTCCACGATGTGCTCGGACTGCATGAACCGCACCGCCGTGATCGCCGCCGTCGCGATGATGAGCGCGACGATTCCGGTGTGCACCGCGATCGGAAGGTGAACGAGCTCCGCGAGGGCGCCGAGTCCGGCCCCCACCATCGTGCCGAAACTGAAGAAGGCGTGGAAGATCGGCATGATGGCCCGCCCGAGAACCCGCTCGTTGGCGGCGCCGATCACGTTCATCGACACGTCGGTGATGCCGAAACACGCCCCGAAGACGGCGAGGCCGATGAAGGTCAGCACGTAGTTGGGGCCGACAGTCGCGCCCAGCCCGGCGACGGCGAAGCCGATCGAGGCGATCGTGAGGCAGGAGGCGATGGTGAGCCGAGCGCCGAATCGGGCGATGATGTGGCTGGAGCCGAGGAGCCCGATGATCGACCCGGCGGCGATGCCGAAGATGAGCACGGCCATCTGGAGCGTCGACGCGTGCAGCGAGTCGCGAACGGCCGGAACGCGGGACACCCAACTGGCAATCGCGAGACCGCAGAGCCCGAAGACGACGAAGATCGCGTTGCGCCAGGCCACCACCTGGCCACGGCTGAGACCCCCGGCGTACGTGATGCGCTGGGCTGGCCGAGTGGGTTGAGGCATGAGGTTCCAGTGTCAGGTCGGTGCGGGCGGAGCCGGGAGAATCGGTGTGAATCGACTCAATCGAATCGATTCGACTAAGCTACCAAGGCATGAGCGGCAAAGCAACCACCGGGCCGGCGAGCGGGCGCCCCAATCTGGCCGCGGTGGCACGACTCGCCGGGGTCTCGGCCTCCACCGCCTCCCTCGCGTTCAGCGGGGCCGGACCGGTGTCCGCCGCGACCCGGGCCAGGGTGCTCGCCGCCGCCGAACGCCTCGACTACGCGGGCCCCGACCCGCGCGCCCAATCGCTGCGGCGAGGCCGATCCGGAATCATCGGGGTGGTCATCGAGGACCGGTTGAGGGACGCGTTCCGGGATCCGATCAACATCGCAATGCTCGACGGCCTCGCCGACGAGACCGGCCCGCTCGGCAATGGCCTGCTCCTGCTCACGGACACGGGCGATGGGTCCGCGACGATCGCGACCGCGCCCGTGGACGGCGTCGTGCTGATCGGATGCAGCACCCGCCTCGCGGAGAAGGTGGCGGTGTTCCGGCAGCGCGGCGTCGCCCTCGTCGCGATCGAGGCCGAACCCATGGCGGGGGTTCTCGCGATCGACCTCGACAATCGGGAGGCGTCGCACCGGCTCGCGCGGCACCTCGAGCAACTCGGGCACGACCGCGTCGGGATGGTCACCCTGCCCCTGGACGACGTGAGGAGTCGCGGCGAGCTCACCGTCGCCCGCGAGCGCGAGAGCACGGGATTCGTCGCCTCTGAACGGATGCGCGGCGTGCGCGAGGTGTTCCCGAACGCGGTGGGCTGGGTCGCCGCCGGCAGCTTCATCGAGGAGGGGGTGCTCGCCGGACTCGCCCTGCTGGCGGATCCAGAGACCCGTCCCACCGCGATCATCGCTCAGAGCGACCTGCTCGCCGTCGGCGTGATCCGGGCGGCGGAGCAGCTCGGAATCGCCATCCCCCGGGAGTTGAGTGTCGTCGGCTTCGATGGCGTGCGCGTCGACGGGATCGCGCCGCTCGACCTCACGACGATGCGCCAACCGGCGGTCGAGAAGGGGCGGGCCGCCGGCCGAGGGCTGATCGAGATGCTCGCCGGTCGGCCGGGCGAGCCGGTCTCGTTCAGGAGCGAGTTCCACCCCGGAAACACCACGGCGCCGCCCCGGGTCTAGACCGACATTCTGATGATTCACAAAGTTGTGAATTAAGCGTAGTGTCCCGGTCATGAAGGCAACAATCGAGGCCTCTGGCCTCGCGAAGAACTTCGGGCGGGTTCGCGCCCTGGACGGGCTCGAACTCTCGGTGGCGGAGGGCGAGGTGCACGGCTTCCTCGGCCCGAACGGGGCGGGCAAGTCCACGACCCTGCGCATCCTGCTCGGCCTGATCAAGGCGACGAGCGGCGGCGTGACCGTGTTCGGACTCGACCCCTGGGCGGATGCCGTGCGCGCGCACCGGGACATCGCCTACGTGCCGGGGGACGTCAACCTCTGGCCCAGCCTCACCGGTGGCGAGGCGATCGACCTGCTCACCTCGCTGCGCGGGGGTGCCGACCCTGCCCTGCGCGCCCGCCTCATCCGGGACTTCGACTTCGATCCCCGCAAGAAGGGGCGCAGCTACTCCAAGGGCAACCGGCAGAAGGTGGCGCTCATCGCGGCCTTCGCCCGACCGGCGAGGCTCTACGTGCTCGACGAGCCGACGAGCGGACTCGACCCCGTGATGGAGGCCGCGTTCCGGGGCGAGATCGACCGGGTGAAGGCGCAGGGCGCCACCGTGCTGCTGTCGAGCCACATCCTGAGTGAGGTGGAGGAGCTCTGCGACCGGGTCACCATCATCCGCGCGGGCAAGACCGTGGAGACGGGCACCCTCACCGAGCTCCGCCACCTCACCCGCACGAGTTTCCGCGTGACCACCCTCACCGATGCGGCGGCGATGACCGCGATCGCGGGCGTGCACGACGTGCGGCGCGAGGCCGACCACCTCGTCTTCGATGCGGACACGGATGCCCTGCGCCCGGTGCTGCAGGAGCTCGCGGCCATCGGCGTGGCCGGCCTCACCGTGTCGCCGCCGTCGCTCGAGGAGCTTTTCCTGCGGCACTACGGCGACGAGCGCGCGAGAGAGGTCGCGAACTGATGGTCCGGCTGCTTCGCGCCCAGGCGCGGCGGGATCGGTGGCAGCTCGCCAGCTGGATCCTCGGGATCGGCGTGCTCGCCATCGGAAGCGCGGCGGCCGTCGTGCAGGAGTTCGGCGACACAACGCAGCGCGCGGCACTGCTCATGCTGGCCTCCGGCAATCCGGCCCTGCTCGCGGTGCGCGGAACCCCGGACGGACTCTCCACCGGCTCCGTCATCTTCTTCGAGATCTTCACCTTCCTGGCCGTGCTCGCGGCGCTCATGAGCACCTTCCTCACGGTTCGGCACAGCCGGGGTGACGAGGAGCAGGGCCGCACGGAACTCGTCGGCGGAACGCCGGTGAGCCGGTCGACCGCCCTCGGAGCCACGCTCGGCCTGGGGGCGCTCGCCAACCTCGCCGTCGCGATCGTCGTGACCGCCGGCTTCGCCGCGACCGGCCTGCCGCTCGGCGGATCCGTTCTCACCGGGCTCGCGACCGGCGGCACCGGTCTCGCGTTCTGCGGTATCGCGGCCGTCGCGGCCCAGGTCTGCCGCACCTCGCGCGCCGCCAATTCGCTGGCCGGGGCGCTCGTGGGCCTCGCCTTCGTGCTGCGGGCCTTCGGCGACGCGACCGGCACCGTCTCGGAGGGCGGGCTGCGGGTGACGAGCGCGTGGCCATCCTGGCTGTCCCCCGTCGGCTGGGGCCAGCAGGTGCACGCCTTCGGCCACGAGTCCGCCGCTCCACTGCTTCTCCAACTCGCCCTCTTCGTGGTCGCCGGCGCGGTGGCGCTCGCCTCGGTGCGCCGCCGCGACCTCGGTGCCGGCCTCGTCGGTGACCGGTCGGGCCGCGCCACGGCCGGCCCCGCGCTCACCGGCACGCTCGGGCTGGCCTGGCGCCTCCAGTTCAGTGCCGTCATCGGCTGGGCGGCGGGGGGCGCCCTCCTGGGTCTCTTCGCCGGAGGCCTCGCGGATGCCGCGGTGAAGGCAGTGCAGGAGGACCAGGCCCTCGCCGCCACGGTGCGCGGCCTCCTCAGCGGCAGCACGTCCAGCCTGCTCGACACCTTCGTCGCGGCGATCATGGCCTTTCTGGGCGTGCTCGCGGCCGGCGCGGCACTCCAGGCGGTGCTGCGCGTGCGCATCGAGGAGGCAGAGGGACGTGCCGAACTCCTGCTCTCCGGTGCGGTCTCGAAGGCCAGGCTCCTCGTCGACTGCCTGGCCGTGGCGGTCGTCTCGATCATCGTGGTGCTGCTCGCCGGCGGCGTGGTCGCCGGGCTCGCGTTCGTCGGTGCCGGGCATCCTGACCGCTTCGGCTCCTCGGTCGTCGCCGCGTTCGTGCAGCTGCCGGCTGCTCTCGTCTTCGTCTCGGTGGCCGCCCTCGTCTTCGCACTCCTGCCGCGGCTGACCATCGGCCTCGGCTGGGGCCTGCTCGCCGTCGGCTTCGTGCTCGGCCAGTTCGGTGGGGTCTTCAAGCTCCCGGAGTGGCTGCGCAACCTGAGCCCGTTCAGCCACACGCCGATCGTGCCCGGCGACTCCGTGGACCTCGCACCACTCGCGGCGATGGTGGTCTTGTCGATCGTGCTCGCCGCGGCAAGCGTGCTGCTCGCGCGGCGCAGGGACCTGGTCGCCTGATGCCGACGGACGAGGTCGAGGAGTTCGCCGAGCAGATGGCGGCGACGCTCGCCGCCGCCGGCTTCCCCCGGATGGCGGCCCGCGTGATGATGGCCCTCATGACGGCGGAGTCCGGGCGTGCCACCGCGGAGGAACTCTCTCGGCAACTGGGGGCGAGCGCCGCGGCAATCTCGGGCGCGACCCGCTACCTGCAGTCGATGGCGATCATCCGCCGTCTCTCCATCCCGGGAACCCGCCGGCATCGCTACGAGTTGCCCGATCACGCCTGGTACGACGCGACGAGCTCGCAGGGGCAGCTCTACACCCACCTGATCGACCTCGCCGAGCGCGGCCTCTCCGCCATGCGGCCCGACTCGAAGACGGCGCAGCGCACCGCGGAGATGGCGGACTACTTCCGCTTCATGCGCGAGCGCCTCCCACTGCTGCTCGAGGAGTGGAAGGCGACCCGCGGCTGACGCCTCGGATCAGGTGACGCGCACTCCGCGGTCGACGTAGATGCTGGTGCCGGAGATGCCGCGGTTGCGCAGCAGGAACTGGGTGGCATCCACGACATCGACCATGGTGGCGAGCTGGTGTCCGGGAGTGCGCGAGCGGTGTCCGTCGAGGACTGCCGCGGGCTTGCCTGCCCAAAACGGGCTGTCGCCGATGATCCCGGGGTGCAGGGCGTTGACCCGGATCGGGGCGAGTTCGAGGGCGAGAGTGGTCGTCATGCCCTCGACGCCGCCGTTGATCGTCGAGACGGTGGTGGACCCCGGGTACGGGATGTCCTTGGCGCGGCCGCCGAAGAGAACGATTCCCGTCTCGCCGCTCGGCTCGAGCCTGTCGATGAGGGTGTGGATCACCTCGGTGTAGCCCACGAGCTTGAGCACCACGAGCTGGGTTGCCCGCGCGATGTCGTAGTCACGCACCGTGTTGGCGTCGCGTTCGATCGCGACGAGCACCAGCCCGTTCACCGTCCCCACCGTGGCGAGGCCCGCGCGGATGCCCTCTGGCCGGGAGAGATCGATCGCGACGCCCGTCGCGCGCTCACCGAGGGAGGATGCGACCTCCTGCGCCCGGGCCAGGTCGCGCCCCGAGAGCACCACCCGGTCGCCACGCGCGACCACGTCCCTGGCGATCTCGAGGCCGATGCCGGAGGTGCCCCCGATGACGACGATCGTCCTGTCGCTCACAGGGCACGCGTCCCGAGAAGCAGATCGACGTTGGAGGGGTCGGCCGCGAGCGTGCCGGCCTCGATACGACGGGCGAGCATCACCGTGCGCTCGTTGGCCGGCGCCGATCCACCCTGTTTCTTCTGCAGTTCGACCACGAGTCCGTTGACTTCATCCACTTCGGCGCGCCTTCCTTTCATCCAGTCTTGTAGCACGGTCGTTCGGGTGTCCGGCAAGGAGAAATGGTTCCTCACCATGCCGAGCAGATCCTCGGCGTATTGGTCGGGCCCAGTGACGTCGTCCTGGGTCATCCCGAAGATGGGGACGAGGGTGATCCCGTTGGCGACGGCCACCCTGGCCGCCTCGCGGCCACACTCGATCATGAAGTCGAGAACCCCCGGCAGGTTCATCGCGTCCTCGAGCGGAAGGTTCAGGATGGCGGACGGCACGAGTTCGCCGGCATTGGCGATCAGCTTCATCCATTTGGCCGAACGGATGTCGTCCGAGACCTCGACGGTGCCCGCATGGCTGAGCACGCGCTGCACCTCCACGGCCCGACCCGCGTTGCTCGGATCGAAAGACCCG
Source organism: Lacisediminihabitans profunda (assembly GCF_008040105.1). Taxonomy (GTDB): domain Bacteria; phylum Actinomycetota; class Actinomycetes; order Actinomycetales; family Microbacteriaceae; genus Lacisediminihabitans; species Lacisediminihabitans profunda. The sequence continues at coordinate 224,246 of NZ_VRMG01000009.1, forward strand.
ACGGCGAACCACGCCTTCGAGGGCGGAGTCTGGCGGTTGACGATCCCGGGCTCGAACATGTTGGAGGCCATCTCGATCACGCCGCCGATGGTGCGCTCCGGTCCGATGATCGAGGCCATGTCGTCGATGCTCATGCCGTTCTGCAGCCCGACGACGAGCCCGTCCGGCTTGACGAGAGGCTTGATGAGTTCACAGGCCCAACGCGTGTCGTATGCCTTCGTGAGGAGAAACACGATGTCGAACTGGTCGCGCAGGGTGGCGACCTCGCACAGGTGGTACACGGTGACGGGCGTGATCACCGTCTCGTCCGGCATCCGCACCTCGATGCCGCGTTCCCGCATCGCCTTGACGTGGGCCGGCCACTGCTCGATGAACGTGACGTCGAGTCCGGCCCGGATGAGATCTGCGCCGATGCCCGCGCCCTGCGCTCCGGTTCCGACGACCGCGATCTTCTGTGTCGGCATGAGGCCTCCTCGCCCATATGTGCAGTTATCCTACACGTTTCGTACAGTGACACAACACAAGCTAGGCCCTGTCCCGCTCGGAAATCAACTCCAGCAGAACGACGAGGTTGTCGAGTCCCGGCGCGAGTTCGCCTCGCTCGATCCGGTGGGCCACCTCTACCACGGAGCTGTTGACGGGGGTGGGTACACCCGTTCTGGACCCGGCGGCGACGATGTGGCCGTTCAGGTCGTCGACCTCGCTGTGCCGCCCCTTCGTCCAGTCCTGCAGAACGGTGGTGGTCGCCCCGGGAAGCACGAACCCCGCGTAGAGCCTGTCGAGTAGTGTCTCGACGACCGTCTCCGGTCGGCTGATCTCGGATGGCTGGAGACCGAAGATGGGCAGGATGGGGTGGCCGAGCGCCAGGCCGGTGGCGAGGGCCTCCTGGCCGGCGCGGATCATCAGTTCGCGCATGCCATCGACCGCGAGGGCATCGAGCATCGGCGCCCCCAGAATCGCCGTCGTGACCAGCACGGTCGAGTTACTCACGAGCTTCATCCATTTGGTGGCGAGGATGTCGTCGACGCGGGCGACGGTGCCGGAGTGGCCGAGGATGTCGGCGACACGCTCCTCGTGATGCGCGGCCTCGTCGGTGAGGGCGCCGACCGCGAACCACGACCTCGCCGGACCCGAGTGGCGGTGCACGAGGCCGGGCTCGTACATGGTGGAGGAGATCTCGATGACCGTTCCCATCGTGCGGTGCGCCCCGACCACCTCCGCGATGGTGTCGGTGGTCATGCCGTTCTGGACCCCGGCCACCACTCCGTCCGCGGCCAGGTACGGCTCGATCAGCTGGGTCGCCCACCGCGTGTCGTAGGCCTTCATCAGAAGCAGCACAACATCGAATGGGCGTTTGAGGGTGGCCACCTCGCACAGGTGCATGGTGCGCGGCTTCACGTGCAGCGTGGTCTCGGGCATCTCGATCGTGAGGCCGCCGGCACGCATCGCCTCGACGTGTGCCGGCCACTGCTCGATGAGGGTGACGTCGAGTCCGTCGCGGATCAGGTCCGCCCCGATGGAGGCCCCATTGGCCCCCGATCCGAGTATGGCGATCTTCGGTTCGGACACTGTCGTACCTCGTCTTCGTGGTCGGGAGCTGTGTGTCCACGCTAGAACTTGAACGGCGAGAAATACAGCTCGGATGAACGATTGGTGTCGCAATCCCGAACATCGACGGCTCCGCTGGCGAAGTCGGCGTCTATTCAGATCCCGGGTCGCGGTCGAAGAAATGCTGGACAGAGCCGCATTGACCGGCAGAACGATTCGCGTCGACTGAAAAGATCTGCGGGGGTGAACAGTTTTCGGACTGGACAAACCTCCCGGTGGACAATGTAAAGTGAGGCTGAAATTCTCAACGAGGAGGATCCATGGTCACCAGCCCCAACACAGTCCGTCCGGACGACTTCACCCCCGGTCGGCCCGTCGTGTTCCGAAACGCGACGGTCATCACGGTCGACGCGCAGGGAATCATCCCCGGCGGCGATGTCCTGATCGCCGACGACACGATCGTCGCCGTCGGCAAGTCCCTCCCGGTGCCCGAAGGCACGGTCGAGATCGATGCCTCCGGCGGAATCCTCATGCCGGGCATGGTCGACACGCACCGCCACATGTGGCAGACCGCCCTGCGCGGCTACGGCGGCGACTGGGCGCTCAGCCAGTACTTCGTCTTCTACTACCTTCAGCACGGACAGGTCTTCCGGCCGGAGGACATCTATGCCGGCAACCTGCTCTCCGCCCTCGAGTCCGTCGACACGGGAGTCACGACCACGCTCGACTGGTCGCACGCGCTGCGCACCCCCGAGTATGCGGATGCCGCCCTGCAGGCCTTCGAGGAGATCCCCGGTCGATTCGTGCTCGGCTACGGTAACTACCTCGGCGCCCCCTGGGAGTGGACTGCTGACCCGATCTTCCGCTCCTGGGTGAAGAAGTTCTCGGGCAGCGACATGCTCGGGCTCCAGATCGCGTTCGACGTGCCGGACTCCGAGGACTTCCCGGAGAAGGCCGCGTTCGACTTCGCCCGGGACAACGGCCTGCGCGCCACGACCCATGCCGGGGTGTGGGGGGCGACCACCGACGTCGGCCTCGACCACATGTACAAGGCCGGAGTCATGACCGACCAGATCACCTATGTGCACGCCGCGACACTCTCCTCCGACAGCTATCACAAGATCGCGGCGACCGGCGGGACCGTCTCCGTCTCCACCGAGAGCGAGCAGAGCGCCGGACAGGGCTACCCGTCGACGTGGGAACTGCGCAAGTACGGCATCCCCGCCTCGCTCTCCATGGACACGAGCGTGTGGTGGAGCGCTGACTACTTCTCGGCGATGCGCGCCACGCTCAGCGCCGACCGCTCACGCGACCACCTCGAGGCCCACGCCAAGGGGGAGACCGTCAACGTCAATCAGCTTCGCGCGGAGGATGTGATCTGGATGGCCACCATGGGGGGCGCCAAGTCGCTCGGCATGGAGGACAAGATCGGCTCGATCACCCCGGGCAAGAAGGCCGACCTGCTGCTGATCAAGAACGACCAGTCGCCGGCCATGACCCCCATCCTCAACCCCACGGTGCACGTCGTCTACCAGGCGGGCACCGCCGACATCCACACCGTGGTCGTCAACGGTCGAGTGCTCAAGTTCGACGGCAAGCGCATCGGACTCGACATCGCTCCGGCCCGCGACGCCGTGGCGAAGTCGGTGGAGTACGTGCGCTCCCAGCTTGGCGAGCAGGCGTGGGAAGAGGGCATGCATCCAGAGCTCACCCCCACCGAGCGCATCCCGAACCCCTACGGATACCAGGACGCCGAGTGACGGCGTCGCAATCGAGCACGGGGAGCGCACGATGATCGCCCATGTGGCAGTCTTCACCTTCGATTCGGAGATGACCGAGGAGCGAGCGGGCGCGCTCGCCGAGGAGTTGCGCGCCATGGCCGCGAGCCTTCCGTCGATCAAGCGCTACGCTGCCGGGCCGAACCTGCGGATGCGGCCGGGCGGCGCGGACTTCGCGGTGATCGCGCTCGTCGAGGACCAGGCGGGCATCGATGCCTACCTCGACTCGCCTGATCACGTCGATCTCGTGGCGAAGAGCATCGCACCGTTTCTGGTGCAACGTCAGGCCGTCCAGCTCGAGGTGCCGGAAGACTGGGCACCGCTCTGGGCCGAGGGTCAGCCATGAAGGCGGCGGTCTACCGCGGCATGCGCGACGTGCAGATCCAGGACTGGCCGGCGCCGGCCCCCGCGCCGGGAGAGGTGCTCATCCGCATCGGTGCCGCCGGCATCTGCGGATCCGACGCCGCCGAGTTCTCCCTGGGGCCGCAGCTCATCACGCAGGACGAATCGGGTCACGTCGACCCCGTCGTCCTGGGGCATGAGTTCGCGGGCACCATCGAGGCCATCGGCGAGGGAGTCACCGGCTTCGAGATCGGCGCCCGGGTCGTCTGCGGTGCCGGAATCTCGTGCGGCGAGTGCCTCATGTGCCGTCGTGGGCGCACCAACCTCTGCAGCAAGTACCACACCGTCGGTCTGCACAGGGATGGCGGCCTCGCGGGCTTCGTGGCGGTACCCGCCTCGATCGTGTACGACGCGACGGCCTCCGGGCTGCCGCTCGACACGCTTGCCCTCGCCCAGCCCATGGCCGTCGCCGTGCACGCCGTGGGCCGCAGCGGGCTGACCGCCGGACGGGATGCCGTGGTGGTCGGAGTGGGGGGCATCGGGGCCTTCATCACCTATGCCGCCGTCGCGACAGGCGCGCGGGTGCTCGTCGTCGACCTCGATCCGGCGCGACTGGAACTGGCCACGACCCTCGGCGCCTTCGCAACGCTCACGGCGGGGGAGGCGACGCTCTCGGATCGACTCGCCGAACTCGGCATGCACGCGGAGGTCTTCTTCGAGGTGAGCGGTTCGGCGCCCGGGCTCGACTCCGTGCTCGCCGCGGCCCAGCCCGGGGCGGTGATCGTGCCGGTGGGTATCCAGAAGCGGCCGCCCACCGAGCCGCTCGGCAAGTGGACCCTCCGGGAGTACACGATCGTGGGCACCGTGGCCCTCACCTTCGCGACCGACCTGCCGGAGGCCGTGCGCCTGCTCGGCCTGCGACCGGACTGGACGGATTTCACGCGCGAGGTCATCCCGCTGGAGTCCCTCGTCGACGACGGTCTAGAGCCGCTGGTCGCCGGGCACTCCCGGCAGATCAAGACGCTCGTCGATCCCTGGATCTCGGCCCCACGGCCGCCGGTACACCACAGCTAGGCAGAGGCGAAGGAGCGACGACATGCGCACCCTGATCAAGAACGCGGCCGTCGTCACGATGGACAAGACGCTCGGCGACTTCGAGCGGGCGGACATCCTGATCGACGAGGGCACCATCGTGAGGGTGGCGCCGGGCATCGAGGCGGACGCGGAGATCATCGACGCGTCCACGATGATCGCCATGCCCGGAATGGTCGACACGCACCGCCACACCTGGCAGACCGCCCTGCGCGGGATCCTCGCCGACGGCAACATCCCGGACTACCTCCGCGGCATCCGGCTGCAGATGGCGCCCCGCTACCGCCCGCAGGACATGTATGTGGGCAACTACCTGGGTGCCCTGGACGCCCTCAACAGCGGCGTGACGACCCTCGTGGACTACTGCCACAACATCCTCGACCCTGACTGCGCCCACGCGGCGGTGACCGGGCTCAAGGATGCGGGAATCCGCGGTCTCTACGGGCACGGTCTGACCCCGGTGACCGAGAACACCTGGTCCCAGGCCAGGGGCGGAATCGCCGGCTCGGCCGATCCGGCGAACTTCTCGACTCGCGAGAAGCTCGCCCGCGAGATTCGCGACCAGCACTTCTCGGACAACTCGATCCTGCGGTTCGGCATCGCGCCGCAGGAGCTGACGATCACCCCCGTCGCCGACGTCGCGATGGAGTTCCGCTTCGCCCGCGAACTCGGCGCCAGGATCACCACGCACGCCAACCAGGTGATGGTGCGCCAGCTCTTCCAGGATGTCGAGGTGTTCGCGGCGAACGACCTGCTCGGCGACGACCTCCTGCTCGTGCACTGCACGTTCAACACCGAGCACGAGTGGGAGCTGCTCCGAGACTCCGGCGTCATGGTCTCGGTGTGTGCCGAGACCGAGATGCAGATGGGCATGGGCTTCCCGGTGATCCGCGAGGTCACAGACAACACGCCGGGACCGAGCCTCGGGATCGACTGCGTGAGCGGATGCAGCGGAGACATGATCTCGCACAGCCGCTTCGTGCTGCAGGCGAGCCGCTGGCGCGCGGATGAACCGGGCTACCAGCGCATGGTCGCGCCGCAGGAGATGGCGTGGACGACTCACGACGCCCTCAGCTGGCTCACGGTCAACGGAGCGCGGGCGGCCGGCGTCTCGGACGTGGTCGGTTCCCTCACCCCGGGGAAGCGCGCCGACATCGTGCTTCTCGAGATGGGCGGAGTGAGCCAGGCGGGCTGGAACCGGCGCGAGCCGGGCGGAGCGATCATCGCGCAGGCGAACGCGGGAAACGTCGACACCGTGCTCGTCGACGGCCGCGTCGTCAAGCGTGGAGGCGCCCTCGTGCACGTGGATGTGCGGGCGGCGCTCGCCCAGCTTGAGGAGTCTCACAACTTCCTCTACGAGCAGATGGATGTTAACGGTGGCTTCATCCCCCAGCCTCCGATCGACATCCCGCTCTATCGAGAACGTGCTTAGTTCACTGTTACTAAACAGTAATGTAATCTGTACTTGACACTGTGCAGTGCCACTTCTAGCATGGCAAGAGCACGCCACCCACTGCAACGAGGCACTCTCGGGGCTGCTGATTCACTGAGGAGTCGACGACGACCATGACCGCGAAAACCCTGCTGCGTAACGGAACGGTCATCACCGCGGCGACCGCTGGTGAGTGTCTGGTCGGGGTCGACATCCTCATCGCCGATGGCAAGATCGCGGCGATCGGACACTCACTGGAGGCCGGCGACGCCGAGGTCATCGACGTCACGGGTCGCATCGTGCTCCCCGGATTCGTGGACACCCACCGCCACACCTGGCAGTCGGTCATCCGGGAGATCGCCTCGGACTGGTCGCTCACCGAGTACCTCGCCGGACTGCACACCGGGCTGAGCAAGCACTTCCGTCCAGAGGACACCTACGCGGGCAACTACCTCGGCGCCCTGGAGGCGCTGGACAGCGGAATCACGACCCTCGTCGACTGGTCCCACAATCTGGCCACGCCGGCCCATGCCGATGCCGCCATCCAGGCGCTCACCGACACCGGCATGCGCGCGGTCTTCGCGCACGGAGGCGGCTCAAAGCAGTGGGGGGCCCCATTGCCCTCCCCCAACAACCACCCGGAAGACGCGCGTCGCATTCGCGAGCAGTACTTCTCGGACAACACCGGCCTCGTCACGATGGCGATGGCCCTGCGCGGACCGCAGTTCACCACCCCCGAGGTCAACGTGCACGACTTCGCGCTGGCCAGGGACCTCGACCTGCGAGTGACGGTCCACGTCGGCGACGGGTACTGGGGCAAGTCGGGTCCGATCCTCAAACTCCAGCGGGACGGACTTCTCTTCGACACGACGACCTACGTGCACTGCAACACCCTCTCGGACGAGGAACTCACCCTCATCGCCGAGTCCGGGGGATCCGCTTCGGTGGCTCCGGACGTGGAGATGCAGATGGGCCACGGGTTCCCGGCCACCGGCCGCCTGCTCAAGGCGGGCATCCGTCCCAGCTTCTCGATCGATGTCTGCAGTTCGAACGGCGGCGACATGTTCGGCACCATGCGCACCGCGGTCGGCATGCAGCGAGCGCTCGACAACGCGCCGGCGGTCGAGACCGGAGAGGTGATCGAGCGCATCGGGCTGAGTTGCGCCGAGGTGATCCGCTTCGCCACGATAGACGGCGCCAACGCCGCGGGCCTCGGCCACGTCACGGGCTCCATCGAGATCGGCAAGGCGGCGGACATCGTCGTGCTCGACGACCGTTCGCTCGCCATCACTCCGATGAACAACCCGTTCGGGGCCGTTGTCTACGGCGCCCATCCCGGGCTCGTGCGGGATGTCTTCGTCGCTGGGCGAAGGGTCAAACGAGACGGCCGACTCGTCGGCGTCGACTACGACAAGGTGAAGGCGATGGCCATCGACGCCCGCGACCATCTCCTGAGCGAGATGCCCGAGGCACAGCTCGGTGGCACCTGGCACCCGGAACTGGGTTGACCATGACCACGACTCCCGCCGCGAAGCCCGAAGCGGCCGGGCGAGTTGCGCCGGCCAACCGGGGACCGCTGCCCTCGATGGTGCTCTCCTGGCCGGGCACGCGTGCCCTGATCGCCGTCGTTCTGCTCTTCGCCGTGAGCCCGCTGATCGCCCCGGCGAGCGTGGGCGGAACGGCCATCATCTCGATGCTGCCGTTCGCGGCACTCATCGCGATCGTGGCGATCGGCCAGACCTTCGTCATCCAGCAGGGCGGTCTCGACCTGTCGCTTCCGGGCGCGGTCACGCTCGGTGCGCTTCTGGTCTCGACCCTCGGATCCGACCCCCGGGTCGGGCTGACGATGGCCATCATCATCGCCATCGTCGCCACCTCCCTCTTCGGACTGCTCAGTGGCGTCGTCATCGCGTTCTTCGGACTTCCCCCGCTCGTCGTGACCATCGCCACCAATGCCCTCATGGTCGGGGCGGTGCAGTCCATCTCCGGCGGGTTCAGCGGGCAGAGCGATCCCGAACTGAGCGCCTTCGCCATCAGCAAGTTCCTCGGCATCCCGGTGCTCGCCGTCTTCGCCATAGTGATCGTGGTCGTGGTGCAGGCCGTGCTCAAGTTCACGCGGTTGGGCCGCCGATTCGAGCTCGTCGGCGAGAATCAGCGGAGCGCCGAAATCATCGGCATCCCCGTGCGGCGCTACGTGATCTCCGCCTACTGGCTCGCCGGCGCGCTCGCCGCCGGTGCCGGCGTGCTTCTGGCCGGTCTGCTTCGCACCCCCACGCTCACCGCCGGCAATGCCTACCTGCTGCCCTCCATCGCGGCCGTCGTGCTCGGCGGCACCGCCCTCACCGGCGGAAGGGGAAGCCTCGCCGGCACCGCGTTCGGTGCACTCTTCCTGGCCCAGCTGACCCAGCTGGTCCAGACCTTCACGACCCTCACGGCCGTGCAGAACATCGTCCAGGCGCTCATCATCGGCGTCGGGATTGTCGCCCAGCTCCAGCTGGGCGGGTCTTCGGCCAGGCTCAAACGTCTCGCTCGGAGAAGTACATCCACCCAACCCACCAAGAAGACTCAAAAAAGAGGAGTGTGAAATGAATCGCATCCCATCTGCGCGCGGTACGCGCGCAGCATTCGCGGTCCTGGCAATCGCCGGACTCGCTCTCACCGGCTGTTCATCGACGAACAGCACAGGCGTGAAGAGCAGTGGCAGCGCCACCGCGGATATCGCAGTAGGAAGCGTCGGTGACATCAGCAAGTTCAGCAACATCGCCGACATCTGCAATTCGAAGGGCAAGCCGGTGAGCGTCGGCTTCGTCGACGGCTACGGCACAAACACCTGGTCGAAGACGGTCAAGGCGGAGGCGCAGAGCGAGGCCGCCAAGTGCAAGCAGATCAAGAGCTTCGAGTACGCCGCCGGACGCGGTGACCTCGCCGCGACGACCTCGGCCATCACCAGCATGGCGGCCAAGGGCACGAACATCATCCTGGTCATCCCGGATGCCGGCCCGGGCGAGGCGCACCTTCCCGCGATGAAGACGGCGACCGATGCCGGATCGCTCGTCGTGGCGGTGGCATCCGATCCGGGTGCCAAGGCCGGGAGCGGATTCCTCGACTACACGGACCAGTCCCCCCAGTTCTCGGGTTCGTCCTGGGCGCAGTGGGTGGTCGACCGGCTCGGCAAGGGGGGCGGAAACGTCGTCTTCCTCGGCGGCCCGGCCGGCGCGGCCGTGTCCACCGGTGAGTTCGAGGGCGTGCAGTCGGTCATCAGCAAGAACCCGCAGATCAAGCTGCTGACCCCGCAGCCGGTCGCCACCAACTGGGACCCCGCCCAGGCGCAGACCGCGATGGCCGGACTGCTCGCGCAGTTCCCGAAGATCGACGCCGTGGTCACCGACTACGGTGCAACGGCCGCTGGCGCCATCCGTGCCTACCAGGCCGCGGGAATCTCGCTGCCGATCATGACGTCCACCGACGACAACTCGCTGAGCTGTGGCTACGCGGCGCTCAAGGCCGCCAACCCGGGCTATGAACTGGCAACCCACTCCTCGCGCACCTGGATCGGTCGCGTCGCGCTGCGCAAGGCCCTCGCGGCCTTCAACGGAAAGTCGGACACCGAGCCGTCGATCTACAACCTCGCGATCTACGAGGACTCGACGGGCTCGGCCAAGGGCTCCATCCTTCCGCAGGACGCGTGCCTCAAGGACGCCCCGGCAGACGCGACTCCGTCCACCCTGCTGACCACCGCCGAGATCAAGAAACTGTTCAGCTAACCATGAATGAATCGACCACTGTCGAGCCCGTGCTCGTCCTCTCCGACATCTCGAAGACCTACCCGGGCGTGCGCGCGCTCAGCAGTGTGAGCGTCAGCGCCGCCCCGGGAAAGGTTCACGCGATCCTCGGGGAGAACGGGGCGGGGAAGTCGACGCTGGTCGGAATCGCCGCGGGGTCGGTCGTGCCTGATTCGGGCACGATCGGCCTCGCCGGCGAGAGCGTGACCAGGATGCAGCCCCGGATGGCCCGCGAGCGCGGGCTGGCGATCGTCTACCAGGTGCCGGCCCTCGCCCCGTCCCTGACCGTGCTGGACGCCGTGCTGCTCCTGCTGCCCGACTCGAAGCGACCACCTCGCTCCGGTGCGGCCGCCTGGCTGACGGCGCACTTCGCCTCCCTGGGACTCACGATCGATCCCACCGCCACGATCTCCGCCCTCTCCCTGCGCGAGGCCCACCTCATCGAGATCGCGGCGGCCCTCGCCTCGGATCCCCGGGTGCTCGTGCTCGACGAACCCACCGAGGCGCTCGGCCCGGAGGAGACGACCTGGCTCTTCGCTCGGATCGCCGAGCTCCTCGCCAAGAACGTGGCCATCGTCTACATCACCCACCGCATCCCCGAGGTCGTTGAGATCGCCCACGACCTCACGGTGCTCCGCGACGGTCAGGTCGTCGGCCGCGGCAAGGTCGCCGACTTCTCGGCCGACCAGATCGTCGAGCTCATCGTCGGGCGATCTCTCGAGACCACCTTCCCCGACAAGCAGCAGGCGCCGGGGACCGCCCTCGAACCCGTGCTCCTCGTTTCCGACGCCTCGGGGGCGAGATTCTCCGACTGCTCGATGAGCGTGCTTCCCGGACAGATCGTCGGCCTCGCCGGAGTCGAGGGCAACGGGCAACGGGAGTTCCTGCGCGCGCTCTCCGGCAAGGGACTGGTGTCTGGCACTGTCTCCGTCGCGGGCACGGTCGTTCGCATGCGCTCGCACGGCTCTGCCACCCGCGCCGGGATCGCCTTCCTGCCCGGCGACCGGCTGGGCGAGGCGATGTTCGGCAAGATGTCGGTGCGCGAGAACGTCGTCGCCCCCTCGCTCGACAGCGCCATGCCCCGGGGGCTGGCCAACCGCTCGCTGGAGTATTCGCTCAGCCAGCAGGCGATCGCCGGACTCGCGGTCAAGACCCCGACCCTCGAGACTCCGGTCAGTTCGCTCTCCGGGGGAAGCCAGCAGAAGGTGCTTCTCGCCCGCGCCCGGTTGGGCGACCCCAGGGTGCTGCTGGTGGAGGACCCGACCCAGGGGGTGGATGCCGGCGCCCGCGTCGAGATCTACGCCTTCCTGCGGGCGATGGCCGACTCCGGAATCGCCGTCGTGGTGCTCTCGACGGATGCGGTCGAGCTCGAGGGGCTCTGCGACCAGGTTCTCGTCTTCTCCCGCGGCCGGGTGCAGGCCGTGCTGGACGGTTCGGATGTCACCGAGCGTTCCATCACGGGCGCCGCTGTAATGTCGACTGGGCACTCGGCGACCACCGTCTCGGCCCTGCCGACCCGGCGTCGGCGCGCATTCAGCCTCGGCAGGGAGGGGCAGGCCGGCGTCCTGGCGGCGCTCACCGTGCTCCTGGGCCTCGCGACGACGATCGTCTCTTCCGCCTTCGTCAGCTCGCTGAACATGAGTCAGCTGCTCGCCGCATCGGCCACCCTCATCCTCGTGGGACTGGCGCAGCTCATGGTGGTGATGACCGGGGGAATCGACCTGAGCATCGGGTCGGTCGTCGCCCTGTCCGGAGTCGTGATCTCCTACTTCGGCACCTCGGGACCGGCCTTCGCGCTCGGCGTCGTGCTCGCTCTCGGCGCCGGCCTGCTGGTCGGCCTGGTGAACGGCCTCCTCGTGACCCGACTGTCCATACCGCCCGTCATCGCCACCCTCGTGACGTCTATCGCCGTGGTGGGTGTGGCGCAGGTACTCCGGCCGAACCCCGGGGGGTCAGCGACCCCCGAGATCATGACGGCCCTCGGCACCACCGTCGGCGGGATTCCACTCGTGCTGGTGCTTGCGATCGTCATCACGATCGCGCTGTGGTTCCTCATCACTCGAACGGGCCTGGGGCGCGGCCTGCGGGCGGCGGGCTCCGATCCGGTGAAGGCCAATCGCATGGGCGTGAACGTGCCTTCGATGCGGCTGTTCGCCACCGTCTCCGCCGGCTTCCTGGCGGCGGTCGCGGGCTTCGTGCTCTACTCCAAGACGGGGATCGGGGACGCGAACACCGGCCAGTCCCTCACCCTGACGTCGGTCACCGCGATCGTGATCGCGGGGGCGAGCATCTTCGGAGGGTCCGGTTCCGCCATCGCGGTGGCCGTGGCGGGCATCCTGCTGCAGACGATCACCAACTCGCTGACGTTCCTGTCGCTCTCGCTGTCCTGGCAGTACTGGCTTCAGGGCGTGTTCGTGCTCTTCGCGGCCGTGTTGCCGATGATCGTGCGCCTGCGGCGGTCGCGTGCGGATCGGCGCTGATCGCCCATGCGCACCGGGGTGGAGCGATCAGGGACGGAGGTTGTCCATCGCCTGCAACACGTCCACGGCCGAGGTCAGGGGCGAGTCGCCGCCTCGAGAGAGCGACGGATCGGCGCCCATGGCGCTCGGCATGGCCTGGTTCTGCTGGCGGCGACCGACCACGAACCAGATGCCTCGGGCCACGACGTCGCCGTTGTTCGAGTACAGGTGCGGCCGAACGGAGTCGAACTGGAGCGAGTCTCCCTTGCGCAGCAGGTGCGTGTCGAACTCGAGCTGCAGCGTGATCTCGCCCTCGAGGATGTAGGCGTACTCCACGCCGGAGTGACGCATGAGGCGACCCTCGATGGAGCTGGAGGCCCCGGGGTCGTAGCTGACCAGGAGGGCATCGGCCGGGCCGCCCTCCCCGACGGCCAGGCGCTCCCAGTGCACGCCGTTCTCCATCTCGAGCACCGGATTCTCGGAGCCGCGCTGGACCGCGGGCTCGACGGCCCCGGAGCGGCCGAACGGGGCGGAGACCGGCGCGTCGGCGGCCGCGTGCGGGGTCGACACCCCCATCAGATCGTCCATCGAGACACCGAGGTGATTCACGAGGGCGTAGAGCGTGGATACCGACGGCTGCGTCTTGCCGGTCTCGACCTGGGAGATCAGGCTCGCCGACACCCCGACGGACTGGGCGACGCTGCGAAGGCTCATGCCGCGCTGCAGTCTGGCCTCTCGCAGGCGAACTCCGATTTCGGCGGTCATGCGGCGCTCCTTCACGGTGTGAGGCGAATGGCCTCTGGCGACAGCCTATCAAGCCAGAGCGCACACTGCGGGTCTTCGAAGCAAAACTTTCGTAGAGCCAGAGTGTACGGGGAGCGGGGCTCAGAGCCCCCAAATTCCGCTGAATTTGACGAGTTCTGGGGCCTCGAGGTCCTCGGGATGGCGCCCCGGGTCGCTCGGGGGCTGGACGACGATGTTAACCTATGCTAAACACTAATTCTATAAAACTGAACGCCAACGAAGTCGTTTTGGGAGGACTCCATGCGTAACACAGACACTACTGGCATCACGGCTGTCGACTGGGAGCAGCGGATCAACTTTGATCGCCTGCGCTCCGAGAGACTCGCCAAGCTGAAGGCCGAGCTGAACCGGTCAGAGCTCGGCGCTGTACTCGCCTTCGACTTCGCCAACATCCGCTACATGACCGCGACCCACATCGGCACCTGGGCCATGGACAAGCTGATCCGCTTCAGCCTGCTGACTCGGGAAACCGACCCCATCTCCTGGGACTTCGGCTCGGCCGCCAAGCACCACGCCCTGTACAACCCATGGTTGGACGTCACGACCGCCGAGGCCGACGCCGACCCGCACGCCCCGCACCACGGTGCCACCCGACCGCGACTCGAGTCTGGTGCCCGAGCCGGGATCTCCACCCTCCGCGGCGCCTTCACCCCGGACGCGGAGATCGCCCAGAAGCTCGCCGCAAAGATCAAGCGCGAGCTCGACAAGTTCGGCGTCGCCGACCAGCCGCTCGGGGTAGACGTGATCGAGCTGCCCGTCCTGTTCGCACTGCAGCAGCTGGGCATCCAGGTCGTGGACGGCCAGCAATTGTTCATGGAGGCCCGCCGAATCAAGACGGCCGACGAGATCGGACTGCTCACCCAGGCGGCGTCGATGGTGGATGCCGCCTACGACGAGCTCTATCGCTTCCTGCGCCCGGGAGTGCGGGAGAACGAGGCCGTGGGCCTCGTCGCCAAGACGCTCTACGACCTCGGCTCCGAGTACGTGGAGGGGGTCAACGCCATCTCGGGCGAGCGTTGCTCGCCGCATCCGCACGTGTTCTCCGACCGACTCATCCGACCGGGCGACCCGGCCTTCTTCGACATCCTGCACAGCTTCAACGGATACCGCACCTGCTACTACCGCACCTTCGCCGTGGGTTCGGCGAGTTCCGCCCAGAGGGATGCCTACAAGCGAGCACGCGAATACATGGACTGGGCGATCGCGCTCGTGAAGCCGGGCGCCACCACCGCAGACATCGTGAGCGTCTGGCCGACCGCGCAGGAGTTCGGCTTCGAGGACGAGGAGGCCGCGTTCGCCCTGCAATACGGTCACGGGGTCGGTCTTTCCATCTGGGAGAAGCCGATCTTCTCGCGCCTCGTCTCGCTCGACCACCCGGAGGTCCTCGAGGAGGGAATGGTCTTCGCCCTGGAGACGTACTGGCCCTCCGCCGACGGCTGGGGCGCCGCGCGCATCGAGGAGGAGGTGGTGGTGACGGCCGACGGATGCCAGGTCATCACCAAGTTCCCGGCGGAGGAGCTGCTCGTGGCCGGACAGCGCTACTTCACCGTGGGCGGAACGCTCAACTCGATCCGCGACTCGCAGTCGCACCTCAACACCACCGAGGGGCGTGGCGAGAACACGGCACCCGCGGCGCACTGAGCTTCGTGCTCAGTGGCCTCGGGTGACTTCGGCCATGGCTGACCAGTCGAGTCCGGCGAGGGACTCGGTGGCCAGGGCGGTCTCGAATCGGTCACGCAGGAGCGGGGCGCTCGGCAGCGTCACCCCGCCTTCTGCCGCGACCTCCTCGGCCAGTCCGAGATCCTTCAGGCCGAGGGCCATGGTGAAGCCGGGCGGGCTGTAGCGGCGCTCGGCGATGATCGAGCCATAGCCGGTGAACACCACGCCTCCGAAGAGGGTGCCGCCCAGCAGCTCGACGAAATCACTGGCGTCGATCTCGTGGGCCTCGACGAGGCTGATCGCCTCGCCCAGGGCCTGCATGGCGTGGATGATGGTGAAGTTCACGGCGATCTTGACGACGTTGGCGCGGCGGGGCCGGTCGCCGAAGCGCCAGATCCGCGTGCTGAGCACCTCCAGGAACGGCTCGACGGCCCCGATCGCCTCCTCCGGCCCGGCAACCAGGATGTTGAGCGCGCCGGCGGCCGCGACGGTGGGCCGACCGAGCACGGGCGACGCCACATAACGCAGGCCGGCGTCGAGGTGGATTCGCTCCAGCCGATCGGCGGCCGCGGCGCTGATCGACGCCATGTTGACATGGATCCGATTCTCCGTCCCGCGAAGATTGTCGGCCGTGAGCAGGGCCTCGGCGGCCTCGTCATTGGCGAGCATGGAGAAGGACACCGGAGCGGCCAGCGCCTCGGCCGGCGACGACGCCCGCGTGGCTCCGGCGGCGACGAGGGCCTCGATCGCCTCCTCTGACCTGTTCCAGACCGTGACGGTGTGTCCGGCATCCACGAGTCGCCTCGCTATCGCCGATCCCATTGTTCCCAGGCCGATGAATCCCAGTCGTGCCATCTCACGCCTCCCAGACGGTCTTGAGGTTGCAGAATTCGCGGATGCCCTCCGCGGCGAGTTCGCGCCCGAAGCCCGAGTTCTTGATGCCGCCGAACGGGAGCTCCGGGTAAGAGATCGTCATCCCGTTGAGGAAGACCGCCCCGGCCTCGATCTCCGACACGAACCGGGCCTTCTCCCGCTGGTCGGTGGTCCAGACGCTCGAACTGAGACCGAAGTCGGTGACGTTCGCCAGGGCGATCGCGGAGTCGACGTCGTCGACGCGGTAGAGCGTCGCGACGGGGCCGAATGCCTCCTCGCGGTGAAGCCGCATCGACGCGGTGACTCCCGAGATCACGGTCGGTGGGTAGTACCAACCCACGCCCTCCGGCACGGCTCCGCCGGTGAGCGCGGTGGCGCCCCCGGTCAGCGCATCGTCGACCAGTTGGGCGAGCTCGTCCCGGCCGGCCGCCGTGGCGAGGGGCCCCACCTGGGTCTCCTCCCGCAGCGGATCGCCGACCCGGAGCGCACCCATGGCGGCGGTGAACAGCTCGGCGAACCGGTCATAGACGTCCGTGTGCACGATGAAACGCTTGGCGCTGATGCAGGACTGGCCGTTGTTGATTGTTCGGGCGGTCACCGCGGTGGCGACAGCGGCGGAGAGGTCAGCGCTCGGCATCACGATGAACGGATCGGACCCGCCCAACTCGAGCACGGACTTCTTCACCTGGGCGCCCGCGATGGAGGCCACCGACCGCCCTGCCGGCTCCGAGCCGGTGAGGGTCACGGCCTTGACCCGCGGGTCCTCGAGCACCGCCCGCACCTCGCCCGAGCCGATGAGCAGCGTGGAAAACGATCCGGCGGGGAAGCCTCCGCGGGCGAAGAGCGTGTCGAGGTAGAGCGCCGACTGCGGCACGTTCGAGGCGTGCTTGAGCACCCCGACGTTGCCGGCCATGAGAGCCGGGGCGGCGAACCGGATCACCTGCCAGAGCGGATAGTTCCACGGCATGACGGCGAGCACGATGCCGAGCGGCTCGTAACGGGAGAATGCGCGACTCGCGCCGAGGCTGCCCGGGTCGCCGAACACCTCGTCGCGCAGGAATTCCTCGGCGTGGTCGGCGTAGAAGCGCATGCCCTTGGCGCACTTGGCCGCCTCCGCGCGCGCGGCGCCGATCGGCTTGCCCATCTCGCGGGTCATGATGGTCGCGATCCGCTCGTTGTCATCGTCCAGCAGGTCCGCGGCGGCTCGCATCCAGCCGGCGCGATCGGCGAACGAGGTCCCGCGCAGCGCGAAGACGGCGGACTGGGCTCGAGCGAGTCGATTCTCGATCTCCTGGGGTCCGTGGGGCTCGAAGGTCATTT
Organism: Lacisediminihabitans profunda; assembly: GCF_008040105.1. GTDB lineage: Bacteria > Actinomycetota > Actinomycetes > Actinomycetales > Microbacteriaceae > Lacisediminihabitans > Lacisediminihabitans profunda. The sequence continues at coordinate 241,335 of NZ_VRMG01000009.1, forward strand.
CGACCTCACCGGTGGCGGGGTTGAGGGTGGCGATGGCCATGGGTCGTCCTTCTCGGTGCGTCGGGGATGTCGGGGTCAGTTGGTCACGGGATCGAGGAACACGTCGGGATGCCGGGCAAGCTCCAGTCGCGTTCGACGGATGTGGCCGTACAGCACTCGTTCGGCCTCGTCCAGGTCGGAGCGGCGAATCGCGTGCACGAGCAGTTGGTGATCGTGGTGCACGCTGCGGTCGCCCTCCGAGCGGAACACCCGGGTGAAGGCCCGACGGTAGTGCTGGGTGCGATTCCAGAGCTGTTCGACCATGTCGCCCAGCACGCTCGTGCGCGCCGCGGCGTAGCTGCCGAGGTGGAATTCCCGGTCCAGCGTGAGGAACTCCTCGATGTCGTCCGACCGCTCCATGGCATCCGCGAGGTACTGCAGGTGATCGATCTCCGGCTGCCCGAGGTCCGGAATCGAGTAGCGCAGAAGGAGGGGCTCGATTCTCTCCCGAATCTGATACATCTCCTCGCACTCCTCGAGGCCCAGCCGCGACACCCACGCTCCCGTGTTCGCCACGAGGGTGACGAGTCCCTCCGCCTCGAGGATGCGGAGCGCCTCGCGCACGGGGACGCGGCTCGCCCCGTGGCGGTCGGCGGCATCCTCTTGCCGGATGCGGGCGCCCGGCGCGTATTGGCCGGAGAGGATCGCCGTGCGCAGCTCGTTGGCGACCCGTTCACCGGCGCTGCCGGTGCGGGGGATGATGTCGGTCACGGTCCCCATCATTCCGCAGGACGCGCGGGGTGCCAGAGCTTCACGGGCGCGGTCGCCTCGTAGGCCTTGCCCTGCGGGTAGCTCACGAGTTCGAACTGCATTCCCCACGGGCTGCGAAAGTAGATCCAGCGTTGGCCGGTGCTGTGACTCGAACTGGCCGTGGGCTCCCCCATGACCTCCACGCCGCGACTCAGCAGGTAGGCCAGTGCCTCGTCGAAGTCGTCAACGTAGAAGGCGAGGTGGTGGCCGCCGATGTCGCTGTTGCGCGGCTCCGGCCGCTGGCCATCCGCCGCCTCGTACTGGAAGATCTCGAAGTTGGGTCCGAACCCGCAGCGGAAGAAGCGCAGTTCGCGCATCACGGTGCGGGGATGCACGCCCAGGTTGGTCTGCATCCAGTCGTCTGCGCGCTCGAACGGGCCGAGGGAGTAGACCAGTTCGCAGCCGATGACATCGACGAAGAAGCGCTCGGCCTCGTCGAGGTCGGGAACGGTGAACCCGATGTGCTCGGTTCCGCGCAGTCCTGGCAGACCCACCATCTCGACCTCCTCGCCGTTGATTGGATCCAGTATTGCCGAATACTGGCCAAAAAGCCACCCTTTCGACCAGTAATGCTTGTGATTGGATTCAATCGGCGCTAACGTACCCCCATGCCGAAACAACGACGTTTAGAGACCGGTGCGCCATGGGTTGAGTTGGCCACCACCGCGCAGGACTGGAAAGAGGCCGATCCCGCGCTGCTGGCGACCATGCTCGGCCAGCTCCACCTGATCCGCGCGTTCGAAGAGACGGTTCTCGACCTCGCCGCGGAATCCCTCGTCCACGGACCCGCCCATTCGAGCATCGGCCAGGAGGGCGGCGCGGTCGGATCCATCGTCGGGCTGAGTTCATCGGATGCCGTGAACGGTTCGCACCGTGGCCACCACCAGTTCCTCGCCAAGGCGATCAACCACGTCAGCGGCGGTTCCCTCGAGCTCGGCACTCTCGTCACCCCGGCCATCCAGACGGTGTTGCAGCGCACGCTGGCCGAGATTCTCGGCCTCGCGCAGGGCTACTGCCGGGGCCGAGGCGGCTCGATGCACCTGCAGTGGTTCGAGGCCGGCGCCCTGGGGACCAACGCGATCGTCGGCGGCGGCGCCCCGATGGCGGCCGGCAACGCCTGGGCCCAGAAGCACTCGGACACGCGTGATATCACCATCAACTACTTCGGCGATGGCGCGAGCCAGATCGGGTCGGTGCTCGAGTCGATGAACCTCGCGGCGGCCTGGAAGCTCCCGGTCTGTTTCTTCATCGAGAACAACATGTACGCCGTGGCCACCGAGATCAGCGAGAGCGTTGCCGACACCCGGCTGTCGGTGCGCGGGCAGGGCTTCGGGATTCCGAGTTGGCGGGTCGACGGCATGGACCCGCTCGCCGTGCACCTGGCCATGACCCAGGCCGGGGAGATCATGCGCAATGGTGGCGGTCCCGCCATCGTCGAGGCCGAGGTCTATCGCTTCTTCCACCAGAACGGCCCATACCCGGGAAGCGCCTTCGGCTATCGCAGCAAGGAGGAGGAGGCGCAGTGGCGTGCACGTGACCCGCTGCTGAAGATGGCCACCGAGATGACGAGACTCGGTCTGGCCGACGAGGCGCTCATCACCACCGTGCGCGAGCAGTCGCAGGCCGCCATGGCCGCCGCGGTCGCTCAGCTCATCGAGGCCGACCCGGAGAACACCGGAAAGCGTCGCATCCGTCCCGAGCTCTGGCCGGACACCTCCTTCGTGAACGTGGGTGTGCGTGGCGACGCCAGCGAGCTCGCCGCACTCGCCGTGCTCGAGCCGACCGGCTACGAGGGCGAATGGCGCGACGTGAAGTTCGTGGATGCCGTTGCCGCCGTCATGGATCGCCGCATGGAACAGGACCAGCGCATCGTCGTGCTCGGCGAAGACGTGCACCGGCTCAACGGCGGAACGAATGGCGCGACCAAGGGCCTCGCCAAGAAATACGGTCCCGACCGGGTGCTCGGCACTCCGATCAGCGAGAACGCCTTCACGGGCCTCGGCGGCGGACTCGCTCTCGACGGGCGATTCCGGCCGGTCATCGAGTTCATGTATCCGGACTTCATGTGGGTCGCCGCCGATCAGGTCTTCAACCAGATCGGCAAGGCCCGTCACATGTTCGGCGGCGACAACCCCGTTCCCCTCGTCTTGCGCACCAAGGTCGCGATGGGGTCCGGCTACGGTTCGCAGCACCTCATGGACCCAGCGGGCATCTTCGCGACGAGCCCCGGCTGGCGCATCGTCGCCCCGTCGACGGCCGCCGACTACGTCGGCCTGATGAATGCCGCCCTCGCGCTGCAGGACCCCGTTCTCGTGATCGAGCACGTCGATCTGTACGGCATGGCCGACCGGGTTCCGGTCGGCGATCTCGACTATCAGCTGCCGTTCGGCAAGGCCGCCCTGCGCCGGGTGGGCGCCGAGGCAACGATCATCAGCTACCTCTCGATGGTGGCTCACTGCCTCGAGGCCGTCGAACAGACCGGAATCGACGCGGATGTCATCGACCTGCGCTGGCTCGATCGCGCATCGATCGACTGGGACACGATCGGTGAGAGCGTCAAGAAGACCAACATCGTGCTCATCGTGGAGCAGGGCGCGCGCGGCACGTCCTACGGCGGCTGGCTCGCCGACGAGATCCAGCGCCGCTTCTTCGACTGGCTCGACCAGCCCGTCGAGAGAGTCACCGGCGGTGAGGCGAGCCCCAGCATCTCGAGGGTGCTCGAGCGAGCCGCGATCGCCGGCACCGAAGAGGTCGTCGCCGGCATCCAGACCATTCGCCGCGGAATGGGCGGTCGCTGATGGCCACCGTCGTGCGGATGCCGGAGGTGCTCGCGGGCAGCGCCGAGGCGGCCATCCAGACCTGGCTGATCGCCGTCGGCCAGGAGGTCGCCGTCGGAATGCCTCTCGCGGAGGTGGAGACCGAGAAGGCGATCGTGGAATACGCCGCGGAGATGGCCGGAACGGTGCTCCAACTTCTGGTACCAGAGGGCGTGTCGGTCAAGGTTGGAGACCCGATCGCCGTTCTGGGGGAGAAGGGGGAGATCGTCGAGGTGCCCGGTCCCGAGTCCGTCGCGGGCGGTGCCGCCCCCGCTCCAGCCCCGACGACCACTGCACCGACAGCCGCCGAACCCGTGCCGTCGGCCGCCCGAGCGTTCATCAGCCCGCTCGTGCGCCGGCTCGCGAAGGAGCGTTCCCTCGACCTCTCGGCCGTCACGGGAACCGGCCCCGGTGGCCGGATCGTGCGTCGCGACATCGAGGGCATGACGGCCTCCGCGGCCCCCGCGGCAGAGCAGGTGTCCGCCGTTTCCGCGCCGCGGACGACGGAAGCCACCCTGGAATCGCCCACCGTGGTACCGCCCGTCGCGGTGCCGCACACCGCGATGCGGCGGGCGATCGCGCGTCGTCTCACCGAGAGCAAGTCGACGGTGCCGCACTTCTATCTCGTCGCGGATTGCCGGGTCGACCGGCTGGTGGCACTGCGCCGGGAGGTCAACGAGACCGCCACCACGAAGGTGTCCATCAACGACTTCGTGATCAAGGCGGCGGCCGCCGCCTTCATCGATGTGCCAGAGGCCAATGCCACCTGGGACGAGAGCGCCATCATGCGCTATTCGACAGTTGACATGTCGGTCGCGGTGGCGATCGATGGCGGACTGGTGACCCCCGTGCTTCGCTCGGTCGAACGGATGACGCTCAGCACCGTTGCCCGCACCGTCGTCGACCTTGCCGAGCGTGCGCGGTCGGGTCGGCTCAGGCAGCACGAGCTCGAGGGCGGCAGCTTCGCCGTCTCGAACCTCGGCATGTACGGCGTGACGGAGTTCTCCGCCATCATCAACCCTCCCCAATCGGCGATCCTCGCGGTGGGTCTGGCCCGCCAGGAGGCGGTGGTCGTCGATGGGCAGATCGAGGTCGGCACCATCATGACCGTCACGCTCTCGGCGGACCACAGGGTGCTCGATGGGGCGCTCGCCGCGCGTTGGCTGGCCGCGTTCGTGCGACACGTCGAAAACCCGCTCGGCATGCTCGTGTAGTCCCGCCTCCCGCCCGGCTCGTCCACGGCGCCACCCTCAACCGGAGGTCATCTGCACGGCTTAAGCTGGTGCGCATGACCGTCGACTCCTCGTTCCCCTCCGGCATCCATCTCGACGAGCTGGACCCGACCGTGCGTCCCCAGGACGACCTCTTCCGGCACGTCAACGGCAAGTGGATCGAGCGCACGGAGATCCCCTCGGACAAGGCGCGCTTCGGCTCGTTCTACCTCCTCGCCGAGGAGGCCGAGAAGGCAGTGCGCGACATCATCGAGGAGGCCCAGTCGGCCGAGCCCGGTACCGAGGAGCGCAAGTTCGGCGACCTCTATGCGAGCTACATGGACGAGGCGCGCATCCAGGAGCTCGGCGCGACTCCCCTGCACGCGGCGCTGGCCGATGTCGACGCGATCGTGGACATCCCGTCGTTCCTCGTCGCCCTCGGTGTGCTCGAACGTCAGGGCGTGAGCGGATTCTTCCAGCTGTACGTCGACAACGACCCGGGCAACCCCGAGCGGTACATCGCCCTCTTCGAGCAGGGAGGCCTCGGCCTGCCGGACGAGAGCTACTACCGCGAGGAGAAGTTCGCGGACATCCGCACGGCCTACCGCGCCTACCTGGAGAAGATGTTCGGCCTGGCCGGGGTGCCGGATGCCGCGGCGCGCGCCGCCCGCGTCTTCGAGCTCGAGACGACCATCGCCGCCGCGCACTGGGACAACGTCGCCACGCGCGACAGCGAGAAGACCTACAACCTCACCACCTGGCACGACGTCGTGACCAGGGCCTCCTCCGTGGCCAACGGCCCGGACCTGGGCCGCTGGCTCGACGCCCTGGACGCGCCGACCGGTGTGTTCGACGAGCTCGTTCTGCGCCAGCCGTCGTTCCTCGACGGCATCGCGGCGGCGCTGACGGCCAGCAACCTCGAGCGCTGGACGGACTGGCTGCGCTGGCAGGTGATCCGCTCATCCGCGGCCTACCTCTCCGACGAGTTCGTCGAGGCGAACTTCGACTTCTACGGCCGTACCCTCACCGGCACTCCGGAGCTGCGCGCCCGCTGGAAGCGCGGCGTCTCGCTCGTCGAGGGCGCGATGGGTGAGGCGGTCGGCCGCATCTACGTCGACCGTCACTTCCCGGAGGCCGCGAAGACGAGCATGGACGTGCTCGTGGCGAACCTGGTCGAGGCCTACCGGCAGTCCATCGCGGCGCTCGGCTGGATGACGGACGACACCCGCGCGCGAGCCCTCGACAAGCTCGAGAAGTTCACGCCCAAGATCGGCTACCCGGTGAAGTGGCGCGACTACTCGACGCTCGAGATCAGGGCGGACGACCTCATCGCCAATGTGCGGGCGACGAGCGAGTTCGAATTCCAGCGCGAACTCGGCAAGATCGGCAAGCCGCTCGACCGCGACGAGTGGTTCATGACCCCGCAGACCATCAATGCCTACTACAACCCGGGTTTCAACGAGATCGTCTTTCCCGCGGCCATCCTGCAATTCCCGTTCTTCGACGAGGGTCGGGATGCCGCGGCCAACTACGGCGCGATCGGTGCCGTGATCGGGCACGAGATCGGCCACGGGTTCGACGACCAGGGCTCCAAGTACGACGGCGACGGTCGGCTCACCGACTGGTGGACCGCGGGCGACCGCGCGGCGTTCGAGAAGCTCACCGCGTCGCTCATCGAGCAATACAACGCCCTCGCCCCGCGCCAGGTGCCCGATCACCGCGTGAACGGCGCCCTCACGATCGGCGAGAACATCGGCGACCTCGGCGGGCTCTCCATCGCCTGGAAGGCCTACCTGATCAGCCTCGACGGCGCGGAGCCGCCCGTGGTCGACGGGCTGAGTGGCGCCGAGCGCTTCTTCCTGTCCTGGGCGCAGGCCTGGCAGCTCAAGTCGCGGGACGAGGAGGCGGTGCGGCTCATCGCGATCGACCCGCATTCACCCAATGAGTTCCGATGCAACCAGATAGTGCGCAACATCGACGCGTTCTATGAGACCTTTGGAGTGACAGAAGCCGATCGACTGTGGCTCGATCCAGAAGAGCGCGTGACTATTTGGTAGTTGGGACGAGCGACAACGTACGTCGAGAGCGAATCCGCACCCCCCGTGTCGGTCGCCATCGCGGAGCCGCGGGAGCCGAAAGCTTCTCCGGCAGCTTCACCGCGCTCGGACAGCTCGCCTACGCGGGCGCCCGCGTCTCCGCGCACGTCGTCGACCTGCGCAGCGGCGCCACTCTCGTGTCGATCGACGACCGGATCGTGCTGCCGGCGGCGGGCATCGGCCAGGTCCTGCTGCTGATCGAGGTCTCGGCGCGCATCACCTCCCGTGAGCTGGGCGGCTACGGGATCCTCGACAAGACGCCGGCGGATGCGATCGGTGCCCCCGGCATCTGGCACCGGCTTCAGGCGCCGGTCCTGCCCGTCGCCGACCTCGCCGCGCTGGTCGGTGCCACGAGCGACAGCCTCGCCACCAACGTGCTGTTGCGGCACATCGGGCTGGAGGCGGTGCGCACGCGCACCGAGTCGCTCGGGCTCGCCCGCACCGCGCTGCTCGACCTGGCCCGCACGACCCGGGGACCGGATGACGCCCCGCAACTGTCCGTGGCGTCCACCGCCGAACTCGCCTGGCTCTTCGGCGCCCTCTCCCGCGGAGAGATCGTCGACCATGTCACGAGCGACCGCGTGCTCGGCTGGCTCGCCCTCAACGCCGACCTCTCGCTCGTGGCGAGCGCGTTCGGCCTCGCTCCGCTCGCCCACCTCTCGACCGATCACGGCATCCGCGTGGTCAACAAGACCGGCGTCGACTTCGGCGTGCGCGCGGAGGCCGGGCTGCTGAGCGGATCGAGGACCGGGGTGGCGTACGCCGTCACCGTGCAGTTCGCAGATGCGGATCTCGCGACGAGGCTGCGCGTGATCGAGGCCATCCGCACTGTCGGTTACGACCTGCTCGAGTACGTGTACTGACCCCCACTTCGGGGTACACCGCCCCGCCCAGTCGGGGCAGATAGCCGGTTATTCCCATGACTGGCGGCGATTTTCGTCGCTTCGACGCCGTGAACCGACGGATTCCGTCGAGATTCGTTCGGCGAAGGTGGACAGAAACCATTGTCCGCCAAAGGGGGGACCCACTAGGCTCGCCCCAGGCACTTGAGCCAGTGGTAACCCGAGCCACCGACCGACCCGACTGTGCCTGCCAATTAAATAGGACGACCCATCCATGTCGCTTACCCGGCGGCCACGGCGATCCCCCGACGCCAGGCCTCATTCTGTTCTGCTCTTTTCCCCGAACACGAGCCCCCTTCGTCAGCGTCTGAGACGCGCGCTCGCCGCCTTCACCACGGCTGTGCTCGCCGTTGGATTGGTCGCCGTGGGCGTCGCCGCGCCGGCGTCGGCACAGCTGAACCAGCCATCCGACTGGGTTACCCTGCCGGGTGAGGCGTGCGTCAACGTGGGCTACTCGACGAATGATTCGGCGAGCAACCCCTACGTTCTCCCGGCAGCCATGCCGGTCGGCCTGCCCGCCGGTGGCACCTACTCCAAGGTCATCGTGAAGGCGGGGAATACCGGCACGAGCGTGGTGCACGAGAACACGGTCTACGCGCCCATCGAGGTCACCGGAACGACCGTGAAGTGGATCTACCGGGCCGCGCTGGCCGCCGGCGACACCTTCGTGCACGACGAGAAGCCGAGCATCAGCCATGTGATCGTCTGCGCGGTCCCCGCTCCGGTCCCGGTCGCGAAGTGCATCCCCGATTCCGCCATCAGCTACACCTACAACCCCGCCGACAACTCGGGCGTCGTGACGGTGGCCAACCCCAAGGGCTCGACGGGCGTGCTGTGCGCGCCGCTCTACATCACCGCCACGAGCTGGAAGTACAAGCAGAACGCGGTGTGGGGTCAGACCCTCGACGTGGTGAACAAGGTGGCCATCACCACCCCGGGAACCTACCCGTACTCGGCCGCGGTGTCCTGCGGCCAGGGCGACATCTATGCCTCCCGCTACGCCTTCATCGAGCCGACTCCCGAGCTGACCGGCCCCCAGCCCTGGGAGAAGTTCCTGAGTGGACTCGGATTCGCCACCAGCACCCCCGGAAATACCTACACGCAGCAGCCGACCAACTGCTACGGACTGGTCGTGCCGGTCGCACCGACACTCACCCTGGCCTCGGCCTGTGGAGTGTACGGAACCGTGACGCCCGCCGTGACGGATGGCGTGCTCTACACGACGGTGTTCACGAAGGCGACCGGCGACTACACGGTCACCGCCACCCCCACCGCGGGGCACCATTTCGCCGGCTGGGTGGGGTCGAAGGTGTGGTCGGGCAATGTCGGCGTCTATGTGGACTGCGTGCTCAAGCCCACGGTGACGATCACGACCGGCGAGTGCTACGCCGACGCCGGGTACTCGAGCAAAATGGTTTCTGCTGTTTTCAACAACGTCGGGTCTAACGTCGCTGTCACGTTCACCGGCGCTGGCGTCTCGGAGACTGTTCCGGCCGGTCAGAGCACGACGGTGCAGTTGAGCCCGGTCGGCAACGCCGGTGCGTCGCTCGTCTTCACCGCCGCCGGTCAGACCTTCACGCTTGCGGTGCCGGCGTTCGCCGACTGTGGCGCCGAGACCGACCCGAGCGCGAGCGTCGCCGTGGGTGCGTGTGTCTACGACGAGAACGGCACCGCCGGAGCACGGAGCGTCGAGTTCACCTTCGACAACTCCAAGAGCAACCGTGCGGTCGACTTCGTCGTCGCCTCTCTGCCGCAGCTCAACCGCACGGTCGCTGCGGGCGCCACGGTGAAGGTCAGCGCGGACGACGTGTCGGCCGCGGGTGGCAGTTACACGGTCACCGCGGACGGCCTGACGTTCACGTTGTCGGTGCCGGCCTGCCCGGAGCCGACCAGGCCGGAGCCGGTCACGACCCACAAGGTCGTCGAGAGCGCTCCGGACTGCTCCACCAGCTCGGTGACCATCACGACCACCGACACGACTACCTCCTGGGTGTTCGACGGCGCGAAAGCGGAGTGGGTGCGTGGTGACGACATCGTCACCGTCGCGACCTCCACTCGTGACCTGACCAAGGGCGAGGCGGCACACTGCATCACCATCCCGACCGACCCGACGTCTCACGACCAGGTCTGCCTCTCGAATGACGAGTCGGCGACCCTCGTGAGCGGCTACATCTCGGTCGTGCTTCAGGCCGGCGTCAGGTACACCATCCACAACACGGCGGACGCGGACGCGACGAACGATATCGTCGCGACGAAGGCAGACACCTCGCTCGAACCCGGCACGTACCGGGTGACCGCCGAGGCCCTGCCCGGATACACGCTCGCGCCATTCGACCCGTTCCCGCTCTTCACGATCGCGAGCGCCGGCGCCTGTGAGCAACTGCCGTCGCACGCCCTCGCCGACGGTTCGGCCACGGGCACGGACCAGGTCTGCAGCGCGAACACCCTGAAGAGCGGCTACATCACGGTGGCTCTCGACCAGGGCCTGTCGTACTTCATCGATGGCGTGGAGCTCACGTCGGCGGTGACCAACGAGAAGCCGGGAACGTACGTCGTGACCGGAGTCGCCCAGGACGGCTTCCAGTGGAACGGGGACCCGTGGACGATCGTGATCGCCGCGGCAAGCTCATCCTGCCTCACGGTGGTCACCGAACTGAAGACGCTGGCCTTCACCGGGTTCACCGGCGGGGCAGGGTACCTGGGCCTCGCGGGCCTGATGCTTCTGCTCGGTGGGGCACTGACCCTCTGGTCACGTCGCCGCAATGCGCGTCCGTAGCGTCTAACAGGTAGTGGGACGGAGGGTCCCGTTCCCGGTCGAGAGACCGGGGCGGGGCCCTCTTCCGTCTACCGGGTGCGGCGGACGCCCTCCGCCGCATGCCGGTCGCCGCGACGATGTTCGCCGGAGGCTGGACCATCTCGGCCCTCTGGTTGTGCCGCCTAGTTGTGCCGCCCGCGTCGGTCAGGCCGTGTTCTGCAGGACGGGCCCTGAGGCGTGGGTGCCTACCCCACAGACTCTGGTTATGCAGGACAGCTTGTGCAGGACACGGCAGGGGTATGGCGACTCGAACGGTTCCGGTCTGCAGGACGCTTCCGTCGGTTCTGCCCCGATCGTCCTCGCTGTCCGCCCGAGGCGTCCTGCACAACCCGTCCTGCCGTCCTTCACAACGCGTCCTGCACAACTGGAGTTTGTGGGGCGGGCACCCGTGGACGGCGGCGCCGTCCTGCACAACGCGTGCCAGGGCAAGGGAGTGCCGCACTGTGGCGGGGACACAGGCTCCACACCGCGATCGGAGCCCGCCCACCCATCAGCCGGTTAACCCAACATCCTGGGCAGTACAGCTAGGCGAGCTGGTCCAGCTGACCGTCGGAATTCGGCCGTTCGGCCGGGGTGGGAAGCTCGATGCCGAACAGGGCCACCACGGCCTCGTTGAACGACGCCGCCTCGCCGGCGCGGGCGAGCTCTCGAGCCCGGACGGATGGGGTGTGCAGCAGCACTCCGGCGAGATGACGCAGCGCCGCCTCGGTGCGGCCGTCACTGTCGCCGCGGGCGCGAGCCCGATCGATCTCGGCGTCGAGGACCCCGAAGACATGGGCACGCAGGGCGACGATGGCCGGGGTGAGCTGCTGCTCGGCGGTCTTCGCCGCATGCTCGGACACGGCCTCGCTCACGAGAGCGCGGGCGTCGCTCGCGGCAGTGAGCTCCTCGAGCGGGGCGTGCAGGCTCACGGTCTCGAGGTCGAGGAGCTCGATGCCCGGGATGGCGGCGATCGCCGGATCGACGTTGCGGGGGAGGCCGAGATCGATCACGATTCTGCGGCGCCCCTGAGCGACGATCGCCGTCGTGATGACCGGCGTGCTCGTGCTGGTGCAGGTGATGACGACGTCGGCATCGGCGATGGCGGACCGCAGATCGTCAGTGGCGGCCATCCCGTGACGCAGCGCGAAACGCGCGGCGCGCCCGGAGGCCGAGAACACGGTCAGATCGGCTGCACCTCGGTCTCGAAGCGCGGCGATCGTGGTGCCGGCGTACTGGCCGGTGCCCACGATGAGAACTCGAGTGGCGGCCCAGTCGGCGATGCGGCTGGAGGTGAGCTCGAGCGCGAGGCGAACGAGCGAGCGTCCGGCGCCGCCGAGCGCCGTGCGGTTCTTCACGCCTCGGGAGGTGTGGGCGGCCCGCTGGAAGAGGCGTTCGAGGCCGGACGAAGTGGTGCCCGCCACGCGAGCCTCCTCGAGGGCCCGGCGCACCTGGCCGGAGATCTCGTCTTCGCCGAGGATCACGGATTCGAGACCCGCGGACACGGCGAAGAGATGGCTGGCCACATCGTCTCCCTGCAGCACGCGTACCGAGGCGGTGAGTTCGTCCGCCTCGATCCCGCTCGCTTCGCTGATCACCCGAACGGTCCTCGCCACCGAATCGCTTGAGGTGGTCAGCGGTTCCGCGATCTCGAGGTACGCCTCGAAGCGGTTGCAGGTGGCGAGCACGACCGCGCCCGTGACGAAGTCCCCGTTCTGCACCAGGATGCCGGCCGCCCGCGGCGCACCGATCGAGAGCTTCTCGAGAAGGTCGAAGCTCGCGTTTTGGTGGTTGGCGGTGAGGCAGAGAAGCACGTCGATAGCATACGCCCGCTCGCCGTCGAGCAGGCTGGGCGACGGCCCGGCGCCGCTCGCCCATACTTAAGGACGTGAACCTGCCTGCACACCACCCCCTCGTCGACGGCGGAACGGCCGCCTCCCCCCTGATCAGGGCCTACCGCGGCGACCGCCCGGAGACCACGCCCGTCTGGTTCATGCGCCAGGCCGGCCGGTCGCTTCCCGAGTACCGCGCACTGCGGGTGGGCATGGCCATGCTCGACGCCTGCCTCGATCCCGAGCTCTCGAGCGAGATCACGCTCCAGCCCGTGCGCCGCCACGGCGTCGATGCGGCGATCTTCTTCAGCGACATCGTCGTTCCGCTCCGGCTCGCCGGCGTCGACGTGGACATCGTGCCGGGGCGCGGCCCGGTGCTCGGCACGACCATCCGCACGGCGCGGGATGTCGCCGCCCTCCGCCCCCTGGATCCGGCCGCCCTCTCCCCGATCGCTGAGGGCGTGGCCCGCACCGTGGCCGAACTCGGGTCCACCCCCCTCATCGGGTTCGCCGGCGCACCGTTCACCCTCGCCGCTTACCTCGTCGAGGGCGGCCCGTCCAAGGATCACCTTCGCGCGCGCACCCTCATGCACTCCGACCCCGCGGCCTGGGATGCCCTGCTCGGCTGGGCGGCGGACGTCACCGGTGCCTTCCTGCGCGCCCAGGTGCTCGCCGGGGCCAGCGCCGTGCAACTCTTCGACTCGTGGGTCGGATCGCTCTCCGTCGTCGACTACGAGTCGCGCGTCTCGCAATTCTCGGCACAGGCGATCGCGCACGTGAAGGACCTCGGCGTGCCGGTCGTGCACTTCGGCGTCGGCACCGGGGAGCTTCTCCGGTCGATGCACGCGATCGGCGCCGACGTGATGGGAGTCGACGACCGCATCCCGCTCGACGAGGCGTCTCGGCGGCTCGGGGCGGAGGTGCCGCTGCAGGGCAACATCAACCCCGCGTTCCTCGCCGCGCCGTGGCCGGTGCTGGAGCGGCACGTGCTCGACGTGATCGAGCGCGGTCGCGCCGCGAGCGCCCACGTGCTCAATTTGGGACACGGAGTGCCTCCGGAGACGGACCCGGGCGTGCTCACCCGCATCGTGGAGCTCGCCCATGCCTGATGTCGTGGTCGTCGGCGCCGGGATCGCGGGGCTCGTGGCTGCGCGCGATCTCGCAGCCGGAGGCCTGTCCGTGACCCTGCTCGAGGCGACCGACCGGCTCGGCGGCAAGGTGGCGAGGCACACGGTCGGCGGCCTCGAACTGGACGCCGGGGCCGAGAGCTTCGCCACCCGTCGGGGAACCGTCACCGCGCTCGCCGCCGAACTCGGGCTCGAGCCGGCGATCGTGCAGCCGAACCCGGCGGGCGCGTGGCTGCAGCCCCTGGCCGGACCGGCGCTCCCCCTGCCCAAGACGGCGCTCCTCGGCATCCCGGGCACCCCGCTCGCGGCCGATGTGATCGCGGTGGTCGGGATGCGGGCCGCCCTTCGGGCCCAGCTCGACGAACTCATGCCGAGCGCGGTGGGCGCGAAGGAACGCACCCTCGGCGGCCTCGTGCGGCGCCGGATGGGGGACGGCGTGGTCGACAGACTGGTCGCCCCGGTCGTGATCGGTATCCATTCCCGGCACCCGGACGAACTCGACGTCGATGTGGTGGCCCCCGGCCTCCGCGGCGCCCTGCGCGGCGCGGGCTCCCTCGCCCATGCGGTGCTTCGGCTGCGGGATGCCGCGCCGGCCGGCACGGCCGTGTCCGGGTTCGAGGGCGGCATCGCCGAGCTCGTCGAGGCGTTGGCCGCCGACCTGCGCCGCCTCGGGGTCGTCATCCGCACCGGGGCGGTCGTCTCCTCGGTCGATGCCAGGGGCGTCACCCTCGCCGCCCGCGCCGACGCCGCCGACGCCGACGACGGCGAGCGGATCGACGCCCGACGGGTGGTGCTCGCCGCGCCACTCGGAGCGGCGACCGCCCCCTCGATCCTGCTCACCACTCTCGTGCTGGAGAGCGCGGCGCTCGATGCCGCGCCCCGGGGCACCGGGGTGCTCGTCGCACCCGGCGCCCCCGGCATCCGCGCGAAGGCGCTCACTCACGGGACGGCGAAGTGGTCGTGGCTGGCCGCCCTGGCCGGCGAACACCGGCACGTGGTCCGCCTCTCCTACGACGCGCGGCTCGTCGACGGCCTCGCCGCCGACGCCCTCGAGCGTCAGGCCGTCGCGGATGCCTCCGCCCTGCTCGACGTGCGAATCCCCGCGGGATCCGTCGTCGGTTTCTCGGCGGTGGGGTGGCCCGCCGTGCCGCCGGCGCCGCGCCCGATCGAGGGCGTGACGGTCGTCGGCGAGGGCGTGGCCGGCACCGGTTTGGCGGCAGTCATCGCCCACGCGCGGGCCCAAGCTGAACATTTGCTGCAAGGAATGGAGCCCTAGCCCCCGGGGTCTACTGTGGAGGGCGTACCCCTATGGAGCGCCTCGGCGCTGGCGCACAACGGAACGGAGCATTCATGCGAGGCAAACTACTCTTCCTCGTCGGACTGGCCGCGGGATACGTGCTCGGCACCCGGGCCGGTCGCGAGCGTTACGAGCAGATCAAGAGGGCTGCCAACCGACTGTGGAATGACCCCCGCGTGCAGCGCCAGGTCAAGCAGGCCGAAGACTTCGCCAAGGATAAGGCACCCGAGGTGGCCGACTTTCTCGCCGAAGGCGCGAAGAAGGTCGTCAGCCAGGTGAGCGGCAGGCCCGCGACTGCGAAGGCCCCGAAGTCGCGTCCGGCCGCCGCGAAGAAGTCGCCCGCGACTAGCACCGCGACCAGCACCGACACCGCGAAGTAGACGATCATGAGTGACGACCGCACCAGACGGTCCCTCTTCGCGCTCATCGCGGACCTGCCGCGGCTGCTCGCCGAACTCGTCAAGGACGAGTTTGAGCAGCTCAAGCGGGAGATGCTCGACAAGCTCAAGCACGCGGGCATCGGTGTCGGGCTCTTCGTCGCCGCCGGCCTTTTCGCGTTCTTCCTGATGGCCGTGCTCATTGCGGCGGCGATCCTGGGGCTGGCCGTCGTGCTCCCCGGCTGGGCGGCGGCCTTGATCGTCGCGGGCCTGCTCCTGGTGATCGTGGCCATCCTGGCCGGCATCGGCGTCGCCCAGGTGAAGCAGGGCATGCCTCCCGCCCCGACCGAGACCATCGCGAGCGTGAAGAAAGACGTGAACGCCATCAAGGGCATAGGAATGCGAGAGAAGCCATGAGTGAGCCCATCGAAACCCGCATCTCGACGGCTCGCGCCGAGCTCGAGAGCGCGCTCAATGAGATCGAGGATCGGCTCAACGTGCCCAAGCAGCTGAACCGGCTGTCGCGGCGTGCGAGGGCCGCGTACCAGGCCAACCCGCTGCCCTGGATAGCGGGTGCCACCGGCGCGATAATCGTGATCGGCGGGCTCGTCGCCTGGGCGATATTCTCTGACGATTAGTCGCGGTCAGCACCCCGCTCCCAGCACCAGCACAGAAAAGCAGCGCCGCTTTTTGATCTCGCCCACCGGCGAGGGAGGATAGACGGTATGAGCAACACCCCAACGCCCAGCGGGTACACGCTGTGGGCCGTCTACCGTCGTGATCCAGCACACCCGGCGGGGACCGATCTCGACTCGCTCCGAGACTCGGTGAAGGCCGTGGAGGCTCGCGGCGTGACCGTGCGCGGCTTCTATGACGTCTCCTCGCTGCGCGCGGACGCCGACCTCATGGTCTGGCTGCACGGCGGAGAGCCCGAGACCATCCAGTGGGCCCTGCGCGAACTGCGTCGCAGTGACGTGATGCGAAACCTCCTCCCCACCTGGAACGCGATGGGCGTGCATCGCGACGCCGAATTCAGCGCGAACCACCTGCCGGCATTCATGCGCGGCAAGGAGCCGGAGGCCTGGCTCACCGTGTACCCGTTCGTGCGCTCCTACGACTGGTACATCCTGCCGGACGAGGAGCGCCGAACCATGCTCGCGGACCACGGCCGCAAGGGGGCAGAGTTCCGCCAGGTGCTCGCCAACACCGTGGCCTCGTTCGCCCTCGGCGACTACGAGTGGATCCTCGCGCTCGAAGCCCCGCAGCTCGTCGACCTCGTCGACCTGATGCGCGCCCTGCGCCAGACCGAGGCCCGCCGCCACGTTCGCGAAGAGGTGCCCTTCTACAGCGGGCGCCGCATCCGGCTCGAGGAGATCGCCGAGGTGCTCGAGTGACGGTGGTGCGCAACGCGACACCCGCCGCGGCCTCCGGGCCGGAGCACGTGACTGAGCCGACCGCCTACGACGCCATCCTGCTCGCGAGCTTCGGCGGACCGGAGGGACAGGATGACGTGATCCCGTTCCTGCGGAATGTGACCCGTGGACGCGGCATCCCGGAGGAGAGGCTCGAGGAGGTCGCCCACCACTACCGGGCGTTCGGCGGCGTGAGTCCCATCAACGCGCAGAACCGCGAGCTGAAGGCAGCCCTCGAGGCCGAGCTGGCGCGGCGCGGCGTCGACCTGCCGGTGCTCTGGGGCAACCGCAACTGGGCGCCCTACATCAAGGACGCCTTCGTCGAGGCCAACGAGCGCGGGTTCACCCGGCTCATCGCGATCGGCACCAGCGCGTACAGTTCGTACTCGAGCTGCCGCCAGTACCGCGAGGATTACGCCGCGGCCCTGGCCGACACCGGCCTCGAAGACGTGATCCAGATCGACAAGGTGCGCCAGTTCTTCGACCACCCGGGGTTCGTCCAGCCCTTCATCGATGGCGTGCGCGGTGCGCTCGCCTCGATCGCGGCAGAGGGCATCCCGCTCGAGCAGACGCACGTGCTGTTCTCCACCCACTCGATCCCCGAGGCCGACGCCGCGAAGAGCGGGCCGGCGTTCCGCGGCTTCGGTGACGGTGGCTCGTACGTGGCGCAGCACCGGGCGGTCGCCGAAGTCGTGATCGCCGCCGCGGGGGATGCGCCCGCCTGGGACCTGGTGTTCCAGAGCCGCTCCGGCCCGCCGAGCGTGCCGTGGCTCGAGCCGGACGTGAACGATGCGATCCGCGACCTCGCCGCCACGGGCATCCGTGCCGTGGTGATCGTGCCGCTCGGATTCGTCAGCGACCACATGGAGGTGAAGTGGGACCTCGACACCGAGGCGATGGAGACCGCGCAGAGCCTCGGCGTGCTCGCGATCCGCGTGCCGACCCCCGGCGTCCACCCCGCCTACGTTTCGGGGCTCGTCGACCTCGTGCTCGAACGGCGTGACGCTGTCCCGGTCGCCGACCGACCGGCCCTCACCGAACTCGGGCCCTGGTACGACGTGTGCCGGTCCGGATGCTGCGAAAACGCGCGACTCGGATTCAAGCCGGCGGTTGCGGGGCTGCAGCCGTGAGTTCCCCATCGTCCGCCGGCGACACCATCCGCATCGGAACCAGGGGCAGCGCCCTCGCGCTCGCCCAGACCGGAGTGGTGGCCGCCGCCGTGGCCAAGGCCTCCGGGAGTGGGGTGGAGATCGTCACGGTGGCGACCGAGGGCGACCACTCCACCGAGTCCCTCGCCAGCCTCGGCGGCACCGGTGTCTTCGCGAGCGCCCTGCGCGAGGCGCTCGCCGGCGGGGCGTGCGACCTCGTCGTGCACTCGCTGAAGGACCTGCCGACCGCCGGCTACCCCGGCCTGCGGATCGGCGCGGTGCCCAGGCGAGCGGATGCCCGGGACGCCCTGTGCGGGCGTGACGGTCTCACGCTCGAGGCCCTCCCCGCCGGTTCGCGGATCGGCACCGGCTCGCCTCGCCGCGCCGCCCAGTTGCGCGGCTGGCGGCCGGACCTCACCGTGGTCGACATCCGCGGCAACGTCGACACGAGACTGCGCAAGGTCGAGTCCGGCGAGCTGGACGCCGTCGTGCTGGCCGCTGCTGGACTCACCAGGCTCGGCAGGCTCGACGCCGTGACCGAGTTCTTCGAGCTCGGTCGCTGGGCCACCGCCCCCGGGCAGGGTGCGCTCGCCCTCGAGGTGCGCGAGGACCACTCCGCCCCGTTCGCGGCGATGCTCAAGACGATCGACCACCCGACCACGCGCCTCGCGGTGTTCGCCGAGCGGGCGGTGCTCGCCCGGCTCGAGGCCGGGTGCGCGGCTCCGATCGGGGCGTCTGCCGTGATCGACGGCGAGTTGCTCTTCCTCACGGCCACCGTGTACGCGCCGGACGGGTCGAGTTCGCTCACCAGTTCTCACGCGCTCGTCCTCGAGGGGTCCGCCGCAGAACGCGCCGGCCTGCCCTGGGAGCTGGGCGACCGGGTGGCCGATGAGCTGCTCGAGTTGGGGGCGGCCGCCATTGCACCGCTCGGGACGGCATCGTGACCGTGCAACGCGCGGGAAAGCCGCTCGACGGGTGGCGGGTGCTCGTGCCCCGCGGCGGCAAGTGGGGCGACAGCGTGGCCGCCACCCTACGCTCGTATGGAGCCGTGCCCGTGATCGCGCCGATGATCAACTTCGCGAGCGCCGAGAATCCGCGCACTCTCTCCGACTCGCTCAAGCGGCTCGAACGCGGCGACTTCGACTGGCTCGTGATCACCAGCGCCACGACCGTAGACGTGCTGATGAGCCAGCAGGTGACGGTGCCGTCGACCACGCGCATCGCGGCCGTCGGCGAGACGACGAGCGCGGCCCTCGCCCTCGCCGGCTACCAGGTGGACTTCGTGCCGGAGAGCGACAATTCCGCGCGCGGCCTCGTCAAGGAATGGCCGGCGTCGGCGATCGGCGGCCGGGTGTTGATCCCCCAGTCCGACATCGCCGAGCCGACCCTCGTCGCCGGACTCACGGCACTGGGCCTCGAGGCGGAGTTCGTTGCCGCCTACCGCACCGTGGGCGTGCCGGTCTCCGAGCACGTCGCCGCGGACGTCGCCTCCGGTCGCATCCGGGCCGTGCTGATCACCTCCGGCTCCGTCGCCCGCCAGGTGCAGGCCCAGCTCGCCCCCCTGCCCGACGACACGATCGTGGCCGCGATCGGACCGCGCACCGCCTTCGACGCCCGAGCGGCCGGGATCACGGTTCACCTCATCGCCGAGTCGAGGTCCGCGCTCTCGCTGGTCGAGACGCTCGTGGAACACGCTCTCGCCGAAAGGACCGCTACCCATGAGTGATGGCCCGACCATCCGTCCGCGCCGATTGCGCAGCACCCCGGCGATGCGCCGCCTCGTCGCCGAGACCCGTCTGCACGCCGCCGAACTCGTGCTGCCGATGTTCGTGCGCGAGGGCGTGAGCGAACCGGTTCCGATCACCTCGATGCCGGGTGTCATGAACCACTCGCTCGACAGCCTGCGCCGGGCCGTCACCGAGGCCGCCGAGGCGGGAATCGGCGGAGTGATGCTCTTCGGCATCCCCAGCCACAAGGACGCGATCGGCTCCGGTGCGACCGACGACGACGGCATCCTCAACGTGGCGACCCGCGCGGTGATCGAGGAGGTCGGCACCAGCCTCGTCGTGCAGACCGACCTCTGCCTCGACGAGTTCACCGACCACGGGCACTGCGGTGTGCTGGATGCCCGCGGCCGCGTCGACAACGACGCGTCGCTCGAACGCTACCGGGACATGGCCATCGCGCAGGCCTCCGCCGGCTCGCACCTGCTCGGCCTGAGCGGCATGATGGACGGCCAGGTCGCCGCCGTGCGCGATGTTCTCGACCGGAATGGCTTCACGGATACCGCGATTCTCGGCTATGCGGCCAAATACGCCTCGGCCTTCTACGGCCCGTTCCGCGAGGCGGTGCAGTCCTCCCTCGAGGGCGACCGCCGCAGCTACCAGCTCGACCCGGGCAATCGGCGCGAGGGTCTGCGCGAGGTGATGCTCGACGTCGAGGAGGGTGCAGACGTGGTGATGGTCAAGCCGGCCATGAGCTACCTCGACGTGCTCGCCGACGCGGCGGCCGTGAGTCCCGTGCCGGTCTGGGCCTACCAGGTGTCCGGCGAGTATTCGATGATCGAGGCCGCGGCGGCGAACGGCTGGATCGACCGCCGCCGGGCGATCGAGGAGTCCGTCGTCGGCATCAAGCGCGCCGGCGCGGACGCCGTGCTCACCTACTGGGCCACCGAGCTTGCCGGCTGGCTGCGTCGACCATGATTCTGGAGCCTTGATGGGCACGAACGAGCACTACTTCACCCGGGCCAAGCTCTCGATCCCCGGAGGCGTCAACTCGCCGGTCCGGGCGTACGGATCGGTAGGCGGCACGCCGCGCTTCCTGGTGTCCGCGCGGGGAGCCTACGTCACGGATGCCGAGGGGCGCGAATACGTGGACCTCGTGAGCTCGTGGGGTCCCGCGATTCTCGGGCACGCGTATCCGTCGGTCGTCAAGGCGGTACAGGATGCCGCGGCGAAGGGTCTCTCGTTCGGGGCATCCACTCCCGGCGAGACCGAGCTTGCCGAGCTCGTTCGGGAGCGGGTGCGCGTGGGCGACCAGTGCGCGGTCGAGAAGTTGCGGCTCGTCTCCACCGGCACCGAGGCCACCATGACCGCCATCCGGCTCGCCCGAGGCGCGACCGGTCGCGACCTCCTGGTGAAGTTCGCCGGCCACTACCACGGGCACTCCGATGCCCTGCTCGCCGAGGCCGGCTCCGGACTCGCGACCCTGGCCATGCCCGGTTCGGCCGGGGTCACGGCCGCCACAGCCGCGCAGACCCTCGTGATCCCGTACAACGACCTCGCCGCCGTGCGCGCGGTCTTCGCCGAGCACGGCCCGAACATCGCCGCGGTCATCGTGGAGGCCGCCGCCGCCAACATGGGTGTCGTCGCGCCGGAGCGCGGATTCAACCGGGCGCTCGCGGCCATCGCCCGTGAGAACGGCGCGCTCACGATCTTCGACGAGGTGCTCACCGGGTTCCGAGTCGGCCCGGCCGGCTGGTGGGGCCTCGAGGCCGCCCGAGTGGTGCCGGATGGCGCCGGCTGGCAACCGGACCTCTTCACCTTCGGCAAGGTCATCGGCGGGGGCATGCCGCTCGCCGCACTCGGCGGCCGCGCCGACATCATGGACCGGCTCGCCCCCCTCGGCCCGGTCTATCAGGCCGGAACGCTCAGCGGCAACCCGGTCGCGGTGGCCGCGGGAATCGCCACGCTCCGGGCCGCGGATGCCGCCGTCTACGCGAAGCTGGACGCCGTGGCAGACCGGCTCTCCGCCGCGGTCTCCGCCGCTCTCGCCGCGCAGGGGGTCGAGCACACCGTGCAGCGCGCGGGCAACCTGTTCTCATTCGCCTTCGCCGCGACCGCGCCGCGCAACTACGCCGACGTGAAGGCCCAGCAGGCGTTCCGCTACGCCCCGTTCTTCCACGCCATGCTCGACGCGGGGGTCTCGCTCCCGCCCTCGGTGTTCGAGGCCTGGTTCGTCTCGGCCGCGCACGACGACGCTGCGGTCTCCCGCATCCTCGACGCCCTGCCCGCCGCGGCTCGGGCCGCGGCCGCCCCCGTGCCTCCCGCCTGATTCGACCCGGCGACCTGCGCGCTCACGCGCTCACGCGCCTGCGCGCCTGCGCGCCTGCGTCCGCAGGGCGCCGCGTTTCCTCGAGGTGCCCACTTTTGCCGCGACGGCGGTCGCCTTACCGGCCGAAGTGGGCACCTCGGCGAGTCGGGGACGGGATTCGGGGACGGGGTTCCGGGCACGTCAAGACCCGGGGGTGCCGGGCACGACAAGACCCGGGGGCGCCGGGCACGAGGTGTGGGCATCCTCCCGCCGCGGTTCCGGCGTCGTCCACAGGTGCGCGTTGACCCGCCGGACCGCCGCTTCGTAGTCATCGGCGATCGCCTCCAGGGGAACGCCGGCCAGCCGAAGAAGGAGTTTAGCCTCCGCACCTCCCACTGGGGTGCCCACTTCTGCCGACTCATCGGCGGAGGAACCGGCAGAAATGGGCACCTCGCTGGCGGGGACTACAGCAGCGACAGCAGCAGGAACACGATCCCCAGGAGGGGCAACACTCCCTGGATCGCGGCCGAGCGGGCGTTTGCGCGCCCGGTCGAGATCAACACGAGGGCGGCGAGCACCATGCTTCCGGTGCCCATGAAGATCAGCGCGAGACCGGCCGGGCGGCTGGAGGCGAGCAGCAGCATCCCGACGACGATGCCGATCGTGAGGAACAGGTTGTAGAAGCCCTGGTTGTACGCCATCGGCCTGAGCGTGTCGGCGTCGGCCTGGCTCGCGATGCCGAAGATCTTCCAGGTGCGCGGCTTCGTCCAGTTGAGGCTCTCCAGCGTGAAGATGTAGACGTGGACGACGGCGGCGAGCCCGGCGAAGACGAGCCCGATCACGAAAAGTGCAGTCATGCTCGCAAGTATGGCGGATGCCGTGGCCGAGTCTGCGGTCGGCGTCAGCCGAAGAGGATGGCGGCCTCGTCGTAGCGGGACTGGGGCACCGTATTGAGCTTGCCGAGGGCATCCTCGAAAGCCACATGGGTGATCGTCGTGCCGCTGAGCGCGACCATCCTGCCCCAGCGGGAGTGCATGATCATGTCCACGGCGGCCATGCCGTAGCGGGTGGCGAGCACCCGGTCGTAGGCCGTGGGGGTGCCGCCCCGCTGGATGTGGCCCAGGGTCGTCGCCCGGGTCTCCATTCCCGTGCGCTCCTCGATGATCGGGGCGATGAGCTCGCCGATGCCGCCGAG
The DNA here is from genome assembly GCF_008040105.1 of Lacisediminihabitans profunda. Classification (GTDB taxonomy): domain Bacteria; phylum Actinomycetota; class Actinomycetes; order Actinomycetales; family Microbacteriaceae; genus Lacisediminihabitans; species Lacisediminihabitans profunda. Next base: position 264,363 of record NZ_VRMG01000009.1, read on the forward strand.
CCGGGGACGGCCGAACGCGTCGAGGCCACGCTCGGAGTGGGCGTCGTCCATGGAGTCGAGGTGGAAGCCCTCGGCGACGACGACGAGCGGGGCCCGCCCCCGGTCGCGAACGGACGTCACCCACGCCACGATCTGGTCGATGCTGGTCTTCTGCTCCGGGATGAGGATGGCGTGCGCACCGGCCGCCATGCCGGAGTGCAGGGCGATCCAGCCGACGTGGCGGCCCATCACCTCGGCGACCATGCAGCGGCCGTGAGAGTCCCCGGTGGTGCGCAGGCGGTCCATGGCGTCGGTCGCGATCTGCACCGCGGTGTCGAAGCCGAAGGTGTAGTCGGTGGCGGAGAGGTCGTTGTCCACCGTCTTCGGCACGCCCACGATCTTGATCCCGGCATCCGTGAGGCGCTTGGCCGCCGCGAGGGTGCCTTCGCCGCCGATCGCGATGAGCGAGTCGACCCCGAGTCGGTCCATGTTCTCTTTGATGCGGTCGGCGCCGCCCTCACCCTCGAACGGGTTCGTGCGCGAGGTGCCGAGGATGGTCCCGCCCTGCTTGGCGATGCCCTGGATGTCCTTGCGCTCGAGGGTGACGATGTCGCCCTCGACCACTCCGCGCCAGCCGTCGCGGAAGCCGACGAACTCCTGACCGTAGATCTGGGTGCCCTTCAAGACGGCGCCCCGAATCACCGCGTTGAGGCCCGGGCAGTCTCCGCCGCTGGTGAGAATTCCAATGCTCATGGCACCATCATTCCGCAAGTTCGGGGTCACTCCGTTCACCAGCGCCTCGAGACCCCGCCCGGCGTCCCGTCAGGACAGCGGATGCCGCGAGCACGCGGTCGTCGCGGCGTGGTCCGTGCACACGACGAGCTGCTCGCGGCAGGACAGTTCGCCGCAGTTCTGCATGTGGCTCGTCGGTTCGCCGCACCGATAGCAGCGCCCGATGGTGAGAGCGTCCGCCGAGAAGTCGATCGACATCCGATTGTCGAAGACGTAGAGCGAGCCCTGCCAGAGCCCGGAGTCGCCGTAGGTCTCGCCGTAGCGGGCGATCCCCCCGTCGAGCTGGTAGACCTTCTCGAACCCGCGGCTCACCATGAGGGAGGAGAGGACCTCGCACCGGATGCCGCCCGTGCAGTAGGTGACGACAGGCTTGTCCTTGAGGTGGTCGTACTTGCCGCTGTCGAGCTCGGCGACGAACTCCCGGGTGGTGGCGACGTCGGGCACGACGGCCCCGGCGAACCGGCCGATCTCGGCCTCGAAGGAGTTGCGGCCGTCGAAGAAGACCACCTCCTCGCGCTCTACGAGCTCGTGCAGCTGCTCGGGGCTCAGCCGCTCTCCACCACCGATCACGCCGTTCTCGTCGACGCGCAGCTCGCCCGGGGCGCCGAAGCTCACGATCTCGTCGCGCACCCGCACGCTCAGTCTCGGGAAGTCGTCTCCGCGACCCTCGCTCCACTTGGCATCCAACCCGGCGAACGGCGCATACTCCCGCGTCTTGCGCAGGTAGCGCTTCACGTTCTTCAGCTCGCCGCCGACGGTGCCGTTGATGCCGTCCTTCGAGACGAGGATGCGGCCGCGCAGGCCGAGAGACTCGCACAGGTCGCGCTGCCAGAGGCGGATCGCGTCCGGGTCGGCGAGTGGCGTGAAGCGGTAGAACAGCAGGATCTTGGGGACGGCCACCGACCGATTCTACGTTTTCCGCGCTGAGTGGCCCCCGCCGTGTGGTTTCGAGAGGGGTGGGGACGTAGTCTGCTGTGCATGGGAACGCCGATCGCGACGGGCGCCGAGACCGCCGCCTCGGCGGACTCCGCGCCTCTGCGCTCGACTTACGCGCCGCGCCATCCCGTCAGCCTGAGTCTCACCCTCCGGCCGCTCAGCCGTGGCAGCCAGGACCCGACCATGGTGTGGGACGGCTCCGGCGTCTGGCGAACCCTGCCGACCCCGGCCGGACCGGCCACCCTGCACCTCGCCCAGCGCGGCGGCGAAATCCGGGCCACCGCGTGGGGGGACGGCGCGGAGTGGGCGATCGCCGGGGTGCCGGAGCTGCTCGGCGGCGGCGACGACCCGGGCGATTTCGACGTGTCGCAGAACCCGTTTCTCGCTGACTCCCGGCGCCGCAATCCGGGGCTGCGGCTGCTTCGCACCGGCCTCGTCTTCGAGATGCTGCTCGCCGCGGTTCTCGAGCAGAAGGTCACCGGCCTGGAGGCGCGCCGGGCCTGGAGCCAGCTCATCCGCGCGCACGGCGAGCCGGCACCCGGTCCAGCCCCGACCGGCATGAGAGTCTTCCCGTCGCCGCGGGTCTGGCGGATGATCCCCTCCTGGGAGTGGCACAGGGCGGGCGTCGGCCCCCAGCGCTCACGCACGGCGCTCGCCGCGGCCGCCGTCGCCGCGGGCCTCGAGCGCACGCTTGCCGTCGGTCGGGGCGGGCCCGATGTCGTGGCGCGGCTGAGGTCGGTGCCCGGGGTCGGCGCCTGGACCGCGGCCGAGACGAGCCAGCGCTCGCACGGCGATCCGGACTCCGTGAGCGTCGGCGACTACCACCTGCCGGCGGTGGTCGGCTGGGCGCTCATCGGCAAGCCGGTCGACGACGACGGAATGCTCGAGCTCCTCGCCCCGTGGACCGGCCATCGGCAGCGGGTCATGCGGCTCATCGAGGCGAGCGGGTTCGCCAAGCCACGATTCGGGCCGCGGATGACCGTCCAGGATCACCGCTCGCACTGAGCTAGCGTGAAGCGGTGCACCTTCTCTTCAGGACCTTTCTCGTCTGGCTTCGCCGCAACCGCCGGGGACTCGACGTGCACGACGTCGGTCGGATCAGCTTCCGGGTACTGCCCACCGACCTGGACGTTCTCGGGCACATGAACAACGGCGTCTACCTCTCGATCATGGATCTCGGGAGAATGGACCTCATGCAGCGTTCCGGGGTGCTGCCCCGGCTGATGAAGGCGGGCTTCTATCCGGTGATGGCGGATGAGACCATCAGCTTCCGGCGATCCCTGCAGCCCTGGCAACGATTCAGCATTGAAACCCGCATTGTCGGTTACGACGAGAAGGCGGTCTACGTCGAGCAGCGCGCTGTGGCCGGGGGAGAGATCTACGCGCGGGCGACGATGCGCTCGCGCTTCGTGCGGAAGACCGGCGGCACGGTGTCGACGGCCGAACTCGCCTCGGTGGCGGGAATCGACATCTCCGGCAGCACACTGCCGGCGTGGGTCACCCGCTGGGCGGCGGACGTCGCCCTTCCGCCCGCACGCGGATCGGCGCCGAGCGAGTGGGACTGACCCGCGCTACTCGGCCGGCTGGTCCTTCGCCGACGGCTCGTCGAGCTCGCCGAGCGGACCTCCGCCGAAGTCGGCGGCTCCCGCGGCGTCCGCCGTCTGCTTGAGGAGTTCGTCCGCCGAGGCCTGAGCGGCCGCCGCTTCCGCTGCGTCCCCGGCCGCCGCACCGCCTTGGTTCGCAAACTGGTCGAATGTTGCCATCGCTTGCTCCCTGTTCGAGTACTGCTTCGAGAGAGCCTAGCCAGCCGCGGGCCGGTAGGTAAAGAGGCGGGCTGCATCCCACCGCCCGGGTCAGCGGCTCTCGAGCACCGCCATCGCCGCGTTGTGGCCCCCGATACCACTCACGCCGCCGCCGCGCCTTGCGCCGGCCCCGCAGAGCAGGATGCGCTCGTGAGTCGTCGCGACGCCCCAGCGCTCGGCCGGAGTCGCCGGCGCATCCGAATCGTCGGCGAACGGCCAGGACAGGGGGCCGTGGAAGATGTTGCCGCCCGGCAGGTGCAGGGCATCGTCGAGGTCGAGGGTGGTCTTCGTCTCGAGGCAGGGCCGGCCGGCCGCATCGGTCATCAGCAGGGGCTCCACCGGTTCGGCGAGCACCGAGTCCAGCGAGTCGAGCACCGCGCGGGTGAGAGAGGCACGCATCGCATCGTTGTTCTCCGGAGTAATCAGCCGATCGGGCGTGTGTAGACCGAAAACCGTGAGCGTATGGGCGCCGGATGCCGAAAGCTCCGGAGAAAGGATGCTGGGGTCGGTGAGGGAGTGGCAGTAGATCTCGGCGGGCAGCGGGCTCGGCAGTTCGCCGGCGGTCGCCGATCGGTATGCCCCCTCCAGCTGCGAGTAGCCCTCGTTGATGTGGAAGGTGCCCCCGAACGCGGCGGCCGGATCCACGCCGGAGTCACGCAGGCGGGGAAGCCGTTCGAGCAAGAGGTTGACCTTCACTTGCGCGCCCTCCGGGCGCTCGGTCGGTCGGTCGCCGAGCAGCCGCGCGAGCACGTGGGGCGCGACGTTCGCGAGGATCGTGGTTGCCGCGATCGTCCGCTCGGCACCGAGATGACGGTAGCTCACCTCGCCGTCGGGGGTGAGGGCGGTGACCTCCGCGCCGGAGACGAGCGTGGCGCCGGCGTCGCGGGCGGCGTTCTCGAGGGCGCCGGTGACGGCGCCCATGCCGCCGGCCGGCACGTCCCAGTCTCCGGTTTCGCCGCCGATCACGTGGTAGAGGAAGCAGCGGTTGGCCGCGAGGGTCGCGTCGTGGGCCGGCGCGAAGGTGCCGATGAGCGCGTCCGTGAGCACGACCCCGCGCACGAGGTCGTTCGCGAAGGTGCGTTCGATCACCTCGCCGATGGGTCGCTCGATGAAGTCGTGCCACGCGCGGTCGTCGTCGACCGCCCTTCGTGCTTCTGCCCGGGTCATCAGCGGCTCGCACACGCTCGGGAAGAGCCTGCGTGCGAGATGCGCCGTCCGCCCGTAGAACTCGTGCCAGGCGGTCGCGTCAGCCGCGGCGCCGACCGCCGCGAAGGACAGCGCCGTGGCCTCGGCGTCGCCGTTGTCGACGAGCAGGCCGCGGCTCGTGCCCGGCTCGGGCGTGTAGGAGGAGTAACGCCGGCGGAGCAGACGGATGTCGAGGCCGAGTTCCCGGATGATCCGAGCCGGCAGCAGGCTCACCAGGTAGGAGTACCGGGAGAGCCGGGCGTCGACATCCTCGAACGTCTGGGTGGAGACCGCGGCGCCGCCGAAGTCGTCGAGCCGCTCGAGCACGGTCACGGACTTGCCCGCCTGCGCGAGGTAGGTCGCGGCGACGAGGCCATTATGCCCGCCGCCGACGATCACGACGTCCCGGCCGCTCACGCGGCGTCGCCGTGCAGTGCGGTGTCGCCCGCGGGCGCGTCCTCGTCGGCGGCGCAACCGATGGCGTCGACCACCCGGCCGGAGAGTCTGAGCAGCCGCTCGGCATCCTCCGGTTCGAGCGCGTCGAAGAAATACCGCCGCACCGCGGCGAGGTGGCCGCCAATCGCCCGCAGCACCGCGCGCCGCCCGTCGGGGGTGAGGCCGATCCAGGATCCGCGAGCGTCGGTCTCGCATTCGGCCCTCGCCACCAGCCCGCGTCTCTCCATGCGGGAGACGAGGTGCGACACGCGGCTCTTCTCCCAGCCGATGCCGGCGGCGATGTCCCGGCTTCTCAATTGGCGGTTCGGCGCGTCGTTGAGGGCGAAGAGCACCTCGTACTCGGAGGCCGAGAGGCCGGAGTCCCTCTGGAACTGCAGGTCGAGGGCACGGTCGAGCCGCCGGCGCATCACGTAGAAGGCGCGCCAGACCTCCAGTTCGCTGTCGCTCAGGGCGTCGGACTCGCTCATTGCACCATTCTACTCAGTAGTTGATACATCAACCAATGGGGGATGACGTCGACGCATCACCACCCTGTCGAGAGAGGCTCTTCGTGTCGGGGAAGATCGGCAGCATCATCGGATCGGGGAACCTCCACAACACCCACGTCGCGGGGAACGCCGTGTTCGACCAGACGGTGGCCCGGGCGGGCGCGCTCAAGCCCCTCCGGGGGACCGCGAGCGAGCTCGCCGCGGGCCTGATCCAGACGCCGGATTGCGCCGAGGCGGCCGGAATCGGCTCAACTGCACCGCCGCGGGTGCTCGGAATGGCGAACTTTTGCTTGCGGGGCCGCTGCACGCACGTGCCGTGCGCCCCGCGGCGGAACGCGCCGGTCGTCCCGCAAGTAGTCTCGTACCATGTCGACGTACGCGCCCGATTCGCCTCTGAGCCTCGACCCGTTGGCGGTGGAGGCCATCGCCACCGTCCGCCGCTGGCTCGCCGAGAGCACGGATGTCGCCCCCGACAAGTCCGCGGAACGCCTCGCCGGCGTGCTCAAGGACCCCCGGGGACTTGACTTCACGATCGGTTTCGTCGACCGGGTGGTGCGCCCGGAGGACCTGCGGGTCGCCGGCCGCAACCTCGAGCGGCTCTCCCGAGCGGTGCCGGCCTTCCTGCCCTGGTACATGCGATTCGTGATCCAGCTCGGCGGCGGCTTCGCCCCGCTCATCCCGTGGCCGATCGTGCCGATGGCCCGCGCCGTGCTGCGCCGGATGGTGGGCCACCTCATCGTGGACGCGACGCCCAAGCGCCTCGACAAGAGCATGTCCGCGCTGCGCGGATCCGGCATCCGGCTCAATCTCAATCTGCTCGGCGAGGCGGTGCTCGGCGACGAGGAGTCCGACCGCCGCCTGCAGGGCACGCGCGAGCTGCTCGAGCGCGACGACGTCGACTATGTCTCGATCAAGGTGTCTTCGGTCTCCGCCCAGCTCTCGATGTGGTCGTTCGACGAGACCGTCGAGCGAGTCGTGGACCGGCTCACCCCGCTCTACGAACTCGCCGCGGTGTCCGCCACGCGCAAGTTCATCAACCTCGACATGGAGGAATTCCGCGACCTCGACCTCACGATCGCGGTGTTCAAGCGCATCCTGGAGCAGGGGCGACTGAAGAACCTCGAGGCGGGAATCGTGCTGCAGGCCTACCTGCCGGACGCCCTCGCGGCGATGCAGGACCTCACCGCGTGGGCGACCGCCCGGCGCTCCGCCGGGGGTGCCGGCATCAAGGTGCGCCTGGTCAAGGGTGCGAACCTCGCCATGGAGCACGTCGACTCCGTGATCCACGGCTGGCCGCTCGCCACCTACTCGACCAAGCAGGACACCGACACGAACTACAAGCGAGTGCTCGACTGGTCGCTGACCCCGGAGCGCACGGACGCGGTTCGACTCGGCATCGCCGGTCACAACCTCTTCGATGTGGCGCACGCGTGGCTTCTCGCCAAGGAGCGCCAGGTGGAGTCCCGGGTCGAGTTCGAGATGCTGCTCGGCATGGCCACCGGCCAGGCGGATGCGGTGAAGCGCGACGTGGGTGGCCTTCTGCTCTACACGCCGGTCGTGCACCCGGGCGAGTTCGACTCGGCGATCTCGTACCTCATCCGCCGCCTGGAAGAGAACGCGTCGAGCGAGAACTTCATGTCCGGGGTGTTCGAGCTCGCCCAGAACGAGACGGTGTTCGCCAGGGAGGCCGAGCGGTTCCTCGCGTCGGTGCGCGCCCTGGATCGTGCCGTCCCCCGCTCCAACCGGCGACAGGATCGCACCCTGCCGGTGCCGGCCAGGCCCATCGACGGCGCGCCGCGCGAGTTCTCGAACGAACCGGACACCGATCCCGCGGTCGCCGCGAATCGCGCGTGGGGGCGCGGCATCCTCGCCCGGGTCGCCGATTCCCGCCTCGGCATCGACGGGATCGCCGCGGCCAGGATCACGGACCCCGCCGCGCTCGAGCGCCTGATCGCCGAGGCCGTGGCAGCCGGCACCGAGTGGGGCCAGCGCCGGGCGGACACCCGGGCCACCGTGCTGCACAGCGCGGGGGAGGCGCTCGCCGCGGCGCGGGCCGACCTCATCGAGGTCATGGCGACCGAGACGGGCAAGACCATCGCCGAGGGCGATGTCGAGGTGAGCGAGGCGGTGGACTTCGCGCACTTCTACGCCGAGCGGGCCCGAGAGCTCGAGCGGGTGGAGCACGCGCAGTTCGTTCCGTCGAGACTCATCGTGGTGACGCCGCCGTGGAACTTCCCCGTGGCGATACCGGCCGGCTCCGTGCTCTCGGCCCTCGCCTCCGGAGCGGCGGTCGTCATCAAGCCCGCCCCGCAGGCGCGGCGCAGCGCTGCCGTTCTCGTGGAGGCACTCTGGGCGGGAGGCGTGCCGCGCGACGTGCTCCGGCTCGTGGACATCGAGGAGGGCGAGCTCGGCAGGCAGCTCGTGTCGGATCCCGCCGTCGACCGGGTGATCCTCACCGGGGCGTGGGAGACCGCACAGCTGTTCCGCTCCTGGCGCCCCGACCTGCCCCTCCTCGCCGAGACGAGCGGCAAGAACGCCATCATCGTGACGCCGAGCGCCGACCTCGACCTCGCGGTGGCGGACATCGTGAAGAGCGCCTTCGGCCACGCCGGCCAGAAGTGCTCGGCGGCGAGCCTTGTGATCCTCGTCGGGTCGGTGGCCAGGTCCGAGCGCTTCCGGCGCCAGCTCGTCGACTCGGTGACGACCCTCCGGGTGGGCTACCCGCAGGATCCGACCACGATCATGGGCCCCATCATCGAGCCGGCTCACGGCAAGCTCGACAAGGCACTCACGACCCTCGAGGAGGGCGAATCCTGGCTCGTGAAGCCGCGCTCGCTCGACGAGTCGAACCGGCTCTGGTCCCCGGGCGTGCGCGACGGCGTCGCCGCCGGCAGCGAGTTCCACCTCACCGAGTACTTCGGACCGGTGCTCGGGATCATGCACGCCGATTCGCTCGCCGAGGCGATCGAGCTGCAGAACGCGCCGGCCTACGGACTCACCGCGGGCATCCACTCGCTCGACGCCGACGAGATCGCGACCTGGCTCGACTCGGTCGAGGCGGGCAACCTCTACGTGAACCGCGGCATCACCGGGGCGATCGTGCGCCGACAGCCGTTCGGCGGCTGGAAGAGGTCGACGGTCGGCGCGAGCGCGAAGGCGGGCGGCCCCAACTACCTGCTCACCCTCGGCGACTGGCAGCCGGTCTTCCCCGAGCCGGGCACGAGCGTCGTGCTCGAGGGCCTGAGCGACCGCGTGGCGGCCGTGATCGCGGCCGCCCAGCCGGGCATGGAGTTTCTCGAATTCGACCTCGTGCGGTCCGGCGCGGTCAGCGACCAGCAGGCCTGGGCTGCCGAGTACGGCGGCGCGCGAGACGTCTCGGGGCTCGTCGTCGAGCGGAACGTCTTCCGCTACCGACCGGTGCCGGTCACCGTTCGCCTGGCGGAGGGCGCCTCTCCGGCGCAGCTCGTGCGCGTGATCGCGGCGGCCAGCCTCGCCGGCTCCCCGCTGACGATCAGCTCGTCGGTGCCGCTTGCGGCCGGGCTCGTGCGTCTCTTCGGCGGTCCGGCCTCGCCGGTCGATGTCGGCGAGGTCGTCGTGGAGTCGGACACGCGCTGGCACGCGCGACTGCAGTCCGGCGAGGCGGCCGTCGGCAACGGCACCCCCGGCCGCATCCGGCTCATCGGCGGGGACAGGCTCGCCCTCGCTCTCGCGCTCGGCGGGGATCCGGATGTGGCGATCTTCGCCGGACCGGTCACCGTCTCCGGCCGGCTCGAGCTGCTCCCGTTCCTGCACGAGCAGGCGGTGAGCATCACCGCGCACCGCTTCGGCAACCCGGACCCGTCGACCGTCGTCGTGATCTGAACGGGGCGGGCACCCGCGGCCCTAGCGACCGACCAGGTCGGGATGGTGGATCGCCGCGACATCAGGATGGGCTCGGAGCCTGCTCTTGAGTCCGTTCTCTCCGTAGGTGGCGAAGATCGGGTTTGTCGGGTCGACGCTGATGCCCGCCGCCTCCGCCCGGAGTTCGGCGGGCAGATCGAGCACCGGGATCGACGCGTCGAGGGCCGGGTTGAAGAAGAACGGGATCGATAGGCGATCCGAGCCGATCAACGGCGAGATCACGCGGTGCACCGTCGCCTTGAGGTAGCCGTTGGTCGCCACCTCCAGCAGTTCGCCGATGTTGACGACGAACGCCCCCGGCATGGGTGGGGCGTCGATCCACTCGCCATCCTTTTCCACCTGCAGGCCGGCCTTGCCCGGTTCGACGAAGAGGAGCGTGAGCACGCCGGAGTCCTTGTGGGCACCCACTCCCTGGCGCGGGGTGGGGTCCGACTTGCCCGGATATCGCACGATCTTGATGAGCGTGGCCGGGTCGGCCGCGAATCCCGCGTCGAACACGTGCTCGTCGGCCCCGAGGGCGACGGCCCAGGCCCGCAGAAGTCGAAGGCCGATCGCGGACAGCTCGTCGTCCCATAGCGTGATCACGGATTCGAGCTCGGGCAGGGCTGCCGGCCATTGGTTGGGACCCTGCAGCCGCCAGTAGTCGGCGATCCCGTCTCCGGTCGCCACCGCCGGCCGTTCCGGTCCGATGTCGACCTGCTCGCGCCAATCGACGGTGCCCCGGGTGAGTTCGCCGCCGACTCGGGTGTAGCCGCGGAAGTGCGGGCTCTTCAGGTTCTCGATAGCGAGCTTGTCGGCGTCCGGCAGGTCGAAGAATGCGCGGGCGGTGCGGATGACCGACTCCTGCAGCTCGACCGGAACGCCGTGCCCCACGAGGTAGAAGAAGCCGAAGTCGTGGGTGGCCTGCCGGAGCTCGGCCCGGAAGGCCTCCGCCTCCGGCCCGCCGGCATCCAGTCTCGAGAGGTCCAGAATCGGCAGGGTCGGCGCGGCGCTCATCGCCCCATTCTCGCCGCTGCGCTCGCGGCGGAGGTGAGTGTTACGCCCGGTTCCGGCCGGGCGGTGTCGGCGCTAGCCGCGAAGGGCGGCCGCGACGATCGCCAGCGCCTCCGCCTCGTCGACGCCGAGCTTGTGGACGCGGGAGGCGTAGTCGCGCGCGGCGACCTGCGCCTCCCGGTGCGCCGCATCCCCGTGCGCGCTCACGAACGTGCCGTTGCGGCCACGGGTCTCGATGATCTGGTCCCGCTCGAGCTCGCGGTAGCAGCGCGCGACCGTGTTCGGGGCGAGCCCCAGGTCGTCGGCCAGCCGCCGCACGGTCGGCAGTTTGGCGCCGGGCGCGAACTCGCCGGTGCCCACCTTCTCGAGCAGCTGCACGCGCAACTGCTCGAACGGGGGAACGCTCGACTTCGGGTTGATGACGAGGGTCATGAGGCCGCCACCGGCGCGTGCGTCTCGAGAAATTGGAACACCTCCGTGCTGTCCACGCCGGGGAACGTGCCGGAGGGCATCGCGGCGAGCAGGCTCGAGTTCAGCCGCGCGCTCGGCCAGGAGAACTGCTCCCACTTGGCCGAGAGGTCGGCGGGGGCGCGGCGGCAGCAGGCCTCGTCGGGGCAGGTCGAGACGCGCCGGTTGACGGTGTCCCTGCCTCGGAACCACTTCGCGGTGGCGAACGGAGTGCCAACGCTCAGCGAGAAGTCGCCCTGGGGGGTCGACTGGATCGCCGAGGTGCACCAGTAGGTGCCGGCCGGCTTGTCGGTGTACTGGTGGTACGGGCTGAACCGGTCCTCCACGTCGAACACCTGCCGGGCGCTCCACTGGCGGCAGACCAACTGGCCCTCCACCGCGCCGAGCGCGTCGGTGGGGAAGGCGGCGCTGTCGTTCTCGTAGGCCTTGAGAATCGTGCCGCTCTCGTGCACCTTGAGGAAGTGCACCGGGATGCCCAGGTGCTCGGTGGCGAGGTTGGTGAACCGGTGTGCCGCGGTCTCGTAGCTCACCGCGAAGGCGTCGCGCAGATCCTCCACCGAGAGCTGTTTGAGCTCCTTCGCCTCGCGCAGGAAGGTCACGGCGCCCGCCTCGGGGATCAGCAGCGCGGCGGCGAGGTAGTTGGTCTCCACGCGTTGGGCGAGAAACTCGCCGTAGTCCTTCGGCTCCGGGTTGCCGAGCACGAAGCTCGCGAGGGCCTGGAGCAGCGCGGACCGGGGGTCGCGCGACACCGAGGCGCCGAGCGGGAGGTAGATGCGGCCGTTCTTGAGGTCGGTGACGGATCGGGTGGTCTGCGGAAGGTCCTTCACGTAGTGCAGGGAGAAGCCGAGGTGCGCGGCGAGGTCGGAGGCCACTCGCTGGGAGAGCGGGCCGCCCGCGTGCCCGACCGCGGCGAGCAGCGTCTTCGCGTGCACCTCGAGCTCCGGGAAGTAATTGTTCTTCGCCCGCATCACCGTGCGCAGTCGGGTGTTCGCCCGCCGGGCCTCCTCGGGCGTCGCCGCCCGCTCACGGTGGAGGCGCTCGAGTTCACGCTGCAGGCCGAGGATGGTCTCGAGGGCCTCGTCACTGATCGACTTGCCCACCCGAAACGAGGGAAGGCCGAGCGAACGGAACAGCGGACCGCGCTGCGCCCGCTCGAGGGCGATCTCCTGCGCGGCGCGTCCGGTGGGCGCCTCGGTGGAAAGCAACTCATCCAGGGGCACCTCGAGCGCCCGCGCCACCGACTGCAGCACGCCGAGCTTCGCCTCGCGCTTGCCGTTCTCGAGCATCGACACCTGCGACGGGGCACGGCCGACCGCCGAGGCGAGGTCGTCGAGGGTCATGCCCCGCTCGGTGCGGAGGTGGCGGATGCGGCGGCCGAGGGTGAGGGTGTCGAGCATCTCTTCATCGTCCGCTCCGCGGAGCTCGGTCGTCGTCATCCCTCCATGGTGGCATGCGAGCTTCTTCCGCGAAACAGAAGAATTGAGAATCTTCTGCAAGTTTTCTCGGTGAAGACCCCTCCCGCAGGCCCAATAGTCGAAGAGAAGCAATCATTTCCACGACCGGGAGCACGCAATGACCTACTCAGCCCGTCGCCCAGGCGACCAGATCCAGACCGCGGCCGAACTCGAGACCGAGTGGCAGCTCGACCCTCGCTGGGACGGCGTCCGCCGCGACTACACCGCCCAGGACGTGATCGACCTGCGCGGTCCGGTGCGCGAGGAGCAGACCATCGCCCGACGCGGGGCGGAGAAGCTGTGGGAGCTCATCCGGTCGAACGGCTCGGAAGACAGCCCCGAGTGGGTCGCGGCGCTCGGCGCGCTCACCGGCAATCAGGCCGTGCAGCAGGTGCGGGCCGGCCTCAAGGCCATCTACCTCTCCGGCTGGCAGGTGGCGGCCGACGCCAACCTCTCCGGCCAGACCTACCCCGACCAGAGCCTCTACCCGGCCAACTCGGTTCCGGCCGTGGTGCGGCGCATCAACAATGCGCTGCTGCGGGCCGGCCAGATCGAGTTCAGCGAGCGCGGCGAGGCCGCGGACTGGATGGCTCCCATCGTCGCGGATGCCGAGGCCGGCTTCGGCGGTCCCCTCAACGCCTACGAGCTCATGCATTCGATGATCGAGGCCGGGGCCGCCGGCGTGCACTGGGAGGACCAGCTGGCGTCGGAGAAGAAGTGCGGGCACATGGGAGGCAAGGTTCTCGTGCCGACCAGCCAGCACATCCGCACCCTCAGTGCCGCCCGACTCGCGGCCGACGTCGCCGGGGTCCCGACGATCATCATCGGCCGCACCGACTCTCTCGCCGCGAACCTCATCACGAGCGACGTCGACGAGCGCGACCAGCCGTTCCTCGACGGCACGCGCACGCCGGAGGGGTTCTACGGAACGAAGCCGGGAATCGAGACGGTTCTCGCCCGCGGCATGGCCTACGCGCCCTACGCCGACCTGCTCTGGGTGGAGAGCTCGGAGCCCGACCTCGAGCTCGCCAGGACCTTCGCGGAGCACATCCACTCCGTGTACCCGGACAAGAAGCTGGCCTACAACTGCTCACCGTCGTTCAACTGGAAGTCGCACCTCGACGACGAGACGATCGAGCGGTTCCAGCGGGAGCTCGCCTCGATGGGGTACACGTTCCAGTTCATCACCCTCGCGGGCTTCCACGCCCTCAACCACTCCATGTTCACGCTCGCGAAGGACTACGCCGAGCGGCACATGAGCGCCTACGTCGAACTGCAGGAGGCCGAATTCGCCTCGGAGGCAGACGGCTACACGGCAACGCGCCACCAGCGCGAGGTCGGCACCGGGTATTTCGACCGCGTGGCCACCGCCCTCAACCCCACGAGCGCCACACTCGCGCTCGCCGGCTCCACCGAGACGGCCCAGTTCCACTGATCCCGCTCGCCTCCACCCCTCCCTTCCCCTTCCGAAATCCATGCGTTCTTCGCCGACCACCGCGTGTCGTGGTACGACACGCCGGGTGGCATCCAAAAAAGCATGGATTTCGGAAGGCGGGACGACCGCATCCTCACGAAAGAGAGAACGACAATGACTTCACGAATCGAGATCGCCGGCCCGCTGCGCGATCGTTACGACGAGATCCTCACGCCGGGGGCGCTGCGCTTTCTGGCCGACCTGCACGACCACTTCGCCGGCCGCCGGCACGACCGGCTCGCCGCCCGCATGCAGGTGCGCTACGACCTGGGCAACGGCCGCAACCTGCGGTTCCTGCCCGAGACGGCCGCCATCCGGGCGGATGACTCGTGGCGCGTCGCCGGCGCCGGCCCCGGCCTCGAAGACCGCCGGGTGGAGATCACGGGCCCGACGGACCGCAAGATGGCCATCAACGCCCTCAACTCCGGAGCGAACGTCTGGCTCGCCGATCAGGAGGATGCCACGAGCCCCACCTGGGGCAACGTGATCGAGGGCCAACTCTCGCTCTTCGATGCCTTCCGCGGGCGGCTCGAGTACACGAGCGACGACGGCAAGCAGTACCGGGTAACCGGCACGCAGCCGACCGTGGTCATGCGTCCGCGCGGCTGGCACCTCGTGGAGAAGCACCTCACCTACGTGGACCGCACCGGGCGCCGCACCGCGGCATCCGGATCGCTCGTCGACTTCGGCCTCTACTTCTTCCACAACGCGAAGCGACTGATCGAGCTCGGCCGCGGCCCGTACTTCTACCTGGCCAAGCTCGAGTCGCACCTCGAGGCACGGCTCTGGGACGACGTGTTCAGCTTCTCGGAAACGGCGCTCGGCATCGACCATGGCACCATTCGCGCCACCGTGCTGATCGAGACGATCCCCGCCGCGTTCGAGATGGACGAGATCCTCTGGGAGCTGCGCGACCACTGCGCCGGTCTCAACGCCGGCCGCTGGGACTACATCTTCAGCATCATCAAGAACTACCGCGGCCGCGGCCAGTGGTTCGTGCTGCCGGATCGCACGCAGATCACCATGACGGTGCCGTTCATGCGGGCCTACACCGAGCTTCTCGTGCAGACCGCCCACAAGCGCGGGGCCCACGCTATCGGCGGCATGTCGGCGTTCATCCCCAACCGGCGCGACCCGCAGGTCACGGAGCAGGCGCTCGAGAAGGTGGCAGCAGACAAGAAGCGTGAGGCCGGCGACGGGTTCGACGGCACCTGGGTCGCGCATCCTGACCTCATCCCCACCGCACGGGCCGAGTTCGACGCCGTGCTCGGCTCCCGGCCGAACCAGCTCGACCGGCAGCGCCCGGAGGTGTCGGTGACCGCCGAGCAGCTGCTCGACATCCGCTCGGCCGGGGGAACCGTGACGGATGCCGGGGTGCGCGGCAACGTGTCCATCGCCATCCGTTACATCGAGTCCTGGCTGCGCGGCGTGGGCGCGGCGGCGATCGACAACCTCATGGAGGATGCCGCCACGGCGGAGATCAGCCGTTCGCAGATCTGGCAGTGGATCCACCAGGACACCGTCACCGAGGAGGGAACGGTCATCACCCGGCCGCTCATCGAGGGCTACATCGCGGAGTTGGGGTTCACCGGCGGACGTTTCGCCGACGCCATCGAGGTGTTCCGCGAGGTGGCGCTGAAGGAGGAGTTCCCGACCTTCCTCACCGTGGCCGCCTATCCGCGGTACCTGGTGGAAGAGGCGGAGGGAGCCCCGCGCGAGAGGGTGGGAGTCGCGGCCTGAGCCCGCCGCGCCGCCTCCGCCGCGCGGCCCCGGCCGACGGCATCCGCAACTGTGCCCGTGTGACGTGACTGTGCCTGCTCGACCCGGCACGGATGTGTCACGCGGGCACAGTCACGCGTGCGGGGGCCGAGCGGCGAGACGAGGGGCGCTACGACTCGCGCGACCGGTGGATGAGCTTCGAGAGCACGATCGCGCTGCGGGTGTGGTCCACGTTGGGCGCGACGCGCACCCGTTCGAGGGCGAGCTCGAGCGACGGGATGTCGCGCGAGCGCATGTGCACTATCGCATCCGCACTGCCGGTGACGGTGCCGGCGTCCACCACCTCGGGCACGCCGGAGAGGATGCGGCGAAGCTCCTCCGGTGCCACGGTGCCGCGGCAGAACAGCTCCACGTACGCCTCCGTGCCGAGCCCGTCGACGGCGGGGTCGACCTGGATGGTGAAGCCGCGGATCACCCTGTCGGCGACGAGCCGGTCGACGCGCCGTTTCACTGCGGATGCGGAAAGCCCGATCACCTCGCCGATATCGCCGTATCCGGCGCGCGCATTCTGGCGGAGAAGATCGATAATGCCGTAGTCCAGGCTGTCCATGGCCCTACCTTACGGTTTATATTTGTGCCGCAGGGTGCAATTTCAGCGATTTCGTGCGCCTTAAGCGCTGAATGTTCTGATGTGTGCGTGTGACACTGGAACGACCCCACACCCCGATCTCCAAAGGAGCCCTCGTGTCGGCCACCACCCCCATTACGGATGCTGCACCCAGCATCGAAAAGACCCCTCAGCGCGTCGCCACCAAGCGCACAGTGCTGATGTGTCGCCCCGACTTCTTCACCGTCGTGTATCGCATCAACCCGTGGATGGATCCGCGGCTCCCCACCGACACGGCGCTCGCCGTTCGCCAGTGGGAAGTGCTGTACAACACCTACCTCGAACTCGGCTTCGACGTGGAGCTCATCGATCCGATCGACGGCCTGCCCGACATGGTCTACGCGGCCAACGGCGGTTTCGTCCTCGACAACATCGCCTACGGTGCGAGCTTCACCTACAAGGAGCGCCAGCCGGAGGGCCCGGCGTACATGGACTGGTTCCGCGCCAACGGCTTCGACGTGCGCGAGCCGCAGAACGTGAACGAGGGCGAGGGCGACTTCCTGCTCGTCGGCGACGCCATCCTGGCCGGCACCGGCTTCCGCAGCGCCTCCAACAGCCACCGGGAGATCGGCGAGATCTACGGCCGCGAGGTCGTGACGCTCGAGCTCGTCAACCCGAGCTTCTACCACCTGGACACCGCGATCGCCGTGCTCGACCCCGCACCGGCCCCCGGCGAGTCGCCCAACATCGCCTACCTGCCGTCGGCCTTCAACGAGGACGGGCTGGCGGTGCTCCGGGAGCGCTATCCGGACGCCATCCTCGTGAACGAGGAGGACGCGGCGGTTCTCGGCCTCAACTCCTTCAGCGACGGCTACAACGTCGTGATCGCCGCCCGCGCGAAGGACTTCGAGCGACAGTTGCTCGAGCGCGGCTACAACCCCATCGGCGTCGACCTCTCCGAGCTGCTGCTCGGCGGCGGGGGCGTCAAGTGCTGCACCCTCGAGCTGCGACGATGAGCGTGATCTCGGGGCTGTCGACCTCGGCCTCCGCGCAACTCATCGAGCTCGAAGACGCCCACATCGCCCACACCTACCATCCGCTTCCCGTGGTGGTGGCGACGGCGCAGGGCGCGTGGGTCACGGATGTCGAGGGCCGCAAGTACCTCGACTGCCTCGCGGCGTACTCGGCCGTGAACTTCGGTCACGGGCATCCGGCACTCATCGCCGCGGCGAAGGCGCAGCTCGACCGCGTCACGCTCACGAGCCGCGCGTTCCACAACGACCAGCTCGGCCCGTTCGTCGCCGCGCTCGCCAAGCTCTCCGGCAAGGACATGGTCATCCCGATGAACACGGGAACCGAGGCTGTCGAGTCCGGCATCAAGGTCGCCCGCGCCTGGGGCTACCGCGTGAAGGGCGTCGAGCCGGAGAACGCCAACATCATCGTGGCCGAGGGCAACTTCCACGGCCGCACGATCACGGTCGTGGGTTTCTCGAGCGACCCGGTGGCCCGTCACGGCTTCGGTCCGTTCACCCCGGGCTTCCGTTCGGTGCCCTACGGGGATGCGGCGGCCCTCGAGGCGGCCATCGACGACAACACCGTCGCCGTGCTCATCGAGCCCATCCAGGGCGAGGCGGGCATCCTCGTTCCGCCGGCCGACTATCTCCCCGCGGTGCGGGAGATCACCGCGCGGCGCAACGTGCTCTTCATCGCTGACGAGATCCAGTCCGGTCTCGGTCGCACCGGGGCCACGTTCCAGTGCGACAACGTCGGGGTCATTCCGGACCTCTACCTCCTCGGCAAGGCGCTCGGCGGCGGCATCGTCCCGGTCTCGGCGGTGGTCGGAAACGCCGACATCATCGGCGTTCTCGGCTCTGGAGAGCACGGCTCCACCTTCGGTGGCAACCCGCTCGCGGCGGCCGTCGGGCGCGCGGTGGTCGGCCTGCTCGAGACGGGGGAGTTCCAGGAGCGCTCGCGCACCCTGGGGCTCCGCCTGCACGCCTCTCTCGATCGTCTGGTCGGCAAGGGAGTGCTCGCCGTGCGCGGCGTCGGCCTCTGGGCGGGGATCGACATCGATCCTGAACTCGCCACCGGCCGTGAGGTGTGCGAGCTTCTCGTGGCGCGCGGCGTGCTCGCCAAGGACACCCACGGTTCCACCATCCGTCTCGCGCCGCCCATCGTTGTCGAGGCGGCCGATCTGGACTGGGCCGTTGAACAGCTCGAGGCCGTGCTGCAGGAGCTGGCCGCCGCGAGGTAGTCGTTGCCTATGCTGGGCGGATGACGTCGCCCAGCATCCGCGGCCGCATGGTGGCGCGCAACCCCAGCGAGCCGCACCGCGCCTCCAGCCCGCTCGAACTGCTCTTCGACCTCACCTTCGTGGTGGCGATCGCCCAGGTCGCCGCCCCGCTCGCCGCACGAATCGCCGACGGGCACGGCCTGGACGGGATCGTGCCGTACCTCATGGTCTTCTTCGCCATCTGGTGGGCGTGGATGAACTTCACCTGGTTCGCCTCCGCGTACGACATCGACGACGTGCCATACCGCCTGCTCACCATGCTGCAGATGGCGGGGGTGCTCGTGCTCGCGGCGGGCGTGCCGGCGGCGTTCAAGGGTCAGGACTACCTGGTCGTAACCATCGGCTACCTCATCATGCGGGTGGGACTGGTGAGCCAGTGGGTGCGCGCCGGAGTCGAGCACCCGAAAGGCAGGGTCACGGCGTTCCGCTACGCGGGCGGGGTGACGGCGGTGCAGATCGGTTGGGTGGCGCGGCTGGCGCTTCCCCCGGAGTTCGGCGTCGCCTCGTTCCTCGTGCTCGCCATCCTCGACCTGTCGGTGCCGATCTGGGCGGAACGGACCGGGATGACGTCGTGGCATCCGCACCACATCGCGGAGCGGTATGGCCTGTTCACGATCATCCTGCTCGGGGAGTCGGTGTCCGCCGCGACGATCGCGGTGAAGGGGAGCCTCTCGTCGACCGGCGTGAGCGTCGGGCTCGTCGAGGTTGCCGCGGCGGGGCTCGTGCTGCTCTTCGCGCTCTGGTGGCTGTACTACCTCGAGCCGGCGGGAGGTGGCCTGGCCGCCCGTCGCAACCGCTCGTTCCTCTGGGGCTACGGGCACTACGTCATCTTCGCCTCCCTCGCGGCGGTGGGGGCGGCGCTCGAGGTGGCGGTGGAGCGCGGGGCAGGTGCGGCGCCCCTCCCGGATGCCGGGGCGGCGCTCGCGCTGGCCGTTCCGGTCGCGCTGTTCCTGGCCTCGCTCTCCGCCCTGCACGCGCCCCTCGTGACCAGGCTCGCCATTCGTCCGGCCGCCGTCGCGATCGCCGTCGCCCTGGTGCTGGCCGTGCCGCTCGCGGCCCCGACGATCGGGGTGCCGTCGTCCGTGCTCGCGATCGCGCTGGTCACCGCGGCGCTCGCGGCGGTCACGATCGCGGACCCCCGACGTCGCGGGACAGCGACCTCCTGAGGCGTGGTACCGATTCGGTACCGTTCCGGTACCATTGCCGAATGGCAACGAATCTGCGGCTGAGGGCCGACGCCGAAGCGGCGGTGAGGGCCGAGGCCGAGAGGTCCAACCGGTCGCAGCAAGACGTGATCCGGGCGGCGATCGCCAGTTACCTGCACCTGGACGGGGCCGAGCCGCCGGCCCCCGCAGCGTCCCCAAGAGGCACAGAACCGGCGGAGGGGTCGGCGCCCGACCGCCTGCTCCCGCCGCGGTCG
This sequence comes from Lacisediminihabitans profunda, assembly GCF_008040105.1. GTDB lineage: Bacteria > Actinomycetota > Actinomycetes > Actinomycetales > Microbacteriaceae > Lacisediminihabitans > Lacisediminihabitans profunda. Next base: position 284,329 of record NZ_VRMG01000009.1, read on the forward strand.
CGCTTCGCGCGCGCCGGCCAACGGTTGCTGCTGCCGACGTCGATGCGCTCGAGCGACCTGATGGGGCGCACCGACCGTGGCTAGGTTCTACGTCGACAGCAGCGCGCTCATCAAGCGGGCGGTCGAGGAGGTCGAGTCCGACGCCCTGGAGGAGGAGCTCTCCTTCGGGGTGGAGCGCGGCCACGTGCTCATCGCCTCGTCCCTCGCCTGGGTCGAGGTGACGCGGGCGCTGAGGTCGCGGCTCGGTTTCGAGAACGCGGACGACATCCGGCTGCTCGCCGACGTCGCCCTGTCCGGGATCTCCGAGGGGGTGATGGATGGCGCGGTGGTCGCTCTCGCCCGCCGGCTCTCGCCCGTCACGCTGCGGAGTGTCGACGCCATCCATCTCGCCACGGCGGTGTTGCTCGACGCGGATGTCGTGATCGCCTACGACCAGCGGCTCATCGAGGGCGCGCGCGAACTCGGTCTGCGCACGCGCAGCCCCCGCTGAGGCCCCGGGCTACTCGATGGTCGCGAGCAGCTTCATGAACTCCCGCATCCACTCCGGGTGGTCCGGCCAGGCCCGTCCGGAGACGAGGTTGCCGTCGACCACCCCGGCGCCTCCCTCGAAGATCCCGCCGCCCAGCTCCACGTCCGGCTGGAGCGCTGGGTAGGCCGAGGTCGTGCGGCCGTGGAGCACGCCGGCTGCCGCGAGCAGGAGCGGCCCGTGGCAGAGGGCGGCGACCGGCGCGTTCTTCTCGAAGAAGTAGCGCACGATCCGCTTGGCGTCCTCATCGTTGCGGATGTATTCCGGCGCCCGGCCGCCGGGCACCACCACGGCGACGTAGTCGGACGGGTCCACGTCTTTGAACGCGATGTCGGCATCCCACATGTGGCCGAGCTTCTCGGTGTAGGTGTCGAAGCCATCGACGAAGTCATGCACCACGAACTGCAGTTTCTTCTTGGTCGGGGCCGCGATGTGCACCTCGTAGCCGGCCTCACGCAGGCGCTGGTAGGGGTAGAAGACCTCGAGGGTCTCGGCGGCGTCCCCGGTCAGGATGATGATCTTGGCCATGTCATACCTCTCTGTATGCGAAATCGGGCTCGTCACACGGGCCCGATGACCCAAGCGTCGGTCCCGGGGCGCGGGGAGGCAACGCGGTTTCGCACCATCTGCGAAACGGGGCCCGATGGGCCTCGATCGCGGGGCGGCACACGGCCTAGACTCGCCCCATGTCTGCAGCGACGCAGTTCTCCGACCGGTCCGGCATCCAGTCCGCCGAGCGCGTGCTCGCCCTCCTCGGCGAGATCGGGGCGGCGCCGTCCGGGGCCACCGCCCACGAGCTGGCGGGCCGTCTCGGCCTCACGCTCTCGACCACCTACCGCCTGCTCAAGACCCTCGAGCGGCAGGAGTTCGTGAGCCGCCAGGCGGTGGACCACCGCTACATCCTCGGCCGCACCGTCGACACGCTCGGCCGCGCTCTGCGCTACCAGCTCGTGGCCACCGACGAGGTTCGGGCCACCCTCCGTTCGGTGCACGACGCGGTGCACGCTCCCGCCTACCTCACGGTGTTCCGCGGCGAGGACATCGCCGTGGCGCACATCGAGGACTCGCCAGAGCATCCGCGCATCGGACAGCTGCACGTGGGATTCGCCGAGGCGTCGCACGCCACCGCGTTCGGCAAGCTCATGCTCGCGGCGATGGACGACGCGTCCCTCTCGCGCTTCCTCGAACGCCACAATCCCCGAGCCCTGACGACCCACAGCGTGACCGACGCGGCCAAGCTGCGCGAGCAGCTCGACGAGGTGCGCGCCCAGCAGATCGCCGTGGAGGTGGAGGAGTACACACCACTGCTCGCGTGCATTGCGGCCCCCGTGCGGGCCCGCGGCGGCAAGGTCATCGGGGCCGTGTCGGTCTCCGTGTCGGCGGCCGACTTCTCCCGCCGGTCCGGAGAACTCGAGAAGGCGGTGCGGCGGGGAGCCTGGCACGTCTCGGCCCAGGTCGAGTGATCGCGCCGCCGATCGCGGGCTGACCCGCCGCCAGCTGTACTGTCCAGGCAGGTTGGTTTCGCGTGTGGCCGTCGGCGACGTTTGCGGATCTCGTGGTCGTGGACCTCGACCCCGTCACGGCCGCCGCGGACCTCCTCGCGGCTGCCCCGGACGTCCTCCGCCGCATGCCGGTCGCCGCATGCCGGAGGCTGGACCTTCTCGGCCCTCTAGTTGTACCGCCTAGTTGTGCCGCCCGCGTCGGTCGGGCCGCGTTCTGCAGGACGGGCCCCGGAGGTGCGGGTGCCCACCCCGCAGACTCCAGTTATGCAGGACATCTTATGCAGGACAGCTTGTGCAGGACACGGCAGGGGGTGGCGAACCGAAGGGTCCCGCTCTGCAGGACGCTCCCGTCGATTCTGCACCAATCGTCCTCGCTATCCGCCCGAGCCGTCCTGCAGAACCGTCCTGCACAACTGGAGTCTGCGGGGTGGGCACCCGTGGACGGCGGAGCCGTCCTGCAGAACCCGTCCTGCACAACTGGAGTGTGTGGGGTGGGCGCCCGTGGACGCCCGAGCCGTCCTGCACAATTGGGGTCTGCGAGGCGGGCACCCGTGGACGCCCGAGCCGTCCTGAGCCGGCCCCATCCATCAGCTGGTTAACAAACGTCCCTGGCAGTACAACTAGCGTGCGCGGGGCGCGAGCCTCTCCAGCTGGGTGACGTGCGCCGGGGTGAGTTCCTCGAGCGAGTTCACCCCGAGCAGGCGCATGGTGCGCACGATCTGCTCGCCGAGGATCTCGATCGCCCGGTCGACGCCCTCGCGGCCGCCGGCCATCAGCCCGTACAGGTAGGCGCGACCGACCATCGTGAACTTGGCGCCGAGCGCCACGGCGGCGACGATGTCCGCGCCGCTCATGATGCCGGTGTCGAGGTGGATCTCGGTGTCCATGCCCACCTCCCGGGCGACCTCCGGCAGCAGGTGGAACGGGATCGGCGCCCGGTCGAGCTGGCGCCCGCCGTGGTTGGAGAGAGTGATGCCGTCCACTCCCATGCTCGCGAGCCGCTTGGCGTCCTCGAGGTTCTGCACGCCCTTGACCACGAGCTTGCCCGGCCACTGGTCCTTGATCCAGGCGAGGTCCTCGAAGGTGACCGTGGGGTCGAACATGGTGTCGAGCAACTCGCCGACGGTTCCGCTCCAGCGGTCGAGGGAGGCGAAGGCGAGCGGCTCGGTGGTGAGGAAGTTGATCCACCACTCGGGGCGCGGCAGGGCGTTGACGACGGTTCCGAGGGTGAGCTGCGGGGGGATGGAGAATCCGTTGCGCTTGTCGCGCAGGCGCGCCCCGGCGACCGGCACATCCACCGTCACGAGCAGGGTGTCGAAGCCGGCGGCGGCGGCGCGGTCCACGAGGGCCATCGAGCGCTCGCGGTCCTTCCACATGTAGAGCTGGAACCAGTTGCGACCGTTCGGATTCGTCGCCTTCACGTCTTCGATCGCGGTCGTGCCCATTGTCGAGAGCGCGAACGGGATGCCGGCGGCGGCGGCGGCCCCGGCCCCGGCGATCTCACCCTCGCTCTGCATCATGCGGGTGAAGCCGGTCGGGGCGATGCCGAACGGGAAGGCCGTCGGGCCGCCGAGCACGGTCGACGAGGTGTCGACGACGGACACGTCGCGCAGGATTCCGGGGTTGAACTGGATGTCCTCGAACGCCTGGCGGGCGCGGGCGAGCGAGATCTCCGCCTCCGCCGCGCCCTCGGTGTAGTCGAACGCGGCCTTCGGGGTGCGGCGTTTGGCGATCGTGCGCAGGTCGTGGATGGTGAGGGCGTTCTTCAGGCGGCGCTTCTTCGCGTTGAGCTCCGGCGTCTTGAAGTGCATGAGCGGCGCGAGATCGCGCGGTCGGGGGAATCGTCGTTGCAGGGAGGACATGGCTCAGCTTTCGTTGTGGTCGTCGTCGAACTTGCGCAGCAGGCGGTCCCGCGCGTTGAAGATGTGCTCCCGGGTGAGCCGGCCGGCGAGGGCGATGTCGCCCACCGCGACGGCGTCGAGGATGCCCTGGTGCTGCTCCGCGACATCCGACGGCCTGATCAGCTGTTGGGCCTGCACCTGCCCGATGCACAACTCGATCTCGCCCATGATGAGCGAGTGCAGCCGACTGAGCCGGGGGCTCTGCTGGGCGAGGACGAGGGCGCGGTGGAAGTCGATGTCGGTGCGGGCCAGGGCGGCGCGATCGTCGTTCGCCGCGTGCTCCTCGAGTTGCCGTTGCAGCGCGAGAGCAGTGGATGGCACAGTGCCGGCCATCGCGAGGTTGTGCAGCGCGGCCTCCTCGATGAGGGCCCGGTTCGCGTAGAGGTCGACGATGTCGTCCCGGTCGAGTTCGGGCACGCGCGCGGCGTGGTGTGCCTGGCGGGTGAGCAGGCCCTCGCTCACGAGGCGCTCGAGTGCCGCCTTCGCCGTGGGCCGGGCGACCCCGTACTGCAGGGCGATGGCGGTCTCCGTCATGAGGGACCCCGGCGTTGCCGAGCCCGTGACGATGCTCTCTCGGAGCGCCTCATAGACGGCCTCGGGGAGGGACGTGGTCTTCAGTGACACGGACATTGTTATACAAGTATACGAGCCGCGCGGCCGGGCGCAAGTGCCCCGGGGGATGGGGTGCCGCCGTGCGATCGCGACGAGCTACGAACCGCGGTACCGACGTGCCTGAGGCATCAGGATGGCCCCAGCTCGGCGTCGATCACCGCCCTGATGGCGGGGACGGCGGCGACGAGGCGCTCCATCGGGCAGCGAAAGGCGAGGCCGCTGACGCTCACCGCGCCCGAGGGGAGCGGTCCCGGCTCGAGGTGCACGGCAAGCGCGACGCAATTGACGCCGACTTCGTTCTCCTGGTCGTCCACCCCGTAGCCGCGCTCGCGGGTCGCCTGAAGCTCCTCGAAGAGTGCCCTCGTCGAGACGATGGTGCGAGGGGTGCGGGCGACGAGAGGCGCGGGGCCGAGCCGGCGCTTCAGCTCATCCTCGGAGTCGACGACGTAGCTCAACAGCAGCTTGCCGACGGCGGTGCGATAGGCGGGATTGCGGCCGCCGATCGTGGAGGTCAGCCGCATCGCCCCGTCCGGCGGATCGACCTTCGCCCGGTAGACCACGTCGGCGCCGTCGAGGACCGCGTAGTGGGCGGTCTCGCCGTACTCGGCGGCAAGCCGGCGCAGCAGAGGCTCGACCCTCGCGCTCTCCGGTCGCTGGTCCTGGTAGCGGAAGGCGAGCCGCAGGAACTCGTCCCCGAGCACGTAGATGCCGCGGGCAGACAGCCTCGCGAGCCCCGCCTTCCTGAGCGACGCCAGGGCCCGGTGCACGGTCGGCTTGGAGCTGGAAAGCCGGCGGCTCAGGTCGTCGAGACCGATTCCCCCCGGATGCTCCGCGAGTTCGATCAGCACGGCGAGCACCCGGTCGGAGCCGACGAGGCGCGGGTCGTCGGATTCGTTGTCGGTCATTTCGGTCACTTTCGGGGGTCCACGTGAACCTTGGGACCGGGTCCGGCGTCGGGGCCCCGGCCGCCCTCGAGCCGGGAGGCGACCTCGTGTAGCCCGACCGTCTCGCTCACGAGGGGTTCGGGGTTCACCGCGCCGGAGGCGAAGTACTCGATCGCCCCCACGAGCCCGGGCGAGGCCGAGAGGATGCCGATCGCCGTGATATCGCCGAGGGCGAGCTCGCGGGTGTCGATGAGGCTGGGCGTGCTGGAGAGGCCGATCAGCACCACGCGGCCGGCCGGCTTCACCAGGCGGGCGGCCAGGGCCGGACTCGAGTCGATGCTCGTGGCGTCGATGACGGCATCGAAGCGCCCGACCGTGCCCGGATCGAGGTCGACGGTGCGGTGGGTGTGCTCGACGCCGAGCGTCGCGGCGAGGGCGAGTGAGCTCGGTCGTGCGCCGGCGACGTGCACCTCCCGGCCCTTGGCGAGGGCGAATTGGGCGGCGAGCAGTCCGATCGTGCCGGAGCCGAGAACGAGCAACCGGCCGCCGGGTGGGAGCGCCGCCGCATCGATCGCGCGCAGCGAATTGCCCGCCGGCTCCACCAGCGCGGCGGCGGTGACGCTCACGGCCTCGGGCACGCGGTGGGCGAACCGGGCGGGGATGACGAGCTGTTCCGCCAGCGCGCCCGGCCAGCCGTCGAGTATTCCCACTTCGGAGCGGTCGGGACACACCCAGTGGGTGCCGGCGCGGCAGTACTCGCAGACCCCGCAACCCAGCATGGTGTCGCCGACGATGCGCGCGCCGATCCACGACTCGTCGGTGTCCGGTCCGACGGCGGCAACCCGGCCGGTCCATTCGTGCCCGAGCCTCAGGGGAAAGTGGGTCCTGCCCTGGTGGATGTAGGCCATCTCGCCCGAAAACAGCTCGATGTCCGTACCGCAGATTCCCACCCTCTCGACATCAACAAGCAGTTGCCCGGCTCCGGGCACCGGGGCGTCGAACTCCTGCACTGCCGCCCGGCGGGGCGAGGTGACGACTAGTGCCCTCATCGGGCCGAGGCCGGGATGACGCGCTGGGTCTGAGTGCCCAGGCGGGTGATGCCGAGGGTCATCGTCTCGCCTCCGTGCAGGAAGATCTGCGGCGAAAGCCCCATCCCGACGCCGGGTGGGGTCCCCGTGTTGATCAGGTCGCCGGGTTCGAGGGCCAGGAACTGGCTGAGGTAGTGCACGATGAACGCCGGGGAGAAGACCATCGTCGAGGTGGAGCCGGTCTGCCGGCGCGTTCCGTCGACGTCGAGCCAGAGGTCCAGGTCGAGCACGTCGCCGACCTCGTCGGGCGTGACGAGGTAGGGTCCCGCGGGGTTGAAGGTCGGTGCGGACTTGCCCTTCACCCACTGTCCGCTGCGCTCGATCTGCCAGGCGCGTTCGCTCAGGTCGTTCACCAGCACGAAGCCGGCGATGGCGGCGGCGGCCTCGGTCTCGTCGGCGAGATAGGACGAACGCGAGCCGATCACGATGCCGAGCTCGACCTCCCAGTCCATCTTCTGAGACTCGCGCGGCACGACCACATCGTCGTTGGGGCCGATGAGCGTGTTCGGCGCCTTGTTGAAGATGATCGGCTCCGGTGGCACGGCCTGGCCGGTCTCCGCGGCGTGGTCCCGGTAGTTGAGGCCGACACAGAGGATCTGATGCGGCCGGGCGAAGGGGGCGCCGATCCGCCGCCCGCCGATCGGGGTCGCCGCGTTCTCGCGTTCGGCGATCGCCGCCGGCAGGGAAGCGATCTGCCCCGAGGCGAAGAACGCCTCGTTGAAGTCGACGACGATGTCCGAGAGATCGACGAACAGGTCGTCGCGGATGAGTGCGCCCGGGCGTTCGGCTCCGGCCTGGCCGACTCGGACTAACCGCATTGTGTTCCCGCCCTCGATTCGTGGCCGGCGCGCCCGGCTGTGACATAATTCAGAATAGCAATACACCATTCGAATAAATGGAATGCAAAGGAATCACCGTGGATGACCTTCGTAGCGCCGAGTGGTATGCCGGCCAGGACCGGAACTCGTATATCCATCGCGCCTGGATGAGACGCGGCCTCCCGGACAATGCCCTCGATGCGACCAAACCGCAGATCGCCATCGCCAACACCGCCTCCGACCTCACGCCGTGCAACTCCCACCTGAACGAGGTTGCGGAGAGCGTGAAGCAGGGGATCTGGGAGGCCGGCGGGGTGCCGTACAACCTCCCGGTGGTGTCTCTTGGCGAGACGCAGGTGAAACCCACGGCCATGCTCTGGCGCAACATGGCGGCGATGGCCATCGAGGAGATGCTCCGCGCCAACCCGATCGACGGCGTCGTGCTGCTCGGCGGGTGCGACAAGACCATCCCCGCCCTGCTCATGGCCGCGGCCTCCGTCGATCTCCCGGCGATCGTGGTGCCCGGTGGCCCGATGCTCACCGGCCACTTCCGCGGCGAGGCCCTGGGCTGCGGAACCGACGTCTGGCGGCTCAGCGAGGAGGTGCGGGGCGGCCAGATCACCAACGGCCAGTTCCTGCAGTCCGAGTCGTCGATGATCCGCAGCAAGGGCCACTGCAACACCATGGGCACCGCGTCGACGATGGCCGTCGTGGCCGAGGCGCTCGGGATGACCATTCCCGGGTTCGCGGGCACGCCGGCCCCCGACTCCCGGCTGCTCGCCCTCTCGCACGAGACCGGCCGGCTCATCGTGGACATGATCCGGGAGGACCGCCGACCGAGCGACATCCTCACCCGGGAGTCCTTCCTCAACGCGATCGTCGCGGTGGCCGCCGTCGGCGGCTCGACCAACTCTGTCGTGCACCTCCTCGCGATCGCCGGTCGCCTGGGGCTCGACCTCACGCTCGACGACTTCGACGCCGCCGGTCGGGACGTGCCGCTCATGGTCAATCTCCAGCCCTCAGGCACCTTCCTCATGGGCGACCTCTACCGGGCCGGCGGGGTTCTCGCCGCCCTCTCCCAGGTGAAGGAGCTGTTCAGCCCCGTACCGATCACCGTCACCGGCCGTCCGCTCGTGGAGTACCTCACCGACCAGCCGGTCTTCGACGAGACCGTGATCTTTCCGCGGGAGAGCCCGCTCATGGCGGATGCCGGCATCGCCGTGCTGCGGGGCAATCTCGCTCCGCGCGGTGCCATCATCAAGCCCGCCGCGGCGACCGCGGAGCTGCTGCAGCACACCGGACCGGCCGTCGTCTTCGACAGCATCGAAGACATGCGGGCCCGTCTGGACGACCCGGACCTCGACGTGACCGCCGACTCCGTGCTCGTGCTGCGCGGGTGCGGCCCCCGCGGCTACCCGGGAATGCCCGAAGTCGGCAACATGCCGCTCCCCCGCAAGCTCCTCGAGCAGGGCGTGCGCGACATGGTGCGCATCAGCGACGCCAGAATGAGCGGCACCGCCTACGGCACCGTCATCCTGCATGTCGCGCCCGAGGCCGCCGCCGGTGGGCCGCTCGCCTTCGTGCGCACGGGGGACATCATCACAGTCGATGTCGCCGGCCGGTCGCTCAGCCTCGCCGTGTCGGATGCCGAACTCGCCTTGCGCGGACAGAGCGCGGCGAGCGAGGCCGCGTACGCGGCGCCGCAGCGCGGCTGGGCCAAGCTGTATGTCGAGCATGTGATGCAGGCAGACACCGGGGCCGACCTCGACTTCCTGGTCGGATCGAGCGGAGACCGGGTGACGCGTGAGTCCCACTGAGGTGGCGTCGCGCGCCGGCCTGGGAGAGGACGGGGGCGCGCTCGGCGTGCGCCTGCACGAGGCACTCCCGCACGAGGGCCAGGCATGAGACGCGCGATCGTCACCGGCGCACAGAGCGGGATCGGCGAGGCGTGCGTGGCGCGACTCCGTCGGGAGGGAATCGAGACCTTCTCCCTCGATCTGTCGCCCGACGCCGACTTCTCCCTCGATGTGAGCGACTCCGCCGCGGTGAACCGGGCGGTGGCGGAGATCGGGCAGATCGACATCCTCATCAACAGCGCCGGCATCATCGGTCCGAACCTGCCGCTCTGGGAGGTCGACGACCGGTCGTGGCAGAAGACTCTCGACGTGAATATCACCGGCGTCTTCAACCTCTGCCGAGCCGTCGTGCCCGGCATGCGCGAGAGGGGTTGGGGCCGCATCGTCACGATGGCGAGCATTGCCGGCAAGGAGGGCAACCCCAACCTCAGCGCCTACTCGACGTCGAAGGCGGCGGTCATCGGCCTCACCAAGTCCCTCGGCAAGGAGCTCGCCACGAGCGGCGTGCTCGTCAACGCGATCGCCCCCGCGGTGATCGAGACGCCGATGAATGCGGCGAACACCCCGGAGGTGCTCGACTACATGATCTCGAAGATCCCGATGGGCAGGCTCGGCAGGGCGGATGAGGTGGCGAACCTCGTCTACTGGCTCGCGTCCGACGAGTGCAGCTTCTCCACCGGCAGCGTGTACGACATCAGCGGCGGCCGCGCCACCTACTAGGCGTACTGCCCAGGCGGGTTCCGGCCGAAGGCCCACTCGTTGGCGAGGGTGCGGTCCGCGACGCGCGACCACACGATTCTGGCGCCGTCGAGCGATGCCCGCGTCGGGTGCTCCGCGTGCTCGGCCGCCTCATCCAGATAGCGCTCGCTGACGACCTTGATGTCGAGGTAGCCGCCCGCGGCGTCGTGGTGTCTCACCGCCGGCCCCCCGGCAGGTAGCGTCGCACCTCGATGCTGGAGGCCACCCGCGCGCGCAGCGACTCGACGGTCCCCGTGATGAGCCCGAGCGCGCGAGCCTGGACGAGCACGTTGCCGATGGCCGTGGCCTCGGTCGGCCCGGCGAGCACCGGTAGGGCGCAGCGGTCGGCCGTCAGCTGGCAGAGCAGTTCATTCTGGGATCCGCCCCCCACCAGGTGCACCGCAGACACCGTCGTGCCCGAGAGCTCGCTCGCGAGCTGCACCGTGCGCGCGAAGGTCGCGGCGAGGCTCTCGACGATGCTCCGCACGTATTCGGCGCGGCCCTGCGGCACCGGCAGGCCATGCTCCCCGCAGTAGTCGGCGATCCGCGCCGGGATGTCGCCTGGCGCGAGGAAGCGGGGGTCGTCGGCGTCGAAGACCGAGACCTCCGTCGTCACGGCCGCGGCCGCCGCCAGGAGGCCGGCGAGGTCATCCGTCTGCCAGCTGCGAAGCGACTCGCTCAGCAGCCAGGTGCCCATGACGTTGTGCAGGAAGCGCACCCGCCCATCCACTCCGCCCTCGTTGGTGAAGTTGGCGAGGCGGGCGGCCTCGGTGACGATCGGCGCGTCGAGCTCCACCCCGACCAGGCCCCAGGTGCCGCAGCTGATGTAGGCGAAGTCGCTGTCGACCGCCGGCACGGCGAGAACGGCGGATGCCGTGTCGTGGGATCCGACGGCCGTCACGACGGTCGACTCCGGCAGGCCGAGCTCCAGGGCCATGGCGGCCGCGAGCGTGCCGAGGGTGGTGCCGGCGTCGATGAGCTCGGGGAAGAGGCCGCGCGGCAGGCCGAGTCTCGCGATGAGGGCGTCATTCCAGCCGCCGCGGAGGTCGAGCAGGCCCGTCGTGGAGGCGTTGGTGCGCTCGGCGGCCGGCCGACCGGTGAGCCAGAAGGCGATGAGGTCGGGGATGAGCAGCATCGAATCGGCCCCGGCGAGGGTGCCGTCGGCGAGATCGGCGGAGAGCTGGAAGAGGGTGTTGAACGGCAGGTGCTGCAGGCCATTCGCCGCGTACAGTTCGGCCGGCGTCAGGGCCGCCAGCACGGCGTCGACGCCGCGGAAGTTGCGCTCGTCGCGGTAGTGGTGCGGGGCGCCGAGCATCCGTCCCTCGCGCAGCAGGGCGTAGTCCACGGCCCACGCATCGACCCCGATGCTGCGAAGACCCGGCTCCCGGCGGCCGGCGTCGGCGAGCCCGGCGCGCACGTCGGCGAAGAGCCGATCGATCGGCCAGTGGATGCCGTCCGCACCGGTCACCGGCCCGTTGGGAAACCGCGCCACCGACTCCAGGCGTAACTCGTTCGGCCCGACGTAGCCGAGCATCACCCGCCCGCTCGTCGCGCCGAGGTCGACCGCGGCCACCGCCTCCGTCATCGCCAGCCCCCGCATCCTCTTCCGAAATCCATGCATTTCTCGGTGGGGCCCGGCGTGTCTGTGTCAACACGCCGCCGGAGCATCACGATTGCATGGATTTCGGAAGGGCGGGAAGGGCGGGAAGGGCCGGGAGGGCGGGGGGAGCCGTGTCCGGTCATCGGAGGAAGGCCGCGGCGACGCCGGCGTCGACCGGGATGTGCAGGCCGGTCGTGTGGCTGAGGTCCGCGGAGCAGAGCACGAAGACGGCGTTGGCCACGTTCTCGGGCAGCACCTCGCGCTTCAGCAGCGTGCGCTGGGCGTAGTACTTGCCGAGGTCCTCCTCCGGAACGCCGTAGACGGCGGCGCGCTTGGCGCCCCAGCCGCCGGCGAAGATGCCGGAGCCGCGCACGACGCCGTCGGGGTTGATGCCGTTGACCTTCACGCCGTGTTCGCCGAGTTCGGCGGCCAGCAGTCGCACCTGGTGGGCCTGGTCCGCCTTGGTGGCGGAGTACGCGATGTTGTTGGGGCCGGCGAAGATCGAGTTCTTGCTCGAGATATAGACGATGTCGCCGCCGAGCTTCTGGTCGATGAGTACCCTCGCGGCCGCGCGGGAGACGAGGAACGATCCCTTGGCCATCACGTTGTGCTGCAGGTCCCAGTCCGCGACGGTGGTCTCGAGCAGGGACTTCGACAGGGACAGACCGGCGTTGTTGACCACGAGGTCGAGACCGCCGAACGCGAGCACGGTGGCGTCGACGGCGGCCTGCACCTGGTCCTCGTCGGTGACGTTGGCCTGCACGCCGATCGCGACATCCGTGGTTCCGAGTTCCGCGGCGGCGGCCTGCGCCTTCTCGAGGTCGAGGTCGGCGATCACGACGCAGGCCCCCTCGGCGGCGAGACGGGTGGCGATGGCCTTGCCGATTCCGGATGCCGCGCCGGTGACGAGCGCGACGCGGGTGGCGAGGGGCTTAGGCCTCGGCATCCGCTGCAGCTTGGCCTCTTCGAGCGCCCAGTACTCGATGCGGAATTTCTCCGCCTCGTCGATGGGCGCGTAGCGGGAGATCGCCTCGGCACCCCGCATCACGTTGATGGCGTTGATGTAGAACTCGCTCGCCACCCGGGCGGTCTGCTTGTTCGCGCCGTAGCTGAACATGCCGACGCCGGGCACGAGGATGATGAGCGGGTCGGCACCCCGGATGGCGGGACTGTCCGCAGTCGCATTGCGGTCGTAATAGGCCTGGTAGTCGGCGCGGTACTCGGCGTGGAGCTCGTGAAAGCGCGCGAGCTGCTCCTCGAGGGTCGCGGTCGGCGGCAGGTCGAGCAGCATCGGCTTGACCTTGGTGCGCAGGAAGTGGTCGGGGCAGCTCGTGCCGAGGGCGGCGAGGCGGGGGTGCTCCGAGCGCTCGAGGAAGTCGAGAACGACCTCGGCATCGGTGAAGTGGCCGACCAGGGCGCGGTCGGTGGAGGCGAGCCCGCGCAGGGTCGGGGCGAGGGCGGCGGCCCGGGCGGCCCGGGATTCCGGGCTCAACGGGGCGTAACCGGCCAAGGCGGTTCCGAATGGTTCGGCCCGCCCGTTGGTGGCGATGAACTTTTCGGCGGTCTCGATGATCCAGAGCGAGTTGGCCTCCGCTTCGGCGCTCGTGTCGCCCCAGGCGGTGATGCCGTGGCCGCCGAGGACGCAGCCGATCGCGTTGGGGTGGGCGCTCTTGATCGCCGCGATGTCCTCGCCGAGCTGCCAGCCCGGCCGGCGCCAGGGCACCCAGACCACATTCTCGCCGAACGCCTTGGCGGTGAGCTCCTCGCCGTCGGCGGAGGTGGCGAAGGCGATGCCGGAGTCGGGATGCAGGTGGTCGACGTGCGCGGCATCCACCAGCCCGTGCATGGCCGTGTCGATCGAGGGCGCTGCACCCCCCTTTCCGTGCAGGGTGTAGTCGAACGCCGCGACCATCTCATCCTCGCGGTCCACCCCGGGGTAGACCGCGGAGAGGGCGCGCAACCGGTCCAGGCGCAGCACCGCGAGCCCGGACTCGGTGAGGGTTCCCAGGTCGCCCCCCGAGCCCTTCACCCAGAGCAGCTCGACGGGCTCGCCCGTGACCGGGTCGGTCTCGAAGCCCTTCGCGGAGGTGTTGCCCCCCGCGTAGTTCGTGACGCGCGGGTCCGAGCCCAGGCGATTGCTGCGGTTGATGAGATCCTGCTTGGCGGTCATTGCTCTTCCTCGATGGTGTCGCTCCTCAGGGAGCTGTTGTGCGGGTGATGGTCGCGTCAGTCAGTCGACCGCTGCGGGGGCTCCGGCCTCCAGATGGAAGACCTCGTCCAGCCGTGGGGCGTCCTGGTCGGCGCGCTCGGCGATCGAGACGAAGAACGGCTTCATCTCGGCCTCCCAGCGCGCTGCGACCGCTGACCTTGCGAGGTACTCGGCCGACGTCGAGTCGGAGGCCGTCTCGTAGTAGCCGACGAGGAGGCCGTCCGGCCGAAGGAAGAGGCTGTAGTTGCGACGCCCGGAGAGCCGGATCTCCTCCAGCATCTCCGGCCAGACCTCGGCGTGACGCCGCCGGTACTCGTCCAGAAGGTCGGGTCGAACCTGAAGGGTGAAGCACACGCGCTCCATCAGGCTCCCCAGCCGGCCTGCACACCGCCGACGCGGTCGGCGGCGATGCCGGCCTGGTAGCCGGATGCCGCGTAGGCGGCCATCGGGTCGCCGGCGAGGCCGCGGGACTCGCGCCAGGCGGCGAGGTCGCCGCGCACGTCGGTGTAGAAGGCGTCCATGAGGATGCCGTTGGCGCCGAGCACGTCCCCGGCATCCTGTGCCGCCTTCAGCGCGGCCCCGTCGACGAGCAGCGCGCGTGCCGTCATCTCCTGCACGTTGAGCACGGAGCGGATCTGGCCGGGGATCTTGTCTTCGACGTTGTGGCACTGGTCGAGCATGAACGCGACTCCCGAGTCCGGTCCGAAGCCGCCGCCGCGGATCACCTCGTAGAGGATGCGGAACAGCTGGAACGGGTCGGCGGCACCGACGATGAGGTCGTCGTCGGCGTAGAAGCGGGAGTTGAAGTCGAACGAGCCGAGCTTGCCGAGTCGCAGCAGCTGGGCCACGATGAACTCGATGTTGGTGCCCGGCGCGTGGTGGCCGGTGTCCAGGCAGACGAGGGCGCGCTCGCCGAGGGCCGAGACCTGGGCGTAGGAGGTACCCCAGTCCGGAACGTCGGTGTGGTAAAACGCCGGCTCGAAGAACTTGTACTCGAGCACGAGCCGCTGGCTCTCGCCGATGCGGGCGTAGATCTTCGCGAGTGAGTCCGCGAGGCGGTCCTGGCGGCCGCGGATGTCGCCCTGGCCCGGGTAGTTGGTGCCGTCCGCGAGCCAGATCTTCAGATCCCGCGAGCCGGTCGCGTGCATGATGTCGATGCACTCGAAGTGGTGGTCGATGGCCTTCTGCCGCACCGCCGGATCGACATGGGTGAGGCTGCCGAACTTGTAGTCGTCGTCCTGGAACGTGTTGCTGTTGATGGTGCCGAGCGCGACGCCGTGGTCGGTCGCGAAAGCGCCGAGGGCCGCGTAGTCGTCGACCTTGTCCCACGGGATGTGCAGGGCGACCGTCGGCGACAGGGCCGTGTATTTGTTCACCTGCGCGGCATCCGCGATCTTCTCCTGCGGTGTGCGCGGTGTGCCCGGCGTGCCGAACACCTTGAAGCGGGTGCCCGAATTGCCGAACGCCCACGAGGGAAGCTCGATGGCCTGCTGGGCGAGCAGCTCAGCGATCTGGGTGAATTGCGCCATTGGAGTTCTCGTGTCCTTCTCGTGGTTCAGCGGCAGAGGGTGAAGTTAGGTGAATCGTTTCAATAATAGGGCCTGGCCGGCAGTGACGCCAGCGGGTGGTGCCGGGGTCGGCGGAACTGCTCCGCCGACCCCGGCCTCCGTGGGTGCTGCTTAGAAGTTGAACTTCGCGATGTTGCTCTTGTCGAACGTGTACGGGTCGCCGAGAAGAACGGTGCCCTTGGCGCCGACCTTGAAGGTGCCGAGCTTGCCAGCCTTGAAGCTGTCGCCCTCCTTGCCGGTGATCGTGCCGTCGATCAGGGCCTTCGCCGCATAGGAGGCGAGGTAGCCGAGGTCGGCCGGGTTCCACAGCGCGAACGCCGTGACCGTTCCGTCGTTGACGTAGTCCCGCATCTGGTTCGGGGTTCCGAGACCGGTCAGTGCGACCTTGCCCTTGTAGGCGGAGGTCGACAGGTAGCGCGCGGCGGCGGCGATTCCGACCGTGGTGGGCGAGATGATGCCCTTCAGGTTGGGGTACGTCTGCAGCAGTGCGGCGGTCTTGTCGAACGACGTCTGATCGTCGTCGTTGCCGTAGACGACGTCGTCGAGCTTGACGTTCGGGTGGTTGGCGGCGAGATCCTTCTTCATAAGGTCGATCCACGCGTTCTGGTTCGTCGCGTTGGCCGCGGCGGAGAGGATGGCCACCTCGCCCTTGTCACCGATCTGCTTGGTGATGAGGTCGACCTCGATCTTCGCGATGCCGTCGGCGGTGGCCTGGTTGATGAAGATGTCGCGGTACTTGGCGTCGGTGTCCGAGTCGAAGGTGACGATCTTCACCCCGGCGGCCTTGGCCTGGGTGAGGGCGCTGCCCACGGCGGTCGGGTCATCGGCGGAGAGCACGATCGCCCCGACGTTCTGCTGCGTGAGGGTGTTGATGTAACTGACCTGCGCGTCGGCGGTGGCGGTGGCCGGTCCGACCTCGGCGTAGGTTCCCTTGAACTCCTTGATGGCCGCGGCGCCGCCCTTGTCCGAGGTGTCGAAGTAGGCGTTGCCGAGGTTCTTCGGCAGGAAGGTGATCTTGTAGTTCTTCGAGCCGGACGACCCGGACGACCCGGACCCGCCGGCGGTGCCCGCCGAGCAGCCGGTCGCCACCAGGGCCAGGGCGATCGCCGCTGCGGTGAGGCTCAGCGTGCGCGTGACGGTGCGCGTGCTGGATTTCTGAAACAACATCGTTGTGCTTCCTTTCGTTGGGATGGTGATGCAGGCGGCGCTCCTGTGCAGTGGGGCGCCTATTTTCTTTGCCTGGGCGCCGACGGTCGAAGCCGTCGAGCCCAGGCAAGAATCCGTGGGGAGAGCACTGACACGATGAGCAGCGTCCCGATGATGATGTTGATGGCGTCGGAGCTGACGTTGGCCAGGCGGAGGGCGCTTTGCAGCACCCCGATGAGCAGCACCCCGGCGATGACGCCGTGCAGCGCTCCCTTGCCGCCGAAGATCGAGACTCCGCCGAGGAGCACCGCCGCGATCACCGAGAGCTCGAGGCCGGTCGCATTGTCGCCGCGCGCGCTTCCGTAGCGGAGCGTCCAGTAGATGCCGGCGAGGGCCGAGATGAGTCCGGTGAGCAGGAAGGCGATGAACTTGGCGCGATTGACCTTGACGCCCGAGAACGTGGCCGTGTCCTTGCTCAGGCCGAGGGCGAATAGGCCGCGACCGAACGGCGTGACGTGCAGCACGAGCGCGAAGATCACGATGAGTACGACGACGAGCACCATGACCACCGGGATCCCGGTGAGGCCGAATCGCGCCTGGGCGAGGTTCTGCCAGAACGGCGGGAAGGTGGTGATCGCGGTCGTGCCGAGAAGACCGACCGCGATGCCGCGGAAGAGGGCGAGGGTGCCGATCGTCACGGCGAGCGAGGGCAGTCCCACGATCGTGACGAGGAACCCGTTGACCGCACCGGCGAGGAGTCCCACGACCAGGCAAAAGACCATCGCGAGTTCGATGGGCATGCCGCCCTTGGTCAGCACCCCAAGCATCACGCTCGAGAGCCCCAAAGTGCTCGCCACCGAGAGGTCGATCTCTCCGGTGATGATCACGAAAGTCATCGGTAGCGCGATCAGGAGGATCGGCGTCGCGTCGAGAAGCAGGAAGTCGAGCGTCGTGGTCGTGCCGAAGTAGGGCACGACGGAGGAGGCGATCACCCAAACCAGGATCACGGCCACGATCACGGCGCTCTCCCGGCTCAGGAGCCAGCGCCGCCAGAGCGGGCGACCGTAGTTCGCGATCGTCTTCGCCGCGAGGGGTGAGCGGGTGTCGAGGCTAGTCATGAGACACCTGCCGTTCCGAGGTCAGTTTGCGGGAAAGTCGAAGGGCGAGCAGCCGATCGAGAACGATGGCGCCGATGATGAGCGCTCCGACGACGGCCTGTTGCCAGAAGTCCTGGATGCCGAGGATCGGGAGTGCGCGGTTGATGGTGAGAAGCAGCACCGCGCCGATCGCGGCACCGTACACCGTGCCGCTTCCGCCGAAGATAGCGACACCGCCGATAACCGCTGCACCGACCGCCTGCAGCTCCAACCCGGTTCCGGTCTGCGAATTCGTGGTGCCGTACCGGGCGGCGAACAGGATGCCCGCGAGCCCGGCGAGGGCGCCGCTGAGTACGAAGGCGGTGACGATGCGTCGCGGAACGCGCAGGCCGTAGAGTTCTGCCGCATCCGGGTCGGAGCCGATCGCGTAGAGCTCGCGGCCGCCGCGCTTGTTGCGCAGGTACCAGCCCGCGGCGAGAACGACGACGAGCGCAATGATCGTGAGGGAGGGGATGAAGAGGAGGGTCTGGGTGCCGAGGCCCAGGAAGGCCTTCGGCATGTCGGAGGAGTTGATTCGGTTGCTCCCGGTCCAGAGCACATTGATGCCGCGATAGGCATACAGGGTGCCGAGGGTGATCACCAGCGCCGGAACCTTGCCGTAGGCCACGAGGAGTCCATTGACGAGTCCGAGAAGGGCGCCGCCGGCGACCGCGATCAGGAACACGGCGATGATGGGGATGCCCGGCACGTCAATGAAGAGGCGACCGGCGAGGTAGGCGGTGAGCCCCACGACCGAGCCGACCGAGAGATCCACGCTTCGGGTGATGATCACCATCGCCTGTCCCACCGCGATGAGGATGAGGATCGACGGCGTGAGGAGCAGGTCGCGGAACCCGTCGGAGCTGAACAGGAAGGTCGGGTTGACGATTGTCGTCACCGCGATGACGATGACGAGCGCCGCAAGAATACCCGTCTCGCGGGAGCGGAAGAACTGGCCGGTGAGCCGGGCGACCGCGTTCGTCGGCGGTCGTTCTGTGCTGGTGAGTGTCATCGGACCGGCTCCTCGGCGTGGGTCGCGGCGAACATGACGGACTCGGCCGTCGCGTCGGCTCGGGCTATTTCGGCGGTGATCCGGCCCTCGCGCACGACGAGCACGCGGTCGGCCATTCCGAGCACCTCGGGGAGTTCGGACGAGATCATGAGAATTCCCAATCCGCGGCCGGCCAGGTCGGACAGCAGACGATGGACTTCGGCCTTGGTGCCGACGTCGATCCCGCGGGTCGGCTCGTCGATGATGAGCACGGTCGGCTCGGTGGCGAGCCACTTGCCGAGCACGACCTTCTGCTGGTTACCGCCACTGAGCGTTCCCGCGAGGGTGTCGAGCGCGCTCGATTTGACCTGCAATCGTGTGGCCCAGATGCGGGCCGCCGCGTTCTCGGCCCGGGAGGTGATGAAACCGAATCGGCTCAGCTTCGTGCGGATGGAGAGCGTGGCATTGCGCGCGACGGACGATTCGAGGATGAGGCCCTGCTTGCGGCGGTCCTCGGGCACGAGCGCCAGGCCGAGGGTCATCGCGGCGGCCGGATTGTGCCGGGGAACGCGGCGGCCGCCGAGGGTGACGGTGCCACTGTCGTACCCGTCGACGCCAAACACGGCGCGCGCGATCTCGCTGCGCCCCGCGCCGACCAGTCCGGCCAGGGCGACGATCTCGCCGGAGCGCACGGAGAAGCTGACGTTGCTGAAGACCCCGGTCGACGAGATGTCGTCGACCTGGAGAAGCACGTCGCCGATCACTGCCTCTTCCTTCGGGAAGAGCTCGGTGATGTCGCGGCCCACCATCCGTCGAACGATCTCGTCTTCCGTGACGTCGGTGATCGCATCCGTCGAGATGTAGCGGCCGTCGCGCATGACCGTGATCGTGTCGCTCAACGCGAACACCTCGTCGAAGCGATGGGAGATGAAGACGATCCCACGGCCCTCGTCGCGCAGGCTGCGGGCGACGGCGAACAGCCGGTCGACCTCTACACCGCTGAGTGCCGCCGTCGGCTCATCCATGATGAGAACGCGAGCGTCGAGGGAGATCGCCTTGGCGATCTCGATGAGTTGCTGATCGGCGATCGACAGGCCCTCCGCCGGGCGATCGAGGTCCATGTGCACTGCGAGCCGCTCGAAGATCTGCGAGGCCTCGGCCTTCATCGCCCTGCGGTCGATTCGACCGTATCGATCCGTCGGCTGGCGGCCCATGAAGATGTTCTCGGTGACCGACAGGTCGGGGAATAGCGTCGGCTCCTGGTAGATGACGGCGATGCCGGCCGCCTTGGCCTGGGCGGTGGAGGTGAAGTCGACCGATTCGCCACGGAGGAGGAAATCACCGGCGTCGCGCTGGTAGAGACCGGCGACGATTTTCACGAGCGTGGACTTGCCGGCGCCGTTCTCGCCGACGAGGGCGTGGATCGAGTTCATCTCCAGGCGCAGGTCGGCGGAGGCGAGCGCGACGACGGCGCCGAACGACTTGGCGACCCCGCGGAGTTCGAGGGCTGCGGGTGCGGGGCTATTGGGGCTCATCGTCATTGACGCCTGATCCTCCACTGTGAGGTTATTGAATCGTTTTAACAACGGGAACGAAATGCACTCTATGACTCCGGCGTCCACTCGTCAAGCTGGACTCTGAATCGCTCGGAATTCGGTCTTGTGAGGCGCGCGTTTACTGGCATCATGCAATGAGTGACGCAGTGGGGCGTCGGCCGATCAAACTCGAGGAATCAGATGTCAGCCAGTGTCAAGGATGTCGCCGCCCTAGCGGGCGTCTCGGTCGGCACTGTCTCCAACGTGATGAATCGCCCCGAGAAGGTCTCGGCCGCCGTCTCCGCGCGGGTTCAGGCGGCCATAAATCAGCTCGGTTTCGTTCGTAACGATGCCGCGCGGCAGCTGCGGGCGGGTCACAGCTCCACCATCGGGCTCGTCGTGCTCGACGTGCGCAACCCCTTCTTCACCGACGTGGCCCGCGGAGCGGAAGACCGGGCGGCCAGAGATGGCTTTTCGGTGATCCTCGGCAACAGCGACGAAAAGACGGACCGGGAGGCGACTTACCTCGACCTGTTCGAGGTGCAGCGGGTACATGGCGTGCTCATTTCTCCGATCGGCGACATCACCGACCGACTCCGGCGGCTGAGAGAGCGCAGGATTCCCGCGGTGCTCGTCGACCGCACGAGTGACGACACCTCCTTCAGCTCGGTATCGGTCGATGACGTCGACGGTGGCGCGCTTGCGGTGGAGCACCTCATCTCCCAGGGGCGTCGCCGTATCGCCTTCATCGGCGGGCCGATGGAGATCCAGCAGGTCGTCGACCGGCTCGAGGGCGCCCGGGCCGCAGTCGCGGCGCATCCGGATGCCACTCTCGAGGTGATCCACCTCGACGCCCTCAGTGTGATCGAGGGCCGAATCGCCGGGGCCGGCCTCGTGGCTCGTGCTCCGGAGGACCGTCCCGACGCGGTGTTTGCGGCCAACGACCTCGTGGCGATGGGGGTGCTTCAGGCCCTGATGATGCAGGGCGCCGACGTGCGGGTTCCCGACCAGATCGCGCTCATCGGCTACGACGACATCGACTTCGCCAGTGCCGCGGTCGTGCCGCTGTCGTCCATCCGCCAGCCGAGCGCCCTCATTGGGCAGACGGCAGTCGAGATCCTGCTCGAAGAGGCCGCCGATCCCGCGCTCTCGCCTCGGCAGGTGGTATTCCAGCCCAAGCTCGTCGCGCGAGAGAGCACCGTGCGCCGCGCCTGATCTCCTCCCCTCTTCTCCCCTTCCGAAATCCATGCATTTCGTCCGCTGCCTCGGCGCGCCGTGCGCAACACGCCGAGTCGAGGCAAGCGGAGCATGGATTTCGGAAGGGGAGGCGACCGCGAAACGCCGGGTACGCAGCGGCGAAACAACGCCGCAACATCTTCCGTCTAGGCTCACACCATGGATGGCCTGTTCGACGGATACGGCGCCCAGGCAACCACGGGTCGAAAGACCGGTGCGAAGGCCTGGGATGAGATGTTTGCCGCGCCGGACTCCGTGCGCACGGCGTACCGGGAGATCCATTCCGCGCTCGCCCAGATGACCCAGGAGGAGTTGCGCGGGCGCACAGACGCCCTCGCCAGCTCGTACCTCGCCCAGGGCGTCACGTTCGACTTCGCCGGCGAGGAACGGCCGTTTCCCCTGGACGCGGTGCCCCGGGTGATCGAACTCGCGGAGTGGGTGAGCGTCGAGGCCGGAATCAAGCAGCGAGTGCTCGCCCTCGAGGCCTTCCTCGCCGACATCTACGGCAAGCAGAACGCGGTCAAGGACGGCGTGATCCCGGCGGCCCTGATCAGCTCGTCGAGTCACTTCCACCGCGAGGCCGCCGGCATCGTTCCGGCGAACGGCGTGCGCATCCAGGTCTCCGGCATCGACCTCATCCGCGACGAAAACGGCGCGTGGCGGGTGCTCGAAGACAACGTTCGCGTGCCCAGCGGTGTCAGCTACGTCATCTCCAACCGCCGAGTAATGGCCCAGACGCTGCCCGAACTGTTCGTGAGCATGCGCGTGCGGCCGGTCGGCGACTACCCGCACAAGCTCCTGCAGGCGTTGCGGGCGAGTGCGCCGGAGGGGGTGGATGATCCGACGATCGTCGTGCTCACCCCCGGCGTCTACAACTCGGCCTACTTCGAGCACACGCTGCTCGCCCGTCTCATGGGGGTGGAGCTCGTCGAGGGCCGGGACCTCTTCTGCTCCGGTGGGCGGGTGTGGATGCGCACGACGGCGGGCCCCACCCGCGTGGACGTGATCTACCGCCGGGTGGACGACGAATTCCTCGACCCGCTGCAGTTCCGCGCGGACTCGATGCTCGGTTCGCCCGGCCTCCTGCTCGCCGCCCGCCTCGGCAACGTCACCATCGCCAACGCGATCGGAAACGGGGTCGCCGACGACAAGCTCGTCTACACCTACCTGCCCGACCTGATCCGCTACTACCTCGGCGAGGAGGCGATCATCCCCAACGTCGACACGTGGCGGCTCGAGGACCCCGAATCGCTCGAGGAGGTGCTCGACAGGCTGGACGAACTCGTCGTGAAGCCCGTCGACGGCTCGGGCGGCAAGGGCCTCGTCGTCGGCCCGGCCGCGAGCCGGGAGGAACTCGACAAGTTGCGCACGCGGCTGCTGGCCGACCCGCGAGGCTGGATCGCCCAACCTGTGGTGCAGCTGTCGACCATCCCCACCCTCGTCGAGGACGGCATGCGACCGAGGCACGCCGACCTTCGCCCGTTCGCCGTCAACGACGGCAAGGATGTCTGGGTGCTGCCGGGCGGACTCACCCGCGTGGCGCTGCCAGAGGGCGAGCTCGTCGTCAACAGCAGCCAGGGCGGCGGATCGAAGGACACCTGGGTCGTCGGCCAGGATCCGCTGCAAGTCTCCCGGCATTCGATCCAGGGGCTCGTCGCCGACCAGGCGACCTCCGCCGAGGCGATTCCGATCGTCTACACCGAGGTGCACCACATCGACCAGGCGCCCAGGGACCGTGCGCTCGGCCAGGGCCAGCAGGAACAGCAGCAACAGGGCCGGTCGGCTCCCTCCCCCGAATCCGGTCCATCACCCCACGCCGGGTCACGGCGGCCCGATCGGGCCGGCACGCCGACCCGGATCGCCCGCACTGGCCCGGCGGAGCCCGCGACCGTCGGCGAGGAGCCGCAATGCTGAGCCGCATCGCCGAGAGCCTGTTCTGGATCGGCCGCTACATCGAGCGGTCCGATGGCACCGCGCGCATCCTCGACGTGCACCTGCAGCTGCTGCTCGAGGACCCGTGGATCGAGGAGAACCTCGCCTGCCGTTCCCTGCTGAGCGTCATGGGCACCGACGTGCCAGAGGGCACGGTGCTCACCCGCCAGCACGTTCTCGAACTCCTCGCCGTCGACCGCTCCGAGCCCGCGTCGATCGCGTACTCGCTCGGGGCCGCGAGGGAGAACGCCCGCCGGGCCCGCGAGATCGTGTCGAGCGAGCTCTGGGAGTGTCTCAACACGACAAGGGCGCGGATGCCGCGCAAGGTCTCGAGCGACAAGGTGCACGAATTCTTCGGCTGGGTCCGTGAGCGCAGCGCCCTCGCCGTCGGCATCATCGAGTCGGCGACGAGCCGGGACGAGGCGTGGCAGTTCTTCACCCTGGGCCGTTCGATCGAACGCGCAGACATGACCGCCCGGCTGCTCTCCACCCGGTCGCTCACCGAGGCGAGCGGGCCGTCCTGGACCACTATCCTGCGCTCGTGCGGGGCCTACGAGGCCTATCTCCGCACCTACCGCGGAGTGCCGAGCGCCCGCAACGCCGCCGAGTTCCTGCTGCTCGACCGGCTCTTCCCCCGCAGCATCCTCTTCTCCGTGCGCCGCGCCGAGATGTGCATGCGCGACATCGAACCGCGCACCGACCGGGTCGGAGTCTCCGACCAGGCGCAGCGACTGCTCGGCCAGATCCGCAGCGAGCTCGAATACCGGCCCATCGCCGAGATCCTCGACGACCTCAGCCTGCACATGGACAACGTGCAGGCCGCCACGAGCGCCGCGTCCGAGGCGATTCGTCAGAGGTACTTCCCGACCAATGCCGCGCCCAGCTGGGTCGGTGAGGTCACGTGAACCGGCTCCGCATCAAGCACATGACCGGCTTCCGCTACGGCGGGGAGGTCACGGCGAGCTACAACGAGGCGCGGATGCTGCCGACGAGCAGTGACGGAC
Source organism: Lacisediminihabitans profunda (assembly GCF_008040105.1). Classification (GTDB taxonomy): domain Bacteria; phylum Actinomycetota; class Actinomycetes; order Actinomycetales; family Microbacteriaceae; genus Lacisediminihabitans; species Lacisediminihabitans profunda. The sequence goes on from NZ_VRMG01000009.1 coordinate 308,611, forward strand.
AGTTCGTGCTCTACTCCAACCTCGACATCCTGCCGATCTCCTCCCACCACACCTACGTCGACTACTGGGGCAGCCGGGTGTCGTCATTCGAGATCCTCACCCCGCATCAGGAGCTCGCGCTCACGGCGACGAGCCTCGTGGAGGTGCGCCCCCGGGATCATCCGCAGCACGTGGTGACCTGGGAGCAGCTCGCCACCGAGGCGGAGCGGGCGACAGAGTACGTGGAGCAGCGCAAGCAGACGAAGCGCACCGAGCCTCCGGCCGATGTCGTCGAACTGGCAAAGGAGATCGTCGGAGACACCGACAATCCGTGCGACGCCGCCCTCGCGATCTGCGTGCGCATCGGCGAGAGTGTGGAGTACATGCAGGGTGTGACGGGAGTGCACACGACCGCCGCCGAGGCCTGGACGCACCGCAAGGGGGTCTGCCAGGACATCGCCCATCTCGCGCTCGGTGCGCTGCGCTCGGTGGGCATTCCCGCGCGCTACGTCTCCGGCTACCTGCATCCGAAACCCCAGGCCGCGATCGGAGAGACGGTGGCCGGCGAGTCGCACGCGTGGGTCGAGTGGTTCTGCGGTGACGGCTGGCGCGGCTTCGACCCGACGAACCAGATCGACATCGGCGACCGGCACGTGACGATCGGCCACGGCCGCGACTACAACGACGTTCCCCCGCTGCGTGGCGTCTACGCGGGGCCGTTCAAGTCGCAGCTGTTCGTCACGGTGGAGATCACCCGCGAGAGCTGAGGCACGGCCTTCGAGGCATCCACGCGAGCGGCCGGGAACACCGATCTGTCACAATGGGGCCAGTTCGAGGGGGAGAACCGTGCGACAACACAGCAACGCGGTGACGGTCGTGCGGGCCCTGCCCTCGCCCGCGCGCTTGGGAATCATCGGCGCCGCCCTCGCCGCAACCTACCTCCTCGGTGTTTCGGCGGTGTTCCTCACTCCTCCCGGCTCCACGACGGCCGCCTGGTGGCCCGCGGCCGGTGCGGCGGTGCTCGCCGTTCTGTTCGCGCGCCGCGCGCGGTGGGCCGTGGTGATCCTGATCTTCGTCATCGGGGTCGCCTCCAACTTTTCGGCCGGCCGGCCCATTCTCGTCTCCGTGGGATTCGGTGTCGCGAACGCGAGCGAAGCCTGGATCGTCGGCTCGCTTCTGTCCAGCGGCCGCCCCGATCCCGGGCTTCGCACCATGAGGGACGTCGGCCGGCTGCTCATCGCTGCCACACTGGGCGCGCTCGCGATCGGCGCGCTCGCCGCCCTCGTGGTGCTGGTCGCGGACGGCGGCGACTTCGTCTCGACGATGGCGGCCGTCACCGCGTCCCACGCGTCGGCGGTCATCGTCATCGTTCCCACCGCCCTCGCGTCGTTCGGCGGTCCCCGCTCGGGGCGCCGGAGCGAACAGGCGACACAGATCCTGGTCGCAGCCGCGGTGGTCGGCTTCGTGTTCTCCCTCTCCAATTCGCTTCCGCTCGCCTTTCTCACGCTTCCGGTGCTGTCCTGGGCGGCCTTCCGCTTCAGTTACGGATTCGTGGTCGCCGAACTTTTCTTCACCGCCCTCGTCGCCTCCGTGCTCACTTCTCTGGGCGGCGGACCTTTCGCCCGCGCCGAGCTCTTCGGTACGACGGTCACCGACGAGATGCTGCAGATCTTCATCGTCGCCCAGGCCGGGTCCGTGCTCTTCTACGGCGCCGGGCGGCTCGAGCGCGAACGACTCGCCAGGCAGGTGGTCGCCCGGGAGCAACTCCTGCGCGGCGGACTCGTCGGTGCGCAGGTGGGGCTGCTCATCCTCGAGCCCCGAGTGTTTCCCGAGGCGCGGATCGTGCTCGGCAATCTCGCGGCGGCGCAGTTGTTGGGCTGGCCGGAGTTGGAGGGCATCGGGGAGGCCGGAGTGGCCACGAAGATGCTCGATCTCACCCGGCCCGATCCGGTGATCCGGATCCTCGCCAAACACTTCGCGGGCGACGGTTCGGCCCAGGCAGGTGAGACGACCACACCGACCGGGCGGCGGGTGCAGTTCTTTCTCGGTACCCTCGGCCCCGACTCCGACGGCGCGATTCTCACGGCGCAGTTCGTCGACATCACCGAGCGTCACGCCCTGGAGGTCGCCAACGAGAAGGCCCTGCTGCGCGAGCAGGAGCTCGTGGACCAGTTGCGCGACCTCAACCGGCACAAGGACGACTTCGTCTCGTCGGTGAGCCATGAGCTGCGAACCCCGATCACGAGCATGCTCGGATTCGCCGAGGAGCTCGAGGACTCCGTCGTCGATCCGACCCAGAGCGGGTACGTCCAGGTGATCCTGCGCAATGCCCGGAGGCTGGCCGATCTGGTGGAAGACCTCCTCGAACTCGGAAGCATGACCTCCAGGATGCCCGTGCGGGATGCCGCGCTCGTCGACGCCAATGCGGTGGTCGTGGAGTGCATAGTCGAGCAGTCCACCACCGCGAGAGACCGCAGCATCGAGGTCTCGACGTCGCTCTCCGCCGAGTCACCGTGGGTCAGATCGGCCTCCCACGACCTGGCGAGGATCGTCTCCAACCTCCTCTCGAACGCCATCAAGTTCTCCCACGCTCAGGGCTCGGTGAGCGTGAGCACGGCCTGCGAGGCGGATGAGGTGCGCATCACGATCACGGACAGGGGGCCGGGTATTCCGCCCGACGATCTCGAGCGCGTGTTCGAGCGCTTCTATCGATCGCCGGCGGAGGCGCTCCGGGTGATCCCGGGCACGGGGCTCGGGCTCCCGATCGTGAAGTCTCTCGTGGAGCGTCACGGTGGCCGCCTCACCCTCGAGAGCGACCACGTGCTCGGCGGCACCACGGTCAGCGTGACGTTCCCCACCGAGCCGGCGCCGGCGGTCAGCCCTTCTGCGCGGTGACCTCGTCCGCGAGCACGGCCTGCAACCGCTGTTGGCCGTCGTGGCTCAGGCTCAGCCGTCGATCGGCAAAGTGCAGCCGGAGGTGCCGGTACCGAATCAGCCAGCCGAGGGCGACCGCTGCGGCCAGAATTCCGGATGCCGCCCCCACGCCCAGTGCCCAGCGCGGCCCGAACTCGTTGGCGACCCAGCCGACGACGGGGGCGCCGATCGGCGTGCCCCCCATGAAGATCGCCATGTAGATGGCCATCACCCTGCCCCGAACCGGGGCCGGCGTCGACAACTGCACCGCCCCGTTCGCGGTGGTCATCAGTGTCTGTGAGGCGAGGCCCACCACGGTGAGCGCGACGGCGAAACCCCAGAAGCTCGGCATCACCGCGGCGGCGATGCAGGCCACGCCGAAGAGCGCCGTCGACGCGAAAAGAAAGCGCAGGCGAGGCTTCTCGCGCCGGGCCGAAAGCAGCGCGCCGACCACCGAACCGACTGCCATGACCGACGAGAGCAGGCCGAATTCGGCGGCCCCCTTGTGGAAGACGGAGGTGGTCATGGTGGAGATGAAGATGGGGAAGTTGAGGCCGAACGTGCCGATCAGGAACACCATGACGAGAATCACGCAGATGTCGGGCCGGGTGAGCACGTAGCGGAAGCCCTCGGCGAGCGCGCCGCGTCGGTGCGGCGCCCGCGCCATCCGCTGGAGCTCGCTCACCCGGAGGAACCTGAGGGAGACGAGAACCGCGCCGAAGGAGGCGGCATTGATCAGGAACACCGGACCGGCACCGACGAGAGCCGTGAGTACACCGGCGAGGGCCGGGCCGATCATGCGTGCCGCGCTGAAGGATGCCGAGTTGAGGGCGACGGCGTTGGAGAGGTTCTGCCGGCCCACGAGCTGCGCAACGAAGGTCTGTCTGGCCGGTGCGTCGAAGGCGGCGGCGCAGCCCAGCAGGAGCGCGAACACGTACACGTGCCAGAGCTGCACGACCCCGGTGACGGTGAGGGTGCCGAGAACCAGGCCCAGCACGCCCATGGTCGCCTGGGTGGTCATGAGCACTCTTCGCTGGTCGAAGCGGTCAGCGACGAGACCGCTGAGCGGAAGGAGGAGGAGCTGCGGGCCGAACTGGAGCGCCATGACGAATCCCACCGCCGCCGCGTCATGGTGGGTCAGCTGGGTGAGCACGATCCAGTCCTGGGCGGTGCGCTGCATCCACGTTCCCACGTTGGAGACCAGCGCGCCGGCGGCCCACACGCGGTAGTTGAAGCCGCTCAGCGATCGGAACATGGCACTCACTGGTCGGCGAGCTCCCTGAGGATCGGCGCGACCTCGTCGAGCAGGCGGCGGTGCTCGGGGGTGAGCAGCGCGAGCCGCTTGGTGAACCAGGCGTCCCGCCGCCGACGGGTCTCGTCGATGAAGGCGCGGCCGGCCTCCGAGAGGTCGAGCGTGACCTTGCGGGCGTCGTCCTCGGCGGTGACCCGGGTGACGAGGCCCGCCGCAACGAGGGCGTTGACCGTGCGGTTCATGCTCGGCGGCGTCACGTGCTCGTGTTCGCTCAGGGAGCCGAGGGTCTGCGAGCCCTTGTTGTCCAGGGCGAAGAGCACGCTGCGCTGGCCCTCCGTCACGTCTTCGTCGGCCTGCATGGAGCGGATGCGACGGGCGAGACGTTGGATGGAGAGGCGGATCTCCTGATCGTCGTGCGGCACAATTACTTAGCGTAGCAAATTAGCCTTGCTAATGAAAATGCGGGGTGACCGCGGCGCAATACACTGGGGGCACGAATTCGCGAGCGGAGGAGGCCGGATGATCCAGTTCATCGCCGCACGCCAGGAGCGCACGTTCGTCGATGCGGACGGCGTGACGATCCACTTCTACCAGTGGAAGGTCGGCAAGCCGCGCGGAATCGTGCAGATCGCGCACGGCCTCGGTGAGTATGCGGGGCGTTATGAGGAGCTCGCGCAGAAGCTGGTCACCGCCGGCTTCACCGTCTACGCCGACGACCACCGCGGACACGGTCAGACCGGGCTCGACCAGTGGGGCGGCGACCGATCGAAACTCGGCGATCTCGGCCCCGGCGGCATCCGCTCCACGATCGCGGAGGTGCGGCAGCTCAGCCAGATCATCCGGGAGGAGAATCCGGGAGTCCCGCTCGCCCTCCTCGGGCACAGCTGGGGCTCGCTCATCGCTCAGTCGATCGTCAACAAGCACGCCGAGGACTACGACGCCCTCGTGCTCACCGGCACCGCGTACCGCACGCTCATCCACATGAACGGTGGCGACCTCGCGAAGAAGCACGCCCACCTCGGCAGCACCGGCTACGAGTGGCTCAGCCGCGACGACAGCGTCGGACAGGCGTTCCTCGACGATCCGCTCACCTTCAAGGCCAACGGGATGAAACTCTTCGGGCTCGCGGACAGCCTGCGGCTGCTCGGCCGCCCGGCCAGGAACCTCGCCAGGGACATCCCGGTGCTGATCCAGATCGGCAGCGAGGACACGCTCGGCGGGGAGCGCAGCGTCGAGAAGCTCGCCCGGGCGTACCTCAGCCGCGCTCAGCTCAGCGACGTGGAGCTCATCGTCTACGCCGATGCCCGGCATGAGATCTTCAACGAGATCAATCGCGAAGAGGTCTACGCGGACACAATCGCCTGGCTGCTCTCCCGCCTCGCCCCCGCCAGCTGACCGTCGAAGCTCCCGCCGCCCGGCGGCTTCTCGTGCCGCGCGTTTCTCGTGCCGCGCGTCTCCCGTGCCGCGTTCTAGTTCCGCGTGTTTTTGGCGCCGCGCGTTCTAGTTCCGCGTGTTTCTGGCGCCGCGCGTTCTAGTTCCGCGTGTTTCTGGCGCCGCGTTTCTGGCGCCGCGTTTCTGGCGCCGCGCGTTTCTCCGGAGGTTTTGCGTCATCCGGCCCGTTTCGACCGATGTGGGTCTGATTTGGGGCCTGGATGCGCGGATGCTCCGGAGAAACGTGAGGGCGGCCGGCCGGGAGCGCGGGAGGGCGGCCGCGCGGCCGGGAGGGTGCGCGGGCGAGCGCGGGCGCGCGAGGCTTAGGCTGGAGCAGGCAAGCGGGCGGTCGATTCGAAAGGCACACTCATGCACGGCGAGTTCAAGGTTCCTGGCGGCAAGCTGGTGGTGGTCGACCTCGACGTCGTCGACGGTCTGATTGCCAACTTCCACCTGTCCGGCGACTTCTTCCTCGAACCGGACAGCGCACTCGGCCGCATCGACAGGGCCGTGAACGGTCTGCCGGAAGACAGCGATGCGGCCACGATCGCGACAGCGGTGCGACGCGCACTGCCGGAGGATGCGATCCTGCTCGGCTTCGCGCCGGAATCGGTGGCTGTGGCTGTGCGCCGTTCGCTCGCTCGCGCTACCAGTTGGACCGACTACGACTGGCAGCTCATCCACGGGGAGGCCTATCCGCCGGTGCTTCAGATGGCGCTCGACCAGGTGCTTTCGGAGGAGGTCGGCTCCGGCCGTCGCCAACCGACGCTGCGCATCTGGGAGTGGAATGAACCCGGCGTGGTGATCGGCAGCTTCCAGTCGGTGAAGAACGAGGTCGACCTCAAGAACGCGGCGAAGTATGGATTCCAGGTGGTGCGCCGGGTGAGCGGCGGCGGGGCCATGTTCATGGAGGCAGGCTCCGTGATCACCTATTCGATCTACGCGCCGATCGAACTCGTGCAGGGGATGACCTTCGCCGATTCGTACGCCTTCCTCGACGAATGGGTGATCACCGCGCTCAAGTCGCTCGGCATCGACGCGTCTTACCAGCCGCTCAACGACATCACGAGCCCCACCGGCAAGATCGGCGGGGCCGCCCAGAAGCGGCTCGGCACGGGTGCCGTGCTGCACCACGTGACGATGAGCTACGACATGGACGGCGACCGCATGGTCGAGGTGTTGCGGATCGGGCGCGAGAAGATGAGTGACAAGGGGACGAAGAGCGCGAACAAGCGCGTCGACCCGTTGCGGAGCCAGACCGGGCTCAGTCGCGCCGCGATCATCCAGCGCATGGAGGAGACCTTCACTGGCATGTACGGGGCGACCGCGAGCGACGTCACGATGGACGAACTCGCCCGCGCCCAGCAACTCGTCGTGGACAAGTTCGGTACCGAGGAGTGGCTGCAGCGCGTTCCCTAGCCGAACGGAACGGCGGGGGAGATTCCACGCCATCCGTGAATCGTCGAAGTGTCGTTTACGCTTGAGGCATGAACTGGTGGATTTTCGGTGCCGTGGTGCTCGGCGTCGTCGTCCTCGGTTACCTCGCGCAGCGCTTCGGTCTCATCGACCTCAGCGGGCATGACAAGCCCAAGAGTTCGGGCACCGGGGCCGGGCTCATCGGCATCGGAGACGAGGTCTTCGCTCCTGCGCGGCACGAGGCGGCGATGGAACTGGATCGTCAGACGATTCTTCCCGCGCCGGCGCCGGTGGCCGGCGATCCGGATCGGGGCATCTACAACGGCCAGGTCAAGATCGACCTGAACCGCGGATCCCGTCGAAGCTAGCCGCGCAGCTCCAGCTCCTGGTATTCCGGGTGCTTCCCCAGCCAGTCCACCACGAACGGGCATTCAGCCACCACGCGGTAGCTCGTGTCGGTGCGGATGGCGTCGAACACCGACTGCACCATCTCCGCCCCGAGTCCGCTGCCCCGGAGGTGCGGGTCGATCTCCGTGTGGGTGATGTGGATCGAATTCCCGCGCAACGTGTAGTCGGTGAGGCCGACCTGTTCGCCGTCCTTCTTGAAGACGTAACGATTCTGGCCCGGGAGATGCAGCACTTCTGTGGACATCCATCGAGCCTACGTTTGGCGCGCTCGCCGACGCAACGTGACGGGCGGCCGCGATGGGAGAATGAGGGAATGCCCCCGCTCTTCACCGCCGATTCCCCGAATCGGGTGATCCTGGGAGACAACCTGGAGGTTGCGGCCGGGCTGCCCGATGGTGCCTTCACCCTCATCTACCTCGATCCGCCGTTCAACACCGGCCGCAGCCAGGCCAGGCAGTCGACGACGAGTGTGCGGTCGGCGGATGGCCCCATCCGGGGCTTCAAGGGCCAGCAGTACGAGCGCATCCGGGGAGACCTGATGAGCTATGACGACAGCTTCGAGGACTACTGGCTATTCCTCGAGCCGCGGCTTGCCGAGGCGTGGCGCCTGCTCGCCGATGACGGCACGCTGTACCTGCACCTGGACTTTCGCGAGGCGCACTATGCCAAGGTGCTGCTCGACGCGCTTTTCGGGCGGGAGTGCTTTCTCAACGAGATCATCTGGGCGTACGACTACGGGGCGAAATCCAAGTCCAAGTGGCCGACCAAGCACGACACGATCCTCGTCTATGTGAAGAACCCGCAGGCGTACCACTTCGACTCCACCGCGGTCGACCGCGAGCCGTACATGGCGCCGGGCCTCGTGACCGCCGAGCAGGTGGCCCGCGGCAAGCTTCCGACGGATGTCTGGTGGCACACGATCGTCTCCCCGACCGGCCGGGAGAAGACCGGATACCCCACGCAGAAGCCGGAGGGGATCCTGCGCCGCATCGTGCAGGCCTCCAGTCGCGAGGGCGACTGGGTTCTCGACTTCTTCGCCGGTTCCGGCACGACGGGTGCGGTCGCAGCCGCCCTCGGCCGTCGCTTCGTGCTGGTCGACCAGCGCGAGGAGTCGATAGCGGTGATCGGCGCCCGGCTGGCCAGGGCTGGAGTCAAGTTCTCCTAGGCCGTCGCTCAGGCCGAGTCCCGCTCCACGATGTGGGTCTCCATGATGCGTCGGTGCTCCACGGGTTCGCCACGCAAGAGCGCGAGCATCATCCGGGCCATCTCGGCCCCGACCGCCTCGGATGGTTGGTGCACCGTCGTGAGCTGGATGGTGCCGCTGGTCGCCGCCGGCGAGTCGTCGAACCCCATCACGGCGACATCCCCAGGCACGCTCAGGCCACGCTCCAGGAGAACCTGGATGGCGCCCGTCGCCATGAGATCGCTCGCCACGAACACGGAATCGAGGTCGGGAAAGCGATCGAGCAGTTCGCGCATGGCTCTGGCGCCGCTCGCGAGGGAGAAGTCTCCGTACGCGATCCGTTCCGTCGACAGGCCGGCCGCGGCCATCGCCGCCGACCAGCCCGCCGCGCGGTCGAGGCCGGCCGGCATGTCCGGCGGCCCGGCGACCGTCGCGATCCTGGTGCGCCCCTTGTTGATGAGGTATTGCGTGCCGCGCTCCGCGGCGGCCACGTTGTCCACGTCCACGAAGTAGGCCGGCGGGTCGTCGGGACGCAGCGGTCGCCCGCCGTAGACCACCGGCATCGAGGACGCCAGGCTGCCCGGAAACAGGTCACCCGAGTGGTGCGAGACGACGAAGGCGCCGTCCACATTGCCGCCGGCCAGGTACCGCATCGTCTTCTCGCGCGGGTGCGACTGCGCCACCTGCAGGGTGAGTACATAGTCGCTCTCGTCGAGACCCCGGGTGATGCCCTGCACGATCGCGGCGAAGTACGGGTCACCGAAGAACCGTGTGGTGTCCTCGGGAATCACCAGCGCGATCGCCATGGTCTGGTTGTTGGCGAGGGAGCGAGCGGCGCGGTTCGGGATGTAGTGCAGCCGCTCGATCGCCGCGTGCACGGCCGCCTCGACATCCGGGCTCACCTGGTTCGACCCGTTCACCACCCGCGAGACCGTGGACCGCGACACGCCCGCCTCGGCTGCAACCGCTTCCAGGGTCGGCGCGACACGGCGGGGTGGCGGCACGGTAGTCATTTGAAACGAAGTCTAGCCAGTGATCCCCGACCTACAGCGCTCTCGTCCCGATGATGTCTCGATACCCGATCGCGCTGTCCTTAGGGGTGCGCAATTGGCTGTCATAGTCGACGCGCACGATGCCGAATCGCTTGTCGTAGCCCCAGGCCCACTCGAAGTTGTCCAGGAGCGACCAGTAGAAGTAGCCCTTCACCTCGACTCCGTCCTCTATCGCGTCGAGGATCGCGCCGAGGTGCAGTCGAAGGAACTGGAGCCGGTCGGCATCGTGCACCGAGCCGTCGGGCTCGACGACGTCGTTGTAGGCCGCGCCGTTCTCCGTGACGTAGAGCTCGACGCCGGCCGCCCCGGTGTACTCGTCGTGCACGCGCCGCAGGAGCCTGGTGAGCCCCTCGGGCTGCACCTCCCACTCCATGGCGGTGAGCGGGAGCCCGCGCGGATGCCAGAACACGTCGTCGGCCGCGGGGAACGGCGAACGCTTCGGGCGCTCGGAGGGAGCGGCGGTGGTGGCCTCGGCGGTGCCGGGCCGCGAGCTCACGAAGTCGCCGTGGTAGTAGTTGACGCCGAGAACGTCGATCGGCGCGGAGATGATGGCCAGGTCGCCCGGCTGCACCACTGTCTCGAAGTCGTTGCCCGCGACATCCGCCAGCACGTCTTCGGGGTATTCGCCGCGGAAGATGGGGTCGAGAAAGAAGCGGTTGAACTGCCCGTCGATGCGCCGCGCGGCGTCGACATCCCCCGGCTCGTTTGGATCGACCGGGTCGGCCACGGTGAGGTTGAGGGTGATGCCGAGTTCGAGGGACGAGTCGCGCGATCGAAGCTCGTTCACGACGAGGCCATGACCCAGCAGCAGGTGGTGTCCGGCGGCCAGGCCCGCGGGAACCTCCTGGCGACCGGGGGCGTGCTCCCCGCCGATGTAGCCGAGGAAGGCCGCGCACCAGGGCTCGTTGAGGGTGGTCCACGCGGTCACCCGGTCGCCGAGCACGTCGTGCACGGTGGCGGCGTACTCGGCGAACCGGAACGCGGTGTCGCGGTTGGCCCAGCCGCCCTTCTCCTCGAGGGTCTGGGGCAGGTCCCAGTGGTAGAGCGTGAGCCAGGGCTTGATGTTCTTCTCGAGCAGCTCGTCCACGAGCCTCGAGTAGAAGGCGAGACCCTGCTTGTTCACGTCGCGGCCGCCCGGGCGCACCCGGGACCAGCTGGTGGAGAAGCGGTAGGTCTGCAGCCCGAGGTCCGCCATGAGCGCCACGTCATCCGTGTACCGGTGGTAGTGGTCGCAGGCCACCTCGCCGTTGTCGCCGCCCACGACGGCACCCGGAACGCGGCAGAATGCGTCCCAGATCGAGTCGGTGCGGCCGTCCTCGTGAGCGGCGCCCTCGATCTGGTACGCCGCGGTGGCCACCCCGAAGAGGAAGTCCTGGGGGAACGCTCGACGGGAGCCGTCCGGCGTCGGCCGGATCTCGCGCAGTGTCATGTCGGTCATCCCTTTACTGCTCCCTGCATGATTCCGGCCACGAGCTGACGGCCCGCCACAGCGAACAGAGCGATCAGCGGGATCGTGGCGAGCAGCACCCCGGCAAGCACGATCGAGTAGTTCACGAAGTAGTTCGCCTGCAGTGTAGCCAACGAAACGGGGAGGGTGGGATTCGAGGCGTTCAACACGATGAACGGCCAGAAGAAGTTCGTCCAGGTCGTGATAAAGGTGAACAGGGCGAGCATCGCGGCGGCGGGACGCGCGGCGGGCAGGCCGACGCTCCAGAACGAGCGGAACATGCTCGCCCCGTCCATGCGGGCGGCTTCGATGAGCTCGTCGGGAAGCGACTGGCTCAGGTACTGGGTCATCCAAAAGACGCCGAAGGCCGTGACGAGCGCGGGCACAATCACGGCGCCGAGCGTGCCGGTCCACCCGAAAGCGGACATCGCGATGAACAGGGGGACGACGCCGAGCTGGGTCGGCACCGCCATGGTCGCGATCACGAAGGTGAGCAGTCCGCGCTTGCCCCGGAACCGGAGCTTGGCGAACGCGTACCCCGCGAGCGTGGAAAAGAACACCACCGAGGCCGAGACGACCGTCGAGACGATGATGCTGTTCGTGACCGGCTTCCAGAAGTTCACGCTCTCGTTGTTGATCACCGATGCCGCGTTCGCGAAGAAGTTGCCCCCCGGGATCCAGGACATGGCGGGATCGTTGATCGTGCTGGAGTCGCCGCTTCCGATCAGCAGCGACCAATAGAGGGGGAACACCGACCCGAGGATCACGGCGGCGAGGAAGCCGTAGGCGACAAGGCCCGGGCCTCTGCGCGGAATTGACCGCTTGCGCCGCCTCGGCACCGCAGACGACGGCAGTCGTGGGTTCAGCGCGCTCATGGGCGAACTCCTTCGTTGCTGGCGATCAGGCGGGTGATCGCCAAGTTCACGAGACCGATGATGACGATGACGAGGAACAGCAGCCAGGCGACGGCCGAGGCGCGGCCGAAGTTGAGTTGGGTCCAGCCGAGGTTGTAGAGGTACAGCGTGAGGGTGAGCCATTGACCGTTGGCGCCGCCGGTGCCGGTCTGGTCGAACAGCTTGGGCTCATCGAAGATCTGGAGACCGCCGATGGTGGCGGTGATGATCACGAAGATGAGCGTCGGCCTCAACTGCGGCACGGTGATGGAGAAGAAGCGGCGCACCGGGCCCGCCCCGTCGATCTCGGCGGCCTCGTAGTAGTCCCGCGAGATCGCCTGCATTCCGGCGAGCAGGATGAGGGCGTTGTACCCGGTCCAGCGGAAGTTCACCATCGTCGCAATCGCGAGTTGGCTGGCCAGGGGGTTCGAGTGCCACTGGATCGCGGGCACTCCGATGTGCCCGAGAAGCGTGTTGACGAGTCCGTAGCGATCGCCATACAGGTTGCTGAAGATGAGGGCCACCGCCACCGGCATGATGATGTACGGAATCAGCACCCCCATGCGCCAGAAGGTCTTGCCGCGGAGGTTTTGGTCCAACACCGCGGCGATGACTATCGCGACGGCGATCTGGGGCACCGCCGAGAGCAGGAAGATGCTGAAGGTGTTGCCGAGCGCCTTCCAGAAGGTGGCCTGCGACAGCACGAAGGCGAAGTTGTCGAGGCCGACGAAGTCGCCCTGCCCGCCGATGAGGTCCCAGGCGTGAAGGGAGACCCAGCCGGTGTAGAGCAGAGGGAAGAGCCCGACCACCGCGAACAGCAGGAAGAACGGCGAGATATAGAGGTACGGCGAGAACTTGATGTCCCAGCGACCCAGGGTCTGGCTGAAGGCGATGCGGCGAGGCGAGCGGTCGACGCGACGAAGAGTTGTGGTGGTCATGGAGCACTCCGGGGGTTGGGGGCGATGCATCCGGGGGTGAGGCCGTGCCCGGCGGACGGGCACGGCCTCACCGGTGGGGCTAGCCCAGCGCCTTGATGTCGGAGACCACCTGGGTCCACGAGTCATCGATGGACTGCGATCCGGATTCGACCCGGGTCAGACCGTTCTGCACCGCGGTCATGACCGCGGAGTACTTGACTCCCTTGAAGGGAGTCACCTTCACGGCCTTGGCGCGGTCGATGAAGATCTGGCCGATTGCGGCGTTGTTGAAGAACTCGTTGGTTGCGCCCGTCAGGGTCGGGTCCGTGTAGGCCGCGACCTGGCTCGGGAAGGTTCCGGCGGTCTTGAACGCCGAAATCTGCTGCGCAGGAGCGGTCAGCCAGTCCGCGAAGGCCTTGGCCTCGGCGGTGTGCTTTCCCTGGGCGGGGACGGTCAGGTACGACCCACCCCAGTTGCCACCACCGTTGGGAAAGACGCTCGCGATGTTCCAGCCGGTGACCTTCGGCGAGTCGCCGGCGATGACGCCAAGCATCCAGGCCGGGCAGAGCATGGTCGCGTAGGCGCCATTGGCCATTCCCGACGCCCAGTCGTTCGTCCACTCCGCCAGGTGCGACGACGACGTCTTGCTGGCAGTCAACACGGAGTAGAAGGCCTTCTTCACATCCGGGTTGCTCGTGGCGATGACGGTTCCATCGTTCTTCTCGTAGAAGTTCTTGTACTGGTTGGCGAGACCCTGGAAGGTCGCGCCCGCGGAGTCGAACCAGGCAGCGCCCGTCTTCGCCGCGGTGAACTTGTCGCCGACGGCGAAGTAGTTGTCCCAGTCGCCGGTGAGGAGCTTGGCGACGTCGGCCGGAGCGGTCGGCAGGCCGGCCTTGGCGAGGAGGTCTGAGCGATAGCAGATCGCCTCGGGACCGATGTCGGTCCCGAGCCCGATGACCTTGCCGGCCGCGGTTCCGCCGGCCGTCTTCCAGGCGGAGTAGCGGCCCTTGTTGTCGGCGCTCGCGAGGTCGACGAACTTGCTCGAGTATTGGCGAAGCTTGGGCATCCAGTCGCCGTCCACCGCCTCGATGTCGCCGAGGCCGGAGCCGGCGGCGAGCTTGGTGAACATGTTGGTCTGCGCGGCGTCCGACGTGGCGGCCTTGTTCTGGACCACCGTGATGTTGGGGTGCAGCTTGTGGTAGCTGGCCAGCAACGCGTCCGAATAGCCGAAGTTGTTGAAGGTTGCCAGGGTGAGGGTGATCGGCTTGCTCGAGTCGGCGGCCGGGGCTGTTGAGGCCGAGCATCCGGTGGCGATGATGGCGAAAGCTGCGGCGCCGGCGATGGCTGCTGCGGCTGTGGTGCGTCGTGAAAACTTCACGGTCACTCCTTTGTGTGCGTGTGTGTGCGTGGGTGTGGGGTGCGTGGGAGCGCTCCCAAATCGGGTTGTGGGAGCGCTCCCACGCAATGCGGCCAACCATACCCAGAGACTTCGACCGCTGTCAACACGAAAAGGGGCGGCTCACCAAAACCGCTGGTGAGCCGCCCCAAATTGGTCGAACGCTACGAGCCGGACGGCGCCGGTTCCCGGCGACCGCCACTCGTCGCCGTGTCGGGCTCGAGCGGTGCGCCCATCATCTCGGCGGCCTGCACGGCGAGGATCGCCGCGTCCTGGTCGGCGACCTCCTGGATTGCCGACTTCTGGCGAAGCGGCGTGGCCTTGAGGAAGAAGCTCAGGATGAAGGCCACGAGCACCACGATCAGGCTCACCCAGAATCCGCGCACCATGGCATCCGAGAACCCGTTGAGGAACGGCGCGGCGAGGGCGTGATCGGCGTGAGTGAGGAACGAGGTGTTGCCGTCCAGAGACGTCGACGCGCTGCTGCTTTCGCCGGCACCCGGCGTGAACTTGGCGATCACGCCGTCCACGACCTGATGACGTGCCGCTGCATTCGAGAGGTCCACCTGCGGGGGCAGATTGTGCTTGATCGGATCCACGATCGCGTTGTAGATCTTGGACATGATGCCCTTGTTGTTGGGCGCACCGGCAACGGCCGGGTTGAGTGCGGCATCGAGCGCCGCGCGAAGCGTGCCCTTATTGCTGAACGAGGCCTTGATGTAGCCACCCACGACGCTGAACACCACCGAGAAGACCACGGCGACACCGAGGGTGCCACCGACCTGGCGGAAGAAGGTCGACGATGACGTGGCCACCCCGATGTCGCGTGGTCCGACCGAGTTCTGGCTGGCGATGGTGAGGGTCTGCATGAGCTGGCCCAGGCCGAGGCCAACGAGCAGCATCGCGCCGGCGAGCACCCAGTAGTTGGTGTCCGCCCTGATCGTGGTGAACAGCAGGAAGCCGATCACCATGAATCCGGTGCCCACGATCGGGAAGATCTTGTAGCGTCCGGTGCGCGAGATGAGCTGGCCGCTGACGATCGAGGAGATCATGAGACCGAGGATCATCGGCAGCAGCTGGAAGCCGCTCTCGGTGGGGGTCGAGCCCTTCACGAGCTGCAGGTACAACGGAACGGTCGAGATCGCACCGAACATGCCGAATCCGACGAGCACGCCGAGGATGGTGGCAACCGAGAAGGTGGGCGACGTGAAGAGCTTGAGCGGGATGAGCGCGTCGTCCCCCATGAGCTTCTCGGAGACGATGAAGGCGATGATGCCGAGCCCGCCGACGATGTAGCAGGCGATCGCTCCGGTCGAACCCCAGCCCCAGTCGCGCCCCTGCTCGGCGACGAGCAGCAACGGCGCGACGGCGATGATGACCGTCGTGGCGCCCCACCAGTCGATGCGCACGCTGCGATTGACGCTCCGCTTCGGCAGGTGCAGGAACCGCAGCACCATGCCGAGGGCGATGATGCCGATCGGGATGTTGATCAGGAAGACCCAACGCCAGCCGTCGATGAAGAGGATGAACGGCGCACCGGCGAAGAGGCCGCCGATGAGCGGACCGATGACGCTCGAAATGCCGAATACCGCGAGGAAGTACCCCTGGTACTTGGCGCGCTCCCGCGGGGCGAGCATGTCACCCATGATCGCGAGGGGGAGGGCCATGAGGCCTCCGGCTCCGATCCCCTGGATGGCGCGGAACCCGGCGAGCTCGAGGATCGAGGTCGAGAACCCGGAGGCGATCGAGCCCACGATGAAGATCGAGATCGCGACGATGAACAACGGCCGGCGACCGAAGATGTCGGAGAGCTTGCCGTAGATCGGCGTCGCGATGGTCGACACGATCAGGTAGGCGGTGGTGACCCAGGCCTGCTGGCTCAGCCCGTTCAGGTCATCCGCGATGGTTCGGATCGACGTGCCGACGACGGTCTGGTCGAGGGCGGAGAGGAACATTCCGGCCATGAGGCCGTAGAGCACGAAGAGAATCTGGCGGTGAGTCATAATCCCACCAGAGTCGTGGACCGCTTGGGCCCGGCTTGAAGTTTCGGCGCGTGACATGGATCCTCGTTCTGGATGGAGTTGGGGATTAACGGACAGTGGCCACAGCGGAACGCATCCACCAGTGGCCAAGAAACTTTGCGTAGAGTGCAAACTTACACCTGCGGCAAGCATTTTCGCAAGTTGCCGCGGGGCTAAAATCGGCAGCATGTCCTCGCGCAGCAGAAGCCCCGCCTTCGTCTGCGTGGTGGTCGTCGCTACCGCGCTCGGGCTGGTGGGATGCGCGCCGGAGACGGCCCCGACCCGCTCGTCGAGCGCGACCCCAGCGGCCCCTCAGGCGCCCACCGCATCCCCCTCACCCACCGGTTTCGACAAGACCGCCCTGCCGATCGACGATCCTGCGAGCATCTGGGTGGTGGTGAACAAGCTCCGCGCGCTCCAGCCGTCCAGCTACGTGCCGGCCGACCTGATCGCCACGCCGGTGCCGCACCTCAACCCTCCCCACCTTCGTTCGGAGGCCGCGAGCGCGATGGCGGCCATGTTCGCCGCCGCGAAGGCGGAAGGGGCGGGGGGAATGCAGCTCCAGAGTGCGAGCCGCTCGTACGGCGTGCAGGTGAACGTCTACAACGGTTACGTCTCACGCTCGGGCGAAGACGGTGCGGATGCGCAGAGCGCCAGGCCCGGACACAGCGAGCACCAGACCGGCCTCGCGGCAGACATCAGTGCCCTTCCGTTGACCTGCGCGCTCGCCGCCTGCTTCGGGCAGACCCCCCAGGGGCGGTGGCTCGCCGCCAACGCATACCGGTTCGGCTTCCTGCTGAGATACCCGGCGGACAAGACCGCGATCACCGGCTACATGTACGAGCCCTGGCACTTCCGCTACATCGGGTTGCCGCTGGCCACCGAGATGCACGCCACCGGAGTCACGACCCTGGAGGAGTTCTTCGGCCTGCCGCCGGCGCCCGACTACTCGTCCTGAGCGGTCGGCTCACCACTCTCCCGCCGCGACGGCTCCCGCGGCCGCCAGGGATCAGGAGCCGAGGGCGGCATCCACGATGGTCTTCGCCTCGGCCTGCACGCGCTTGAGGTGCTCCGCCCCGAGGAACGACTCGGCGTAGATCTTGTACACGTCCTCGGTGCCGCTCGGGCGGGCCGCGAACCAGGCGTGCTCGGTGACCACCTTCACGCCACCGACGGCGGCGCCGTTGCCAGGCGCCTCGCTGAGCTTGGCGACGATCGGCTCGCCGGCGAGGCTGTCGGCCGTGATCGCAGAGCCGTTCAGCTTGCCGAGCGCGGCCTTCTGCGCCTTCGTGGCCACGGCATCCACCCGCTCGTAGACCGGGGAGCCGTACTTCTCGGTGAGTTCGGTGTAGAGCTCGCTCGGCGACTTGCCGGTCACGGCGATGATTTCGCTGGCGAGCAGGGCGAGCAGGATGCCGTCCTTGTCGGTGGTCCAGACGGTGCCGTCCTTGCGCAGGAAGCTCGCCCCCGCCGACTCCTCGCCGCCGAACGCGACCGAGCCGTCCACGAGCCCGGGCACGAACCACTTGAAGCCCACCGGCACCTCCCAGAGGCGGCGGCCGAGCGAGCTGGCCACCCGGTCGATCATGGTGCTCGAGACAAGGGTCTTGCCCACCGCGGCATCCGGCTTCCAGCCTGGGCGGTGACCGTACAGATACTGCACGGCCACGGCGAGGTAGTGATTGGGGTTCATCAGGCCGCCGTCGGGGGTGACGATGCCGTGCCTGTCGGCGTCCGCATCGTTGCCGGTGACCACGTCGAAGTCGTCCTTGTGCTTCAGCACGCTCGCCATGACGGATGACGAAGAAGGGTCCATGCGGATCTTGCCGTCCCAGTCCAGGGTCATGAATCCCCACTGCGGGTCGACGGTCGGGTTGACGACGGTGAGGTCGAGACCATAGCGCTCGGCGATGGCGCTCCAGTAGTGCACGCTCGCGCCACCGAGCGGGTCGGCACCGATGCGCACCCCGGCCTTCTTGATCGCCTCGATGTCGATGATGTTCTCGAGGTCGTCCACGTACTTGCCGCGGTAGTCGTAGGTGCCCACCCCGGTCGGCTCCGAGCGCTTGACGTCGTGGCTGCCCTCGGCGATGATCTCGTTCGCGCGGTTGGCTATCCAGTTGGTGGCGTCGCTGTCGGCCGGTCCGCCGTGCGGAGGGTTGTACTTGAAGCCGCCGTCGCGGGGCGGGTTGTGGCTCGGGGTGACGACGATCCCGTCGGCCTGGTCGTCGTGGCCGGCCGCGTTGTAGGCGATTATCGCGTGGCTGAGCGCCGGGGTGGGCACGAAGTCGTCGAACTCGTCAACGAGGGCGTTCACGCCATTGGCGGATAACACCTCGAGCGCCGTGGTCTCGGCCGGCCGGCTGAGCGCGTGGGTGTCCCGGCCGATGAAGAGGGGTCCCGTGATGCCCTGGGACGCCCGGTACTCCACGATCGCCTGGGTGATGGCGGCGATGTGCGTCTCGTTGAACGCGGCGTCGAAGCTCGACCCTCGGTGGCCGGACGTGCCGAAAACCACGCGCTGTTCCGGTACCGTCACGTCCGGTATCAGCTCGTAGTAGGCGTGCACCAACGCCTTGATGTCGATGAGATCGGATTCCTGGGCGGGCTGTCCTGCGCGAGCGTTCATGCCGCAAGTCTCGCATCCGGCGGTGTCGGGCCACCAGCCACGGATTGCTCGCGCGGGCAATTCGTCGTCGGCTACGCCGTGCCGCGAGCCAGCCGTTGTCCTCGGGCCGTCATTGTCCTCGGCCGCCCTCGGGCAGCCTCCATCGGCCAGCCTCCGTCGGCCAGCCTCCTTCGGCCAGCCACCGTCGGCCAGCCTCCGTTGCCGTCCCTCGTTGCCCCCCCCCGCCGCGTGCATAACTCCTGCAGGATGCGTCCGGCTCAGGCTCCGGCGCAGGAAACCCGGCATCGTTCATGCCCCTGGCCCGAGATTTGCCGGAGTTATGCACGCGGACGGGAGGGGGGCGTCGGCGATCAGGGTGGAGCGGCGTATGCGCGCGCCGCCTCCCGAGCGCCGCCTCCTGCGCCCGGTCGTGGGCCGCCGGTCACGGGCCCGGGTCCCGCGCCGCCCGCAGTGCATAACTCCTGCAGGATGCGTCCGGCTCCGGCTCCGGCGCGGGAATCTCGGCATCGTTCCTGCCCGTGGCCGAAATTTGCCGGAGTTATGCACGCGGACGGGACGGGACGGGACGGGACAGGACGGGACAGGACGGGATGGGAAGGGACGGGACCGGACGGGATGGCAAGAGAAGGGGTGACGGCGATCAGGGCGGAGCGGCGGATGCGGGCCGGGTACCTCCCGCGGGCCGTCTCCTGCGTGCCGTCGGTCGCGTGCCGCCGCCCGCAGTGCATAACTCCTGCAGGATGCGTCCGGCTCCGGCTCCGGCGCGGGAATCTCGGCATCGTTCCTGCCCGTGGCCGAAATTTGCCGGAGTTATGCACGCGGAGCCCAGTCCGGGCGCGCGGAATGTGGCCGAGGGCAGCGGGATACTCGGGGGCGGCGGGGCAGCCGAGGACGGCGGCGGCAGCCGAAGGCGGCGGGGTACTCGAGAACAGCGGGCAGCCGAAGGCGGCGGGGTACTCGAGAACAGCGGGCAGCCGAAGGCGGCGGGGTACTCGAGAACAGCGGGCAGCCGAGGACGCCGGGGCAGCCGAGGAGAGCGGGGCAGCCGAGAAAGGCCGGGCAGCCGAAGGCGGCGGGGCACTCAAGGACACCGGGGCAACAAGGACGCCGGTGGGCCGGTCGAGGCCGCCCAGCCAATAGGCTCGGGGCATGCCCGAAACACCGCAGCCGGAGACCTACAGCTACCTCGGGCCAGCCGGCACCTTCACCGAGGTCGCCCTGTCCCAGGTGGCCGCCGCCGCCGGCAAGCCGTGGCGCTCGGTGAACAACGTGGGTGAGGCACTCGACGACGTGGTCTCCGGCCGCAGCGCCGCCGCCATGATCGCGATCGAGAACTCGGTCGAGGGCGGTGTCTCGGCCACTCAGGACGCCCTCGCGAGCATCCCGCACCTGCGCATCATCGGGGAGTACCTCGTGCCGGTGAACTTCGTGCTCGTGGCGCGACGGGGCACGACCCTCGCCGACGTGCGGGTGATCAACGCGCATCCGGTGGCCTACGCCCAGTGCCACGTCTGGCTCGACGCCAATCTCCCGAGCCACGGCCACATCCCGGCCACCTCCAACGTGGCCGCCGCCGCCTCGCTCTTCGATTCGGACCACGCGGATGCCGCGATCGCCCCGCCCGGGATCACGGCGCACCACGACCTCGACGTGCTGGCGGAGAACATCGGCGACAACCCGAACGCCGTCACCCGGTTCATCCTGGTCAGCCGGACGACCACGACCCCGGCGGCGACCGGGGCGGACAAGACGAGCATCATCGCCGAGCTGCCGGATGACCGGGCCGGGTCGCTTCTCGAGATGCTCGAGCAGTTCGCCACCCGCGGGGTGAACATGAGCCTGCTGGAATCCCGACCCATCGGCGACGCCCTCGGACGCTACCGCTTCGTGATCGACCTGGACGGACACATCGACGAGGAACGCGTCGCGGATGCGCTGATGGGCCTCCGTCGATTCAGCCCGAATGTGACGTTCCTGGGTTCCTACCCCCGCGCCGACGGAATACGAGTAAAATTCGACCAACGATACGGCGACGCCGTGTTCACCGAAGCGCGAGACTGGCTCGACCGTCTGAAGTCCGGGCTGGAATAGCCGGAATCGTCGGTCGCCGAGGGGGCAGCATGACCGACGACCGAGTGCAGCGGATAGATCCGCGTTACAACCCGGAGTTCCAGCGCGGCTACGAGCCGGGCGCTGGGCCATCGAGGGCTCGGGTCGAGTCGCCGCCGGCGTCCCCCGGGCCGGTTCCGGATGTCGCTCCCGAGGAGCACGCGGACGCGAACGGCGTCGAACCCGTGCGACGCGGCTTCAACCCGTACTTCGCGGCCCTCTGGGTGCTGGCCGTGGTGTGCGTGGCCGGCGGCGTGCTGGTCTCGATCTGGTCGACGATCGCGAACTTCGAGGGCATGGTCCAGGGTCCGGTCGACCGGGTCGTCCGGACCATGCAGGTGGTCGCCTACTTCGCGGGGCCGGCGACCGTGACGGTGGGGCTCCTGACCATCGCCGGCCTCATCTTCGTGGCGGCCGTGCGCGGCTCCGGGCGCTCGCGATGAATTGGGCCGAGCGGGCGCTGATCGCCTTCGCCGGACTGCTCCTGACCGCGGTCGTCGCCGGCGCGGCGTATGCCGACCTCATCCGCCAAGAGACCTTCACCGAGGGACACATCCCGGTCTCGCTAATCCTCAGCCAGCTCATCTCTCAGCTCGCCCCGTCGTTGACCCTGGCCGGGATGGGGATCCTCGTCGGGCTGCTGTTCGCGCGCGGACTGCGCTGGCCCACCCGGGTCGATGCGGACGACGCCGACGCCGGCGCGCGCCCGGAGTAGAGGAGCGAGGGCCCGGCCCGGCCCGTTCGCCTGCCGCGCGTGTACCCGCCCGTCGCTGCTGGCCTAGGAGTGGTCGCCCTCGGTGGGCACCTTCACGGCGAGGGCACCGGCATCCGCCCAGGTGTGCAGCGACTTGGCGAGGCCGAACTCGTCCCCGTCGAGCTGTACCTCCTGCGGCGTCTCCACCGTCAGGCGAAGGTCCTTGCCGCGAAAGTAGAGGACATCCTTCACGTCGGCGGTGAGGTCGATGATCGAGCGGCCGAGCGCGCTCTTGCGCAGGACGCCGTTCTCCCAGGCGACCTTGTTCCAGACCTTGAGCCAGCCGAACGGGCCGCTCGGGCGCAGAACGGCGATGTCGAGGATTCCGTCATCGGGCTTGGCGTCCGGCATGAGCAGGATGCCGCCGGGCAGCATTCCGCAATTGCCCACCATGATCGTGTGCACGCTCGCGGTTCTGTCGCCGGCCCCGTCGAGGCTGTAGCGCAGGCGCACCGGCTTCAGTTCGGGCAGGGCGCGCACGCCGGCATCCACGTAGGCCAGCCAGCCGACGGCCTTCTTGAGCTTGGAACTGGTCTTGGCGATCATCTTCGCGTCGAGCCCGAGGCCGGCCATCACCAGGAACACGTGCCGTTCCTCGGCGTCGTCTTCGCGCACGATCTCGGCGATGCCGAGGTCGATCGTGCGCTCGCCGCTCCCGAAGGCCACCCGGATCGACTCCTCGACGTTGTTGAGCGTGAGGGAGAGGTTGCGGGCCAGCAGGTTGCCGGTGCCGGAGGGCACCAGAGCGATCGGCACGCCGCTGTCGCGCAGCGCCTCGGCCACCGCCCGAACCGTGCCGTCGCCGCCGGCGGCGAGAACGACGGCCGCGCCCCCGTCGAGTGCCTGCTTCGTCATGCCCTGGCCGGCATCCTCCTCGGAGGTCGCGAGCCAGACTGTCGACTCCCAACCGGCCTCGGTCTCGGCGGCCTCGACGATGGCCTCGAGCTTCGGCAGATCGACCTTGATCGGGTTGTAGACGACGGCGGCATGCCGGCTGCTGGGGGAGGAGGTCTCGGGCACGTGACCTACGGTACGGCATTGCTCAATAGACTGGACGGGTGATCGACCCCCAGCTGCTTCGTGACAATCCCGAGGCAATACGGGACTCCCAACGAGCGCGAGGGGCCGCGGCAGAGCTCGTGGATGTCGCGCTCGCCGCCGACATCAACCGCCGCAGCGCGATTTCGGAGTCCGAATCCCTGCGTGCCACCCAGAAGATCCTCGGCAAACTCGTGGCCCAGGCGTCCGGCAACGAGAAGGCCACCCTGCTCTCCGAGGCACAGGAACTCGCCATGCGGGTGAAGGCGCTCGCCCAGCAGGCGGCGGATGCCGAGGTCGAGTTCACGCGCGCGGCGCGGGGCATCGCCAACCCCATCATCCACGGCGTGCCGGCCGGCGGCGAAGAGAATTTCGTCACCTTGCGCGAGGTGGGGCAGAAGCCGACGTTCGAGTTCGAGCCGCGTGACCATCTCGAACTCGGCGAACTGCTCAGGGCCATCGACATGACCCGCGGCGCCAAGGTGTCCGGCAGCCGCTTCTACTTTCTGCGCGGCATCGGCGCACGGCTCGAGATCGCGCTGATGAACCTCGCGCTCGACACGGCGCTCGGCCACGGCTTCGAGCCGCTCATCACACCGACCCTTGTGCGCCCGGAGATCATGGACGGCACCGGTTTCCTCGGCGAGCACTCCGACGAGATCTACTACCTCCCCGCCGACGACCTCTACCTCACCGGCACAAGCGAGGTCGCGCTCGCCGGCTTCCACTCCGACGAGATCCTCGACCTGACCGGCGGCCCGGTGCGGTACGCCGGGTGGTCGACCTGTTATCGGCGCGAGGCGGGCTCGGGCGGGAAGGACACCCGCGGCATCCTGCGCGTGCACCAGTTCAACAAGCTCGAGATGTTCAGCTACGTGCTGCCGGAGCAGGCGGAGGCCGAGCATGAGCGGCTCGTGGCGCTGCAGGAGTCGATGCTGCAGGCTTGCGAGCTCAGCTACCGCGTGATCGACGTCGCGGCCGGCGACCTCGGCTCGAGCGCCGCACGCAAGTTCGACATCGAGGCCTGGGTGCCCACCCAGGGCACCTACCGCGAGCTCACCAGCACGAGCAACTGCACCACCTACCAGGCCAGACGACTCGACACCCGCTATCGCACGGAGTCGGGCAAGACCGCCCCGGTCGCGACGCTCAACGGCACCCTCGCCACCACCCGCTGGCTCGTCGCGATTCTCGAGACCCACCAGCAGGCGGACGGTTCGGTGCGCGTGCCGGCGCCGCTCCGTCCGTACCTCGGCGGCCTCGAAGTGATGGAACCCGCCCTGTGACCGACCGCTGGCTCATCGCCCTGGACATCGACGGCACGATCCTGCGCGAGGACGGCACGGTCTCCGACGAGGTGATCGCGCAGGTGCAGCGCGTGCGTGACCTCGGGCACGAGGTCATGCTCGCGACCGGGCGATCCGTGTCGATGACGCTCCCCGTGCTCGACCGGTTCGACATCTCTCCGCACTACATAGTCTGCTCGAACGGCGCGATCACTTTGGAGCGAGATGCCGACGCGCCCACCGGGTACTCGCGCATCGCGGTCGACTCCTTCGACCCCTCCGAGGTGCTCACCACGATTCGGGAGAGCCTCGCGGATGCCAGCTACGCAGTCGAGGACGAGAACGGCTTCTACCGCTACACCGGATTCTTCCCCGATTCCACGCTCGGCGCGAGCAGCCAGAAGGTGGCCTTCGAGGAGCTGCTCGAGCACGAGGCGACGCGGGTGGTCGTGATCTCGCCCGAGCACGCGATCGAGGACTTCCTCTCGATCGTGGAGCGGATGGGGCTGCACAAGGTGACCTACAACGTCGGCTGGACGGCCTGGCTCGACATCGCCCCGGATGGCGTGAACAAGGCGACGGCGCTCGAGCGTGTTCGGGAGTGGCACGGCATCCCGCGTTCGCGCGTGATGGCGGTCGGTGACGGACGCAACGACATCGACATGCTCGAGTGGGCATCCCTCGAGGGCAGGGGCGTCGCGATGGGGCAGGCGCCGCACGAGGTTCTCGCTGTGGCAAGCGAGGTCACGGCCTCCGACCTGGATGACGGCGTCGCCATCCTCTTCGCCGACTTCTGACCCTCATCCCGGCCGCGATCCGGTCTCTGACCGACAAGTTCGGTAGGATCGGGCGTGTTCCACCTGGAGGGCTGTCCGAGCGGCCGATGGAGCCAGTCTTGAAAACTGGTGGGCAGAAATGTCTCTAGGGTTCGAATCCCTAGCCCTCCGCATAAAAAATGCTGGTCAGCGCTCTCTTTATCGGGCATCGGTCGAAACTTGCCCATATTTGCCCACATGAGCGGGCGGTGCCGTCGAGGAACGCGACCGTTTCGGCGACGTGGTGGGGCCGGCCGAGCCGCTCTCGAGCGGGATTGCCTCGGAGAGGCTTGCGATGGTGGTCTCGACCTTGCCGTCGAGAACCAGGGGTCGAAGATCACGGTGATGCGTTAGTCACCGCACGGCAATAGCGACTAGTTGAGGCGGCCGAGTGTGATCCAGACAAGGGCCACGATGACGAGGACCTGGATTGTGGCGATGACAGCGAGCACGACCCGTTCTCCCACGGTGAAGGGCACGTGTTTCTTGTCGTTCCCCGTCATCGTCACGCGGTCCTGTCTCCCTGATTTGCTGCCCGATCGCTCCGACACTGATCTGGGCGTCGGAGCGGTCCCGGCCTCTTCAGTGCTGGACGGTGAGTAGGTCGGCGAGGTCCATGCGGGTGAGGAACTCACGTCGGATCCGGTCGGCGACGTCGGAGACCTCTCCGGAGCCGTCGTTCGCAGGGTCGACGTGCACTCGGAACGGACGCCGCCCTGCAGGCAGCGCGACGATTCGGGCGATCTCCTCGGACACCATCGACGCGTCCGCTCCTTCCGGTGCAAGGGCGGCGAGCTTTCCGGCAACCTGCTCCATGAGGCCTGCATACCTCGCCTCGTACTCTGCTTCCACCGCAGTGTCTGCGGGGCGACCCGAGTGGGCGAAGTGGTTCGTGCCGGAGGTGAACGATCCGGGGACGACGATGGAGGTTTCGACGCCCCACCGGGCTAGTTCTGCGGCGTAGCTGACGGCAAGAGAGTCCATGCCGGCCTTCGCTGCGAAGTACGGGGAGAGGAAGGGCGGGGTGCCTCCCTTCACTGAGGTGCTGGACACCCAGAGCACCAGGCCCACTCCGCGGTGGCGCATTCCCGGGAGTACGGCACGGTTGACACGCTGAGTGGAGAGCACGTTGACGTTGTAGAGCTCGGCGAGTTGGTCCGGCGTGAATGCCTCAGTCGGACCGGTGACCATGTGCCCGGCGTTGTGGATGAGGACGTCGACACGGCCGTTCTCGGTTTCGATGTGCTTGATCGCGGTGTCGACGGACTCCTGCGAGTTCACATCCATCTCAATCGCGTGCAGTTCGACACTGTGCTCGGTTGCGTAGTCCGCTGCGGCCTGGACCTGGGGCGCGTTGCGGCTCTCTGTATCACGCATGCCGGCGTAGACGGTATTGCCGGTGTCGGCGAGGGCGCGGGCTGTGAGGGCGCCGAAACCGCTGGAGGCGCCGGTGATGACGATGACATAACTCATGGTTGTTCTCCTTCGAAGAGGGCGGGTGGGGACGAAGTCGCCGCCTAAGCGAGTCCGCCGTTGGTGAAGATGACCTGGCCGTTGACCCAGCGGGCGGGGCCGGCGAGGAACGCGACCGTCTCGGCGATGTCGTCGGGCTGGCCGAGCCGCTCGAGCGGGACCGCTTTGGAGAGGGTCGCGATGGTGGCCTCATCCTTGCCGTCGAGGAACAGGGCCGTCGCGGTGGGCCCGGGGGCAACGGCGTTGACGGTGATGTCCTTGCCACGCAGCTCGCGGGCGAGAATCAGGGTGATGCTCTCGACCGCTGCCTTGCTCGCCACGTATGCGCCATAGGTGGGGAACTGGGTGCGAGTGACGGAGGTGGAGAAGTTGATGATCGCCCCACCGTTACGCACCCGACGGGCGGCCTGCTGGGAGACCACGAAAGTGCCGCGGACGTTCGTGCGGTGCATCCGGTCGAGGTCGTCGAGGTTCAGCGTCGAGATCGGCGAGAGGATCATGATGCCCGCCGTGTTCACGACGATGTCGATCCCGCCGAACTCCGCCTCCACGGCGTCGAACGCTGCCGACATGGCCTGCTCGTCGGCGACGTCACCGCCGACGGCGATCGCACGACCGCCGTTCCCGATGACCGCGGCGACGGTCTCCGCGGCCTTCGCCTTGTTGCCGGCGTAGTGCACTCCTACGGCAATCCCGTCAGCTGCGAGGCGTTCGACAACGGCGCGGCCGATGCCGCCGGAGCCGCCGGTGACGAGAGCGACCCGTTGGGTCTGGGCGGTGGGATCGGTATCGATTGTGGTGCTCATGAGTGATTCTCTTTCCTGTGTGTTCTGTGTGCCCGCCCGTCGGGCGCGCCGGATAACGCCCCGCAGAGTGGGTGGCGAGCCTTGGTGGTGTGGCGTGTTTTAGTCGGAAGGCGGCTGAGACTGGATGCGTTCCAGCCATTCATCCAGTAGTCCGGCCTCGCGCTCGGAGAACAGAGCACCGGGCATCGCCGAAAGCACGGTGCGCAAGGTGATCGCCGCAATGCGGCCCGATTCGCCAGCATCAGACGCTGGCGCGGTGTCGGACACCAGCGTGCTGTGGACGATGTCGCGCATCATCGTTGACAACGACATATCGGGATAGAGAGCAGGGCGGAGAATCAGGGCGAGAGCGACCCCAGTGTTTGCCGCCATCACCACGCGTGCCGCGAGCTCCGGTGCGACGCGCAACCTCCCCTGCGCCGCCAGCCGTTCGAGCACCACACGCAGCAACCGCATCGCCTCGTCCGCGGACTCCGCTTTGTCGACTGCACCGGACCCGAACAGTAGCCGGTAGGCGTTCGGGTTGGCGATCGCGAACGCCGTGTGGCTGTCCCAGCCCGACCGCAAATCCTCCAAGGGATCGGCGGACTGCCGCGCGGAGCGCTTCATGCCCAGATATTCATCCCAGACATGATCCACCGTGGCCGCGAGCAGACCATCCTTGTCACCGAACAGGCGATAGATGACCGGCTGCTGCACTCCGGCCGCTTCGCACACCGATCGCGTCGAGATGTCCCCACTCGGCGACTGCGCCAACAATTCGGCCGTTGCGAGGATTAGCGTGGATCTGGTGCTCATGTGAGCAACGATAACACCTGATTGTTATCGTTGCAACCAAACAATGGAAAGCGTCGATAACAGCTTTCAGCGCAAATGCCTCGAGTCGTGGTTGGACCGATGACGGAACGGGGGACCCGCCATTCGGCCTGCTCCGGTTGGTCGGTTCTCGACCGAGTGGACAAGCGATCGAAATCAGCGACTGATTCTGGGGCCGTGGCCATTGCGCCATCGTGTGGTGGGCGCGGCTGTCACGGGAAGATCAACACGGGCTTGACGGCGTCCCCGGACAGTGAATCCGCGAGCGCCCGATTGATCTCCCCGAATGGATAGCGGGTGATCAGCTTGTCCACAGGGAGTGCGCCAGACGACATGAGTGCGGCCATCTGTGGGATGAGGAGTTGTGGATGCGCATCGCCCTCGAGAACCATTGACACTCGCCGCCCAGCGCCAAGCGATTGACTTAGATCAAGCGACACTTCTTGTCCGGGGATTGGTGCGCCCACTAACGCCCCATGCCCACGCACGGTCAGCGAATCAAGCATCGCTCGGAAGACCTCAGGTTTGCCGACCGCATCGATCGCAAAATCGACGCCCCGCCCCTGGGTGATCTCGCGGATCAACTCGACGGCATTCGCACCGCTACCGTCTACTGCATGCGAAGCGCCGAGGGCCAGCGACTTCGCCAATCGAGATTTCAGCACGTCGATGAGAATCATCGCGGAGCATCCGCTGAGGCGGGCTGCGAGCAACGCCGACAATCCGACGCCGCCGGCCCCGAAGATTGCAATCGTGGATCCTGGCTTGGGGCGCAGGACGTTGAAGACCGTGCCTACCCCAGTCATGACGCCGCAGCCCAGGGGAGCGAGTACGTCGAGTGCCAGGTCCTTCGGCACTTTCACCGCGAGGTGCTCTGAAACGTTGGTGTGCGTAGCGAACGACGATTGCCCAAAGAAGGAGCCGGCGATGGCTCCGTGGCCGTCGGAGAGAGGGCTCGAGCCGTCGGGTCGGAGTGCGCCGAAGTTGTACTGAGCGGTATGGATACAGTTACCGGGGAAGCCGGCCAGGCACGTTTCGCAGTGCTGGCAGTAGTTGAATCCGAGCACTACGTGGTCGCCCACTTGGAGCGTCGAGGATGAGTGCCCGACAGCCTCCACAATTCCCGCGCCTTCGTGGCCAAGAACGGCCGGAAGGGGGACTGGGTAGATCTGGTCCCGTGCGATGACGTCTGCATGGCAAATTCCCGTGGCAACAAGTCGAACTCGTACCTGGCCAGCGCGTGGTTCCTCGAGGAACAGTGATTCCAGCTCCAGCGGTGCTCCACTGTGTCGAGCTACGGCCGCGACTATCTCTGGCATCGTGCTACTTCAATATGGGCACAGCGAGTGATACTCCGTGCAGATAGAGGGTGCGCTGTTCGGTGAATGTGCGAATGGAGTCGATCCCGCCGAGCCGACCGAATCCTGACATGCCAACGCCACCGAAGGGAACGTGCGGTTCGTCTCCCACCGAGGGGCCGTTGACGTGCACGGCGCCCGCTCTTATCCGATTGGCGACGTTCCACGCGTGGCCGGCATCTCCCGACAGTACGCTGGCGATGAGCCCGAACTCCGTATCATTTGCCTGGCGTATCGCGTCATTCTCATCTATCGCACGCTGCACCGAGACGATTGGCGAGAACGCCTCCTCGTAGAACAACTGCGCCGTCTTGCTCAGGCCGGCGAGCATCACTGGCGTGGCGTAGAGGCCGTCGGTGTCTCCCGATCCGGTGAGCCTCACAGCGCCGGTTGACTCCGCGTCGCGAACAAGGTGCCTGAACTGGCTGGCGGCCCGCTCGTTGATGAGCGGTCCGAGGTCGGTGATCGTCTTGCGCGGATCGCCTACCACCAGACCGTTGGACCTGGCGACCAGTCGATGCACCAGTTCGTCGTAGATGCGCCCGGATGCGATGATTCGGTCGGTTGCCATGCAAACCTGACCGGAATTCGCGAAGCTGCTGAAGACCAGCTGATCGGCGGCGACGTCCAAGTCGGCGTCGTCGAGGACGATGGTCGGATTCTTGCCACCGAGTTCCATCACAGTCGGAGTGAGATGGTTTCCCGCCACTTCCGCGAGTTGTCTGCCAACGAGAGTCGAGCCGATGAAGACAACTCGCCGCACGTGGGGATGGGCAATGGCCGCCCGAATTACCTCCCGACCCTCGCCGGGAGCCGATGTCAGTACGTTGATCACTCCAGAGGGGATTCCCGCGTGCATTAGGGCATCCGCGAGCAGATGACCAGCCGCATTCGGGGATTCTTCACTCGGACGAAGCACCACCGTGTTACCCACCGCAAGTGCGATCGCGACGGATCGTGCGGCAAGCACGAGGGGCGCGTTCCACGGCACGATCGCAAGAACCACACCGGCAGGAACCCGGACGCTCAGATTGCTGGACGCCGGGTCGTGCGACGGAAGCAACTCGCCGGTCGACGTGCTGGTCAGCCCGGCGGCTTCGCGCAGCGTCGCGCAGGCTTCGGCCGTGTTCATCCCCGCCCAGCGGGCCGTCGACCCTGTCTCCGATGCCATTTCATCGGTGATCTCCCCCACGCGTGACTCCAGATAGTCGGCGGCGGTGAGAAGCACCCGGCGTCTTTCGGTGAAAGGCGTGCCACTCCACCTGTCGAAGGCGTCGCTGGCCGCGCGAATTGCATTCTCGACATCGACAAGAGAGGCTGCGGCGACGTCGGCGATGACATCGCCCGTCACAGGTGACAATTTCTGGAAGGTTCGGCCATTCGACGCATCGACGTATTGGCCGTCGACAAGTAGCTTCAGCGAGGCTGTCATTGGGTCACAATCTTGAAGGGCTAGAAAACAAGTACGGGCTTGATGGTGACACCGGCGGCGGCATCTGCGGCGGCGGCATTGATGTCAGCGAACGGGTAGACGCGCTCAAGGCGATCGATCGGGAACAAGCCACGACGGTAGGCATCTATCAACACCGGTATGAAGGTTTGTGGCTCGCTGTCACCAAGCGTGATGCCGCGAATGACACGCCCAGGGAGCATCCGGTTGACGTCGAAGGCCGCCGTCGACCCCGCGCGCGGCGCACCAATAAGCGCGCAAGTGCCGCCGACCGCCAATGAGAGGACGGATGCCTCGAGCACGCCCACGTTACCGGTCGTCTCTACGACGTAATCCACTCCGCGCCCGTCGGTGATGTCGAGAAGGCTGGAGGTCAGGTCATTGTCGGACGTGTCGATGACGTCGCTTGCGCCGAGTTGCTTCGCGAGTTCGAGCCTGGATTGCACGCGGTCGATCACGATAACTCGACTCGCCGGGGTCATGCGCGCGGCCATTGCAGCGGCCAAGCCCACAGCCCCTGCACCGGTCACCGCAATCGTCGAGCCCGGCTCTGGTCGCAGGACATTGAGCACAGCGCCGGCGCCGGTTTGAAACCCACAGCCGAGCGGCGCAAAAATGATGAGCTCATCGTTCGTCGTGTCGCTTGGCAACACGACTATGGATCGCTCGTCGACGACGGCAGTCTCGGAGAATGAGGACTGGCCGAAGAAGTGCGCGTTCAACTCGCCTGACGAATGTCTGAGCGTCGTCGTACCGTCCGCGCGCCGTCCGCCGAACAGATTGAGGATGAGGTGTGAGTCGCAGAGCGCAGGGTGGCCGTTTCGGCATCCGGCGCAGCGGCCGCAAGAGGTGAAACTGAGGAGAACACGGTCGCCCACCTTCGTGCGGGTCACACTCGTGCCGACGGCTTCCACGATTCCGGCGCCTTCGTGACCTAGAACACCAGGAAGCGGGAAGGGGGTACTGCCATTTGCGGCACTCAGGTCGGTATGGCACACGCCGGTCGCGACGAGATGAACGCGAACTTCATCGGAGCGAAGCTCATCGAGGTAAATCTCCTCGAGCGAAAAAGAATCGCCCTCTTTCCATACGATCGCCGCAGTAGGCACTGGCAGGTCCCTTCGTCGAGAGTGCATCATCGCGCGCTCATTCCCGTCACTATACCGAATGCATGTCCTGAATTACAGGTATGTCTTCCTGCATAATGGAGATACAATGAGTTTGCAGTGAAATGGTCTGGCTGTATTCCCGGCTGGATTTGAACTACGTGGTCAATGGAGACAAATATGAACGCCACCCCTCCCACCGAGCGTCCAGTACCGTACGCGCGGTTTCGTCATGGCCGATTCGAATGCACGGTGGTGAGCGACGGGGTGCTGGAAATGGGTCCGGCGCGAGTGAACTTTCCCACCGCAAGCCCGGCCGAAATCGACGAGCTTCTCACCACAAACTATCTTCCTACCGAGAACGTGCGGCTGAACGAGAACATCCTCGTTATCAACACCGGTGACAAGCTCGTGCAGTTCGATTCCGGGGTAGGAGTGGACCCGGCCTTGGGTCGAGGGTTCTTCGGCCCGAAGACCGGCCAGGCTCTCTTGAATCTTCGCGCCGCGGGCATCGATCCCGCTGACATCGACATCGTCGCCATCACCCACACGCATCCTGACCACGTGTGGGGGCTTGTCGACGCCGATGGCGTTCCTGTTTATCCGAACGCGACGATCGTGGTCAGCCGAGAAGACTTCGACTACTGGACGGACCTTTCGCGGGTCGAGACCGCACCCAACGAACACATGAAAGACCACTTCCGCGGGGCGCACAAGAATCTCATGCCCTACGCCGAACAGGGGAGGATCCAGTGGGCGGCCGACGGGGACGAGATCGTCCCCGGCATCACGGTCCTGGCTACCCCGGGTCACAGTCCGGGGCATGTCGTCTACCTCATCGAGAGCGACGGCGAGACCATGGTGTGTTGGGGCGACCTATGCCATCACCAGGTACTGCTGCTCCAGCGGCCCGACTGGGGTTTCCAGTTCGACTATGAGCAGCCCGCCGCGACCGCACAGCGCTGGCGTGTCTACGACATCGTCGAGCGCAATCGATACGCCGTGCTTGCCTATCACTTCCCCTTCCCTGGTCTTGGGCACCTCAAGAAAGACGGAACGGGCTACGCATGGTTGCCGAGCGAACTCGAACGGGAATTGCCCGTCGAGACGAAAGCACAGGTCGGCGCCTGAGCGCCGGCGACTTCGAGGAGGAGATCATGACAAACACGCGCATTGATGTACACGCTCATTTCGTACCCGAGCACTATCGGCATGCCCTGGCTGCGGCGGGCCACGACCACCCGGACGGGATCAAGGCAATCCCCGAGTGGTCACCGGAATTGGCACTTGCCGCAATGGACCGCCTCGGAGTCGCCACTTCGCTATTGTCCATCTCCTCGCCCGGCGTCCACTTTGGTGACGACGCCAAGGCCGCTGAACTCGCCCGCCTGGTGAACGAGGATGCGATGCGCCTGCGCGAGCAGCACCCCGAACGCTTCGGATTCTTCGCGAGCGTACCGCTCCCGGATGTGGATGCTTCGCTGTCGGAAATGAGGTTCGCACTCGACGATCTGGGTGCTGATGGCATCACCATCGAGACGAATCACCACGGCATGTACCTCGGTGACGAGCGGCTCGAACCGATATTCGCTGAAGCATCCGCTCGAGAGACCGTGATTTTCATACACCCCACCTCCCCCCATGGCGCGGGAGAGTTGGCGCTGGGCTACCCGAGGCCGATGCTTGAATTCATGTTTGACACGACCCGGTCGGTGACGAACTTGGTGCTCTCAGGGATGCTCCAGCGTCATCCGGGTGCCCGCGTCATCGTGCCGCACGCTGGAGCTGCACTCCCGGTGCTTGCGAACCGCATCGAGTTGCTTCTCCCGCTGCTCACTCCCGCCGGCGGCGCGACGCCCCCGAGCATTCGAAGTGCGCTTGCTCGATTGCACTTCGACCTGGCCGGTGCACCCGTGGACGAGTTACTGACTGCGCTGCTGTCGGTAGCCGACCCGACCCGGATTCATTACGGCAGCGACTATCCATTCACTCCTGCCGACGCGGCCGTTGGCCTCGCGGAGCGGCTTGAATCGACAACGTCAATCGACGATGACATGCGGCAATCGTTCTTTGTCGATAACGCCCTCGCCTTGTTCCCGCGGCTGGGCGTCCTCGCGTGAGCTCCTGATGGCTAGTCCGGGGATGAGCCGCCCTAAACTGGACGGCGTGGCTGAGACGACCGTTCCGAAGTTGCCCGACAAGCCCAGCGCGTACCGGGAGAGAAACAGTACTGCCGACCGCGCCCTCGACATCCTCGGTCTGTTCACAACTGAGCGCTTGCGGGTTTCCGCCGCCGACGTGGCGGCGGAATTGGGCGTTGCGCGCTCCACGGCCTATCGCTATCTCGTCACGCTTGGCGCTGCCGGCTACGTAGAGGAGGATCCCGGCGGGGGATTCAGGTTGGGCTTGAAGGTGTTTGAGTTGGCTCGCTTGGCCAGGACCTCCTACGGTCTGTCGACGGTCGCGCTCCCTGTTCTTGAGGAGTTGAGCCGCAGCACAGGGGAGACCGCTCTCTTGACGCGGCGTTCTGGGGCCCGCGCAGTCTGTCTTGAGAAGGAAGAGCCATCCGGCCAGGGTATGCGCGTGTCGTACGAGCGCGGAAGCGTCATGACTCTCAACGCAGGCGCCTCGGCCTGGGTGCTCTTGGCTTGGGAGGATCCTGCTGTTGTTCGTGCGCTGCTGCGCGCAGGAGAACTTCCACGATTCACAGATGCCTCCGTAACGTCTGAATCCGCGGTAGAGGCTCGCCTCGCCGGCATAAGGAGAGACGGATACGCAATCTCCTATGGCGAACTCGATCCGGACGCAGTGGGAATCGCTGCGCCTGTGCGGGACGATCAGGATCGCGTCGTCGCAGGCGTCAGCATTGTGGCAATGAGTCGCCGAGTACCGGCATCCCAGGTGAAGCAGCTTGTCGACGCTGTCATGGACGCATCGCGGAGGATCTCCGAAATGGTTGCACTCACCGCTCAGTAGCGGGGCATCTGAATCGCCCGACGCTCCTCGAGGTCGGGCGATTCTTTTTGCCCAAATTCTTGTCCTGTTTAACAGGATCAAAGTCCTCACAAATAGGATATGCTGCTCTACAGCGGACACAGAGGTCCGCAGGAATGGTGTCGATGTGGACAACGAAGCGAAACAATATGACGGCGATGTCATTGTCGTGGGCGCTGGTCCGGTCGGCATGACCGCAGCGATATTGCTCGCCAAGCTCGGGCTTTCAGTTGTCATTCTTGAGCAGCAGGAAACACCGAGTTCTGCCCCGAAGGCGATCAGCCTGGACGACGAATCGCTGCGGACCTATCAGGCCGCCGGTGTCGTGGATCGAGTGTTGTCGATTATCGTGCCCGGCACCGGGACCATGTATTACGGCGTCGACGGCGAGGTCCTCTTCCATGCTCGAGGCCCGGTTCCATATCGACTGGGGCATCCGTTCAAGAACCCATTTGCGCAACCAGACCTGGAGCGCGTGCTGCGCGACGTGATTCTTGAGCAGCCGGGAATTGACCTTCGCTACGGGTCGACCGTCTTCGAGCTGGACCAGGACATCGCCGGGGTCTCTATCGAGGTCGAAACGAGCGGTGGTGTGCGGTCCCTTCGCAGTAGATACCTCATCGGCGCAGACGGCGGACGTTCCACCATTCGCGAGAGTCTCGGGATCACGATGACGGGCAAGAGCCACCCCGAAACCTGGCTCGTGATCGACACTCTCGAAGACGAGCACCAAGAGCGCTACGGCATGCACCACGGCGAGCCGGCTCGTCCGCACGTCATCGTGCCCGGGCTCGACGGACGATGCCGATACGAATTCCTTCTCTTCGATGGCGAAGGAACGGCGGGGCAAGATCCGGGCTTCGAACTGATGCGCACTCTGCTTGCCCCCTATCGTGACTTGCGTCCCGAACAAATCGAGCGCGCAGTGAATTACCGATTCAACGCGCTGAATGCCGATTCATGGAAAAGCGGACGGGCGTTCCTTGCGGGAGATGCGGCCCACATGATGCCGCCCTTCGCTGGGCAGGGGCTTAACTCAGGAATCCGTGACGTCACCAACCTGTGTTGGAAACTGGCCGCGGCGGTCAAGGGACGGCTCTCCGAGATCGCACTCGACAGCTATCAAGACGAGCGAAAGCCTCACGCGCAGGCAACAATCCGACTCTCGGAACGACTCGGCCGGGTCGTGATGACAACGTCGCCACGCCTGGCCGGCTGGCGTGATTCAACGATTCGCACCGCACTCGCGACGCCGGCGGGTCGCACCTATCTGGAAGAGATGCGCTACCGCCCCACCATTCGGTTCGAGAAGGGGCTCATCGTTCATTCGAACAGCCAACCGCGTATCGGCAAGGGCATCTCTCAGCCGCGCGTGTTCGATGCCGAATCGCACCGACCGCGGATGTTCGACGAGGTGGTCGCAGGGGGGTGGTCGATTGTGGGCGTCGACGTCGATCCCGAGGATTGGGTGCTGGTGGCGCAACTTCGCGATCGCGCACACGCTCGCGCCATTCACATTCCTACTAGCGATTCGTTCCCGCGGTTGACCGGTCGGGCCCGTGTGCTCGTCGACCTCGATGGAAGCCTCAACCGTGAATTCGAGTCCTTCGTCGGACATTTTGTACTGATTCGTCCAGACCACATCATCGCGGCAGTCTGGCGTCCCACCGAAACCGAACGGATTCTCCGGCAGACGCGCGAGTGGTTTCCCCACTCGGCGGTCGCGGCACGCCTCGTCGAACCAGAGTCCACCGTCACCACCAGAGCAGGAGTTGAAAGATGAAAGCGGAACGAATTGTCCTTGCCCAGAAAGACGCGGTGGGATCACTCCGGCATACCGCCGTGTCGCACCTGGCCCTTCGAGTACCCGACGTCGCCGCGACGGCGGAATTTTATGGGCGGATTCTCGGACTTGTCGTGCACGAACCTCTGGCGAATGGCGGTCTGCGTCTCGGATGGGGGGTCGGCCATCACGTACTCGACTTGCTCGAAGGTGCACGTGCGCTCGACCACTACGCGTTCGAGGTACGCGACTTCGACGGCGTTGCGGCAATCAGAGATCGGCTGCAGGCCGCCGGCTACACAGTCTCGAGCGTCGATGTCGATCTCATTGACAGCTCGATCGGGCATGCACACGGCATCAGCGTCGTAGATCCCGACGGAAACACCGTGCAGTTTCACTCGCCCGTTTGGCGACAGGGCGAGGGAGCCGCTACCCCCGGGCGTCGTCCGGTGAAATACCAGCACATCACACTCGGCACGACCGATGTCACGCCCCTCGCGGCGTTCTTCACTGACATTGTCGGATTCCAGATCTCCGACCAGCTCGACGATGGGCGTTTCGCCTGGCTGCGCAGCGACAAGGATCACCACACTCTGGCCATCGTCAACGTCGGCGAGGCCGGCAACGTCGATCACTACTCATACGACCTGGCCGAGTGGGAGGACTTCAAGTCGTGGTGCGACAAACTCACCGAATACGACGTCGATGTGGCTTGGGGTCCTGGTCGCCACGGACCGGGAAACAACCTCTTCGTGTTCTTCGACGACCCCGCTGGGAACCACGTCGAGTTGTCTGCGGAGATGGAAAAGTTCTACGACGATCGAGTGACCTATGTGCCGCGGCGGTGGGAGCCACTACCAAAGACCGTGAATCTCTGGGGTGGGCAGACCCCCTCGTGGCGTCGTGTCGGTGGAACGGCCTGAGACGTGTACTACGCCAGCTATTTTCACCGCGGTGAGCCCGGTGTGGCAGAAGTGCGAGACGGCCTTCTCGTTCCTCTCGCCGAACTCACCGAGATCTCCGCCAAGACCAGCACCGATGATCTCGCGAACGCTCGTCGGTTGCCGAGTGACGCCATCTCCCTCGAGTCAGTGACGCTAAGGCCGGTGGTGCCTAATCCCAGGAAGATCATCTGTGTCGGTCTCAACTATCTGGACCACGTTGAAGAGGCGAAGCGGGACCTCCCTGCCTATCCCGTGCTGTTTGCCAAATTCGCTTCCAGCCTGATCGGCCCCGATGACGCCATCATCCTGCCTCCGGAATCGGAACAGGTCGACTACGAAGGCGAACTCGCCGTTGTGATCGGGCGCCCCGGCCGCAGAATCTCGGAGGACGATGCACTGAACCACGTCCTCGGGTATTCAGTTGCCAACGACGTGACGATGCGTGACTACCAGTACAAAACCCACCAATGGCTGCAGGGAAAGGCGTGGGACTCGTCCACGCCTGTTGGGCCGTTCATTCGAGTGGCGAGCACTGTCGACATGGCGAACGCGGTGATCCGGACCACCTTGAATGGGCGAGTGGTGCAGGATTCCGACCTCTCGCATCTAATTTTTTCGATTCCTCGACTCATCGCCGTGATTTCTGATTTCACGGCACTCTCGCCCGGCGACATCATTCTGACCGGCACACCGGGCGGAGTCGGATTCAGGCGAGATCCGCAAGTGTTTCTTCGCCCTGGGGATTCGATCACGGTCGAGATAGACGGAGTCGGCGCGCTTACATCTGGCGTCCGAGCGGAACAGGCGTCACTTTAGCCCTCAATCCGCGCACCACAACGCACCACCTGAAAATCCGCATAGCCGCAATGAAGCGAAGGAGAAATCAGCAACATGAACATCACAGTGAACCCAGAAAGACAGAAGAAGGCCCATCGAGTGGTGATCGCCGCTGCCGTCGTGACAGCGACGGTCGCACTTCTCGCGGCATGCTCCTCGCCGGGATCGCCGCAAGGCCACGCCGCGTCGACCGCCGGCGACATCGTGCAAATCAAGGCGTTCTCATCTGTGCCCAAGCCGGGACCCACGATCGACGTGAACTCCCTCAAGGGAAAGACCGTGTATTGGATTCCCATCACTACCCAAGCCTCCGTGTTCACAGTCGAACAGGCAGCGGCAACTGAGGCTCTCGCCGCCGCGGGAATCAAACTCCAGCTCTGTGATGGTGAGGCAAATCCCGCAACGGTTGCCAAGTGCGTGAACCAGGCGATCGCGGCCAAGGCCGGGGGAATTATCAGTCCTTCCATCCCGCCGGAATTCGCACAGCAGGCGTACGCTTCCGCGATCGCGGCGGGCATCCCACTCGAGTTCGTAAACGCGAAAGACTCCTCTGTCCCGGCGGGCTGGGAGAAGCTTGCGGCCTCGTTCCCGTCGAACTTCGTCGATCAGGCGAAGATCAACGACGATCTGATCATCAAGGACTCTGGCGGAAAGGCGAACGTCCTGATGATCAAGGTGACGGACAGTAGTGTCACCACGCATGCGTTCGACGTCGGGATGAAGAAGTACCTTCAAGACACTTGTGCGGGCTGCGGGATCGACACAGTGGAGGTGGGCAGCACAACCGTGTCAAACCTGTCAGCACAGGTAAGCGCGGCGCTGGTGAAAAACCCCAAGATCAACTACGTGTTCCCCGAATTCGATTCGTTCTCAGCGCCAGTAGTCCAGGCGATTCGCCAGTTGAACAAGAGCTCATCGATAAAGGTCGTCACGATGCTTGGCCAGCTCGATGGGCTCCAGCGCGTGCGTGATGGCGGAGCTTTCGCAGACACGGGCTACAGTCTCGCTGCTCTCGGGTGGAACGAAGTTGACATCATGCTCCGACTGATGCTTGGAAAGACCCCAGACGTCGGCGCCTACCGCACGCCGATCCGCACTTTCACAAGCGCCAACATCGGAAAGTTCGATCTGACCCAGGCGGGCTGGCAGAGCGGGAAGTGGACATCTGACGATGACTTCCGCGCGATGTACAAGTCACTCTGGTCGGTTGGATAGTCCACTACCCGCCCCTTCCTGGGGAGCACCCTCACCAGCCGATGGATTGTGCACTGGAGGCGCAACGCATGACAATATCCACACACGCTGACACCAGCGTCGACCCGGCATTGTTCCGGTCGCGGCTGATGATGTCGGGCATCAACAAGACGTTTGGCCGTAACGCCGTCTTGACGGATGCCGGCATCGAGGTGCTCCCCGGGGAGATCCATGGTCTCTTGGGTCAAAACGGCAGTGGCAAGTCCACTC
The DNA here is from genome assembly GCF_008040105.1 of Lacisediminihabitans profunda. Classification (GTDB taxonomy): domain Bacteria; phylum Actinomycetota; class Actinomycetes; order Actinomycetales; family Microbacteriaceae; genus Lacisediminihabitans; species Lacisediminihabitans profunda. The sequence goes on from NZ_VRMG01000009.1 coordinate 348,581, forward strand.
TCATCAAGATCCTCTCGGGGCTGTACCGACCCGATGGTGAGGATGCCGTGATTCGGGTCGACGGGACCGACGTGGTACAACCGATCACACCGGTCGGCGTCATGAGTCAAGGCGTCACCATCATCCATCAGAGTCTCGGACTGATTCCTGGACACTCGGTGACGGAGAATATCCGGTTAGGGACATTGTCCGGACGGCGATTTGGCCGTTTCATCGACTGGTCATACGAGCGTGAGCAGGCACGACTGACCCTCGAACGCATGCAGTCCGATATCGATCCCGACCGACTTGTCGACCTCTTGCACGTTGGCCAGCGAGCGACCGTGGCAATAGCGCGAGCGCTACAAGTGATCGTGCCCGGATCAGGATGTGTGGTTCTTGACGAATCGACCCAATCGCTGTCTCGAGAGGTGCTTCCTGAGTTCTACGGCACGATCAGGCAACTGGCTCGGCAGGGCACGTCAATTGTTCTTGTCAGCCATCGATTGGATGAGGTCCTCACCCTCGCGGACCGGGTGACAATCCTTCGCGATGGCCGCGTAACTGCGGCCGGCGTCGCTACCCACGGCATGTCGGAAGCGCAACTGTCGAAGGAGATACTCGGCCGCCAGTTGATCGCCTTCAACCGGGTCGAGAAGATGGCGATTCCTGATGCCGAGCCATTTGGCGCCCGAGAGCCCGCGGTCAGGCTCCGTGGAGTGACTGGAGAAGTGCTTCGCGGGGTCGACATCGATGTGCATGCGGGGGAGGTAGTCGGCGTAATAGGAGCGACAGAAGCAGGGCACGAGGAACTGCCGTACGTCATAACGGGGGCTCACTCGTCCACAGCGGCGGGGTCGATCGAAATCCACACCGCGATTCGGGACCTGGCTGAACTCAGAGTCAGCCAGTCTCTGGCCGATGGCGTCGTTCTAGTGCCTACTGACCGGGCGGGCCAGGGTCTCGCACTCGGCGAGACCGCGATCAGCAACGTTTCGTTGCCTCGCGTGCGCGACAAGTCCCGTCATGGAATCCTTCGTGCCGCATGGCAGAAGGAGGAGTTTTCTGCTGCTTGCGCAATGTTGAACATTTCGCCTCCCGACCCCGATCAGCTCGCTGCATCCTTCAGTGGCGGTAACCAACAGAAGCTGCTGTTGGCCAAATGGCTTCTTCAGAAACCTCGATTCTTCGTCCTTCACGAGCCGACTCAGGCCGTTGACGTGGGGGCGCGAGCGGACATACTCCGCGCCATCAGCGCGATCGCCGCGGAAGGGGTACCCGTCCTCGTGAGTTCGATCGAGGCGGAGGACCTGTCCCTGATCTGCGATCGAATCATCGTGCTTCAAGACGGACAGAATTCCCGGGAGCTGACGAGGCCATTCACGCCCGAGCAGGTCCAGGAAGCCATCGGATGACACGTGCCTCTTGGACACTCGCCTCGCCCCCCTGCCCCCGTTCGGAAGGATTGATCAATGAGCACCACACTTAGCGCTTCTCGCCCCCCAGAGCAGTCTGCAGCCAGGAGCTTGCGCCGACGAATCACGTCCCGCTACGGCATCGTCGTCGTCTGGATAGCAATGTCAGCGATCTTCGCGGCGCTCGCGCCCCAGACTTTTCTCACATTCGGCACATTCCAAACGATATTCGGGTCCCAGTCAACCCTGGTCTTCCTCGGGATGGCCGCGGTCTGCATTTTCGTGGTTGGCGAATTCGATCTCTCGATTGCCTCAATGATGGGACTGTCAGCCACCGTTCTCGCAGTTCTCGTGGTGAACCAGGGAGTGCCCGAATGGCTCGCCGTGATCATCGCTCTTGTGGTGGGCGCGGCGGCCGGCGCCGTGAATGGCTTCGTCATCGTGCGACTGGGAATCGATCCGATCGTGACCACATTGGGGATGAGCGTGCTGCTCTTGGGCGTCGCTCAGGCTATCTCCAACCTCGTGGCGGTCACCGGGTTGAGCTTCGGCCTCGCCAACCTGGCCGTGTACAACATTCTCGGCCTCCCGCTCGCCTTCTACTACGGGTTGATAGTGGCAATCATTTTTGCCCTGGTCCTTGCGTTTACGCCCCTCGGACGCCACATGACCTTCGTCGGCGCGAACCGCGAAGTGGCCAGGCTGAGCGGGATTCCCGTGCAGCGAATCCGTTACGGCGCCTACGTCTTTTCCGGCCTAAGTTCTGCTGTGGCGGGAGTTCTGCTCGCAGCGAGCGTGGGCGGCTTCGATTCCAGCACCTCAGGTTCGTATCTCCTCCCTGCCCTCGCCGCAACCTTCCTCGGCACGGCTGTGGTCCGCCCCGGAACCTTCAATCCGATCGGAACTCTGATCACGATCTACTTCTTGGTGACCGGCATCGTGGGCCTTCAGCTCCTTGGCTATTCAAGCTGGGTCAGCAACGTGTTCTACGGGGCAGCTCTGATCATCGCCGTCACGATCTCGACGATCGCGCGCTCTCGACTGCTCCGACGATGACCGGCAACGTCATCGACCCCATCGGCGCGACAGTGCACCAATCTCGACCAAAGAAGGCAGCATCACCAATGAATAGGGAATTCGTCGTCGCGACTCGCGTCGTGTCCGGTCTCGGGGCTCTCGGTGCTTTGCCCACCGAGTTGGTCAAGCTCTCGGCCGAACGCATCGTTGTCGTGGCTGACCAGGGCGTCTCCGACGTCGGACTTCTGGAAAAGATCCTGGCGCGCATACCCGACGGGTTGATTGTGGCTCGCTGTCTCGTCGGTCCGAACCCCGACGTCCACACTGTCGAGCTCGCGTCTGAGCAAGCGCGCCTCGCTCGCGCCGATGTGGTGCTTGCAGTTGGTGGCGGAAGTGCGTTGGGTGCAGCGAAAGCGGTTGCCATCCGGTTGACGAATCCCAGAAGGATCGATGAGTACGAGGGGGTGGGGCGAGTGCCAAACATGCCGGCACCGACCGTCGCAGTCCCGACGACTGCGGGCAGCGGAAGCGAAGTGTCCACTGTGCTGGTGCTGCATGAGGAGGGGCGCGCGGAAGAACTCGTCGTGCGCTCTCCCGGCTGTGAGCCGCGCGTGGCCATCCTTGACGGCACAGTGCTCCGCAATCTTCCGTGGGCTCCCCTGGTGTTCGCCTCACTTGACGCCTTGTCGCACTGCATCGAATCCACCTGGACGCGGCGCCAAACACTCTTCACCGAATCGTTGGCGCTGCGCGCCGCCCAGACGATCATCGATGCGCTTCCGGTCGCGGTCGAAGGTGTCGCTTCCGGGCGAAACGCGAGCGGCGAAAACGACGCCACTTTGCAACTGTTGCTCGAGGCGAGCTGTGCGGCGAATATGGCTTGCGGTAACAGCGGCCTTGCACTGGTGCACGCGTTGTCGACTGCGCCGTCTGTGCACATTGCGCACGGGCTGCAAAACGGGATTCTCCTTCCTCATGTTGCCCTTTTCAACGCGGAAGTGACGACGGCGGCCGCCCGAGTGCTCGTGAGCCAGCTGGACTCCCTGTATGCCCGGATCGGGTTCACCGCGACTTTCAGCGGTGGAGCGGTCGGACCCGAAGAGAGCGAAGCGATGATCGCCGCCAGCACCGGACACCCGTTCAGAAAGAACAACTTGCGAGAGGCGACCGATGACGAGCTTCGATCCATTCTCCGAAACGCAGGTGCCGTCGTCGATCGGCTCAAGGGGTAACACCATGACCGCACATCTTCGGGCAGATCTACCTCCGGGATTCACGCGTTTCACGCACGGAGAGCTGCTCTGCACCGTCGTTTCTGATGGGGTTATCCAACTGGGCGCGGCGAGAGACAGCTTCCCGAACGCGGCGCCTTCGCAGGTTGATGAATTGCTGAGGCGGCACTACCTTCCAACCGACGCCGTGTACCTGAACCAAAACATCCTGGTAGTCGAAGCGGGCGACACGGTCGTCATGTTCGATTCTGGAGTCGGGGCCGATCCGGAGCTTGGGCGCAAGACCTTCGGCGACCAAACGGGAAAGACGATCCCGAACCTTCGTCTGGCGGGGATCGAGCCAGAAGACATCGACGTGGTGGCCCTCACTCACGCACATCCCGACCACGCGTGGGGATTAGCCGCAGCCGATGGCTCACGCCTGTACCCAAACGCGAAAATCGCAGTTGGCCGAGCAGACTACGACTGGTGGACTGACCTGTCGCGTGTGGCCGAACAGCCAACCGAGCACCAGCGTGACCAGATCGTCGGCGCGCAGAAGAACCTCACCGCATACGAAGGCGATCTCATCTTGCTGAATGGAGGAGAAGCGATCGCCCCGGGCATCCGTGCAATCGCGACCCCCGGCCATAGTCCCGGCCACATGGTCTTCGAGATTTCCAGCGGGGACGACACCATGGTCTGTTGGGGCGACCTGTGCCATCATCACGTCCTGCTGCTCGAGCATCCAGAATGGAACTTCGTTTTCGACCACGACGGTGCACGGGCGACCGATCAACGCATCCGGATGTACGACTTCGTCGATTCGCAGCGACACGCGGTCTTCGGCTATCACTTCCCATTCCCCGGACACGGCCACTTGCGCCGTGATCTCAGCGGATTCACCTGGATCCCGTCGGATCTTCCCCGATCCCTGCCGGACGACGCGCCGTGACATCGCCGTCGAGAGACTCGGAGACGCGGCAGCTAGTCGTGCAGGCATGCCGCGTGCTGAAAGCCAATGGCCACGATGACTACATCTGGGGGCATGTCACAGTGCGTGATCGGGCCGGACGCGGAATGTGGATGAAGCCGGCCGGACTCGGATTCGAAGAAGTAGAGGAGGACGACGTAATCCTGATCGCTGGTGATGGAGAGGTCATCGTCGGTGACAGACCGCGACACTCTGAGTGGCCAATCCACTCAGCCATCATGGCGGCACGGCAAGACGTCAACTCCGTTGTCCACTCGCATCCCCCGTACGCGATCGCCCTCGCGGCGGCCGGCCATCGACTGCTCCCTCTCGCTCATGCGGGCACCCTCTTCTACCCGCCCGATGTGCCTCGCTTCGACCAGACGTCGAACCTGATCCTGACGACAGAGCTCGGCTCGTCCCTGGCCGAAGCGCTCGGATCTGAAAACGCCATGTTCATGGTCAATCACGGGATTGTTACGAGTGGCGCTTCCTTGAAGGACGCCGTGGTGCGCGCAGTCCTGCTGGAAAAGGCCTGCCAGCAACAGCTCATCGCTCTTCAGGCGGGCGCCCCTCTAATCTCACCAGGGCCCGAGGCCGCCCGAGAGAAGAGGGCAACAGTCTGGCCTCCCGCTCACCTCGACGCGCTCTGGGACTACTTAGTGCGCACCCTACCTGGCGATTGACCCATCCAAACGAGGAGTTACCCGAATGACCAGCAGACCCGGAACCAACGCGACCCAACCCACCATCCCAATGTGGGTTGGCGGACGGGAGGCGTTCGCCTCCGACGGCGCGACCCTCGACAGCTTCAACCCGGCGACAGGTGAGGTGACGGCGCGGTTCCCCAACGCGACAGCGGACGATGTGGATTCGGCGGTTGCCGCTGGCATCGCGGCAAGTCGAGAGTGGAAGCGGACGACCCCGGAAGATCGTGGCAAGGTGCTCAGTCGCCTCGCGGAAATCATCGAGCGACATGCCGAAGAGCTCGCGCTGTTGGATGTGATCGACAATGGAAGTCCGATCCGCGAGATGCGTCGCGATGCCGGCATGGCCGTGGATGCCCTGCGCTATTACGCCGGACTCGTTCTACATGTTCGGGGCGAGACGGTGCCAACCAGCTTCGACCGGCTGAATTTCACTTTGCTGCAGCCGTACGGCGTGGTTGCCCGAATCATCCCCTTCAACCACCCATTCATGTTCGCGGCTTCAAAAATCGCCGCCCCCTTGGCGGCAGGAAACGCGGTCATTGTCAAGCCGAGCGAGCACACCAGCCGCTCGGCGTTGAGGCTGGGTGAGCTCGCGCGCGGCATAGTTCCGGACGGCCTGCTCAGCATCATCACGGGTGAGGGCAGGGTCGCCGGAGACGCGATTGTCAGGCATCCCGAAATCCGACGACTCGCGTTCATCGGATCGGCGGACACGGGCCGAGCGATTCAGGCAGCTGCAGCGTCAGTCGCGGTCAAGAACGTCACGTTGGAACTTGGGGGGAAGAATCCGCTCGTGGTCTTTCCCGACGCGGACCTTGACCGGGCTGTTCTTGCGGCAAAGCGCGGCATGAATTTCACCTGGCAGGGGCAGTCCTGCGGGTCGACCAGCCGACTGCTTGTCCACCGTGACATTTACAGCGAATTCATCGAGTCGTTGGCAGGAAGCATCGAGGGCATGAAGTCCGGCTCCCCAGTTGACGAATCGACTGAGACCGGGTCGATAGTCAACTCGCTTCAATACGACAAGGTGCGCTCGTATATCGAAATCGCTCACAAGGAAGGGTCGCGATTGGTCACCGGGGGGAACGTGCTGACAGACGGCGACTTCGCGAACGGATTCTTTGTTCGTCCCACGCTCTTCGCGGATGTCGATCCCCAGTCGCGACTGGCTCAAGAGGAGATCTTTGGGCCGGTTCTCGCGGCGATGCCCTTCACCGGCTATGACGACGCATTGGCAATCGCGAACGGTGTGCGTTACGGACTCACGGCGAGCGTATTCACCGAAAGCCTCCGAACTGCCCACCGCTTTGCTCGAGATGTCGAAGCGGGGTATGTCTGGGTGAATGAGGTATCCAAGCATGTTCACGGGACGAGCTTCGGCGGAGTCAAGGACAGCGGGCTTGGACGCGAGGAAGGAATCGACGAGCTCCTGTCCTATACACAGTCGAAAAACGTGCACGTGAACTTCGAGTCGTCCGAGGCGTGACCTCGGCCGGTGGCGGGAGGCCAAGCCACTCGTCCCGTCGGGTCCCACCGACAGTCCCTGCGACTTATCCCGCATTGCGAATGGAAGAAACAGAGTTCGGAATATGAGCAAAGTAATCGTCATCAGTGGAGCCGGTTCAGGATTCGGTGCCCTCGCTGCACGTGCGCTCGCACTCGCAGGCCACATCGTCTACGCCGGCATTCGCGAGTCCGAAGGCCGCAACTTGGCGCGCGTAGGTGAAGCGCGGGAGTTCGCCAAGGCACACAAGGTCAACTTGCGTACCGTCGAATTGGACGTCAGCGACCAGGCTTCGGTGGATGCGGGTATCACATCCATCCTTGCCGAGACCGGCCGTTTGGACGTGGTCATCCACAACGCCGGTCATATGGTGACCGGCCCTGCTGAAGCGTTCACGCCCGATCAGCTCGCCGCGGTGTATGACTCGAACGTGCTCAGCACCCAGAGGCTCAACAGAGCAACGCTGCCTCATCTGCGAGCGCAAGGACATGGGCTTGTGGTGTGGGTGGGCAGCACCAGCACGAGAGGCGGCACCCCGCCCTACCTAGCGCCGTATTTCGCGGCTAAGGCGGCCATGGACGCCCTCGCCGTGAGTTACGCCGCCGAGTTGGTGCGCTTCGGAATCGAAACCACCATCGTTGTTCCTGGCGCGTTCACCTCGGGCACCAATCACTTTGCCACTGCCGGCGAGCCCGCCGACCTCGCGGTCGTAGCAGACTACGACACCAGGTACGCCGGACTGGCCGTTGAGATCGCAGCGAAACTGAGGGCAGCGACCCCGGCGGATGCCAGCGCGTCCATGGTCGCGGACGAGATTGCGAGGATCGTCGCGCTCCCGCGCGGGGAACGACCGTTTCGAACCCACGTGGACCCACTAGACGACGGATCCCAAGAGGTGTCCGACGTTGCCGACCAAGTCCGGGCCAATTTTCTGACCCGGCTCGGGCTTGGAGACCTGCTGAAGGTCGAGAAGTCAAAGTAGCGGACAAGTTCACCTTGTGCGCGCGCCGTCCTCTCACATCCGTTTTCGCTGTGACTCTGACTCGGTAGTGGAGCGCACGGAGGTGTCGAGGTCAACTCGCACGGTGTGCGGATGCTGGGAGTCGACGACGACTGTCGAGTGCGCATAGAGAAGCGCGCCTGATCGACTTGCCCCGAGCAGAACGGTGGCGGTCATGAGGTCACGGTGCAGCTGGATCCCCTCATTTACGGGGAGGTTCATTGCAGTCGAGGGCTCAGGGTTGGGTTCGAATCCCCGGCCCTCCGCGGTGCTTTGAGCCCCCAAAACCCCGGATTACAGGGCGCGTAGACGTCCAGAGTCATGGCGGCAGACGCGTGACCGAGCATTCGCTGGGCTGCTTTGACGTTCGCGCCGGAGCTGATGGCGAGGCTTGCCGCCGTGTGGCGAGGGTCATGCAGGGTCATCGGTTCAAGGCCCGCAGCGACCAGAGCAGTCTTGAACCAGGAGCGGGCTCCGCGCGTGGCGCGGCGAAGGTAGTCGCCCGTTCTGACGGGGCCGACCCGCAGCAGTCGACGACATCTCACCGCGACCGGAGACGGGCTCCCGTTCGACTTCGCTGCCGAGACCCTGGATGCCGGCAGGGATCCCCCTGTGAAAAATCGCTTGACAGCATTCACTCCGGTGCATAGCATTTCTGAAACGATTCATTTCTCTTCTGCCGGTGCCGTCAGAGTTGCGGCACCGGTAGAGCACCGCACCTTGTGACATTCCTTCTAGACCACGATCTAGCAATCGGAGACCTTTGATGAGCATCAGTAGTCGTTTCACCCCCACCAGGCGGTCATTCCTCCAGGGCGCCGGTTTGGTGGCAGCGGCAAGCGCCCTGACCACACAGGCCAGCCAGGCCGCCTCGGCAACGGAAGCCTCGACGTACCGTCTGAAGAACGGCTTCATCAGCCTCTCGGGCGCATACGGGAAGCTCACTGAGTTGGCCTTCGATCCGGCCGGAACCGGAAATTACCAACCGACCGCATTCAGTTCGGTGCTTCTCGGCAAAGCGGACTACTTCGATTCGGGATACAACGGGGGCGTCACCTGGACGTCGACCGCCACGAGGCTCAGTCTGACCGGGATCCAGATTCCCGCACCGGCCAACCTGCGGCAAGGGCAACTCAATGCACCCATACAGCTCAACGCCGGCCAGAGCCTCGGCCAGGCTTTCACTGCGAAGACCGCCGGTATTTCGCGGGTCGGCGGCCAGTTTCCGACCTGGAACAGCTCCACCACTTCCCTGAAACTGACGCTGTATTCGGGAACGCCCGCCATCGGGCTCACCGAGGTCGGCAGCACTACGCTGAACCCGGTCAAGGACAACGGGTGGGGCTATGTCGATGTGCCGCCGCAACCAGCGGGCGTCTATTACCTCGAGGCGTCCGGTGGTACGGGAACTCCGGGCTGGTGGGGTTTTAGCGGCACCCCGACCGTCGACGTGGGAGGGGCGGCCTATGCCAATCGCCAGTCGCTGCCGGGACGCAGCATGACGATCGACATTGTCGGCTACACCGTCGATGGCGTCGCATCCTGGGAACTGGAACTCGACGGGCCGAAGCTGAGCGCCTCCTACGAAATGCACTGGCAGGGCGATCCGCGACCGGACTTCGGCATGACGTTGAACACCTCGTGGGTCAAAGACGGATACTCGGTCGACTATGCGGATGGCGTGTTGTTCAGCCGTTTCGTCGGGGACGCCGGAGATTACCTCCCCTCCCAGCAACTGAAACGGCGCACTTCCTGGACCAATACGGTGTCGGGGGCGCGGTGGGTGGCGGCGACCGGCACGGGGCCGTACGACCTTCGGATCACGGCACCACAGCCAATCCTCAACGGCACCATGACGAACGATTCTTTGTCCCTGTCGTTGAACACCGGCACCACTGTCGCAGCACCGGTGATCACGCGGACGATCGCCATCGATGTCCAGCCCCATACGGATGCCCTGCCAGAGATCTTCCCGGTCTTCCTCGCATCGGATCAGGTCAGGGCGACGCAGCTCTCGACCTTCTACTGGGAACGCGCACTGAGTTTCAGATTCGACGGGCACGCGATGGCCTGGGCCGACTGGAACGGCCGCACGCTGGACTGGACCGGCACGGCGGGCAGGCAGGCGCAGGCGGACAGCCTGCTGAATACCAAGCAGGATGATGACGGCTACGTGTGGGCCTGGTCGAATTCCCCGGGCTGGCCGTTTCCCGACCCGAAACTCTACGACGCGAGGCACTTCACCTCGAACGCGATGTACATCCTCGCGGCGTGGCGTTACTACTCGTGGTCTGGCGACTCCGCCTTCCTCACCACGATGCTTCCGCGACTGAGAAAAGCGATGAGTTTCTATCTGGACTCGCTCGGTGGCAGCAGCGGGATCGTCACAATCGCGTCGCCTGACCACAGCGGGCGAGACGGCGCGGTCAGCTCGAACTACTGGGACATCACCTCATTCGGTCACCTTGACGCGTTTCTCAACGCCTATTTCTACGGTGCTCTCGAGGCCATGGCCCAGCTCGAGGAACACGTGCGGAACATGCAGCAGGCGAAGCAGCTGCGAGCGCTGCGTCCGACGGTTCTGAAACGTTACAACCAACTGTTCTGGAACGATGAAGCCGGTAGGTACGTGCAAACCGTGGACGCGGATGGCGTGAGTCACGACTACGGATCGACCTATGTCAATCTGGAAGCGGCATCCTTTGGGCTGCCCTCAGCCGCCCAGGCCGACCGTATCTTCGACTGGCTCGACCATGGCCACACCGAGCTTCAGAACACCGTCGTGCTGCTCGAGGGCGGCGGCCTTGCGCCAAAGCTCCAGCCGGGTCACACGATGGGAATGAGTTTCACGGCCAACGCGGCCATCGTGAGCGTGGGGGCGCGGTTCGCGACCTATAGTGAGCGCGGAGCCGCGTTCACGATGGCGCTGTATAAGGGCGCGCCAGGCAGCGCGGGGTCGGTGAAGATAGCCGAACAGCAGTACACCGACTGGGGCGATGGTGGGGTGGCTCACATCGACGTGCCGAAACAGGCGCCGGGCGTGTACTACCTGGAGGTCTCGAACGTGACGGGCACCCTCGCCTGGTGGTCGTCGATGACCGTGGAAGGTGGCGCGCTGGCGTACGCTGACGGAGTTCCCGATGCAAACGCCAGGTCGCGGTTCGTCGCGGCCCTCGGTGCATACTTCGAGGGACCGGCGGACATCTACTCGAAGTGGGTCTTCGCCCCGCGGTCGACCACGCGTCGAAACAACTACTGGTTCTTCCTGGAAAACGTCACGATTCCGTGGGGAAACCAGGTGCAGGACGGCGGGGCGATCCTCTATACCTCCGGTTTCGACATCATGGCCCGCTCTCTCTATCGGGGAGCCGACGATGCGTGGTCGCGGATGACCGCCATCCTCGATCGCTGGAAGGATCCAGACCACCTGTGCGGCGGCACTCCACTATTCCGAGGCGAGAGCACGGTCGATAGCGGCACTAAAAACACCTCGGTAGGAACAGACATTCCGTTCCCGGAGAGCGGGCTCGCGCCGGCCAGCTTCCTCTACGCCTTCGTCGGTGTTGAAGCCGAGCCGGATGCGCTGGTGATCACGCCGAAGCTGCCATCGACTCTCAGCCACGTGGGGATGCGAAACATCTACTGGCACGGGGAAAATTTCGAAGTGATGGTGACTCGCGACAGGATCACCATATCGGGAAGCGGAAGATCCGTGTCACGGCCCTACAAGCCCGGACAGTCGGTGCGCTTGGAGTCCAACCAGCTCTTGCACGGATAGCCGGCCCGGGGCCCAGCACAGAATTGTTTCTCCTCCCGGCTTCGCGGCCGGGAGGAGAACCGGTTGCGTGTGGTCCTGCAGCCTCCTCGCGGAGCCAACCCGGCACTGCATCCGGAGAGCTACGAACCCGCTTCATCGACGCCAGTCCCCAGTCGTCGGACAGCCACACGCACGGGTACGGGCGTCGAACCTCGACACAAGAATGGGATCGATCATCACACTGCAACTGCCGCCCGCATTCGAATTCGGCGTCGCGACCAGCGCCTTCCAGATCGAGGGAGCCTGGAATGAAGACGGCAAGAGCCCCTCCATCTGGGACACCTTCAGCCAGACCCCGGGGAATGTGCGCGGCGACGTGCCAGGCAATGTCGCCTGCGATCACTACCACCGCTATCCGGAAGATATCGCGCTGATGAAAGACCTGGGCATAGACACGTACCGGCTGTCGATCAGTTGGTCACGGCTCATGCCAGACGGCGTCGGCGCTGTGAATCAGAAGGGGGTCGATTTCTATAACCGGCTCATTGACGACCTGCTTGCCGCGGACATCCAACCGAATGTGACCCTCTATCACTGGGATCTGCCCCAGGTGCTCGAAGACCGGGGCGGATGGCCAAATCGCGATGTCGCGGACTGGTTCGGCGAGTACTCCGCCAAGTCCTTCGATCTCTTCGGAGATCGTGTGCACCGGTGGGCGACCCTCAACGAGCCCATTGCGCTCTGGGTCGGATACGCCCTCGGCGCCTTCGCGCCTGGGCTGCGAGACGAGAAGCTTGGCAGGCAGGCGATGCACAACGCGATGCTCGCGCACGGCAAGAGTGTGCAGGCGTTCCGCGCGGCCAACAACGCCGACAGTGAGATCGGAATCGTTCTAGACATCTGGAAGCGGCAGCCGCTCACCGAGTCTGCCGAAGATCGGGCGCTTGCCCACGAGGGCGAAGACGATGGCTTCCGATTCTTCCTTGATGCTCTGCGCGGCGGCGGCTACAGCGACCGCCTGAGGCAGCGTCTCGAGAGCACCGGCACCTTCCCTCACATCGAGCCGGGCGATCAGCAGCTCATCGAGACTCCCATCGACTATCTGGGGCTCAACGTGTACTCGCGCGTCGTAGTGGATTCGACTCAGCAGAAACCCGGGGCCTGGGCGGAGAGCCACCCGCAGCCCGGCGGCAACTTCCTCGAGAGCGGATCGGAGTTCTATCCGCGAGCGGTCTACGAGGCGCTCGAGATGGTGCGTGACGATTACGGCTGGAGCGGGCCCATCTTCATCACCGAGAACGGTGTTCCAGACGCCTCGGCTGCGACGACCGCGGATCCCCTCGACGACGCAGAGCGAATCACGTACGTCGCGGGATTCCTGCACTGGATCTCGGTGGCGATCGCCGAGGGGGCGGATGTGCGTGGCTACTACCTGTGGAGCCTTCTTGACAACTACGAGTGGGGAGCCGCGTTCACCTTCAAGTACGGGCTCGTGCGCGTGGATCCGGAGACCCAGGTGAGAACGCCGAAGAAGTCCGCCGGGTGGTACGCGAAAACCATCGCGGATCACAAAAGGGCTATATCGGCCAGCGCCGACTTTTCGCCTGCGCGGTGAGATCACCGACCCCGCGCCGGCAGATGTCGCTTCGGCATCCGTCTCCCCCATCGAGGCCGCCTACATCTCGGGTGGTCACTGCACCATGCTGCTCGCCCGCACGATCAGTTCTGGCTGAAGAAGGTGCCGACCGTGCTTATGGTTCTCGTCTCCAGCCACCTCCTGTTCGAGCAGCTCAAGCGCGGCACGCGCCAACGACTCCCGAGGCTGGCGGATGGTGCTGAGCGGCACCACAGTGGACGATGCGAAGTCGATATCGTCGTAGCCGACGATCGCGATGTCCCGGGGCACCGAGAGCGTGCGATCGAGGACCAGGGTCTGGATCAGGCCTATCGCGAGCAGATCGTTGGCTGCGAAGACGGCATCCGGCCTGTCTTCTTCGCGGAGCGCCAGGATTCGCTCGGCGACGTGCCTGCCTTCTTCAACCGTGAGGTCCTGTGTCTCGATGATGGAGAGCGTCACGCCGGGTGTCTCCTGCGCGGCGCGCGCTGCGCCGGAGACGCGGTCACCGATCTGGGAGAGCGGTCCACCGGCGACGACCAGCCGCCGCCGACCGGTCTCGACCAGGTGACGCACTGCGATGTATCCACCGGCAGCGCCGTCGAGTCCGACCGAACAGACCTCATCCGAGTCGATGTTGCCGTCGAACAGCACCACAGGGGTTCCACTCGCTCTCAATCGGCTCAGCCTCGGAGTGAGACCATGTTGCGGAACGATGAGCAGCCCACGCACACGCTGCTCATCGAACAGATCGATGTAGCGCTGCTCTCGGGCGGCGTTCTGATCGCTCGAGCCGAGCACGACGGTGTGGCCGACTTCTTCTGCCGCCGCCTCGAGTTCGTGGGCGAGGTCTGCGAAGAATGGGTTGGCGATATTGACGGCGACAAAACCGATTGCGGTTCCCCTGCCCATGCGAAGCTGGCGGGCCAGGTCGTTGCGCACGAAGCCGAGCGCCTGCATGGTCTGCTGCACCCTGGCGAGCGTCTTGGAGCTCACTTGATCGGGATGATTCAGCACGTTTGAGACGGTGCCCACCGACACGCCAGCAGACTGGGCAACGTCGCGAATGCCTACGTTGGCCCTCATGGGATGGGTGTCAGACTATTCATTGGGTAGGGTGCAGTATACCTGCGAGCAGGTGTCAGACAGTCCCGCGAAATCCCGCACGATGTCACGCCGTCGCCAGCACGACTGGCACATCCGCGGCGAACGCGTGATGGCCGTGTTCGACGTTCGCAATGTGGGTGCCATCCGGCAGTTCCACCGTCGCCGTAACGCCGATTGGCACCGTCACCTCGAGCTCGAAACGGCCATCGACAATTCTCCAGCCGACCTCGATCCGACCGTACGGGCAGTCGTAGGTGATTCTGCTGCTGTCGAGCCCGGCGCCGGGAACGGGCGCGATTCGCACCGTGCGACACGCCGGCGCGAGAGCGCTCAGGCCGCCGATCGTGCGGTGCATCCAATCCGCCACGGCCCCGAAGGCGTAGTGGTTGAACGACGTCATCTCACCCGGGTTCACGGAGCCGTCGGGCAGCAGGCTGTCCCAGCGCTCCCAGATCGTCGTAGCGCCGAGATCCACGGCGTAGAGCCAGCTCGGAAACGCCCGCGCGGTCAGCATCCGGTAGGCATGATCGGTTCGCCCCGCGATGGTGAGGGCATGCAGCACGAGGGGAGTGCCGAGAAATCCGGTCGCGACAGTGAAGCCCTGTGATTCGACGAGTTCGGCCAGACGCTCTCCGGCGCGGGATCGAACGGCGGCGTCATCGATCAGGTCCCAGGCGAGCGCCAGCGCGTAGACCGTCTGGCAATCGCTCGTGATGCGCCCATTGTCCTGCACATACGCGCGAGAGAAAGCGGACCGGATGCGCGCTGCAAGCGTCGCGTAGTGTTCTGCGTCCTCGGTCATCCCGAGGGCGCCAGCGCTGAGAGCGAGCAGATCTGCCGAGTGGAAGAAGTAGGCGGTCGCAACGACATCGGGGTCGGCCTGGGCCGCCGCTGGTTTGTCCGGTGGGGCGAGTGGATCGAGCCAATCGCCCAGCTGCTCGCCGCCACGCCAGAGCAGCTCGTCGCCGGCGAGCGTGCGCACACGTTCGACCCAGGCGGCCATGCTGGCGTACTGCCGACGCAGAATGCCGACGTCTCCATCGCGCTGGTACAGCACCCATGGGACGATCACCGCAGCGTCCCCCCAGCCGGCGAGGGCGGATTCTTTGGGAAACACCCGCGGAACGGTGGCAGGCACTGTGCCATCCGGCAGCTGGTCGAGCGCGAGCGTATCCAGCCATCCGCCGAGAAATGCTGAGACGTCGAAGAGGGTGGATGCCGTTGGCGCGAACACCTGGATGTCACCACTCCAACCCAGCCGCTCGTCGCGCTGGGGGCAGTCCGTCGGCACGTCGAGGAAATTGCCGACCATGCTGTTGACCACGTTCTGATGGAGCTGTGACAGCGACGGATCGGAGCACTCGAACCAGGCCGTTCTGGTCAGGTCGCTTCCGATGGTCACGGCTTCGATCGAGACTAGAGACCCGGGTGGCAGTCCGGCGATCTCGGCGTAACGGAAGCCGTGATAGGTGAGTTCCGGTTCGAGCAGCTCGTTCGCTCCGCCGGCAAGCACGTACCGATCGGTCGCTTCAGCGGAACGCAACGGGCGGACCGACAGTTCTCCGTCATCCAGAACTTCGGCGTGCCGCACCACGACCGTGGTTCCGGCGGGGGCTGTGACGCGCAGCCGCACCCAGCCGACGAGATTGCGCCCGAAGTCGGCGATGACGATGTCGGCGTAATCCTGCAGCGTCGCGGGGGCGATGGTCTCCAGCTCTCGCACGGGTGGGGCGACGGCGAGATCGAGTCGGCCGGTTTCGTCGTCGAGCCTCTCGACGGGTGCCGCAAGCGATGGTGCCGCCGGCATCCGCAGGTCAGTCGTCTGCCCGTCGTAGAAGTCATTGGCGAGGATCCGCGATGGTGCCGTTCGCCACTCGTCGTCAGTGCCGATCGTGACACGTCGCCCGTCTGCGTATTCGAGCTCAAGCTGTGCCAGCAGGCCGAGGCGGTCACCGTAGGGGCGCCCCCGGTGGATGGGCAGCGAGGCGATCCGGCCGCGATACCAGCCGTTGCCGACCAGCGCGCTGAGTTGGTTGTCACCCTCGTGCAGCAGGGTGGTCACGTCGTAGCTCCGGAAGCGAATGAGGCGGTCGTACGTGGTCCACCCTGGCACGAAGTGATCGCCCGACACCAGGTAGCCGTTGATGCGAGGTGTGACGATGCCGAGCGCGGTGACGTGCAGGCGGGCCCGGATGAGGCCGGAGTCCACCTCGAATGCGGTACCGATGATGGGCGCTGGATCGCTTGGGTCCGCGCCGGTCACGGGTGTGATCCAGCTCGCAGCCCAGTCGTCGGATCGCAGAAGGGAAGCCTCGACCGCGGCCGGCGGACTCCACGGGCTCCAGCCGCCAGGGCCGGAGACGCGCACCCTCAGCTCCGCACGATCGCGTGACTGGAGAGGCCTGAATGGCCAGTCCAGAAGAATCTGGTCGTCACCGTCCAGCCGGGCGATCTGCGTGCTGCCGTCCGGGTACCTCACCTCGACCTCGCTGCCGAGCTGATGCCATCCTGGGGGAGCCGCACTGATCCGCCAGGTGAGACGCGGCGATGAGACGCCAACGAACGTGACCGGTGCGTCGCCCGCGCTCCCTGGTATCGATGGGCTGGATAGCTCGAACCGGATCGGCGCATCGATACGCACGCCGACATGCACCGCGCTCGGCGCGGAGTCCTTGATCAATTTCGCCGCCTACTCTAGGCCGGTGCCGGTGATGCCGCGGGTGAACCACTTCTGGAACACGACGAAAACGACCAGCACGGGCACCATGGCGATGACGGCTGCGGCAAATCCGACGGAGGGCGAGATATTGGAGAACTGGGTGGTGGCGAGCGGAGCGAGCGCGAGGGTCAGCACCCTGGTCTGCTCTCCCGGGGCGACGAGCAGCGGCCAGATATAGAGGTTCCAGGCGGTGAGAAACGTCACAACCGAGTACGCCGCGACGATCGGTCTCGCCAGGGGAAGCGCAATGCTGAAGAATGTCCGGAACCAGCCCGCTCCATCGATGCGAGCGGCCTCGATCAGGCCGTCGGGGAGCGTCGAGAAGAACTGTCGGAACAGCAGCACTCCCACCGAAGCCTGCCCGGCGATCGGAAGAACCAGTCCGAAGAAGTTGCCGACGAGCCCCAGCTGCAGGGTCACGACGAAGGTCGGAATCAGCAGCAGGTTGGTCGGCAGCAGGACGGGGACCAGGAACAGCCCGAACACGATCTTCGAGCCGCGGAACTTGATCTTCGACAGCGCGAACCCCGCCGGCAGGCAGATGGCCAACTGAATGAGCAGAACGCTGCCAACGAAAGCGAACGTGTTGAAGATCGTGCGCGGGGTGAGGTAGCTCCAGGCCTGGGCGAAGTTGTCCCAGATCGGGGTGGTCGGGAACAGCCGCGGTGGGTACTGAGCGATGTCGTTGAACGACATGAGGGAACCCGACAGCAGGTAGAGCATCGGGAAGGCGATGATGAGGCCGAGCAGGATGATCGTCGAGTAGCGGCCGATGCGCAGACGGGTATGTCTCATCGTGAGAATCTCCTGGTGATGAGGCGGCCGAGGCCGATGACAGCGACGATGATGACCATCTGGACCACGGAGAGCACGCTGGCGTAGCCGACATCCTGATTGGAGAATGCCTGCCGGTACGCGTACAGGCTGAGAGCGGTCGTCGCGCCGAGTGGTCCACCGTTCGTCATGATCAGGGAGACGTCGAGAGAGCTGGCCACGTAGTTGACGATTTCAAGAATCGCCACCACGAAGGTCGTGGATGCCACGTTCGGCCAGGTGATCGACCACAGCGTGCGCCACGGTCCTGCGCCGTCGAGGGCGGCGGCCGAATAGATGTCTTCGGGCACGCGCTGCAGGCCGGCCAGATACAGAATGATCACAATGGGCAGGGCGAGCCAGACCATCATCACAACCAGGGCGGGTAAGGCCAGCGTGTCGGTGTGGAGGATGTCGATCGGCGGCAACCCGAGCAGGCGCAGCAGGGCGCCGATCGGCCCCTGCCGCGAGTCGTAGATGAATGCCCAGAGCACCGCGGAGACTGCCACCGAGAGTACGACCGGCACGAAGTAGAGAACCCGGAGGACACCGACGCCTGGCATGTTGGCGTTGATCAGAACGGCCAGCATGAACCCGAGGGCGATGGTGGGAACGACCCCGAGGAGCACGAAGAGCAGGGTGACTCCGAGAGAGTTCCACGCTGCTGAATCGGCGGCGAACTTCGCGAAGTTTGCGAGGCCGATGAATGAGGGGGTGTCGAAGAAGTTCCACTCGTAGAAGCTCAGCCCGACGCCGACGATGGTGGGGATGATGATGAAGAGAATGAAGAGGACGAGCGCCGGAGCGAGCAGCAGCCAGGCCGACGCGGCATCCGCTGCGCGGTATTTGGTCTTGGCACGAAGTTGTGACCGGGAGTGCCGGCGCAGAGCGCCGGCACTCCTTTTGGTCTCTAGAGCGGTCAAGGGTCTATTACTTCAACAGTCCGTTGAGTTCGTCCTGCGCGGCGGTGTACGCCTCTTTGATCGACATGCCCTTCAGCACTACCTGCTGCATAGCGGTCTGCAGGGCGGGTACGACCTTCGGCTGCACGGCATCCGGGATCGCGTTCGGAAGAATCGCGTTCGGAACGGACGCCTTGATCGTCGCGACGAAGCTCGCCGGGACCGGGGCGGCCTCCGTCAGCCACTTTCCGTTAGCGATGCCATCCGTTGTCGCGGGGATGACGCCATCGGGCTGCGCGGTCGTCATGCCGCCCTTGGTGGAGAAGAACCATGCCATGAACTGGTAGGCGCCCTCCTTGTTGTCCGACTTTGCACTGATGGAGAGCGAGTACGAGCCACCACCGGTGGTCGACTTGCCGTTCAGCTTCGGCATCGGGAGGATGTCCCACGCATCTTTGATCTTCTCGCGGAGCCCCGCAACACCAGCCGTCGAGCCGACTCCCATGGCGACCTGCCCGCTCTCGAGGAGGGTGTTATTGGTAGCGAGCGAGTACGGTGAGCCGAACTTGTCGGTGTACGGGGCGAGGATCTTCGTCCAGGCCTCGATGCCGCCCTCGTTCGCGAAGGTGAACTTCTTCGTGGCCGGGTCGTACAGGTTGCTGCCGAGGGCCTTCAGCACCGGATAGAAGGTGAAGACGGGGCTGCCGTCGCCGACCGGGGTCTTGATCCCGAACACCTTTCCGCCCGACTTCTCGGTGATCGCCTTGGCCGAGGCGTACATGTCGTCGAGGGTCCAGTCTTTCGTCGGCACGGGTACACCGTACTTCTCGAAGAGCGCCGTGTGGATCGTGACGATGCCGGTGTCGGCACTCACCGGGATACCGGTGATGGTTTTGCCCACCTTGTACTGGTCGAGGAAGGCCGGAATGAAGCCCGAACCCTTCAGGCCGTCGTGACCGGAGTCGAGCCACGGCTTGATGTCGTAGAGCAGGTGGTTCGAGTTGAGCGTCTGGTTCAGCGAGTCGTAGTTGAAGATGATGTCGGGCAGGGACTTGCTGAGCCCCTGGGTGACGAGCTGCTGGATGTAATCCGGCTGAGCGTCAGGCACCGCCTTCACGGTGACGGTGAAACCCTTGTGGGTCTTCTCGAACTCCTTGGCGTAGCGTTCGAACTGCGGAACCAGACCAGAGTTCATCCCGATGAGGATGTTCTTGCCGGCCTTGGCGTCCGTGTTGCTGCCGCCGCTGCTGCTGCAAGCCGCGAGGCTTGCTGCTAGGACTGTCGCGACGGATAGTGCTGCGATCCGCCCGAAGAGGCGTTTTTTGGTGACCACTATGTCAACCCTCCTGTTACGTCGTTGTGATTGCAGAAGTGGGATCGGGGTCGATCCCGTTCCCGAGTGATTGCGCTCGGATGGATGAAGCATTGATACGTTTCAGTTCATTCCGAGTGTTGCACCCCTCCCTTCCGATGTCAACGACGATTTCGAGGCTGTCTGCCGGATTTGCCCTCCTTCGGCGATCGATCAGATGTGGACGCGGATGAATTCGCTCTCGAGAAACTCGTGGATTCCCGCGAATCCACCCTTCCTCCCCAGGCCGCTCTGCATGTACCCGCCGAAGGGCGCGGCCGGGTCGGAGATCACGCCCTTGTTCACGGCGACCGTGCCGGACTCCAGCGATTTTGCTCCTCGCATACCGGGCCAGATCGCTGGAGAACAGGTACGAGATCGGGCCGAACTCCCAGACGTTCGCCAAGGCGATCGCCTCATCATCCGAGGCGACGGCGACAACGGGAGCGACCGGACCGAAGATGTCCAGGGTCAAGATCGGGTTGTCCGCGTCAAGAGTTAGAACGGTTGCGGGGCAGAAGGCGCCCACTCCGGCGGGTCTTACGCCGCCCGCGAGAACCACTGCTCCGTGGACGATAGACGCATCCACGAGGCTCGCGATCTTGTCGTGTTCTGCGATCGAGACGCTGGCGCCGAGGCCGGCGCCGGCGGTCAATCCCGGAGCCATCCGGATGCTCGCCATCGCCACGGAGAGTCGCCTGGCGAACTCGTCGGCTATGGATCGAGACACGTAAAAGCGATTCGCTGCGGTACCTGCCGCACCGCCATTTCGGAGTTTCGCGATCATCGCACCGGCGACAGCCCTATCGAGATCCGCGTCGTCGAGCACGATGAACGGACCATTGCCTCCGAGTTCCATCGAGGTGCGGATCACCCGGTCCGACGCCTGTTTGAGGAGCAGCCGCCCCACCTCCGTCGACCCCGTAAATGAAAGGTTTCGAACTTGCGGGTCTCGCAGCATCCGTGTCATGCCTGCGTCGCCACGACGCGATTGCGCAGCGTTCCGATCCCCTCGACCGTGAGTTCGACAACATCGCCGGGTTCCAGCCACTTGCTCTGCTCGACGCCTGAACCGTGGCCGACCGTGCCAGAGCCGAATACCTCACCCACCCGTACCAGTTCGTCGCGGGAGGCGTAGGCGATCATCTGCTCGAATTTCCAATGCATGTCGGCGCTCGAGCCGTCGGTCCAGTTCACGCCGTTCACGAACGCGGTCATCCTGAGGGCGTACGGGTCTCCAAGCTCATCCGCCGTCACGACGACAGGCCCGAGCACATGGGCCCCCAGGAAGTCCTTGCCCTTTGCCGGGCCGAGGCCCACCGTCATCTCAGCCTCCTGGATGTCTCGTGCGGAGAAGTCGTCGTAGACGGTGTACCCGAAGATATAAGAAAGAGCATCCTCTTCGGGGATATCGACCCCCGCGCGCCCGATGATCGCGGCGAACTCGAACTCGAGATCCAGCCGATCGGCATAGGTCGGAATGGCCACGTCCTGCTCGTGGGCGCCGACGGCGGAGGGGTTGCCTTTGTAGTAGACCGGGCGGCGATACCACTCATCCGGTATCTCGCGTCCGAGCTTCGGGAAGACGTTGAGGAGGTGCTCTTCGAAGGCCATGAAGTCGCGCAGAAGAGGCGGATCGCTGATCGCGGGGAGATGGGTGATCTCGCTCGCGTCGTAGCGGATGCGTGCGCCGTGTGGATCGCGGTCCCAGCCGCGCTCGAGGGCGGTGGCGAGCGCCTCGTCGGCCAGGCCGCGTGACCTGGCTCCGCCCTCGATGAAACCGAGAAGAGAGCTCGGTACGAGGGCGGCGGCGATTCGCCGCGCACCCTCGTCAGCGATATGTTCCGCGGCCAGCAGAGCTCGGGTCGCGGCACCCAGATCCACGAGTTCGCCGGTGTCGGCGTCGCCAGTCACCAGCGCGCCGAGATGGGCGACCCTGCCATGGTGGCCAGCTGTCTCGAATGAGACGAGCTTCATCCGATCACCTGGCGGTACAGTTCACGCTCCCGCTTCTCGAGCAGTGGCACGATGATGCCTTCGATGAATTCTGCGAAGTGCGGGGTTTCCCGGTGCGCTGCAACCGCATCCTCGTTCTCGTACACCTCATACAGGCAGTACAGGTTCTCGTTCTCGGGGTCGACGTTCGCGTTGTACAGCAGGCACGCTGGCTCGTCCGCCTTTACGCGCTCGGCCATTTTGCGGAGGGTTTCTTCGACACGTGGGGCGTTGCCTGGTACTACGTAGTAGCGGGCGATCAGGGCTGAAGTCATGCTGCGGTCACTTTCTCGTTGGGTGGTGCTGGTTGGGGTCGTTGTCGATAAGGGTGGTGAGCCGCGGCTCCGCGACGAGCGTCGCGAGGTTGTCGCCCATGATGCCCGCGAGCTGGCCTGGCGAGAGGAAGTCGGCGTGCGAGAGCACGGCTTCGATCGACTGTCGGTAGGTGAGATGGTCGCGGGAGGCAGGGAAGTCGCTGCCCCAATAGAGCCGCTCGGAACCGAAGCCGTCCACAATTGCGCGGAAGATCTCCTGGGCCTCCGGATACGGAAACTCCCAGTGTTCAGAAGCGTTGTAGTTGAAGCCCGAGATCTTGACACCGACGTTCGGCAGATCGCCGAGAGCCACGAGGGCATCGAACTCTACCGCCGACGACGGATGCGACATGTGATGGATGAGCACAGGCAGCCCGGGGTTCGCGGCGGCGACGGGTCGAAGGTCGCCGAACCAGGCGGCCGAGAGCGCGAGGGAGGCGATGAGTCCCGAGTCGGCGGCGAATCGAAAGAACTCACCAGCGTCATCGGATGCGAGCCAGCCGTCGTTGGCATCGGGCGTCACATAGTGGGTGAACCCGCCGGCGCCGGTGCGCTCGATCTCGGCACGCAGACGGTCGGCGGCACCCGGGCTGTGATGCTCTTCGCGCCACAGGCAGTCCACATCAACCCACGGCGTGATGCGGTCGGGATGCGCCGCGGCGAACCGCGCGACGTAGTCGTTGTTGTCGTCGTTGGCAAAGCCAGCGCCGCCGGCGCCGCCACCGATGCGGGCACACACCACCGCGGCACGTTCGACGTCGTGCGTGTCCATCTCGTACAGCAGTGCCTCGATGCTGCCGCGTGTCTCCGGATCGGGCACCGCGGTGTCATACGGCCAGCGGCGCCAGGCGTGGCAGTGTGCATCGAAGAGCATCTCAGTTCCCACGGCCGGCAACGACGCGATCGGTGATCTGCGCGCGCGGCTCGATGCCGGCGGAGAGACGCTCCAACTCGTCCACCATGAGAGCGAAGAACCGCGGCTGTGCTTCAACGGTCACCCCGGCGATATGTGCCGAGAGGAACACGTTCGACATCCCCCGTAGCGGAGAGTCGACGGCGAGAGGCTCCGGGTCGTGCGCGTCAAGGCCAAACCACGTGTCGCCCTGCTGCGCTCGCGCTATCAAAGCCCGGACATCCACGACGCTGCCCCGCGAGACATTGACGAACACCGCACCCTCGCGGAGCAGGGCCAACTCGGCCTCGCCGATCATCCCCGTGGTGTGCGGGGTCGCGGGAGCGAGACAGACCACGACGTCCCGCCCCATCACCGTCGCAAGCGAGGCGAAATCGACGCGTTGCGCATCTGCGAGCTCGCGGGGCGCGTACGGGTCATAGGCGATGATCGGGCACTCGAACGGTGCGAGGAATTCGCGCAGGCGCCAGCCGATGTGACCGAACCCGATCAGGCCGACCGTCTTGCCCGTGAGCTCCCGGCCGGGAGGCCTCGTGCGATATTCGCTCTGGCTCATGTCGTGACCTGCGATGATCTCGCGAAAGCGCGCATTCTGGCGCAGCCCTATCAGCATCAGGGCAAGCGCCCACTCGGCGACCGGCCACGACGACGCATGGGTGGTGTCCACGACCAGCACGCCGGCGGCACGCGCAGCGGCAACATCGATGCGGCCGGCGAACCGATCACCCTCGATGTCGCCGACGAGCCTGAGGTTCGGCGCGGCGGCAAAGACGCGTGAGGTCACGCGCGGGGCGCCGTGGAAGACGAGGAGGACGTCTTTGTCTGAGGCGAATTCTGCGAGGCGATCGTCGAGCTCGGGGACGACCGGGATCTGCCCCCAAGGGTCGCCTGGCGCCTCGAAGTCGGCGAAACTGATTTCGGCGATCGTGCCGAGGCGGGTGAGGTCGCCCTGGCTGATGTA
The DNA here is from genome assembly GCF_008040105.1 of Lacisediminihabitans profunda. Classification (GTDB taxonomy): domain Bacteria; phylum Actinomycetota; class Actinomycetes; order Actinomycetales; family Microbacteriaceae; genus Lacisediminihabitans; species Lacisediminihabitans profunda. The sequence continues at coordinate 372,837 of NZ_VRMG01000009.1, forward strand.
GTGGTCGCGGAGGCCGGGGTGACAGGCGATTCCGACCTTGAGCTCCGCGGTCATCGGTATGCCACCGATCCGTCCTCACGCAGAGCAGGGGAGATGGCAAAGACGCCGACGCGAGCACCCACCAGCGCCGCATCATTCAGCTCCATCCCGAGGCCGGGGGCGTCGATGGGATAGAGATAGCCGTCAACCAGCGGTGTGATCCTATTCACCATCGACAGGACCGGCTCAACATCCTGTTCAACATGTTCCTGCACCTCCCAGTTCGGAATCGTGATCCCCAGATGCACGTGCGCCATAGTCGCGACCGGACCGGATGGCACGCAATGTGGAATGACGCCGATGTGGTGCGCCTCCGCCATCGCGCAGATCTTGCGCACGTGAGTGAATCCGCCGGCGATGCCGACGTCGGGGCGAATGAACGAGATCCCGGCATTCTCGATGTACTCCCGGAACTCGTAAATCGTGGTGTTGCGTTCCCCGGCAGCCATCGGAACGGTCACCTTCGCCGACACCTCGCCGAACGCGATTGCACTGTCGGGCGGGATCGGATCCTCGACGAAGAGTGGCCGGAACCTGGCGAGTTCTGTGATCAGGGCGATGGAGTTGCCTGGCTGCATGTTCCTGTGCAGTTCGATGCCGATATCCATTCGATCACCGACAGCGTCCCGGATGGCGCCGAAACGCTCCACGAGGTCGGCGGTGCGCTCGGCATGCCGCATGCCGTGGTGCTCGGGTTGGAAGAGCAGCACCTTGATCGCCGTATAGCCGGCCTGCTGGGCTGCGACCGAGGCGGCAACGACCTCGTCGGTGGTTCCTGTCTGCACCACCTTCATGGCGCGAACACCCTTGCGCGAACGGCCGCCGAGCAACTGCCACACCGGCTCCTCGAAGCGCTTGCCGCGCAGGTCCCAGAGTGCCTGGTCGATCGCGCTGATCGCGCCCCCCAGGGTGATGCCGCGCCAGCCCAGTGCACGGTATATGCGCAGCCAGTGGGCTTCGACATCCATTCCGTCGGCGCCCACCAGGTAGCCGCTGATCGCTTTCAGCACTTCGACGACGGCGAGCGGGAACGCGAAAGCGGTCGACTCGCCGATGCCGGTCAGGCCAGACTCGGTGGTGAGGCGCACGAAGACGGAGGTGTTGGACGCGAAGGTCTCGACCTCGGCAATGCGCATGGATTCGGTCACGATAGCCCCGCCGGGTAGATGTAGTCGGGGGCGAATCGCTCGCTCGGCGGACGGATGAGTTCGACGATCATCGAGATTCCCGGTCGCTGCAAGTAGGCGAACCGACCGTCTGCGCTTGCACCGAACCGGCCGCTTTGGAGGAGTGCGAACCCGCGTTCGACGAGGTCGGCAACGGCGGCCTGGTGATCATCGACGACGGCTCCGACGTGATTGAAGCCCTCCCCGGTCGCGTCGAGCTGGTCGGCGAAGATACTCGGGCCATCGATGGGCTGGACGAGTTCGAACTGCAGCTCGCCCGACATCGCGAGCGCGTGCCTGAAGGCACAGGGCACCGCGGTGCCGTGATAAACCGCGTCCAGGAGGTGGGGCGGCTGCATCGTCCACACTCGCCAGGGCCCGATCCCCAGGTCGTCGGCCCAGTGGCGCACTGCGGCGTCGAGGTCACGCACCACGAACGCGGTCTGGTGGAATCGCAATCGCTCGCTCACCGCGCGCTCGCAGCCAGCGCCTGGTCGATGGAGTCCTGGTAGGCGTGCACCGTTCCGTCGAGCACCTCGTCGACCGTGATCTCGCGGCCGGCCATGCCGGATTCCAGGATGGCGAGCACGACAGCAAGGGCACGCAGGCCACCCGTCCCGTCCACCTCCGGCGCGCGCCTCGACAGCACCGCATTGGCGAAGTCATCGATCTCGACGGCGAGGTAGCCGGAGTCCACGACCGACCACGGCGCCCCCTTGCCGCCCGTTCCGTCCGGACCGAGCACCGCGATGGTCGCCTCAGAGAGCCGCAGGTGATCCCCGACGGCCTCGGCCAGTGCCGCGCCGGTGAGCACGCGGTCGCCCAGGGTGACGACGACGTCACCGTCCGTGCGGTCGGGCGGAATCGACATCGATCCTCGCGTGCCGTGCACCGTGCGTTCGCTGAAGTGGATGCCGGGGCCAGACGGCAGATAGGCGAGTTGCACGTCCACATTCGAGCGTGTGCGCAGCGAGGCGAGAATCGAGTCCTCGCCATCCGCCACTATCGCATCGCCGCCATCGGCCGGGAAGCGCAGTGGCTCCGCGATGATGCCCCTGCCCCACACCCGCTCGACCGGACCGAGCAGGTATTCGATGATGTCGGCATAGTGGATGGCCATGTCGAGCCCGATAGCGCCGCTCGCTTTCAGGTGTCGCCACTTGCTGATGATGACGTTGCTGTCGCCTCCGACGCGTACTTCACGCATGAGATGAACGGTGCCGAGAAGTCCGGCATCGAGCACGGACCTGGCGAGACGGTTCGCGCCGCCGCGCCGGTAGTTCTCGCCGGTGGCGAGAGTCATGCCGGTGCGCTCGGCGGTGTCGATCATCGCCAGGGCAGTGCGGACGGTGAGTGCGAGCGGCTTTTCGCACAGGACGTGTCGGCCTGCCTCCATCGCCTCAATCGCGATGGAGTGATGAGTTCTCGGGTCGGTGACGATGTCGATGGCCTCGACCGCCGGGTCGCGGAGGAGTGCAGCCAACTCGGTGTACACGCTCGGTCGGTGCCCGAGCAGGCGCTCGGCCTCGTCGGCCGCGCGCTCAGCTGTCTGCCGATCCAGATCCAGTATCGCAACGACGTCTGCCTTCGACACTCCGGACGAGTGAAGTGCCGCGTAGCCGTGCACATGGCGAGTGCCCATGAAGCCCGCCCCCACGAGAGCTACGCCGAGCCTTCGCACCGAACGCCTCCTTGCGAATGTCGATGATGCACGATCGTATCTGAAACGTTTCGACTTCGCTACGGAAGATGGATTATCGGCCAGACGTCATCGGGTGCGAGTCACGTGCCGGACAGCATCGGCCGAACATCCTCGGCGAGGGTACGTAGCGAGTCCCCGAGCGGCCAGTCCATGAACCAGCACACGACCTCATCGACGCCGAGTGCGCGATAGGCGGCGAGCTTCGTCGCCACCTCGTCCCGTGTCCCGATAATGAAGTTGTCCAGGCAGGATGTCGTGAAGGCATCGGGATCATCGATGGCGGTTCCGTTCGGAAACATGTCCGAGGTCGCAAATCCGAGCGGCGCACGATCCCGCAACTCGGCCCACCGCGTCATCCAGCCGTCCCAGCCGGACGCGTCGTCGAGCACGAGCACCTGGGTTTCGAGGCTACGCCGGAGCGTCGCTGGATCCCGCCCGATCGCCTGGCACGCCAGGTCGATGCGGGCGGCCTGAGCCGCGTATTCGGTGAGGGAGGCAGGCAGTGCGTTCCAGCCGTCCGCACTCGCTGTGATCAACCGCACGGCCGAATCGCTGAGAGGCCCACCGAGCCAGATGGGAACGTCGTGGGCGGGCACAGGCGTACTCAGCGCGCCCTCCAGCCGGTAATACACGCCAGCGTGGTCGACGGGCCGGCCCGTCCACAATGCGCGAATAACGTCGGTGGCCTCCGCGAGTCTCGCGATCCGGCGGTCTTCATCCGGCAACCAGTCGAATCCGTAGCTCGTGTGCTCCCGCTCGCGCATCCCGTGCGAGATGAAGAGCTCGAAGCGGCCGTCCGCGATCACGTCGACTGTCGCTGCCATCTTTGCGATGAGCGGGGCAGCCCGAAAGCCGATTCCGAGGTGATTGTTGACAAGCCGGATGCGTGTCGTGGCGCCTGCTGCCGCGGCGAGAGTCGTCCAACTCTCGAGGAACTCGCCATCGCGCCCATGAAAGAGGTGGTCAGAAAACCAGACGGAGTCGTAACCGAGCGCCTCGGCAGAGCGGATGGCTTCGAGCGTCTGGGGCCAATCGAGCTTCTCGAGGCTGGGGGTGCGCATGGCCGGGATGCCGGGGGCGGCGAACAGGGGAGCAGCCAGTCCCAGCCGAAGGGACTGCGTGCTGCGGTCCGGGTCAATGGTGGTCATGGCACCCTCTTTCTGAAACGTTGTGGATCGTGATCTGGGGTCGAGATCACCAGGTTCGCGGCGCACTGGTCCAACCGATTCGACCGACGCGGAAGGAGAATCGTCGTGGAACCGGCGGCAGCGGCACGGGTGGCCCCAGCGCCGTATCGAACTCGTCCGTCCAACGGATTCCGACCATGACTTCGACCACTCTCGATCGCCCCTCCCAGCCGTCGAGCTCGACAGCCACGCGATTCCAGGCGATCGGAAGCGGCCGCGCGACCGACTCACGATGCTCGCCGTCAACGCTCGTGAGTCGCATCGCGACGCGCACCGCCCGCCCGACGATCCCCGAGTTGTCGACATCGAAACTCGCGAAGGCGAAGGACGCCTCGGAGAGATCGAGCGGCCCGTCCTGCTCGAGAACGAGCCACTCCGTCTCGCCCGCAGCGAAGTCGGGAATGCTGACGTCCAGCGTCGGCGCGGCTATGGGTTCGTGAAAGACGGGAGTGCAGATGAGATCGGTGTCCGCAACGGACACCGTGGTTTCGCGGTTCACCGTCGTCCACCGGCTGGAGTTGCCGTCGGAGAGCCACACCTCTCCGACATCCGCTCGCTTCTTCGGTGGCCGCGCCACGACCGGTGCCACAGCGGTCGCGCGATATTCGACCGTCACTGCATGCTCCCCGGAACCCACGATGACGAATCTCCGGCCAGAGTCATCCGTCTGTGTCCTGGCGGGTCGGTCGTCGAGCATGACCGCGTTCGCGCCCGGGCAGGTGACCTCGGCGATGCTGCCAACGGGCACGGTGAGTTCGGCCCGGTAGACGCCATCGGCCAGATGCCACGACGCCGTGATCGTGCCGCGTGCCGTCTCTCGACTGAACTGTGAACTCGTTACGGCCGACAGCAGTCGCGGGTCGAGAGCGAACCGCCGGAATCCCGGTTCGAGCAGGCGGAGGCCTGCGACATCCCGCCACACCCAGGCGGCAAACGGCGCCGCGAGACCGATGTGATCGAGCGAGGCTACCCCGATGTTGTCGTTGTCGATCCACCAGGTCTCCCAGAAAGTACCTGGTCCGTCGATGAGCATCGCGCCGATTCCGGGCTGCTCGGTTTGACGCACCGCGGCGAGCAGGCTCGAGCCGCCATCCGCGTCGGCGAGTGCGCGAACGACAGCCTTCGTCGCGGCGAATCCGCTCGCAAGTCGATCGCCCCTGGCGTGCACAGCCGCCGCCAGGCGAGCGCGCAGTCCTGGGATGTCCAACGGGTCGGCGAGCCCCGCGACCAGCGCCACCGCGCTGGACCCTTGGGAGTCGTTGCCCCAGGTGCCTTCGACGGGATCTCGCAATTGCTCTTTCGCCCGCGCGATGACGGCATCCGCTTGCGAACGTCGCGTCGCCGCAGCCTGCGCATTGCCGACAGCCTCCTCGATGTCGCCCAGGGCGCGCAGCGAAACCACGACGGCGCCGGTCTGAAGAAGCACGGGGGGCGTCTGTTCGAGGGCGAGCCAGTCGGCGCCGTAGCTGATGGCGGCATTCCTGACCACTCCGTCGACGAGTGTTCCGAGTTGCCAGTCAGCCCATCGCCGCATCGTGGGAAGAAGCGGTTCGATCTGCCAGGCATCCCCGGTGGTGCGCCAGAGCTGCCACGGGATCTCTGTGATGACCGACCCCCAGACGGGGTCCGGCGGCTGCTCGCCGAATGCACCCTGGAGCTGCGGCGAGATGCCGAGGATGCCGCCATCAGTTTTCGCGTCCAGTGCGACGTCCGCGAGCCAGTTGCGGTACACGCCAGCCATGTCGAGGTGAGAAAGTGCCGCCTCGGCGGAGACCGAGGCATCCCCCGTCCACCCGCCTTGCTCCCGGGTGGGGCAGTCCTCTGGGAGCCCGTGTGTGTTGTTGAGCTGGGTGCGCACGGCGTAATCGACCAGGCGGTCGAGTTCTTCGACGCTTGTCGTCAGGGTGCCCACCCGTTCAACGTCGGAGTGCAGGACGCGTGCGGACACCGCGACCGTCGCCGCGTCGTCGAGTCCCGCGACCTCGACGTATCGGAAGCCATGCACTGCGAACCATGGGGTCGCTTCGACGTGCTCTGAGTCGCAGACGACGGCGAAGACCTGGCGTTCGCGGTGGCTGTCGTCTGGCAGACGGATATTGGTGGTGTCTACCCGGCCGCCAGGGGTGAGCTTCTCGCCCTGGACGGAGGTGATCCGTTGACCGACGCTCACGCCGTCGAGCCTGAGTTCTACGCGCGCGGAGACGTTTTCGCCCAGGTCGAATACGCGGATGCCGAGAGTCGGTCGCCCGATCAGCGACCCGATGACAGTTCGTACGACGCGTACCGGCGGCCCGACGTTCGGAACCACGATCGAGGGGGAGGCCGGTGAAGCGTCATGAGGGACCACCTCCAGCGGAGTACGCACGGCGCTCGGTTGCACGGCACCCGCGTCGTGCTCTTCGAGATAGAACGGTTCATCCACGGCCAGGCTGGTCGGAGTGCTTGTCCAGTCGCGGGATGTGCCGACGACGAGCTCCGTGCCGTCTGCAAACGAGACGCGCAGCTCGGCCAGCACCCGTGGGCGATCGAGCACGAGCCTGTAGTGACCGAGGGATGCGACGACCGACAGCACGAACGGACCATGCGAGGCGACAACCAGGTCGGTCACGTCATAGGTCCTCGCGGTGGCGCGCGATAGCGACGAGTCGGTGGGGTCGAGTTCGTCAGGGCCGACCGCGGTTCCGTCGATCGAGATCCGCGCCGGCCCCCAGCCGGCGATCGAGACGCGGGCCGAAGCCACCGCCGAGGAGGTCTCGGGGCATACGTCAATGCTGGCGGAATGAGTGGGCGGGGGAGCGATCCACTCGGCGTTCCAGTCCGCGAGGGAGTACGCGGCACTGTCGAGGGGAACGACCGGTGCCCAGTCGGAGATCGTTCCGCGGTCATCCCGAATCCGCACCGTCCAAAAAATGCGAGAGTGGGGCGGGATCGGCCTGCCGCCCCAGACAACGCCGGAGTTTTCGACCGAGTCGACCATTCCGCTGTCCCAGACGTCGGGGGATGTTTCCGGGCGATCCTGAGTCGACGCCACGACCTGATACCCGGATTGCTGCAGGCCCGTCCTGGTCAGAGGCACCACCCACGACAGTCGCGGGCTGTCGACAGAGACGATGCTGAGCATCCGAGAGCCCCCGGTGGATGGCGGGAGCGCGTCTGCTCGCAGCCTGACGGGGGCAGGAGCCTCTTGAGGGAGGGGATTCACGAGGGCTGGGCGACGTTACAAAGCTCGAGAACAGCCGGCCCGGTAGCGGTGGGGCTCATCGACACAGCGGGAGACCTCCTCGTCGAGTGCGATTGAATCGTTTTAAGAATCGCAGTGCCGACTCTATGATGGTCGCGTCGCATCCGTCAAGCCGGTCAGCGCGCTGTGCCGCAATTCCGGTCGGAATCGTCCCTTGCGGGCACGGCGCAGCCAGCGAGCGCGGCTGTACCCCTACGAACCGGATGCTGTTCGGGGTCGCAACACGGACCCATGCCGAGCGCAAGAACCACGCCGACGAATCGAGAACAAGCGCGACTGTAGTGCTAGGTCCGCCGCGAACTCTGGCGAACGATCAGCTCTGGCTGGATGACGATGCTTCGCACCGGCAGCGGCTCCGCCGACTCCGCCTGGTCCCTCACCAGATCCACGGCGCTTCGTCCGAAGACCTCCCGTGGCCGACGGACCGTCGACAACGGTACCGCCGCAGACGCGGCGAAGTCGATGTCGTCGTAACCGACAACGGCGATGTCCTCTGGGATGCGGATGTCCGAGCCCGCAGATATCGCCTGCATGATTCCTATAGCCAGCGAGTCGTTCGCGGCGAAAATGCCGTCGGGCAGATCCTGTCGCCCCTTGCTGAGCAGGTGCTCGCCCGCAGCGAGCCCAGCGCGGACGGAGCGCTCGACGGTGGGGATGATCGTGAGCCGGACACCGGAATGCGCGTCGACCGCGGCACGGGCGCCGCGAAGTCGCTCAGCGATTTGATGGATTTGGACCTCGCCCCCGATGAAAGCTATCGACCGACATCCTTGTTCGATCAGATGCGTGACGGCCCGCTCCGCTCCGAGGAAGTCGTCAACGGATGTCGAAGAGAAACGATCGGTCTTGCCGTACGCGTCGACGAGAACCGTCGGGATTCGCCGCGTGAACAGCAAGTCGAGTTCGCGTTGCCGGGTCATCCCCGAGGCCAGGATCACTCCGTAAACCCGCTGTTGGGCGAACATTTCGATGTATTGGCCCTCCCGTTCTGGGCTGCCATTGCTGCTGACGATGAAGAGGAAGAGCCCGTTCTGGGCGGCGCGCCGTTCCATGGCGTCAGCGACGTCCCCGAAGAAGGGGTTGTTCAGCTCGAGTGCGACGAACGCCAGCGTTTTGCTCTCACCCGCGCGGAGCTGTCGGGCTGCCTCGTTGCGCATGTAGCCGAGGTCCTTGATTGCCTTGCCGATGCGTTTTTTCGTGTCGGGCGCCACCCGGTGCGGGGTATTCAGATACTTCGAGACTGTGCCGATGGACACATTCGCACGCGATGCCACATCCCGAATGCTGACCACTGTACCGCTCTCCTGATTAGTGCGACCCGAACGGCCGTCATAGTGACCCGATCATATCGTTTACTCAAACTTCTAGCACTGATTGGACTGCGAGCCGGGCATCCAGAGTGGCCATCAACTGTGATACGTTTCACCGCATGCAGCGCACGCTGACAATGGCGTCAATTGATGAGGACATCACCAGAAATGATTCGACCGAGCGACATTGGCTCCCTCGATCGCGCGGCGTCGAATGCCATCGGCCGTCACCGTGTCAACTCACCCTATGGACTCGTGGCGGACAGACAGTCTGCAGTGCGAGCGACTGGTGAGAAGGACGTCGCGACCGTCGCGTCGAGCACGCCGATGCTCGGGTGGAAAGTTGATCCACGGTTCGGCCTTCTGGGCACGTCGGCATACGAGGTCGAGGTGCATGATGCCTCGGGCGAACTGGTTTGGTGCTCGGGAACAGTCGCGTCAAGCACCGCCGAGGTGGTCGTCGACCGTGAGCTGTCCCCCCATTCGGTTTATCAGTGGCGAGTGCGGGTGGCGGACCGCGGCCGGCAGTGGTCGCAGTGGGCCGGCTCGACCCTGGAGACCGGTCCGTTCGACTATTCGGATTGGCAGGCGCGATGGCTGTCGGTCGCCCATCTCGCCCGGGTCGTGACTCCGTTTCGCCTGTTGCGTCCCGTTGCCAGGGCCCGGCTCTACCTCACTGGCCAGGGGGTTGTGCGCGCCTGGGCGAACGGGGCCGCGGTCAATCCCGACAGGATGGATCCGACGAGAACTGACTTCGTGCGGGCCCTCTTCAGAACCTATGACGTCCTCGAATCCCTCAGCGCGGGGGAGAACACACTCACTTTCGTCGTCGGCCTAGGAGAGTGGGCGCGCACGGCCGAGTCCCCTCGGCTGCTCGCCGAGCTGGTGATCTGGCACGACGATGGCTCGATAACCCGCGTCGTGCCCGGAGTGGACTCCGAAGTGAGCAGGTCGGAGGTCGCGGTCGACGAGCCGTTCTACCTCGAGCGCCACGACCCGATCGCGTCCGCGACAGGGTTGACCACGCTCTCTGCTCCCGTCGTCCTCGAGCCGAAGGTGTTGCCGACGTCTGCCACGACTCCGCCTCTGGATGTTTCATCAGATCCGACCCCGCGGCTGCGTGCAGTCCAAACATTCGTTCCATCGGAAATCGCACGTTCAGCGGGTTCCCGGCTCTTCGACGTTGGTGTGAATATCGCGGGGCGATCGAAGCTCACCCTGCTGGAAAAGCTGCCAGTAGGGACTGTCATTCGGGTGCAGCACGGCGAGCACATCGGCTCCGACGGCCACATTGACACGACGAACCTCACGATGCCGTACGACCACGGGCGTGAACGCCAGGTGGTCGAGTACGTCTCCGGAGGTGCCGTAGGAGAAACGCACGAACCGTGGTTCGCATACTTCGGCTTCCGCTATCTGGAGGTGTGGGGTCTTCCCGATGACGTGCACGTGGGCGTCGCGGCGTACGCGATGCATACGGACCTTGCCTCGTCGGGGTCCATTTCGACCGACAGCCCGACGATCGATCGCCTGCTGACCACGGCGAGAAGGACGCTCCTGAACAACGTCCACGGTGTTCCAGAAGACTGTCCGACCCGCGAACAGGCGGCCTGGACGGGGGACGCGGCGTCTGTCGCCGAATATGAACTCGCGGCCTTCGATAGCGCAACCTTTCTCGACAAGTGGATCGCGGATCTCGAGACGAGCCAGCGGACAGATGGACAGCTGCCGGCAATAGCCCCCGACCTGCACTCGGTCCGCATGCCATCCGACCCGGTGTGGGGTTCGGCCCTGCATAGGATGCTGCACGGTCATCTGCTCCACTACGGAGACGCCCGGCTAGTGCGACGAGCGCTCCCGGCGCTGCGCAGATGGGCAGATTTTCAACTGGGCTGCGCTGATGACGACGGCATCATCTCGCGCTCGACAATCAGCTACGGTCACGACTGGCTTGCGCTCGAGCAGACGCCGCCTCCCATTCATCACACCGCTGCAGTGATCGAATGCCTGCTGGCACTCGCCGATCTCGAAGAGGCAATAGGGGAACCGGATGCCGCGGCACATCGTCGCGCGGCCGCCGACGGTCTGCGCGCCTCCGCCCGCCGCATGTTCTTCGACCCGGTGACGGGAACGTTTGGCAATGGCTCGCAGGGGTCGTACGCCATCGCGGTTGAGTCAGGAATCCTCACCGGCCGAGAGGCACATGAGGCAGGAGCGCGCCTCGTCGGCCTCATCCGGGAGCGGGGCAACCGGGTGTCGAGCGGCTTCGCCACGACCCGCAGCGTGGTTAGGGCGCTCACGAAGTTGGGGAGATCCCAAGTGATCTTCGACATCCTTCTGCAAACCGCGGAACCAGGTGTCGGTGCGATGCTGAGTTCCGGTCCCGGCACGTTCTGGGAATGCTGGTGGATCGATCCGACCAACACTGGCACGGGATCGCTCAATCATGTTGGGTTGGGCGGCCCCTTTGCCGCCTGGGCGTGGGAAGGGCTCGCCGGGCTCCGGCCCACCGCGCCCGGGTACACGAGATTTCGGGTCGCACCACAGTTCATTGACGGCGTAACACGACTTGAGCTTCGGACCGAAACCGTCCGTGGCGAGGTCGTGATCAGCTATTCGCGAGTCGCGTCGCTGGCGCGTGTCGAGGTCACAGTGCCCCCCGGCAGCGAGTGCACGCTGGCAATCGCCGGCCAGGCGGATGTCATCCTTGCGACCGGCAAGCACGCGGTCGAGGTCGAGGCACTGGTAGCCAGCCCTTCGATGCCACCAGGGGAAGTGACGCCGCGGTCCCGTTCGTTCATTGCTCCAGTGTCCGCGGATGTGGTTGGCTCACGTACTCTCCTCAGCGAGTCGGAGATTGTGCCAGGACGGGGCAATCCCACGCTCGAGACGCTTCCAACGCTCAAGTGCATGCCAATTCCGCACGAGCAGCCCGACCACGCTGTGCTCAAGGTGGTCGGTGCGGTTCACGGTGCGGCCGATGTCGCCCCGACGGTGACGGTCAACCTGAGCGCCCCCATCCCTGTTGCAGGAGCCATGTTCTTCTACGCGCTGATCGATCAGTGCATCGAGGGGCCGGATCGGATCGCAACGCCTTTCCTCCTGCTCAAGCTCAGCAATGAGGAAACGCGGCGGAGCTCGTCGCAGGGCTGGCCGGCGGGGTGGAATAGGGTCGCGATCGATACGGCCGGGCTAGACGAGAGCATCGAGGTTGTCTCGATCGAAGTCGGTTTGGAGTATGGCGAAGACCCCCCGAACAACGCGCTTGCCCTCTATCCGATCGAGAGCGGCATCCGTGCGGGATTTCATCTCGGTGAAATCGGATTCAGCACGGTGTCGCGGACATGGTGAGGCGGGAAAAAATGAATCGATTTATCCATGAGATCAACTTGACATTTGGCAAGGACATGAGTCAACATGGTGAAACGTTTTATTCCTGCAATCTCGATGGTGAGGCGATGAACTTGGTGGTAACGCTTGACGCTAAGCCCCGCATGGCATCACCGTTGGTCGGGCCGGAAAAACGGGAGCGGACTCCGCGCAGGCGGGCCTTTCGTTGGTGGGCCTATCTGGCTCTCCTGCCCCTGGCGCTCATCATCGGGTACTTCGCGTACTACCCGGCTCTCTCGGCCATTTTCTGGTCGTTCTTCCACTGGCAGCCGGCCGGGGTGTCGACCTTCATCGGATTTGGCAACTACGTCACGATGCTCAGCGACGGAATTTGGTGGTCATCGTTCAGGAATCTCGGCTTCATCTTCGCGTTCGGGGTAGTCTCCTGGATCTTTCCGCTGTTCGCCGCGGAGCTGCTCATCTCTCTGAAGAACGCACGCTGGCAGTTCGCCATGCGCACGCTCCTCATCATCCCGATGGCGTTCCCGGGTGTGGTCACCGCCCTCGTTTGGGGCTTCTTCTACAGTCCAAATGATGGTGTGATCAACCAGACCCTCAAAGCGATTGGGCTCAGCGGGTTGGCGCAGAATTGGACGGGGCAGAGCAGCACCGCGTTGCTCTCATTGCTCTTCGTCGGCTTCCCCTTTATCGCCGGCTTGCCCTTCCTGATCTTCTACTCGAGCCTGCAGAACATTCCGACCGAGGTACTTGAGGCAGCGCAGCTCGACGGCGTGGGGCGACTCGCGAGGTTCTGGCAGATCGATCTTCCGCTGATGGCAAGCCAGGTTCGCATCCTGCTGTTTCTCGCGATTGTCTCAACGCTTCAGTACGGCTTCGTCGCGTATGTCCTGACCGGAGGGGGGCCAGACAACGCGACGATGGTCCCGATCCTCAGGATGATCAACGTGGCGTTCCAGGGCGGTGACTGGGGTGCTTCAGCGGCCCTGTCCACGACCCTGTTCATTATCACCATCGCGATCAGCGCCGTTGTCGCAACCGCCCGCAGGCGCGGATCGGCAACGACCGACGGGGGTGCGATGTGATGACTTTGCGGTCCAGAGGATCACGCCAGATCGGGTTGAAAACAGTTCTGATCGTCTTGGTCACTGTCTCACTCGCGCCATACCTATTCATGATCATCACTTCGCTCAAAACGAACCAGCAGTTCGCAGATAGTTTCTGGCAAATCTCATTTCCGCTGCACCTTGAAAACTACTCGGAAGCCTGGAATCAGATCGCGCCGTACCTGTTCAACACCGCCGTCGTTGCGTTGATGTCAATCGTCCTAATCCTGTTGATCACGTCGATCTCCGGGTTCGTACTCGCGCGGTACCGATTCGCCGGCAGAAGTTTCATCTATGGCGCTGTCCTCGTGCTCATGATGGTGCCGGGGTTGGCGAACCTCATCCCCCTCTTCATCATCATGAAAGATTTGGGACTGCTCAACACCTACGTTGTCCTGGTCGTCCCCTACACAACCGGCGGTGTAGTCCTCGGCACGATCCTGATGCGCAATTTCGTCGAAGGCATTCCACAGACACTCTTCGATGCCGCACGCATCGACGGGGCAAGCGGAACTCGAATGTATCGGTCGATCATGCTTCCCCTGTCCCTGCCCGTGCTCGGAACGATCGCGCTGATCACGGTAAGCAGTGTGTGGAACGACTTCTTTTGGCCGCTACTTGTGATCTCTGACGACAGCTTGCGCACCGTATCGGTGGGCTTGCAGTTCTTCCAGGGCCAGAATGCGACAGACTACGGACCGCTCATGGCCGGGTATTTGCTCGCAAGCCTGCCCCTCATCCTGCTCTTTACATTTTTGTCGAAGTACTTTCTTGCCGGGGTACAGGGCGGTGTTCCCGGCGCCCACTGAGCCGCGCTCGAACCTGAGCAATCGGACGGCCAACTCTTGGCCGTGAATGAAACGATTTACCACACAGTTCTCAAACTGCATGAAGAAATGAGGAAGTATGCCAGTCACAACGAAGACGTTGCGAACGAGACGGGTTCGCCTTTTGGCGGTCGCGACTGCCGCTGCGTTGACCGCCGCCGCCCTCGCCGGGTGCGCGCCGTCGGCGAACGCGGCAGGGAAGGTGACGATCACCCTCTCCGGCCCCAACCAGTTCACGAGCGACACGAAGACATTCGGCCCCGCGTGGGACCAGTTGGTCGCCAACTTCGAAAAGGACAATCCCAACATCACGTTGAAGACAAACGTGTTGCCGCTTAGCTCATGGGCGGCAACCTCTGCCGCACAGCTGACGGCGGGCACAGCGCCAGAGTTGATCTTCAACCAGACCACACACACGCCAGACCAGGTCCTTTCGCTCGACAGTTACCTGCAGAAGAAGAACCCTTTCTCCTCTACGGGAACCTCCTGGATCGACGACTTCAACGGGAAGTACTTCGGAGGCCCGAACGGTCTGGGTAAGAATCCGGCAGGCAACTACGAGTCGATTCCGTTCAATCTGGTCTCGGTCGGCATCTACTACAACAAGGACATCCTCGTCAAGGTCGGAGTGGATGTCTCGAGTCTCTCAACTTTCGACGGGTTCACCAAGGCCTGTGGCGTGCTTAAGAAGGCTGGCTACGCGCCGCTCGCAACCGACAGCGGAAACCTGCCGGTGGGTTGGACGGTGACCGCGCTGGGCTCCATGCTGCTCAATTCCGAGCTCGCTAGCCTCAATCAGTTCGGCTCTGACGGCACGGCGGGCACGAGCACCCCGGTAACGAAAAAGAGCGTGGCACACGCTTACCTCACCGGTGAGCTCAATCTCGAGACCGACCCGGGCGTCGCTGAGACGCTCAAGGTTCTCAAGTCGTTCTACGACGACTGCGCGACACCGAACTGGTCGGGAATCCAGTCGCAGGGTGCCTTCACCGGAGGAACGGACTTCCCCGGCGGCAAAGCGGCGATGGCCTGGGGAACGAACTTCGCTTCTACCAGTCTCGCAACGGCGAACTTCAAATACGGCACGCTGCCCTTCCCTGAGGTCTCCAC
Source organism: Lacisediminihabitans profunda (assembly GCF_008040105.1). Taxonomy (GTDB): domain Bacteria; phylum Actinomycetota; class Actinomycetes; order Actinomycetales; family Microbacteriaceae; genus Lacisediminihabitans; species Lacisediminihabitans profunda. The sequence continues at coordinate 387,873 of NZ_VRMG01000009.1, forward strand.
GAGTGACTCGACGGTCGCGACCGGCACGCCAGCGCAGTTTGGTGTCAACAACGGCGGAACGGCCTACATGATTCCGGCATACATCAAGGGCAAGCAACGGGATGCGGCGATCACCTTGCTGGAGTACATGTCCAGCCCCAAGGTGCAGACCTGGCTGGACAAGACGGGCGGAATCCCGGCGATCACTGCACTCAAGGCACCCCCTGGACTCGACGCGTTGAACAGCGGACCCTGGGCAACCCTCTCCCTCTTCGGCCAGAACGGCGGGCTGTTCGGTGCCCCCGCGGCGATCGCCGCCCAGAACAAGTACGAGGGCTACCTCCTCGGGACAACCAAGCTAAAAGATACGTTGGCCCAATTCCAGTCAAATGCCGTGGCGTGGTCCAAAGAGCAGGCGACGCAAGCCAAGTGGACCGAGAGCTGGGCGACGAAGTAGTACGCACAGAATAGCGTTTCGTGCAGTAGGGGCGGCCGATCGGCGACGATCGGCCGCCCGGTCACCATTGCCAGCTTCAACGAAGAAGAGGATGCCATGAAGAGAAGACTTATTGCTGCGCTGGCCGCCGGCGCACTCGCCGCTCTCGCGTTGACCGGAATCAGCCAACCGGTGTGGGCAGCCAACACAACCTTCTATGTGAACAACCAGGCCGGTTCCAACTGCAGTGACGGGGGACCGGCATCGCTCGCACAGCCCTGGTGCACGTTCACCCCGATCAACTCGCACGGCGCGTTCGGGCCAGGTGACACAATCCTTCTCGCGAAAGGAGGTACCTGGAACCAGCAGATGAATCTCTCAGGTTCCGGCACCTCCACCAATGCAATATCCGTTAGTGCGTATGGAACCGGCAATAACCCGAAAATCAGCCGAAATGGCTCGGTCGATGACCGGGGGATAAAGCTCGTAGACGGGGACTACTGGAGTTTCAGCCACCTTGAAGTGGCCAACGCTGCCTCGGGCATCCTGGCCTACTACGACACCACAGGCCACAACGGACTGAACTTCACCGACATCTATGTCCATAACATCAATGGCCTCATTTATTACACGAATGGGAGCACCAGCACACAGGTGCCCAGCGCGATCGCGGATAACGTGCGCAACTCCTCCGGCATCCAAATCACCGGCAAATACACCACCTTCTCGTCCACCGACTACTTCCTTAGCGGAGTTCGGATGGATCAGATCAGCGGCGACCACAACCTCAACACCATCGGCATCGACATGCTCGCACCGAACGACCAGGTCCAGTCCAACGTCGGAAACAGCGGTGGCGCCGGAGCAAACATGGTGCAAAACGTCGTAATCGATCATCTTGCCAGTCATGACGACAACTGGGAGTGCGACGAGGCGCTTCGCCTCTTCACCGTCAAACACGCGGTCATCATGAACTCAGCGCTGAACAATGAGGCGCCCTGTTGGAATGTCGGCGGCACAACCGCCGTGATTCTGGGGCACCTGGAAGACGTGTCGATCGTGAATTCAATATTCTCGAACGTCACGAACACCGGTTCGAACGACGAGGATGCGCTCGACTTCGAAATCTTCAACAACAACGTGAGGGCCCGGAATTCGCTCTTCGAGAACACTCCAGGTTCAGCGTTGTCGTTCCTGCGCCTCGGAGGTCGCACCGGCGACTATTCGACAAACAACGAGTCATCCTCCAATGTGATGATCAACAACGGGGTCCAGAAGGGTTACGGCCCGGTACTCGTCCTCAATCAAGTCAGCGCGGCGTCTCCGATCACGGGAACCATTCAGGACAACATCAACGTCAACGCAAACTTCCTTTACGACCAGGGCAACGGCTTCGCGGGGTTTTCAACGACCAATAACCAGACGCTCTCGAACGGATCGGGGAACGTCTATTTTTCTGCCGCCGACTTCAGCGGGACTCAAGGTCTGAATGGCTGGTCATACCAGTCGTTCAACGGATCCTCCTATTCAAACCTCGTCTATGACTCCGTTGCCAGGAAGTGGACTCCATCCGGGCAGTCGGTTCCTGAGATCACTCAGTTCGACCAACATCCCGACACCTCTACGGCCGACTGGGTCGCGAGGGCATGGACTGCGCCGAGCACCGGTTCAGTGAGTCTGCGAGGGCGTATCCTCAAGTCCGACAACGCTGCGGGCGGAAACGGAATCCTCGCCCGCATTACTAAGAACGGTGTCCAAATTTGGCCCGCCAGCGGCACGCAGACCATCGCTGCCGGCGACGAATACACGGGCGTGCCCTATGTCCTAGACAACGTAGCGGTCACCGCTGGCGATGTCATTCGGTTCGAGACGAACGAGAATGGTGAATCGTCGTATGACAAGGCTAGTTGGACGCCGAGTGTCGCGTACACCTCGATATCAAGTCAGGCATACAACTGGGGCTTCAACGGCGGCCAAGAGCAGGGATGGACGATCAATGGCGCGACTGCAACAACCGCAACCGGATCGGATTTCAACGCGCTTAACCTGACCTCGACTGGAATTGACCCGCAAATAGTTTCGCCTGACCAAGTGCACCTCAATGCTGCTGCAGCCACGACGGTGACTGTGAGGATGAGCAACGCAACCAGCAACACTGTGGGAAAGATCTATTTCACGACTCCCGCGTCGCCGACGGCGAGCGAATCTATGTCTGTGTCGTTTGCAGTGGCGCCTAATAGTGGGTACACCACCTACACGGTCAACATGGCGTCGAATGGCCTGTGGACTGGCGAGATAAAGCAGCTGCGGGTCGATCCGATCGAGACGACTGGTGCAATAGACATTGACAGCATCGTGGTGTCTGGCAGTGGGGCACTTTATGTGAACCGATTGCTTGATGGCAGTTTCGAAGATCCGTCAGCGAACTTCTACACCTATAACCCGACGAGTGTCTGGCAGTTCCTTGGTTCCACCGGGGTGCAGCGTAACTCCAGTTCCTTCAGCGGCACACAAGCAGCGGCCGATGGGCAGCAGACGGCGTTCATCCAGGGAACGGACTCGGCGAAACAAACGCTGAATCTCTCGGCCGGATCTCACACCGTGAAATTCTCCGCCGCCCAGCGCACGAACAACGGCGGCGCCCAGGCGCTCGACTTCTATGTCGACGGCACCAGGATAAACGTCTCGGCATTCGCTCCACCCGCTGGCGGAGCGTTCCAGAGCTTCATCTCGCCGAGCTTCACGACGACGAACGGATCACACACCATCGAGTTCAAGGGAACGAACGCGGGAGACACCACGGCATTCCTGGACAAGGTCACCATCCAATGACCGGCCGGGGCGAGTACATGCGATGGTCGGCCGTGGCCCACGAACACCGTCACCGGGATGAGGAGTGACACGATTCCGTCCCACTGTGTCGCGACCATCGACTTTCCGCAGGAGTTCCAGGGCCTGATGGTTCGAGATTCCGACCAGTAGTCCTCCGAGTTGCACAGCGCTTCAACACTGCACATGAGAAAGTCGAGAAATGACCAACCCTGACATCCTGGCTCCTCTCATCGACGTCATCCGCAGTCTCGAAGACGGCACATCTGCCCCCGATCCGAGAACGGACATCGACACGGCGTCCCTCGTGGCGCGATATCCGGAGCTCGGGACCGTGACTATCCGCGACGTCAGCATTCCGACGCGACACGGCGACATTCCGGCTCGCCTTTACCGGCCCGAGGGAATGCCGAAAGGCGGATTGGTCTGGGCCCATGGCGGGAGTTTTATCGGCGGTAATCTCGACATGCCCGAGGCTCATTGGGTCTCCCTCGCTGTGGCTTCCCGTGGCTTTGCGGTGCTCTCGGTCGAATACACGAAGGCACTGCACGGGGTGCACTTTCCCGCGCCGTCCATCGACCTTCTTGAGGCGTGGAACTGGGCCGTCGACAACCTCGGCGTGAGTCTGGCATCCCTGCACCTGGGCGGTGCCAGCGCTGGCGCTAATCTTGCCGCGGGAGTCGGCGTGCGCCTGCGCGACGGCCAGGGCAAACTGCCCGCATCACTCGTGCTGGTGTATCCGCAGGTCCACACAGTGCTTCCCGAGGGGTCGGCCGCGGCCCGCGCCGCGGCGGAGACCGTGCCGGCGGAGCATCGCTTTCCGCAGACCATGGTGAGCGCGATAGCCGCCAACTATCTGGGCTCCGAGCAGGATCCCACCAACCCCTACGCCTACGCCGGCTCTGCGGAACTCGCGGGCATGCCTCCGATGTTCATCCTCAATTCGGAGCGCGACGAGCACCGCTATTCCGGCGAAGAGTTCGCCAGGCAGGCTATGGATGCCGGCGTTTGGATAAACGTCGTCTATGAGCCGGGAAGCACGCACGGGCATCTCGACCGCCCACACACGCTCGAGGCTCAGAGGAGCATCGCTCGCATGGCCCACTGGCTGGACGGCTTCCCGACGGAACCTCTGCGGTGATCCCCGCCCCGCGCATCCGGACCGAACCACTCGACCCGAAGCGATTCGCGAACCCGGAAGCCGGCGATCGCCCCGGCGTGCGCTGGTGGTGGCAGAGCGAGATCTCGATCGAGGAGTTGACCCGTCAACTCCACGAAATCGCCGAAGCAGGTTTCCGCGAGGTGGAAATCGCCTTCAGCCGGGGGTTCTGGGGCGACGAGAAGCAGCGTGATGCGCTGGGAGCGATCCTGGGCGAGGCGGAGCGTCTCGAGGTGGGGGTGGCGATGACGCTGGGGGCGTCGTGGCCGCTCAAGACGCCGAACACAACGACGGGCACGGGGTTCAGCACCCGGGAACTGCAGTACGGATCGGTGATACTCCGGAGCGGCAGTTCGGGGAACGTGCGCCCTCCCGCCGCCTTCGACGATCTCGATGGCGCGCGCCCGTCGACACTGGTCCGAGTCACCGCTGCCCGGGTTGTGCAGCAGAACGAACCTCCCACCCTCGTGCCGCTCGACGATCCATATGCACCACCTCGCGGCGTCATCACACCGCCCGATGCGTCGACGGTCCTGGAGGCGGGATCGCTCGTCGATCTGACACCGCAGCTCGTCGCGTCCGAGATCCGCTGGGAACCACGCGAGGGCGACTGGATACTCTTCGCCTTCTGGATTCGCGACTGCGAGCAGGGCGTGACGAGTTTTCTGGACGGCCATGCCGCGCAGGCTGCCGCTGAGTATCTCGACGAGCATCAGATCGGCGCCGACAACCTTGAGCTGTTGCGTCGGGCCGGCACCGAACTCTTCGAGGACTCGCTGGAGCTCAACGCCGACTCGCTGTTCTGGACATCCGAGATGCTTGAACGCTTCATTGAGCGCCACGGCTACGACGTGACGCCCTACCTTCCCCTGCTCTTCGCACACGGGATGTGCCGCTTCTGGGTGCCGAACGAAGAACCGGTGCCTGACTTTGAACTCGATACCCGTGTCGGCGCACGGGTGCGTCGCGACTACTACCGGCTGCTCACCGACCTGTACATCTCCGACCACCTGCTCCCGTTGCAGGAGTGGGCCGCCGGCCATGGCCTGCGGCACAAATCGCAGGTGGCTTACGGTCAGAACCTCGAGGCGATCCGCAGCAATCGCGACTTCGTGCGGGCCGGCGGGCGAGCCGAGGGCGAATCGCTGAATTCCGGAGACCGGGCGCCGATCGACCGCTCGAACGCCACTTGGCGCTTCGCCCTCGACTGGCAGCGATCCGTCGTGGGCGGGGCACACCAGGGGGGCGCCGTGCGCATCAGCACGGAACTCGGTGCACAATTTCGGGCGGCCTACGCCTACACCCTCGGGGATCTGCAACAGATGCTCGCGAAGGAGTGGGCGGCAGGAATCACCAAGCCCTTTCTCCACGGTGTGGCCACCCAGGAGCCCGAAGCCGCGTGGCCGACGCAGACCCGATTCCAGCACATCGTCTCGGACAGCTGGAACGACACGCACTTTCCGGAGTGGGTCAACTGGCCCCCTCTCACCGACTACTGGGCGCGAGGCACCGTTGTGCTCGAGACCGGGGCCCCGCGCACGGACATCGCCATCTACCGCGACGGTTTTTTGACGACGGCCGCGCGCGGTGTGCGTGACGTGAGCCTGGATGCGACCGCTCCCGCACGACTTGCCGACACCGAGTCTCTCGAAACCGCGGGCTTCACCGTTCAGTTCGTCGACCCCATCGGGCTCGCCGAAGCGGGCACCGTCGGCGACGATGGGACCTTGTTCCCCGAGGGGCCGGCCTATCGCGGACTCATCGTCGATGAGCGGATGCTCCCAGCCGAGGCCGCCGAGGCCATCGCCGAGGCTGCGGAACGCGGGGCGCGCATCCTGATCGTCGGCGAGTCACCGTCTGCTGATTCCGGATTCGCTGGCGGAAGCGCCAGCGACGAACGTGTCCGAGCCGCGATGGCCCGTACGCTTCGCCAGCCCTCGACGATGCGACTGAGCAGGATGTCGGAGGCGGCTGACGCGTTCACCCGTCTAGGACTCGTGCCTCGCGTCGCCGTCGATGCGGCTGCGCTGCTCTCCCAATGGCGCGAGGCTGGATCATGCCGGTACGTGCTCGTGTACAACTCCCTTGGGGCGTCGGTTTCCGTGACGCTGTCGCTCGAGGGCGCAGGGCACGTGCGCGAACTCGACCTGACCAGCGGGCGGATTTTCGCCGCCGCGCACCGGGCAGAGGGAGACCGCACCACCGTCCCGACACGGATCCTCGCTCGTGGGGTGCGGGTGTTCGAACTCGACCTGTCTGCCGCACCCGACCCCATCGACGACGAACTCCCCGTCGCGGAGGTTGAGCTCGTGGTCGAGGGGTGGCGGATCGAGGTGACCAGCGAAGAGCCGGCCGGTCCCCGCATCATCACGCTCGACGGCGTCGGGCCGGGGGACTGGCGGGATGTGGATGCGCTGCGCCACGTCTCGGGAACCGGACGCTACACCGCCCGGGTGGTGGTGCCGGAGGGGCTTACCGGCCTGCCCGCGGTCATCGATCTCGGCGGGCTCGCCGGATCCGCCGTGGTGCGGATTGGCGATCGAGTGTTCGGTACGGCCTACGTCGACGGCAGCGTCATCGATCTCGGCACGAGTCTCGTGAACGGAACCCTGATCGAGATCGAGGTTCGGACAGCCCTTCGCAACGCGGTGATCGCGAGCGCGATCACCGACCTGATCGGCCCTGATTCCTCCCAGCCGCACGGGCTGATCGGGCCAGCAGTGGTTCGGGTGGAGCGAAGATCCAACACGACTCGAAGTGAGCGTGCCGAGAAGTGACCCGTCGAACGTCCGTTCTTCGGTCCAGTTGCGCGTCAAGCGCACGGAAGGAACGCCATGTTTACTGACCTGCCCGAAGCCGCGCTTCGCACCTACCGGAGCGCACAAGTCGACCCGCGAGACTTCGACGAGTTCTGGGCGACAACGCTGAGTACGAGCCGCGAATTCGATCTCGGTGTCTCACTCACGCCCGTCGATACGGGGCTGAAAACGATTGACGTGTGGGATGTTTCGTTTTCCGGGTACGGCGGGCAGCGGGTGCGCGCGTGGCTCCGCGTGCCCGCGGGAGCAACCGGCCCGCTTCCGGCCGTCGTGAATTTCGTCGGCTACGGCGGCGGACGTGGCAACGCAGCCGAGAGCCTGTTTTGGGCATCCGCCGGATTCGCCCACCTTCAGATGGACACTCGCGGACAGGGCTCGGCCGGAAGTGTCGGCGACACTCCGGATGACGCCGGCTCGGGTCCCCACGGTCCCGGGTTCATGACCCGTGGAATCGAGAGCCGGGAGTCCTACTACTATCGGCGGGTGTTCGTGGATGCGGTACGCGCGGTCGAGGCCGCTCGCTCACTCCCGATCATCGACGCGACGCGGGTCTCGGTGGTTGGCGGTAGTCAGGGCGGTGGCATCGCGCTCGCCGTCGCCGGGCTCGTCGACGATCTCGCGGCGGTTGCGGCCTCCGTTCCATTTCTCTGCGATTTCCCTCGCGCGGTGACGATGACCGACAACGATCCGTATCGCGAGATCGGTCGCTACCTCGCCGTCCACCGTCGCTCGGCCGATCGGACGCTCGAGACGCTCTCATACTTCGACGGCGTCAACTTTGCGAAACGAGCCACCGCATCCGCGATCCTGAGCACCGCCCTCATGGACCCGATCTGCCCGCCCTCGACAGTCTTCGCCGCCTATGCGAACTACGCGGGTCCCAAGCAGATCACCGTATGGCCGTTTAACGGTCATGAGGGCGGCGGCATCGAGGACGAGCTTCTCGCGCTCCGGCACTTCGACTCGACGGTGCGGTAAGCAGCGGCGGTCATGTGGATGACTCCTTGTCGCGCGTGAGCGTGACACTGTCAGTCATCCACTCGTTGCGACTCTCCGACCTGCCCGTGAAACTTCATGATCCCGTCCTCGCTGACCGGCGTGAAGAAGTTGATGAGGTTGCCGTCGGGGTCGCGAAACAGCAGCGAACGGTTGCCCCACGGCATGGTGGTCGGCGCGTTGACGAAGTCGGTCATCCAGCCGCTGAGCCTGATGTATTCGCGGTCGACGTCGTCGACGAGGAATTCGACGATGACGCTGTGGTTATCGCGCGGTCGAGCCGCCCCCGGGCCGAAGAGGCCAACGGTGCGCGTGCTCGCGAACGCCAGGGTGCCCGACGCCACGCGCAGTTCGGCGAAGTCGTCGTTCGACCACACCGCGGACTTCGCGGTCACGCGCTCGTAGAACGCCACGAGCGACGAAACGTCCTCGGTGATGATTCGGATGGAGGTGAATCGCATTGCCGTACTCCCTGGTTTCGACGGGAACACCCCGTCGCCTGAGGAAGACCGTACGGCGAATAGAGGACAGTATCCGCCCGCTATTGGTGGGATAGTCGATCTCATGACGCGGCCGACCTCCCGAGTGCTCGAACTGCTCGACATTCTTCAGTCCGGCGGCACCCGGACCGGCGCCGAACTGGCCGAGCGCCTGGGCGTCGACGAACGCACGGTCAGGCGCTACGTAGAGCACCTCTACGCGCTGGATGTCCCGGTGGAGTCAGTGCGCGGACGGCACGGCGGCTACCGGCTGGCGCCCGGCTATCGGATGCCCCCGCTCATGCTGACGGAAGACGAAGCCCTCGCGGTGACTCTGGCGCTCGTAGCCGGTCAGCAGGCGGGGCTTGTGCCCCTGTCGCTCACGGCCGCCGACGCAGCCGCCGCGAAGCTTCGCCGAGTACTGCCGAAGGACGTCAGCCGCAGGCTCGATGCGTTGTTGGCCACAACGAGTTTCACCGCGCCACCCAGTCCCCCGGCCTCGCCGGAGGCGCGCGTGCTGCTCGTTCTCGCCGAGGCGGCTCGGGACCGGCATCCGGTGACTATTGGTTACAGCGATCGCGAGGGCAACCGAACCGAGCGCACCATCCAGGCCTATGGCCTCGTCGCGCACTCGGGCCGGTGGTACGTGGCCGGCGCGGACTCGATCAGCCGGGAGATACGAACGTTCCGCCTGGACCGCATTGCGAGGCCGCGCGTCCTCGGCCACTCCTTCAGCGTGCCGGACGGGTTCGACCCGGCACAGCACGTCCTGTCCGGGCTGGCGCAGACACCATGGGCCCACGATGTCTCAGTTCGGATCCAGGGGACGCTCGAACAGATTCGGCGGTGGCTTCCCGAGGGAATCGCCATGGTCGATAACCTGACATCCGCCGGAGAAGGGTGGCAGCTGGTGCGGCTTCGAGTTCAGGATCTCGAGTGGCTCCCGGGCATCCTCGCCGCCATCGGGGCACCCTTCACCGTCGAGCGGCCGGAGGCGCTTCGATCGCTCGTTCTTGCACTCGGTCAGCGACTGATCGACAGCGCCTCCCCACTTCCTTGACCCCAGCGCGAAACCCACCTTTAATTCATCCACGATGAGAGTGAGGGACGGGAATCAGCCTTGGCCAGACCGCGCACCCGCGTCCTGCTCACCGGGGCGACCGGCAATTGGGGTCGCGCCGTGCTTCGCGAGTTCCGAACCCGGGCGGATCGGATCGAGGTGGTGGCCCTCGCGCGACGGACTCCGCGTGACGACGCCGTTCTTCTGGAATTCCACGACATGGACACCCTGACGGTGATTCGCGGCGACCTGCTCGACGACGCGGTGGTCGAATCCTGCGTGAGCCGGGTCGACCTGGTGCTGCATGTCGGCGGGGTGGTCTCTCCGGCTGCCGATGAGCATCCGGACCTCGCTCGCGCCGTGAACATCGGAAGCATGCGCACCATCATTCGGGCCGTTGCCGCGCAACCGGAGCCCGGGCGAATCGGCGTCGTGGGCATCGGGTCGGTCGCCGAGACCGGGGATCGCAACCCTCCGCACCACTGGGGACGGATCGGCGACCCCGTGCGGGCATCGCAGTTCGACGAATACGCCCAGACCAAGATCATCGCCGAGAGGGAACTGGTCGACTCAGGGCTCCCGAAGTGGGCGTGGCTTCGGCAGACCGGGATCTTCCACCCCGGTGTGCTGCAGATCCGTGATCCGATCATGACGCATCCACCGTTCGCCGGGGTCATGGAGTGGGTTTCGGCGGAGGACTCCGCGCGATTGCTCGCCAACCTCTGCGAGGCGCACGTTCCGGTCGAGTTCTGGGGCGGCATCTACAACGTCGGCGGGGGCGAGGGATGGCGCCTCACCAACTGGCAGTTCCAAACCGCCCTCGCCTCGGCGATGGGGGTTCGCGATGTGCGCCGCTGGTATGACCGCAACTGGTTCGCCCTGAAGAACTTCCATGGACAGTGGTACACCGATAGCGATCGGCTGCACGAACTCGTCCCCTTCCGCCGGGACACGTTCGATGAGGCGATGGCGCGCGCGATCGCCGCCGCGCCGAGATCGGTGAGGTCCGCCGGCCGGGTACCGGGGTGGATCGTGAAACACCTCGTCGTGGAGCCGCTCACCCGGAGGCCGCGCGGCACCATGGCCGCGGTGCGCTCCGCTGACGAGAAGGTGATCGACGCCTTCTTCGGATCCCGCGCGGCCTGGGAGGCGATCGGAGACTGGGCGACCTTCGTCGAACCCGCCCCGGATCGCACCCCGTCATTTCTGGACCACGGGTACGACGAGACGAAGGACCCCGCCTCCTGGGCGCGAGCCGACTATCTCGAGGCAGCGGCGTTCCGAGGCGGGCGACTCCTCACCGCGGACGTCACCCCCGGTGACGTGGCGACCCCTCTTGACTGGACCTGCGCGTTCGGCCACGAGTTCGCGGCCAGCCCGCGACTCGTCTTGACGGCAGGCCACTGGTGTCCGGTCTGCGTGCGGGATCCCGCCGGGTACGCGCGGCAGGCCGAGCGTAACCCGTTTCTGGCGCAGGTGGAGGGCCCAGGTTAGGCCCGACCCTCAGCAGTCGAAGCCGCTCGAAACTGGGGGCGTGCTATCCGAGTTCCCGGGCGATGAGGGTCGCGGTCTGCAGCATTGCCGGGATGCGGGTCTTGAGCGTGTCGAGGTCCTGCACCATTCGGATGGCGGTGATCGACAGGGCACCGACGACGCCGAGCGGCGTGACGATCGGCACGGCGATGCAGTTGATGAAGTCCTCGAACTCTCGGTCGTCCGCGGCCCAGCCCTGCTGGGTCACGAGGTCCAGTTGCCGGTCGAGCTCGGCCCGGGACGAGATGGTGTTCTCGGTGAATTTCACCCACGTCGCCCCGGCGAGCACGGCGTCGCGCGCCCCGACGTCGAGGCCGGCCAGAATGGCCTTGCCCACGCCGCTGGCATACGGCACCACCGCCTTTCCGATGCTCGAGTACATGCGAACGCCGCTGGGGTCCTCGACCTTGTCGACGTAGACGATGATGTCCTCCACCAGCGCCGCGAGGTGCACCGTGTTGCCGACGATGCCGTGCAGCGTACGGAGGTGGTCGCGGGCGGCTCCTGGGAGGTCGAGGTCGTCGAACGCCCGCCTGGCCAGCGAGACCAGGTGCAGGCCGAGGCGGTAGCGGCCGTCCTTCCTCCGGTGCACGTAGCCGACGCTCTCCAACGCCCGAAGCTCGCGGAACATGGTCGACCGGTGGAGGTCGAATGTCGCGGCGAGCTCCATCACGGTCCTCGGCTCATCCGCGATAGCGTCGATGATGCGCGCGGCGCGGAGAACGCTCTGGGACATTCTGACATTGTTGCATCATTTGCAACACAGTTGTGAAATACGCGCGGATGCCCGAGAGTTGACCGACGCTGCTCGTCCACTGCGTCCGGTGAGGAAGCCACGACATGCCCACGCCCCTGTTCCCTGCTCCCCGCTCCTACCGGGAGGGTTCGGGCATCGGTGCGGCGGAATCGACTCCGGTCATCGTGACGCTCGACGACGCGCTCCCCGCACAGGGGTACCGCATCCGCACGGCGCCGGAGGCGATCTCGATCGACCACCGGGACGCAGCCGGCCTCCGCTACGGTCTTCAGACGCTCGATCAGCTGCGCGCATCCGGAACGCTTCAGCGAATCGCGGTCGAGATCATCGACTGGCCGGACTTCGAGACCCGGGGTTTCATGCTCGACGTGAGCCGCGACCGGGTGCCCACCCGGCGAACGCTGCGGCGCTACGTCGAGCTGCTCTCGCTCGCGCGGATCAACCAGCTCGAGCTCTACATGGAGCACACGTTCGCCTACGCCGCCCACGACGCCGTGTGGTCGCGGGCCAGCGCGCTCACCGCCGAAGACATGCGCTGGCTGGACGACCTCTGCGCCGGGGTCGGGATCGCGTTGGTCGCGAACCAGAACACGTTCGGCCACATGGATCGCTGGCTCAAGCTCGAGCAGTATGCCGCGCGGGCGGAGAAACCGGGCGGCTTCGAGCTCTTCGGACGTCACCGGGAGGCGGGCACCCTCGAGCCGACCCGGGAGAACCTCGACCTCGTCGGCGAGCTCCTGGTCGAACTGACGTCGACGCTACGCAGCAAGCGGGTGAACATCGGCGCCGACGAGCCGTTCGAACTCGGTCTCGGGCGCAGCGGCGGCGAGGTCGAGCGGAGGGGTGGCGGTGCTGTCTACTTCGATTACGTGTCCGAGGTCATGCGTCCGCTGCTCGACGACGGCTTCGAGGTCGAGTTCTGGGCGGACATCTTCGGCGACTACCCGGAGCTGATGGGTTCGGTGCCCGCCGGCGCGATCCCGGTGGTGTGGCAGTACGACTCGCCATCACACAGCCGAGCGGTCTGGGGCATCGCCACTCCTCGGCAACGAGCCGAATGGGACAGCGTCCACCTCGACATCGAGGCGCTCGCCAAGGGTTTCTCGGCCCGGGCGGCGGCGATGATCGACGCCGGTACTCCCTTCTGGGTCGCTCCGGGCACGAGCACGTGGCAGTCCTTCGTCGGCCGTATCGACAATGCTCTCGAGAACATGATCGATGCCGCCGAAGTGGGGATCGCGAACGGCTCGACCGGCTACATCAACACGTTGTGGGGCGACCACGGGCACTTCGACCCGCCGGCGGTGTCGTTCGGGCCGGTCGCCTACGGCGGGGCGGTCAGCTGGTGCCTGGACAGCAATCGCGCGATCGATCTCGCGGAGGTGCTCGATAGTCGGGTCTTCGACGACGAGGAGAGCGTGATCGGCGGGGTGTTGATGAGAATCGGGGCGACCGCGCTCGCTCTGGGCGCGCCGATGCTGAACGCGTCGCCACTGTTCCTCGCGTTGCTGCGCGGAGGCGACATATCTGAACTGCCCGCGATCCTTCCCGAGGCGCTCGAAGCCGTCGACGCCACCCTCGCCGCGGAACTCACCGAGCTCGACTACGCGCGGCCCGCGAGCTCCGACGGCGACATCGCCGTGCGGGAGCTGCGCCAGGCCATCCGGTTCGCCCGTCTCGGAGTGGAGGTGATCCGCCGCGGCGGCGTCGACGAAATGGCCCCCGTCGAGGCGCATCGCCTGCTCGGCCTCCTCGAGTCGGTGCTCGTGGAGCAGCGCGAGTGCTGGCTCCTGCGCTCTCGGCCGGGGGGCGTCGACGACAGCCTCGACTTCATGGCGGGCCTCCGCGCGGCGCTGACGGTGCAGGCGAGACGCAGGGTAGCGCGGCCGCGGCGCGCTGACGCGGTCGAGGCTAGCGCGCCGCGTCCCCGAGTGAACGCGCCGGTGCCTGCGACTCGAGACCGGTGAGCAGGAGCGTTATCCCAAAGTCGAAGGCCGCCCGCCCGCCGATCGCCGTCACCGGGTCGGCGGAGTGGCCCTCCGCGACGACACCGAGGCTGTCGGCCTGGAGTCGCTGCTGCTCGTGCGAGACATGCCCGAGCACGAAGTGGAGCAACGCCGCCGCCGCGACCTCGCTCGTCTGCTGATCGAAGCCGCCGCCGCGGATCGCCGTCGCGAGTCTCGACTGCGGCTCCCCGGCGCCGAGCCCGAGGGCGAGGGTGCTCGACACCACCTCTGCTCCGTCGCGGAACGCCAGCAGGGCATCGCGCAGCGCCTCCGCCTCGGCGCGGACGGCTCCGGACCAGTCGGCATCGCCTACCTCGCGGGGGACGGCTCGGGAGACGATCTGGTCGGCGATCGACGCAAGGAGGGTCTGCTTGTTGGCGAAGTGCCAATAGAGAGCACTCGGCTGCACATCGAGGGTCGCGGCGAGGCGTCGCATCGTCAGGTCGGGCAGGCCATGCTCGTCCAGGATCGCCAGCGCGCCGGCGACCACGTCGGCCCGAGAGTGACGGGTGTACTTCGTTTCGACCTCGTCAGAATTCGTCATCGTGTCTGTAGCGTAGCAGCGACCTGTACAGTGTTCAGGTGAACAGCGTTCAGGAGAAGGAGCACAGCATGGGCAATCGAGTTCGAATCGACATTCGTGACGTCACGCGGATCGCGGTCTTCGCGGCAATCATCGCCGTGCTCGGTCTTCCGGGGGCCATCCCGGTCTTCGGCGCGGTGCCGATCACGGCGCAGACCCTCGGTGTGATGCTCGCCGGCGCGGTGCTGGGATCCTGGCGGGGCGCGGCCGCCGTCGCCGTTTTCGAGGTGCTCGTGCTGCTGGGCCTGCCGTTGCTCTCCGGGGGATACGGCGGAGTGGGCGTCTTCGTCGGTCCGTCCGCCGGCTACCTGATCGGCTGGATCTTCGGAGCCTTCGTGATCGGAGCCATCGTGCGAGCGGATCGGCAGAATCCCACCTGGTGGCGGACGGCCCTCGGCTGCCTCGCGGGCGGCATCGGCGTGGTCTACGCGTTCGGGATCCCGGTGCAGGCGTTCGTGACCCAGATCCCGCTGGGCCCAACCGCCCTGTCGAGTGTCGTCTTCCTGCCGGGGGATGCCCTCAAGGTGGTCGTGGCGACCCTCGTCACGATGGCTCTCTGGCGCGCCTACCCTCAGGGCTTCCGGCGTGGAGCGACCCCGGCCGCCCCGGTGGTCGCCGTCCCCGCCGTCGAAACGGAATCCCCTCGCGCGGCGGTGAGTCGGCCAGAGTGATGGAGCATCCGGAGATCGTCTTCGACTCCGTTTCGGTGGACTTCGGCGGCCGGACGGCGCTGCGCGACGTCAGCGTGAGCCTCGACCAGCGTCGGATCGGGGTCATCGGGTCGAACGGCTCTGGCAAGTCCACCTTCGCGAGGATGCTCAATGGGCTCGTCCTGCCGAGCAGCGGGGCGGTGCGGGTGCACGGCCTCGACCCGGCGCGGCAGTCGAAGCTGCTCCGGCGGCGCGTCGGCTTCATCTTCAGCAACCCCGACGTGCAGATCGTGATGCCGACCGTCGCCGAAGACGTGGCCTTCTCCCTGCGCGGACGAGGGTTCACCGCCGCCGAGGCCGGCGCGCGCGTGTCGGCCGTCCTCGACCGGTTCGGGCTCACCACCCATTCGGAGGCACCGGCGCACAGCCTCTCCGGCGGCCAGAAGCAGTTGCTCGCACTCTGCTCGATCCTCGTCGGCGAGCCGGGCCTGCTCGTCGCCGACGAGCCCACCGCGCTCCTCGACGCCGTCAACAGTCGGCGGATAGCCGACCACCTGCTCGACGAACTGCCTCAGCAGCTCGTGCTCGTGACTCACGACCTTCGGATGGCGGCCCGATGCGACGTGGTTCTGCGGTTCGACGCCGGCCGGCTCGTGGAATCCGGCGCCCCCGGCGACGTCGTCGGACGCTACGAACGGGAACACGCGTGATCGCGTTGTACCGGCCGGGCGCGAGCGCCATCCACCGAGCGCCCGCCGGCCCGAAGGTGCTCGTCTTCATCGCGATCACGCTCGCGATCACGCTCTCCGCGCATAGTGCGTGGATGCTCCCGGCGGCGGCCGTTCTCGTCGTCGCCGGCTATCTGATCGCCGGGCTCGGGCTGGGGGAGCTCGCGGCGCAGGTGGTCGCGCTCCGCTGGCTGATCGTGGTCATGCTCGTGACGCAACTCGTCTTCCTTCCGGCCCTGGTCGCGCTGGCGAACACCGGGCGCGTGGTCGTGGTGATCGCGCTGGCCGCGCTCGTCACACTGACCACCCGTGTGCCCGCGCTTCTCGACGCGACTGAGCGCACACTCGCGCCCCTGCGCCGCTTCGGGGTGAACCCCGCCGGGGTCGGCCTTCTGCTCGCGATGACGATCACCACGATTCCCGTCATCGCCGGGCTCGCCGGGTCGATCCGCGAGGCTCAACGCGCGCGAGGGGTGCCGGTTCGCGCCACGACCTTCGTCGTCCCGCTCCTGGTGCTGTCGCTGAAGCACTCCGACGACCTCGCGGATGCCCTCGCCGCCCGGGGTGTCGAGTGATCGTCTACGGCGAGACGATCGACGACCAGACCCGGTGCGTTCACTACGGGACGCCCAAAGACGTCATCGCCATCAAGTTCAAGTGCTGCCGCCGTTACTATCCCTGCCACCTCTGTCACGAGCACGCGGAAACCCACGCGGCCACCCAATGGACGCTCGCCGAGCGTCAGCAGAAGGCGGTGCTGTGCGGCGTGTGCTCGACGGAGCTCACCATCGACGGCTATCTCGCGGTGGACGGCTGCCCCTCCTGCCACGCGCCGTTCAATGAGGGATGCCGACTGCACTCCTCCCTCTACTTCCAGGACTGACGAACGGATGCCGGGCGACACCGACGGCAACCGCGGAACTTCGGGTCGGCTGGGATATCCTTGCGAAGGCCGATTGCGGTGTGAACCCGGACTATCCGCACGAACATCTCCGTGCCATCCACTTCGAAGGGGGACGCCATGAGCGAGACCCGACCCCGGTCGAATCGGTCAGGCGTGCCGGGAATCGCGCGTCACGGCAGGCTCAAGAAGTCGCACGCCACCGTCGCGGTCCTCAAGTTCCTGGCCGCCGCGCTCGCCGTGGTCCTGGTCAGCGGGGCGTGCGTCGCCGGCATCGCCCTCAGCCAGATCAAGGGCAACATCAAGACCGTGACGCTCGTCGGCGAGACCGATGGTCCGCCCCCCGCGCTCGGCGCCTTCGACGGCGGCTTCAACCTGCTTCTCGTCGGCAGCGACACCCGCAAGGGCCAGGGGGCCTACGCGGGCAAGGACGACGGTGTGCTCAACGACGTGACGATGCTCCTGCACGTGTCGCAGGACCAGACCAATGCCGTGGCGGTGAGCATTCCCCGTGACATGGTGGTGCCGATCCCGGCGTGCCCGCGCGAAGACGGCAAGGGCAACTACGGTGCGATGTCCGCCCAGCCGATCAACAACACCCTGGCCTACGGCGGCCTGCCCTGCACGGTGGTCACGGTGAAGGCGCTCACCGGGCTCGACATCCCGTTCGCGGCGCTGATCACCTTCCAGGGCGTCATCGACATGTCGACGGCGGTCGGCGGAGTGCCGGTCTGCATCAACGGGCCGCTCCGGGACAAGTACTCGGGGATCGACCTCCCGGCCGCCGGCACATACACCCTCTCCGGGTTCCAGGCCCTGGCCTTCCTGCGCAGCCGTCACGGGGTGGGCGACGGAAGCGACCTCGGTCGCATCAGCTCGCAGCAGGTCTTCCTGTCGTCGCTCGTGCGTACGGTGAAGAGCGACAGCACCCTCACCGACTTCACCAAGCTCTTCGGTCTCGCCACGGCGGCCTCCAAGAACATGACGTTGTCGAAGAACCTCAGCAACCTCAACACCATGGTGTCGATCGCGCTGGTGCTCAAGAAGATCCCGCTCAACCGGATCTCGTTCGTGCAATACCCGGGCACCACGGGGGTGGGGGGCGTCTACGCAGGCAAGGTCGCTCCGATCGTGTCCGCCGCCAACGCGCTCTTCGCCAAGATCAAGGCCGACGAGCCGTTCAGCCTCGACTCCGGCACCGGGCGTGGGTCGATCCCCGACCCCAACGCTCCGGCTCCGACGGCTCCGGCTCCATCCGGATCCGCCGCACCGGATGCGACGGCAAGCGATGCGCCGGAGGTTCTGCCCGGCGTGCTCGGCCAGACGGCCGCGGACTACACCTGCTCCAAGGTGAACAAGTAGAACGTGAAGCGCTGGCTGGCCCCCAATTGACGTCGAGGGACCAGCCAGGCGTCCTAGCGTCGGGTCGTCCCGCGGCGATTGCGGCGGCTGAGCCAGAGGAACACGAGAGCGATTCCCAGGGCGACGATTCCGAGGGCAACGATCACGATTCCGATGGACGCGGATCCCGTCGCTGCCAAAGCTGTGGTCGAGGGAGCCAACGGGTTGATCCCCTCGAGTTTTGGTTGATCTATGGTGTTTTCGGTGCGGCGTGTGCCCGCTTGGATAACACTCTACGAGCCGCCGATTCGGCGGACAACGGATTCGAATCCCCAGTCCGGGGGTGGGTCGCTCCCCAGTTCAGGGGCGGACAAATCGTTCGCGGTGTCGGTCGAATCGGCCGTTCGCCGGTGTGCCGCTATGATTGCAGTCGAACAGTTGGAGCTGTCGCATAGTTCGGCCTAGTGCACCACCCTGCTAAGGTGGAGTACCCGTAAGGGTACCGTGGGTTCAAATCCCACCGGCTCCGCACTTGGAATGTACGCGAGTCTCGACGCCGCCGAGGCCTCGGGGGACGATTATCGTGGACCCGGCATTCCCGCCGGCTCGAAGTCGCTGACCTCCGCCCTCCGCTTCCGCACGGCCGACCGCACCCTCACCGCCGGCCCTCGAGCTCGTCCACGAGGGCAAGCCCGCGTGTTGCCCAGGCGATCTGCTGGGAAGCCCGGTCCACGAGACCCTCGTAGACGAAGATCTTGTAGCCGATGATTCGGGGCCATTCCGTCTCCGGGAAGATCTCGAGCCGCCTCGCCGTGATCGGATGGCTCTGGTCGCGGATGGCGCCCAGCTGGATCTGCCATTGCTCGCGCTGCTCGGTCCAATGCTCGATGTGCGCGCGCAACTGGGTACGGACGGTCTCCGGATCGGTCCACTCGAAATACGCGGCCCGGAGGTGGGCCGGATCGCGTTCCCGCACGTACTCGATGGGGGTCTCCATCCACTCGCGGAACGCCGCGATGCCGGCGTCGCTGATGCTGTAGATGCGTTTCGTCGCGCTCGTGGCCCGGCTGTTTCGGGCCACGGCCGTCGCGACGACGAGGCCCTCCGCCTCCATGCGCTTGAGCTCGGGATAGATCTGCGAATCCGGGGCGTGCCAGACGTGCCCGACCGAGCTGTGGAATGCCTTGGCCAGGTCGTAGCCAGTCATCGGCTGCGCGGTCAGCAGCGCGAGGAGGGCGTATCGCAGGCTCATGTCTCAATTCTCTCCGGGCCAGACTATTGCAGTTTCACTATGGAGATAGGTAATCTGAAACGCAAGCCCGAGTTTGGACGAAGGAGTCCCCATGAGAGAGACCACGGTCAACAAGGTCCTCGGCCACCCGCTGAACGCCTGGTATGTGGCGGCGTGGGACCACGAGGTCAATCGCAAGCCTCTCGCCCGCACTGTGGCGAACCGCCCGTTGGCGATGTACCGAACCGAGGACGGCCGGGCCGTGGCGCTCGCCGATGCGTGCTGGCACCGACTGGCGCCGCTGTCGATGGGCACCCCGGAGGGCCGGGACGGCATCCGCTGCCCCTATCACGGCATCGTCTACAACTCCGCGGGCCGGTGCATCTCGATGCCGGCCCAGGAGACCATCAACCCCAGCGCGACCGTGGCCTCGTTCCCGGTGGTCGAACTCCACCGCTTCGTGTGGGTGTGGCTCGGCGACCCGACGAAGGCCGATCCTTCGCTCGTTCCCGACATGCACCAGATGGATGACCCGGCCTGGGCCGGTGACGGCCTCACCATCCCGGTGGCCTGCAACTACCAGCTCGTGCTCGACAACCTGATGGACCTGACCCACGAGGAATTCGTGCACAGCTCGACCATCGGCCAGGAGGAGCTGAGCGAATCCGAGTTCGTGGTAACCCACGACGGCGACACCGTCACGGTCGAGCGTTGGATGCTGGGCATCGACGCCCCGCCGTTCTGGCTGGCGAACATGCGCGACCGTTTCCCCGGATTCGAGGGCAAGGTCGATAGGTGGCAGATCATCCACTTCGAGTCGCCATCCACCATCAACATCGACGTCGGGGTTGCCAAGGCGGGGACGGGCGCTCCCGCGGGCGACCGCAGCCAGGGCGTCAACGGCTACGTCATGAACACGATCACGCCGGAGACCGACAAGTCGTGCAATTACTTCTGGGCATTCATGCGCAACTATCGGCTGGAGAGCCAGGTGATCACGACGAAACTGCGCGACGGCGTCTCGCGGGTGTTCAAGGAGGACGAGGACATGCTCGTCGCCCAGCAGGCGGCGATCGAGGCGAACCCGGACTACGAGTTCTACAGCCTGAACATCGACGCGGGCGGCATGTGGGTGCGCCGCATCCTCGAGGGCAAGCTCGCCGCGGAGGGGCGCCTGCCGGTCCCAGCCGTGTCGGTGGCCTGAGCCTCGCGCCATGGCCACCTCACACTCCCGGGTGTGGCAACGGGCGACGGTGACCGAGTCCGACGCCCTGACCCCCGGCATCCGCAGAATCGTGTTCGAGCCGCAGCGCCCGGTGAAGGTCGAGGCTGGCGCGCACATCGACGTGAAGGTCACGATCGGTGGGGCTACCGACTCCCGGTCCTATTCGGTCGTTACGCCGTCCGACGAGGGTCGGACGATCACCATCTCGGTGCTCGACTCGCCGCAGTCGCGCGGCGGCGCGGCCGTGATGCACGCGCTGCGGGTCGGCGACACGATCGAGATCACCCAGCCGGTGCTCGACTTTCCGCTGCGGATCGGGGCGGCGAGGTATCTGCTGCTCGCGGGCGGCATCGGCATCACGGCGATCGCCGGAATGGCAAGCGTGTTGCGCTCGATCGGCGCCGACTACACGCTCGTCTACGTGGGCCGCGGGCTGGGCGAGATGGCCTTCGTCGAGGAACTGCGGCGAGAGCACGGCCAGCGCCTCGTGCTCCACGTGCGCGACGACGGAACCCCGCTGGACGTCGCGACCCTCGTCGGCTCGGTCGATGCCGGCACCGAACTGTACACGTGCGGCCCGATCCGGTTGATGGATGCCGTGCGCCGCGCCTGGATCGAACGCGAGCTGTCGCCCGCGAACCTGCGCTTCGAGACCTTCGGCAACAGCGGATGGTTCGACCCGCAGCGATTCGTCGTGCGTATCCCGCGCCTCGGGTTCGAGACCATGGTGGGAACAAGCGAGACGATGCTCGAGGCCCTCGAGTCGGCGGGGCTCGAGGTGATGTCCGACTGTCGTAAGGGCGAGTGCGGGCTCTGCGAGGTGCGCGTGCTGCACCTCGACGGCGACCTCGACCACCGCGACGTCTTCTACAGCGAACGGCAGAAGGATGCCCGCGGCAAGATCTGCTGCTGCGTCTCCCGCGCCGTCTCGACCGACCTCGGCCGCCCGGGCCCCGCGGTCGTCACCATCGACATCTCGTAATTACACAGCAAACCCAAGCACAATACGTTCAGGAATCCAAAGGAGAACACGCAATGACGCTGACAATGGACCCGGCCACGACCGGACAGTTCCTCGACCCGAACATCTGGGCGGGAAAGATCTACCTCAACGGGGAGTGGGTCCCCGGCTCCGGCGGCGACATCCCCATCGTCGAACCGGCGACCGGCGAGGAGCTCGGCCGTGCCGGTATGGCCACCCCGGCCGATGTGACCAGGGCCGCGGCGGGCGCGGCGGCCGCGCAGAAGGCGTGGGCGGCATCCCCGCACGCGGTTCGTGCCGGGGTGTTGCGCAAGGCGGCGGCGCTCCTGGAGCAGCACGCCGAGGAGATCATGGATTGGAACGTCCGAGAGGTCGGCTCCGTGCCGCCGCTCGCCGCGTTCGCCCTCCATGTCGGGGCTCAGGAATGTTACGAGGCGTCGGCGCTGCCGTCGCATCCGCTCGGCCAGATCCTCTCGAGCGAGGAGCCGCGGATCTCGATCGCCCAGCGCGTTCCCGTCGGCGTGGTCGGCGTGGTCTCGCCGTTCAATGTGCCGATCATCCTCGGCATCCGTGCCGTCGCTCCGGCCCTCGCCCTCGGCAATGCCGTGCTGCTCAAACCGGACCCGCGCACCGCTGTGACCGGCGGCGTGATGCTGACGCGCATCTTCGAGGAGGCCGGACTCCCGGCTGGCGTGCTGCAGTTGGTGACCGGCGGAGCGGACGTGGGCGAGGCCATGGTGGTCGACCCCAACGTCCGCGTCATCGCCTTCACCGGTTCGACCCGGGCCGGCCGCTCGGTGGGAGAACTCGCCGGCAAGCACCTGAAGCGCGCGCACCTCGAGCTCGGCGGCAACTCCGCGTTCCTCGTGCTCGACGACGCCGACGTCGATCAGGCCGTCAACCTCGCCACCTGGGGCAGCTTCCTGCACCAGGGCCAGATCTGCATGACGGTCGGGCGCCATCTCGTGCACGAGAGCCTGTTCGAGGAGTACGTGGCGAAGCTTGCCGCGAAGGCCGACTCGATGGCCGTCGGCAATCCCGCGACCGAGCACGTGCACCTCGGTCCGATCATCGACGCCAACCAGCGCGACCGGGTGCACCGTCTGGTCACCGAATCGATCGCGGCCGGTGCCGAGCTCAAGGCGGGCGGCACCTACGACGGGCTGTTCTACCGGCCGACCGTGCTGGCGAACTCCCCGCTCGACGCTCCCGCGTTCTGCGAGGAGGTCTTCGGGCCGGTGGCCTCCGTGGTGAAGTTCAGCACGGATGACGAGGCCATCGCGATCGCGACGGCCTCGGAGTACGGGCTGTCGCTCGGCATCGTCACCGCCGACGCCCTGCGCGGGTACGAGCTCGCGCAGCGCATCCCGTCCGGAATCGTGCACGTGAACGACCAGACGGTCAACGATGAGGCGAACACGCCGTTCGGCGGGGTCGGGGCCTCCGGCACCGGTTCGCGCCAGGGTGGAGCGGAGGCGAACATCGAGGCCTTCACCGAGACGCGGTGGATCACCATGCGCCGCACCCCGGCCAGCTACCCGTTCTAGGCGGAAGTTCGGGATGCGGGCGCCGACCGCACGTCGGCTCCGCACCCTCGCGCTGCCGTTTCTCGAGGACCTGCGGCTCTCGCAGAGGCCGCTACGGGTGCATCAGGAATCCGTGCGACTCCGAGAGTTCCTTGAGTTCAGTGAGCGCGTCGACGAGCCGGTTCTCGGGCACGAGGACGTGGTCGTGGTGGTATCCGGCGATCATGTTGCAGCTGATCCCGGCCTTGGTCAGCGTGGCGGCGACCGCGCCCGTGAGACCGACCGTCTCGAGCGCCGAGTAGACGTGCAGGGTGATCCAGGCCGCCACGAAGCTGTAGTGCAGCCCGAGCCGGTCGGCGTCCTCCCGGCGGAGGACCACGGATAGCCCTTCGGATTCCACCACGCTTGCGAGCGGCTCGATGCCTTGGAGAGACTCGCTGAAGCCCACCGACGCGAACACGAATGACCCCGGGACGCGCTCGGGGCTGAGCTTGGCGAGTAGGTTGGAAAGGTCCGATTCGACTGTCACCGGTCCATTCTGCCCCCATTCGACCGCCTTGCAGAGCATCCCTCGAGATTGGGAACGTACCCGGGCGTTTTGGGGGTGGGGACCTTGGGCACTTACCGCCGAGCGTCATCCGGCCTTGAATTAGCGCATGCCAGAAATGGACGCGTTAGAAACCCTCTTCGTCGTGACCTCCTTCCTGTTCGAGGGTGCACTGGTGGTGCACTTCGCGGTTCGGCGATGGCGGTTCGACACGGCGGTGCGTCAAGGCTGGGTCATCTACGTGATGAGCGTGCCAGCCGTGCTGGTCAGCAGCATTCTTCTCCTGGCGGGCAAGGAGTGGTGGCTCTGGCTCGGTGGCGTGCTCTTCTTCTTCTGGGCGGTCTTCGGCTTCACCGTGGAGTACCTGGCGGAAGTGCAGTGGCGCGACCCGATCCGCTGGTCGATCTTTGTGCCGTACGTGCTGCTCTACCTCGGGACCTCGATGTTCTACTGGTGGCCCCTCGCGCGGATCTGGCCACCCCTCTGGTACGCGTTCGGCGTGCTCTTTGTCGTCGCCACCGTGCTGAACGTCGCATCACACCGGGCGCCGAAGGATCGCCGCCGCACCTCGTGACGGCGCCACGCCGGTTGACGGCTCGGCCGCCGATTCGCGCCGGTCATGATCGCTGGTATAGTCGACAGGCCGGGTTAAGCCCGGCAATGCGCCCGTAGCTCAGCGGATAGAGCAATTGACTACGGATCAATAGGTCGGGGGTTCAAATCCCTCCGGGCGCACCAATCATTCTCAGCCAAATGAGATTCAAAACCCCCGGTCAGCCGGGGGTTCTTGGTTTCCCGCGTTCGACAGTTCATCGTGCGCCGCGTGGTCAAGACTCCACTTCTGCCCACATTTCACCCACACTTGAGGACACTGCCCTGTCATTTAAAGCGGCTGCAACCGCGTCTAAGTCATCTTCGAAGAGATCTGCGTAGACATCGAGGGTCATGGCCGCGGATGCGTGGCCGAGCATCCGTTGCAGGGATTTCACGTGCGCGCCGGCCGAGACCGCAAGACTCGCGGCAGTGTGACGGAGATCGTGGGGCGTCACTCGAGGGAAGTGAGGATCGGCGGCCGTGAGCTCTGCGACCGCTCGGTCGAATCTTCGCCGCCGGAACTGTGCATTCCGCAGCACCCCGCCCATCGGCGCCGTGAAAAGGAGGTCGCTCCTGTGTTTTCCTGCCATGTGACGTTTGAGCATCAGGTCGAGAAATTCTGGGTACGGGACGGATCGACTCGCGTGGGACTTGGGCGTGCCCCACACAATTGTGCCGTTCGGCTCGGTCACCGCCTCGACGATGTCTATGCGACGCCGCACGGAATCTACGCGCTCAACTTTCAGGGCAGCGAGCTCACCCCAGCGGATTCCTGTGTACGCGAGCAGCAACACGACATCGCCCTGGTCCCCAACAGAAGTGGCGAGTTTCGCGACTTGGTCGTGGGACAGGTAGCCACGCTCCTTTTTGACAATTCGGGGAAGTCGGATCCCCTCGCATGGGTTTCTCACGACCAAGCCATTGATTCGGCCTGGGTTTAGTTCCTCGTTGCTTCCCTGTCTGGCGGGTGCCGGCTGGGACGATTCTTGGTCAGCGTAATACTCTTCCTCGACCTCGATCGGGGTGCGCAGGGCGAGTTCGCCGTGGAGGCGTTGGTTGTTCCACCACCACACATATTCCAGCGTCGCGAGTTCGACCTGCTCGACCGTTCGCCAAGGCCCTTGTCGGCGGATGAGTTCATTTTTGTAGAGCCCGTTC
>NZ_VRMG01000088.1 GCF_008040105.1 Lacisediminihabitans profunda
ATGGGCGGCAGCTCTGCCTGCTGTTCTCTGTCCGCGAGAGAGTTGGTTCGTTTAGTCACGGGAGCCACCACCGTGCCGCGTGACACGCCTTCGGCGTCCCAACACCGCAATAGTCGGCGACGTATGAAGAACAGCGCGTCGCGACCACGATCTAGCGAACCACCTCGTGTAGCGCCGTCTCGGTAAGGTCTCCCGATCGCGTTGCCACAATCGGCGTGGCCTTCCCGGCCGCGTGAACAACTGATTCTCTGAGTCGACTAAGCCCCAAGGCGGTCCTGAGAAGCGTTCGATTCTAATACGTCTGATTGAATAGCCCCATGGCCATCACCGCCCACGGCTTTGGGCCACGACACACGCACGCCGCC
>NZ_VRMG01000089.1 GCF_008040105.1 Lacisediminihabitans profunda
GGGTAACTCACGGTTCGGGGGCCTCACGACGACGCAGTATCCGATTCCGCCCGGCGGCCCGGTCGGCAGACTTCTCGAGGCGGCGGGGCGCGCACCGGTACGAGACCCGTACCTGCACGTCATGGTCTCCGCGCCGGGCAAGCGAGCTCTGATGACGCACATCTTAGTTGCGGGCAGTGACTACCTGGAGAGGGACAGCGTATTCGGCGTCAAGGATTCGCTGATCAAGGACTTCGTCCGGCACGCCGTCACCGAGCCGACCCCCGATGGTCGGCTCATAACTACTACGACCTGAACATCG
>NZ_VRMG01000090.1 GCF_008040105.1 Lacisediminihabitans profunda
GATCGGACGATTACTCGACCGTCCGGAGTGACAGGTAGGAAGTTTACGCACTTGACGGTTCTTGCCATTTCACCACTCCATGCTGACAGTGACGGTCTTAGTCTTGTCGTACATGTTGCGGAGAATCGCTTCCCAGCCCACTGCCGTGGGATATACAGCATTTACCTCGTAGGTTTTACCGTCAGATCGCAGTCGAACAACATCACCTGCCTGGGGGCGCTTGTCGAGGGACAGGGTTTCTACTTCTTTAGGCTGTGCTTTCCTGAGTCCTCCTCACATCTTGCTGAAGTTTTGTTTGTAGTCATTGTACACGCTGTCGAACAGATTCGCAATAGCCTGAATATGTACTTCAGACGGGGTGCCAGCCGGGAGATACTTACCTTTCGGGGTAATCAGAGAAGTTGCTTCCTGCCCGTTCTCACCAGTATACGTCACAGCCGCGTTTACTGCAATCTTAATATCGCGGGCCGTAGCCTCGCCCGGGCGCATAACCTGTCGCACTTCATGTACTACCTTGTCTTTGGTGGTGAATTCACATGCAGGCTTGTTATCTTCCACCTTTATGCACATGCTGTACAGTAGTTTCTCGCTCTTCACAGAGCGACCAAGGTTGATGGTGCCATCGTCGGTAGACACGATGATATCTTGACTGCCTTTATCCGCTA
>NZ_VRMG01000091.1 GCF_008040105.1 Lacisediminihabitans profunda
CCGCACCCGGGCGCCCCCGGAAACCGGGGAAGTTGCCCGCCACGGCAACGGCAGCGGCAGCCGAGTCGGCCGAGCGCTCCGCTCGCCTGCGCCGCTCCATCGGCGTGCTCATGGCGCGCTCGAAGAAGTCCATCCCGCACTACTACCTCAGCACAACCATTGACCTGCGTGCCGCCACGGCGTGGCTGCAGTCCGCCAACGCCCAGCGGTCCATCGCCGAGCGGGTCGTGCCCGCCGCCCTTCTGCTCCAGGCGACCGCGCTCGCCGCGCGGGACATTCCCGAGCTGAACGGCTTCTACGCCGACGACGCGTTCCCGCCGAGTTCCGCGGTGCATCTCGGTGTCGCCCTGGCGCTGCGTCAGGGCGGCCTCGTCGCTCCCGCCATCCACGACGCCGACTCCCTCTCCCTCGACGACCTCATGGCGGGCCTGAGGGACCTCGTGGGCCGCGCGCGCAGCGGTCGCCTGCA
>NZ_VRMG01000092.1 GCF_008040105.1 Lacisediminihabitans profunda
ATCGCTTCGAGCTGGACACCGGATGGGGCGGCTCCGCGTGGAGTGAGCACGTGCGCATTGAGGACGCGGATGTGCTGGCACGATACTCCGGCGGACCGCTCGACGGGCTCCCCGCGGTGACTTCCCGAACCATCACGAACGGGGGTCGCGCGCTCTACGTCTCAGGCGCCATCGACCAAGAATCGATAGACGGATTCGTGGCGACCCCGCTTGGGCCGGAGTCACTGGCGGAGCTGCCTGCCGGAGTGGAGATGGCCGTCCGGGAGACTGCCGCCGCGCGTTTGACCTTCTTCATCAACC
>NZ_VRMG01000093.1 GCF_008040105.1 Lacisediminihabitans profunda
TTCAAATCCGTCATCGGGCTGCCGCCGGTCGAAGTGCCACGCGCCCTCTCGTTCTGCAGCCCCACGATCGCACGCACAGACCAGTTCACGATCGAGGACACCGCGGCAGACCCGGTGTTCAAGACGCATCCGTTCGTCGTCGGGGGGCCGAAGGCGCGCTTCTACGCCGCCGTGGCCATCGAGACCAGGGACGGGCAGCGACTCGGGGCGCTCTGCATTGCCGACACACGGCCGCGCAAGTTCTCACGGGCGGACGCGGCACTGCTTCGCGCCCCCGACCGGCAGGCGCAGGGGGAATGGATGAACGGCC
>NZ_VRMG01000094.1 GCF_008040105.1 Lacisediminihabitans profunda
GAGCCGTTTCGGTGAGCTCCACCCCGATCGAGCTCGGGCCGATTTATCGTTTTCCGCCCGGCACAGACGGCTCGGGCCAGAGCATCGCGATCATCGAACTCGGCGGCGGGTTCGCCCAGGCCGAGCTCTCGACCTACTTCACAAGCCTCGGCATCACGGGCCCCACGGTCACGGCGGTCGGGGTGGACGGAGCGAAGAACCAGCCGGGCAAGGACCCAGCCGGCGCCGGCGGCGAGGTGCTTCCCGACATCCAGGTGGCCGGCGCCCTCAGCCCGGGGTCCGCGATGGTCGTCTACTTCGC
>NZ_VRMG01000095.1 GCF_008040105.1 Lacisediminihabitans profunda
CGCGCGGAGGGTCCGCCCGGACTTAAAGACTACTCTGATGTTAAACTTCCTGCAAACACGCCTAATGTCCTCACTCATCCCAACCACATAAGGTATCACCACCAGTGGTTCCTTCTCCTTCTCCTGTTCCTCATCCCACCTATGCAGGAAACAGCAGACACGAGCAACTGTGATGAGGAGCGCTTCAACCGAGATGGAGGACTGGAAGTCCCTGGCTGCTGGATCGCTGTGATGAGGAGGCAGGGAGGGAGGAGCAATCCTTACCGACCTTTGACCTCCAATGACGTGTATCCTCAGTAGTGTTTATAGTCATGATGACTATAGTCGTCATTCAGGTATAAAGAGCTAAACAAACAAAAGTGGAGCTATCAGTCGAAACGTCGGCAAGTTATTTTTCGAGCTCAAGTTGCAAACAGATACATTGTAACCTTCCTCTTCACAAGTATTCCACTTTGCACTTCTGTGGATGTGAAGAGCAACGGCTATCC
>NZ_VRMG01000096.1 GCF_008040105.1 Lacisediminihabitans profunda
CTAAACTTTGGAGCCGCGTATCGGATTTGAACCGATGTGAGACGGATTTGCAATCCGCCGCCTAAACCTCTCGGCCAACGCGGGCTAAATTCATGAGGTTGTTAACCCGGGCCCCTCCGGGAGATACTGGATCACCTCCTATGGCGTACAGCATCTAATTCAAATCTAGGAGCTATAACGGGCCCGAGCCGGACGATTTATACTGGCTGCCAGTAGCTTATCACAGCTACTCAATTACCCGTGCCAGCTTAGGCGCTTCCCCTTACCGAGATAGGTAGCGACACTGAACCCACCACTTAG
>NZ_VRMG01000097.1 GCF_008040105.1 Lacisediminihabitans profunda
GAAATATTTGGACCCACTCTGCAAAATTTGTTCCCACCATAGGCCAGCCACACAAAATAAAATCGTAAGTACATAGTGGAGTTCAATTTTGGGGGGTCCATTTTTACCATAACAGACCACGGAGTATACGCTACTTATGTAAGAATAATAATTGTATGCAGAAAGAGTGAAACCTACTGCAATGTTATTCTGTGCAGTTGACTTCTCTCGGCAAAAAATACTTCTCGCCCAGTTTAAGAAGCGTGGAAACCTACTTTTTCAGTCCACTAAAAGGGGCGGGGCACGGACACAATCTTGCACAGTAGCAGTCTTCAAGCAGAGTCAGTTAACAGC